>NZ_CP184468.1:0-3646165 GCF_048627025.1 Burkholderia aenigmatica | reverse complement strand
CGAATCGGCTTCACCGCCGGCGGCGGGCGCGGCACCCGGGCCCGGGCGCCACGTGCGGCGGCCGGCGGCTGCTTCGTGCGCGGGCAGGCTCGGCAGGTCGATGTCGGCGTCGTCGGCGTTCAGGTGGTGCGCGGCGGCTGCAGACGGCGTCATCGGCACGTCGGCCGGCGCAGTGGGGGCAGCCGAAGCATTGGCGGCCAGGTTGGCGGCGATCGCGGCCACAGTCGCGGCGGGGCCGGTCGGGGCCAGCGGCGCGCGCGGAGCGGCCGGTGCCGCACCGGCGGCGGCGCTGCGCATGCCTGCCTTCGGATCGAGGACGAACTGGACTTCGATCGGCGCGCTCCAGAATTCGCGGGCCAGATCGGAGATCCGTCCCGAAAACTGGCTCTTGACCCAGTCCAGCTTGAAACGGTTCGGCGCGGCGATGGACAGCGTGTTCGCCGACGCATCGAAGGCCACCGGGGCCAAGGGTTTGATCCACGTCACGTACTGCTGGGGCGTCAGCTCGCGCTCCAGCAGTGCGGAACAGTGTTGCCAGAAATCGTTCATCAAGTAACTGTCGTTTTTTGCGTGCACAGCGCGGCTCGCCGGCGCCCTTGTCGCGGTTGCGCAACAAGGCCCGAAGCGGTCGTGCGAGCGTGCCTCGGACGCCTGCGTCACAGTCGTGGAGGGGCAGGCGCGAGCCGAAGCGGCGTGCGGGATTCTTGGAGATAAGGCGAGATTCTACCGCCAAACGCGGCCACAGAGCGAGTTATCCACAGGCCGGTTGTGTGGGGCGCGGGGCCGGATCGCGCGGGGCGGGCACAGGCGATCGACTCCTAAAGTATTGACCGTCAACAGAAAAACGGTTTAAATAGCGGGTTCCGCGAAAACCAATCCTGTATTCCCGGTGATTGCGTTCGCCCGAATGCCTCCGGTTAAGGGCACGCGGTCCCCTGAATGTCGACATTCTCGAACAAGTGAGAACATCATGAAACGTACTTACCAACCGTCCGTGACGCGCCGCAAGCGCACCCATGGCTTCCGTGTCCGTATGAAGACGGCAGGTGGCCGCAAGGTCATCAACGCCCGCCGCGCGAAGGGCCGCAAGCGCCTCGCCATCTAAGGCAGGTTGCGCGCTGTGTCCGCCGTCCGCAGTCCTGCGGAAGGTGCCGTCGAGCCGGGTGCGAATCCGTCGCAGACGAAAGCCGCCTTCCCGAAAGCTGCGCGACTTCTGAAAACGGATGAATTTTCATCCGTTTTTCGTTTGCGTCCTTGGCGGCGCTCCGCGCACTTCGTGATTTACGGCAAGCCGACCGGTCAGCCCGCGCGTTTGGGGCTCGTCGTCGGCAAGAAGTATGCGCCGCGTGCGGTAACCCGTAATCTCGTGAAGCGGCTGGCGCGCGATGCATTTCGCTTGCGCCGGGCCGAATTCGCCGGTTACGACCTGCTGCTGCGGCAGCACACGCGCTTCGACAAGAAAGCGCTGCCGAGCGCGGCTTCCGCCCCGCTCGCGGCGATGTGCGCGGCCGAGATTCGCGAACTGCTCGACAGGGCAGTCCGGGAGATCGCCCGCCGTGCGTCGAAGCCCGCGTCCGAGTGACGCATCCGTCCGCGGTGCGGCGTTCGCGCCTGCCCGGCCGGTTTTGACGCGGCGCCGAACGGCGTCGCCCAAGGTATGGAAACGGTATTGATCGCCTTGCTGCGCTTCTACAAGGTTGCCGTGAGCCCTATGCTCGGCAACCGTTGCCGTTTTTATCCTTCCTGTTCGGATTACGCGCGCGAGGCAATCCAGTATCATGGCGCCGCGCGCGGCACGTATCTCGCCGTCAGGCGCGTGTGCCGATGCCATCCGTTTTCCGCGGGCGGCATCGACCTCGTCCCGCCGCCCAACTCCGACACTCGCGCTCGCGGCGAAGCCGACGCGCGGTCCCATCGACTCTGAGACAACGCATGGATATCAAACGCACCGTCCTATGGGTGATCTTCTTCATGTCAGCTGTCATGCTGTACGACAACTGGCAGCGGTCCCATGGACGCCCGTCGATGTTCTTCCCGAGTGCCACGCAGACGGCCCCCGCGGCCGCTGCCGGCGGTGCATCGGGCACGGGCGCGACGACGACGACCGCAGGTGAAGTGCCTGCTGCCGCAGCCGGCGCCGCACCGTCGACGACGGCACCGGCCGCCCAGGCGCAGCTCGTGAAGTTCTCGACCGACGTGTATGACGGCGAAATCGACACGCGCGGCGGCACGCTTGCGAAGCTGACGCTGAAGAAGCAGGGCGACGGCAAGCAGCCCGACCTGTACATCACGCTGTTCGACCACACGGCCGGCCACACGTATCTCGCACGCTCGGGCCTGCTCGGCGGCGATTTCCCGAACCACAACGACGTCTACACGCAGCTGAACCCGGGCACGACGTCGCTGACGGGTGACCAGAACGCGCTGAAGCTGTCGTTCGAGTCGCCGGTGAAGGGTGGCGTGAAGGTCGTGAAGACCTACACGTTCACGCGCGGCAGCTACGTGATCGGCGTCGACACCAAGATCGACAACGTCGGCACGGCACCGGTCACGCCGACGGTCTACATGGAACTCGTCCGCGACAACACGGCCGTCGAAACGCCGATGTTCTCGCACACGTTCCTTGGGCCGGCGGTCTACACGGACGCGAAGCACTTCCAGAAGATCAACTTCAGCGACCTCGACAAGAACAAGGCCGACTACGTGACCTCCGCCGACAACGGCTGGGTCGCGATGGTGCAGCACTACTTCGCGTCGGCCTGGATTCCGCAGCAGGGCGTGAAGCGCGACATCTACGCTGAAAAGATCGATCCGACGCTGTACCGCGTCGGCGTGAAGCAGCCGGTCGCCGCGATCGCGCCGGGCCAGTCGGCCGACGTGCAGGCACGCCTGTTCGCCGGTCCGGAAGAAGAGCGCATGCTCGAAGGCATCGCGCCGGGCCTGGAACTCGTGAAGGACTACGGCTGGGTGACGATCATCGCGAAGCCGCTGTTCTGGCTGCTCGAGAAGATCCACAGCTACATCGGCAACTGGGGCTGGTCGATCGTGCTGCTGACGATCCTGATCAAGGCCGTGTTCTTCCCGCTGTCGGCTGCAAGCTACAAGTCGATGGCGCGCATGAAGGAAATCACGCCGCGCATGCAGGCGCTGCGCGAACGCTTCAAGAGCGATCCGCAGAAGATGAACGCCGCGCTGATGGAGCTGTACAAGACCGAGAAGGTCAATCCGTTCGGCGGCTGCCTGCCGGTCGTGATCCAGATCCCGGTGTTCATCTCGCTGTACTGGGTGCTGCTCGCGTCGGTCGAAATGCGCGGTGCGCCGTGGGTTCTGTGGATTCACGACCTGTCGCAGCGCGATCCGTTCTTCATCCTGCCGGTGCTGATGGCCGTCTCGATGTACGTGCAGACGAGCCTGAACCCGACCCCGCCGGACCCGGTCCAGGCAAAGATGATGAAGTTCATGCCGATCGCGTTCTCGGTGATGTTCTTCTTCTTCCCGGCCGGCCTCGTGCTGTACTACGTCGTGAACAACGTGCTGTCGATCACGCAGCAGTACTACATCACGCGCAAGTTCGGCGGCGTCAAGAAGAAGCCGGCCTGACGCCCGTTGCACCCGTGGGCGGCGAGCCGCCCGCGATGCACGCAAAAAAAGCCGCATGGTTCGCCCATGCGGCTTTTTGCTTTTGGCGGGCCCGGTGCGGGCTCAGCCCTTCTTCGCTTCGCCCGAGTCGCCGTAGAACTGTTCGACCAGCTCCTGCACGAGATAGCGATGATGGGGCGACAACGCTTCGATCTTCGACGCGAGTTCGATCGTCTCGGGTGTCGGCGGATAGCGTTCGTCGCGCGGCAGCGGTTGCGGTGTCGGATGTTCGATCACGCTCGGCGACGGGCCGTAATGCAGCCAGTGGAGTTCGACGCGCAGCCATTCGGCGAGCGTGGCGAGTTTGTCCGACGTCGGAATCGTGCGGCCCGTCAGCCATTTATGCGCGGTTTGCGGCGAAACGGGCTGCGCTCCGCGGTGGCGCAGATTGAATCGGTTCGCCAGCTCAGTCGCACCGGTCACCTTCTCCGGGCTGCGCCGCAGGGCGAATTTCAGGCGTTCCGAGAACGCGGCTTTTTCTTCGGATGTCGGCATGGGGGAGATTGTGCAATTCCACCGCCGCCTATCAGACAACCATTTAGGATAAACATATCTCGTTCAGACGAATCCCGGTCTTGCCCGGGGTGGGGGTGGAATTGAGGGCCGCAGCGTTGGGCCGCTCCAGCAGGCATACTCGTCCGAAGCGGTGGCTGTGACATTGCGCTGGGCTGATACTTGGCTTATCCCCGATGGGATAAATTAAGGCGTGTCCGAATCCTGCGCGGCGGCCTGTGGCGTGTGTGCCGGCACGCTACAATGCCGGCGTTCCGATGCCCGAACTGTTGCGCGGGCGCACCATATTCACTGTTCACCCGATTCATCCGATTCCCATGCTCGCTACCGATTCCGATCCGATCGTCGCCATTGCCACTGCTGCCGGCCGGGGTGGCATCGGGGTCGTCCGCGTGTCGTTCGGGCGCGGCGGCGAGGCGGCCGCGTTGCCGTTGATCGACGCGTTGTGCGGGCAGAAGCTCGCCCCGCGCCATGCGAGCTACGTGCCGTTCCTCGATGAGCACGGCGCGCCGCTCGACCGCGGGATCGCGCTGTATTTCCCGGCGCCGCATTCGTACACCGGCGAGCACGTGCTCGAGCTGCAGGGGCACGGCGGGCCGATCGTGATGCAGCTGCTGCTGCAGCGCTGCCTCGATGCGGGGCGCGGTTTCGGGCTGCGGCTCGCGGAGCCGGGCGAATTCACGCGGCGCGCGTTCCTGAACGACAAGCTCGATCTCGCGCAGGCCGAGGCCGTTGCCGACCTGATCGAAGCGAGCACCGAAGCCGCGGCGCGTTCGGCCGGGCGTTCGCTCGACGGCGCGTTCTCGCGGCAGATCCATGCGCTCGTCGAAGACGTGATCACGCTGCGCATGCTGGTCGAGGCAACGCTCGATTTTCCGGAAGAAGAGATCGATTTCCTGGAAGCCGCCGATGCGCGCGGCAAGCTCGCGAAGATCCGCGCGCAGCTCGCGCACGTGCTGGGTGATGCGCGGCAGGGGGCGTTGCTGCGCGAAGGCTTGTCGGTCGTGCTCGCGGGGCAGCCGAACGTCGGCAAGTCGTCGCTGCTGAATGCGCTGGCCGGCGCGGAGCTGGCGATCGTCACGCCGATTGCGGGCACGACGCGCGACAAGGTGGCGCAGACGATCCAGGTCGAAGGGATTCCGCTGCACATCATCGATACGGCCGGGTTGCGCGAGACTGAAGACGAGGTCGAGCGGATCGGCATTGCGCGCACGTGGAGCGAGATCGAGCGTGCGGATGTCGTGCTGCATCTGCTGGATTCGCGCATCGGGATGACGGCGGACGACGAGACGATCGCGGCGCGGTTTCCGGGCGGCGTGCCGGTAGTGCGCGTGCTGAACAAGACGGATCTGACCGGTGTGGCGGCGTGTGTCGAGCATCCGGCGGCGGAAGGCGATCTGACCGAGGTGCATCTGTCAGCGAAGCGCGGCGACGGGATCGACATGCTGCGTGCGGAACTGCTGCGGATCGCGGGGTGGCAGGCCGGAGCGGAAGGCGTGTATCTGGCGCGCGAGCGGCATCTGATTGCGCTGCGTGCCGCGCAGGAGCATCTCGCGCAGGCGGCGGATCACGCGGAGCAAAGGGCGCAGTCGCTCGATCTGTTTGCCGAGGAACTGCGGCTCGCGCAGGAACAGCTCAATGCGATTACCGGGGAGTTCACTTCGGATGATCTGCTGGGGGTGATTTTCAGCAGGTTCTGTATCGGGAAGTGATGCCCGCACGTTTAAAGTTCGACAGCCCGTCGTGGCTCGTCATTCGTTTTTAATCGAAATACCCGATACGATCGCTCTCCCGTTCGCCTCACCCGGCCTGTCGTAAAATCGTCCGGCCGGGCAATCTCGACATAACAAATCCCGGCGTCAAAACAAAGAGAGGGCACGCATGGGATTCGGATTTGGAAAGCGCAATCAGTCGGCGAGCAACTCGACCGTCGACCTGACGAAAAACCAGCATTCGAAAGCGAATGACCGCATCGCGTTGGATCTTGCGCTAGGCCGGGCATTGGCGGTCCTCGAGTGTTGCGCATCGCACGGCGCTTATATCGAGCTCAACGATGCCAAAGTCGGGTGGGACTATCTGAAGGAAAAAGGCCTGATTTCGATCGATCTGGATGCCGACTGGAATGAATCGGAACGCATCCTGCTGGCCTATTACAACGCCGGCGTGCTCACCTCATCGGATAAGGAGCGCGCCCGGCACCTGGTGGACGTCGTCGAGACCCGACTCCGGGCCGTACGTGGCGAGGTGGTGGGTGTCGTGGATGCCGTTTCCGCACTCAATCTCGCGCGGCTCAAATATCCGTCGAAGAGCTGGATCGGCAATGGCATATTCGGTGCCGTGTTCGGCGTGATGGGCGGCGCGATCATCGGCACCGTGGCCGGCAGGTTCGCAGACGATACGACGGCCGTGACCAACGTCGTCTTCGTGCTCGTGATACTCGGTTCGATTCTGTTCGCGCGCTACAGCCACCAGAAGAGCATCGTCGCGGCCGACGCGAAAATTGCGAAGGCACAAGCCGAGGTCGACCGCCTCGTTGTCCGGAATCTGTCTCCTTCGGCGGAAGTGTCGTCCGTCGCCGCCTGACAGTGTTGCCAGATGGTTCGTCGTCGCACCGGGTGCTACATTGCCTCGGCCGAACGAGCCGCCACTCGACGAGGTCGGGCTTGCCTGACGAGCGCATCCGCGCCGCGTGATCGCCATCGGGCAACGTGCGGTGCCGAGCGTCGTGGCGAGCCGACCGATCCTGCTTTCTTGCACGACCGCCAACCATGCCTTTGTCCCGCCGCCACTTCCTTGCCACCCTTCCCGTGCTCCCGGCGTTGGCCGCCCATGCGGCATCGGGTGCGCCTGGCCCGTCGCGATCGATCGACCGCGACGCGATCATCCGCGCCGTCTTCGCCGACGGTGCTGCACGTCCCGACCTGACCGCGCGTCACGTCGCGCTGATGAACCGGCTTCGCGTGATGTGGGTGCCCGTCGAATCCGGTGCGCCCGGGATCGATCCGTCGCAGCCGCTGATTGGCGAAGGGCCGCCGATCGCGCTGGCGAAGGCGGCACTCAAAACCGACGACGATGCGCTCGCCATTCGCACGCTGGCCGAACTCGGTCGGCTCGTGCCGCAGTTCGTGGCGGGGGCCGGCACGCTTGCGCCGGGGCAATACACGATCCCGCCGGCGCTGCGCAAACTGTTCGCGTTCAAGGAAAGCGGTGTCGATGCGTCGGGCCGTTTCCAGTTTCGCGCCGCGCATCTCGCCGTGCTGAGGGGCGCGAACTGGAGGATGGTCGATTCGGAAGCGATCGAGGACGTGCTGGGCGAAGGGGATTTCTGGCCGATGCCCTATATCGACGGCAAGCGGCCGTATGGCGACCGTACCTACTATCAGTTCGACATGGCCGAACTGCTGGGTGAGCCGTACAAGCGGGATGGGCGTGGCAATCTGGTCGCGGAAGCGAAAAAGGATGCGCGGCTCGAACGCCTTCACTGCGAAACGCTCGCTGCGCTGCAGGTATTTCTGATGCATGCCGAGCTGACCCGCCCGGCCTGATCATTTGCGGTTCGGTGCGTCGATCCTCCATCGTGCGGCACGGCCGTCGATGCCGGCGAATCGCCCGCTCGCGACGACGCTTCAGCCATCCGTCGGCCGAAGCGTGCCGCGCGTCACGACATCAATCCCAGTCCCGATGATGATGGTGGTAATAGCCGCCGCCACCGTAGTAACCGCCGCCATCCGGCACGACGATACAGCCGCTCAGCAAGACAGCGACGCCTGCAATCAGCAAAAGGGTTTTCTTCATCGCGTTCACCTGCTCGGATTCGATATGAAACCCAGCATAGCGAGCGCCCGCAACACCGGCTGTAAGCGATCGTATCCCTGATCCGCAATCCGTAACGGCGGATTATTCCGGTCACAATGACCGTAACAAATTCCGAAACAGCAGACGTTTTCAGGCGGTGACGACCCTGTTTCGCCCCGTATCCTTCGCACGATACAACGCGGCATCGGCGGCTTCGATCAACGCATCGGGCGTCGAGAGATCGTCGGCCGACACGGTCGCGCAGCCGACGCTCACGCTCACGCGTCCGGCAGGTGACGCCGGCATCGCGAGATCGAGCCGCAGTACTGCTTCGCGCGCTTCTTCGGCGACCACCCGCGCACCGCGCGCGCCCGTGTTCGGCAGCACGATCGCGAACTCCTCGCCGCCGTAACGCGCGACGATGTCCGCGGGCCGCCGCACCGCGCCGGCGAGCGCGTTCGCGACCGCGATCAGGCACGCGTCGCCCTTCACGTGGCCGAACGCGTCGTTGTACGCCTTGAAGCGATCGACGTCGACCATCAGCAGCGACAGCGGTTCGCCTTGCCGTCGCGCCTGCAGGAACAGCGTGTGGAAATGATCGTTGAAGTGCATGCGGTTGAACGCACCCGTCAGCCCGTCGCGCGCGGACGAACGGACCAGCGTCGCGTGCGCCTCGAACAGCCGCTGGTACAGCATCGTCACTTCCCATGCGAGCACGCACACGAGCACGCCCGGCGTGAACATGCTGAACAAGCGCGCGAGATACCAGCCGACCGTGAAGCGATTGGTGCTCATCAGGTTCAGCGTCGTGTCGGTGAGGCACGCGAGCACCGCGATGGCGAGCCACAGGTCGAGCGTCGTGCGCAGTCGGCCAGTGGCCAGCACGGTAACGAGCGCCAGCGCATTGAGCAGCCACACGACCAGCGCGACACCGTTGACGGGCAGCACGGCCGCGTCGCCCGGCGGATGAAACGCAGGCGGCAGCGACACGTTCAGCGTGACGAGGCACAGCAGCCCGGCGACGACGGCCGGCCCGCCGACCAGCGCGAGCGTCCACCAGCGTGTCTGCTGCGCGCCGATCGGTGCGCGCGTCAGCCGCTCGCGGGCGAGCAGCGCGACCATCACGAAACCCGGGAAGCCGGCATGCCAGAAGATCCACATCCACGCGGCGCTTTGCGGTCGCGCGCCGAGCAGCCCGTGCGGCGCGAATATGCCGGGAAAGGTGAGCAGCTGCAGCGCGACGGCGAGCGCGGTGAACGCGTAGGCGCCGCCGAGCGCGCCGAGCACCGGCTGGCGCGTCACGGTGAACTGCGCGCCGAGAAAGAACGCCGCGATGCTCGCGGTAGTGAACACGGTGAGCGCACACATCGGCATGAACGGCTCGACGGCCGGCAGCACGACGTTCGCGTGCGGCGCGGCGATCCCGAGCGCGAGCACGATGACGAGTGCCGCCAGTGCGCCGAACCAGAGCTGACGGCGTGTCGTGTGCTGGATCAGGATGCCTTCCATGGAGTTCCCCGGGCACGTAGGCGGACACGCCCGGTCTTGCGCCGGGCGACAGGCAACCGGCCGCTACGCGACCGGTGCGGCCTGATCCTATCGCGTTATGGGTGCGCGCTCAAACCCCGAGGCCGGGGCCGAAGTTGCCGGCGACCCAGTGCGTGACGGCGTTGACGTCCGCGTAGTCCTGTTCGGGCAGGCCGTCGAGCATCGACAGCACTTCATTGCTGGCCCCGGCGTCGCGTGCGGCATCGACGATCGCATCCTTGTTGGCCGGGTAGCGGACGGCCGCCAGCACGTCGGCGATCTGCAGGTCGATCGTTTCGTTGGGAATGTCGTGCGGAGGCTGGGCGGGCTGATCGTTCACGGCGGCGTCTCGCGGAGTGAGCGGGTTGAGTGGTAGTCGGATCGAGGTGGAATTCGGGTGCTTGACGGGGTACGTCACGCGTTCACATGCCAGGGCGGCCGGGCCGGCGCACCCCGCGGATGGGCGGCGATCGACTCAATGCTCGCGTCGCACGCGGCGCCACGGATGCTTCCAGTCGATGTGCGGTGCGTTTTCGTCGCGTGGATGCTGGCGCCGATGTTCCTGCCAAAGTTCGTCGGAGAACAGCGCCGCTACGATCACCAGCGGCAGCACGAGGAATATTCCGAGTATGACTTGCTCGATCACGATAGCCTCCTTGCGGTGGCAGGAACCCTTGCTCCCATTCTAGGCTCTGAGCTTCGCCCGCGTTCAATTTCTTACAGTGCGGAACAGGCCCCGATGCGGCCTTGTCGCGCGGGCGCCGGCATCAAAAAGGACATGAACATGCAACTCCAGAACGATACCAACACGCTCGCGCTGCGGCCGCTGGAGCGCCAGGACCTGCGCTTCGTCCACGAGCTGAACAACGACGCAAAGATCATGCGCTACTGGTTCGAGGAGCCGTACGAAACCTTCTCGGAACTGTCACAACTGTACGACCGCCACGTGCACGACCAGCGCGAGCGCCGTTTCGTCGCGGTCGACGCGCAAGGCGAGCTGGTCGGCCTCGTCGAGCTGATCGAACTCGACTACATCCATCGCCGCGGCGAGTTCCAGATCATCATCGCGCCGCAATGTCAGGGGCGCGGCTATGCGGGCCAGGCGACGCGCCTCGCGATCGAGTACGCATTCAAGGTGCTGAACATGCGCAAGCTGTACCTGATCGTCGATACGTCGAATGCGGCGGCGATTCACGTGTACGAGAAATGCGGATTTCAGCACGAGGCCGAATTGAAGGAAGAATTTTTCGGAAACGGCGCGTATCACAACGCTTATCGCATGTGCATTTTTCAGCGCGATTATTTCGAGCGTCAGCAACCCGGCCTGAATCAAGCAGGGTAAACACGCTGACGAAAGGCGCTTGCGGCGGGGATTTCCGTGGGCGCTGAAACCATGCGGAGAAGTACGGATAAATACGGATTCGCTTATACCTGGCATTTTTCTTGTATCAGGTAAATGCGATTCCGCGTTGCGGTAAAGTCGAATCGTTTCGGATGACTTTATGTGCGGCGCATCAAAATGATCCGGATAGCGAAATGGATTATCCAAACCGTTCAATCGCCGCATTGTAACTTTGCTGAAAGTCTTGCTGCGCAACGCTTTCCGCCCGGCGACGCGGGCCTGCCCGCCGTGCGGCGCGCGTCGTCACGCCTGCGCCCGGCGCGAAAGACGGGCTGCGCACGGGGTGCGACAATCCGCCGCTATTGCGGTCGCACAACAAATGTGCTTGCTATCGCTTGCCGGTCTTCTAAAGTGAAAAACGCGGGTTCACGATCACCTTTAAACACATAGCTAACCCAAGCCTGGTGCCCGCAAGCCTGGAGACAGAACATGATGAAGCGTACCGGTATCCTTTTTGCCCTCGTCGGCGCATTTTGCGCGGTGTCGATTGCCCAGGCGGGCGGCGATTCGGCCGTCAAGCCGACGCAGGAAATCCAGTTGACGAAGAACGCATGGGGCTGCCTGTCGAAAGACAATCTGGACTCCGTACTGAGTCACGAGCGTGACGGCAAGTCGCAGGCGAAGCAGCAATACTTCGACGACTACCGTTGCCTGTCGGTGCCGGAAGGCCAGCGCTTCCGCGTGGTGTCGGTCGATCAGGGCGACGTGCAGTTCGTCAGCGCCGACAACAGCGACCAGCAGGGTCTCTGGACCGATTCGCGCTTCGTCAAGCAATAACCGTCCGTTCACCGCGCTGTCACACGACGCGCAAGCGCGCCGGCCCGATCGGCCGGCGGCGCGAATCGAACACGGCCCGGCCCATGCCGGGCCGTTGCGCTGTGGGTTGCGCATGACACGCGCCGGACGCCGCGCATTCGGTATCATCACGGCCCGACCGAACCGAATGCCCGCCCGGGCCGCATCCGCATGGCGCTGAAATCCACGATCTACAAAGCTGAACTGCAAATCGCCGACATGGATCGGCATTACTACGCCGATCACGCGCTGACGGTGGCGCGCCATCCGTCGGAAACCGACGACCGGATGATGGTGCGCATCGTCGCGTTCGCGCTGTTCGCGCACGAGCGGCTCGAATTCTGCAAGGGGCTGTCGGACGTCGACGAGCCCGATCTGTGGCAGAAGGACCTGACGGGCGCGATCGACGTCTGGATCGAAGCCGGCCAGCCCGACGAACGGCGCATCTCGAAGGCGGCCGGCCGCGCCGGGCAGGTCACGGTGATCGCGTATGGCGGCAAGACGTCGGATATCTGGTGGCAGGGCGTGCGCAGCAAGGTGGAGCGGCTGCGCAACGTGCAGGTGCTGTCGCTGAACGACGGTGTCGCAGCCGCGCTCGGCAAACTCGCGGAGCGCACGATGCGCCTGCAATGCACGGTGCAGGACGGCGCCGCGTGGATTTCGAGCGCCGACCACGATCCGGTCGCGGTCGAGTGGACGGTGCTGAAGGCGCGCGCGGACGCGTGACGGCCCGCGCGCCGGCCGCGTTCAGCCGATCGCGGCCGGTGGCCCCTTGAATTCGAGCATGTTCCCTTCCGGGTCGAACAGGTAGATCGACGGCCCGTAGCCGCCGGCGCCGTAGCGTTCCGCGGGGGCGCCTGGCTGTGCGCCATGCGCGGCGAAATGGGCGGTCAACGCGTCGGGATCGAACGGCTCGACCCGCAGGCACAGGTGATCGAGATTGCGTCCGGTGCCGGGCGGGCCGCTGTCGGGACGGTCGATCGGGCCGCCGACCGACAGCAGGTCGATCAGCGCGTCGCCGGCGCGCAATTGCACGAGGCCCAGATCGGGCTGTTCCTTCTCCACATGGCAGCCGACGGCGTCGCAGTAAAAACGCGTCATCGCGGCCATGTCGGTCACGCGCAGCACGATGTGATCGATCGCGCGGATGGTCGGTTTCATGGGCAGGCACTCCTTCGCGGTCCACGAGCATCGAGTGTAGACGTATCGCGCCTGCGCCGCCGGCCAGAACGCGGCACAATCGACGGACGAAAAAAAGCCCGTTCACGCGGAGCGGAACGGGCTTAATCCATATCAGGAGGAGACATGGAGGAGACAGTTCCAACTATACACACGGCGATGGTGCGACGCAATATTTCGAATGCAAAAAATCGTCAGGACGGCGATTTGTCGCATCTGCAGTGCAGCAAAATGGTGACGGTACGATGACGAAAACCGCGCTGAAACAGCCGGCGCGCGTGTTTTGTCGGATTTATCTTTAATCGATGCGCCCCCCGATTATTCGGCGCGAATCACAGAGCAAGATTCAGGGCGCGACGGCGCGTGCCGATGTCTAGAGTAGGTCCCATCTACACTAGAGAGTGCGAGGTTCAGATGAAAACCGCCTATCCGACCGATGATGCCCGCTGGGGCGCCGTCACCGAGCGCGATCCGCATGCGGACGGTGCGTTCTTCTACGCCGTGAGCACGACCGGCGTGTTCTGCCGCCCGACCTGCGCGTCGCGACAGCCGCGCCGCGAAAATGTGTCCTTCTTCGCCGATACGGCCGCCGCGCGTGCGGCCGGCTTCCGGCCCTGCAAGCGCTGCCAGCCGGAAGGGCTGCCGCGCGAGCTCGAGATCGTCAACCGCGCATGCGCGGTGCTCGACGCGCACGCGGAACGGCTCACGCTGCAGCAACTGAGCGACGCCGTGCACGTGAGCCCGTTCCACCTTCAACGGCTCTTCAAGCGCGTGGTCGGCGTGTCGCCGCGGCAGTACCAGGCCGCGCAGCGCGGCGCCGCGCTGCGTCAGGCGCTGCAAAGCGGGCAGCCGGTCACGCAGGCGGCCGTCGATGCGGGCTTCAACTCGCCGTCACGGCTCTATGCGTCGGTGCCGCGCGAGCTCGGGATGG
Source organism: Burkholderia aenigmatica (assembly GCF_048627025.1). NCBI lineage: Bacteria > Pseudomonadati > Pseudomonadota > Betaproteobacteria > Burkholderiales > Burkholderiaceae > Burkholderia > Burkholderia aenigmatica. The sequence goes on along the minus strand of NZ_CP184468.1, from coordinate 3,632,384 downwards.
CGCCGTCGGCATTCCGCCGCCAGGGCGCCGGTCTGCGGATCGACTATGCGACCGCATCGACATCGCTCGGCACGGTGCTCGTCGCCGCGACCGAACAGGGTATCTGCCGGATCGCGTTCGGCGACGAACCGGCAGCGCTCGCCGGCGAGCTGAAAGACGCGTTCGCGCGCGCCGAGCTGGTCGAAGCGCCGGCCCGGCTCGCGCCGTTCATCGCGCAGATCCGCGCGTACCTGGACGGCACGCGGCACGCGTTCGACCTGCCGCTCGACATCGCGCCGACTGCATTCCAGCAGCGCGTGTGGGAAGCGCTGACGCATATTCCGTACGGCGAAACGCGCAGCTACTCGGAGATCGCGGAGGCGCTCGGTTCGCCGCGCGCGGTGCGGGCGGTCGCATCCGCGTGCGCATCGAACCCGGTCGCGCTCGCGATCCCGTGCCACCGCGTCGTACAGAAGGGCGGCGCGCTTTCCGGGTATCGTTGGGGCGTGCGCCGCAAGGCGACGTTGCTGGCGTCCGAGGCGCGTCATGTGCACGACGATCAAACCGAATCCGTTGCGGAGGGCAGCGCAGTTTGAGCATCGCAAAAACAACGATCACATCCATCGTGAACGGCGGCCAGGTGCCGCCGTCCGCGCAAATGGAACTGCGCTTCAATGCGCCTTACGACTGGGCGCGCGTGCTGCGCTTCTTCAGCGGGCGTGCGATTCCGGGCGTCGAGCAGGTGGCGGACGGCGTGTATCGCCGCATCGTCGACCTGCACGGCGACGCCGGCCGGCTCACGGTCGCGAAACATCCGCGCAAGCATTGCCTGGTCGCGACGGTCGAAGGCGCGGTCGCGCGTCATGTCGATGACGCGTTCGCCGCGCGCGTCGCGACGATGTTCGACCTCGGCGCCGATCCGGCCGCCATCGGCAGCGGGCTCGCGCGCGATCCGTGGTTCGCGCCGCTCGTAGAAGCCGCGCCGGGGCTGCGCGTGCCGGGTGCTTGGTCGGGGTTCGAGCTGGCCGTGCGCGCGATCGTCGGCCAGCAGGTGAGCGTGAAGGCCGCGACGACGATCGTCGGCCGGCTCGTCGAGCGGGCCGGAGAGCGTGTGGTGCATGAAGACGACGGCGCGCCCGCGTGGCGTTTCCCGACGCCCGACGCGCTGGCCGCCTGCGATCTCGACAAGATCGGGATGCCCGGCAAGCGGGTGGCGGCACTGACGGGCGTGGCGCGCGCGGTGGCGGCCGGCGACGTGCCGGTCGATCGCGAGCACGCCGATCTCGCGACGCTGCGCAGTGCGTGGCTCGATCTGCCCGGCATCGGCCCGTGGACCGTCGAATACATCGCGATGCGCGCGTGGCGCGATCCGGATGCATGGCCGGCCTCCGATCTCGTGCTGATGCAGTCGATCGCCGCGCGCGATCCGGCGCTCGACCGGCTTGCGACCCAGAAGCGCCGCACCGAAGGCTGGCGGCCGTGGCGCGCATACGCGGCGCTGCATTTGTGGAACGAAGTGGCCGATCGGGCGGGCGGCGCGCGCGGCGGGTGAGGGCGGCCGCGATCGTGGCCGTACGCGGCCGGGTGCGACCTGGCGAGGCTGCGATGCAACCCGTTGCGCAGGTCGTGCCGACATGCGCACGCGACCTGCCGGACACCGGCCGTCACGGCCATTCCGCGCCTCCGTCGCCCGCAGGGTGCCGGGCGCGTGAAGCACATTTACCCCGCTTTCCGCGGCCGGTCCGGCCGCACGGTTGCACCTGCCGCCACCCGTTCGCACATCACGTTCCTTCGGACGAATTCGCGTCACCGACGTGCCCGTTGCCGCCGCCTGGAACCGGTGACACATGCGGCGACCGCCGCGACCGGCCCGTCCGGCGGCCCGCTCCGGCCCGCGCACGCTGCCCGGGGCCACCTCAAGCGCGTGTTTCGGCGAGATGTTAAAGTGCCCGCTACCAACGAAGCGACCAACAATCCAGCCGGCCGCGCGCGGCGTTCTGCGCGCGGCCGTCACGCACTTGCGTCTCCATGTCGAACACCATGACTCACCGCCAGTCCGAACTGCTGCTGAATCGCCTCGACGCGCTGAGCTCGGGCCCGACGCGGCAGCATCTGCCCGACGGCCTGCGCGGCATCGAAAAGGAAAGCCTGCGCGTGACGCGCGACGGGATGATCGCGTTCACGCCGCATCCGCGCGCGCTCGGTTCGGCGCTCACGCATCCGTCGCTGACGACCGACTATTCCGAAGCGCTGATCGAGCTGATCACGCCCGCGGAAGGCGACGCCGCGATCACGCTCGAACGTCTCGACGATCTGCATCGCTACGTGTATGCGTCGCTCGGCGACGAGATGCTGTGGAACGACTCGATGCCCGGCCTGCTGCCGGCCGACGACCAGATTCCGATCGCCGACTACGGCACGTCGAACATCGGCCGCCTGAAGACGGTGTACCGGCGCGGCCTCGCGTATCGCTACGGCCGCACGATGCAGTGCATCGCCGGCATCCACTACAACTACTCGCTGCACGAAGAGGTGTGGCGGCGCCTGCATGCGGAAGAAGGCTCGACGGCCACGCTCGTCGATTACCAGTCGGAGCGCTATCTCGCGCAGATCCGCAACTTCCGCCGCCGCAGCTGGCTGCTGATGTACCTGTTCGGCGCGTCGCCCGCGCTCGATACGAAGTTCCTGCGCGGCAAGCCGCACAAGCTCGACACGTTCGATGCCGATACGCTGTACCTGCCGCATGCGACGAGCCTGCGGATGAGCGATCTCGGCTACTCGAACACGACCGCCCAGGCCGCGCTGCACGTCGACTACAACACGCTGCCCGGCTATCTTGACGCGCTGTCGAAGGCCGTGAGCGAGCCGTATCCGGCCTACGAGGCCATCGGCACGCATCGCGACGGCGAGTGGATCCAGATCAACACGAACGTGCTGCAGATCGAGAACGAGTTCTACTCGACGATCCGGCCGAAGCGTGTCACGTATTCGGGCGAGCGGCCGCTGCATGCGCTCGCATCGCGCGGCGTGCAGTACATCGAGGTGCGCTGTCTGGACATCGATCCGTTCGAGCCGACCGGCATCGCACTGGAAACCGCGCGCTTCATCGACGCGTTCCTGCTCGCGTGCGCGCTCGACGAGAGCCCGGCGCTCGACTGCCCCGCGTACCAGGAAGCGAACGCGAACTTCGGCAGCGTGACGATGGAAGGGCGCAAGCCGGGGCTCACGCTGCAGCGCGACGGCGAGTCGGTCACGTTGCAGGCGTGGGCAGACGATCTGATGGCCGATATCGAAACCGTCGGCCGCCGTCTCGACGAAATCCGCGGCGGCGACGAGCATGCGCGCGCGATCGCCGCGCAACGCGAGAAGCTCGCCGATCCGGAGCGCACGCCGTCCGCGCACGTGCTGCGCACGATGCGCGAGCGCGGGCAGTCGTTCCTCGGGTTTGCGCTGGCGCAGAGCGAAGCGCATGCCGCGCATTTCCGTGCGCATCCGCCGTCGGCGGACACGCTGCGCACCGAGCAGGCGCTCGCCGCGAAGTCGCTGGCCGAGCAGGCCGAGCTCGAAACGAAGGAGGCCGGATCGTTCGACGCATTCGTCGCGGCCTATCGCGCGTATACGCTGAACCGCTTCAGCGTGTGATGCTTGCGCACGTGCATCGCGTCGATCGGCGCGGTGCGCGAGGCGCCTCTCCATCGCCGGTCGGTGCGCACCGTTCACCGTGGTGCGCTCGATCCGGTTCGATCAGCCGTCAGTGATGCGCGTACGTGCCGCGATCGATCGCAGGCGGCAGCGCCGGCTTGCCCGATTCCACGTTTGCCCCGCCGTCGCTGCCGTAGCCGGCGTTCTCGCCGCGCGCCTGCGCGGCACGGCGCATGATCGCCTGCATGTCGTCCGGAAAGTCGGGACTGCTCGCGAGACTCGTCCGGTAGCCGGCGGCCTGCAGTTCCACGAGTTCCTGGCGGACCTGGGCGCGCGTCAGCGTCGATGCGGCCTGCGCGTGGGCGGCAAAGGCCGCGCCGATCAGCACGCATGCGCATGCCGCCTGTTTCATCGTCTTCATCGTTTCACTCCGTGAGGTTCCGGTGCCGTGCCTGCCGTGGCCGGCGCGGGCGGAATCGATGCGACCAGTCTAGGCTTCGGACGCCAAACGAAACATCCCGCCCGCCGTCAGGCACCTTTGCCGCACGTGCAACATTGCGCGGGGGCGGCGTCGCGCTGCGCCGGCGAGCCGCTCGCGACGGACTTCCTGTCGGCTGCGACAGCGGGCCGCCCGCTGCCGGTCAGCGGGCGGCGGGTGGTTCGTATCGGGTCGCTACGCATCGGGCTTGTCCCCCTTGTACAAGCGCTGCGCGCCTCCTAACCTCTTTTAAGCGACTGATCGGTTGGCCGCGCGACGTCGTTGCGTGCGCAAGCGCCTGAGCGTTGTCGCGACTGGAGAACGACCGCTTTGCACAGCATTCGGGGGGCGCAGCAGCGCCACCCTGGGTCGACCGCCGTGGGGTTGGCGTAAGCGCTGAAGCGCTAACTCCAACCAGCCACGCCATGGGATCCGGGTAGGCGCTAAAGCGCCAACCCGGATCGACAGGAGACACGATGAACCCCACCGACGCCCTACCGCCCGGCATCGTCTTCGCGCAGCCTTTGACGCCGGTCGCCAACTCGCTGCTGCTGTCCTTCCTCGTCGCCGCGATCCCAATTGCGGTCGCGCTGATCGCACTCGGCGTGCTGCGCCGCCCCGCGTGGCAGGCCTCGCTCGCCGGGCTTGTCGCCGGTCTCGCGGTCGCGATCGGTGCGTGGGGGATGCCCGCCGGGCTCGCGTTCAACGCGGTCGGCGCCGGCATGGCGCTCGCGGTCGTGCCCGTGATGTGGATCGTCTTCAACGCATTGCTGCTGTACAACATCGCGGTGAAGTCGGGCCGCTTCGACCAGTTCCGGCAATGGATGCTCGACAACCTGCCCGACAATCGCCGTCTCGTGCTGCTCGTCGTCGCGTTCTCGTTCGGCTGTCTGCTCGAAGGGATCTCGGGCTTCGGCACGCCGGTCGCGATCACGAGCGCGCTGCTGATCGCGCTCGGTTTCCCCGCGCTCGAAGCGCTCACCTATACGCTGTTGTTCAACACGGCGCCGGTCGCGTTCGGCGCGCTCGGCGTGCCGATCACCGTGCTCGGCGCGGTGACGTCGCTGCCGCCCGCGACGCTCGCGCAGATGGTCGGCCGCCAGCTGCCGTTCTTCGCGTTGCTGCTGCCGTTCTACGTGGTCGGCGCGTACGGCGGCCTGCGCTCGATCTCGAAGCTGTGGCCCGCGCTGCTCGTGTCGGGCGGCAGCTTCGCGATCGCGCAGTTCGTCACGTCGAACTTCCTCGGCTACCAGCTCACCGACGTGCTGTCGTCGCTCACGTCGCTGATCGTCACGATCGGCTTCCTGCAGGTGTGGAAGCCGCAGCCCGATCCGCAGTACGCACTCGCGCGCAGCGTGCCCGCAACGGCCGGCGCCGCGCGCGCGGGCTTCGGCGGCTGGCTGCCGTGGCTCGTCGTGTCGGTGGTCGTGATCGTCTGGGTGCACGCGAACATCGCGGCGATCGGCGACGTGAAGATCAAGTGGCCGGGCCTGCACAACGCGGTGTTCGTGTCGCTGTACCACAAGCCCTATGCGGCGATCTGGGACTTCCAGCCGCTCGGCACCGGCACCGCGATCCTGGTCTCGGCGATCATCACGGCCGCGCTGACGCGCACCGGTGTGGGCGCGTTCTTCGAATGCGTGGTCAAGACCTGGCGGCAGACATGGATCGCGATCGTCACGGTGATGATGATCGTCGGGCTCGCGTACCTGCTGAACTACTCGGGGATCAGCTACACGCTCGGCACCGGCGTCGCGTCGACCGGCGCGCTGTTTCCGCTGGTGTCCGCGTCGCTCGGCTGGATCGCGGTGTTCCTGTCGGGCAGCGACACGTCGGGCAACGCGCTGTTCGGCAACCTGCAGGTGGTCGCCGCGCGGCAGCTCGGCCTCGATCCGGTGCTGATGGCCGCGACCAATTCGTCGGGCGGCGTGATGGGCAAGATGATCTCGCCGCAGAACATCGCGACGGGCGTGTCGACCACCGATCTGAAGGGGCAGGAGGGCGTCGTGTTCGCACGCACCTTCTGGCACAGCGTGATCCTCACGCTGCTGCTCGGCGTGCTGGTGTTCCTGCAGCAGCACGTACTGACGTGGATGATTCCGGCGCTGCCGAAATGATGTGAGCGCAACGACAGAGGGAAGGCGCGGGAAAAGCGCCACGTAAAGTGCGGAACCGGTGAGCGCGCGGCAAGTCAGCGCGCGTTCGCCCGCCGCGCCGTTCGTCCCGCTTCATCCGCCCCGGCCGCGTCGCTGCCGGCCGGCAGGATGCACGCGAGGAACGCGTCGATCGCGGGGCTCTGGCGGCGCGCCTTCAGGTAGTACACGTATTCGTCGATCGTCGTGTCGACGCCGCGCAGCGCGATCACGCGCAAATCCGGGTGACGTTCGGCCTCGCCGAGCGGAAACAGGCTGCCGCCCACCCCATGCAGGATCGCCTCGCGGATCGCTTCGCGGCTGCCGATCTCGGCAACCGAGACGGCCGCGACACCGGCCGCCTCGAGAATCGTCTCCGTGCAGCGGCGCGTGACCGAGCCTTCCTCGCGAATCAGCAGCCGCACGTCGGCGAGCTGCGCCGGATCGATCGCGTCGAAGCGCGCGAGCGGATGGTTGCGATGCACGACGAGCACGAGCGGGTCGGTCGAGATCACCTTGCGTTCGAGGCCGTCGGCATCGTTGCGCTGCGACGAGACGGCGAGATCGATGCGGAATTCCTGCAGCGCCTGCAGGATCTCCTCGGAGTTGCCGATCCGGCACGTGAGCGCGATCGACGGATGCGCGTTCGAGAAGCGGCCGACCGCCTCCATGATGTAGTACGGCCCCGTCGCGCCGATCCGCAGCTGGCCTTCGAACAGGCCGCCGACGTTGCGCAGCATGATGTCGGCCTGCGCTTCGAGCGCGATCATCTTCTCGACGAGCGGCAACAGCTCGATCCCCGTCTCGGTGACCTCGAGCTTGCGGCCGCTGCGGTAGAACAGCTCGACGCCATACACCTGCTCGACCTGCCGGATCTGCGCGGCAATCGTCGGCTGGCTCACGCCCAGGTGACGCGCGGCGCGCGTGATGCTGCCCTGCCGGACGGTCGCGTGGAACGCCTTCAGCTGATCGAACACGACTCGGCTTCCCCCTCTGTATCGCGCGTCAGCGTAGCGCATGCGTATGTCGGCCGGATGAAAGGCGCGTCGTGTGCCACTTCGAAAAAATTCTTGTGGGTAACCCAAAGAAACCTGCGGTAACCGGTCACGGCCGGGACATGCCGATGCGGGGTAATAGCGGCGACGCAAACCGCCGGCCCCGCTCGACTGGCGCCCCCACTCCTACCGACAACAGGGTTCTCTTCATGTCCTCGAACAATCGACGCGATTTCCTGCGCCTCGCCGCGCAGTCGGCCGGCGCGATGGCCGCCTACGCAGGCTTCCCGCCCGCGATCCGCAATGCGCTGGCGATGCCGGCCGCCTATCGCACGGGCACGATCCGCGACGTCGAACACGTCGTGATCTTCATGCAGGAAAACCGATCGTTCGACCATTACTTCGGCGGGCTGCGCGGCGTGCGCGGCTTCAACGACCCGCGCCCGCACCTGCTGCCGAGCGGCGCACCGGTGTGGCAGCAGCCGCCGGCGTCGGTGTTCACGAAGAACTACCATTCGCGCGGCCTCGATCCGTCGGCGCCGTACGTGCTGCCGTTCTACCTCGATCCGAAGCAGACGACCGAATTCCAGCCGGGCACCAACCACGGCTGGAGCAGCGGCCACCTGTCCTGGAACAACGGCCAGTGGGACCAGTGGGTGAACCAGAAGCAGGACGTGCTGACGATGGGCTACCTGAAGCGCCAGGATCTCACGTACCACTACGCATTGGCCGACGCGTTCACGATCTGCGATTCGTACTTCTGTTCCGCACACGCCGACACCGCGCCGAACCGCATCTACCTGTGGACCGGCACGGTCGACCCGCGCAACATCTACGGCAACCCGCCGAACGGCCCGGGCATTGGCGAGCGCGACGACGTGAACGGCTACACGTGGACCACCTACGCGGAACGCCTCGAGAACGCGAAGATCAGCTGGAAGGTGTACCAGGGCGGCACGGGCATCCCGGGCGACCCGACCGACAACTACACCGACAACTCGCTGATGTTCTTCAAGCGCTTCCAGGTGAAGGAAGGCGCGAGCGGCCCGCTGGTCGACAAGGGCGCGTCGGACCACACGCTCGCCGAGCTGAAGGCCGACGTGCAGGCGAACCGGCTGCCGCAGGTGTCGTGGATCGTGTCGCCGTACAAGTACAGCGAGCACCCGCAGGCGTCGCCGACCGACGGCGCGTTCTACATCAACATGGTGCTCGAGGCGCTCACGTCGAACCCGGAAGTGTGGGCGAAGACGGTGTTCATCCTCAACTACGACGAAAACGACGGGCTGTTCGACCACGTCGTGCCGCCGGTACCGCCGGTGACGAGCGGCGTGGGTGGCCAGGGCATCGTGTCGTCGAACCTGCTGTCGAATCTCGGCGACGAGCTGCTCGACCTGAACAAGTACCCGGGCGAAATGAGCCCGCTCGTGCCGGGCGCCGACCCGGGCGGGATCCAGCCGATCGGCCTCGGGCCGCGCGTGCCGCTGATCATCATCTCGCCGTGGACGAAGGGCGGCTATGTCTGCTCGGAGACGTTCGACCATACGTCGGTGCTGCGTTTCCTCGAAGCGCGCTTCGGCGTGAAGGAGCCGAACATCAGCGCATGGCGCCGCTCGATCTGCGGCGACCTCACGTCGGCGTTCGACTTCTCCGCACGCCCCGACACGCGCACGGTGAGCTTCTCGGTGCCGCAGCACATCGCGACCGCCGGCCAGGCGTACCAGGTGCCCGCGCAGCAGTCGATGCCGGCGCAGGAGCCCGGCACGCGTCCGGCGCGTGCGCTGCCGTACGAGCTGTTCGTGCACAGCCGGGTGAGCGGGCACGACGACAGCGTGTCGCTCGACTTCGCGAACACCGGTGACGCAGGCGCGGCGTTCTACGTGTACGACCGCCGCAACCCGACGACGCCGCCGCGTCGCTACGCGGTATCCGCGCATGACCGCTTCGTCGATACGTGGAACACGTCGGCCGCGCGCGGAGATTACCATCTCGCGGCATACGGCCCGAACGGTTATCTGTGCGAGTTCCAGGGCAACACGCGGCTCGCGGCGGACGGCCGCCACGCGAACCCCGAAGCGCGGATCGGCTACGACGTACGCAACCGCCACGTGTATCTGCAACTGCGCAACAGCGGGCGCGCGACGTGCCGCGTGACGGTCGACAACGCGTACAGCCATGCGCATGCGCGCACCTACACGCTGGAGCCGGGCGAGCGCGTCGAGGATCACTTCGAGCTGTCGTCGAGCCACGGCTGGTACGATCTGACGATCACCGCGACGACGCTGCGCGGCGGCGACGACAAGGTCGTGCGCCGCTTCGCGGGCCACGTCGAGACGGGCCGGCCGAGCCAAAGCGATCCGGGGCCGGTGAAGCACACGACGGCCTGACGGCCGGCACGCGTCGCGCGATACGGGCGAGGTCGGCCGGTCGCGCGACTGCCGCCTGCCGGGTGCGTTTCGGTTGTGTTCCGGCAGGCGGAATTGGTTTTTGGAAACTGAAAACTGTTGACAATGTGACGGGCCGAGGGTATATAAGGATCATTCGCCGATATGGCGCCCTCGATTTCTACCGCAGCCTTGCTGCCTGCCCGACCATGACAGCCCCGAACGCGCTCAGCGCCATCGAACTCCTGCAAAGCCAGTCGCTCGCCATGATCGTCCAGGACATGCTCGAGCGCGCGATCGTCTCCGGCGAATACGCACCGGGCGAGAAGCTCAACGAAGTCGAGATCGCGACCAAGCTGAACGTGTCACGCGGCCCCGTGCGCGAAGCGTTCCGCGCGCTCGAACAGGCCGGCCTGCTGCGCAACGAGAAGAACCGCGGCGTGACAGTGCGCGTCGTGCCGCTGCGCGAGGCCGAGGAGATCTACGAAGTGCGCGCGATGCTCGACGAGTCGGTCGCGCGCGCGCTCGCGAAGCGCATCTCGCCCGACACGTTGAAGGTGCTGAAGGACATCATCCAGTCGATGAAGGACGCCGCGAAGACGCACGACGTCACGCGCTATACCGAGCTGAACGTGCAGTTCCACGACGCGATGGTCGTCGGCGTCGGCAATACGCATCTCACCGATACCTACCGCCGGCTCGTGCGCCAGCTCGGCCTGCTGCGCCAGGCCGCGATCGAGGCCGAGGAGGATGCGATCGCCGTGTCCGCCGCCGAGCACGACAAGATCGTGCAGGCGCTCGCGGGCGGCGATGAAGCGCAGGCGGTGGCGCTCGTGCGCGAGCACGTCTCGCACGGCCTCGAGCGCATGCGTCGCACCCATGAGCAGGGGCTGCCCGCGACGGGCAAGGCGGCGCGGGAAAAGACCGTGCGCGCGTAAGCGCCCGGCAACGCCCGCGCGGGTCGCCGCGCAAAAGCAAAGGGACGCTTCGAAGCGTCCCTTTTTCATTGCGTCTTCAGGTCATGCCATGCAGATCCTGCAAGTCGACGCATCGTCACGCCTTGTCGGCTTTCCCCGCCGCGCTCGCGAATTTCGCGAGCCACGTGTCGACAATTGCCGGCGGCCGGCTCTCGTCCTCCGCGCGCTCCTTGCGGCGGATCGCATTGCGCACGACGTGCGCGCCGACATAGCGGATCGGCTCCGGCGGGAACGCCCCAAGCGGGCCGCGCACGATCGGGCTGCGCGTCCACGCGTTGTCGAGGCCGAGCACGAGCGACGACAGGATCTGCCCGCCCATGTAGGTCGGCCCCACGCCGTTACCCGAGTAGCCGAAGCCGTAGAACACGTTCGGCGCGCCGTCGAGGCGGCCGAAGAACGGGAAGCCGGTGACGGAGCGATCCGACGGCCCGTTCCAGCTTGCAGTGACCGGCACGCTCGCGAGCGACGGAAAGAACTCGCGCAGGCTTTTCGTGAGCTGCGCCTCGTACGGTGAGCGCCGGTCGAACACGGGCGCGATGCGGCTGCGCCACGAGAACGTGTTGCCGCCCTTGCCGAGCATCAGCCGCCCGTCGGCGGTGGTGCGGTAGTAGTAGACGAAGATCCGCGAATCGAGCACCGACACGCCGTCCACGAGCCCGGTCTGCTCGAGCAGCTCGGGGCATTTCTCGGTGATGACCATGTCGCTCGACACGACCGCGATCGTGCGCTCGAACTGCGGGAAGCGGCTCGCCATCCACGCATTGATCGCGAACACGAGCTTGCCCGCGCTCACGCTGCCGGACGGCGTGCGCACGACAGCCGGCTGCCCCGGCGTGAAGTCGAGCATCGGCGTGCGCTCGTAGATCCGGATGCCCATCGCGAGTGCGATGCGGCGCAGCCCGCGCACGAGCTTGCCGGGATGCACGGTCGCGGCGATCGGCGAATAGACGCCGTCGAGATTGCGTGCGGAACCCGAGCGGCGCGCGACTTCGGCGGGCGGCAGCGGCTCATAGCTGTGGATGCCGCACGCGGCGAGTGCGTCGAGCACCGGCGCGAGCGTGCCGACCTGCGCGCGCGACGTCGCGGTGTACAGCGTGCCGTCGAGCCGCAGCTCGGCATCGATGTCGTGCGCGCGGCAGAAATCGGCGATGTGCTGTACGGCCGCTTCGGATGCCTTGACGAGCCGGATCGCCTCGGCTTCGCCGAACAGGCGCCGCAGCGTCAGGAATTTCGCGGACCACGTGAGCAGGCAGCCGCCATTGCGACCGCTCGCGCCGGCGCCGCACAGGTCGGCCTCGACGATCGCGATGTCGAGCGCGGGGTTCTGCTGCTTCGCCTGGATCGCGGTCCAGAGCCCGGTGAAGCCACCGCCGACGATGCACACGTCGGCCTGCGTCGCACCTTGCAGCGCGGGGGCGAGATCGCCGTCGTTGAACAGCGCTTGTTCGATCCAGAAGGGTCGCATCGGAGGGTTCTTCAAAAAGGGGCCGTGCCGCGCACGGCCCGAAACAACTGGCCGCCGCGTGCGAACGTGCACGCGGCGGGGACCATCACGTCACGTCGTCCTGCGTCGCGTCAGGCAGCCGCTTCGGCCGACACGCGGCGCACGCCCATCGCGCGCAGCGTGTCGGCGATCGCGGCGACGGCGCCCGGGATGCCGGCTTCGCCGAAGTGGCCGATGCAGCCGACCCGGAACGTCTCGACCTCGGTCAGCTTGCCCGGATACAGGATGTAGCCGCGCTGCTTGACCTCCTGATAGAACCGCTTGAAGTCGTAGTTCGGATCGTCCGGCGCATGGAACGTGACGATGATCGGCGCCTGGATCGCCGGATCGAGGAACGGCCGGAAGCCGAGCGCGATCATCCCGTCGATCAGCGCGCGATAGTTGCGCTGGTAGCGACCGCCGCGCGCGGCGAGCCCGCCTTCGTCGACGTATTGCGCGACGGCCGCGTCGAGCGCCGCGACCACGTGCGTCGGCGGCGTGAAGCGCCACTGCGTCGTGCGCTGCATGTAAGCCCATTGGTCGTACAGGTCCATCGCGAGCGAGTGGCTGTTGCCTTCGCAGCGTTCGAGCGCGCTGCGCTTCGCGATCACGAAACCGAGCCCCGGCACGCCTTCGAGGCATTTGCCGGATGCCGCGATCACCGCGTCGAACGGTGTCGTGCGCGCGTCGATGTCGATCGCGCCGAACGAGCTCATCGCATCGACGATCAGGGCGCGGCCTTGCTTCGCGACGACCTGCGCGATGTCGTGCAGCGGGTTCAGTACGCCGGCGCCCGTTTCGCAGTGCACGAGCGCGACGTGCGTGATGGTCGGATCGGCGACGAGCGCGCGCTCGACGTCGGCCGGATCGACGCGGCGATCCTCGCTGTAGTCGATCGTCGTCAGCTTGCGGCCGAGCACGCGGCAGATCTTCGCGATGCGCTGGCAGTACGCGCCGTTGTTCGGCACGAGCACGTGGCCGTCGCGCGGCACGAGCGTGCCGATGGCCGCTTCGACCGAGAACGTGCCGCTGCCTTGCAGCGGCACGCATTCGTGCGTGCCTTCGCCGTGCACGATCTGCAGCAGGCGTTCGCGCAGCCGCGCGGTGATCGCGTTGAAGTCGCTGTCCCACGATCCCCAGTCGCGCAGCATTGCGTCTCGCGTGGTGTCGGAGGTCGTCAGGGGGCCTGGGGTGAGCAGGATGGGCTGGGCGGCGAGCGTCATGGTGTCTCCTTGATGAAGTCGGGACGTCACGTGAATGCGGTGAAAAAATCAGTGGCGATGCGGGTTGCGCCAGGCCTGCGTACGGCGCAACAGTCGATGCGAGATGCACGCGAACAGCACGCAGGCGAACGACGACGTCGCGAGCACGAGCGTGGCCATCGCGGCGGCCGGGCCCATCTGGCCCGCGTCGTCGAGGTTCAGGATCGCGACCGACGCGGGCTGCGTGTCGGGCGAGTAGAGGAACGCGACGGCCGAGACCGTCGTCATCCCGTTGACGAACAGGTAGCGTGCGATCAGCAGGATCGCGGGCAGGCACACGGGCACGGTCACGCGCAGGAAGGTCTTGTAGAACGGCACCTTCAGCGACGCGGACACGGCCTCGAACTCGCTGTCGATCTGCCGGAGCGCGGTGACGGCGGTCAGGTGGCTCGACGCGTAGTAGTGCACCACCGTGACGATCGCGAGCAGCCACAGCGACCCGTACAGCCCGTTCAGCGGATTGCCGGGCGCGTTGAACAGGAAGATGTAGCTGATGCCGAGCACGAGCCCCGGCACGCCCATCGGCAGGATCGCGCACAGGGCGATGAAGCCGCGCAGCCAGCGTGCGCCGCGTGTTTTCTCGATCAGGTATGCGCCGCCGAACACGACGATCGTGCCGCCGAGCGCCACCGTCGCGGCCATCCGCAGGCTGTTCTTGTACGCGTCGAAGATGCCCGCGCCGATCAGCCCCATCTTGTAGTGCTGCAGCCCGAGGCTCATCTGGTACGGCCAGAACTTCACGAACGACGCGAACACCGAGATGCCGACCACCGCGATGAAGAACGCGCACACGAGCCCGCAGTACGCGAGCATCGCGGCGTCGAAGCCGTGCGACGGCTTCGGCTGGTACGGCGTCGAGCGTGCGCCGAGCTGCGACTGCTGGCGGCGGCGGATGAAGAAGTCGACGCCGAACGCGACGAGGGCGGGGCACAGCAGCATCAGGCTCACGACCGCACTGCGGTTGAAGTCCTGCAGGCCGATGATCAGCTTGTAGATGTCGGTCGACAGTACGTTGTACGAACCGCCGATCACGACCGGCACGCCGAAGTCATTGATGCACATCGTGAACGCCACCATCGTCGCGCTGATCAGCCCGTACTTCGCGCCGGGCAGCGTGATCGTGAAGAACTTGCGCATGCGGCTCGTGCCCATCGCGTCGGCGGCCTCGTAGAGCCGGCCATCGGCAAGCGACAGCGCGGTGACGAGGATCATCAGCACGTGCGGGAACGACGCGTACACCATGCTCAGCACGATGCCCGGCAGCCCGTAGATCGAATGGCCGTGCAGCAGCGGCTTCAGCAGCCCCGCGTTGCCGAACCAGTAGATGAACGACACCGCGGACAACAGCGTCGGCGCCAGCAGCGGCAGCAGCGCGACGGTCCGCGCGGCGTTCTTGAACGGCATGCACGAGCGGGTCAGCGCATATGCGAACGTGAACGCCATCGGCACGACGATCGACGTGACGAGCGCGCCGACCGTCAGCGAATGCAGCATCGAGCGCAGCACGCCGCTGTCCTCGAGATACTCGATGAAGTTGTGCGCGCCGACGAAACGCCCGTCCGCATCGACGAAGCATTTCTGCACGACGAGCGCGAGCGGCAGCAGCAGGAACATCGACATCAGCGCGGCCATCGCGAGGAGCGCGAGCTGCGCGATGCGGTCGTGCCAGTGCGTGATCTGCCGCACGTCGGCGGGGGCGGAGGCGCCGCGGCGGCGCTCGGTCAGGACGGTGCTCATTGCAGTCGCTCCTTCGCGCTCGGGAACACGCGGACATGCTCGCGATCGAGCGCGAGGTCGATGCGCGCGCCGGCCTGCACGCCGGTGCGGTCGACGTCGTGATACGACAGGTCGGCGACGATCTCCTGGCCGTCGAGCCCGTCGATCCGGAAGCTCACGCGGCAGAACGCACCGAGGAATTCGAGCTTCTCGACGCGGCCGGCCAGCACGTTGTCGGCCGTTTGGCCCGGCACGCAGATGCGCAGGTCTTCAGGCCGCACGTACACCGACACCGCCGCGCCCTGTGCAGGGCGGGCCGTGCCATGGCGGCAGTCGAGGCCGACCGTGCCCGCGCGCAGCGTGCCGTCCTGCGCGACTTCGGCGGGAATCGTGTTGACGCGGCCGATGAAGTCCGCGACGAACGGCGACGCGGGCTGCCGGTAGATTTCGAGCGGCGTGCCGATCTGCTCGATCACGCCGTGGTTCATCACGACGATGCGATCGGCCATCGACAGCGCTTCTTCCTGGTCGTGCGTGACCATGATCGTCGTCACGCCGAGCCGCTGCTGCAGCGCGCGGATCTCCTGGCGCAGCCGCACGCGCACCCGTGCGTCGAGTGCCGACAGCGGCTCGTCGAGCAGCAGCAGGCCGGGGGAGGTCGCGAGCGCGCGCGCCAGTGCGATGCGCTGCTGCTGTCCGCCGGACAGCTGGCCCGGATGCTTGCGATGGCTGTCGGGCAGGCCGACCAGCGCGAGCAGCGTGTGCACGCGCTCGTGGATCGCGTCGCGCTTCATCTTCCGGTTCACGAGCCCGTACGCGACGTTGTCGTACACCGTGAGGTTGGGGAACAGCGCGTACGACTGGAACACGATCCCGTAGTCGCGCAGTTGCGGCGGCAGCCGCGAGATGTCGCGGCCGTCCTGCATGATGTGGCCGGCGTTCTGCGTCTCGAGCCCCGCGATGATCCGCAGCAGCGTGGTTTTCCCGCAGCCGGACGGCCCCAGGAAGCAGATCATTTCGCCCTTCATCACGCTCAGGTTGATGTCGGTCAGGACCTGCGTGTCGTTGTACTGCTTCTCGATGCGTTCTACGCTCAGATAAGGTGCCATGCGCGCCTCCATGCTGGGGCGGCCCGGGGGCCGGATTCGACGACGGAAAGGGTGGCGCGGGGCGGCGCGCGGCGCGGCCCCGCTGCCGGTCGCGGCGTTACTGCTGCGTTTTCGAGCCGTAGCGCTTCTGCCACGTGTCGAGAATCGACTGGCGGTTCTTCGCCGACCACACGAAGTCGTTCTTCACGAGCAGCTCCGAGTAGTTGTCGGGGATGCCGGCGAGCTTCCGGGCGACACCCGGGTACGCGACGATCGCCCACCAGCGCGCGGTGATCTGGTTCGCGTCCTTGCTCGCCATGAAGTCGGCCAGCTTCTTCGCGGCATCGGGCTGCTTCGTCGTCTTCATGATCGCCGTGCCTTCCATGTCCCAGCCGAGCCCTTCCTTCGGGAACACGAGATCGATCGGCGCGCCCTGCGACTGCAGTTCGTGGCCGCGGAACTCGAACGAGATGCCGATCGGGAATTCGCCGGTGCCGGCGAGCGTGCACGGCTTCGAGCCCGAGTGCACGTATTGCGCGACGTTCTTGTCGAGCGCGTCCATGAATTTCCAGCCGCGGTCGTCGCCGAAGGTCTGCAGCCACGCGGTCACGTCGAGATAGCCGGTGCCGGACGAAACCGGGCTCGGCATCACGATCGCGCCTTTATAGACGGGCTTCGTCAGGTCCTCCCACGACGTCGGCTTCGGGATGCCCTTCGCCTGCGCGGCGACGCGGTTGTAGCAGATCGTCGCGCCCCACACGTCCATGCCGACCCAGTGCGGCGGCGTGTTCGCGTCGCTGTACTTGCGCGTGAGCTGGTCGAAGTCCTTCGGCGCGTACGGCATCAGCATCCCTTGCAGGTCGAGCAGCGTGAGGCTCGACGCGGCGAGGCCGAGCACGACGTCCGCGCGCGGGTTGTTCTTCTCCGCGAGCAGCTTCGCGGTGACCGAGCCGGTCGAGTCGCGCACCCAGCGGATCTCGATATCGGGGTTCGCTTTCTCGAACGCGTCCTTGTAGGGCTTCATCGCCTCGTCTTCCAGCGCGGTATAGACGAGCAGCGACGTCTTCGCGTGCGCCGCCTGCACCGCGCCGAGCGCGACCGCCGCGGCCAGTGCGAAGCGGGCCGCGCCCGCCGCCCATGCGTTCAAACGCTTGTCTACCGGCACTTCGTTCATCTTCAGACCCCTTGACTGTGGCGCCGCGGCACGCGGCGGATGAGTGGAGACCAGCCCTCTTGCTGCTACGTTGTTTTGCTTTCTGTTCTCTGCATGTTGTTGACAATCTACAAATCATCAATTTTAATGTCAAGCATGGAAAACACCTCCCTTCGGCGCGACGCGGGCGCCGACGGCTCTACCCTTCGAACTGAAAGGAATGAACGTCATGAATGAAACGCCTGTATCCGTGGAAGTGAACGGCCGCCGCTACAACTGGATGAGCCGGCCCGTGGTGGTCGTCTGCGTCGATGGCTGCGCATACGAATATCTGGAAGAAGCGGCCGAGGCCGGCGTCGCGCCGTTCCTGCGCACGCTGCTGAAGCCGGGCACGGCGCTCAAGGGCGAGTGCGTGGTGCCGAGCTTCACGAACCCGAACAACCTGTCGATCGTGACAGGCGTGCCGCCGGCGGTGCATGGGATTAGTGGCAACTACTTCTACGATCGCGACACCGGCGCCGAGGTGCTGATGAACGATCCGAAGTACCTGGTCGCACCGACCGTGCTCGCGACCTTCGCGGAGCAAGGCGCGAAGGTCGCGGTCGTCACCGCGAAGGACAAGCTGCGCCGCCTGCTCGGCAAGGGGCTGAAGGGCATCTGCTTCTCGTCGGAGAAGGCCGACGAAGCGAGCCTCTCGGAAAACGGCATCGACAACGTGCTCGAACTGGTCGGCAAGCCGGTGCCGAGCGTGTACAGCGCGGATCTGTCCGAATTCGTGTTCGCGGCCGGCGTGCGCCTGCTCGAGACGCGTCCGATCGACCTGATGTACCTGTCGACGACCGACTACGTGCAGCACAAGTGCGCACCCGGCACGGAAGGCGCGAACGAGTTCTACGCGATGATGGACAAGTACCTGCAGCGCCTCGACGAGCTCGGCGCGATCGTCGCGATCACGGCCGACCACGGGATGAACGCGAAGCACGACGATGAAACCGGCGAGCCGAACGTGATCTACCTGCAGGAACTGTTCGACGAGTGGCTCGGCGAGGAGGCGGCGCGCGTGATCCTGCCGATCACCGATCCGTACGTCGTGCACCACGGCGCGCTCGGTTCGTTCGCGACCGTCTACGTGCCGGCGACGGCCGATGCCGAGGCGCTGCGCGCGCGGCTCGCCGCGGTCGACGGCATCGAGGTCGTGCTGACGGGCGCCGAAGGCTGCGCGCGCTTCGAGCTGCCGCCGGCGCGGATGGGCGACCTGATCGTGATCTCGAAGCAGGACGTCGTGCTCGGCACGCGCCGCATCAAGCACGACCTGTCGGGCCTCGACGTGCCGCTGCGCTCGCACGGCGGGATCTCCGAGCAGATCGTGCCGCTGATCTTCAGCAAGCCGGTCGCGGGCGACGTCACGGGCCGCGCGCGACTGCGCAACTTCGACATCATCGACATCGCGCTCAACCATCTGCAGTGATGCGCACGCATCCGTAAGGGGACACACTCATGAACGCCATTGCAGCATCGACGGACGTCCGCGAGATTCGTCGCGAAGCACTGCGAATCGACGGCGAACGGATTCATCGGGACGCGGTAATCGAAGTGCGCAACCCGTACGACGGCTCGCTGGTCGGCACCGTGCCGAAGGCGACGCTGGACGACGTGCGGCGCGCGTTCGCGACCGCACGTGCGTACCGGCCGACGCTCACGCGCCACGATCGCGCGGCGATCCTGCGCCGCGCGGCCGATATCGTGCGCTCGCGCACCGCCGAGATTGCCGCGCTGATCACGGCCGAGGCCGGCCTGTGCATCAAGGATTCGACGTACGAAGCGGGCCGCGTCGCCGACGTGCTGACGTTCGGCGCCGGTGAAGTGCTGAAGGACGACGGGCAGATCTTCTCGTGCGACCTGACACCGCACGGCAAGAAGCGCCGCGTGTACACGCAGCGTGACCCGCTGCTCGGCGTGATCTCGGCGATCACGCCGTTCAACCACCCGATGAACCAGGTCGCGCACAAGATCGTGCCGTCGGTCGCGACCAACAACCGGATCGTCGTGAAGCCGTCGGAGAAGGTGCCGCTGTCGTGCTACCTGTTCGCGGACATCCTGTACGAAGCCGGCCTGCCGCCGCAGATGCTGCAAGTGCTCACCGGCGACCCGAAGGAGATTGCCGACGAGCTGATCACGAACCCGGCGATCGACCTCATCACGTTCACCGGTGGCGTATCGATCGGCAAGTCGATTGCGTCGCGGATGGGTTACCGGCGCGCGGTGCTCGAGCTTGGCGGTAACGATCCGATCATCGTGATGGAAGACGCCGATCTCGATGAAGCGAGCACGCTCGCGGTGTCGGGTTCGTACAAGAACTCGGGGCAGCGCTGCACCGCGATCAAGCGGATGCTCGTGCACGAGTCGGTGGCCGATCGCTTCACGGAGCTGGTGGTCGAGAAAACGAAGGCGTGGTCGTACGGCAATCCGGCCGATCCGTCGGTCGACATGGGCACGGTGATCGACGAGGCAGCCGCGAAGTTCTGCGAGCAGCAGGTGAACGACGCGATTGCACGCGGTGCGCGACTGCTGGTCGGCAACGTCCGCGACGGCGCGCTGTATTCGCCGACGGTGATCGATCGCGTGACGCCCGACATGCCGCTGGTGAAGTACGAGACGTTCGGCCCGGTGTCGCCGATCATGCGCTTCCGCGACATCGACGAAGCGATCCGGATGTCGAACAGCACCGACTATGCACTGTCGTCGTCGGTCTGCACGAACCGGTTCGACAGCATCACGCGCTTCATCACCGAGCTGGAAGTCGGCAGCGTGAACGTGCGCGAAGTACCGGGCTACCGGCTCGAACTGACGCCGTTCGGCGGCGTGAAGGATTCGGGGCTCGGCTACAAGGAAGGCGTGCAGGAAGCGATGAAGAGCTTCACGAATACGAAGACGTATTCGCTGCCGTGGTAAGCGACGTGTAATGCGGACGCGCCGGCTCGAAGGCCGGCGCGCGGAATGTCCCCCGGCGGGATGTGCCTGCGACGGGCGCCAGGCGACGGTCAATCGTCGTCGTCGTCGCGGTGATGTCGCCAGCCGCGATGCCAGCCGTTGTCGTG
The DNA here is from genome assembly GCF_048627025.1 of Burkholderia aenigmatica. Taxonomy (NCBI): domain Bacteria; kingdom Pseudomonadati; phylum Pseudomonadota; class Betaproteobacteria; order Burkholderiales; family Burkholderiaceae; genus Burkholderia; species Burkholderia aenigmatica. The sequence continues at coordinate 3,612,000 of NZ_CP184468.1, read as the reverse complement.
CCGGTAGCGGCGATAGCGATATTCGCCGTAGTACGGGCCGTAATAGACGGGCGCAGGCTCGTACACGACGGGCGGCGGCGTGTAGTAGACAGGTGGCGGCGCCTCGATCACCGGCCCCGGTACGCCGAAGTACACGCCGATGTCGGCATGCGCGAACGCACTTGCCGACAGGCAGGCGGCCGCGATGCCGAGCGCACTGGACAACAGGATGCGTTTCATTTGCCGTTCACTCCGCTCGTGGGGGCCAGGCCCGCGAGCAACAGGTTCACCTGTCTTCATGGTACGTAGCGCATGCCGAATGGGTGATACCGCGGTGTCGCTTCTGTAACCGCCGGTAACGAATCGTCGGACGATCGTCGTGCTGCATCGCGACGGATTTCATCTGCGGGATGAGCGTGGCTGGCCGGCGCGTTATTCGACGCGCTCATATCGATAGCCGATTTGCGTTTTTGCCGCGCTTCGACGCGTCGGTAGAATTCGCGGACCTCTCGAACGGCATGCATGTGCCGCGGGATCATTCCCTCCAATCATTCGGGGTCCGCACCATGAAATTCCTTCGCTCCATCCTGGTCGTCGCCATGCTGCAGGCCGTTTCGGTCACGAGCGCACTGGCTGCCGACGACCTGTCGCAGATCAAGTCGTCCGGCGTGTTCCGGGTCGGTACCGAAGGCACCTACGCGCCGTTCACGTACCACGACGAAACCGGCAAGCTGACGGGCTTCGACGTCGACATCGCGACCGCGATCGCGCAGCGTCTCGGCGTGAAGCCGCAGTTCGTCGAAGGCAAGTGGGACGGGCTGATCGCGGGTCTCGACGTGAACCGCTACGACGCGGTCGTCAACGAAGTGTCGATCACCGACGTGCGCAAGGCGAAATACGATTTTTCGACGCCGTACATCACGTCGCGCGCGGTGCTGATCGTGCGTGCGGACAACACGACGATCCGCTCGTTCGACGATCTCAAGGGCAAGAAATCCGCGAACACGCTGACCAGCAATTTCGGCAAGCTCGCGGCCGCGCACGGCGCAGATGTGGTGCCCGTGCAGGGCTTCAACGAATCGATCGACCTGCTGAGCTCGGGGCGCGTCGACGCGACGATCAACGATTCGCTGTCGTACCTCGATTTCCGCAAGCACAAGCCGGACGCGAAACTGAAGATCGCGGCGACCGACACGGGCGGCGCCAGCGACGCATCGGGCGTGCTGCTGCGCAAGGGCAGCCCCGCGCTGGTGGCCGCGATCGACAAGGCGCTCGCGGACATCAAGGCAGACGGCACCTACGCGAAGATCTCGCAGAAGTATTTCGGCCGCGACGTGTCGCAGCCGTGACGCGAGGTTGAACGATGCCGGCCTGGCTTCACCTGATGGCGGAATCGCTGCGGCCCCTGCTCGTCGCGGGGCTCGTGTTCACGGTTCCGCTCACGCTCGCGTCGTTCGCGATCGGCCTGCTGCTCGCCTTCGGCGCGGCGCTCGTGCGGCTGTTCGGGCCGCGCTGGGCGCAGGCCGCCGTGCGTTTCTACATCTGGCTGTTTCGCGGTTCGCCGCTGCTCGTGCAGCTGTTCGTGATCTTCTACGGCCTGCCGAGCGTCGGCATCGTGCTCGATCCGCTGACGGCCGCCGTGATCGGTTTCTCGCTGAACGTCGGCGCGTACAACGCCGAGGTGATCCGAGGCGTGATCGAATCGATTCCGAAGGGGCAGTGGGAGGCCGCGTACTCGATGGCGATGACGCGCCCGCAGGCGCTGCGCCGCGCGATTCTGCCGCAGGCCGCGCGCGTCGCGCTGCCGGCGCTGTCGAATGCGTTCATTTCGCTCGTGAAGGACACGTCGCTCGCGGCGGTGCTGACCGTGCCGGAGATCTTCCAGGCCGCGCAGCGCATCGCGGCCGTGACCTACGAGCCGATGATTCTCTATACGGAAGCCGCGCTGATCTATCTGCTGCTCAGCTCGGTGCTGTCCACGCTGCAGCGGCGCCTCGAAATCCGCTTCGGCCGTCATGCGCTGTTCCAGGCGGAGTGGCGATGATCCGGCTCGAACGCATCGACAAGTCGTTCGGCACGCATCGTGTGCTGCACGGGATCGACCTCGCGTTGCAGCCCGGCAGCGTGACGGCGCTGATCGGGCCGTCCGGCAGCGGCAAGAGCACGCTGCTGCGTTGCGTGAACCTGCTCGAAGTGCCCGAGGCGGGCGCGCTGACGGTCGGCGATGCACGCATCGACTTTTCGCCGGCGCACCGGCCGGCGCGCGACGCCGTATTCGCGGTGCGTCGCCAGACCGGCATGGTGTTCCAGAACTTCCAGCTGTTTCCGCACCTGAGTGTCGTGCAGAACGTGATGGAAGGGCTCGTCACCGTGCAGCGCTGGCCGCGCGAACGGGCCCGCGAACGCGCGCTCGCGCTGCTCGAGAAGGTCGGCATCGCGGACAAGGCCGACGCGTGGCCCGGCACGCTGTCGGGCGGCCAGCAGCAACGCGTCGCGATCGCACGTGCGCTCGCGCCGTCGCCGCAGGTGCTGTTGTGCGACGAGCCGACGTCAGCGCTCGATCCGGAGTTGTCGGTCGAAGTGGTCGAGGTGCTGCGCCAGCTCGCGCGCGAAGGCACGACGATGCTGATGGCCACGCACGACCTGCGCCTGGCCGCATCGATCGCGCACGATGCGGTGTTTCTCGCGGAGGGCCGCGTCGTCGAGGCCGGCGCGTCGCGCGACCTGTTCGGCGGCCCGCGCGATCCGCGCACCGCGAAGTTCATCTCGACGCTCGCGCAGGGCGTGCCGGTGTTCTGACGCGACCCGCGACCAGCATTACCGGCGGCGTCAACCTTGCCCTGATCCGTCGAGCACCGCCGCGACGATCGCCTCCGGCGCATCTTCCTGCACCAGGTGGCCCGCGCGCGGCACCCTGATCAGCTGGCCGTTCGCGATGCGATCGGCCAGCGCCTGCCCCTGTTCGAGCGGAATCCACGCATCGTCCTCGCCCCACACGATGCGCACCGGAAAGTCCGGCGGCGCATAACGCGCCTCGGCTTCCTCGATGTAGCGCTGGCGCATCTGCGCGATCTGGCGATAGAACGCGGCCTGACCGTCGGGTGTGAGCCACGGCGCGCGGTAGATCGACAGCGCGTCGTCGCTCAGCGGCCGGGCGACCGCATTGCCGAGATAGGCAGTCACGAGTGCGTGATGCGCATACGCGGGCAATCCGGTGAAGGCGGCTTCGTGCTGCGCGACGTGGCGCACGAACGGCGAACCCTGCGGCGCGATCGCGACCGGATTCACGAGCGTGAGGTCCGCGTAGGCGATGCCGTCGAGGAAGTGCGCGCGCAGCACGGTTGCGCCGCCGTAGTCGTGCGCGAGCACGCGCGGGCGTGAAATCTTCCACTCATCGAGCATCGCGCCGAACAGCCCGTTCTGGCGGCCGAGCGATACATCCGCGTCCGGCATGTCGGATTGACCGTAGCCGAGCAGGTCGTAGAAGAACACGCGATGACGCCGCGCGAGCCACGGCGCGATCCGGCGCCACACCTGCGACGAAAACGGCGTGCCGTGCACGAGCACGAGCGGCGGGCCTTCGCCGAGCGAGCCCCAGGCAATCCGGTGGCCTTCGAACATGAAGCGGTTGGCGAGTTCGAGCATCGGCATCTCCGTGCTAACCTGTTTTGGTTGTTAACAGGTTACTCCGGATCGTCCGGGTGTGAAACCGATAGGTGAAATTAAATGGTTACTCGATACGAGCCTGAGCGATCCGCGCACGAATGGGGTGCGGCCGATTTCGTCGGCGGCCATCCGGCGCTCGACTTCCTTAATACGGTGGCCGACACGGGCAAGACGCGCGACGCGGACAAGCTCGTCGACTGGCCGGCCGTGCATGCGTGGGCGGAGCAATCGGGGCTGTTGGCGCCGACCGATCTGGCGCGGCTTCTGCGTCATGCGCGGCAGGACGGTGCGGACGCATTGGCCGCACTGCATCGTTTTCGCGAGGATGCGTACGTCGCGATCGCGCACCTGACGGCCGGAAGCGGCGGCGGCACGGCCGGCGCGCGCGCGGCGGACCGGCTCGCCGTCGCGATTCGCGAGGCGATCGGGCGTAGCGCGTTCGATGCGGTCGACGGCCGGTTCGCATGGCGGCCCGACGCGCGCGCCGCGTCGCGCTGGGTCGATGCAGCTGCGCTCGGCTTCGAGCAACTGCTGCGCAGCGACGATTTCGCGCGGGTGCGGCAGTGCGGCCGGTGCACGTGGTTCTTCGTCGATCGCGGCCGCGGCGTCGGGCGCCGCTGGTGCGACATGCGCACGTGCGGGAACCGCGCGAAGGTGGAGGCGTTCAGGGAGCGGTGACGCGCGCGCCGAGCCGGTTGCCGTGCCACGCGGTGCGCGGCCGGCGCGCGAGCGTCATCGAGCGGCTTCGTGCGGCGGGTGTTCCGGCCAGAGCGTCACGGCGATGAACAGCCCGGCGGCGAGGAACGGCGCGCCGATCACGAACAGGATGGCCGTGAGGCCCCAGCGATCCCAGAAGCGGTCGACGATCGCGCGCTCGGGGGTGACGGGGTCGTACAGCACGTTGACCGCTTCGCCTTCGTGCAGGCCCGGATGCGACGACGCCGAGCCCTGGGCGAACGTGATCTGGCGTCCGCTGTCGGTCGTGAACGCGACGATCGCCGAATACAGCGACGTGCGCGAGCGGGTCGAGCGCGCGTTTTTAGCGATCTCGACGACATGGCCGGTCGAACGCGCATAGTGGTGGACGATCTGCCACTGACGCAGGCCGGCCGCGCCGGCACCGGCGACGAAGCCCGTGCCGATCGCGATCGGAATCAGCACGATCGCGATATCCCAGCGGCTCCGCGCGTGCTTGCGGGCAGGGCGGGCCGGCGGCGGGGCGGACGACCGGCGGCGGCGTTCGCCGACGATCAGGAGGCCGCCGATCGCGAACGACGCGATGGCGAGCAGCGCCGGCACGGCGGCTGGAAACCAGCGTTGCGCGAAATCGTCGATCAGTGCGGGGCGTTCGGGGTGGGTCGGGTCGAGCCATACCTCGACGTTCTCGCCGATGTCGTAGGCGGGGACGGTCGATGCGGTATTGCCGGCGACTTCGCGGCGCTGGCCGTCGTTCGCGAGGTACGCGACGATCGGCCGATACGCGCGCATCGCGTCGCTGTCCTGCACGATGCGCACGACGGTGCCCGGCGCCCGAACCAGCTGGCCGGTCGCCTGGCCGGCCGTGACGGCGAGCATGCCAGCCAGCACGAGCAGCAGGACGCCGAGCGCGATTGCGACGAGCGCGTCCTTACCTGGCATGACCGGATCCGGTTCGTGCGTCGCACTGCGGATGCCGGCGTGATCGGGGGAGTGGCGTGTCCCGACGGACTCGCCGATATCGGCGCAACCAGGCTCTCTGAATGGTCGCGTCTCGGTTACATGCTTCCATGTGTGACGTCCCATGTTCTCTCAGTGCCGGCGGGCAAACGGCAGTGCCTGCGCCGGTCGTGTGATATTTGTCGGACGATTCTAGCGGAAACGATGCGGAACGGGCGTGCGGTGGCGTACTGCGAAAGGGGGGGGGCGCGTCGCGAGTGCGGCGGCGGAAAAGGAAAAAGCCCGGTCAGCTTTCGCTAACCGGGCTTCGGAATTCCTGGTGGGGCGTGAGTGACTCGAACACTCGACCTACGGATTAAGAGTCCGCTGCTCTACCAACTGAGCTAACGCCCCCAACAGAAGAAAGATTATGCATGGGTATTTCGGGTCTTGCAAGCCCTTTCTGCAAATTTCCCCAAATATTTCGTCACGACTACCGCAGCTGTCGGCCCGATAACGAGCGATCGCAGTTTCCGCGCTCCCGGTATGATGACGCCACCGTGTTGCGCGGCGGTCGCGCAACACTTTCTGGGCTTTCGAAGATGGACGAAAACGCAGTCCGCGAATTGCTGGATCGCCTGCTGGCCCCCTGGGTCCGCTCGCTCGGTCTGGTCCCTGTGTCGATCGGCGACGACAGCGTCACGCTGCGCCTGCCGTTTTCCGGCGAATTCCGCCATTCGGGCGGTGTGATCTGCGGCCAGGTGTTCACGGCGGCCGCCGACACCGCAATGGTGGTCGCGATCTCGGTCGCGCTCGGCGAGTTCCGGCCGATGACGACCGTATCGTTGAACACGAACTTCATGCGTCCCGTGCGCAAGGGCGACGTGCTCGTCACCGCGCGCGTGCTGCGGATGGGCCGCAATCTCGTATTCGGCGAAGTCGAGCTGTTCGACGAGGACGGCAAGATGGCGGTCCACGCGACGTCGACCTACGCGCTCATCAGCTGAGCGGCGCGATGTTCGACCAGATCGTCTTCGCGGGCGGCGGCAATCGCTGCTGGTGGCAGGCCGGCTTCTGGGATGTCGCCCAGCCGGCGCTCGGCTTGCGCCCGCGCGTGATCACCGGCATCTCGGCCGGCGCGGCGACCGCGTGCATGCTGTATACGCGCGACGCCGCCTGGGTGATGCGCTATTACGAAGAGGCGCTGCGCCACAACCGGAAGAACGCGTACTGGGGCAACCTGTTCGGGCGCGAGCCCGTGTTTCCGCATTACCGGATTTACCGTCAGGCGCTGCTCGACATCTACGGGGAGCCGTTCGCGCAGCTTGCCGCGGCGCCGGAGATCCGCATCGGCGTGTCGCACGTGCCGCGCTGGCTCGGCGCGCGCAGTGCAGTCGCCGCCGGCCTCGTCGCGTACAACATCGAGAAGTACGTGCGCAAGACGCTGCATCCGACACTCGGGCGCACGCTCGGCTTTCGTCCGGAATTCGTGCGCGCGCAGGCCTGCACGCGAGTCGACGAACTCGCCGACCTGATCCTGCAGTCGTCCTGCACGCCGCCGTTCACGCCGGTGCTGCGCCGCGGCGGCCGGCCCGTGCTCGATGGCGGGATGGTCGACAACGTGCCGGTCGACGCGCTCGACCCGACGCCGGGCGACGTGCTGGTGCTCGTCACGCGGCTGTATCCGCGCCCGCAGATGTTCACGGTCGCGCATGGCGAGCAGCGGCGGCTGTACGTCCAGCCGTCGAGCAAGGTGCCGATTTCGAGTTGGGATTACACGAGCCCGTCGCAGATGCGGCATGCGTACGACCTCGGGCGGCGCGACGGCGAGCATTTCCTCACGCGCGTCGACGCGATGACGGGCGGCCGCGTGGCCGCCTGATGGCGGGAATCGGAAAAGCGGGCCGCGCGGCGTGCGCAGCCCGTGCGGTCAGCGCTTGCGGATCGGCGTCAGCGCTTCCGGGTTGGCGACGCTCGACATGTCGCCGTCGTCGAACGCGAGAATGTTCCGGAACGCTGCACTGAAATACAGCTCGTAGCTTTCGCGCTCGACGTAGCCGATGTGCGGCGTGCAGATCACGTTTTCCATGCGCAGCAGGCTGTAGCCCTGCAGGATCGGCTCGCTCTCGAACACGTCGATCGCGACCATCCCCGGACGGTTGTGCGACAGCGCGTTGACCAGTGCATTTTCCTCGAGCAGTTCGGCGCGGCTCGTGTTGACGAGCAGCGACGTCGGCTTCATCCGCATCAGGTCTTCCTGCTTCACGATCCCGCGCGTGTCGTCATGCATGCGCAGGTGCAGCGACAGCACGTCGCTCTGCTCGAACAGCGCTTCGCGGCTTTCGGCGGCCGTATAGCCGTCGGCGCGCGCGGCCTCGAGCGAATGCTCGCGGCCCCAGATCAGCACGTTCATCCCGAACGCCTTGCCGTAGCCGGCGACGAGCCGGCCGATCTTGCCGTAGCCCCAGATGCCGAGCGTCTGGCCGCGCAGCACCTGGCCGAGGCCGAAGTTCGGCGGCATCGCCGACGTCTTCAGGCCCGACTGCTGCCAGGCGCCCTGCTTCAGGTTCGCGACGTACTGCGGAATGCGGCGCTGGGCGGCCATCACGAGCGCCCAGGTCAGTTCGGCGGGCGCGACCGGCGAGCCCGTGCCTTCGAGCACCGCGATGCCGCGGTCGGTACAGGCTTCGAGATCGATGTGGCTCGACACGCGGCCGGTCTGGCTGATCATGCGCAGGTTCGGCAGCTTGGCGAGCAGTTGCGACGAAATCGGGGTCCGTTCGCGAATCAGCACGAGCGCCTCGACTTCCGCCAGACGGCTGGCGAGCTGTCCCAATCCGCGCACCGTATTGTTGAAGACCTTTACGTCGTGGTCGGCAAGCATCTCGAAGCAGTTCAGCTTGCGGACGGCGTCCTGGTAGTCGTCGAGGATGGCAATTTTCATGGTGAGCGGGTGTCGCGCGTTGAAAGCGGCGGTGGCGGCGGCGCACGTCGCGCACCCGTCCCGCCCGGCCGGGGCCGACATGATGCTACGTCGGCCGCCTCCATGGTGTCTTTTTAACAGGTTGTTACGCTCCGCCGCAATTGGCGGCAGCCTGACCCGACGCCGCTTGCGAGACGGGTGGAAGGGTGCGCTGTTGTGTCGCATCAAATACGTCCTTCCTGATTCGGCCACTTACTCGACGAGGTTCACCCAATTGTTGCTCCAATCAGAATAATTGGATCAACTATCCGCAGAAGGCGAGGATTTTTGACTATTTTTATCGTCAACAGGGGCCTTGTTGAGCAACTCTGCATCATTTCCGCTGTCGTAGGAGAATTACGCATTTGCTTCATCTTTTTGAAGTTGTAACAGCGGCAGGAGTCGTTTATGGATCATTTGCAGTCGATGCGCGTGTTCGTCAAGGTTGCAGATCTCGGCAGTTTTGCGCGGGCCGCGAGTGCAATGGATATCTCCAACGCGGTCGCGACGCGTCACGTCGCCGATCTGGAAGGCCGGCTCGGCACGCGTTTGCTGAACCGAACCACGCGCAGCCTTTCCCTGACGGAGTCGGGCCAAGTCTATCTGGAGCGTGCCCGGCAGATCCTCGATGAGCTCGAGGACGTCGAACAGATGGTCGTTGCGCGCAATCACGAGCCGGTCGGCACGCTGCGCATCGTCGCGCCGGTCGTGTTCGGCCTGCATAACCTCGCGCCCGTGTTGCAGTCGTACACGGAGAATTTCCCGAAAGTGGTGCCGGATCTCACGCTGGTCGACCGGCAGGTCGATCTCGTCGAGGAAGGCTTCGACGTCGGCATCGTCGTCACGCGCCAGATGCGCAGCGCGAGCATCGTCACGCGGCGCCTGACTACCGGCTGCATGACCGTGTGCGCGACGCCGAGCTATCTGGAGAAGCACGGCGTGCCGACCCATCCGGAGCATCTCGCCGAGCACCCGAGCCTGAGCCTGCCGACCGAATACTGGGGCGACGAGCGCGTGTTCACGGGGCCGGACGGCGAAGTGCGCGTGCGCCCGACCAACGTGATCGTCGCGAACAACACCGCGATGCTGCGCCAGTTCGCACTGCTCGGGATGGGTGTCGCGATCCTGCCGAGCTACCTGATCGGCAGTGACATCGCGCGTGGCGCGCTCGTGCGGCTGCTGCCGGATTTCCGGCTGCCGCAGGTCGAGATCAACATCGCTTACCCGAGCCGGCGCCACCTGCCCGCGAAGGTGCGCACGTTCATCGACCACCTCGTCGAGCATTTCAGCCACTCGACCGACGCGATGATGGGCGAGCAGTGGGCCGCGCAGAGCTCTGCGCTGGCGCCGATCGGTGTCGAGACGCGTGCCGAGCAGCCGGAAGCGGCCGACCCGAACCTGTCGCCGCGCCTGCCGCGTTCGTCGCGCACGCGCGTCGCGGTGCCGTCGCCGCTGTAACGGCGCGACGGCCGGGCGGCGGTTGCCGCCGGCACAAAGAAAAAACGCGGATCGAGCGATCGATCCGCGTTTTTTTTTATGGCTGCCTGCCGGAGCCGGATGCGCCGGGGGAAGCCCCGGCGGCCGGATTGTTACGAGCCGGTCTTGCGCGCCGTCGTTTTGCGAGCGGCCGTCTTGGTCGCGGTCTTGGCGGCGGTCTTGCGAGCCGGTGCCGGTTTCTCTTCGGCGCCTTCCGTCACGGTTTCGGCATCCGTCGTCGCCGATTTTGCCGTCTTCTTCGCGGCGGCGGCCTTCGGTTCCTTCTTCTCGAACTCGAAGCCGATCTTGCCGTCCGGCTGCTTCACGAGGAAGGCCTTGAAGTTGCGGCCCGTGCGCGACGACTTGAAGTTCGGCAGCAGATCCGTGCGGCCGTCGGCCAGCAGCTTGCCCATCTGCTCGCGCGTGATTTCCTGCTGCAGGATCACCTTGCCCGAGCGGAAGTCGCAGGTCTTCGGGTTGGCCACCGAGTGCTCGCACACGTAGCTCATCCCGTGCTCGAACACGCGGCCCTTGCACTTCGGGCACGCGCCGACCGGCTCCTGCGCGGAGAAGTCGGGCGCCTCGCCTTCCTCGCCACCGGTGTCCTGGCCGAAATCGAACTCGAGCTTGTAGTTCTTCGTCTCGTCGTCGAAGGACAGCTTGAGGATCGCCGAGAACGGGCGGCCCATCTTGCTGCGGAAGCCGGACAGCGGGCCGATCGTCTTCTCGCGCAGCAGCTCCTCGACTTCCGCGATCTCGAACTGCCGGCTGCCCGGGATCTTCGAGATCGAGAACTCGCACTTCGTGCACGCGAAGCGGCGGTAGTTTTCCTTCACCTGGCCGCCGCAGTTCGGGCACGGCGTCTCGAGCGTCGCGTAATCGCCGGGGATCGTGTCGGAATCGTATTCCTTCGCGCGCTTGACGATCTGCTGCGTCATGCGGGCGATTTCCTGCATGAACGCTTCACGCCCGAGGTTGCCGCGCTCCATCTGCGACAGCTTGTATTCCCATTCGCCGGTGAGCTCGGGCGCGGTGAGTTCCTTCACGCCGAGCCCGCGCAGCAGCGTCATCAGCTGGAATGCCTTCGCGGTCGGGATCAGTTCGCGGCCTTCGCGCACGAGGTATTTCTCGCCGAGCAGGCCTTCGATGATCGCCGCGCGCGTGGCCGGCGTGCCGAGGCCCTTCGCGGCCATCGCCTCGCGCAGCTCGTCGTCCTCGACGAGCTTGCCTGCGCCTTCCATCGCGGACAGCAGCGTCGCTTCCGAGTAGCGTGCGGGCGGTTTCGTGACGAGCGCGACGGCGGCGATTTCGTCCGTCTTCACCTTCTCGTCCTTCTGCACCGGCACGAGGTTCGCATCCGCGCCTTCGGCGTCGCGGCCGTACACCTGCAGCCAGCCCGGCTCGACGAGCACCTTGCCTTCGGTCTTGAAGTGATGGCCGGCGACTTCGGTGATCCGCGTCGTGACGCGGAATTCGGCGGCCGGGAAGAACACGGCGAGGAAGCGCTTCACGACCATGTCGTACAGCTTCTGCTCCGGCTCGGACAGCGACTTCGGCGCCTGCAGCGTCGGGATGATTGCAAAGTGGTCGCTGATCTTCGAGTTGTCGAAGATCCGCTTGTTCGGCTTCACCCAGCCCTTGTCGAGCACCTGCTTCGCATGCGGCAGGTAGTTGTGGCTTTCCTTGAGCATCTCGAGCGTGGACTGGACCGTCGACAGGTAGTCTTCCGGCAGCGCGCGCGCGTCGGTACGCGGGTAGGTCAGCACCTTGTGCTTTTCATACAGCGCCTGCGCGAGGCCGAGCGTGTTCTTCGCGGAGAAGCCGAAGCGGCTGTTCGCTTCGCGCTGCAGGCTCGTCAGGTCGAACAGCAGCGGCGACAGTTGTGTCGACGGCTTCGATTCCTCCGAGACCGTGCCGACGTGGTCGCGGCACGCGGCGACGATCGTTTCCGCAGCCGGCAGGCTCCACAGGCGGGAGTCGCGCTTTTCCGGGTCGAATTCGTCGCGCTTGAATTTCGGGTCGAACCACTTGCCTTCGTAGAAGCCGCCCGCACAGGCGAATTCGGCCTTCACTTCCCAGTAGTCGCGCGGGATGAAGCGGCGGATTTTCTCTTCGCGTTCGACGACGATCGACAATGTTGGCGTCTGAACGCGACCAACCGTCGTCAGGAAGAAGCCGCCGCCTTTGCTGTTGAACGCGGTCATCGCGCGGGTACCGTTGATCCCGACGAGCCAGTCGGCTTCCGAGCGGCAGCGTGCGGCGTCGGCGAGCGGCAGCATGTCCGCGTCGCTGCGCAGGTTCGCGAAGCCGTCGCGGATCGCCTGCGGGGTCATCGACTGCAGCCACAGGCGCTGGACCGGCTGCTTCGCCTTCGCGTGCTGCGCGATCAGGCGGAAAATCAGCTCGCCCTCGCGCCCCGCGTCACATGCGTTGATCAGGCGGTCGATATCCTTGCGCTTCAACAGCTTGGTGAGCACCTTGAGGCGCGACTCGCTTTTTGCGATCGGGTTCAGGTCGAAATGCGGGGGGATGACGGGCAGATGCGCGAAGCTCCATTTCCCGCGCTTGACCTCGTACTCTTCCGGGGCGGCGATTTCCAGCAGGTGGCCGACAGCGGACGAAAGGACGAAATCGTCGCTTTCGTAATACTCGTCATGCTTGGTAAAGCCGCCCAAAGCGCGTGCGATGTCGTTCGCGACAGAAGGCTTTTCCGCAATGATCAGTGCTTTGGACATGACAGGTGTGTGTTGGTAGACCGGGTTCGCCGGTTGTGGGTCCCTTTTACGACCGCTTTATAGCACACGCCGCAGCGATGGCGGCTCAGCGTGCAAAAAGCGGCTCATCATAGAGGGGGGCCGCAACGGCGGCAAGCGCCCGGCGCGGCGGGGCGCGCAAACGCGCGCAAAACCACCGGGCCGGCTCGCGAATTCAGGCTTCGACGGTCAGGACGTTGCGCAATTTCGGTGCGTGCGGCGCACCGGGTACCGCGCTCAGGTCGGACAGCATCCGTTCGACGATCGCCGCATGCGGCAGCACCGTGCCGAAGAAGCGCGCGGTGTGGGTATCTTCGATCAGGATCGTCGGGAAGTTCTCGACGTCGAGATCGTCGAGCTGGTCGGCATGCGTTTCGATGTCGATCCAGGCGAAGCAGGCGTCCGGATGCGCGTCGGCGAGCTGGTCGAAGGCCGTCCGGTAGTCGCGGCACGTGCCGCACCACTCGGCGCACAGGCAGGCGACCAGCAACGTGCCGGGATCGGCGAGGCGCTCGGCGATCCGATCCGCATCGGTGTCGAGATTCAGCGCGGGCATGGGTTTCCTTGGGTATCGTCGGCGGCTTGGCCGCCCCTATGCGGGGGAATGTAGCACGCCGTGCACGGGCGGGGTGCGCGCCGCGTCAAGCCGCGCGAAGCGTCCGCCGGGGAGGCTGGCGACGCGGCCGGCCAGTTCGAGCGCAAGCAGCGCGCGATGCAGCACGTCGTCGGGCAGGCCGCTGTGCTCGGTCAACCATTCGTACGTGACGGGGCCGTATCCCAATGCGGCCAGCACGGCCTGTTCGGACGGGCTGGCGGGCAGCGGTGGCGCCGGCGACGGTGCTTCGTCCCGGATGGGCGCGATGGCTGGAACGGGGTCGCCAGCCTGGATGACCGCGGTAGCGGCGCGCCGAGTGGCGGCTTCGGTTTCGCGGAGGTCGCCGGTGTCCGTGCACGGATGCCCGGAGCCCGCCGCACCGCCCGCCACGCCAGCTTTCGGTTCGCCCAGCCCGTATTCCTCGAGCACGTCGAGCGGCGCCGCCGTCAGCTTCGCGCCGTCGCGGATCAGTGCGTGGCAGCCCTGCGCGAGCGGCGCGTGGATCGAGCCCGGTATCGCGAATACATCGCGCCCCAGTTCGTTCGCGAGCCGCGCGGTGATCAGCGAGCCGGAGCGCGGGGCTGCCTCGACGACGAGCGCGCCGATCGCGAGCGCAGCGATCAGCCGATTGCGCTGCGGGAAGTGTGCCGCGCGGGCGGGCGTGCCGAGCGGCCATTCCGACACGATCGCGCCGTGTGCGGCGATCTCGTGGGCGAGCGCGCGGTGCCGGGCCGGATAGACGAGATCGGCGCCCGTCGCGATCACCGCGACCGTACCCGACCGGCCGTCGAGCCCGCCGCGATGCGCGGCGCCGTCGATCCCGAGCGCGAGGCCCGACACGATCGGCAGCCCGGCGTCGGACAGCTCGCGTGCGAAGCGCGTCGCGTCGGCGTGCCCCTGCGGCGTTGCGTGACGGCTGCCGACCACGGCGAGCGAGCGCGCGTGCAGCAGGTCGAGCCGGCCCTTTACATATAGCAGCGGCGGCGGATCGTGCAGGTCGCGCAGCCGTGGCGGGTAGGTGGGATCGTTGAGCGTGACGAGCGTATTGCCCGGTGCGTCGAGCCAGGCGAGCGCGGCATCGGTGCGCGCGTCGAGACCGTCGCGCTCGCTCGCGCGCACGGCCAGGGCGGCGGCGGGGCTGGTGACGGCGGCGATGGCCCGGTCGGAGGCGCGCAGCAGCGCGTCCGGCGAGCCGAACGCATCGAGCAGTGCCTGCAGCACGGCGGGGGCGAGGCCGGGCGCATGCGCGAGCTGCAGCCACGCGCGCAGTGCGGAGGTGGTCAGCGCTTGCGGCGACATGAGGCGCCCCTCGAATGCGGTGGCCAGCGGACCGCGTGGCGCCATGATAAAATTTTCATCATCCGAAATACTCGACAGGGCCGCGCGCGCAGGCGCACGGCCGATTGCAGGAGGCATGATCCGCGGCATTGATTCGCCGCGCGTCCGCCTCATCTTCATTGCATCCCGGCAGCAGCGCCAGCCGGCCGGATGGCCGATGCGGCACGCCGCTCCACCGAATACCGAACGCCATGGCTTTACTCAACATTCTTCATTACCCCGACAAGCGGCTGCACAAGGTCGCGAAGCCCGTCGACAAGGTCGACGACCGGATCCGCAAGCTCGTCGCCGACATGGCCGAGACCATGTACGCGGCACCGGGCATCGGCCTTGCGGCCACGCAGGTCGACGTGCATGAGCGCGTGATCGTGATCGACGTCTCCGAGGAGAAGAACGAGCTGCGCGCGTTCATCAACCCCGAGATCGTGTGGTCGAGCGACGAAAAGCAGATCTATGAAGAGGGCTGCCTGTCGGTGCCCGGCATCTACGACGAAGTCGAGCGTCCCGATCACGTGCGCGTGCGCGCGCTCAACGAGCAGGGCGAGGCCTTCGAACTCGACTGCGAGGGCCTGCTGGCCGTGTGCGTCCAGCACGAGATGGATCACCTGATGGGGCGCGTGTTCGTCGAATACCTGTCGCCGCTCAAGCAGACGCGCATCAAGACGAAGATGAAGAAACTCGAACGCGCGATGTGACGCGCGTTCACCCTGCCCGACCCCGAACGCTGTCATGACCCATACGTTGCGCGTAGTTTTTGCCGGCACGCCGGAATTCGCCGCGGCTGCCCTCGCCGCGATCCACGAGGCCGGTTTCCCGGTGCCGCTCGTGCTTACCCAGCCCGATCGTCCTGCCGGGCGCGGGATGAAACTGCAGGCAAGCGCGGTGAAGCGCTACGCCGTCGAGCACGGGATGCCCGTTGCGCAGCCGCCGTCGCTGCGCCGCGCGGGCAAGTACCCGGCGGAGGCGGCCGATGCGATCGAGCTGCTGCGCACGACCCCGCATGACGTGATGGTGGTCGCCGCATACGGCCTGCTGTTGCCGCAGGAAGTGCTCGACATTCCGCGCGACGGCTGCATCAACATTCACGCGTCGCTGCTGCCGCGCTGGCGCGGCGCCGCGCCGATCCACCGTGCGATCGAGGCCGGCGACGCCGAGACGGGCGTCACGTTGATGCAGATGGATATCGGCCTCGACACCGGCGCGATGATCGAGGAGGCGCGCGTTGCGATCGCGCCCGACGAGACGACCGCGACCCTGCACGACCGGCTCGCTGCCGAAGGCGCGCGACTGATCGTCGACGCGCTCGTGCAGCTCGAGCGCGACGGCGCGCTGCCGGCGACGCCGCAGCCGGCCGACGGCGTGACCTATGCGGAAAAGATCGGCAAGCACGAAGCGGCGCTCGACTGGCGCAAGCCCGCCGACGTGCTTGCGCGCCAGGTGCGGGCGTTCGATCCGTTCCCGGGCGGCGTCGCGACGCTCGACGGTGCGGCGATCAAGCTGTGGGCGGCCGAGCCCGTGGAGGCGCGCGGCGACGCGCTGCCCGGCACGATCGTCGAAGCCGCGCCGGAAGGCGTGGTCGTCGCGTGCGGCAGCGGTGCGCTGCGCGTCACGCAGTTGCAGAAGCCGGGCGGCAAGCGGCTGCCCGCGCGCGAATTCCTGGCCGGCTCGCCGCTCGCCGCGGGCCAGCGTTTCGCGCTGACTGACGTTGCCTGAAGCGGGCTGACTGTCATTCGACACGGCCTGCCGGGCATGCGCAATCGGCCGAACGGCCGAGTCGCGCGGTGCGGCAGGCGCGCGTAGAATTTCCCTGCGCTTTCCGGTTTTGAGGTTTTCATGTTCGGCATCACCCATTTCGGCTTCTTCGTGCTGGCAGTCTTCCTGCTGAACGTCACGCCCGGCCCCGATACGGCTTATATCGTCGGCCGCAGCGTCGCGCAGGGCCGCGGCGCGGGGCTGATGTCGGCACTCGGCATTTCGGCCGGCTGCTGCGTTCACGCGCTCGCCTGCGCATTCGGCCTGACCGCGCTGCTCGCGGCGTCGGCTGCCGCGTTCACGGTGATCAAGCTGGTCGGCGCCGCCTACCTGATCTACCTCGGCGTGCGGATGATCATCGCGAAGCAGGCGGCCGAGCCGTCGGGCACGGCCGCCGCGCAAGCCGCGAAGCCGCTGCGCCAGCTGTTCATGCAGGGCTTCTGGACCAACGTGCTGAACCCGAAGGTCGTGCTGTTCTTCGTGTCGTTTTTCCCGCAGTTCGTGGCGGCCGACAGCCCGCACAAGGCATTAGCGTTCCTGACCCTCGGTGGCGTGTTCGTCGCCATGAGCACGGTGTGGACCAGCCTGGTCGCCTGGGTCGCGGGCAGTGTCACGGCGCGCTTTTCCGGCAAGCCGGGCGTCAGGAAATGGCTCGACCGCACGGTCGGCAGCGCTTTCGTCGGCCTCGGCCTTCGTCTTGCAGCATCGCAACGCTGAGATTGAATTTTTCCGGCAAGACCTTATCTAACAAATCGCTTACAATTTTCCGCCGCGCCCTTTGATGTGCGGCGGGTCCCCTGACGGATAAGGAGTGGGTATGTTCAATTGGGTCAAAACGGCGATGCTGATGGCCGCGATCACGGCCCTGTTCATCGTGATCGGCGGGATGATCGGCGGCTCGCGCGGCATGACGATTGCGCTGCTGTTCGCGCTCGGCATGAATTTCTTCTCTTACTGGTTCTCGGACAAGATGGTGCTGCGCATGTACAACGCGCAGGAAGTCGACGAGAACACGGCGCCGCAGTTCTACCGGATGGTGCGCGAGCTGGCCACGCGCGCGAACCTGCCGATGCCGCGCGTCTACCTGATCAACGAGGATGCGCCGAACGCGTTCGCGACGGGCCGCAACCCCGAGCATGCGGCGGTTGCCGCGACCACGGGCATCCTGCGCGTGCTGTCGGAGCGCGAGATGCGCGGCGTGATGGCGCACGAACTCGCGCACGTGAAGCACCGCGACATCCTGATCTCGACGATCACCGCGACGATGGCGGGCGCGATCTCGGCAATCGCGAACTTCGCGATGTTCTTCGGCGGGCGCGACGAGAACGGCCGGCCGGCCAACCCGATCGCGGGTATCGCGGTCGCGCTGCTCGCGCCGATCGCAGGCGCGCTGATCCAGATGGCGATTTCGCGGGCACGCGAGTTCGAGGCCGATCGCGGCGGCGCGCAGATTTCCGGCGATCCGCAATCGCTCGCGACCGCGCTCGACAAGATCCATCGCTATGCGGCGGGCATTCCGTTCCAGGCGGCCGAGCAGCATCCGGCCACCGCGCAGATGATGATCATGAACCCGCTGCACGGCGGCGGCCTGCAGAATCTGTTCTCGACGCACCCGGCCACCGAGGAGCGCATCGCGCGCCTGATGGAGATGGCGCGCACCGGCCGCTTCGATTAAGCCACGGCACACCGTGCGGCAGTTGCCGCGCGGGGCCGTCATGCCACCCCGCACGCTTCGCGCTGCGGGGTGTTTCATTTGTGTGTGCCGTAAAGGGGCCAAAGGGCCTGCTGCGTCGCACGCTACAATGCCCGGTTTGGGATCGCAGGGCCACGCGAGCGCCGCGATTCCGCTGTTTGCCGTATTTGTTTGCCGCGCTTGTTTGCCGAATTTGCTCCGATGACACGAACCCGTTCTACCGCTCCGTCTTCTTCCGGCCGCCCGGCGCGCCTGTCCGCGCTGCATCTCGCGCCCGATTCGCTCGGCTTCGCGCTCGACGCGGCTGCGCAGGCGGTCGATGCGGTGCGGCGCGGCACCGCGCTGCCGGCAGCGCTGTCGACGGTATTCGCGCAGATGCCGTCCGGTGCGCAGGCACTCGGGCGCGGGGCGACGCAGGACGTTGCGTATCGGACGATGCGTCGCCTCGGCAGCGCGGACTGGCTGATCGGCCGGCTCATCAGCAAGGCACCGCCCGCGCACGTGCACGCGGTGCTCGCCGGTGCGTTCGCGTTGCTGCTCGACCCGCCGGACGAGGCCGCGTATCCGGCGTTCACGGTGGTCGATCAGGCCGTGACCGTGATTGGCGCACGCCGCGAATACGCGTTCGCGAAGGGCATGGTCAACGCGGTGTTGCGCCGTTTCCTGCGTGAGCGCGACGCGCTCGTCGCGGCGCTGCAGGACGATGTCGTCGCGCGCTGGAACTACCGCGCGTGGTGGGTCGATTCGGTGAAGCGCGCATGGCCCGACGCATGGCAGGCGATCCTCGCGGCCGGCGAGCGCCAGGGGCCGCTGACGTTGCGCGTGAATGCGCGCCGCGCGAGCGTCGACGCATATCTCGATACGCTGCGCGCGAACGGGATCGAGGCGACCGCGATCGGCCGGCATGCGGTGCGGCTCGCGTCGGCGCTGCCGGTCGATCGCATTCCGGGGTTTGCCGACGGCGTCGTGTCGGTGCAGGACGCCGGCGCGCAGCTCGCAGCCGAATGGCTCGGCGCGCGCGACGGCATGCGCGTGCTCGACGCATGCGCGGCGCCCGGCGGCAAGACCGGCCATATTCTCGAACTCGCCGATGCGGAAGTCGTTGCGCTGGAAAGCGACGCGGCGCGTGCGGCACGGATCGGCGAGAACCTCGTGCGGCTGTCGCTCGAAGCGGACGTGCGCGTCGGCGATGCGGGTGCGCCCAACGCGTGGTACGACGGGCGTCCGTTTGACCGCATCCTGGCCGATGTGCCGTGCTCGGCGTCGGGCATCGTGCGTCGGCACCCCGACATTCGCTGGCTGCGCCGCGAGGCCGACATCCCGGCGCTCGTCGCGGAACAGCGCCGCATCCTGTCGGCGTTGTGGCCGCTCGTGAAGCCGGGCGGCGAACTGCTTTACGTGACCTGTTCGGTCTTCCCGGAAGAAGGGGAATTGCAGGCCCGCTGGTTTGAAGCGGCCTGTGAAGATGCGGTACGATTGGACGCCCCCGGCCAGCTGCTGCCGGGCAGCGTGCAGGGAGGGGCGGCCGCCGGCGCACTCGACCACAACACCGATCACGACGGATTTTTCTACGCGCGGTTTCAGAAACGGTGACGATCAAACACCTTTTTCCACTTCGGCTCGCGGCCGTCCTGCTGGTCGCGTTGACGCTGTGCCTGGCCGTCGTCCGGCCGGCGCATGCCGAGTCGATCGCCGTGCAGCGCGCGTCGCTCCAGTCCGACGGAAGCGGCTGGAGCCTCGACGCCCGCTTCGACTTCGAGCTGAACCCGAACCTCGAGGATGCCGTCAACAAAGGCATTCCGCTGTATTTCACGACCGACTTCGAGTTGAGTCGTGCGCGCTGGTACTGGTTCGACGAGCAGCCGGTGGCGGTGACGCAGACGATCCGCCTGTCGTTCCAGCCGCTCACGCGCGAGTATCGCGTGTCGACGGGCGGCCTGCAGCTCGGTTTCCCGTCGCTGAAGGATGCGCTTGCGGTCGTCCGGCACATCACGTCGTGGCACGTGATCGATCGCAACCAGGTGCGCTCGGGCGAAACCTACACGGCATCGGTGCGGATGCAGCTCGATACGGCGCTGATGCCGAAGCCGTTCCAGGTCGACGCCGTGAACAACCGCGACTGGACGCTCGGGTCGGACTGGAAGCGCTTCAACTTCACGGTGACCGAACGTGCTAAATAAAGTGCGCCGCGCGGCCAGCGGGAAGAGCCTCCTCGTTCGCGTCATCGTTTCGACCGTCGCGCTTACCGCGCTGCTGCTGCTCGTGCTGCTCGCAGCCGCGAGCGCGAACACCGAATTCTTCGACCGCTACTACTCGTGGCTGTACGCGACGAACATCGTCGTCGCCCTCGTGTTCCTGCTCGTGGTGCTCGGGCTGATCGGGATGATCGTCGTGCGCCTGAGGAAGGGCAAGTTCGGCACGCGGCTGCTCGCGAAGCTCGCGGTGTTCTTCGCGCTGGTCGGCGTGGTGCCGGGCGGGATCATCTACATCGTGTCGTACCAGTTCGTGTCGCGCAGCATCGAGTCGTGGTTCGACGTGAACGTCGAGACGGCGCTGACGGCCGGCCTGAACCTCGGCCGCGGGATGCTCGACGCGTCGCTGTCCGATCTGCAGACGAAGGCGCGGCTGATGTCCGACCAGCTCGCGAGCGTCGATGCGAACACGAACGGCACGACGCTCACGCTGCTGCGGTTGCGCGACCAGTTCGGCGTGCAGGACGCGACGATCGTCGAGCCGAGCCGCGGCGGCTCGGGTGCGGCGCCCGACCTGCACATCGTTGCGCAGGCATCGGGCAATTTCGCGGCGCTGATTCCGGACGACCTGCCGACGCCGCTGATGCTGAACCAGGCGCGCGAACATGGCGCGTATGCGGCGATCGAGGGCGAAGTCGACGGCGACCCGCGCGCGCACGGCGCGAAGGGGGCGCTGCGGTTGCGCGTCGTGCGGCCGATTCCCGACGCAACGACGTCGCTGCTGCAGCCGGCGGAACGCTTCCTGCAGCTCACGCAGCCGGTGCCGCCGACCCTTGCCCACAACGCGGACGCGGTGCAGCGCGCGTATCGCGAGTATCAGGAAAAGGCGCTCGGCCGCACGGGGCTGCGCAAGATGTACATCGGCACGCTGACGCTCGCGCTGTTCCTCGCGACCTTCATCGCGATGATGCTCGCGCTCGCGCTCGGCCAGCAGCTCGCGCGGCCGCTGTTCCTGCTCGCGCAGGGCACGAAGGAGGTCGCGGAAGGCGACTACACGCCGAAGCGCGAGATCAAGACACGCGACGAGCTTGGCTTCCTCACGCAGTCGTTCAACGCGATGACGCGCCAGTTGTCCGAGGCGCGGCTCGCGGTCGAGAAGAACCGCGTCGCGCTCGAGCATTCGAAGACGTATCTCGAGAGCATCCTCGCGAACCTGACGGCCGGCGTGTTCGTGCTCGACCGCCAGTTCCGGCTGACGACGGCCAATCGCGGCGCCGAGCGGATCTTCCGACAGCCGTTCAACGCGCTGATCGGCACGACGCTCGACCGGATCGGCATGGCCGCCGGGTTCGGCGCGATGGTGCGCAAGGCGTTCGCCGATCGCGAAGCAGCGTCCGACGGCGGCAGCGGCGATCACGGCCACTGGCAGCAGCAGTTCGCGATCGAGGTGCCGGGCGAAGCCGATCCGCTGACTTTGCTCGTGCGCGGTACGCGCCTCGTGTCGACCGTCGAGGGGCAGGCCGACGATCCGCAGACGTCCGGTTACGTCGTCGTGTTCGACGACATCTCCGACGTGATTTCCGCGCAGCGTTCGGTCGCGTGGGGCGAGGTCGCGCGCCGGCTCGCGCACGAGATCAAGAATCCGCTGACGCCGATTCAGCTGTCGGCGGAGCGGCTGCAGATGAAGCTGTCCGATAAGCTCGACCCGCCCGACGCCGATGTGCTCAAGCGCGGCGCGACGATGATCGTCAACCAGGTGGCCGCGATGAAGCGGATGGTCGACGATTTCCGCGAATACGCGCGCACGCCGCCGGCGGTGCTCTCGAATCTGCAGTTGAACGAACTGGCGAGCGAGGTGCTCGGGCTGTACGGTGTCGGCGAAGGCAAGAGCGCGATCGTCGCCGAACTCGCGCCGTCGCTGCCGGTGATACGCGGCGACGCGACGCAACTGCGCCAGGTGATTCACAACCTGCTGCAGAATGCGCAGGATTCGGTCGCGGAGTCGGCGCATCCGCGTGTGTTGATCGAAACCAAGACAGTAGAATATGGCGATCCCGACGCCGAGGGCAAAACGCGCGTCGCGGTACGTCTTACCGTGTCCGACAACGGGCCCGGTTTTCCGGCGCGCATCCTGACCCGCGCGTTCGAGCCTTACGTAACGACGAAGGCGAAGGGCACGGGGCTGGGGTTGGCCACGGTCAAGAAAATCGTCGATGAGCACGGTGCGCGGATCGATCTGCGCAATCGCATGCACGGCGAGACCGTCGAGGGTGCGCAGGTGTCGATCCTGTTCCTGCAGATGGCGAGCGATGCGCCAGGCGCCGAATCGGGCGTGCAGGACGGGGCGGCCCCCGCCAAGACAAAAGCAAGTGAGCAGACAAAGGCAGCGTAAATGGCAACCATCCTGGTGGTAGATGATGAAATGGGCATCCGGGAATTGCTCTCGGAGATCCTCAGCGATGAAGGACATGTCGTCGAGGCGGCGGAGAACGCGCAGGCCGCGCGGGAATACCGGTTGAATCAGGCGCCCGATCTCGTGCTGCTCGATATCTGGATGCCGGATACCGACGGCGTGACGTTGCTCAAGGAGTGGGCGGCGCAGGGGCTGCTGACGATGCCCGTGATCATGATGTCCGGGCATGCGACGATCGATACGGCCGTCGAGGCGACGAAGATCGGCGCGCTCGATTTCCTCGAGAAGCCCATCGCGCTGCAGAAGCTGCTGAAGTCCGTCGAGCACGGCCTCGCACGCGGTGCGGCGCCGGTGTCCGCGAACGCGGCGGCGAAGGTCGGCGCGGGGCAGGCGGCAGGGCCCGCGGCGGTTGCTTCCGCGGCCGCGCTGCCGACGCTCGGCGAAGACATGGCTTCGGCACTGGGCCTCGCGGGCCAGACGGCCGCGATCCCGTTCGACATCCCGTTGCGCGAAGCGCGCGATGCGTTCGAGCGTGCGTAC
This sequence comes from Burkholderia aenigmatica, assembly GCF_048627025.1. NCBI lineage: Bacteria > Pseudomonadati > Pseudomonadota > Betaproteobacteria > Burkholderiales > Burkholderiaceae > Burkholderia > Burkholderia aenigmatica. The sequence continues at coordinate 3,589,006 of NZ_CP184468.1, read as the reverse complement.
TTCGAGTATCATCTCGCACGCGAAAACGGCAGCATGACGCGCGTCGCAGAGAAGACGGGCCTCGAGCGCACGCATCTGTATCGCAAGCTCAAGCAGCTCGGTGTCGAGCTCGGCAAGAAGCCGTCCGAAGGCGCCGTATAAAATATTTTGCGAAAGTACTTGCTCAAGTGAAGAAGGGTCGCTATACTTTCTCTTCTTCGTTGGCCCGGTAGCTCAGTTGGTAGAGCAGCGGATTGAAAATCCGCGTGTCGATGGTTCGATTCCGTCCCAGGCCACCAGAATTAAAACCCCAAGAATCGGAAGGTTCTTGGGGTTTTTCGTTTGTGGTGGGGTTTGCGTGGTGAGTGGCAAGCGGAGTGGTGTGGGGCGGCTGCCCGGCAGCATTCGTGTGGGCATGATAAAATCCGTGCCCGCTCAATAACTTAGCGCATCGCTTCATGCGCACGGCAGGCTGCCAGCGTGGCGCCGCCGTGGCGCGCGGCAACGATGCCGCGCGATGGGCGGTATAAGCGCTCCGCCGCGTTCGCGGCCGATTGCGCTGCCTATACTGGTCGAGCCGGCCCAGGCCGGCACGCGTCGGGCCGCCCGGCGGCAGCCGGCCCCGGGGCGCAGCGCGACGCGAGCCTACACATTCACGGAGTATCACGGTGATTCGGACAGACGCTAAAGACGGCGCGCTCGTGTTGTTTTCCGGCGGGCAGGACTCGGCCACGTGCGTGGCATGGGCCCTCGAACGCTACCAGACGGTCGAGACGCTCGGGTTCGATTACGGCCAGCGCCATCGCGTCGAGCTCGAATGTCGCGAAGGCGTGCGCGAAGCGCTGAAGCGTGATTTTCCCGCCTGGTCGGACCGGCTCGGCGACGATCACATGATCGACCTGTCGGTGCTCGGCGCGATCAGCGATACCGCGATGACGCGCACGATCGAGATCGAGACGGCGGCGAACGGCCTGCCGAACACGTTCGTGCCGGGCCGCAACCTGATGTTCATGACGATCGCCGCGGCGATCGCCTATCGCCGCGGGCTGCGTGTGCTGGTCGGCGGGATGTGCGAGACCGATTTCTCGGGTTATCCCGATTGCCGCGACGATACGATGAAGGCGCTGCAGGTCGCGCTGAACCTCGGGATGGACACGCGCGTCGTGCTCGAGACGCCGCTGATGTGGCTCGACAAGGCGCAAACCTGGCAGCTCGCCGAACAGCTCGGCGGCGAGGCGCTCGTCGAACTGATCCGCGTCGAGACGCACACCTGCTACGTGGGCGAGCGCGCGGAACTGCACGAGTGGGGCTTCGGCTGCGGCGAATGCCCGGCCTGCAAGCTGCGCAAGCGCGGCTACGAGGCCTACCTGAAGGGCGAACGCGTGACCGAAGCGCCGCTGTGAAGCGCGCCGCGGCACGGTGAATTAACAACGGATTCCGATCCGGATTTTGATCGATAACGAGCGGCGCGAGCCGGACGAAGCACGATGACTTACGCGGTCAAGGAAATCTTCTACACGTTGCAGGGCGAGGGCGCGAACGCGGGCCGGCCGGCCGTGTTCTGCCGGTTCGCCGGCTGCAATCTGTGGTCGGGCCGCGAAGAGGATCGTGCGGAGGCCGTGTGCCGCTTCTGCGATACCGACTTCGTCGGTACCGACGGCGAGAACGGCGGCAAGTTCAAGGACGCCGAAGCGCTCGTCGCGACGATCGCCGGCCTGTGGCCGGAGGGCGAGGCGCACCGCTTCGTCGTCTGCACGGGCGGCGAGCCGATGCTGCAGCTCGACCAGCCGCTCGTCGACGCGCTGCACGCGGCCGGCTTCGAGATCGCGATCGAGACCAACGGCTCGCTGCCGGTGCTCGAATCGATCGACTGGATCTGCGTGAGCCCGAAGGCCGACGCGCCGCTCGTCGTCACGAAGGGCAACGAACTGAAGGTCGTGATCCCGCAGGACAACCAGCGGCTGGCCGAGTACGCGAAGCTCGACTTCGAGTATTTCCTCGTCCAGCCGATGGACGGCCCGTCGCGCGACCTCAACACGAAGCTCGCGATCGACTGGTGCAAGCGTCATCCGCAGTGGCGGCTGTCGATGCAGACCCACAAATATCTGAACATTCCCTGAGCCACGGCTTTTGACATCGTGCTGATTACCCGAAAACTCGAATTCGACGCGGGCCACCGCATTCCCGATCACCGCAGCCAGTGCCGGAATCTGCATGGTCATCGCTACGTGCTCGAAGTCACGCTGCGCGGCGATCTCGTCGATACCGAGGGGGCGCCCGACCGCGGCATGGTGATGGATTTCGCCGACGTGAAGGCGCTCGCGATGGAGCACCTGGTCGGCAAGTGGGACCATGCGTTCCTGGTCTATGCGCGCGACGACGTCGTGCGCTCGTTCCTCGAGCAGATGGCCGACCACAAGACGGTCGTGATCGACCGGATCCCGACCGTCGAGAACCTCGCGGCGATTGCGTTCGACATCCTCGCAAGCGTGTACGACGCGCACTACGGCGTGAACCTGCGGCTCGAGCGCGTGCGCCTGTACGAAACGCCGAACTGCTGGGCCGACGTCGAGCGCCAGCCCGGCCGCTGATCCCGCCTTCCGGGCAGCCCCGCCAGCCGGCGCGGGCTGCCTGCCGACGCCGCATCCCGCGGCTTCCCCGTCTCGCTCCCCGTCCGTTTCCACATTCCGCGTAACGCCGCGCTATGATCGTTGCGTGGCGCTGAAAAACGCAGCCGTGCGCCATCGCGCGGCCGGCGCTGTCAGATCGGCCGCCCACGGCCGACCAAGGTTCCAGGGCCCGGTCCTGGCGCCGCCGTGCTTCGCTGCGCGGCGTGCCGCGCTCCGCTTTGCCCGTTGCTTGTCCCGTTCGATTGCCGTTCCGTCCAGGAGGCCGTATCGATGAGCACGCTCACCAATTCCCTCAAACAACGCCTGCGCGACGGCGATGAGCCGCTGTACGGCCTGTGGCTGTCGCTCGGCAGCGACTCGGCCGCGGAAGCGCTCGCGCATGCCGGCTACGACTGGCTCTGCATCGACATGGAGCACGCGCCGAACGACAGCCGCGATGTCGCATCGCAGTTGCGCGCGATCGCCGCCGCCCATCTGCCGAGCGAGCCGGTCGTGCGCGTGCCGGCGCGCGAACCGTGGCTCGTGAAGCGCGCGCTCGATGCGGGCGCGCGCACGCTGATGTTTCCCGGTATCGAGACGCCGGACGACGCCGCGCACGCGGTGCGGCTGACGCGCTATCCGTCGCCCGAATCGCCGGACGGCCTGCGCGGCGTCGCGGGCATGGTACGCGCGGCGGCGTTCGGCATGCGCCGCGATTACGTGCAGACGGCGAACGCGCAGGTCGCGGTGATCGTGCAGATCGAATCGGCGCGCGGCGTCGACGAAGTCGAGCGGATTGCGGCGCTGCCCGGTGTCGACTGCCTGTTCGTCGGCCCGGCCGATCTCGCGGCGAGCCTCGGGCATCTCGGCGACATCCGCCACCCGGACGTCGAAATCGCGATGGCGCGCGTGCTCGCGGCCGGCCGGCAGGCCGGCGTCGCGGTCGGCATCTTCGCGGGCGACACGGCGGCCGCGCGCCAGTATCGCGAGGCCGGCTACCGGATGATCACGCTGTCGGCCGACGTAACCTGGCTGTTGCGTGCCACGCGGCAGGCGCTGCAGGAGGTACGGTCATGAACGGTGGCGATGGCGCGTGCCGTGGGCGCGCACGGGGCGCGATCGGGGTGCGCGGGCAGGTCGGCGCGATGCTCGGCCTGTGGGCCGTGTGTATCGCGGCCGCTGCGCAGGGTGCGCCGCAAGCGAAGCCCGATCCGTCGCACGAGACGCAATCGGCGGTCGCCGACTACAACGCCGGCGACTATCGTGCGGCGCTGGTGCAGTTCCACGACGCGGCCGAACGCGGCGACCGTCTCGCGCAATTCAACTACGCGATGATGCTGCTGACGGGCGAAGGCGTGACGGCGAACGTCGACGAAGGGCTGCGCTGGCTGAAGCGCGCAGCCGACGCGAACATGTCGCATGCGCAGTACGTGTATGGCCGGATGCTCGACGACGGCGAGTTCGTCGCGCGCAATCCGGCCGAAGCGCATCGCTGGTTCCTGCGGGCGGCGAAGCAGGGGCATGTGCAGGCCGAGCTGTCGCTCGCGAACCAGTTCCTCGACGGGCGCGGCACGCCGCGCGACAACCGGCAGGCGTTCGCGTGGTACAAGCAGGCCGCCGACGCGGGCGAACCGACCGCGCAGTACGTGACCGCGTCGTTCTACGAGCGCGGCGGCGACGGCGTCGCGCAGAACCTGAACATCGCGCGCGCGTATTACGCGGCGGCGGCCGCGCAGGGCGACGAGACGGCCGGGCTGAAATTCAAGGAGCTGAGCGCGCGGCTGAAGGCGCAGGGGCCGGCATCGGGTGCCGGCGCGGAGCCGGGCGGCGCGCATGCGCCGCCGCCGTGAGCGGGGACGCGCGTCGCGCCGCAGCTGCGTTCGACATGCCTGGACGAAAAAAAACGGCGCCGAGGCGCCGTTTTTTGTTCTGCGATGGGTGCCGCGCGGTCAGCTCTTCATCAGTCGCCGCTGCCGCCCGACGCTCATGATCATCCCGATCGCGATGCCGAGCGTCGTGAGCGCGGTGCCGCCATAACTCATGAACGGCAGCGGCACACCGACGACCGGCAGCACGCCGCTCACCATCCCGATGTTGACGAACGCGTAGACGAAGAACGCGAGCGTGAGCGAGCCCGCGAGCAGGCGGCCGAACAGCGTCGCGCCCTGCGCGGCGATATAGAGCCCGCGCGCGATCAGCGCCATGTACAGCGTCAGCAGCACGAGCCCGCCGACGAGCCCCCATTCCTCGGAGAACACCGCGAAGATGAAGTCGGTGTGCTTTTCCGGAATGAATTCGAGGTGCGCCTGCGTGCCTTTCAGGTAGCCCTTGCCGAGCACGCCGCCCGAGCCGATCGCGATCACGGCCTGGATCGTGTGGAAGCCCTTGCCGAGCGGGTCCGAGGTCGGGTCGAGCAGCGTACACACGCGGTGCTTCTGGTAGTCGTGCATCAGCGGCCACTGCACTTCGGGCTGGCAGATGCGTTCTTCGAACACGGCGATCGAGCCGACTGCGATCACGCCCGCGACGAGCACTGGCACGATCAGCTTGAACGACAGGCCGGCGAGGTAGATCACGAAGAAGCCGGCCGCGAACACGAGCAGGCCCGTGCCGAGGTCGGGCTGCTTCGCGATCAGCCCGACCGGCACCAGCAGGATCCCGAACGCGGCGACGAAGTCGTACCAGCGCACCCCGCCTTCGCGGCGCTGGTAGTACCACGCGAGCATCAGCGGTGTCGCGATCTTGAGGATTTCCGACGGCTGGATCACGACGCCGACGTTCAGCCAGCGCTTTGCGCCTTTCTTGGTCATCCCGAACAGCGCGACCGCGACCAGCAGCGCGACCCCGAACGTGTAGAGCGGGACCGCGAAGCGCATCAGCGTGGTGGGCGGGATGTTGGCGATCACCCACATCAGCACGAACGTCAGCAGGATGTTGCGCAACTGGTCCTCGACGCGGCCCGGCATGTCGATCGCCGCGCTGTACAGCGTGACGATGCCGACGCACAGCAGCAGGAACACGATGAGGGCGAGCGGGCGGTCGAAGCCCGCGAACATCTGCTTGATCTTGTCGAGCCAGGCGCGCTTGTCGAATTGCATGCCTTTCTCCGTTAATGAGCGGTGCCGGCGTCCGCCGCCTTCGCGGGGGCCGTCGCACGGTGGTTGTCGTCGCGCGGCGTGGCGACGAGCGGCTGCGCGTCGCTGGCGGGCCGGTGCGGCCGGTGCGGGCGCCGGATCGGCGGCAGGCTCGCGGCCCTCGGCGCCGCGGCGTTGGCGGGCAGGGCGGCGCTCGCGGCGGCGGCAGCCGACGCTTCGGAGGCCGCCGCGGCCGATGCCGCTTCCGCCGCGCTGGCCGCGCTCGGCACGACCGGCTGCGGCAGCGCGGTGAAGCCGGCCGCGACGGCAGCAGGCTTGTTCGCGTCGCCGATCACCGGTGCGTTGACGGGTTCGGTCGCCGACGCCGCGGCCGCCACGGCCGCTGCCTCGTTCTGCGGGTTCTGGCGGTCGATGAGGTAGAAGTCGAGCACGCGGCGTGCGATCGGGCCGGCGGCCTGCGCACCCCAGCCGCCGTTCTCGACGACCAGCGCGACGGCGATCTGCGGATGGTCGACCGGCGCGTAGGCGATGAACAGCGCGTGGTCGCGCAGGTGCTCGGCGAGCAGGTGGCCCTTGTAGTTGGAGCCTTGCAGCGAGAACACCTGCGCGGTACCGGTCTTGCCGGCGGCGAGGTACGGCGCGCCGCGGAATACCTTGTACGCGGTGCCGGACGGGTTCTCGATCACGTTCTCCATCCCGCGCTTCACGACGTCGATGTCGGCCTGCTTGAGCGGGATCACTTCGCTTTCCTTCGGCACGGTCAGGTGGCGCCCGCGCGTGATCGGATCCTCGACTTCCTTCACGAGGTGGGGTTTCATCACGACGCCGTTGTTCGCGAGCGTCGCGGTCGCGTGTGCGAGCTGCAGGATCGTGAACGAGTTGTAGCCCTGGCCGATCCCGAGGCTGATCGTCTCGCCGTCGAACCACTTCTGCTGCGCGGCCTTCTTGAACGCCTTTTTCTTCCAGTCGGTCGACGGCAGGATCCCGCGCGCCTCGCCCTGGATGTCGATCCCGGTGATCTGGCCGAAGCCGAACGGCTTCATGAAGTTCGCGATCGAGTTCACGCCGAGGTCGCGCGCGAGCATGTAGAAGTAGGTGTCGTTCGACACCATGATCGCCTTGTTCATGTCGACCCAGCCCTGGCCCGAGCGCACGTCGTTGCGGAACGTGTGGCCGCCGAACGTGAAGTAGCCGGGATCCTGGAAGCCCCAGCCCGGCGTGCGTTTGCCGAGCGTCAGGCCCGCGAGCGCCATGAACGGCTTGTACGTCGAGCCGGGCGGGTAGGTGCCGTGCAGCGGGCGGTTCAAGAGCGGCTTGTCGGTCGAGTTGTTCAGCTCGTCCCAGGTCTGCTGGTCGATGCCGTCGACGAACGAGTTCGGGTCGAAGCTCGGCGACGACACGAACGCGAGCACGTCACCCGTCTTCGGCTCGATCGCGACCAGCGCGCCGCGCTTGCCGGCGAACGCCTGCTCGGCGACCTGCTGCAGCCCGATGTCGAGCGACAGCACGAGGTTGTTGCCGGGCGTCGCCTGCGTGCGCGACAGCGTGCGCACCGGCCGGCCGCCGGCCGTCACCTCGACTTCCTCGAAGCCCGTCAGCCCGTGCAGCTCGGTCTCGTAGCTCTGCTCGACGCCGATCTTGCCGATGTAGTCGGTGCCCTTGTAGTTGTTCGCGTCGCGGCGCGGATCGTAGTTTTCCTGGTCGCTGTCGTTGTCGTCGCTCATCGCGTCGATGCGATCCTGGTCGCGCTTCGAGATCCGGCCGATGTAGCCGATCACGTGCGCGGCCGTCGTGCCGAGCGGATATTGGCGGAACAGCCGCGCGCGCACATCCACGCCCGGGAAGCGGAAGCGCTGCGCGGTGAAGCGCGCGACTTCGGCGTCGGTGAGCCGGGTGCGGATCGGCAGGCTCTCGAAGTTCTTCGAGTCTTCCTGCAGCTTCTTGAAGCGGCGGCGGTCGCGCGCGTCGATCGGGATGATCTCGGACAGCTTGTCGATCGTGTTGTCGAGCGTGTCGTCGAGCTTCGACGGCGTGATCTCGAGCGTGTACGCCGAATAGTTCTTCGCGAGGATCACGCCGTTACGGTCGGTGATGATCCCGCGGTTCGGCACGATCGGTGCGACCGAGATGCGGTTTTCCTCGGCCTGCAGCGCGTATTTGCCGTGCTGCATCAGCTGCAGGTAGAAGAAGCGGCTCGCGAGCAGCCCGAAGCAGACGAACACGAACACGCCCGCCGCCGCGACGCGCAGGCGGAACTTCGAGAGCTGCTGTTGGGTGTCGTTGAATTCGGTCATGCGATTAGGTGCGACGTGGCCCGCGCACGGCGTGCCGGTGCGGGCGAGGTGCCGCCCCGGAGCGCGGCGCGCGGCGGGCGTGGGGGCGGCGGGTATTCAAGGCAGGCCCCTGGCTCAGATGGGGCGCGTATCGTCCGGATCGACCGGGCGGCGTTGCGGCATCAGCAGCAGGTGGCTCGCGATCGGCCACAGCGCGGCTTCGACGAAGCCGTCGACCAGATAGCGCCAGCCCGGGAACGCGGCGCCCATCACGAGGCGGATCACGAACGGTACGAGCTGCGCGACGACCAGCAGCGGCGTGACGTACAGCACCTGCACGCCGATCGGCATCCACAGCACGCGGCGGTGGATCGTGATCGCGCCGTACGACAGCAGCGTATAGGCAAGCGCATGCTCGCCGAGCAGCCCGGCGTCATGCACGTCCATCAGGATGCCGAGCGCGAACGCGACGCCCATCCCGACCTTGCGCGGCTGGTGGATGTTCCAGAACAGCAGCACGAGCGCGACGAAGTCGGGCACGCCGGGCAGTCGGCCCCACGGCATCAGGTTCAGCAGGAACGCGGCGGCGAGGCTGAAGACGATGAAGTACGGATTGACCGGCTGCAGGATGTATTGCGGGCGATTCATCGCTGGGCTCCTGATTGCCCGGTTGCGGGCTTCGCGGGCGCGGCGGCGGGCTTGGCCGGCGCGGCCGGTGCCGCAGGCTTCGCGCCGGGCTGGGCCGCGGCGGCCGGCTTCGCATTCGCGTCGGCCTTCTCGCCCTTCGCAGCGGCTTTCGCGCCCTTCTTGCCCTTCGCGTTCTTGTCGGCGGCCGGATCGGGCTCGGCCGGGCGCGGCGGGATGTCGTTCTGGTAATGCAGCACGAGCATCTGGCGCGCGCCACGCACGGCGGCGAGCGGCGCGCAGGTCACGCGCGCGAACGCCGTATCGGCGAGCTTGTCGACGCGCGCGACCTTCGCGACCGGCAGGCCGGGCGGATAGACGCCGTCGAGGCCGCTCGTGACGAGCTCGTCGCCGACGACGAGGTCCGCGCTGGTCGGCACGAAGCGCAGGTCGAGCGAATCGCCCTTCGGCGTGCCGTAGATCACGCTGCGCAGGCCGGTGCGCAGCACCTGCACGGGAATCGCGAGATCGCGGTCGGTGACCAGCGTGACTTCGGACTGCAGCGGGAACACGCGCGTGACCTGGCCGACCACGCCGTTTTCGCTGACGACGGGCGCACCGTTCTGGATGCCCTGCTGCGAACCCTGGCCGATCACGATCTTCTGTGTGAACGGATCGCTCGTGTCGTACTGGATCTCGGCCGGCGTCGATTGCGTCGCGATATGCTGGCGCAGCTCGAGCACCGCGCGCAGGTGCGCGTTCTCCTGCGTGAGCACGGCGGCCTGGTTGGCTTGCGTGGACAGCTGCAGGTTGCGTTTGCGGAGATCGTCGTTCTCGTGGCGCAGCGACGCGCCGGTGACGGCGATGTCGGCCGCGCCCATGAACAGGTCGCGCGGCACGAGCGCGGCGCGCTGCAGCGGATAGAGCACGGTGCCGAGCACGCCGCGGACGATTTCGAGCGTGCTGAAGCGCGCGTCCGAGACGAGGAGCGCGATGGCGAGGGCAACGAAGAAGATGAGCCGCGCGAGCGCGGGCGGACCTTGCTTGAAGAGGGGCGGCGGACTGTATTCCATGGTCGGCGCCGGGCGCGTGTGATCGGTTAAATGATGCTCAGACGCGCAAACGGCGCGGCGGTTCGTTCTGAACGATCGATCCGGCCGCGCCGCGGGTGCGTCATATCAACGAACTGCCTAGACGATCACTCGTACGAGAAGATGCTGCCCAGCTTGTCCATGCGTTCGAGCGCCATGCCCGAACCGCGTACGACGCAGGTGAGCGGATCTTCCGCGACGAGCACCGGCAGGCCGGTTTCTTCCGCGAGCAGGCGGTCGAGGTCGCGCAGCAGCGCGCCGCCGCCCGTCAGCATCATCCCGCGTTCGGCGATGTCGGCACCGAGTTCCGGCGGGGTCTGTTCGAGCGCGATCTTCACCGACGACACGATCTGGTTCAGCGGATCGGTCAGCGCTTCGAGGATTTCGTTGCTGGAGATCGTGAAGCTGCGCGGAATGCCTTCCGACAGGTTGCGGCCCTTCACTTCCATTTCCTTGACTTCGGAGCCCGGGAACGCGGAGCCGATTTCCTTCTTGATCGCCTCGGCGGTCTGCTCGCCGATCAGCATCCCGTAGTTGCGGCGGATGTAGTTGACGATCGCCTCGTCGAACTTGTCGCCGCCGACGCGGACCGAACCCTTGTACACGATGCCGCCGAGCGAGATCACGCCGACTTCCGTCGTGCCGCCGCCGATGTCGACGACCATCGAGCCGGTCGCTTCCGACACCGGCAGGCCCGCGCCGATCGCGGCCGCCATCGGCTCTTCGATCAGGTAGACCTGCGATGCGCCGGCGCCGTGCGCGGCTTCCTTGATCGCGCGGCGCTCGACCTGGGTCGAACCGCACGGCACGCAGATGATGATGCGCGGCGACGGCGAGAACATGCGCGACTCGTGGGCCGTCTTGATGAACTGCTTGATCATCTGCTCGGTGACGGTGAAGTCGGCGATCACGCCGTCCTTCATCGGGCGGATCGCCTCGATGTTGCCCGGCACCTTGCCGAGCATCTGTTTGGCTTCCTTGCCGACTGCCTGGATCGTCTTCTTGCCGTTGGGGCCGCCTTCCTGGCGGATCGACACGACGGACGGCTCATCGAGCACGATGCCCTTGCCGCGCATGTAGATCAGGGTGTTTGCGGTGCCGAGGTCGATCGCCAGATCGTTGGAGAAGTAGCTGCGCAAAAAACCGAACATTCAGAATCCTGTTTCGCTCTGGGCCGGCCCTGCATAGCGAGCGCTGAGGGCGGCAGCGGAAAAAATAACAGCCTCGGGAAGCGTGGCGGAAGCGGCCGCCGCGGCGCACGAAGCTGCGAGTGATGTCTACCGGGGATCGCACGAAGCACGCACGGCTTGCCGAAGCGGGGCGAAACGGTGCGGGAAAAGGCTGCCGGGTTTGGGTCGAACGCGTAATGATACCTTATAATTTCACGGTATTTGAATCGAAACGGGCGGTATTTTTGCCGCTTCGGCCCCGATTTTTGAGGGTGGGATCGCACCCTCCAACCCCCCGCCGCAGTGCTGCTTTTGATGCGCTGCGCAGCCTTGTTTTTCCGGTGATCGCATGGCCCTGACCCTGACCGATGTGAAACGCATCGCGCACCTGGCGCGACTCGAAATGGCCGACGCCGACGCCGAGCACATGCTCGGCCAGCTCAATGAATTCTTCGGCCTCGTCGAACAGATGCAGGCGGTCGACACCGCCGGCATCGCGCCGCTCGCCCACCCGATCGAGCAGATCCAGGCCGTCGCGCAGCGCCTGCGCGACGACGCCGTGACGGAAGTCGTCAATCGCGACGACAACCAGCGCCCGGCGCCGGCCGTCCAGGACGGCCTCTATCTTGTGCCGAAGGTGATCGAGTAAGCATTCGATGACAAGCGCGCCGCCGTCTTCGCGCCGCGCGCCACCCAGAATTCCCAGGAAAACCACTCAATGCACGCAAAAAGCCTGACCGAACTGCGCGCCGCGCTCGCCGCCAAGGAATGCTCGGCCGTCGAGCTCGCGCAGCTCTACCTGAAACGGATCGACGCCGCGCGCGACCTGAACGCGTTCGTCCACGTCGACGCCGACCTGACCCTCGCGCAGGCGAAAGCTGCCGACGCGGAGCTCGCGCGCGGCGCGGGCGGCGCGCTCACCGGCCTGCCGATCGCGCACAAGGATGTGTTCGTCACGCGCGGCTGGCGCTCGACCGCCGGCTCGAAGATGCTCGCGAACTACGAGAGCCCGTTCGACGCGACCGTCGTTGCCCGCCTGCAGGCGGCCGGCATGGTCACGCTCGGCAAGACCAACATGGACGAGTTCGCGATGGGCTCGTCGAACGAGAATTCGGCGTTCGGCGCGGTGAAGAACCCGTGGGACACGAACGCGGTGCCGGGCGGCAGCTCGGGCGGCAGCTCGGCCGCCGTCGCCGCGCGCCTCGCGCCGGCCGCGACCGGCACCGACACCGGCGGCTCGATCCGCCAGCCCGCGTCGTTCGCGGGCGTGACGGGCATCAAGCCGACCTACGGCCGCGTGTCGCGCTACGGGATGATCGCGTTCGCGTCGTCGCTCGACCAGGGCGGCCCGATGGCGCAGAGCGCGTCCGACTGCGCGCTGCTGCTGAACGGGATGGCCGGTTTCGACGAGCGCGACTCGACGAGCCTCGAGCACGACGACGAAGACTTCACGCGCCACCTCGGCCAGCCGTGGGCGGCCGGCAACGACGCGGGCAAGCCGCTCGCGGGCCTGCGCATCGGCTTGCCGAAGGAATATTTCGGCGATGGCCTCGCCGACGACGTGCGCGCGGCGATCGACGCGGCCCTCAAGCAGTATGAAGCGCTCGGCGCGACGCTCGTGCCGGTGTCGCTGCCGAAGACGGAACTGTCGATCCCCGTGTATTACGTGATCGCGCCGGCGGAAGCCTCGTCGAACCTGTCGCGTTTCGACGGCGTGCGCTTCGGCCACCGCGCCGCGCAGTACGGCGACCTGCTCGACATGTACAAAAAGTCGCGCGCGGAAGGCTTCGGCCCCGAGGTGAAGCGCCGGATTCTGGTCGGCGCCTACGTGCTGTCGCACGGCTACTACGACGCGTACTACCTGCAGGCGCAAAAGATCCGCCGCATCATCGCGAACGATTTCCAGGAAGCGTTCAAGTCCTGCGACGTGATCATGGGCCCGGCCTCGCCGACGGTCGCATGGGATCTCGGCGCGAAGGGCGACGATCCGGTCCAGATGTATCTGGCCGACATCTACACGCTGTCGGTGAGCCTCGCCGGCCTGCCCGGCATGAGCGTGCCGTGCGGTTTCGGCGCGGGTGCGAACGCGAAGCGCCCGGTCGGCCTGCAGATCATCGGCAACTATTTCAACGAAGCCCGGATGCTGCAGGTCGCGGACGCGTTCCAGCGCGCGACCGACTGGCACAAGCAAGTTCCGGCAGGGGTGTAAGCATATGGCTACTCAATGGGAAGTCGTCATCGGTCTCGAGACGCACGCGCAACTGTCGACCGTCTCGAAGATTTTCTCCGGCGCGTCGACGCAGTTCGGCGCCGAGCCGAACACGCAGGCCTGCCCGGTCGACCTGGCGCTGCCGGGCGTGCTGCCGGTGCTGAACCGCGGCGCGGTCGAACGCGCGATCCGCTTCGGCCTCGCGATCGGTTCGACCATCGCGCCGCGCAGCATCTTCGCGCGCAAGAATTATTTCTACCCCGATCTGCCGAAGGGCTATCAGATCAGCCAGTACGAGATTCCGGTCGTGCAGGGCGGCCAGATCACGATCCAGGTGCCCGCCAACGAAAAGGCCGGCAAGGAAGCGTACGAGAAGACCGTCAACCTGACCCGCGCGCACCTCGAGGAAGATGCGGGCAAGTCGCTGCATGAAGACTTCGCCGGGATGACGGGGATCGACCTGAACCGCGCAGGCACGCCGCTGCTCGAGATCGTCACCGAGCCGGAAATGCGCAGCGCGGCCGAGGCCGTGGCCTACGCGAAGGCGCTGCACGGGCTCGTCGTGTGGCTCGGCATCTGCGACGGCAACATGCAGGAAGGCTCGTTCCGCTGCGACGCGAACGTGTCGGTGCGCCCGGTCGGCCAGGAGAAGTTCGGCACGCGCGCGGAAATCAAGAACCTGAACTCGTTCCGGTTCCTCGAAGAAGCGATCAACTACGAAGTGCGTCGCCAGATCGAGCTGATCGAGGACGGCGGCGAAGTCGTGCAGGAAACGCGCCTCTACGATCCGGACAAGCGCGAGACGCGTTCGATGCGCAGCAAGGAAGACGCGCATGACTACCGCTACTTCCCCGACCCCGACCTGATGCCGCTCGTGATCGGCCAGGACTGGATCGAGCGCGTGCAGTCCGGGATGCCCGAGCTGCCGGCCGCGATGCAGCAGCGCTTCGCCGACGAATACGGCGTGTCCGCGTACGACGCGGGCGTGCTGACGTCGAGCAAGGCGATGGCCGCGTACTTCGAGGCCGTGGTCGCGAAGGCCGGCACCGCGAACGCAAAGATCGTCGCGAACTGGCTGATGGGCGACGTATCGTCGCAGCTGAACCGCGACGGCATCGAGATCGACGCGATTCCGGTCTCGGCCGCGCAGCTCGCGCTCGTGCTGCAGCGCATCGCCGACGGCACGATCTCGAACAAGATCGCGAAGGAAATCTTCGCGACGATCTGGGACGAGAAGGCCGACGACGAAGGTGCGGCGGACCGCATCATCGACGCGAAGGGGCTGAAGCAGATCTCCGACGCCGGCGCGCTGGAAGCGATCATCGACGAGGTGCTCGCGGCGAACGCGAAGTCGGTCGAGGAATTCCGCGCAGGCAAGGAAAAGGCGTTCAACGCGCTGATCGGCCAGGCGATGAAGGCGACGAAGGGCAAGGCCAATCCGCAGCAGGTCAACGAACTGCTGAAGAAGAAGCTCGGCTGAGCATGCACGCGCGTCTGAACCGCGCTTGACGACGGGCCGCTCCGAACCAGTTCGGGGCGGCCCGTTGCGTTTGGTGGATGCGTTATCGTATGCACCACAGCGTCCAACGGAGGAACGAATGGCGAAACAACCGTCGCTCGACGATTTCCGCGTGCCGTACTGCACGCACGAGAAGGAAGCCGCAGCATTCAAGCTCGACGCGTTCGACCCGGCCGCGAAGCCGTTCTCGTCCGGTTCGAAGGACGACGACCGCGCCCGGCTGTCGACCGTGTCGACCGAACTCGACGTGCAGCAGGAGCGCCTGCACACGCAGCAGAAGAAGCGCGTGCTGCTCGTGCTGCAGGGGATGGATACCAGCGGCAAGGACGGCACCGTGCGCGCGGTGTTCCGCGAGGTCGATCCGCTCGGCCTGCGCGTCGTGCCGTTCAAGGCGCCCACGCCGATCGAGGCCGCGCACGACTTCCTGTGGCGGGTGCATGCACAGGTGCCGGCCGCGGGCGAGCTCGCGATCTTCAACCGCAGCCACTATGAAGACGTGCTCGTGCCGCGCGTGCTCGACCTGATCGACGCGAAGGAGTGCGAGCGCCGCTACCGGCAGATCCGCGATTTCGAGACGATGCTGGTCGAGAACGGCACGACGATCATCAAGTGCTTCCTGCACATCTCGAAGGACGAGCAGCGCGAGCGGCTGCAGGCGCGCATCGACGATCCGACCAAGCACTGGAAGTTCGACATCTCCGATCTCGACGCGCGCAAGCACTGGGATGCATACCAGTCCGCCTACCGCGACGCGCTCGCGGCGACGTCCGCCGAGCATGCGCCGTGGTACGTGATCCCGGCGAACTCGAAGACGCACCGCAACGTGATGATCGCCGAGCTGCTGCTGCGCACGATGACCGACATGAAGCTGGAATTCCCGCCGCCGAAGCCCGAGCTCGAAGGCGTGAAGATCCGTTAAGCTGCCACCCTGTAAAACATCGAACTGAACGGAATCCGACATGATGCGAGTGATTACCGCCAACCTGAACGGCATCCGCTCCGCCGCGAAGAAGGGCTTCTTCGAGTGGCTCGGCGAGCAGAACGCCGATTGCGTGTGCGTGCAGGAAATCAAGGTCTCGGCCGACGACCTGCCGGCCGAATTCGTCGAACCGCACGGCTTCAAGAGCTATTTCCACCATGCCGAGAAGAAGGGCTACAGCGGTGCCGGCGTGTACAGCCGCCGCGAGCCCGATGACGTGATCATCGGCTTCGGCAGCAGCGAATTCGATGCGGAAGGGCGCTACGTCGAGGCGCGCTACGGCAAGCTGTCGGTCGTGTCGGTGTACGTGCCGTCCGGCTCGAGCGGCGAAGAGCGCCAGCAGGCGAAGTACCGCTTCATGGACGCGTTCATGCCGCACCTCGCCGAGCTGAAGAAGAAGCGCGAAGTGATCCTGTGCGGCGACGTGAACATCGTCCACAAGGAAATCGACATCAAGAACTGGAAGAGCAACCAGAAGAACTCGGGCTGCCTGCCGGAAGAGCGCGAGTGGCTCACGAAGCTGTTCGACGATGTCGGCTATGTCGACGTGTTCCGCACGCTCGACCCGCGCGCCGAGCAGTACACGTGGTGGAGCAACCGCGGCCAGGCGTATGCGAAGAACGTCGGGTGGCGGATCGATTACCAGATCGCGACGCCGGGCGTGGCCGGCACCGCGAAAAACACGTCGATCTTCAAGGACATCAAGTTCAGCGACCATGCGCCGCTGACGGTGGACTACGACTACAAGAAGTGACCTCCCGCGCTGCGCCGCGCGCGTAGCAGCCGGATCATCCGGCCGCCGGAGGCAAAAACGGGCCGCATGTCGAACATGCGGCCCGTTTCGTTTGGGGCGGCGATCGTGCGTGCTGCCCGGCGGCGCTTACTGCTTGATCGACGCCATGTCGATCACGAAGCGGTACTTCACGTCGCTCTTCAGCATCCGCTCGTAGGCCGCGTTGATCTGCTGCATCGGAATCGTTTCGATATCCGACGTGATTCCGTGCTCCGCGCAGAAGTCGAGCATCTCCTGCGTTTCCGCGATCCCGCCGATCAGCGAGCCCGCGAGGCGACGGCGCTTGAAGATCAGGTTGAACACCTGCGGCGACGGATGGTCGTGCTCCGGCGCGCCGACCAGCGTCATCGTGCCGTCGCGCTTGAGCAGGTGCAGGAACGGGTTCAGGTCGTGTTGCGCGGCGACCGTGTTCAGGATGAAGTCGAAGCTGTTCAGGTGCGCGTTCATCTGCGCTTCGTCCTTCGAGATCACGACTTCGTGCGCGCCAAGCCGCTTGCCGTCCTCGATCTTCGACGGCGACGTGGTGAACAGCACGACGTGCGCACCCATCGCGCGCGCCAGCTTCACGCCCATGTGACCGAGGCCGCCGAGGCCGACGATCCCGACCTTCTTGCCGGGGCCGACGTTCCACTGGCGCAGCGGCGAGTAGGTCGTGATCCCCGCGCACAGCAGCGGCGCGGCGCCGGCCGGGTCGAGCGTCTCGGGCACGCGCAGCACGAACGCCTCGTCGACGACGAGTTGCGTCGAATAGCCGCCGAACGTGATGTCGCCCGTCACGCGATCCTGGCCGTTGTAGGTGCCGACGAAGCCGGTCTCGCAATACTGCTCGAGACCTTCGGCGCAGCTCGGGCAGGTGCGGCACGAATCGACGAGGCAGCCGACGCCGACCAGCTGGCCGACCTTGAAACGTGACACCTGCGGGCCGGTCGCGGTCACGCGGCCGACGATTTCATGGCCCGGCACGACCGGGTAAATCGTGTTGCGCCATTCGTTGCGGGCCTGGTGCAGGTCCGAGTGGCAGACGCCGCAGTAGAGGACGTCGATCTGGACGTCGAGGTCGCGCAGTGCGCGACGCTGGAATTCGAACGGGGCGAGCGGCGACTGCGAATCGGTCGCTGCGTAGGCATAGGTAGTGCTCATGCAGGGGGCTCCTTGTCCGGGATGGATAACCGGCAAAACAGACTGCCGTCGCACCATGTGGCGATGCGGCGAGGCAGGACGTCATCGTAAGGAGCGCGGCGCCGCGGCGAAATACACGAAGGTCTGGAAGATTTGCCTATTCCTCTCGAATTGCACGTCAACGGCCGTCAAAATGCTTTCAAGGTGCTACATTTCGAGCCAGATTCTCTTGCCGGACAGGACCGCGCCGATGAGCTTCCAGCCCCTTTTCGCCGACTCGGACGACCGGGTGCGGCGCCGCATGATCGAGCTGCACACGCGTCTCGCGCCGAACGACGGCGACACGCCGGCGGCGCTCGACGGCGTGCGCTTCATTCGCGTGAGCCGTCCTGCACCGCGCATGCCGGTGCTGTACGAGCCGAGCATCGTCGTCGTGTGCCAGGGGCGCAAGCTCGGCTATCTCGGCGATCGCTCGTTCGTCTACGACGCGCAGCAGTATCTGGTGCTGTCGGTGCCGCTGCCGTTCGAATGCGAGACGTTCGCGAGCATGGACGCGCCGTTTCTCGCGATCTCGATCCGCATCGACCTCGCGGTGATCGCCGAGCTCGCGATCCTGCTCGACGAGACGCTCGGCGCATCCGTCAGCGAGCCGCTCGGCGTCGATTCGACGCCGCTCGATGCGCCGCTGGCCGACGCCGTGCTGCGGCTGCTCGAAACGCTCGCGTCGCCGCACGACACGCGCGTGCTGGGCCCCGCGATCATGCGCGAGATCGCGTACCGCGTGCTGACCGGCGCGCAGGGCGACGCGATCCGCGCGGCGCTCGTCCAGCAGCATCACTTCGGCCGTATCGCGAAGGCGCTGCGGCGCATCCATGCGGACTTGAAGGCCGACCTCGACGTCGAGACGCTCGCGCGCGAGGCCGGGATGAGCCTCGCGGTGTTCCATGCGCAGTTCAAGCACGTGACGGCGACGTCGCCGATGCAGTACGTGAAGGCCGCGCGGCTGCACCAGGCGCGGCTGATGATGGTGCAGGACGGGGTCGGCGCCGGCGCGGCGGCCGCGCGCGTCGGCTATGCGAGCGCGTCGCAGTTCAGTCGCGAGTTCAAGCGGCTGTTCGGCCGCAGCCCGGGTGACGAGGTGCGCTGGATGCGCGAAAGCGGCGCCCGGCCGGTCGCGGCGGACGTGGATGCGTAGGGCGGCGTAGCGATCGGCCGTGCGTGGCGCTCAGCGCCGCACGACCTTGCGGCGCTGCGCGCTGATGCCCGCGTAGTCGGGCAGCGTGTCGACGCGCTTGCCCACCGCCTTCGCGTACAGCGGCATGAGATCCGGCAGGCGGTTCAGCAGATCCTGGCGGCGGGCGGTGCTGTACGGATGCGTGTAGATGAAGCCCGTCGCCTTGTTCCCGCGGGTCGCGACCGCGAGCTTGTCCCACAGCGTGATCGCCGCGCGCGGATCGAAGCCCGCGCGTGCGGCGATATCGCCGCCGATCACGTCGGCTTCGGTCTCGTCGGTCGCGTTGTAGTGGAGCGTCTGCAGGCGTTCGCCGATATTCAGTGCCTGCGGCAGCGGATCGCCGACGCCGAACAGCGGCGGCAGCGCGGCCGCGCGCAGCGACGTCTGCGAGGTCTCGCTGAAGTTGCTGCGCGCGTGTTCGCGCAGCGCGTGCGCGATGCCGTGCGCGAGCAGCACGCCGAGCTCGTCGTCGTTCAGGCGGACGCGGTCGAGCATGCCGCCGTAGACGAGCACCTTGCCGCCCGGCAGGCAGGTCAGCCGGATGTCGCGCGAGCGGATCGCGTTGACGTCCCATGCCCAGTTTTTCACGCGGTCGTTCCACTTCACCGAATACGGCGCGAGCTTCGCGACGATCGCGCGCAAGCGCTTCACGCGCGGCTGGTTCGCGGGCAGCAGGCGATTGCTGTCGGCGGCCGCCTGCACGATCTGCGCGTATTCGTTCGCGGTGAGCTGCTCGAGCAGCGGCGACGGGATCAGCGTGCGGAAGGCAATGGCGTTGCCGTAGCGGACCTGCTGCTGCGTCTGCGCATAAGCCTTCGCCGACGCCGCCGCGCCGGTCGGCTGCGCGGGTTCGGCGGCGGCCGGCTGGGCGGGGGCGGCGGAAGGCGAAGTTGCCGGCGGTGAAGCCGGCGCAGTGGCTGGCGCGGCGGTGGCGGCGGGCGCACCGGCGTCGGCCGCATGGGCGAACCCCGCGGCGAGCGCCGCGGCACCGACGCTCAACGAAGCCGCAACGCGCGCGAGGCGGTGCAGGCCGTTACTGCGCACGGCTGGCCTCGCCGTTGCGAGCGGCACCGTTCCACGGCGCGATCTTGAACAGCAGCAGCATGCCGGGAATCGCGAGCGCGGTGCATACGATGAAGTAGTCGAACCAGCCGATCTTCGCGACGATGAAGCCGCTCGCGGCCGATGCGAGCGTGCGCGGCACCGACGCGAGGCTCGTGAACAGCGCGAACTGCGTGGCCGTATAGCGCGGGTCGGTCGTGCTCGCGATGTACGCGACGAACGCGGCCATCGTCAGGCCGGTGGTGAACGTTTCGACGCCGTAGACGAGCGCGAGCGCGACCGTCATCGGGCTGAACTGCGGCGTGACGGCGATGCCGAACACCGACAGCACCGACGCGATGGCATGGCTCGTCGACACGGTGAAATCGTAGAGCACGGCGAGCACGGGCGAACCGGGGCCGAGCTGCGCGAGCCACGCGAAGCCGAGCGTCGACACCATCTGCAGCGCGCCGAAGATCCACAGCCCGCGGCCGATGCCGATCTTCACGAGCCAGACGCCGCCGATGATGCCGCCGGCGACGCTCGCGACGAGCGCGGTGGTTTTCGCGACGATGCCGATCTCGGTGCGCGAGAAGCCGATGTCGAGGAAGAACGACGTCGACAGCGTGGTGGCCATCGTGTCGCCGATCTTGAACAGGAAGATGAATGCGATGACGAGCAGTGCGCCGGCCCAGCCGTCGCGCTGGATGAATTCGCGGAACGGCAGCACGATCGCGTCGCGCAGGTTGCGCGGTGGCGCGCCGACCACTTCGGGCTCGCGTACGAACAGCGTCATCAGGATGCCCGGCAGCATGAATGCGCCGGTGAGCGCGAACACGGCGTCCCACGGCATGTGGTCGGACAGGATCAGCGCCAGCGAGCCGGGGATCAGCGCGGCGAGCTTGTACGCGTTCACGTGTATCGCGTTGCCGAGGCCCTGCTCGGTATCGCGCAGCAACTCGCGGCGATAGGCGTCGATCACGATGTCGGCGCTTGCGCCGAAGAACGCGACGAGCGTGGTGAGCGCGGCCACCGTCCAGATCGAGTCGCGCGGCGACACGAAGCCGAGTGCGGCGATCGCGCCTGCGACCAGCAACTGGGTGAGCAGCAGCCAGCCGCGCCGGCGGCCCGGCCGCCAGCCAGGCAGGCGCGGGACGTAGCGGTCCATCAGCGGCGCCCACAGGAACTTCCACGTGTACGGGAACTGGATCAGCGCGAACAGGCCGATTTCCTTCAGGTTCACGCCCTCGGAGCGCAGCCATGCCTGCACGAGGTAGACGAGCGTGAAGAGGGGCAGACCGGACGTGAAGCCGAGGAACACGCAGATCAGCATGTGCGTGTTCAGATAGGCTCGCCAGCCGGGGTGATCCTCGTGAGCGGTGAGTGCGGGCGCCTCGTGTGGCGTTTTCGACATGGACAGAAACTGGGTAGCGTTGACTGATGGCGGCGGCAGCGCAGGCGGCGGCGCGGGTCGCGCAGGGGCACGGCCGCACGTGCGTGCAGGCCGTCTGCGTTCGTCAACGGCCCCCCGGCTCAGCTGCGCTTGACGCGATAGACAGCAAGACTACCACGCCAGTTCGCTCCCCATCGAATCGGTTGGCCTTCGTGCAGCACCACGCGGTCGAGGATCGTCACGCCGACTTCGGGCGCGAGCGCCTCGAAATCCTCGATCGTCAGCACCCGGACGTTCGGCGTGTTGTGCCACTGGTAAGGCAGCGACTTCGACACCGGCATCCTGCCGTTCAGCACCGACAGCCGGTGCGGCCAGTAGCCGAAGTTCGGGAACGACACGATGCATTCGCGCCCGACCCGCGCGGTTTCGCGCAGGATCGCGGCCGTCTGGTGAATCGTCTGCAAAGTCTGCGACAGGATCGCGATGTCGAAGCTGTGATCCTCGAACAGGCGCAGGCCGTCTTCGAGGTTCTGCTGGATCACGTTGATGCCGTTCTTCGTGCTGGCGAGCACGCCGGCGTCGTTCAGTTCGATCCCGTAGCCGGTGACGTCCAGTTCTTCCATCAACAGCGACAGCAGCGAGCCGTCGCCGCAACCGAGGTCGAGCACCGTCGAGCGCGGTTCGACCCAGCGCGCGATCGTGCGGAAGTCCGCGCGCGCGGACAGGGAATTCAGCGCTTGCTGGTTCATGCGCTCACCTCGTTGGCGATTCGTTCGTAATACGCGCGGATCAGGTTGTGATAGCGCGCGTCGTCGAGCAGGAACGCGTCGTGACCGTGCGGCGCATCGATTTCCGCGTAGCTGACCGTGCGCTTGTTGTCGAGCAGCGCCTTCACGATCTCGCGCGAGCGGGCCGGCGCGAAACGCCAGTCGGTCGAGAAGCTCGCGATCAGGTATTTCGCCTGCGTTTGAGCGAGCGCGGCCGTCAGGTTGCCGTCGAACGCCTTGGCCGGGTCGAAGTAGTCGAGCGCGCGCGTGATCAGCAGGTAGGTGTTCGCGTCGAAGTAGTCGGCGAACTTGTCGCCCTGGTAGCGCAGGTACGACTCGACCTCGAATTCGACGTCGAAGCTGAAGTTGTACGCGTCGAGCGCGCCGTCGGCGCGGCGCAGCGCACGGCCGAATTTCTCGGCCATGTCGTCGTCGGACAGGTACGTGATGTGGCCGATCATCCGCGCGACGCGCAGGCCCCGCTTCGGCTTCACGCCGTGCGCGTAGTAGTCGCCGCCGTGGAAATCGGGATCGGACAGGATCGCCGAGCGCGCGACCTCGTTGAACGCGATGTTCTGCGCGGACAGCTTCGGCGTCGACGCGATGTCGATGCAGTGCGCGACGCGCTCCGGATACATCAGGCTCCATGCGAGCGCCTGCATCCCGCCGAGGCTGCCGCCCATCACCGCGGCGAAGCGCTCGATGCCGAATGCGTCGGCGACGCGCGCCTGCGCGTGCACCCAGTCCTCGACGGTGACGACCGGAAAGCGCGCACCGTACGGCTTGCCGGTCGACGGGTCGATGCTCATCGGGCCGGTCGAGCCGAAGCACGAGCCGAAGTTGTTCACGCCGATCACGAAGAAGCGGTTGGTGTCGAGCGGCTTGCCCGGGCCGACCATGTTGTCCCACCAGCCGGTGCTGCGCGGATCGTCCGCATAGACGCCGGCGACGTGGTGCGACGCGTTGAGCGCATGGCAGACGAGCACCGCGTTCGAGCGCGCGGCGTTGAGTTCGCCGTACGTCTCGACGACGAGCTGATAGTTGCCGATCACGCTGCCGCTTTGCAAGCGCAGCGGTTCGGCGAAGTGCATGGTCTGTGGAGCGACGATGCCGATCGATTCCATTCGTTCCGCCTTATGACTGGGCAGCTAAATGGTGTCGGCGAGGCGCGGAGTCGGAGATGCGCGGCTGACGACCTCTTTAGCCGCATTTGTAGTGAACCGCCGGGACACACGACGCATCGACATGCATCAAAGCCCCGGTCGGTTCGCGCGCCCGCAATCGAGTCAGCAAATCGGCGCGCTTCCGACCTGCCGCCCGAGGGGGCAGCAGTGGGCAAAGTATAGCGGATTTTCCAGGTGAGCGAGCGGTCCGGGCGACCGCGTTCGAGCCGGAGCCGACGCATGCCGTCTGGCGCCATTGTTCAACGAAACGCGTTGTCGCCGTGATTTTTTAATACAGAAAATATCGAATTGTTTGATGAAGGGTGCGACGGGCTAAATCCTTCAAATCCTGTAACGTTTATTCAAAATTAAAACTAATTCGTACAAGTTCCAATCGAATTTTATTTGATTTAGTTCGCGTCCTGTTTTTGAGATGTGGGCATGCCAATAGAGTTTCAACCAGCTTTCAGTATCCGGTTGAAACGTGCGATTTCGCAGCGCTGTCGGCATGATTTTTCACTCGTGTTCATGCGAATTCTCAGAAT
Source organism: Burkholderia aenigmatica (assembly GCF_048627025.1). Taxonomy (NCBI): domain Bacteria; kingdom Pseudomonadati; phylum Pseudomonadota; class Betaproteobacteria; order Burkholderiales; family Burkholderiaceae; genus Burkholderia; species Burkholderia aenigmatica. The sequence goes on along the minus strand of NZ_CP184468.1, from coordinate 3,565,404 downwards.
GCACGTTTCGCATTTCTTTCCGGAAAGCCGTAAGCGTTGAGCTACTTGTCACCGCTCTCGCCGAGTCGTCGCATCGATAGGGCTATGCAAAGCCGATGCGCGTCGTGGAGAGGTTTACCAAAGGAAAAGGTTCGTATGAACAAGTCGTATCGTGTCGTGTGGAACGCCTCGACCAGCACTTGGTGCGCGGCATCGGAAATTGCACGGGGGCGCTCGAAATCGTCGCGCTCCGCGAAATCGAAAATTGCGGCGGCCACCGCGCTTGTCGTGGCCTCCATGGGATCCGCCTATGCGGACGAAGTCGACGCGGCAGACCCGGCGCTCGACGATCCGATCCATCTGACCGACGCCAAGCAGGATGATCCGCAAGCGCTCAAGCGAAGTGGTCCCAATACCCGGGCAGTCGTGACCGACAACAGCGCCTACGTGAAGATCAATGCGAGTGGCGACGGCACGGATAACGCGTCGGCGTCGGGCTTGAACGCGCTGGCGATCGGCAGCAAGGCCGCGGCGAAGGGCGAGAATTCGGTCGCGATCGGCACCGGCGCGAGCACGCTTCCGACTACTTTGGGCGGCGGTGCGGTGGCGATCGGCAACTCGGCGTCGGCGGCCGGCAACAACGTCGCGCTCGGCGCCAAGGCGTCGGCACTCGGCGATCAAGGGGCGATTGCGCTGGGGGGCGGAGCCAATGCGTCCGGCAAGGCGTCGATCGCGCTGGGCAACGACGCACAGGCGAGTGGTTGGGGTGCCTATGCGCTGGGCCGGAAGGCGAACGCGGCGGCGGATTCCGCGCTGGCGATTGGCGATTCGGCGCAGGCGACGCGGGTAGGCACGACGGCGATCGGCAACGCGGCTGCTGCTGCCGCGGAAAATGCGATCGCCATCGGTCAGAACGCGGCGGCGCGCGGCGCCGACTCGCTGGCACTGGGTTCGTATTCGGAGGCTGACCGGGACCAGACGGTATCGGTCGGTATGGCTGGTTTCGAGCGTCAGATCGTCAACGTCGGGCGCGGCACGCAGGCGACCGACGCCGTCAACGTTGCACAGCTCAAGGGCGTGACCGACGCGCTGGGCGGCAATGCTGCCGTCGGCGCGGACGGCAACATCAAGAAGCCGGGCTACACGATCGCCGGCAAGACCTACGACAACGTCGGCGATGCGCTGCTGGCGGCATCTGAGTCGGGCGGCGGGGCGGAAAACGCGGTCGAGTACGACTCCACCGCGAAGAATTCGGTGACCCTCGGCGGCACCGGCTCGGCCGCGGTCAAGCTCACCAACGTGCGTGCGGCCACGCTGTCGGCGAACAGCACGGACGCCGTCAACGGCGCGCAACTGTTCGCGACCAACAATCGCGTGACCAACGTCGAGCAATCGCTGACCGATAGTGGCCTGATCGATCCGTCGACCGGCGAGTCGCTCGCGGTCGTCTACAAGGATGCGACGAAGAGCACCGTTGCGCTGGGCGGCACGGGCGGTACCGTCGTCACGAACGTGAAGGCCGGCAAGGTCACGTCGACCAGCAAGGACGCCGTGAACGGCGGTCAGTTGTACGACGTATCGTCGAGCGTCGCATCCGCACTCGGCGGCGAAACCACCGTCAATACGGACGGCACTCTTTCGAAGCCGACCTACAAGGTCGGCGACAAGACCTACAACAACGTCGGCGACGCGCTGCAGGCTGCTGCCTCCGCGGGCGGCGCAGGCGGCGAGGATGCGAACGCCGTGCATTATGACGGTGCGGGCAAGTCGAGCGTGACGCTGGGCGGCACGACTGCGACGAAGCCGGTCGCGCTGAAGAACGTCGCGACGGGCACGGCCGACACCGATGCCGTCAACGTGGCCCAGCTCCAGGGCGGCTTGAGCGACGTCAAGGACGAGATCAAGAAGGATCTCGGCGACGGCACGCTCGACATGAAGTACATCAAGGTCAACGCCACAGGCATGCAGGCCAATGCGTTGGGCAAGAACAGCGTGGCGATCGGTTCGCAGGCGAATGCGACGGGTACCGATACGCTGGCGATCGGTTCGGGCTCCCGGGCATCGGGCATCAACTCGATCGCGATCGGCGTCAACTCGGTTGCCGAGGGTGCCAATACCGTGTCGATCGGTGACGTGGGTGCGACGCGCCGGATCGTCAACGTCAGCGATGGTGTTGACGAAACCGATGCCGTCACCATGAAGCAGTTGACCGACGCGATGACCACTGCCAATACGCAGTTCGACAAGAAGATGACGCGGATGACGCGTGACACCCACTCGGAGCCGGGCGGCTTCGTCGCGATCGAAGGGTTGGGTGCGGACGGCAGCTTGCCGAACATTGCATCGATGAACGGCCGTGATCCGAAGTTGGGCACGGCTGCCGCTATTGGCGTCTCGAGTGGCGCCGGCGGGCTCAACGCGGTCGCAGTCGGTTTGCAGGCGGTCGCGAGTTCCGACCAGTCGGTGGCGATCGGCAGTATTGCCCAGACGGGGGTTGAGCAACCGTATTCGGTCGCGATTGGCAGCATGGTCACGACGAACGGCGCGGGCGCGCTGGCAATCGGTTCTCGTGCGAAGGCCAACGCCGAAAACGCGGTGGCGGTCGGCAACAACGGCGTAGCAGCCGTGGGCAAGAGCTCGATCGCGATCGGCGACAAGGCGATGACGGCGGCGGGTACCGTGAACAGCGTTGCGCTGGGCAAGTCGGCGAACGTCGCGCAAAACGTCACGGATGCGATGGCCCTGGGTGCCAACGCGAACGTGAAGTCGGGCAATAACGGCGGTATCGCACTGGGCGCCAATTCGGTCGCGGAGCGTGGCAATGCGCTCTCCATCGGGTCGACTTCGTTCCAGCGCCAGATCGTCAATGTCGCAAAGGGCACGCAGAACACCGACGCGGTGAACGTGAGCCAGTTGAAGGGCGTGACGGATGCGCTCGGCGGCGGTGCGGGCGTCGACACGGATGGCACCGTCAAGGCACCGACGTACACGGTCGGCGACACGACGTACAACAACGTCGGCGACGCGCTGGACGCGATGGCGAAGAACGGTGGCTCCGATCCGAACGCGGTCGCGTACGACAGCGAGACGAAGGACAAGGTGACGCTGGCCGGTAAGACGGGCACGACGCTGACGAACGTGAAGGATGGTGCACTGTCGGCGACGAGCACGGACGCGGTGAACGGCTCGCAACTGTTCGCGACGAACGAAAACCTGGGCAACCTGAAGGACGCGCTGACGGATGGCGGCGTCATCGACAAGACGACGGGTGAATCGCTGGCGGTGGTGTACGACAGCACGTCGAAGGACAAGGTGACGCTGGCCGGCGGCAAGACGGGCACGACGCTGACGAACGTGAAGGCCGGTACGGCTGACCTGGACGCGGTGAACGTGTCGCAACTGAAGTCGTCGGGCCTGATCGGCGAAGACGGCAAGTCGATCGCCGCGGTGACGTATGACAAAAATACGGACGGCACGGCGAACCACGAGTCGGTGACGCTGGCGGGCAAGACGGGTACGAAGCTGACGAACGTGAAGGCGGCCGAACTATCGGCGACGAGCACGGACGCGGTGAACGGTTCGCAACTGTTCGCGACGAACGAGAACCTGGGCGACCTGAAGGACGCGCTGACGGATGGCGGCGTCATCGACAAGACGACGGGTGAATCGCTGGCGGTGGTGTACGACAGCACGTCGAAGGACAAGGTGACGCTGGCGGGCAAGACGGGTACGACGCTGTCGAACGTGAAGGCGGGTACGGCCGACCTGGACGCGGTGAACGTGTCGCAGCTGAAGTCGTCGGGCCTGATCGATGGTGACGGCAAGTCGATTGCCGCGGTGACGTACGACAAGAAGGCGGACGGCACGCCGAACTACAACTCGGTGACGCTGGGCGGCGGGAAATCGACCGGCCCGGTGACGCTGTCGAACGTGGCACAGGGTAAGGCGAACACGGACGCGGTGAACGTCGAGCAACTCACGAAAGCGATCAGCGACGTGGAAGGCGGGATGAACCCGCTGGCGGTGTCATACGACAGCGTGGCGAAGGACAAGGTGACGCTGAAGGGCGAGAAGGGCACGACGCTGACGAACGTGGCGGCGGGCAAGGTGAGCGCGGACAGCACGGACGCGGTCAACGGCTCGCAACTGCACGGCACGGCGCAGAGCGTGGCAGACGCGCTGGGCGGCGGCACGACGGTGGACGAGAACGGCAAGCTGAAGGCGCCGACGTACACGCTGGCCGATCCGGCGGACGATACGAAGAAGGTCGATTACCACACGGTAGGCGACGCGCTGGAGAACCTTGACGGTCGAGTGGCCGGCAACACGGGTGACATCACGAACATCAAGAACCAGTTCACGGAAACGGGCCTGGTGGATGCGGATGGCGACACGCGTGCTGCGGTCGTGTACGACAAGAACAAGGACGGCACGCCGAACTACAAGTCGGCGACGCTGGCGGGTGACGGCGGCACGACGCTGTCGAACGTGGCGGCGGGCAAGGCGGACCTGGATGCGGTGAACGTATCGCAGCTGAAGTCGTCGGGTCTGGTTGGCGAGGACGGCAAGTCGCTTGCTGCGGTGACGTACGACAAGAACACGGACGGCACGGCGAACCACGAGTCGGTGACGCTGGCAGGCAAGACGGGCACGAAGCTGACGAACGTGAAGGCGGCCGAACTGTCGGCGACGAGCACGGACGCGGTGAACGGTTCGCAACTGTTCGCGACGAACGAGAACCTGGGCAACCTGAAGGACGCGCTGACGGACGGCGGTGTCATCGACGAAAAGACGGGTGAATCGCTGGCGGTGGTGTACGACAGCACGTCGAAGGACAAGGTGACGTTGGCGGGCAAGACGGGTACGACGCTGTCGAACGTGAAGGCGGGTACGGCCGACCTGGACGCGGTGAACGTGTCGCAGTTGAAGTCGTCGGGCCTGATCGATGGTGACGGCAAGTCGATTGCCGCGGTGACGTACGACCGTAACACGGACGGCACGCCGAACTACAACTCGGTGACGCTGGGCGGCGGGAAGTCGACGGGCCCGGTGACGCTGTCGAACGTGGCACAGGGTAAGGCCAACACGGACGCGGTGAACGTCGAGCAACTCACGAAAGCGATCAGCGACGTGGAAGGCGGGATGAACCCGCTGGCGGTGTCGTACGACAGCGTGGCGAAGGACAAGGTGACGCTGAAGGGCGAGAAGGGCACGACGCTGACGAACGTGGCGGCGGGCAAGGTGAGCGCGGACAGCACGGACGCGGTCAACGGCTCGCAACTGCACGGCACGGCGCAGAGCGTGGCGGACGCGCTGGGCGGCGGCACGACGGTGGACGAGAACGGCAAGCTGAAGGCGCCGACGTACACGCTGGCCGATCCGGCGGACGATACGAAGAAGGTCGATTACCACACGGTAGGCGACGCGCTGGAGAACCTTGACGGTCGAGTGGCCGGCAACACGGGTGACATCACGAACATCAAGAACCAGTTCACGGAAACGGGCCTGGTGGATGCGGATGGCGACACGCGTGCTGCGGTCGTGTACGACAAGAACAAGGACGGCACGCCGAACTACAAGTCGGCGACGCTGGCGGGTGACGGCGGCACGACGCTGTCGAACGTGGCGGCCGGCAAGGCGGACCTGGATGCGGTGAACGTATCGCAGCTGAAGTCGTCGGGTCTGGTTGGTGAGGATGGCAAGTCGCGTGCTGCGGTGACGTACGACAAGAACACGGACGGCACGCCGAACTACAAGTCGGTAACGCTGGCCGGTGTTGGTGGCACGACGCTGTCGAACGTGGCGGCCGGCAAGGCGAACACGGACGCGGTGAACGTGAGCCAGCTGACGGGCGTGACGAATGCGCTCGGCGGCGGTGCGGGTATCGACACCGATGGCACCGTCAAGGCGCCGACGTACAAGGTCGGCGACACGACGTACGACAACGTCGGCGACGCGCTGGACGCGATGGCGAAGAACGGCGGGTCCGATCCGAACGCGGTTGCATACGACAGCGCGTCGAAGGACAAGGTGACGCTGAAGGGCGAGAAGGGCACGACGCTGACGAACGTGGCGGCGGGCAAGGTGAGCGCGGACAGCACGGACGCGGTCAACGGCTCGCAATTGCACGGCACGGCGCAGAGCGTGGCGGACGCGCTGGGCGGCGGCACGACGGTGGACGAGAACGGCAAGCTGAAGGCGCCGACGTACACGCTGGCCGATCCGGCGGACGATACGAAGAAGGTCGATTACCACACGGTAGGCGACGCGCTGGAGAACCTTGACGGTCGAGTGGCCGGCAACACGGGCGACATCACGAACATCAAGAACCAGTTCACGGAAACGGGCCTGGTGGATGCGGATGGCGACACGCGTGCTGCGGTCGTGTACGACAAGAACAAGGACGGCACGCCGAACTACAAGTCGGCGACGCTGGCGGGTGACGGCGGCACGACGCTGTCGAACGTGGCGGCCGGCAAGGCAGACCTGGACGCGGTGAACGTATCGCAGCTGAAGTCGTCGGGTCTGGTTGGCGAGGACGGCAAGTCGATTGCCGCGGTGACGTACGACCGTAACAAGGACGGCACGCCGAACTACAGCTCGGTGACGCTGGGCGGCGGCAAGTCGGCCGGCCCGGTGACGCTGTCGAACGTGGCCAAGGGGCAGGCCGGCACGGACGCGGTGAACGTCGATCAACTGACGGATGCGATCCGTGACGTGGAAGGCGGGATGAACCCGCTGGCCGTGTCGTACGACAGCACGGCGCACGACAAGGTGACGCTGAAGGGCGTCGGCGGTACGACGCTGTCGAACGTGAAGGCCGGCAAGGCGGACACGGATGCGGTGAACGTGTCGCAGCTGAAGTCGTCGGGCCTGATCGATGGTGACGGCAAGGCGCTTGCTGCGGTGACGTACGACAAGAATGCGGACGGCACGCCGAACTACAAGTCGGCAACGCTCGCAGGCGGCGAGGGCGGCACGAAGTTGTCGAACGTTGCGGCCGGTACGAAGGACACGGACGCGGTGAACGTATCGCAGCTGAAGTCGTCGGGTCTGGTTGGCGAGGACGGCAAGTCGCGTGCTGCGGTGACGTACGACAAGAACGCGGACGGCACGCCGAACTTCAAGTCGGCGACGCTGGCCGGTGTCGGCGGCACGACGCTGTCGAACGTTGCAGACGGCAAGGCGGACAAGGATGCGGTGAACGTGTCGCAACTGAAGTCGTCGGGCCTGGTTGGCGAGGACGGTAAGTCGCGTGCCGCGGTGACGTACGACAAGAACGCGGACGGCACGCCGAACTACAAGTCGGCGACGCTGGCGGGTGTTGGCGGCACGACGCTGTCGAACGTGGCAGACGGCAAGGCCGACAAGGATGCGGTGAACGTATCGCAGCTGAAGTCGTCGGGCCTGATCGGCGACGACGGTAAGGCGCTGGCCGCACTGACGTACGACAAGAACGCGGACGGCACGCCGAACTTCAAGTCGGCGACGCTGGCGGGCGAAGGTGGCACGAAGCTGTCGAACGTTGCAGATGGCAAGGCGGACAAGGATGCGGTGAACGTATCGCAGCTGAAGTCGTCGGGCCTGATCGGCGAGGACGGCAAGGCATTGGCCGCGGTGACGTACGACAAGAACGCGGACGGCACGCCGAACTTCAAGTCGGCGACGCTGGCGGGTGTTGGCGGCACGACGCTGTCGAACGTGGCAGACGGCAAGGCCGACAAGGATGCGGTGAACGTATCGCAGCTGAAGTCGTCGGGCCTGATCGATGGTGACGGCAAGGCGCTGGCCGCAGTGACGTACGACAAGAACGCCGACGGCACGCCGAACTTCAAGTCGGCGACGCTGGCGGGCGAAGGTGGCACGAAGCTGTCGAACGTGAAGGCGGGTACGGCCGACGCGGACGCGGTGAACGTATTGCAGCTGAAATCGTCGGGCCTGATCGGCGACGACGGCAAGGCGCTGGCCGCACTGACGTACGACAAGAACGCGGACGGCACGCCGAACTTCAAGTCGGCGACGCTGGCGGGCGAAGGCGGCACGAAGCTGTCGAACGTGAAGGCCGGTACGGCCGACGCGGACGCGGTGAACGTATCGCAGCTGAAGTCGTCGGGCCTGATCGGCGACGACGGCAAGTCGCTTGCCGCGGTGACGTACGACAAGAACAAGGACGGCACGCCGAACTTCAAGTCGGCGACGCTGGCCGGTGTTGGCGGCACGACGCTGTCGAACGTGGCAGACGGCAAGGCTGACAAGGACGCGGTGAACGTGTCGCAGCTGAAGTCGTCGGGCCTGATCGGCGAGGACGGCAAGGCGCTTGCTGCGGTGACGTACGACAAGAACAAGGACGGCACGCCGAACTACACGTCGGCAACGCTGGCCGGTGTCGGCGGCACGACGCTGACGAACGTGAAGGCGGCCGAACTGTCGGCGACGAGCACGGACGCAGTGAACGGCTCGCAACTGTTCGCGACGAACGAGAACCTGGACAACCTGAAGGACGCGCTGACGGATGGCGGCGTCATTGACGAAAAGACGGGTGAATCGCTGGCGGTGGTGTACGACAGCACGTCGAAGGACAAGGTGACGCTGGCGGGCAAGACGGGCACGACGCTGTCGAACGTGAAGGCGGGTACGGCGGACCTGGACGCGGTGAACGTGTCGCAGCTGAAGTCGTCGGGCCTGATCGATGGCGACGGCAAGTCGATTGCTGCGGTGACGTACGACCGTAACACGGACGGCACGCCGAACTACAACTCGGTGACGCTGGGCGGCGGGAAGTCGACCGGCCCGGTGACGTTGTCGAACGTGGCAAAGGGCCAGGCCGGCACCGATGCCGTCAACGTCGACCAGTTGGATGACATGTATGACAAGCTCACCAACGGCGCGATCAATCTCAAGTACATCAAGGTCAACTCGGAAGGTCGCGATGCCGTTGCAATGGGTCCCGAAAGCGTGGCGATCGGTGCGAACGCCTGGGCAACCAGACCGCAAGCGATGGCAATTGGGTCGGGTTCGCGTGCGAACGGCCTCAACTCGGTGGCAATCGGCTTCAACTCGGTTGCCGACGACGACAACACCCTTTCGGTGGGTAACATCGGTGAAGAGCGCCGTATCGTTCACCTCGCCGCGGGTGTCGACGAGACGGATGCCGTCACCATGAAGCAGTTGACCGACGCGATGAGCACGGCCAATACGCAGTTCGACCAGAAGATGACGCGGATGACGCGTGACGCCCACTCGGCGCCGGGCAGCTTCGTCGCGATCGAAGGGTTGGGTGCGGACGGCAGCATGCCGAACATTGCATCGATGAACGGCCGCGATCCGAAGATGGGCACGGCGGCCGCCATTGGTGTCGGGAGTGGCGCCAGCGGGATCAATGCGATCTCGGTCGGTCTGCAGGCGGTCGCGAATTCGGACCATTCAGTGGCGATCGGCAGTATTGCCCAGACGGGAGTTGAGCAACCGTATTCGGTCGCGATGGGCAGCATGGTCACGACGAACGGCGCAGGCGCACTGGCAATCGGTTCCCGAGCGAAGGCCAATGCCGAAAACGCGGTGGCGGTCGGCAACAACGGCGTGGCAGCCGTGGGCAAGAGCTCGATCGCGATCGGCGACAAGGCGATGACGGCGGCGGGTACCGTGAACAGCGTTGCGCTGGGCACGTCGGCGAACGTTGCGCAAAACGTCACGGATGCGATGGCCCTGGGTGCCAACGCCAGCGTGAAGTCGGGCAACAACGGCGGTATCGCACTGGGCGCCAATTCGGTCGCGGAGCGTGGCAATGCGCTCTCCATCGGGTCGACTTCGTTCCAGCGCCAGATCGTCAATGTCGCAAACGGCACGCAGAACACCGACGCGGTCAACCTCAGCCAGCTCAAGGGCTTGGCCGACGTGGTCGGTGGCGGTACGGGCTTCGACGCGAACGGCGACGTGACCGCACCGACGTATACGATCGACGGCAAGGAGTACCACAACGTCAACGACGCGCTGCAGGCTGCGGCGAAGAGTGGCGGTGACGGCAGCAGCGGCGGCACGGATCCGAATGCGGTGGCCTATGACGGCGCGCTGAAGGACAAGGTGACGCTGGCCGGCGAGAAGGGTACGACGCTGTCGAACGTGGCCGCCGGTACGGCCGACACGGACGCGGTGAACGTGTCGCAGTTGAAGTCGTCGGGCCTGATCGACAAGGACGGCAACGCGGTGGCAGCGATGACGTACGACAAGAACGAGGACGGTACGCCGAACTTCAAGTCGGCAACGCTGGCAGGCGAAGGCGGTACGACGCTGTCGAACGTTGCGGCCGGTACGAAGGACACGGACGCGGTGAACGTATCGCAACTGAAGTCGTCGGGGCTGGTTGGCGAGGACGGCAAGGCGCTGGCCGCACTGACGTACGACAAGAACGAGGACGGTACGCCGAACTTCAAGTCGGCGACGCTGGCAGGCGTTGGCGGTACGACGCTGTCGAACGTGGCGGCCGGTACGGCTGACACGGACGCGGTGAACGTGTCGCAGCTGAAGTCGTCGGGTCTGATCGGCGAGAACGGCAAGGCGCTCGCGGCCGTGACCTATGACACGCACCCTGACGGCACCACGAACTTCGCTTCCGTGACGTTCGGTGGCATGAATGCCGGCGTCCCGGTCGCACTGCATAACGTTGCTGCCGGCACGGCATCGACGGACGCGGTCAACGTGTCGCAGTTGACGGGCGTGACCGACATCATCGGCGGTGGTGCTGGCATCGATTCGGACGGCAAGGTCACCGCACCGGTCTATAACGTCGACGGCAAGGATTACACGTCGGTCGGCGATGCCATCAAGGCCCTGGAGCAGCGTGAGGGCGGCACCGGCAACGGTACGAACCCGAACGCAGTCGTCTATGACGATGCAACCAAGGCGGCGGTGACGTTGGCAGGTACGAAGGGCACGGTGATTCGTAACGTCGCGGACGGTTCGCTTGGCGAGACCAGCACCGAGGCTGTCAACGGCAGTCAGGTGAATTTCCTGGCTCAGAGCATCGCGGATAGTCTCGGCGGCGGGGCGACGTTCGACCCGAAGACCGGCGATATCTCGGCGCCGACGTATGAACTGACCGCAGCGGATGGCTTGAAGAACACGTACGACAACGTCGGCGACGCGTTCAAGCATGTCGACGAGCGCGTGTCGACGCACACGACGCAGATCGAGACGCTGCAGAAGGGTGTCGCGAATGCGGTTCAGTACGACGATGAAAAGCACGCCTCCGTCACGTTTGGTGGTGCAGGTGCGGCGCCCGTCACGCTGAAGAACGTCGCGGACGGCGTCGGCGAGACCGATGCGGTCAACGTGCGGCAACTGCGCTCGGCCGGCCTGGTTGGTGAGGACGGCAAGCTGCAATCGGCGGTCGTGTACGACAAGAACGCGGACGGCACGACGGACTACGGTTCGGTGACGCTCGGTGGAGTCGGCGCGGCGGCACCGGTCGCCCTGCACAACGTCGCGGCCGGCAAGGTTGCGACGGATGCGGTGAACGTCAGCCAGTTGAGTGGCGTGACCGATGCGCTCGGTGGCGGTGCGAAGATCGACGAGGAAGGCAAGGTCGTTGCGCCGACCTACAACGTCGGTGGAGACACCTTCCACAACGCAGGCGATGCACTGCACAACATCGACAACCGGGTCACGCAGATCCAGGACAACCTGGGTGAGGCCACGAAGCTGGTTGGCGCTGTCGCTTACGACAAGAACGGCGACGGCACCGTGAACTTCAACAAGGTGACGCTGGGCAATGGCTTGTCCTCGGGGCCGGTGGTGCTGACCAACGTCGCGGACGGCAAGAGCCAATACGACGCCGTGAACTACGGTCAGTTCTCGAAGCTGGAAGGGCGTGTCAAGGATATCGACGACCGCCTGACCGTGGCGACCACGCCTGGCGACGGTAATGGCAACAACGGCAACAACGGCGGTTCGGGCAAGAACGGCAACGACCTGATTCACGGCACGGGCGGCAGCGGCAAGGACAGTGCCGAGATCGTCGCCGCGAATCCGGGCAACGGCAACGGCAACATCGCTGTCGGCTCCGGCTCGCAGATCGTGGATGGCAAGAACAACGCCACGGCAATCGGTGCCGGTTCGAAGGTTCAGGCCGACGACGGTACGGCGCTGGGTCACGGCGCAACCGTGTCGTCCGGTGCGACCAATTCGGTTGCGCTGGGCAGCGGGTCGAAGGCAACCGAAGCCAACACCGTGTCGATCGGTTCGGATGGCCACGAGCGCCGGCTCGTCAATGTCGCGGATGCCGTGAACAAGACGGATGCCGTCAACAAGGGGCAGCTCGACCGGGCGATCGGCGGGATGCAAGGTCAGATCAACGACATGTCGCGTAACGCCTATTCGGGTATCGCGGCGGCCACGGCGTTGACGATGATTCCGGGTGTCGATCCGGGCAAGACCTTGTCGTTCGGTGTCGCAGGTGGGTCGTACAAGGGCTATCAGGCAGTCGCGATGGGCGGTGAAGCGCGCATCACGGAAAACCTGAAGATGCGTGCCGGCGTTGGTCTCAGCAGCGGTGGCAATACCTTCGGCGTAGGCGCGTCGTATCAGTGGTAAGGCGGTCATGCGGGCCATTCGGCCCGCGTCATCACCTGATGCGTGGCGTGGCGGGCACTTGCCGCCCGCCGCGCCACGCATCACGCCACGCACGAACGACTTTGTTTCCACCGATCCATTTCCAGGCGTCCGCCTCGAGCGGACCGAATCATCATGAAAACACCACAACACTTTGTCCGCCGGAGCCTGCTCGGCGCATTCGTCGTCCTGCTGAGCGCATGCACGACACAATCCGGCCCGACGTATACCGTTCGGGCGATCAAGGCCACCGATCAACCCGGGCCTGTCTTTCGCGTGACCTGCGAGGGGCTGGTATCCAGCACGCGTTCGTGTGAAGCGGCTGCGCAGAAGGTCTGTGCAGGCAAGCCGGTGACGCCACTGCAGGCCGTCGATCGCGTTCGTCGTGGCGCCGCGATGGGCGATCCGCGCGAATTGACGTTCATGTGCGGCGTGCCACCTCAGGCGAGTGTCGAGCCTCCTGTTGTCGCGCAACCGCAACCGGTCGTGCAGCAGCCGGTTGTCGCGCCCGTCGCGCAGCGTCAGGTGCTGCTGCAAGGCAGTGCGAACTTCGCGTTCGACAGCGCGGCGCTGACGCCGAGCGCCCGCCAGGAGCTCAATCGCTTTCTGGACGTGAATCGCGAGGCTCGATTTCGTCGTGTGACGGTCACGGGCTACACCGATTCGCAGGGTGCGCATGCCCACAACGTTCGACTGTCCGAGGCGCGTGCGCGTGCGGTGGCCACGTACCTGCGCACGGGCGGGTTGCAGGTGGAGCACTTCGCGACCGTCGGCAAGGGCGCGGCGGAGCCGGTCGCCAGCAATGCGACGGCCGAAGGGCGCGCGCAGAACCGGCGAGTCGAAATCGAACTCGAGACGGCATAACGAACGGGATTGACGGCTTCGCGGTCACCGGTGGCGGTGCCGCGGAGCGAAGGTTGAAATGTCCGGATGACCCCGGGACATCTTGGACTGGTACAGGAAAATAGAAATGGCAGAGCAGAAAGCAACGACGCGCCCGTCGCGTCCGACGATCGACGCAGTGACCGACAACGTGCCGCCGCACACCGGCGTGATTGAAAACGGCGGGCTGACCAACGACCCGAAGCCGACGGTGAGCGGCCGCGGCGACCCTGGCTCGACGATCCATCTTCTGGTGGATGGCGTCGAAGTCGGGACCGTGATCGTCGGTGCAAACGGCGCATGGAATTTCGCGCTGACGCAGCCGCTGCACGACGGCGAGTATCGCCTGACGGCGCGGGCGAGCAACGACGTCGGCATGAGCATACCGTCGACGTCTTACGGCATTCAGGTGGACGTGACGCCGCCGTCGCAGCCGGAGATCGAAGCGGCAACGGAGGGGGCGCAGCCGACGCTGTCGGGGCAGGCGGAAGCGTTTTCGACGGTCGCGGTCTACGACGGCACGACGCTGCTGGGGGCGACGACGACGGATATCGACGGAAAATGGACGTTCCAGGTGACGTCGCCGCTGTCGAGCGGCACGCATGCGCTGACGGTGACGGCGACGGACCACGCGGGCAATACGAGCGCGCGCTCGGATGGTTTCGACGTGACGGTGGGGCCAGTGGCGCCGCCGGTGCCGCTGGCGAAGGCGGTGCTCGACGACATGGGGCACGACAGCGGGAATTTGAATTTCGACCGCCTGACGAACGACGGCAATGGCGGCCGCTTGCTGACCGGCCACCTGGTGGGTGCGCTGGCAGCCGGTGAGAAGGTGCAGGTGTCGACGGATGGCGGGCGGACGTGGATTGACGCGCTGCTGAACCCGGACGGCACGTGGATGGTGACCGACCTGAGCGAGCACGGCGGCAACTGGACGATCCAGACGCGCGTGGTGAATGGCACCGGCGCTGCGGGTGACGTGATGGCGTACGACGTCGAACTGGACACGACGTCTCCCGACCATGTGCTGTCGGCGGTTCGCTCGGGGAATGTGATCGACGTCTCGTTCGCCGGCAAGGACATGGTGGTGGGCGATGCGATCAACGTGATGATCGGCGATCAGCGCATCTCGTACAACCTGACGGCGGCCGATATCGCGGCGGGCCGGGTGAAGGTGACGATCCCGTCCGGCATCGCGGCGACGATGGACGAGCACACGAGCTATGGTGTTGCGCTGGTCGACCGGGCCGGGAACATCTCCGACTATCTGGTGACAAGGTTTGTCGAGCACGTGAACTCGGGTACGGGGAGCGACGCGGGTATCGAATATCGTACTGTGGATTTCAACGATCGCAAACCGCAGGACTTCAATGGCAGCATGCCGATCGACTTTGGCTTGTTTACGGCAGTGCTCGGCAAGCCCGTGTCGGTTAACGGAAAGAGTGTCGAACAGGGTATTCGTACGGCTAGCGGCGGCGGTTTCGGCCTGGGTTCGAAACAGGTCGTGCCGGATAGCGGGGAGACGGGCTTGCTGGTCAACCTCTCCGAGATGCCGAAGTTTTACCTCAACAACGGCGCGCACGCACGTGCATTGACGCTTGATCTCGGCATTAGCGTCGGGGCGAGCTATGAGCATATGACGGTGTATTTCTATGACGACGCCGGCAAGCTGATTTATCGACAGGATCTGACGATCAACGGGATAACGCCGAACGGCGAGATTCACACGTATCAGGTCGTCCTGCCGGATAACTTGCAGTTCTCGTCTTTCGGCATCGGATGGTATTCGGGCAGCGGGGCGCTGAATGGCCTGAACGCGCTCTGGATCGACAATGTCGGTTTTTCCGGTGGTGATTTCTCGACGTTGTCGCATACGGTGAATGTCGACTTCAACGATAGGCAGCCGCAAGACTTCAATGGCAGCATGCCGATCAACTTCGGCACGTTTACGGCGGTGCTCGGCAAACCGGTGTCGGTCAACGGCAAGAGCGTCGAACAGGGTATTCGTACTGGCGGCAGCAGCGGGTTTGGCCTGGGGGCGAAAAAGATCGTACCGGATAGCGGGGAGACGGGGTTGCTGGTCAACCTCACCGAGATGCCGAAGTTCTACCTCAACAACGGCGCGCATGCGCATGCATTGACGGTTGACCTCGGCATCAGCGTCACGCAGAGCTATGAGCATATGACGGCGTATTTCTATGACGACGCCGGCAAGCTGATTTATCGACAGGATCTGACGATCAACGGGATAACGCCGAACGGCGAGATTCACACGTATCAGATCGTCCTGCCGGATAACTTGCAGTTCTCGTCTTTCGGCATCGGATGGTATTCGGGCAGCGGGGCGCTGAATGGCCTGAACGCGCTCTGGATCGACAACGTCGGTTTTTCGGGAGGCAGTTTCGCCAAATCGACCTGGGATACGATCACGGAACTCGTTCCGCCGGCCGACGTGCAGCACGTGCTGACGAATGCAGATGCCGAGTATTTCGGCTCGGCGCATGGGACTGAATTCCAGCTCGACAACGTGGCGTATTTCACGAACGAGCACGCTGGCCTGCACGGCGGCGCCGGCATCGATACGCTGAAACTCACGGGCGCCGGTCAGACGCTGGATGTGTCGAAGCTGCTGAACGTCGGCGGCCACGACAAGCTTTCGTCGATCGAGATCATCGACATCACCGGGACGGGCGACAACACGCTGAAGCTGTCGATGCGTGACGTGCTGGAACTCGGGCACGAGAACGTGTTCCGAAACGACGGCCACACGCAATTGATGGTGAACGGCAACACCGGCGATCGGGTCGAGTTGTCGGGCATGAGTGGCCTTGCGCAAGGCGGTCAGTGGACGAACCAGGGGATGGTTGCGATCAATGGCCAGGCCTATACGCTGTACGAGAACGCGGCGCTGCACGTCGAACTGCTCGTGCAATCGTCCGTGTCGACCCACCTGGTCTGACGCTGCAGGCGTGGGCCGAAATCGCGTCGAGTCAAGACGCGGTTCCGGCCCGCGCCGTTCCCGCTGCGCTGACGCCAGCGGTTCGGTTTTTTCCCCTCCTTTGTTTCCTGATGTGTGGCCCATCGCGAGTGGCGGGCTACGCATGTCTGTGCATTCAACCTCCATTCGAATTTGTCCTAGTAATTCTGGATTCCTTTTGGGATTTGTCCCATTTAGGCGCTCGGGCACATTTCGTAAAGTTGTTGCATTCCTGTCGCAGTCGCTTTGGCGTCCTGCGATAGCCATCCCGTCCGGTCATGCGACGGGAGACTCAGCCGCATCGGTGTATGCGCCCACCCTGTCGCTCGCGCGAAACAGCTGCGTCCTGGAGCGCGCCAGGGTGCCGTGAATTCCAGTGGCCAGATAGCGATTTCGATATGAATGCCCAACCTCCCGATACCGGTGGCGGTAACGCGCCGAATCTGCCGGACATCCTCACCCATGACAGCCTGCTCGATTCGGTTGCTTGGCTTTGCGCGCACTACGGTTTCGGCAGAAGTCATGCAGTCCTGACTTCCGGTCTCGCCAAATACGGCTCGCTGACGCCGTCGCTTGCGATCGAGGCGCTGACGCAGGCCGGCCTGGCAGCGAAGCTGGTGGAGCGTCCGCTGACGCAATTGCCCGAGCATCTGTTGCCGGCCGTGCTGTTGCGCCGCAACGGCAGCGCTTGCGTGCTGCTCGGCAGGCGCGTCGACGATTCGGCAGAGCCCGACGTGCAGCGCCGGTATCGCGTCGTGCTGCCCGAACTCGGCGAAGGGCCGGTCGAATGCACCGATGCGGAACTGGCCGAGACCTACTCCGGCTACGCGCTGCTCGTGAAGCCGGCCGCGAAGGTCGACGCGCGTCCGGACGACCTGCCGACCGAATCGGCCGGGCACTGGCTGCTGCGAACGCTGTGGCGTTACCGCAGCTATTACGCGAGCGCGGCGGTAGGTGCGTTCCTGATCAACGTGCTTGGCCTCGCCAGCGTGTTTTTCACGATGAACGTCTACGACCGCGTCGTTCCCAACCAGGCATACGTGACGCTTTGGTCGCTCGCGATCGGCGTTGCATTCGCGATGCTGATGGAGGCGGTGTCGCGGCATGTGCGTGCCCATGTGCTCGATACCGCGGGCAAGAAAGCCGATCTGGTGCTCGGCAGCCTGCTGTTTCGGCAGGCGCTGGCGATCCGGATGGAGCGCCGGCCGGCGTCGGCCGGCTCCTTCGCCCACCGGTTGCGCGAGTTCGAGTCGGTGCGGGATTTCGCGACGTCGGCGACGCTGTCGGTCGTGTCCGACCTGCCATTCGTCTTTCTGTTCGTCGGCGTGGTGTTCGCAGTCGGTGGCCCGCTCGGCTGGATTCCGCTCATGATGATTCCGCTGATCGTCGGCCTCGGCGCGATCGTGCAATGGCCGCTCGCGCGTGCGATGCGCGAGAACCTGCGCGAGTCGTCGCTCAAGCAGGGCGTGCTGATCGAGTCGATCGACGGGCTCGAGACGCTGAAGGCCGTCGGCGGCGAAGGCGCGATGCGTTATCGCTGGGACGCGTTCAGTGCGAAGACGGCCGCCGCGTCGATGCGGTCGCGCGAACTTTCCAGCATGGCGACCAGTTGTGTGTCGTTCCTGCAGCAGATGCAGACCGTCGCGATCGTGATTGTCGGCGTATACCTGATCGGCGAGGGCAAGCTCACCCAGGGCGCGCTGATCGGTTCCGTGATGCTGGCCGGCCGCGTGACGGCGCCGCTCGGCCAGGTCATGGGGCTCGCGCTGCGTTTTCAGCAGGCGAAGACCGCGATGCAGTCGCTCAACGAACTGATGACGATGCCGGTCGAGCACGAGCCGGGCCAGGATTATCTGGCGCAGCCGCCGCTCAGCGGCCACGTGAAGCTCGACGGCGTGTCGTTCGCGTATCCGTCGGCCGGCCTCCAGCAAAACGCGCCCGTGCTGGATGAGGTGTCGGTGGAGATTAAGCCCGGCGAGCGTGTCGCGATACTCGGCCGGGTCGGCAGCGGGAAATCGACGCTGCTGCGGCTGATCGCGCGGCTGTATCAACCGACGGCGGGCAAGCTGCTCGCCGATGGGCTCGATGCCGCGCAGATCGCGCCGGCCGACTGGCGTCGGACTTTCGGCTATGTCGGCCAGGACAGCCGACTGTTTTACGGATCGCTGCGCGAGAACGTGACGATTGGCCGGCCCGACGTGCCGGCCACGGAGCTGCTGCGCGTGCTCAAGCTGACGGGGCTCGATACGCTGGTCGCCCGGCATCCGCTCGGCGTGAACCTTCAGGTCGGCGAAAACGGCCGCGATCTGTCGGGCGGGCAGCGCCAGCTCGTCGCGCTGGCGCGCAGCCTGATCGCGTGCCCGCGGACATTGCTGCTCGACGAGCCGACGAGCGCGATGGACACGCAGACGGAGTCGCTGTTTATCGAGCACTTGAAGCAGGCGAGCGCTGGCCAGACGCTGGTCGTGGTGACGCATCGCACGTCGCTGCTGGCGCTCGTCGACCGGATCGTGATCGTCGATCAGGGCAAGATCGTGATGGACGGGGAAAAGGCGCATGTGCTGGCGGCACTGTCGGGGCAGCCCGAGCCGGGCGAGCGTCGGGCGCCGCCCGAGCCGCAGCGAAGCCGTGCGCCGAAAATCCGCGTGGTCGAGCGGAGCGCGAAACCTGGCGCGTCGCCCGAAGGGCAGCCGGAGGCAGAGGCGACTGCGGCTGCGGAGGCATCATGATGCGGCGCATTCGATCGATGCTGAGCCGCAAACCGGTGCCACGTCTGCGGGCGTGCGATGCGGCCTACATGAGCGACATTCGCGAGGCGCTGCTCGTGCGGTCGTCCGCGGGTGCGCAGCTGATTCTCTATGTGGTCGCCGTCGTGCTCGGCGCCGGGCTGGTGTGGGCGCACTTCGCACACGTCGAGGAGGTCACGCGCAGCGAGGCGACGGTCGTGTCGCCGAGCCGCGAACAATGGATCCAGAGCCTCGAGGGCGGCATCGTCCAGAGCGTGGCCGTGCGCGAGGGCGACGTGGTCGAAAAGGGGCAACTGCTCGCGAAGATCGATCCGACGCGCGCGCAAGCGAACTATCGCGAAGCGTTGACCAAGGCGCTGGAGCTGAAGGCGAACGTGTCGCGCGCGCGTGCCGAAGCCTATGGCGCGCCGCTGGACTTTCCGCAAGACGTGAAGCGCGAATCCGGCCTCGTTGCGCAGACCACCGCAATCTACCGCGCCCGCCGCCGTGCGCTCGACGAGCAGGTCGCCGCGTTGGCGAAGAGCCAGGCGCTGGTCCGGCGCGAGATCGCGATGTCGGAGCCGCTCGCGGCGAAGGGGCTGGTCTCGGAAGTCGAGATCCTGCGCATGCGGCGCCAGTCGACGGACATCGCCGCGCAGATCGCCGAGCGCAGGAGCCGTTTCACGGCGGATGCCAGCGCCGAGTTGTCGCGGCTCGAACAGGAGCTCGCGCAAACCAACGAGGTGCTGGCCGGGCGCGCGGACGTGCTGGCGCGTACCGATGTCGTCGCGCCGATGCGCGGCGTGGTGAAGAACATCCGCATCCGTACGGCGGGCGGCGTCGTGCAGTCGGGCGAACACATCATGGAGATCGCGCCCCTCGACGGCTGCGTACTGGTCGAAGCGCGGATCAAGCCGTCCGACGTCGCGTTCCTGCGGCCGGGGTTGCCGGTGCTCGTGAAGCTGAGCGCATACGACTTCGCGATCTACGGCGGGTTGCACGGGCACGTCGTCAGCGTCGGTCCGGATACGTTGAAGGACGACCAGAAGGCCGCGATGGGGCGACCCGACGCCAACTATTACCGGCTCATGGTCGAGACGGATGCGGACGCGCTGGTCGCGGCCGGCAAGCGTCTGCCGGTGTTGCCGGGCATGCAGGCAACGGTCGATATCCGCACCGGTGAGAAGACGGTGCTCGATTACCTGCTCAAGCCGATCTTCAAGGCCCGCGAGGCCTTCAGGGAGCGTTGAGCATGAGCGGAGTTCGAATGGTCGGCGCGTGCGTCGAGGCGCGCGAATCTCGCGCGGTGTTTCGTGTTGCCGCATCGGCGGTACTGTTTGTCTTGTCGATGTGGCAGCCGGCCGGGGCCGCGCATGCTGCCAATATCGTGCCGCCGCGTGTTGCGGCGGCGTCGGCGGAGGTGCGAGCGACATCCACCGGGTCCGATGGACGTGCGGGTGCACTCGCGCCGACGCATGACGATGCCGCGTCGGTACCTGTCCGCGGGCAGGCGATGACCGAGCGCGAATTGCGGCAGATGCTGTATGCGGCGGCGGAGGCCGCCGTCGATGTCAGTCCGCAGGTGCGGCGCATGTATGCCGAATACCAGGCGGCGCAGTCGGATGTCGATCAGGCGAAAGGAGCGCGCTGGCCGCAATTGCAGTTGAACGGCCAGACGCGTGCCGCGCAGTTCGGCTCGAACGCCGGCAGCGCATACGATCCAGGCAATGCGCTGGGCGTGAATCTCAGGACGACGCTGTTCGACTGGGGGCGCACGGAGAAAGCGATCGGCAGCCGGCAGGATCTCGCGAGCGCGGGGCAGGAGCGCTACGTCGCGCAGATGGAGGATTCCGCCTATCAGGTCACCGGCACGATCGTGGAACTCGCGAAGCAGCGCAATATCGCCGCACTGAGCCAGCGCTTCGCTGACCGGATGGCACGCCTCGTCGGCATGCTCGAGGAAATCGTCGCGGTCGATCGCGGGCGCGGCAGCGAACTGACGCAGGCGAAAGCGCGCCTGCTGCAGGCCGAGGCGAGCCGTGACGCAGCGCTTGCGAAATGCCGGATCGCCGAGCTGAACCTGCGCAAGCTGGTGGGCGAGCGGCCGGTGCCGATCCCGTCCGCGTCGGCCTGGCCGCTGTATCCGGGCAACCTCGAGCGCCTGATGTCGGCGGTCGACGAGAATCCGCGTCTGCTGCAGACGCGCGCAGAGGCGAATGCGGCCGACCTCAATCGCGACGCGGTGCGAGCGGCTGCCAAGCCGCAGCTCGACTGGGTCGTCAGCACGAATACCGGGCGCGATGCACTGGGGCGCCGGATGCCGTGGCAGACGATGTTGACCCTGAGCTGGAATGCGTTCACGGGCGGCGCGGCGACTGCGGCGACCGATGCGGCGGCTTACCGCGCGCTGGCAGGATGGCGCCAGGTCGACCAGATGCGGCTGGATCTCGAATTCCAGGTGCGCAGTGCCGACGAGGATGCGCATGCGTTCGGCGCGCGCGCGGATCAGTATCACGATCTGACGGTGGAGTCGGATCGCGTGCGTCACGCGTTCTTCGATCAGTGGTACCACCTTGGGCGGCGCTCGCTGCTCGACGTGCTGATTGCGGAGAGCGACGACTACAACAATCGCGTCAGCGAAGTGGCGTATCGCTTCGACAGCTATGCGGCCACGCTGCGGGGCTACGCGTCCGCCGGCATGCTGGTGCGTTGGCTGCGCGAAGGATGAGGCGTCGAGACGAGCCGGCGTCAGCCGCGTCTTCGGGGAGAGTCATGAGTTCAGAACGGGTTGTGAGCGGGTTTGCCTTGGTGGTGTTGAGGCCCGCAACTTATCTGCCGCCGCCATACGGTGTCCGGCGCGGTGCCGCTGGCGTGTTTGCGCGGCCGTCGGGGCGCGCGCTGCATCTGCACGCCGGCGCGTTGGCGTGCCGCCCATTCGGCGATGCGGCGGCGGTGCGGGGCGGCGCGCTGCGAGCCGCCGACTTCGGCCACGATAACGTGGCATGGAGCCGCCCCGCGCCGCGCCGCAACACGCGGCGGATGGCGCTGGCCCTGATCGGTGGCGCATTGTTCGGTGCGGCGACGACATGGTTCGGCGGGGTGCTGACCCGGAGCGGCAATGCACGGATCGATACCGTGCGCGCCAGCGTGCCGGCTGCCGAGCCGCCCGCTGCACCGGTGCAGACGGCCGCGGCGGAGGTGCCGGTGCACGCGTTGCCGCCGCCCCCGGCGGTCGAGCCGGTCCGGATGACCGAATCGTCCACGCCGGTCGCGCCGCCGCATCACGTGCATCGCGACGCGGCGCATGCACGCGTCGACGAGCCGGAGACGCGGCGAGCCCAGCCGGCGCGAACTGCGTCCGCGTCCGCGCCGGCGACGGTGCGGTCGTATGCGCCGCGTGTTGCGCGGCCTGGAACCCGGCGGGCGCAGGCCGCACCGGCGGATCAATGCGATACCGACTGGCCATGCGGCGAGACGTTGCGATCGATGAGGCGTGAACTGGCGCAGTGGGAGGCCGCGCGACAGCGTCGGGCGTTGCCCGAGAGCGGCGACGCGGGGCCTGCGTTCGGCCTGGGCGAGCACACGCGCGTGACGGAATGGTGAGCCGGCGGTTGCGACGCGCGCAGTGATTCGATGGCGATGCGCCCGTTTATTGCAGGATCAGTTGCAATTGCGCGTCCGCCTGTTCGCCCGGCGACTGCCGGAAGCCGCTTTTCGCGAAGCGGTGCCAACGTCCGATCACGTAGCTGACGAGCAGGCTGGCGCGCGTGGCCGGATCGTAGTCGGCCGGCAGTGTCAGGCCGCTGTTCTGCTGTGCGCCGGCCTCGGCGCGCGCCACCCGCAGGCACTGCTTGACGGTGGCCTCGATGCGGTCGAGCAACTGGTTCACGCGTTCGGTGAGCCGCTCTTCCTCGCCAACCAGTGCCTCGCCGGTCAGCACGCGCGTCATGCCGGGGTTCTTTGCGGCGAAATTGAGCATCGTCAGCGCGATCGTGCGCGCCTGCTGCACGCCGTTCGGCTCTTTCGCGACGATCTGGTTGACGAGCCCGAGCAGCGCCTGCTCGATGAACTCGATCAGCCCTTCGTACATCTTCGCCTTGCTGGTGAAGTGCCGGTACAGCGCGGCTTCCGACACGTCGAGCCGGGCCGCGAGCGCGGCGGTCGTGATTTTCTCGGGTTTGGGTGCCTCGAGCATCGCGGCGAGCGTCTGCAGGATCATCACGCGGCGCTCGCCCGGCTTCGGGCGTGCGCGGGTGGGTGTGGCCTGGCTTTCCGTTACGGCTTGGTCCTGCGGGTAAGTCGGCTGCATTTTTGTCGCCCCGATCGTGTGCCCAGTCGCAGCGATTTTAACGAACGAATGCGCTGGTCGACATAGTGCGGGCGCCCGGTGGTCGGCAAATGGCCGGGCAAGTGTCCGGTGATCCATACCGTGCCGATACCGAGGCGCTTGTAGCGCTTCAGGTGGCCGCGCGTATCCTCGACGAGGATCGCGTCGGCCATGCGTGCGTGCGCGGCGCGCAACGTCCGGCGCAGCATCGTGTGATCGGGCTTCGCGCGCCACGTGCGCCGGTCGCGCATGTGCTCGATCGCGATCACGCGCTCGAACAGCCGCTCGATGCGCAGTTCGCGCAGCACCGCGCGCGCGTAGTTCTCCGGCGCGTTGGTCAGCACGAACTTGCGCCCGGGGAGCGCGGCGACGATGCGTGCCAGCCCGCGTTCGGCACGCAGCATCGCGGGCAGGTCGGAAAACGTATGGACCGCGCGCAGGAAGTCGTGCGGGTCGATCGGATGATGGCGCGTGAGGCCGAGGAGCGCGGCGCCGTAGCGCTCGGTGTAGCCGTTGCGCAGGCGGTCGGCTTCGGCGCGCTCGACCTGCAGCGCGTCGATGATGTACTGCGTCATCGCGCGGTTGATCTCGGGAAAGATCGCGTGCGATGCGTGGTGCAGGGTGTTGTCGAGATCGAACAGCCACACCGGCGCGCCGGCGCGGGGCCGGCTGCGCGACACGCGCCGGCGCCGCAGCGGGGCTGGCAAGTCGGGTGGGGTGCTCTTGCTGCGTGGTCTCAATGCGAGCGGATCATCGTGCCGAACGGCTGCTCGGTCAGGATTTCCAGCAGCACCGAGTGCTCGATCCGGCCGTCGACGATGTGCACCGACTTCACGCCGCTCTTCGCCGCGTCGAGCGCCGACGAGATCTTCGGCAGCATGCCGCCGGAGATCGTGCCGTCTTCGAACAGCGCGTCGATTTCGCGCGCGGACAGGTCGGTCAGCAGGTTGCCGTCCTTGTCCATCACGCCCGGGATGTTGGTCATCATCAGCAGCTTCTCGGCGTTCAGCACGGTGGCGAGCTTGCCCGCGACGAGGTCGGCGTTGATGTTGTACGAGAGGCCGTCTTCACCGAAGCCGATCGGCGAGATCACCGGGATGAACGCGTCGTCCTGCAGCGCCTTCACGACCGCCGGGTTGATCGCCTCGACTTCGCCGACCTGGCCGATGTCGATGTACTGGCCCGGGTTGTCGCGGTCCGGCATCAGCAGCTTGCGCGCGTGGATCAGGCCGCCGTCCTTGCCCGTCAGGCCCACCGCGTGGCCGCCGAAGTGGTTGATCAGCGTCACGATGTCCTGCTGCACCTCGCCGCCGAGCACCCATTCGACGACTTCCATCGTCTCTTCGTCGGTGACGCGCATGCCCTGGATGAAGGTGCCGGCCTTGCCGATCTTCTTCAGCGCCTGATCGATCTGCGGACCGCCGCCGTGGACGATCACCGGATTGATGCCGACCAGCTTCAGCAGGATCACGTCGCGCGCGAAGCCTTGCTTGAGCCGCTCTTCCGTCATCGCGTTGCCGCCGTATTTGATGACGATGGTCTTGCCGTGGTAACGGCGGATGTACGGCAGCGCTTCGGCGAGGATTTCTGCTTTCAGCGTGGGGGCGATCTGCGAGAGGTCGATGGGCTCGGACATGGCGGCAGCTCTGGCTGGGAACGTTGAAACACGGCGAATTGTACAGGAGTGGCGCAGCGCAGCATCGGGTTTTTGGCCGGACTGGAACACCGGCGGCACGGCCCGCGCACCGCGCGCGGCGGCCCGCCGGCTATGGCGCGGCGCGATGCGGGCAGCGAGATGGGCAGCGGGCGCGGGCGGCGGCGGCGGGGTGGTTCGCGAGCGTTCGCGATGGCCGTCGGCCAAGTGGCCGGCGTGCAAAATCCGTTCGCCGCGCTATGCTTGTCGCGTAGGGCGGCTTCACGCCCGCTTCCGCGCTTGAGCCATGACCGATTCCGTCGCCGACGCCCGTTCCGCCCCGCGCCGCGCGCGCTGCCCGCACTGCGGGCGCAGCTTCGACTGCGGCGCCCGCACGCAGCCGTTCGAATGCTGGTGCGCGTCGATGCCGGTATTGCCCGGCGGCACGCCGCCCGCGGCCGGCGCGCGCTGCCGGTGCCCCGAGTGCCTGGCCGACGAGATCGCGCAGCGGATGGCCGGCGCGGCCGGCTGACGGCGCCGGCCATGCACGCGGAGCGTCCCGGTCACAGCGCTCCGATCCGGCCCCGCTAGAGGCGTCGCCCGCTAAACGGGTAAACTGCTCGGATGCAACGAATCACCACCACCGGGCGCGTCAACCTCAGTCACCTGTTCTGGCTTCGCAATCTCGCGATCATCGGCCAGCTCGTGACGATCGGCGTCGTGCAGACCTATTTCGGCGTGCATCTGCCGTTGCCGGCGATGCTGATGGTCATCGCGCTCGAAATCGTTTTCAACGCGCTGACCTGGGTGCGCGTGCTGCGCGCGCGGCCCGAGACCAATTTCGAGCTGCTCGGCCAGCTGTGGGTCGACCTCGGTGCGCTGTCCGCGCTGCTGTTCCTGTCGGGCGGCACGACCAATCCGTTCGTGTCGTTGTACCTGCCTTCGCTCGCGATCGCGGCGGCCGTGCTGCCGTGGCACCTGATGATCTGGCTCGCGGCGTTCGCGGTCGCGTGCTACGCGGCGCTCGGTTTCGACTCGGTGCCGCTCAACATGGACAATCCCGCGAACCTGTTCGACTACTACCGTACCGGGATGTGGGCGAACTTCATGGTCAGCGTCGGGCTGATCGCCTGGTTCGTCGCGCGCATGTCGAATGCGCTGCGCCAGCGCGACGCGGCGCTCGGCGAAGCGCAGCAGCACCTGCTGCGCGACGAGCGGGCGGTCGCGCTCGGCGTGCAGGCCGCCACCGTCGCGCACGAGATGGGCACGCCGCTGTCGACGATCGCGATGCTCGCCGAAGAGCTGCGCGACGCGGCGCGCGACGATCCGGGGCTGGCCCGCTACGAGGCCGACCTGAAGGTGCTCGAGGAGCAGATGTCGCTCTGCACGTCGGCGCTCGCGCGCCTGCGCAGCCGTGCGAGCGCGCCCGCGAGCCGCCAGCCGGTGGACGACTGGCTCGACACGTTCGTCGAGCACTGGCGCCTGCGCCATCCGCATGTGCAGTTCGAACTGCTCGGCGCGCGTCCGGCGGGCGTCGCGCTCGACGACACGGTCGCGGCCGGCCAGATCCTGACGATCCTGCTCGACAACGCCGCGCGCGCGAGCCCGCAGCGCGTGACGCTGGCCGCGAAGGTCGCGCACGCCGGCACGGCCGACGAGATCGAATTCGAGGTATGCGACGACGGGCCGGGCATTCCGGCCGCGCTGCGCGAATCGCTCGGCGCGATGCCGGTCGACAGTACGCAGGGCGGGCACGGGGTCGGCCTGTATCTCGCGTTCAGCGCGGCCGCGCGGCTCGGCGGCGAGATCGAACTGTCCGACGTCGTGCCGCGCACGGCGGGCGGCAACGGGCGGGCCGGCAGTGCGGCGAACGGTCACGCCGCGGCAGGCTCGGGACAACGCGCGGGCCAGCGCCTGGCCGAACGGACAACCGGCACGCCGGGCCAGGCCGGCACGACTGCCGCGCGCGGCACGCGGGCCGTGCTGCGCCTGCCGGTCGTGCGCGTCGCGGCGCCGGCCGCCTCAACCAACACGTAGACGGAGAAACCACATGAGCGAGAACAATTTCCTGGTGATCGACGACAACGAGGTGTTCGCGGGCACGCTCGCGCGCGGCCTCGAGCGTCGCGGGTACGCGGTCCAGCAGGCGCACGACAAGGAGGCGGCGCTCCGGCTCGCCGCGGGCAACAAGTTCCAGTTCATTACCGTCGACCTGCATCTCGGCGAGGATTCGGGCCTGAGCCTGATCGCGCCGCTGTGCGACCTGCAGCCCGACGCGCGGATCCTGGTGCTGACCGGCTACGCGAGCATCGCGACTGCCGTGCAGGCGGTGAAGGAAGGCGCCGACAACTATCTCGCGAAACCCGCGAACGTCGAGTCGATCCTGGCCGCGCTGCAGACCAACGCGACCGAAGTGCAGGCCGACGAAGCGCTCG
The DNA here is from genome assembly GCF_048627025.1 of Burkholderia aenigmatica. Lineage (NCBI taxonomy): Bacteria > Pseudomonadati > Pseudomonadota > Betaproteobacteria > Burkholderiales > Burkholderiaceae > Burkholderia > Burkholderia aenigmatica. Next base: position 3,537,839 of record NZ_CP184468.1, on the reverse strand, counting down.
AGAATCCGGTCGTGCTGTCGGTCGACCGGCTCGAATGGGAGCACATCCAGCGCGTGCTGGCCGAGAACAACAACAATATTTCGGCGACGGCACGCGCGCTGAACATGCACCGCCGCACGCTGCAGCGCAAGCTCGCGAAGAAGCCGGTACGGCAGTAAGCGGGGGGCGTCAGCCGGGCGAGTTTGGGGCTCGCGACAGGCAGGCGACGATCTCGCGCTTCAGCAGGAGCGTAATCAGCGCCGAGTAGCCGATATTCGCGAGAAACGGTGCGAACCCGCCGATCACGATCGGAACGGCCATCGGCCACGGCTTTGCCGATACGCCACTCGCGATGGACTGTATGCCGATGCTGAACGCCACGCTGGCGAGTGCGATACCCGCCAGCGTGCCCAGCCACGCGAGCGCAAACGCGACGTTATAGCGCCGCAGCGACTCCCGCCTGATCCGGCGCATGAGCGACAGGATGTCGGCGCGCGTGAGCGCGAGCAGGGACGGCACGAATCGGCCGGCGATGGATGGGTAGATGGTCATTCGAATGCGGTGACGAATGCGTCTGCGCGTAGTCTGAGGAATCCAGATTATAGGGACGCACCAGCGCGCCTGCCATCAGCCGCGTTCCAGGCGCAGGCACGTGCGCCGCATCGCATCGCCATGAAAAAACGGGCGACCCCGGAAGGGGCCGCCCGTTTTCGTCCGACGCCGCGCGCGTTACAGCACGTAGCGCGACAGGTCTTCGTTCTGCGACACTTCGCCGAGCGCCCGGTCGACATACTTCGCATCGATCATCACGCGCTCGCCGGCATGGTTGCCGGCCGCGAACGACACTTCCTCGAGCAGCTTCTCGATCACCGTGTACAGCCGGCGCGCGCCGATGTTCTCGGTTTTCTCGTTGACCGCAAACGCGATCTCCGCGAGGCGGCGGATGCCGTCGTCGGCGAATTCGAGCTGCACGTCTTCGGTCGCGAGCAGCGCCTGGTACTGCTTGACGAGGCTCGCGTCGGTCGCGACGAGGATCGCTTCGAAATCGTTCACCGACAGCGAGTCGAGCTCGACGCGGATCGGGAAGCGGCCCTGCAGTTCGGGAATCAGGTCGCTCGGCTTCGCGAGATGGAACGCGCCGCTTGCGATGAACAGGATGTGATCGGTCTTCACCATCCCGTACTTCGTGTTGACCGTCGTGCCTTCGACGAGCGGCAGCAGGTCGCGCTGCACGCCCTGGCGTGACACTTCGCCGCCGCTGCCTTCGTTGTTGCGCGACGTGATCTTGTCGATCTCGTCGAGGAACACGATGCCGTTCTGCTCGACGTTCTGCACGGCCTTCGTCTTCACTTCCTCTTCGTTGAGCATCTTCGCCGCTTCCTCGTCGGTCAGCAGCTTCAGCGCTTCCTTGATCTTCACCTTGCGGCGCTGCTTCTTGCCGCTGCCGAGGTTCGAGAACATCGAGCGGATCTGCTCGGTCATCTCTTCCATCCCCGGCGGCGCCATGATGTCCATGCCGGCCGACGGCTGCTCGAGGTCGAGCTCGACTTCCTTGTCGTCGAGCTGGCCTTCGCGCAGGCGCTTGCGGAAGGTCTGGCGCGTCGCGTTGTTGTCGTCGTTCGCGTGCTCGGCGTTGCCGCCGAAGCCCACCGCGCGCGGCTGCGGCAGCAGGATGTCGAGGACGCGGTCTTCCGCCTGGTCGGTCGCCTTGCTGCGTACCTTGCGCATCTCGGTTTCGCGCGTCTGCTTGACCGAGATCTCGATCAGGTCGCGCACGATGCTGTCGACGTCGCGGCCGACATAGCCGACTTCGGTGAACTTGGTCGCTTCGATCTTGATGAACGGTGCATCGGCGAGCTTCGCGAGGCGGCGCGCGATTTCGGTCTTGCCGACGCCCGTCGGCCCGATCATCAGGATGTTCTTCGGCGTGATTTCCTGGCGCAGCGGGTCGGCGACCTGCTGGCGGCGCCAGCGGTTGCGCAGCGCGACCGCGACGGCCTTCTTGGCCTTCGCCTGGCCGATGATGTGCTTGTCGAGTTCCGAGACGATCTCGGCAGGGGTCATGGTGCTCATGGTGCGGTCCTTACTCGATCGTTTCGATGATGCGGTTGTGGTTCGTGTAGATGCACATGTCGCCGGCGATCTCGAGCGACTTCTCGACGATCTCGCGCGGCGACAGCTCGGTGTTCTCCGCGAGCGCGCGGGCCGCGGCCTGCGCATACGCACCGCCCGAGCCGATCGCGCAGATGCCGCCTTCGGGGTCGAGCACGTCGCCGTTGCCGGTGATCACCAGCGTGGTGGTGGCGTCGGCCGTGATCAGCATCGCCTCGAGGCGGCGCAGCATCCGGTCGGTGCGCCAGTCCTTCGCGAGCTCGACGGCCGCGCGGGTCAGGTTGCCCTGGTGCTTCTCGAGCTTCGCCTCGAAGCGGTCGAGCAGCGAGAACGCATCGGCGGTGCCGCCCGCGAATCCGACCAGCACCTGGTTGTTGTAGATCCGCCGCACTTTCCGCGCGCCACCCTTCATGACGATGTTGCCGAGGGTTACCTGGCCGTCGCCGCCGAGCGCGACCTTGTCGCCGCGCCGGACCGAAACGATGGTCGTGCCGTGAAATTGCTCCATCTGCGTTCCTTGAGAAAAACGGGGAAGAGTCGGGGGCGCGAGGCGCCGCCGCGTAACTCGCAGTGCGCCGGGAAGCGGCCCGGCGCGCGTCCGTTTCATTTTAGGGCGGGCGCCGGGATATCAAGAGGCGGGGGGCAAATCGGCAGCCGGTGGGGAACCGTGCCGGAAAAACAAAAAGCGCGCGGCAGGCCGCGCGCTTTCGGGAAGCAGCGTGTCTGAGCGGAACGCCGCTCGATCAGTCGCCGAACAGCTTCTGGCGCAGCTCGCGGCGCTCCTGCGCCTCGAGCGACAGCGTGGCGGTCGGACGCGCGAGCAGGCGCGGAATGCCGATCGGCTCGCCGGTTTCCTCGCACCAGCCGTAGTCGCCGGAATCGATGCGGGCGAGCGACTGCTGAACCTTCTTGAGGAGCTTGCGTTCGCGATCGCGCGTACGCAGCTCGAGCGCGTGCTCTTCCTCGATCGTCGCGCGATCGGCGGGATCGGGCACGATCACCGTCTCGCGCAGGTTCTCGGTCGTCTGGCCTGCATTCTTGAGGATGTCCGCCTGCAACTGTTCGAGCCGATTTTTGAAGAAGGCGAGCTGATCCTCATTCATGTAATCCTTGTCGCTCATCTTCAGGATTTCGGCTTCGGTCAAGAGTTTCTTCGTCATCTGCTTGCTTCTTCAATGTGCGGCAAATCGATAGATATTGCCTGCACTTTGGGATTACCCGCAACCGCCCTTGCAATCATTTGCGATTTGCCGCCGCGGGGCCGAAAGCCTCTGGAAAACCGGTTCTCAAATACCAGGATAGGCCTGGCGCGGAGTTGCGCGCGCTGCGAACCGGTGTGCTGCGCGGCACATCGCATCGGCCGCGGCCGGGAGGCGGATGGGCGATCCGGCGCGGTTGCGATGCCCGGAAAACTGGTTCAGCAAGAACCGGGCCTATTTGTTGCCGTACTCCAGCGGGCACGTATTGTAACTGAATCGCAAGCGGGCGCCGTATCGGGTCGATCCCCGTCGGCTGCGCCAATATCTAGAAAATATAACGCGCAAATCGCGAAAAAGCGATGACGGCGAAACCCTGCCCGGAAAGGCCGCCTCGCGGCCGCCGCAGCCGCCCGCGAGGCGGCCGTGCGGGCGGGGGTGCGACGGTTGCCCGTACGTGTCAGGCGAGGCAGGCGTCGAGGCCGTCGGTGATCAGGTCCTGCGGCAGATCGACGCCGATGAACACCATCTTGTTGGTCTTCTTCTCGACCGGCAGCCACTTCGAGGCGAGGTCGCTGCCCATCATCTGGTGCACGCCCTGGAACACGACCTTGCGGTCGACGCCCTTCATGTACAGCACGCCCTTGTAGCGCAGCATCCGCTCGCCGTAGATCTGCAGGATGCCGCCGAGGAAGTCTTCCAGCTTGTTCGGGTCGAACGGGCGGTCGTTGCGGTACACGAACGACTTGATCTTGTCGTCGTGGTGCGCGTGGTGATGGTGGTGGCCATGGTCGTGATCGTGCGCGCATTGACCGTGATCGTGGTCGCAATGAGCGTGATCGTGATCATGGTCGTGATCGTGGTGATGGTGCGCGTGATCGTCTTCGGCCAGGAAGTCGGGGTCGATCTCGAGCTTCGCGTTCAGGTTGAAGCCGCGCAGGTCGAAGATTTCCTTGATGTCGGCTTCGCCGAAGTTCACGACCTTGATCACAGCCTTCGGGTTTATGTGCATCAGGCGATGCTTGAGGCCGGCTACCGTTTGATCGTCGACCAGATCCGACTTCGTGATGAACAGGCGATCGGCGAAGCCGACCTGGCGCTGCACGACTTCGTGCTCGTCGAGCTGCGCGTTCGCGTGCTTCGCGTCGACCAGCGTGATGACCGCGTCGAGCAGGAAATCGTCGGCGATTTCGCTGTCGATGAAGAAGGTCTGCGCGACCGGGCCCGGGTTCGCGAGGCCGGTGGTTTCGATCACGATGCGGTCGAAGTCGAGCTTGCCTTCGCGCTTCTTCGCGGCGAGATCGCCGAGCGTGCGCGCGAGGTCGCCGCGGATCGTGCAGCAGATGCAGCCGTTGCTCATCTGGATGATCTGCTCGTTCGAATCCTGGATGAGGATTTCGTTGTCGATGTTCTCTTCGCCGAACTCGTTCTCGATCACGGCGATCTTCATGCCGTGCTGTTCGTTCAGGATGCGCTTGAGCAGCGTCGTCTTGCCGCTGCCGAGGAAGCCGGTGAGGATGGTGACGGGAGTGGCCATGTCAATCGCCTGTGGTTCGTGAATCGGGGTCAAAACCAGGATGTGCGTCGCGCCCGCGGCTTTGCCAGCCGGGGCGCACAACCATCCATTGAAACATACCTGTCAAGCCCTCGCCCGTCGTCCGAACGACAGGCGGGAGCGCGGATCCGCCGGGCGCACGGCGCGGGCCGGCGGACGGTTCCGCGCGTAGATCGGGGCGATCAGACGATTTGCAACAGCAGGCCCTTCAGATATTCACCTTCCGGGAAGGCCGCGAGCAGCGGGTGATCGACGCCCGCGCCGAGGCGCTTCAGGATGCGGGCGTCGACCTTCGCGTCGGCGGCCGCGCCCGCGACGATCTTCTGGAACAGGTCCATGTCGATCGCGCCCGAGCACGAGTACGTGAACAGCAGGCCACCCGGACGCAGCAGCTTGAAGCCGCTCAGGTTGATGTCCTTGTACGCGCGTGCCGCGCGATCGACGCTGTCGCGGGTTGGCGCGAACTTCGGCGGATCGAGCACGATCAGGTCGAAACGCTCGCCTTCGTCGACGAGGCGACGCAGCGTCTTGAATGCGTCGGCGTCGAGCCAGGTCGCGCGTTCGGCGTCGAAACCGTTGGCAACGACGTTCTGCTGCGCGAGCGCGAGCGCATCGCCCGACGAGTCGATCGACACGACGCGTTTCGCCCCGCCCTTGAGCGCGGCGAGCGAGAAGCCGCCCGTGTAGCAGAAGCAGTTCAGCACGTCGCGATCGGCCGCGTACTGCGCGACCAGCGCGCGGTTGTCGCGCTGGTCGACGTAGAAGCCCGTCTTGTGGCCGTTCGGTACGTCGACGTGATAGCGCACGCCGTTTTCGTTCGAGATCAGCGTCGCGGGCGGCGCATCGCCGGCCAGCACGCCGGTGGTTTGTTCGAGCCCTTCCTTGTCGCGGATCGACACGTCCGAGCGCTCGTAGACGTTCGGGCAGTCCGTGGCGCCGACCAGCGCCTTGACGATCGCGTCCTTCCACGCTTCGACGCCGGCCGCCATGAACTGGCAGACGAGCTGCCCGCGCGGTGTCGCGCCGGCGTCCGCGGTGTCCGCGACGTAGTAGTCGACGATCAGGCCCGGCAGGCCGTCGGCTTCGCCGAACACGAGGCGCACCGCGCCCGTGTTCGACACCATTGTCGTGCGGTGCGCGACTGCGCGCTGCACGCGGCGCTTGAAGAACGCGTGGTCGATCGGCTCGTTCTCGTCGAAGCTCCACACGCGCACGCGAATCTGCGATTGCGGGCTGTACGCGCCGCGCGCGAGGAAGCGGCCGTCGTGCGCGCGCACGATCACGGTCGCGCCGGGCGCGGGCTTGCCGTCGACGCGGTCGATCGCATTGGCGTAGATCCACGGATGGCGGCGCAGCAGCGATTTTTCCTTGGACGGCTTGAGGGTGACGGTTTGCATGATGAGATCGAAAGGGGCCGTGCGCGAAGCCGACCGTGGCCGGTCGCCGCGCGCGGCGGGTAACACGGGACGCGCGTCAGTCGCGCTTCTTCGCGCGCGGATGCGCGCTGTCGTAAATCTTCGCGAGATGCTGGAAGTCGAGCGACGTATAGACCTGCGTCGCGGAGACGCTCGCGTGGCCGAGCAGTTCCTGCACCGCGCGCAGGTCGCCGCTCGACTGCAGCACGTGCGTCGCGAACGAGTGGCGCAGCACGTGCGGATGGACGTTGGCAGGGATGCCCGCGGTGAGCGCCGCGCGCTTCACGCGCTCGCGCACGACGCCCGGCGACATCCGGTTGCCGCGCACGGACACGAACAGCGGATGCGGATCGTGCTTCACGAATTCGCCGCGCACCGCGAGCCACGCGTTCAGCGCGTCGATCGCCTTGCGGCCGACCGGCACCTTGCGCTCCTTGTTGCCCTTGCCGCGCACGGTGACTTCGGCTTCGGCGAGGTCGAGCCAGCCGGTCGAGCGGTAGCCGTCGGCCTGCGTGTACATGACGTCGAGCCCGATCAGCTCGGCGAGGCGCAGCCCCGACGAATAGAACAGCTCGAGGATCGCGTGATCGCGGATGCCTTCGGTCGTGCCGGCGAGCGGCGCGTCCATCAACGCCGAAGCGTCGTCGACCGACAGCGCCTTCGGCAAGGTCTTCGCGCGTTTCGGCGCGCGCACCGCGGCGACCGGGTTCGCGGGCATCTCGACGCGCTGCGCGAGCCAGCGGTAGAACGCGCGCCACGCGGACAGCCGGTGCGAGATCGACCGGGCGGACAGCCCGCCCGAATGTGCACGCGCGACCGCGCCGCGCATGTCGGCGGCCGTCAGCGCTTCTAGCGGCCGGCCGTTCGCGAGCTTCTTCAGCTCGTCGAGTTCGTGCGTGTATCCGCGCAGCGTGTGTTCCGACAGCTGCCTGACGTGCTTCAGGTTCGACAGGTAGGCGGCAATCGGATCGTCGGTCATCGCGGGCGGAAGAATCAGTGCGGCAGCAGGCGCGTGAGCGCGGCGCTCGCGAGCGTCGAGATCTGCGCGAGGAAGTCGGTGGCCATCCCGTCGTGGAAGCGGCGCGGGTCGGGCGAGCCGAGCACGAGCAGGCCGAACGCGGGCGCATCGGTGCCGGCGAGCGGCGAGCGCAGCGCGAGCAGCGCGACCGATGCGGCCGAGCCGTCGCCGGCCGGCGGTGCGGCTTCCGCGCCTTCCGCCGCATTCGCGGCCGGGGCGGCGACTGCGGGTGCGAGCCATTGCGCGGCTTCGAAGCCGGTGTTCGCGCCGCAGTACGGCGTCGACAGGCCGTTCGTGAACAGGCGTACTTCCTCGCCGACCTGGCGCGCGAAATCGGCCTGCGCGTAGGTGTCGGCGACGTCCCACACGCGCAGCGCGGTTTGCGGCACATCGAACACGTCGGCGATGCCGTCGGCGATCGTGCGCGGCAGCGCGTACGGATCGCGTTCCGCGATCACGCGCGCGGTCCAGCGGCTGAACTTCGCGGACAGGCTGTCGTTCTCGTGGCCGTAGCGCACGAGTTCGGCGAGCCGGCGCTCGAGATGCTTGTTCTTGTCGCGCAGCATCTCCATCTGCCGCTCCTGCAGCGAGATCGCGGCCTTGCCGTGCGGGTTCGCGAGACGGATCGTCGCGAGCAGTTCGGCGTGCTGCGCGAAGAATTCGGGATTGGCGAGCAGGTAGTCGGCGACTTCGCGATCGTTCATGTGGCTGGAGCGTTCAGTTATCAAGGACGTTGCAGGGTCAGGCGTGCAGGTCGATCTCGCCTTCGAACACGGTGGCGGCGGGCCCGGCCATCATCAGCGCGGCGGCTTCGTCGCGCGCGCCGTCCCAGCGGATCGTCAGCGTGCCGCCGTGCGTGTGCACGGTCACCGGCGAATCGAGCAGGCCGCGCCGGATGCCGGCCGCGACCGCCGCGCACGCGCCGGTGCCGCACGCGAGTGTCTCGCCCGCCGCGCGTTCGTACACGCGCAGCTTCACTTCGTCGCGCGACACGATCTGCATGAAGCCGACGTTCACGCGCTCCGGGAAGCGCGCGTGGTGCTCGATCAGCGGGCCTTCGTCGAGCACCGGATACGATTCGGCATCGTCGACGACCTGCACCGCGTGCGGGTTGCCCATCGACACCGTCGAGATCCAGCGCGTCTGGCCGCCGACGTCGAGCGGCCACAGCGTGTCGCGGCCCTCGGTGCGGCCGTCGAGGCCCGCTGCGTCGAACGGCACCTGCGCGGGCGCGAACACGGGCGCGCCCATGTCGACGACGACTTCGCCGTTGTCCTGCATCGTCAGCGTGATCAGGCCCTTCATCACCTGCACGCGCACGCTGCGCTTGTCGGTCAGGCCGCGGTCGCTGACGAACTTCACGAAGCAACGTGCGCCGTTGCCGCAGTGTTCGACCTCGCCGCCGTCGCAATTGAAGATCCGGTACTTGAAATCCGCGCCGTCGACGGTCGGTTTTTCGACGAGCAGCAACTGGTCGGCGCCGATGCCGAAGTGGCGGTTGGCGAGCGCACGCACCTGCGCTTCGGTGAGCGGCGGCAATGCGCGCGAATAGCCGTCGAGCACGACGAAGTCGTTGCCCGCGCCGTGCATCTTGGTGAACGAGAGTTTCACTGGGTCCGGATTTCCATGGCGAACAAGGCGGTCAGCGCGGCGCGCGCGATGCCGCGCCATGCGGGGCGTCGTCGTTCGTCGTGCTGATCTCAACCGCAAATGATACATGCAGCCGACAGGGGCGTCCTGCGCGGGCGGGGGGCGGGTGGCATGAGAAGGATGGCGAAGGCATGGGATGAATCGAACGAGCGCTTTCGTACGAGTCAAATTGACCGGGCAACGAACGACTCGCATAGTTTGGCCACACGAAAACGGCTGCTCGACCTGATCTGGAAAGCGATGACTCGTATCTTCAATCCGCCCCATCCGGGCGAAGCCCTGCGCGATGACGTGCTGCCGGCGTTCGGCCTCACCGTCACCGAGGCCGCCGCTCAGCTTGGCGTGACGTGTGGCGCGCTGTCGAGGATCCTGCACGGCCATGCCGGTATCTCGCCGGAAATGGCGCTGCGCCTCGAGGCGTGGCTCGGCGAAGACAGCGGCGGGCGTGCCGACTTGTGGCTCGCGCAGCAGGTGGGGTTCGACTTGTGGCAGGCACGCGCGAAAGGCGTGCCCAAGGTAGCCAGAGCGCAGGCGCGGGCGTGACCGCGCGCCCGCCGGGCACGGCTCAGTAGAAGCTCGGCTCGCCCTCCGGGCGCGTCTTGAAGCGCTTGTGGACCCAATAGTATTGCTCGGGCAGCAGCGGGATCTGTTCCTCGAGGAATTCGTTCATCCGCCGCGCGTCGAGATCGTCGTCGCCGGTCGGGTAGTGATCCCACGGCTTGAATACCTTCAGACGGTAGCCCTTGTAGTTCGGCAGCACTTCGCCGATGAACGGCACGACCTGCGCGCGGCCCGTCTTCGCGAGCCGGCCGACCGCCGTCAGCGTGCAGGCGGGCACGCCGAAGAACGGGACGAACGTCGAATTGCGCAGCCCGTAGTCCATGTCGGCGCCGAGCATCACCGGCTTGCGGTCGCGCAGCCAGCGCAGCACGACGCGCGCGCTGTCCGCGCGGCCGACCATCTCGGCGTCGAAACGCCCGCGCGCCTTCTTCGCCTCTTCCTCGAGCACCGCGTTCGAGAACGGCTGGTACAGCGACCCGCAGCGGCGGTGCAGCGAACGATTCAACCAGATCGAGCCGGCCTCGATGCCGACGAAATGCAGGCCGAGGAACAGCGTCGGCGGCAGGTCCGGATCGTCGAGATCGACCGCGCTGTCGACCTGGATCAGCTTCGCGAGCTTCTTCTCCGAGCCGAACCACTGCACGCTGCGCTCGACGTAGCTGCGGATCGCATGGCGGAAATGCTGCCCGGCCACTTCCTCGCGGCGCTCTTCGCTCCAGTCCGGGAAGCAGAGTTTCAGATTGGTGTGTACGATGCGCTTTCGCCGGCTGGGGATCTTGTAGAGCAGCCAGCCGAGACCATCGCCGAACCGTGCGGTCAGGCCGTACGGCAACAGGGCGAGCAGTTTCAGCAAGCCAATGGCGAGGTGCGTGGCTAGACGACCTAGCATGCGAAACCTCCGTGGAACCGGTTGGCCGGCGCGTTGCGAACAGGTGGGTAAGACAGCGGAAGATGCAGCACGGGCGGCGCTCTGTGACAATTCAGGAAAGCCGCTATAATACGGGCTTCGCCGAGTTAACTGACAACTTGCGGGGCGAAGCCGGCTAGCGCTACACGTGCTGCCCGGTCCTGGTAATCCGCTAAAGCGTCGCCGCTTCAGGCCCAACGAAGCTGGCTACGTGAAACCGACCGTAACCACACAGGAGCCTGAAAAAGTGGCAAACGATTATCTCTTCACGTCCGAATCCGTCTCCGAAGGCCATCCGGACAAGGTCGCGGACCAAATCTCGGACGCGATTCTCGACGCCATCCTCGAGCAAGACAAGTATTCCCGCGTCGCCGCGGAAACGCTGTGCAACACGGGTCTCGTCGTGCTGGCCGGTGAAATCACCACGACGGCCAACATCGACTACATCCAGATCGCGCGCGATACGATCAAGCGCATCGGCTACGACAACACCGACTACGGCATCGACTACAAGGGTTGCGCGGTGCTCGTCGCCTACGACAAGCAGTCGCCGGACATCGCCCAGGGCGTCGATCGTGCACACGACGACAACCTCGACCAAGGCGCGGGCGACCAGGGTCTGATGTTCGGTTACGCGTGCGACGAAACGCCGGAACTGATGCCGCTGCCGATCCACCTGTCGCACCGTCTCGTCGAGCGCCAGGCCAGCCTGCGCCGCGATGGCCGCCTGCAATGGCTGCGCCCGGACGCGAAGTCGCAGGTAACGATCCGCTACGTCGACGGCAAGCCCGATTCGATCGACACCGTCGTGCTGTCGACGCAGCACGCACCGGACATCGAGCTGCCGGCGCTGCGCGAAGCCGTGATCGAGGAAATCATCAAGCCGACGCTGCCGGCCGACCTGATCAAGGGCGACATCAAGTTCCTGGTGAACCCGACCGGCCGGTTCGTGATCGGCGGCCCGCAGGGCGATTGCGGCCTGACCGGCCGCAAGATCATCGTCGACACGTACGGCGGTGCCGCACCGCACGGCGGCGGCGCGTTCTCGGGCAAGGATCCGTCGAAGGTCGACCGTTCGGCTGCGTACGCAGGCCGCTACGTCGCGAAGAACATCGTCGCCGCGGGCCTCGCCTCGCGCGCGCTGATCCAGGTGTCGTACGCGATCGGCGTGGCCGAGCCGACCTCGGTGATGGTCAACACGTTCGGCACGGGCCGCGTGTCGGATGCGGTGATCACGAAGCTCGTGCGCGAGCATTTCGACCTGCGTCCGAAGGGCATCATCAAGATGCTCGACCTGCTGCGCCCGATCTACGAGAAGACCGCTGCTTACGGCCACTTCGGCCGCGAAGAGCCGGAATTCTCGTGGGAAGCGACCGACAAGGCGCTCGCCCTGGCCGAAGCGGCCGGCGTCGAGCCGACGGCACGCGTCGCGTAAGCGTCGTTCGCCTGAAATGAAAAACCCCGGCCATGCCGGGGTTTTTTTATGGGTTCCGATCGCCGGGGCAATCGGACAAGCGGGCCGCAGCGCGACGGCGATCGTCGCGCGCGGTGCCCGCCGGCGTGCGCTCAGCGCGCGCCGAACCCGAACCAGCCGTTGCTGGCCGCGAGGCGGCGCGGGCGGTTGACACGGCGCTGCGGGCCGAGCGTGCGTCGCAGCGCGAGCGCGCGCAGCGACGACGGCTTCTGCAGCAGCGAGCGCAGGCCGGCACGGCGCGAGAACGCCTGCGCGCTCATCATCGAGAAAAATGCGTGGAACCACGCACGGATACCGTCCAGCCGGCTGTGTGCGGGCGTACGCTCGGCCAGCGCCTGCGTGCGTGCGCGGTGATGGCGCAGCGAGCGGGCAGGAGCGGGCGGCACAACGCGCTTCGCAGCGCGGCTGAGACGGGAAGTCAGACGGAATGGCATGTGAACGATGCTTCGCTTGTATGGATGGCGCCCTGAAGAGCGCACTGGTATGAACGGCCTCGGAAGGCGCAACGGATCTTACCGAAACTCGCTGCGCGCCGCGCCCGCCAGAATTGACAGGCCGCGACAGGCTACAGGGGATTCATGACGGGCAAAAGTCGCGATAAACCCTTGTGCCACAAGGCGTGTGCCGCATACCGCCTGTCGGTGAGGCCAGCGCCGCGCCGCACAGTTCCCTTGAGCCGGATCAAATCATCGATTGGCATGCCCCTGCGCACGACAATGGTGCTGTTCGCGGCATCCGGCGCCGATTTACAATCGTCACATTCACACAATAAACGTCTGGCATCCCATGTCGTCTCCATTGCAGTCGGAATCGATCCGCGCGCAAGTCGCGGAATTGCGCGAGCGCGGCTTCGTCGTCGCGCGTGGCCTCGTCGGCGAGGCACAGTGCGCGGCGCTCAGGCAGGTTGCGGAGCGCCAGTTGCGGGAGGCTGCCGAGCCGATCGAGTTCGAGGCGGACCTGCGCTATCCGGGCGCGCCCGAATCCAAGCACGCACCGGGCGGGCATACGGTGCGTCGGCTGCTTGATGCGTACTCGCGCGATCCGGCTTTCGCCGAGCGGGCGATCGCCCCCGAAATCGGCGCGTGGATGCGCGAGTATTTCGGCGAAGAACCGGTGCTGTCGCGCGCGCATCACAACTGCATGATGACGAAGCACCCCGCGTACGGCAGCCTGACCGGCTGGCATCGCGATTTCCGCTACTGGTCGTTCGAGCGTCCGGACATGGTGTCGGTGTGGCTCGCGCTCGGGCCGGAAACGAACGAGAACGGTGCGCTGTGGCTCGTACCGGGGTCGCATACGGCCGAGTTCGGGCCTGAAGCGTTCGACGATGCGAAGTTCTTCCGCAGCGACCTGCCGGCGAACAAGAAAATGATCGATGCGGCCACGTGCCCGTCGCTGCAGACGGGCGACGTCGTGTTCTTCCACAGCAACACGCTGCATTCGGCTGGGCAGAACCGTTCCGACCAGGTGAAGTTCTCGCTCGTGTACACCTACCACGGCGCGAGCAACCGGCCGCTGCCCGGCACGCGCTCGGCGTCGAAGCAGGAAGTGCCGTTCTAGGTTCGGAGCGGACGGCCGGCGACACCACCCCGGTTACGCGATGCGGCGCATCGCGGGCGAATGGAACAACGGGCGGCCTGGCCGCCCGTTTCGTTTGGCGCGGCCCGATCGTGCGACGCGGGCCGTTCGCGGGTCGCGCGGCTTAGCGCTCAGCGCTTGCTGCCCGGCATCGCGAGGCCGATCAGGCCGATGAACGATGCGACGGCGCCGCCTGCGATCAGCAGGATCGTCTTCGTCGCGGGCGAACCGGTGAAGAAGCGCGACACGTTGTCGTTGATCGAATGGAACGACTGGCCGCCGAAATACAGCAGCACGACGCCGCCGACGAGCAGCGCAACCGAGATGACCCGGGACATACCAACCTCGCTGAAACGATGATTCGAGACGCCGCAGTGTAGGCGACGACCGCGGCTGCGTCCATCGCCGTGCCGCCGTGCGTGTTCCGGCCGCTTTCGCTACCATAGTCGTCGTATGACTCTTTCGCCGCCGCCGCGCCGTGTGCGCGGCCGGCGCGCGTCCCTTTCCCCGATGTCCTGACGGAACCGACTCATGGCCTACGAAGCAGCTTCCGAACGTTATGCCGACATGCAATACCGCACCTGCGGCAAATCCGGGCTCAAACTGCCCGCGCTGTCGCTCGGCCTGTGGCACAACTTCGGCGACTCGACGCCGATCTCGACGCAGCGCGAGATCCTGCGCACCGCGTTCGACCTCGGCATCAACCACTTCGACCTCGCGAACAACTACGGGCCGCCGTACGGCAGCGCCGAAACCAACTTCGGCCGGCTGCTGAAGGAGGATTTCCGGCCGTATCGCGACGAGTTGCTGATCTCGACGAAGGCCGGCTGGGACATGTGGCCGGGGCCGTACGGCAGCGGCGGCGGGTCGCGCAAGTACGTGCTCGCGAGCCTCGACCAGAGCCTGCAGCGGATGGGGCTCGACTACGTCGACATCTTCTATTCGCACCGCTTCGACGCGCACACGCCGCTCGAGGAAACGGCGGGCGCGCTCGCGTCGGCCGTGCAGCAGGGCAAGGCGCTCTACATCGGCATTTCGTCCTATTCGGCGGCGAAGACGCGCGAGATGGCCGAGCTGCTCGCGCAGTACAAGGTGCCGCTGCTGATCCACCAGCCGTCGTACAACCTGCTGAACCGCTGGGTCGAAACCGAACTGCTCGGCACGCTCGACGAGATCGGCACGGGCAGCATCGCGTTCACGCCGCTCGCGCAGGGGCTGCTCACGTCGAAGTACCTGAATGGCGTGCCGGCCGACGCGCGCGTGAACAAGCCGGGCGGCGGCTCGCTGAAGCAGGATCACCTGAGCGCGGACAACCTCGACCATGTGCGCAAGCTCAACGCGATCGCCGAACGGCGCGGGCAGAGCCTCGCGCAGATGGCGCTCGCATGGGTGTTGCGCAATGGGCGCGTGACGTCCGCGCTGATCGGCGCGAGCCGCGCGGAGCAGGTGCGTGAAAACGTCGGCGCGCTGAAGAACCTCGAGTTCTCGGCGGACGAACTCGCGGAGATCGATCGTTACGCGACGGAAGGCGGCATCAATCTGTGGGAAAAGCCGTCCACCGATCAGGCGATCTGACCGGCAGACGCTACGGCATGCGAAACATCGCGTGCCGTATCGATGGCTTGCGCGCAGCACATCGCATCGCTGCGATGCAGCGATGCGCGCCACGCACGGATTGCGCCGCTAGATCAGCGCAGGCAGGCCTTCGACGAGCAATACCGCGACGCCGACGCCGAGGATGACGCCCAGCACGCGCAGCAGGTTGTGGCGGAATTCGGTTGCGCACGGCACCGCGCCGAGAAATAGCGCTCCGGCCAGCGCCATCGGAATCAACAGGATGAAGTCGCCGATCGTGAAGTAGGTCGTCATGCGTGTCTCCAAGGTCGACCGGAGTGGGCGCTGGCGCGCTTGCTCCGGCCCCATGCCGGGTGTTTCTAGTATTGGTCCGACCCGATTGCGAGCAGGGCGGTCAGTTCGAGTATAGGCAACCCGCAGTGCTTTTCGCTATCCGAACCATTAAAAAATCAGCGGAAAGCCCCGCGAATCACGCATTTTTCCCGCAAGTTGGACGAATGCCTTGCACGTATCTTTCCCGTGCCTTTCGATTGATGCGGAATCGTCGTACATGTCCGATGCGTGCCGCCGCACCCGTGGGCGCGGCGGCACGCCCGCTCATGCGCGGTCGGGTTGCACGCGGGCGGCCGGCGCGCGGAACACGAGCGCGAGCCCCGCGATGATCGCGCCCATGCCGGCAAGTGCGAGCGGCTCGGGCCGGTTGCCGAGCCACGCGGCATCCATCAGCGTGGTGACGACAGGCACGAGATAGAACAGGCTCGTCACGTTGACGAGATCGCCGCGCTGCATCAACCGGTAGAACAGCAGTTGCGCAATCACCGAAATCACGATGCCGAGCCACAGCAGCGGGATCACGAACGACCAGCTCATGTCGAACGACACCGGCCGGAACGGCACGATCGCCACGCACAGTGCAAGGCCGATCGCATTCTGCAGCGGCAGCACGTCGGCGGGCGCCGCCCGCACGCGCTTTTGCAGCAGCGAGCCGGCGGTCAGCGCGACGAGCGCGGTGAGCGTGCACGCGATGCCCGCGAGCGACAGGCCGCCGTCCCCGGTACCGCGGAACACGACGAGCGCGAGGCCGGCCAGCGACAGCGCGAGCCCCGCGATGCGCACGGGCTGCCAGCGCCGCTCGACGATCGCGAGCGTGAGGATCGGCTGCACGCCGAGGATCGTCGCGAGCACGCCCGGCGCGATCCCGCGTTCGAGCGCGAGCAGGTAGAAGATCGAGTAGCCGCCCATCATCAGCAAGCCGGTCAGTGCGGCCATGCGCCGCTCGCCGCGCGGCGGCAGCCAGCGTTTGCGCATGAAGGCCAGCCCGAGCAGCACGAGCGATGCCAGTGCGAAACGTGCGGTGAGAAAGACGAACGCGGATGCGTGACGCAGACCGAGTTCAGCGAAGATCGCGCCGCTGCTCCACAGCAGCACGAAGAGCGACGTCGCGCCATGCGCGGCGAGCGCGCGTTTGAACGAAATCATGTGAATCCACCTGTCGAACGGATCGGAACGTTCCATCCGCGCGCGCAGCAACACGCCGTGCGTCACGACGCACGAATGCAGGCCTGCGGGCGAATGGAAGACGAAACGGAAGCCGGCTGGTCAGCCGGCGCGTGCCGCCGGAGGGGGCGGCGCGGCGCCGACGAGCGGCGGTGCGACAGGAGGAGGAAGAACCGACGGATGCGCGCACGCCTGCGGCCGCGAGTCGAACTGCGGCCGGGATTTTGCAAGGGCGGACGTGAGCGGATGCATCGTGTCGGAATGCGCTTGAACGCGAATGAGCATCAAAGGTAACGCAAGGCCGGCATCGGACGCAACACCTGTCGCGTGGCATCGCATGATGAGGGGCGCTGCGTACGCAACGGTCGCTGCGGTGGCCGCGCTCGAGGCAGGGGGGGAAGGCGATGACGGCGAAGCGCGGTTCGGCAACCGCTGCCGCCAGTCGCGCGAAATTGCCTGGCGAACCGGCACCGGGCCCACGATGCGCGCGGGACGTCCGTCACGTGCGCGCCGCGGTGATGCAGGGGATTCGGCGGGCAGTCACATTCGACAGGGTATGATGGGGGTAACCGGGCAGGCAAGCGCCTGCCCGGCGCAGTGGTTGATTGGAGACATTCGACGAATTCGCGGCACTTCGCCTGCTTCTTCTTCTTTTCGTGCTTCGATAAACCGTGAACAATGGGATTACGCGCAACGCTCCGTCGAGAGCGCGTGGATCGTGCATTTGCCGGCCCCCAGCGGGCCGGGTTTCAAGATTCAAGAGTGGGGAACCATCATGCATGTCGGGTCGATTGTCTGCACTACCCATATCGCGGTGCCGAAGGGCGCGCGCGGCATCGTCCAGCGCGTCCTGGGCGACATGGCCATGGTGACCTGGTACGCGGGCGTACCGGGCGAGTCGAAGGAACTCAACACCGAACCGTTCTTTCTCGAGGACCTGATCGACACCGGCGAATCCGTGCTGCCGGCCGGCGCGGCGCTCCACTAAGCGTATACACCGCACCGGGCGCTCGTCTTTCGGCCCGGCTGGCGGCACAATGCGGGGCATGAAAGACGTCACTTCCGCTCCCGCTTCTCCCGCCGGCCCGCCGTTCGCCGGACTCACGCCCGAGTGCGTGCTCGACGCGCTCGACAGCGTGCTGATGCCGGCCGGCCTGCGCACCGACGGGCGCCTGCTTGCGCTCAACAGCTACGAAAATCGCGTGTATCAGGTCGGTATCGAAGATGGCCCGCCGGTCGTCGCGAAGTTCTATCGTCCGGCACGCTGGTCGGACGAAGCGATCCTCGAAGAGCACGCGTTCGTCACCGAACTCGCCGCGCGCGAGATTCCGGCGGTGCCCGCGCGCGCATTCGAAGGCCGGACGCTGCACGCGTTCGACGGATTCCGCTTCTCGATCTTCGAGCGGCGCGGCGGCCGCGCGCCCGATCTCGATCGCAGCGACACGCTCGAATGGCTGGGCCGCTTCATCGGCCGGATCCATGCGGTCGGCGCGACGCAGCCGTATGTCGCGCGCCCCGTGCTCGACATCAAGACGTTCGGCTACGAGCCGCGCGACTACCTGCTCGCGCACGATTTCATTCCGGACGATGTACGGCCCGCATACGAGACGGCCGTGACGCTCGCGCTCGAAGGCGTCGAGGCCGCGTTCGAGCGGGCGGGGGAGATCCGCCTGCTGCGCACGCACGGCGACTGTCATCCGAGCAACGTGCTGTGGACCGATGCCGGCCCGCACTTCGTCGACTTCGACGACAGCCGGATGGCGCCCGCGATCCAGGATCTGTGGCTGCTGCTGCCGGGCGACCGCGAAGGCGCGTCGCGTGCGCTGGCGGACCTGCTGGCCGGCTACGAGGATTTCTGCGAATTCGAGCCGCGCGAGCTGCATCTTGTCGAAGCGCTGCGCACGCTGCGGCTGATCCATTACGCGGCATGGCTCGCGCGACGCTGGGACGATCCCGCATTTCCGGCCGCGTTCCCGTGGTTCAACACGCATCGTTACTGGGAAGCGCGCGTGCTCGAGTTGCGCGAGCAGATCGGCGCGATGCAGGAAGGGCCGCTCTGGCCCGTGTGACGGCGCGCGCGGCACCCTCGCCGCGCGGCATGCTGGTGCGGGCCGCGGCGCGATGCGCGCGGCCCGTTCCACTCAGAACTTCAGCATCAGCTTGATCAGCGCGGCGAAGCGCTTGCCATACGGCGGCGCGAGCAGGTTGCGCGCGTTCAGGCGCGCCTGCGTGAGCACCGGTTTCATCTTCGAGAACGTCACGAAGCCGTCGTAGCCGTGATACGCGCCCATGCCGCTCGCCCCGACACCACCGAACGGCAAACTGCCGCACGCGATGTGCATCAGCGTTTCGTTGATCGACACGCCGCCCGAGATCGTTTCGCGCATCACGCGGTCGATCGTGCCGCCGTCCTCGTCGAACAGGTAGAGCGCGAGCGGACGCGGGCGTGCATTCACGTACGCGATCGCTTCATCGAGCCGTTCGTACGGCACGAGCGGCAGCAGCGGCCCGAAGATTTCCTCCTGCATCAGCTGCGACGCGGCCGGCACCTGCGTGACCGCGCACGGCACGAAGCGGCGCGACGCGGGATCGGATTGCGCGTCGGACAGCGGATGCAGTTGCGCGCCGGCCGTCTGCGCGTCGCTCGCGAGTTGCTGCAGCCGGGCGTAGTGGCGCGGCGACACGATCGTCGTGTAGTCGCCGTTGGCCGACAGGTCGGGATACATCTTCGCGAACCGGGCGCGCGCGCGTTCGATGAACGCGGCTTCCATCCCGCGCGGCAGCAGCACGTAGTCGGGCGCGATGCAGGTCTGGCCCGCGTTCAGCGTCTTGCCCGCGACGATCGCGTCGACGGCCGCATCGAAGCGCGCGTTCGGCCCGACGATCGCCGGCGACTTGCCGCCGAGTTCGAGCGTGACGGGCGTGAGGTTGTCGGCGGCCGCGCGCATCACGTGGCGGCCGACGTGCGTCGAGCCGGTGAACAGCAGATGATCGAACGGCAGCCCGCTGAACGCGGCGCCCATTTCCGCATCGCCGTTCACGACTGCGACGTGGTCGCGCGTGAAGGTCTTGGCAATGAGCTGCTCGAACAGCGCCGACGTGCGCGGCGTCAGTTCGGACATCTTGATGATCGCGCGGTTGCCGGCCGCGAGCGCGCAGATCAGCGGGCCGGCCGCGAGCAGCACCGGATAGTTCCACGGCACGACGATGCCGACCACGCCGAGCGGCTGCGGAATCACCTTCGCGCGCGCCGGGCGCAGCCACTTGTTCATCGGCTTGCGCATCGGCTTCATCCAGCGCTTGCCGTGCTTGAGCGCGTCGTCGATCTCTTCCTTCGCCATCCAGATTTCCGACAGCAGCACTTCCTGCTTCGCGCGATGACCGAAATCGGCACTGATCGCTTCGGCGAGCGCGTCCGCATGGTCGATCAGCATCGTGCGCAGCGCGCGCAGGTGCTGCACGCGCGTTTCCCATGCCGGGTACGGCGCGCGCAGGTAGGCCGCGCGCTGGTCGCGCAGCAGCGCCGTCAGTGCATCGACCGACGGCAGCGCTTGCGGGGCCAGTTCGGGCAGGTCGTTCTTCATGTCGTCTCCTCCAGTTGGGCCTGGCTGGTCGGCCGGCCGTCACGCCGCACGCGCACGCTCGGCGAGCGCGGCGACGCGGATCGGGGTGGTGCGTGTCGCGCGGCGCGGGGCCGGATGCGACGTGTGCTCGAAAACCGGTTGCCGCGTGCCGTGGGCGTCGCATCCACGCGACGGTGTGTGCATCCGGAAACCGTGTCGCGGCGCATCTGCATGCAGCGCGATGCGACTGTTGCCGGGCGCGCGACGCTGCGGTGCGACTGCCTGACGGTGCACCGAAGCGGGGCAGCGCGACAGGTCTTTCAAACCATGCCGCAGCGCATCGTGCCGCCGCGGTGACAAACCATCCAAACGGTCGGCAACGACACGCGCCGTTCGATTTCGATCGACTGCGCGCATGACGCCGCGCATCCCTGCGCGGGCAGCCGTTTGAAATGAAATGCGGGCTGCGCGCATCGCGTCCGGACAACCCGGTCGGCACGCAGCCTGCAGAACCTGGCGCTGCATCGTCGTCACACCTGTTTCGCGGCGGATCGGCTTCTCGTGGCCGGCGCGTCGCGCAAAGCGAATCGGTACATCTTAAATTTAGTTCACGCGGGCGTTTAGAGGAATCGCTCTTGAATCCGCACGCCGCGCGCGCGACGGCCATTCCTACAATGCCCGAACACGAGGGTCTGTTTGCAGATGGAACACGCATGCGTTGCCATGAGAACGGCCGCTCGCGAGGCGCGCGACGCCGCGAATACTGACGTATTCGCAAGGAGCGCAACGCGGCGAGCGGCCGTTCTCATGGCAACCCCAAATTAAAAAAATCATGTCACGGGAATGCCCGAAATCGCCCGTATGGCGGCGTCGCTCGTCGCTTGTTTGGCTCGGCCAAACGGCGCTCCTCGCTCCTTGCCCTACGAGCGATTTCGGGCATTCGCATGCGTGTTCCATCTGCAAACAGACCCTCCAAAGAGGGGACGCGGTCGCGCGGCGGTGCCGGGCGCCTTCCATGACACGACGGAGACGTGACATGCAATACGACTACATCATCGTCGGCGGCGGTTCGGGCGGGTCGAGCCTGGCAGGCCGTCTCGCCGATGCCTGCCCCGATGCAACGATCGCGCTGATCGAGGCCGGCTCGCATACGGAGCGCAACCTGCTCGTCAACATGCCGGTCGGCATCGCGGCGCTGGTGCCGTTCAAGCTCGGCACGAACTACGGCTACGAAACGGTGCCGCAGCCGGGCCTCGGCGGGCGGCGCGGCTACCAGCCGCGCGGGCGCGGAATGGGCGGCTCGAGCGCGATCAACGCGATGATCTACACGCGCGGCCACCCGGGCGACTACGACGAGTGGGCGCAGCTCGGTGCGACGGGCTGGGGCTGGCAGGACGTGCTGCCGTATTTCCGTCGCGCGGAAGGCAACGTGCGCGGCGCCGATGCGTGGCACGGTGCGGACGGCCCGCTGTCGGTGTCGGATCTGCGCTTTCGCAATCCGTTCTCCGAACGATTCATCCAGGCCGCGCACGCGGCCGGCTATCCGCTGAACGACGACTTCAACGGCGCGACGCAGGAAGGCGTCGGCTTCTATCAGGTCACGCACCGCGACGGCTCGCGCTGCAGCGTCGCCCGCGCGTATATCTACGGCCGCAACCGGCCGAACCTGCACGTGATCACCGATGCGACGGTGCTGCGCGTCGTGTTCGACGGCAAGCGCGCGGCCGGCGTCGCGGTTGCGCGCAACGGGCGCGTCGAGACGCTCGACGCGCGCGCGGAAGTGATCCTGTCGGCCGGCGCGTTCAATTCGCCGCAACTGCTGATGTGTTCGGGGATCGGCCCGGCGGAGCAGCTGCGCCGGCACGGGATCGCGCTCGTGCAGGATGCGCCGGACGTCGGCACGAACCTGATCGACCATATCGACTTCATCATCAATACGCGCGTGAATTCGTCGGAGCTGGTCGGCGTGTGCCTGCGCGGGATCGCGAAGATGACGCCCGCGCTCGCGCGCTATTTCTCGAGCCGCACGGGGATGATGACGAGCAACGTCGCGGAGGCCGGCGGCTTCATCAAGAGCGATCCGTCGCTCGAGCGTCCCGACCTGCAGCTGCATTTCTGCACGGCGCTCGTGGACGACCACAACCGCAAGATGCACTGGGGCTTCGGCTATTCGCTGCACGTGTGCGCGCTGCGGCCGTTCAGCCGCGGCACGGTGGCGCTCGCGAGCGGCGATGCGCGCGACGCCCCGCTGATCGATCCGCGCTTCTTCAGCGATGCGCGCGATCTCGACCTGCTCGTGCGCGGCACGCAGGCGATGCGCAAGATCCTGTCGCAGGCGCCGCTCGCGTCGCAGGGCGGGCGCGAGCTGTACACGCGGGCCGACCAGAGCGAAGCGGAACTGCGCAAGACGATCGTCGAGCATGCCGACACGATCTATCACCCGGTCGGCACCTGCCGGATGGGTTCGGACGCGCGCGCGGTCGTCGATCCGCAACTGCGCGTGCGCGGCGTCGAAGGGTTGCGCGTGGTGGATGCGTCGGTGATGCCGACGCTGGTCGGCGGGAACACGAATGCGCCGTCGGTGATGATCGGCGAACGTGCGGCGGACTTCATCGTCGCGACGCGCAAGGGCGCGGCGACGCGCGGCGAGGCCGCCGCGGCCGTGCACGGCCGCTGAGCGGCGCGCACACGGCGGCAGCCATGCTCAGGCAAACGTATCGACGAGGCCGGCGCGGCTCACGCTCGCGGCGGCCGGTGCGGATTGCGCAGCGTCGACCGGTGCATCGACGGCTGACGATCCGCCGCTCCCGCGCCGCGACGACTGGCCGCCGGCGAAGGTCTGTTGCGGGTTCTGCTGCTGCGCGAAGCCGCCGTCGCTGACGGTCGCGCTGCCGAGCCCGAGCCCGCCCGCTTCCATGGCCTCGCGCAGCTTCGGCAGCGCGGCTTCGACCGCGTCGCGCACCTGCGCGTGCTGCGACACGAACAGCGCGTGCGCGTGGTTGTCCGCGACGCGCAGCACGACCTGCAGCGGCCCGAGATCGGCCGGGTTGAGCGTCAGCTCGGCGCTCTGCTGATGCGCATTCGACAGGAACACGACCTTCTGGCTCAGCGCGTCCGTCCAGTCCGGCGTGCCGATGTGCGGCGCGAGCACGTGCGCGTTCGCGGCGGCGATCGCCCCCGCGGCCGGCGACAGCTGCAGGTTCGCCTGTGCCGCGGCCGCAGCCGTGGCGCCGGCCGCGAGCGTCGCGCTGGCGGCCGGATCGGTCGCGTCGCTGGCTGCCGCGAGCGCGTGCTGCTCGCCCGACTGCGCGTTCGCGTTGGCCTGCAGCGCCTGCGCGGTGGCTTGCGCCGGCGTTTGCTGGGTGGCGAGCGCGCCCTTCGCGTCGGCCAGCGTGTGCTCGAAGGTCGGCACCTTCGGCGCCAGCGGGGCGGTGGTGCCGGTCGATGCGGTTGATGCAGCGGCCGATGCCGTCGTGCCGGTCGCGGGCATCGCGATCGCGCCCGAGCCGCCCGTGAGCCTGTCGAGCGCGGTTTGCAACGCATCGCGGCCCGACGCCGGCGTGGCCGGCTGGGCGGCCGCGTCCCTGGCCGCGTGATCCGTCAGCGTGGCCGTGGCATCGGGCTGGCCGGACATGGCCGTCTTTTGCGCCGTGGTAGCGGCGGCGGCATCGGCCGGCGTCGCGTTGTCCGTGCGCGCCTGCAGTTGCGCCTGCACGGCCGCAGCGGCCGCAAGCGCGGCGGCATCGGGGTTGCTGGCGGCGTTCGTGGTCGTATCGTCGGTCGTGTCGTTGTCATCGGCTGCGGACGGCTTCGCGCCGGCGGCCGGCTTCGACGAAGCCTGTTTCGTCGACGCATCCGGCACGCTGGAATGCAACGCATCGCGACGCGTGATGACGCTTTGCTTCAGCGACTGCGCAAACGGCACGGCGGCCGTGGCGGGCGCGGCATCGTTGCCGGCGGCGCCGGACGAACCCGAGCTGCGGGCGGCCTTGAGGACGGTGCCGGCGGTGTCGAGCAGCGCGCCGAGCAGGGGCAGGGGAGGCATGACGGTTCTCTCGTTCGAATACGGGGGCGGTTACGACGACCGGGCCGCGTCGGCCCGCATGCGCAGGATCTTCGCGGCGTGTTCGTCGGCGTCGCGCTGTTCGCGCCGGGCGTCGCGCTTCGCTTCCTGCGCCACGCCGCGCGCCTGCAGGATTTCGAACGAGCCGACGGTGCGCTTCTTCTGTTGCCAGTTCGGGCGCGCTTCGTCGATGCGGACTTCGGCCGCGGCCAGCACGTTGCGCTGCTGCGCGATCGCGGTGTCGAGCGTGTCGATGAACGCCTGGAAATTGCGCCAGTTGCCGGCCGGCATTCCGTGCTGCGCGGATTGCGAGAAACGCGCGTGGTATTCGTCGCGGTAGCGCAGCAGCGCGTCGAGCTGCTCGGCGGCGGCGGTGCGGTCGCGCTGCGCGGTGCCGAGCTGCTTCGTGGCCGAGTCGAGATCGTCCTGCGCGCGGTCGAGCAGCAACTGAAGGGGAAAGCCGTGAGCCATCGGGATCAGCCTCCGTAAGCGTCGAACAGTGCATCGAGCCCGGCGAGGCTCGACGCGAACGGCGCGCATTCGCGAAAGCCCTGCTGCAGGAATGCCTCGATGCGCGGGTAGAGTGCGATCGCGCGATCGAGCTGCGCGTCGCGGCCGGGCGCGTACGCGCCGACCGCGATCAGGTCGCGATTGCGCTGGTAGCGCGACAGCATTTGCTTGAACTGCCGGACATGGTCGAGATGCGTTTCGTCGATCAGTGCGGTCATCGCGCGGCTGATCGACGCCTCGATGTCGATCGCCGGATAGTGGCCGGCCTCGGCGAGCGCGCGCGACAGCACGACGTGGCCGTCGAGGATCGCGCGTGCCGAATCGGCGATCGGGTCCTGCTGGTCGTCGCCTTCGGTCAGCACCGTGTAGAACGCGGTGATCGAGCCGCCGCCTTCCGGCCCGTTGCCGGTGCGCTCGACGAGCGCGGGCAGCTTCGCGAACACCGACGGCGGGTAGCCCTTCGTCGCCGGCGGCTCGCCGATTGCGAGCGCGATCTCGCGCTGCGCCATCGCGTAGCGGGTCAGCGAATCCATCAGCAGCAGCACGTGCTTGCCCTGGTCGCGGAAATACTCGGCGAGCGACGTCGCGTAGGCCGCGCCCTGCATCCGCAGCAGCGGTGACACGTCGGCCGGCGCCGCGACGACGACCGAGCGCGCGAGCCCGTCCTCGCCGAGGATCTGTTCGATGAATTCCTTCACTTCGCGGCCGCGTTCGCCGATCAGCCCGATCACGATCACTTCCGCGCTGGTGTAGCGCGCCATCGTGCCGAGCAGCACCGACTTGCCGACGCCGGAGCCCGCGAACAGGCCCATCCGCTGCCCGCGGCCGACGGTGAGCAGCGCGTTGATCGCGCGCACGCCGACGTCGAGCACGTGGTGGATCGGTTCGCGCTCGAGCGGGTTGATCGACGGCGCCGACAGCGGCGCGTCGACCTTCGACGCGAGCGGGCCGAGGCCGTCGAGCGGGCGGCCCGACGCATCGACGACGCGCCCGAGCATCTCCCAGCCGACCGGCAGGCGCTTGGCGCCCGCCAGCGGATCGGTGACGGGCGCGCTTTCGCGCGGCCACACGCGCGCGCCGGGCAGCACGCCCGCGACGTCGGTGGTCGGCATCAGGAACAGGCGATCGCCGGCGAAGCCGACGACTTCGGCTTCCGCGTGCGGCAGCGTGCTGCCGGGCGGCAGTTCGATCGTGCATTCGGCGCCGACCGACAGGCGCAGCCCGATCGCCTCGAGCACGAGGCCGGCCGCGCGCGTGAGGCGCCCGCACGGCCGCAGCGGCAGCGCGCGGTGGCTGCGCGCGGCGAGCCCGTTCAGGTGGGTGCGCCAGTGCGCGAGATGCGGGTTGTGCGGCGCGCGCGGCGTGGCGCCGGAGGCGTCGGCCGCCGTAGCGGCGCCGTGCGGGGTGGTGTCATGTGCGGTGTCGTGCGCGGCGTCGGGGCCGAACGACGCGAGCGCGAGTTCGCGCTCCAGCGGCGTCAGGCCGTCGTGCGCGAGCGCCTCGGGCGGCCGCGTCACCACGTGCTCACCTTGCCGATCGCGGCGGCGACGCGCTGCCAGCGCGTGGGCAGCGTCGCGTCGACCTCGCCGGTCGCGGCGTGCGCGCGGCAGCCGCCGCGCTCGATCGACGCGTCGGTGCGCACGTTCCAGCCGAGCGTGTCGAGATCGTCCTGCAGATAGGCTTCGACGACGGGCAGGTCGGCCGGATTCACCGCGAGATGCGGCGCGCCGGACAGCGCGGGTTCGGCCGCGAGCACGTCGCGCACGGCCGCGACGAGCGCGGCCGGGTCGTGCTTCACGTGCTGGCGCACGACCTGCTGCGCGATGTCGAGCGCGAGCTGCGCGAGGTCGGCGGCGAGATCGTGCTCGACCGTCGACACGGCCTCGCGGAACGACGCGGCCAGCGCCGCGAGCGCCGCGGCCTGTTCGCGTGCGTCGGCCTGGCCGGCCTCGAAGCCGCGTTCGCGGCCCTGCTCGAAACCGGCCTGGTAGCCGAGTGCCTGGCCTTCGACGTGGCCGGCCGCATGGCCTTCGGCGTGCGCGGCGTCGCGCACGCGCTGCAGTTCCTCGGCGAGCGCGGCGGCCGCCGCGGCCGCGTCGTCGGGCGGCGGCGGGGGCGGCGGCGGGTCGAACGACGCCATCTCCCACCGCTGGTACGCGGTGAGGGTGCCCGCGCGATCGCTCGCCGAATCAGACATATGCGTCTTCCGCCTTGCCGCCGATCGCGATCGCGCCGCTCTCGGCCAGGTTGCGCACGATCTGCAGGATGCGGCGCTGCTGCGTCTCGACTTCGGACACGCGCACCGGGCCGCGCGCGTCGAGATCCTCGGCGAGCAGTTCGGCCGCGCGCTGCGACATGTTCGCGAGGAACTTCTGGCGCAGCGCGGGCGGCGCGCCCTTCAGCGCGATGATCAGCGTTTCCGACTCGACTTCCTTGAGCACCATCTGGATCGCGCGATCCTCGAGGTCGAGCAGGTTCTCGAACACGAACATCTGGTCGACGATCTTCTGCGCGAGATCGGCGTCGTACTGGCGCACGCTCTCGAGCACGCCTTCCTCATGCACGCTCGTCATGAAGTTCAGGATCTCGGCCGCAGTGCGGATGCCGCCCATCGGGCTGCGCTTCAGGTTGTCGCTGCCGGACAGCAGGCCGGTGAGCACGTCGTCGAGCTCGCGCAGCGCGGCCGGCTGGATGCCGTCGAGGGTCGCGATCCGCAGCATCACGTCGTTGCGCAGCCGTTCGGCGAAGCACGACGCGATCTCGGACGCCTGGTCGCGGTCGAGGTGCACGAGGATCGTCGCGATGATCTGCGGATGCTCGTTCTTGATCAGTTCGGCCACCGCGCCCGAGTCCATCCACTTCAGGCCCTCGATGCCGCTCGTGTCGCTGCCCTGCAGGATGCGGTCGATCAGCACGCCGGCCTTGTCCTCGCCGAGCGCCTTGGTCAGCACCGAGCGGATGTACTCGCTCGAGTCGAGCGACAGCGCGGTGTGCTGCTCGGCTTCCTTCGCGAATTCCTGCAGCACGTCCTCGACCTGCTCGCGCGTGACGTTCTTCAGCGCGGCCATCGCGGCGCCGATCTTCTGCACCTCGCGCGGCGCGAGGAACTTGAATACCTGCGCGGCCTCTTCCTCGCCGATCGACATCAGCAGCAGCGCGCTCTTGGTCAAGCCTTCAGCGTTCATCGGACACCCAGTTCTTCACGACGGTCGCGACGATCTTCGGATCCTGGCGGGCGATCGTGCGCGCGTAGTCGAGGTTGCGTTCGTAGCGGTTCTTCTCGTTTTCGAAGCCCAGCAGCATCGGATCGGGTTCCTCGTTCTTGACCGGTGCCGGCAGGCCGTCGAGCGCGACCGGATCGTCCGGCGCCGCGAGCGCCGGCGCGGCCGGTTCGGGCGGCGGGAACGCGCGGCGCATCGCCGGGCGCACGAACATGAAATACAGCGCCGCCGCGGCCGCCGCGATGCCGAGCCACTTCGCGGCTTCCTTCGCCATCTCGATCATGTCGGGCTGGCGCCACCACGGCAGGTCGGCGTACGGGTCGCTGACGGTCGAGAACGCGCTGTTCACGACGTTCACCGAGTCGCCGCGCTTCTCGTCGTAGCCCATCGCGTCCTTCACGAGCTGTTCGACCTGCGCGAGCTTCGCGGGCGGCAGCGGCTGCATCGTCACGTGGCCCTTCGCGTCGGCGACCGGCTGGTAGTTGACGACGACCGCGACCGACAGCCGCTTCACGCTGCCCATCGGCTGTTCGAGATGGCGGATCGTCTTGTCCACCTCGTAGTTGGTCGTCTGGTCCTTGCGGTCGCTCACGGGCGTCGTCTGCGGCGCGTTCGGGCCGTTGCCGGCGACGATCGGCGCGGATGCCGGCTGCGGCGGCGTGTTCGACAGCGCGCCCGGCACGCCCGACGCGCCGCCCTGCGCGAGTTCGGTCGAGCTGCTGGTCTGCTGGCTGCGGATCGCGGCCTGCTGCGGCACGCCGTTCGGGCCGTAGCTTTCCGACGTCTGCTCGATCTTCGAGAAGTCGAGGTCCGCGCTGACCTGCGAGCGCGCGTTGCCCGCGCCGAAGATCGGCGCGAGGATCGCGTCGATGCGCTTCTGCGTGTTGTGCTCGACCTGCTGCACGTACTTGAGCTGGCTTGCGTCGAGACCGGATGCCGACGCGGTCTGGGTCAGCAGGTTGCCGTCCTGGTCGACGATCGTCACGTTCTTCGCGGGCATGTCGGGCACGCCGGACGACACCATCCGCGTGATTGCCTGAACCTGGCCCTCGTCGAGCACGCGACCCGGGTAGAGGTCGACGAACACCGACGCGCTCGGCGCTTCCTTGTCGCGCACGAACACCGACGGCTTCGGGATCGCGAGATGCACGCGCGCGCCGCGCACGGCGTTGATCGATTCGATGGTGCGCTGCAGCTCGCCTTCGAGCGCGCGCTGGTAGTTGATCTGTTCGGCGAACTGGCTGATGCCGAATTTCTGGTTGTCCATCAGCTCGAAGCCGACCGAGCCGCCCTTCGGCAGCCCCATCGCGGCGAGCTTCAGGCGCGTTTCATGCACCTGGTTCGACGGCACGAGGATCGCGCCGCCGGCATCGGCGAACTTGTAGGGAACGTTTGCCTGCTGGAGCGCGGCAATGATCGCGCCGCCGTCGCGATCCGACAGGTTGCTGTACAGCACGCGGTAGTCGGGCGCGCGGCTCCACAGCACCAGCGCGGTGATCACGGCGATCGCGAACGCGACGGCGATCAGGAACGGCAGCTTCGGGTTGCCCTTCATCCGCGAGATGCCGGGAATGCGTTCCGCGAAGCCGCCAAGCCCGAAGTCCGCGCCTGCGCCACCCGCGCCCGGCAACGCGGCGGCCGCGGCGGCGCCGGGCGCCGGGCTGGCGAGGCCCGCGCGGGCGTCTGGGTTGATCAGCGAGTTGGCCTGCGAATCCATGCGTCGAGTTTCTCCGGAGCGGGACGACTGAGCTCGCTCGGACGAGCGGGCGGACAATGACACGATGCGATTATCGTGACCCGGGCCGGACTCCGATCGACCGAAAAGAGCGGGGTTTCCCCCGTACTTTCTCGGCTTTGACGCGCGGCGCGCTGCTATCCTTTTTCGCGATCCGGCATGGTGCGCGTGGTGCGGCGCCGGCGGATCCCCCGGTGCGTCCGGGCCTCTTCTCTCAGTTTTGGGGACAGCATGACTGCGAACGTCAGCGGAATCGGTTCGGTGTTGCAACAGATGCAGTCGATGGCGGCGCAGGCTTCCGGCGGCGTCGCGAGCCCGGCGGCGGCGCTGGCCGGCTCGGGCGCGGCGACGGCCGGCACGTTCGCGAGCGCGATGAAGGCGTCGCTCGACAAGATCAGCGGCGACCAGCAGCACGCGCTCGGCGAGGCGCAGGCGTTCGAGGTCGGCGCGCCGAACGTGTCGCTGAACGACGTGATGGTCGACATGCAGAAAGCCAACATCGGCTTCCAGTTCGGGCTCCAGGTCCGCAACAAGCTCGTGAGCGCTTACAACGACATCATGCAGATGTCGGTGTGACAGGACGGCTACCGGGGACGGCCACCGGGGTTGGCTATCCGGGGACTGCGATCCGGTGAGCCCCTCCGGGCTGGCCCTGCCGCCGCAGGGCAGGCCCCGCTTGCCTAAAGCTTTCCCGATCCCTTCCGATAACTCCGGTGAAGGCCGCGTCGTGCGATGCACGATGTCGGTTCCCGTATAGCCAAGGCATAACAAGGAGAAGCGCATGTTTTCCCCAGGACACGCTGGAGCCAGTGCATACGCGCGTGTCGGCGTCGAGACCGGGGTGATGGGCGCCTCCCCGCACCGGTTGATCGCGATGCTGTACCAGGGCGCGCGGCAGGCGGTGGCGCTCGCGCGCATGCATTTGCAGCAGGGCAATGTGCCCGCGCGCGGTGAAGCGATCGGCAAGGCGATCCGGATCGTCGAGAGTGGACTGAAGGCGTCGCTGAACCGCGACGCGGGCGGCGAGATCGCGGCGCGGCTGGACGCGCTGTATGCGTATATCAGCGGGCGTTTGCTGGAAGCGAACGCGCAGGCGAGCGACGCGATGCTGGTCGAGGTCGACGGGCTGCTCGCGACGCTCGAGGAAGCATGGACGGGGATCGCCCCGGAAGTCGCGCGGATGGCCGCGCAACAGGCAGTGGAAGCATCACGATGAATCGCAAGGCCGAATACTTCGCACGTTACGAGGCGCTCGCCGCCGTGTCGGGCCGGATGCTGGGCGCCGCCCGCAGCGCCGACTGGAGCGCGTTGCCGGAGTTGCAGGCCGAATTCATGCAACTGGTGGACGGGCTGAAGGAGGCCGATCCGGGCGTCGTGCTCGACGAATCGGATCTCGGCCGCAAGCTCGACCTGATCCGCCGCATCCTGGCCGACGACGCCGCGATCCGCGATCTCGCGAGCCCGGACGTCGCGCGGCTGTCCGCGCTGTTCGAGGCGCGGCGCTCGACCAAGGTATTGACCGATCTCTACCGCGCGCGCGGGTAGGGCCCGTTTCCGGGGAAACGGGCGCGGGGGCGCACGAGCCCGTTGCGGCAGGCGCGCAGTTCCCGCGGGCGGCGGCGTGCCGTTCCCGGATTCGCAACGAAGTGCGGGGTCTGTTTACATATGGAACGCGCATGCGAATGCCCGAAATCGTTCGCAGGGCAAGGAGTGAGGAGCGCCGTTTGGCCGAGCCAAACAAGCGACGAACGACGCCGCCATGCGGGCGATTTCGGGCATTCCCGTGGATTGATTTTTTTAATTAGGGGTTGCCACGAGAACGGCCGCTCGCCGCGTTGCGCTCCTTGCGAATACGTCAGTATTCGCGGCGTCGCGCGCCTCGCGAGCGGCCGTTCTCGTGGCAACGCATGTGCGTTCCATATGTAAACAGACCCCAAGGTGAGCAGGCTCCGATCATGACCGGTATCGACTCCGTTGCGGCCGCGCTGCTGGCGAGCCGCCTCGACAGCCTGCTGACCGGCACCGTGTCGGCGCCCGCCGGCGGCGGCGCGACCGCGCAGGTCGGCACGCCGGGCGCCGGCGCGTCGTCTTCGCCTGCGGCCGGCAGCCCGCCCGCCGCGCCACCCGCTTCCACCCAGACCGCACTGTCCGATGTCGGGCGCGTGCTCGACGCGATCTCGCGTGCGGGCGGCGACTCGACGCCGGCCCTCGCCGGGCGCGCGCCGCTGCTGGCCGACCCCACCGTGCTGCTGACCGACACGGCGGTACCGGCCCGCGCGCCGGCCTTGTCCGCGCCGGCTGCGTCTTCCTCGCCGGCTTCCGCC
Organism: Burkholderia aenigmatica; assembly: GCF_048627025.1. Lineage (NCBI taxonomy): Bacteria > Pseudomonadati > Pseudomonadota > Betaproteobacteria > Burkholderiales > Burkholderiaceae > Burkholderia > Burkholderia aenigmatica. The sequence goes on along the minus strand of NZ_CP184468.1, from coordinate 3,505,906 downwards.
GCGGCGTCGTCCGCTGCGGCGGTGCACGAAGCAGCCGCGGCCCTGCCGGTCGCGGCGCTGCGCGCAGCGCTCGCGCAGGCCGTGAGCGAAAGCGGCCTTTTCTACGAATCCCATCTGGCGCAGTGGCTGGCGGGCCAGCGTCCGCTCGCGGCGCTGATGCGCGAGCCGCAGGCACGCCTCGCGGCCGCGCTCGCGCCGGCCGACCCGGATGCCGCGCAGCACGGCGCGACCGACGTGCTCGACGAGCTGCTCGCGCAGCACCCGCCGTTGCCTGCAACCGCGCGGACGGCGCCGCCGCCGGGTACGCCGGCCCAGGGCGGTGCGCCGGCTCGCGATCCTGCGCAGGCCTTGCCGGCGGGCGGGCGGCAGGGCACATCACTGTCGCCCGACATGGCCGATCTGCTCGGCGAGCGTCCCGATGCGCGCTGGACGCCCGCGCGCGCCGAACTGGCCACTGCATCGTCCGATTCGCAGACACAGACGCAGACGCTTGCACCCGTACATCCGGCCGCCGTGCCGCTCGTCAGGCAGCAGCTCGACGCGCTCGCGACCGACCAGTTCCGCTGGACGGGCGAGGCGTGGCCCGGCGCGCGGCTCGACTGGACGATCGAACCCGACGATCCGGGCAGCCGCGCACCGCGCGGCGACGACGGCGCGGGCGACGGCATCGCCTGGCGCACGCGCCTGACGCTGACGTTGCCGTCGCTCGGCACGGTCGACGCGGAGCTGGTGCTGAACGGCACGCAACTGGTTGCGCGGCTGCGTGCGAACCAGACGGGCGCCGACCGTCTCACGCGGCACGAAGCGGCGCTGCGGCAGCGGCTCGAAGTGTCGGGGCTCAAGGTGGGCGGGCTGTCGATCCGCGCGGTCGACGACGGCCCGGACGGCTTCGACCTGTTTGCGGCCCAGGCGGCGGCCGCCGCGTATGCGCGCGGCGCGGCCGGCGGCCCGGCGACGCGGGCGCCGGATACCGACGACGAGGCGCTGCAATGAGCATGACGTCCCGCAAGCGCGCGGCCGCGCTCGTCTACGATCCGAAGGGCGGCGACACGGCGCCGCGCGTGGTTGCAAAGGGCTACGGCGCGCTCGCCGAGATGATCGTCGCGCGCGCACACGATGCGGGGTTGTACGTGCATACGGCGCCGGAGATGGTGTCGCTGCTGATGCAGGTCGACCTCGACGACCGGATTCCGCCACAGCTCTACCAGGCGGTCGCAGATCTGCTCGCTTGGCTTTACTCGCTCGACCGCACCGAGCCCGCGCCGGACGACGCCGCACCGCGCTTTCCGCTGCCGCCGCTGCGCTGACGGGCCGGCACCGCGTGATTTATTACGAAATACTGTCTCGGCCTTTCACGGTCATTCTGCTGGCATTTTCGTTCTATTGATCTGCATCGTGGCGCAACGCATGCGCTTCGTCCGCATTTCCTCTCTCTTCGGGGGCGCCGCCACGTACGCTGGCGGATTGAGCCGGCAATAGATTTGTGTAATGATATCCATTCTCATTTTCATGCTGCTCGGGCGGCGCGCATGCTCTGCGCGCCGCCCGTTGTTTTGAACGAATGGAAACTTTCGCGTGAACGCGCCCGAAACGATCACTCCGCCCAAGACGGGTACTGCCCGCGCGGGCGTCACCGTGCTGCACCCGGCGGCCCGCCCGCTGAGCGACGACGAACTGGCCGCGCGCCGCCAGCGTTCGCGCCGCGCGACCTTCATCAAGTGGCTGCGCAAGGTGCACGGCTGGGTCGGATTGTGGGGCGCGGTGCTCGGGCTGCTGTTCGGCGTGACAGGCGTGCTGCTCAACCACCGCGCGCCGCCGCTGAAGATTTCGACCGGCGAGCCGCAGGTCGAGGAGATGCAGATCGCGCTGCCGGATCCCGCGCCGAAGACGCCTGCCGCGATGATGAAGTGGCTGCAGCACGAACTGCATTTCGACGGCAAGCCGGGCCGCATGCGCAAGGAGCCCGCACAGCCCGTGGCGTGGGGCGATAAGCGCATGATGCAGCCGGAGCACTGGCAGATGGGCCTGTTCGGCCCGCATCAGAACCTGCAGGCCGAATACTGGGTCGGCAACGGCTACGTCGCGGTGAAGCGCACGGGCAACACGTTCCTGACGACGCTGAACAACCTGCATCGCGGTGTCGGGATGAATCTCGGCTGGGTGCTGCTGATGGACACGATCGCGGGTTCGCTGATCCTGCTGTCGCTGACCGGCGTGCTGCTGTGGACCGAGCTGAACAAGCGCCGCACGGTCGGCGTCGTGCTGGTGGTGGGTTCGGTCGCCGCGGCGCTTGCCGCCGGCCTGACCTGATCGGCGGTCATCGCGCCGGCCTGGCGCCGGCGCGTGCCGTTTCGTCGGTTTTGTCCGCTTTGCGCGCTGCGGACGCGTACCCGGCGCGACCGCGCGCCGGCGTCGGCACGGCTCAGAGGCCGCAGGCCGCGCCGCTGTTCGCCGCGATCTCGCGTGCGGCCTTCGCGCCCTCGACCTGCAGGATCGTCGGCAGCGACACGTTGTTCTTCGCGGCGGTGATCTCGGCGAGGATCGAGATCGCGATTTCCGGTGGCGTCCGGCTGCCGATGTAGATGCCGGCCGGCCCGTGCAGCCGGCCCAGTTCCGCTTCGTTCAGGTCGAATTCGCGCAACCGCTCGCGCCGTGCCGCGTTGTTGCGCCGCGAACCGAGGGCGCCCACGTAGAACGCGGGTGTCTTCAGCGCCTCCATCAGCGCGAGATCGTCGAGCTTCGGATCGTGCGTGAGCGCGATCACGGCCGAACGCGCGTCGAGCTTCATGTCGAGCACCGTATCGTCGGGCATCGTATGCACGACGCGCGTGCCCGGCACGTCCCACGCATCCGTGTATTCCTCACGCGGATCGCACACCGTCACCTGGTAGTCGAGCCCGACCGCGATCTGGCACAGATAGCGCGACAACTGGCCGGCGCCGATCACGAGCATCCGGTAGCGCGGCCCGTGGATCGTCACGAGCCGCTCGCCGTCGAACGCGAGCCCGTCGGCCGCCTGCGCGGGCGACAGCGAAGCACGGCCGGTCGCGAGCGTCATCGTGCGCGTGACGAGGCGGCCGGCCTCGACTTCCGCGCACAGCGCGGCAATCCCGCTGTCGCGCGTGAGCGGCTCGAGCACGAGCTGGATCGTGCCGCCGCAAGGCAGCCCGAAGCGGTGCGCTTCCTCGGCCGTCACGCCGTACTTGAGCGCTTCCGGGCGCGCGTCGGCCGCGATCCCGCTTGCGTGCACGCGGGCGATCAGGTCGTCCTCGATGCACCCGCCGGATACGGAGCCGACCACGAGCCCGTCCTCGCGCACCGCGAGCATCGCGCCTTCGGGGCGCGGCGACGAGCCCCACGTCTTCACGACCGTCACGAGCAGCACGCGGCGCCCTTCTTCGAGCCAGCGTGCGCTGGATTTCAATACATCGAGATCGACGCTTTCCATCATCTTCTTCCTGTTGCCGGACGGCCCGCTGCCCGGGACCGTCGTTCGATGGCGGGATTATGAACCGCGCGGCGCGCACGCGCAGGCGGTGCGGTGGCGCGTGCAGGCCGATTCGGAGGATCGGGCAAGACATCGCGACGATCGGACAGCGATCGAGCGCGGGAGCGGCGCAGCGGCCGGTTCGGGGGAGGCGGTTGCCGCGCGGGGCCGGTGGTGGTCCCGCGGGTGGTCGCGCATCGCGCGCGGCAGGCGCGCGCGATGACGGCGCTCAGTGCGCGTCGTGGTGACCGTGCGCGAGCTTCGAGTGGTGGCGCGAGTACAGGAAGTAGATCACGAGGCCGATCACGAGCCACACCCCGAATGCGGCCCACGTGATGGGCTTCAGGTTCAGCATCAGGAACAGGCACGACGCGACCGCGAGGATCGGCACCACGGGCACGCCGGGGCAGCGGAACGCGCGCGGCAGGTCGGGGTGCGTGCGGCGCAGTACGAGCACCGCGACCGACACCATCGAGAACGCGGCAAGCGTGCCGATGTTGATCAGTTCGGCGAGCACGTTGAGCGGCACGAGCGCGGCGATCAGCCCGAAGAACAGGCCGACGAGCCAGGTCGTCAGGAACGGCGTCGCGTAGCGCGGGTGCACGCGCGACAGCGCCGCCGGCAGCAGCCCGTCGCGCGACATCGCGAAGATCACGCGGGTCTGGCCGTAGCTCATCACGAGGATCACGGTCAGCATGCCGAGCACGGCGCCGAGATCGATGAAGCCCGCGACCCAGTTCTCGCCGGCAACCTGCAGCGCGTACGAAATCGGGTGCGAGATGTTCGCGTACTGGGCCGACGGTACGATGCCGGTCGCGACCGCGGCGACCGTCACGTACAGCACCGCGCACACTGCGAGCGACGCGATGATGCCGATCGGCAGGTCACGTTTCGGGTTCTTCACTTCCTCGGCCGCCGACGACACCGCGTCGAAGCCGATGAACGCGAAGAACATCACGGCCGCCGCGCCGAACACGCCGTTCCAGCCGTGCGGCATGAACGGCTTCCAGTTCGCGGGCGTCACGTGGAACACGCCGACCGCGATCACGAGCAGCACGACCGACACCTTGATGAACACCATGATGTTGTTGATGCGGGTCGACTCGCGGATGCCGATCGACAGCAGCGTCGTGATCACGATCATCACGAGAAACGCGGGCAGGTTGAACCACGTGACGACACCCGGCACCGCGCCGGGCGCGGCCGTCAGCACGGCGGGCAGCGTCAGCCCGAAGCCCTGCAGCAGCGACTGCAGGTAGCCCGACCAGCCGACCGACACGGCCGACGACGCGAGGCCGTATTCGAGCATCAGGTCCCAGCCGATGATCCACGCGACGAGTTCGCCGAGGGTGGCGTACGAATACGTGTAGATCGAGCCGGCGACGGGGATCGTCGACGCGAATTCCGCGTACGACAGCGCCGCGAGGCCGCACGCGATCGCGGCGATCACGAACGACAGCATCAGTGCCGGGCCGGCCTGCACGGCGCCGGTGCCGGTCAGCACGAAGATGCCGGTGCCGATGATCGCGCCGATGCCGAGGAAGGTGAGGTCGATCGCGCCGAGCGCTTTCTTGAGCCCGGCGGCATGTGCGCCGGCGATCATGCGATCGACGTTTTTCTTGCGGAAGAGAGACATTGCGGATGAATCGCCAGCGCGCGCGGGTGCGGTAGCGCTGATTGAGTGAAAACCCGTAATTTTAGCCGATTTGGCGCACAAAACCCGCTGCGGCGCAGCGGCGCGCCGCGAAATCGTCCGATAAAACAAGTGCTTGCGCGCCAGACGGGTGCCAGCGGGCCGCGGCGCGGCGTGCGCCGCGTCGCGGGATCGGACGAGTCGGTTGAATCAGTTGAATCGGGGCGGGGAGATCAGGCGCCGGCCGTGGGCGCCATGTCGACGAGCCGGTTGCTCATCACGTAGAACGTGAGTTCCGCGTTGTTCGACAGCCGCATCTTCTCGAGCAGCCGCGACCGGTACACGCTCACCGTCTTCACGGACAGCGACAGCGTGTTCGCGATGTCGGTGAGCCGCTTGCCCGACGCGAGCATGCAGAGCGTCTGGTATTCGCGGTCGGACAGCTTCTCGTGCGGCAGCGGCTCGTTCTCGAACGACACGTATTCGGCGAGCGCCTCGGCCATCGCGGGGCTCACGTACTTGCGGCCGGCCGCGACCTGCTGGATCGCGCCGATCATCTGCGCGGCATTGACCGTCTTCGACAGGTAGCCGGCGGCGCCGGCCTTCAGCGCGCGTACCGCGTACTGATCCTCGCGGTACATCGAGAACATCAGCACCGGCGTACGCGGCAGCTTGCGCTTGACGCGCTTGAGCACTTCGATGCCGTTCGCGTCCGGCAGCGAGATGTCGAGCAGGATCACGTCGAATTCCTGCTTGTCGACGGCCGCCATCGCGTCGCCGCCGTTCTCGGCCTCGGTGACGTCGCGCGCGACGCCGCGGTCGATCAGCAACTGGCGGATCCCTTGCCGGACGATCGCGTGATCGTCCACGAGCAGGATGTTCAGGCTCATGACGACCTCACGAAAGCGACGCGCGGCGGGCCGCGGCGGGCACCGCGAGCAGCGAATCCCAAGCGAAGCGCGCGGTGACGCGCGTGCCGTGGCCGGTTTCCGGCGTGGCCGTCTCGAAGCGGCCGCCGAACGCCTCGCAGCGGGCGCGCATGCCGGCGAGGCCGTAGCCGGTGCGGCGGCTTCGGGAGAAACCGGTACCATCGTCGGAGACAATCAGTGACAGATGCGTGCGGTCGGTGGCGATCCGCACGTCGACCGACGTCGCGCGCGCGTGCTTCGCGACGTTCGACAACGCTTCCTGCGCGACGCGGAACACCGCGAGCGCGCTGGCGCCGGCGATCTGCGTCAGGCGTGCGTCGGCCGCGCACACGAAGCTGGTGCGCAGGCCGGTGCGTGCCGCATGGGTGTCGACCCACGACGACAGCGCGCCGACCACGCCCGCGTCGAGCGCCGGCGTGTCGCGCTCGTCGATCAGCCGGCGATTCGCGTCGGTGGCGGCGTCGAGCGCCTGCTGAGCCAGCTCCAGCGCGCGCAGGCACCCGTCCGGCGCATCGGCCGGCAGCCACGTTTGAACGTTTGCGAGCGCGAAACGCGCGGCGGTGAGTTCGGCGCCGAGCCCGTCGTGCAATTCGCCGGCCAGGTGGCGGCGGGCCGCTTCGTCGGCGGCGAGCAGTTGGGCGGACAGCGCTGCGATCCGCGCGGCGGAGGTGGCGCGTTTCGACGCGGCGTCGGCGATGGGCGGAGTCGCGACGCAGCTCGGCACGAGCGGTTGCGACGGGAACGGGGCGTGGGCGCCCAAGGGCGCGTTAAGCGACGTATCCATGACTCTCCCTGCTGTCAGAAAGCGGTTCAGACACCGGCTGGCTGCGTGGATCGGCTGCCGTTTCGATGACGGTCGCCGCCAGAGAATCGCCCCCTGCCGAGGTAACAAAAGTTACGTCTTGTAACACTTGCATCCGACCCTTCCACTCTCATCCGAACGGCAACCACGCGCGGCGAATAATATCTCAAAATTTCTGAAAAGGTCATGTCGGGCGGACATTTAAGGGTAAATGTGAATAATCGGAATGAACGTGTTGTAGGAAAAACACTGACACCCGAACACCGGACGATGACGTATCCAAATGTAACTATTTGAGATGGGATCATCCCAATTTGTTACGAATTCGCCAAGTAGGGATGAAAAAAAACCGGAGCTTTCGCTCCGGTTCTTGATGACGCGCAAATTTGGGGATCGATCAATCCACGAAGGCGCGCTCGATCACGTAGTGGCCCGGCGCGCTGTTCTTGCCTTCGACGAGGCCGGCCTGCTTCAGCAGGTCGGTCGTGTCCTTCAGCATCGCGGTGCTGCCGCACAGCATCACGCGGTCGTTTTCCGGCGAGAACGGCGGCACATCCAGATCGGTGAACAGCTTGCCCGTCGAGATCAGGTCGGTGATCCGGCCCTCGTTGTCGAACGCTTCGCGCGTGACCGTCGGGTAGTAGACGAGCTTTTCCTTGATGATGTCGCCCAGGTACTCGTGGCCCGGCAGGTCGTGCTTGATGAAGTCCATGTACGCGAGCTCGCCCTTCAGGCGGCACGTGTGCGTCAGGATCACCTTGTCGAAGCGTTCGTAGATGTCCGGATCGCGGATGATCGACATGAACGGCGCGAGGCCCGTGCCCGTCGACAGCATCCACAGCGTCTTGCCCGGCAGCAGGTTGTCGGCGACCAGCGTGCCCGTCGGCTTCTTGCCGATCAGCACGGTGTCGCCCACCTTCAGGTGCTGCAGGCGCGACGTCAGCGGGCCGTTCTGCACCTTGATGCTGAAGAATTCGAGATGCTCTTCGTAGTTCGGGCTGACGATCGAGTAGGCGCGCGCGAGCGGCTTGCCGTCGACCTCGAGGCCGACCATCGTGAATTCGCCGTTGTTGAAGCGCAGGCTCGCCTCACGGGTGCAGGTGAAGCTGAACAGCGTGTCGGTCCAGTGATGGACGGATTGGACGGTGGCGGTGTCGTATTTGCTCATGGCTTTGAAAACGGACGCGCGTAGCGAACGCGAGTAACGGGCCCAAAAACGGGCAAAAAAACCGAGTGCGTCGGCCCGATCGCGGATCGGCCGGCCGGCGCGTCGGACACGCGCCTTCTCGATGACAGACGATTGAGGAACTCGTTATTTTACCCTGTTGACGCGGATCGCGGGCTTGACCCCCGTGGCCGCGCGGATTTGGCGCAACGAATTATTTCAATCTGCTTTCGGTTTTCAGCGTTCGGCCGCGAGTTTCGCGCCGAGGCCGACGAGCGCCACGCCGCACAGCGCGTCGAGCGGGCGCCGCACGCGCCGGTAGCCGCGTTGCGCGCGCGGGCTCGCGAACAGGTACGCGACGCACGAATACCAGCCGGCCGACAGCACGCCGATCGTCACCAGCACCGCGCCGTTGAACCACAGCGGCACGTGCGCGGGCAGCATCGCCGCGAACACGCTGGTCCAGAATGCACACGATTTCGGATTCGTCAGGCAGGTGAACAGGCCGCTGCGATACGCGCGCAGGTAGTCGCGCGCGTGCGGCGCGGCCAGCGGCGCGCGTTCGTCGGGCGCGTCGGCCGGCGCCGCGTCGCGGCGGATGCCCGCGCGCAGCAGCTTGAAGCCGAAGTACACGAGGTACACGGCCCCGCCGATCCGGATCGCCTCGTACAGCCATTCGACCTGGTGCAGCACGGCCGCGAGGCCGAGCATCGCGAGCGTCGCCCATGCGACCGACGCGGTGCCGACACCGAGCGCCGACGCGGCACCGAGGCTGCGCCGCCCCGCGAGCGACAGTTGCGAAATCATGAAGAAATTCGGGCCGGGCGTGATCGCCGCGACGAGATAGACGACGGCGATTTGCAGCAGGATCGGCAGGTAGGTCATGGTGGGCAGCCCGATGGCGGGCGCTGGCGGAAAGGGCGACCCGTTAATGTAGCGCGCGCCGCGCGGCCGCGCTTTGGCGGCGCGCAAGCGGGCTGAAATCCGGCCCGGGAACGTTATTGCGGATCGAGGCGCAGGCGCGCGATGTACGGCAGGTGGTCCGACAGCCACGCGGCCTCGCCGGACGGTGCGCGCCATTCGAGCGGCGTCAGCCCGCGCACGAACATCTTGTCGAGCGCGAGCGCCGGCGAGAACGCGGGAAACGTGCGGCCCGATTCGCCGAGCAGTGTCGCGACCTCGGACAGCCCGATCTCGCCGAACAGCGCGACCGAATCGTTGCGCCAGTCGTTGAAATCGCCGGCGAGCATCAGCGGGCCGTCGCCTGCGTTGCGCACGATCCAGTGCGCGATCCAGTGCATCTGGCGCAGCCGCGCGGCGCGCGTGAGCGCGAGGTGCGCACACAGCAGCGTGACCGGGCGCGCACCCGCGAGCGTCGCGCGTGCGACCAGCAGCCCGCGCCGCTCGAAGCGGTGTGCCGAGATGTCCCAGCGGCCGCCGAGGTCGAGCGGATGCGGCGACAGGATCGCATTGCCGTGCCGCCACGACGGCTTGAACACGTTCGGCCCGAGCGCGATCTGCCAGTCGAGCGCATGTGCGATCTCGGTGGCCTGGCAGTGCCATACGTCGTCGACCGCGTCATCCATCGGCGCGCCGAAGCCGGGCGCGAGCACGGGGCGCGGCATGCGGCGCGCCATCGCTTCCTGCAGGAAATACACGTCGGCGTGCGTCGACTGCATCCAGTTGCGCATCGCGTTCCACGCGGTGAAGCCGAGCGGCGAGCGGCCCTTGTGCAGGTTCCAGCTCACCGCGGTGAGTTCGTCGGGCGCGGCGTGCGGTTCGGCGAACGGCAGGGACAGGGCGTCGGCGGACATGACGCTCAATCCTTCGCGACGTGCGCACGCACGCGGTACACGAGGTGCGGATGCTGTTCGACGAGCGTCCAGTCGGTCCACGCGTCGCCACCGACCGTCAGGCCGGGGTGGCTCGCGACGATTTGCCGCGGCGACGCGGGCAGGCACGGATCGGCCGGCTTCGCGCCTTCGTCGTCGATCGTTTCCTGCACGTCGAGCGCGAGCGACACGGTGTTCGCGCCGGCATCGACGGTGAGCGGCGCGACCGTCACCGAGCGCGAGCGCTCGGTCGGCACGACACGCGCGGCATTGCCGCAGCCGACCGGCACGGCGGACGGATAGCGATGGGTATCGGTACGGGTCTGACCCACGGTGGTGCGCTGCTGGAACGTGTCGATGGTCTGACCGTCGCGCACCACCTGGATCTCCCACGCGACGGAGGCCGGTGCGGGGCTCTGTGCATGGGCGGCGAGCGCGACGCTCGCGAGCAGGACGGCCAGGCCGTGTTTCAGCATGAAACGTCTCCGGAAACGCGGAATAGCGGGGAACGGACGCACATCTTACGCCCGATCGTTTTCGATCGCGATGTGACAGGACGCGCCGCGGCAGGTTCGCCGCGCGATGCGGTCCTGTTCAAAAGGTAGGGCCGCGTCATGCGTTTTCAAGCGAAAAAGCGCGCGAACTCCGCGACGGGCGCGCGCTCGGTGACGAGGCGGTTCTCGATCGCATCCGGGTCCGCATGGCCGAGCGACATCCCGCAGACCAGCTGTTCGTTGGCGGGAATGCCGAGGTATTCGGCGACGATCCGGTGAAACGGCACGAACGCGGCCTGCGGGCAGGTATCGAGCCCGCGTGCGCGGGCGGCCGTCATCACGCCCTGCAGGAACATCCCGCAGTCGAGCCATGCGCCGTGCGTCATCACGCGGTCGAGCGTGAAGAACAGCGCGACCGGTGCATCGAAGAAGCGGAAGTTGCGTGCGTGCTGCGCATGCATGCGCGCCTTCTCGTCGCGGCCGATGTTCAACAGGCCGTACAGGTCCCAGCCGACCTTGCGGCGCCGGTCGATATACGGCGACACCCATTCGCGCGGGTAGTAGTCGTACTCGGCGACGTATTTCTCGTCGCGCGCGGGATCGTCGTGGGCCGCGGTGAGCGCGGCGGCGAGCGCATCGCGCGTGGCACCCGTCGCGACGTACACGCGCCACGGCTGGATGTTGGTGCCCGACGGCGCGCGGCTCGCGGCTTCGAGGATCGCCTCGAGCGTGTCGCGCGGCACGGGTGTCGGCAGGAACGCGCGGATCGCGCGGCGCGACGTGAGCGCCGCGTCGACGGCGCCGATCGCATCGGCATCGGCACGCGGGACAGCAGTGGGGACGGACATCGGCATACCTTCGGGACGGGGTCCGACGCGCCGCGCGGGCGCTGTCGGCAAGGCCGGTGCAGCGGGTGGGTGAACCGACGATCATACGCCGCGGCGCGCCGGCGTGCAGCGGGCGCGGGGTGTTAGCAGCAGACGCGCGTGGCTGCTTGCTTGCGCGGGGATGCGGGATCGCTACACTGAAATCGTAAGGGTCTGATGGTCGTGTGACAGCAAGCGGCAGCGAGGTTGGTATGACGACGGCGATGGTGAAACAGGAACTGGCGGTGGCGTCCTTCAGCACGGTGTACGACCTCGAGCAGGTCGAGACGGCGCTGAGTGACCTGAACGAGAGCGCGAGCGACGCACTGCGCGCCACCTACGAGAGGATGCTCAAGACGGGCAATCTGCGCTTCTGCGTGAAGCCGAACCGGATGCCGTCGTTCGACGCGCTCGGCGAGGCATTGCCCAATTTCGCCGAGCCGCTCGACGACGTGCGCAAGCAGGTCGCGCTGTGCCTCGAAACGGACGACCGGCTCGAACTGATGCCGATCCTGCTGCTCGGGCCCCCGGGCATCGGCAAGACGCACTTTGCGAAGGCGCTCGCGCAACTGCTCGGCACCGCGTACCACTACGTGCCGATGAGTTCGCTGACGGCCGGCTGGATCCTGTCGGGCGCGTCGTCGCAGTGGAAGAACGCGAAGCCCGGCAAGGTGTTCGATGCACTCGTGAACGGCAGCTACGCGAACCCGGTGATCGCGGTCGACGAGATCGACAAGGCCGGCAGCGATGCGCAATACGATCCGCTCGGCGCGCTGTATGCGTTGCTCGAGCACGACACCGCGCGCGCGTTCATCGACGAATTCGCGGAAGTGCCGATCGATGCGGGCAACGTGATCTGGATCGCGACCGCGAACGAGGCGCACGCGATTCCGGAGCCGCTGCTCAACCGGATGAACGTGTACGAGATCGAGCCGCCCGATGCGGCCGGCGCGCGCCGGATTGCGCAGACGATCTACGACGAGATCCGCACGTCGCATGCGTGGGGGCGGCGCTTCCCGGATACCCTCGGCGACGACGCGCTCGACGTGCTGGCCGCGACCCCGCCGCGCACGATGCGCCGCGCGCTGTTGCACGCATTCGGCGCCGCGCGGCTCGACGGCCGCGATGCGATCGGGCCGCGCGACATCCGGGCCGACGAGGGCGCCGCGAAGCGCCGGCCAATCGGCTTCTGACCCGGCGGCGCGCGCACGGCGGCGGCATGCGCACGCCGTGCCGCGCCGTGTGCCGTGCCGTGTGTCGACCGTCATGCACGGTGTCGTCACGATACGCTGCACGACCTTCGGCAAGCGGGTGAACCGGGACGTACAATTCTCTTCTCTCCCCTCGACGCGCTAGCGGCGCGAAACGTCATGGAGCAGATGGATTGTGTCGTGATCGGCGCGGGCGTCGTCGGTCTGGCGATTGCGCGCGAACTGGCCGCGCGCGGGCGTGAAACGCTCGTGCTCGAGGCTGCCGATGCGATCGGCACGGGTACGAGTTCGCGCAACAGCGAAGTGATCCATGCGGGGCTCTACTATCCGCGCGGGTCGCTGAAGGCGATGTCGTGCGTGCACGGGCGCGACCTGCTGTACGAATTCTGCGAGACGCATCACGTGCCGCACCGGCGCGCCGGCAAGCTGCTCGTCGCGACGACCGCCGCGCAAGTGAAGCAGCTGAAGGCGATCGCCGCGCGCGCGACCGAAAACGGCGTGCTCGACCTGATGCCGCTCACGCGCGCCGACGCGCAGACGCTCGAGCCCGCGCTCGAATGCGTCGAGGCGCTGTTCTCGCCGTCCACCGGCATCGTCGACAGCCACCAGCTGATGCTCGCGCTGCTCGGCGACGCGGAACGCGACGGCGCCGTGTGCGCGCTGAAATCCCCGGTCGAGTCGATCGACGTGCTGCGCGGCGGGCGCTTCGTCGTGCGCACGGGCGGCGACGCGCCGACCGAGATCGAGGCCGCCTGCGTGATCAACAGCGCGGGCCTCGGCGCGCAGGCGCTGGCGCGTCGCACGCGCGGCCTCGACCCGCGCTGGGTGCCGCCGCTCTACCTCGCGCGCGGCAACTACTTCAGCCTGTCAGGGCGCGCACCGTTCTCGCACCTGATCTACCCGATGCCCGACCGCGCTGGGCTCGGCGTGCACCTGACGCTCGATCTCGGCGGGCAGGCGCGCTTCGGCCCGGACGTCGAATGGGTCGATGCGCTGCGCTACGAAGTCGATCCCGCGCGCGCGACCGCGTTCTACGCGTCGATTCGCGCGTTCTGGCCTGACTTGCCCGACGACGCGCTGCAGCCGGCGTACGCGGGCATCCGGCCGAAGGTCGCGGGGCCCGGCGAGCCGCCGGCCGATTTCATCGTGCAGGGCGCCGCGCAGCATGGCGTGCGGGGGCTCGTGAACCTGTTCGGCATCGAGTCGCCGGGGCTGACCGCGTCGCTCGCACTCGCGCAGCGCGTGGGCGAGATGGCGGCTTATCGTTGAATCGGGGGGCGGCGACGCCGTGACGGCTGTGTGAAATTCCTTATCTCCGGCATTTCGGCGCGCACGTTTTGTCGCTTGAGCGTTATTCTGTCGAACGGCTGTCGCCAGAACAGCTTTCAAACCGATAACGTTGGAGCGAGTCCCCCATGAAAACATCCCGTCGGAGTTTCCTGATTACGAGCATTGGTGCGGTGTCCGCGCTGGCGCTGTCGCGCGAAGCGCTGGCTGATGCGCCGATGCTGTCGGAAACCGATCCGACCGCCGTGGCGCTCGGCTACAAGGCCGATGCCACCAAGGTCGACAAGACGAAGTACCCGAAGTACGCAGCGGGCCAGGATTGTGCGGCCTGCATGCTGTACCAGGGCAAGAAGGGCTCGGCCTCGGGCCCGTGCGGCGCCTTCCCCGGCAAGCAGGTGTCGGCGAAGGGCTGGTGCAGTGCCTTCTCGAAGATGGGTTGAGGCCCGTGCGGCATCGTGCGATGCCGCATTGTGGCGAAAACCGCAAAACGCCCGCCGTCGAAAGATGGCGGGCGTTTTTTATTGCTTGAAAACGGTTCCGTCGCTTTCTACACTCGCTGCAAACCAACGCGCCGCGGGCACCCCGCGTGCCGCGCCGCCCGACACGGCGAACTGACGAGGACGAGGCACGCATGGCGACGATTGCGAATTCAACGAAAACGATCCGGCCCGAGCGTGCGCTGAACCGGCGCGCAGTCGCGGCCGCCGTGATCGGCAATGCGCTCGAGTGGTACGACTTCACGGTGTTCGGCTTCATGACGGTCGTGATCGCCGAGCTGTTTTTCCCGACCTCCAGCGAATACTCGTCGCTGCTGCTGACCACCGCGACGTTCGGCGTCGCGTTCTTCATGCGCCCGATCGGCGGCATCGTGTTCGGGCTGTACGCGGATCGCGCCGGCCGCAAGGCCGCGCTGTCGCTCGTGATCCTGCTGATGACGGCCGGCATCTTCCTGCTCGCGGTCGCGCCGCCCTATGCGGCGATCGGCATCGGCGGCCCGCTCCTGATCGTGCTTGGCCGGCTGCTGCAGGGCTTCTCCGCGGGCGGCGAATTCGGCAGCGCGACGGCGCTGCTGATCGAGGCCGCACCGTTCTCGAAACGCGGCTTCTACGGCAGCTGGCAGATGGCGAGCCAGGCGGCCGCGCTGCTGATCGGCGCGCTCGTCGGCGCGGCCATCACGCGCGGGCTGTCGCACGATGCGCTGCGCAGCTGGGGCTGGCGCGTGCCGTTCATCCTCGGGCTCGTGATCGGCCCGATCGGCTTCTACATCCGCCGCCATCTCGCCGATTCCGAAGCGTTCCTCCATGCGCAGCAGAACGCGCGCCGCGCGACGCTTCGCGACGTGTTCACGCGCCACCCGCGCGAGGTGCTGTGCGGGCTCGGCTCGGTGATCGCGCTGACGGTGACGATCTACGTGCTGATCAGCTATCTGCCGACCTTCGCGGTGAAGCAGCTGAAGCTGCCCTACGCGGAATCGTTCTACGCGGTGATCGTCGGCAACCTGCTGCTGATGGTGCTGTCGCCGATCGCGGGCGCGTGGTCGGACCGCATCGGCCGCAAGGGGCTGTCGCTGTGGTCGCTGGCGCTGACGCTCGTGCTGATGTATCCGCTGTTCGCGTGGCTCGACGCCGCGCCGAGCATCGCGCGGCTGATCGCGGTGCAGGCCGTGCTGTCGGTCACGCTCGCGGGCTACTACGGGCCGTTCGGCGCGATGATCGCCGAGCTGTTCCCGGCCAACGTGCGCTCGACCGGGTTGTCGATCGCGTACAACGTCGCGGTGATGCTGTTCGGCGGCTTCGGGCAGTTCATCGTCACGTGGCTGATCAAGGTCACGGGTACGCCGCTCGCGCCGACCTACTATGTGATGGCCGGGATCGCGCTGTCGATCGTCGCGGTCGCGTTCGTGCCCGCGCGCAGCGCCGACCTCGATGCACCCGCGTGACGACATGACGATTTGAAGACGGTCATCGGATCGTTTCGCAAAACGCAATGATGTGCTGCAGAACTCGGGAAAACGGTGCGTCGCCCCTTCGTGTTCGCGCCCGATTTGTTTAGTCATCGAACGAAACTTGCGTGCGATGAACGGAATTGTCGCTCGCGCGCGTTATCGCATTTTTTTACCCCCACTAAACATCGGCAAAAACCCGGCGAGGCATATAGAAGAGTTTTTTCTCCAGCTTGTTGCCACATCGTTAGCTCAAGTAATATCCGCGTACACCGGCCCCTGGCGGGTCGGTTCCGATCTGGAGACCTGGAGGAAACATGGAATACAACCGTCTGTTGCACACCCTGCGTGTTACCGCCATTGCAGGCGTGGCAGCGGCATCGTTCGGCGTCGCGGGCTCTGCATTCGCACAGATCCCGAACAAGACTCTCGTCTACTGCTCAGAAGGCAGCCCGGCGGGTTTTGATTCCGCGCAATTTACGACCGGCGTCGATTTCACCGCCGCCACGTTCACCGTCTACAACCGCCTCGTCGAATTCGAGCGCGGCGGCACGAAGGTCGAGCCGGGCCTCGCCGAGAAGTGGGATGTGTCGTCGGACGGCAAGGTGTACACGTTCCACCTGCGCCACGGCGTGAAGTTCCACACGACCGACTTCTTCAAGCCGACGCGTGAATTCAACGCGGACGACGTGCTGTTCACGTTCCAGCGCATGCTCGACCCGAACCAGGCGTTCCGCAAGGCGTACCCGGTGTCGTTCCCGTACTTCACCGACATGGGCCTCGACAAGCTGATCACGAAGGTCGAGAAGGTCGATCCGTACACCGTGAAGTTCACGCTCGCCGAGCCGAATGCGCCGTTCATCCAGAACATGGCGATGGAATTCGCATCGATCCTGTCGGCCGAATACGGCGACCAGCTGATGAAGGCCGGCAAGGCCGCCGACATCAACCAGAAGCCGATCGGCACGGGCCCGTTCATCTTCCGCAGCTACACGAAGGATGCGACGATCCGATTCGACGGCAATCCTGATTACTGGAAGAAGGGCGAAGTGAAGATCTCGAAGCTGATCTTCTCGATCACGCCCGATCCGGGCGTGCGCGTGCAGAAGATCAAGCGCAACGAATGCCAGGTGATGAGCTATCCGCGTCCGGCCGACATCGCGACGCTGAAGGCCGATGCCGGCGTCGACATGCCGTCGCAGGCAGGCTTCAACCTCGGCTATCTCGCGTACAACGTCGAGCACAAGCCGGTCGACAAGCTCGAGGTGCGTCAGGCGCTCGACATGGCGATCAACAAGAAGGCGATCCTCGAGTCCGTCTACCAGGGTGCAGGCCAGGCTGCTTCCGCGCCGATGCCGCCGACCCAATGGTCGTACGACAAGAACCTGAAGATGGCGCCGAACGACACCGCGAAGGCGAAGGCGCTGCTCGCGAAGGCCGGCTATCCGAACGGTTTCGACATCACGCTGTGGGCGATGCCGGTGCAGCGCGCGTACAACCCGAACGCCCGCCTGATGGCCGAGATGATCCAGGCCGACTGGGCGAAGATCGGCGTGAAGGCCAAGATCGTCACGTACGAGTGGGGCGAGTACATCAAGCGCGCGCACGCGGGCGAGCAGGACACGATGCTGATCGGCTGGACGGGCGACAACGGCGACCCGGACAACTGGCTCGGCACGCTGCTCGGCTGCGAAGCGATCAAGGGCAACAACTTCTCGCACTGGTGCTACAAGCCGTTCGACGAGCTGATTCAGAAGGGTCGCACGACGACGGGCCAGGACGCGCGGACGAAGCTCTACACGCAGGCTCAGCAGATCTTCGCGCAACAGCTGCCGTTCTCGCCGATCGCGAACTCGACGGTCTACCAGCCGGTGCGCAAGAACGTGGCCGACATGCGTATCGAGCCGCTCGGCTATGTCCGCTTCGACGGTGTTAGCGTGAAGTAACACGCCCGGCGTAAGCTGTCTACGAAGACCGAGACCGGCTAATTCATCCGGCGGCGGGAGGCCAAAAGCTTCCCGTCGCCGGTCGCACATTTCCCACAAGAAAATACGAGACGCATCATGTTCACATTCGTGTTGCGCCGCGTGGGCATGGTGATCCCGACTTTCATCGGCATCACCATCCTGGCGTTTGCGCTGATTCACCTGATACCGGGCGACCCCATCGAAGTGATGATGGGCGAGCGCGGCGTCGATCCCGCCATGCATGCAGAGGCGATGAAACGCCTCGGGCTCGACCAGCCGCTGCCCATGCAGTACCTCCACTACATCGGCCGGGCGCTGCATGGCGACCTCGGCACGTCGATCATCACCAACACGAGCGTCGCGGGCGAGTTCTTCGCGCGCTTCCCGGCGACCGTCGAACTGTCGCTGTGCGCGCTCGTGTTCGCGCTCGCGGTCGGGCTGCCGGCCGGCGTGATCGCGGCGTTGCGGCGCGGCTCGGTCGTCGACCATGGCGTGATGGGCACCGCGCTCACCGGCTACTCGATGCCGATCTTCTGGTGGGGGCTGATCCTCATCATGGTGTTTTCGTCGTACCTCGGCTGGACGCCCGTGTCGGGGCGCATCGCCGTCGAATACGACTTCCCGCACCCGACGGGCTTCATGCTGATCGACGCGCTGCTCGCGCCCGATGAAGGCTCGTTCAAGTCGGCGGTCAGCCACCTGATCCTGCCCGCGATCGTGCTCGGCACGATTCCGCTCGCGGTGATCGCGCGGATGACGCGTTCGTCGATGCTCGAAGTGCTGCGCGAGGACTACATCCGCACCGCACGCGCGAAGGGGCTGTCGCCCGCGCGCGTGGTGGTCGTGCATGCGCTGCGCAATGCGCTGATCCCGGTCGTCACCGTGATCGGCCTGCAGATCGGCACGCTGCTCGCGGGCGCCGTGCTGACCGAGACGCTCTTTTCGTGGCCCGGTGTCGGCAAGTGGCTGATCGATGCGATCGGCCGCCGCGACTATCCGGTCGTCCAGGGCGGCATCCTGTTGATCGCGACGCTCGTCATCGTCGTGAACCTGGTCGTCGACCTGCTGTACGGCGTGCTGAATCCGCGCATCCGCCACACGAGGTAATCCCATGAGCAATCTGCAAAATACCTTGCCGACCGAATCCGCGCCGGCCGGCGGCCGTGCGCTCGCGCTGCGCGAGTTCTGGGCCAACTTCTCGCGCAACCGCGGTGCGGTCGGCGCCGGCATCGTCGTGATCGTGCTGATCCTGGTCGCGCTGCTCGCCCCGCTGCTCGCGCCGCACAACCCGGCCGAGCAATACCGCGATTTCGTGAAGATCCCGCCCGCCTGGCTCGACGGCGGCAACTGGAAATTCATCCTCGGCACCGACGAAGCGGGCCGCGACATTCTTTCGCGCCTGATGTACGGCGCGCGGATGTCGTTCTGGATCGGCTTCGTGTCGGTCGTGCTCGCGCTGATCCCCGGCATCGTGCTCGGGCTCGTCGCCGCGTTCTTCCAGAAATGGGCCGACACGCCGGTGATGCGCATCATGGACGTGCTGCTCGCGCTGCCGTCGCTGCTGCTCGCGGTCGCGGTCGTCGCGATCATCGGCCCGGGCCTCACCAACACGATGCTCGCGATCGCGATCGTCGCGCTGCCGGCCTATGTGCGCCTCACGCGTGCATCGGCGCTCGGCGAGCTGCAGAAGGAGTACGTGACGGCGTCGCGCGTGGCCGGTGCCGGCACGCTGCGCCTGATGTTCTCGCAGGTGCTGCCGAACTGCACGGCGCCGCTGATCGTGCAGGCGACGCTCGGCTTCTCGTCGGCAATCCTCGACGCGGCCGCGCTCGGCTTCCTCGGCCTCGGCGTGCAACCGCCGACCGCCGAGTGGGGCGCGATGCTGGCGTCCGCGCGTGACTACATCGACAACGCATGGTGGATCGTGACGATGCCGGGCCTGTCGATCCTGATTTCGGTGCTCGCGATCAACCTGCTCGGCGACGGGCTGCGCGACGCGCTCGATCCCAAGCTGAAACGGATGGCGTGACATGACACAAATGACACAAGATCTTCTGACCATCCGCAATCTCGCGGTGAACTTCAATGGCCTGCCCGCGGTCGACCGGATCAACCTGTCGATCGCGCCGGGCGAGGTGGTGGGCGTCGTCGGCGAATCGGGCTCGGGCAAGAGCGTGACGATGATGGCGCTGATGGGCCTGATCGACGCACCGGGCAAGGTGACGGCAGATGAAGTCACGTTCAACGGCGTCGACCTGCTGAAAGCATCGCCGAAGGCGCGCCGCAAGATCGTCGGCAAGGACATCGCGATGGTGTTCCAGGATGCGCTGACGAGCCTGAACCCGAGCTACACGGTCGGCTACCAGATCAAGGAGGTGCTGAAGCTGCACGAAGGGCTGCGCGGCGACGCGCTGCACCGGCGCGCGCTCGAACTGCTCGACCAGGTCGGCATTCCCGACGCGAAGAACCGCATCGCGTCGTTCCCGCACCAGATGTCGGGCGGGATGAACCAGCGCGTGATGATCGCGATGGCGGTTGCGTGCAACCCGAAGCTGCTGATCGCCGACGAGCCGACCACCGCGCTCGACGTGACGATCCAGGCGCAGATCATGGATCTGCTCGTGAAGCTGCAGAAGGAGCGCGGGATGGCGCTCGTGCTGATCTCGCACGATCTGGCCGTGGTGTCGGAAGTCGCGCAGCGCGTCGCGGTGATGTATGCGGGCGAGGTGATCGAGACCAACCGCGTGCCCGACATCTTCCGCGCGCCGCATCATCCGTACACCGAAGCGCTGCTCGCGGCGATTCCCGAGCACAATAAGGGGGCGCGTCGCCTTGCCGCATTGCCCGGCATGGTACCGGGCCGCGATGATCGCCCGTCCGGGTGCCTGTTCGCGCCGCGCTGCAAGTACGTCGTCGACGACTGCCGCAAGGCGCGGCCGGCGCTCGACACGCTGGTGTCCGGCAACGATGCGATGCGCGCACGCTGCATCAAGCCGCTCAACGTTTCCAACCTCGACCTGACGGGAGGTGCACGATGAATGCAGTCAATCAAGCGCGTGCCACTTCGCACGACGAGGACGCCGTACTGGTGGCCGACGGCCTCGCGAAGCACTATTCGGTGAAGCGCGGGATGTTCGGGCAGGGCACGGTGAAGGCGCTGAACGGCGTGTCGTTCTCGCTGAAGCGCGGCAAGACGCTCGCCGTCGTCGGCGAATCGGGCTGCGGGAAGTCGACGCTCGCGCGCCAGCTGACGATGATCGAAACGCCCACGTCGGGCAGCCTGACGATCGACGGCAAGAACGTCGCCGGCGCAAGCCGCGAGACGGTCGCCGACCTGCGCCGCCGCGTGCAGATGGTGTTCCAGAACCCGTTCGCGTCGCTGAACCCGCGCAAGACCGTCGAGCAGACGCTCTCCGAGCCGCTCGAGATCAACGCGAACCTGACGGCCGCCGAACGCGCGCAGCGCATCGCGCAGATCATGCGCACGGTCGGCCTGCGGCCCGAGCACGCGAAGCGCTATCCGCACATGTTCTCGGGCGGCCAGCGCCAGCGCGTCGCGATCGCGCGCGCGATGATCCTCGATCCGCGCATCGTCGTCGCCGACGAGCCGGTGTCCGCGCTCGACGTGTCGATCCAGGCGCAGATCCTGAACCTGTTCATGGATCTGCAGGAGCAGTTCAAGACCAGCTACGTGTTCATCTCGCACAACCTCGCGGTGGTCGAGCACGTTGCGGACGACGTGATGGTGATGTATTTCGGCAGCGTCGCCGAGCTCGGCGACAAGGCGACGATCTACGCACGGCCGCGCCATCCGTACACGCGCGCGCTGATGTCGGCGACGCCGGCGATCTTCGAGGAAGACCGTCGCGTGCAGATCAAGCTGCAGGGCGAATTGCCGTCGCCGCTCAATCCGCCGTCGGGCTGCGCGTTCCACCAGCGCTGCCCGTATGCGGTCGAGCGCTGCCGTGCGGAGGAGCCGCAGCTGCGTGAGGTAGACGGCCGGCGCGTAGCCTGCCATCGGGCCGAGGAGGTAGGGGAGGCGAATGCCTGAAGCGTTGGCGGCGCGCGCGTCCGGCGTGCGCCGTGCGGGGGCAAGCAGCGCGCGCGTGATGCGCGCGTACCGCTACGCGCGGCGCTGGAGCGTGCGTACCGTCACGGGCGCGGCGCTGGCCGGCGCGTGCGTGGCGGCCAGCCTCGTGGTTCCCGTCGAAACCGCGCGCGCCGAAGGGCGCGCGCCGGCCACTTCACCGATCCATCCATCGCAAGTCCCGCCGCCCGGCATGAGCCTGCCGGGCTTCCACGCCCCCGCCGTGTCGGACGGCACGGTATCGCGCGGCACCGTGCGCGTGCAGCCCGCGCGCATGCCGTTCTACGTCGCGACCAAGGGCAAGGTCACGCTGTACGTGCTCGGCACGCTGCACACCGGCGATCCGTCCGATTACCCGAGCGCGCAGCCGTTCCGGCCGCGCATCCTCGCGGCGCTCGCCGCGTCGCCGACGCTCGCGCTCGAGCTGTCGCCCGACGACCTGCTCGAATCGCAGGACGACGTGTCGAAGTATGGCGTCTGCCGCTACCCGTGCCTGCAGCGCCTGCTGCCGGAGCCGCTGTGGCAGCGGCTCGCGGCGCGTCTGCGCGGCAATCCGGCCGCGCTCACCGAGATCCGCAAGATGCGGCCGTGGCTCGCGGCGCTCGTCGTCGAGACCTACGATTCGCTGTCGGCCGGCCTGCAGACCGAGTACGGCACCGAGGCGCAGCTGCAGAACGTGTTCCTGAAGAAGAAGGGCGGCCGCGTGATCGGGCTCGAGACGCTCGCCGAACAGATGCGCGCGTTCACCGGGCTGACGCTGGCCGAGCAGCGCGAGATGCTCGCGCAGGACATGGTGCAGACGCCCGCGCAGAACGCCGACGACATCAAGTCGCTGCACCGGCTGTGGCGAATTGGCGACGCCGATGCGATCTCGGCATGGGCGGTCGCGAAGAGTGAACGGCTCGCGCGGTCGAAGGCGTTGTCGGCGTCGATCGACAACAAGATCGTGTACGAGCGCAACCGCCGCTTCGTTGCACGGATGACGGCAATCGCCGCACCGAACCGGCCGCTGTTCGTCGCGATCGGCGCGCTGCATCTGGGCGGCCCGCGCGGCGTGCTCGAATTGTTGCGTCAACAAGGTTACAGCGTCGACGCGAACTGAACGTCACCGTCGCGCCCGAACCGATCCTCCCCTGTTTGATCGACGTCGCGCGACCGGCGTCAAACGCTTGTATGGGCACGCTATTCGATAAGGAAAACCCTCGATTCGTCGGAAAATAGCGTTTCAAACGATTGACATCCCGATCTGCCAATATCTATTCTTCATTCCACAAGTTGAAAAAATGAAAAGAATAGAAAAAGTTCTACGGGGTAGCAGAAAATAAAGCGCGGGGTTAGCGCGTTGCCGGCACGTGATGTACGTGCCGGCCGCGGAAGTGTCTGCATGTACGGCGGGGCCAATCATCGTCGGACAACAACAAGGCATGCAGGCCGACTTGCGGGATAAGCAGCGTTCCGTCGTCCCACCGGGGAAAGGCAGTGATCGGGCGGCGGCGGACGTTTTTTAATCCGGAAGATTTTTCCGGTCACCGTCGCAAGACGGTTTCGGGGGGCGAGAATCGACAGACGGCGAAGCCGCAGCGATTGCGCCAACGGAAAAGCGCCACGAGGGCGCTTTTTTCTTTTGTGCGACGGATTATTGTGCGCTCGCGCGCGATGGCCGGATCCGGATCAGGCGCGTTCGTCGGCCTGCAGCAGGCCGGGCGCGACCACGTCGACACCCACCGCTTCGAGCGCGGCGCGAATCCGTTTCGCGAACGCCAGCGCATGCGGCCCGTCGCCGTGCAGGCAGACGGTCTGCGCATTGAGCATCACCCATTCGCCGCCGATCGCGCGGACTTGCCGGCTGCGCACCATGTCCAGCGTGCGCGCGATCATCGTGTCCTCGTCGTCGACGAGCGCGCCGGGCTGGTTGCGCGGCACGAGCGAGCCGTCCGCGCGGTAGCCGCGATCGGCGAACACTTCTTCCACCGCAGCGAGCCCCGCGTGCCGCGCGGCCGCGACGAACACGCTGTTCGCGAGCCCGAACACCGCGAGCGACGGATCGAAATCGCGGACCGCGGACACCACCGCATCGGCGATCATCGGGTCGCGCGCGGCCTGGTTGTACAGCGCGCCGTGCGGCTTCACGTGCGCGATGCGCCCGCCCTCGGCCTGCGCGATCGCCGACAGCGCGCCGAGCTGGTACAGCACGCCCGCATAGATGTCGCCGGCCGGCAGCTGCATTTCCTTGCGGCCGAAATTCTCCGGATCGTGAAAGCTCGGATGCGCGCCGATCGCCACGCCTTTCTGCACGGCCCAGCGCACGCAGTCGCGCATTGCGTTCGCACCGCCCGCATGCCACCCGCATGCGATGTTCGCGGACGTCACGAGGTCGAGCAGCGCCTCGTCCGAACCGCATCCTTCGCCGAGATCGGCATTCAGATCGATTTCCATGATGTTCCTCGTCCACTGATTGCGTGGCCCGTCTTCGTTACTGCTACTGCCTGCGGTACCGCTACCGCCATTGTCACGCCGCGCGCGATTCGGCGCGGCGGCGCGCTTCCTCGCGCATGTCGATCGCCACGTCGATCTGCCGCAGATAGGCACGTTCTGCGGTCAGGGCGGCGCGCGCGGCGTCGGGTGTCGTGCGCACGAAGCGGATCGGCAGGTTGAGCCGCGCCTGCGCGAGTTTCCACAGGTCCGCACGGATCACCGTGCCGATCTTCGGGTAGCCGCCGGTGGTCTGCGCGTCGTGCATCAGCACGATCGGCTGGCCGTTCGGCGGCACCTGGATCGTGCCGGGCAGCACCGCGTGCGACAGCAGCTCGGCCGGCCGCTCGCGCATGAGCTCGGCGCCGGCTAGCCGATAGCCCATACGATTGCTGTTCGCCGTGACAAGCCATTCCTCATCCCAGAATGCCTGCTGCGAATCGGCGGCGAACGATGCGTAGTCGGGGCCCGGCAGCACGCGCACGGGCATGGCCCACGGCGCATGCGCGGGGCGGTGGCGGCGCGGCGGTTCGTCGACGCGCACGAACGCGCACCACGCCGGCGCCTTTACCCCGAATTCGGGCGCATCGGCCGCGAGGCACCCCATTCCGGCCGGAAGCACGCCGACCGGGAGGCGATCGCCGTCGCGCAGCGCGCGGCCGCCGAGGCCGCCGAAGCGCGATGCGAGATCGGTGCTGCGCGAGCCGAGCATCGGCAGCACGTCGATGCCGCCCGCGATGCACAGGTAGCCGCGCATCCCGCGTTTCGCGGCCGGCAGCACGAGCGTCTGCCCGGCCTCGACCGGCAGGCTCCACCATGAATATACGCGCCGGCCGTCGAGTGTTGCACCGAACTCGGTGCCGGTGATCGCGATGCGGGTGGCGCGCGGGAAGCGGAAGGCGGCCGGGCCGATCGTGATTTCGACGGCCGCCGCGTCGGGGCGGTTGCCGACCAGCCGGTTGCCGACCTCGAGCGCGAGGCCGTCGAGCGCGCCGCCCTGCGCGACGCCGAGATGGCGCGCGCCGCGGCGCCCGAGATCCTGCACGGTCGACAGCGGGCCGGCCCGCACCACCTCGATGGTGCCCGGTGCGTTGCTCTGGGTCATCGTGCGTCGACTCCGGCAATGGTGAAGCGCACGCGGTCGCCGGGCAGCAGCAGCGTCGGCTGCGGCCGCGCCGGATCGAACAGCACGTGCGACGTGCGGCCGATCAGTTGCCAGCCGCCGGGCGACGTGGCCGGGTAGATGCCCGTCTGTGCGCCACCGATGCCGACCGAGCCGGCCGGCACCTCGAGGCGCGGCGCCGCGCGGCGCGGCGTGTGCAGCGCGGCGTCGAGCCCGCCGAGATACGCGAAGCCCGGCTGGAAGCCGACGAAGAACACGACGTAGGCGCCGGCCGCGTGACGTGCGACGACCTCGTCGGCCGACAGGCCGGTATGCGCGGCGACGGCCGGAAGATCGGGGCCGGCGGCGCCGCCGTACTCGACCGGGATCTCGACCTCGCGGCCGTCCGCGTGCTCGACGTCGGCGGTTTCCCACGCGTCGCGCAGCGCCGGCGTGAGCGACTCGGCCGTCGTGGCGAGCGCGTCGAATACGATCGTCAGATTGTTCATGCCGGGCACGACGTCGATCACGTCGGGCCACGCGCGCGCGGCCTCGGCAACGGCCCAGACGCGGCGCTGGCAATCGAGCGTGGCGGGCGGCGGCACCTCGCAGACGAGGGCGGCATCGCCGAGCGGATAAATGCGGGGTTGCGTCATCGGACTGGCACGGTTCGGACGGCAATGTTAGCGCACATTGTCAATAAAATATCGACAACTTCCCAATAAGCGTTTTCGCCTAGCTCGTATGTCGGGGCTTCTGGCGTACACTCGGCACACCCTGTCATCCGGCTTGCGCCGCCTTTCCATGAAGCGTCCTGCGACCAAGATCGTGTCATCCGAACACCTCGTTTCCGATTCGAGCGCGGAGCTGTCGGAGCTCGAATACGGGCTCATCATGGCAGGCAACGCGTTCAACCGGTGGATGGTGCGTTGCATGTCGGCGGCCGGCGCGAAGGACATGACGGCGGTCGAGGTGTCGCTGCTGCATCACGTCAGCCATCGCGAACGCAAGAAGAAGCTCGCCGACATCTGCTTCGTGCTCAATATCGAGGATACGCACGTCGCGACCTATGCGCTCAAAAAACTGATCGCCCGCGGCTATGTGAAGAGCGAGAAGAACGGCAAGGAAGTGTTCTTCTTCGCGACCGACGCCGGCCGTGACCTGTGCCAGAAGTATCGCGAGGTGCGCGAGCACTGCCTGATCGAGACGCTGAAGGACAGCGGGCTCACCAACGAGCAGATCGGCGACGCGGCGCAGTTGCTGCGCCACGCGTCGGGCCTGTACGACACGGCCGCGCGCGCGGCGGCGTCGCTGTAAACGGTTGCGGCAAGGAAAGCGCGTGGCGTTGCGCTGACGGGCATGCGACGACGGACGCGGCGCCGCCCGCCGCTTCATCCGGCGGCCGGGTAGAGCGCGCCGTCGGTCACGATCCAGTGCAGCGAGAGATCGTGCGCTTCGGCCGGCAGCGCATCGACACGGCACGCTTCATAGGCGATGCCGACCGTCACGGGCGGCGCGCTGCCCGGCCACGCGGCGAGCGTGCGGTCGTAGTAGCCGCCGCCGTAGCCGAGCCGGTAGCGCTGCAGATCGAATCCCACACAGGGAATCAGCAACAGGTCGGGCACGACGACGATTCCCGACGCCGGTTCCGGAATCCGGTGATGACCTTCGCGCATCGGCGTGTGCGGATCCCACGCATGGAACTCGAGCGGCGTGTGCCGCTCGTCGATCACTGGCAGCGCGGCCTGCCGGCCGGCACCGGCCGCGCACCAGCCGAGCACCGCGTCGCGCGCATCGAATTCGCCCGGCAGCGGCCAGTAGAACCCGACCGTGCGCGGGGCGAGCCGATCCAGCAGCGTGCGCAGCCGCGCGTCGAGCGCGGCGTTCGCGGCGGGTTGCGACGCGGCGTCGCGCCGCGCGCCGGACAGCGTTTTGCGTAGCGCAACCTTCGGGTTTGGCACAGGGTTGCGTGCTATGCTTTCGCTCACTTCGCGCTCCATTCAAAACGATGTCGAACAGCCTTTTCCGAGTATATCGCGCGGTCGCGCTGACGCTTTCGGCCACCGCGCTCGTCGCGGGCACGGCCGCGTGCGCCGCACCGAACGACGATACGGTCTCCGGGGACGACCAGACCTTCGTGCAGCTTCGTGAAGCCGCACGCCGCAACGACGCCGCGAAAGCCGCGCAGCTCGCGTCGATGATCCCGAATTATCCGGTCCCGTCCTACGTCGAGTATTTCCAGATCAAGCCGCAGCTGTTCGATTCGACGGGCCGCGCGCGCGTGGACGCGCCGGACGCGCCCGTGCAGTCGTTCCTGCAGCGCTACGACGGCCAGGCGATCGCCGACCGCCTGCGCAACGACTATCTGCTCGTGCTCGGCGCGCGCCACGACTGGCGCAACTTCGACGATCAATACAAGCGCTTCGTGCTCGACGACGACACGCAGGTGAAGTGCTACGCGCTCGAATCGCGCGCCTCGCGCGGCGAGAACGTCGCCGATGCGGCGCGTGCGCTGCTCGTCGAGCCGAAGAACTACGGCGACGCGTGCGTCGACCTGATCACCGCGCTGACGGTCAACCAGCAGTTCACGAGCGACGACGTGTGGCAGCAGGCGCGCCTCGCGTACGAACAGAACTACACGACGCTCGGCGGCAAGATCGTCGATGCGCTCGGCCCGCGCCCAGTCGGCTTCGACCAGGCGACGAGCGCGCCGCCGCTGTACCTCGCGCGCGGCGTCGGTGCCGACGCGACGTCGCACCAGCTTGCACTGATTGCGCTCAGCCGCATGGCGCGCAACGATCCGGACGCCGCCGCCGGGATGCTGACGTCGGTCGCGCCGTCGCTGACCAAGCCGGAACAGGCGATCGCGTGGGGCGCGATCGGCTACCAGGGCGCGATCAAGCGCTCGCCGCTCGCGTCGGTCTGGTATGCGAAATCCGCGAACGCGCCGCTGTCGAACCCGGGCTACGAATGGCGCACGCGCGCCGCGCTGCTCGCCGGCAACTGGCCGATGGTGCGCTGGTCGATCGAGCAGATGCCGCCGTCGCTGCGCGACGATCCGGCGTGGATCTACTGGCATGCGCGCGCGCTCAAGCAGAGCGGCGACACGCTGCAGGCGAACCAGGAATTCGAGCAGGTCGCCGGCCAGTTCAACTTCTACGGGCAGCTCGCCGGCGAAGAGCTCGGCCAGCGTACGTCGATCCCGCCGCGCACGAAGGTGAGCGACGCCGAGATCGACGCGATGAGCAAGATTCCGGGCTTCGCGCTCGCGCAGCGTTTCTATGCACTGAACCTGCGCCTCGAAGGCAACCGCGAATGGAACTGGCCGCTGCGCGGGATGACCGATCGCCAGCTGCTGGCCGCGGCCGAATACGGCAAGCGCGTCGAGCTGCTCGACCGCACGGTCAACACGGCCGACCGCACGAAGGCCGAGCACGATTTCACGCTGCGCTACCCGTCGCCGTACCGAAATATCGTCGAGCGCTACGCGCAATCGACGGGCCTCGACATCGAATGGGCGTACGGGCTGATCCGCCAGGAATCGCGCTTCATCACGAGCGCGCGTTCGTCGGTGGGCGCGGGCGGCCTGATGCAGCTGATGCCGGCCACCGCGCAGATGGTCGCGAAGAAGCTCGGCATGGGCACGATCTCGCGCGCGCAGATGCACGACATCGATACCAACATCCAGCTCGGCACCTGGTATCTGGCGGACATCTACAACAACTTCGACAGCTCGCCGGTGCTCGCCACGGCCGGCTACAACGCGGGCCCGGGCCGGCCGCGCCAGTGGCGCCAGGTGTTGACGCAGCCGGTCGAAGGCGCGATCTTCGCAGAAACGATTCCGTTCAACGAGACGCGCGACTACGTGAAGAACGTGCTGTCGAACACCGTCTACTACGCGGCGCTCTTCGAGGGCAAACCGCAGTCGTTGAAGAAACGTCTAGGCATGATCTCGCCCTGATCCGCAATCTTCACACTGCCGCGCGAGACGCGGCAGTGTTCTTTTGAGGCTTCGAACATGGATCGCCAGACCGTCGCGCTGCTGGGCGGCACCGGCTTCATCGGCAGCCGGCTCGTCAATGCGCTGATCGAATCCGGCAAGCAGGTCCGGATCGGCACGCGCCGGCGCGACCACGCGCGTCACCTGCAGATGCTGCCGGTCGAAATCGTCGAGCTCGAAGGGCTCGACACGCGCACGCTCGCGCGCTTCGTCGCCGGTGCGCACGCGGCGATCAACCTCGTCGGCGTGCTGCACGGCGGCCGCGGCACGCCGTACGGGCCCGGCTTCGAGCGCGCACACGTCACGCTGCCGGCCGCGCTCGCGACCGCCTGTACCGAGGTCGGCGTGCAGCGCGTGCTGCACATGAGCGCGCTCGGCGCCGATTCGCGCGGCGCGAGCATGTACCAGCGCTCGAAGGGCGACGGCGAGGCCGCGCTGCATGCGATCGCGGCGACCGATTCGCTCGCGCTGACGATCTTCCGCCCGTCGGTCGTGTTCGGCCCCGGCGATGCGTTCCTCAACACGTTCGCGAACCTGCAGCGCACGGTGCCCGTGCTGCCGCTCGCGATGCCCGATGCGCGCTTCCAGCCGGTGTTCGTCGGCGACGTCGTACGCGCGTTCGTCAACACGCTCGATCTCGTGGGCGCACACGGCAAGACCTACGAACTCGGCGGCCCGACCGTCTACACGCTCGAGCAGCTGGTGCGCTATTGCGGCACGCTGGTCGGCCGGCAGGCACGCATCGTGCGGCTGCCCGACGCGCTCGCGCGGCTGCAGGCGCGCGTGTTCGAATGGCTGCCCGGCGAGCCCGTGCTCACGCGCGACAATCTTGCGACGATGTCGGTGCCGAACGTGCTGTCGGGGCCGCTCGCGCCGGAACTCGGGATCTCGCCCGCGAGTCTCGAAAGCATCGCGCCCGCGTATCTCGGCCATGCCGCGCAGCGCTCCCGGTTCGACTGGTTCCGTTCGCGCCGCTAGCGCTCGCGCGGGTTGCCGTCGTCCGGCCCCTTTCCTTTCCCCTTTTGCGTCTTCCGGAACCCCGTCATGAAACTCGTCATTGGAGACAAGAACTACTCGTCGTGGTCGATGCGTCCGTGGCTGCTGCTCGCGCATTTCGGCATCCCGTTCGACGAGATCGCGATCGAGCTGCGCCACGATGACACGGCCGCGCGCATCCTCGAGTATTCGCCGTCCGGCAAGGTGCCGTGCCTGGTCGACGACCACGGCGTCGCGATCTGGGATTCGCTCGCGATCGCCGAAACGCTCGCCGAACGCTATCCGCAGTTCCCGATGTGGCCGGCCGATCCGCTCGAGCGCGTGCATGCGCGCTGCGTCGCGGCCGAGATGCATTCGGGCTTCGGCGCGCTGCGCACGCAAATGGGCATGAACGTGCGCGCGTCGATGCCGGGGCGCGGCGCGACCCCCGAGGCGCTCGCCGATGTCGCGCGCATCGATGCGCTGTGGAGCGAGTGTCTCGAGGCGTCGGGCGGGCCGTTCCTGTTCGGCGAATTCGGGATCGCCGATGCGATGTATGCGCCCGTCGTGATGCGCTTCAACACGTACGCGCCGGGTCTGTCGCCGGAAGCGGCCGGCTATGCGGCCCGTGTGACGGCGCTGCCGGCCGTCCAGCGGTGGATCGACGCCGCGCGCCGCGAAACGAACGTGATCGCCGAATACGAGCCCCGGCCATGAACATCTACGCAGTAGGCGGCGCCATCCGCGACGCATTGCTCGGCGTGCCCGTGCAGGACCGCGACTACGTGGTGGTGGGCGCGACCCCCGAGCAGATGGCCGCGCAGGGCTTCCGGCCGGTCGGCAAGGATTTCCCGGTATTCCTGCATCCGCGGACGCAGGAGGAATACGCGCTCGCGCGCACCGAGCGCAAGACGGCGGCCGGCTATCACGGCTTCCAGTTCCACTACGCGCCGGACGTGACGCTCGACGAGGATCTCGCGCGGCGCGACCTGACGATCAATGCGATGGCGCGCGAGGTGAATCCGGAGGGCGAGCTGGTCGGGCCCGTGATCGATCCGTTCGACGGGCAGGCCGACCTGCGCGCGCGCGTGTTCCGGCATGTGAGCGACGCGTTCGTCGAGGATCCGGTGCGGATCCTGCGCATCGCGCGCTTCGCCGCGCGGTTCGCGGATTTCACGGTCGCGGATGAAACGCTCGCGCTGATGCGGCGGATGGTCGACGCGGGCGAAGTCGACGCGCTCGTGCCCGAACGCGTGTGGCAGGAAATCGCGCGCGGGCTGATGGAGGCGAAGCCGTCGCGGATGTTCGCGGTGCTGCGCGACTGCGGCGCGCTCGCGCGCATCCTGCCCGAAGTCGATGCGCTGTGGGGCGTGCCGCAGCGCGCCGACTACCACCCGGAGGTCGACACGGGCGTGCACGTGATGATGGTCGTCGACTATGCGGCGAAGCAGGGCTATTCGCTGCCGGTGCGCTTCGCGGCGCTCACGCACGATCTCGGCAAGGCGACGACGCCGGCCGACGTGCTGCCGCGCCACGTCGGCCACGAGGGGCGCAGCGTCGACCTGCTCAAGCCGTTGTGCGAGCGGCTGCGCGTGCCGAACGAATGCCGCGATCTCGCGCTCGTGGTCGCACGCGAGCACGGCAACCTGCATCGCGTGATGGAGATGGGCGCGGCGGCATTGGTACGGCTCTTCGAGCGCAGCGACGCGCTGCGCAAGCCGGCGCGTTTCGCCGAGATGCTGCAGGCGTGCGAATCGGATGCGCGCGGGCGGCTCGGGCTCGAAGCCCAGCCGTATCCGCAGGCCGAGCGGCTGCGCGTCGCGCTCGCGGCCGCGCGCAGCGTCGATGCCGGCGCGATCGCGCGCGGCATCGGCAACGATACGGAGAAGATCAAGGAAGCCGTGCATCGCGCACGGATCGAGGCCGTCGCGCAGGCGCTCGAGATCGGCGAATAGGGGCGACGGGAAGGGCGCGCATCGCGCGCCTCCCGCCCGACAACCGTTACGACTTCTTCTTGCGCGCCGGCTTGGCGGCCGCGGGGCGTTTGCCGGCGGAGGCGCGCGGCTTGGTCGTACCCTTCTTTTCTTTTCCTGCTGCGCTGGCGGGGCGTGCCGCGCCAGCGTCACGATCGCGCTCCGCCCGCTTGGGCGCCGGCCCGCGGCGGCTCGCGCGCGGCTCGGCCGGTGTCGCACGCGCGACGGGCGCCGGTTTCCCGAGGTCCATCGTCGCGGACACGAACCCGGCGCCACGGTCGTCGAACAGCGGCAGCGTGCCGACCGCGATCACCTCGGCCGGCCCGTCGCCCACGTTGGCGACCCGGTGCCGCTTGCGCGCGTCGAAGTGCAGCGAGTCGCCGGGCGACAGCGGGTAATCCTTCTTGCCGACCGTGTAGCAGATCCGGCCGGCCAGCACGTACACGAATTCGTCGCCGCCGTGCGCGACCCATTCCGAGCGGTAGCCTTCCATCATCTGCACCTTGAGCGCATTGATCTGGCTGCCGTCGAACGTGGTGGACAGGCGTTCGTACCACTGCGACTTGGCGTCGAGCGCGTACGGCTTGCGGCGGCCCTCGTGAGAATCGGGCTGGGCCTGGCGCGGCTGGTCGATCAGCGCGCTGAGCGGCACGCCGAGCGCCTTCGCGACGTTGACGAGCGACGACAGCGAGATGCCCGTGAGGTGGCGCTCGACCTGGGACAGGAACCCGACCGACAGCTTCGCTTCGGTCGCGACTTCCAGCAGTGTCTTCTTCGCTTCCCGGCGCAGGCGGCGAATGCGCTGGCCGATAAGCATGAGGTCTGAATCCATGAATCTCTTTCGTGGCAACGAGTCGGGAGGCGGGCGGACGGGCGGTGCAGTCGCCGAACAGGGAATTCCGCGCATCGCACGAAGCACGGCCGTCGGGGCGGCGATGCCGGCGAATTGTACCGCGCGGTGTCGCCGGGTGAATTGACGTTGTGCCGGGATGCGCAGGCGCCACGCCGATTTTAGCCCTACGAAAATTTTAGCTTGACCTCAATTTCGGCGTGCTCTAGATTCTGCTGCGCGTATCAAACAAAGTTAAGTGGGACGAAATTTTTTCAAGGGCCTGCCGCCGGAACGGAACGGTGGCCCGGCGCCATGCGGGGTCGAGCGCCGACCGTGCAGCGACGCCGTGCCGTGTCAGGCCTGCCTCGGGCTTGCTCCCCGCCGCGTCACCGCCGGCCGCCGACAACAACGCATAACGGGCTTCCGATGATCGATCGACTGAAATACAGCTTCTCCGGCCTTCCCCCGTACGACGCATCCGTCGCCGATACTCAGGCAGGCCTGTCACGCCTGCTCGACGCCACGCGGCTCGACGCGGTGCTGGTCACGTCGCAGGACGAATACGTGACCGAGTACCTGCCGCGCAGCAACAACCCGCGCTACGCGCTGTCGGGTTTCGACGGCTCGGCGGGCTGCGGGATCTTCCTGAGCGCGGCGACCGCGCAGGCGCTCGATCTGCCCCCGTTCGTGCTGTTCGTCGACGGCCGTTATCACCTGCAGGCCGAGCAGCAGTGCGATCCGGCGCGCGTGCGCATCGAGAAGCTCGGGATGAACGTGACGATCTGGCAGGCGATGGCCGACTGGCTGGTCGCGCACGGGAGCCGGCTCGCGCGGGTCGGCTACGACGCGCTGCGGATCAGCGTCGCGCAGCGCGATCGCCTGTTCGAACAGACGCAGGCGGTGTCGCTCGACTGGACGAGCCTCGCCGAGCGCGAGATCGATCGCGCGATCGCACTGCCGGGCTGGGTCGTCGAGCGGCCGATCTTCGAGGTGCCGGAATCGATGACCGGCCTGAGCGTCGCGCAGAACCTCGACGCACTGAACCGCCAGCTCGCCGCGCATACCGGCGCACCGGACGGCAAGACCGCGTTCTTCACGTGCGCGTCGGACGATCTCGCGTATCTGCTGAACAGCCGTGGCTATCACATCCCGAATGCGTCGTCGCACCTCGGCTTCCTGTTCGCGGTCGGCGGGCAGGTGGCGTTGTTCCTGCCGGAAGGCTGCGACCGCTGCGAGGTCGCGCTCGAGTCGTATCCGGCGCTGCAGGTGATCCGGCGCGATGTCGCGGCGCTCGAGCGCTTTCTGGCTCAGTTCGCGGTCGAGCATGTGTGCTACGGCTTCGAATCGGTGAACTGCGCGCTCGTCGACGCGGTGAAGCGGGTGTGGCCGCAGGCGCGGCATGCCGACTTCAACCCGGTCGAAGCGATGCGGGCCGGCAAGACGCCGGCGGTGCTCGACCGGTTCCGCGACGCGTTCGCGCGCAGCTCCGCGGCGATCGCCGAGACGATGCGCTGGGCGAAGGCCGGCGAGCCGGGCGCACGCCATACCGAATACGACCTGGCGCGCGCGATCAACGACGCATACGGCGCGCGTTCGGCGGTGGCGCTGACGTTTCCGTCGATCGCGGCAAACGGCGCGAACAGCGCGTTCGCGCACTACACGGCGGCGAGCGCCGACGTCGAGCTGACGGAAGGCGAACTCGTGCTGCTCGACAGCGGCGCCTATTACGAAGCCGGCTTCGCGACGGACTGCACGCGCGTGGTGCTGCGCCGGACCCGCCCGGATACGGTCGCGCAGCCGTGGCAGCGCGAGATCTACACGGTCGCGCTGAAGGCGTGCATCAAGGGGCTCGTCACGCGCTTCCCGAGCACGGCAAAGGGCGGCGACGTCGATGCGCTCGTGCGGCAGGTGTGCCGCGACCACGGCCACGATTTCGGCCACGGCACCGGGCACGGCGTCGGGATTCACGTGCACGAGGGCGGCGTGCGGTTCGCGCCGGGGGCGAAGTACGGGCTCGTGCCGAATGCGGTGATTTCGGTCGAACCGGGCATCTACGTGCAGGGCAAGGGCGGCGTGCGGATCGAGAACATCGTGATCATCCGCCAGGACGACGCGCAGCCGGATACCGTGACGTTCGAGAACATCGTGACGGTCGGCTACGACTGGGACCTGATCGATCTCGACCTGCTGGACGACGGCGAGCGCGCGTACCTGCGCGACTACGAGCGGCTGTGCGTGGAGCGCGGCACGCAGGTCACCGCGTGTCCGCTGTTGTAACGAGGAAGCAGGCAGGGGCGCGGCCGCCGGGCGGTCGCGCGGCGCGATGTCAGCGCGTGAGTGCCGACACGCGCCCGTCGGGGCCGTAGACGCCGGCCGGCGCGGGGGCCGAGCGCAGCACCGCGAGCGCACGCTCGTTGTAGTCCATCCGGATCCGGATCAGCATCCCGTTGTTCGCATTGGCCTGGCGCGCGCGTTCGGCGGACTGCTGCAGCAACTGCCAGCGGCCGGCGAGGCGGGCATCGCGTTCGGCGGCCTGGTCCATCCCCTTCTTGCCGGACGGAAAGCCGAGCGCGGAAAGCTGCGTATCGCGCGTGCGTTCGAGCTGCGCGAGCCGGTCGATCAGCGCGCTTTTCTTTTCGACGATCCCGGGCAGCATCTCGAGCGGCTCGGCCGTCGTCAGTGCCTTTTCCTCGTAGACGAGCAGGGACGCGAACGCCTCGACCGTCGCGTGTTCGTCGTTGACCGTGGCCAGCAGCTCTTCTCTCATCGCGTCATGCTCGTCGCGCCGGCGCGGGTGAGCGCCGGCAAACCGGGGGACCGGCCTCGCGAGGCCGGCTTCAGCTGCCCGGGCGCTGCTGCTGCAGCAGCTCGCGGGCGGTATTCAATACGCCGTCGGCGATCTTGTTCGCGTCGATCTTCAGCGTGCCGTTGTTCAGCGCGTCCTTGATCGACTGGACCAGGCCCGTGTCGATATCGCCGTTGCCGGACGCGGATACCGAACGCAGCTGGCCGGACAGACCCGACAGGTTCACGGTCGTGTCGCCGCCGGTCGATCCTGCGTCGGCCGCCTGCGCGGACGAGGACGAGGCCGTGCCGGATGGCGCACGGGTCGCGCCGTTGCCGGTCGGCGCCACGGGGCTCGGGTTCGGAGTGGAATCGATCTTCACGATGGGTTTCCTGTTCGGTTTGACCCAGATAACGGCCGGGTCGGCCCGAACTTTAGCATCGCGAGCCCGAAATGCTCCGAATAAACAATTCTTTACATTCTTTCCGCTAGATCCGTCCCTACAGCGGAATTTCCACGGTGCCGGCGTCCTTGACGATCGCCGTGACGATCTGGCCCGCCGCCATCCGCACCCGTACCGACTGGCCCGGCGCCGCGTTCGCCAGCGCGCTGCCCTCGGCCGAAATCGTGAAACCGGGCCCGGCCGCGACGACCCGCACCGTCTGGCCGGCCGACACCGACGCCGCGCTCTTCAGCAGATCCTGCCGCAGCGGCAGCCCGGCCGAGATGCGCGCGAGCGCGGTCGCGCCGATCGCCTGCGCCGGATCGGTGATCACCGCGAGCGGCAGCACCGTCAGGTCGCCGTCGCGGGCGACCAGGTCGGCCGCGGAGAGCGGCTCGCCGGGCGCGATCTGGCGCGCGGCGACGTAATAGGTGGCCTGCACGGCGACTTTCGCCTGCAGGTAGACGGTCCACGGCCGCTCGCCCGCGCAGCGCACGCCGACCGTCGTGCGGCCCCACAGGCGCGCGCCGGTCGGCAGGAACGGCTCGAGCGTCGTGCACGCGGCGAGCCCGCGCGGAAACGCGGTCGTGACCGTCACGGTGGTCTTGCCGGGCAGGCCGGCGATCTGTTGCTGCAGGAACGCGAGGGCCGCGCGCCGGATCGACTCGGGATCCTGCTGGCCGGGCGGCGTCACGGGCTGGGCCGGGTTGGCTGAAACCGGGGTTGCGCGCGGCGCCGGCGCGGCCGACGCGGCGCGGGCCGCCGCCATGCGCGCGGCGATGGCCGGCTGCTGGGGCGGCCGTACGGGATTCGACGCGGGCTCGGCCGTGCCGGCGACGACCGTCGCGATCGCGTTCGGATCGGCCGCGCGCGGCGCGCCGTATCCGGCGTTCGCGCGGGCGGCTGCATAGACGGGGCGAGGCGCTGGGGCCGGCGCGGGAGCCGGCGGCGGGACGGTCGTCACGACCATCGTGCCGGCCGGTTGCGGCGCGTAGCCGGTGCCGGCCGCGGCGGCGCTTGTGCCGCTCGCCGTGCGACCCGCGTCCGGCGCCAGGCCCGAACCCGGCGCGATCGCCGCATTCCCGCCGAACTGCCCGCCGCTCGCCGCATTGGCATGCGCAAGCGCGGTTTCGGCCGTCTCGCCGCGCCCTGGAATCACGATCATCCCGTCGTCCGCGTGCGCGGCCGGGGCGGCGATCCACAGCGCCGCGGCGAGCGCAAACGCACGCCGGACGTGCGTGAGCCGCCCGTTCCTTCCGCGAAGTGCGCTGCCAGTCATCGCCGTATCCCCGATCCGTTGCTCCGCTTCGCATTCTAGGGAGCCGGGCCGTCGCGCAAACGATGAATAGAGGGGGCCTTTGCCGCGTTATTCGCCCGATTGCCGGTTGCGTCCGACGCCTACCATCGCTGTCATGGAAAAAAGCCTCTTGGGTCGCCATCCGGCGCGAGGGGCGTGCAGCGCTTCATACGGAGAGACGCACACATGCTGGACAAACTCGATGCGGAATTCGCGTTCGGCCGACAGGCGCTGGACGTGCGCGCCTATCGGCAGGAACTGCTGTCGTCGAACATCGCGAACTCCGACACGCCCGGCTACCAGGCCCGCGACGTCGATTTCGCGTCGACGCTCGCGCGCTCGCTGAAGCAGGCGGGCGGCGGCCTTGCGCCGAGCAACGCCGCGCAACTGCCGATGACGCAGCCGGCCGGCGTGACGAGCGGCATGTCGATGGTGTCGACGGCGGCGGGCCATATGGCCGGCACCGCGAAGCTGATCCCGACGGGCGGACCGTCGGACGACTACGGCCGCGCGCAGTACCGGATGCCGCTGCAGCCGTCGCTCGACGGCAACACGGTCGATCTCGACGTCGAGCGCGTGCAGTTCGCGAACAACGCGCTGCACTACCAGACCGGGATGACCGTGATGACCCAGCAGATCAAGGCGATGATCGCCGCGATCACGACGAACCAGTGACGGCGCGCACCGCCTCCGAATCCGAGCAAAAGGAGCTTCCATGCCCTCGTTGATGAACATCTTCGGCGTCGCCGGCTCGGCGCTGTCCGCGCAGTCGCAGCGCCTGAACGTCACCGCGTCGAACCTCGCGAACGCCGACAGCGCGACCGGCCCCGACGGCAAGCCGTACAAGGCCAAGCAGGTCGTGTTCGCGACCGACCCGATCGGCGGCGCGCGCACCGCGTCCGGCCAGGGCGTGGGCGGCGTGCGCGTGACGAAGGTGATGGACGACCCGTCGCCGATGAAGTCGACCTACGACCCGTCGAACCCGGCCGCCGACGCGAACGGCTACGTGCAGATGCCGAACGTCGATCCGGTGCAGGAGATGGTGAACATGATTTCGGCGTCGCGCTCGTACCAGGCCAACGTCGAGACGCTGAACACCGCGAAGACGCTGATGCTCAAGACGCTGACGATCGGCTCGTAAGCCGCGTCGACCGACCTTACAGATCCGACAGTTCCGACAGAAGGCCACCCAGGATGACTTCCTCCAGCACGACGATCGGCAGCAACGGCACGAACGTGTCGAACCTGCCGACCGACACGATGAACACCAACAACGTGTCGTCGACCAACGGCACGTCGGCGAGCGACCTGCAGGCGACGTTCCTGAAGCTGCTCGTCACGCAGCTGCAGAACCAGGATCCGACCAGCCCGGTCGACAGCTCGCAGATGACGTCGCAGCTCGCGCAGATCAACACGGTGAGCGGCATCGCGCAGCTGAACACGTCGCTCTCGTCGCTGTCGACGCAGCTCACGGCCGGCCAGCAGACGCAGGCCGCGCTGCTGATCGGCACCAACGTGCTCGCGCCGGGCAACGCGGTCGCGGTGAAGAGCGGCGCGGCATCGCCGTTCGGCGTGTCGCTGTCGAGCTCGGTGTCGAACCTGACGATCACCGTGAAGAACGCGGCGGGCACCGTGGTGAACACGATCAATGCGGGCGCGCAGTCGGCCGGCACCGTGCCGTTCAACTGGACCCCGACCGACTCGGCAGGCAATGCGCTGCCGGACGGCAAGTACACGGTCAGCGCGTCGTACACCGACGTCAACGGCACGCCGCAGCCGGCCACGACGCTCGCGGCATCGACGGTGCAGAGCGTGATCAAGCAGGCGGACGGCACGGCGGGGCTCGTGCTGTCGAACGGCACGACGGTGGGGCTGACCCAGGTCGCGTCGATCTTCCCGAACACCACGTCGTCCGCGTCGGCTTCGTCCTCGTCCGGCGGCACCACCTCCAACTGATACTGATCGAGCAATCTCGAAACGGAGACCGAAATGGGTTATCAACAGGGTCTGAGCGGCCTCTCGGGTGCATCGAACGCGCTCGACGTGATCGGCAACAACATCGCGAACGCGAATACGGTCGGCTTCAAGTCGAGCACCGCGCAGTTCTCCGACATGTACGCGAACTCGGTCGCGACGTCGGTCAACTCGCAGATCGGCATCGGCACGTCGCTGAACTCGGTGGAGCAGCAGTTCGGCCAGGGCACGATCAACACGACGAACTCGTCGCTCGACGTCGCGATCAACGGCAACGGCTTCTTCCAGATGTCGAACAACGGCGTGAAGACGTACTCGCGCGACGGCACGTTCCAGCGCGACAAGAACGGCTACATCATCAACGCGCAGGGCATGAACCTGATGGGTTACATGGCCGACAAGAACGGCGTGATCAACACCGCGCAGACCGTGCCGCTGCAGGCGCCGACGACCAACATCGCGCCGACCGCGACGACCAAGATCACCGCCCAGTTCAACCTGAACTCGCAGGACACGGTGCCGGCCAAGACGCCGTTCGACCCGACCGACAACACGACGTACAACTACTCGACGTCGATCCAGGTGTACGACTCGCTCGGCGGCTCGCAACCGGTCAACATGTACTTCGTGAAGTCGCCGACGGCGTCCGGCGTCTGGGAAGCGTACGCGGTCACCCAGGGCGGCGGCACGAACGATCTCGGCACGGTCACGTTCGACTCGTCGGGCGCGATCAAGAGCACGACGACGGGCACGCCGGCCACGCCGACCACGTCGCTCGGCCAGTTCCAGTTCACGGTGCCGAACACCGACGGCTCGGCGACGCCGCAAAACCTCACGCTCGACCTGACCGGCACGACGCAATACGGCGGCAAGGACGGCGTGAACAACCTCGCGCAGGACGGCTACGCGAGCGGCACGCTGACGACCTACACGATCGGCACCGACGGCAAGCTGACCGGCAACTACTCGAACGGCCAGACCGCCGTGCTCGGCCAGATCGCGCTCGCGAACTTCAACAACCCGAACGGGCTGGTGAACCTCGGCGGCAACCAGTATGCGGAAACCGCCGCATCGGGCGTGCCGCAGATCTCGGCGCCGGGCAGCACGAACCACGGCACGCTGCAGGGCAGCGCGCTCGAGAACTCGAACGTCGACCTCACGTCGCAGCTCGTCAACCTGATCACCGCGCAGCGCAACTACCAGGCGAACGCGCAGACGATCAAGACGCAGCAGACCGTCGACCAGACGCTCATCAACCTGTAAGCGCGGATAACGGGCAGCCATGGACCGACTGATCTACACGGCGATGACGGGTGCGTCGCAGTCGCTCGACCAGCAGGCGATCGTCGCGAACAACCTCGCGAACGCGTCGACGACGGGCTTTCGCGCGCAGCTCGCGACGTATCGCGCGGTGCCGATGAATTTCGGCGACGGCAGCACGGTCGACCCGACGACGACGCGCACCTACGTGCTCGCGTCGACGCCCGGCGCCGATTACGCGCCGGGTCCGATCACGCGCACCGGCAACCCGCTCGACGTCGCCGTGCAGGGCGCGGGCTGGCTGGCGGTGCAGGCGGCCGACGGCAGCGAGGCGTACACGCGGGCCGGCAACCTGCACGTCGACGAGAACGGCCAGCTCGTCAACGCGAGCAACCTGCCGGTGGTCGGCAACGGCGGCCCGATCTCGGTACCGCCGAACGCGGAAGTGACGATCGGCAAGGACGGCACGATTTCCGCGTTGATGCCGGGCGACCCGCCGACGGCGGTCGCGATCGTCGACCAGATGAAGCTCGTGAATCCCGATCCGGCCACGCTCACGCGCGGCAACGACGGGCTGTTCCGCACCGCCGACGGCAATCCGGCCGATGCCGACCCGAACGTGGTCGTCACGCCGAATTCGCTCGAAGGCAGCAACGTCAACCCGGTGACCGCGATGGTCGCGATGATCGACAACGCGCGCGCGTTCCAGCTTCAGTCGAAGCTGATCCAGACGGCCGACCAGAACGAGCAGTCGGCGAACCAGCTGCTCAATTTCAGCTGAGCGCCCGCGCCAGCCCACGCAGGAGAATCGACAAGTGAACCGTTCGCTCTACATCGCCGCCACCGGCATGAATGCGCAGCAGGCGCAGATGGACGTGATTTCGAACAACCTCGCGAACACCAGCACGAACGGCTTCAAGGCGTCGCGCGCGGTGTTCGAGGATCTGCTGTACCAGACCATCCGCCAGCCTGGCGCGAACTCGACGCAGCAGACGGAACTGCCGTCGGGCCTGCAGCTCGGCACCGGCGTGCAGCAGGTCGCGACCGAGCGCCTGTACACGCAGGGCGGCCTCACGCAGACCGGCAACTCGAAGGACGTCGCGATCAACGGCGCGGGCTTCTTCCAGGTGCTGATGCCGGACGGCACGAACGCGTACACGCGCGACGGCTCGTTCCAGACCAACGCGCAGGGCCAGCTCGTCACGTCGAGCGGCTACCAGATCCTGCCGGCGATCACGATCCCGCAGAACGCGAACTCGCTGACGATCGGCAAGGACGGCGTCGTGACGATCACGCAGGCGGGGTCGACCAATTCGGTGCAGATCGGCTCGCTGCAGATCGCGACCTTCATCAACCCGGCCGGCCTCGAGGCGCGTGGCGAGAACCTGTTCTCCGAGACCACCTCGTCGGGGGCGCCGAACGTGTCGCAGCCGGGCCTGAACGGCGCGGGCACGCTCAACCAGAACTATGTCGAAGCGTCGAACGTGAACGTCGTGCAGGAGCTCGTCAACATGATCCAGACGCAGCGTGCCTACGAGATCAACAGCAAGGCCGTGACGACGTCCGACCAGATGCTGCAGACCGTCACGCAGATGAAGAGCTAACCGGAACACCCGTCGTCGCCATGAAGCAGGTTCGCCTCCTCCCGTCAGCCACCGTCCGCGCCGCATGCGCGGTCGCGGTGGCGGCGCTCGCCGCCGGTTGCGCGCAGATTCCGCGCGATCCGATCATCCAGCAGCCGATGACGGCGCAGCCGCCGATGCCGATGTCGATGCAGGCGCCCGGCTCGATCTACAACCCCGGCTACGCGGG
Organism: Burkholderia aenigmatica; assembly: GCF_048627025.1. Classification (NCBI taxonomy): domain Bacteria; kingdom Pseudomonadati; phylum Pseudomonadota; class Betaproteobacteria; order Burkholderiales; family Burkholderiaceae; genus Burkholderia; species Burkholderia aenigmatica. The sequence continues at coordinate 3,463,280 of NZ_CP184468.1, read as the reverse complement.
GCGGCCGCTCTTCGAGGATCAGCGGCCGCGCAATATCGGCGACATCCTGACGATCATGATCGCGGAGAACATCAACGCGACCAAGTCGTCGGGCGCGAACACGAACCGGCAGGGCAACACCGACTTCAACGTGCCGACGGCCGGCTTCCTCGGCGGGCTGTTCGCGAAGGCGAACCTGTCGGCGACCGGCAACAACAAGTTCGCGGCGACCGGCGGCGCCAGCGCGGCGAACACGTTCAACGGCACGATCACGGTGACCGTCACCGGCGTGCTGCCGAACGGCAACCTCGTGGTCAGCGGCGAGAAGCAGATGCTGATCAACCAGGGCAACGAATTCGTGCGCTTCTCGGGGGTCGTGAACCCGAACACGATCTCGGGTGCGAACTCCGTCTACTCGACGCAGGTCGCCGACGCGAAGATCGAATACTCGTCGAAGGGCTACATCAACGAAGCCGAGACGATGGGCTGGCTGCAGCGCTTCTTCCTCAACATCGCGCCGTGGTGATGACGATGCAGAAGACCCTGTTCAACCGCCTGTCGGCCCGCGCGCATGCCGCCGCGCGGCTCGCCGTCGCGTTCGCGGCCGTGGCCGCGGCCTGCATGCTCGGCGCGGCGCCCGCGCATGCGGAACGCCTGAAGGACCTCGCGCAGATCCAGGGCGTGCGCGACAACCCGCTGATCGGCTATGGCCTCGTCGTCGGTCTCGACGGCACGGGCGACCAGACGATGCAGACGCCGTTCACGACGCAGACGCTCGCGAACATGCTCGCGAACCTCGGCATCTCGATCAACAACGGTTCGGCGAACGGCGGCCCGTCGTCGCTGAGCAACATGCAGCTGAAGAACGTCGCGGCCGTGATGGTGACCGCCACGCTGCCGCCGTTCGCGCGGCCGGGCGAGGCGCTCGACGTCACCGTGTCGTCGCTCGGCAACGCGAAAAGCCTGCGCGGCGGCACGCTGCTGCTGACGCCACTGAAAGGCGCCGATGGCCAGGTCTACGCGCTCGCGCAGGGCAACATGGCGGTCGGCGGCGCCGGCGCCAGCGCGAACGGCAGCCGCGTGCAGGTGAACCAGCTCGCGGCCGGCCGGATCGTCGGCGGCGCGATCGTCGAACGCGCGGTGCCGAACGCGATCGCGCAGATGAACGGTGTGCTGCAGCTGCAACTGAACGACATGGACTACGGCACCGCGCAGCGGATCGTGTCCGCGGTCAATTCGAGCTTCGGCCCGGGCACTGCCACGGCGCTCGACGGCCGCACGATCCAGCTGGCCGCACCGGCCGATTCGGCGCAGCAGGTCGCGTTCATGGCGCGGCTGCAGAACCTCGACGTCAGCCCGGACAAGGCCGCGGCGAAGGTGATCCTGAACGCGCGCACCGGCTCGATCGTGATGAACCAGATGGTCACGCTGCAGAGCTGCGCGGTCGCGCACGGCAACCTGTCGGTCGTCGTCAACACGCAGCCGGTCGTGTCGCAGCCGGGGCCGTTCTCGAACGGGCAGACGGTGGTGGCGCAGCAGTCGCAGATCCAGCTGAAGCAGGACAACGGCGCGCTGAAGATGGTGACGGCCGGCGCGAATCTCGCCGACGTCGTGAAGGCGCTGAACACGCTCGGCGCGACGCCTGCGGACCTGATGTCGATCCTGCAGGCGATGAAGGCCGCCGGCGCGCTGCGCGCCGACCTGGAGATCATCTAAATGGCAGCCTCTCTCCCGAACGCGAACGACCTCACGCAGCGCTTTGCGCTCGACGTGCAGGGTTTCGACGCGCTGCGCGCGCAGGCCAAGCAGTCGCCGCAGGCCGGCGCGAAGGCGGTCGCCGGCCAGTTCGACGCGATGTTCACGCAGATGATGCTCAAGAGCATGCGCGACGCGTCGCCCGACGGCGGGCTGTTCGATTCGCACACGTCGAAGCTGTACACGTCGATGCTCGACCAGCAGCTCGCGCAGCAGATGTCGACGCGCGGGATCGGCGTCGCCGACGCGCTGATGAAGCAGCTGATGCGCAACGCGGGGCAGGGCGCGGGCAGCGACACGGCGGCTGACGTCGGCGCGGGCGCGATGGGCGCGGCCGGCCTCGGCGCGTCCGGCAACGAAGGCGGCCTCGCCGCGATGAACGCGATGGCGAAGGCCTACGCGAACGCGGCGAACAACGGCGGGCTCGCCGGTACGCGCGGCTATTCGGCCGGCAGCGCGCTGACGCCGCCGCTGAAAGGCGCGAGCGGCGTGCAGGACGCCGACGCGTTCGTCGACCGGCTCGCGGGCCCCGCGCAGGCGGCCAGCGCATCGACCGGCATCCCGGCGCGCTTCATCGTCGGCCAGGCGGCGCTCGAATCGGGCTGGGGCAAGCGCGAGATCCGCGCGACCGATGGCTCGACGAGCTACAACGTGTTCGGCATCAAGGCGACCAAGGGCTGGACCGGCCGCACGGTGTCGGCGCTGACGACGGAATACGTGAACGGCACGCCGCGCCGCGTGGTCGCGAAATTCCGCGCGTACGATTCGTACGAGCATGCGATGACCGATTACGCGAACCTGCTGAAGAACAACCCGCGCTACTCGGGCGTGCTGAGCGCGAGCCGCAGCGTCGAAGGCTTCGCGCACGGGATGCAGAAGGCCGGTTACGCGACCGACCCGAACTACGCGAAGAAGCTGATTTCGATCATGCAGCAGATCGGCTGACGCACCCGTCGGCGATTGCCGGTTGTACCCTCTGGACCGCGCCCGGCAGCCCGCCGCGCGCGGTTTCAACGTTTGCGCGAAAAAAATCCGCAATTCGATCTAAACTTTCGGTCAGCACTGCCGCTAAGTGTGAGAGACCTGCGACCGGGCCCCCGTTCTGGCCCGGTTTTATTGCGCACCGGTTGCCCGGGCGCCCATGACAAGAAAGACCGGCTAGCCATGAATATCGAAACGTCGACGGACCCCAGCCTGGATGCAGGCCACTCCGGGCCCGACTATGCCCGCCGCAATCCGCTGGAAATCGGCGTGCAGCTGCGCAACCTCGTCAACCGCGGCGATTTCCTGACCGTCCAGTATCCGGGCGGCCAGCTTGTCACGCGCCTGCTCGAGGTGGATGTCGGTGAGCGGACGTTTACGTTCGACTGGGGTGCGCTGTCGGAGCAGAACGCCGGCATCCTCGGCGCGTCGCACTGCACGTTCGCGGCCGCGCCGGAGGGCGTGCGCGTCGAATTCTCCACGGGCACGCCGCGCGAGACGCGCTACGAGGGGCTGCCCGCGTTCGTCGCCGATTTCCCCGACGTGCTGATGTGCATCCAGCGCCGCGAATATTTCCGCGTCGACGCGCCGATCGTCGATCCGTTCCTGTGCCGCGGCAAGCTGCCGGACGGCGAGAGTTTCCTGTTCGAGGTGCATAACCTGTCGCTCGGCGGCGTGGGGCTGCGCACGGCCGACGAACGCGTCGAGGCGCTCGAGGTCGGCACGCAGCTGCCCGACGTCGAGCTCGAACTGACCGGCCACGGCAAGCTGTCGCTCGACCTGCAGCTCGTGTCGCAGCGTTCGACGCAGATGCCGAACGGGTCGCGGCGCTACCAGCTCGGCTTTCGCTACCTGTCGCTGCCGGGCAGCGCGGAGAACACGCTGCAGCGGCTGATTACGCAGCTCGAGATGAAGCGCCGCTCGCTCGCGCGGGCCTGACGCGCAAGCAGTGGCCGGCCCCGCCCGGGGCCGCCCGCGCAGCGTTGGCGGCACCGTTGGCCGCCCGCTGCGAGCGGCGACGCGCGCTCGCGCGTCGCGCACGCATTTTTTCCTCAATTTTTTCGATCCGCGGCCGTTATACCGGGAGTCACGCAACCCGGCGGCCGCAGCGCGGCCGGCTCATCAGGATCGCGCATGTCCAACACACTCATGAACCTCGGCGTCAGCGGCCTGAATGCCGCGCTCTGGGGCCTCACGACGACCGGCCAGAACATCAGCAACGCGGCGACGCCGGGCTATTCGGTCGAACGCCCCGTCTATGCCGAGGCGAGCGGCCAGTACACGAGCAGCGGCTACCTGCCGCAGGGCGTGAACACCGCCACCGTGCAGCGGCAGTACAGCCAGTACCTGAGCGACCAGCTGAACGGCGCGCAGACGCAGGGCGGTGCGCTATCGACGTGGTATTCGCTCGTCACGCAGCTGAACAACTACGTCGGCAGCCCGACGGCCGGCATCTCGACCGCGATCACGAACTACTTCACCGGGCTGCAGAACGTCGCGAACAGCGCGTCCGACTCGTCGGTGCGGCAGACCGCGATGAGCAATGCGCAGACGCTCGCGAACCAGATCACGGCGGCCGGCCAGCAGTACGACGCGCTGCGCCAGAGCGTGAACACGCAGCTGACGAGCACCGTGACGCAGATCAACGCGTACACCGCGCAGATCGCGCAACTGAACCAGCAGATCTCGGCCGCGAGCAGCCAGGGCCAGCCGCCGAACCAGCTGATGGACCAGCGCGACCTCGCGGTGTCGAACCTGTCGAACCTCGCGGGCGTGCAGGTCGCGCGCAACGGCGACGGCTACAGCGTGTTTCTCGCGGGCGGCACGCCGCTCGTCGTCGCGGACAAGAGCTACCAGCTCGCGACCGTTACGTCGCCGTCCGATCCGAGCGAGCTGACCGTCGTGTCGCAGGGCATCGCCGGCGCGAACCCGCAGGGCCCGAACCAGTACCTGTCCGACGCGTCGCTGTCGGGCGGCACGCTCGGCGGCCTGCTCTCGTTCCGCAGCCAGACGCTCGATCCGGCCGAAGCCCAGCTTGGCGCGATCGCGACCAGCTTCGCCGCGCAGGTCAACGCGCAGAACGCGCTCGGCCTCGACCTGTCGGGCAACGTCGGCGGCAACCTGTTCACGACCGGCACGCCGATCACGTACGCGAACCAGGGCAATACCGGCAACGCGGCGCTGTCCGTGTCGTTCGCGAACGCGTCGCAGCCGACCACCGGCGACTACACGCTGTCGTTCGACGGCAAGAACTACACGCTGACCGATCGCGCGAGCGGCACGGTGGTCGACCAGAAGCAGGGGCCGATGCCGGTTTCGCTCGGTGGACTGAATTTCTCGACCACTGCCGGCACGCAGATGCAGCCGGGCGACAAGTTCACCGTGCAGCCGACGCGCGGCGCGCTGAACGGCTTCGGCCTCGCGACGTCGAACGGCTCCGCGATCGCGGCGGCGGCGCCGTTCGTGCCGTCGGCCACCGCGACGAACACGGGCACCGGCACGATCGGCGCGCTGTCGGTCACGAGCGCGACCGCCGCGGCCAACCCGCACAACTACACGATCACGATGGGCGGCACGACCGCCAGCCCGACCTACACGGTCACCGACAACTCCGTCACGCCGCCGAGCACCGGCACGCCGCAGGCGTACCAGGCCGGCTCGCCGATCACGCTGACGGCCGGCGTCACGGTGACGGTGTCGGGCACGCCCACGGCCGGCGACACGTTCACGGTCGCGCCGAACACGGGCGGCACCAACGACGGCAGCAACGCGCTCGCGCTGTCGAAGCTCGTCAACGCGAAATCGTTCGGCAACGGCTCGACCACGCTGACGGGCGCGTACGCGAACTACGTGAACGGCATCGGCAACACGACGAGCCAGCTGAAGTCGTCGAGCGCCGCGCAGACCGCGCTGGTCGGCCAGATCACGTCCGCGCAGCAGTCGGTGTCGGGCGTGAACCAGAACGAGGAAGCGGCCAACCTGATGCAGTACCAGCAGCTTTACCAGGCGAACGCGAAGGTGATCCAGACGGCGGCGACGCTGTTCCAGACCGTGCTCGGCCTGTTCAACTGATTTCGGGGATCGAAGCGATGCGGATTTCCACCACCCAGTTCTACCAGATGAACGTCGCTCAGATGAGCGACCAGCAGGCGCAGCTGTCGCAGCTGTACCAGCAGATCTCGAGCGGCGTGAGCCTGTCGACGCCGGCCGACAACCCGCTCGGCGCCGCGCAGGCGGTGCAGCTGTCGATGACGTCGGCGACGCTGTCGCAGTATTCGTCGAACCAGAACGTCGCGCTGTCGTCGCTGCAGAAGGAAGACCAGACGCTCTTCAGCGTCAACGACCTGCTGAACACCATTCACTCGGTCGTGATACATGCCGGCGACGGCTCGCTGGCCGACAGCGACCGAGCGGCGCTGTCGACCCAGCTGCAGGGCTATCGCGACCAGTTGCTGACGCTCGCGAACTCGACGGACGGCGCGGGCAACTACCTGTTCGCGGGCTTCCAGTCGACCACGGCGCCGTTCTCGAACGCACCGGGCGGCGGCGTGAACTACAGCGGCGACACGGGTTCGCGGCAGGTGCAGATCGCCGACACGCGCGCGATCTCGCAGGGCGACAGCGGCGCCAGCGTGTTCCTGTCGGTGCCGATGCTCGGCAGCCAGCCGGTGCCGGTCGCCGGTGCGAACAACACGGGCACGGGTACGATCGGCGCGGTGTCGATCACGAGCCCGTCGGCCGCGACCAACACGCACCAGTTCACGATCACGTTCGGCGGCACGGCTGCCGCGCCGACCTATACGGTCACCGACAACTCCGTCGTACCGCCGACCCCGGGCGCCGCGCAGCCGTATACGGCCGATTCGGCCATCGCGCTCGGCAACGGCCTGTCAGTGCCCGTGTCGGGCACGCCTGCGCCGGGCGACACGTTCACGGTCACGCCCGCGCCGAAAGCCGGCACCGACGTGTTCGCGGCGCTCGATTCGATGATCACCGCGCTGAAGACGCCGATCAGCAACAACACGGCTGCCGCGACCGCGCTCGCGAACACGATGACCACCGGCACGACGAAGCTGAACAACATGATGACGAACGTCCTCACCGTGCAGGCGTCGGTCGGCGGACGCGAGCAGGAAATCAAGGCGATGCAGGCGGTGAACCAGACCAACACGCTGCAGATCACCAGCAACCTGTCCGACCTGACGAGCACCAACATGGTGTCGACGATCAGCCAGTTCCTGCAGATGCAGAACGCGCTGACGGGCTCGCAGAAGGCGTACGCGCAGCTGCAGAACCTGTCGCTGTTCCAGTACATCAATCCCTGATGCACGACGCGCCAGCCGCGATGTGAGCGCCCGCTTACATCGCGGCCGGTGTGGACTGCCGCCCGCGCGTCTTCGCGCGCGGATGGGCGCTTCACCGGGCCGCACGTTCGTGCCCCGTTTCGCGCGCACGGCCAGCCGTGCTTGGCGCTTGCCGGCCCGCGCATCAGTGCGCTTGCCAGCCCCATTTCCGCTCCGTAAACTCGCGCCAGATTCCAGACCGGCGCATCTTCTGCAGCCGGCGACCGACCGACAGGAGCCCTTTTCCCCATGTCCGATTCCTACTTCCCGCGCTGGCGGGTGCAATCGACCGGCGCGGCATCGCGCGTGGTCGGCCCCGACGAGCGCCTCGCGTGGCCGCAGATGGTCGCGATGGGCGTGCAGCACGTCGTCGCGATGTTCGGCTCGACGGTGCTCGCGCCGCTGCTGATGGGCTTCGACCCGAACCTGTGCATCTTCATGTCGGGCATCGGCACGCTGCTGTTCTTCGTGCTGGTCGGCGGCCGCGTGCCGAGCTACCTCGGCTCGAGCTTCGCGTTCATCGGCCTGGTGATCGCGGTGACCGGCTACGGCGGCAGCGGCCCGAACCCGAACATCCCGGTCGCGCTCGGCGGGATCATCGCGTGCGGCGTCGTGTACGTCGCGCTCGGCCTGCTGGTGCAGGCGATCGGCACGCGCTGGATCGAGACGCTGATGCCGCCCGTCGTGACCGGCGCGGTGGTCGCGGTGATCGGGCTGAACCTCGCGCCGATCGCGGTCAAGGGCGTGTCCGCGTCGACCTTCGAATCGGTGATGGCGCTCGTCACGGTGCTGTGCGTCGGCGGCGTCGCGGTGTTCTCGCGCGGCATGGTGCAGCGCCTGCTGATCCTCGTCGGGCTGGTGATCGCCTACGCGATCTACGCGGTCGCGACCAACGGGATGGGGCTCGGCAAGCCGATCGATTTCTCGATCGTCGGGCATGCGGCCTGGTTCGGGGTGCCGAGCTTCCGCGCGCCGGTGTTCGATCCGCACGCGATGCTGATGCTGGCGCCGATCGCGGTGATCCTGGTCGCGGAAAACCTCGGCCACATCAAGGCCGTCAGCGCGATGACGGGCACCAGCCTCGACCGCTACGTGGGCCGCGCGTTCATCGGCGACGGGCTCGCGACGATCGTGTCGGGCAGCGTCGGCGGCACGGGCGTGACGACCTACGCGGAGAACATCGGCGTGATGGCCGTCACGCGGATCTACTCGACGCTGGTGTTCGCGGTGGCCGCGGTGATCGCGATCGTGCTCGGCTTCTCGCCGAAGTTCGGCGCGGTGATCCAGACGATTCCGGGCCCGGTGCTCGGCGGCGTGTCGATCGTCGTGTTCGGGCTGATCGCGGTGACGGGCGCGCGGATCTGGGTCGTCAACAAGGTCGACTTCTCCGACAACCGCAACCTGATCGTCGCGGCCGTCACGCTGGTGCTCGGCGCCGGCGACTTCTCGCTGAAGATCGGCGGCTTCGGGCTCGGCGGGATCGGCACCGCGACGTTCGGCGCGATCATCCTGTACGCGATCCTGCGCAAGGAAAAGGAACCGGGCCCGGTGGTCTGAGCGTTCGGCGGGCGGCGTCCTGCCGCCCGCGTCATCTTCTTCGTCGCGCGCCAGCGCGACTACGCGCCGACGTTCGACTGCGTCTGCAGCCACGCGCAGAACTGCGCGACCAGCGGATCGTCCGCCGGCGCGCGCGGCGCAATCCACCAGTAGCTGCGCGTCGCAATGCGCGGCCCCGCCAGCGGCATCACGAGCCGGCCGCTCGCCAGTTCGTCGTCGATCAGCGGCAGCGGGCCGAGCGCGACGCCGAGCCCGTCGACGGCCGCCTGCAGCGCCAGGTAGAAGTGGTCGAACGACTGCCGCTTGCGCCCCTTCATCGCCACGCCGGCCGCCGCGAACCAGTCGCGCCAGCCTTCCGGCCGCGTATCCGAATGCAGCAGCACGTGCCGCGCGAGATCGTCCGCGCGGGCGATCGGCACGCGCTTGAGCAGCGCGGGGCTGCAGACCGGAATTACGCTTTCGTCGAGGAAGTGGCCGCTTGTGCAGTTCGGCCAGTGGCCGGGGCCGCGGCGGATCGCGACGTCGAAACCGTCGAGCGTGTCGAGCGGCGCGTTCGACGTCGACAGCTTCAGTTCCACGTTCGGCACGTCGCGCTGGAACCGCGACAGGCGCGGCAGCAGCCATTTCATCGCGAAGGTCGGCAGCGCGTTGATGCGCAGCACGCGCGCCGCGCCCGTGTTGCGTAACTGCTCGGTCGCGAGCGCGATGCTGTCGAACGCGGCGCGCACGGTGTCGAGGTAGCGGCGGCCTTCGTCGGTGAGCTTCACGCGCTTGCCGTAGCGGTGGAACACCGGCTTGCCGAGCCATGCCTCGAACCCGGCGATCTGCCGGCTGATGGCACCATGAGTCACATGCAGCTCATCGCCGGCGGCGCTGAAGCTTTCGTGTCGTGCCGCGGCTTCAAAGGCCCGAAGCGCGGAAAAGGGCGGGAGATCGCGTGCCATGCTTGTGATTCTAGATCACAAGGACGCGCCGATAAAATCGTTTTGCCAGCGTCTGGAACGGCGGTAACCTCGGTTCACCGTTTCGTGAGGAGCCCCATGCAATCCGCTTTTCCGCCTGCCGCCCCGCCGCCAGCCGCGTCGCCCCGCCGTGTCGGCCTCGCCGAGCTGTTCACCGGCTTCCTGTCGCTTGGCCTCATGTCGTTCGGCGGCGCGCTGCCGTTCGCGCGGCGCACCATCGTCGAAGAGCGCAAATGGCTCTCCGCCGACGAATTCACCGATCTGCTCGGGCTGTGCCAGTTCCTGCCGGGCGGCAACGTGATCAACCTGTCGGTGGCCGTCGGCATGCGCTTTCGCGGCGTCGCCGGCGCGTTCGCCGGCATTCTCGGGCTGATCGCGGGCCCGACGCTCGTCGTCGTCGCGCTCGGCGTGCTGTACGCGAAGACGCAGAACGATCCGCGCGTGCAGCACCTGTTCGCGGGGCTCGCCGCGGCGGCGGCCGGGCTGCTCGTCGCGATGGCCGTGAAGGTCGCGAAGCCGCTGCGGCATGCCCGCGCGGCAGCCGGCATCGCGGCGCTCGCGTTCGTCGCGATCGCGGTGCTGCGCATCCCGCTGCTGACCGCGATGCTCGTGCTGACGCCCGTCAGCATCTGGCTCGCGTCGCGGCGCCGCGATGCGGATACGCCGCAGCCGGCGCCGGCCGTGGCGCGCGACACGCAGCGAGGAGACCGGCCATGAACGACACGCTGATCGCCATCGCGACGATCTTCAGCCAGTTGTCGCTGCTCGCGTTTGGCGGCGGCAACACGATCCTGCCGGAGATGCAGCGGCAGGTCGTCGACGTCCATCACTGGATGAGCGCGCACGAGTTCACCGCGCTGTTCGCGCTGGCCCAGGCGGCGCCCGGGCCGAACATGATGATCGTGTCGCTGGTCGGCTGGCACGTGGCCGGCTGGAGCGGGTTGCTGGTCGCGTCGCTCGCGAAGTTCGGACCGTCGTCGATCGTCACCGTGCTCGCGCTGCATGCGTGGGAGCGCTTTCGCGACCGGCCGTGGCGCCGCTATGTGCAGCAGGGGATGATGCCCGTCACGGCCGGGCTGGTCGCGGCGAGCGCGGTGCTGATCTCGGAAGCGTCGAACCGCACGGCGATCCAGTGGGGCATCACGGCCGCGTGCGCGGTGCTCGCGTGGCGCACGCGCATCCATCCGCTGTGGCTGCTCGCGGGCGGCGCGCTGATCGGACTCACGGGCATCGGACAGTGAGCGATCCTTCACGCAGCCGGCCGTTGCCGGCTGCGGCCGCCCGCTACTGCGACGCCGGCAGGTCGCTGTTCACGATCCCGAGCAGCCGGCCGCGCTCGCTGCCGACGTCGTCGGTCGTCGCGGGCCAGTCGACCACGTATCCGGCCTCGAGCGCATCGCGCATGATCGTGCCGTAGTCGGCCTTCGCGACCTTGCCGCCGCGCAACGCGTCGGCCACCTCGTGCTTCAGCTTCGGCGTGAACGACGGATAGGCGGCCACCAGCGCCGCGTACTGGCGCGCATCGATCTCGCCCGATTCGCGGTTGAACGCCCAGACGGCCACCAGCACGATCGCGGCGAACGGGATCACGGTGTAGCGCAGGAAGAACTTCGCGAGTGTCATTCGAAGGCTCGGTGAGGCGGCGCGGGGGCGATCGGGGCGCAACCGGGCTCAGGCCGCCCGGTATACTCGGCCGGCGCCGCGGCGGCGAAACCTGCGCGATGGACACGTTCCGGCCGGCGCCGCGCGGCGGGAATCCGCCCCCCGACGGCGGGCATTATATTGGCGCGCGGCACGCGGCGATGCCCGGCCGCGCAGCGCCGGCGGCGTTCGCGCCGGCCGGCAGAACTGAATTTCGCACCGCCCGCCGCGCGCGGCCGGGCGGCGCGCACCACGGGAGGCTCGATGGATCTCGACGGCGCCAGCCGCAATCTCACTGTCGCCGCGTTGCTGACGCTGTCCGGCGGCTACCTCGACGCGTACACGTATGTCGGCCACGGCCACGTGTTCGCGAACACGATGACCGGCAACGTCGCGCTGCTCGGCATCAACCTGTCGGCCGGCGAATGGGCCGCCGCGCTGCATCACGTGCCGCCGCTCGGCGGCTTCGTGGTCGCGGTGTTCGTCGCGCACCTGCTCGGCCTCGCCGCACAGCGCGGCTGGATGCGGCACACGGCGTTCACGAGCCTGCTCGTCGAGATCGCCTTTCTCGGCGTCGCCGCGAGCGGCCTCGTCGGCGCGTCGAGCGCCTGGCTGATTCCGGGGATTTCGTTCGTCGCGACGCTGCAGACGCTGTCGTTCACCCATCTCGAGGAACTGTCGTACACGTCGGTGATGACGACCGGCAACCTGCGGCGCGCCGCGCAGAAGCTGTTCGTCGGGCTGATCCCGCGCTACGACGCGGGCGCGCTGCACGACTCGGCGCTGCTCGCGACGATCAGCTTCTGCTTCCTGGCCGGCGCGGTGGTCGGCGGCCTCGTGACGCGGCTCGTGCCGGACGTCGCGCTGTGGGGCGCCGTGCTGCTGCTCGTCGGCGCGTTCGCGGAAATCGTGCGGCGTGCGTGGCGTCGCCGCGCGACGCCCGGCGAGCCGCCGGCCGCGGCGTAACGGTAGCGGGGCATCCCGCCGGCGCTCCCGGCCGCCTGCCTGTTTCCCCGCGCCCGCGGGGTGAGTCTTACAGTCCTAACGGTCCGTCAGCCGCGTGGCCGAATGCTGCTGCGCGGCACCCGACGCCCGCCGGGCAAGCCTCGCACGCGCAGCGTTGTGCGCGGGCGACAGTTCTGCCGTTACCGCGCATTTCAATTTCTTTCAGCGATTGCACTCGTCATATGATTCAGCCCACATCGCGCGCGCCAAGAACGTGAGCGATCGCCACCCGGCTGCGCACGCGGCCGGCCATGAATGGAGACACCTACAAAAAGGAAAGCTCATGAAGCAGACCACCCGACTCGCAGCCATCGCAGGGGGCGCCGCGCTCGCATTCGCCAGCCAGTACGCGGCCGCACAAAGCTCGGTCACGCTGTGGGGCGTCGCCGACGCCAGCATCCGCTACCTGACCAACGCCAACGCCAAGAACGACGGCCTGCTGTCGATGACCAACGGCGCGATCACCAACAGCCGCTTCGGCATCTACGGCACGGAAGACCTCGGCGGCGGCCTGAAGGCCGTGTTCAACCTCGAAAGCGGCGTGAACCTGCAGAACGGCGCATTCGCCGACAGCGGCCGCCTGTTCAACCGCGCAGCGTACGTCGGCCTGCAGAGCCCGTACGGCACGGTGACCCTCGGTCGCCAGAAGACGCCGCTGTTCGACCTGCTGTCGGACACCTACGATCCGCTGACGGTCGGTAACTACCTCGAAAACGCGTGGCTGCCGGTCGCACTCGGCGGCGGCCTGTATGCAGACAACCAGATCAAGTACACGGGCAAGTTCGAAGGGCTGACCGCGAAGGCGATGTACTCGACCGGCACCAACTACGAATCGACCGGCGCCGGCGGCTTCTCGGGCCAGATCCCGGGTTCGCTCGGCAAGGGCAATGCGTGGGGCGTGTCGCTGTCGTACGTGATGGGCCCGCTCAGCATCGCAGCCGGCGCGCAGCAGAACAGCGACAACTCGGCGCGCAAGCAGACGATCTACCACGCGAACGTCGTGTATGCGTTCAGCAAGGCGAAGATCTACGCGGGCTACCTGCGCTCGAAGGACGACACGGGCTTCGTCGACAGCCTGCTCGCGCAGCAGTCGATTCCGGTCGCGAAGGGCACTGGCCGGATCGACGACGGTCCGTTCGCCGGCGTGAGCTGGCAGGTCAGCGCGCCGCTGACGCTGACGGGCGCGTTCTACTACGACCATATGCGCAATGCGATGACCACCAACGGCACGCTCGCGAGCGGCAACCGCTACGCGGTCGTCGGCATCGCCGAGTACGCGCTCAGCAAGCGCACGGAAGTGTACGGCACCGTCGACTTCAACAAGACGAGCGGCGCGGCGAACGTCGAGCTGCCGGGTCGCAGCAACCAGACCGGCATCGCGATCGGCCTGCGCAATATCTTCTGACGAACGTCGGAACGCACGCGCCGGCAGTCGTCCGGCACGCATCGAAGGGGCGCCGCGAGGCGCCTCTTTTTTTTCGTCACGCGACCTTCATACGCGCGCACGACTATTCGGCGAATGCTTCATCACGAGACCCCCGCGCCGTAAGGGATCCGTCGGCAATCCAGAACATACTTTTACAGTACGCGCGCAGGCTTTCCGCTACGCTGCGTGCATCGCCCGTTGCGTGCCGTGAGGCGCGCGCGTGCGTCGTTCCGGTCGCGCTCGGCGAGTGCGGCCGGCCTGGTGCGTAACTTGTGTATCCGGTGATGACAATCGCGGTCCGCCGGTTTTTTTCGTGGGACGATGCGCTCACGATTTTCTTGAAAGGGGATGACGATGGGTATCCTGAACACCGTGGGTGAAATCGCTGGCGCAGTCGCAGCTGTCGAAGGCGCGGAAAAGCTGGATCCGGATGCGGGCCTGCTGACCAAGGCGGCGGCAGCCGTCGCCGGCTTCAAGGGTGCGGAAGCGATCGAAGGCATGCTCGAGAAGAAGGAAGAGCAGCCGCAGCAGGCAGACGACACGCAGGCGACGGACGGCAGCGACACGTCGCAGGCCTGAGCATGGCGGCTGGTCCGGCCGCGGGCGCGCCCTTCGCGCGCCCGGGCGGACCGGTGCCGCGCAGCCGGCCGTCGGGCATGCGGTCGATCGGTGACGCATGGCACACCCGGCAGCTGGGTTGATCGGCGAGAGGCAACGTCTCTCGCCGTTTTTTATTGGGCGCGCTCCCGGCTGCACCGTGCGCCGCACGAATGCCGGAATCTTGCTATCGTGCCTTCATCCGAACTGCGATGAGGGAATGCGATGGATTTCGACTACGACCTGTTCGTCATCGGCGCCGGCTCGGGCGGCGTGCGGCTCGCGCGCATGTCCGCGTCATACGGCGCGCGTGTCGGCATAGCGGAAGAGGAGCAGATCGGCGGCACCTGCGTGCTGCGCGGCTGCATTCCGAAGAAGCTGCTCGTCTACGCATCGCACTACCCGCACGAAGTCGAGGACGCGAAGGGCTTCGGCTGGACCTTCGGCGCCGGCACGTTCGACTGGCCCGCGCTGATTGCCGCGAAGGATCGCGAGATCAACCGGCTCAGCGACATCTACATCAACCTGCTGCGGCAATCGGGCGTCGAGATGCACGCCGGCCGCGCGACGCTCGTCGACGCGCACACGGTCGCGATCGGCGAACGCACGATCCGCGCGCGCCACATCGCGATCGCGACCGGCTCGCGCCCGTCGCACCCGGCGCGGCCCGGCATCGAGCACGCGATCACGTCGCGCGAGGCGCTGTCGCTCGCCGCGCTGCCCAAGCGCATCGCGGTGGTCGGCGGCGGCTATATCGCGGTCGAGTTCGCGGGCATCTTCAACGGCCTCGGCAGCCACGTCGACCTGTTCTATCGCGGCGAGAAGATCCTGCGCGGCTTCGACGACGACGTGCGCCAGTTCCTGACCGACGAGATGACGAAGCAGGGCGTCGCGATCCACGCGCGCTCGGTGGTCGAGTCGATCGAGCGCGCGGATGACGGCACGCTGAGCGTGCGCGTCGGCGATGCGCGGCACGGGCCGTACGATGAGGTGCTTTATGCGACCGGCCGCGTGCCGAACGTCGACGGGCTCGGACTCGAACAGGCGGGCGTGGCGCTCGATGCGCGCGGCGCGATTGCCGTCGATGCGTATTCGGCGACGTCGGTGCCGTCGATCCATGCGATCGGCGACGTCACGTCGCGCCCGCAGCTCACGCCGGTGGCGACGCGCGACGGCGGGCTGCTCGCCCGCACGCTGTTCGGCGGGTCGCGCGTCGCGGCCGATCACGAATGGGTGCCGTCGGCGGTGTTCAGCCAGCCCGAAGTCGCGACGGTCGGCCTCACCGAAGCGACCGCGCGCGACCTGTACGACGGCGACGTCGACATCTACCGCACGTCGTTCAAGGCGCTGCGCCATACGCTGTCGGGCCGCGACGAGCGCACGCTGATGAAGCTCGTCGTCGCGCGCGACAGCCAGCGCGTGGTCGGCGCGCACATGGTCGGCCGCGATGCGGGCGAGATCATCCAGGGCATCGCGATCGCGATTCGCGCGGGCGCGACGAAGGCGCAGTTCGACGACACGATCGGCATCCATCCGACCGCGGCCGAGGAGTTCGTGACGATGCGGCAGAAGGTGGCCGACTAGCGAGAGCGCGTCGGCGCTCGGCGGCAAGAAACGGCTGCGTTTCGGCGCAGCCGTTTTTCGTCGATGTGGCCGTTGCTCAATGCACGCCGAACGCGTCGAGCAGCCGGTACCAGCTCATCGCGAGCACCAGCGCCGGCGTGCGCAATGCCTCGCCGCCCGGGAAGTCGCGATGGCGGATCTTGTCGAACAGGTCGAAGCGGCTCGCCTGGCCGTCGATCGCCTCGGCGATCAGCTTGCCCGCGAGCGCGGTGGTGTTCACGCCGTGCCCCGAGAACCCCTGCGCGAAATACATCGTCGGCGCGATGCGGCCGAAGTGCGGCGCACGGTTCATCGTGATGTCGACGAAGCCGCCCCATGCGTACTCGACCTTCACGTCCGTGAGCTGCGGGAACGTCTTCAGCATGTCCGCGCGCATCGCCGCCGCGAGATCGCGCGGCTCCCGCGTCGAATAGCTGACCTTGCCGCCCCATACGAGCCGCGTGTCGGGCGCCGGCCGGAAATAGTCGAGCACGAAGCGGCTGTCGCAGATCGCCGCGCGTGCGGGCATCAGCGCGGCGGCGCGCGCGTCGCCGAGCGGCTCGGTCGCGATCACGTAGGTGCCGACCGGCATGATCTTCTTCGCCAGCGCGGGCGCGAGCGTGCCGACGAAGGTATTGCACGCGAGCACGACGAAGCGCGCGCGCACGTTGCCGCCGCTCGTCTCGACGACATGGCCGCCCGCGACGTCGCGCACGCGCGTCACGCAGCTGTCCTCGTGGATCCGCACGCCCGCATCGGTCGCCGCGCGGGCGAGGCCGAGCGTGTAGTTGAGCGGATGGAGGTGGCCGCTGTCGGGGTCGTACAGCCCGCCGCAATAGCGGGCCGACTGCACGTAGTCGCCGAGTTCGTCGGCTTCGACGAAGTGGAGGCGGTCGTAGCCGAAGCGCTTCGCGGCCTCGTCGCGCCAGCGCTTCAGCGAATCGGCGTCACGCTCGGTGTTCGCGGCGGTCAGGTAGCCGGGCACCAGCGCGCAGTCGATGTCGTGCCTGGCGATGCGCGACTTCACGAGCGCCAGCGTTTCGAGCCCCATGTCCCAGATGCGCTTCACGTCGCCTTCCGGCATGAATTGCCCGAACGTGTCGATGTCGCACGCAAACCCGCCGATCAGCTGACCGCCGTTGCGGCCGCTCGCCGCCCATCCGACCCGCGACGCTTCGAGCACGGTCACCGAATGGCCGCGCTCGGCGAGGTTGAGCGCGGCGGACAGGCCCGTGAGGCCCGCGCCGATCACGCACACGTCGGCGTCGATCGTGCCGGCGAGCGGCGCGTGGCGGGTCGTATCGTTGGCAGTCGCCGCGTAGTAGGACGCGACGTGCGGCTGGTTGGCGAATGTCTGCATGATCAGGAGAGCGGAGAAAGTGGGCTCAGAACAGCTCGCGCACGCGGTGGTACAGCATCCCGAGTTCGAGCGCGGGTTGCCGCCAGGCGTCGCCGCCGGGGAAACGCCGGTGACGGATGCGCGAGAACAGGTCGAACGCGCGCGTGTCGCCCGCGATCGCGCCGGCGACCGCGCGCCCGGCGATGCCGGTGAGCGCGACGCCGTGCCCGCTGAAGCCCTGGACGTAGAAGAAGTTCGGATCGAGTGCGCCGAAATCCGGCGCGCGGTTGCGCGTGACGTCGACGAAGCCGCCCCACGCGTGGTCGACGCGCACGTCGCCGAGCTGCGGGAACACGCCGACCATGCGGCGCCGGATCGTTTCGGCGAGCGTGGCGGGCGACGCGCCGGCTGAATTCGCGCGACCGCCGAACAGCATCCGGTGGTCGGCCGACAGCCGGAAATAGTCGAGGAAGAAATTGTTGTCGCACACGGCTTCGCGTTGCGCGATCAGCGCGTTGGCGCGTGCCTGGCCGAGCGGCTCGGTCGCGATGATGTACGACGCGATCGGCGCGATGCGCGCGGCCGTCGCGGCCGGCAGCACGCCGCCGGGGCCCGCGTTGCAGCACGACACGACGAAGCGGCAGCGCACGTCGCCCGACGGCGTGCGCACGACGGGCCGCGCACCGCGCGCGACGTCGAGCGCGGGCGTATGCGCGTACAGCGCGACGCCCTCGCGCCGCGCGGCATCGGCGAGGCCGAGGCAGTACTTGAGCGGATGCAGGTGGCCCGACAGCGGATCGTGCACGCCGGCCAGATAGCGTGTCGACGCGATGCGCGTGCGGATGTCGGCGGGTTCGAGCCACGCGAGCGACGGATGGCCCCAGCGTGACGTCGCGGCGTCCATCCACGCGTGCAGGTCGTCGATGCGGCGCGGCTTCGTCGCGACCGTCAGGTAGCCGCGCGTGAAATCGCAGTCGATTCCGTAGCGCGCGATCCGCTCGGCGATCAGCGCGACGCCGTCGAGCGACAGCGACCACGCGGCGCGTGCGCCGTCGGCGCCGAGCTGCCGTTCGATCTCCTCGTCCTTCGCGAAGCCGGTGATCGCCTGGCCGCCGTTGCGGCCCGACGCGCCCCAGCCGGGCCGGTGCGCGTCGATTACCGCGACGGACAGCCCGCGTGCGCGGCAGTCGAGCGCCGTCGACAGGCCGGCGAAGCCGGCGCCGATCACGCAGACGTCGACGTCGATCGTCCCGTCGAGCGACGGGTCGTCCACGGCGGGGCGTTCGGCCGTCGCTTCGTAGTACGAGTCGCGCGCGAGCGCATCGGCGCGGCGGGTGAAAGACTGCGTCATGAATCCGACTCCCTCGTTGCAGCCGGCGCCGGTGCATCGCGCACCGTCATCCGGCCGGTAAAACGGCGCGGGACGCCGTGCGCACGGCACGGCGTCCCGCGCACCCCGCGTCAGAACGAATAGATGAACTGCGTCGCGAGCAGATCGTTGGACTTGCCGTACGACCCGTCGTTGCGCAGGAACACCTTGTTGTTCGCCCAGTCGTGGCGGTATTCGACCTTCACGGTGATCTGCTGGGTCGGATAGAACAGCAGGTCGAGCGCGACATCCTGGCGTACCGCCCCCTTGCACTCGAAGCCCAGGCCGCCGCCGGCCTTCGACTGTGCGAGGCAGTCCGCGTCGACGCCGAAGCCGTTGCTCGGATCCATCCCGTTGCCGTTCAGCGCGATGCCGCCACCGCCGCCGCCGTTCTTCGAGTTGGCGAGCAGGTCATAGCGCAGCGTCACGCCCATGCGGCCGACCACCGGTGCGTTGAACTTGCGGTGCGCGAGCAGCGACAGGCCGTACCACTGCGCGAGCCCGCCGTTGAACGCCGCATGCTGCTGACGGCCGTAGTCGACTTCCGCGTTGTACTGAATGTCGGCGAGCGTGTAGGTCGCGTCGAGTTCGCCGAAGAAGAACGAACCGTATGCGCTCGGCGCCGCGCCGCCCGGGCCGTAGTGGACGACGCCGTTCGCATCGATCGCGCTCGAGAGCGTCTGGCGGCCGATGTTGAACGAACCGCCGAGATCGAGCGCACTCGACCACGTGTAGTCCGCGCGCGCGGTGAAGGTCGGCACCTTGTTGCTGGTGGTGATCGGATCGCCGAGCGCGTTGGTGCCCGTCGTCGTGACCGAACCGTACGTGCGGTACTGCTCGTTGCCGAGGAAGAACTTCCACGCCCAGTTGCCCTTCGTGTAGTTCGCGCCGATACCGACGTAGCTGCCCGGATCCGAGAAATCGTACAGCAGGTTGTGCGTGAGCGTGAGCATCTGGTTCGACTGCTGCACCTCGTAGCCGCCGAAGCTCGGGATCAGGCCGGCGACCAGCGTCGTCTCGGCGGTGATCGGCACGTTGACGACCGCCGTGTTCAGCAGGTTGTCGGTGATCGAGCCGCGCGAGTTCTGCAGCAGCGTGATGCCGTTGCCGCGGTTCGGCATCAGCGTGATTTCCGCCGACGGCGCCATCGGGCCGACGCCGAAGGTCTTCTTGATGTCGAGGTAGAGATCGCCGAACGTGCTGTTGAAGTAGTTGTACGCGTTCTCGTGGTTCGCGAACAGGAACGACGACGTGCCGGGCGCGCGGTTGTAGATGTAGGTCGGATCGATGTAGCCCGTGACCGACAGGCCGGCGAGCGGGCCTGTGTTGGCCGCATCGGTCAGCGAGTCGACCTTCAACTGCTGGTTCGCGATCTGCTGCTTCATTTCGCCGACCTCGTCGTTGGTCAGCGTGGCCTGTGCCTTGCCATAGTCCGGCGAGCTCGGATCGACGGCCACCGCGACCGGCGCGGCGCCAGCCCCTGCCTTCGTGCCGGCCTGGGCGGTGGCGGTGCCGCCCTTGGCCGACAGTTGTGCCTGCATCGCCTTCATCTGCTTCTGCAGCGCCGTGACCTGCGCCTGCAGCGCCTTGATCTCGGCGGATGTCGAGTCGGCCAGCGCGATGCCCGGCAACGCGCCGGCCACCAGCAGGCAGATCAGTTTCTTCTTCATTGCGGATTCTCCTTGTCGTGCGCCTGTCAAATCGGGATCGAATCGCGCGCCCCCCCTGGGGCAGCGCGTCTTGCTTGTCTGCAGTCCTTGTTATATTTGACGCGGGTGGCGGGGCGTCACGCCACCGCGAACGCCGCCTTCATGTCGGCCATGCGGCGCCGCTCGCGCGCGATCATCATCCGGTTCACGACGATCACGCCGATCGTCACGGCCGTGATGAACAGCGTCGCCAGTGCGTTCATCTCCGGGTTCAGCCCCAGCCGCACGCGCGAGAACACCACCAGCGGCAGCGTCGTCGAGCCCGGCCCGGACAGGAACGCCGACAGCACCAGATCGTCGATCGACAGCGTGAACGACAGCAGCCAGCCCGACAGCAGCGCCTGCGAGATCAGCGGCAGCGTCACCACGAAGAACACCTTCAGCGGCGTCGCGCCCAGATCCAGCGCTGCCTCTTCGAGCGACTTGTTCATCTCCTTCACGCGCGACTGCACGATGATCGCCACGTACGACACGCACAGCATCACGTGACCGATCCAGATCGTCACCATCCCGCGGCCCTTCGGCCAGCCGAACATCTGCTCCAGCGCCACGAACAGCAGCAGCAGCGAGATGCCCTGGATCACTTCCGGAATCACCAGTGGCGCGTTGATCATCCCCGTGTACAGCGTGAAGCCCTTGAAGCGGCCGAAGCGCGCGAGCACGAAGCCCGCCCACGTGCCGATCACGACCGACGCGGTGGCGGTCAGCAAGCCGATCTTCAGCGACAGCCATGCGGCGGTCAGCAGCTCGTCGTCGTCCAGCAGCGCCGAGTACCACTTCAGCGAGAAGCCCGACCACACCGTCACCAGCTTCGACTCGTTGAACGAGTACACGATCAGGCTGATGATCGGGATGTACAGGAACAGGAAGCCGAAGGCGAGAACGCCCGTCGACAGCGGTTTGCTCGGCTTGATCATTTCGCGTCCTCCAGTTCCTTGACCTGGTAGTACTGGAACAGCGCCATCGGCACCAGCAACAGCAGCACCATCGCGACCGTCACTGCGGACGCCATCGGCCAGTCCATGTTGTTGAAGAATTCATCCCACATCACACGGCCGATCATCAGCGTGTCGGCGCCGCCGAGCAGTTCCGGAATCACGTACTCGCCCACCGCCGGGATGAACACCAGCAGGCTGCCGGCGATGATCCCGTTCTTCGACAGCGGCAGCGTGATCCGCGTGAACGCGACCCACGGTTTCGCGCCGAGGTCGTACGCGGCTTCGAGCAGCGTGAGGTCCATCTTCACGAGGTGCGCGTACAGCGGCATCACCATGAACGGCAGGTACGAATAGACCATCCCGATGTAGACGCCGGCATCGCTGTGGTAGAGGCGCAGCGGCGTGTGGATGATGCCGAGCGCGATCAGCGTGTGGTTCAGCAGGCCGTCGTCCTTCAGGATGCCGATCCATGCGTACACGCGGATCAGGAACGACGTCCAGAACGGCAGCATCACGGCCATCATCAGCACGTTGCGGCGATTCGGTTCCGAGCGCGCGATGTAGTACGCCATCGGATAGCCGATCAACAGGCACAGCACCGTCGACACGGCGGCCATCTTCAGCGAGCTGAGGTAGGTCGCGATGTACAGGTCGTCCTGCAGCAGGAACGCGTAGTGCGACAGCTGCAGCGCGAAGTGCACGACGCCGTCCTTGATCTCGACGAGCGACGTGTACGGCGGAATGCCCATCACCTGGTCGGCGAAGCTGATCTTCAGCACCAGCACGAACGGCAGCGCGAAGAACACGGCCAGCCACAGGAACGGCACGCCGATCGCAACGCTGCGGCCCGACGGCAGGAAGCGCGACAGCGCGGCAAAGCGGCCCGGGCGGGCGCGGCCGGTGCCGGCGCTCGCGGCGCCGGTCGGCACCGGCGCGGACGGATTGGAGGCGGAGGTTCTCATCGTGGCGTCCTCACTGCGTCAGCACGACGCCGCTGGCCGGCGACCACGACACGAACACGTCGTCGTTCCACGCCGGTGCGCTGTCGTTCATCAGGTGCGAGCTCGACAGGTTCGACACCACCGTCTTGCCGCTCGGCAAGCGCACGTGGTACAGCGAGTAGCTGCCCATGTACGCGATGTCGGTCACGACGCCGCGCGCCCAGTTGTGTTTCGAGCTCGGTTTCTCGCGCGACACGTGAATGCGTTCCGGGCGCACCGAGATGCCGACCGGCATCCCGAGCGGGCCCGTGATGCCGTGGCTCACGTGCATGCGCGCTTCGAGGTCGTCGCTTTCGACGAAGATGTGGTCGGGCTCGTCTTCAACCACGCGCCCTTCGAACAGGTTCGTCGAGCCGATGAATTCGGCCGAGAAGCGGCTGTTCGGAAACTCGTACACCTCGCCCGGCGCGCCGATCTGCACGATCTTGCCTTCGCTCATCACCGCGAGGCGGCTGGCCATCGTCATCGCCTCTTCCTGGTCGTGCGTGACCATCACGCAAGTCACGTCGACCTTCTCGATGATGTTCACGAGTTCGAGCTGGGTTTTCTGGCGGATCTTCTTGTCGAGCGCGGACATCGGCTCGTCGAGCAGCAGGAGCTTCGGGCGCTTGACCAGCGAGCGGGCCAACGCGACACGCTGCTGCTGGCCGCCGGACAGTTGATGCGGCTTGCGCTGCGCGTACTTGCTCATCTGCACGAGCGCGAGCGCGTCGGCTACGCGCTCCTTGATCTCGTGCTTCGGCGTGCCTTCCTGCTTCAGGCCGAACGCGACGTTCGATTCGACCGTCATGTGCGGGAACAGCGCGTACGACTGGAACATCATGTTCACCGGACGGCGGTACGGCGGCAGCGACGCAAGATCTTCACCGTCGACGAAGATCTTGCCGGAGGTGGCCGTCTCGAGCCCGGCGAGCATGCGCAGCAACGTCGACTTGCCGCAGCCCGAGCTGCCGAGCAGCGCGAACAGCTCGTTCTTGGCGATCGTCAGGTTCACGTTGTCGACGGCCGTGCTGTCGCCGAATTTCTTCACGACGTTTTCGATGCGCACGAACGCGTCGTTTTGCGTACGGGCCGCGGCGGCCGGTTGGGTCTGTCGTGCAGCAGCGGAAGAGGGTATCGATTGCATGGGAGTCACCATTCGTTCTTCACGGATTGCAGGCGTGAGCGTCCCCGCACGAGGCGCGCAACGCGACTCGCGGACGACGGCTCGTGCCGGATGGAACAGTGCGCGCGGCGCGCGCGGGCGGACGGAGGTCCGCGGATCTCAGGCGGGCAGGCGTGAAGCGATGCCTGCGCCGCCGGAATGCAGGGCGATCAGTGGCCGGTCTTCAATTGGGCCCACAGGCGGTTCTGGAGGCGCAGGATGTCGGCCGGCATCGGCTTCATCAGCACCATCTTCTTCAGCACGTCTTCGGGCGGGTAGACCGTCGGGTCCTGCGCGACGCTCGGCGTGACGAACTGATGCGCAGCCTTGTTGGCAGTCGGGTAGAACACCGTGTTGGTGATCGCCGCGTTGACCTTCGGATCGGACACGTAGTTGATCCACTTCAGTGCGGCCTCGGGGTGCGGTGCATCCTTCGGGATCACCATCACGTCGAACCACAGCAGGCCGCCTTCCTTCGGGTTCGAGAACTTGATGTCGTACGAACGCTTGGCTTCGGCCGAGCGGCGATGCGCGATGCCGACGTCGCCCGACCAGCCGAGCGCGACGCACACGTCGTTGTTCGCGAGGTCGTTGATGTAGCCGGACGAGTTGAACTGGGTGATGTACGGGCGGACTTTCTTCAGGACTTCGAAGGCTGCCTGGTAATCGCCGGGGTTCGTGCTGTTCGGGTTCTTGCCCATGTATTGCAGCGTGGCGGCGAACACGTCGACGGCCTGGTCGAGGAACGACACGCCGCAGCCCTTCAGCTTTTCCATGTTGGCCGGGTCGAACACCAGTGCCCAGCTGTCGACCGGCGCCTTGTCGCCGAGTGCCTTCTTCACCGCCTGCGCGTTGTAGCCGATGCCGTCCGTGCCGTAGGCCCAGGGCACGCCGTACTGGTTGCCCGGATCGGCATCCGCGATCATCTTCATCAGCAGCGGGTCGAGGTTCGCGAGGTTCGGCAGCTTCGACTTGTCGAGCTTCTGGTACACGCCGGCCTGGATCTGCTTGGCCATGTAGTTCGACGTCGGCACGACGATGTCGTAGCCCGAACTGCCGGCCAGCAGCTTCGCCTGAAGCGTGTCGTCGCTGTCGTAGTTGTCGTACTTGACGTGGATCCCCGTCTGCTTCTGGAAGTTCGGGATCGTGTCGGGTGCGATGTAGTCGGACCAGTTGTAGACATTCAGCTCGTCGGCCGCGTGCGCCGTCGGGCTGGCGACCGACGTGAACGCGGCCGCGGCGGCAAGGGCGGCAACAGAACAGGCTTGGCGAAGAAAGCAGGCACGCATGGTGGAATTCCCCTGGTTATGGCGGCGTGCGGCGCCCGCCGCACGCCTGTAGACAAAACCGTTACGAAATACCCAGTTGCTGGGCGGTTGCATCGACTGCTTTTTTCGCCTTCGATACGAGTTCATCGATTTCCGGACGCGAGATCACGAGCGGCGGCGACAGCAGCATCCGGTCGCCGGTCGCACGCATGATCAGGTTGCCGTTGAAGCAGAAGTCGCGGCAGATCGTGCCGACGTCGCCGCCGTTCGCGAAGCGGCGGCGTTCGGCCGGCGATTCGGCGAGCTGCAGGCTCGCGACGAGGCCGTGGCCGTGCACTTCGCCGACGATCGGGTGACGCGCGAAGGTTTCGCGCATCAGCGCCTGGAAGTACGGGCCCGTGTCGTTCTTCACGCGCTCGACGATCCCTTCGTCGCGCAGCAGCTTCAGGTTCGCGACCGCGACGGCCGCCGCGACCGGGTGGCCCGAGTACGTGAGGCCGTGATTGAATTCGCCGTTGTCGATGATCGGCCGCGCGACGCGCTCGTGAATGCCGACGGCGCCCATCGGCACGTAGCCCGACGTGAGGCCCTTGGCCATCGTGATCAGGTCCGGCTCGAAGCCGAAGTGCTGGTGCGCGAACCATTCGCCGGTGCGGCCGAAGCCGCCGATCACTTCGTCGGCAACCAGCAGGATGTCGTACTTGCGGCAGATCCGCTGGATTTCCGGCCAGTACGTCGACGGCGGGAAGATCACGCCGCCCGCGCCCTGGAACGGCTCGCCGATGAATGCGGCGACGTTCTCCGCGCCGAGTTCGAGGATCTTCGCTTCGAGCTGCTGCGCGCGGGCCAGGCCGAACGCTTCCGGCGTTTCGCCGGCCGCCGCTTCGCCGAAGAAATACGGCTGGTCGATGTGCACGATGTTCTCGACCTTCGACGGCATCTGCTCGTGCATGTAGCCCATCCCGCCGAGCGTGCCGCCGGCGATCGTCGAGCCGTGATAGCCGTTCTTGCGCGAGATCACGTATTTCTTTTGCGGCTGGCCCTGCACGCGCCAGTACTGGTGCACGAGGCGCAGCACCGTGTCGTTGCCTTCCGAGCCGCTGTTGCAATAGAAGAAGTGGTTGAAGCCCTTCGGCGTGACTTCCGCGAGCATCGCGGAGAGTTCGATCACCGGCGGGTGCGTGGTCTTGAAGAACGTGTTGTAGAACGGCAGTTCCTGGAGCTGGCGATAGGCGGCGTCGGCGAGCTCCTTGCGGCCGTAGCCGACGTTCACGCACCAGAGGCCGGCCATCCCGTCGATCACCTTGTTGCCGTCCGAGTCCCACAGGTAGACGCCGTCGGCCTTCACGATAACTCGGCTGCCCGCGCGGTTCAGCGCACCCATGTCCGAGAACGGATGGATGTGGTGCGCGGCGTCGAGCGCGCGGTATTCGGCGGTCGTGCGCGCCTGCGCCGCGCGCGGTGCGGCGGCCGTGGCGGTGGGGGCGGCGGGCTGGATCCAGGCAGATTCGTTGCGGTACGTCATGTTTCCTCCGTGATTCCGTATTCGGTTGGGCGCACGCTCAGACGTGCAGCAGCAGATGGCGGCGTTCCCACGAGCTGATCACGCGGAAGAACGCTTCGTATTCGGTTTCCTTCAGCGCGAAATACGCCTTCAGGAACTTGTGGCCGAGGATCTCGCCGAGCGGCTCGCAGGCGGCCATCAGCGTGAGCCCTTCCTCGAGGTTGCGCGGCAGCTGGTACGGCAGGTCGTAGCCGTCGCTGACGAGCGGCTCGGTCGGCTCCAGGCGCTGCGTCATGCCGAGATAGCCGGCCGCGAGCGTCGCGGCGAGTGCGAGGTACGGGTTGCAGTCGACGCCCGGGATGCGGTTCTCGATGCGGCGTGCCGACGGGCTCGAGTGCGGGATGCGGAAGCCGACCGTGCGGTTGTCGTAGCCCCACTGCACGTTGATCGGTGCAGCCATGAAGCGCGACAGGCGGCGGTACGAGTTGATGTACGGCGCGAAGATCGGCATCAGGGCCGGCGTGTACTTCTGCAGGCCCGCGAGGTAGTTGTAGAACATCGACGTCGCGCCGCCGGTTTCCTGCGACGTGAACAGGTTATGGCCCGTTTCCTCGTCGACGATGCTCTGGTGCACGTGCATCGCCGAACCCGGTTCGTCTTCCATCGGCTTGGCCATGAACGTCGCGTACATGTTGTGACGCAGCGCGGCCTCGCGCACCGTGCGCTTGAACAGGAACACCTGGTCGGCCAGCGACAGCGCGTCGCCGTGCATGAAGTTGATCTCCATCTGCGCGGCGCCGACTTCGTGGATCAGCGTGTCGATGTCGAGGTTCTGCGCTTCGCAGTACTCGTAGATGTCCTCGAACAGCGGGTCGAACTCGTTGACGGCCTCGATCGAATACGACTGGCGGCCCGTTTCGGGGCGGCCCGTACGGCCGACCGGCGGACGCAGCGGCAGGTCGGGATCCTTGTTCATGTCGACCAGGTAGAACTCGAGCTCGGGCGCGACGACGGGCTTCCAGCCCTTCGCCTTGTACAGGTCGAGCACGCGGCGCAGCACGTAGCGCGGCGAGATCTCGACCGGCGAGCCGTCGAAGTGCACGCAGTCGTGGATCACCTGCGCGGTCGGGTCGATGGCCCACGGGATCAGGCGGATCGTCGACGCGTCGGGCACGCACACCATGTCGGGGTCGGTCACGCCGGTCAGCGAGCCGTCTTCCGGATATTCGCCGGTGACGGTCTGCACCATCACGGCTTGCGGCAGGCGCATCGATTCGCCGGACGTGAACTTGTTGCGCGGCGTGATCTTGCCGCGCGCGATGCCGGCCATGTCGGGAATGATCGCCTCGACTTCGGTGATCCGGTGCTGCTTCAGAAAATCTTCGATGTCTTGCATGTCTGTTCTCGTTGGTTTGGGTCGGCGCGCTCAGGCGAGCGCGGCGGCGGCCGTGGCACGCGTGCGGGCGGCGCGGCGGGCGCGGCAGGCGTCGCCGAAGGCGCGGAAGATCGCGCTCGACAGCGGGTCCTGCGCATGGCGCCATTCCGGATGCCACTGCACGGCCAGGGCGAAAGCCGGTGCGTCGACGACGCTCACGGCTTCGATCAGCCCGTCCGGTGCGACGGCCTCGACGGCGAGGCCGGAGCCCAGCTGGGCGATGCCCTGCTTGTGCAGCGAGTTCACGTGCACTTCGTCGCGGCCGCCGGCGAGCGCGTGCAGCTGGCCGCCGGGCGTCAGGCGCACGACGTGCGCGGGGCCGTACTGCGTGTCCATCGGCGCGTCGTCGTCTTCGCGGTGATCGGCGAAGCCCGGCACTTCATGCACGCGCTGGTGCAGCGTGCCGCCGCAGACGACGTTCAGCTCCTGGAAGCCGCGGCAGACGGCCAGCACGGGTACGCCCGCGGCGATCGCCGCGCGCAGCAGCGGCAGCGTGGTCGCATCGCGGGCCGGGTCGTGCTTCGTGCCCGGTGCGCTCGGTTCGCCGCCGTACAGGTGCGGCTCGACGTTCGAGTAGCTGCCGGTAAACAGCAGGCCGTCGACCGTGTCGAGCACGTCGTCGACCGACTGGCGATCGCCGAGGGCGGGCAGGACCATCGCGAACGCTTGCGCGCCGTCGACGATCGCGGCGACGTACTTGTCGCCGACCGTGTGCGACGCGTGTGCGCCGATTTGCGTGTGGTCGGCGGTGATGCCGACGAGAGGTTTCCTTCTTTCCATGACGTCAATCAGTTATCCGGAGGGTTGTCGCTTACGTCTTGCCGGATGTGGCGAAACGCCGGCGTGCAACAACCCCGCAGCCTTGCGCGAGACGCAGGGCCGCTGGTGAATGGGCGCAACGGGATGGTGTGGCGATCCGCGCTGCGCGCGACGATCAGGCCGTCGTTCATTTCATGGCGATACGCGACGCAGCAACGCATGCGCGAACGCGTTCCGTCACCGCACGGACGATGCGGTTGGCGAATCGGCAGATGAAACGAACGACGTAAAGAAAGGAGAGGCGCTACGGCAGCAGCGACGCCACTTCGTCGGTATCGACGGCAACGAAGGCGCGTGCGGAAACGGCGTTGTGACGCCGAACGGAACGACGGGACAGGATGGTGTAGATCGACAGATGAAGCAGGCGAGGACTATGCCAGCCGCAACTGCCGTCGTCGGAAGCGGACGCCGCGCTGCGCAAACTTCGCACATCGCCTCGATCCCACCTCACCAGAGGGCCACGGACTCTCACGATTACACTCGACTGGGTTGTTGAAAGTATTGAACACCTGACCGTTTCGACGCGCTAGGCGTTTAAAATAATCAAGGCGCCGGTTACGCGTTATTTACATTGATGGGCATCAATTTTTGCGTTGCAATAACGTTTTTGCTGCCCATGAAAGCTTGATGACGCTAACCTGAGAGCCAGCATATACGAGCCAAAAACGGCGTCAAATGTTTTTTAACGGTGTTGCATCAGGGCTTTCCCGAGCAGTGCGAACAAAAGATTCGTAAACGGAATAATCGACAGGGTGTTCATTATTTCGAACGCCTTTCAGGGTTTTCCCCGCTGATGCGCGGCATAAAGTGATTAGAATATTCAACGGCTGTCCAACGCGTCGTTTCACTTTGTCATCGCACTTATCGTGTCCGAAACCGAATCGATGTCTACCGAAGTCGCCGAGCGCCTGCGTTTCGTGCGCAACAAGCATGGCCTGTCGCAGCGCGAACTCGCGAAGCGGGCCGGCGTGACCAACGGCACGATCTCGCTGATCGAACAGGGCCGTGTGAGCCCGTCGGTCGGCTCGCTGAAGAAGCTGCTCGAATGCATCCCGATGAGTCTCGCGGAGTTCTTCACGTTCGAGCTCGTCGATTCGCGTTCGGTCGTGTCGCGTCGTGACGAGATGCCGAACCTCGGCAACGAAACGCTTGCGTTCCATCTGGTCGGCGCGAGCATGAAGGACCGCAACATGTGCATCCTGCGCGAGATCTACCAGCCGCAGGCCGACACGGGGCCCGAGATGCTCGTGCACGCGGGGCACGAGGGCGGTGTCGTCGTGTCGGGCCGGCTCGAGCTGACCGTCGACGGCGCGACGTGGCTGCTCGACCCCGGAGACGGCTACTACTTCGAAAGCCGTTTGCCGCACCGTTTTCGCAATCCCAGCGCGGACCTGATCTGCGAGGTCGTTTCGGCCAATTCGCCGGCGACCTTCTGACCTTTCCACCGCGCGTCACTGCATTCGTTGCCGGCCGGCTGCGCGTCACGCGCAGCGGCGCGCCGCATCGCGAATGCCAAAAAACTGAGGCATCCTGATGAACAAGTTGACTTTGGCTGACTGGCAGGACAAGGCGGCGTCGCTCGAGATCGAAGGGCGCGCATTCATCGACGGCGCGTCGCGCGATGCGCATGGCGGCAAGACATTCGACTGCGTGAGCCCGATCGACGGCCGCGTGCTCGCGAAGGTCGCCGATTGCGGCGAAGCCGACGTGAACGCGGCCGTTGCGGCCGCGCGCCGCGCGTTCGATGCGGGCGTATGGGCCGGGCTGAACCCGCGTGCGCGCAAGGCCGTGCTGCTGCGCTGGGCCGCGTTGATGCGCGAGCATCTCGACGAACTGTCGCTGCTCGAAACGCTCGACGCCGGCAAGCCGATCGGCGACACGACGACGGTCGACGTGCCGGGCGCCGCGTACTGCGTCGAGTGGTTTGCGGAAGCGATCGACAAGGTGGGTGGCGAGGTCGCGCCGGCCGATCATCATCTCGTCGGCCTCGTCACGCGCGAGCCGGTCGGCGTGGTGGCCGCCGTCGTGCCGTGGAACTTCCCGATCCTGATGGCCGCGTGGAAATTCGGCCCCGCGCTCGCGGCCGGCAACAGCGTGGTGCTGAAGCCGTCGGAGAAATCGCCGCTGACCGCGATCCGCGTCGCGCAACTCGCGTACGAGGCCGGCATTCCCGCCGGCGTGTTCAACGTCGTGCCGGGCGCGGGCGAGCCCGGCAAGCTGCTCGCGCTGCATCGCGACGTCGATTGCATCGCGTTTACAGGCTCGACGGCGGTCGGCAAGCTGATCATGCAGTACGCCGCGCAGTCGAACCTGAAGCGCGCGTGGCTCGAACTCGGCGGCAAGTCGCCGAACATCGTGCTGCCCGATTGTCCCGATCTCGACCGTGCGGCGCAGGCTGCCGCCGGCGCGATCTTCTACAACATGGGCGAGATGTGCACCGCAGGTTCCCGGCTGCTCGTGCATCGCGACATCAAGGACGCATTCATCGAGAAGCTCGTCGCGGCCGCGCGTGCGTACGTGCCCGGCAATCCGCTCGATCCGTCGGTGTCGATGGGCGCGATCGTCGACGGCATCCAGCTCGAGCGTGTGCTCGGCTATATCGAGGCCGGGCGCAGTGAAGGCAAGCTTGTCACCGGCGGTGCGCGCGTGAAGGCGGAAACGGGCGGCTTCTACGTGGAGCCGACGGTGTTCGAGGTGAAACCGGATGCGAAGATCGCGCGCGAGGAGATCTTCGGGCCAGTGCTGTCGGTGATCGTGTTCGACGACGTCGACGAGGCCGTGCGGATCGCGAACGACACCGAATACGGGCTGGCCGCGGCCGTGTGGACGTCGAACCTGACGACCGCGCACGACGTGTCGCGCCGGCTGCGTGCGGGCACCGTCTGGGTGAACTGCTACGACGAGGGGGGCGACATGAACTTCCCGTTCGGCGGCTACAAGCAGTCGGGCAACGGTCGCGACAAGTCGCTGCACGCGCTCGAGAAGTACACCGAGCTGAAGTCGACGCTGATCCGGCTGCGCTGACGCGCTGCCGGGTGCGGGCGCGGCGCCGTACGACGGCGTGCCCGCACCCGCGGCGGGCGCGCGTTATGCGGCGCGCAGCGCAGGGTGGAAGCCGGCTGCTTCGATGATCGACTGCACGCGCTCGGCGCCTTGCGCCGATTCGACCTTGACGATCTTCGCCGCGACGTCGATGTCGAGCTTCGCGGCGGGATCGGCGGCCGTCACCGCGCGGGTGATGGCATTGGCGCAGCCGCCGCAGGTCATGTCCTGGACTTCGAATTCCATCGTGTTCTCCTGAGTTGACGATTGACAAGCATCGACAGCATGAAGCTTGCCATAGTGGGAAGGTCAAGCGTGCGCGCGTCGCCGGGAATCAGTGTTGCGCCTGGATCGGGCGACAGCGCGTTGTAAAGATGAAGTCTGACGAATATCGATCGGGCCTTTGACGTCATTCGGCACTTGTCCTGATTGACGGCGAAGCGTTCCGGGCGACGCAGGGCGAATGCCTTGCCGGGCAACGCGCGACGTCGATCCATGAAGCGCGATCACCCTATTGCGAGTAAGGGTACGCGAGGTGAAAATGCGAATCGATCTTAGTATCAGCTCCCTTCGATATTTCATTTCGTTACCCCTATGAATCGTTTTGCTTTCGGCTTCGCGCTGGCGCTGCTGGGCGCATCGGCAACGTCCGCCTTCGCGGCCGACGATGTCGTCAACCTGACCCTGAAGGATCACAAGTTTTCGCCGGACGGCGTGACGATCCCGGCCGGCAAGAAGGTGAAGTTCGTCGTGAAGAACCTCGACGCGACGCCCGCCGAATTCGAGAGCGACGACTTCAAGGCGGAGAAGGTCGTGCCCGCCGGCAAGTCGGTGGAGATCCTGGTCGGGCCGCTGAAGGCCGGCACGTACGAATTCCACGACGAGTATCACGAAGCGCAGTCGAAGACGCACCTGACCGTCAAGTAAGCCGATATCGCCATGTTGTCTACCGCTCTGATCGTCTTTCGTGAAGTGCTCGAGGCCGCGCTGGTGGTGTCGATCGTGATGGCCGCCACGAAGGGCGTGCCGCGACGCGGCTGGTGGGTCGGCAGCGGGCTGGTGGGCGGCGTGATCGGCGCCGGCCTGATCGCCGCGTTCGCCGACGTGATTTCGCAGTGGGCGTCCGGCATGGGGCAGGAGGTCTTCAACGCGGGCGTGATGTTCGTCGCGACGCTGATGCTCGCGTGGCACAGCATCTGGATGAGCCGGCACGGTCGCGAGATGGCGATGCAGATGACCGAGGTCGGACGTGCCGTCGCGGCCGGCAGCAAGCCGCTGACGGGGCTGGCGATCGTGGTCGGCGTCGCCGTGCTGCGCGAAGGTTCCGAGGCCGTGCTGTTCCTGTACGGCATCGCGGCGGGCGATCCGGGGCAGACGCCGCAGATGATCGTCGGCGGGTTGCTCGGCGTGCTGGGCGGCGCCGGGCTCGGCTACGGGATGTATGCGGGCCTGCTGCAGATTCCGCTGAAGCGCCTGTTCTCCGTCACCAACTGGCTGATCGTGCTGCTCGCGGCGGGGATGGCAAGCCAGTGCGTCGGTTTCCTGCTCTCGGCTGGCCTCGTGCCGTCGTGGGGCGATGTGATCTGGGATACGTCGTGGCTGCTCAAGGATTCGAGCATCGTCGGCAAGGCGCTGCATACGCTGGTCGGCTATACCGCGCGCCCGGCGGGAATCCAGATCGTCGCGTATCTCGCGACGCTGGCCGCGATTGTCGGGCTGGCACGGCTCGTCGGCCGGCCGCAGGCGGCGGTGCGGCCGCCACGACCGGTGGCCTGAGTGGTTCAGGTTCGAATAAAAAAGGGGCGTCATGGACGCCCCTTTTTTCATGTGCGGTTCGCGGCCGGCCCGTGCGCGGCCTGGGCAGCCGCACGCGGGTGGCGCCCGCCGCGCCCGGTCAGCGGTGGCTGTCGATCCATGCGCGGGCCCATTCGAGCCCCGCATCGCGCGCGTCGTCCTCGGTGTCGAACACGCCGAGCACGCCGGATGCCTCGACCAGCTTGTTGTTCTGCGTGATCGTGCCGCTCGCCGCGAAGCGCTCGGGCTGCAGGATCTCGTCCTGCTGCAGGATCGCGTGGCCCCAGATCTGGTAGCCGTGGTAGGTTTGCGCTTCCATTATCGAGTCACCTCCGCGGAGCGGCCGTGCGTGCCGACCTGCAGCACGTTGCCGTCCGGCGTGTATTGACGCGGGATGTTTGAGAAGTTTAGCGCGTGCTGCGCATCGGGCGCAGCCGGCTGCATCACCGTCAGGCGGCCCGGTGCGGGCTGCGCGACGGGGCGCGGGGCGGCCGGTGCCTCGGCCGCGGCTGCGGGCGGACGATGCGAACCGGCTTTCACGGCCTGCGCGGTTTGCGCGACGTGACGCTTGTGCGGCGGCTTCGCGACGGCCTTCGGCGGCACGGCGGCGTGTTTCGTCGTCGTGGCGGCGGGGGCGTCGGCACCTTTGCGTGCCGCCGGCGCGTGCGCGGCCGGCAACCGCGCCTCGGGCGGGTTCCAGACCTCGACATAGTGCTCGGCTGCCCAGCCCGTCGACGCGAACGTCAGTGCCAGCACTCCGCATCCCAACAGTCTTACCATGGTCTCTCCGTCAAATTCTTGTTGGCGCACGAGGCGGCCTGCGAGGCGGGATGGCGTGCTCAGGAGAACACCTCGAGCCCGTGCTTCTCGACGATCTGCAGCATGCGCGCGGCGATGCCGCTCGGCCGCTTGTCGCCCTGTTCCCATTGGCGGATCGTCGACGTCGTCGTGTTCAGGTAGAGCGCGAACACGCTCTGGCTGACATTGACCGATTTGCGGATGCGGGCGATCGCTTCCGGCGCGAACTGCGGGGCGGCTTCGATGCAGAGGTCGTCGTATTCGCGCATCGTCTTCTTGTCGATCAGGCTGGCGCGATAAAGACCGGACGCGGCGCTGTGGATCGCCTCCGTTGCGTCGCTCTTGAACCGACTCTTAGCCATTGCAAATCTCCACAAGCTCTTTCAGTGCGATCAGCGTCGCGAGGTCGGCGTCGGTGCGATGCCCGACATCGACCGCGAGCTTTCTGAAGGCGCGCAGTTCGCGTTCGTCGATGTCGTCCCGATCGCGTTTCGCGAACAGGAACACGAACACCCACGCCTGCCCGATCCTGCCCAGCACGATCCCGCGCTGACGGTTGCCGTCCAGGCGCTTCTTCCAGACGTTGCCGCCGAGATCGACGCCCTGGCCGCGCGCCAGCTCCCGGATTGCGCGGCAGAGCTCGGCATCGGCGATTCCTGCTTTTCTGGCTGCCTTGTGAAACCATTTCGTCTTGAAGACGCGTCGTACGGAAGCAGGCATGTCGGGCCGGTCGAGTTAGCACAGAATTATATACCACTACGTGGTACATATTTCGACCTGGCCAAACGGCCACGAGCGGCCGGCTGGACATCGACGCGCCACCGGAACGGCCCCGCAGGGCCATCCCGGCCGGGTACCGCTTACTCCACCGTCACCGACTTCGCGAGGTTCCGCGGCTTGTCGACGTCGGTGCCGCGTGCGCACGCGGTGTGATACGCGAGCAGTTGCAGCGGCACGACGTGCAGGATCGGCGACAGTTGCCCGTAGTGCTCCGGCATCCGGATCACGTGCAGGCCGTCGTCGTTGACGATCTGCGTGTCGGCATCGGCGAACACGTACAGCTCGCCGCCGCGCGCACGCACTTCCTGCATGTTCGACTTCAGCTTCTCGAGCAGCGTGTCGTTCGGCGCGACCGTGACGACCGGCATCGCTTCCGTGACGAGCGCGAGCGGCCCGTGCTTCAGTTCGCCGGCCGGATAGGCCTCGGCGTGGATGTACGAGATTTCCTTCAGCTTCAGCGCGCCTTCGAGCGCGATCGGGTAGTGCAGCCCGCGGCCGAGGAACAGCGCGTTTTCCTTGCGCGCGAATTCCTCCGACCACGCGATGATCTGCGGCTCCAGCGCGAGCACGCTGTTCAGCGCGGCCGGCAGGTGGCGCAGCTGCTTCAGGAATTCCGCTTCCTGTGCGGTGTCGACGTGCCCGCGCAGCTTGCCGAGCGTCGCGGCCAGCACGAACAGCGCGACGAGCTGGGTCGTGAACGCCTTGGTCGACGCGACGCCGATCTCGGTGCCCGCGTGCGTCAGGAACTGCATTTCGGTGAGGCGCACCATCGCGCTCGTCGCGACGTTGCAGACGGCCAGCGTATGCGTGTGGCCGAGCGACTGCGCGTGCTTGAGCGCCGCGAGCGTATCGGCCGTCTCGCCCGACTGCGAGATCACCAGCACGAGCTGGCGCGGGTTCGGTACCGATTCGCGATAGCGGTATTCGCTCGCGATCTCGACCTGCGTCGGGATCTTCGCGATCGATTCGAGCCAGTACTTCGCGGTCAGGCCCGAGTAGTAGCTCGTGCCGCACGCGAGGATCAGCAGGCTGTCGATGTTCGCGAACGCGGCGGGCGCGGCGTCGCCGAACAGCGTCGCGTCGAATGCGTCCGTTTGCGGCACGGTGTCGCTGATCGCGCGCGGCTGCTCGAAGATTTCCTTCTGCATGAAGTGACGATACGGGCCGAGTTCGACCGCGCCGCCGTAGGTGCTGACCACGCGGATCTCGCGCTGCGCGAGCGCGCCGTTCCGGTCGACGATCTTCACGCCGTCGAGCGACAGCTCGCACACGTCGCCTTCCTCGAGGAACGTGAAGCGGTCGGTGCTGCCCACGAGCGCGAGCGCGTCGGACGCGAGGAAGTTCTCGCCGTCGCCGTGGCCGACCACGAGCGGCGAACCCTGGCGCGCGCCGACGACGGTGTGCGGCTGGTCCTTGTGGATCACGGCGATCGCGTACGCGCCGTGCAGCTGGCCGACCGCCTCGCGCACCGCGTCGAACAGGTTGCCGCGATACAGGCTGTGCACGAGGTGGGCGATCACTTCGGTGTCGGTCTGCGACACGAATTCGTAGCCCTTCGCGCGCAGCGCTTCGCGCAGCGATTCGAAGTTCTCGATGATGCCGTTGTGGACGAGCGCGAGCGCGTTCGACGAGAAGATCGGGTGCGCGTTGTGCGTGACGGGCGCGCCGTGCGTCGCCCAGCGCGTGTGTGCGACGCCCGTCGTGCCTTCGACGTGCGATTCGCGCACCTGTGCGTCGAGATCGGCGACGCGCGCAACGCTGCGCGCGCGCTTCGGCGCGTCCGGCTCGAGCACGGCGACGCCGCACGAGTCGTAGCCACGGTACTCGAGGCGCCGCAATCCTTCGATCAGCACCGGAACGATATTACGTTGCGCAACTGCGCCGACAATGCCGCACATGAAATCTACCTTCTATAGGGAAGCGGGCGCCCTGGGGCACCCGCATGGTGTTAACTTTTCTTCTTGACCGGGCGGACGTAGCCGCTTTTTGCGGTCTGCGTCTTCTCGTTCAATGCGAGGAGGCCGTCGGCCACGTCCTTCCAGACCGTCGTGCCGGCGGCGATCGTCACGCCGCGGCCGACGCGCACCGGCGCGACCAGCTGCGTGTCGGAGCCGACGAACACGTCGTCCTCGATCACGGTACGGAACTTGTTCGCGCCGTCGTAGTTGCAGGTGATCGTGCCCGCGCCGATGTTCACGCGCGCGCCGATGTCGGCATCGCCGATGTACGTCAGGTGGTTCGCCTTCGAGCCGTGGCCGATCACCGCGTTCTTCACCTCGACGAAGTTGCCGACGTGCGCTTCGTCCGCGAGCTGCGCGCCCGGGCGCAGCCGCGCGTACGGGCCGATCACGGTGTGCGCGCCGAGCTCGGCGCCGTCGATGTGCGTGAACGCGTCGATGCGCGTGCCCGTGCCGACCGACGCGTTGCGGATCACGCAGTTCGCGCCGATCGTCACGTTGTCGGCGAGCGTCACGTTGCCTTCGAACACGCAGTTCACGTCGATCGACACGTCGCGGCCGCAGCGCAGCGTGCCGCGCACGTCGAGGCGCGCGGGATCGGCGAGCGTGACGCCGTCGACGAGCAGCGCGTCGGCGATCGTGCGCTGGTGGATGCGTTCGAGCTCGGCGAGCTGCGCCTTGCTGTTCACGCCGAGCGTTTCCCATTCCTCGTCGGGCTGCGCGGTGACGACCTCGAAACCGGCCTCGATCGCGAGTTCGACGACGTCGGTCAGGTAGTACTCGCCCTGCGCGTTCTCGTTCTTCAGCGCGCCGAGCCACATCGACAGCTGGGCCGTTGGCGTGACGATGATGCCGGTGTTGATCTCGGCGATCTTCAGCTGCTCGGGCGACGCGTCCTTCTGCTCGACGATGCGCGTGACGAAGCCGGCCGCGTCGCGCACGATGCGGCCATAGCCGGTCGGATCGTCGAGCGTGACGGTCAGAATCCCGTAGCGGCCTTCGCGCGCGGCGTCGACGAGGCGCTGCAAGGTCGACTCGCGTGTGAGCGGCACGTCGCCGTACAGCACGAGCGTCGGTTGCGCCGGATCGAGGAGCGGCAGCGCCTGGCGTACCGCGTGGCCGGTGCCGAGCTGCTCGGCCTGCACGGCAAACTGCACATCCGGGGCGGCGACGGCGGCCTGGACCTGCTCGGCGCCGTGACCGACGACGACGACCAGCCGGGACGGCTGCAGCGTGCGCGCGGTGTCGATGACGTGGGAGAGAAGCGGCCTGCCGGCCAGGGGATGAAGCACTTTCGGCAGCGCGGAACGCATGCGCTTACCGGTGCCTGCCGCCAAAATCACGATATTCATGGCGCCAGCTTGTCAGAAGAGTTCGAAGCCGTCCATTTTAGCATGCAGCCCCCGTCGATCCGGGCGTGCTGCGGCGCGGCTGCAACGCCGGAACGGGCGGCTGGCGCGCCGTTCCGGCAAGGGTTCCGGCCCCGCTTACAGGTCGTCGAACTGGACGATCGAGATCGGTTGGGCGCCGCCCGGCGCCGCGGTGTCGTCGCCCGACGCGCACGGCTCCTCGTCGAACGCGATGTCGCCCTGCGGATCGGCTTCGCCCGTCGCCCGCAGCGACTGGAACGGGTACAGCGTCGTGTCCATCAGGTGCGACGGCACGACCTTCGCGAGCGCGTTGAACATGTTCTCGACCCGGCCCGGGAAGCGCTTGTCCCATTCGCGGATCAGCGCCTTCATTTCCGCGCGCTTCAGGTTCGGCTGGCTGCCGCACAGGTTGCACGGGATGATCGGGAATTCGCGCAGTTCCGCGTATTTCTCGAGATCGGTTTCCTTCACGTACGCGAGCGGGCGGATCACGATGTTCTTGCCGTCGTCCGACTGCAGCTTCGGCGGCATTCCCTTCAGCTTGCCGCCGTAGAACATGTTGAGCAGCAGCGTCTGCACGATGTCGTCGCGGTGGTGGCCGAGCGCGATCTTGGTCGCACCGAGCTCGCCGGCCACGCGGTACAGGATCCCGCGGCGCAGCCGCGAGCACAGCGAGCAGGTCGTCTTGCCTTCGGGCACGAGCCGCTTGACGATGCTGTAGGTGTCCTGGTTCTCGATGTGGAACGGCACGCCGACCTGCTTCAGGTATTCCGGCAGCACGTGCTCGGGGAAGCCCGGCTGCTTCTGGTCGAGGTTCACCGCGACGATGTCGAAATCGATCGGCGCGCGCTCGCGCAGGCGCAGCAGCACGTCGAGCATCGCGTAGCTGTCCTTGCCGCCCGACAGGCACACCATCACCTTGTCGCCCTGCTCGATCATGTTGAAGTCGCCGATCGCCTGGCCGACCTGGCGCGCGATCCGCTTGAACAGCTTGTTGTTCTCGTACGCGTCCTTCTGTTCGCGGCGCGTCAGCGCCGGGCGGCCGGCCGGCGCGGCGGTCGCGTCGAGGGGGGCGGCATCGGCCGCCGTGTCATTCATGTGGGGGGCGTTCATGCGCGCTCCTCGTCCTTGATGCGAAAGACTTCGACGCCGACGGCGTCGCAGTCCGGATAAGCGTCCGGTTTCTCGGTACAGACGCGTACCGCGCGCACGGCATCGTGCGCCAGCAGGCGCGCGGCGATCGCGTCGCACAGCGTTTCCTGCAGGTGGATGTGGCCCCGCGCCAGGCATTGCGTGACGCTCTGCTTCATCAGATCGTAGTCGACGATTTCATGCAGCCGGTCGTCGACGGGGGTGGACAGCGCGAGCGGCACGAACAGGTCGACATTGATGACGACGCGCTGCTCGCCGCGCTTCTCGTGTTCGAAGGCACCGATGTTGATGTGCACTTCGTAGTCGCGCAGGTAGAGCCTGCGGCAGTCCGCGAGGCGGGGGTGCAGGAGAGCGGAAAACATGGTCGTTCCAGTCAAATTGGCGTGCGCACACGCAAAGCGGCGCGGGCGGCGGCAGTCAGGCCGCGCGATCCGCGCAGTTCATTCATTCGGGCCGGCGGCGGGCGGCACGAGGTGCTCGCCGCCGTCGACGGTCAGCGTCGCGCCCGTGACGCCGGGCGCGCTCGCGAGATAGCAGGCCGCCGCCGCGATGTCGTCCGCGTGCGGCGCGTGGCCGCGCACGAGCGCCGCGACCCGCACCTTCGGCGCGAGTGCCAGCGCCAGCGCCGACGTCGCGCGGTTCAGCGCGGCCTGCATCAGCGCGTGCGACATCTGCGCCGGCGCAGGGTGAAACAGGGCCTGATCCAGTACGTGGATCGCGCACGCGCGCAGCGCTTCGTGCTCGCGTGCGGCGTCGGGCGTCGCATCGGCGAGCGCGCGGGCCAGCGCGAGCGGCGCCGTCACGTTGCGCGCGAGGGCGCCGGCGAGCGACGCGCCGTCCACCGTGTGGGCGTCGTCGGCGCCCGCGCTGGCGCTCACGAACACCGCGCACGCGGGCCGGCCGAGTGCCGCGCTGCACGCGGCGACGAGTGCGGCGGCGTCGGCTTCCAGGGCCAGATCGGCGTCGAGCACGACCGCGCGGCGGCCGAGTGCCGCGACTTCGGCGACGAGCGCGTCGGCGGCCGCGTGCGGCGCGCCGTGGCTGCGCTGCAGCGCGACGTCCCAGCCGTGCCGCGCGAAGCCGGTCGCGAGCGCACGGCCGATCGACGCGGCGTCGGCAGCGCTGCCCAGGGCGCCTGTGACGAGCGCCACGCGCTGGGTCGACGTATCGGCTGAAACGGTCATTTACAATGCCGGGATGAACCCGAAAGCTCACGAACCCGCTAGTTTACCTGCTCCCGGCCCTGACGCGCTCGCGCAGTCCGAAACCCTTGCCGCGCAACTGCGCGACGAGATCGCGGCGGCCGGCGGCTGGCTGCCGTTCGACCGCTTCATGGAGCGCGCGCTGTATGCGCCCGGTCTCGGCTACTACAGCGGCGGCGCGCGCAAGTTCGGGCGCCGCGCCGACGACGGCAGCGACTTCGTCACCGCGCCCGAGCTGTCGCCGCTGTTCGCGCAGACACTCGCGCAACCGGTCGCGGAAGCGCTCGCGGCGAGCGGCACGCGTAGCGTGATGGAATTCGGCGCCGGTACCGGCAAGCTCGCGGCCGGGCTGCTCGCGGCGCTCGACGTGCTGGAGGCCGGGCTCGACGAATACCTGATCGTCGACCTGTCCGGCGAGCTGCGCGAACGGCAGCGCGACACGATCACGGCCGCCGCGCCGGCGCTTGCCGCGAAGGTGCGCTGGCTCGACGCGCTGCCCGAGCGGTTCGACGGCGTCGTGGTCGGCAACGAGGTGCTCGATGCGATGCCCGTGCGGCTGTTCGCGAAGGCGGGCGACGCATGGCACGAGCGCGGCGTCGCGCTCGACGCGCACCAGGCGTTCGTGTTCGAAGACCGCCCGGCCGCGCCGGCCGGCCTGCCGCCGGTGCTCGCGGGGCTGGACGATACGGGCGACGGCTACCTGACCGAGACGCACGAGGCCGCGCTGGCCTTCACGCGCACCGTCTGCACGATGCTCGGGCGCGGCGCGGTGCTGCTGGTCGACTACGGCTTTCCCGCACACGAGTACTACCACCCGCAGCGCGACCGCGGCACGCTGATGTGCCACTACCGTCACCACGCGCACGACGATCCGTTCCTGTACCCGGGGCTGCAGGACATCACCGCGCACGTCGAATTCACCGGCATCTACGACGCGGCGATCGCCACCGGCGCCGACCTGCTCGGCTACACGTCGCAGGCGCGCTTCCTGCTGAACGCGGGCATCACCGACGCGCTGGCCGCGATCGATCCGTCGAACATCCACGCGTTCCTGCCGGCCGCGAACGCGGTGCAGAAGCTGATCTCCGAGGCCGAGATGGGCGAGCTGTTCAAGGTGATCGCGTTCTCGCGCGGCATCGACGGCACGCTCGACGCGTTCGCGCGCGGCGACCGCTCGCACGCACTCTGACGGGAGCTGACATGCTGCGCTGGCTGATGACGTCGTTCGTCGCGGTGATGATCCTGACGCGCTGCTGGCCGTGGCTCGGCAAGCTCGGCATCGGGCGGATGCCGGGCGACGTCACGCTGACGCTCGGCGGACGGCGCTACCCGTTCCCGTTCATGTCGACGCTGGTGCTGACGATGCTGCTGTCGATGGTGGCGCGGCTGCTCTGAGCCGCGCCTGAATGGCGGCGCGTTACAGCTCGATTTCGCCGAGGATCCGGTGCGCGAGCGCCTTTGCCTCGTCGAACGCTTCTTCCTCGCTGGGACTCGTCGAGTGGACGTCGTAGCGCGTGTTCTCGGTGTCGTCCCCGTCGTCCCGCGCGAGGATCACGTAACCCTGGAACTGCCCGTTGCCCGCATGCTGGGTATGCGCCTTGGCCGTGTAGATGCCTTTCGTGAACGTGTTGGTGTCCATCGTGCTCTCCCGCAAAAGGACACTTCATCGTAGCACTGCGGCGCAGCATGTACAGCGCCGCTTATCGGTGACCGAACGGCGTCCGGTCGCGGTGTCCGGTCACCGTCCTTCCCGTCATCGTTCGATCAGCGCGACGACCTCGTCGAGCGTCGGTGCGTGCGCGCCCGTATGCCGGCACGCGGCGGCGCCCGCCGCCAGCGCGAACACGAGATGCTCGCGCCACGATCGCTGCGGCGCGGCCATCAGGCTGAACAGCATGCCGCCGATCGACGCGTCGCCCGCGCCGACGGTGTCGGCCACCTCGACGCGCGGCGGGCTGGCTTCATGCACGTCGCCGTCCGCGTAGAGCGTTGCCGCCTGCGCGCCGCGCGTGACGAGCACGGCCGCGCGCGGGTTCAGCGCGCGCACCGCGCCGATCGCGTCGGGGCCGTCGCCGCCGAACAGGTGCCGCAGGTCCTCGTCGGACACCTTGATCAGGTCGGCGAGCGCGGCCATCTTCTCCAGCGTCGGCCGGTACGCGGCCGTCATCAGGTTCCGGACGTTCGGGTCGAAGCTGATCTTCACGCCGCGCGCGTGCAGGTCGGCCGCGAGCGCGGCCAGCGTGCCGGCGAGCGGTTCGCGCACGAGGCTGATGCAGCCGAAATGCGCCCATTTCACGTGGTCGGTCCAGCCGGCCGGCAGCCGCGCCGGATCGAACGCGAGGTCGGCGCTCGCTTCGCCGATGAAGAAGTACGCGGGCGGGCGTGTCTCGTGGACGATCGCGAGCAGCGGCGGCCGCGCGACGCGCTGCAGGAAGCGCAGGTCGAGTCCGGCCGCTTCGCTCGTGCGCCACAGCACGTCGGAAAAGCAGTCTTCGCCGATCGAACCGGCGAGCGCGCTCGGCACGCCGAGCCGCGCGACCGCGCGCGCGACGTTCCAGCCGGCGCCGCCCGGCACCGACGTCCATTGCGCGTCACCCGCGCGCACCATGTCGGTCAGGATGTCGCCCGCCGACACGAAAGCCGGAAACGTGCCGCCGCTCATTGCGTCGGCTCGCTGCGTTGAGTGCGGGCGAGGGTTGCGAGCACGTCGTAGCACGCGCCCATCGTGTGATAGTCGGTCTTGCCGGCCGGGCTTTTCTCGTCGCTGTACTTGCGGTTGTCGCAGGTGAGGATCCGGTACCACGCGCCGTAGCGGTGATCGACGAAGTGCGCCCAGCTATAGCGCCAGATCTCGTCGTACCAGTCCCAGAAGCGCTCGCTGCCGGTGCGCGCGCCGAGCATCGCGGCCGCCGCGAAGGTTTCCGCCTGCACCCAGAAGTACTTGTTGTGGTCGCAGATCGTGAAGTCGGGGCCGAAGCCGTAGTTCAGCCCGCCGTGATCGGCGTCCCACGCGTGCGTGAGTGCGGCGTCGAACAGCTCGGCCGCGCGCGGCACGAGCCAGTCGAGCGGGCGGTGCCGCTCGAGGATCAGCAGCAGCTTCGCCCATTCGGTCTGGTGTCCGGGCTGGAAGCCCCATGGACGGAAGATGTTCGAGCTGTCTTCCTTGTTGTAGTCCCAGTCGACCGACCAGTCCGCATGGTAGTGCTCCCACACGAGCCCGCCCGACAGCGCGGCCTGGCGCTGCGTGACGTGGGACGCGAGCTTCTCCGCGCGATCGAGGTACGTGAGGTGGCCGGTCGCCTCGTACGCGGCGAGCAGCGCCTCCGTCATGTGCATGTTGGCGTTCTGGCCGCGATACGACGACACGATCCAGTTCGGCGTCGCGTCGTCCGCGTACAGGCCGGCTGCCGCATCCCAGAAGCGGTGCTCGGCCAGCTCGTAGGTGGCCGCGATCAGCGGGCGGGCCTCGTCGATGCCGGCCATCGTCGCGTGCGCGGCCGCGAGCAGCACGAACGCGAGCCCGTAGCAGTGGCGCGTGCCGTCGAGCGTCGCGCGCTTCGCGCCGTCGCGCCAGTCGAGTTCCCAGTCGTAGCCCTGCAGTTCGTCGTCCCAGTGCGCGTCGCGCAGGAAGCGCAGCCCGTGGCGCGCGTATTCCAGGTGGCGCGGATCGCCGAAATGCCGGTACGCCATCGCGTAGTTGAAGACGAACCGGCAACTGCTGACGAGGTGGCGCGACGTGCGGTTGTAGATGCTGCCGTCGTCGCGGAAGTAGTGGTAGAAGCCGCCCGTCGGGTCGAACGCGTTCGTCGCGTAGAAGCGCAGCGTGTCCTCGATGTGCGACAGCAGGAACGACGGATC
Source organism: Burkholderia aenigmatica (assembly GCF_048627025.1). Classification (NCBI taxonomy): domain Bacteria; kingdom Pseudomonadati; phylum Pseudomonadota; class Betaproteobacteria; order Burkholderiales; family Burkholderiaceae; genus Burkholderia; species Burkholderia aenigmatica. The sequence goes on along the minus strand of NZ_CP184468.1, from coordinate 3,418,952 downwards.
GCGGAAACTCGCGACGAACGGCGCGGCTTGCGTGTGGGCGGCCGGCGCGGCCGTGCAGGGTTGGACCGGGGGCATGTTCATGATTCGGTGACCGTGGCGGTATCGAGTGCCGGGGAGCCGGCGGGCTGGCTGCTGGCCCGCACGATCAGCTCGACGGGCAGGGAGATCTCGGTGCGCTCGGGCGCGTCGGCGAGCAGCAGCTCGACGCCGCGGCGGCCGAGCGCCTCCTTGTCGACCGCGAGCGTCGTGAGCGGCGGGCTCGCGTGCGCGGCGGCCGGGATGTTGTCGAAGCCGACGATTGCGATGTCGTCGGGAATGCGCAGCCCGCGTGCAGTGCAGACGCGCTGCGCGGCGAGCGCGGCCGCGTCGTTGTATGCGAAGACGGCCTCCGGGCGCGGGCCCGGCGCGTCGAGCAATTGCTCCATCGCACGCGCGGCGCCGGTGTCGGGATCGAGCCCCGCGTCGATCGTCACTTCGTACGCGGGATCGAACAGCCGGCCGGCCTCGAAGAACGCGCGCCGGTAGCCGATCGCGCGCTGCGCGATGCTGTAGTGCGCGGGCGAGCCGCCGATGAACGCGATCCGCGTGCGGCCGGTGGCGAGCAGGTGGCGCATCGCGAGCGCCGCGCCCGTCGCGTTGTCGATGTTGACCGAGCGCAGCCCGGGCGCCCACAGGTCGATCAGCACGAGCGGCCGGCCGGTCGCGGCGAGCGCCTCGATCGTCTCCGGCTCGATGAAGCCGGCCACCGCGATTGCGTCCGGCGCGTGCGGGCGCATCTGGCGCAGCACGTCGTCGTTCGGCCCGACCGTGAGCAGCGTCGGCACGATGCCGCGCTCGCGGCACGCGTCCTCGACGCCGTGCAGCACGTGCGAGAAGAACGGGCTGGCCGGAAAGCGGTTGTGCTGGCGATGCAGCAGGAAGGTGAGCCGGCGGATGCGCGGCCTCAGCTGCGCGGGATCGTAGCCGAGCTGCTGCGCGATCTCGACGATGCGCGCACGCGTGGCTTCGGACAGGCCCGGCTGGTTTTTCAGCGCGCGGGAGACGGTGCCGATCGAGACCTCTGCCGCCCGCGCCACATCGCGAATGGTGGTACCCATCGTTCGTTCGGGGTCCGGTTTGTTTAGGGTGAAAGCGATTGTATAGTAAAACATATCGCGGAATTCGGGCCGGATAGCCGGGGAATACCCGCGAATTCCGGGTTTTTAAGCGCTAATCTGCGAAAACGCCGTTACTAAAAATACTAAACAAAACACGAAAAAGGCAAGGTGGGCGTGCGGGGGAAGGGCGAGCGGGAAATGGGTGGCAAGCGGGCCGGCTTCACGCATTCGCGCGGGCAGTACCGGACTGCCTTCGCCGGCCGCCGGGAAGTTGGCGTGCAACTAACGGTCTGGTTGCATGACGGGCGGTAGTTCGCTACCGCCGCACCGGGGCGCCGTGTTCCGTAAAGACGGCCGCCGCAGTTCAGCGTATTGCCACTGCCGGCGGTTCGCCGCGATGGCGCAGCGCGGCACGGCCGGCATCGAGATCGACTACCGCGAGCCCGTCCGGTTGCTGTTTCGCGCGCCGCTTCGCGAGCGCGGCGACCGATGCGATCTCGTCGCTGCCGTAGCGCTTCGCGCCATGCGCGCCGGCCGGCACGCCGACCACGCCGATCGCCATCGTCACGAAGCCGAAGAATGCCGGATTGCCGTGGCGGTCCTCGCCGCGCAACCCGCCTGCCTGCCGGTCGGCCTGCGTGTAGAAGAGCTGCGCGCCGTCGTTGAAGCGCGCGATCGCGTCGGTGGCGCGTTCGCGCCAGTCGGCGCGCTGGAACAGCACGAGGAAATCGTCGCCGCCGACGTGCCCGAGAAAGTCGCGCTGCGGGTCGCACACGCCGGCCAGCACCGTCGCCGCGAACTTCAGCACCTCGTCGCCCTGCCAGTAGCCGTACTGGTCGTTGAACGGCTTGAACTGGTTCAGGTCGACGTAGCACGCGTGAAAGCCGGCGTCGCGCTGGAGCAGGCGGTCGATGTGCGCGCTGATCGGGATGTTGCCGGGCAGGAACGTCAGCGGATTCGCGTAGCGCGCGGCTTCGATGCGCATCTCGGTCACCGCGCGCACGAGGCTCTCGCCGGTGCCGAGCCCGACGTAGCGGCCGTGTTCGGTGATCACGAAGCCGTCCGCGAGATAGCGCTGGTCGTGGCTCGCGAGAAGCATCGCGAGCTGCTCGAACGTCGTCGCGTTGTCGATCATCAGCGGCGCGTCGTTCGCGAACTGCAGGCACGGCTTCTTGCCGAACACCTCGCGGTGGTACGGCAGCGCGAAGCGGTCGATGAAGCCGCGGCGATTCACCAGCGCGACGGGCCGCCCGCGTTCGACGAGCGCGACCGCGTGCAGGTCGGGCATCCGGTTGAACAGGTCGAGCACGTCGTTGCTGGTCGCGTCGCGCGGCAATGCCGGCGCCGGAACCAGCATCTTCCCGGCGATCGTGCCGGCCGGCCGCACCGAGCGCGTCGCGCCGGGAAACACCGCGATGTGCGGCGCGCGGATCGCATCGCGCGCGGCCGGCGCGACGACCCGCGACGGCTGCGCGTTCGGCCGGCCGAGCAGGAAACCCTGCACGCAGCAGATGCCCATGTCACGCACGACGATCAGGTCGCATTCGTTCTCGATGCCTTCCGCGATCAGTTGCGCGCCGCTCGCCTGCGCGAAGTGCTGCATGGCCTTCACGGCCTCGAATTTCAGCGGGTCGCGGGCGATGTCGTGGATGAAGAAGCGGTCGATCTTCACGACGTCCGGATGCAGGCGCAGCCACAGGTTCATGCTCGCGTTCGCGGTGCCGTAGTCGTCGAGCGCGAACTGGATGCCGGTTTCGCGCAGCGAGGCGACCGCCGGCCCGATATGCGTAATGTCGGTCGTCGCGTTCTGCTCGGTCAGCTCGATCACGATGCGCTCGGCGGCGACCCGCGCGCGGCCGAGCAGCTGGCGGATGCGCTCGCGTTCGCGCGCGAGTTGCAGGATCGTGCCCGCGCTGAAATTGAGGAACAGCTTGCCGTCGCAGCCGAGCGCCGCGAACGCGTCGAGGCAGGTGAGCGCGGCGGCCTGTTCGAGCGCGAGGGTCTCGCCTTCGCGCGCGGCCTGCGCGAACAGCGCGGCGGGCGGCTCGAGATCGGTGCCGCGCGGGCCGCGTATCAGGCCCTCGTATCCGACGACCGTCCCCGACCCGAGATCGACGATCGGCTGGAAGACGGCGGCGAGCGCGCGATCCGCGATCAGGCGCGTGGTGCAGGCGGCAGCGGAGTCGGAGTGGGGCGCGGGCATGGGCGAGAGCAGCCGAATCGACAGGACGCCCGACTTAACGGCACCGCTCGCGGGGAATTGAATGAAGATTTCGTGACGCGATGGGCGTTGCTGGTGCATCGCGTCGGTGTGCAGTTGGGAGGGCGGTACCGCAGGAGGGCGGGAAGGCAGGAGGGCAGTTGGTCGGAAAGGCGGGAAGCGCGAGGCGCGAGGCGGAAGGCGGAAGGCGGAAGGCGGAAGGCGGAAGGCGGAAGGCGGAAGGCGGAAGGCGGAAGGCGGAAGGCGGAAGGCGGAAGGCGGAAGGCGGAAGGCGGAAGGCGGAAGGCGGGAAGGCGGGAAGGCGGGAAGGCGGGAAGGCGGGAAGGCGGGAAGGCGGGAAGGCGGGAAGGCGGGAAGGCGGGAAGGCGGAAAGGCGGAAAGGCGGAAAGGCGGAAAGGCGGAAAGGCGGAAAGGCGGAAAGGCGGAAAGGCGGAAAGGGCGGGCAGGCGCCCCCCCACGGCCGTCCCGCCCTTCCGCCCTGATCGTCAGCGCTTGCCTGCGCTCAGCGCGCCGGGCGCCGATGTCGCGTCGCCCTCGTCGTGCTCGCCGCTCATGTCGCGCGCCCCCCAGCGCTGCGCGAGCGCCGCGCACGCCATCAGCTGGATCTGGTGGAACAGCATCAGCGGCAGCACGATCGCGCCGACCGCGTTCGCCGAGAAGATCACCTTCGCCATCGGCACACCGGCCGCGAGGCTCTTCTTCGATCCACAGAAGATGATCGTGATCTGGTCGGCGCGGTTGAAGCCGAGCCGCTTGCTGACGAACGCAGTCAGCAACAGCGCGATCGCAAGCAGCACGAGGTTGACGACGAGCAGGCCGCCGAGCGCGCGCGGCGGGATCTGGTGCCACAGGCCTTCGTTGACGGCCTCGCTGAAGGCGACGTAGACGACGAGCAGGATCGAGCCCTGGTCGACGAAGCGCAGCACGCCGCGGTTGCGGTCGATCCAGCCGCCGATCACGGGCCGCAGCAGCTGGCCGGCGATGAACGGCACGAGCAGCTGCATCACGATGCTGCCGACGGTGCTCCACGGCGACGCGGCGGCCGCCGACTGCGACGTGATCATCAGCCCGACGAGCGCCGGCGTGACGAAGATGCCGAGCAGGCTCGACGCGGATGCCGCGCACACGGCGGCCGGCACATTGCCCTTCGCGATCGACGTGAACGCGATCGACGACTGGACCGTCGACGGCAGCGTGCACAGGAACAGCACGCCCGCATACAGCGTCGGCGTGACGAGCGGCTGCAGCACGGGTTTCAGCGCGAGGCCGAGCAGCGGGAACAGCGCGAACGTGCTGAGCAGCACGACCGCGTGCAGCCGCCAGTGGGTCGCCCCCGCGACGACGGCTTCGCGCGACAGCTTCGCGCCGTGCAGGAAGAACAGCAGGCCGACGGCGATGTTGGTCGCCCAGTTGAACGCATGGGCGGCCGGGCCGCGGCACGGCAGGAGGCTCGCGAGCACGACGGTGCCGACGAGCGCGAGCGTGAAATTGTCGGGAAGAAAACGGGGACGGGCCATCAGGAACTCGATTCGGAAACGACGGAGGCGCGCATCGCGCGCGCGGATGGCGCCATTGTCCCGGTTGACGATTCACTACACAAATTCATTGTGTTAATCGATTGATGAATCAATCTCATGCAAGAGCGCCCACGGCATTGGCTCGGCCATGCGCAAAACGGCAGAAGAATGTTCTGTCCCGGCCGCGGGCGGAAGTGAAAAAACCTAGCAGTAACATGGTGTTACACCGATGCCGGCGACATAACACTTTTTGGCTCGACACGCTTTCGGCCCGCTCATAAATTACTGCTGAAAGCCTAGCGTCGGCCAAAAGCGGCCGGCGGCGGGCATGGACAGGCTCTGAACGATGACGGAACGGGTGAAACGGAAGATCGGACGATGGGTGGCAGGCGTGCTCGGCGCGCTGCTGATGCCGCTCGCGCTCGCGCAACCGCCCCACGGCGGTCATGCGTTCGGCGGCCACGGCTTCGGTGGCGGCGACATGCGCGCGTACGGTCAGCCGGCTGGCGGTGCGCCCGTCTGGCGCCGCGTCGCGCCTCCCCCTGGCGCACGCGCCGGCGGCGTGAGCGGCTACGGCTCCCGCTGGGGGCTGCGGCCGACGCCGTCGTATGGCCATTACGCCGCGCAGAGCCCGTATCGCCCGATCAGCGCCGACGCGCGTCAGATGCCGCGCCCGCCGGGCGGCGGCAACGTGCCGCTGCGCGCCGGTTCGATCCGCGCCGACGTCGCACGCTACAACGAGGAGCGCGGCGGCCGTCCGATGCCGCCGCCCCGCTCGCAGGAAGAGCCTGCGCACTCGCCGTTTTTCTCCCCGTTCTACCGAAACTGAGCGCCCGCGCGCTCACCCCTCCGCCGGCTGATGCGAATTCGCCACAGTCGCGCACAGATTTCCGCTGATTTTCCCGCCGCATTGCGCTATCTTTCGCGCCCGGCTCGCGTGTGCCACGCCGCCGGCCCGCCGTGCGACCGCGTTCAGGCCGGGCCGCCGACGGGTTTCCGGCCATGTATCCGTTCCGCGAAGTTAATGCTGCCGCTATACCAGCAATAAGTGTGCGCAATTTTGACCGGACGAATGATCCGTAAAGATGGCTGCGCCCCATACGACGCAAGCACTCGGCTCCAAAAAACAACGCTCGCGCCACTTCTCGACAATTCGACAAGATCTGGAGATCTAATGAAAGCATTCGCTCGCCGTGCATCGCGCACGTCCGTCAAGCTGATCGCCGCGGCCGCCTGCGTGGCGGCAACCGCTCCCGTCCATGCACAGTCGAGCGTGTCGCTCTATGGTCAGGTCGACGAATGGGTCGGCGCAACCAAGTTCCCGGGCGGCAACCGCGCGTGGAACGTGAGCGGCGGCGGGATGTCGACGTCGTACTGGGGCATGCACGGCGCCGAGGATCTCGGCAACGGCTACAAGGCGATCTTCACGCTGGAAAGCTTCTTCCGCGCGCAGAACGGCCAGTTCGGCCGCTTCCAGGGCGACACGTTCTTCGCACGCAACGCGTACGTCGGCATCGATTCGCCGTACGGCACGGTGACGGCCGGTCGCCTGACGACGCACCTGTTCCTGTCGACGATCCTGTTCAACCCGTTCTACGACTCGTACACCTTCTCGCCGATGGTGTACCACGTGTTCCTCGGCCTCGGCACGTTCCCGACCTATCCGAGCGACCAGGGCGCCGTCGGCGATTCGGGCTGGAACAACGCGCTGTCGTATACGTCGCCGTCGTTCGGTGGCCTGAATTTCGGAGCGATGTACGCGCTCGGCAACCAGGCCGGCGACAACGGCTCGAAGAAGTGGAGCGCGCAGTTCAACTATGCGAACGGCCCGTTTGCGGCGACCGCGGTCTACCAGTACGTGAACTTCAACAACGGCCCGCGTGACCTGAGCGCGCTGGTGGCCGGCATGAAGAGCCAGGGCATCGCGCAAGTCGGCGCAACCTACGACCTGAAGTACGTGAAGCTGTTCGGCCAGTACATGTATACGAAGAATGACCAGGTCGCGGGCAGCTGGCACGTGAATACCGCGCAAGGCGGCGTATCGGTGCCGCTCGGCGTGGGCAACGCGATGGCGTCGTACGCATACTCGCGCGACGCGGGCGGCCTCGACCAGACGCGCCAGACCTGGGCCGTCGGCTACGACTATCCGCTGTCCAAGCGCACGGACGTCTACGCTGCGTACATGAACGACCACATCAGCGGCCTGTCGTCCGGCAACACGTTCGGCGCCGGCATCCGCGCGAAGTTCTGACGCGCGCACGCGGCCGGTGCGCCGGTCGCGCGCGAAAATCGCGTCCGAGCTACATGTTTTTCCGCCAAAACGGCGCCGCCACCCGCGGCGCCGTTTTGCCTTTGTTGACCTTTCTGTTTCCTCGCCTTTGTTACCCTATCTCGTAATTGGACCATTCCCCCGTCATTACGAGCTAGTTCGATGGATACCCTCGTCAGCATGAATGTGTTTCGCTACGTCGTCGAAGTGGGCAGCTTCGTCGGCGCGGCCGAGCGCATGCAGATGTCGGCTGCGATGGCGAGCAAGCACGTGATGCATCTCGAGCAACAGCTCGGTGCGCGGCTGCTGCATCGCACGACACGACGCGTCGCCCCTACCGAGGCTGGACGCGAATACTATGAGCGCCTCGTGCAGGCGCTGTCGGAACTCGACGAAGCCGGGCAGGCCGTCGGCGCCGCAAGCGTGGTGCCGCAAGGCAGGCTGCGCGTGACGTCGCTGTCCGCGTTCGGGCTGCGGCACGTGATGCAGGCCGTCACCGATTATGCGGGCCGGTTCCCGGACGTGACCGTCGACATGACGCTGTCCGATCGCGTGGTCGACCTGATCGAGGAAGGCTACGACGTCGCGGTGCGCGCGGCGCCGAACGGATTGAAATCGTCGTCGCTGGTCGCGCGGCAGATCGCGACCGCGCACATCCTGCTGGTCGCGTCGCCCGAGTATCTCGAGAAACACGGCACGCCCACGACGATCGCCGATCTCGCGCACCACAACTACCTGCGGCGCGACTCGAATTCGACGATGCTCGATTCGCTGGTGATCGACGCGGCCGCCGCGTCGCGCGTGAATCTCAACGGCAACCTGATCGTGAATCACCTCGAAGGGCTGCGAGCGGCCGTGCTCGCGGGCGCGGGCATCGCGCTGCTCGGCACCGAGGTGGTCGGCGACGACATCGAGTCCGGTCGGCTCGTGCCGGTGCTGCTCGATGCGGTGCCGCCGCACGAGGCGCCGATCTATGCGGTCTACGCGAGCCGGCGTCACGTGTCCGCGAAGGTGCGTTCGTTCGTCGACTTCCTGGCGGCGCGTTTCGAAGGGCAGTCGCTGTGCCCGTCGATCGAATCGCACCTGCGCGTGCTGCCGATGACGCGGATGAAGCGCGCGGTCTGAAGCGTCTTTCCCGCTGCGGCGGGGCAATGAAAAAGCGCGAACCGCTGCGGTTCGCGCTTTTTGTTTTGTCTGACGGTATGTGCGCCGGTGGCGGCCGTCAAGGCCGCCGCATCCGTCAGCGCGGGATGCCGAGCCGCGCCTTCGCGTCGTCGTACTCGCGCTTCAGGCGCTCGACGAGCGCGCCCACGCTCGGCAGGTCGTCCATCAGGCCGACGCCCTGGCCGGCGCCCCAGATGTCCTTCCACGCCTTCGTCTTGTCGCTGCCGAAATTCATCTTGGTCTTGTCGGATTCCGGCAGTGCGTCCGGATCGAGGCCGGCCTTCTCGATGCTCTCGCGGATGTAGTTGCCGTGCACGCCCGTGAACAGGTTCGTGTAGATGATGTCCGACGATTTCGCGTTCACGATCGCGTGCTTGTAGTCGTCGATCGCGTGCGCTTCCTGGGTCGCGATGAAGCGCGTGCCCATGTACGCGAAATCGGCGCCCATCGCCTGCGCGGCCAGGATCGAACCGCCGTTCGCGATCGAGCCGGACAGCACGATCGGGCCGTCGAAGATCTTGCGGACTTCGCCGACCAGCGCGAACGGCGACGTCGTGCCCGCGTGGCCGCCTGCGCCGGCCGCGACGAGGATCAGCCCGTCGACGCCGGCTTCGAGCGCCTTCTGCGCGTGACGCAGGTTGATCACGTCGTGCAGCACGATGCCGCCGTAGCTGTGCACCGCGTCGACGATCTCGCGCGCCGGTGCGCGCAGGCTCGTGATGAAGATCGGCACCTTGTGCTCGACGCACACGCGCACGTCGTGCTCGAGCCGCGCATTCGACTGATGGACGATCTGGTTGACCGCGATCGGGCCGATCACCGCGTCGGGATTTTTTGCCTGGTGGTCGGCGAGCTCGGACTGGATCTGCGTCAGCCACTCGTCGAGCAGTTCGGCCGGGCGGGCGTTGAGCGCGGGGAACGAACCGACGATGCCCGCCTTGCATTGCGCGAGCACGAGTTCGGGGTAGCTGACGATGAACATCGGCGACGCGATGACGGGCAACGTCAGGTTCTGCAGGACGGTGGGCAATGCCATGTGATGTCTCCAGTCTCCAGGGGCGGCTGCGCGGTCGCGCCGACGCCATGCTTTGCGGTCGAACCGTAATTCGAGTGTAGCTGCGAAACGAGGTCGTCCTTATTAATACGAACGATCGTGCGATTCTACGCGAGCTTAACAAACCGCACGGTGTGGCGGCAATCGAGTGAGTGTTCTCTTTCTACAGATTCTGGGGGTTACCGCGCTGTGTAGACGCACAAGCGCTCCTAAAATAGCCGCCATAACAAACCAACGAGAAACAAACCATGTCGTTTGAGGCGTTTGCACCGTTTCGCGTGACGGTGCAGGACACCGACATCTTCGGTGTCAAAGGAGGCGCGGGTCCGCCGCTTCTGTTGCTGCACGGACATCCGCAAACCCACATGATCTGGCATCGCGTTGCCGCGACGCTCGCGAATCATTTCACGGTGATCGCCACCGACCTGCGCGGTTACGGCGCATCGGGCAAGCCGCCGAGCGACGCGCAGCACGCGCCGTATTCGAAACGTGCGATGGCGGCCGACCAGGTCGCCGTGATGCGGCATTTCGGCTTCGACCACTTCCACCTGTGTGCGCACGATCGCGGCGCGCGGGTCGCGCACCGGCTCGCGCTCGATCATCCGGACGCCGTCGAGCGGATGATGCTGCTCGACATCGCACCGACGCTCGCGATGTACGAGAAAACCGATCGTGCGTTCGCGACCGCGTATTTCCACTGGTTCTTCCTGATCCAGCCGGCGCCGCTGCCCGAGACGCTGGTCGGCGCGCATACCGATGCGTACATCGAGCGCGTGATGGGCAACCGGTCCGCCGGGCTCGCGCCATTCGCGCCCGAGGCGCTCGCCGCATACCGGGCCGCGCTCGCGCAGCCAGGCGCCGTGCACGCGATGTGCGAGGACTACCGCGCGTCCGCGACGATCGATCTCGAGCACGACCGTGCGGATCTGGAGCGCGGCAACAAGGTCGCGTGTCCGCTGCGTGTGCTGTGGGGCGAGAACGGGATCGTCGGCCGCTGCTTCGATCCGCTCGACGAATGGCGTCGTGTCGCGCGCGACGTCAGCGGCCGCGCGCTCGACTGCGGGCACTACATTCCGGAAGAGGCGCCCGTCGCGCTGATCGACGAGCTGCTCGCGTTTTTCGAGGCGCGCGACCCGGCGGCATAAGCGCGCGTGCGGGCGGCGCGCGCCGCCCGCTGCTCAGCGGTGCGCGCCGTCGTCCTCGACGAGCGGCGGCAGCCGGCGTGGCACCGGTGTCGATTTCACGATCGCGGTGCTCGTCTCGGCCCGCTCCGTCACTTTCGACAGGATGCCGTCGAGGTGCTCGATCGTGCGCAGGTAGAGCCGGCAGATGAAGCAGTCGTCGCCGGTGACCTTGTCGCATTCGACGAATTCGGGAATCCGCCGCAGCATCTCTTCGACGAGATGCAATTGGCCGGGCAGCGGCTTCACGCGGACGATCGCCTGCAGCGTGTAGCCCAGCGCGCGCGGGTCGAGCTCGACCGTGAACGCGGCAATCACGCCTTGCGCTTCGAGCCGCCGCACGCGGTCGGCGGTCGCGGGCGCCGACAGCCCGATCTGCCGGGCGAGTTCGCTGGTGGCGATGCGCGCGTCGTCGGCCAGCGCCGCGAGGATCGCGCGGTCGATCGCGTCGAGCGACGCGACGGCGGGCGGGGAAAGGCGTTTCGGCATGATCGCTTTGCTTTCGAAGGTGAATCGGTTGATTCACTTCAGTTTAGCCGTGGTTGTCGTGAAAGCAAGTTTCTAGAATCGAAGTCATCCACTCTTCTGAACGGAGTTCACGATGGCTTCGAATGAAATTCGCCGCGGCGCCGCCGAGATGGTCGTCGCGATGATGATGTCCGGCACGATCGGCTGGCTCGTGATGTCGTCGCAGCAGCCGCTGACGAACGTCGTGTTCTTCCGTTGCCTGTTCGGTGCCGCGACGCTTGCGATCGTCTGCGCGGCGTTCGGCTTCCTGCGTCGCGCGCTGTTCTCGCCGCGGATGCTCGCGCTTGCGACGCTCGGCAGCGTCGCGATCGTCGCGAACTGGCTGCTGCTGTTCGCCGCCTATTCGCGTGCATCGATCTCGATGGCGACCGCCGTCTACAACACGCAGCCGTTCATGCTGGTCGCGCTCGGCGCGATCGTGTTCCGCGAGCGGATCACCGCGTCGACGGTGGCGTGGCTCGCGCTCGCATTCGTCGGGCTCGTCGCCGTGGTGCGCGTCGAGCCGGCCGTGCTCGCGGTGCCGGGCGAATATCTGGAAGGCGTCGCGCTGTCGCTCGGCGCGGCCTTTCTGTATGCGATCTCGTCGATCGTCACGAAGCACCTGAAGGGCACGCCGCCGCATTTGCTCGCGCTGCTGCAGGCCGGCCTCGGCGTCTTGCTGCTCGCGCCGTTCGCGCACTTCGGCACGCTGCCGGCGACCGCCGGGCAGTGGTTCGACCTCGTCGTGCTCGGCGTCGTGAACACGGGCCTGATGTATGTGCTGCTGTACGGCGCGATCCAGAAGCTGCCGACCGCGATGACGGGTGCGCTGTCGTTCGTCTATCCGGTCGTCGCGATCGTCGTCGATCACGTTGCGTTCGGGCAGACGCTCGCGTGGACGCAGGTGTTCGGCGCGCTGCTGATCCTGCTCGCGGCGGCCGGCGTGAATCTCGGCTGGCGCATCGTGCCCGCGCGTCGCGCGGCAGTCGGCAACTGAAACGGTCGTACGATTCGGCGCCGCCGCGGCGCAGCGCCGCGGCGTGTCGAATGCGAATTTCAGGAACGCGTATTGCGAGCGGACGGCGCGCAGATGGCGAGCGAAAGCGGCGTGCGTGCGCGCACGAAAGACGCTGTAAGAAGTTGTAGGGAAACACCCGATGCGATGCGGCCGCGTCGCTCGTATGATGCGGGCTGTGACGTTGATCACGTTCACAGGATTCCGATCTCGATGCCGTTCGCCCGTCAGGCTGAACGGCTTTTTTTTATGCGTGGCTCCGGCAACGGCCTTGAGCGGCCCGTTTGATACCCGCCCGTTTTACGCGGGCGAATCGGGATCGATCCGGCCACCCTCGATCACAAAGTGCGGACCGTCGACGCTCGGTGCAAAGAGCCGCCAGTCCTCTTCGTGTGCCGCGCCCGTCGGCGTGACGACGAGGCTCAGTCCGCCGGACAACGTAATCGATGCTTGTCCCGATTCACTGCCCAGTGCGCGTGCAACGGTCATTGGGCCTTGCTTGATCAATAACGCATCGAGGCGCTCCACGGTGTGGCGTGCCGTGTCGTCGGACCCGGAAAGATCGTCCTGGGTCGCGACGATGTCGCTTTCTCGCCGGATTTGCCAATCGCATTGAACGTGCAGCGCCCAGGCGCCCACCCATTTCACCGTACCCTTTCGCGTAGTGGTTTGCTGCATCGGGCCGAACTGGATCATCAGCATGTCGGCTGCACGATTGATGCCGCCTATGTCGAGCCCTTCGAGAACGGCGAGGTGCCGGGTGATCCTTTCGTGAACGCGGGTCATCGACTTCTCCTCAAACGCGCCCAAAGATCTTCACGCGCCGCTTCCCGCAATCAGCCGCCGCCGCGCATCGAGCCGCGCGAGCAACGCGCGCCTCGCGTCGTCGTCCGACGCACGCCACCCCTTGATCTCGTCACGCGTGCGCAGGCAACCCGCGCACCAGTCGGTGCGCGGATCGATCCGGCAGACGTCGGTGCACGGCGACGCGACCGTGCCGACTTGCACGGGCACGTCGCTCATGCGGGCTCCCGCAACGCGACGTCCGCGACCGGCGCACCCGTCAGCGACACGAGTTCGTTCGGCGACAGGTTGAACACCGCGTGCGGATGGCCGGCGGCCGCCCACAGGCTGTCGAGCGCGAGCAGGTCGGCGTCGATCAGCGTGACGGGTTCGACGAGATGGCCGATCGGGCAGACGCCGCCGATCGCGTAGCCGGTGTTGTCGCGCACGAACTTCGCATCCGCGCGGCCCACTGCACCGACCTGCGCGGCGACCTTCTTCTCGTCGACGCGATTGACGCCGCTCGCGACCACGAGCACCGGCGCACCGTCCGACTGCCGGCGAAACAGGATCGACTTCGCGATCTGCGCGACCGAGCAGCCGAGCCCGGCCGCGGCCTCGGCGGAAGTCTTGCCGGTTTCGGCGAGCATCACGATGCCCTTCTCGTGGCCGCGCTCGCGCAGCAGCAGCGCGACGCGGCGCGCGGAATCGGGGAGGGCGTCGAGTGAAGCGGGTGTCGTCATGTCGAGGAATCCGTGGAAAGTCGGGGTCACACGCAGTTCGCGGCGTCGGCCGCGCTCTGCGCCTTGGCGAGCAGTGCGCGACCGGCGCGCGACACGTTCGCGCGGCCGATCGCGTTCGAGATGAAGTCGCCGGCGGCAACGACCTGCGCGAGATCGATGCCGGTTTCGATGCCGAGCCCCTGCATCAGGTACAGCACGTCCTCGGTCGCGACGTTGCCGGTCGCGCCCTTCGCGTACGGGCAGCCGCCGAGGCCCGCGACCGACGCGTGGAAGATCTCGATCCCTTCGAACAGCGCCGCGTAGATGTTCGCGAGCGCCTGGCCGTAGGTGTCGTGGAAGTGGCCCGACAGGCGTTCGCGCGGAAACACGCGCGTGACGGCCGACAGCACTTCGCGCGTGCGCTTCGGCGTGCCGACGCCGATCGTGTCGGCGATGTCGATCTCGTCGCAGCCGAGCGCGGCGAAGCGCTCGACGACATCGACGACCGATGCGACCGGCACCTCGCCCTGGTACGGGCAGCCGAGCGTGCACGACACGCTGCCGCGCAGCCGCAGGCCCGCATCCTTCGCGGCCTTCGCGACGGGCTCGAAGCGCGCGATGCTCTCGGCGATGCTGCAGTTGATGTTCCGCTGCGAGAACGCCTCGCTCGCCGCGCCGAAGATCACGACTTCGTCGGCGCGCGCGGCGACTGCGTTCTCGAAGCCCTTCAGGTTCGGCGTGAGCACCGAGTACACGGTGCCCGCGCGGCGCTCGATGCCGGCCATCACGTCGGCGCCGTCGGCCATCTGCGGCACCCATTTCGGCGACACGAACGACGCGGCCTCGATATTGCGGAAGCCGGCGTGCGACAGCCGGTCGACGAGCGCGATCTTCACGTCGGTCGGCACAAAGGTCTTCTCGTTCTGCAGCCCGTCGCGCGGGCCGACTTCGACGATCTTGACGGCGGTGGGGAACGTCATGGTTGTCTCCTGGTTTGCTTGTAGGTTCAGTAGCCGCGTGCGTAGTCGACGATGCCGCCGATGCGCTCGCCGCGCTCGAGCGCGCGGATCTTGCCGGCGATCTGTGCGATGGCTTCGTCGCGCAGCGTTTCGGCCGAGCTGTGCGGCGTGATCGTGATGCGCGGCGCGTGCCAGAACGGATGGTCTTCCGGCAGCGGCTCGCGATCGAACACGTCGAGCGTTGCGGCGGCGATCCGGCCGCTCGACAGCGCGTCGAGCAGGTCGGCTTCGACGAGATGCGCGCCGCGCGCGACGTTGACGACATACGCGCCGGGCGCGAGCCGCGCGAACGTGCGCGCCGACAGGATGCCGTCGGTGTCGGGCGTGCTCGGCAGCAGGTTGACGAGCACCTTCGCGCCGTCGATGCACGCGTCGAACGCGCCGTCGCCCGCGAAGGTCGTGACGCCGTCGAGCTGCTTCGCGCTGCGGCTGTAGCCGCGCACGGGCAGGCCGAGCGCGGCGAGCGCTTGCGCGACCTGCGCGCCGAGCACACCGAGGCCGAGCACGGCGACGGTGAAGCTGGCGCGCGCGTGCGGCTCGAGCGGCCGCCAGCGACGCTCGCGCTGCAGCGCGTCGTATTCGTCGAAGCGGCGCAGGTAGCGCAGCACCGCGTGCGTCACGTATTCGACCATCTGCTGCGCCATGCCGGAATCTTCCAGGCGCACGAGCGGTACGTGCCGCGGCAGCGTGCCCGGATGCGCGTGCTCGAGCGCGAGCAGCGCGTCGACGCCGGCGCCGAGATTGAAGATCGCGCGCAGGCCGTCGCGCGGCGTGAAGAATTCGCGCGGCGCGCGCCAGACGAGCGCGTAGTCGGCGGCGGCCGTGTCGCCGGGCTGCCACGCGCGCAGTTGGGCTTCCGGCAGCGCATGCGCGAACTCGTCGCGCCACGCGCCTGCTTCCTGGTGCGGGGAATGGAACAGGATCTTCATTGGATGACGATGCGCGCGCCGGCGAGGCGCGTCACGTGAACGGCGAGAGGAGCCGGGCGCAGTGCGCCGGCGGGCGTAGCGGACATCGGGCGTCTCCTGACGACCGGGCGCCCGGCGCGTCGGCGCCCGGCCCCGGTTCCGTGTGAAGCTGACGGGAAGCCCACATTCTACGGTTTCGCGGCGCATCGCGCGCCGGTACTGCGGGGCGGGTGACCAGCGTGGGCGACCGGCGTGGGCGATCGCTCCCGGTTGCCGTCCCGGATGGCCGTCGCCCGGATGGCCGGCCCCCGGATGGCCGGCCCACGCAAAAGCAAAGCACAAAATATTGGTTCGGTGGCCGCGGGCGCCGCGCCACAATCGAATCCCGTCTTCAAGCAAGCGAGGGCAATCATGCGCGCATGCAGCAAATCGGCGTGGCCGCCGCGGCTCGTCACCGTTCCGGGCCTGCACGGCAGCGAAGGCGCTCACTGGCAGACCTGGCTCGAACGGCAGTTCCCGCGCTCGCTGCGCGTCGAGCAGCACGACTGGGACGCGCCCGATCTCGCGCGCTGGGCGCAATCGGTGCGCACGTTGCTCGACCGCGAACGCGGCCCGTTCGTGCTGGCCGCGCACAGCTTCGGCTGCCTCGCGGCTGCGCATGCGCTGGCGCAATGGCCGCAGACGGGCCATGTCGCGGGGGTGCTGCTGGTCGCGCCCGCCAGTCCGAAGAAATTCACGTTTGCCGGGCCGTTCGACGCGCGTCGGCTCGCCGTGCCGTCGATCGTGATCGGCAGCGAGACCGATCCGTGGATGCCGCTCGCCGATGCGCGCACGCTCGCGCAGCACCTGGGCAGCGCGTTCGTGAACCTCGGCGACGCCGGGCACATCAACACGGCAGCCGGCTTCGGGCCGTGGCCGCGCGCGAAGTACTTCATCGACACGCTCGTCCACTGCGCGGCACCGCTGCGCTTTCGCGACGCGGACGACGGCTTCGAAGCCACGCTCGTCGACCGCGCGCTCGCGCACGCGATCTGACGAGCCGGGCGGGCGGCGCGTGCGGCTCGTCTGGGCCGCGCCGCGTTGCGCCGTCGTGCCTACGCCGCGGAGACCAGCTGTACCGGCGCCGGATCCGGATAGCTCGGCCGGCCGTTCTCGACGTAGCCCGCGAAACGGCGCGAGAAGGTGCCGGCAGCGCCGTCGCTCACCGTCACGTCATACCATTGGTGCCTCGACGCGAGCGTCCACTGCTCGACACGCTCGTCGCCGCCATGCAGCGTCACCTGCCGCGACGGCGCGCCGTACGTGTTGTCGGTCAGCGGCAGCGTGACGCGAGCCCCGCCGGGGTTGCGCAGCGTCAGGTACAGGTTTCCGTTGTTGTCCACCTCGGATCTACTGCGATCGGGGGACGGAAGCGAAGGGATCAGCCGGGCGACGACGCGGCGGCACTCGACGCGGCCGCGTTCGCCGTGGGCTTCGCGTCGTCGTCGTCATCGGGCGGGTAGTGCACGACAGGCGGCGCGAGCGGCGCGGCATCGGACGCGGCGGCGTTCGCGGCTGCATCGTTGTTGAATGCGCTGGCGGAGCCGGCCGATGCGCCGGCCTGCTGCGACGCGTCGGTCGCGTGTGCGTCGTGCGGCGCGTCGTCGCTGCAGGCGGCGACGAAAGCGGCGGCACAAAGAACGACGACGACGGAAACGCGACGCATGACTTCTCTCCTGGCAGGCTGATCGGGAAACGTTTTCGAGTATGCCGATATGGTGCGACGTTTCGGTGAATCGTTCGCGACTGGCGCGTGATCGCGGAATGCTTTCGAGATCCTGACCCGTCGCCCGAACGGAATGATGCCCGTGCAACATTTCCCGGTGGACGATGCGGGCCGGGCACTTTTACGCGGGCACGCGACGCGATGCGCGAAGACGTTCACGGCAGCGTGACCGTTCATGATGAACGAGTGCAGCCGATCGCGTTGCGTCAGCGCCGCGGCGTGCGTCGCCGCACCTCGCTGCGCAGCCAGTCGAGCCAGGTGCGGATCGCCGCTTCGTGAGGATGGCCGGGGCGCCACACGACGTAGTGCGCATACACGTCGGTCACGCGCACCGTCGACACGCGCACGAGCGTGCCGTCCGCGAGTTCGGGCTCGATCAGCGAGCGGCGCGCGAGTGCGACGCCGCGTCCTTTCAGCGTCGCGTCGATCAGCGCATTCGCATCGGTGAAGCGCGGCGCGCGCGCGGATTCGGTGAGGTCGAGCCGCGCGGCCTGGAGCCACGGTTCCCACGGCTGGGCGGGATGGCGCAGCAGCGTCGCGCGCACGAGATCGGCCGGCGCGCGCGGCGCGACGCCGTCGCGATTGCGGTACGCGGGGCTCGCGACCGGAAAGATCGTCTCGTTCATCAGCTTCTCGGCGACGACGCCAGGCCACGTGCCGGGCCCATAGCGCAGCGCGACGTCGATGCGGTCGCGCTTGCGCAGCGGCGCGAGCGCCACGTCCGGGTGCAGCGCGATCGCGATGTGCGGATGCGCGGCCGAGAAGCGCGGCAGGCGCGGGGCGAGCCAGCGCTCGGCGACGCTCGGCAGCACGCTGACGTTCAGCGTGACGTCGCCGGTGCGCGGGCGGCTGCGCGTGGCGAGTGCCGGCTCGAATGCGCGTTCCAGCACGCTGAGGCCCTGGCGCACCTGCAGTGCGAGCGCGTGCGCGGCGTGCGTCGGCGTCGCGCCGTTGCGTTCGCGCGTGAAGAGCGGGTAGCCGAGCTGCGCCTCGAGCGCGCGGATGTGCTGGCTGACGGCGCCTTGCGTGAGCGCAAGTTCGTCGGCCGCGCGCGTGAAGCTCTGCAGCCGCACGGCGGTCTCGAACGCGCGCAGCGTCTGCAGCGGAGGAAGGTGGATGCGTCGCATGCGGGTATTAGTAACACTAATGTCCGAGCACGACAATTCATCGTTTGCGGCGCACGTGCACGCGTTCCTACACTCGGTTCCGTCTTCCACAGCGCCGTCGGGCCACACCACCATGAACGCATATCGTCTCTATCTTTCGCCGGGCGCCTGTTCGCTTGCCGCCCACATCGCACTGGAGGAAACCGGTGCGCCGTTCGACGTCGAGATCGTCTCCGTGCAGAAGCAGCAGAACCTCGAAGCGCGCTATCTCGCGATCAACGCGAAGGCGCGCGTGCCGGTGCTCGCGATTCCGGGCGAGCCGCGCGTGCTGACCGAAACGCCGGCGATCCTCACGTATCTCGCGCGCCGTTATCCGGACGCGCAATTGCTGCCGCTCGGCGATCCGTTGCGCGAGGCACGGTGTCACGAATGGCTCGCCTGGCTGGTCGGCTGGGTGCATGGCGTCGGCTACGGCGCGCTGTGGCGGCCGGGCCGCTTCATCGGCGATCCGGCCCTGCACGGCGAGGTCAGTGCGCACGGTCGAGACACGATCGAAGCCGCGAACGCAACGATCGAAGCCGCGCTCGCCGACGGCCGCCCATGGGCCGAGCCAGGCGCACATTCGATCGTCGATCCGTTCCTGTTCGTGCTGTATCGCTGGGGTGTCGCGATCGGGCTCGACATGACGCGGCATCCCGCGTGGACCGCCCATGCGCAGCGCGAGGCCGAACGGCCGGCCGCGCGACGCGCGTTGGCGCGCGAAGCGGCCTGATGCAAGTGTCGGTGTCGCGGCCGGTGCCGCGATGCCCGCGGGCATCGCACGGCCGCTATCGCGCGGCGAACAGCGGATAGGTCGCGGCCGCGACCAGCGCGGCCGTGAGCCACACGACGCTCCACGAACTGACGGCGAGCAGCGGCGGAATCGCGAGCGGCGTCGCGAACAGCCCGAGGTAGCAGATCGTGTTCGCCATCCCGAGCGCGGTGCCCGCGTGGTTCGCGCCCGCCAGCGTCGCGAGCTCAGTGTACGCGACGCCGTGCCACGCCGACACGCAGATGCCGGCGAACACGAGAATCACGACGATCGCGGCGACGGGGACTTGCGGACTGCCGGCCGTCGCGGCCGCAAGCAGCGCGAACGACCCGGCCGCGACGAGCACCGAACGGCGCAGGTACGCGCGCCGGTTGCCGTGCCGGTCGGTATGGCGGCCGCTCCAGACGCGCGTCACCATCGCGCCGAGCTGCAGCACGACCATCGCCGCGCTGATGCCGGCGAGGCCGAGCCGGCCGAAGTCGTGCAGGAACACCGTCGCGAACGTGAGCACCGCGAACTGCGGTGCGCACAGCGCGCCGATGCCGAGCACGATGCGCCACACGGGGCCGCTCGTCAGCGGGCCGCGGGTGCGCGGGGCTGCCTGATGCGGCTGTTCCGCCGCGCGTGTCGCAGCGGCGTCCACGGTGACCGGTGCGGCGGGCGGCTCGTGCAGCCAGCGCCAGGTCAGCGCCGCGGATCCCGCGCACAGCAGCATCAGCGTGCCGAATACCGCGGCAAAGCCCAGGTGCGACGCGAGCGACGGCAGCAGCGCTGCACCGATCCCGCCGCCGAGCGGCACGGCCGTCTGGCGGATGCTCATCGCGAGCCCGCGTTCGCGCTCGCCGAACCAGCGCATCACCGCGCGCCCGCTCGACCCGTTCACGCTGCCGCCGAGCAGGCCGACGCAGCACATCGCCGCGACGACGCGCAGCAGCGGCGGCACCCCGTGCGCGGTCGGGACGATCGTGCACACCATCAGCGCGAACATCGCGGCCGTCGCGACGAGCCCGGCGAGCAGCACGCGGCGATCGCCGAAGCGATCGGCGGCCATCCCCCACGGCAGCTCGGACAGCGCGACGCCGAAGCCGAGCGCGCCGAGCACGAGGCCGAGTGCGGCGTTGTCGAGGTGATAGGCCGTGCGCATCCACACGGCCGTGGTCGGAATACCCGCCGCCGCGGCCGAAAAGCTCATGTTCGCGGCGACGCCGGCGGCCAGCACGCGCCAGCGATGGGCCGGGCCGCGTGCATCGCGGGCGGACGAGGAGGGAGAGGCGAGGTACGAGGTATCCATGACGGCAGGCCCGGTTGGAAATTGACATCGACAGTCTGGCGACCTACATTCATCCTGAAAATCGGAAAGTTCTTGATGAATCGTTCGATGAAACAGGATGATTGATATGCCCGGACAAGACATTCCGCGCGACGGCGACGAGTCGCTCGCGCTGGCCGATGCCGCGCTGGCACGGCCCAACTTCGACGTGGCGGCGCTGCGCAGCCTCGTCGCGGGGGTGGATCTCGGCAGTTTCGCGAAGGCGGCCGACCGCGTCGCGCGCTCGTCGTCGGCGGTGAGCGCGCAGATCCGCAAGCTCGAGGAGCAGGCCGGCACGCCGCTGTTCGTGAAAGCCGGGCGCGGGCTGGCGCTGACCGACGCCGGCGACGCGATGCTGCGCTATGCGCGGCGGATGATCGAGCTTAACGACGAGGCGGCCGCGGCGGTGCGCGGCACGAATCTCGACGGCTGGGTGCGCGTCGGGCTGCAGGAGGATTTCGGCGAGGCGATCCTGCCCGACGTACTCGGGCGGTTCGCGCGCGCGCATCCGAAGGTGCGGATCGAGGCGCGGGTGGCGCGCAATGCCGATTTGCTCGACCGGCTCGACGCGAACCAGCTCGATCTCGCGCTGGTGTGGGGCGATCCGGCGTCGGCGGCGCTGGTGGCGCGCACGGGGATCGACAGCGAGGCGATCGCGCAGGTGCCGATGCAGTGGGTCGGGGCGGCGGGAGCGGGCGGCTTCGGCATGCCGGGCGGCGCCGCGGAGGAGGGGGCGGAAGACGGCGCGCTCGAAACGGGCGGCCGTGCGATGCGTGTGCCGGGCGAGCCGCTGCCGCTCGTCGTGTTCGACCGGCCCTGCCGGTTCTTCGGCGCGGCGACCGGTGCGCTCGACCGTGCGGGCATGCCGTGGCGGGTCGCGTTCACGACGCCGAGCCTCGCCGGGCTATGGGCCGCGGCGGCGGCCGGCCTCGGGCTGACGGTGCGCTCGCACTACGGGCTGCCCGCGTCGGTGCGCGTGCTCGATGCGGCGACGTGCGGGTTGCCGGCACTGCCGAGCCTGCCGCTGATCCTGCTGCGGCGCACGTCGTCGGCGACGCCGACCGTCGATCGGCTCGCGCGGATCGTGAAGCAGGCGGTGCGGGATGCGACGGAGGGGGCAGGGGTGGCGCTGGCGGCGTGATGAAACACTCGATTGCCGCCGCGGGTTGCGGTTCGCCAGTCCCTCTGCCGATCGGTCGAATGGATCGATCGGGGGAACCTGACTACAGTGGTGATCACTTGAAACGGAGGTCATCATGCAAAACGCGAATACACCCGGCGCCGGTGCGGTCGATCCGGCTCAAAGGGCAGATGCCACGATCCGCGGTGACGGGGCTTCAGCCGATCGACGCCTCCCTGCCAAGCCGCCCATTCGGTTCGGTGTCCTGCAAGGGCAGGCCTGGATCGCGGACGACTTCGATGCCCCGCTGCCCGATTACCTGCTGGATGCTTTCGAAGGGCGTTGATGCGGCTGTTGCTCGATACGCACATCTTTTTGTGGATCGTGACCAATGACCCCAAGCTCAGCACACGGGCGCGCAGACTGATCTCGGCCGCCGACGAACGTTTCGTCAGCAGCGCGAGTATCTGGGAGGCCGCCATCAAGGCCGGCTTGGGGAAGCTCGATATCGACGTCGGCAAGTTGATCCGAGCGATCGGCTCAAGCGGGATTCGCGAGCTACCGGTTCGGGCCGTGCATGGGGCCGCGGTCCGTGATTTGCCGCATCACCATCGTGATCCATTCGATCGCTTGCTGGTGGCGCAGGCCCGGCTCGAACCGCTTCAGCTCGTGACGGCCGATGCCCATCTTGCACAGTACGGTCTGTCTCTCGTTCTGACAGTTTGAAGCAATCTGCCGGGGCGAAATTCGTCGGGCGCCAGCGCCTCGTGCGGCGTCGCGGTTTATGCCACTGCGACGTCCGGCTCGATTTCGTCCAGTTCCGCACAAATGGCCGCCAGCCGTGCCCTCAACCCTTCACTCGCCGGCACGAACGGCAGCCGCAACCCGTCCTCGCACCACCCTTGCGCGGCCAGCACGGCCTTCACCGGCGCCGGGTTCGGCTCCGCGAACAGCGCCGCGACGAGCGGCTGCAGCGCAACCGACAGGCGCCGCGCATCGGCGAGCCGCCCGTCGCGCAGCAGCGCGTGGATACGCACATGCCATTCGGGCAGCACGTGCGCGCTGCTCGCGATCGCGCCGTGCGCACCGGCGCACATCGCCGCGAAGTTCTGGTTGTCGTCGCCGGACAGGATCGCGAGCGGCGTGTCGTGCACGAGCCGGCTCATCCGGTCGAGCGTGCCGCCGCATTCCTTGATGCCCGCGACGCGCGGGTCCTGCGCCAGCGCCTGCAGCGTCTCCAGTTCGACGTTCACGCCGGTCCGGTACGGGATGTTGTAGACGAGCACCGGCAGGTCGGCCGCCTCGACGATCGCCTCGACGTGGCGGCGGATGCCGTCCTGCGTCGGCCGCACGTAGACGGGCGGCGTGACGAGCAGCCCGTCGGGCCGCAGTGCCGCGAGTTCGCGCGCGCGGGCGGCCGCGAAGTGCGTCGCGCTCGCGGTCAGCCCGACGACGATCGGCAGCCCGGGCGCCGCGTCGCGCAGCGTCGCGAACACCGCGTCCTGTTCGCGCGCGTCGAGCAGCACGCCCTCACCGGTCGTCGCCCCTGCGACGAAGCCCGCGATGCCCGCGGCCGCATAGTGGCGCGCGAGCCGCGCGAGCGCGGCGTGGTCGACCTCGCCGTGGTGGAACGGCGTGATGATCGGCAGCCAGATACCTTCGAAACGTGTGTTCATGCAAAGCCTCATGTGGAAACGGAGTGGGAAGGAACCGTTCCGCCGGCGGAGTGCCGGAGCGAGGCGTGCGTGCAAGGAGAAAGAAACGACCTGCGGGCATCCCGTCCGGCATTCGCCTGACGGGACGCGACGTCCCCGTCAGTCGAGGAGTCGTTTTTTCAGTTTCAGCCCGGCCGCGCGCGTACCTGCCGCGACGGCGGCGAGGATCGAAAGCGAGCGCAGGGCAGCGGACATGGAGGAACCGTAAGTGGGCTGAGCGGCGATCTTAACACCGGATCCGATGCGTGCGCGAGCGTCCGCCACCGTTTAGCAGGATTCGAGATTTGCTTTCCACGACTGATTGGAAAGCGCGTCGCGCCCGGCCGCTAGAATGCCCGCTTACGTTTCGATGACAGCGCGTACGCGTGCCGTCACGCACACTCACCACCACTGGAAACGGGGCATATCACGATGGCAAGCATGAAGGGGATCGGCCGCTGGCTGCACACGGGCGCCGCGGCGGCGCTGGTCGTGGCGGCGACGGCCGCGCAC
This sequence comes from Burkholderia aenigmatica, assembly GCF_048627025.1. Taxonomy (NCBI): domain Bacteria; kingdom Pseudomonadati; phylum Pseudomonadota; class Betaproteobacteria; order Burkholderiales; family Burkholderiaceae; genus Burkholderia; species Burkholderia aenigmatica. The sequence continues at coordinate 3,395,177 of NZ_CP184468.1, read as the reverse complement.
GCGGACACGTCGATCCTGAACGTGTCGTACGACGTGACGCGCGAGCTGTACAAGGACATCAACACGAGCTTTGCCGCCGCCTACAAGCAGAAGACCGGCGAGACGGTGGCGATCAAGCAGTCGCACGGCGCGTCGAGCGCGCAGGCGCTGTCGGTGCTGCAGGGGCTGCAGGCCGACGTCGTGACGATGAACCAGCCGAACGACATCGACCTGCTCGCCGAGCGCGGCCAGTTGCTGCCGAAGGATTGGCGCGCGCGTTTCCCGGACAACAGCTCGCCGTACTCGACTACGATGGTGTTCCTGGTGCGCAAGGGCAACCCGAAGGCGATCAAGGACTGGAGCGATCTCGCGAAGCCGGGTGTCCAGGTGATCATCGCGAACCCGAAGACGTCCGGCAACGGCCGCTACGCGTATCTCGCCGCGTGGGGTTTCCAGAAGCAGAAGGGCGCAACCGACCAGCAGGCGCTCGACTTCGAGAAGGCGATTTTCCGCAACGTGCCGGTGCTCGACTCGGGCGGCCGCGGGGCGACGACCACGTTCACGCAGCGGGGCATCGGCGACGTGCTCGTGACGTTCGAGAACGAAGTCGCGCTGATGGACACGGGGGCATCGGGCGCGCAGTTCGACGCCGTATATCCGTCGGCGAGCATCCTCGCGGAGCCGCCGGTCGCCGTCGTCGACAAGGTCGTCGACAAGAAAGGCACGCGCAAGGTCGCGCAGGCGTATCTCGACTACCTGTACACGCCGGAAGCGCAGGAGATCATCGCGCAGCATCATCTGCGCCCGCGTGACGTGAACGTGCTGAAGAAGCATGCGGCCGAGTTCAAGCCGCTGAAGACGTTCAGCGTCGAGCAGGTCTTCGGCAGCTGGGCGAACGCGCAGAAGACGCACTTCGCCGACGGCGGCACGTTCGATCGCGTGATCGTCGACCGGAAGTGACGGGCCGGCGCGCACCGTGCGCGCCGCGGCAGGATCAACGGGAAGCCGGCCGCTGATGCGGCCGGCTTTTTTCATGGCGGCGCGCGGCGCATGTTCGCGCGTCGCCGGCGTGCCGTGGGTTGCGCAGCGGCCCGCATTCCCGGCCGCCGTCGCGCGTGCTACGCTCATCGCCTTCCTGCTTTCGGCACCGCGCGATGAACGTCGATTCGTCCTCCTCAGCCTCCCGCGGCCGTGGCCGCAAGATCTGGTCGGGCACGCGCCTGGTGATCGCCTACGGGATGCCGCCGCTCGGCTGGCGCGACCTTTATCACCGCGCGCTGACGGTGAGCTGGCCCGTTTTCTTCCTGTCGCTTGCGGTGCTGTTCCTGCTGCTCAACGGCGGCTTCGCGATGCTTTACCTGCTCGGCCACGCGGCGATCGCGAACCAGTCGCCGGCCGGGTTCGGCGGCGCCTTCTTCTTCAGCGTCGAGACGCTCGCGACCGTCGGTTACGGCGACATGCATCCGCAGACCGTCTATGCGCACCTGGTCGCGACGTTCGAGATCTTCATCGGGATGTCGGGCATCGCATTGGCCACCGGGCTCGTGTTCGCGCGTTTCTCCCGTCCGCAGGCGAAGATCCTGTTCGCGCGCTACGCGATCGTGCGGCCGCTGAATGGCCGGATGACGCTGATGGTGCGCGCGGCAAACGCTCGCCAGAACGTGATCGCCGAGGCGCAGGCGAAGCTGCGGCTGATGCGCGTCGAAGGCACGCACGAGGGCTACACGCTGCGCAAGATCCACGACCTGCCGCTGGTGCGCAGCGAGCATCCGATCTTCCTGCTCGGCTGGAACCTGATGCACGTGATCGACGAATCGAGCCCGCTGTTCGGTGAAACGCCGGAGTCGCTCGCGGCGCGGGATGCGTCGCTGCTGATCACGATCGAGGGTTCGGACGAGACCACCGCGCAGGTGATGCAGGCGCGCCATTCGTGGGAGCACGCGGAGATCCGCTGGCGGCATCGCTATGTCGACCTGATGCACGAAGAAGACGGCATCACGCACATCGACTACACGCATTTTCATGAGGTGGTGCCGGTCGAAGTCGAGACCGACGAAGGCGGCACGCCGGGCGCGGTGGCCGCGACCACCGTGCCGAGGCCGGCCGCCTAGGCCGGCCGGCGGGCGATACGCCCGCGCGCGTCACGCATGCAGCAGGCGCGCCGCTTCGCGCTGTTCGATCGCCGCCGCGCGGCGGAACCCGTCGCGGTCCTCGGCACGCGCGACGTAATCGCCCAGCACGCCTTCATGCGGCAGCAGATGCGCGTCGAACGCGATCTTCAGCGTGCTGGCGAGCAGCAGGTCGGCCGCGGTGAAGCGCTCGCCGACGAGCCACGGACTATGGGCGAGCGCCTGCGCGAGCGCGCGCTGCACACGCGTGATGTTGCCCCAGCCGAACGCGACCGGATTGCCCGACGCGCCCGTGAATTTCTCGGCCATCGCCGGTTCGAGGCAGGTCGGCGTGAAGAACATCCACTGCAGGAACCGGCCGCGCAGCGGATCGTCGGGCGCGATGCCGAGCCCGGCGCCCGGGCAGCAGTCGGCGAGATAGAGCAGCACGGCGCCCGATTCGGCGAACGGCGCGTTGCCGTCGTCGAGCGCGGGCAGCTTGGCCATCGGATTGACCTGGATGAACGCGTCGCTCCCCTGTTCGTGCGAGCGCAGGTCGATCGGCACGAGCTCGTAGACGACGCCGAGTTCCTCGAGCATCCACAACGCCCGGAACGCCCGGGTCTTCGGCCAGTAGTAGAGCTTCATTGCGCCTCCGCGTAGGGGGTGGGTGCCGTGTCGATCGATGTTCAAGCGTACCCGAGCGGGAACGGTTCGGACAGGGGCGGTCGACGATGGAAATTTATAACTAGTCATGCGCGAACTAGTCATTAATTCTGTGGATGCGGGGTTGATGCGGCTGATGCCGGTCAATGACGTGCCGGGCGGGCGATACGCCGGGCCGGCCGGTATCCCGGCGCGAGCGTACGTGCTTCGTCATGCCGATCTGCCGGGTGGAATATCACACGTGTGTCCGACGTCGAGGAGTCGGTAGATTGTGGAAAACCGTCGCGCAAAGCAACCCGAAATGCTGTGGATTGGAACGGTGAGGGCAGAGCGAGCGGTTCGGAGGCGCGGGCGAGCGTGGCCGTGCGAACCGCTTGCATGCCGATCCTGATTGCCGCGAGAATTCGATGCCTCGCAGACCGAGCGCCGAACACGGGCGCATGCGCAGGATGAAGCAGCGGCAGATGCGCAGCGATGGCGCGGCCGCCGCCGAGCAATGTCAGGCGCTCGCCGTCCGAAAGGAAGTCGGTGAGCCGCCGAGTGATCCCAGGACGATCGGAGTTCCAACGTCATGTCGAAGTGCACGCTTCTTGCCCGCTGCCTGTCGGTAGCGACTGCCATCGCGATGGCGGGTTGTGCGGCCGTCGCCGCGAACGAGCCGCTGGCTCACGAGACGAATGCTGCGCAGACGAAAGCGTCCGTGGTCGCATTCCCGCGTGGCAACGGCTTCACCGCGTTCAACGGAAACCGGTACGCGAACGCCGCCGATCTCGACCGGATGGGGCTGGTGCCCTTCACGTCCATCTATGACGTCTGGGGGCTGTCGTGCGATGCAACCCGCTGCTATCACGTCCCGACCGAGGGCCAGTTCAAGAAGGTGCTGGCCGGTTATGTGTCGCAATTCAGATCGAATGAAGTCATCGCGTTCGATTTCGAAAAGATCGTGATCGATGCGGCGCGCTCGGAGGCGCAGGCCGAAAACGAAGTGGCACTGTTCCAGAAGTTCATCGCCTGGACGCGAGCGGCCTATCCGAATGCCCGGCTCGGCATGTACGACTACGATTTCAATCCGAAATTCCGCGACATCCGGGCGCAGCTTTATCAGGCCGGCGGATTCGATTTCTTTGCACCGACGATGTATCAGCGATGGCCGAACCATGCGCTGTGGCGAACGAATCTGCGGGCGGTCGTCGAAAACGACCGGGCCATCAACCGATCGTTGCCGATTTATGCGTACGTGTCGCCTTACAAGGCCGGACAGACGGCGAACGGATTTCTGGGCGATGCGGAATGGCTCGGTGAACTGTCCGAGGCAGGGCGAGCCATCAACGGCGTGATCGTATGGACGGAAAGCGCGCCCGGCGATCAGATGGATACGAGTCAAAGCTGGCTGGCGGACTTGCGACGGATGACCGGCGCCGGACATTGAGCGGCGTCAGCGTAACGGGGCGTGGTGCGCTGCCGGTTGCGAGGTTTTTCGCGCGCACGGCGTACCTGTCGTGTTCGAACGACGTGAAACGCTGTGTATCGCATCGATGAGGATCGTTGACCGCGGTCGGATGCGCCCCCCTTGTTGCGGGCATCCGATACCCGGCAAGACGCGAAAAACCGTGCTTTTCAAAGGTGAATGTCGACCATCGATGTGAACGGGGCGCCCGTTTCGATGTAGTATCCGGTCCCCGCAAGCGACTCGGCATGCTGTGGAGGGCGAGGGTCGGTACGCGCGCCGAGTTGAACGAGGCGTTCGCCGAGGTGTGGATATCTCGCCTTCGAATGGACTCGAAGCGCTGTGCATTTCGATGGTGAGTGTGATCGACGGGGCGGCCGCGGCGCTCGCAGCGGTGTGGATATTCTGCGTTTGAAGAGATGCGAAGCGTCGTGTATTTCGAGGTGGTTGCGATCGCGGGATCGGCTGGGCGATCCGCTAAGGTGTGAATATCCTGCCTTGGTCGAGACCCGAGTTGCCGAGAATTTCGAAAGCGAGTGCGGCATCGAACGAGGCATTCGCGAAGGTGTGGATATCTTCCCTGGAATGGACTCGAAGCGCTGTGCATTTCGAAGGTGAGTGTGATTGACGGGGTGGCCGCGGCGCTCGCAGCGGTGCGGATATTCTGCGTTTGAAGAGTCGCGAAGCGTCGTGTATTTCGAGGTGGTTGCGATCGCGGAATCGGCTGGGGGATTCGCTGAGGTGTGAATGTCCTGCCTTGGTCGGGACCCGAAGTGCCGAGAATTTCGAAAGCACGTGCGATCGCGGAATCGGCCGAGGCGTTCGCCGAGGTGTGGATATCTCATCCCGGAAAGGACTCGAAGCACTGTGTATTTCGAAGGTGAGGGTGCATGCCCGATCGAACGAGGTACCCGCCGAGGTGTGGATATCTCGCTCTGGAAGGGACTCGAACCGCTGTGCATTTCAACGGTGAGCGTGGGTGCCTGTCCGAGCCGGCGGCCTTGTGCGGCCGTTGACGGTGCGGATACCCGGAGCGATAACGCTCGGCAACGACGAACACTTTTCCCTCGGGAGCGCCGGACTTGATCACGTCGTCGAACCTCGCGATCCGGGACGCGCAGCCGTCCGATCACGCAGCCATTGCCGCACTGTTGAGTCAGCTCGGCTACGACACTACGCCGTCGCTGATCCTCGCGAAGATCGAAGCGTTGCTTCCGAGTCCGACGGACACGATCGTCGTGGCGGTCGTGCAACACGAGGTCGTCGGCAGCATCAGTCTCCACGCGCTGCCGCTCTTCCACGCGGCTGGATACCTCGGACGCATTACCAGCCTGGTCGTCGATGAGCGCCATCGCGGGTCCGGCGTGGGCAGTGCGCTGATGGCCGCTGCAGAGCGGTGGTTCGACGCGGCCGGATGCGTGAAGCTGGAAGTGGCGAGCGGCGACCACCGGCCGGATGCCCACCGCTTCTACGCGCGGCACGGTTTTTTGCGCGACGGACAGCGACTCGCCAGAACGTTTTCCACATCACGCGGCTTCAAGCCCTGATCGCATGTGACGCGAAGCGCCGCCCAGCAACGGTGAGCGTGAGCGCGTTGGTGAGCGGGCAACGGGTGCAGGCGGTGTGGATATCTCCCTTCCGAAGAGACTTGAAACGCTGTGTATTTCGACGGTGAGTGCGAGCACGTGATCGAATACGGCGCTCGTTCCCGTGTGGATATCCCGCCCCCGAAACGACTCGAAGGGCTGTGCATTTCGAGGGTGAGTGTCGGTGATCGATCGGCCGAAACGCGCATTCCAGCGTGAATATCAGGGTGCCGGTTCAACCTCCGAGCCCATTCGACGCCGGTGCATGTCGAGGAGAAGCAGAGTCCTTACGCCGGAAATCGCGCCGGTCATGTTGTGAATATCCGGCCTCGGCGATCACGCGAGCGCCCGTGTATTTCCACCGTGATGGTCGACTCGGCGTCGAAACGCGAGCTGGTTGCGATGTGGATATCCAGGCCTCGCAACCACTCGTGCGCCTGTGCAATTCAACGGTGAGTGTCAGCCCGAAATCGAAACGCGTGCCGGCTTCGATGTGGGTATCCCGTCCATGCGACCACTCGAACCCCGGTGCATCCCGGCGATGAGTACCCGCACCGGGCCGAAGCAGAATCCACTCGAAAGTTGGCACGAAGCCCCGCGCATCCGAACGGGGGGAAGGATGTCCCGGCCACCGACGTGCCAGCCCGATCCCGTTGTGGACATCCGCCCCCCACGCCACTCGAAACGCTGTGCAATCGAACGGTGAGGATACCGCCTCGATCCGCTCAAACCCCCGCCAGCAAAGGCTCAAACGCCCATCGCCACCCCGCGGGCGACGCCCCGGCATCCCGCCACACCCTCCACCAACGCGCGGCTTCCCCCACGCAGCCACGCAACCGCCGCACACCCCCACCCATTCCGCGCAGCGCGAGAACTCTCTCAAAACCCCCCCAAAACCTGCGTAGTTTTTCTCGCCCCGGCCCCGCCCGAGCAAGATGAGAAAAAACATTCTCGGCGCCGCGCGAAAAAATAGAGCCATTCGCTGCCGGCCCCCACGCGTCGCCTGACGCCTTGCCGAGCAGCCCAGAACAGCACAATCCGGAGACATCCCCCATGACTGCCCGCTTGCCCGTCGACGGCACGCCTGCCCTGTCCGACTACCGCCTGACCGACAACCTGACCGCGACGCGCGGCCGGATCTTCCTGACCGGCACGCAGGCGCTGGTTCGCCTGCTGCTGATGCAGCGCACGGTCGACGCCGAACAGGGGCTCAACACCGCCGGCTTCGTCAGCGGCTATCGCGGTTCGCCGCTCGGCATGGTCGACCAGCAGCTGTGGAAGGCGAAGAAACTGCTCGACGCGGGCGGCGTGCGCTTCCTGCCCGCGATCAACGAGGAACTCGGCGGCACGGCCGTGCTCGGCACGCAGCGCGTCGAGGCCGATCCCGAGCGCACGGTCGAGGGCGTGTATGCGATGTGGTACGGCAAGGGCCCGGGCGTCGATCGCGCGGGCGACGCGTTGAAGCACGGCAACGCGTACGGTTCGTCGCCGCATGGCGGCGTGCTCGTCGTCGCGGGCGACGACCACGGCTGCGTGTCGTCGTCGATGCCGCACCAGAGCGACTTCGCGATGATCGCGTGGCACATGCCGGTCGTGAACCCGGCGAACATCGCCGACATGCTCGAATTCGGCCTGTACGGCTGGGCGCTGTCGCGCTACTCGGGCACGTGGGTCGGCTTCAAGGCGATCTCGGAAACGGTCGAATCGGGTTCGACCGTCGACCTCGACGCGCTGCAGACGCAGTGGCCGGCGCCGGAAGGCTTCACGCCGCCGGCGGGCGGCCTGCACAACCGCTGGCCCGACCTGCCGAGCCTCACGATCGAGGCGCGCCTCGCCGCGAAGCTCGACGCGGTGCGCCATTTCGCGCGCACCAACAGCATCGACAAGTGGATCGCGCCGAGCGCGCAGGCGAACGTCGGCATCGTGACCTGCGGCAAGGCGCACCTCGACCTGATGGAAGCGCTGCGCCGCCTCGACCTGACGGTGGCCGACCTCGACGCGGCCGGCGTGCGGATCTACAAGGTCGGCCTGTCGTATCCGCTCGAAATGACGCGGCTCGAAACCTTCGTCGACGGCCTGGCCGAAGTGCTCGTGATCGAGGAGAAGGGCCCCGTCATCGAGCAGCAGATCAAGGACTACCTGTACAACCGCACCGAAGGCGCGCGCCCGCGCGTGCTCGGCAAGCACGACGCCGCCGGCGGCTGCCTGCTGTCCGAGCTCGGCGAGCTGCGCCCGTCGCGGATCCTGCCGGTGTTCGCCGACTGGCTCGCACGCCACAAGCCGGCGCTCGACCGCCGCGAGCGCGTCGTCGATCTCGTCGCGCCGCAGATCCTGTCGAACGAGGCGGACGCGGTGAAGCGCACGCCGTACTTCTGCTCGGGCTGCCCGCACAACACGTCGACGAAGGTACCGGAAGGCTCGATCGCGCAGGCCGGCATCGGCTGCCATTTCATGGCGTCATGGATGGAGCGCGATACGACCGGGCTGATCCAGATGGGCGGCGAAGGCGTCGACTGGGCCGCGCATGCGATGTTCACCAACACGAAGCACGTGTTCCAGAACCTCGGCGACGGCACCTACTTCCACTCGGGCATCCTCGCGATCCGCCAGGCGGTCGCCGCGAAAGCGAACATCACGTACAAGATCCTCTACAACGACGCGGTCGCGATGACGGGCGGCCAGCCGGTCGACGGCAGCATCTCGGTGCCGCAGATCGCGCGGCAGGTCGAGGCGGAAGGCGTGTCGCGCTTCGTCGTCGTGTCCGACGAACCGGAGAAGTACGACGGCCATCACGGCCAGTTCCCGCCAGGCACGACGTTCCATCACCGCAGCGAGCTCGACACCGTGCAGCGCGAGCTGCGCGAGACGCCGGGTGTCACCGTGCTGATCTACGACCAGACCTGCGCGGCCGAGAAGCGCCGCCGCCGCAAGAAGGGCGAATTCCCCGACCCGGACAAGCGCCTGTTCATCAACGACGCGGTGTGCGAAGGCTGCGGCGATTGCGGCGTGCAGTCGAACTGCCTGTCGGTCGAGCCGCTGGAAACGCCGCTCGGCCGCAAGCGCCGCATCGACCAGTCGTCGTGCAACAAGGACTATTCGTGCGTGAACGGCTTCTGCCCGAGCTTCGTGACGGTCGAAGGCGCGGCGCTGAAGAAGGCTGCCGGTGCCGCATTCGACGAAGCGGCGCTCGCCGTGCGCGTCGATGCGCTGCCGGTGCCGGCCACGCATCTCGACGCGGCGCCGTTCGACATGCTCGTGACGGGTGTCGGCGGCACGGGCGTCGTGACGGTCGGCGCGCTGATCAGCATGGCCGCGCACCTCGAAGGCAAGAGCGCGTCGGTGCTCGACTTCATGGGCTTCGCGCAGAAGGGCGGCTCGGTGCTGTCGTTCGTGCGGATCGCGTCGAGCGACCGGTGGCTGAACCAGGTGCGCATCGACACGCAGCAGGCCGACGTGCTGCTCGCTTGCGACATGGTCGTCGGTGCGAGCGCGGAGGCGCTGCAGACGGTGCGTCACGAGCGTTCGCGGATCGTCGTCAACACGCACCGGATCCCGAACGCGTCGTTCGTGCAGAACCCCGACGCGAACCTGCATGCGGATGCGCTGCTCGAGAAGATGCATCACGCGGCCGGCGACGGCTACCTGTCGAGCTGCGACGCGCAGGCGCTCGCCGCGAAGTTCCTCGGCGATTCGATCGGCGCGAACATCCTGATGCTCGGTTACGCGTGGCAGCTCGGCCTCGTGCCGGTGTCGCTCGCCGCGATGATGCGCGCGATCGAACTGAACAACGTCGCGGTGCCGATGAACAAGCTCGCGTTCTCGATCGGCCGGATGGCGGCCGGCGACGCGGCAGGCCTCGATGCGTTGTGGAACGCGCGTCACACGGTGGCCACTCACGCCGCGCCGGAGACGCTCGCCGAGCTGATCGCCGATCGCGAAGCGCGTCTCGATGCCTACGGCGGCGCGCGCTATGTCGAACGCTACCGTGCGCTCGTCAGCGCGGCACGCGCGAAGGGCGACGATGCGCTGACGCGCGCGGTCGCGACGACGTTCTACCGGCTGCTCGCGGTGAAGGACGAATACGAAGTCGCGCGGCTTTACACGGACGACGCGTTCCGCACCGCGCTCGAAGCGCAGTTCGAAGGCGTACCGGGGCAGACGTATCGCGTGAAGTTCAACCTGGCGCCGCCGACGGTCGCGAAGGCCGGCCGCGACGGCAGCGCGCCGAAGAAGCGCGTGTTCGGCCAGTGGATGTGGCCGGTGTTCGGCATGCTGGCGCGCGTGCGCAGCCTGCGCGGCACGTGGCTCGATCCGTTCGGCCGCACCGTCGAGCGCAGGATGGAGCGTGCGCTGGCCGACGACTACGAGACGACGCTCGCGCGTGCGCTCGCCGCGACGACGGCCGGCAATGCCGCGCAGGTCACGCAACTGGCCGACCTGCACGCACGCGTGCGCGGCTTCGGTCACGTGAAGGTGCGCAACCTGGCCGGCGTGAAGCGCACGGAGCGCGAGCTCGTGCTGCAGCTCGGCATCGAAGCGGCGACGAGCGCGGCCGTGCAGCACGCGCTCGACGAGATGAAGGGCGCGGGGATGCTGAAGGGGATTCCGGTCGTCGTCGCGAAGTAACGCGAACGCGGGCGGATGTGAAAACGGCGACGCTGGTGCGTCGCCGTTTTTTTATGGGGCTGCTGCGCCGAAGCGGCAGCTTGCCCTTTAGAGAATGCCTTTCTTGCGCGTCGACAGCGCGGTCTCCGACAGGTCGATCTCGCGGAGCAGCTTCGTCAGCGTCTCGTCGGAGATCTTGCTTTCGCTGCGCAGCCGGTACAGCGCGGAGCGTTCCGCGCGCACGGCCGCGATCCGCATCTGCAGTTCCATCGTTTCGGCCTGCTTCGCTTCCGCGCGCGGCGTGGGGCCGTCCTCGGCGAGCGTCGCGAGGCGGCGGCGGTACTGGTCCATCACGCGTGCGGAGATGTCGGCACAGCGTGCGGCGCCCGATTCGTCGAGATCGACCGAGATCGCGTCGTGCGACGAGTCGATCGCGCGGATCGCGGCCTGCGCGGCGGCCGCGCGCGCGGCGCGTTCCTCGTCGCCGAGCGGGCTGCGTGCCGAGCGCACGCCGCGCAGCAGCAGCGGCAGGCCGATCACCGCGACGACGAGCGAGCCGAGGATCACGGCCGACGCGACGAAGATCGCCGTGTCGCGGCCCGGCAGCGGCACGCCGTCGGACAGCGCGACCGGAATCGACAGCACGCCCGCGAGCGTGACCGCACCGCGCACGCCGCCGACCGTCATCACCGCGATCGTGCGCACGCCGGCCATCGTGCCCGCGAGGCCCTGGCGCGCCGCGCGGCGGCTCGCGAACCAGCGCAGCAGCCAGACCCACAGGAAGCGGATCGCATACAGCGCGAGCATCATCGCGCAGACGTTGAAGATCATCCGGCCGACGAGCGCGTCGCTCGTGTGGTGCGCGTCGACGAGCGTGCGGCCGATGATGTGCGGCAGCTGCAGCCCGAGCATGATGAACACCATGCCGTTGAACACGAACTCGATCATCGCCCACGTGCTTTCGGCGCGCACGCGTGACGCGACGGTGCTTTTGCGCGAGAAGCTCGTGTAATTCATCATCATCCCGGCCGACACGGCCGCCAGCACGCCCGACAGGTCGAGGTGCTCGGCGAACAGGTAGGCTGCGAACGGCACGAGCAGCGTCATCACGATACCGGGGGCCGGATCGCCTTCCTGCTCGGCGTTCAGGAAACGCGTCGACAGCGCGCTGAATGCCCACGACACGATCGCACCCGTCGCGAGCCCGCCCGCGGCGACGATCACGAACGTGATCGACGCGTCGCGCAGCGAGAACATGCCGGTCAGCGCGGCCGCGATCGCGAATTTCAGTGCGACGAGGCCCGACGCGTCGTTCATCAGCGCCTCGCCTTCGAGGATATGCATCAGCTGCGGCGGGATCCGGCCCTTGCCTGCGATGCCGGACAGCGCGACCGCGTCGGTCGGCGACAGCACGGCCGCGAGCGCGAACGCGATCGGCAGCGGCAACTCGGGTATCAGCCAGTGCGCGAAGTAGCCCACTGCGAGTACCGTCATGAACACGAGCCCGAATGCGAGCATCAGGATCGCGCGGCGCTGCAGGTACAGCTCGCGCTTCGGAATCCGCCAGCCGTCCGCGAACAGCAGCGGCGGAATGAACAGCAGCATGAAGATTTCGGGATCGAACGTGACGTGCAGGTTCAGCTTCGGCCATGCGAGCATCGCGCCGAACGCGATCTGCATCAGCGGCAACGGCAGTTGGAACGGCAGGATGCGCGTGATGGCGCCGGACAGCGCGACGGTCAGCAGCAGGATCAGGACGGTGAAGACGATTTCCATCGATACGGCGAATACGGGGAATGAAACGATCGTACGGAGTGTAGCGTGATGACGTGACGGATGCGTTCGAGCGGCCGGTGCGCGTGCACGAAAATGGTGCGCGAGACATGCGCCGCGGTGGTGCGGCAGCCCCGTGCATCACCGCGGCACGCGGGTTGCCCGTGCCTTGCACGGAGCTTGCTTGATGTGGGGCAGCCGTCCGGCGCTGACCGGGCAACCGAGGGTCCAACCATGACATTGCACGCGCCGTTCGCTTCGCCGGGCGCCGCGTTCGAAGGCAATACCAGGAGGAAGGCATGACGATCGTGCAACAGGAGCGTCCGGCCGCCGCATCGCCGTACCGGTTCGAGCGGGAGGTGAGTTCCGGCCTCGAACGTCTGGCGACGCAGCACCGCGACCTGACGCTCACGACCGTGTTCCAGCCGATTTTCAGCCTGTCGCACCAGCGTGCGGTGGGCTACGAGGCGCTGCTGCGCGCGCACGATGCGCTCGACCGCGCCGTGTCGCCGCTCGACGTGTTCGGCGAGGCTGCGCGCCAGGGCGAACTGCTGCAGCTCGACCGGCTCGCGCAGGCGCTGCATCTCGAGAACTTCGCGCTGCTCGGCGCCGAGCGCGAGTGGCTGTTCCTCAACGTCCATCCGGGCGTGCTCACCGATCCGTTCCAGGCGGCCGCGCTGCTCGCGAACCTGAAGCGGCTCGGCATGCCGCCGCGCCGCATCGTGCTCGAAGTGCTCGAACAGCGCGCGGAAGACGTCGAGCGGCTTGCCGAGGCCGTGCGCGAATTCCGCACGCACGGCTTCCTGATCGCGCTCGACGATTTCGGCGCGGGCCATTCGAACCTCGAGCGGATCTGGCAACTGAACCCGGACATCGTGAAGCTCGACCGGATCATGCTGTCGCACGCGGCGCACCGTACCGGGCTCACCGCGATCCTGCACGGGCTCGTGACGCTGCTGCACGAAGCCGGCAAGCTGGTGCTGGTGGAGGGCATCGAGACCGAGCACGAGGCGCAGATCGCGCTGTCGTGCGAGGCCGATTTCGTGCAGGGCTATTACTTCGGCCGGCCGGCGCCGGGGCTGCCCGACAGCGCGGCCGCGACGGGCTGCATCGGCGAGCTGACCGAACGCTTTCGGCAGCAGACAGACGCGCGCGAGCGGCGCGATGCGCAGCGGCTCGCGCCGTACCTGCGCGCGTTCGAACGCGCGGCCGAGCGCCTGGCGGCCGGCGAGCCGCTCGACGAGGTGTGCTGGAACTTCCTCGCGCTGGATGCCGCCGCGCGCTGCTTCCTGCTCGACGCGCACGGCCGCCAGTCGGGCCGCAACGTCGTGCTGCGCGCCGACCGCGCGCTCGCCGAGGCGCGCTTCTCGCCGCTCGCGGACGCGCAGGGCGCGAACTGGCTGCGCCGGCCGTATTTCCGCTCGGCGATCGCCGAGCCGGGGCGCGTGCAGGTCACGCGGCCGTACCTGTCGATCAACGAGGCGCAGCCGTGCGTGACGCTGTCGGTGGCCGTGCGCGTCGGCGATACGCAGCGCGTGCTGTGCGGCGATATCGACTGGGGCGACGACGCAGCGGACGCGGGCTAGCCGCGCACGCACCGCAGGCGGCGGGCGGGGCGAGCGGCGCGGGGCGGTCGTTGCGTTCGCCGCGTGCTTCCCCGACAATGGCCCGACCGCGGCCATCGTGACCGCGAGCGCGCCGTCCCGGGGGCCACCATGGCGGCGAATAACAAGGAAAACACAATGAAAAGACCGATTTCGCTGACCATTCTCGCGTGGATCATCATCGTGACCAACGCGATCACGTGCATCTATACGCCCTTCACCATCGGCATGCCGACCACCCAGGCGCTGCTGTCGCACTACCTGCTGCCGGTCTGGGCGACGCTCGGCATCAGCGTGATCCTCGAAGTCGTGAACATCGTGGTCGGCATCGCGATCCTCAAGGGGCGCGAATGGTCGCGCAAGACCTACATCGCGACGTCCGTGTTCAGCTTCGTGTTCTCGTTCGTCAACATGCCGGCGTCGATGTACGCGGTGCTGATTCCGGGCGTCCTGCTGTTCGCGCTGTTCGTCTACCTGATGTTCCGGCGCCCCGCGACCGCGTATTTCCAGGCGAACGCATGAGCGTCGTGCGCAACGCGCTGGCGATCGTGCTGTTCACGATCGCGGGCATGTGCGTAATCACGGCGCAGACGATGGCGTTCCTGAAGCTCGGCCATACGGGGGCGATGCTCGTGTTCGTCACCGTGCTGTGCGCGTTGTCGGCCGTGCTCCTGGCCGTGGGCGCGTTTGCCGGCGCGTTCCGGCCACGCGCGCGCGGTGCGGGCATCGTGCTCCTCATCGCGACCGCGACCACCGCGTTCGGGATGATCGGCTGGGTGACGCTCCTGATGGCACCGGGGATCGTCGACGTGATGCAGCAGCAGGGCGTGGACGTGAACGCGCGGATGTTCCGGTTCGCGCCCGGCGCCGTGGTGACCGGCCTGTCCGCGCTCGTCGGCGTGTGGCTCGCGCGGCGCGGCTGACGGCGCGACTCATGGCGCGGCGGCCGGCACGCTGGCGCCCGTCACGCGGCTCGGCTAGGATGCGCGAATTGTCCTGACGATTCGCGGGCCGCCCATGAACCGAAACGCCGCCTCTTCCGTCCTTCTCGAAGTGATCGCCACGACCGTCGGCGACGCGAAGGCCGCCGCCCGCGCGGGCGCCGACCGCCTCGAACTCGTCACCGCGATCACCGAAGGCGGGCTGACGCCGAGCGTCGGCCTGATCGAAGCCGTCGTGGCCGCCGTGCCGATTCCCGTCAATGTGATCGTGCGCCCGCACAGCCGGTCGTTCGTGTACGACGCCGACGACCTGCGCGTGATCGAACGCGACGTGCGCGCGGCCGTCGCGGCCGGTGCGAACGGCGTCGTGTTCGGCGCGCTCGACGCGCGCGGCGACGTCGATCTCGGCGCGCTAGCCCGTATCGCGGCCGCGGCGGACGGCCGCGCGCTGACCTTTCACCGCGCGTTCGACGTGTCGCGCGACCTCAACGCCGCATTCGACGCGCTGCTGCGCGTGCCGGCCGTCACATCGGTGCTGACGTCCGGCGGCCATCCGTCGGTGCTCGACGCGTCCGCGACGATCACGCGGCTGGTGCGGCAGGCCGCCGGCTCGACCTGTACGGTGCTGGCCGGCTCGGGGCTCACGGTCGACGCGGTCGGCGATTTCGTCCGCGCCACCGGCGTGCGCGCGGTGCACTTCGGTTCGGGCGTGCGGCCGCGCGGCGAGGTGCTGGCACCGGTCGATCAGGCACTCGTCGAGCGCGTGCGCGCGGCGATCGACGGCGCGGCGGCGCACGTGTAACGCTCACGTCGTACGGTGGCCACAGCCGGCGTGCGCGCCGGTAGGGCACACCAGGACGCCATTCGGAACGGAGGAGCACATGACGGACGCATCACACGACACGCAGGACGGCGGCGCCGACGACAGCGCGCCGGGCTGGGACGCGATCGACGGCGCGCTCGCGCGCCTCTATCCGGGCCAGGAACCGAAGCACTACGGCACGCTGATCAAGTGGCGGCTCGGCGGCCCCGATCCACTCGACGGCATCAGCGTGTGGAAGCGCGCGGAACCCGTACCGCACTGGCACTTCGTCACGTACGGGCTCACCGAGCTGTACGCGAAGGAGTCGGATGATCCGGCCGTCAGCGGCTTCGGCTTCGAATTGACGATGCGCGTCGCCTGCGCGCCGGACGACGACGAGCCACCGCGCTGGGTGTTCAGCTTCCTGCAGAATCTCGCGCGCTACGTGTTCGAGAGCGGCAATGCGTTCGGCGACGGCCACTGGATGTCGGCCAACGGCCCGATCGCGCTCGAGTCCGACACGCCACTCTGCTCGATGGGCTTCGCGTTCGATCCCGAACTGCCGGCGATCGACACGCCGCACGGCCACCTGGCGTTCCTGCAGGTGGTCGGGCTGACGCTCGACGAGGAGCGCGCCGCGAAACGTTGGCGCACCCGCTCGCTGCTCGACGTGCTGCTGCCGCACCTGCCGCTATGGGTGACCGATCTCCGCCGCGTGTCGCTGCTCGAGCGTGCGGACGTGCGTGCGCAGGTTGACGAGGGCACCCGGCGCGACGGCTCGTCGAGCGGCTCGCTGTTTACCGATGTGCTCGCGTGGGAGACCCGCAAGCGGCTGTTGCGCGCGCCGCTCGTCGAGATCACGGTGGGTGCGCGGCAGGTCGACGAACTCGTCGCGCTGCTGCCGCTGCGGCTGCCGTTCGACCGGCCGTTGCGGCTGGTCGGCCGCGACACCGCGGTGCGTTTCGAGCGCGGCGACGCGAACACCATCGCCGACGAAGACGGCAGGCTGACGCTGCGGCTCACCGATGCGACGGTGCAGGCGCTGGCGCGCACGTTGCAGCCGCGTGCCGGCGAGTATGCGGTCGACGGGCTCGACGGTGTGCGCTGGCGGGTCGAGAAGACCGTGATCCGCGATGCGCAGGGCAACGCGGTGCAGACGATCGGGTGAAAAAAAGCCGGGGCATGCCCCGGCTTTTTCGTCGTTACGCGGTGCTGCCGCTTACGCGTTCGCCGACATCGCGTCCGCGTCGCTCGCACGGATCCCGAGGCGCTCGAACAGCGCGCGGTCCTTCTGCGACTGCGGGTTGCTCGTCGTCAGCAGCTGGTCGCCGTAGAACATCGAGTTCGCGCCGGCGAGGAAACACATCGCCTGCAGCCCGTCGTCGAGCTGCTCGCGGCCAGCCGACAGGCGCACGACGGCCTTCGGCATCGTGATGCGGGCAACCGCGATCGTGCGCACGAATTCGAACGGGTCGAGCGCTGCGGTGCCTTCGAGCGGCGTGCCTTCGATCGCGACGAGGTTGTTGATCGGCACCGAATCCGGATACGGGTTCAGGTTCGCGAGCTGCGAGATCAGGCCCGCGCGTTCGCGGCGCGATTCGCCCATCCCGATGATGCCGCCGCAGCACACGTTGATGCCCGCGTCACGCACGCGGTCGAGCGTGTCGAGGCGATCCTGGTAGGTGCGTGTCGAGATCACCTGGCCGTAGAACTCCGGCGACGTGTCGAGGTTGTGGTTGTAGTAGTCGAGGCCCGCGTTCGCGAGTTCCTGCGCCTGTTCGTCTTCCAGCATGCCGAGCGTCATGCAGGTCTCGAGGCCGAGTTCCTTCACGCCGCGCACCATCTCGGTCAGCGCCGGCATGTGGCGCTCCTTCGGGTTGCGCCACGCGGCGCCCATGCAGAAGCGGCTTGCGCCGTTCGCCTTCGCGGCGCGCGCGGCGTCGAGTACCGCGTCGACGTCCATCAGCTTTTCGGCCTTCAGGCCCGTGTCGTGGTGCGACGATTGCGAGCAGTAGCCGCAATCTTCCTCGCAACCGCCCGTCTTGATCGACAGCAGCGTCGACAGCTGCACCGCGTTCGCGTCGAAGTGTTCGCGGTGCACCTGCTGCGCGCGGAAGATCAGGTCGTTGAACGGCAGCTCGAACAGCGCGACGACGTCGGCGACGCGCCAGCGCTGCGAGGCCGGAGCGGCCACGGGAATCGCATCGGGTTGCACGGTGGCGGTCTGGGCTTGGGTCATATCGTTTTCCTGTCCTGGACGGGGATGAGGGATCGGGGGATCTGTTTCTGTTGGGTCAATGCTGCGCGGCGCGCAGCGTATCGACGAGCGCGGCGATGTCGAGCATCGCCGCGGCGGATTCGGGGGCGGCCGGGCTCATGTGCGGAATGCGGCCGAGCAGCGGCGCGCCGTGTTCGCGGGCGAGCCAGTCGCGCATCGTCGCGACGTTCTCGTCGGGGAACGACATGGCCGGATCGACGTGGTTCGCGACCCAGCCGGCGAGCGTGAGGCCCCGCGCGGCGATTGCGTCGGCGGTGAGCAGCGCATGGCTGATGCAGCCGAGCCGCACGCCGACCACGAGCACGACCGGCACGCCGAGCGCGACCGCGAGATCGGCCATGTCCTGTGTGTCGTTCATCGGCACGCGAAAGCCGCCGGCGCCTTCGACGACGACGATCTCCGCGCGCGTCAACGCTTCGCGATGGCACGCGACGATCGTGTCGATGTCGAGCGTCACGCCTTCCTGCGCGGCGACGATATGCGGCGCGGCCGGTGCTTTCAACAGGAACGGCGTGCGCAGCTCGGGCGGCAGCACGACGTTCGCGGCCGCGTCGAGCTGGTCGGCGTCTTCGTTGCGCCACACGCCGTCGCGTTCATACGCGCCGGCCGCGACGGGCTTCAGCGCGGCGGCGCGCAGGCCGTGCCGCGCGAAGCCGTGCAGCAGCGCCGCCGATACGAAGGTCTTGCCGATTTCGGTGTCGGTGCCGGTGACGAACAGCGAGAGCGGGGCGGTCATGCTGCAGTCTCCCGCACGGCCTGCGCGTCGCTGGCTTCGATCAGCGCGGCTTCGAGCCGCGCGAGATC
The DNA here is from genome assembly GCF_048627025.1 of Burkholderia aenigmatica. Lineage (NCBI taxonomy): Bacteria > Pseudomonadati > Pseudomonadota > Betaproteobacteria > Burkholderiales > Burkholderiaceae > Burkholderia > Burkholderia aenigmatica. The sequence goes on along the minus strand of NZ_CP184468.1, from coordinate 3,376,584 downwards.
GTCGAACGAATGCGCGGCCGACAGCGACACGCGCAGCCGCGACGTGCCGACGGGTACCGTCGGCGGCCGGATCGCGGGCACCCACAGGCCGTGCGCGTCGAGCGCGCGCATCGCCGTGAGGGTCGCGTCGTTGCTGCCGATCACGAGCGGTTGCACGGCCGTGTGCGAATCGACCGGCTGCCATCGCGTCTTGTGCAGCAGCGCGCGCGTGCGCTCGATCAGCGCGGCGAGATGCGCGCGTCGCGCGTCGCCTTCGTCGCCGGCGATCACCTTCAGGCTGGCCGATACCGCGTGCGCGACGGCCGGCGGCGCGGCCGTCGTGAAGATGTAGCTGCGTGCGCGCTGGATCATCCATTCGATCACGGTCTCGTGCGCGATCACGAATGCGCCCGCGACGCCGGCCGCCTTGCCGAGCGTGCCGACGTACACGAGATGCGGCGAACGCAGCGCGGCGGCTGCGAGCGCACCGCGCCCCTGCGGACCGAGCACGCCGAAGCCATGCGCATCGTCGACGACGAGCCACGCGCCGTGGCGTTCGGCCAGCGCGACGAGTTCGGCGAGCGGCGCGAGGTCGCCATCCATGCTGAACACGGTGTCGCTGACGATCAGCTTCGTTTCGGCATCCGATGCGTCGAGCAACGCGGCGAGCGCGGCGGTGTCCGCATGCGGATAGACCTGGACGTTCGCGCGCGACAGCCGCATGCCGTCGATCAGCGACGCATGGTTCAGCGCGTCGGAGAAGATCGTCGCGCCCTTGCCGGTGAGTGCCGTCATCGCGGCGAGGTTCGCCATGTAGCCGGTGCTGAAGTACAGCGCGCGCGGTGCGTCGGAGAAGCCGCCCGAGAAGGCCGCGAGTTCGTCCTCGAGCGTCGCGTGCGCACGCGAATGGCCGCCGAGCAGGTGCGAGCCGCCGCTGCCGGAGCCGTAGCGCTGCGCGCCTTCGGCGAACGCGGCGACGAGCGCCGGATGCGCGGCGAGGCCGAGATAGTCGTTGCTCGCGAAGCCGATGATCTCGCGGCCGTCGACGGTCATGCGCGCATCGCACGCGGTGTCGGCGGTGCGGCGCACGCGGCGCAGCCCTTGGGCGTCGAGATCGGCGAGGCCGCGTTGCAGGGTGTCGAGCAGGCGGTTCGTCATCGTGCAATCTCCGCGAGCGTCGCATCGAGCGTGTCGCGCGTGCTTTGCGCGAGCCATGCGATGTCGTCGTCGCTCATCACGTACGGCGGCATCAGGTACACGGTCGTGCCGATCGGGCGCAGCAGCAGCTCGCGTTCCAGCGCACGTTCGAAGAAGCGACGCGAGAAGCCGCGTGCCGCGTCGCCGTCGAGTGCGACGTCGAACGCGAACAGCGTGCCGCGCTCGCGCAGGTGGCGTACTTGCGGGTGTGCATCGAGCGGCGCGAGCGCCGTGCGCAGCGTCGCCGATTTGCGGGCGTTGCTCGCGAGCACGTCGTCGCGCGCGAACAGGTCGAGCGTCGCGACCGCCGCGCGGCATGCGAGCGGGTTGCCGGTGTACGAATGCGAGTGCAGGAAGCCGCGCGTCGTGTCGTCGTCGTAGAACGCGGCGAACACGTCGTCGCGCGTGAGCACGAGCGACAGCGGCAGGTAGCCGCCGCTGATGCCTTTCGACAGACACAGGAAATCGGGCCAGACACCGGCCTGCTCGCACGCGAAGAAGGTGCCGGTGCGGCCGCAGCCGACCGCGATCTCGTCGGCGATCAGGTGCACGCCGAATTCGTCGCACAGCGCGCGCAGCCCGCGCACGTACGACGGATCGTGCATCGCCATGCCGGCCGCGCACTGCACGAGCGGCTCGACGATCAGCGCGGCGATCCGGTCGCCGCGTTCGACGAACAGGCGTCGCACGTCCGCGAGCGCGCGGCCCGCGACGTCGGCGGCCGTTTCGCCCGCCAGCGCGCCGCGCGCGTCGGGGGAGGCGACGACATGCGCGTGGCGAATCAGCGGGTCGTACGCGTCCTTGAACAGCGCGACGTCGGTCACGCCGAGCGCGCCGATCGTCTCGCCGTGATAGCTGTTCGCGACACAGACGAATTCCTGCTTGTTCGCGCGGCCGCGGTTGCGCCACGCGTGGAAGCTCATCTTCAGCGCGATCTCGACCGCCGACGCACCGTCCGATGCGAAGAACGCATGGCCGAGCGTGCGCGCGGTGAGCGCGTGCAGCCGCTCCGCGAGTTCGATCGCGGGCTCGTGCGTGCAGCCGGCGAGCATCGCGTGCTCGAGCGTGTCGAGCTGGTCTTTCAGCGCCGCGTTGATGTCCGGGTTCGCATGGCCGAACAGGTTGACCCACCACGAGCTGATCGCGTCGAAGTAGCGGCGGCCGTCACGGTCGTACAGCCACAGGCCCGCGCCGCGCGCGACGGGGATGAGCGGCAGGCGCTCGTGGTGCTTCATCTGGGTGCAGGGATGCCAGACCGCGCGCAGGCTGCGCGCGACCCAGTCGTCGGTGGCTGGCGTACTCAAGGCGGCTCCGGGGGATAAAACGGCAGCGCGGCATCGACGGGATGCCGCGCGGCGGGACACGAAACGCGCTGAGATTAGCGTGTTCCGCGACCCGTTGCACTACCGGTTACAAACGCTGCAGAGCCTTGTCGGACGGGAGTTCGGCGCAGATCGGGACGGCTCGGGACGGTACGGTTCAGATGTCCCGAAATGACCGCAGATGACGACGTTCGAGTGAGCCCCCCCAACTGAAAAAATTCGTGCGTCGGGCAGGGCAGCGGGGTGAAAAATCGGGGCGCGAAGGAGGAAAGGGCGGTGCGGGACGATGTGGCCCCCATGCGATCGGAAAGAAAGATTGCATGCAGGTGACGAAGGGCGCCCGGAGCGAGGCGCAGCCAGACGGCGTGTTCACGCCGGCATGCGGTGCGTGCCGCGTGCGCGACGTCGGCCGCGAACGCTACGTGCAGCGCGTCTGCGAAGAAGCGAAAAAAGGGGGAGGAGAAAACGAAAAACGGCGGCGCAGGCCGCCGCTCGTCAACGCGAAGCCAGCGCCGGCGTACCGGTGTCGCTTGCGTTGCTGTCGTCGTTGTCGGCCGTCTGCGTCGCGTTGTTCCACACGACCCGGTCGTTGACCGCATACAGTCGGCACGAACCCGCGCCCTGCTTCGAGCAGTTGTCGAGCGCGAGCGCCATCGGATCGTCGCCGCCTTCGGCCCACGACCATGCGCCTTCCGACGACACCGCGAACGCGCGGCTCGGATGCTGGTTCAGGAAGCGGCGATAGCCTTCACGGCCGGCTTCGTCGACATACGGCACCGCGTTGACCGAGTCGATCGACGCATAGCCGCTCGCCTTCGGCTCGTGCGGGTTTGCGACCGCGTAGCGCACCGAAGTCGGCAGGTTCAGCTGCGCGAGGAACGCGTTGACGGCCGGCCACCACACGGGCACGCCGTCGCGATCGACGATCAGCCGGTGCGCGTCGTCCTTGTAGCGGCCGAAATCGATGAACCGGGCCTGCGTGCCGTGCGACACGTACGCGTCGTGCATCTGCGCGACGAGCTCGGGCGTCCACACCGAGTCGTTGTCGCCGTACAGCCACAGCGACCGTACGGCCGTGTGCGCGCCGTACTGGTCGAACGCGTCGACGAGGTTCTTCTGCCAGCCGTCGCAGAGGTCCTGGCGCAGCCCGCCGGAGAAGTTGATGATGCCGCGCACGCCCGGTGCGGCTTCGGTGCCGTACGCGACCGATACGAGGCCGCCGTGCGACGTGCCGGCGACGACGATGCGCGACGCATCGACATACGACTGGCGCGACATGTAGCGCACCGTCGCGTCGACGTCAGCCGCCTGCGCGAGGCCGTTCTTGCCGACGTTGCAGCCTTCCTGCTGGTACGTGCCGCCCGAACCTGCGAAGCCCTGGCGGTTCGGCGCGATCACCGCATAGCCGCGGCGCACGAATTCGCGCGCGAACGCGAGCGGCCGGCTGCGCGGCTGCTGATGAAGATCGCCGGTGTTCTTGCCGTGGTTGAAGACGACGAGCGGGAACGGGCCGGGGCCGTTCGGCTTGAAGAGCGTTGCCTCGAGCGTGACGTTGCCCGATGCGTCGGCCGGAATGCGGAGGATCTGTTCGTTCAGGTCGGCGGCGACCTGCGGCAGGTTCGAATTGCCGTAGTCGAAGCGTTCGGCGTGGGCGAGCGACCCGCTGGCGCCGGCACCCGACCCCGTATTGGCGCTCGGCAGCGTACCGGCCTGAGCGGCCGACAGCGCACAGGCCGCCATCCATCCCACCAATACCTTGCTGAACGCCATTCGTAAGCCCTGCCATGCAACTTGACCAATTCGAGGTCATCGTAGCCGGACAAAATGGGGTTGTGCAATGCGGGAATTACCCGGCGTCTGACACAGCAACTATTTGTCAACGTTCACTTACTTCGCCGTCGACGTAGCGCCAGAAACCATGCTCGTCGCGCTCGAAACGGCTCGTCTCGTGGAGCCGGTAAGCGCGTCCGCCGACCTTGTAGCGGGCCACGAATTCGACCTCCGCGTGCCGTTCGTCGAGCGGCGCATGACGTTTGACCGCGAGGCCGAGCCAGCGCGGCGCGTCGGGTGCTTCGGGGTCGGTGTCGAGATCGGGCGGACAGGTGCGCGCGGCCCAGGTCGCGCGCAGGTAGTCGGTCGCGCCGAGCACATACGCGCTGTACCGCGAACGCATCAACTCGAGCGCGGTCGGCGCGGCTTCGCCGCCGTCGATGAAGCGGCCGCAGCAGGCCGCATAGCGGGGCGCCGGGGCTTTGCCGGCGGGAGCGGGGGACGCGCCGCCGCACGGGCACGCGTCAGGTCGGTTCAGAATCATGCGAAACGGGAATTAACGACGCACGGTTGTCGGCTGCCTACCAGCTCAGCTCGATACCGTCGTACTGGAAGAAACGGCCGTTTGCCTGCGACACGTCCGCGCCGGATTCGGCGATCACGCGGCGCATGCCGGTCACGCTGGCTTCCGGATCGATCGCGGCCTGCGCGCCGCCCATGTCGGTGCGCACCCAGCCGGGATGGAGCGAGATGCACGCGGCGTGGCGCGTCTGCAGCGACGCGATGCGCAGCGCGTCGTTCAGCGCGGCCTTGCTCGCGCGGTACAGCCAGCCGGTCGTGCCGGTCGCCTCGGCGATGCTGCCCATCCGGCTCGACACGACGGCCAGCACGCCGCGTGCGTCCTCGACGAGCGGCAGCACGATCGGCAGCAACTGCATCGGCCCGCGCACGTTCGTATGCATCACCGCGTCGAAATCCTCGGCGGTGATCGTCTCGACGCCCTCGGTGCGCGGCCCGTAGACACCCGACACCAGCACGGCCGCATCGAGCCGCTCGCCGTCGAGCTTCCAGCCGAGCGCCGCGATCTGCTCGGGCTGCGTGATGTCGAGCGCATGCGCGTGCGCGCCGAGCGCGCGCAGCGCGTCGAGCGATGCGTCGTCGCGCGCGGTGGCGATCACGTTCCAGCCGTCGCGCCGATATTGCCGGACGAATTCGCGGCCGAGGCCGCGCGATGCGCCGACGATCAATGCGGTTTTCATGCCCGTCGCTCCTGTGCTTGGCGCCGCCGGGGCGGCCGCGCCGGTATCCGATCCGTTCGATGGGCCGCGCGGCTGCGCCGGCGCGGTTGCCGCCGCGGAGGCCGCGGCGTTACTTCGCGTCCCCGCACGGCTTCAGCGTGTCGGCGACGGCTTGAGCGACGTCGTCGAGCTGCGCGGCGTCCGCGGCGACCATGTCGTTGTAGGGCGCATGTTCGCCGCGTGCGGTGAGCGCGGCCACGCAGCGCTTGTAGGTCTCGTGGAGCGCGTCGAAGTTCGACACGGCCATCCCGAGGTTGCGCATCCGGCCGTCGTGTACGCCGTACACGAGCCCGTGCACGGTGAGCGCCTGGCCGCGCGCCCACGCGTCGTTGACGATCGTCGTGCGGCACACGTTGACGACCTGCTCGATCGCGTTCAGCTCGATCAGGCGGCGGTAGCGTGCTTCGCCCACCGGCCATTCGTCGAGCAGCGCGGCGTGGCGTTCGCGCACGTCCTGCACGTGATGCAGCCAGTTGTCGGCGAGGCCGACGCGCCGGTTGTGCAGCGCCGCGTTCACGCCCGAGCAGCCGTAGTGGCCGACGACCATGATGTGCTTCACGCGCAGGATGTCGACCGCGAACTGGATCACCGACAGACAGTTCAGGTCGCTGTGCACGACGACGTTCGCGATATTGCGGTGGACGAACACTTCGCCCGGCGGCAGGCCGATGATCTGGTTCGCGGGCACGCGCGAATCCGAGCAGCCGATCCACAGATATTCCGGCGCCTGCTGGTCGGCGAGACGCGTGAAGAACTCCGGATCGTCCGCGAGCTTGCGTTTGACCCAGGCGTCGTTGTTGTCGAACAGGTGTGAAAGCGGATTGTCTTGGGTGTTCATCGGTGTGGATTCCGTTGGCGGAAATCGGGTCGCGATCGGTTCGGTGTAGTCGACGTCAGGCGGCGCGCTGCGCGTCGCCTGCGCCGTCGTTCTGGTCCGCTGCGCCGAAGCGCGCGGGGTAGCGCATGCAAAAGCGCAGCGCGGTGTCGTACGGATAAAAGTCGGGCAATTCGCCCTGGATCAGCTTGTCCTTGCTGGCCTGCCACAGCGCGGGATCGAAAAAGTCCGCGTGATGCTTCATGAAGACGTCGCGCACGCGCGGGTCGCCGAGCAGGAACGGCCCGTAGGTCTCCGGAAAGATGTCGTGCGGGCCGACGGTATACCACGGTTCGCCGGACAGCTCGTCTTCCTCGTTGCGCGGCGCCGGCACGCGGCGCACGTTGCAGTCGGTCAGGTATTCGATCTCGTCGTAGTCGTAGAACACGACGCGGCCGTGGCGCGTGACGCCGAAGTTCTTGTACAGCATGTCGCCGGGGAAGATGTTCGCCTTCATCAGCTCCTTCACCGCGTTGCCGTACTCCTTCACGCCATGCTCGATGTCGGTATCGGTGCCGTTCTGCAGGTACAGGTTGAGCGGTGTCATCCGGCGCTCGATGTACAGGTGCTCGATCACGAGATTGCCGTCCTCGTATTCGAGCAGCGACGGCACTTCCTTTTCCAGCTCGCGCACGAGCGCGTGGTCGAGCCGCGCGAGCGGCAGCGCGACGCTCGAATACTCGAGCGTGTCGGCCATCCGCCCGAGGCGGTCGTGGCGCTTCACGAGCTGGTACTTCTCCATGATCTGCGCGCGCGTCGTTTCCTTCGGCGGCGGGAAGTGATCCTTGATGATCTTGAACACGTACGGGAACGACGGCAGCGTGAACACGAGCATCACGAGGCCCTTGATCCCGGGCGCGATGATGAAGCGGTCGCTCGAATGCGACAGATGGTGCAGCAGGTCGCGGTAGAACAGGTTCTTGCCCTGCTTCTGCAGGCCGACCGACGTGTAGATCTCCGCCTTCGGCTTGCCGGGCATGATCGTGCACAGGAAGTCGACGTACGCGGACGGCACGCCCATGTCGACCAGGAAATACGAGTGCGAGAAGCCGAAGATGATCATCAGCTGGTCGCGGCGCAGCAGCACGGTGTCGAGCGAGAGCACGCCCGGGCGCACGTGGCGGATCGGCACCGCGAACGGCAGCACGCGGTCGGCGTTGATGATGCGGCCGACGATGTACGCGCTCTTGTTGCGGAAGAACAGCGACGACAGCACGTGGATCTGGAAATTCGGCGCTTCGTCGAAGTGGCCGAATTCGTCGTGGATCGCCTGCATCACGCATGCGATGTCGCGCGGGAGATCGTCGAACGGCGGCTCGAGCTGGAAGTTCGTGACGATGCGCTCGAGCGTGGCCGCGAGCCCGTCGGTGCCCGGATAGTACGCGCGGTAGGTCGGTTTCGCGGCCGGCTCGTCGTTCTCGAGATACTCGGTCGAGATCGCCGGGCGCACGAAGATGAAATCGTTGCTGAAGTACGAGCGGTGCAGGATCTTGCAGCACACCGAATTGAAGAAGGTCTCCGCGCACTCGGGCTGGCGGTGCGACGTGAGCAGGCCGATGTAGTGCAGCTTGATCTGCTGCCACACTTCGTCGTCGATGTTCTCCGCGTCGTATTCGTCTTCCAGCACCTCGACGCATTCCTTCACGCGATCGTCGTACGACGTGATCCGCTCGCGTGCGAGCCGCTGCAGCCCGTGCCAGTCGCCGTGCTCGTACAGCGTCTTCGCTTCGTCGGCCGCCTCGCGGAAGATCCGGTAGTGACGGTCGAAGTTTTCGAGCATCGTCTGCGCGACGTCGAAACCGATCTGCGAAGACAGCAGTTTGGGGAAGTGATTCATCGCGTGCAGGCTCGTTCGGGAGGGGCTGTAAGCACTCGCCATTTTAGCGCCCAAGCGGGCGCTTCAAGGGCTTTGCGGCGATCCGCAGCCGGCGGGCAGGCGGCGGGTTATCCACCGTTGGATGCCGTTCGGTGCATCTTCGCGTAAAGATACGGGTACGGAACCGATTCTGGCACGAACTTTTTTTGACGGGCCGGGCGCCGCCGGGCACGCGTTTCGCGCGACGGCGATAGAATCGACGCACCGCCCGCCACGGCCTGCCGCCGGCGCGCATCCGCACCGATAACGACGAGACGCCCCACCGATGAACGCACTGGAACACCAACTCGACTATCCCTTCGCCGACACGCTGCCCGCCGCGGGCGACACGTTCGAGGTCGCGCCCGGCGTGCGCTGGCTGCGCATGCCGCTGCCGTTCTCGCTCGATCACATCAACCTCTGGTTGCTGCGCGACGAGATCGACGGGCAGGCCGGCTGGACGATCGTCGACAGCGGGATCGCGTCGGATGCGATCCGCACGCACTGGGAGCAGATCTTCGACACGCATCTCGATGGCCTGCCCGTGCTGCGCGTGCTCGTCACGCACTGCCACCCCGATCACTTCGGCCTCGCGAACTGGCTGTGCGAGGGCGGCGACAAGGGCCGCTGGAACGTGCGGCTGTGGATGACGCTCGGCGAGTACATGTTCGGCTGCCTGATGGCGGCCGGCAACGGTTCGAACGCGGGCGGCGCGGCGGCGGCCGATCATTTCGCCCGTCACGGGCTGACCGATCCGGCTGCGCTCGACAAGCTGCGCAACCGCCGCAACTACTACTCGGATCTCGTACCGGCCGTGCCGCCGCGCTACCGGCGCCTGCGTGAAGGCGATGCGGTGACGATCGGCGCGCGCACCTGGCGCGTCGTGACCGGCTTCGGCCATTCGCCTGAACATTGCGCGCTGCACAGCGAAGCGGACGGCGTGCTGATCTCCGGCGACATGGTGCTGCCGCGCATCTCGACGAACGTGTCCGTGTTCGACCTCGAGCCGGAAGCGAACCCGCTCGCGCTGTACCTGCAGTCGCTCGGCCGCTACGAGACGATGGCGCCCGATACGCTGGTGCTGCCGTCGCACGGCAAGCCGTTCCGCGGCGTGCGCACGCGCATCACGCAACTGCGCGAGCACCACGACGCGCGCCTGGCCGAAGTGCGCGTCGCGTGCGCGGAAAAGCCGATGAGCGCGGCCGACATCGTGCCGATCATGTTCCGCCGCCGCGAACTCGACATCCACCAGATGACGTTCGCGCTCGGCGAGGCGCTCGCGCACCTGAACCTGCTGTGGCTCGCGGGCGAGCTCGTGCGCGAGCAGGGCGACGATGGCGTGCTGCGGTTCCGCACCGCCGGCTGATACCGCGTCGTTCTCCTCATGCGACGGGTTCGTAGCGCCACCCGTCGCGATGCCATTGCATCGTGTGCGTCGGGTCGAGCGCCGCGAGAAACGCGGTGTCGTGCGACGCGACCACGATCGCCCCGGGGAAGCCGGCCAGTGCGGCTTCGATCGCACGCACCGATTCGAGATCCAGATGGTTGGTCGGCTCGTCGAGCAGCAGCAGTTGCGCGGGCGTGCCGCGCCATAACGCGCACGCGAGCGCGGCCTTCAGCCGCTCGCCGCCGCTCAGTTGCCGCGCCGGCTGCGTGGCGCGTGCCGCGTCGAGCTGCAGCAGCGCGAGCCGGCTGCGCAGGTCGCCTTCGGCGAGCGGCGTATCGAGCAGCCCCAGTTGCTCGACGATCGAACGCTCGGGATCGAGCAGCGCGAGCCGCTGGTCGAGATACGCGGCGCTCACGTGTGTCGTGCATGCGCCTGAACGCGGCGCAAGCTCGCCCGCGAGCATTCGCAGCAACGTCGATTTGCCGCAGCCGTTCGGGCCGGTCAATGCGACGCGTACCGGGCCGCTGGCCGACCACGTGATCGCGTCGCCATCGTTGGCGATGCGCCACGGCAGTTGCGCACCTTCGAGCGTGAACAGCTGGCGGCGTGCGCTGACCTCGGTGCCCGGCAGCGACACGAGCACGGGCGCATCGGCTTCGACGCGCGCGGCCGCTTCCTGCACGCGTTCGTCGAGCGTCGCCTTGAATTCATTCTGGTGGCGCCGCACCGTGCCCATGATGCTGCGTGCCGCACCCTTGCGGCTCTGTTTTGCCATCGATGACAGGTTGGCTGTCTTCGCGTCGCGCAGCGACGCAGCCGCGTGACGCTGGATCGTGTCGTGTTCCTGTTCGAGCCTGCGCCTGACGCGCCCGCGTTCGGCACGCGCGTTGTCGAGCGCAGACTGCGCGGCATCCTGTTCCGCGTCGCGCTGCGCGCGGTAGAGCGCGTAGTTGCCGCCGAACGAGCGCACGCCTTGCGGCGTCAGCTCGACGATGCGCTGCACGTCGGCGAGCAGCGCACGATCATGGCTCACGATGACGAGGCCGCCGCGCCAGCCGTCGAGCGCCGCGCGCAGCCACGCGCGGCCCGGTGTGTCGAGATGGTTGGTCGGTTCGTCGAGCACGAGCAGGCCCGCGCCGGACAGCAGCGCGCCGATCAGCGCGACGCGCGCAAGCTGCCCGCCGCTCAGTGCGTGCGCGGGCGTATCGGGTTGTACGTCGTGCAGGCCGGCCGCGTCGAGCGCGGTGCGCAGCCGCTCCGCGAGATCCCAGCGATCGCCGATCAGGTCGAAGTCGTGCGGTTCCGCGCGGCCGTCGGCGAGACGCGCGAGTGCGCCGAGCGGCGCGTCGAGCGCGGCGATCTGCGCGACGGTTCGCGGGCCGGCCGACGCAGTGTCGTCGTCATGCTGCTGCGCGACGTAGACGACTGGCGTGTGCCGGTCGATCGTTCCCGAACTCGGTGCGCAGCGCCCCGCGATCAGTTGCGCGAGCTGGCTCTTGCCGATGCCGTTGCGGCCGACGATGCCGGTCGGCGTGCGGTCGATGGAGAGGTCGAGCGAATCGAACAGCGTGACGCCGTCGTCGAAGCGGAAGGAAACGTGATGAAGCGCGACGAGCGCGCCGGTGGGCGTGGCAGCAGCCATAAGCACCTCCAAAAATGCGTGAAGACCTTCGCGCGCGGCGTGCGTGGCACGGCGGCGAAAACATTTTGGGAAGGCTTAGTTGTTCACTTTGGCTGGCGTCCGGTATGAGGAATGAGCGCGCAGTGTAGCGCGCGTGGCGCGCGGGCCGCAAGCGACGGCCCGACGCACCGTCGCTTGCGCGCCACGCGCGAGGGTCGCGTTACTGCACGGCGACGGTCGTGAAGTTCTGCCGCCCGAACGGGCTCACGTGATAGCCGCTCACGTTCGTGCGCGTGAGCGCGGCCGCGGTCGGATAGCCGAGCGGAATCCACAGCGCCTGGTCGTGGATGATCTTCTGCGCCGCTTCGTACAGCTTCGCGCGCTTGGCCTGGTCGGCGGTCGACTTGCCGTCGGCGATCAGCTTGTCGAGCTGCGCGTCGCAGAAGCGCGCAAAGTTGATGCCCGATTTCACCGCGTTGCAGCTGAACAGCGGCGACAGGTAGTTGTCCGGATCGCCGTTGTCGCCGGCCCAGCCCATGAACAGCATGTCATGCTGGCCGAGCTTCGCCTGCTTGATCAGCTCGCCCCATTCGATCACCTTGACCTCGGCCTTCACGCCGATCTTCGCGAGGTCGGCCTGCAGCAGCTCCGCACCGACCTTCGGATTCGGGTTCAGCACGCTGCCGGTCGGGCGCGTCCAGATCGTCGTCGAGAAGCCGTTCGGGAAGCCGGCCTGCGCGAGCAGCTGCTTCGCCTTCGCGGGATCGTACGCGTACGGCGCGACGTCCTTCGCGTAGCTCCACGTGTTCGGCGGATACGGGTTGTTCGCGGCCGTCGCGGTGTTGTCGAACACGACCTTCAGGTAGGTCGCGCGGTCGAACGCGAGGTTCAGCGCTTCGCGCACCTTGTCGCTGTCGAGCGGCTTCTTCTGCGTGTTCAGCGCGACGAACGCGGTCATGAACGCGGGCGTCTGCACGACCTTCAGCGCGCTTTCGCCCTTCGCCGCGAGCACGTCCTGCGGCTTCGGCGACAGCGCGATCTGGCATTCGCCGGCCTTCACCTTCTGCAGGCGCACCGACGGGTCGGGCGTGATCGCATAGATCAGCCGGTCGACCTTCGGCTTCGTGCCCCAGTAGGTTGGGTTCACGTCGTAGCGGATCAGCGCGTCCTTCGTGTAGCTCTTCAGCACGAACGGGCCCGTGCCGACCGGCTTCGCATTCAGGTCGGCCTGCTTGCCGGCCTTCAGCAGCTGGTCCGCGTATTCGGCCGAGTAGATCGACGCGAAGCCCATCGTCAGGATCGGCACGAAGGTCGCGTTCGGCTCGTTCAGCACGAACTTCACGGTGCTGTCGTCGACCTTCGTGACCGACTTCACGAGCTTCACGAGGCCCATCGACTGCGCGTGCGGGAAACCGCTCGCGCCGGCCACCTTGTGCCACGGGTTCGCATCGTCGAGCATCCGGCTGAACGTGAACACGACGTCGTCCGCGTTGAGCGTGCGGGTCGGCTTGAAGTACTCGGTGGTCTGGAACGCGACGTTCGGGCGCAGGTGGAACGTGTACGTGAGGCCGTCGGCGCTCGCGTCCCATTTGTCGGCGAGCGCGGGCGCGACTTTCTTCGCGGCTTCGTCGTACGACACGAGCGTGTTGAAGATCACGTCGGCCGATGCGTTGGTCGTGACGAGCGAGTTGTACTGCACGACGTCGAAGCCGTCCGGGCTCGATTCCGTGCAGACGGTGAGCGGCTTGGCGGCGACGAGGCCGGGGACGGCGAGGGCGGCGGCGAGCGCGGCCGTGGCGAACAGCTTGACCTGCATAGGATCTCCCACGTGGCTTGTGTTTTTTGCTGGGTGACGGGATGCGGGCGCGGCCCGGAAGCGGACAGGGCCGGCGCGGCTGGCGAATAGCATACCGTCAAAGCGCGCGACGCGTGAAAAAAGGCGCCTGAACGCGGCGAATTGACCGAAAAACGGCTGCGTTCGCGACGGAACGGGTGTTGGGGCGGCGGGCGGGGAGGAGGCTGCGGACGGCGGAGAGCTGGCGCTGGGCAAGCAGGGCGGCGGCGCGTCGGGGCCGGCGCGGGAGCGGTGCGGGTGTGTCGCGAATCGAAGCGTCGAAGCGGCCAGGCGTCGGTGCGGTGACGCGGTGAAGCGAAGAGACGGAGAGACGAAGAGACGGAGAGACGGAGAGACGGAGAGACGGAGAGACGGAGAGACGGAGAGACGGAGAGACGGAGAGACGGAGAGACGGAGAGACGGAGAGACGGAGAGACGGAGAGACGGAGAGACGGAGAGACGGAGAGACGGAGAGACGGAGAGACGGAGAGGCGGAGAGGCGGAGAGGCGGAGAGGCGGCCCGCGAAGCTTCGCGGGCCGGCGGCTCGCTGGCGTGTCAGTGCGCGCCGGCCTTCGGCTTGCGCGGCGCCTTTTCGAACAGGCGGTCGTACAGCCAGCGCGGCAGCACGTGCAGCACCTTCGCGACGACACCCATCTGCCACGGAATCACGCGGAACGCGCGCTGTCGCGCGATCGCCTGGGCCGCACGCGCGGCGAAGCGGTCGGCGTCCATCAGGAACGGCATCCGGTACGGGTTGTGCGCGGTCATCGGCGTGCGGATGTAGCCGGGCGCGATCGTCACGACGCCGACGCCGGCCGGCCGCAGCTCGACGCGCAGCGCTTCGAGATACTTGATCGCGGCCGATTTCGACGCGCTGTACGCGCCGGAGCCGGGCAGGCCGCGCACGCCGGCGACGCTCGCGACACCGACCAGCGTGCCGTGGCGCGTAGCCGTCATCGGGCCGACGAACGGCTCGAACGTCGCGACCATCCCGTAGTAGTTGATGTCCATCACGTCGCGGAACGTCGCGAGATCGCCCTGGCCCGTGACGGCGCCCTGGCTGATGCCCGCGTTCGCGATCACGACGTCGGGGCAGCCGTGCGTCGCGATGAACGACGCGGCGGCCGTCGCGAGCGCGTCGGCATCGCGCACGTCGGCGGAATAGACGGAGATGGACAGCTTCGGGAAGCGCTGCGCAAACGCATCGAGCGCATCGGTGCGTCGCGCGACGAGTGCGAGCGTGGCGCCCTGGCGGGCGTATTCCTCGGCCATCGCGAGGCCGAGGCCGCTCGATGCGCCGGTGATGAAGACCTTCAGCGGAGTAGTCATGCCGGCGCGCGGGCGGGGATCAGAGCTTCTTGTCCTGAACCTGCTTCACGAGGAAGTCCAGCACCTGGGCGGTGCCCGGGATGCTGTTCGCGTAAGCGGGGCCCGTCTTGTACTTGCCCTGGACGACGACCGTCGGCACGCCGTCGATCGCGTAGTCCTTCAGCAGCTTGGCCGACTGGTTGACTTCGCCCTGCACGCTGAACGAGTTGTACGCGTCCATGAACTGCTTCTTGTCGACGCCCTGCGTGGCCAGGAAGTCGGCCTGCGCCTGCGGCGTCAGCAGGTAGTTCTTCTGCTTGTGGATCGCGTTGAAGATCGCCGGCGTGACCTTCTCGGAGATGCCGAGCGCGGACACCGCGTAGAACAGCTTCGAGTGCGGGACGAAATCGTCACGGAATGCGACCGGGACGCGCTTGAAGTCGATGTTGTTGCCTTGCTTCTTCACCCAGGCCTCGATCGTCGGCTCGAATTCGTAGCAGTGCGGGCAGCCGTACCAGAAGAACTCGATCACCTCGACCTTGCCGGCCGGCGCGGACACCGGCTGCGGCGACTTCATCACCTCGAAGTCCTTGCCGGCGACCGGCGCGGCAGGCGAAGCCTGCGCGAGACCGGCGGCCAGGCCCAGGGACAGAAGGAGCGTGCTAAGCAGTTTTTTCATGTTGTGAACGTCGAATCAGTTGCTCGGGTTACGGAACGTAACGGGTTCTGAGTGGGCTCGGCCGGTTGCTTACTGCTTCGTGAAACGGATCACCGCCGTGTCGACACCTGCATCGGACAGGCGCTGGCGGGCCGAGTTCATCTCCTCGAACTTCGAGAACGGGCCGACGCGTACGCGGAAATAGGTCACGCCGCTGACATCCCGCTTCGACACCTTCGACTCGAAGCCCTGGAAACCGAGGCGCGCGCGCTGCTGCTCGGCGTCGCCTTCCGTCTTGTACGCGCCCACCTGCAGGAAGTAGCCGGTATTCGCGTCGTTCGCGGTCGGCGGCTTCGCTGCCGCGGCGGCCGTGGCCGACGAGGTCGGCTTCGGCGTGTTCGCGGCCAGTTGCTGCTGTTGCTGCTTTTGCGCGGCGGCTTGCTGGGCCTGCTTCTGCGCGGCGAAGCGCGCGAGGTCGTCCTCGCCGCCGGACTGCTGCTGCGGGCGCTGTTGTTGCTGCTGTTGCTGTTGTTGCTGCGCTTGCTGCGTCTTCTTCGGCGGCGGCGTGGTGTCGGCCGGCTTCGGCGCGACGGCGACGCCGTTGCCCGACGACGGATTGTTCGACGCGGTCGTGCCGTTCGAGCTGCCGGTATTGTTCGAGCCGCTCGACCCGTTGGCCGACGGCGGCACTTCGACGATCTGCGGTTCGGGCAGCAGGCCGCCCTGGGTCTGGTTCGCGGCCTGGCCAGGCGCGGTGTTCGGCGGCGCGGGCTGCGCGGCCTGCGGCACCGGCTGGCCGGGCGTCTTGCCCTGCAGCGCGCGGTTCGGATCGAACTGCTGCGGCTGGCTCGCGCCGTTGTCGGCCGGCGGCGGCGCGACCTTCGACACGAACGGCGACGGGGAGCGCGTGATGTAGAGCGCCACCACCACGGCGATCGCGAGGCCGACGATCAGGCCCAGCACGATTCCAAGAAATGTCCCTCCGGCTTGTTTCGATTGCTTCGAAGTTCGGCGTGGTTGTGCCATTGCTTGAGTCACCTGCAAAAAGAATCGTGAAAAGGCCGCGGCGGGCGCTCCCGCTGCGGCCATTCGCTGCCCGATTCGGGCCGCTTGCTGCGTTACATCTTGGCGGGCGCGGACACGCCGAGCACCGCCAGACCGTTCTCGAGCACCTGCCGGGTCGCGGCGAGGAGCGCGGCGCGCGCATTACGCGGTGCTTCGTCGTCGACCAGCACGCGCTCCGCATTGTAGAACGAGTGGAATTCGCCAGCGAGGTCGCGCAGGTAGAACGCGACCGCGTGCGGCGCCAGCTCGTTGGCCGCGTGCGTGAGCATGTCCGGGTACTCGGCCAGCTTCTGCATCAGCGACGCCGCTTGCGCGCTCGTCAGCTGCGCCAGGTCGGCGCCCGGCAGCTGCGCGACGTCGACGTTGTAGCGCGACTTCAGCTCGTTGAGCACCGAGCAGATCCGCGCATGCGCGTACTGGACGTAATAGACCGGGTTTTCGTCGTTCTGTTTCAGCGCGAGGTCGATGTCGAACACGAACTCGGTATCGGCCTTGCGCGAGATCAGGAAGAACCGCACCGCGTCACGGCCGCGCGTGATGGTCGCTTCGTCGATCAGGTCGGGCGCCGCTTCCTGGCCCGCCGCCGCGCCGCCCGACCATTCGATCAGGTCGCGCACCGTCACGTAGCTGCCCGCGCGCTTCGAAATCTTCACTTCCTGGCCGTCGCGCATCACGGTGACCATCTTGTGCAGCACGTAGTCGGGATAGCCCTTCGGGATCCCGATGTGCAGCCCCTGCAGGCCCGCGCGCACGCGCGCGATCGTGCCGTGGTGGTCCGAACCCTGGATGTTGATCACCTTGGTGAAGCCGCGCTCCCACTTCGTCACGTGGTACGCGACGTCCGGCACGAAGTACGTGTACGTGCCGTCCGACTTGCGCATCACGCGATCCTTGTCGTCGCCTTCGTCGGTCGTGCGCAGCCACAGCGCGCCGTCCTGCTCGTAGGTCATGCCGGCCTTGATCAGCGCGTCGACCGTCTTCTCGACGCGGCCTTCGCTGTACAGCGACGACTCGAGGTAGTACTGGTCGAACTTCACGCCGAACGCCTGCAGGTCCATGTCCTGCTCGCGACGCAGGTACGTGACCGCGAACTTGCGGATCGCGTCGAGATCCTCGACGTCGCCCGTGCCCTTGACCGGCTCGCCGTCCGACGCCGCGACCGTTTCGCCGTTCAGGAAGTCGCGTGCGATGTCGGCGATGTATTCGCCGTTGTACGCGGCTTCCGGCCAGCCCGCGTCGCCCGGCTTCAGGCCGCGTGCGCGCGCCTGCGTCGAGATCGCGAGGTTGCCGATCTGCACGCCCGCGTCGTTGTAGTAGAACTCGCGGTGCACCGCGTAGCCCTGGCTCGCGATCACGTTCGCGAGCACGTCGCCGAGCGCGGCCTGGCGGCCGTGGCCGACGTGCAGCGGGCCGGTCGGGTTGGCCGACACGAATTCGAGCAACACTTGCTTGCCTTTCTCGCGATCCGACGTGCCGAACGCGCGGCCCTGGTCGAACACGGCGGCGATCACCGCCTGCTTCGCGGCGGCCGACAGGCGCAGGTTGATGAAGCCGGGGCCGGCGATCTCGGCGGCTTCGACGAGGCCTTGCGCGCCCGGCTGGGCGGTGAGGGCGGCGACGATCTGCTCGGCGAGCTGGCGCGGGTTCGTGCCGAGCGGCTTCGCGAGCTGCATCGCGACGTTGCACGCGACGTCGCCGTGCGCGGCGACCTTCGGGCGCTCCAGCGTGATGACGGGGGCGACGAATGCCGCGTCGGCGCCTTTCAGCGCGTGTGCGACCTGCTTGACGCTATCCGCGAGCAGGGCTTCGAGGGTCTGTTTGTGTGCTGGCAGCATGCTGGTAGAAGGCTTCGTTGGTGGCGGCCGGAAACGCCGGCCCGCCGGCACGCTTTTTAAGCGCGCGTTTCAGGGATCGCAGAATTTTAACAGGTGCTAATATGCCGCTCAGGCGGCCCGTGTCCGCGAGGCCGGACGCCGGTCTGCCGGCGTTCCCCAACCGCGCTGCGCAGGCACAACAAGATGAAAAGGGAATTGTCATGATTACGTTCAAGAGCAAGGCGGCACAGGATCTCGACGTGCTGAAGGATTTCGCCGTGTATGTGCTGGGTCTCGTCGGCAAGCAGCTGGGCGAGCGCGGTGTGATTACGCACGACGAGCTGGACCACGCGATCGCCAAGCTGGAAGGCGCGGTCGCGCAGGCGAAGCAGGAACGCGCCGAGCATGCCGGCCATTTCCACGAGGACGAAGCCGACCACTCGCACCACGAAGTGCCGCCGAGCCTGGCACAGCGCGTCGCGCCGTTCCTCACGATGCTGCGCGAAGCGAAGGCCGGCCAGGCCGACGTGCACTGGGGTTTCTGAGCTTCCTTGCCCGGCAGTACGAAAGGTTAGTAAGACAAGAAAAAGCCCGCTTCCGAGCGGGCTTTTTATTTTGTCTGATGAAAGCGGCGTGATCAGAGCTGCGGCGCGAGCGCGCGGCGCGCGTCGTCGAGCGACAGCGCCATGCGCTGCGCGTAGTCCTCGAGCTGATCCTGCCCGATTTTGCCGACCGAGAAGTAGGTACTGTCCGGATGCGCGAGATAGAAGCCCGACACGCTCGCCGCCGGCAGCATCGCCAGCGAGTCGGTCACGCTCATGCCGATCTCGTCCGCGCGCAGCACGTCGAACATGTCGCGCTTCACGAGGTGGTCGGGGCAGGCCGGGTAGCCGGGTGCCGGGCGGATGCCCGCGTACTTTTCCGCGATCAGCGCTTCGTTGTCGAGCGTTTCACCGCTCGCGTAGCCCCACAGCTCGCGCCGCACGCGAGCGTGCATCGCTTCCGCGAAAGCTTCCGCGAAGCGGTCGGCGAGCGCCTTCAGCATGATCGCGCTGTAGTCGTCGTGGTCGGCTTCGAACTGCTTTTCCTTCACGTCGACGCCGAGGCCGGCCGTCACCGCGAACATCCCGATGTAGTCGGCGACACCGGATTCCTTCGGCGCGATGAAGTCGGCGAGCGAGCGGTTCGGCCGCATCACGCCGTCGACCACCGGGCGCACGCTCTGCTGGCGCAGGTTGCGCCACGTGAGCAGCACTTCCGAGCGCGATTCGTCGCTGTAGATCTCGATGTCGTCGTCGTTGACGGTATTCGCCGGCAGCAGCGAGAGCACGCCGCTCGCGGTCAGCCAGCGGCCCTGGATCAGGCGCGCGAGCATCGATTTCGCGTCGGAGAACACGCGCCGCGCCGATTCGCCGACGATCTCGTCGTTCAGGATCGCCGGGTACGGGCCCGCGAGGTCCCAGGTCTGGAAGAACGGGCCCCAGTCGATGTACTGCGCGAGCTCGTTCAGGTCGTAGTTCTTGAACACGCGGCGGCCGATGAACTTCGGCTTCACCGGCTGGTAGCCCGCCCAGTCGACCTTGGTCTTGTTCGCGCGCGCTTCGGCGAGCGTGACCATCGGCTGCACCTTGCGGTTCGCGTGCTGGTCGCGGATGCGTTCGTAGTCGGACTTCAGCTCGTCGAGGTACTTCGTCGCGCCTTCGTCGGACAGCAGGCTGGACGCGACCGACACCGAGCGCGACGCGTCCGGCACGTAGACCACCGGGCCTTCGTAGTGCGGCGCGATCTTCACGGCCGTGTGCACGCGCGACGTCGTGGCGCCGCCGATCAAGAGCGGGATCTTCTTCACGCGGAAGTAGTCGTCGCGCTGCATTTCCGACGCGACGTAAGCCATTTCCTCGAGGCTCGGCGTGATGAGGCCCGACAGCCCGATGATGTCCGCGCCCTCGACTTTCGCCTTCGCGAGGATCTCGTTGCACGGGACCATCACGCCCATGTTGACGACTTCGAAGTTGTTGCACTGGAGCACGACCGACACGATGTTCTTGCCGATGTCGTGCACGTCGCCCTTCACGGTCGCGATGACGATCTTGCCCTTCGCGCGCACGTCGCCGCCCGCTTCCGCGAGCAGACGCTTTTCTTCCTCGATGAACGGGATCAGGTGCGCGACCGCCTGCTTCATCACGCGCGCCGACTTCACCACCTGCGGCAGGAACATCTTGCCCTGGCCGAACAGGTCGCCGACGATGTTCATCCCGTCCATCAGCGGCCCTTCGATCACGTTGATCGGTCGGCCACCGGCCGCGGCGATCTTCGCGCGCACTTCTTCGGTATCTTCGACGATGAAGTTCGTGATGCCGTGCACCAGCGCATGCGAGAGCCGCTTCTCGACCGGCTGGTTGCGCCACTCGAGGTTCTCTTCCTTTTTCGTACCCCCTGCCTTGAACTTGTCGGCGATCTCGAGCAGGCGGTCGGTCGAATCGTCGCGGCGGTTCAGGATCACGTCCTCGACGCGCTCGCGCAGCTCCGGATCGAGGTCGGCATACACGCCGAGCTGGCCCGCGTTGACGATGCCCATGTCCATCCCCGCCTGGATCGCGTGGTACAGGAACACGGTGTGGATCGCCTCGCGCACCGGGTCGTTGCCGCGGAACGAGAACGACACGTTCGACACGCCGCCGCTGATCTTCGCGTGCGGCAGGTTCTGCTTGATCCAGCGGGTCGCCTCGATGAAGTCGACCGCGTAGTTGTTGTGCTCCTCGATGCCGGTCGCGACCGCGAAGATGTTCGGGTCGAAGATGATGTCTTCCGGCGGGAAGCCGACTTCGTTCACGAGGAAGTTGTACGAGCGCGTGCAGATCTCGATCTTGCGCTCGTAGGTGTCGGCCTGGCCGGTCTCGTCGAACGCCATCACGACGGCCGCCGCGCCGTAGCGACGGATCAGGTGCGCGTGGTGGCGGAACGCGTCCTCGCCTTCCTTCAGCGAGATCGAGTTGACGATCGCCTTGCCCTGCACGCACTTCAGGCCCGCCTCGATCACCTCCCACTTCGACGAGTCGATCATGATCGGCACGCGCGCGATGTCCGGCTCGGATGCGATGAGATTCAGGAAGCGCACCATCGCCGCCTTCGAATCGAGCATCGCCTCGTCCATGTTGATGTCGATCACCTGCGCGCCGTTCTCGACCTGCTGGCGCGCGACGGCGAGCGCCTCGTCGAACTGGCCGTTGAGGATCATGCGCGCGAACGCCTTCGAGCCGGTGACGTTGGTGCGTTCGCCGACGTTGATGAAGAGCGTCCCGGGCGTGACGTTGAACGGCTCGAGGCCGGCAAGGCGCATCATGTGATCGGTCATGGCGGTGCGAATTCTGGTGATGAAGGGCGTGGGCGGTCGGGTCAGGCGTTGTCGCTGTACTGGTTCGGCCAGCGGCGCGGCTTCACGTCGGCGAGCGCCTTCGCGATCTCGGCGATGTGTTCGGGCGTCGTGCCGCAGCAGCCGCCCGCGAGGTTCACGAGCCCGGCTTGCGCGAATTCCTTCAGCAGGCCCGACGTGACGTCCGGCGTTTCGTCGAAGCCCGTCTCGGCCATCGGGTTCGGCAGGCCCGCGTTCGGGTAGCACGACACGTAGGTGTCGCACAGCTTCGCGAGCTCGGCGATGTACGGGCGCATCAGCGCCGCGCCGAGCGCGCAGTTCAGGCCGAACGTGAGCGGCTTCGCGTGGCGCAGCGAATTCCAGAACGCCTCGACCGTCTGGCCCGACAGGATCCGGCCGGACGCATCGGTGACGGTGCCCGAGATCATGATCGGCAGGCGCTCGCCGGTGTCCTCGAACAGCTCGTCGAGCGCGAACAGCGCAGCCTTCGCATTCAGTGTGTCGAAGATGGTCTCGACGAGGAACAGGTCGACGCCGCCATCGAGCAGCGCCTTCGCCTGCTGGTAGTACGACGTGCGCAGCTCGTCGAACGTGACGTTGCGTGCGCCCGGATCGTTGACGTCCGGCGAGATGCTCGCTGTCTTCGGCGTCGGCCCGATCGCGCCCGCGACGAAGCGCGGCTTGTCCGGCGTCGCGTATTTCTCGGCGGCTTCGCGTGCGAGCTTTGCCGATTCGATGTTCATCTCGACGACGAGATCTTCCATCTCGTAGTCGGACTGCGCGACGGTCGTCGCGCCGAACGTGTTGGTCTCGACGATGTCGGCGCCGGCCGCGAAGTACTGGTCGTGGATCTCGCGGATGATCTGCGGCTGCGTGATCGACAGCAGTTCGTTGTTGCCCTTGATGTCGCGCGCGAAATCCTTGAAGCGCTCGCCGCGATACGCGGCTTCGTCGAGCTTGTAGCGCTGGATCATCGTGCCCATCGCGCCGTCGAGGATCAGGATGCGCGATTTCAGCAGCGCGGGCAGAGCGGCGCCGCGCGTGTAGGGCGCGTCGAGCGGGACGGAAGCGGCGAGAGGAGTCGCAGACATGGGCGAAGGACCGGCGAAGACGGGAAAACCGTCATTGTAGCCGGTGCGCCTGGGGCCCGCCCGGCCTGGCGCCGCGCCGGTGGGCCGCCAAATGAAAACCCCCGCACGGCGAACCGGGCGGGGGCATGATCGGAGTGCTCGCGGCGCCGCGTCGTTGCGCGGCGAATGACCCGGCCGCGCGAGGCGCCGGGCCGCGGGTCGTCAGTGCAGCACGACGGGCATCATCATCAGGCTGTCGAATTGTCCGAGGAATTCGTCGACTTCATCGAGCGACGGTTCATCCTCGATCAACTGCTTCACGTGCGCGCGGAATCGTTCGGCAAGTTCGCCGTCGATGAAGATTTCGCGCTGCGCGTTCTTGTCGACGATTTCATATCCGCCGGCATTCATCAGGTGGTGGCCGGCCTGCGGCGCGAATTCGACGACGCAGTAGTTGGGGCTGTTGTAGATCATTTGCATGGCGGCACTCCTCTTCGCAGTGGCATCTGGCCTTGTTGTCCCCTAGGTGGGGCGAGCCTTGCCGGTTTCAAGGGGCTTGCGCTGCACACCCCGTTCCCGTCTGCATGGGGTGTATCGGTTAGAAGCCGATGTCTATGAAACGTTTCCTATTGTCGGCCGGTGGACTGAAATAGTTGTTAAAGAGTGTCATCGGCGATTTCAAGGAAATCTGTAATCGGTCGAAATTGCCGAATCGCGCGCGTTCGCGCGTGAGTTCACGGTGTGACAGGTGTTGTGACAGGCGATGACGCGGGCGGTGCAGCCGGTTGTGCCGGCGGTTGCACGGTGGCCGGCGGCGCGGGTTGTGCCGGTGCCGCGGCCGGTGCGGCCGATGCATCGGGCGTCGGTGCACCGCCGGGCGCATGCGTGGCGCCGTCTGCGGATGCCGCGTCGGACGGCGCGCCCGGCGCCGCGAGCCGGCCATGCCACAACAGCTCGATCTGCGCGCCGTTCGGTTCGGTCTGCACGAGCCGCGCGGGCAGCCAGCCGAGCGACGGCGCGAGCCACATGTCGATCCGGCGCGTGTCGCCGTCGCGTCGAGGCAGGCGCATGAAGTGCCGCGCGTTGATGATGCCGGTCTGCGTCTGCACCTGCTCGTCGCCGATCACGGTGATCGGCCAGGTCTCGCCGCTGTTGTTGTCGATCACGAAGAACTGCTGCGTGACGCCCGGCTTGTATGCGGCGGGATTGCCGCGCACGAGCCCCGACAGTTGCATCAGCATGCTGAAGCGGTCCTGCACGCCGTCGGGCAGCGGCGCGTTGTTCGGCGTGCGCGTGAACACGACCTGCCGGATCTCGCGGTTGAAGATCGCGATGTCTTCCGGCCGCTTGCCGCGCTTCTCGACGTAGCGGTCGGGCGCGACGCCGAACGCGTCGATGCGGCCTTCGCTGCGATAGGTGAACGGGCCGACGAACGGCACGGGCATCGACACCGACAGGTCGTAGGTACGCCCGTCGGTGCGCCAGCGGATCGTGCCGATCATGTTCTGCATGCCGTTGTAGAACGTGTCGTACTGCAGGTCGCCGGAGGGCGGTGCGGTGAACTTCACGCCTTGTGTCGCGGGGCCCGGCGTCGTGGCGCTGGCGGCGCCGGCGGCCGACGCGGCATGCGCGCCCGATGCGCCCGGCACGCCCGGCACGCCACTCGCCGCGGACGCGGCGGCCGGCGGCTCGCCGTGCTCGGCCGTTTGCGTCGACGTGAGGACCGGCTCGGGCGCCGGCGCGGGTTTCGGTGCGGCGGCCTTCGGGGCAGCCGGTGCGGGCGCGGCCGGCTGCTCGACCGGCTTCGGCGCAGGCGGTGCGGGCTGGCGCTCGATCGGTTGCGGTTTCAGCAGCTCGATCTGCACGGGGACCTCGGCGGGCTCGGGCGGTGTGAACGCGTCGCGGTTGCGCATCAGCCAGAACGCGGCGAGCGTGTGCAGCACCAGCACGACGACGAGCGCAATGCCCACCCGCAGCCAGTGGCGGGGCAAGGCGTGACTCGGACGGAGGTCGGCAGGCTGCATGGGCATCGGAACAGGATCGGGGCGCTCGCGTGACGTCGGGCGCGCGGCGCGCGCCACAGGAATCGGACTGTCGAATGCGTCGCGCGTTCGCGCTGCGTGACGGGGCGGGTGCCGCGTGCGTCAGGCGTCGCGCGCGTCGGGACTATAGCCGAGTTCGTAAGACAGTTTCTGCGCGCAGGCGCGCAGCGCCGTGTCGATCTCGCCGCCCCACGCAATGTCGAACGAGCCTTCCTGGCCGAGCGCGACGATCGCGAGCGCGAGTTCGCCGACCGCATCGAACACGGGCATGCAGAACGCGTGGATCGTCGGCAGCAGCATCCCCTCGACGCGCGCGGCTTCGTGCCGGCGCACGTCGGCGAGCACCGCATCGACCTCGTCGAGCGTGCGCGGGCCGCCGTGGTGCGGCGAGCGGCGCGTATCGGCGAGTTCGCGCTCGAGCATCGCGGCGGTCTTGCTGCGCGGCAGGTACGCGGCGAACAGCAGCCCCGTCGCGGAGCCGAGCAGCGGCATCACGTCGCCGAGCTTCAGCGATGCCTTCGCCGGGTGGCTCGATTCCATCCAGTGCACGATCGTCGGCCCCTGGTTGCCCCATACGGCGATACCGACCGTCTGGTCGAGGCGGTCGCGGAATTCGGTCAGCGCGATCCGCGCGAGCTTCACGCCGTCGACGCGCGCGAGCCGCGCGAGCCCCATCTGCAGCGCGAAGCCGCCGAGCTCGTAGCGGCCCGAGACGGGATCCTGCGACACCACGCCGAGCCGCGAGAAGCTGACGAGGTAGCGGTGCGCCTTCGCAGGACTCATGCCCGCGCGCTGCGCGAGGTCGCGCAGCATCATCGCGCGCGGCTCGCTCGTCAGCACGTCGAGCAGGCGGAAGCCGACCTCGATCGACTGGATGCCGGAACGGACCTTCTCGCCGTGCTCGACGGAAGCGGCGTCGTCGGTGTCGGAGTCGGCAAGATCGTCGTCGGGAAGCGGGCTGGCAGGCATGGGCGTCAGGTGCGCGAAAAGGCGGCAGGAATCGAGCTGAAAAACCGGGCTGAAAAACCGGACCGAAAAATCGGGGCGAAAGCGGGCGCGAAATCGTGGCGCGCCGCAGGGATTCACCATCGTAAAATAGATTCCCTCCATCGTCACTACAACGGCAGAGTCCCCCTTATGAAACTTGCTTCGCTGAAGGACGGCACGCGCGACGGCCAACTGATCGTCGTGTCGCGCGACCTGCACACCGCGGCAATCGCCGACGCGATCGCGCCGACGCTGCAGCGCGTCCTCGACGACTGGGCGTTCTACGCGCCGCAGCTGCGCGACCTGTACGACGCGCTGAACCACGGCCGCGCGCGCAATGCCTTCGCGTTCGATCCGGCCAACTGCATGGCGCCGCTGCCGCGCGCGTTCCAGTGGGCCGACGGCTCCGCGTACGTGAACCACGTCGAGCTCGTGCGCCGCGCGCGCGGCGCGGAGATGCCGCCCGAATTCTGGACCGACCCGCTGATGTACCAGGGCGGCAGCGACGATTTCCTTGGGGCCCGCGACGACGTCGTGTGCCCGTCCGAGGAATGGGGCATCGATTTCGAGGCGGAAGTCGCGGTGATCACCGGTGACGTGCGGATGAGCGCGACGCCCGACGAAGCGCTGAAGGCCGTGCGGCTCGTGACGCTGGTGAACGACGTGTCGCTGCGCAACCTGATTCCGGCCGAGCTCGCGAAGGGCTTCGGCTTCTTCCAGAGCAAGCCTGCCACCGCGTTCGCGCCGGTCGCCGTGACGCCCGACGAGCTCGGCGACGAATGGCGTGAAGGCCGCGTGCACCGGCCGATGATCGTCCACTGGAACGGCAAGAAGGTCGGCCAGCCCGATGCGGGCACCGACATGGTGTTCCACTTCGGCCAGCTGGTCGCGCACGCGGCGAAGACGCGCAACCTGCGCGCCGGCTCGATCGTCGGTTCGGGCACGGTGTCGAACAAGGACGCGAAGCGCGGCTATTGCTGCATCGCCGAGAAGCGCTGCCTCGAGACGATCGAGCACGGCGCGCCGCAGACCGGGTTCATGCGCTACGGCGATACCGTGCGCATCGAGATGTTCGACACGGCCGGCAAGTCGATCTTCGGCGCGATCGAGCAGTCGGTCGCGCCGCCCGACGGCGCGGCGTAAGCCACGCAGCGCACGCAGCGCTCCGCGCCCGCGAAACCCGGCTTCGGCCCGCGCGCCGGGTTTCGCCTGATGTTTGCCCGCGCGGGCTTGGCTACACTCGATTCAGGGGTTCGAGAACCTCGAGCAAGGAGCAGCGCATGGCCAATCTCGCCGCATACGGCGGTTACGAAGCACTGAAGGTGACGCGCCGCGACCATGGCGTGCTCGACATCGTGATGAGCGGCGAGGGCGCGAACCGCAGCGGCCTCGCGACCGCGAACGCACGCATGCATCGCGAGCTCGCCGACATCTGGCGCGACGTCGACCGCGATCCCGACACGCGCGTCGCGGTGATCCGCGGCGAAGGCAAGGGCTTCTCGGCGGGCGGCGATCTCGCGCTCGTCGAGGACATGGCGAACGACTTCGACGTGCGCGCCCGCGTGTGGCGCGAGGCGCGCGACCTCGTCTACAACGTGATCAACTGCAGCAAGCCGATCGTGTCGGCGATGCACGGGCCGGCCGTCGGCGCGGGGCTCGTCGCCGGGCTGCTCGCCGACATCTCGATCGCCGCGAAGGATGCGCGCATCATCGACGGCCACACGCGGCTCGGCGTCGCGGCCGGCGACCACGCGGCGATCGTGTGGCCGCTGCTGTGCGGGATGGCGAAGGCGAAGTACTACCTGCTGCTGTGCGAGCCGGTGAGCGGCGAGGAGGCCGAGCGGATCGGGCTGGTCTCGCTCGCGGTCGAGCCGGCCGACCTGCTGCCGAAGGCCTACGAAGTGGCCGAGCGGCTCGCGCACGGTTCGCAGTCGGCGATCCGCTGGACCAAGTACGCATTGAACAACTGGCTGCGCACGGCCGGGCCGACCTTCGATACGTCGCTTGCGCTCGAATTCATGGGTTTTTCCGGGCCCGACGTGCAGGAAGGGATCCGCTCGCTGCGCGAGCGGCGCCCGCCCGAGTTTCCCAGCGACGCGCCGTTCTGACACGCGCTGGCGCTATGATCGATCCAGGCGCGGCTCGCGCGACGCATGGCGGCCGCCTCGCTCTCACCCAGTCAACCAGGATGCCCGTATGACGACCGATGCCTCCGGCTCCAACCCTTTCGCCGGCTTTGCCGGCTTCAAGCCCGCCGACATGATGGACCGCATGTGGGACATGATGCGGATGTCGCCATTCGGCGGGATGACGTCGTTTCCGGGCGCCACGCAAGGGCTGCCGCCGTCGCTGTCGAGCATGTCCGACATGATGGCGCCGCTCACGAGCGTCGAGGAGCTCGACAAGCGGATCACCGATCTGCGCGCCGTCGAGCAGTGGCTGAAGCTCAATCTCGGGATGCTGCAGTCCGCGATCCAGGCGCTCGAGGTGCAGCGCGCGACGCTCGCGACGCTGCGTGCGTTCGGCGCGTTCGCGCAAAGCTCGATGTCGGCGGCCGAGGAAGCGGCCGTCGCGGCCGCGCATGCGGCGAAACACGCGTCGCCGGCGTCGGATGCCGACGCTGCGGCGTCCGCCGCGGATGCATCGGCCGGCGACGCCGCGCAGCAGGCCTTCGATCCTTCCGGCTGGTGGAACCTGCTGCAGTCGCAGTTCAACCAGCTCGCGAGCCTCGCGATGGCGCAGCCGGGCATGCAGTCCGCCGCGCCGGGCGATGCGCCGCAGGCCGCGGCCGCACAGCCGGGGCAAGCTGCGCCGCAGGAGCCGGCCGCGAAGCCGGCGCCGGCTGCCGCCGCGCCGCGCAAGCCCGCCGCGAAGCGCGCGAAGCCGGCCGGAGCGACCGGTTCGGCCGCGGCGCGCGCGGCAGCCGCTTCGTCGCCCGAAACCCGTCCGCCGAAGCGCTCGACGTGACGCGGCGCAGGTAGCAGGTCGATCATGCGGCTCGCGCTCGTTCTGATGGGAGGCGGCGCACGTGCCGCCTATCAGGTCGGCGTGCTGAAGGCGCTGGCCGAGATCGCGCGCGAGGCCGATCCGCAGCGGCACACGCTGCCGTTCGCGGTCGTGTGCGGCTCGTCGGCCGGCGCGATCAACGCGACGTCGATCGCGAGCCACGCGGACGACTTTTCCCACGGCGTGCGGCGCCTGCTCGAATTCTGGGAGCCGTTGCGCGCCGACTACGTGTATCGCACCGACTGGCTCGGCATCGCAGCCGCCGGCGCGCGCTGGCTCGCGGCGATGACCTTCGGCTGGGCGGCCCGCCGTTCGCCGCGCGGGTTGCTCGACAACGCGCCGCTCGCGCACCTGCTGCAGCGCGAGCTGAGTTTCCACCGGATCGAGCAGATGCTCGAGGCGCGCCTGCTGCACGCGCTCGCGGTGACGGCGCTCAGCTATTCGAGCGGGCGGCACCTCACGTTCTACCAGGCGGCCGAGCCGATCCAGGCGTGGCGGCGCGCGCAGCGCACCGCGCGGCTCGTCGACCTGTCGGCGTCGCACCTGCTCGCGTCGTCGGCGATTCCGTTCGTGTTCCCGGCCGTGCCGCTGGTGCTCGACGGGCAGATTGAATACTTCGGCGACGGATCGATCCGGCAGATTGCACCGCTGTCGCCGGCGATCCACTTCGGCGCGGACCGGATCGTCGTGGTCGGCGCGGCCGACCCGCGGCCCGAGATTCCGGCCGCGAACGGCGCCGGGCTGGTACGCGGCTACCCGACGCTCGCGCAGATCGGCCAGCAGGTACTCGCGAGCGTGTTCCTCGACTCGATCGGCTCGGACATCGAGCGCATCGAGCACATCAACCGGATGATCGAGCACCTGCCGCACCAGGTCGAGGTGGACAGCGGCTGGCGGCACGTCGACGTGCTCGCGATCGCGCCGTCCGAGCGGATCGAGCTGATCGCGGCGAAGCACCTGAAGCAGATGCCGGCGACGATGCGCGGGCTGCTCGGCGCGATCGGCGGCAGCCAGCCGGCCGGCGCGTCGTTCGCGAGCTACCTGCTGTTCGAGGAGGCATTCACGCGCGAACTGATCGAGCTCGGCTACCGCGACGGGCGCGCGCAGCGCGACACGCTGGCCGGCTGGATTGCACTGGCGGATGGCGGCAGCGCGCCGGCCGCCGGCATGCCGCCGGAAGACGGCCTCGCGACCGGCGAAATGCGGGCCTGATGCGGACAGGACAATGTAAGGTTGCGTTTTCGCGACGGTCGGCCGCGACAGATCGCCGCACCGCGATTGGCGGCGCACGACCGGGCAGGCGTCTCGGAACCGTCATGCACGCGTGATATCATGGCCGCCGCCGTATACACCATATCGAGCAGCCCGCCGATCCGGCATCCGCACGGGACCTTTCGGGGAACCCGCCTGGGGCAGGGGACGGGCGCGCCAACGAGCCGGCCAGCGCCGGCCCCCACTCAGGCAAGCGTGCAGCCGGTTCCGTTCGTGCGGAGCGTGGCTGCGGCATGCCGCAACGGCGGCGACGCGGCCGCCCGGCTGCCGGACGAGCAATCGGCGTCCGGCCGGTCGGTTTCACGCGTAAAATCACAGTCTTGGCCGCAAAAAGCGCGCTTGGCGCGCCTTTGCGGCAACAGTCACGTTTAGAGAAGTCGCATTGCGCAGAACAGGGGTGGGACCATCATGAACACGATGCTTTATCCGGAACTTTACCGATCGCTCGAAGCCGTCCGCTGGGACATGGAGAAGGACATTCCGTGGGACAAGTTCGACGCTTCGCTGCTCACCGACGAGCAGGCGAAGACGATCAAGATGAACGCGATCACCGAATGGTCGGCGCTGCCCGCGACGGAGATGTTCCTGCGCGACAACCAGCACGACAGCGACTTTTCCGCGTTCATGAGCGTGTGGTTCTTCGAGGAACAGAAGCATTCGCTCGTGCTGATGGAATACCTGCGCCGCTTCCGGCCGGAGATGGTGCCGACCGAAGAGGAGCTGCACGCGGTGCGCTTCGAATTCGATCCGGCGCCGCCGCTCGAGACGCTGATGCTGCACTTCTGCGGCGAGATCCGCCTGAACCACTGGTACCGCTGCGCGGCCGACTGGCACACCGAGCCGGTCATCAAGCAGATCTACGAAACGATCTCGCGCGATGAAGCGCGCCACGGCGGCGCTTACCTGCGCTACATGAAGAAGGCGCTGAACAACTGCGGCGACGTCGCACGTGCCGCATTCGCGAAGATCGGCGTGCTGATGGCGTCGGCGCGCCGCACCGAGAAGCCGCTGCACCCGACCAACCTGCACGTGAACCAGGCGCTGTTCCCGCGCGACACCGTGCAGTCGCGCCTGCCCGATCCGGAATGGCTCGAACGCTGGCTCGACGAGCAGATCCGTTTCGACGGCGAATGGGAAAAGAAGGTCATCGAGCGGATCCTGCACAACCTGTCGATCCTGTTCGAGCGCACGTTCGCGACCGCGCAGGAGCTGAACCGCTACCGCAAGGAAGTCACCGGCCGCCTGCAGGCCGAAAGCGGCCCGTCGTCGGCCGCGCAACCGGCCTGAGGCCGGCTGGCGCGCCGGGGCTGGCCTGATTCACGCCGGCCGCGCGCGCCGCTTCGCCGCTGCCCCATGAAGCCCGCTCGGCACGTCCGGCGGGCTTTTTCGTTTCCGGCGCCACGGCGCCTCGTCGCCGTACGCACTGCTCATTCGATCCGACCTTCATCATGTCCGCCACTTTCGAACGCAAGCTGATCACCCGCGACGCCCTCGTCGCCCTGCGCGCCACGCTGCCGTCGCCCGTCGTGTTCACCAACGGCGTGTTCGACATCCTGCATCGCGGCCACGTCACCTATCTCGCCGACGCGAAAGCGCTCGGCGCATGCCTGATCGTCGGCGTGAACAGCGACGCGTCGGTACGCATGCTCGGCAAGGGCGACGACCGGCCGATCAATCGCGAGGACGACCGCGCGGCGCTGCTCGCGGCGCTGGAAAGCGTCGACTGGGTCGTGAAATTCGAGGAAAAGACGCCCGTGTCGCTGATCGAGGCCGTCCGTCCGGACATTCTCGTGAAGGGCGGCGACTACGACATGGATGCGTTGCCGGAATCGGCGCTGGTGCGCGGCTGGGGCGGCCGGGCGCTGGCGATTCCGTTCGAGCACGACCGCTCGACCACCGCGTTGCTGAAGAAGGTGCGCGCGCAGCAGTCCTGAGCGCGGCCCGGCGCCGTCAGGGCGCGGATGCCGCGAGCGGTTCGGCCGTGACGGCCGGCGGCGCGATCGGGCCGCCGATGACGGGCTGGTCCGTGGCCTGCGCGAGCGGCGTCACGCGCAGCGCATCGGGCCGCACCTGCCGCGTCAGCACACCGGGTTCGCGCGGGCCGGCCGCCGGCAGCGGCCCGAACACGCCGCGTGCCACCACGAACGCGAGCATGTTGGCGAGAAAGAGAACAGCGATCAGCCAGCGCAGCATCGTCGACACTCCTCGTCGTCATTGACGTGGTTCACGTCATTGAATCGGGCCGGCCGCATGGCCGGCTTTCTCATTCCTTCCGTTGACCGTGCGCGCGTGCTGCCGTCGTGGCGCCGCCCGACTTTCACCGTCATCGTGACGCAGGCCCGCCCGGGCTTGCGTTACCGTGCGCCGGCGCGATGCCGGCGCCGTTCCGTCACTCCTGCGCCGCCGTTGCGGTTGCTGCTTCCGCGGCAATCAGCGCGAGCCCGGACAGGATCAGTGCATCGTGCCGCGTATGCGGAACCGTCAGCGCACGCGCGACGTCGTCCGCCGCGCCGCCGGCCAGCACGAGCCGCACGGGCGCTTTCCATGCATCCACGAGATCGCGCCACGCGCGTTCGATCAGTCCGGCCTGCGCGTACAGGCAGCCGGCCGACAGCGAGCGCGGCGTATCGACCTGGAACGGCTCGGCCTGCGCACCCGCGAGCAACCCGCTCGCGATGTCGGTGGTCAGCGTCGGCAACTGCGCGGTATGCGTGCCGAGCGCGCGCATCATCAGCGCCCAGCCCGGTGCAATCAGCCCGCCCGTGAAGCGGCCGTCCGCGCGCAGCGCCTCGAGCGTCGTCGCGGTGCCGAACGTCGCGATCAGCAGGTGCTCGCCCGGAAACGCCGCGTGCGCGCCGATCAGGCCGGCCCAGCGGTCGCTGCCGAGCTGGTCGGGCGTCGTATAGCCGTTCGTCACGCCGCATTGCGTCTGGCGCGAGCGTATCGTCGTGCGCGGCAGGCCCGGCCAGCGCGCGTCGAGCAGCGCGTCGAGCCGGGCCGCCACGTCGGCGCCCGCGACGTTCGAGATCCACGCGCCGCGCGGACGCGGCAGGTTCGACCAGTCGGGATCGGCGCCGCCGTCGCGCGCATGGCCGAATGCGCCCGTCTCGACGAGCGTGCGCTGCGCATCGGCGAGCGCCCACTTGATCCGGCTGTTGCCGGCGTCGATCAGCAGGTGCGGCTCGCTCATTGCGCTTCGCGCAGCGACACGTCGCCGGCGGCGATCGCCTGCATGCCGTCCGGCGTGTCGAGCAGCAGCTGGCCGGTCGCGTCGATGCCCGTCGCGATACCGCGCACGCGTTCGACGCCTTGTTCGAGCAGGACGACTTCGCGCCCCGCGTACGCGTGCAGCGCGTGCCAGCGCGGCAGGAACGGCGCGAGCCCTTCGGCGCCGAACTGCGCGAGTGCAGGCGTGAGCGCGTTCAGCGACGCGGCGAGCGTATCGGTGAGGTTGGCCGATGCACACGCGATCGACAGCGCAGCGGGCGGTAGCCCGCTCGCGAGCGTCGCTTCGCGCGCGCGCAGCGCGTCGACCTGCGCGGCGACGGCTTCCGCGCCGCGCACGTTGATGCCGAAGCCGATCACGACGGCGGTGGCGTCGGCGCTGGTCCACGCGGTTTCGATCAGGATCCCGGCGAGCTTGCCGACGATGCGCGGCGTGCCGTCGTCGGTGGCGGTCAGCAGCAGGTCGTTCGGCCATTTGAGCGCGACGCGCGTATGGGCGTCGAGCGGCAGCGCGGCCAGCCCTTCGGCGAGCGCAACGCCGATCGCGATGCTGAGGCCGCCGAGTGCTTCGACGGGGCGCGGCACGATGCAGCCGACCGAGCACAGCAGCGCGTTACCGGGCTGCGCGAACCACGGGCGGCCCTGCCGGCCGCGGCCGGCCGTCTGCTCGAACGCGACGCGCACGAGCGGCGCGGGCAGCGCGTTCGCGGTGCGCGGCAGCGCCTTGAGCCGGGTGGCGACGTCGGCGTTGGTCGAGCCGGTTGCGGCGACGATGTCGAGCGGCCACGCACGCGGCGCGGCGTCCAGGTGCGCCTCGAGCCGGTTGCGCGCGATGTGCGCGTCGCCGGAATCGGGCGTGTCGGAGGAGGTGGGGGCGTTCATGGCGCCTATTGTAGCGACAGGGGGCGCTGGCGCGCGTCGGGCGACGCGCGCGACTGGCAGGGCGGCGCGCCGGCCGCCTGCACGCGAGCGGCGCCGCAGCGCCGCTCGATTCAATGCTTTTCCATCCGCTCCAGCGCCTTGATGTCCTCCTCGGACGTCATTTCGCAGGCCAGCAGCGTCTTGCCCTTCAGCGCCGGGCCCTGGCGGGCCGACACGAGAATCAGCGCACCGCCCGGGCCGCGGACCGTCAGCCGGCGCGAATAGCCGACGGACGACGCGCCCAGCAGGTGGCCCTTCTCGAGGGTGAGCTGGTAGCGTTTCGCGAGCTGGTCGGCAACCTCGCCGTCCACGAGCACACCGATGCCGGTACTGACGAACACGACCTGCTGCGTCGTGAAGCCGTCGCGGTGGATCGGCTCCGGCAGGCGATAGACCGCGGCACCCAGCATCGACTCGTCCGGTTTCGGATCGGCTGCCTTGGCGGTGTTGTAGATCGAGTCCATCAGGTCCGACGTGAACGGCGGCTTGCAAAGCGCGGCATTGAAGATGTCGGGCTGGGCGGGCGGCGCGGCGCGTGCGGTGAGCGGTGCGCCGGCAATGACAAGGGCGACGGCGCCGACGGCAGCGGCACCAAGCCTGGAAAGGCGATGGGACATGGATGCAGTTCTCTCAGGTTTTATTGTGAGGCTGCATGTTAATGCATTGCCGCGAGCCGAACGATCGACGTGGCGCAGCCGGATGGCGGCAAGGCAACAGGCGCGTGCGCCCGCGCCCCGCGATCGATTCCGTTGCCGGGTGATCAATGCGCGGGGCGTCGGGGCACGCGTGTCATGCAGCCGGTGTGATGCCGGTTCGTGCGCGTGCGCGCGGACGAACCGTTACGGCGCGACGACCGGGTGCTTCAGCGCGTGCGCGGTCTCGATCCACTGCGCGTGGAATTCGTCCGCGTCGGGCTTGAGCCCGAGCTCGCCGTTGCGATAGGCCATCGCGAGCGTCTGCACGGCTTCCGGCAGCTCGTGCTCGGCGGCGCGGCGATACAGCGCCAGCGCACGTGCCTCGTCGCGCGGCACGCCGCTGCCTTCGCGGTACGCGTTTGCGAGCATGAAGTCCGCGGCCGGGATGTCCGCGCGCGACGCGATCTCGAACCAGTGCGCGGCCTGCACCGGATCGGCAGCGATGCCGTAGCCGCTGCGATGGATCAGCCCGAGGTAATACGCGGCGGCCGGGTCGCCCTGCGCGGCCGCTTCGCCGAGCAGCGTACGAGCGCGTGCGTAGTCCTTCGGCATGTCGCTGCTGCCGAGCAGCAATGCCTTGCCGAGCGCGAGCTGCGCCCGTCGGGCAGCCGGCGCGTCGGCCTTGCTGTCTGCCGTCGCGGCCGTTTCCAGCCAGCCGCGCCCCTCGTCGCGCAGCCCCGGTTCGCGCGCGTCGACGAGCGCGATGCCGAGCGCCGCCTGCGCGTCGCCCGAGCCGCGCCGCGCCAGCGTGCGCAACTGCGCGAGCGCGTGCGGCTCGGTGGCCTGCGTGACCATCGCCTGCCACTCGTCGAGCTGCGCGGCGCTCGGCGCGGGGCCGGCCCCGCGCAGGCCGGTCGTCGCGACGACGGCCGCGACGGTCACGGCCGCCGCCGCGAGCAGCGCGGACGGCGGGAGTTTCGCGCGCAGCAGGCGCCGCGCGGCAGCGGCGAGGCCGGTTTCGGCCGGCCGCATCGTCCGGATCGGTTGCATCGCGGGTCTCATTGAGTGAGGTCGATTTCGTAGGTGGCGAGGTTCTTGCCCGAGCCGTCGTCGGCCACGACCTGCGTGATGCCGGTCAGGCCGGCTGCCGCCGCGTCGCCGAGGCGGTTCGGCGCGGACGCGAACTGCACGTGCGCGACCGAGCTCGCGAGCTTCGTGAAGCGCCAGCTGCGCTGCGCGCCGTCGGCCGCGCGCGTGATCTTGCCGCGCTGCTTCACGAACGCGATCAGCACGTCACGGTTCGCATCGGGCGACGCGAAGATCGTCTTGCTGCCGTCGAGGCCCGGGAAGTTGCCGCCGCCGCTCGCGCGATAGTTGTTGGTCGCGACGATGAACTGCGCGTTCGGGTCGATCGGCGCGCCCTTGTATGTCAGGTTCTTGATCCGGCTGCCGACCGCCTGCGTGACGTCGATTTCATAAGCGAGATCGGCCGACGTGAACATGTCGAAGTTGTAGCCGGGGAAGGTGCTGACGAGCGGCTGCACGGTCGCCTTGGTCGGGTCGATGCGGTTGAAGCGCTTCGCGGCGGTTTCGAGCCAGTTCTTCACGTCGGCGCCGCTCACCTTCACCGCGTACACGGTGTTCGGATACAGGTACAGGTCGGCCGCGTTGTTGATCGCGAGCGCGCCCGGCGCGACGTCGGTGTAGTCGGTGCCGCCGCCGAAGCCGCTCTTGAACGGTGCGCTGACCGACAGCACCGGCAGCGACGCGTATTGCGGCAGGTTCGCCTGCACGTAGGTCTTCACGTAGTCGGCCTGCGCCTCGTTGACGATCTGGATCGCGCCCGGATCGCCGACATCGGCGAAGTACGAGTTCATCCGGTAGTCGGTCGAGCCGATCGGCGTCTTCACGTAGTCGATCGTCGCCTGGTGCTCGGCGGCGATCGCGGCGGACACGGTCGGATCGGCCGCGACGTAGCTCTTGTCGGCATTCTGGATCGGCCGCGCCTCGACGGTCGTCAGCGACTTGTCGACGCCCCACGCCTTGCCGTCGAACTTCAGGCCGAGCTTGATCACGCCGAGGTGCTTGCCCCAGTAGTTGGCCATCACGGTCGGCACGCCGTTGACGGTGCCCTTGACCTTGTCGACGCCCGGCAGGTTGAACTGCGACACGGTGCTGTTCGCGTCCGGGAACACCTGGTGCGAGTGGCCGATCAGCATCGCGTCGATGCCCGGCACCTTCGACAGCCACCAGCTGCCGTTCTCCATCGTCGGCGAATACGCGGAATTGTCGAGGCCGCCGTGCGAGATCGCGACGATCAGATCGGCGCCCTTCGCGCGCATCTCGGGGATGTACTTCTCCGCGGCTTCCTTCAGGCCGGTCGTGTAGACCTTGCCGTCGAGCCAGCGCTTGTCCCAGTTCATGATCGCGGGCGGCGTGAAGCCGATGATGCCGATCTTCACGGGCGCGCTGACCGTCTTGCCGTCCGGCGTCGTCGCGGTCACGGTGCGGGTCAGGATCGTGTACGGCGTGAACAGCGGCGCGTTGGTCTTTGCGCTGATCACGTTCGCGAGCACCTGCGGGAAGTTCGGGCCCGCGCACTTCTTCTGCTGGGCCGGTGCCGGCAGGCCGTCGACCTCGAACGTGTTGCCGGTCACCTGCGACAGGTACGGCAGCCCGTAGTTGAATTCGTGGTTGCCGATCCCGCCGCCGTCGAATTTCGCGGCGTTCATCACCTTGTAGATCGCGAGCGTCTGGTCGCAGCCGATCGGCTTCACGAGCGCCTGGTAGTCCGACAGCGCGGTGCCCTGGATCGTGTCGCCGTTGTCGAGCAGCAGCGTGTTCGGATACTGCGCGCGCGCCTGCGTGATCAGCGTCGACACGCGCTCGAAGCCGAGCGAGTTGTCGGCGGCGAGCTTGAAATAGTCATACGACAGCACGTTGGTGTGCAGGTCGGTCGTCTCCAGCAGCGCGAGCGTGGCCGTCGTGCCGACGGGCGCCTGGGCCGCCGGCGGCGTCACCGGCGGCGAGGTGACGTCGTCGCCGCCGCAGGCGGCGAGGATGAAGGCGAGACTGGCGAGCGCGGCGATGGCCGGCACGCGACGGCGGGAAAGCAGGGGGAGACGCATCGGTTGTCCTGTTCGGTGTTCTGTTTTATGAAATGCGAGTACGCAACGAATGGCGGCGCGGGGCGCCGACGGCCTGATGTGCGGCGCGTGAGAGTATCGAAAGGAAACGTGACGGAAGAATGAAAGGTGGTGAAGCCGGCAACTGGCAGGGGGCGGCGGCTGCCATGCACACCTGGGGCGGGCGCTCTCGGCCAGGCGTCTCCAACTAGGCGCCCCCCACGGAAATCCTCACGTCGCGTCGTCGGGCGGTTCGCTACAATGGCCGCTGTCACCTTTTTGCAAACAACCTGCCCTTGGACTTCGAGACTCCTCCCGGCCTGTCGGTCGACGCCGGCAGCCAGGGCCAGACGGTGCGCCTGTACGGCCAGTGGACCGCGCTCGCGCTTGCACGCAATCGCGGCGCGGTGGCGCGCCGTATCGCGAGCATCGCGTCGGGGCGCGTGAGCGAATGGGATCTGTCCGGCATCGAGCGGCTCGACCACGTCGGCGGCCAGGCGCTGTGGCGCGTGTGGGGTCGCAAGCTGCCGGCCGGTGTCGCGTTGAGCGTCACGCAGCGCACGATCTTCGAGCGCATCGAGCGGCTCGACACCGAGCGCGAGGCGCCCGAGCGCGTGGTGCGCTACGATCCTGTCACGCGGCTCGGCCAGGCGATCTTCGGGTTCGGCGAACACCTGCAGGGCGGCATCGCGATGTTCGGCCTCGTGATCCTCGACGCGCTGTCGGTGCTGCGCCGTCCGAAGACGATGCCGTGGAAGGAAACCTCGGCGAACATCTACAGCGCCGGCGCGCAGGCGCTGCCGATCACCGCGCTCGTCGCGTTCCTGATCGGCATCGTGCTCAGCTACCTGTCCGCGCAGCAGCTGCAGATGTTCGGCGCGAACCGCTACATCGTGAACATCCTCGGGCTATCGGTGATCCGCGAGCTCGGCCCGGTGCTGTCGGCGATTCTCGTCGCAGGCCGCTCGGGCTCGGCGATCACCGCGCAGATCGGCGTGATGCGCGTGACCGAGGAGCTCGACGCGATGCGCGTGATGGGCATCCCGCACGGGCTGCGGCTGATCCTGCCGCGCGTGCTCGCGCTCGGCATTGCCATGCCGCTGCTCGTGATGTGGACCAACATCATCGCGCTGACGGGCGGCGCGCTCGCCGCGAAGCTCGTGCTCGGGATCGACGTCAACTATTTCGTGCGCTCGCTGCCGGGCGTCGTGCCGATCGCGAACCTGTACATCGGCGTCGGCAAGGGCATCGTGTTCGGCATGCTGATCGCGCTGGTCGCGTGCCATTTCGGCTTCCGGATCAAGGCGAACTCGCAGAGCCTCGGCGAAGGCACGACCACGTCGGTCGTATCGTCGATCACGGTCGTGATCCTCGCCGACGCGGTGTTCGCGATCCTGTTCCAGAACGTGGGGCTCGGATGAACGCATCGAACGAAACGACCGCGCACGCCGCGGCAGTCGGTGCCGGGTCGGTCGGCACCGGGTCAACCGCGGCGGCCGATACCGACGATCTCGTGATCGAGGTGCGCAACCTGACCAAGCGCTACGGGCGCAACATCATTCACCAGAAGCTCGACTTCGACGTGAAGCGCGGCGAGATCGTGTCGATCGTCGGCGGCTCGGGTTCCGGCAAGACCACGCTCGTGCGGCAGATCCTCGGCCTCGAGCGGCCGACGTCGGGCACGATCAAGGTGTTCGGCGAAGATACCGCGACGATCGACGACGCGAGCGCGCGGATGATGCGCACGCGCTCCGGGATGCTGTTCCAGCAGGGCGCGCTGTTCTCGTCGATGACGGTGTTCGACAACGTCGCGCAGCCGCTGCGCGAGCTCGGCCGCGTGCCGCCGGATCTGCTGCACGACATCGTGATGCTGAAGCTCGAGATGGTCGGGCTGCCGTGCAAGCACGCGTCGAAGATGCCGGCCGCGCTGTCGGGCGGGATGGTCAAGCGGGTCGGCATCGCGCGCGCGATCGCGCTCGAGCCCGAGCTGCTGTTCCTCGACGAGCCGACGGCCGGCCTCGATCCGCAGGCGTCGGACGAATTCGTCGAGCTGATCGCGACGCTGCACCGCACGCTCGGGCTGACCGTCGTGATGGTGACGCACGATCTCGACACGATGGTCGCGCTGTCGACGCGCGTCGCGGTGCTGGCCGACCGCAAGGTGCTGGTCGCGGCGCCGGTCGAGGAGGCCGCGAACGTCGACCATCCGTTCATCCACGAATATTTCCTGGGGCTGCGCGGGCGCCGCGCATTGCAGGCGCTGCCGCCCGAGCGGCGCGCGAAGCTGCCGAAGGCGGCCCTCGAACCGGCGCTGTCGAGCGTCGAGCTGTAGGCACGAAGGACTCCGCGAATGGAAAACAAATCACATGCGTTCTGGGCCGGCCTGTTCACGATCGCGCTGACGCTCGCGATCGCGGGCACCGTATTCTGGTTCAACGTCGACCGCACCGTGCGCGTGCCGTACGACCTGCTCGCGCGTACCAACGTGACCGGGCTGTTCCCGGACGCGGCCGTGCGCTTTCGCGGCCTCGACGTCGGCAAGGTGCAGTCGATCGGCTTCGATCGCGCGCACCCGGGCCAGATCCGGATCCGGATCCTCGTCGACCACGACGCGCCGATCACGCAGTCGACCTACGGCAGCCTCGGCTTCCAGGGTGTGACGGGCATCGCGTTCGTGCAGCTCGAGGACACGGGCCGCGACCTGGCGCCGCTGCCGTCGTCGACCAAGGCGATCGCGCAGATCCCCATGCGGCCGAGCCTGTTCGACCAGATTCAGGAGCGCGGCGACGTGCTGCTGCGACAGCTCGAACTCGCCGCGAAGAGCGCGAATGCGCTGATGTCGCCCGAGATGCGCGAGCAGTTGCGCGCGACCGCCGAAAGCCTGCAGCACGCGGCCGATGGCGCTACCACGCTGACGAAGCAGCTCGGCCCGGCGGTGACCGCGCTGCCGGAAACGATGCACGAGGTGAACCGTGCGATGGCGTCGGCGAACACGCTGATGCAGCCGAACGGGCCGCTCGTGTCGAACCTGAACAAGGCCGGCACGGCCGCCGAGCAGGTGGGTGTCGCGCTGAACGATCTCAACGCGCGCGTGCAGTACGACACGCTGCCGCGTTTCAACGCGCTGGCCGGCAGCGTCGGCGACGCGTCGCGGCAATTGAAGGACGTGGCCGGTGAACTTGGCCGCAACCCGCGCAGTCTGTTGTTCGGTTCGCCCGGCGCGGCGCCGGGGCCCGGCGAGCCGGGCTTCACCTGGCCGGGTGCGACGGCCGGGCAGTGACACCCATCGAAACCGGAAACATCATGCAGGAACACGCCATGCCACGAATCCTTGACCGCGCGCTGCGTCCCGCCGCGGCCGCGCTTGCCGTGCTGACACTGTCGCTCGCGGCCGGCTGCGCCGGCAACAGCGCGGCGCTGTCGAATGTCCGCTACGACCTCGGGCCGGCCACGTCGGTCGTGACCGCCGGCCCCGGCCCCGCGCTGAAGGTGCTCGACGTCGCCGCGCCCGACGCGCTCGACTCCGACAAATTCGCGTATCGCCTGGCATACGTGGACGCGCAGCACGTGGCCGTCTATCGCGACAGCCGCTGGACCGCGCCGCCCGCACAACTGCTCACGCAGCGGCTGCGCGGCGCGCTGTCGTCGCGCGGCACGGTGCTCGAAGGATCCGACGGCGTGCGTGCGCCGACGCTCAAGGTCGACCTGAACGAATTCGAACAGGTGTTCGACGGCCAGTCGCAGAGCCATGGCGCCGTCACCGCGCGCGCGACGCTGACGCTGGACGGCAAGGTGCTCGGCCAGCGCACGTTCGTCGCGCGTGCGCCGTCGAGCACGCCGGACGCAGCGGGCGGTGCCCGTGCGCTCGCGACGGCGAGCAACGAGCTCGTGTCGCAGATCGCCGCGTGGGTCGGCATGCAGGCGTACGCGGGTACGCCGTGACGCGTGCCGCGCAGCCGCGATGAGCGCGACCGGTACCCCTCGCGCATCGCCGCTCGCGCGGCAGGCCTTTGCCGCTTATGCGGCACTCATCGTCTACGCATCGCTGTATCCGTTCGAAGGCTGGGCGTCGCTCGGCATCGGGCCGTTCGACTATCTGTTCGCGCCGATGCAGCGCTACGTGACCGCATTCGACGTGGTCACGAACGTGCTCGGCTATATGCCATTCGGGGCGCTTGCCGTGCTCGCGCTGCATCCGCGCTGGCGCGGCGTGGCCGCGACATTGATCGCGGCCGGGCTCGGCGTGCTGCTGTCGGGCTCGATGGAAGCGCTGCAAACCTACCTGCCGACGCGCGTCGCGTCGAATCTCGATCTCGCGGCCAACGCGCTCGGCGCGCTGCTGGGCGCGGCGCTCGTCGCGCCGGCCACCGGTGCGCTGCTCGATCGCGGCGCACTGCGCCGGCTGCGCTTCGCATGGTTCGAGGACGACGGTGCGACGCCGCTGTTGCTCGCCGGGCTATGGCCGTTCGCGATCCTGTTCCCGTCGCCGTTCCTGTTCGGCATCGGCGACTGGCCGGCCGCACTGTGGGAGCGTGCCGACGCGTCGATGCAGGACGCGCTGCTCGCGTGGCTGCCGGCCGCGTGGCGCGTGGGCGAATGGCCCGAGCGCGTCGACGGCTGGCTGTCCGACTCCGCGTGGGAGGCCGCGCTCGGCGGGTTGATGCTGTTCGCCGCGCTGACGATCGCGTCGCTCGCGATGCGGCCGCGCGCGCCGCGCATCCGGCTCCTGATCGCGCTCGTCGCCGCGACGCTCGTGCTGAAGGCGGCCGCGACCTTCATGCAGTCGGCCACCGGCCTCGTCGTCGTATGGGCGACGCCCGGCGCGCGGCTCGGGATCGAACTCGGGTTCGCGGCCGCGCTCGTCGCGCTGCACGTGCCGGCGACCTGGCGCGCGACGCTCGCGGCGCTCGCGCTGCTGGCCGGCGTGGCGCTCGTGAACCTGCTGCCCGTCAATCCGTTCTTCGACTTCACGCTGTCGGGCTGGCGGCAGGGCCGCTACGTGCACTTCAACAGCCTCGCGCGCTGGCTCGCGTGGATCTGGCCCTACGCGGCGCTGATCTGGCTCGGCCAGCGCGTCGAGCATGCGTGGCTGCCGGCTGCGTTGCGCCGTTGAAGCAGTGGCT
Organism: Burkholderia aenigmatica; assembly: GCF_048627025.1. Lineage (NCBI taxonomy): Bacteria > Pseudomonadati > Pseudomonadota > Betaproteobacteria > Burkholderiales > Burkholderiaceae > Burkholderia > Burkholderia aenigmatica. The sequence continues at coordinate 3,333,822 of NZ_CP184468.1, read as the reverse complement.
GCGGCGGCGCGGCAGTGGTATCGCGGGCAGCTGCCTGCGCCGCTCGCTATAATCGTCCGCATCCTCCGCTGCGCCGCGCAGCGGCAACCGCTTCTCTTTCCGCACGGCCTCGCGCCGGGCCGCTCGTCACCATCATGGATTCCTACTACCAGCACCACGTCTTCTTCTGCCTGAACCAGCGCGAACCGGGCGCCGAACGCCCGAGCTGCGCGCAATGTGACGCGCAGACCATGCAGGAATATGCGAAAAAGCGCGTGAAGGAGCTCGGCCTCGCGGGGCCCGGCAAGGTTCGCATCAACAAGGCCGGCTGCCTCGACCGCTGCGAGGAAGGGCCCGTGATGGTCGTGTATCCGGAAGGCACGTGGTACACGTACGTCGACAAGGCCGACATCGACGAGATCGTCGAATCGCACCTGCGCGACGGCAAGGTCGTCGACCGCCTGAAGATCTGAGCGGGCCGGCCGAATGAACGTTCATACGCAGAAGTCGCTGATCGCGGGCCCGGTCGGGCAGATCGAAATCGCGGTCGACCTGCCCGACGCCGTGCGCGAAGGCACGGCCGCGCCACGCGGCATCGCGCTCGTCGCACATCCGCATCCGCTGTTCGGCGGCACGATGGACAACAAGGTCGCGCAAACACTCGCGCGCACGCTCGTGCAGCTGAACTACGTCGTGTTCCGGTCGAACTTCCGCGGCGTCGGCGCGACCGAAGGCGTGCACGACAACGGCACCGGCGAGGCCGACGACCTGCTCGCGGTGCTCGCGCACATGCGCGCGCAGCCCGCGTATGCGGACCTGCCGCTCGTGCTCGCGGGCTTCTCGTTCGGCACCTTCGTGCTGTCGCACGTCGCAAAGCGGCTGCGCGACGCGGGCGAGACGATCGAACGGATGGTGTTCGTCGGCACGGCCGCGAGCCGCTGGCAGGTGGCCGACGTGCCCGAGAACACGCTCGTGGTCCACGGCGAGACCGACGACACGGTGCCGATCGCGTCGGTGTACGACTGGGCGCGGCCGCAGGAACTGCCGGTCGTCGTGATCCCTGGCGCCGAGCACTTCCTGCATCGCAAGCTGCACGTGCTGAAGCGCATCATCGTCGACGCCTGGCGCTAGCCGGCGCGCGGGTGGCGGCGTGATGCCGGCTGCCTGCGTCGCGTCGCATACGCGACATCCGGCATGCGCCGGATGCGCGCTCCCGCCGCACGACATCGCGCCGCTGCTTGCGGCGCAACCCGACTTCCATCCCGCCTGCGCATGCCTTTCGCACAGCTTCGCGTGCGATGACGTGCAGCTTGCCGGCACCCTGCGCCCGATGCGGATGTGCAACTGTGCGGCGCCCGGTTCGCGAAAACGCCCTGCGCGGCCACGTATAATGGCCGCAATCCGCGTTGCCCGCGGCCCGGCTGGGCCCATGCGGCGCTCGTTTCGCCGCCTGTCCGCCCGCTCGCGACGGCAGCGAACCGAACGCGTCCGCACGAGTCCAACCGGCGCGTTTCGCGTCGCCCGACGATTTCGGGCGAGTGCCCGAAACGCCCGCCGCCTTGCCGTTCAACCCTGCGCGTTTCGCACCGCACTTTCTGCCATCAGCCTGAATCGATCATGCGTCTGTCTCCCCAAGGCCTCAAGTCCCTCGCTTCCTCCATCGCCTTCGGCACCGCCGCGCGCAACGTCGCGCTCGGCGTGATGCTGCCCGTCGCGCTCGCATCGACGATCGTCGTCGCCGAGGCGAAGCCGGCCGCCAAGGCCAAGGCCGCGCATGCGGCGCCGGCCGCCACCGAGCAGTTCACCGGCGCGCCCGCGACCTACATGCCGGGCGCAGTGCCGCCGCCGGGCGTGAATGCGCACTCGTGGGTGCTCGTCGATGCGACCAGCAACACGGTGCTCGCGTCGGGCAATGCCGATGAACGCGTCGAGCCCGCCTCGCTGACGAAGCTGATGACGGCATACCTCGTGTTCGAGGCGCTCGACAAGAAGAAGATCTCGATGGAGCAGATCGTCACGCCGAGCGACGCCGTGCGCCGCGTCGGCCGCGACGAGTCGCGCATGTTCATCGAGGCGAACAAGCCGGTGTCCGTGCACGACCTCGTGTACGGGATGATCATCCAGTCGGGCAACGACGCCGCGATCGCGCTGGCCGAACTCGTCGGCGGCAGCGAAGGGCAGTTCGTCACGCTGATGAACGACGAGGCCGCGCGCCTCGGCATGAAGGGCACGCACTTCGCCGACGTGAACGGCATGCCCGACCCGAACCACTACACGACGGCCGGCGACCTCGCGAAGCTGTCCGCGCACCTGATCCGCGATTTTCCGCAGTACTACAGCATCTTCTCGGAGAAGGAATTCAAGTACAACAACATCCGCCAGGGCAACCGCAACCGTCTGCTGTGGCTCGACCCGACGGTCGACGGCCTGAAGACGGGCCATACGCAAGCGGCCGGCTACTGCCTGATCGCGTCGGCGAAGCGCGCGATCCCGGGTGTGGACGGCCAGCGCCGCCTGGTGTCGGTGATGATGGGCGAGCAGAAGGAAGGCGAGCGCACGCAGGACAGCATGAAGATGCTGAACTACGGCTACAGCGCGTTCGATTCGGTGCGCCTGTTCAAGGGCGGTCAGGCGATGTCGACGCCGCGCATCTACAAGGGCAAGGAAAACACCGTGCAGGTCGGCGTGAAGGGCGACCAGTGGGCGACCGTGCCGCGCGGCCTCGGCGACAAGATCAAGACGGAAGTCGACGTGAACGCGCCGCTGATCGCGCCGCTCGCGGAAGGCCAGCAGGTCGGTACCGTGAAGATCGTCGCCGACGGCAAGACGCTGTCCGAATTCCCGGTCGTCGCACTGCAGGCGGTGCCGGAAGCGGGTATCTTCGGGCGTATCTGGGACTCGATCCTGCTGATGTTCAGCAAGAAGAAGTAAGCACGACGGGCCTTTGTTTTCACGACTTCATCCCCATCTGTCATTGCTATGAGCCAAGCCGAATTTGAACCGATCGTCTACCTCAGCGTGTCGTCGCAGGAGGAAATGGTGCCGCTGTCGGAAGCCCGTGTACCGGTGCTCGACCGCGGGTTCATCTTCGGCGACGGCGTGTATGAAGTTGTCCCCGTTTATGCGCACGACGGCGCGCACGTGCCGTTCCGGATCGAACAGCATCTGGCCCGGCTCGAGCGCAGCCTGAAGAAGATCGGCATCGTCAGCCCGCACGACGACGCGGGCTGGCGTGCGCTGATCGAGCGCGTCGTCGCGGCGAATGCCGAAGGGCTCGGCGACGGCAACGCGCTGGTCTATTTGCAGGTGACGCGCGGCGTCGCGAAGCGCGGCCACGCGTTCCCGGCGAACGCGGTGCCGACGGTGTTCGTGATGACGAGCCCGCTGCGCCTGCCGTCCGACGAAGAACGCGCGCAGGGCGTGCGTTGCGTGACGGCCGAGGATCGCCGCTGGCTGCATTGCGACATCAAGTCGATCTCGCTGCTCGGCAATGTGCTGATGGCGCAGCATGCGGCCGAACGCGATGCGTTCGAGACGTTGCAACTGCGCGACGGCAACCTGACGGAAGGCTCGTCGTCGAACGTGTGGATCGTGAAGAACGGCGAGCTGCTCGCGCCGCCGCGCAGCAACAAGATCCTCGAGGGGATCCGCTACGCGCTGATCGAGGAGCTGGCCGACGAGTGCAAGATCCCGTTCGTCGCGCGCGAGATCAGCGAAGTGGAGTTGCGCGCAGCCGACGAAATCATGATCACGTCGGCCACGAAGGAAGTGCTGCCCGTCACGTCGCTCGACGATCTGCCCGTGCAGGGCGGCAAGCCGGGCCCCGTGTTCGCGGCGTTGTATGACGCGTACCAGCGCGCGAAAGCGCGCGAGTTTGAACAGTTTGACCTAACCCGGAGCAAATGATGAGCGAACCGACCAAAACTATCGAGGTGACCGGCGCGATCGATACCCGGAAGGAGTCGCTGCTGGAGTTCCCGTGCGATTTCCCGATCAAGATCATGGGCAAGGCGCACCCGGAGTTCAAGGACACGATCTTCAAGGTCGTCGCCGTTCACGACAACGAGATCGATGTCGAGAAGATCGAAGAGCGCGCGTCGAGCGGCGGCAATTACACGGGCCTCACGATCACCGTGCGGGCGACGAGCCAGGAACAGCTCGACAACATCTACCGCGCACTGACCGGCCATCCGATGGTCAAGGTCGTACTCTAAGCGCCTTCCAGCCTCCCTCTTGCGCGCACTCGGCGGGGGTCTTCCCCGCCGCGCGCCGCGCGTCCAGCTCGTCGCACAGCCGTTTGTATTCGGCGACTTCCTGAAGCAGCCAGGTCCTGAACGCCTGCACGCGCGGCGTGTTCAGGAGCGGCGGCGGACACACGAAAAAATAGTGCCACGGGCTCGGCCCGTCGATGTCGAACAGGCGCACGATGCGCCCGTCGAGCAGGTCGTGCACCGCGAGCGAGCGGCGGACCAGCGCGATGCCCTGGCCGTCGATCGCGGCCAGTAGCAGGTTCGACGAATCCTGGTACAGAATCCCGCGTTTCGGCTCGGTCAGCGTCTTGAGCCCGGCCGCGTCGAACCACGGCCGCCACAGTTCGTCGTCCGAGCGCAGCAGGTTGTAGTGGACGAGATCGGCCGGCGTTTGCGGCAGCTTGCCGCCGTTCAGCGTCGGCGCGCACGCCGGAAAGAACACCTCGTCGAACAGCGGCTCGACATGCAGCCCCGGATAGTTGCCGTGACCGAAGCGGATCGCGAGATCGACGTCGTCGCGCGCGAAATCGGTGAGCGAGTTGGTGGACTGCAGTTCGACGTCGATTTCCGGATGCCGCTCGATGAACGTGCCGATGCGCGGCGTGATGAAGCGCGCGGCGAACGACGACAGCATCGACACCACGAGCCGCCGGTCGCGGTCGCTCGCGCGCACGTCGCGGGTCGCGTCGGCGATCACCATCAGCGCGGTGCGGATCTGCTGCGCGTAGCGCATGCCGACGTCGGTCAGGCACAGCCGCTTGCCGTTGCGCGTGAACAGCTGCACGCCGAGCTCCTCCTCGAGCGCGCGTACCTGATGGCTGACCGCGCCGTGCGTGACGTACAGCTCGTCGGCGGCGCGCGAGAAATTCTCGTGACGGGCGGCGGCTTCGAACGCGCGAATCGCGTTCAGCGCAGGTAGCTGGCGGAGGTCCATTTGCTAATTTTCCTCACATCGACGTGAAAATTGGTCGTTTTGTCAGACGCCTTGAAGTGACTACGATTGTAGCCATCGAAGCACTTATTGGCGGAGTCGATCATGCAAGAAATTTCTTCAAGCATCACGTTCGAAATCCCCGCGGGCGAAACCGTGCCGATGAAGGTACAACGCAGCACGCGGCTGGTGGTCCAGAGCGGGCCGGTGTGGGCGACGCGCAGCAACGACGTCAACGATTACTTCCTGGTCGACGGCGAAACGCTGAAGCTGCGCCGCGGCGAGCGGCTGTGGCTCAGCGCGGAAGGCCGGGAGGGTACGCGCGTGGCGTTCTCGGTGTCGCGGCCGCCCCGGGAAGTCGCGCTTGGCGGGCTGGCACGGCTGCGCGAACGCGTGAGCGCGCTGCTCCATGACGGATGGCGCACCGTCTGACCATCATTTCCTCCGACGGATACCGGCGATCCGTCCCCCTCCAAGGCCGGCGAGACCCACGGGTTTTCGGTAAACTACCGCCCATGTCCGTTTCGCCGGTTTCCATCGTGTCCACGCCTGTTGCCGTTTCCGCATCGTCCGCCGGGTCCCCGGATCAGCCGGCTCCGCCGGTCACCGTGCGCTGGCGGGGCGTCGAGACCTACGAAGCGAGCTTCGACGCGATGCGCGCGTTCACCGACACGCGCACGGCCGACACCGGCGACGAGATCTGGCTGGTCGAACACCCGCCCGTCTACACGCTCGGCCAGGCTGGCGACCCGGCCCACCTGCTGGTGGCCGACAGCGGCGTGCCGCTCGTGAAGGTCGACCGCGGCGGGCAAATCACTTACCACGGCCCCGGGCAGATCGTCGCCTACCTGCTGCTGGACCTGCGCCGGCGCAAGCTGATGGTGCGCACGCTGGTGACGAAGATCGAGGAGGCCGTGATCGAAACCCTTGCGGCGTATAATCTCGCTTCGGTCCGCAAGGCGGGTGCGCCCGGGATCTACGTGGCATCCGGCGTGCACGAGGGCGCGAAAATCGCGGCCCTCGGCCTGAAGATCCGCAACGGCTGCAGCTATCACGGGCTGAGCCTGAACGTGAAGATGGATCTGCGCCCGTTTCTTGCGATCAACCCGTGCGGCTATGCCGGACTGGAAACTGTCGACATGGCGAGCCTCGAGGTTGCCGCCGACTGGAACGACGTCGCCCAGACGCTGGTGCGCCGTCTGATCGCCAACCTCGACGGCGCATCCGCGGCCGCCGACAAGCCGCAGGCACTGGAACAACATTCGAATGACTGACGTTACCGCTTCCCCCGCACCGGCCGATTCGGCCGCGACCCCTGCCTACGATCCGACCGCCAAGCAGAAGGCGCAGGCGAAGACGGCGCGCATCCCGATCAAGGTCATTCCGATCGAGAAGCTGAAGAAGCCCGAGTGGATCCGCGTGAAGGCGGCCACCGGCAGCTCGCGCTTCAACGAGATCAAGACGATCCTGCGCGAGCACAACCTGCATACGGTGTGCGAGGAAGCGAGCTGCCCGAACATCGGCGAATGCTTCGGCAAGGGCACCGCGACGTTCATGATCATGGGCGACAAGTGCACGCGCCGCTGCCCGTTCTGCGACGTCGGTCATGGCCGCCCCGATCCGCTGGATCCGGACGAGCCGAAGAACCTCGCGCGCACGATCGGCGCGCTGAAGCTCAAGTACGTGGTGATCACGAGCGTCGACCGCGACGACCTGCGCGACGGCGGCGCCGGCCACTTCGTCGAGTGCATCCGCGAAGTGCGCGAGCAGTCGCCGGAAACGCGCATCGAGATCCTGACGCCGGACTTCCGCGGCCGTCTCGACCGCGCGATCTCGATCCTGAACGCCGCGCCGCCGGACGTGATGAACCACAACCTCGAAACGGTGCCGCGCCTGTACAAGGAAGCGCGCCCGGGTTCGGACTACGCGCACTCGCTGAAGCTCCTGAAGGACTTCAAGGCGCTGCATCCGGACGTCGCGACGAAGTCGGGCCTGATGGTCGGCCTCGGCGAAACCGAAGAGGAAATCCTGCAGGTGATGCGCGACCTGCGCGCGCACGACGTCGACATGCTGACGATCGGCCAGTACCTGCAGCCGTCCGAGCACCACCTGCCGGTGCGTGCGTACGTGCATCCGGATACGTTCAAGATGTACGAGGAAGAGGCGTACAAGATGGGCTTCACGCACGCGGCCGTCGGCGCGATGGTGCGTTCGAGCTATCACGCCGATCTGCAGGCGCACGGGGCCGGGGTGGTCTGAGCGCCGTTGCTTCGCCGTCTTCCGGCGAAACCGAAAAAGCCCGCAGCGATGCGGGCTTTTTTGTTGGTGCGGATGCCATTCCTGCGTTCGCACGGCAATCGCCACCCGACCGGGCGCGCAATCCGGTCGAGCGTGGAAAGCAAAGCTGAAACGGCATCGATAGCTTCGCAGGATAAGTTCGCTCCCGCCGCGCACAAAGCTCCTATAGTCGGCTCTCCCGCAGCAATGCCCGCATTCCGAAGGAGAGCCGCATGTCCCGTTTCAGCTTCATCCGCCGCGCCGTCGTCGCGCTGACCGCCCTGGCCGCGTTCGGTGCGGCGCACGCCGAATCGCGCGAAGTCGTGATCGCGTACCAGGACATGGTCGTGCCGTGGCGCTACGCGCAGGCGAGCGGTGAAGTCGAAAAGGCGACCGGCTACAAGGTCACGTTCCGCAAGCTCGACAGCGGCGCCGACGTGATCCGCGCGCTCGCGTCGGGCTCCGTGCAGCTCGGCGAGGCCGGCTCGAGCCCGATCGCGGCCGGGCTGTCGCAGGGGCTCGACATCTCGCTGTTCTGGGTGCTCGACAACATCAACGATGCCGAGGCGCTCGTCGCGCGCAACGGCTCGGGCGTGACGAGCGTCGCCGGGCTGAAGGGCAAGAAGGTCGGCGTGCCGTTCGTGTCGACGTCGCATTTCCACACGCTCGTCGCGCTGCAGGCCGCGGGCGTCAATCCGAACGACGTGAAGATCGTCAACCTGCGTCCGCCCGAAGTCGCGGCCGCGTGGGCACGCGGCGACATCGATGCGACCTACATCTGGGATCCGGTGCTCGCGAAGGTCAAGCAGTCGGGCACCGTGCTGACGACGTCCGGCCAGGTGGCGAAAGAAAGCGGCAAGGCGACCTTCGATGGCTTCGTCGTGAGCCGCAAGTTCGCGCGCGAGAACCCCGAGTTCGTCACGCGCTTCGTGAAGGTGCTCGCGGCCGCCGATGCCGATTACCGCGCGCATGCCGCCGCGTGGAAGGTCGGCTCGCCGCAGGTCGCGGCGGTCGCGAAGGTATCGGGCGCGAACGCGCAGGACGTGCCGGCCAGCCTTGCGCTCTACGCATTCCCGACGCCGGCCGAGCAGGCATCGTCGACGTGGCTCGGCGGCGGTGCGCAGTCGGGCGCCGCGAAGTCGCTCGCGGCGACGGCCACGTTCCTCAAATCGCAAGGCACGATCCAGACGGTGCTCGCCGATTATTCGACCGGCGTCGATCCGCAGTTCGTGCAGAAGGCCGCGCGCTGAGCGCGGCGATCATCGCGGAGTCCTGAGCATGAGCACGCTGGAAGTCCGTCAGGTATCGGTGGCCTATCCGGGCGAGCGCGGCAGGCCGACGACGCAGGCGCTCGCGCGCGTCGACCTGCGCATCGATGCCGGTGAATTCGTCGTCGCGCTCGGCGCGTCCGGCTGCGGGAAGACGACGCTCCTGAACTGCATGGCCGGCTTCGTCGCGCCGACGACCGGCGACGTGCGCGTCGACGGCGTGCCGGTCACGGGCCCCGGCGCCGATCGCGGCGTCGTGTTCCAGAAGTACGCGCTGTTGCCGTGGCTCGACGTGCTCGACAACGTCGCGCTCGGGCTGCGCTTCGCGCGCGTGTCGAAGGCCGAGCGCGAAGCGCGTGCGCGGGAGATGCTTGCGCTCGTCGGGCTCGACGGTCATGCGCATGCGCGCGTGTACGAGCTGTCGGGCGGGATGCAGCAGCGTGTCGGCATCGCGCGTGCGCTCGCGAGCGATCCGCGCGTGCTGTTGATGGACGAGCCGATGGGCGCGCTCGACGCGATGACGCGCGGCACGATGCAGGCGCTCGTGCTCGACGTGTGGGCGCGCACCGGCAAGACGGTGTTCTTCATCACGCACGATGTCGAGGAAGCCTTGTTCCTCGCGACGCGTCTCGTCGTGATGACGCCCGGCCCCGGCCGGATCGCGGAAACCTTCGACCTGCCGTTCGCGCGCCGCTACGTCGAATCGCGCGATGCGCGTGCCGTGAAGTCTTCACCGGATTTCATCGCGTGGCGCGAGCGGCTGATCGCGTACCTGCATCGCGACGAGGCCGCCGAGGTGGCCGCGTGATGCACGAACTCGCGCGACAGGGCGCGTCGGTCGGACGCGGTCGGATCAGCACTTTGCACAGGCAGGACAGCATGAGCACGCAGGATTCGTGGACGGCCGGCCAGACGGCCGCAGGTTTCGAGCAGGGCGATCGCACGCAGGCACGGGCGGCCGCGCGTCGTGCGCCGTCGTCGCGCCGCTACCGGTTGCCGGGGGAGGGGAAGACGGCGACTTTGAGCACGGCGACGGTCGCGGTGCTGGCCGTGCTGTGGTGGGTCGCCACGCATCGCCAGTGGCTGCCGCCGCTGTTCCTGCCCGCGCCGGAGGCCGTGTGGGCGGCATTCGTCGACGCGTGGCACGGGCGCATTCAGGGCGGCCTGCCGTTGTCCGAGCATCTGCTGTGGAGTGCTGCGCGCGTATTCGGCGCGTTCCTGCTCGCGACTGCGATCGGCGTGCCGGCCGGCATCCTGATGGGCGTGAGCCGCGTCGCGCGCGGCGTGCTCGATCCGCTGCTGGAGTTCTACCGGCCGCTGCCGCCGCTCGCGTACCTGCCGCTCGTCGTGATCTGGTTCGGTATCGACGAAACGGCGAAGCTCGTCGTGATCTTCCTCGCGTGCTTCGCGCCGATCGCGATGGCCGCGCGCGCCGGCGTGCGCGCCGCGACGGTCGAGCAGATCAATGCCGCGTATTCGCTCGGCGGCAGCTTCGCGCAGATCGTGCGGCACGTCGTGCTGCCGGCCGCGTTGCCGGAAATCCTCACCGGGCTGCGGATCGCGATCGGCTTCGGCTGGACGACGCTCGTCGCGGCCGAGATGGTCGCCGCGACGGCCGGGCTCGGGCAGATGGTGCTCAACGCGTCGAGCTTCCTGCGCACCGACATCGTCGTGATGGGCATCCTGATCATCGGCGCGATCGCGTGGCTGTTCGATCTCGCGATGCGGTGGGTCGAAAGGCGGATCGTGCCGTGGAAGGGGCGGGGGTAAGCGGGGTAAGCGCGGGTATCGCCCGGGCTTCGTAGCGATGGACAGAACGGGCGGCCGGGGGCGGAATCCGGTTCGACCCGTTGAGCACGGTCATGTCGATGCGACACGCATCGGTGCCGTCACGGGCGTGGCCGGGTCATGCCGTCGTGCCGCGACGATAGAGGCTCAGTGCCACCGCCAGCCCGGCGAGCATGCCGGCGCAGCCGCGATTGAGCCATTTCAGCGCGCGTCCGGACATCGCTTTCATCACGTGATAGCCGCTCGCTGCGTAGATCGCCATCAACAGGATGTCGATCATGGCAGTGAGGACGGCCAGCGTAGCGTACTGGGCTGCAACGTTCGCTGCGGGCTGGATGAACTGGGGCAGGAAGGCCGAGAAAAACAGCAGCCCTTTCGGATTGGATAACGCGACCAGCAGCGAACGCTTGAATGCCGACCGGCCGTTCCGTGCACCGTCGGCTTGCACGACGTCGGCCGACGGCAGCGTCGCCGGGGCGTGCCAGAGTGCCCATGCGAGGTACAGCAGATACACGGCGCCCGCCCACTTCAGCATCACGAACAGGTGCTCCGATGCTTGCATGATCGCGCCGAGGCCGCATCCGACCGCACCGATCAGGATCAGGTCCGACAGCGCGGCACCGGCGATTCCGTAAGCCGCGATGCGCAGGCCGCGCGTGGCGCCGTTGTTCAGTGCCAGCAGCATCGTGGGGCCCGGCGTGACCGTCACGGCGGATACCGTGATGACGTACAGCAGGAGTGTCGTCGAATTCATGTCGCGGCTTCTGAACGGGTAGCGGAAGCCGTCAGTTTAAACCTGACCGGATGGGCGGCATGGGTGCACTCCGCACCCGTTCGCCAGCCGGATCGCGCTGCCGGATCGCACACGCGCGTCGAGCGGCGCACGGGGGCGCCGCTCATCGCTCTCAATCCCCCATCGCGATCCCTTCCCGCCGCGGATCCGCACCGCCGAACCACACCGTCTGCCCCTGCACGTTCAGCCGCTGGATCCCCTGCAGCCCGGAGTTCATCTCGACGACCTGCACGTCGTGCCCGCGACCCTTCAGCCCGTCGGCGAGCGCGTCCGACACGCGGCCGCGTTCGAGCTGGGTCGGCCCGTTCATCGACCCGAAGTTCGGCAGTGCGATCGCCTGCTGCATCGTCATCCCCCAGTCGAGCACGCCGACCAGCGTCTTCGCGACGTGATTGATGATCGCGGGGCCGCCGGCCGAGCCGACGACCATCGTCACCTGCTTCGTCTTCTTGTCGAACACGAGCTCCGGCGACATCGCCGAGCGCGGCCGCTTGCCGGCCTGCACGCGGTTCGCGACCGGCCGGCCGTTGTCGTTCGACACGAACGAGAAATCGGTGAGCTGGTTGTTCAGCATGAAGCCGCGCACCATCAGACGCGAGCCGAATGCGTCCTCGATGCTGGTCGTCATCGACAGCGCCTGGCCGTAGCGGTCGACGATCGCGATGTCGGACGTCGACGGCAACTCGGGGCTGCGGTCGTCGGCCATCGCGAGCGTCGCGCCCTGCGGCGTGCCGGCCTGCGCGACGCCCATGCTGCTGTCGCCGATCAGGTGCGCGCGCTGCGCGAGATAGGTCTTGTCGGTGAGGCTCGCCCAGCTGCCGCCCGGCAGCGGCACGAAATCGGGATCGGCGACATAGCGCGCGCGGTCCGCATACGCGAGGCGCCCGGCTTCGCTGAACAGGTGTGCGGCGAACGGCGTCGGCTCGTAGCCGACGTCGTTGCGCACCGGCTTCTGCGCGCCGATCTGCTGCCAGTCGGGCATCGCTTCGAGGATGCCGAGCATCTGCGCGATCGCGAGACCGCCCGACGACGGCGGCGGCATCCCGCACACGACCGAGCGCCGGTAATCGGCGCACAGCGGCGCGCGCACCTTCGCCTTGTAGCGCGCGAGATCCTGGAGCGACAGCAGGCCCGGGTTGGTCGGGTGCTTGCGCACCTTCGTGACGATGTCGCGCGCGATCGCGCCGCTGTAGAACGCGTTCGCGCCGCGGTCGGCGACCTGGCGCAGCACGGTCGCGAGCGCGGGGTTCTTCAGCACGGTGCCGGCCGCCTTCGGCGTGCCGTCCTTGTTGTAGAAGTACGCGCGCGCGGCCGGATCGTTCTTCAGGTACTTGTCGTTTGCGATCAGCATCGCGAGCCGCGGGCTGATCGTGAAGCCGTGCTCGGCGAGCCGGATCGCCGCCTGGAACAGCCGGCGCCACGGCAGCTTGCCGTGCGCGCGGTGCGCGGCGTCGAGCATGCGCAGCACGCCAGGCGTGCCGACCGAACGCCCGCCGACGACACCTTCGTAGAAGCTCATCGGCTGGCCGGTCGGCCCGTAGAACAGGCGGTCGGTCGCGGCGGCCGGCGCGGTTTCGCGGCCGTCGTAGGCCTGCGTCGCCTTGCCGTCGAAGTACAGCAGGAACGCGCCGCCACCGATGCCCGACGATTGCGGCTCGACGAGCGCGAGCACCATCTGCGTGGCGATCGCCGCGTCGATCGCGGTGCCGCCCGCCTTCAGCATGTCGTAGCCGGCCTGCGTCGCGAGCGGGTTCGCGGCCGCGATCATGTAGTGCTGCGAGGTCCAGCCCGGCTTGTCGGTCCAGCCGGACGACATTTCGGGCGCGTGGACGCCGGGCAGCGGCACGGCGGCGCCCGATGCGGCGGCGACGGGCACCACCGCACCCGACGGCGGCGTGGACGGGGACGTGCAGCCGGCATTGAACGCGACGAGCGCGACGGCGGCGAGCAGCGTCCAGGAGCGCGAATGCGGACGAATCCGGTCGAACATTGAACCCTCGGCAGCAGTGAATTCGAAGGAGGCGACGGTGCCGGCGCAGCGCGGCTGCCCGCCCCGGGCGCGCTATTGTCGCCGCGCGGCCGGCGGCTTGTCACCCGACAGGAAACCCTGACGCAGCGCGCCGGGCCCGCCCCGGCCGGTCTTTCCGGCCTGTTCGAGGATGAACTCTATGAACGTCGACGTCGCGCGCGTGTGGTGCCGGTTCGGCATGTAGAGCATGTACATGTGCGTGCCGAAGATGCTGAGCCGGTACGCGTCGAGCGACGTGACGACCGTGCCGCGCCGGATGTCGTCGTGCACCACGTAGTCGGGCACGATGCCGACGCCGATCCCGCCGAGGATCGCCTGCCGCAGGAACAGGAAGTTCTCCGAAACCAGCGTGGGCTCGAGCAGCACCTCGTGGCGCTCGTCGCCGAGATAGGCGGCGATCCTGAGCTGGCGGCCCATCACCGTCGCGGTGACGACGGGGGAGGCCGACAACGCGCCGAGGCTCGCCGGCATCCCGTGCTCGGCCGCGAATGCGGCGGACGCGCACGCGACGTAGCGCACCGCGCCCATGTCGCGCGCGACGAGGTTCTGCGGCGGCTCCGGCATCACGCGCACCGCGATGTCGATCTCGTCGCGCATCAAGTCTTCCACGCGGTTCTCGAACACGACGTCGAGCACGATGCCCGGATGCAGCCGCTTGAACGCGAGCAGCCAGTCGGACATCACCATCTGCCCGTAGCCGCTCGGCACCGACAGCCGCACGCGGCCCTGCAGGTCCTGGCCGAGCGTCGTCACCGATTCCTGCGCGGCCAGCAGTTCGTTGCGGATGCGCCGGCCGTGTTCGTACAGCTTCAGCCCGATCTCGGTCGGCTCGATGCGCCGCGTCGTGCGCCGCACGAGCTGCTGGCCGATCGAGCGTTCGAGCTGGTTCAGCCGGTAGCTGACGTTCGCCCGGCTCATCTTGAGCCGCTGCGCGGCCTTGCTGAGATTGCCGGCGTCGAGGATCTCGACGAGCAGCGTCAGCGCGTTCAGGTCCATGCGTCGCGTCTCCTGATCCGTCCCGTTTAACGGTTGGAAGCATTCAGTGTCAAGTCAGACTTGACAGCTTGTAAAAGCGGGAGGGAATTGTCAATGAATCTCGATCAATCGAGAATCGGGTCATGCCCGGCGTACGGCCGGATCTTGTCCCGCTTCGTGCGGGACCGGGGTGGGTGCCCCGGCGCCGCTCGCGATGCCGCGAGCCATGAACCGGCGTCGACGCACCTGCCGCCGCGTCAAGGAGACACGATGAACTCACCCGCTTCCCCCACCAGCCCGGCCGGCACCGTCACGCGCGAGCGGCGCGACAAGGTGCTCGTCGTCACGATCGACCATCCGCCCGTCAACGCGCTGTCCGCCGATGTGCGGCGCGGCCTTGCCGACGCGCTCGACGCCGCGCAGGCCGACGATGCGATCCGCGCGGTGCTGATCGTCGGCGCCGGCCGCAACTTCATCGCGGGCGCCGACATCCGCGAATTCGGCAAGCCGCCGGTGCCGCCGTCGCTGCCCGACGTGTGCGAGCGGATCGAATCGGGCACGAAGCCGGTCGTGGTCGCGCTGCACGGCGCGACGCTCGGCGGCGGCCTCGAAGTCGCGCTCGCCGCGCATTACCGGCTCGCGGTGCCCGGCACGAAGCTCGGGCTGCCCGAAGTCACGCTCGGCCTGCTGCCCGGTGCCGGCGGCACGCAGCGTGCGCCGCGCCTGATCGGTGCGAAGGCCGCGCTCGACCTGATGCTGACGGGGCGTCATGTGAGCGCGGACGAAGCGCTCGCGCTCGGCCTCGTCGACCGCGTCGCGCACAGCGACGACACGCTCGCCGAAGGCCTTGCGTACGCGCAGGAGCTCGTGTCGCTCGGCGCACCGGTGCGCCGCACGCGCGATGCGCAGGGGCTCGCCGACCGCGCGGCCGCGCAGGCCGCAATCGATGCGGCGCGCGCGGAGCTGCCGAAGAAATCGCGCGGCCTGTTCTCGCCCGCGAAGATCGTCGACGCGGTCGAGGCCGCGCTCACGCAGTCGTTCGACGCGGGGATGAAGTTCGAACGCAGCCTGTTCCTGCAGTGCATCGACAGCCCGCAGCGCGCGGGCCTCGTGCATGCGTTCTTCGCGGAGCGCGAAGCGGCGAAGGCGCCCGAGGCGCGGCGCGCGAGCGCACGGCCGGTCGAGCGGATCGGCGTGGTCGGCGGCGGCACGATGGGCGCGGGCATCGCGGTCGCGGCGCTCGATGCCGGGCTGCCGGTGACGATGATCGAACGCGACGAAGCGTCGCTCGCGCGCGGCCGCGCGCATGTCGAGAAGGTGTACGACGGCCTCGTCGCGAAGGGACGGATGACGCCGGCCGCGCACGCGGCGCGGCTCGCGCGCTTCAAGGGCAGCACGTCGTACGACGCGCTCGCGCAGGCCGACGTCGTGATCGAGGCCGTGTTCGAGGACATGGCCGTGAAGCAGGCCGTGTTCGCCGAACTCGCGCGCGTGTGCAAGCCGGGCGCGGTGCTCGCGACCAACACGTCGTATCTCGACATCGACGAACTGGCCGCGAGCATCGACCGTCCGGCCGACGTGATCGGCCTGCATTTCTTCTCGCCGGCCAACGTGATGAAGCTGCTTGAGATCGTCGTGCCGGCGCGCGTGAGCGCGGACGTCGTCGCGACCGCGTTCGCGCTCGCGAAGCAGCTCAAGAAGACGCCGGTGCGCGCGGGCGTGTGCGACGGCTTCATCGGCAACCGGATCCTCGCGGTTTATCGCACGGCGGCCGACTACCTGATGGAAGACGGCGCGTCGCCGTACCAGATCGACCGCGCGGTGCGCGAATTCGGTTTCCCGATGGGGCCGTTCCAGGTTGTCGACCTCGCGGGCGGCGACATCGGCTGGGCGACCCGCAAGCGCCGCGCGGCGACGCGTGACCCGCGGGCACGCTACGTGGAGATTTCCGACCGGCTGTGCGAGCGCGGCTGGTTCGGCCAGAAGACGGCGCGCGGCTATTACCTGTATCCGGACGGCGCGCGGGTCGGCACGCCGGACCCGGACGTCGAAGCGATCGTCGCCGAAGAGCGCGCGAAGAAGGGCGTCACGCCGCGCACGTTCACCGACGACGAAATCATGCGCCGCTACCTTGCCGCGATGATCAACGAAGGCGCGAACGTCGTGCACGAGAAGATCGCGCTGCGCCCGCTCGATGTCGATGCGGTGTTCCTGTACGGCTACGGCTTCCCGCGCTATCGCGGCGGCCCGATGCACTACGCGGACACGGTCGGCCTCGCGAACGTGCTCGCCGATATCCGTGCGTTCGCGAAGGAAGATCCGCTGTTCTGGAAGCCGTCGCCGCTGCTCGTCGATCTCGTCGCGCGCGGCGCGGATTTCGCGAGCCTGAACCGCATCGACTGAACGCCCACCGCATTCGTAACGGACCGAAGATGGACCTCAATTTCACACCCGAAGAGGAAGCCTTCCGCACCGAAATGCAGCGCTTCCTGCAAGCCGAACTGCCCGCGCGCATCGCGCGCAAGGTGAAGGGCGGCCTGCATCTCACGCGCGACGACATGCGCGAATGGCACGCGATCCTCAACGCGCGCGGCTGGCTCGCGAGCCACTGGCCGCGCGAATACGGCGGCCCCGGCTGGAGCGTCGCGCAGAAGTTCCTGTTTGACAACGAGTGTGCGCTCGCGGGTGCGCCGCGCATCGTGCCGTTCGGCGTGAACATGCTCGGGCCCGTGCTGATCAAATACGGCAACGAAGCGCAGCAGCGCCATTGGCTGCCACGCATCCTCGACGGCACCGACTGGTGGTGCCAGGGCTACTCGGAGCCGGGCGCCGGTTCCGATCTCGCGGCGGTGAAGACGAGCGCGGTGCGCGGCATCGACGCGCAGGGCGAGCACTACGTCGTGAACGGCCAGAAGACGTGGACCACGCTCGGCCACTACGCGAACATGATCTTCTGCCTCGTGCGCACCGCGACCGACGTGCGCAAGCAGGAAGGCATCAGCTTCCTGCTGATCGACATGAACACGCCGGGCGTCGAGGTCCGCCCGATCATCACGCTCGACGGCGAGCACGAAGTGAACGAGGTGTTCTTCACCGACGTGCGCGTGCCGGCCGAGAACCTCGTCGGCGAAGAGAACCGTGGCTGGACCTACGCGAAATACCTGCTCACGTACGAGCGCACCAACATCGCCGGAATCGGCTTCTCGACGGCCGCGCTCGACCGGTTGCGCGCGGTGGCCGCGAAGGTCACGAAGAACGGCCGGCCGCTCGCCGACGATCCGTTCTTCGCGGCGCGCATCGCGCGGGTCGAGATCGAACTCGAGAACATGCGCACGACCAACCTGCGCGTGCTGGCCGCAGTCGCGGGCGGCGGCGCGCCGGGTGCGGAAAGCTCGATGCTGAAGATTCGCGGCACGCAGATCCGCCAGGAGATCACCGCGCTGATGCGGCGCGCGATGGGGCCGTATGCGCAGCCGTTCGTCGAGGAAGCACTCGATGCCGACTACGACGGCGAGCCGGTCGGCCCGGACGAAGCCGCGAGCGCCGCGCAGCAGTACTTCAACAACCGCAAGCTGTCGATCTTCGGCGGCTCGAACGAGATCCAGAAGAACATCATCGCGAAGATGATGCTCGGGCTGTAACGAGGGACGCGACGATGGATTTCCAGCACACAGAAGACCGCCGGATGCTGGCGGATACGTTGAACCGCTTCATCGCCGAACAGTACGCGTTCCCGGTGCGCGATCGCATTGCGCAGTCGGCCGAGGGGTTCGATCGCGCGATGTGGCAGCGCTTTGCCGAACTCGGTACGGTCGGCGCGCTGTTTTCCGAAGCCGACGGCGGTTTCGGCGGCGCGGGCTTCGACATCGCCGTGGTGTTCGAATGCCTCGGGCGCGGGCTCGTCGTCGAGCCGTTCCTCGGCGCGCTGCTCGCGGGCCGCGCGTTGTCGCTCGCCGGCGGCGCGGCGCATCGCGACCGGCTCGCCACGCTGATCGACGGCAGTGCGAGCGCCGCGTTCGCGCATGACGAGCCGGGCTCGCACTACGAACTGACGACCGTGCGCACGCGCGCCGAGCGCTCGGGTGACGGCTGGCTGCTGACGGGCGCGAAGGGCGTCGTCGACCAGGCCGCGCAGGCGGCGTTCTTCGTCGTCAGCGCACGCGTGTCGGGTCACGACGACGATGCGGCCGGCATCGGCCTGTTCGTCGTGCCGGCCGACGCGCCGGGCGTATCGCTGCGCGACTACCAGAAGATCGACGGCGGCCGCGCGGCCGAAGTGCGCTTCGAACGCGTCGCGCTGCCGGCCGATGCGGCGCTCGGCACGCATGACGGCGAAGCGGGCGCCGAGCTGCTCGAACGCGTGCTCGGCTACGGGCTGCTCGCGCTGTCCGCGGAAGCGCTCGGCGCGATGGATGTCGCGAAGGAGTACACGCTCGACTACCTGCGCACGCGCAAGCAGTTCGGTTTGCCGATCGGCAGCTTCCAGGCATTGCAGCACCGGATGGCCGACCTGTTGCTCGAAATCGAGCAGGCACGCTCGGCCGTGATCAACGCAGCCGCGCAGCTCGATGCGCCGCGCGCGGTGCGCGAACGCGCGCTCGCGGCGGCGAAGGTCACGATCGGCCGGATCGGCACGCTCGTCGCCGAGGAGAGCATCCAGTTGCATGGCGGGATCGGGATGACGTGGGAGCTGCCGCTGTCGCATTACGCGAAGCGCCTCGTGATGATCGATCACCAGCTCGGCGACGAGGATCACCATCTCGCGCGCTATATCGCGCTGTCGAAACAGTAAAAACGAACGACGCGAATGGAGGAGACAAGGATGACGAACGAATCGCGCGCATTGCCGCTGGCCGGCGTGAAGGTGCTCGATTTCTCGCGCGTGCTCGCGGGCCCGTGGTGCGCGATGGTGCTCGCCGATTTCGGCGCGGAAGTGATCAAGGTCGAGCATCCGGCGCGCGGCGACGACACGCGCGACTGGGGCCTGAGGATCGGCGACACCGAGACGACCTACTTCAACAGCGTGAACCGCAGCAAGCGCTCGATCTGTCTCGACCTGCAGACCGACGAAGGGCAGCGGCTCGCACGCGAGCTGGCCGCGCAGGCCGACGTCGTGCTGCACAACTTCAAGTTCGGCGGCGCGGAAAAGCTCGGGCTCGGCTACGACGCGCTGGCCGAGCTGAATCCGCGCCTCGTGCACTGCGCGATCTCCGGCTACGACCGGTCGGGTGCCGAGGCCGCGCGGCCCGGCTACGACCTCGTCGTGCAGGGCGAGGCCGGGCTGATGGCGCTGAACGGCGAGGCCGGCCAGCCGCCGCTGAAGTTCGGCGTCGCGGCGGTCGACCTGTTCACCGGCATGTATTCGGCGCAGGCGATCCTCGCCGCGTTGTACGAGCGCCATGCAACGGGGCGCGGGCGGCGCATCGAAATGGCGCTGTTCGACTGCGGGCTGATGATCACCGCGTACTACGGGCTCGACGCGCTGCTGATGGGCGAGGACCCGCCGCGCTACGGCAACGCGCATCCGTCGATCGTGCCGTACGGCGTGTTCGACGCGGCCGACGGCCCGCTCGTGATCACGGTCGGCAACAACACGCAGTTCGCGCGCTTCTGCGACGCGATCGAGCGGCCCGATCTCGCGGCCGACGCGCGTTACAAGACCAACCTCGGCCGCTCGGAGAACCGCGCCGATCTGCTGCCGGAGATTCGTCGCGAACTCGCAAGCCGGTCGCGCGCGACGTTGCTCGCGGCGCTCGCCGATGCGGGTATTCCGTGCGGGGAAGTGCTCGGGCTGCACGAAGCGCTGAAGTCGGAACGCGCGACGCGCGCGGGGCTCGTCACGCGGCAGCCGCACCCGGTCGCGGGCGGCGTCGACGTGCTTGCGCCGCCGTATCGGTTCGACGGCGCACGGCTGCCGGTGCGCGGTGCGCCACCGGTGCTCGGCGCGGATACGGATGCGGTGCTCGGCGGCTGGCTCGGGATGTCGGCTGACGAGGTCGCACGGTTGCGTGCGGATCGCATCGTGTAGCGCATTTCTTGCCGCCGCGGCGCGGGCGGATCGGTAGACGCGCCGACCATCCACAAAACACCCCTCGCGACGACGAGGAGTTTTGCCCTGCGGGGACTGGAGTAAGTGCTGAAGCGCCAACTCCAGTCGACTGCGAAGCATGGGACCAGATGCGAAGCATGGGGCCGGAGTAAGTGCTGAAGCACTAACACCGGCCGACATAAGCGCTGAAGCGCTAACTCTGGTCGACAGGAGACACCATGGAGCTTTCCGTCATCGAATCGGTCACGGCGCGCCGTGACTACCAGCAGCTCGTGCGTGCGCGGCGCCGCTTCAGCTTCACGCTGACGGCCCTGATGATCGCCACGTACTACGGCTTCATCCTGCTCGTCGCGCTCGCGCCGCACGTGCTCGCCGCGCCGCTGTACCGCGGCGCGACCACGACGGTCGGGATCGCCACGGGCGTCGCGATCATCCTGGTCGCGATCAGCCTGACCGCGTGCTACGTGCTGCGCGCGAACCGTGCGTTCGACCGCCGCGTCGACGCGATCCTGCAGCGTTCGTGACGGAGGCCCACATGCGACGACCCTCGATCGCGCTCGGCGCGCTGGCCGTTCCCGTATCTCTCGTTTCCTCCGCCGCCCATGCGGTATCCGTTGCGGGCCCGATGCCCGACAAGGTCGAACTGAACCCGGTCGCGATCGGGATGTTCTTCGCATTCGTGTTCGCGACGCTCGCGCTCACGCGCTGGGCCGCGCGCCGCACGCGCTCGACGCGCGACTTCTACACGGCCGGTGGCGGCATCACCGGGCTGCAGAACGGACTCGCGATCGCGGGCGACTACATGTCGGCCGCATCGTTCCTCGGGCTGTCCGGGATGGTGTTCATGTTCGGCTTCGACGGGCTGATCTACTCGATCGGCTTCCTGGTCGGCTGGCCGTTCGTGATGTTCCTGATCGCCGAACCGCTGCGCAACCTCGGCAAGTTCACGTTCGTCGACGTCGTCGCGTACCGCTTCGCGCAGCGGCCGATCCGGCTGCTGACGTCCGCGAATTCGCTGACCATCGTCGTCTTGTACCTCGTCGTGCAGATGGTCGGCGCGGGCAAGCTGATCCAGCTGCTGTTCGGGCTGTCGTACGGCACGGCCGAGCTGATCGTCGGCGTGCTGATGGTCGTGTACGTGTTCTTCGGCGGGATGACGGCCACCACCTGGGTGCAGGTGATCAAGGCCGTGCTGCTGTTGTGCGGCGCGACGCTGCTCGTCGTGCTCGCGCTCAGCGAATTCGGCTTCAGCGTCGACGAGATGTTCCGCCGCGCGGTGGCCGTGCATCCGGGCGCGCTGTCGATCATGGGGCCCGGCAAGCTGATCCGCGATCCGGCCAACGCGCTGTCGCTCGGCATTGCGCTGATGTTCGGCACGGCCGGTTTCCCGCACATCCTGATGCGCTTTTTCACGGTGCCGAACGCGAAGGAGGCGCGCAAGTCGGTGCTCTACGCGACCGGCTTCATCGGCTACTTTTACTTGCTGACCTTCGTGATCGGCTTCTCGGCGATCGTGCTGCTCGCGCAGCATCCGGAGTTCTTCAAGCTCGGCGCGAACGGCTCGTTCAACCTCACGCACGACCTGCTCGGTGGCTCGAACATGGTTGCGGTGAAGCTTGCGCAGGCGGTCGGCGGGAACTGGTTCTACGGCTTCATCGCAGCCGTCACGTTCGCGACGATCCTCGCGGTGGTCGCGGGCCTGACGCTCGCCGGCGCGACGACGATCTCGCACGACCTGTATGCGCAGATGTGGGCGCGTGGCAAGCCGGACGAACGCGTCGAGATGCGCATCTCGCGCGCGGCGACGATCGCGCTGTCGGCGGTGGCGATCGGGCTGTCGATCCTGTTCGAGCACGTGAACGTCGCGTTCATGGTCGGGCTCGTCGCGGCGGTGGCTGCGAGCGCGAATTTCCCGGTGCTGGCGATGTCGATCTTCTGGCGCGGAATGACGACGCGCGGCGCGGTACTCGGCGGCGGCCTCGGCCTCGCGTCGGCGGTCGCGCTCACGGTGCTGTCGAAGTCGGTGTGGGTCGACGTGCTGCACCACGCGCATGCGCCGGTGTTCCTCGACAACCCGGCGCTCGTGTCGGTGCCGCTCGCGTTCATCGGGATCGTCGTCGGCTCGCTGCTGGATCGCGGCGAGCGCGCGCGGCGCGAGCGCGACGCGTTCGCGCAGCAGGAGTTCTACGCGCAGACGGGCGTGCTCGCCGGCCGCGCCGTACAGCATTGATTCATTAGACAAATGGGGATATCCGTCCGGATCGCCGGACGGATATTTTCCGGAAATCCGGAATCCCGGATTTCCTTGCCTGCCGCATTATGAGAAATACAATGAAAACAAAGGTTTGACGGGTTCCGGGAACCTGGCATCGACCTTGCAATATAAAGCGCACGGCCATCCCCCCGGCCGAACTACTACAGCAAGCAAGGAGACAATCGATGACCACTGCCTTCCTTCCCCTCCGGACGTCCTGAGGCATCGCTTGTTGCGGCACGGCAGCCGCGCGGGCGAACGATTCTTCCCCTGACATTCGTCCGCGCGCGTGACGCCGTTTCCATCGGCTCATCTACTTCAGCAGGAACCATCGTGAAGAAGAAACCCTTCTACAAAGTGCTCTATGTGCAGGTGATCTTCGCCATCATCGTCGGCGTGATCCTCGGCCACTACTACCCGGCGCTCGCCACCGACATGAAGCCGCTCGGCGACGGGTTCATCAAGCTGATCAAGATGGTGATCGGCCCGATCATCTTCTGTACGGTCGTCACCGGCATCGCCGGCATGGAGGACATGAAGAAGGTGGGCCGCGTCGGCGGCAAGGCGCTGCTGTACTTCGAGATCGTGTCGACCTTCGCGCTGCTGCTCGGCCTCGCGGCGACGCACATCCTGCGTCCGGGCGTCGGCTTCAACATCGATCCGGCGACGCTCGACGGCAAGGCCGTCGCGTCGTATGCGGCGAAGGCACACGGGCAGTCGACGGTCGACTTCCTGATGCACATCATCCCGAACACGATGGTCGATGCGTTCGCGCAGGGCGAGATCCTGCAGATCCTGCTGATCGCGCTGCTGTTCGGCAGCGTGCTTGCGCACCTCGGCGAGCGCGGCAAGGTGGTGACGGACTTCATCGACGGGCTCACGCGCGTGCTGTTCGGCATCGTGCACATCGTCACGAAGCTGGCACCGATCGGCGCGTTCGGCGCGATGGCGTTCACGATCGGCAAGTACGGCGTCGGCTCGCTGGTGCCGCTGCTCAAGCTGATCGGCACGTTCTACCTGACGTCGGTCGTGTTCGTGCTCGTCGTGCTCGGCACGATCGCGCGCGTCACGGGCTTCTCGATCCTGCGCTTCGTGTCGTACATCAAGGAAGAGCTGCTGATCGTGCTCGGCACGAGCTCGTCGGAAGCCGCGCTGCCGCAGCTGATGGAAAAGCTCGAGAAGGCCGGCTGCTCGCGTTCGGTCGTCGGCCTCGTCGTGCCGACCGGCTATTCGTTCAACCTCGACGGCACCAACATCTACATGACGATG
Organism: Burkholderia aenigmatica; assembly: GCF_048627025.1. NCBI lineage: Bacteria > Pseudomonadati > Pseudomonadota > Betaproteobacteria > Burkholderiales > Burkholderiaceae > Burkholderia > Burkholderia aenigmatica. The sequence goes on along the minus strand of NZ_CP184468.1, from coordinate 3,309,960 downwards.
GCGGTGCTGTTCATCGCGCAGGCGACCAACATCGAACTGACGTGGATGCAGCAGCTCACGCTGCTGGCCGTCGCGATGCTGACGTCGAAGGGCGCGAGCGGCGTCACGGGCGCGGGCTTCATCACGCTCGCCGCGACGCTCGCCGTCGTGCCGACGATCCCGCTGTCGGGCATGGTGCTGATCCTCGGCATCGACCGCTTCATGAGCGAATGCCGCGCGCTGACCAACATCGTCGGCAACGGCGTCGCGACGGTCGTCGTGTCGGCCTGGGAGAAGGAGCTCGACCGCAACAAGCTGCGCCAGGCGCTGACGGGCAGCGGCGAGGTCACGACGACCGAGACGGCTGGCGTCTGACACCATGAACGAGCAGGCGGCGGCACCGCCCGCCGGCGGCGCGGCCCGCGGCGGCCAGGGCGGCGAGGCGGAGGCCTATGACACAATAGGCGATCCGCATCGCCAGGAAGCCTCGACCGTGACGCGCCGCCTGCTCATTCTCGTCGTGCTTGCCGCCGCGCTCGCTGCGGCGTGCACGCTGACGTGGACGATCACCTGGCGGCGCGGCGTCGCGGAGCTGCAGCGCAACGCCGCAGTGCGCGTCGACCGCACCACCAACGCGCTCAAGAGCACACTCGACCGCTACGAATCGCTGCCCTATCTGCTCGGCAGCCATCCGTACGTGCAGGACCTGCTCGCCGAGCCGAAGCGCGCCGACTACACCGCGCGCGTCAACCGCTATCTCGAAGACCTCAACGAACACGCGCACGCGACCGTCACCTACGTGATCGGCGCGGACGGCCTGTGCGTCGCCGCGAGCAACTGGCGCGCACCCGAAAGCTTCGTCGGGATCGAATACCGCTTCCGCCCGTATTTCCTCGACGCGATGAATGGCCAGGTCGGCCGCTTCTTCGGGATCGGCACGATCTCGCGCGATCCCGGCTACTACATCTCGCAGCCCGTTTGGCGCGACGGCAGGATCGCGGGCGTCGTCGTCGTGAAGCTCAACCTCGAATGGTTCCAGGGCGCCGATGCGTCCGAGCCGCTCGTCGTCGCGGACGATCACGGCGTCGTGTTCCTGTCGTCGGTGCCCGCGTGGAAGTACCACACGCTGCGGCCGCTGACGGGGCCCGTGGCCGCGTCGATCTACGAGACGCGCCAGTATGCGCAGCAGCCCGTCACGCCGCTGCCGCTGCGCATCGAACAGGTGCTCGGCCCCGATGCGGAGATCGTGCGCCTCGGCCCCGGCCTGCGTGCGCCGCGCTTCCTCGCGAGCAAGCGGCGGATCGGCGAGCCCGACTGGCTGCTCGTCACGCTCGCGCCGGTCGCCCCCGTCGACGCCGATGCGCGCAACGCGACGATCGTCACGGGCTTCGGCTTCGTGTCGGTCGCGCTGCTCGCGTTCTACTGGCGGATGCGCCGCGCGCGCGTGCGCGAAATGATCCGCGGCCGCGCGCTGCTGCAGCAGGCGTACGCGGAGCTGAACCGGCGCGTCGAGGAGCGCACGGCCGACCTGTCGGAAGCGAACGAGCAATTGCAGAAGGAGGTCGGCGACCGGATCCGCGCGGAGCAGGAACTGCGCGCCGCGCACGACGAACTGATCCAGGCGAGCAAGCTCGCCGCGCTCGGCCAGATGGCGGCCGGCATCACGCACGAACTGAACCAACCGCTCGCGGCGCTGCGCAGCTTCTCGGACAACACGCGTGTGCTGCTCGATCGCGGCGAGCAGGGCGCCGCGCGCGAGAACCTCGAGGCGATCGCCGCGCTCACCGAGCGGATGGGCAAGATCACGAACCAGCTGAAGCTGTTCGTCGGCCGCGCGAAGCCGCGCAACGAGCAGGCGCTCGTCGTGCGTGCGCTGCGCAGCGTGCTGTCGCTGCTCGACGAGCGGCTGCGCGGCGTCGCGCTCACGCTGACACTGCAGGACGCGACCGTGTCGCCCGCGCAGGATGCGTCGCTCGACCTGGCGCGCGACTATCCCGAGCTCGTCGCGCGTTGCGAGGATCTGCGTCTCGAACAGGTGCTGATCAACCTGCTCGGCAACGCGCTCGACGCGGTGGCCGGCGTTGCGGCGCCGGCGATCGAGGTGACGATCGCGGTGTCGGCGACCACGCTCGCGGTCGAGGTGCGCGACAACGGCTGCGGCATTGCGCCCGACCTGCTGCCGCGCCTGTTCGAGCCGTTCTTCACGACCAAGGAAATGGGGCGCGGGCTCGGGCTCGGCCTGGCGATCTCGTCGTCGATCGCGAGCGACGCGGGCGGTGCGCTGACCGCGCGCAACGCGCCGTCGGGCGGCGCGCTGTTCGTCTTGACGCTGCGGCGCACGCGCACGCATCATCCGGACTCCGTGTCCGAGCCGGCGGGCACGCCGCGCTAGGTGCGCCCCGCCGCCCGCCCGATCGTCGCACGATCGGTATCAACGACGCCGCGCGCGCTGCCGCCGCGCGGCCCGTCAGGAGCAAGTGAGTACGATGGCCAACCGGCTGCAAGTGATCTATATCGAAGACGATGCGCTCGTTCGCCGGGCAAGCGTGCAGAGCCTTCAGCTGGCGGGGTTCGACGTCGCCGGCTTCGAGTCGGCCGAAGCGGCCGAAAAGGCGATCGTCGCGGATACCGCCGGCGCGATCGTCAGCGACATCCGGCTGCCCGGCGCGAGCGGGCTCGACGTGCTCGCGCAGTGCCGCGAGCGCGTGCCCGACGTGCCCGTGATCCTCGTCACGGGGCACGGCGACATCTCGATGGCCGTGCAGGCGATGCGCGACGGCGCGTACGACTTCATCGAAAAACCGTTCGCGGCCGAGCGCCTGATCGAGACGGTGCGCCGCGCGCTCGAGCGGCGCGAGCTCGTGCTCGAGAACCACGCGCTGCGGCGCGAGCTGGCCGGGCAGAACGTCGTCGCGCCGCGCATCATCGGCCGCAGCCCCGCGATCGAGCAGGTGCGCAAGCTGATCGCGAACGTCGCGCCGACCGATGCGTCGGTGCTGATCAACGGCGACACGGGCGCCGGCAAGGAGCTGATCGCGCGCAGCCTGCACGAGCTGTCGCCGCGCCGCGACAAGCCGTTCATCGCGGTCAATTGCGGCGCGTTGCCCGAGCCGATGTTCGAGTCGGAGATGTTCGGCTACGAGCCCGGTGCGTTCACCGGTGCCGCGAAGCGCCGGGTCGGCAAGCTCGAATACGCGTCGGGCGGCACGCTGTTTCTCGACGAAATCGAAAGCATGCCGCTCGCGTTGCAGGTGAAGCTGCTGCGCGTGCTGCAGGACGGCGTGCTGGAGCGGCTCGGCTCGAACCAGCCGATCCGCGTGAACTGCCGCGTGGTGGCGGCCGCGAAGGGCGACATGAGCGAGCTCGTCGCGGCCGGCACGTTCCGGCGCGACCTGCTGTACCGCCTCAACGTCGTGACGATCGCGCTGCCGCCGCTTGCCGAGCGCCGCGAGGACATCGTGCCGCTGTTCGAGCACTTCATGCTCGATGCGGCCGTGCGTTACGCGCGGCCCGCGCCGGTGCTGACCGACCGGCAGCGCGCGAGCCTGATGCAGCGCGACTGGCCCGGCAACGTGCGCGAGCTGCGCAACGCGGCCGACCGCTTCGTGCTCGGCGTGGCCGACATGCCGCAGGAGACGGGCGCGGGCGGCGACGAAGCCGACAACGAGCAGACGCTGAAGGAGCGCATCGAGCAATTCGAGCGCGCGGTGATCGCCGAGGCGTTGAACCAGACGGGCGGCGCGGTTGCCGCGACGGCCGACCGGCTGCATGTCGGCAAGGCGACGCTGTACGAGAAGATGAAGCGCTACGGGTTGTCGGCGAAAGGCGAAACCGAGCGCTGAAAAGCAGACGGACCGCGGAACCGGGTTACCCGGTCGTGCGGTCCGTCGTGCGGGGAAGGGCGCGGTGCGCGGCCCTTCGAGCCGGATCGGGCGGTGCTCAGGCCGCGTTGCTGCCGAGCGCCTTCTTGAGCAGTGCGTCGAGTTCCGCGAACTGCGGTGCGCCAACGTAGCGCTTCAGGATCTTGCCGTCCTTGTCGACGACGAAGGTCGTCGGCGTGAGCTGCACGTTGCCGAACTGCTTCGCGACGCTGCCGTCGTCGAGCGCGACCTTGAACGGCAGCTGGCGTGTTTGTGCGTAGTTCGCGACGTACATCGGCGGATCGTAGTTCATCGCGACCGCGACGAATTCCAGACCCTGGCCCTTGAAGCGATTGTAGGTATCGACCATCTGCGGCATTTCCTGCATGCAGGTCGCGCAGCTCGTCGCCCAGAAGTTCACGAGATAGACCTTGCCTTTCAGATCGCCTGCAGTCGAGACCTTCTGGCCCGACAGCAGCGTGAACGTGGCGTCCGGCACGCTGGACTTGCCGTTGAATGCGAAGAAGCCGGCGACGGCGATCGCCGCGACGACGGCGGCGGCGACGATGTAGCGGACGGGGCCGGCGCTGCGCCGGGCGGGAGGCGTGGTGTTCATCTGGTGCTCTCGGAGTCGGTCGATGACGCGGATCAATGCAAAGGACATCGAAATTCGGCGCTCATTTTAGCGCGAATGCGGCGCGCGCACCGGCGGCGGCCACACATCCCGGAATTCACGTTCGGCGGATAATGCCCGTTTTGCCTGCCCGACCCACGCCATGCCGAAGGAAGTCACCGTTTCGTTGCGCCCCCTTTTTCGTCCGCTGCGACACTTCGCCGCGCTCGCGTGCGTGAGCGTTGCGCTGGCCGCGTGCTCGCCGTCGTACGACTGGCGCACGCTGCACAACGATGCCGGCTACACGATCGACCTGCCGGCGAAGCCGACCGTCGAGAATCAGCCGGTGGTGATCGGCGGCGCATCGATGCCGATGCGGATGCAGGCCGCGCACGTTGACGGCGCGGTGTTCGCGGTCGGTACGCTGACGCTGCCGGACGACCGAGACGACACGCGCCGTGCGGCGCTCGAGTTCCTGCGCGCCGGGCTGTCCCGCAACCTCGAAGGCGCGCCGCAGACGGCTGCGGTGCCGGTGCCGCTCGCGGCCGGCGGCGCGGTGAACGGGCTCGAACTGCGCGTCGCCGGCGCGGCCGCCGGCGGCGATCGCGCGCACAAGACGATCGTCGCGCGGCTCGTCGCGCGCGGCCGGCACGCGTACCAGGCGGTCGTGATTGCCGACGGGCCGCTCACGCAGGAGCAGCTCGACCAGTTTTTCGGGTCGTTCAAACTCGACTGACGGCGGCCGGCGAGGGCGCTCAGACACTCTGTGACAACTGAAAGTTCATTCGCAGCTTTCGGCGCTAGTCGTCGGATTTTGCGGGGTTTTTTCGGCTATCCACAGCGCATGTGGATAACTTTGTTGAAAAGTTGCCCGAATTTCCCGCTGAGCCACGCCAGACGGCCTTTCGGCCCGTTTGGCGGATCGCTCGCGTTTTGAGAAAAATCAATCAAAACAATGGGATACGGATTCCGTGCCGCAAAGGTCTCGCCGAACCGGGATCCGGGGCCGGATTCGCGAAATTGTGCATAAGTCAAGTCTTGACAGCCGGTTTTTGTCCTCCGAGGGCGTTCAGAGCGCCGTCAGCGCGCGTCGGTAGCGGATCGCCTCGGCGATCTGCGCGGCCGTCGGCAGCGGGTCGCCGGCCAGGTCGGCGATCGTCCGCGCGACTTTCAGCACGCGGTAATACGCGCGCGCAGACCAGCCGAAGCGCTCGCCGGCCTCGCGCAGCAGCCGTTCGCCTTCGTTGGTCGGGCGGCACAGGTCGTCCGTCTCGCGGCCGCTCAGCATGTGATTCGTCTTGCCCTGCCGATGGAGTTGCAGCGCACGCGCCTGCGCGACCCGCGCCGCCACCGCGGCGCTCGGCTCGCCGGGCGCCGTTACGCGCGTCGCCAGTTCGGCCGGCGACAGCGCGGGCAGGTCGATCTGGATGTCGATGCGGTCGACGAGCGGCCCCGACAGCTTGCGCAGGTAGCGCGCGGCGACGTCCGGCGAGCAGCGGCAGCGCCCGGACGGATCGCCGTGCCAGCCGCACGGGCACGGGTTCATCGCGGCGATCAGCTGGCACGCGGCCGGGAAGTCGGCTTGCTGCGCCGCGCGCGAGATCGTGATGCGGCCGGCCTCCAGCGGCTCGCGCAGCATTTCGAGCACGTGCCGGTCGAATTCCGGGAGTTCGTCGAGGAACAGCACGCCGAGGTGCGCGAGCGTGATCTCGCCCGGTTGCGGCGGGTTGCGGCCGCCGACCAGCGCGGCCGCGCTCGACGAGTGATGCGGTGCGCGGAACGGCCGCCGGCGCCACTGCGCAGGCGAGAAGCCGAGGCGGCTCGCCGACAGGAGCGCGGCCGAGGTCAGCGCTTCGTCGTCGGTCAGCGGCGGCAGGAGGCCCGGCAGCCGTGCGGCCAGCATCGACTTGCCGGCCCCCGGCGGCCCGACCATCAGCATGTGATGGCCGCCCGCGGCCGCGACTTCCAGCGCGCGGCGGGCGCCGCGCTGGCCGACTACATCGGCGAGATCGGGGGCGGCTGGCATCGGCAGGCCGTCGAGGCACGGCGCCGCGACCGGGGTGAGCCGGGCGTCCGGCGCACCGGCGAGGTGCGCGCACAGCGCGGGCAGGTCCGGCGCGCCGAACACGGTGACGCCCGGCACGAGCGCGGCCTCGGCGGCGCTGGCGAGCGGCAGGTACAGCTCGGGGGCGCTCGACCCGGTGACGTCACTCCCACCCGAAGCAGAACCCCCGCCGCCGTGGCCCGAATCGGAAAGGGCGCCGGAGCGCGAACCGTACCCCGCGCCGGTTTCCGCGGCCTGCCAGTCCCGCGCCACCCCGCACGCCATCGCGAACGCGCCGCGCATCGGCCGCAGCGCGCCCGTCAGCGACAGCTCGCCCGCGAATTCGCGGCCGGCCAGCGCGTCGGCCGGGATCTGGCCGTTCGCGGCGAGGATGCCGAGCGCGATCGGCAGGTCGAACCGCCCCGACTCTTTCGGCAGGTCGGCCGGCGCGAGGTTGACCGTGATGCGGCGCACGGGGAATTCGAAGCCGCAGTTCTGCAGCGCGGCACGGACGCGCTCGCGGCTTTCGCGGACTTCGAGATCGGGCAGGCCGACGATCGAGAACGACGGCAACCCGTTGGCGAGATGGACTTCGACGGTGACGTCCGGCGCGCGGCCGGAGGCGGGCGCGCGACTGCGCACCACGGCGAGCGACATGGCGAGGCTCCTGTAAACAAGGCGGACGGGCGACGGCCGTTCGGGGCCGCATGCCGCGGGAATCGGAGAATCGGTGCGCGCTTGCCGGCGTGGCGCGGGGAAAGAACGAGGAACTGCGGAACGACGGACAGCGAAGAGCGGGGGTGCTGCGAAGAGCGAGGGACGGCGAAGAGCGAGGGACAGCGAAGAGCGAGGGACGGCGAAGAGCGAGGGACGGCGAAGAGCGAGGGACGGCGAAGAGCGAGGGACGGCGAAGAGCGAGGAACCGCGAAGAGCGAGGAACAACGAAGAGCGGGGGTACTGCGGAGAACGACGGACGACGAAGAGCGGGGACGATCTCAGTACTTCAGTACTTCGGAGGCGGCGGGCGCGGGCCGCACGAGGCGGCCCGCGCCCGGACCTTGCGGCCGGGTGGGGCGTCAGGCTTGCGGCGCGGCGAGCTTCTGCTCGAGTTCCGCGACGCGTTTCTCGAGTTCCTCGAGGCGCACGCGGGTGCGGGCGAGCACCTGGGCCTGCGTGTCGAATTCCTCGCGCGTGACGAGATCGAGTTTCGAGAAGCCTTGCGACAGCATGGCCTTCACGTTGCGCTCGACGTCCTTGGCCGGCGAGTTTTTCAGCAGATCGCTGACGCGCGACTGCAGATCGTTGAAAACGTCGCTGGGTTGCTTCATGTGATTCCCCTTCCTTGCACAAAAAATGTGCATCTTCAGTTGCGTACGTGCCCATGATGCACGCATGACCGGAAATGGTGCGCCCGGAGCGCGAATTCCGGGCATGGCGCCCGCATGGGTGAATGCCCCGGTGATCCGGGACGTGCGTGCACTCTAGCAACGATCCTTTCGCCGCGCCAGCAAACCGGGCCATGTTGACCATTCGGCCGGGCTTCCGCACCTTACATCACGGGATGCGACCCCTTGATGAAGCCCTTTGAAACGGTGCTCGGGCCAACATGGCATGCGAGTTGCTGAGAAGAGTCCGTTACAACATTCCAACCAATTCGACGGGACAACCCAGCGAGAGGACTTCATGAAACTCATTACCGCAATCATCAAGCCGTTCAAGCTCGATGAGACGCGCGAGGCGCTGTCGGCCCTCGGCGTCTCGGGCATCACGGTGACGGAGGTGAAAGGGTTCGGGCGCCAGAAAGGGCATACCGAGCTGTACCGCGGCGCCGAATACGTGGTCGATTTCCTGCCGAAGATGAAGATCGAGGCCGCCGTGTCCGACGATCTCGTCGACCAGGCGGTCGAGGCGATCGAGCGGGCCGCGCGCACCGGCAAGATCGGCGACGGCAAGATCTTCGTCACGGCGATCGAACAGGTGATCCGGATTCGCACCGGGGAGACCGGCGCAGACGCGCTGTAACAGAACAGACAAGACAAGCGACAAGAGGAAACCCAAGATGCGCAAACTTCTGATGTCCCTGCTGATGGCCGGCTCGCTGATCGCGGCCGGCGTCGGCTCCGCGCTCGCCGACGACGCGGCATCCGCCGCGGCTGCGTCCGCGCCCGCCGCAACGGCTTCCGACGCCTCGGCTGCCGCCGCGCCGGCCGCTTCGGCGCCGGCTGCAACCGACGCATCCGCCACGGCCGCCACGGCCGCCGCCGCCGCACCGGCCTCGGGCGCCACCGACGCCTCGGCTGCCGCTGCCGCATCGGCACCGGCCGCACCCGCTGCGCCGACCGCACCGTTCTCCGTCGATTCGTCGAAGATCAGCGCGGGCGACACCGCGTGGATGCTGACCTCCACCGCGCTCGTGCTGTTCATGACGATCCCGGGCCTCGCGCTGTTCTACGCGGGCATGGTCCGCAAGAAGAACGTGCTGGCGACGGTGATGCAGAGCTTCGCGATCACCGCGGTGATCACGGTGCTGTGGACGGTGATCGGCTACAGCCTCGCGTTCACGCCGGGCAACGGCTTCATCGGCGGCCTGTCGCGCGCGTTCCTGCACGGGATGAACTACATCCACGGCGACAAGGCGACGACGCTGACCGTCAGCCACCTCGCGCCGACGATTCCGGAATCGGTCTACTTCGTCTACCAGATGACGTTCGCGATCATCACGCCGGCGCTGATCTGCGGCGCGTTCGCCGACCGCATGAAGTTCTCGGCGATGCTCGTGTTCATGACGCTCTGGTCGCTGATCGTCTATGTGCCGATCGCGCACATGGTGTGGGAGCCGACCGGCTGGCTGTCGTCGGACGGCGTGCTCGACTTCGCGGGCGGCACCGTGGTGCACATCAACGCCGGTATCGCAGGCCTCGTGTCGTGCCTGATGCTCGGCAAGCGCGTCGGCTTCGGCCGCGAATCGATGGCGCCGCACAACCTCGTGCTGACGATGATCGGCGGCTCGATGCTGTGGGTCGGCTGGTTCGGCTTCAACGCGGGTTCGGCGGTGGCGGCTGACGGCCGTGCCGGCTTCGCGATGCTGACGACGCAAGTCGCGACGGCCTGCGCGGCGCTCGGCTGGATGTTCGCCGAGTGGATCTCGCACGGCAAGCCGTCGGTGCTCGGCATCGTGTCGGGTGCGGTCGCGGGCCTCGTCGCGATCACGCCGGCGGCCGGCTTCGTCGGCGTGACGGGTGCGCTCGCGATCGGTATCGCAGCCGGCGTCGTGTGCTTCTGGTCGGCGACGTGGCTCAAGTCGAAGCTCGGCTACGACGATTCGCTCGATGCGTTCGGCGTGCACGGCGTGGGCGGGATTCTCGGCGCGCTGCTGACGGGCGTGTTCGCGGTCAAGGATATCGGCGGCGCCGACGGCAGCCTGCTGCTGCAGGCCAAGGGCGTGGCGATCACGCTGGTCTACAGCGGCGTGCTGAGCTTCGTGCTGCTGAAGCTGATCGACCTGACGATCGGCCTGCGCGTGTCGGAAGAGGAAGAGCGCGAAGGCCTCGACGTGGTGCTGCACGGCGAGCACGTCGAATAAGTCATAAGAATGACCGGCGGGCCGCCGCGACGACGGCGCCCGTCACGAATGAGCGCAGCGACTTCGGCCCGCCCCACCCGGCGGGCTTTTTTTCTCCTGCTGCGCGCTGCCGTAGCGCATAACCCTTCGCGCTATCGGGTCAATAGCCGAAAACTTCCTCCAAACCCTTGCGAAGCCGGGAACAATCCCCAAATGGGCAAAGCAATTGCTCTACAATCTTCATTCTCCCGCTCGCGAGTGATTCATGGTTCCCCACCTCGTTACCGCGTTGAACGGTCCGCTGCTCGAACTCGAGCAGAAGATCCTCGACGCGACGCCTGCGATCGAACGCTGGTTCAGGCTCGAATGGCAGGAACATACGCCGCCGTTCTATTGTTCGGTGGACCTGCGCAACGCCGGCTTCAAGCTGGCGCCCGTCGACGCGAACCTGTTTCCCGGCGCATTCAACAATCTGCCGTCCGAAGTGCTGCCGCTCGCCGTGCAGGCCGCGATGGCCGCAATCGAGAAGATCTGCCCGGACGCGAAAAACCTGCTCGTGATTCCCGAGCTGCCGACCCGCAACGCGTTCTACCTCGAAAACGTCGCGCGCCTCGCGACGATCATGCGCCAGGCCGGCCTGAACGTGCGCTTCGGGTCGCTCGACCCGAGCATCACCGACATGACGCCGATCACGCTGGCCGACGGCCAGAAGATCGTGCTCGAACCGCTCGAGCGTTCGCAGCGCCGCCTCGGCTTGAAGAATTTCGATCCGTGCTCGATCCTGCTGAACAACGACCTGTCGGCCGGGATTCCGGGCGTGCTGGAAAACCTGCACGAGCAGTACCTGCTGCCGCCGCTGCACGCGGGCTGGGCCGTGCGCCGCAAGTCGACGCACTTCTCGTGCTACGACGACGTCGCGAAGAAGTTCGCGAAGATGGTCGGCGTCGATCCGTGGATGGTGAATCCGTATTTCGCGCACGTGGAAGGCGTCGACTGGCAGGCGCATGAAGGCGAGCAGGCGCTCGCCGACGCGATCGACGGCGTGCTGAAGAAGATCGCGCGCAAGTATCGCGAATACGGGATCAGCGAGAAGCCGTACGTCGTCGTGAAGGCCGACGCGGGCACGGCGGGGCGCGGCGTGATGACCGTGCACGACGCGGCCGAGATCGGCCGCATGTCGAAAGCCGAGCGCGCGCAGATGGCCGAGTCGAAGGCCGGCCTCGCGGTGCGCGACGTGATCGTGCAGGAAGGCGTGTATACGTTCGAGCGCGTTGGCGACGAAGTCGCGGAGCCCGTCGTGTACATGATCGACCGCTACGTGGTCGGCGGCTTCTACCGCACGCACGCCGGCCGCGAGCGCGACCAGAACCTGAACGCGCCCGGCATGCACTACGTGCCGCTCGGCTTCGAGCACACCGCGCTGCCGGATGCCGGCGCGAAGCCGGGTGCCGCGCCGCCGAACCGTTTCTACATGTACGGCGTCGTCGCGCGGCTGTCGCTGATCGCGTCGTCGATCGAACTGGAAAAGACCGATCCCGAAGCCATCCAGGTGTAACGGACCTTCGCCAAGTACAGGACCTCATGGACATTCTCTTTATCGCCGACCCGCTCGAGCGCTTCAAGATCTACAAGGATTCGACCTACGCGATGATGGCGGAGGCCGCGCGGCGCGGGCATGCGATCTACGCGTGCGAGCCGCGCCACCTCGCGTGGACGGGTTCCGCCGTCGAGGCCGACGTACGGCGCGTCACGTTCGTCGGCGAGCTGGACGACCTCCATCGCGACACCTGGTACGAAGAAGGGCCCGTCGATGCGCGCCGCCTCGAATCGTTCGGCGCGGTGCTGATGCGCAAGGATCCGCCGTTCGACATGGAATACGTGACGTCCACCTGGCTGCTGGAGCTGGCCGAGCGCGCGGGCGCACGCGTGTTCAACAAGGCGCAGTCGATCCGCGACCATTCGGAGAAGCTCGCGATCGGCGAGTTTCCGCAGTTCGTCGCGCCGACGCTCGTCACGCGCGATGCGAAACGGCTGCGCGCGTTCCATGCCGAGCACGGCGACGTGATCCTGAAGCCGCTCGACGGGATGGGCGGGATGGGCGTGTTCCGCGTGAAGCCGGACGGCATGAACCTCGGTTCGATCATCGAGATGCTGAGCCACGACGGCACGCGCTCGGTGATGGCGCAGAAATTCATCCCCGAGATCAAGGCCGGCGACAAGCGCATCCTGCTGATCGGCGGCGAGCCGGTGCCGTATTCGCTCGCCCGGATTCCGCAGGGCAGCGAGGTGCGCGGCAATCTCGCGGCGGGCGGGCTCGGTGTCGCGCAGCCGCTGACCGCGCGCGATCGCGAGATCGCCGACACGCTCGGCCCGGTGCTCGCGGCACGCGGGCTGCTGCTGGTCGGCCTCGATGCGATCGGCGACTGGCTGACCGAGGTGAACGTCACGAGTCCGACGTGTTTCCGCGAGATCATGGAGCAGACCGGCTTCGACGTCGCCGCGATGTTCATCGACGCGCTGGAGCGTGCGGCCGCGTAGGCCGTCTCCCGCGCAACCCCGGCGGCGGGCCGCGCAGGTCCCCCGTCGCCGGAGCAGCTCGACCGGCCTGCTACAATGCCCGCTTGCCCGGTGCCGCGATCGCGCACCGAAGGCCCGGCGGTCGGGCCGAACCTGTTGCAAGGCTGATCATGAAACGTTTCCCACACTCGCTACGCTCATTGCCCCACCGCGGGGTGTCGGCCCGCCAGGGGCGGCCGGGAGCGATCTGACATGGCCGGGATTCTGATCATCGCGCACGCCCCGCTCGCCACCGCGCTGCGGGACTGCATCGCGCACATCTACGGCGGCGTGCCCGCACGCATCGGCTGTATCGACGTGATGGCGGACAGCGATCCGACCCAGGTGATGGCGTTCGCGCACGCGGAACTCGCGCGGCTCAGGGAAGAGAACGGTGTGGTCGTGCTGACCGACATGTACGGCGCGACGCCGGCGAACATCGCGGGCCAGCTCGCGAAGCTCGACAACGTGCGCGTGCTCGCGGGCGTGAACCTGCCGATGCTCGTGCGGGTCGTCTGCTACCGCACCGTGCCGCTCGACAAGCTGGTCGACAAGGCGCTGTCCGGCGGCGCGAAGGGCGTCCACGAGGTGTCGGCCGGTACGCCGCCGCCGCCGACGGAAACCGGCTGCGGCCAGTGCGCACCGATTCCGCCCGAACCGCAGCCGCGCACCGAGTCGCACTGATTTCCCGTTTTCCGTTTTAGACAGCACCGCCGACGCGCGCCGCCGGCGGCCCCGACCGACCCGACCGAGAATCATGCTTCAACAAGAAACCACCATCGTCAATAAATTGGGGCTCCATGCGCGCGCATCGGCCAAGCTCACGCAACTGGCCGGCAACTTCCAGTCGGAAGTCTGGATGACACGCAACGGGCGCAAGATCAATGCGAAGAGCATCATGGGCGTGATGATGCTGGCGGCCGGCATCGGCAGCACCGTGACGATCGAGACCGAAGGGTCCGACGAGCAGGAAGCGATGGACGCACTGCTGAAGCTGATCGCCGACAAGTTCGGCGAAGGCCAGTGATCCTCACGCGGGATCGTTGCCGTTTCCAGCCAGAATGCCGCGGATTCCGCGGCATTTTTTTCGTCGGAAGCATTGATGCGGAATGCGCAATGCTGCGGTGCATGCAGTCAGCGGGGAGTCGCGGAATTTATAATCGCTAACCGGGGTCATAAGCGCATCGCAGCAGTGTGCCGCGGCTTTACTTGTACAGAGGAGGTGCGCGTGTCCTTCACGCTGCATGGCATTCCCGTCTCACGTGGTATCGCGATCGGGCGAGCGTATCTGATCGCGCCGGCGGCGCTCGACGTCGCCCATTACCTGGTCGAGGCAAACCAGATCGATGCGGAGGTCGAGCGCTTCCGCACGGCGCTCGAGGTCGTGCATCACGAACTCGAAGCGCTGCGCGCCGATCTGACCGACGACACCCCGAGCGAAGTCGGCGCATTCATCGACGTGCACGCGATGATCCTGAGCGACGAGATGCTCGTGCAGGAGACCATCGACCTGATCCGCACGCGCCGCTACAACGTCGAGTGGGCGCTGACCGAGCAGCTCGAGCTGCTCACGCGCCACTTCGACGACATCGAGGACGAGTACCTGCGCGAGCGCAAGGCCGACATCGAGCAGGTGGTCGAGCGCGTGCTGAAGGCGCTCGCCGGTGCGCCGTCGGCGTCGCAGGCACTGGATCGCGCGGCCAAGAACGGCACGAACGAGATGATCGTCGTCGCGCACGACATCGCGCCGGCCGACATGATGCAGTTCAAGTCGCAGTCGTTCCAGGCGTTCGTCACCGACCTCGGCGGGCGCACGTCGCACACGGCGATCGTCGCGCGCAGCCTCGGCATTCCGGCCGCGGTCGGCGTGCAGCACGCGAGCGCGCTGATCCGCCAGGACGACCTGATCATCGTCGACGGCGACCAGGGCATCGTGATCGTCGATCCGGCGCCGATCGTCCTCGAGGAATATTCGTACCGGCAGTCCGAAAAGTTGCTGGAGCAACGCAAGCTGCAGCGTCTGAAGTTCTCGCCGACGCAAACGTTATGCGGCACCAAGATCGAGCTGTACGCGAACATCGAGCTGCCCGACGACGCAAAGGCGGCCGTCGAGGCCGGCGCGGTCGGTGTCGGGCTGTTCCGTTCCGAGTTCCTGTTCATGCATCAGAAGGAGATGCCGGAGGAGGAGGAGCAGTTCGCCGCGTACAAGCGGGCCGTCGAGTGGATGAAGGGCATGCCGGTGACGATCCGCACGATCGACGTCGGCGCGGACAAGCCGCTCGAGGCGCTCGACGAAGGCTACGAGACGGCGCCGAACCCCGCGCTCGGCCTGCGCGCGATCCGCTGGAGCCTGTCCGAGCCGCAGATGTTCCTCACGCAGTTGCGTGCGATCCTGCGCGCGTCCGCGTTCGGCCAGGTGAAGATCCTGATCCCGATGCTCGCGCACGCGCAGGAGATCGACCAGACGCTCGACCTGATCCGCGAGGCGAAGCGCCAGCTCGACGACGCGGGGCTCGCCTACGATCCGAACGTGCGGATCGGCGCGATGATCGAGATTCCGGCCGCGGCGATCGCGCTGCCGCTGTTCCTGAAGCGGTTCGATTTCCTGTCGATCGGCACGAACGACCTGATCCAGTACACGCTCGCGATCGACCGCGCCGACAACGCGGTCGCGCACCTGTACGACCCGCTGCATCCGGCCGTGCTGCACCTGATCGCCTATACGTTGCGCGAAGCGAAGCGCGCAGGCGTGTCGGTGTCGGTCTGTGGGGAGATGGCCGGCGATCCGGCGCTCACGCGCCTGTTGCTCGGGATGGGGCTCACCGAGTTCTCGATGCACCCGAGCCAGTTGCTGGTCGTGAAGCAGGAGATCCTGCGTGCGCACCTGAAGGCGCTCGAAAAGCCGACGGCCGACGTGCTGGCTGCGTTCGAGCCGGAGGAAGTGCAGGCCGCGTTGCAGCGCCTGTCGGTTGCCGAACCGCGCGCCGACGCGGCTGCGTAGGCGCTCACGGCGCCGCTCAGACTGTAGGGAAGTGTCACAACGCATGCGCCGAACGGCGCATGCCCGTCGCGCGTCAGTGCCGGCCCCCGCACACGGGGCAGTCGGCCTGGCGCGCGATTTTCATCGTCGTCCATTCCATCCGCAGCGAATCGAGCATCATCAGCCGCCCGTTGAGCGTCTTGCCGATGTCGCCGATCACGCGCAGCGCCTCGGCGGCCTGCATCGCGCCGATGATCCCGACCGTCGGCGCGAACACGCCCATCGTCGCGCACGCGACTTCCTCGAACGGCTGGTCTTCCGGAAACACGCACGCATAGCAGGGCGCGGCCGGGTCGCGGAAGTCGAACGTGCTGATCTGCCCGTCGAAGCGCAGCGCGGCGCCCGACACGAGCGGCACGCCGTGCGCGACGCACGCGCGGTTGATCGCGTGCCGCGTCGCGAAGTTGTCGGTGCAGTCGAGCACGACGGTCGCGCGCGGCACGTGCGCGTCGAGCCACGCGTCGTCGACGCGCTCGGCGACCGCGTGCACCTTCACCTCGGGGTTCAGCTGCGCGAGCGCGTCGCGCCCCGATTCGACCTTGTGGCGGCCGACCGATGCCGTCACGTGCAGGATCTGCCGCTGCAGGTTCGTCAGGTCGACCGTATCGGCGTCCACGAGCGTGATCGTGCCGACGCCCGATGCCGCGAGGTACATCGCGGCGGGCGAGCCAAGACCACCCGCGCCGACGACGATCGCATGCGCATCGAGAAAGCGCTGCTGCGCCTCGATGCCGATTTCGTCGACGAGGATGTGACGGGAGTAGCGAAGGAGTTGATCGTCGTTCATGGGGAGTCGTGGGCGAGGCGGCGGACGTGTCGTTATTTTAGGCGCGCATGAAAAACGGGCCATCGCGGTCTTCCCGCGATGGCCCGTCGGATGCCGGCCGGCGCTTACTGCGGCGCGGACGCGGGCTTCGGTGCGGCTGCCGGCTTCGCGCTTGCGCCCGATGCCTTCGAGCCCGCCGCAGCCTTGCCGGCCGGGCTCTTCGTCGTGCTCTCGGCGAGCAGCGACTTCGATTCCTGGACCGGCTTGCCTTCGAGCTTGTTGAGCGCCTGCTGCATCATGAAGTCGTCGGCGCTGCCGAACTCGATCGGCTTGCGATCGCGATCCTTCTGGCGCTGCTCCGGCGTCTTCTTGTCGTTCTGCTCTTCGAGGATCCGCAGCTGATCCATCCGGCGCTGCTCGCGGTCTTCCTGTTCCTTCTTCTCGTTCGGATCCTGCGTGTTCGCGAGGTGGTTCGAGTAGTCGACCTCACGCGTCACGAGCACGTCGTCCGGATCGCCGTCCGCGTACTGATCGACCGGCACGTCCGGCGTGATGCCCTTGTTCTGGATCGAACGGCCGCTCGGCGTGTAGTAGTACGCGGTAGTCAGGCGCAGCGCGGTGTCGGCCGTCATCGGGCGGACCGTCTGCACCGAACCCTTGCCGAACGTCGTCTTGCCCATGATCTGCGCACGCTTCGAATCCTGCAGCGCACCGGCGACGATTTCCGACGCGGACGCCGAATAGGCGTTCGTCAGCACGATCATCGGCACGGTCTTGAAGACCGGCGGCAGGTTCTTCAGCGGATCGCCGTCGAAGGACGGCAGGCGATAGTTGTCGTACGTATCGCGGTAGACCTGCTTCGAATCGGCGATCTGGCCGTTGGTCGACACGACGACGGAGTCGGGCGGCAGGAACGCGCCGGCCACGCCGACCGCGCTCTGCAGCAGGCCGCCGCCGTTGTTGCGCAGGTCGAGGACGAGGCCCTTCAGGTTCGGCTGCTGGCGTGCGATGTCCTGCAGCTTCTGGGCGAGATCGGGCGTCGTGCGCTCCTGGAAGCTCGTGATGCGGACATACGCATAGCCCGGAT
The DNA here is from genome assembly GCF_048627025.1 of Burkholderia aenigmatica. NCBI lineage: Bacteria > Pseudomonadati > Pseudomonadota > Betaproteobacteria > Burkholderiales > Burkholderiaceae > Burkholderia > Burkholderia aenigmatica. The sequence continues at coordinate 3,292,453 of NZ_CP184468.1, read as the reverse complement.
CGAGGATCTTCATCTTCACGCTCTGGACCTTGATGATCGCGCGTGTGACGGTGACCGGGAACGTGCGGTCGTCGCTCTTGCGGAAGATCGTCAGCGTGACCTTGGTGCCCGGCTCGCCGCGCATCTGCTTCACGGCCTTGTCGAGCGTCATGCCGCGCACCGGCTTGTCGTTGATGCGCGTGATCAGGTCGCCCGGACGGATGCCGGCGCGGAACGCGGGCGTATCTTCGATCGGCGAGATCACCTTGACGAGGCCGTCTTCCTGCGAGATCTCGATGCCGAGACCCGCGAAGCGGCCCTTCGTCTGCTCCTGCAGCTCGTCATAGTCGGTCTTGTCGAGGAACGACGAGTGCGGGTCGAGGCTCGACACCATGCCCTTGATCGCGGCCGTCAGCAGCTTCTTGTCGTCGACCGGTTCGACGTACTCGCGCTTGATCTGTCCGAAGACTTCCGCGAACAGGCGGAGCTGGTCGAGGGGAAGCGGCGCCGTGGCGGTCTGCTCGGCCGATGCGGAAACCTGCAGCGTGGCGAACACGCCCGTGGCGAGGCCCGCGGCAATCAGGCCGATGTTCTTCAATTTCATTCGCATAGAGATCTGGTGCGGTCGGGAAGCGCGTGGCGGTAGCGGGGATGATGTAGCGGACAAGTATAACTGTTCGTCCGATAACTCAGTGGAACGGCGCGAAAAGCGTCGAAAAGGGCCGGGAGCCAGCCCGGCGGGGCACCGCCGCATGCGCTGCGGGTTCGAAAGCGGTTTCGACAGCGCCGGAGCCGCGAAGGTTCGCGCAGTGCGCCGGGCAGGGGCAGGGGCAGGGGCGGGGGCCGGGCACGCCGCGCCGGACGCGGCTCACCCGGCCGACGGGCGTCAGCCCGCCTTGCCCTGCTTCGCGACGGCGGCTTGCGCCTGCGCGATCGCGTCCTGGTCGCCGAGGTAATAGTGCTTGATCGGCTTCAGGTTTTCGTCGAGTTCATACACGAGCGGCACGCCGTTCGGGATGTTCAGGCCGACGATGTCGCTGTCCGAGATGCCGTCGAGGTACTTGATCAGCGCGCGCAGCGAGTTGCCGTGCGCGGCGATCAGCACCTGCTTGCCGGCGCGGACTGCCGGCGCGATCGACTCGTTCCACAGCGGCAGCACGCGCGCGACCGTATCCTTCAGGCATTCGGTGAGCGGCAGCTGCTCGCGCGGCACCTTCGCATAGCGCGGGTCGTTGAATGGCGCGCGTTCGTCGGTCGGCTCGAGCGCGGGCGGCGGCGTGTCGTAGCTGCGGCGCCACACGAGCACCTGGTCGTCGCCGAACTTCGCGGCCGTTTCCGCCTTGTTCAGGCCCGACAGCGCGCCGTAGTGGCGCTCGTTCAGGCGCCACGAGTGGACGACCGGCAGGTACATGAGGTCCATCTTGTCCTGCACGTGCCACAGCGTGCGGATCGCGCGCTTGAGGACGGACGTGTACGCGATGTCGAACGTGTAGCCGGCCTCCTTGAGCAATTCGCCGGCCTGGTAGGCCTCGTTGCGACCCTGTTCGGTCAGGTCGACGTCGACCCAGCCGGTGAAGCGGTTTTCCTTGTTCCACGTCGATTCGCCGTGGCGGATGAGAACGAGTTTGTACATGGATCTTGCGGTCGGTAGTGAAGGAAGCTGTGGCGCATCGAGCAGGACCCGACCCGGGCCCGCCATCGCGCAAGACGGTTATTTTATAATGGCGGGATTGTCCTCATCCGATTTCTCTTTTTCCGGCGGAATTCCGTGACGTTCTTTACCGATTACACCAACCTGGCCCTTATCGCGATCCTGGTGGTATCCGGCGGCCTGCTGGCCTGGCCCGCGCTGCGCCGCGGCCGTGGCGGCCTGTCGGCCGCAGAGGCGACGCAACTCATCAACCGCCGCAACGCGGTCGTGATCGACGTGCGCGCCGCGTCCGATTTTGCTGCCGGCCACCTGCCGTCGGCACGTCAGGTCGCGGCGGGCGAGATCGGCACGAAGATCGCGCAGGTCGCGAAGAACAAGAGCACGCCGGTGCTGCTCGTCTGCCAGAACGGCCAGCAGTCGCAGAAGGCGGCGCGCGAGGTCGAGGCGGCGGGCTACGCCGAGGTGCACGTGCTCGAGGGCGGCGTGGCCGCCTGGCAGCAGGCCGGGATGCCGGTCGTCAAACAAGGAGTGGCGAAGTGAACAAGGTTTTGATGTACAGCACGCAGGTGTGTCCGTATTGCATCCAGGCCGAGCGCCTGCTGAAGCTGCGCGGTGTCGAGCAGATCGAGAAGGTCCTGATCGACCGCGATCCGGCCCGCCGCGATGAAATGATGACGCGCACGGGGCGCCGCACGGTGCCGCAGATCTATATCGGCGACACGCACGTCGGCGGTTACGACGATCTGTCGAAGCTCGACCGTGAAGGCGGGCTCGTCCCGCTTCTGCAAGCGGCCTGATTAGGGCAGAATGGCCGCCGGCCGCGCTGCGGCTTGAGCGCGCAGGATTATCCGAGGCGGCCGGCGAGAAGCCGGGCCGCCCCGTCACCACTTTTAGGGAAACACCATGTCCGACGTCGAAAACCAACCGTTCTTCAACATCCAGCGCGTCTACCTGAAGGATATGTCGCTCGAGCAGCCGAATTCGCCGGCGATCTTCCTCGAGCAGGACATGCCGTCGGTTGAAGTCGAAGTCGACGTCAAGGCCGACCGCCTCGCGGAAAGCGTGTTCGAAGTCGTCGTGTCGGGCACCGTCACCGCGAAGGTGAAGGACAAGGTCGCGTTCCTGATCGAAGCGAAGCAGGCCGGCATTTTCGACATCCGCAACATTCCGGACGAACAGCTCGACCCGCTCGTCGGCATCGCATGCCCGACGATCCTGTTCCCGTACCTGCGTTCGAACATCGCCGACGCGATCACGCGCGCGGGCTTCCCGCCGATCCACCTGGCGGAAATCAACTTCCAGGCGCTGTACGAACAACGCCTCGCGCAGCTTCAGCAGCAGGCCGGTGCCGCAGCAGGTGCACCGAACGGCACGACGCTGAACTGACGTTTTACTCGGAGGACCGGTGCTGGGTATGAAAGTAGCCGTTCTCGGCGCCGGTGCCTGGGGCACCGCGCTCGCGGGCCATCTGGCCGCGCGGCACGATACGCTTCTGTGGGCGCGCGACGCCGCGCTCATCGCCGGGCTGCAGGCCCGGCACGAAAATTCCCGCTATCTGGACGGCATCGCGCTGCCTGACGCATTGCGCTACGACGCTGATCTCGGCGCCGCGCTCGCGCATGGCGCCGCGGACGACGCACTGTGCGTGATCGCCGCGCCCGTGGCAGGGCTGCGCACGCTGTGTCACGCGATGCGCGACGCAGGCTGCGTGCCCGCGCACGTCGTGTGGGTCTGCAAGGGCTTCGAGGCCGATACGCATCTGCTGCCGCATCAGGTGATCGCGGCCGAGCTGCCCGAACAGCACAGCAACGGCGTGCTGTCGGGGCCGAGCTTCGCGCGCGAGGTCGGACAGTCGCTGCCCGTCGCGCTGACGGTGGCAAGCCCGTCCGCCGAATGCCGTGAGCGCACGCTCGCCGCGTTCCATCACGGCGCGATGCGGATCTATACGGGCGACGACGTGGTCGGCGTCGAGGTCGGCGGCGCGGTGAAGAACGTGCTCGCGATCGCGACCGGCATCGCCGACGGCCTCGGTCTCGGGCTGAACGCGCGCGCCGCGCTGATTACGCGCGGGCTCGCCGAAATGTCGCGGCTCGGCGTCGCGCTCGGCGGCCGCGCAGAAACCTTCACGGGCCTCACGGGCCTCGGCGACCTGATCCTCACCGCCACGGGCGACCTGTCGCGCAACCGCACGGTCGGCCTGCAACTGGCGGCCGGCCGCACGCTGAACGATATCCTCGGCGCGCTTGGCCACGTGGCCGAAGGCGTGCGCTGCGCGCAGGCCGTGCTGGCCATCGCGCGCGCGCAGTCGATCGAAATGCCGATCACCGAAGCCGTGTGCGGCGTGCTGTTCGACGGCATCGCGCCGCGCGACGCCGTCAGCGGCCTGCTGCGGCGCGACGCACGCGCCGAGTAACGTGGCACGGCGCCGCCTGGCGCCGTGTTTGCGTCGGGCGCGGGGCGTCAAAGCGCGCTACGCTTGAACAGTCTCCGGCGTTCCGGGAGGTTGTCATGCTGCAGATCCATTCCACCACGCTCGATGCGCAGGTCGTCGACATCACGACGCTCGATGTCGACGCGATCGTCAATGCCGCGAACGGCTCGCTGCTCGGCGGAGGCGGCGTCGACGGCGCGATCCACCGCGCGGCCGGCCCCGGCCTGCTCGCCGAATGCCGCACGCTGGGCGGCTGCGAGACGGGCGATGCCAAGCTCACGCGCGGCCACGGGCTGCCGGCGCGCTACGTGATCCACGCGGTCGGGCCCGTGTGGCATGGCGGCGGGCGTGGCGAGGCCGAGCTGCTCGCGTCGTGCTACCGGCGCGCGATCGAGCTGGCCGAGGAGGTCGCGGCAACGTCGATCGCGTTCCCGGCGATCAGCTGTGGCATCTATCGCTATCCGGCTGAAGAAGCCGTCGAGATCGCGGTGGGCACCGTCGCCGAAATGCTGCCGCAGGCGCCGAACCTCGCACGCGTGGTGTTCGCGTGCTTTTCCCCCGACATTTACGACCTGTATCGCGCGCGGCTCGCGCGGACGTGACGCGTCCCGCGGGGCGGGATGCGCCGCGCCGGCGTCATGCGCCGCCTTCGAAGCCGGCCTGGCGCCACGCCTCGAACACGACCACCGCGACCGTGTTCGACAGGTTCAGGCTGCGGTTGTCCGGCCGCATCGGCAGGCGCACGCGCTGTTCGTTCGGGAAGCGCTCGAGCAGCTCGGCGGGCAGGCCGCGCGTTTCCGAGCCGAACACGAACCAGTCGCCGGGCAGGAACGCATGATCGTGGAAGCGGCCCGAGCCGCGCGTCGTGAACGCGAACATCCGCGCGGGATCGGGCGTTTCTGCCGTGACGAACGCGTCCCAGTCGCGGTGCACGCGCATCTGCGCGTACTCGTGATAGTCGAGGCCCGCGCGGCGCATGCGCGCGTCGTCGAGCGGGAAGCCGAGCGGTTCGATCAGGTGCAGGCGCGCGCCCGTGTTGGCGCACAGGCGGATCACGTTGCCGGTGTTCGGCGGAATTTCGGGAGCGACGAGGACGACGTTGAACATGTTTCGGTTTGGCTGGGCCGGCCGGGGCGACGCGTGCGCTTTCCCGGCCGGCCGGTTCATGACGGCCGCCGCCGTATCCGGGCGGCTGGCCTCTCTATCTAATTAGTCCCTGGCGGTGCGCAGCGCAACCAGATTCGTCACGCGTGCGGCGCCCGCCGCCTTGAGCGCCTGCGCGGCGGCCGCGAGCGTCGCGCCGGAGGTCATCACGTCGTCGACGAGCGCGACGTGGCGGCCGGCGACGCCACCCGCCACTGCGAATGCCGCCATCACGTTGTCGCGCCGTGCGTGCCGGTCGAGCCGCGACTGCGGCGCGGTGTCGGCGACCCGCGCGAGCAGCGCCGCATCCGCGTGCACGCCGAGCCGCCGCGCGAGCGGACGCGCGATCGCCCACGCCTGGTTGTAGCCGCGCGCGACGAGCCGCCGGTGCGACAGCGGCACCGGCGCCACCAGGTCGAAGCCGCCGGCGCCGGGCGTATCCTCGGTCAGCCGGGCGAGCCGTGCCGCGAATTCGGCGCCGAGCGCGAGTTGCCGGTGAAACTTCAGGCCGCGCGCGAGCCCGTCGAGCGGCGCGCGGTAATCCGCCAGCGCGAGCGTCGCATCGAACGGCGGCGGCGCCGCACGGCACGCGTCGCAACGGTACGCGGCTGCACGGCCGGCGGCGCGAGCGCCGCGGGGCCGGGGCGAACGAGCGTGCCCGATGCCCAGCGGCAGCGCGCAGACGTCGCAGCGCAGCCGCGCTTCATTCCAGTACGCGGCGTCGCAAGCGCCGCAAATCACGGCGTGTGACAAATTGCCGCACAGTGCGCAGCGATTGGGTAGCGCGACCGCGGCGACGCGCGCTGCCAGCGTGCAAACCTGCGACAAAGCGACGCGCATCGTACGTCGGGCGGAACTGCGGATCATCGCAACACTCCTGACACCCCGCCTCAATGAAGCCTGCGGGGCGAGCGAGTATACTTCGGGCTCTTCGCCAGTGTGCCCGACATGTCCCCAGCTTCGACTTCAACCGGCCGTCCGGCCAATGACGCAAGGCGCCTGCGGCGGATCTTCGACCGCCGTGCCGCCACGTTCGATGCGGTCGCGTTCCTGCCGCGCGAGATCGCGCAGCGCATGAACGAGCGCCTCGAATACATCAAGGTGAGCCCCGCAGCCGTGCTGGACGCGGGCTGCGGCCCGGGTGACGACCTGCCGGCGCTGCGCGCGCGCTTTCCGGAGGCGCCCGTATTCGGCGTCGACCTGTCCGGCGCGATGCTCGCGCGAGCGGGGCAGCGCGAGGTCGAGCAGACGAGCTGGCGCCGCTGGCTGCCGGCCTCGCTCGGCCGTGCACTGGGCCAGCGCGGCCCGCGCGTCGCGCAGGCCGATTTCGCCGCGCTGCCGTTCCCCGGCGGCGCGTTCGACCTGATCTGGTCGAACCTCGCCCTCCACTGGCATTCGCGCCCGGACGCAGTGCTGCCCGAATGGCAGCGCGTGCTGCGCGTCAACGGGCTGCTGATGTTCAGCACGCTCGGCCCCGATACCCTGCGCGAACTGCGCGCGGCCTGCGCGGACGCCGAAGCGGCGCTCGGCATGACGCCGCCCGCCGCGCGCGTGATCGATTTCGTCGACATGCACGACCTCGGCGACATGCTCGTCGAGAGCGGCTTCGAGATTCCCGTGATGGATCAGGAAGTGCTGACCGTCACCTACAAAACCCCCGATTCCCTGCTGGCCGACGTGCGCGGTTGGGGCGCCTATCCGTTCGACCGCGAGGCGCCGCAGCGCGCGACGCGGCGCTTTCGCGCGGCGCTCGGCGACGCGCTGGAGGCCCGCCGGCGCGCGGACGGCACGATTCCGCTGACGTTCGAAGTGATCTACGGCCACGCCTGGAAGGCCGTGCCGCGCACGACCGCCGAAGGGCACGGGATCGTGCGCATCGAAGACATCGGAAAGGGGCGTCCGAAGAATCGGTAAAGCGGTAAAGAGGGGTTTTGTTATGTCTGAAATTAGCAGCGCAAAGCGGGGTCGAATTGGCGCCTAAAATGGCCGAAAAGCTTGTCGCGCTTGGCTCGCGGGCCGATAGTCGCTTGCTTGTGGATGCCATTGAACCCGCCTATAATGCGTCAGCTTGTCGTCCCGGGGTCCCCGCAATACGGGGCGACGAGTCCGATGCAGGCATGCATCGCATGCCATTCGCGTGAGGCGGCGATGGAAGCAGCGAGGGTTTTGGCGGAGACGACGAACGGTGAGCCGGTCCTCGAAGACTGGCTCATGAAACGCAATTGTTCGGCGTCGCCGCGCCAGTTCGTGCTGTTTTACGCGTCGCTCGCGGGCTTCTCGCTGGTGATCGCGACATTGCTGATGTGGCGGGGGGCTTGGCTCGTCATGCCCTTCACCGGAATCGAGTTGCTGGCTGTGGGTGTCGCATTTGCGATTTATGCTCGCCATGCGGTCGATTACGAACGCATCAGGCTGTATCCGCACCGGCTCGTGATCGAGCGGATGGATGCGGAGCGGCTCACGCAGATCGAATTCAACCCGCGCTGGGTGCGGGTCGAGCCGGGTGCGACGCCACGCGATCCGATTCGGCTGGTATCGCGCGGGCAGACCGTCGTAATCGGGCAGCATCTCGCGCAGTACAAGCGCGCGCAGTTCGCCGACGAACTGCGCGTGTCGCTCAGGCGCTGCGGCTGACGAGGCGCGGGCACCGGCGGATATGGCCGGCGGCTTGCGACGGGGGAGGGTTTGAATGGAAATTTTGGGTAAGGATGCTATGAAAACAATCAAGCGAGCCCTCACGGGCGTGCTGGCATGCAGCGGATTGCTCTTTGCCGGTGCCGCCCTGGCGGTCGGTGATAGCCCGGGCGGCCCCCGCGTCAACGAGATCAACTTTCAGCCGCCTGTCACGAAGATCGCCGAGGAGCTCTACGATCTCCACACGATGATGCTGATCCTGTGTACGGTGATCTTCGTCGGCGTGTTCGGCGTGATGTTCTATTCGATCTTCGCGCACCGCAAATCCAAGGGCCACAAGGCCGCCAATTTCCATGAAAGCACGACCGTCGAGATCATCTGGACGATCGTGCCGTTCGTCATCGTCGTGCTGATGGCGCTGCCGGCGACGAAGGCCGTCGTCGCGATGAAGGACACGACGAACGCCGATCTCACGATCAAGGTCACCGGCTACCAGTGGAAGTGGGGCTACGACTATGTGAAGGGCCCGGGCGAGGGCATCGGCTTCCTGTCGACGCTCAGCACCCCGCGTGACGAAGTGATGGGCAAGAAGCCGATCACCGACACCTACCTGCAGGAAGTCGACAACCCGCTCGTCGTGCCGGTCAACAAGAAGATCCGCATCATCACGACCGCGAACGACGTCGTCCACTCGTGGTACGTGCCCGCGTTCGGCGTGAAGCAGGATGCGATCCCCGGCTTCGTGCGCGACACGTGGTTCAAGGCCGACAAGGTCGGTACGTTCCGCGGTTTCTGTACCGAGCTGTGCGGCAAGGAACACGCGTACATGCCGGTCGTCGTCGAAGTCCTGTCGGAAGACGACTACGCGAAGTGGGTCACCGCGCAGAAGGCCAAGCTGGCCAGCGCCGCAGTCGATCCGAACAAGGTCTACACGATGGCTGAACTCGTCGCGCACGGCGAGGACGTCTACAAGGCGAACTGCGCAGCCTGCCACCAGGTGAACGGCAAGGGTCTCGGCGCATTCCCGGCAATGGACGGCAGCGCGATCGTGAACGGCCCGATCGCCGGCCACGTCGAGCGCGTGCTGCACGGCAAGGGCGCGATGCCGTCGTGGGCGTCGCTGTCGGATCTCGACATCGCATCGGTCATCACGTACGAACGCAACTCGTGGGGCAACCACAAGAACGACCTGCTGCAGCCGAAGCAAGTGGCCGACGCGCGTAACGGCAAGATGCCGGAAGACGCGGCGGGCGCAGCGGCAGCCGCACCGGCCGAAGCAGCTTCGGCGCCGGCGCAAGCCGCGTCGGGCGCGGAGCAGCCGGCCGCAGCGGCCTCGGCCGCCCTGTCGACGATCTACTTCGAGACGGGCAAGAGCGTGCTGCCGGCCGACGCGAAAGCGGCGATCGCCACCGCGGCCGACTATGCGAAGGCACATCCGGACGCGAAGCTCGCGCTGTCGGGCTTTACCGACAAGTCGGGCTCGGCCGACGCGAACGCCGAACTGGCGAAGCATCGCGCACAAGCCGTGCGCGACGCGCTGAAGGCAGCAGGCGTGGCGGAAGACCACATTATTCTCAAAAAGCCGGAAACGATCACGGGCGGGGCGGACGCGAAGGAAGCCCGGCGTGTCGAGATCGGCCCGGCGGCTTGACGTGTCGCTGAGTTAGTCGACGTATTCGCATTAGGAGATTCTCATGTCTAGCATCGGGCACGACGTAGCCGCGGACCACGCGCACGACGACCACGCGCACGAAATGCCGCACGGCTGGCGGCGCTGGCTGTTCGCCACCAACCACAAGGACATCGGTACGCTGTACCTGTTGTTCTCGTTCATCATGTTCCTGTCGGGCGGCGTGATGGCGCTCGCCATCCGGGCCGAGCTGTTCGAGCCGGGCCTGCAGATCATGCGTCCGGAGTTCTTCAACGAACTCACGACGATGCACGGCCTGATCATGGTGTTCGGCGCGATCATGCCGGCGTTCGTCGGCTTCGCGAACTGGATGATTCCGCTGCAGATCGGCGCGTCCGACATGGCGTTCGCGCGGATGAACAACTTCAGCTTCTGGCTGCTGCCGGTCGCGGCCGTGCTGCTGGTCGGTTCGTTCTTCGCGCCGGGTGGCGCGACGGCCGCCGGCTGGACGCTCTACGCGCCGCTGTCGACGCAGATGGGCCCGGGCATGGACTTCGCGATCTTCGCGGTGCACATCATGGGCGCGTCGTCGATCATGGGCGGGATCAACATCGTCGTGACGATCCTGAACATGCGCGCACCGGGCATGACGCTGATGAAGATGCCGATGTTCGCATGGACGTGGCTGATCACGGCCTACCTGCTGATCGCGGTGATGCCGGTTCTGGCAGGCGCGATCACGATGGTGCTGTTCGACCGCCACTTCGGCACGTCGTTCTTCAACGCGGCAGGCGGCGGCGATCCGGTGATGTACCAGCACATCTTCTGGTTCTTCGGCCACCCCGAGGTGTACATCATGATTCTGCCGGCGTTCGGGATCGTGTCGCAGGTGATCCCGGCGTTCGCACGCAAGACGCTGTTCGGCTATAGCTCGATGGTGTACGCGACGGCTTCGATCGCGATCCTGTCGTTCATGGTCTGGGCGCACCACATGTTCGCAACGGGCATGCCGGTCACCGGCCAGCTGTTCTTCATGTACGCGACGATGCTGATCGCGGTGCCGACGGGCGTGAAGGTGTTCAACTGGCTCGCGACGATGTGGCGCGGCTCGATGACGTTCGAAACCCCGATGCTGTTCGCGATCGGCTTCCTGTTCGTGTTCACGTTCGGCGGTCTGACGGGCCTGATGCTCGCGATGGCGCCGCTCGACATCCAGTATCACGGTACCTACTTCGTGGTGGCGCACTTCCACTACGTGCTGGTGGCAGGCTCATTGTTCGCGTTGTTCTCGGGCTGGTACTACTGGGCGCCGAAGTGGACGGGCTGGATGTACAACGAGACGCGCGGCAAGATCCACTTCTGGGCGTCGATGATCTTCTTCAACCTGACGTTCTTCCCGATGCACTTCGTCGGTCTCGCAGGCATGCCGCGTCGCTATGCGGACTACCCGGCGCAGTTCACGGACTTCAACCAGGTGGCGACGATCGGTGCATTCGGCTTCGGCCTCGCACAGGTGTACTTCCTGTTCGCAGTCGCGCTGCCGGCCTACCGTGGCGGCGGCGAGCTGGAAAAGGCGTCGGACAAGCCGTGGGATGGCGCGACGGGCCTCGAGTGGACGGTGCCGAGCCCGGCTCCCTTCCACACGTTCGAGCAACCGCCGCACGTCGAATAAGTTTCACCGTGCGCTCCGCCGCTGCCTGCCGTTGCAGGCAGGCGCGGCGGGCGCCGAACCGAAGTGTCAGATGAACCGGAATCCACAAGAAAGACGAACGCCCGAGCAGATTCGCGCGGGTAACAAGCGGCTCGGCCTCATCCTGCTCGTCATCGCCGCCGTCTTTTTTATGGGTGTCGTGATCAAGCAGTGGTGGCTGTCCACACACTGATGCAGTAACGGACGCAGTAGCGAGGAAGTTGTCGTATGTCGAAGCCGGAAGAGGGCGCCGTCGATCGCGCGTTCAATCGTTCGATGCTGGTGAAGCTCTTCGTCGTGGCCGGGCTGATGTTCGGTTTCGGCTTCGCGCTGATCCCGATGTACCGGGCGATCTGCCAGATCACCGGCATCAACAACCTGGTGCAGCGCGATGTCAGCGAGCGCGAGGTGAAGAACTCGCAGGTCGATTACAGCCGCACGGTGTCGGTCGAGTTCGATGCGAACGCGCGCGGCCCGCTTGGTTTCAAGCCGGAGCACAACAGTCTCGACGTGCATCCGGGCGAACTGACGACGATCGTGTACGACGTGACGAACGGGCAGGGCAGGCCGGTCGTTGCCCAGGCGATTCCGAGCTACGCGCCGAAACAGGCGACGGAGTTCTTCAAGAAGATCGAGTGCTTTTGCTTTACGCAGCAGACGCTGGCCGCGAACGAGTCGCGCAAGATGCCGGTGGTGTTCGTGATCGATCCGAAACTGCCGAAGGATGTGAAGACGATCACGCTGTCGTACACGTTCTTCGAGCTGAATACGCCGGCCACGCCGGCGCCGGCGCCGGGCAAGACCGCGGCGCAGGGCGCGGCGAAGCCGGACGCATGACGACGGAGGCGGGGCGATGACGGAGAAGCGGGGCGGGACGTTCGGCCAGGCGCTGAAAGCGGTGCTGTGGTCGTTCTTCGGGGTGCGCAAGCGGCGCGACCTGGAGGCCGACGCGACGCAGCTGAATCCGCTGCACGTGCTGATCGTCGCGTTGTTGGCAGCCGGTGTGTTCATCGGCGTGCTGATCCTGATCGTGCGTGCCGTCGTGGGCTGAAGCCCGCGGCCACGAAAGAATGCAGTGCGCGGCGCCACGGCGCCGCGTGCAGGAAGGAGCGGTGGTGGTCACGCCGCGCAAGAAATAAAGCCGGAGCGGTTTCCGGTACACAAATTGGACTGAAGTGGAGAATCAAGCATGAGCGGTCAAAACCAGACCCCGTACTATTTCGTGCCGCATCCGTCGCAGCATCCGATCAGCGCGGCCATCGGCCTGCTGGTCATGCTCGGATCGACAGCGCTGTGGATCAACGGTCACGACTGGGCGCCGTTTACGGCGCTGCTCGGCCTGCTTTGGTTGCTCTTTACGCTGTATCACTGGTTCGGCGACGCGATCGCCGAATCGGAAGGCGGTCACTACGGCAAGAACGTCGACAAGTCGTACCGCTGGAGCATGAGCTGGTTCATCTTCTCGGAAGTCATGTTCTTCGGCGCGTTCTTCGGCGCGCTGTTCTATGCACGTGAAATCGCGCTGCACCAGCTCGGCAGCCTCGACTACAAGCTGATCTGGCCGGATTTCTCCGCCGTGTGGCCGAACGAAGGCCCCGCCGCGCTCGCCGGTCACTTCAAGACGATGGGCCCGTGGCCGATCCCGACGCTGAACACGGCATTCCTGCTGTCGTCGGGCGTGACGCTGACGATCTCGCACCACGCGCTGCGTGACGATCATCGCAAGAAGGCGATCGCCTGGCTGGCCGCGACGCTCGCGTTCGGTATCTGTTTCCTGTTCCTGCAGGGCTTCGAGTACTACCACGCGTACAACGAACTGAACCTGACGCTGAACTCGGGTGTGTACGGTTCGACGTTCTTCCTGCTGACGGGCTTCCACGGTTTCCACGTGTTCCTCGGCGGCACGATGCTCGCGGTGGTGCTGGTGCGGATGATCCGCGGCCACTTCAAGCCCGATCACCACTTCGCATTCGAAGGCGCCGCGTGGTACTGGCACTTCGTCGACGTCGTCTGGCTCGGCCTGTACGTCGTCGTCTACTGGCTGTAAATGGAACAACGGCCCGCGCAGCAATGCGCGGGCCGTTTTCATTGGGGTCGGCCGGGCAGCCTGACTGCCGGCCTTCACCACCCTGGCGCCGCCACGACTCAGTCAGGCGGCGCTTTTGCTTGGTGGCGCGGCCGTGCGGCGAAATGTCACAGCGGCCGCGGCGGCAAACGGATCAACGCCCGATCGGCAGGCCGGTCGAATGGATCCAGCCCATCCCGTTCGCGATCAGGATGAGCAGGAACAGCGACACCGACAGCCCGACGCGGGTGGCGAGCGACCAGACCATGCGTTTCGTGTGGCCGCGGTCGTGCATCATGAAGTAGAGCGCCGAGCCCATGCTGGCAATGATGAGGACGAAGGCGATGGGAACGAGTATGTGCATGACACGAACCGGACGACGGCAATTCGAAAGGAAGAGGATAATTATCGCACTTCGCTTTCGGGCAGGTGCCGGGCGGGCCGCATGATGAAGATCCGCTGGCTGCCTGCACTGCTGATTCTCGTCGTCGTCGCGGTCACGATCCGTCTCGGTTTCTGGCAGCGCGACCGCGCGCACCAGAAGGAAGCGCTGCAGGCGAGCATCGAGCGCTACGAGCAGGCGGCGCCCGTCGACGTCGGCGCGCAGCCGATGCCGCTCGCGTCGATCGAGTTCCATCGCGTGCGGGCCACGGGCCGTTTCCTGCCCGAGCAGGCCGTGTTTCTCGACAATCGGCCGTATAACGACCAGCCGGGTTTTTACGTCGTGATGCCGTTTAAACTCACGGGCGGCGGCGTCGTGCTCGTGAACCGCGGCTGGCTACCGCGCAATATCTCCGATCGCACGACGATCGAGCCGTTCGCGACGCCCGCGGGCGACGTCGAGGTCGTGGGCATCGCGCGCGCGGACGCGTCGCGTGCGTTCGAGCTCGGCGAAGGCGGGTCGGCGGCACACCAGAAGATCCGGCAGAACCTGGACGTCGCCGCGTATGCGAAGGAAACGGGGCTGCCGCTGCAGCCGTTCGTGATCCAGCAGACGAGCGACGACGGCGACAAGCTCGTGCGCGACTGGCCGGCGGCGACGACCGGCGTCGAGCGCAATTACGGTTACATGTTTCAGTGGTGGGGCATGGCGGCGGCCGCGCTCGGTTTCGGCTTGTACGCGGCGCGACGCGCGGCGAAGAAGTCGTCCGACGCGTGAATGCGATGCCCGGACGCGGCGAGGACGCCGCGGGTTCGTTTCGAGAGGTCTGATTTGTCCATGCAATCTTCCCGTCAGGGTCCGGCCGCTGCGCCGATCTCGCCGGCGGCCCGCAAGCGCGGCCGCTGGATGCTCGTGCTGCTGGGTCTCGTGTGCGCCGCACCGATGATCGCGTCGTACTTCACCTATTACGTGATCAAGCCGAAGGGTGGCTCGACCAACTACGGCACGCTGATCGAGCCGCAGCGCCCGATCCCCGCGGATCTGCAGGTGACCGACGAAACCGGCAAGACCGTGCCGCTGTCGTCGCTGCGCGGCGTGTGGCTGTTCGTGATGACCGACAGCAGCGCGTGCGACAAGGCATGCGCGGAGAAACTCTATTTCATGCGCCAGATCCGCGTCACGCAGGCAGGCGAGCGGCACCGGATCACGATGGTGTGGCTGCGCAGCGATACAGGCGCGACGCCGCAGAAGGTGCTGGATGCGTACCCGGATACGCGCCGGCTCGTCGCCGATCCGGCCGCGGTGGCCGCGTGGCTGCCGGCCGACGCGGGCACGAAGGACAGCGACCACATCTACATGGTCGACCCGAACGGCAACCTGATGATGCGCTTCCCGAAGGATCCGAACCCCAGCAAGATCAAGGCGGACGTGACGAAGCTGCTGAAGTGGTCGAGCATCGGCTAAGGCAATACGAGAGGCAATGAACCGATGTCGTATCTACTGCAACTCGGCCTGATCGGCTTCTGCATCGCGCTGCTGCCGCTGTCGTACGTGTGGGTGAAGGCCGACGACAACAAGTTTCGCAAGCTGGTGTGGATCACCACCTTCCTGACGCTCGACCTGGTGATGTTCGGCGGCTTCACGCGGCTGACCGATTCGGGGCTCGGCTGCCCGGACTGGCCCGGCTGCTACGGCACGTCGTCGCCGTTCATCGCGCACGCCGCGATCACGGCCGCGCACCAGGCGATGCCGACGGGCCCCGTCAGCATGTCGAAGGCGTGGATCGAGATGATCCACCGCTATTTCGCGATGGCGATCGGCGTGCTGATCATCGCGCAGGTCGTGATCGCGTGGACCGCGCGGCTGCGCCGCCGTCCGCTGCACGTGTCGCCGTGGTGGCCGACGAGCCTGCTGCTGCTGATCCTCGTGCAGGGCGCGTTCGGCGCATGGACGGTCACGATGAAGCTGCAGCCGGTGATCGTCACGATCCACCTGCTGCTCGGCCTCACGCTGCTCGGCACGCTCGGCTGGCTCGCGGCGCGGCAGACGCCGCTGCCGTCGCATGACCCCGAAGCCGGCCGCTATCGCGCGGCCGCGCTCGCGGCGCTCGTGCTGCTGGTCGTGCAGATCGCGCTCGGCGGCTGGGTGAGCACCAACTACGCGGTGCTCGCGTGCACCGACTTCCCGACCTGCAACGGCCAGTGGATCCCGCCGATGGACTTCCAGCACGGCTTCCACCTGTGGCGCGCGCTCGGGATGACGAAGGACGGCGAGGCGATCACGCAGGACGCGCTGGTCGCGATCCACTGGACGCACCGCACGTTCGCGTTCGTCGTGGTCGCGTACCTGGTCGCGTTCGCGCTGAAGATGCGCCGCTTCGAGTCGCTGCGGCGGCCCGCGAACGGCGTGCTGCTGGTCGTCCTGCTGCAGTTCGTGACGGGCCTGACCAACATCGTGCTGCAGTGGCCGCTGCCGGTCGCCGTCGCGCACAACGGCGGGGCCGCGATCCTGCTGCTGCTCGTCGTCATGTTAAACTTTCGCATCCTTTCAAGCCGCCCCGGCCGTGTCGCGCAGCCTGCGCGCGACGCCGCCCCGGCGTGACCGCCCCCATGCAAAGCACCCTCTCCCAATCGCCCGGTAGCCGGTTTTCGCAGTACATGGCATTGACGAAGCCGCGTGTCACGCAGCTCGCGGTGTTCTGCGCGGTGATCGGCATGTTCCTCGCGACGCCGGGCATGGTGCCGTGGCATGTGCTGATCGGCGGCACGGTCGGCATCTGGCTGCTGGCCGGCGCCGCGTTCGCGATCAATTGCCTCGTCGAACAGAAGATCGACGCGATGATGCGTCGTACCGCGTGGCGCCCGTCCGCGCGCGGCGAGATCACGACGCCGCAGATCCTGATCTTCTCGGCCGTGCTCGGCAGCGTCGGCGCATGGACGCTCTATACGTTCACGAACCCGCTGACGATGTGGCTGACGATCGCCACCTTCGTCGGCTACGCAGTGATCTACACGCTGCTGCTCAAGCCGATGACGCCGCAGAACATCGTGATCGGCGGCGCGTCGGGCGCGATGCCGCCGGCGCTCGGCTGGGCCGCGGTCACCGGCGCGGTGCCGGGCGACGCGTGGATCCTCGTGCTGATCATCTTCGTGTGGACGCCGCCGCATTTCTGGGTGCTCGCACTTTATCGCCGCAAGGATTACGAGAATGCGGGGCTGCCGATGCTGCCCGTCACGCACGGCGAGAAGTTCACGCGGCTGCACATCCTGCTGTACACGGTGATCCTGTTCGCGGTCACGCTGATGCCGTTCATCTCCGGGATGAGCGGGGCCGTCTACCTGACGAGCGCGGTGCTGCTCGGCGCGGTGTTCCTCGCGTATGCGTGGAAGATCCATCGCGATTATTCGGATGAACTCGCCCGCAAGGCCTTCCGCTACTCGATCGTCTACCTGTCGCTGCTGTTCGCCGCGCTGCTCGTCGATCACTATGCACGCCCGCTGCTCGGCGTGTAACCGCACGGTTTGAACGCAATGCTCCAATCACGGTTCGGGCGCCGCGCGCGCCAAGGCTGGATGCTCGCATGCGCATTCACGGCAGCGCTGCTGCTCGCCGGATGCGACAACGCGCCGAAATTCCAGAATCTCGACATCACCGGCAACACGCAGTTCGGCAGCGACTTCTCGCTGCCCGATACGGCCGGCAAGGTGCGCACGCTGGCCGACTTCAAGGGCAAGGCGGTCGTGATGTTCTTCGGCTACACGCACTGCCCGGACGTGTGCCCGACGACGATGGCCGAGCTGTCCGAAGCGCTGAAGCAGCTGGGGCCGGATGCCGCGAAGCGCGTGCAGGTGCTGTTCGTCACCGTCGACCCGGAGCGTGACACGCCGGCGCTGCTCGGCCAGTACGTGCCCGCGTTCGATCCGTCGTTCATCGGCCTGCGGCCGGCCGACGAAGCCGCACTGAAGAAGGTCACGAAGGATTTCCGCGTGTACTACGCGAAGGTGACCGGCAAGACGCCCGGCAGCTACACGATGGACCACACCGCCGCGAGCTACGTGTTCGACCGCGACGGCAAGCTGCGCCTGTTCGTGCGCGACGGCCAGGGCCCCGGCCCGTGGGTCCACGACCTGAAGCTGCTGGTCGACTGACCGGAAGCCGCCGGGCGCCCGGCCCGGCGATCACGTGACGGCCGCCACGCGCCGTCACGCTTTTCCTCTTTCCTTGTTGTGTGCATGCGCCGCCCGTCGGGCGGCGTGTCGGCCTGCGCGCGCATCGCGCAGGCGTCGCGTTACGGCAGTGCGGGCACGTTGAAGCCGGATGCGGCGCGCGTGATCCGGAATTCCGTCACGCGATACGTGGCGATTCCTTCGATGACGAACGGATCCGTGTTCAGGATCGCGTCCAGCTCGTCGCGATCGATGCGGGCCGCGAGGATCACGCCGCCTTCGCGCGGCACCTTCGGCCCGGCCGCGATGAAGATGCCCTTGTCGAACTGCGGCTGCAGAAACGCGCGATGGCGTTCGAGCGCATCGTCGATGCGTTCGAGCGATGCGGTGTAGTGAATATCGATGACGTACATGGATGGCCCCCGGAATGGTGCCGGCTCTTCGTGTGCCGGCTAGCCGGTCTTTTTAGCACAGCGGATGCGGGCTGTCGCGCCGGCGGTCGCGGTGCGGGGCGGCGTGCTGATCGCCGGTTCGCGGCTGCTGCGCGTATTCAAGTTGTAAGCCTCGATGCCGTAAATAAAAGGGCAAGCGTTTGCGCGCGGCAGGCCGTTCGCGCGCAGCGTGCGCATCGACATCGACAAAGGCACGCAGATGAGCAGAATGAGTTTGAACCGCAAGCTGTGGCTCGCGCTTGCGCTGGTATGGATCGGTCTCCTGGGCGTCGGCGCATGGAGCGCGTACGAGACGCGCGCGACGATGCTCGCCGAACGCAAGGCAGGCATCGCGAATCTCGTCGACTCGGCGGCCGGCATCGTGAAGGCGTATCACGCACTCGCGCAGAGCGGCACATTGCCCGAGGCCGACGCGAAGCGCGATGCGCTCGCGAGCCTCGCCGCGATGCGCTACGGCGATTCGGGCTACGTGTTCGTGATGGACTCGAAGCCGGTCGTGCTGATGCATCCGACGCTGCCGAAGCTGGTCGGCACGCAGGTCGGCGATTATCTCGACCCGGACGGCAAGCCGCTGTTCGTCACGATCCTGAACGCGGCGAAGGAAACCGGCAGCGGCTTCGCCGAATACCGCGGGCGCCTGCCGCACAGCGAGACCGCCGTGCCGAAGATCAGCTACGTCACGCGCTTCACGCCGTGGGACTGGAACATCTCGAGCGGCGTCTTCCTGAAGGACATCGACACCATCTACTACCGGACGCTGCTCGGCCACCTCGCGGTCGTGTTCGTGATCGGCTTCGTGATCAGCGCGGCGATGCTGGTGATCATCCGCAACGTGCGCAGCAGCCTCGGCGGCGAGCCCGACGAAGCGGCCGCGCTCGCGGCGCGCATCGCGCAGGGCGACCTGACGCAGCCGGTGCCGGTGCGCGCGGGCGACCGCACGAGCATGATGGCCGCGATGCACGACATGCAGGCGCGGCTGCAGGCGACGATCGGCGGGATTCGCCAGTCGGCCGGATCGATCGCGTCGGCGAGCCGCCAGATCTCGGCCGGCAACGACGACCTGTCGCAGCGCACCGAGGAGCAGGCCGCGTCGCTGGAAGAAACCGCCGCGAGCATGGAGCAGCTGACCGCGACGGTGAAGCAGAACGCCGACAACGCGCGGCAGGCGAGCGGGCTGGCGAACAGCGCATCGGAGATCGCGCGCACGGGGAGCGACGTCGTGAACCGCGTGATCGGCACGATGGGCCAGATCGACGACAGCTCGCGCAAGATCGCCGACATCATCGGCGTGATCGAGGGCATCGCGTTCCAGACCAACATCCTCGCGCTGAACGCGGCGGTCGAAGCCGCGCGCGCCGGCGAGCAAGGCCGCGGCTTCGCGGTGGTCGCGGGCGAAGTGCGCTCGCTCGCGCAGCGCAGCGCGACGGCGTCGAAGGAGATCCGCGAGCTGATCGTCGACTCGGTCGAGCGCGTGCGCAACGGGTCGACGCTGGTCGGCCAGGCCGGCACGACGATGGGCGAGATCCTGCAGGCCGTCGCGCGCGTGACCGACATCATGGGCGAGATCGCGGCCGCGTCCGAGGAGCAGGCGAGCGGCATCACGCAGGTCGGGCGCGCGGTCACGCAGATGGACCAGGTGACGCAGCAGAACGCGGCGCTCGTCGAGGAGGCCGCCGCCGCCGCCGCGTCGCTGCAGGAACAGGCCGCGCGGCTGCGCGACGCGGTCGGCGCGTTCCGGGTCGGCGGGCAGGTGGGCGAACCTGCATTCGATACGAAGGTGGCGGGTCAGGCGACGGTGGCGTGACGTACCCAGGCTGACGCGCGACTCGCATAAACGCAACTAACGGCCGAGTCGCGCCACCTCCGCCAGCACCGCTGCGGTGCATACCCATATGAGCGGGATGTATTTCACTTCCCGCCGATCCTGTGACACCATTTGCCCCTTCCAGCGAGTCGGGGCATACCCGTATCGCGCCCCATTTCAGTCAAGCAAGAAAGCGAGAAACAGATGAAGCGTCGCAGTCTCCTGAAGGTATTTTCCGTGCTGGCCACCGGTGCAGCGCTGACGCTGTCGGCAGGTGCGCACGCCGAAGACAAGGTGATCAAGGTCGGCACGGTCGCCGGCCCGGATTCGGAAGTGTGGCAGCTCGTGCAGAAGGTCGCGAAGGAGAAGGAAGGCCTGAACGTGAAGGTCGTCGAGTTCAACGACTACGTCCAGCCGAACGCGGCGCTCGACGCGGGCGACCTCGACGCGAACAGCTTCCAGCACCAGCCCTACCTCGACAGCCAGGTGAAGCAGCGCGGCTACAAGCTGGTCACCGCTGGCCTGACCTACATCTCGCCGATGGGCGTGTACTCGAAGAAGTTCAAGGCGCTAAAGGACCTGCCGCAAGGCGCGAAGGTCGCGGTGCCGAACGATCCGTCGAACGAGAACCGCGCGCTGCTGCTGCTGCAGACGCAGGGCCTGATCAAGCTGAAGGCGGGCGCCGGCACGGGCGGCAACAACGCGACGGTGCTCGACATCGCCGACAACCCGAAGAAGCTGAAGATCTCCGAACTCGACGCCGCGCAACTGCCGCGCGTGCTGTCGGACGTCGACGCGGCCGTGGTCAACACGAACTACGCGCTCGCCGCGAACCTGCAGCCGACCAAGGACGCAATCGCGCTCGAATCGCTGACGAGCCCGTACGCGAACGTGATCGCCGTGCGCGCGAAGGACAAGGATCAGCCATGGGTGAAGAAGCTGGTCAAGGCGTACCAGTCGCCGGAAGTGAAGGAATTCATCAAGAAGCAGTTCAAGGGCTCGATGGTCGCGTCGTTCTGAACGCCGCACACAGGTCGTCCCGCTGAATGAAAAGGGCCTGCATCGCGCAGGCCCTTTTTTATGTGCGCGGCCGGCCGACGCCCACAGGGTGCATCGGGTTCAGCGCCGGCTCACATCTCGCCGCGCCGCGAGCAGATCGACATGATCTGCTGGATCGCATAGTTGTCGCGCACGCCCGGCAGCGATTGCACGACGCACTCGTGAAAGCGCCGCTCGCGCGGCAGCAGCATCGCGTTGTTGCGATACAGCGCGTCGCAGGAGCGCTGGATCAGCTGGGCCGCCGCACCGTTGCGGCTTTCGCGCAGCGCATTGAGCATGCACTCGTCGTATTGCGCACTGCCGTCGGTCAGCGCGAACGCCGCACCTGGCAGCGCCAGCGCGGCGGCCGCGAATGCGATGGCTCGGATCCCCCGTTTCATGTGCTCTCCGAAGGAGTGGACTGGGTCGGCCGACAGCATAACGTAAAGCCGCGAGCGCGGCTGACGCGTTGCGCCGGGCCGACGGGAGCCGCCGCCGGGCAGCCTTCGCGCGCGGGAGTGGCGCCCCGTCGGGCGCCGCGGACCGGCATCTTCGCGAAAGCGCGGAGTCAGGCGGTGGTCTGCGGAAATGGTATCCTCGTGCGTTCGCCGCTGCACGCCTTCCCGGGGCATGCGCGGGCCGGCCGCCACCGCGTTGCACGCGTGGCGGCGCCCGCATGACGGCGGCGGGAATCCATCATCCAGAACCGACACAATACGGGGGAGACACCCATGAAGCGTTTCAAGACTTTCGCGATCCGTTCGATCACGGCCGGCGTGGCCGCACTCGCGCTGGCAGGTGCCGCGCACGCACAGACCGTCAAGGTGCTGTCGATCGTCGACCACCCGGCACTCGACGCGATCCGCGACGGCGTGCGCGCCGAGCTGAAGGCGGAAGGCTACGGCGACGACAAGCTCAAGTGGGAATACCAGAGCGCGCAGGGCAACACGGGCACGGCTGCGCAGATCGCGCGCAAGTTCGTCGGCGACCAGCCCGACGTGATCGTCGCGATCGCGACGCCGGCCGCGCAGGCGGTGGTCGCGTCGACCAAGAGCGTGCCGGTCGTCTATTCGGGCGTGACCGATCCGGTCGCCGCGCAGCTCGTGAAGGGCTGGGGCCCGTCGGGCACCAACGTGACGGGCGTGTCCGACAAGCTGCCGCTCGATCGCCAGGTCGCGCTGATCAAGCGCGTCGTCCCGAATGCGAAGACGGTCGGCATGGTCTACAACCCGGGCGAGGCGAACTCGGTCGTGGTCGTGAAGGAGCTCAAGGAGATCCTCGCGAAGCAGGGGATGACGCTGAAGGAAGCGGCCGCGCCGCGTACCGTCGACATCGGCCCGGCCGCGAAGAGCCTGATCGGCAAGGTCGACGTGATCTACACGAACACCGACAACAACGTCGTGTCCGCGTACGAAGCGCTCGTGAAGGTCGCGAACGAAGCGAAGATTCCGCTCGTCGCCGGCGACACCGACAGCGTGAAGCGCGGCGGCATCGCGGCGCTCGGCATCAACTACGGCGACCTCGGCCGCCAGACGGGCAAAGTCGTCGCGCGCATCCTGAAGGGCGAGAAGCCGGGCGCGATCGCGTCGGAGACGAGCAGCAACCTCGAACTGTTCGCGAACACGGGCGCGGCCGCGAAGCAGGGCGTCACGCTGTCGCCGGATCTGCTCAAGGAAGCGAAGACGGTCATCAAGTAAGCCGCGGCCCGACCGCTGCGCTTGCGGGCCCGATCCGGGCCTGAACGACCTCGCCGGACGGGCGGCTCCCACCCGGGGCCGCCCGTTCGCTTCGCCCGGCCGTACACGTCCGGCCGGGAAGCAACAGGATTTCCCCATCATGTCTCTGTTCTCGTTTCTGGGCGCCCTGGAGATCGGCCTGATCTTCAGCCTCGTCGCCCTCGGGGTGCTGATCTCGTTTCGCATCCTCAACTTCCCCGACCTCACCGTCGACGGCAGCTTTCCGCTCGGCGGCGCGGTTGCCGCAACGCTGATCTCGGCCGGCTACGACCCGTTCAGCTCGACCTGCATCGCGATCGTCGCGGGCGCGGTGGCCGGCTTCATCACCGGCTGGCTCAACGTGCGCCTGAAGATCATGGATCTGCTCGCCAGTATCCTGATGATGATCGCGCTCTATTCGGTGAACCTGCGGATCATGGGCCGGCCGAACGTGCCGCTCATCACCGAACCGACCATCTTCACCGTGCTGCAGCCCGACTGGATGCCCGACTACGTGCTGCGCCCGGCGCTGCTCGCGATCGTCGTCGTGGTCGCGAAGCTCGGCCTCGACTGGTTCTTCTCGTCGCAGCTCGGCCTCGCGATGCGCGCGACCGGCGCGAACCCGCGGATGGCGCGTGCGCAAGGCATCGCGACCGGCCGCGCGACGCTCGCCGGGATGGCGCTGTCGAACGCGCTCGTCGCGCTCGCCGGTGCGCTGTTCGCGCAGACGCAGGGCGGCGCGGACATCTCGATGGGGATCGGCACGATCGTGATCGGGCTGGCTGCCGTGATCATCGGCGAGACGCTGCTGCCGGCGCGCCGGCTCGTGCTGACGACGCTCGCCGTCGTGCTCGGCGCGATCGTCTACCGCTTCTTCATCGCGCTTGCGCTCAACAGCGAATTCATCGGGCTGAAGGCGCAGGATCTGAACCTCGTGACGGCCGCGCTCGTCACGATCGCGCTGGTGCTGCCGGCGACGCGCAAGAAACTGTTCGCGCGCAAGAACGGAGGGGCCTGACATGCTGTCCGCACAAGACCTGAAACTCACGTTCAATCCCGGCACGCCGATCGAGACGCGCGCGCTGCGCGGGCTGTCGCTCGAGATTCCCGACGGCCAGTTCGTCGCGGTGATCGGCTCGAACGGCGCCGGCAAGTCGACCTTCCTCAACGCGGTCAGCGGCGACCAAGCGGTCGATGCGGGACGCATCTCGATCGACGGCACGGACGTCACGCGCAAGGCCGCGTGGGATCGCGCGCACCTCGTCGCGCGCGTGTTCCAGGATCCGATGGCCGGCACCTGCGAGGCGCTGACGATCGAGGAGAACATGGCGCTCGCGATGGCGCGCGGTGCGCGGCGCGGCTTCCGGGCCGCGCTCGACCGGCCGTCGCGCGAGCTGTTCCGCGACAAGCTGCGGCTCCTGAACCTCGGCCTCGAGAACCGGCTGACCGACCGGATCGGGCTGCTGTCGGGCGGCCAGCGGCAGGCGGTGAGCCTGTTGATGGCGTCGCTGCGGCCGTCGCGGATCCTGCTGCTCGACGAGCACACGGCCGCGCTGGACCCGAAGACGGCCGCGTTCGTGCTGGAGCTGACCGCGCGCATCGTCGCCGAGAGCAAGCTGACGACGATGATGGTCACGCACAGCATGCGGCAGGCGCTCGACTACGGCGACCGTACGGTGATGCTGCACCAGGGGCAGGTCGTGCTCGACGTGTCGGGCGACGCGCGCAAGGGGCTCGACGTGCCGGACCTGCTGCAGATGTTCGAGAAGGTGCGTCACGAGCAGCTCGACGACGACGCGTTGCTGCTCGGCTGACGCGCGGCAGGCGGGCCGGCGCGGTGTGCAGGATGTGCATCGTGCCGGTTGGCAGGCTGGCTGGGCTCTGCTCGGTTCGGCCCGGCTGCGCGATTCGGTTCGCATGTGCCGCATCGGCGCCCGAGGGGTGTGGCGGGCGTCCGGGCGGTGCGAGCCGGTGATGCCGGTGGCGGCCCGCCGTAATATCGCGGGCCCGCCGGCTTTTCACCCGTCTTTCATCTGACGAAATACCGGTTTCGTACCAGTACTGTGCGGCGTGGACGCATTGCCATATACTGTATATCCATACAGTTGTGGGTGGCGTCATGCTCGCATCCTCCATTTCTCCCGAATCCCTTCATCCGTCGCTGTGGCGCGGTTCGCAGCTCGCGCGTGGCGGTCCGCGCACGATCGACACGGGCTTTGCATCGCTGTCCGCCGAGTTGCCGGGCGGCGGCTGGCCGGTCGGCGGGCTCGTCGAGCTGCTGGCCGCGCAGCCGGGCTGCGGCGAAATGCGGCTGCTCGCGCCCGCGCTCGCGCGCACCGTCAGCGCGCGGCGCCCGCTCGCGCTCGTCGCGCCGCCGCAGTCGCCGCATGCCACCGCGCTCGCCAGTCTCGGCGTGCCGGCCGACGCGCTGCTGTGGCTGCGTGCCGGCAGCCGCACGGATGCGCTGTGGGCTGCCGAGCAGGCACTCAAGACCGGCTGTTGCGGCGCGCTGCTGCTGTGGCAGGACGCGCGGCCCGATGCGCTGCGGCGCCTGCATCTCGCGGCCGCGCGCACGGGCGACACGCTGTTCGTGATGCTGCGCCCGCTGTCGGCCGAGCGGCAACCGTCGCCGGCCGTGCTGCGGGTCGCGCTGTACCCGGTGCCGGGCGGTGTGTCGCTCGACATCGTCAAGCGGCGCGGCCCCGCCCGCAGCGAGCCGCTCGTGCTCGACCTGCCGTCGCCCATCGTGGAGAGCCGCTATGCGCGTCTTGCTCGGCATCCATCTGCCGCGCCTGCCGCTCGACGTGTGCGTCGCGCCCCCGTCTGACGGCGAGGCCGGCAGCGCCGGCCGTGCGGTGCTCGAGCAGGGTGTCGTGCTGATCGCCGACGCGGCCGCGCGCCGGCAGGGCGTGCGCGCGGGCATGAAGCGCGGCGGCGTGCTCACGCTCGCGCCGCACACGAAGCTCGTCGAACGCGATCCCGCACGCGAGGCCGATGCGCTGCGCGCGGTCGCGCTCGCGTTGCTGCGCTTCTCGCCGTGCGTCGCACTCGACGACGAAGCCACGCTGATCGTCGACGTCGGCCCGAGCCTGCGCCTGTTCGGCGGGCTGCCGTCGCTGTGCCGCCAGGTGCGCGCGACGCTCGCGGCGCTCGGCTATGCCGTGCGCCTGTCTGCCGCTCCGACCAGGGGCGGCGCGTGGCTGCTCGCGCGCGTGTCGGCTCGCGCACGCATCCGGCGCCGGGTCGCCGGGCAAGCGTCGCTCGTGCGCGTGCTCGACCGGCTGCCATGCGTGCTGCTGCCCGACGCGCGTCCCTATGCAGGCTGGTTCGACGGCCTCGGTTGCCGCACGCTCGCCGATCTGCGCGGCCTGCCGCGCGCAGGGCTGCAGCGCCGCTGCGGTCCCGCGCTGCTGGCCGCGCTCGATCGCGCGTATGGCGATGCGGTCGAGCCGCTCGCGTGGATGGCGGTGCCGCCCGTGTTCGACGTGCGGCTCGAACTGCAGGAGCGCGTCGAATACGCGGAAGCCGTGCTGTTCGTTGCGCGGCGGCTCGTCGTGCAGCTCTGCGGTTGGCTGGCCGCGCGGCACCTGTCACTGGCCGCGATGACGTTCGATCTCGAACACGAGCGCGGCCGCCAGGCCGTGCCGCCGACGCCGCTCGAACTCGCATTCGCGGCACCCGTGCGCGACGAGGCGCACTTCATGCGGCTGCTCGGTGAGCGGCTCGCGCGCGTGGAGTTGCCGGCCGCGGTGATCGCGGTGCGCCTGAAGGCCACGCGCGTCGAATCGGTCGCGCCGCCGGCCGACGATCTGTTTCCCGAGCCCGGCGGCACGCGCGAGACGCGTGCGCGGCTGTTCGAGCTGCTGGTCGCGCGGCTCGGCGCGGACAACGTGTTGCGCGCGGCGCCCGTCGCCGATCACCGGCCCGAGGCCGCGAACCGCTGGCTGCCGCTCGACGCGCAGGCCGGCAAGCCGGCTGCCGGGCCGCCGGCTGTGCCGCCGAGGCCCGCGTGGTTGCTGGCGGAGCCGCTGCCGTTGTTGATGCGTGGGGAGCGGCCGGTATTTCATACGCCGCTGAGGATGATGTCGTCGGTGGAACGGATCGAGGCCGGGTGGTTCGACGGTCAGCTCGCTGCGCGCGATTACTGCGTCGCGCAGGACGAGGCCGGTGCGTGCTACTGGGTGTTCAAGGAGCGGGCGGGGAGCGAGGCCGAGCCGCGCTGGTTCCTGCACGGCCTGTTCGGGTGAACGGTGATGGTTGCGGAATTCAGCTGGCTGCCCGATTACGCGGAGTTGTTCTGCCGTTCGAACTTTTCGTTCCTGCATGGCGCGTCGCATGCGGAGGAACTGGTCGAGCGTGCATTCGAGCTCGGCTATCGCGGGATCGCGATCACCGACGAATGCTCGCTTGCAGGCGCACCGCGCATGCACGTCGCGGCGAAGGCGAAAGGGTTGCCGCTCGTCATCGGTTCGTATTTCGAGGTCACGCCGGATGACGTCGCACCTGGCCACGATCCCGGCCCCGGCGCATTCGGGCTCGTGTTGCTTGCGCAGAATCGTGAAGGCTACGGCAATCTGTCCGAGCTGATTTCGTGACGGCGGATGGCTTCGCCGAAGGGCACTTACACGCTGACGTCGCGGATGCTGTCGGCGCCGCCTGCCGAGTTTGCGCACTTGCGCGGCATGCCCGACTGCTTCGTGATTCTCGTGCCGACGTATCCGGT
This sequence comes from Burkholderia aenigmatica, assembly GCF_048627025.1. Lineage (NCBI taxonomy): Bacteria > Pseudomonadati > Pseudomonadota > Betaproteobacteria > Burkholderiales > Burkholderiaceae > Burkholderia > Burkholderia aenigmatica. The sequence continues at coordinate 3,264,950 of NZ_CP184468.1, read as the reverse complement.
GCGTGCGGATGTACTCGATGCGCAGGTCGCGTGGTTTCGCACGACGTTCGGCGAACGTGCGCGGCTCGGGCTCGTGCAACTGCAGCGCGCGCTGGACGGTGCGCAGCGCGAGGAGATTCGTGCAGCCGGCGAGCGGCGTGGCGTGCGTATCGTCGCACTCGGTGACGTGACGATGCACCGGCGCTCGTGCAAGGAGCTGCAGGACGTGATGACGGCGATTCGCGTCGGCATGCCGGTTTCCGAGTGCGGGTATGCGCTTGCGCCGAATGCGGAACAGCATTTGCGCGGGCGGAACCGGATCGGGAATCTGTATTCGCCGGCGGAGATCGAGGAGACCTGCACGATTCTCGATACGTGCGATTTCAAACTCGACTCGCTTCGCTACGAGTATCCCGACGAGATCGTGCCGAAGGGGCTCACGCCAACGAGCTATCTGGAGCAGGAAACCATGGCCGGGGCGGCCGCACGCTATCCGCAAGGTGTGCCGGAGAGGGTGTCGAAGCAGATCCGGTATGAACTCGACCTGATCGCGCAACTGAGCTACGAGCCGTTCTTCCTGACCGTCTACGACATCGTCAAATACGCGCGCAGCCAGAACATTCTGTGCCAGGGTCGCGGCTCGGCGGCGAACTCGGTCGTCTGCTTCTGCCTCGGCATCACCGAGGTGAATCCCGAGCAGAGCACGATGCTGTTCGAACGCTTCATCAGCGTGGAGCGAGGCGAGCCGCCCGACATCGACGTCGACTTCGAGCATCAGCGTCGGGAAGAGGTGATCCAGCATATCTACGAAAAATACGGACACAACCGCGCCGCACTTGCGGCCGCGGTATCGACCTATCGCCCGCGCGGCGTGCTGCGCGAAACCGGCAAGGCGCTCGGCGTCGATCCGATGCTGGTCGATCGCGTCGCGAAAGCGCACCGCTGGTTCGACGGCAGCCGCGACCTGCTGCAGCAATTCTCGACGATCGGGCTCGATCCCGAGACGCCGCTCATCCTGGCATGGGCCCGGCTCGCCGCGCGGCTGCTGAATTTTCCGCGCCACCTGTCGCAGCACTCGGGCGGTTTCGTGATCAGCCGCGGCAAGCTCACGCGGCTCGTGCCGGTCGAGAACGCGGCGATGGACGGGCGGCGCGTGATCCAGTGGGACAAGGACGATCTCGAAGCACTCGGGCTGATGAAGGTCGACGTGCTCGCGCTCGGCATGCTGTCGGCGCTGCATCGCGCCTTCGACATGCGTACCGCGTGGCGCGGGCCGCCGGAGCCGGATGGCGAACCGTTCACGCTGAAGCACATTCCGCAGGATGACAAGGCGACCTACGACATGATCTGCCGTGCCGATACGGTCGGCGTGTTCCAGATCGAATCGCGCGCGCAGATGTCGATGCTGCCGCGCCTGCGCCCGCGGACTTACTACGATCTGGTGATCGAGGTTGCGATCGTGCGGCCGGGGCCGATCCAGGGCGGGGCCGTGCATCCCTATCTGAAACGCCGCCAGGGCATCGAAAAGGTCAGTTATCCGAAGGAGGATTTGAAGCCTGCGCTCGAACGGACGTACGGCGTGCCGATCTTCCAGGAACAGGTGATGCAGATCGCGATGATCGCGGCGGGCTTCACGCCCGGCGAGGCTGACGAACTGCGCCGCGCGATGGCCGCGTGGAAGCGCAAGGGCAATCTCGAGAAATATCACCGCAAGATCGTCGACGGGATGCGCGAGCGCGACTATCCGCCCGACTTCGCCGAGCAGATCTTCGAACAGATCAAGGGCTTCGGCGATTACGGTTTCCCCGAAAGCCACGCCGCCAGCTTCGCGAAACTCGCGTACGCCAGCAGCTGGCTCAAATGCCACGAACCGGCGATCTTCCTCGCCGCGCTGCTGAACAGCCAGCCGATGGGTTTCTACCCGCCGTCGCAACTCGTGCAGGACGCGAAGCGCCACGGCGTGCAGGTGCTGCCGATCGACGTGACGCAAAGCAACTGGGAAGCCTCGCTCGAAGCGCTGCCCGACCAGCCGCCTCCCGATGGTCAGCCGGCCGTGCGGCTCGGCCTGTCGCTCGTGCGCGGTCTCGGCGAAGCTGCCGCGCGCCGCATCGAAGCCGCACGCACGGCGGCCGGCCCGTTCGACAACGTCGACACCCTCGCGCGCCGCGCGCAACTCGAACGCCGCGATCTCGAAGCGCTCGCCGCCGCGAACGCACTTGCAACGCTCGCCGGCCACCGCCGCGATGCGCTGTGGCAAGCGGTTGCAGCAGCCCCCGAACGCGACCTGCTCGCGACCGCACCGATCGACGAAGCGGAGAAGCCTGCACTCGGCGCGCCGTCGGAAGCCGACGACATCCTCGCCGACTATCACACCACTGGCCTTACGCTGAACCGCCACCCGGTCGCGCTGCTGCGGCCCGCGCTGCGCGCGCGGCGGCTGTCGTCCGCAGCCGAGTTGCACGACCGCCCCGACGGCCGGCTCGCGCGTGCGTGCGGGCTCGTGACCGCGCGGCAGATGCCGGGCACCGCGAAAGGCGTGATGTTCATGACGCTCGAGGACGAAACGGGCTGCGTGAACCTGATCGTCCGGCCCGAGCTGCTCGCGCGGCAGCGCCGCGAAACCCTCGACTCGCGGCTGCTCGCCGCGTCCGGCGTGTGGCAGGTCGCGAGCGACGTGCGGCACCTCGTCGTACAGCACTTCGAGGATCTGACGCCGCTGCTCGGCGGCCTGCGCACATCGAGCCGCGAATTCCACTGACGCAACCGGCGCGCGCCGCCGAACGCGCGGTGCTTTTCCATCCATGCATACCAGTCGGCTCAACTGGTTCTATTCAGGTCTTATATTCGTGCCCAAAACCTGGCCGAACCGCGTGCTGGAACTGTCCCCTTGCATACCAATCCGGGTAAATCCCTACCCCGCACTTCGTTGTAAACAAAGGGTTTGTTGGAACTAAAACGCTTGCCTAGCAAGGCTTGTGGCGATTTCGGCACGGCTAATACCAGTTCGTTGACTGGTATTATGGTGGTTATATAATGCCCTCACTTTCGACGGCCTGCGGTCGTCGTCCGACACCCGGAGGCACATGGAAACCGGCTGGTCCGAACTGGCGCCCGATCCCCTCAGCGACACGCCGCTCTATCTGCAGCTCGCCCGCAACCTGGCGAGCGCGATCCACGCCGGCGCGTGGCGGGCCGGCGAGGCGCTGCCGTCGGAGCGGCTGCTGTCGGTGTCGGTCGGCGTGTCGCGGATCACGGCCCGTCGCGCACTCGCGTTGCTGGTCGAGCAGGGGCTGATCAAGCGGGCGCGCGGGGCGGGCAGCTTCATTACGCCGCGTGTCGCCGATCCGCTGTCGCGTCTCGTCGGCTTCACCGCGAAGATGCAGCAGCGCGGCTTCGTGCCCGATTCGGTGTGGCTGTCGCGCACGCTGCGCGCCGCAAACCGCGACGAGATCACGCGTCTCGGTCTCGCGCCCGGCGCGACGGTGGCGCGGCTCGAACGGCTGCGCCGCGCGGACGGCATCGTGATGGCCGTCGAGCACTCGACGCTGCCGGCCGCGGTGGTGCCCGATCCGCAGGTGCTCGGCGCGTCGCTGTACGAATACCTCGAAGCGCGCGGGATGACCGTCGTGCGCGCGCTGCAGCACTTTCGCGCGGCGAACGCGACCCACGCGATCGCGAAATGGATGGCAGTGAAGCCGGGTTCGGCGCTGCTGGTGATCACGCGGATCGGCTACGGCGCCGACCAGCGCGCGATCGAAGTGAGTGAAACGTATTGCCGCGACGATTACTACGACTTCGTCGCCGAACTGAAACGCTGACGCGCGAGACTGCCCGCGCGCGACACGCGTGAAGTAACGACACGGATTTGCAAATCACGACGCGGATGCCCGCGTCACCAGATCATCAAGAGAACGTCATGCTGACTGGAAACATCCTTACCCCCGACGGCTGGATTCACGGTTCGCTCGATAGCGAGAACGGCCGCATCACGACCCTCGACGGCAAGCCCGTCGATCCCGCGAAGAACGATGCGCCTTACATCCTGCCCGGCTTCATCGACCTGCACGTGCACGGCGGCGGTGGCGCCGACGTGATGGAAGGCGGCGACGCGATCGAGACGATCGCCCGCACGCACGCGCAATTCGGCACGACGAGCCTGCTCGCGACGACGATGACCGCGCCGCGCGACGAACTGATGAAAGTCGTCGGCAACCTCGGCACCGTCGCGCGCACCCGCACGCCGGGCGGCGCGCGCGTGCTCGGCGTGCACCTCGAAGGGCCGTACATCAACCCCGGCAAGCTCGGTGCGCAGCCCGACGCGGCCGTGTCGGCCGTGCTCGATGAAGTGCTGAAGTACCTGTCGATCGCGCCGATCCGCGTCGTCACGCTCGCACCGGAAATCGCCGGCCACATCGAGATCATCGGCGAGATGGCGGCGCGCGGCGTGCGCGTGCAGCTCGGCCATTCGCTCGCGACCTACGACGACGCGGTGGCCGCGCTCAAGCACGGCGCGTGCGGTTTCACGCACCTGTTCAACGCGATGTCGCCGCTGCATCACCGCAACCCGGGCCTGGTAGGCGCGGCGCTTGCTCATGCCGAATACGCGGAAATCATCCCCGACCTGCTGCACGTACACCCGGGCGCGATTCGTGCTGCGCTGCGCGCGATCCCGCGCCTGTACGTCGTGACCGACAGCACCTCGGCAACCGGCATGCCCGACGGCGAATACCGGCTCGGCAGCCAGCACGTGACGAAGTGCCTCGGCGGCGTGCGCCTCGCCGACGGCACGCTCGCCGGCAGCACGCTGACGATGGATCAGGCGCTGCGCAATCTCGTGTCGCTCGGCCTGCCGATCGCCGACGTGTCGAACCGGATGTCGCGCTATGCGGCCGACTACCTCGGCGTCACCGATCGCGGCCGCCTCGAGCGCGGCGCATGGGCCGACCTCGCGGTGTTCGATCGCGACCTGAACCTCACCGCGACTTACGTCGAAGGAGAATCGATTGTCGAATATGCTTAAGGAAGCGCGCGAGTCCGCCCAGGTCGTCGCCGCGCAGATCGCCGACACCACGCGCGTCGAAGCGCTCGCCGGCCAATTGCTCGATCACCCGCCGGCCGTCGCGCTGACGGTCGCGCGCGGCAGCTCGGATCACGCCGCGAGCTATTTCGCGAGCCTGACGATGAGCCGCCTCGGCGTGCCGGTCGCGTCGCTGCCGATGTCGGTCGCCACGCTGCAGCAGGCGCCGTTGAAGGTGCAGGACCAGCTCGCGATCGCCTTCTCCCAGTCGGGCAAGAGCCCCGATCTCGTCAACACGATGGCCGCGCTGCGCGAAGCCGGCGCGCGTACCGTCGCCGCCGTGAACGTGCTGCCGTCGCCGCTCGCCGACGCATGCGAGCACCAGTTGCCGCTGCTCGCCGGCCCCGAACTGTCGGTGGCCGCGACGAAGAGCTATATCGCGATGCTGTCGCTGTCCGCGCAGATCGTTGCCTACTGGCAGCGCGATGCCGCGCTGATAACTGCGCTGCGCGGCCTGCCCGACGTACTCGCGCAGGCCGGCCAGCTCGACTGGTCGCAGGCCGTTGCCGCGCTGGCGGGTGTCGAGCGGATGATCGTGATCGGCCGCGGGCTGGGCCTTGCGATCGCGCAGGAAGCCGCGCTGAAGCTGAAGGAAACGTCCGGCATCCAGGCCGAGGCGTTCTCGAGCGCCGAAGTCCGTCACGGCCCGATGGAACTGATCGACCGCGACTATCCGCTGCTCGTGTTCGCACCGCCGGGGCCCGAGCAGGCCGGCCTGCTGCAGCTCGCCGCAGACATGCGCGCCCGCGGCGCGGCCGTGCTGCTCGCGGCGCCCGCCGGCACGCCCGGCGCGACGCTGCCGCTTGCGCAGTCTGCCCATTCGGCGCTCGACCCGATCGCCGCCATTCTTTCGTTCTACGTGATGGCGGCGGATCTCGCCGTCGCGCGCGGCCGCAATCCCGATACGCCGCGCCACCTGAACAAAGTCACCGAAACGCACTGATAGCCGAGACAGCCGATGAGACGCGCCGAGGAGTCCCAGTTGAAGAGCCCCACCCACGATCAGATCGTTCTGCTTGCCCCGCTGACGGGGCCGATCGTTCCGCTGGCCGACGTGCCCGATCCGGTGTTCTCCGGCGGGATGTTCGGCGACGGCATCGGCATCGACCCGCTCGCGGGCAAGCTCGTCGCGCCGTGTGCGGGCGTCGTGTCGCACCTCGCGCGCACAGGCCACGCGGTGACGATCACGACGCCGCAAGGCGCGGAAGTGCTGCTGCACATCGGCATCGACACCGTCGAGCTGAACGGGCAGGGCTTCACTGCGCACATCGAGGCCGGCGCGCGTGTCGAGGCGGGCACGCTGCTGATCGAGTTCGACCAGGATGCGGTGGCGCGCAGCGCGCATTCGCTCGTGTCGGTGATCGCGATCGCGAACTCGGATGCGTTCGAGGTCGTCGATCGTGCCAGCGGCTTCGCGACGGCCGGCGAGACGCCGCTGCTCGCGCTGCGCGGCAAGGGCGAAGCGGCCGTGCAGGCGGCACAGGCCGGCGCCGCGGCGCAGAACGAAGTGCGCCGTGAAATCGTGCTGGCGCAACCGGGCGGGCTGCATGCGCGGCCGGCCGCGCGAGCACGCGAAGCCGTGCGCGGGTTCGACGCGACCGTCGACGTGCTGTTCGACGGCCGCAAGGCGTCGATCGCGAGCGTCGTCGGCCTGCTCGGCCTCGGCGCCGGCGAAGGTGTGACGGTCGAACTGGTCGGCCGTGGCGCGCATGCGCAGCAGGCCGTCGATGCGGTCGAGCACGAGCTGCTGCGCGAAGCGCACGGCGAAGTCGAGGAAAAACCGGCGCGGATGACATCGCCCGTGCCGCAGACGATCGCGCGCAACGTCGGCGCGTCCATCGACCCGAACACGCTCGCAGGCGTGTGCGCGGCGCCCGGCATCGCGGTCGGTACGCTGGTGCGTCTCGACGATGCGGAAATCGTGCCGCCCGAGCAGGCCGCCGGCACGCCGGCTGCGGAAAGCCGCCAGCTCGACCAGGCGCTGAAGGCGGTCGATGCCGAACTCGACGAAACGGTGCGCAACGCATCGGCGCGCGGCGCGGTCGGCGAAGCGGGCATCTTCGCGGTGCACCGCGTGCTGCTCGAGGACCCGACGCTGATCGACGCGGCGCGCGACCTGATCAGCCTCGGCAAGAGCGCGGGCTTCGCCTGGCGCGCGACGATCCGCACGCAGATCGACACGCTGTCGAAGCTCGACGATGCGCTGCTCGCCGAACGCGCGGCCGACCTGCGCGACATCGAGAAGCGCGTGCTGCGCGCGCTCGGTCATACGAACGGAGCCGCGCGTGCACTGCCCGACGAAGCGGTGCTCGCGGCCGAGGAATTCACGCCGTCCGACCTGTCGTCGCTCGATCGCCAGCGCGTGACCGCGCTCGTGATGGCGCGCGGCGGCGCGACGTCGCACGCGGCGATCATCGCGCGGCAGCTCGGCATTCCGGCGCTGGTCGCGGTCGGCGATGCGCTGTACGCGATTCCGGACGGTACGCAGGTCGTCGTCGATGCGAGCGCGGGCCGGCTCGAACACGCCCCGACCGCGCTCGATGTCGAGCGCGCGCGGCACGAACGCCAGCGCCTGGACGGCGTGCGCGAGGCGAACCGGCAACTGGCGGGTGAAGCCGCCGCGACGGTCGACGGTCGCGCGATCGAGGTCGCCGCGAACATCGCGACGCTCGACGACGCGAACACCGCGGTCGACAACGGCGCCGATGCGGTCGGCCTGCTGCGCACCGAATTGATGTTCATCCATCGCCAGGCTGCGCCGACGGTCGTCGAGCACCAGCAGAGCTACCAGTCGATCGTCGACGCGCTGCAGGGCCGCACGGCGATCATCCGCACGCTCGACGTCGGCGCGGACAAGGAAGTCGACTACCTGACGCTGCCGCCCGAACCGAACCCGGCGCTCGGCCTGCGCGGCATCCGTCTCGCGCAGGTGCGCCCCGATCTGCTCGATGACCAGTTGCAGGGCCTGCTCGCGGTGAAGCCGCTCGGCGCGGTGCGCATCCTGCTGCCGATGGTCACCGACGTGGGCGAGCTCGTGCGCCTGAAAAAGCGCATCGACGAATTCGCGCGCGCGCAGGGCCGCACCGAGCCGATCGAGGTCGGCGTGATGATCGAGGTGCCGTCGGCCGCGCTGCTGGCCGACCAGCTCGCGCAGCACGCGGATTTCCTGTCGATCGGCACCAACGACCTGACGCAGTACACGCTCGCGATGGACCGCTGCCAGGCCGATCTCGCCGCGCAATCCGACGGCCTGCATCCGGCCGTGCTGCGCCTGATCGACATCGCGGTGCGCGGTGCGGAAAGGCACGGCAAGTGGGTCGGCGTGTGCGGTGCGCTCGGCGGCGATCCGCTCGCGGTGCCGATCCTGGTGGGCCTCGGCGTGACCGAACTGTCGGTCGACCCCGTATCGGTGCCGGGCATCAAGGCGCGTGTGCGCCGTCTCGATTACCAGTTGTGCCGGCAGCGCACGCAGGATCTGCTCGCGCTCGATTCGGCACAGGCGGTAAGGGCAGCAAGCCGCGAGGTCTGGCCGCTCGACTGAGCGTCGACGGCAGGTTCGCGACGGTTTCACGACGAAAGCAATTAGGTCAACGACGATTAATGACGAGACAAGGATTGGAGGACTGAATGAACGGGAATCCGTTTCTGAAAATACAGGGCCTGGGCCGGGCACTGATGCTACCGATCGCGGTACTGCCGGTTGCCGGCATCCTGCTGCGACTCGGCCAGCCGGACGTGTTCAACATCAAGATGATCGCCGACGCCGGCGGTGCGATCTTCGACAACCTGCCGCTGCTGTTCGCGATCGGCGTGGCGGTCGGTTTCGCGAAGGACAACAACGGCGTGGCGGCGCTCGCGGGCGCGATCGGTTACCTGATCGAAACCGCGATCATGAAGGACATCGATCCCAAGCTGAACATGGGCGTGCTGTCCGGGATCATCGCGGGTGTGGTCGCGGGCCTGCTGTACAACCGCTATAAAGACATCAAGCTGCCGGACTACCTCGCGTTCTTCGGCGGCAAACGGTTCGTGCCGATCATCACGGGCCTGGTCTGCGTGATACTCGGCATCGCGTTCGGGTACGTCTGGCAGCCGGTCCAGCATCTGATCGACGCGGCCGGCCAGTGGCTGACGACGGCGGGCGCGATCGGTGCGTTCGTGTTCGGCTTCCTGAACCGCCTGCTGCTCGTCACGGGCCTGCACCACATTCTCAACTCGCTCGCGTGGTTCGTGTTCGGCAACTTCACGCCGCCGGCCGGCGGCGAGATCGTGCACGGCGACCTGCACCGCTTCTTCGCGGGCGACCCGACCGCGGGCACCTTCATGGCCGGCTTCTTCCCGATCATGATGTTCGGCCTGCCGGCAGCGTGTCTCGCGATGCTGCACGAAGCGCCGAAGGAGCGCCGCGCGATGGTCGGCGGCCTGCTGCTGTCGATGGCGCTGACGTCGTTCCTGACCGGCGTGACCGAGCCGATCGAATTCAGCTTCATGTTCCTCGCACCGGTGCTGTACGTGATCCACGCGGTGCTGACGGGGCTGTCGCTCGCGATCTGCCAGATCCTCGACGTGAAGCTCGGCTTCACGTTCTCGGCCGGCGCGATCGACTACGTGCTGAACTACGGGCTGTCGACGAAGGGCTGGATCGCGATCCCGCTCGGGCTCGCGTACGGTGCCGCGTACTACGGGCTGTTCCGCTTCTTCATCCGCAAGTTCAATATGGCCACGCCGGGCCGTGAGCCGGCATCGGCCGATGCGGCCGCGGAATCGTACGCATCGGGCGGCTTCGTCGCGCCGGCTGCAGGCGCTGCGGCGGTTGCCGCTGCGCCGCGCGCGCAGCGCTACATCGCTGCACTCGGCGGGGCCGGCAACCTGTCGGTCGTCGACGCGTGCACGACGCGCCTGCGCCTGACCGTCGTCGATCCGGAGAAGATCTCGGAGCCGGAACTGAAGTCGATCGGCGCGCGTGGCGTGCTCAAGCGCGGCGGCAACAGCGTGCAGGTGATCATCGGGCCCGAGGCCGACATCATTGCCGACGAGATGCGTACCGCCATCGGCAGCGGCGCGGCAGGCGCAGCATCGACGGCGACGGCCGCCGCCGCGCAGCCCGTCACGGGCGCGGCCGCCGGCCCGCTCGATCCGGAGCCGACACGCTGGCTCGCGGTGTTCGGCGGCGCGACCAACGTCGTGTCGCTCGACGCGATCGCGACCACGCGCCTGCGTGTGGTCGTGCGCGATCCGTCGGCGGTCGATCGCGATCGTCTCGGTGCGCTCGACGTCGCATGGGTGTCGGTCGACACGTTCCACATCGTCTGCGGCAACGCGGCCGCACGCTATGCCGAACAGCTCGGCGCGCGCTTGCCGCCGTCGGGCAGCGGGGCGGCCGTGCAACCGGCCTGATGCGATGAAGCCGGCCTGATCCGCGACGCGGGTTCGGGCCGGCCGGCAAAACGAAAACGGCTTGCGATGCGTCGCAAGCCGTTTTTCTTTGGTGCGGGCGATGGCGCGATGCCTGCGTCCGCATCGCGCGTCGCCCGAGCGTTCAGCCGTTCACGGATTCGTCAGCGTGAAGGTCGGCTTCCGGTAGCCGATGCCGGCCCGGTCGAGCTTCGGCAATTCGCGTTGCGTGAGCAGCGTCGCGAAGCCGGCCCAGTCGCGCTGCAGCGCGGCCATGTCGACGTGATGCGTGTCGCCGCGCTTGAAGCGTACGCCGGCCGCATACGGCAGCTCCCAGTCGGCCCGGTGCCATGCGCGCTCGGCCAGCGCGAGCAGCCGCGGATAGGCCATGTATTCGAGGAAGGTGTCGTTGCGCATCACCTCGCCCCACGCCTGCCCTTGCATGCCTTCGATGCGCGGCGCAGGGCCCGTGCCCGTCACCTCGAACGCGTTGCCGTCTCGGTCGCCCATCACCTCGGCGTTCTGCGGCAGGTTCTCGGGCGCGAGCGAGAACACCTTGTACTCGTCCGTCGCGTGCGAGCCCCAGTAGTAGCCGCGCTCGCGCGGGTTCAGCGTGTACGGGAAGTCGAAGTACAGGTAGTCGGGCAGCGCGAGCACCGTCAGGTAGCCCTTGCCGCTCAGGTCGCGCGCGCTGTCCGATGCGCCCCAGAAGATCGTGTCCCACAGCGGCACCATCACGTGGCGCGTGCTGAAGTCCTGCGGCCCGTTCGCATGCTTGATGCCGTCCTGCCACGCGGCCATCGTGTCGATTCCGTTCGCGCTGACCGCCGCGCTCACCTGTTGCGCGAAACGCGTCGGCAGCTCGTCGATCGACTTGATTGCGCCGCGCTGGAGCAGCGCCGTGCACGCGGGTGAGCGCGCCCACGGCTTGTCCTGCGCGGCGAGATCGATGCGCCCCTTGTTCGGATCGGTGCCGTTCAGCGGCTGGAAGCCCCCGCCGAGGAAGATGTTCTTCGCCTCGTCGCCGCCGTAGTGCCAGATGTGCAGCGGCGCCTGCGCGTCCGCATGCATCGCGGCGATCTCGCGGATCACCTTCGACGCGAAATTGAGCGCGCCCGGCACGCACGGGTTCAGGTCGCTGCGCCGGTCGTAGAACTGCACCGTCGTCAGGTTCGACGTGTCCTGCGGATCGAGCAGCCGGTATGCGTTCGCTTCCTGCTCGCGGCCGGCCGCATGCAGCCGCCGGTAACGTGCCTCCATCGTCACGACGGCCGCACGCGCGTGCGCGGGCATGTCGATCTCGGGGATGATCTCGACGAAATGCGCGGCCGCGTAGCGCACCAGTGACACGTAATCGTCGCGGGTCAGGTAGCCGCCGCCCGAGCGGTTGTCCGGGCCGGAGCCGAGCTGCGGCAGCAGGCAGCGCGTCTCGCTCGGGTCGTGGCAGCGGCGTCCTCCGATCTCGGTCAGCTCGGGCAGGCCGGGAATCTCGATGCGCCAGCCCTCGTCGTCGGACAGGTGCAGGTGCAGGCGATTGAGCTTGTACGCGCTCATCTGGTCGATCAGGCGGCGCAGCGTCGCCGGGTGCTTGAAGTTGCGTGCGAGATCGACGTGCATCCCGCGATGCGTGAAGCGCGGCGCATCCTCGACGAGCATCGCCGGGATCGGGCCGCCGCCGGCGGGCGCGAGCGAGTAGAGCGTCTGCACGCCGTAGTAGAGGCCGGCGCGATCGTAGCCTTCGATCAGCACGCCGCGCGGCCCGATCGCGAGCCGGTAGCCGCCCGGCGTCGCGATGTCGGCCGGCAGCCGGCGCGGCGCGACGGCGCCACGTACCGGCACGCGTGCGCCGTCGAGCCCGAGTGTCGTCGCGCGTTCGCGCAGCGCCGCGACCTGCGCGTCCGGCAGGTCGGGCAGCGCGAGCTCGACGCCGCGCAGGTCGAGCGTGCCGGGCAGCGGCTGCTCGCGCTTCACGCTCGGCAGCGCGCGGCTCGCGTCGGGCCGCGCGGCCACCGGCGGCGCATTGCCGGTCGAGTTGCTCTGCGCATCGGCCGGCAGCGATTCGACGTAGCGCAGCTCGTCGTCGGTGTCGTTGTAGCGGAGCACGGCGGGCGGAGCGCCGTCGACGACCACGTACGGGCGCGGGATCACGTCGCTGTAGCGCAGCAGCCAGTATTCGGCGACGAACGGCAACTCGAGGCGCTCGCCGGGCGCAAGCCGCACCGAGCCCGGTTGCGGCGTCAGTTCGTACAGGTCGCCGGTGAGCCGCCGCAGCGCGAAGCCCGGACGGTCGATCCGCAGCAGGCGGCGGATGCTGTGCAGGTAGAGCTTCCAGCCGCCGTCGGCGATCGCCTGGTGGCCGCGGTTCTGCAGAATCAGGCGGCCCGTCGCGCAGGCCGCGCCGTCGGCGCCGAGATCGGCGCACGGCACGCCGGCCGCGGCCGCGTGATTGTTGTCGACGGCGACGCGCAGCGCGAGGCCGTTCGCCAGCCGCGCCGCGAGATCGGCCGGCGGCACCGGTGGACGGACGGTGCCGGTCGCCGCGACCGCCGCGACCGCCGCGCTCGACGCGGGCAGCGCGCCGAGCGCGACCGGCGACAGTGCCGCGATCAGCAGGCCGGCAAACAGGGTGGACAAGGTTCGGTTCATGCGAACTCCTGAGAAAAAAGGGGGCGTAGCGGCGTCACGGGATGACGTCGCTGCGGGCGGGTCTTTCAACGGAGCTGCGGGGACAACGGGGTGCGCGGGCGATGCAGCCGCCCCGCGCGCAGTCGGCACGCGTGGGCGTGCGGTTACGGAACGGGTGGCGGGCAGGCGTGCCGGTCGGATCGGCGGGGGCGGGTGCGCGTCTTCATCGGTGGCGCGCGGCAGCAGCTGCTGATGTCGTGGCGGCGCGGCCGGTGGCAAAGGCGCGCGTTCGACCTATACGGACGATGATGGCGACGCTCGCCGACGACGCGCAACCGGTCGCCGCACGGCGACGGCGAGACGGCGCGCAAGCGCGCGCCACAGACGGGATTCGCATGTCTCCCCCACCCAGATGGATTCGGCCTGTCAGCGGCCGTGTCCAAAGATCTTATGAAACCTTTTATTGGTATTCAAGTGGTATCAATCTGGCGCTAAATTGGCATCGACGCACCGGGCCTGCCCGGTCGGCCGGGGCGAAAAAAAACCTCGCGCGAGGCGAGGTTTCTTCCGGACGGCGGCCGCGTGACCGGCCGTACGCGTCAGTCGCGGACGCGTGCTTCCTGCGTCTTCTGCCGCGCTTCGAGCCACATCGCATTGACGATGCCGAACGACAGCGCGACGCCGATACCGAGAATCCAGCTGAAATACCACATGATCCGACTCCTTGCGAAACGGTGGGCGAGGGCGCATGCGCGCCCCGTCCCGGTTCAAAGCATCAATACATCGAATGCTTGTTCTCTTCGAGCACTTCGCGCGTGACCTTGCCGCGCATCACGCGGTACACCCAGCTCGTGTAGAGCAGGATGAGCGGCAGGAACACGATCACCGCGAACAGCATCACCTGCAGCGTCATGTGGCTCGACGTCGAATCCCACACGGTCAGGCTGCTGCGCGGGTCGAGCGACGACGGCATGATGAACGGGAACATCGAGAAGCCGGCGGTGAGGATCACGCCGGTGATCATCAGGCCCGTGCAGAAGAACGCCGTCTTTTCCTGCTTCGAGCCGGCGAGCAGCAGCGCGAGCAGGCCGCCCGCAATCGCGACGACGGGCGCCGCGATCATCCACGGGAATTCGCCGTAGTTCGCGAGCCACAGGCCCGAGCCTGCGGCGACGTCCTTGAGCAGCGGGTTCGCGACCGTATCGGTCGGCGCGGCGTGCGTGATGTGGAAGCCGCCGATGGTGGACGCGATCAGCACGCCGGCCAGCACGAACAGCACGACCGCGAGGAACGACGCCACGCGCAGTGCGACCGATGCACGGCGTGCGATCACGCCTTCCGTCTTCATCTTGATGAAGGCCGCGCCGTGCGCGACGAGCATCGTGAGGCTGACGAGGCCGCACAGCAGCGCGAACGGGTTCAGCAGCGCCCAGAAGCTGCCGTAGTAGGTCACGCGCAGGTCGCTGTCGAACTTGAACGGCACGCCTTGCAGCAGGTTGCCGAACGCGACGCCGAACACGAGTGCCGGCACGAAGCCGCCGATGAACAGGCCCCAGTCCCAGCCCGCGCGCCAGCGCGGGTCAGGCCGCTTGCTGCGGTAGTCGAAGCCCACCGGCCTGAAGAACAGCGCGAACAGCACCAGCAGCATCGCGAAGTAGAAGCCGGAGAACGACGCCGCGTAGACGAGCGGCCAGGCCGCGAACATCGCGCCGCCGGCCGTGATCAGCCACACCTGGTTGCCTTCCCACGTCGCACCGACGGTGTTGACGATGATGCGGCGCTCCTCGTCGGTCTTGCCGAGGAACGGCAGCAGCGCGGTCGCGCCCATGTCGAAGCCGTCGGTGACGGCGAAGCCGATCAGCAGCACGCCGACGAGCAGCCACCAGATCAGCTTGAGAGTTGCATAGTCCATAGCGATTCCTTGTTCCGTTTCAGGTGCGTGCTCACGCCGGGGCGCGCTCGCTGGCGGCCGCGATTTCGTGGTGATAGCGGCCGGTATGCAGCGACGACGGGCCGAGGCGCGCGTACTTGAACATCAGCTTGATCTCGATGACGAACAGCGCGGTGTAGAACAGGATGAAGCCCGCGAGACTCAGGTACAGGTCGCTCGGCTGCAGGCTCGACGCGGACAGGTGCGTCGGCAGCACGCCGGCGATCGTCCACGGCTGGCGGCCGAGCTCGGCGACGATCCAGCCGAATTCGATCGCGATCCACGGCAGCGGGATCGCCCACACCGCATAACGGAGGAACCAGCGGCGGTTGTCCTGCAGCAGTTCGCGGCGCGCGCAGAACCAGAATGCGGCGATGAACGTCGCGACGAACAGGAAGCCGAGGGCCACCATGATCCGGAACGAGAAGAACACGGGGGCGACCGGCGGGATCGTCTTCTTCGCGGCGGCCTTGATCTGCTCGGGCGTCGCGTCGACCACGTTCGGCGTGAACTGCTTGAGCATCAGCCCGTAGCCGAGATACTGCTTGTGCTGGTCGAACAGCGCGCGGGTCGCGTCGCTCGTGTCGCCCTGCTTGATCTTCTGCAGCGCGCCGTACGCGATCATCCCGCTCTGGATGTGCTCCTCGCTGTGCTTCGCGAGGTCACGCAGGCCGATCACCGGTTCGTCGATCGAGCGCGTCGCGATCAGGCCGAGCGCATACGGGATCTTGATCGCGTAGTCGGTGCGCTGTTCTTCCTGGTTCGGAATGCCGATCAGCGTGAACGATGCGGGTGCCGGCTGCGTTTCCCATTCGGATTCGATCGCGGCGAGCTTCATCTTCTGCACTTCGCCGGTCGTATAGCCCGATTCGTCGCCGAGCACGATCACGCAGAGCGTCGCCGCGAGGCCGAAGCCGGCCGCGACCGCGAACGAGCGCAGTGCGAAGTCGACGTCGCGCTTCTTCAGCAGGTACCACGACGACACGCCGAGCACGAACATCGCCGCCGATACGTAGCCGGCCGACACCGTGTGCACGAACTTCACCTGGGCGACCGGGTTGAACAGCACGTCGAACAGGCTCGTCATCTCCATGCGCATCGTCTGGTAGTTGAACTCGGCGCCGACCGGGTTGTTCATCCAGCCGTTCGCGACGAGGATCCACAGCGCGGACAGGTTCGAGCCGAGCGCGACGAGGAACGTGACCATCAGGTGCTTGACCTTCGACAGGCGGTTCCAGCCGAAGAAGAACAGGCCGACGAACGTCGATTCGAGGAAGAACGCCATCAGGCCTTCGACCGCGAGCGGCACGCCGAAGATGTCGCCGACATAGTGCGAGTAGTACGACCAGTTCGTACCGAACTGGAATTCGAGCGTGATGCCGGTGGTCACGCCCATCGCGAAGTTGATGCCGAACAGCTTGCCCCAGAACTGGGTCATGTCCTTGTAGACCTGTTTGCCGGTCATCACGTAAACGGCTTCCATGATGACGAGCAGCCAGGACAGGCCGAGCGTCAACGGCACGAACAGGAAGTGGTAGAGCGCCGTGATGCCGAACTGCAGACGTGACAGATCGACAACTTCACTACTTATCATGGTGGTCTCCCTCGGTAGATGCAGGCGCCGGTACCGAGAGCAGCTTCTCGGCGACGGCGGCAGGCGGCAACGACATGTGCTCGGCCTGCGGATGATTGAAGAATGCGTATTTGAGCGACATCAGGAGGATCAGCTTGACGATCAGCACCAGGGTGATGTCGCGGGCGAGGGTCGGTCCGCGTGCCCACGCGGCGATGCGCGCGCGCCAGCCGATCGTACCGGCCGGCCGCGGCGGAGGCGGCGCAGGCTCTTTATTGATCGAGATCAAGGCGATTATCCTGAATCGATTTAGGTCGGATTTGGGGCGACTTTACGTCGGATTTATGACGGCTGTGAAGCTGTTTTAATCCTTCTGCGCCTGACATGCCAATTTTAAAAGGACGGCTTTCCAATGCCGAGTGCTGCGCTGCGGCAGACCGTCGCGAAACACGGGCCGAAATTTGAGGCAGATCAAGGTTATGCGGAAGGGGCCCGCAAACGGCCTATTACCTGACGAATCAGGTCAATTAATCGGCAAAGAAACGAGTGGAGAAACGAACGAAGAAACGAATGAAATGCCCGGGAAAAGACAGGCGAAAAAAAACCGCTGCCGGGCGGGCAGCGGTTTTTGATGAAGCGCTCTAAATCGCAGCGATTTACGCGTATTCGGCGAGGGCGGTGCGCATCTTTTTCATCGCGCTCGCTTCGATCTGGCGGATGCGTTCCGCCGACACGCCGAACTCGGCGGCGAGATCGTGCAGCGTCGAGCCGCCCGAGCCGTCGTCGTCGACGTGCAGCCAGCGCGCCTCGATGATGCGGCGGCTGCGCGCGTCGAGTGCGCCGAGTGCCTGCGCGATGCCGTCCGTCTGCAGCGTGTCGCGCTGGCGCGCGGCGAGCACGGCGGTCGGTTCGTTGTGCGAGTCGGCCAGGTAGGCGATCGGCGCGTACGACTCCTCGCCGTCTTCGACCTGCCCTTCGAGCGCGATGTCGCCGCCCGACAGGCGCGTTTCCATTTCGGTCACGTCTTCGCGCTTGACGTTGAGTTCCTTCGCGAGGCCGTCGATTTCCTCGGGCGTCATCGCCTGCAGGCCCTTCTTGTGGCTGCGCAGGTTGAAGAACAGCTTGCGCTGCGCCTTCGTCGTCGCGACCTTCACCGTGCGCCAGTTGCGCAGGATGTACTCGTGGATCTCTGCCTTGATCCAGTGGATCGCATACGACACGAGACGCACGTTCTGGGCCGGATCGAAGCGCTTCACGGCCTTCATCAGGCCGATGTTGCCTTCCTGGATCAGGTCGCCGTGCGGCAGGCCGTAGCCGAGATAGTTGCGCGAGATCGACACGACGAGCCGCAGGTGCGACAGCACGAGGCGGCGTGCCGAGTCGAGATTGTTGCCTTCACGGAATTCGGTTGCGTACTGGCGTTCCTCTTCGGCGGTCAGCAGCGGAATACGGTTGACGGCCTGGATATACGCGTCGATGTTGCCAAGCTGGCCCGGCAACATCGATTGGGCTGCGAGCGCCAGCGAGCCTGCCGATGCGGCCTTGGCCGGCGTCGGGCTCAGGGTGTTCGGGAGGGTCAGGGCGTTGCTCACTAAAAAAACTCCTTTGGAATCAGGGACAAACCCCCGGTCTCGAATGAAATTCCGTGGGCCATCTTAGCACTCCCGCAAGACGAGTGCTAATTCCTTAGAGCAAGCGTGGGCATCGGAGTTCCCGCTTTTTCTATCGAGCCACTCGAGCCGATAGTCTAATCTGCGACAGAGGTGGAGAAGCGAAGTTCCGTAAGCCGTTGTTTCTGATGGTAATCAGTAGACGATTTCAATTTTTGTCGTTTTGGAAGGAAGCCATTTCGCTTTGTGATGCCGATTCGAAAAGTCCTTTACCATACCATTCAGTTCGCTCGAGCCGGCCGAAGCGGCAGGCTCCATTCAACCCATAAAGTTGGAGTGTCAGATGAACAATAAGAAGAATCGCCGGCCCCGCAGCCGGCTTGCGCTGCACGCGATGCTGGCGGCGTCCCTTCTGGGTGGATCGGGTGCGGCATGCGCGGATCGATGGGGGATTCAGGCGGGCGGCGGCTTTTCGGATCGCCGCGGGGTCGACAAGGCCGATCTCGGCGTGGTGTGGGATCCGGGCTGGAACTGGTGGGAAATCGGCGGCTGGCACTTCGCGTTCGTCGTGGAAGGGCACGCCGGCTACTGGCATACGGGCGGCAACGTCCACAGCAGCATCGGCGAATTCGGCGTGACGCCGATGTTCCGCTTCATCAAGAGCGCCGGGGCGATCCGACCGTTCATCGAGGCCGGCGGCGGCGTCCGGCTGCTGACGCACCCGACGATCTCGGACAGTTTCTCGATGGGGACCGCGTTCCAGTTCGCACCGACCGCGGGGGTGGGCGTGCAGTTCGGCCAACGGCAACAGTATCAGGTCGGCTACCGTTTTGAACATGTGTCTAACGCGGGTATCAAAGAGCCGAATCCTGGTATAAATTTCCACCAGTTCTACTTGCAGTACAACTTCTGATCCGCACGCCCGCGCACGGCGTGCGCGTTGCCGAGGAGTCAGGCGATGGCGAAGGTGGTCGATGCGGTCCGCGCGCTCGAGCGCGACCGGTTCCGGGCGATGGTGGACGGGGACGGCGAAGCGCTCGACACGCTTTTGTCGGACAAGGTGTTCTTCGTGCACACCAACGGCAAACGCGAAACCAAGCAGCAGTTCATCGACGCCATCGTCGCCGGCCGCCGCCGCTATCGCCAGATCGAAATCCAGTCGCAGGACGTGCTGCCCGTCGGCGATGCAACCTGCGTCGTCACCGGGCGCGCGTTGATCGAGATGGAAACGAACAACGGCGGCCTGGTCTTCCCGATTGCGTATACCTCTGTCCACACCCACGAGCAGGGCCGCTGGTGCCTGTTCGCGTGGCAGGCGACGCGGTGCGCGACCGAGACCTGAGCGCGCGTGGCGCTCCTTTTCATGTCCCGACCGAAGCGGCCTTCTGGGCCGCTTTTTGCTGCCTCGTGCGGCGCGGATCGCGCGGCGCACGGGCGGTCACGCTCCGCTCGCTGACGTTTGAACCCTGAAACGGAACCCGGCGCTCAGGCCGCCGCGCGGCGATCCGCGCAGTGCCAGGCCGAGCGGTTGATCGCGCTGACGACCGCATCGAGCGCGGCGCTCGCCGCATCGGCGTGCAGGCCGACGCCGTGCCGCAGCGGCGCATCGCCGACCCGGCAGCCGACCGATACCGCGATCCGCCCGTCCGTCGTGCGCGCGTGTTCGCACGACGCGACGTCGATCGCGGCGTCGGCGGCCGCCGCGAAGGCCGCGGCCAAACGTCGCACGGCATCGTCGGGCATCGTGTCCGCGGCGGACGCCGCCGCGATCTCGCGGTTCCGCCAGCGCGCGCCGCTGCCGTGTCGTGCAGCCGGCCCGTCGGTGTCGAAGAATTCGCGTGCGAACAGCGCGCAGATCGCGTCGCCCGTCACTTCCTCGCCGGACGCGTCGGCGAGCGTCTGCACCGCATGGCTGAATTCGATCTGCACCCGGCGCGTCGGCGTAAAGCCCATCCCGCGTTCGAGCAGGAACGTCGCGCCGCCCTTGCCGGACTGGCTGTTCACGCGGATCACCGCGTCATAGCTGCGGCCGAGGTCGGCCGGGTCGATCGGCAGGTACGGCACTTCCCAGGCCGCGTCGGGGCGCTGCTGCGCGAAGCCCTTGCGGATCGCGTCCTGGTGCGAGCCCGAGAACGCGGTGAACACGAGGTCGCCCGCGTACGGATGGCGCGGATGCACGGGAATCTGGTTGCAGCGTTCGACGATGCGGCGCACGGCATCGATGTCGGAGAAGTCGAGGCCCGGATCGATGCCCTGCGTGTAGAGATTCAGCGCGAGCGTGACGAGATCGACGTTGCCGGTGCGCTCGCCGTTGCCGAACAGGCAGCCCTCGATACGGTCGGCGCCTGCGAGCAGCGCGAGTTCGGCCGCCGCGACCGCGGTGCCGCGGTCATTGTGCGGATGCACGGACAGCACGATGCTGTCGCGATACGCGAGGTTGCGGTCCATCCACTCGATCTGGTCGGCGAATACGTTCGGGCTCGCGGCCTCGACGGTGGCCGGCAGGTTGACGATCATCTTGTGATCGCGGGTCGGGCGCCAGGTTTGCGCGACCGCGTCGCAGATCTCGCGCGCGAACGTCAGCTCGGTCATGCTGAAGGTTTCCGGCGAGTACTGGAAGGTCCACTGCGTGTCGGGGCGCGCGGCGGCGTGCTCCTTGATGATGCGCGTGCCGTCGATTGCGAGCGCTTTCACGTCGGCCTTCGACATCCCGAACACGATGCGGCGGAACGACGGGCAGACCGCGTTGTACAGGTGCACGATCGCGCGCGGCACGCCTTCGAGCGCGTCGAACGTGCGGGCGATCAGGTCTTCGCGCGCCTGTACGAGCACTTCGATCGTCACGTCGTCGGGAATCCGCTTGTCGTCGATCAGCTTGCGGACGAAATCGAAGTCGGTTTGCGACGCCGACGGAAAACCGACTTCGATCTCCTTGAACCCGATCGCCACCAGCATCTCGAAGAATTCGAGCTTCTGCTCGATGCTCATCGGCTCGATCAGCGACTGGTTGCCGTCGCGCAGGTCGGTGCTCATCCAGACGGGCGCGCGCTCGATGGTGCGCGACGGCCATTTGCGGCCATTGAGGCGGACGGGCTCGAACGGGCGGTACTTGTCTTGCGGATTGCGCTGCATCTTCTGGACCTCGGGTCTCAAGTCGCGAGCGAAGACGGGCGGCATGGGCGACGGTTGGCGCTGCCTCGCTCCGCGGCACGTAAGCGCGCTGCGGATGCGGATGATCTTCGCGAATCGGCCGACGGATAGACGGACGAAGGCTGACGACTTCGGGTTGTAAAAACTGCGAGAGGGGTACTGCGAGGAACTGCTGGGAGGGACCGTGCGGACAGCACACGGCGCTACGAAAGCCTTAGGCTAGTCGTAGCGATAGCGGCCGCGCTAGGCGGCCGGAGGTAATTCGGAGGGTGTTCGGAGAGGAACGCATGAGGACAACTCTAAGTCAGGATGCGTTCTCGTGTCAAATGCCCTGCAAACGGGGCCGGTTCGCGAGCGCGCCGTCAGCGCGCGATGCGGGCGATCTGCACGATCGTCGCGACCTGCCGGGCGACCGTGTCGGGCACCGGCACTTCGCCGCGCAATACGGCGTCGGTCCACGCGGCCGTCGTGGCCGCATCGCGCGATTCGGGCAGCGCGACGGGGGACGCATCGGTCGACGAGCGTTCGGCTTCGATCAGCGTGTCGCACACGCCGTCGTGCAGCCAGTCGACCTGCACCTGGCGTCGCGTATCGGCCACGGCTTCGCCCTCGGTGCCGCGTGCCAGCAGCGCGCCGCCGAGCGCGGCGTCCGGATGGTCGCGGAACAGCTGCGCGAGGCTGTCGCGGTACGGTGGGTGCGTGTAGTTGACGAGCCGCAGGCCGGCCGGCGCGAACGGCTGCAGGATCTTCACGAGCGTGTGCGTCGAGTTGCGCACGCCGAGCACGCTGCGCATCGACAGCAGATGCGCGATGCGCGGCGCCAGCACTTCGATCGACGCGAACGCGACGCGGCGCTCGGCAAGCGTGTCCTCGATCGCATCGTGCGATGCCGACGGCGCGAGCGACAGTGCCGAAAAGATCTCGGCGCTCGTCACGCGGCCCGGATCCTGCTCGACGCCATGCACGAGCACCGGTACGCCTTCGCGCGCGAGCAGCAGCGCGAGCAGCGGCACGAGGTTCGGCTGCTTGCGCGCGCCGTTGTAGCTCGGGATCGACACGGGGCGGAACGCGGCGTCCTGCACGTGCACCGGCGCGAACGACGCCTGCGCGGCGGCGAGCATCGCGGCCAGCTCGTCGGCGGATTCACCTTTCAGCCGATAGGCGATCAGGATCGCGCCGAGTTCGACGTCCGACACGCGCGCGTCGAGCATCGCGCGATAGAGCTCGAACGTGTCCTCGGCGGACAGCGCGCGCGCGCCGTGCGGGCCGCGGCCGATTTCCTTGATGAAGCGGGCGCACGGGAACGGAACGGCAGCGGGATCGTGGGAAGCGGTCATCGGGGCGTGGGGAGGGCGGCCGGCATCGGGCCGCGCTGTGAGCGGTGAGGAATGCCCCGAGTATCGCACGGGTGCGGCTGTCGCCAAGCGAGGCCGCGCCGCGCGGCGCGCTACACTCTGGTTCCCGGCGGTGCGCGCGCCGGCTGCGCCGCGCCCGTGCCGTTGCCGGCCGAATACGACTACGAGAGACATCCCATGAAGCTCTACAGCTATTTCCGCAGTTCCGCGTCGTACCGCGTGCGGATCGCCCTGAACCTGAAGCAGCTGCCGTTCGACTACGTGCCCGTGCACATGCTGCGCGACGGCGGCGAGCAACTGAAGGACGCGTACCGCGCGCTGAATCCGGACGCCGTCGTGCCGACGCTGACCGACGGCGACGCGACGCTGCAGCAGTCGCTCGCGATCATCGAATACCTCGAGGAAACCCATCCGGAACCGGCGCTGCTGCCGAAGCAGCCGGTCGATCGCGCGTATGTGCGTGCGGTCGCGCTGCAGATCGCGTGCGAAATCCATCCGCTCAACAACCTGCGCGTGCTGAAGTACCTGAAGCACACGCTGCAGGTGCCCGAGGAGGCGAAGAACGCGTGGTACCGGCACTGGATCGAGGCGGGCTTCGAATCGCTCGAGACGCGTCTCGCGAGCGATCCGCGCACCGGGAAGCTGTGCTTCGGCGACACGCCGATGCTCGCCGACGTGTGCCTCGTGCCGCAGGTGTTCAATGCGAACCGCTTCTCGATCGACACGACGCGCTATCCGACGATCCAGCGGATCGTCGACCATGCGTCGACGCTCGATGCGTTCAAGGCCGCCGAACCTGGCGTGCAGCCTGACGCCGAGTGAGCGGAGCGCGCTCTTGGTGACGAGAGGGCGCGCATGAAAAAGGGCGCCCGAAGGCGCCCTGTGCGACGTGTGCCGGCGGCGTTCAGCCGAGCAGCGCGTCCGCGAATTCGACTGCGCTGAACGGCTGCAGATCCTCGACCTTCTCGCCGACGCCGATGAAGTAGACGGGCACCGGGCGCTGCCGCGCGATCGCGGCGAGAATCCCGCCCTTCGCGGTGCCGTCGAGCTTCGTGACGATCAGGCCGGTGAGGCCGAGCGCGTCGTCGAATGCCTTGACCTGCGTGAGCGCGTTCTGGCCGGTGTTCGCGTCGATCACCAGCAGCACTTCGTGCGGCGCGCCGTCGTGCGCCTTCGAGATCACGCGCTTCACCTTCTTCAGCTCTTCCATCAGGTGGAGCTGCGTCGGCAGGCGGCCGGCCGTGTCGGCCATCATCACGTCGATCTTGCGCGCGCGCGCGGCGCTGACCGCGTCGAAGATCACCGCGGCCGGATCGCCGCTTTCCTGCTGCACGACCGTCACGTTGTTGCGCTCGCCCCAGACCGCCAGCTGTTCGCGCGCGGCTGCGCGGAACGTGTCGCCCGCGGCCAGCAGCACCGACTGGTCGAAGCTCTGCAGGTGCTTCGCGAGCTTGCCGATGCTGGTCGTCTTGCCCGCGCCGTTCACGCCGGTGATCATCATCACGAGCGGCTGCGCGCGGCCGAGCATCAGCGATTTCTCGAGCGGCGTCAGCAGCTCGACGAGCAGGTCGTGCAGCGCGGCCTTCACCTGCTGCGGGTCGGTCAGGCGGCCTGCGCGCACCTTTTCGCGCAGCGCGCCGAGCAGGTACTCGGTCGCGTCGACACCCGCGTCGGACATCAGCAGCGCGGTTTCGAGCTCCTCGTACAGATCCTCGTCGATCTTCGTGTTGACGAACACGCCGGTGATGCTCGAGCCCGTCTTGGCGAGCCCCGTTTTCAGGCGCGCGAGCCACGATTTCTTCGCGGTGGCGTCCTGCAGCGGCGGCGGAACGATTTCGACCGTCTCGACGACTTCGTCGCGGCCGTCGTTGGTCGGCGTGACCGTCATCACGACGGCCGGCGCGGCCGGTTGCGCGGGCGCTTGCGGCACTTCGACCGCAGGCGGCGCCTCGAGCGCGGGCGCATCGGACGGTTCGTCCGTTTGCTGCGCGTCGGCCGATTGCGATTCCGCCGGATCGGGCTCCTGCGTTTTCTTGAATCGTTTGAAGAAGCTGAACATGGTCTGACGTCGGGAAGAGGGCGGGCCGCCGCCAGGGGCGGGCACCGGACGGGCCGTTCTGCGTTCGCGCGGGCGCGGCGCACGGCGGCCGAAACCGTGCATTTTATCAGTGCGGCGGGGCGCTCGCGTCAGTGTGCGCCGCCGCTGTGGTAACGTGCGCCTGTTTGGCGGTGCGCCCCCGCGCGCGCCCGGTCCCTCCGTCGTCGATATTCCGTATGTCCCGTTCCTCTTCCGGCCGCCCGGCGGCCCCTTCCAGCCGCGGCAAGCCGCACACGATCCGCATCATCGGCGGTGACTGGAAACGCACGCCGCTCGCGGTGCTCGATCTCGACGGCCTGCGGCCGACGCCCGATCGCGTGCGCGAGACGCTGTTCAACTGGCTCGGCCAGGATCTCGAAGGCCGGCGTTGCCTCGACCTGTTCGCGGGCACCGGCGCGCTCGGTTTCGAGGCCGCGTCGCGCGGCGCGGCGAGCGTCGTGATGGTCGAGCGCCATCCGCGTGCCGCGCAGCAGCTGCGTGCGATCAAGGACAAGCTCGGCGCGCGTGCGGTCGAGGTCGCGGAAGCGGACGCATTGCGGCTCGCGGCCGGGCTCACGCCGGGCGCGTTCGACGTCGTGTTTCTCGATCCGCCGTTCGGCGATCTGGCCGTGCTCGAGCGCGCGATCGCGCTGGCGGCATCGCTCGTCGCGGCGGGCGGCGCGCTGTACGTCGAGACGGGGGCGGAGCTCGATCCGGCCGCGCACGACGCGCTCGCCGGCTGGCAGGTCGTGAAGCACGGCAAGGCCGGTGCGGTTCACTATCATTTGCTGCGGCGCGAAAATGATGAATAATGCGCGTTCCATACGAGGCGGCGCGCCGCAAAGGCGACGCATGCCCATCTCGGCAGCGGCGTGCGCATCGCACGGCTGCCATCCCGTTTGCGTGATGACAGGAGGAGCGACATGGTAGTCGCCGTGTATCCCGGTACGTTCGATCCGCTGACGCGCGGGCACGAAGACCTCGTGCGGCGTGCGTCGAGCATTTTTGATACGCTGGTGGTCGGTGTTGCCGACAGCCGCGCGAAAAAGCCGTTTTTCTCGCTCGAAGAACGTCTGACGATTGCGAACGAGGTGCTCGGCCATTATCCGAACGTGAAGGTGATGAGTTTCACCGGCCTCCTGAAGGATTTCGTCCGGACCAACAATGCGCGCGTGATCGTGCGCGGCCTGCGCGCCGTGTCCGATTTCGAATATGAGTTCCAGATGGCGGGGATGAACCGCTACCTGCTGCCCGACGTCGAGACGATGTTCATGACGCCGTCCGATCAGTACCAGTTCATCTCGGGGACGATCGTGCGGGAAATCGCGCAGTTGGGCGGCGATGTCAGCAAGTTCGTGTTCCCGTCCGTCGAGAAGTGGCTGACCGAGAAAGTCGCTGCGATGGGAGGCCCTGCCGCGTGATGCGGCGCCGGCCGGTTTCGTTGCGAAGCCGGCCGCCGGCCTGAAGAAGTGAGATCAGTATGTCTTTGATGATTACCGACGAGTGCATCAATTGCGACGTGTGCGAGCCCGAGTGCCCGAACGGCGCGATTTCGATGGGCCCGGATATCTACGTGATCGACCCGAACAAGTGCACCGAGTGCGTCGGCCATTTCGACGAACCGCAGTGCCAGCAGGTGTGTCCGGTCGAATGCATTCCGCGCGATCCGCAGCATGACGAATCGCACGCGCAATTGATGGAGAAGTATCACGCGTTGACCGCCGGGAAGGGCGACGACGCGTCGTGACCCGGAGGTGACGCGCGCGCTCGTTCGTCGGCACGCACGTCACGCATCCCGATCGGCGCCGCCTGGCGCCGGTTCTTTCGTCTCAGGCCAGCAGCTCGCGCAACGCCGCGACGAGCGCATCGCATTCGGCATCGGTGCCGACGGTGATGCGCAGGTGCTGGTCGATCCGCGGCAGCCGGAAGTGCCGCACGAAAATTTCCCGTTCCTTCAGTTTCGCCGCAATCGCACCCGCGTCCTGTGCGGGATGGCGCGCGAACACGAAATTCGCGGCCGACGGCACGACGTCGAAACCGAGCGTGTCGAGCGCGTGCGTGAGCCGCGTCCGGCTGTCGATCACGCGCCGGCAGGTTGCGCCGAAATAATCGGTGTCTTCGTATGCGGCCTGCGCGGCGACTTGCGCGAGCCGGTCGAGCGGGTACGAGTTGAAGCTGTCCTTCACGCGGTTCAGCGCGTCGATCAGCGCGGCATCGCCGAACGCGAAACCGACGCGCATGCCCGCAAGCGAGCGCGCCTTCGACGTCGTATGCACGACGAGCAGGTTCGGATGGCGGTCGATCAGCGTAATCGCGGACTGCGCGCCGAAGTCGACATAGGCTTCGTCGATCACGACGACCGACGACGGATTCGCGGCCGCGATCCGCTCGACGTCCGCGAGCGGCAGCGCGCGCCCGGTCGGCGCGTTCGGATTCGGAAACAGCACGCCGCCAGCATCGTCGAGATAGTCGTCGACGCGGATCGAGAAGTCGTCCGCGAGCGGCACGATCGACGTCTGGACGCCGTACAGGCGCGCATAGGTCGGATAGAAGCTGTACGTGATGTCGGGGAAGCGCAGCGGCCGGTCGTGCTTGAGCAGCGCCTGGAACGTGTGCGCGAGCACCTCGTCGGAGCCGTTGCCGACGAACACCTGCTCGGGCTTGATGCGGTGATGGGCCGCGACCGTCTCGCGCAGCGCGCGCGCAACCGGGTCGGGATAGCGGCGCAGCGTGTCGCCGGTCTCGCCGAGTTCGCGCGCGATCGCCGCGACGACGCGCGGCGACGGCGGATAGGGATTCTCGTTGGTGTTCAGCTTGACGGGGTGTGCGAGCGCGGGCTGCTCGCCCGGCACGTAAGGCACGAGTTGCTGAACGACGTCGCTCCAGTAACGGCTCACCGCTTGGCTCCTGTCGGGCAAAGCGACCAGATTACCGCATGTGCGCGCAGGGTGGGGTGGGCGGAGCCGCCCGGTGACGCCGGACGGCCCGATGCACCGTAGCGGTGCGACGCGGTCAGTTGCGATGCAGCTGCATCGTCGCGCGGTCGAGTTCGCCCTTGACGACCATCGGCATCACGGCGAGCGCGCGTTCGATCGACGCGTCGATCACGTCTTGTTCCTCGCGGCGCGGCGGCTTCAGCACGAAGTTCGCGACGTCGGGCTTCGCGCCGGCGCGTGCCCCTTCCGGAATCAGGTCGCGCGGATGGCCGATGCCGATCCGCAGCCGCCAGTACTGCTGCGACGACAGATGCGCGGTGATGTCCTTCAGGCCGTTGTGGCCGCCGCTGCCGCCGCCGAGCTTCAGTTTCACGGTGCCGGGCGGCAGGTCGAGCTCGTCGTGCGCGACGAGGATCTGGTCGGGCAGGATCTTGAAGAATTGCGCGAGCGCGACGACCGACTGGCCGGAGCGGTTCATGTAGGTTTGCGGCTCGAGCAGGTGGACTTCCTCGCCGTGCAGGCGCGCTTTCGCATAGAAGCCGTGGAAGCGGCGTTCGTCGCGCAGCGTCGTGCCTGCTTCGCGGGCGAGCTGGTCGATCAGCCAGAAGCCGGCATTGTGGCGCGTCGCGGTGTATTCCGCCCCGGGATTGCCGAGGCCGACGATCAGTTTGATCATGACGTTTCGAAGGCGGCAACGGCCGCCTGGGCGCAGAAAAAGAAAAACCCGCCGGGCAAGCCGCGGCGGGTTGCGTCGACCGTTTCGAGAAACGGATCGATGGGGCGCGTAAGCAGCCCGCTTAGGCAGCCGGCGTTTCGCCTTCTGCTGCGTCCGACACGGCACCAGCCGGGACCGTCGCCGATGCGACAACCGGGTTTTCCGCGTCGACGTGCGCGACCAGCGCGACGCCCTTCGGCAGCGTGATGTCCTTCGCGTGCAGCGATTGACCCGCTTCGATCTTCGACAGGTCGACTTCGAGGAACTCCGGCAGGTCAGCCGGCAGGCACTCGATTTCGATTTCCGTCGCGACGTGCGAAACGATCGCGCTCGACAGCTTCACTGCCGGGCTGACTTCAGCGTTCAGGAAGTGCAGCGGAGCCTTCGTGTGCAGCTTCTTCTTCGCGTCAACGCGTTGGAAGTCCACGTGCAGCACCAGTTGCTTGAACGGGTGGTATTGCACGTCGCGCAGCAGAACCTGTTGCGACTGGCCAGCCACTTCGAGGTCGAGGATCGACGAGTGGAAAGCTTCCTTCTTCAGGGCGTGCCACAGGGCGTTGTGATCGAGTTCGATCTTTTGCGGGGCTGCTTCGCCACCGTAAACGATACCCGTGGTCTTACCAGCGTTGCGCAGGCGGCGGCTCGCACCCGTACCTTGCTCTTGGCGCTCGAAAGCGACGACTTTCATGTGATTCTCCAATAGCTGCCCGCGACCAGGCAGTAAAACGGGGCCGTCAAACAGCGGCCCCCGATGAAACGGCGGGGTTTCGTCTATCCCGTCCGATTGTGCAAAAAGCGAAGCGTTGCCGCTTCGCTTTCTGCGCATGCTTTGTTCAGTCGATTCGCGATCAGGATTCCGCGAACAGCGACATCACCGAATCGCCGCGGCGGATCCGCGAGAACGTTTCGGCCAGCAGGCTCGCGCTCGTCAGTGCACGGATCTTCGAGCAGCCCAGCGATTCGGCGGACAGCGGGATCGTGTCGGTGACGACCAGTTCGTCGAGTGCCGACGCAGCGATGCGATCGGCTGCGCCACCCGACAGCACCGGGTGCGTCGCGTAGGCGAATACCTGCTTCGCGCCGCGTTCCTTCAGCACTTGCGCGGCCTTGCAGAGCGTGCCTGCCGTATCGACCATGTCGTCCATGATCACGCAGGTGCGGCCTTCGACTTCACCGATGATGTTCATCACTTCGGAGACGTTCGCCTTCGGGCGACGCTTGTCGATGATCGCGAGATCGCAGTTGAGCTGCTTCGCGAGTGCCCGGGCACGCACCACGCCGCCGACGTCCGGCGACACGACGAGCAGATCCGAGTAGTTCTGCTTGCGCAGGTCACCCAGCAGGATCGGCGTTGCGTAGATGTTGTCGACCGGGATGTCGAAGAAGCCCTGAATCTGGTCGGCGTGCAGATCCATCGTGATGATCCGCTCGACGCCGGCGATTTCCAGCATGTTCGCGATGACCTTCGCCGAGATCGCAACGCGCGCCGAACGCGGGCGGCGATCCTGACGGGCATAGCCGAAGTAGGGGATGGCTGCAGTGATCCGGCCGGCGGATGCGCGCTTGAGCGCATCGACCATGATCATCAGTTCCATCAGGTTGTCGTTCGTCGGTGCGCACGTGGATTGCAGGACGAAGACGTCCTTGCCGCGCACGTTTTCCTGGATCTCGACCTGGATCTCGCCGTCGGAGAAACGGCTGACCATTGCTTTGCCGAGGGGAATACCAAGGATATTGACGACTTCCTGGGCGAGCGCGGGATTCGCGTTGCCAGTAAAGACCATCAGGCCATCATGGCTGTGGCTGCTCATCGTGCACCTGCTTCAGGCTTGGGCGGGAAATGCGGGAAAATTTTTGGCAGGGGAGGAAGGACTCGAACCCTCGCATGCCGGAATCAAAATCCGGTGCCTTGACCAACTTGGCGACTCCCCTACACTTAACTGACTGCTTTACCGAACTCGTGTAGGCCGTTCGGCAAAGTAAAACTTCATGACGCGAAAGCGAAGAGCGGATGCTCGTTCAGGCTCTCGGCAACTGCACCATTCCAACCGGTGGGCAGCTTGGCTTGCGCCGCTTCTGCCTCATGCTTGCTGCGAAACGCTGCAAACACGCTTGCTCCGGAGCCGGTCATCCTCGCGGGGGTCACATCATACAACCATTTGACCACCTGCGCAACTTCCGCGTACTTACTTGTTACAACTTGCTGCATATCGTTCCGACCGAAACTATCCGGCCATCCCGCATCGCTGCTTTGCTGTGCAAGAAAGTCCGTAATTGTGACGCGCTTCGAATCTCTTGTCAACAACTCATCTGAAAATATTTCAGCGGTTGGGACGTGAACGCGGGGCGTTACAACCAAGAACCAGCGAGTCGGCAATTGTACCTCAGCTAATTCTTCTCCGATACCCTCTGCGAACGCATTTTTTCCAAAAATAAAAAACGGGACGTCTGCGCCGAGTTTTACCGCGAGCGACTGGAGCTCGGCGCGCGGCAGGTCGAGTTGCCACAGGCGGTTCAGCGCGAGCAGCGTCGTCGCCGCGTCGGAGCTGCCGCCGCCGAGGCCGGCTCCCATCGGCAGGCACTTGTCGATCTCGATGTCGACACCGTGCGCGGTGCCCGTATGCGCTTTCAGCAGGTTGGCCGCGCGCACGACGAGGTCGCTTTCCTCGGGCACGCCGGGCACGTCGGTGACGCGCGCGACGCGACCGTCGTCGCGCAGCGTGAAGTGCAGCGTGTCGCCCCAGTTCAGCAGCTGGAACACGCTCTGCAGATCGTGATAGCCGTTCGGACGGCGGCCGGTGATGTGCAGGAACAGGTTGAGTTTCGCGGGCGCAAGGCAGTTGCGCAGCGAGCGGGTCGAATCGGTCATGCGTATGTCTGGGCTAGGCAGGCGCTCACTGATCGAGCACGAGCTTGATGTCGAGCGGCGGTGTCGCGCGCACGAGGTTGACGCGTTTGACGCCCGTGGCCGGGGCATCCGCGTAGGCGAGGTAGTCGATCGTCCAGCCGTCCTGGCGGATCTGCTTGACGCGCGTGCCGTCGGCCGGATCGCGCACCGTCTCCGCGTGCGTCGCGGGCGCGGCGGTCGGCAGCAGCCAGTAGCGCAGGCCCGCGAGCGGCAGTTCGAAGCCGAGCGTTTTCTGCATCAGGTCGCCGACGTCCGGCGCATATTGCGTCGGACGGTTCGGCAATTCGAGCGACGCCGCCTGCGGCGTCGACTTCACGACCGCGAGCGTCTGGCCGAGCGGGCTGCGCAGCTCGAGCGACACGTCGTCGCCGTGCTCCTGCCAGTCGAAGTTGCCGTACACGTTCTGCTGCTTGCCGAGACGGTCGTCGTACTGCACCGCGAAGCGGCCATGGTAAGCGTGCGTGGCGGCAGTCTGCAGCGCCGCGCCGGTCGGCGCGTTTGCCGACGGCGGCGTGCTCGCGCAGCCGGCGAGCGCGAGCGCCGCGCCGGCTGCGGCCAGCGTGCGCTGCGCGCGGGAGGACAGGGAAAACATCGGGAACATCTGCATCAGAGACCGTTGATCTGGAGGCGCTTCAGCGTCTGCACGAGCGTGTCGTTGTCCGGCTCGAGCTTCTGCGCGGCACGCCACGCGGTACGCGCGTCGTCCTGCGCGCCGCTCTTCCACAGCACTTCGCCGAGATGCGCGCCGATTTCGGCGTTCGGCTGCAGTTCGTACGCGCGCCGCAGCACCTTCGCCGCGCCGGCCGTATCGCCCATCCGGTACTTCACCCAGCCGAGGCTGTCCATGATGTACGCGTCGTTCGGCGCGAGCGTCATCGCCTTGTCGATCAGCTTGCTGGCTTCGGGCAGCCGCTGGTTGCGATCGGCGAGCGAATAGCCGAGCGCGTTGTACGCCTGCGGATTGTCGGGCTGCGTGCGGATCAACTCGCGCAGCTGCTTTTCCATCGTCGTGTAGTGGCCGGTCTTTTCGGCCGCCATCGCGTAGTCGTAGCGCAGGTCGGGATCGTCGGGGAAGTCCTGGACCGCCTGCCCGAGCCGGGCCTCGGCTTCCGGATAGCGCTTCGCGGTGAACAGGATCGACGCGTCGGTGCGTGCGACCACGGCCGCATCGCGCGGATCCGTGATCGGCAGGTCGTCGAGTACCTTGCGTGCCTCGTCGGTCTTGCCCTGTTTCTGCAGCAGTTGCGCGCGCGTGATCTGCGCGGGGAGGTAGTGCTGGCTCGTCTGGTCGACCTTGTCGAGCCATTGCGACGCCTGCGCGTCGTTGTCCTGGTCGATCGCGATCTGCGCGAGGTAGATGTAACCCTGGCCGACGTCGAGGTTCGGCTGCTTGTCGCCGAGTTGGACGTATTGCTTCAGGTAGACGGTCGCTTCGTCGAGCTTCTTCTGCTGGATCTTGATCAGCGCGAGCGCCATCAGCGGCGTCGGATCCTTCGAGTCGAGCTTGCGCATCGTCTCGAACTGCTTCTGCGCGTCGTCGAGGCGATCGTCGGCGAGATAGAGCTGCGACAGCGCGAGCCGTGCATCGCGCGACTTCGGATTCTGCTGAACATACTTCTCGAACGACGCGATGCCCGCCGCACGTTCCGCGGGCCCCATCTGCGACAGCATCAGGGCGGCCGGCAGGTAGTCGGGGCGGATCTGCAGCGCCTGCTTCAGCGACTGCGCGGCGCCGTCCTTGTCGTCGACGGCAAGCTGCTGGCGCGCGATCGCGAGCTGGGCCTCGGGCCGGTTCAGGTCGTTCTTCAGCATGTCCTTCAGCACCGCGAGGCCGCCGACGCGGTCGGAGCCGCGCACGAGCAGCGCCTGCAGCGCGAGGATCGCCGGGCCGCGCGTCTCGCCGGTCGCCCGGGCCAGTTCGCGCGCGAGCATCGGCTGCGCGTCGGCCGGCTTGCCGGCGAGCACCAGCAGCGCGGCGTCGACCTGCGATGCGCGGTTCGAATCCGGGGAGTACTGGCGCCACAGGTTCGCGGCGGACAGCGCGTCGGCCGGGCTCTGCGCGCCGAGCGCGATCTCGGTCGCACGCTGCGCCATGCGCGGATCGCGCGTGTCGCGGGCGAGCGCGAGGTAGGTCTGGTAGGCCGGCGCCGGCTGGTTACGCTGGAGCGCGACCTCGGCGGCGAGCACCTGGTAGACGATCTGGCTCGTCAGCGGCACGCTGGGGAGATTCTTCTGCTCGTCCGGCATCACATGCTCGAACGCGCCCTGCGGCTCCGCGTCGTCCGATGCCGGATCCTGCGCGTGGGCCGGGAAGGCGGTAAGGGTCCAGGCAGCAAACAACGCGGCGCCGAGTGCACGGCGGACCGGGAAGGCGCGTGCGCCGCGCTCGGCGGCGGGGCGCTTCTGAAGCAGCTTCGAGGGCAGGGTCATGGAAATCCGTTCGATGTTTCAACCGATTGTAACGCGCTCGCTACAATACACGCACGATCGGTAATCCAGTCTCAGACCCGCAAACAATGCCAGAGTTGCCAGAAGTCGAAGTCACGCGCCGGGGCATCGAGCCCTTTGTCGCAGGCCGCCGCGTCGAGCGTGTCGACGTCCGTACCGCGATGCTGCGCTGGCCCGTGCCGGCCGGGCTCGCCGAGCAGTTGCGCGCGCGCGAGGTGCTCGCCGTCGAGCGTCGCGGCAAGTACCTGCTGTTCGAGGTCGATGCGGGCTGGTTCATCGTCCATCTGGGCATGACCGGCACGCTGCGCGTGCTGCCCGCGGACGGCGTGCCGGCTGCCGCGAAGCATGACCACATCGACTGGATCTTCGACGAATTCGTGCTGCGGTTTCGCGATCCGCGCCGCTTCGGCGCGGTGCTGTGGCACCCGCGCGAAGCGGGCGACGTGCATGCGCATCCGCTCCTCGCGAGCCTCGGCGTCGAGCCGTTCTCGCCGGCGTTTACCGGCGCGCTGCTGCACGCGCGCACGCGCGGCCGCACCGTGTCGGTCAAGCAGGCGCTGCTCGCGGGCGACATGGTCGTCGGCGTCGGCAACATCTATGCGTCGGAGAGCCTGTTTCGCGCCGGCATCCGGCCGACGATGGCCGCCGGCAAGGTCTCGCTGCCGCGCTACGAGCGGCTGGCCGATGCGGTGCGCGCGACGCTCGCCGACGCGATCGAGCGCGGCGGCAGCACGTTGCGCGATTTCGTCGGCAGCAACGGCGAAAGCGGCTATTTCCAGCTCGACTGCTTCGTCTACGACCGTGCGGGCCAGCCTTGCCGCGTATGCGGCACGCCGATCCGCCAGATCGTGCAGGGCCAGCGGTCGACCTATTTCTGCCCGACGTGCCAGCGTTGAAACCTTTTTTCACGATTAGATAACTTGAAGCCGCCCCGCATCGCCCCCGCTCCGTTCCCCGTTACGCCGCTGCACCGCACGTTCGCCACGCGCCTGGTCGCGTGGCAGCGCGAGCATGGCCGCCATGACCTGCCGTGGCAGAACACCCGCGATCCGTACCGGATCTGGCTGTCGGAAATCATGCTGCAGCAGACGCAGGTATCGACCGTCATCCCGTATTACACGCGCTTTCTCGACCGCTACCCCGACGTCGCCGCGCTCGCGGCCGCGCCGACCGACGACGTGATGGCGCTGTGGGCGGGGCTCGGCTACTACTCGCGCGCGCGCAACCTGCACCGCTGCGCACAGGTCGTCGTCGCCGAGCACGGCGGCGCGTTTCCGGCGACGCCTGACGCGCTGGCCGAACTGCCGGGCATCGGCCGTTCGACGGCCGCGGCGATCGCGTCGTTCGCATACGGCGCGCGCGCGACGATCCTCGACGGCAACGTGAAGCGCGTGCTGGCGCGGGTGTTCGGCGTCGAGGGCTTTCCGGGCGAGAAGCGGGTCGAGAACGACATGTGGGCGCTCGCCGAATCGCTGTTGCCCGACGCCGCGAACGCGGCCGACGTGAGCGCCTATACGCAGGGGCTGATGGATCTCGGCGCGACGCTGTGCGTGCGCGGCAAGCCCGATTGCGCGCGCTGCCCGTTCGCGGGCGACTGCGTCGCGCAATCGACGGGCCGCCAGCGCGAACTGCCGGCCGCGCGGCCGAAGAAGGCCGTGCCGACGCGCAAGACCTGGATGCTCGTGCTGCGCGACGGCGACGCCGTGCTGCTCGAGCGGCGCCCGCCGACCGGCATCTGGGGCGGGCTGTGGAGTCTGCCGCAAGCGGACGGCGACGCCGCGCTCGCGGAACTCGCGCGCGGCTTCGGCGGCGGCGGCACGGTGCCGCTCGCGCCGCTCACGCACACGTTTACGCATTTCCGGCTCGAAATCGAGCCGCGGCTGAGCGACATGGCCGACGGTGGCGGGCTGCCTTCGGGCGCGCGGGATGCGGACACCGCCTGGGTGCCGCTGAGCCGGCTCGACGCGTATGGCGTGCCGGCACCGGTGCGCAAGCTGCTCGATGCGCTGAGCGGGCCGCTGCTGTAACGAAGGGGAGGGGCGCGCTCAAGAAAACGCCGGGCCGTCCCAGGTTTTCTGGACCCCCTCGGGGGCCTGGCGCGGAGCGACTGGTCTGGGGGCCTTTATAACCAGCCGTGCCGGCCGAGCACGTGGTGCACGGCGTCGATGCGCGCGCCGACGTCCGGAAACTCCATCAGCTTCTGCCGCGCGCGCAGGTCGAGCGGCAGCAGTTCCGCGAGGCGGTTCGACACCCAGCTCGGATCGTCGAGGCGGAACGGTTCGCCGAACGGCATCTTGCCCGGTTCGGACTTCTTCAGCGCGTCGATGATGCGCTCGAGCACCTCGGCGCACGAGCCGAACTGCGCGAGCGTCTGCTCGCCTTCGAGCGGGATATCGTCGGGCAGCGGCTCCGCGATGCCGACCAGCAGCCCGTTGCCTTCGACGCGATACGACAGCAGCTCGAAACGCTGCGTGCCGACCGCCTGCAGGTACAGCATGCCGAATTCGCCGGTATCGCACTCGGTGATGCGCGCCATGCAGCCGATGGTCTCGGGCACCGACACGGCACCGTCCTGCGCGACTTCGGGCCCGCTCTTCAACAGGCACACGCCGAACGGTGCGTCGTCGCGCAGGCACGCGCGGGACATGTCGAGATAGCGCGCCTCGAACACCTTGAGCGGGAGCAGGCCTCCCGGAAACAGCACCGTATGCAGCGGAAACAGCGGCAGGTCGATCAGGGTGGTCGATAGGGAGGACATGGCGCGCGGGCGTTGGGGCGTGCGTCGCTAGGGTCGGTCGACCTCGGAGACGAGCCGCGACGACGCGTCGACATCCACTGGCGCGTCACGATGCCGCACGATCACGTTCGCCTCGTGCGCAAGGCGCGTGGCGAGCGTTTCCGCGATGAACACCGAACGATGCTGCCCGCCCGTGCAGCCGATGGCGACGGTCAGGTAGCTGCGGTTGTCATCGCGGAAGTGCGGCAGCCATTTCATCAGGAACGCATGGATGTCGTCGATCATCTGGTGGACGATCGGCAGTGCGTCGAGAAAGGCGATGACCGGCTGGTCGAGCCCGGTGAGCGGGCGCAACTCATGGTCGTAGTACGGATTCGGCAGCGCGCGCACGTCGAACATCAGGTCGGCGTCGAGCGGCACGCCGCGCTTGAAGCCGAACGATTCGAACATCACCATCAGGTCGTTGTTCTTCTGCTCGATGAAGCGCTTGACCCACGTACGCAGCGCGTTCGCGCGCAGCGTGCTCGTGTCGATCTGGTGGCCGAATTCGGCGAGCGGCGCGACGAGGTGGCGTTCGCGCTCGATCGCTTCCTCGAGCGACGACAGCAGGCCGACGTTCGCATCGTGCGACAGCGAACCGGACAGCGGATGGCGGCGGCGCGTTTCGGAGAAGCGCTGGATCAGCGCCTGGGTGCTCGCGTTGAGGAACAGCACGCGCACGTCGTGCTCGCGCGACAGCTCGCGGATCAGGCCGGGCATTTCGTCGAGCGACGCACTCGAGCGCGCGTCGATCGCGACCGCGAGCCGGCGCTGGCCGTCCTCGGCGAGGTAGCGGGCAAGTTCGGGGAGCACGTGCGGCGGCAGGTTGTCGACGCAGTAATAGCCTGCGTCTTCGAGCGCGTTCAGCGCGACGGACTTGCCTGAGCCGGAGATGCCAGTGATAAGGACGATGCGCATGGGAAGCAGAGAATCCTGACGTTTCATCATAGCACCGGCTCGACGCGTCGGCGTTGCGCGGCCGGCGCGTGCGGGTTACACCAGTTTGCCGGGGAACTGACTGTCGGGATCTTGCATCGCGAGTCGTTGCCGATCCATGAAATCGCGCAACGTGTCGATTCCGCGCAACTGCAGGATCGTGTTCCGGACGGCCGCCTCGACGAGCACCGCGAGGTTGCGGCCGGCCGCGACCTGGATCGTGACTTTGCTGATCGGCAAGCCGAGCACGTCGACGGTCTGGCTTTCGAGCGGCAGGCGCTGGAATTCGCCGTCGGGGCGCCGCACGAGCTGGACGATCAGCTTCAGCTTCATTTTCCGCCGCACGGCGGTTTCGCCGAAGATCGTCTTGATGTCGAGCAGGCCGAGGCCGCGCACTTCGAGCAGGTTCTGCAGCAGCGGCGGGCAGCGCCCTTCGACGAAATCGGGGCCAAGTCGGACGAAATCGACCGCGTCGTCGGCGACGAGGCCGTGGCCGCGACTGATCAGTTCGAGGCCCAGTTCGCTCTTGCCGAGGCCCGAGTCGCCCGTCAGCAGCACGCCCATCCCGAGGATGTCGATGAACACGCCGTGCAGCGTCGCGCGCGGCGCGAGGATCCGCGACATGTAGAGCCGCAGGCTGTCGATCACCGCGGCGGCCGACATCGGCGTCGTGAACAGCGGGGTCGACGAGCGCGTGCAGCGCAGCACGAGTTCGGGCGGCGCCGCGGCGCCGCCGGCGACGACGAGAAACGGCGGTTCGAGCGCGATCAGCTCGGCCATGTGGCGCGAGCGGTCTTCGTCGGTCTGCCGCTGGTAGTAGTCGATTTCGGCTTCGCCGAGCACCTGGATCCGGTTCGGGTGGATCAGGTTCAAGTGGCCGACGAGGTCGGCGCTCGAGGTGGCATTGCCGACGGTGTCGGCCGAAAAGCCGCGTTCCCAGCCTTCATGCCCCGTCAGCCAGCTCAGTTTCAGCGTGGCCGCGTTGTCGTCGAAGATGCTCTGGGCGTTGATGCTGGACGTATCCATGACTTTCGTCACTCCAATGGGCCGGTGCGTGCGTGCGGCGACGGACATCGCCATGCCGGGCCGGCGCCGGGCGGCCCTGAACGGCGGCGTGTGCCGCCGCGTACGGGGAAATATTCCGCCCGGATCAACTCAAGGTTGCCACTGAGTGAGCAGGCGATGCAACTCGGCGACATCCGTTTCGTTGTGCAGACGCTCGCGCGCGTCGCGGTCGGACAGCAGTTGCGCGATTTCCGACAGGATCTCGAGGTGCTGCTGGGTGGCTTGCTCGGGCACGAGCAGGAAAATCAGGAGGCCGACGGGCTGGCCGTCGGGGGCTTCGAACGGGATCGCATCGGCGAGCCGGACGAACGCGGCGAGCGGGTGCTTGAGACCCTTGATGCGCCCGTGCGGAATCGCGACGCCTTCGCCGAGCCCGGTCGAGCCGAGGCGCTCGCGCGCGAACAGGTTGTCCGTGACGGTGCTGCGGGCGATGCCGTTCTGATTCTCGAACATCAGCCCGGCTTGTTCGAACACGCGTTTCTTGCTGGTGACTGAGAGGTCGATGACGACGTTCTCTATGGGCAGGATTTTGGCTAGGCGATTCATGTTGGCAGGCGATTGGGCGGCCTGGGGTCTCCTTGCGGCGGCAGACTGATTACCCATGTTCGGCGATATCAAGGCGTTCGGCATCGGCAACCTGCAAGGCAGCTACCGCGTCCAGCGCCCCCCGGCGATAACCGGAACATTATAGAGCACAGCCGCGTGCGTGGCGCAGCGCGGACAGACCGGTTGCACCACTGCGCGGAGTCGCAAAAAAAACGCCCGGCGAACCGGGCGACGTGTGTGTTGCGGTGAAGGTTACTGCGGCGGCAGTTCGATCTGGTCGATCGACGGTTGAAGCTTGATCGGGTCGTGCGCGTGCGTTTGCAGGCGCTCCATGTGCTTGACGACCTGGCGATCCAGCTTGTCGATCAGCAGATCGATCGCTGCATACAGATTACCGTTGGCGCTTTCGACGAAGATGTCCTTGCCCTTCAGGTGCAGGTTGATTTCCGCGCGCTGCTGCTTGTCCTTTTCCTTGTGGTTGTCGACCGAGAGGATCACAGTGCCATCGATCACCTGATCGCTATGCCGTAGCACCCGGTCCAGCTTGGTGATCACGTATTCGCGAATTGCAGGCGTGACTTCGAGATGATGTCCACTGATCTTCAGGTTCATAGTGCTTCTCCAAGCGAGTGACCACCCGGCCGCATCGAGGCGGCGCTCCGGTCGACTTGCCCGTGCCGCACGAGGCGGCGTATCGCGGACAGGTCGCCCGGCCTGTTCCCCGTATGCGCGGTGGCCGGAACACGCCTGCCGCCGGGCAGGCAGCAGGCTTAAAGAGACTTGCGCAGATTCACTGCCGGGATCTTGAGGGCTTCGCGGTACTTCGCAACCGTGCGGCGCGCGACCACGAATCCTTGTTCTGCCAGCAGCTCGGCAATGCGGCTGTCCGAAAGTGGCGATTTAGGGTCTTCAGCTCCTATCAGTTGCTTGATGAGGGCTCGGATGGCTGTCGACGAAGCGGCGCCTCCGGTGTCGGTCGAAACGTGAGATCCGAAGAAGTACTTAAATTCAAGCGTCCCGAACGGGGTCAGCATGTACTTCCCGGTTGTCACACGGCTGACAGTCGACTCGTGTAGGCCCAGCGTATCAGCTATTTCCCGCAAAACCAAGGGGCGCATGGCAATTTCACCGTGCGCAAAGAAGTTCTTTTGACGCTCGACAATCGCCTGCGCGACACGCAGGATCGTGTCGAATCGCTGCTGGATGTTTTTGATCAGCCAGCGTGCTTCCTGGAGCTGCTGTTTGAGCGAACCGGCCGACGGATCGCCGCGGCTGTTGCGCAGGATGTTCGCGTAGAGGTTGTTGATCCGCAGGCGCGGCACGACCTCCGGATTGAGTTCCGCGAGCCATCCCTGGCCGGCCTTCTTCACGATGATGTCGGGCACGACGTAGTCGGCCTCGGCCTTGCCGTATGCGGCGCCGGGGAACGGCTCCAGCGAACGGATCAGCGTGTGCGCGTCGCGCAGCGCGTCGTCGCTCGCCTTCAGGTGCTTGCGCAAGCGCGTGAAGTCGCGGGCGGCGAGCAGTTCGAGATGCTGCGACACGATCTCGAGCGCGAGTGTGCGCGTCGGGGACGGATCGAGGCGCAGCAACTGCAGCTTCAGGCATTCGGAGGCGGAGCGGGCACCGACCCCGGCCGGATCGAAGCTGTGCAGCAGCGCGAGCGCCGCGTTCAGTTCATCGCAGTCGATCTCCAGCTCGGGCGGCAGGTCGGCGAGCACTTCGTCGAGCGTCGCGGTCAGGTAGCCGTCGTCGTCGAGCGATTCGATCAGGAACATCACGAGCGCACGATCGCGCGGGCCGGCCTGCGTGACGCGCAACTGCGCGGACAGGTGGTCACGCAGCGACGTCGCCGCTTCCTGCACCTGCAGCGGCGGGAGGTCGTCGTCGTCGGATGCGCCGCTCGAGCGGCCGAATTCGTCGAGATTCCACTGCGGGCCGTCGTTGCCGTCGCCGGACCCGTAACCGTCGTACTCGTCCGCGCCGGCCGGCTCGTCGCGCTCGGCGCGATCGCTCGACGAGCTGCTGCTGTTCGTCGAAGTGGGCTCGGTGTTCTGCGCGGGCGGCGTCTGCGCGATCAGCGATCCGTCCGCTGCGACGCGCAGCGGGCTCGCGATCCATTCGTCGTCGTTCTCGAGCAGCGGGTTCTGCGCGACGGCCATCGCGACTTCCTGCTGCAATTCGAGCGTCGACAACTGCAGGAGCCGGATCGACTGCTGTAGCTGGGGCGTCAGCGCCAGATGTTGCGACAGGCGGAGTTGAAGGCTGGCTTTCATGGCAAGGAGGGAGTCATACCGGCAGTTTGCCACGACCCAGGCGCGTTGAGCCATCCGCGATTACGCGCGGCGCGCCGCCCGGCCGCGGGCATGGCCGCGAAGCAGGGCGCGTCCCCGCACGGCGATGCCGGGCGGGGTGCAGCCAGCCACGAGGGGGGAGTTACATCCGGAAGTGTTCGCCGAGGTACACGCGGCGCACGCTTTCGTTTTCGATGATTTCGCTCGGCGCACCGGCGGCGAGCACCGAGCCGTCGCTGATGATGTAGGCGTGGTCGCAGATGCCGAGCGTTTCGCGGACGTTGTGATCGGTAATCAGCACGCCGATGTTGCGCTGCTTCAGGAACTTGACGATCTTCTGGATCTCGAGCACCGCGATCGGGTCGACGCCGGCGAACGGTTCGTCGAGCAGGATGAAGTTCGGGTTGGTGGCCAGCGCGCGCGCGATTTCGACCCGGCGCCGTTCGCCGCCCGACAGCGACAGCGCGGGGTTCTCGCGCAGGTGGCCGATCTGCAGCTCGTCGAGCAGCGCTTCGGTGCGCGACGAGATCGCGTCCTTGGACAGCCGCTTGC
Source organism: Burkholderia aenigmatica (assembly GCF_048627025.1). Classification (NCBI taxonomy): domain Bacteria; kingdom Pseudomonadati; phylum Pseudomonadota; class Betaproteobacteria; order Burkholderiales; family Burkholderiaceae; genus Burkholderia; species Burkholderia aenigmatica. The sequence continues at coordinate 3,223,004 of NZ_CP184468.1, read as the reverse complement.
CGTCTTCGCCGTGCTGCAGCTCGAGCACCGCGCGGATGTTTTCCTCGACGGTCAGCTTGCGGAACACCGACGCTTCCTGCGGCAGGTACGACAGGCCGAGCGATGCGCGCTTGTGGATCGGCAGCAGGCTGATCGAGCTGCCGTTCAGCGAGATCTCGCCCGCGTCGAGCGGCACGAGGCCGACGATCATGTAGAACGACGTGGTCTTGCCCGCGCCGTTCGGGCCGAGCAGGCCGACGACTTCGCCGCTCTTCACGTCGAGCGACACGTCCTTGACGACCGTGCGCGAGCCGTAGCGTTTCTTCAGGTTGCGGACGACGAGCGAGCTCGTGGTGCCGGCCGGCTGGCGGTTCGGTAGCGCGTTCATTGGCCCGGCGCCCCCTGGATCGTGGTCGACGGCGACAGCTTTGCCGGCGCGCCGTTCAGCGGTGCAGGACCGCCGTTCTTCGGCGACAGCATCGCGCGCACGCGGCCGTTCGGGTTGCCCGGCGCGGCGACGTCCTTGCCGCCCTTCGCGGTGTAGAAGTCGCGCTGGCCGTCGTACGTGATCACGCTGCCGTGCACGGTATCGGCAATCGTCGACGTGCCCTGCAGGCGGCGCACGGTCGCGGCGGTGGTCAGCGTGGTCAGGTCCTGCTTGCCGTCGTAGTCGATGCGCTCGGCGTCGCCGTCGATGTACTCGTCGAGGCCTTCGCGCTTCTGGCGGAACGTCGCGTGCTTCTTGCCGCTGCCGAACGAGGTGGCGTACTGATAGCCTTCCGGATCCTGGCGCACTTCGACGCGATCGCCCTTGATGACGATCGTGCCCTTCGTGATCACGACGTTGCCGGTGGCGACCGTGACCTGCTTCAGGTCGTCATAGGTCAGGTTGTCTGCCTCGACGTTGATCGGCTTGTTCTGGTCGGCCTTCTCGGCATGGGCGAGCGGCGCCAGCCCGACCAGCGGGAGCGCCACGAGCGCCGCGGCAAGCGCGGCGCGGACGGCGCGCGCAGCGCCGCCGGAAATCTGTCGAGGGAACGGTTCGTTCATGCAGTCACGTGAGGGAAGCGTCACTTGGGTTGACCTTTCGAGCCGCCGGACGTGTCCGCCGCGGCGATCGTGCCGCGCACGTTGCCGTAAAGCTCGATGACCCGGGTGACGTTGTTGTACTTCATGCCGTCGGTCGCATTGACGAGCGACAGGCCGCGCTGAAGTTTAACCGGCTTTTCGGTCTGGATCACATCGTCATTGACGAAGATCCGGAAATGCTGGGAATCGGCCTGCATCTGCGGATCGCCGCCGCCGGCCGCGCGCAGGATGCGCGCGTCGTCGTACAAGTCGACGATCGACACGTCGCCGTTGACGGTGCCGCGCTTCGCGGTGGTCGTCACGACCGGCTTGCCGGGCTGGAACGCGCGCATGGCCGGATCGGCCAGGTCGCTGCTTTCCGTGTCTTCGTAATGGATCAGCTTCGCGGCCGTCAGCCGGTACTGGGTCGCGCCGGACTGGTCGAGCTCGGTGACCGAGAAGTTGTCGGCGAAATAGTCGGGCGTATGGCGCTTCGGCTGCACGGTGCCTTCGCCGGGCGGCGGCAGCGTGGCCTGCAGCAGCCACCAGGTGATGCCCGCGAGCGCGGCGACCGCGACGAGCGGCAGCAACTGGGTCCAGCGGAAATGCTTGTTCATCCGTCAGGCTCCGCAGGCGGCCGCGAGCAGCGCGTCGTAGCGGCGCTGCGCGCGCAGGATCGCGTCGCAGACTTCGCGTACGGCGCCGTGGCCGCCGCGGGCCTCGGCCACCCAGTGCGCGCGGGCGATCACCTCGGGGTGCGCATTCGCGGGGGCGGTCGCGAAGCCGCAGCGCAGCATCACGGGCAGGTCGGGCCAGTCGTCGCCCATGTAGCCGCACTGGTCGGCGGTGAGGCCGAGCGACGCGATCAGGTCGGCGAACACGGTGAGCTTGTTCTCGACGCCCTGGAACAGGTGCGCGATCTTCATTTCCTTCGCGCGCGCCGCGACGATTTCCGAGCGGCGGCCCGTGATGATCGCGGTTGCGATGCCGGCTTCGCCGAGCAGCTTCACGCCGTGGCCGTCGAGCGAATTGAACGACTTCATCGTGTCGCCGGCCGCGGTAAACAGCAGGCCGCCGTCGGTCAGCACGCCGTCGACGTCGAAAATCATCAGCTTCACGCGGCTCGCGCGTTCGGCCGCAGTCAGCGCTGCGCTCATCAGATCACCTTCTTCGAAAACAGGTCGTGCATGTTCAGCGCGCCGATCAGCGCGCCGTTGGCATCGACCACCAGCATCTGGTTGATCCGGTGGCGCTCCATCAGTTCCACGGCTTCGACCGCCAGGTGATCCGGCGCGATCGTGCGCGGGTCGCGCGTCATCACGTCGGTGATCGGCAGCGCGCGGAAGTCGCCGTCGCGCGCCAGCACGCGGCGCAGGTCGCCGTCCGTGAAGATGCCGGCGACCTTGCCGTCGGCGTCGACCACGGCGGTCATGCCGAGGCGCTTCGCGGTGATCTGGAACAGCGCGTCCGACAGCGTCGCGTCGAGCCCGACGTACGGGACGTCGTCGCCCGAGCGCATCACGTCGCGCACGTAGGTGAGCAGGCGCCGGCCGAGTGCGCCGCCCGGGTGCGAGCGCGCGAAATCTTCCGACCCGAAGCCGCGCGCGTCGAGCACGGCAACGGCGAGCGCGTCGCCGAGCGCGAGCGCGGCGGTCGTGCTCGCGGTGGGCGCGAGGTTCAGCGGGCAGGCCTCCTTCGAGACCGCGGCGTTCAGGTTCACGTCGGCGAGCGTGCCGAGGCTCGATTCCGCGCGGCCCGTGATCGCGATCAGCTTCGCGCCGATCCGCTTCACGAGCGGCAGGATCGCGACGAGTTCTTCGGATTCGCCGGAATAGGAGATGCCGATGAAGACATCGTCGGAGGTGACCATCCCGAGGTCGCCGTGGCTGGCCTCGGCAGGGTGGACGAAGAAGGCCGGCGTGCCGGTGCTGGCCAGCGTGGCCGCGATCTTGCGGGCGATATGCCCTGATTTGCCGATACCGGACACCACCACGCGGCCGCGACAGCCGAGCAGCAGCGCGACGGCCTGGACGAAGCCGCCGTCGAGCTGGTCGCGCAGCGCGCGCACGGCGTCCGCCTCGATGTCGAGCACGTCGCGGGCGAGCGCGAGCGCCCGATCATCATTGATTTTCGCTATCATGCGCGGAGTATAGCAAAGGCGTTTGTTCGCCGCGCCGGGCCTTCGGACTCGTCCGAGGTCGCCCGACCACCGCCACCACCCGCGCCCGCATTGCCGTGGCCCCGACGAACGAGGACGCTTCGCCTGTGATTTCCCCGCTCGAAATGACCCTGCTGCTGCTGCTGGCCTCAGTGGTGGGCGTCGTCGTATTCCGCTCGTTGAACCTGCCGCCGATGCTCGGCTACCTGACCGTCGGCATCCTGGTCGGCCCGCATGCGTTCGGCATCGCGGCGGATCTGGAACGGGCCGAGCATCTCGCGGAATTCGGCGTGGTGTTCCTGATGTTTTCGATCGGCCTCGAATTCTCGCTGGCGAAGCTGAGGGCGATGCAGCGGCTCGTGTTCGGGCTCGGGTTGCTGCAGGTCGTCGCGACGCTCGTGCTCGCGCTCGTGCTCGGCATGCTGTTCGAGCACTGGGTACACATCACGTGGCAGGGCAGTATCGCGCTCGGCGGCGCGCTCGCGATGTCGTCGACGGCGATCGTGTCGAAGATGCTCGCCGAGCGGCTCGAGATCGAGACCGAGCACGGCCGCAACATCTTCGGCGTGCTGCTGTTCCAGGATCTCGCGGTGGTGCCGCTGCTGATCGTGATCGCCGCGTTCGGCGCCGAATCGTCGAAGGACCTCGCGATCACGCTCGGCTTCGCGGCCGTCAAGATCGTGATCGCGCTCACGCTGCTGCTGGTCATCGGCCAGCGCTTCATGACGCGCTGGCTCAACGTCGTCGCGCGGCGCCGCTCGCAGGAGCTGTTCGTGCTGAACCTGCTGCTCGTCACGCTCGGCGCCGCGTTCATCACCGACAAGTTCGGCCTGTCGCTCGCGCTCGGCGCGTTCATCGCGGGGATGCTGATCTCCGAGACGCCGTTCCGCCACCAGGTGGAGGAGGACATCAAGCCGTTCCGCGACGTGCTGCTCGGCCTGTTCTTCGTGACCACGGGGATGCTGCTCGACCCGCGCGTGATCTGGGAGCACCCGTTCCTCGTGCTCGCGTTCTTCGTCGGGCAGATCCTGTTCAAGGGGACGATGATCGCCGGGCTCGCGCGGCTGTTCGGCGCGACGCCGGGCGTCGCGATGCGCACCGGCATCGGCCTCGCGCAGGCCGGCGAATTCGGCTTCGTGCTGTTGAACCTGATCCTCGACCGCCATCTCGTCGATGCGACGCTGCTGCAGGCGATCCTCGCGTCGATGCTGCTGTCGATGCTCGCTGCGCCGTTCCTGATCCAGAACGCCGACCGGATCGTGATGAGGCTGTCGTCGACCGAATGGATGCAGCAGTCGCTGCAGATGACGCGGATCGCGACGCAGAGCCTCAAGCAGCGCGGCCACGTGATCATCTGCGGCTACGGCCGCGCGGGCCAGAACCTGGCGCGGATGCTCGAACAGGAAGGCATTTCGTACGTCGCGCTCGACCTCGACCCCGATCGCGTCAGCGCGGCCGGCGCGGCCGGCGAATCGGTCGTGTTCGGTGATGCGGCGCGCCGCGAGTCGCTGCTCGCGGCCGGTATCCACCGCGCGGCGGCGGTCGCGATCACCTATGCGAACACGCCGTCCGCGCTGCGCGTGCTGCATCACGTGCACGAACTCGAGCCGACGCTGCCCGCGATCGTGCGTACCGTCGACGATGCCGATCTCGAGAAGCTGCTCGCAGCCGGCGCGACCGAGGTGATTCCGGAGATCGTCGAGGGCAGCCTGATGCTCGCGTCGCACACGCTGGTGCTGGTCGGCGTGCCGATGCGCAAGGTCGTGCGGCGCGTCGAGGAGATGCGCGACGAACGCTACAGCCTGCTGCGCGGCTATTTCCGCGGGGCGGACGATGCGGACGACGACGACCACGAGCAGGTGCGGCTACAATCGGTGCCGGTCGATGCGCGCGCGGACGCGGTCGGGCGGTCGCTGGAAGAACTGGGGCTGTATGCGCTCGGGTTGGAAGTCACGGCGATTCGCCGGCACGGCATCCGCGGCGTCGAACCCGATCCGCAGACCAAGCTGCGCGCGAGCGACATCGTCGTGCTGCGCGGGCTGCCCGAGGCGCTCGCGCTCGCGGAGGAGCGGCTGTCGCGCCATCGGCGCGATCCGCCGGCCGCAGTCGCCTGAGCCCGTGCTCGGATTGATAACCTGACCCGTATTTACTCGAAACGGTGCCCGATCTTCGCGCACCGTTTTTTTCGGAGAGTTTCATGCCGCATTCGTCGTCGGGCGCACCGCTCGATCCGGTCGCCTTCATCCACAGCCAGATCCGCACGGTGCCGGACTGGCCGCAGCCGGGCGTGATGTTCCGCGACATTACGACGTTGCTGCAGAGCCCGAAGGCGCTGCGCATCCTCGTCGACCTGTTCGTCGAACGCTATGTCGATGCGAAGCTCGACTATGTCGCGGGCCTCGACGCGCGCGGCTTCATCATCGCGCCGATCGTCGCGTACGAACTGAGCGTCGGCTTCGTGCCGATCCGCAAGGTCGGCAAGCTGCCGTACAAGACGCGCTCGGAATCGTACGACCTCGAATACGGCAGCGCGACGGTCGAGATCCATGAAGATGCGTGCCGCCCCGGCGACCGCGTGATCATCATGGACGACCTGATCGCGACCGGCGGCACGATGATGGCGGGGCGCAACCTGCTGCAGCGGCTCGGCGCGGAAGTGGTCGAAGGCGCGGCGATCATCGACCTGCCCGATCTCGGCGGCTCGGCGCTGCTGCGCAACGCGGGACTGCCGGTTTATACCGTCACCGAATTCGCCGGCCACTGAACGCCGGCCAGCCTGAATCCACCTGAGTTCACGTTAGCAGCGAGGTCACGATGCCCAACTTCATGCTGTTTCTCGCCACGTCGATCGCGATCACGTTCGCGCCGGGTCCCGACAACCTGCAGGTGCTCGCTCGCGGCATCTCGCAGGGCCGCGCGGCCGGCTTCGTCGCCGCGCTCGGCTTCACCGCCGGGATCCTGTTCCACACGACGCTCGCGGCGCTCGGCGTCGCGGCCGTGCTGCGTTCGTCGCCGGTCGCGTTCGAGATCCTGAAGCTCGCGGGCGCCGCGTACCTCGTGTGGATCGGCATCAAGGCGCTGCGCAGCCAGGGCCTCGCGAACGCGCACGCGCGTCCGCCGCAGCCGCTCGGCACGATCTTCCGGCAGAGCGTGATCGGCAACCTGATGAACCCGAAGGTCACGCTGTTCTTCGTCGTGTTCCTGCCGCAGTTCGTCGATCCGCACGGCGGGCAGAGCGTGACGCTGCAGATGTTCGAACTCGGCGCGCTGTTCATGCTGCAGACGGCCGCGATCTTTTCGCTGTTCGGCGTCGGCGCGGGCATGATCGGCGCGTGGCTGAAACGCCGCCCGAAGGCCGGCGTGTGGCTCGACCGGATCGCCGGCGCGACGTTCATCGCGATCGGCATCCGCGTGGCGTTGAAGGACTGATAGACGATGACGTTTCCGTGCATTGCAGCCGCGCGCCGCTTCGATCCGGCCGCGCACCTGCGTTTCGAGATCGCCGGCCAGGCGGTCGGCTGGGTGCGTCGCCAGGACGTCGCGATGCTTGCCCGCTGGCCCGACGTGTTCGAGCTGACCGATGAGCGCGTCGTGCTGTCGGCGCGCTACGACTCGGTCGATGCGCGCAGCATGGCGCTGGCGAGCGCGATCGGCGCGCTCGCGGCCGAAGGCGCGATTCCCGGCTGGCGCGACGAGATCTACGCGATCCGCAACCGCTTCGACGATCCGCCGCTCGCGTACATCGAGCGCGCCGCGTCGCGCTTCTTCGGCACACAGACTTACGCGGTGCATCTGAACGGCATCGTAGAATATGCGGTTGCACCGGGCGAGCCGTCTGCCGCGGCCGTCCCTCAGATGTGGCTCGGCCGCCGCAGCGAGACCAAGGCGACCGACCCCGGCATGCTCGACAACGTCGTTGCCGGTGGCATCGGCTGGGGCCTGGGCGTTCACGAGACGCTCGCGAAGGAATGCTGGGAAGAAGCCGGCATTCCGGCCGAACTGGCCGCGCGCGCGATCGCGGGCCGCGCGGTGCAGGTGCTGTGCTCGCTGCCGGAAGGCACGCAGTCCGAACTGATCTTCGTGTACGACCTGCCGTTGCCGCGCGACTTCGCGCCGCGCAACCAGGACGGCGAAGTGGCCGAGCACCTGCTGGCCGGTGTGCCCGAGGTGATCGGCTGGCTGCGCGCCGGCCGCGCGACGATGGATGCGAGCCTCGCGACGCTCGACACGCTGCTGCGCCATCGCTGGATCCCGGCGGCCGACGCGGCGGGTATCGACGCACTGTTCGCACCGGCCGCGTGACGCGTGCCGCGCACGCAGCCTGGCGGCGCGAACGGGCAATTTGACGAATACGGAAACGAAGGGAGTAGCGGTCATGCCGACCGATCACAGCTTTATCTTGAAACTGTCGTGCCCCGACCGGCACGGCATCGTCCATGCGGTCTCGGGCTTCCTGTTCGAGCGCAGCAACAACATCCTCGATTCGGCGCAGTTCGGCGACAGCCGCACCAGCGAATTCTTCATGCGCGTGCACTTCGAGCAGGACGGCGGCGGCGCGGATGCCGCCACGGCGCTCGACACGCTGCGCCGGGAGTTCGCCCCGCTCGCGGAGCAGTTCTCGATGCGCTGGGAAATGCACGACGCGGCCGTGAAGCCGCGCGTCGTGATCATGGTGTCGAAGATCGGCCATTGCCTGAACGACCTGCTGTTCCGCTATCGCACCGGCCAGCTGCCGATCGAGATCCCGGCGATCGTGTCGAACCACAAGGAGTTCTACCAGCTCGCCGCGAGCTACAACATCCCGTTCCATCACTTCCCGCTGATCGGCGGCTCGTCCGACGCCGCGAAGGCCGCGCAGGAAGCACGCGTACTGGAAGTGATCGACGAGCATCGGGCCGATCTCGTCGTGCTCGCGCGCTACATGCAGATCCTGTCGCCGAACATGTGCCAGCAGCTCGCCGGCCGCGCGATCAACATCCACCATTCGTTCCTGCCGAGTTTCAAGGGCGCGAAGCCTTACTACCAGGCGTTCGACCGCGGCGTGAAGCTGATCGGTGCGACCGCGCACTACGTGACGACCGATCTCGACGAAGGCCCGATCATCGAGCAGGAAGTCGAGCGCGTCGATCACAGCATGACGCCCGACCAGCTGACCGCGATCGGCCGCGACGTCGAATGCGTGACGCTTGCGCGCGCGGTGAAGTGGCATGTCGAGCACCGGATCGTGCTGAACGGGACGAAGACGGTCGTGTTCCGCTGATTCGTTGGGCGCTGGACAGCCGGCTGCGGGATGGCCGGCCCCCGGTTCGCCGGCCGCCGGATGGCCGGCCCCCGGATCGCCGGCCGCCACAAACAAAAACGCCGCGCCCTTCACGGGGCGCGGCGTTTTTTTATCGCTTCTGACGCGCGGGCTGCTTCAGATCAGCCGCAGCAGGTACAGCTCGCGCTTCAGGTACGCATAGAAGATCGGCGCGGCGATCACGCCCGGCAGCCCGAACGCGGCTTCCATGATCAGCATCGCGAGCAGCAGCTCCCACGCGCGCGACTCGATCTGGCCGCCGATGATCTTCGCGTTCAGGAAGTATTCGAGCTTGTGGATGATGATGAGGAACGCGAGCGATGCGATCGCGGTGCCCATGCTGACCGACAGCGACACGGCGACGATCAGCGTGTTCGAGATCAGGTTGCCGATCACGGGCAGCAGGCCGACGATGAACGTGACGAGCACGAGCGTTTTCGACAGCGGCAGCCGCTGGTGGAAGATCGGCAGGGCGACGAGCAGGTAGATGCCGGTGAACACCGCGTTGATCGCCGAGATCTTGATCTGCGCGAACACGATCCGGCGGAAGGCGTCGGCGAAGCGCGACACGCGCGTGACGAGTGCAGTGGACAGCGGCCGGCGCACCTTGCCGTGCTCGACGCCGATCGCGATCATCGCGCCGATGATCATGCCGAACAGCACGTGGCCGAAGCCGCGCGCGACGCTCTTGCCGCTCTGCTGGAGCTGGTCCATGTGCGAGTGCATCAGCACGGCCGCCTTGGTCTTCATCTGCTCGACGTCGACGGGCAGCAGGTTCGCGATCCAGGCCGGGGTGCGTGCACGGGTCTGCTCGACGATCTGCATCAGCTGGTCGAGCAGGCTTTGCAGGTTCGGCACCGTGCGTTCGAAGTGTTCGATGATGCCGATCGTCAGGCCCGTCAGCCCGCCGACGATCGCGATCGCCAGCAGCACGACGGCGACCCAGCGCGCGCGCATGCTCGTGGTGTGGCGTTCGATCACGGGGGCGATCGTGTGGATCAGCTGGTAGACGAGCAGGCCGGCCAGCAGCCCGCCGAGCAGCTTGAGCTCGATCACGAGCCACATCGCGACGATCGCAAACACATAGCTGCCGATCTCGAGTGCCGACAGCTTCGGCAGGCTGAAATCGCTCGTCAGCCGCACGCTGCGCAGGTGCGGTTCGCGATTCTGCGCATCGCGAGACGAGTCGGGTTGCTTCTCCATCGTGGATTCCTGTCGTTCGTGTGTCATGCCGTGGAATGCGCGGCAGAGCCGTGTTCGCCCGGCGCCGCACCGGATTGGTGCGTACGGCGAACCTTACGACCGTAAAGTATAGCCGCCATTATGGTCCGCAACGGGGCCGTTTGGCGCATGGTGTAAACGCAGAAGGGAAAACGAGAAGAGGCCGGTTGCGCGGTGCGCAGCGGCGCGCGCGGCCGGGCGGCCGCGCGCGGGAGGGAAGCGTCAGCCCGCGGCGACCTTGCGGGTCGGGCGCTTGAGCAGCGGCGCGAGGTACTTGCCGGTAAAGCTGGCCTTGGTCTTCGCGACCTGCTCGGGCGTGCCCTGCGCGATGATCTGGCCGCCGCCGGCACCGCCTTCGGGGCCGAGGTCGATCACCCAGTCGGCCGTCTTGATCACGTCGAGGTTGTGCTCGATGATCACGACCGTGTTGCCCTGGTCGCGCAGCCGGTGGATCACCTCGAGCAGCAGCGCGATGTCGTGGAAGTGCAGGCCGGTGGTCGGCTCGTCGAGGATGTACAGCGTGCGGCCGGTGTCGCGCTTGGAGAGTTCGAGCGACAGCTTCACGCGCTGCGCCTCGCCGCCCGACAGCGTCGTGGCCGACTGGCCGAGGCGGATGTAGCCGAGGCCGACGTCGAGCAGCGTCTTCAGCTTGCGCGCGATGACCGGCACCGCGCTGAAGAACTCGTACGCTTGCTCGACGGTCATGTCGAGCACTTCGCTGATGTTCTTGCCCTTGTACTGCACTTCGAGCGTTTCGCGGTTGTAGCGCTTGCCGTGGCACACGTCGCACGGCACGTAGACGTCCGGCAGGAAGTGCATTTCCACCTTCAGCACGCCATCGCCCTGGCACGACTCGCAGCGGCCGCCCTTCACGTTGAACGAGAACCGGCCCGGATCGTAGCCGCGCTCCTTCGAGGTCGGCACGCCCGAGAACAGCTCGCGGATCGGCGTGAACAGGCCCGTATAGGTGGCCGGGTTCGAGCGCGGCGTACGGCCGATCGGCGACTGGTCGACGTTGATCACCTTGTCGAAGTGTTCGAGACCCTCGATTGCCTCGTGCGCCGCCGGCTCGGCCGACGACCCGTACAGGTGGCGCGCGACCGCGTGGTACAGCGTGTCGTTGATCAGCGTCGACTTGCCGGAGCCCGACACGCCGGTGATGCAGGTCAGCAGGCCGACCGGCAGCTCGAGATCGACGTGCTTCAGGTTGTTGCCGTGCGCGTCGAGGATGCGCAGCATCCGCTCGGGATCGGGGGCCATCCGCTCGTCCGGATACTCGATCGTGCGCTTGCCGACCAGGTACTGGCCGGTGAGCGACTGCGGGTTCGATTGCACCTGCTTCGGCGTGCCTTCGGCGACCACCACGCCGCCGTGCTCGCCGGCGCCCGGGCCCATGTCGACGACGTAGTCGGCCGTGCGGATCATGTCCTCGTCGTGCTCGACGACGATCACCGAGTTGCCGAGGTCGCGCAGGTGCTTGAGCGTCGAGATCAGGCGGTCGTTGTCGCGCTGGTGCAGGCCGATCGACGGCTCGTCGAGCACGTACATCACGCCCGTGAGGCCCGAGCCGATCTGCGACGCGAGCCGGATGCGCTGCGCCTCGCCACCCGACAGGGTTTCGGCGCTGCGCTCGAGCGACAGGTAGTCGAGGCCGACGTTGTTCAGGAAGGTGAGGCGCGCGACGATTTCCTTGATCACCTTGTCGGCGATCTCGCGCTTCGCGCCGTCGAGCGTCAGGCCGTCGAAATAGCCGAGCGCGTCGCGCAGCGGCCAGCCGCTGATTTCAAAGATGCCGCGCGCGTAGTCGCCCGTGCCGATCCGCACGTGGCGCGCTTCGCGGCGCAGGCGCGTGCCGTCGCACGACGGGCACGGCTGGTTGTTCTGGTACTTCGACAGCTCTTCGCGCACCGCGACCGAATCGGTCTCGCGGTAGCGGCGCTCGAGGTTCGGGATGATCCCCTCGAACACGTGCTCGCGGATCGTCGTGCGGCCGCGCTCGTTGATGTACGAGAACGGGATCGTCTGCTTGCCCGAGCCGAACAGCAGCACCTTCCGGATTTTTTCCGGGAGATCCTCGAACGCGGCGTCGATGTCGAATTCGTAGAACGCCGCGAGACTCTGCAGCATCTGGAAGTAGAACTGGTTGCGGCGGTCCCAGCCTTTCACGGCGCCGGCGGCGAGCGACAGCGACGGGTGCGCGACGACCCGCTTCGGGTCGAAGAACGTGATCTGGCCGAGGCCGTCGCATTCCGGGCACGCGCCCATCGGGTTGTTGAACGAGAACAGGCGCGGCTCGAGCTCCTGCAGCGAGTACGAGCAGATCGGGCATGCGAACTTCGAGCTGAACAGGTGCTCGTGGTCGGTGTCCATCTCGAGCGCGATCGCGCGGCCGTCGGCGAGGCGCAGCGCCGTCTCGAACGATTCGGCGAGGCGCTGCTTCATGTCCGGGCGCACCTTGAGACGATCGACGACGACGTCGATCGTGTGCTTGTCGTTCTTCTTGAGCTTCGGCAGCGACTCGACCTCGTAGATCTTCGCGACGCCTTCGTTCGCGGCGCCGCCGCCCGAGCGAACGCGAAAACGCACGAAACCCTGCGCCTGCATGTCCTCGAACAGCTCGGCGTGCTCGCCCTTGCGGTTCGCGACGACGGGCGCCAGGATCATCAGCTTGGTTTCCTCGGGCAGCGCCAGCGCGGCGTCGACCATCTGCGACACGCTCTGGGCTTCCAGCGGAATGTCGTGGTCGGGGCAGTACGGCGTGCCGACACGTGCGTACAAAAGTCGCAGGTAGTCGTGGATTTCCGTGACCGTGCCGACGGTCGAACGCGGGTTGTGGGACGTCGCCTTCTGCTCGATCGAGATCGCGGGCGACAGGCCTTCGATCAGGTCGACGTCGGGTTTCTCCATCAGTTGCAGGAACTGGCGGGCATACGCAGACAGGCTTTCGACGTAGCGGCGCTGGCCTTCGGCATAAAGGGTGTCGAACGCGAGCGACGACTTGCCCGACCCGGACAACCCGGTAATCACGACCAGCTTGTGGCGCGGCAGGTCGAGATTGACGTTTTTCAGGTTGTGGGTTCGTGCCCCACGGATACGGATCTGTTCCATGAACCTGGCGAAAATGGAGGGAACCAAACCTGCTACTATAACGGCTTTTCGAGGCCGTCGTTTGGGGCCCCCAGCCTTAGCAGCAGGTGGCAGCAAGGTGGCACCTGCGCCGGGAAAGCGGCCGCGCCGCGTGGTTCCGGGTGGCCTGCGGGCTGCCTGAATCCTGCCCCGACGTGTCGCCCGCCAAGCCCCCGGGCCGCTGGTCCTGATCTTCCGCCGCCCGGTGTCGGGCGGACATTCCGATCATTCGAAATTCATTCCCGATGTCCAATCCGTCTGCCACGTCTTCCCGCATGACCGCGCCCGAATTGCGCGCGACCACGTCGCTCGCGGCGATCTTCGCGCTGCGCATGCTCGGCCTGTTCATGATCATGCCGGTGTTCTCGGTCTACGCGAAAACCATCCCGGGCGGCGACAACGTGCTGCTCGTCGGTATCGCGCTCGGGGCCTACGGCGTCACGCAGTCGCTGTTCTATATCTTCTACGGCTGGGCGTCCGACAAGTTCGGCCGCAAGCCGGTGATCGCCACCGGCCTCGTGATCTTCGCGATCGGCAGCTTCGTCGCCGCGTCCGCGCACGACATCACGTGGATCATCGTCGGCCGGGTGATCCAGGGGATGGGCGCGGTGTCGTCCGCGGTGCTCGCGTTCATTGCCGACCTGACCTCCGAGCAGAACCGCACGAAGGCGATGGCGATGGTCGGCGGGTCGATCGGCGTGTCGTTCGCGGTCGCGATCGTCGGCGCGCCGATCGTGTTCCACTGGGTCGGGATGAGCGGGTTGTTCGCGATCGTCGGCGTGCTGTCGATCCTCGCGATCGGCGTGGTGCTGTGGATCGTGCCCGACGCGGCGAAGCCCGTGCACGTGCCGGCGCCGTTCGCCGAGGTGCTGCACAACGTCGAGCTGCTGCGCCTGAACTTCGGCGTGCTGGTGCTGCATGCGACGCAGACGGCGCTGTTCCTCGTCGTGCCGCGCCTGCTGGTCGATGGCGGCCTGCCGGTCGCCTCGCACTGGAAGGTTTACCTGCCGGTGATGGGGCTCGCATTCGTGATGATGGTCCCGGCGATCATCGTCGCGGAAAAACGGGGCAAGATGAAGCCGGTGCTGCTCGGCGGCATCCTGGCTATCCTGATCGGCCAATTGTTGTTGGGCAGCGCGCCGCATACCATCCTGATTGTGGCAGCGGTTCTTTTCGTGTACTTCCTGGGTTTCAACATCCTGGAAGCGTCGCAGCCGTCGCTCGTGTCGAAGCTCGCGCCTGGCTCGCGCAAGGGCGCGGCCACGGGCGTCTACAACACCACGCAGTCGATCGGGCTCGCGCTCGGCGGCATCGTGGGCGGCTGGCTGCTGAAGCACGGGGGCGCCAATACGGTGTTCTACACCTGCTCAGGGCTCGTTGCCGCGTGGCTTATAATCGCGGCCAGCATGAAAGCGCCGCCGCGCAAGGCCTGAACTTACTTCGGGCAGGCACCGGCGGCGTTCGCCGGCTTGCCCGGCGGGCCGCACCGACAGCATGCGCGGGCGGCCCGGCATCGAATTTACTGGAGAAACACATGGCATCCGTCAACAAGGTCATCCTCGTCGGCAATCTCGGCGCCGATCCTGAAGTCCGTTACCTGCCGAGCGGCGACGCGGTTGCGAACATCCGTCTCGCGACGACCGACCGTTACAAGGACAAGGCGAGCGGCGATTTCAAGGAAATGACCGAGTGGCATCGCGTCGCGTTCTTCGGCCGTCTGGCGGAAATCGTCAGCGAATACCTGAAGAAGGGCTCGTCGGTCTATATCGAAGGCCGCATCCGCACGCGCAAGTGGCAGGGTCAGGACGGCCAGGATCGTTACTCGACCGAAATCGTCGCGGATCAGATGCAGATGCTCGGCGGCCGCGGCGGTGCGGGCGGCGGCGGCGGTGGTGACGAAGGCGGTTACGGCGGCGGCTACGGTGGTGGTGGCGGCGGCCGTGGCGAGCAGATGGAGCGCGGCGGTGGCGGCGGCGGTCGTGCCGGCGGCGCACCGCGTGGCGGTGCAGGCGGCGGCGCGCAGAGCCGTCCGAGCGCACCGGCAGGCGGCGGCTTCGACGAGATGGACGACGATATCCCGTTCTGATCGGCAAGCCGGCATCCAGCATCACGATGGGCCCGAATGTCCGAGTCAAGCCAGCTGCTTGGCCCGGGTCTTCGGGCCTTGTTTCGTTTACGTCGATGTTTCTTGCGCGCCAGGCAAACCGTGGCTGACGAACTCCCCGACCTCATCGCTCCGCATCTCGACGTGCTGTTCTGCGGGATCAACCCGGGCCTGACCGCGGCCGCGACCGGGCATCACTTCGCGGGGAGAAACAACCGCTTCTGGCGCGTGATCCATCTCGCGGGCTTCACGCCGGTGGAAATTTCGCCGCAGGACGATCGCGCGATTCTTCAATATGGCTGCGGCCTGACGGCGGTGGTGAAGCGGCCAACCGCGAGTGCCGACCAGCTTTCCCGTGCGGAATTCATCGCCGCGGCTGCCGAGTTCGAGCACAAGGTGGCGCGCTATGGGCCGCGCTTCGTCGCTTTTCTCGGCAAGGCGGCGTACTCGGCGCTTTCCGGGCAGCGAGAAATCGAGTGGGGATTGCAGCCGGCCCGGATGCAGGGATCGAGCGTCTGGGTGCTGCCCAATCCGAGTGGGCGAAACCTTGCGTTCAGTCTCGACGACCTGGTCGACGCATACCGTCAGCTTCGTCTGCAGGCGAAGACCGTTTCCGGTCTTCAACCGGAGGGGCGGGATGCGGCGCAGTGACACCGCGCCCCGGTGGCCGGGCACCGTGCTGCCGCGCGCGTTCTTCGACCGCGTGGCTACCGACGTCGCGCCGCAACTGCTGAACAAGATCCTCGCGGCAGCGGACGGCCGGGCCGGGCGGATCGTCGAAGTGGAAGCCTATGTCGGCGCAATCGACCCGGCCGCGCATACCTACCGCGGCAAGACGCCGCGCAATGCGACGATGTTCGGGCCGCCCGGCCACCTGTACGTCTATTTCACCTATGGCATGCACTGGTGCTGCAACTGCGTGTGCGGCCCCGATGGCACGGGAACGGGTGTGCTGATCCGTGCGCTCGAGCCGCTGCATGGGCTCGAACGGATGCGTGCGGCACGGCCGCCGCAGACGCGCGATCGCGATCTGTGCCGCGGGCCGGCCCGGCTGACGCAGGCGATGGGGATCGGCGGCGCGCAGGACGGCATCGATCTGGTGCGCGCCCGTGACGGCTTCGCGATCGTTGACGACGGCACGGCGCCGCCCGAACATCCGTTGAGCGGGCCACGCATCGGCATCCGCGTCGGCCAGGACTTCCCGTGGCGATGGCGCGTGCCGGGCAACCGCCATGTATCGGGGCCGCGCGTCTGATTCGCGGCTAGCCGGCCCGGGGGCCGCGATGTTCGCCGGGAGCATCGCGGGCATCGAGCACGCGTTGCAGAAAGACGAGGTCCAGCCACTTCCCGAACTTTGCGCCGACCTGCGGCAGGTACCCCACCTGCTCGAACCCGAGCGCCTTGTGAAGGCCGATCGATCCGGTATTCCCGGCTTCGATGCCGGCGATCATCACATGCTTGCCGAGCGCGCCCGCCCGCGCGACGAGTTCCAGCATCAGCAGCTTGCCTACGCCGCGGCCCCGCTGATCCTGCCGCACATAGACCGAATGCTCGACCGTATGGCGATAGCCGTCGAACGCGCGCCAATTGCCGAACGACGCATAGCCGAGCACGTCGCCGGCCGCATCGACCGCGACGATGACCGGATAGCCCGCGTGCGAGCGGTCATCCAGCCACTTCACGCGGTTTGCGACATCGACGGTCGTGTCGTTCCAGATCGCGGTGGAGTGCTCGACCGCATCGTTGTAGATCGCGGTCACGGCTGCCATGTCCGCGACGACTGCATCTCGTATCAACATCGTTTCCTCGCTTCGAAGTCGTCAATGGTTTGCCGGGCATGCGGCCATGCGCGGCAATCGAGCCCGGCCGGGTGCGGGATCAGGGACGCGCCGGCGCGAGCCGGTCTTGCCCCGCGACGGCGGCCGGTCGCTCGTCGTAGTACGCATGTGCGAGTTCGACCCAGTAGCGGACGCCGTCGCGAATGATGTCGTCGTTGAAGTCGTACGCGGGGTGGTGCAGCCCGACGCCGGCCTGCCCGCGCGGTGCGTTGCCGATCAGCGCGTAGGTGCCCGGCCGGGCTTCGAGCATGAAGCCGAAGTCCTCCGACGTCATGTTCGGCGGGACGTCCGCGTGCGTTGCGGCATCGCCGAACGTCCGGCGCATCACGCGCTCGCACAGCGCCGTTTCGGCCGGCGTGTTCACCGTGGCCGGGTAGTACTGGAAGAACTCGACGTCGATCGCGGCGCCGTGCGCGATCGCGAGGCCGCCGCACAGGCGCGCGACGTCGGCCTGGAGCTTGTCGAGGACGGCCGACGACAGCGTCCGGATCGTGCCGCGCAGCTCCGCCGAATCGGGAATCACGTTGTCCGTGTCGCCCGCGCGCATCATGCAGACCGAAATCACGGCCGGCGCCACCGGATCCTTGTGCCGTGCGGCCAGCGTCTGGCATTCGAGCACCACCGAGCAGGCGAGCGGCACCGGATCGAGGCCGAGATGCGGCTGCGCGGCGTGCGCGCCCTTGCCGCGCACGGTGATGCGAAAGCGTACGCCGGCGGCCATGATCGGGCCGACCCGCAAGCCGAATTCACCGGCCGGCAGGCCGGGCCAGTTGTGCATGCCGAACGCGGCTTCCGTCGGGAAGCGCGCGAACAGGCCGTCGTCGATCATTTTCTGCGCACCGGCGCCACCTTCCTCGCCGGGCTGGAACACGAAGTGCACGGCGCCGGCCAGCGGCGGCAACGCCTTGAGCACGCGCGCGGCGCCGAGCAGCATCGCCGTGTGCCCGTCGTGTCCGCACGCATGCATGATCCCGTCGTGGCACGACGCATGCGCGAACGTATTGGCTTCGCGGATCAGCAGCGCATCCATGTCGGCGCGCAGCACGATGCCGCGCGATGGATCCTGGCCCGGCAGGCTCGCGACGACGCCGGTGCCGGCCATCCCGCGATCGACCGCATAACCGAGCTGCGCGAGATGGCTCGCGACGACGTCGGCCGTGCGATGTTCGTCGAATCTCAGTTCGGGGTGCGCGTGAAGGTCGCGGCGGACCGCGCGCAGCGCGTCGTCGCCGGTCGCGAGCAGCGTGTCCAGATCAAGAATGGGTTTCATGGTGCGGTGTGGTTCATCAGGATGACGATTCGATCTGCTTCAGCGCGCGCAGCATGCCGGCGCACGCGTCGGCCACTTCGCGCCCCTTGTCGAGCAGGTGCTGCCGGAAGAACGCGTGATGTTCGTCGTGCGCGTGAAAGCGATGGGGCGTGAGCGACATCGAGAAAACGGGCACGTCGGTGTCGAGCTGCACGCGCATCAGCCCGTCGACGACGGCCTGGGCGACGAACTCGTGCCGGTAGATGCCGCCGTCGACCACCAGCGCCGCGCCGACGATCGCGTCGTATTCGCCGGTTCGGGCGAGGCGCCG
Source organism: Burkholderia aenigmatica (assembly GCF_048627025.1). Taxonomy (NCBI): domain Bacteria; kingdom Pseudomonadati; phylum Pseudomonadota; class Betaproteobacteria; order Burkholderiales; family Burkholderiaceae; genus Burkholderia; species Burkholderia aenigmatica. The sequence continues at coordinate 3,204,631 of NZ_CP184468.1, read as the reverse complement.
CGCGAACAGCGGAATCTCGAACGCGCCCGGTACGTCGAAGCACGCGATCTGCGCGGCCGGCACGCCGTGCTCGGCCATGCGGGCGTGAAAGGTGTCGCGCGCGCCATTCAGCAGGTCGGCGTGCCAGCCGGCCTGCACGAACGCGATGCGCGGCTTGTCGGGAGTAGGGGTCATGGTGTTCACCGGCGCGGCCGGGCCCGGTTCGGGGGCCGGCCGCGCGTATCGATACAGCGGTTTCAGGAGGCGTCGGCCGACAGTTGCCGCGCGCCGGCCGTGCGCCGCGTGAGCAGCGAGACGATCACCAGGGTCGCGATGTTGAAGACCAGTGCGACGGTGCCGACGTTGAGGTCTTTCAGCGCATCGGGCAGGAGCGGGAACAGCGTCGCGACCGATTTTTTCGTCAGCGACACCCAGGCCACGGTGGCCTCGCCGACGATGATGCTGGCGAACGCGGCCGGCCGCGTGACGAACTGCTTGCCGACCAGGCTCGCGACCAGCGCCGGGAACAGCTGCGTGACGAGCGCGTAGGCCATCAGCAGCAGCGCGACGATGGTCTGGCCGCCGTTCAGCGTGAACAGCACGGCCACGGCCATGATCGCCGGCGCGAGCCACTTCGCGACGAGCGCCACGTGCGCGCTGCTCACGTGCGGGCGCAGCGGGCGATAGACGTTGTTCGCGAGCAGCGTCGACGCGGTCATCAGGATCATCGAGCCGGGCACGAGCGCGGTCAGCACGCCGGCGGCACCGATGATGCCGACGAACCACGGGTCGAACGTCTTGAGCGACACCTTGAACAGCGCGAGGTCGATGGCGCCGCCGGTGAGGCCCGGCACGACGAGCACCGCCGAAAAGCCGACGAACAGGATGAACAGCAGCATCAGCTGATAGACCGGCAGCACGAACGCGTTGCGACGCAGCACCTCTTCGCGCTTGGCCGTGTAGATCGCCATGAACATGTGCGGCCACATGTAGAAGCCCAGCGTCGACAGCACGACCGTCGACACCATCCACACCGGGCTTTCGCCGACGTCGCGCAGCGCGAGGAAGCCGGGTTTGGCCTGTTCGATCGCGACGAACATACCGTTGACGCCGCCGTAGTAGTGGTAGGGCAGGTACAGGCCGAGGAACACCGCGACGAACATCACGAGTGCGTCCTTGACCACCGACGTCCACGCGGAACCGTGCACGCCGGAGAGCGCGACATACAGCGCGACCACGCACGCGCCGATCACGATGCCCTGGTTCGACGACAGCGCCGCGTACGACGACACGCTGACGATGATGCCGAGCCCCTTCAACTGCAGCACCAGGTACGGAATCAGCGCGGCGAAGCCGACCAGTGCGACGAGCACGCCCAGCGCGGGGCTGTCGTACTTCGCGGCGAAGAAGTCGGGCTGCGAGATCAGTCCGCGCGCCTTTGCGTAGCGCCAGATCGGCGGCAGCAGGAAGTACGACAGGATGAACGGCAGGCTGCCGTAGCCGAGCAGGTAGTACGCGCCGGCGCCGTGGCCATACGCATACCCGCTGCCGCCGAGGAACACGAAGGTCGTGTAGATCTCGCCGGCCATCAGCAGGAACACGATCGCGGCGCCGAAGCCGCGTCCGCCGACCGCCCATTGCTCGAGGCTCATGGTCTTGCCGCGGCGCGCCCGGATACCCAGGAACAGCGCCAGCGCGACAACCAGAGCGATGAAGATCAAGGCGCTGTTCATGTCAGGCTCCTTCGTGGTCGACGCGGTTCGCGGCGAGCCGCGCGCGATCGGCATAGAAAATGACGGCCATCACGACCGACGTGATCACGAGCGCGCTCGATAGCCATGCGAGCAGGAACGGGATGCCGAACACGTATGGCGTGACGCGATTCAGGAAGAACGGACCGACGAGAACCATCAGGACAGGCAGGACTGCTAATAGATGGACGGGGCGCATGAATGATCTCCAGAGTGTGCCCTTGTGATTGTCGGGGGCGCGTGCACGGCCGATGACGATCGGCCGGCGCCCGCGCGCCCGCTACGTTTGCGGTGGCGCGTCCGGCATGCTCACCGCATCAGGTCCGCCGTCGGGTTACGCCGGATCCATGAGGTGCGAGATGCTCTTGACGTGCGTATAGCACTCGAGCCCCTCGGTGCCGCCTTCGCGCCCGTAGCCGCTTTCCTTGACGCCGCCGAACGGCGTTTCGGAGACGGCCGACACCAGGTGGTTGATGGCCAGGTTGCCGACCTCGAGCGCGTCGCCGAGGCGGTACGCGTTCGACGACGAGCGCGTGAACGCATAGCCGGCAAGCCCGTACGGCAGGCTGTTCGCGCGTTCGATCGCTTCGTCGAGGCTGTCGACCGGCACGATCAGCGACAGCGGGCCGAACGGCTCTTCATGCATCGCGCGCGCATCGGCGGGCACGTCGGCCAGCGCGGTGAACGGGAACACGTAGCCGGGGCCGGCTGGCCGCTGGCCGCCGCAGACGAGCCGCGCGCCGCGCGTGAGCGCGTCGTCGAGCAGCGCCTGCAGCGCGTCGCGCCGGCGTGCGTTGACGACCGGGCCGATGTCGCTCGTCGATTCCAGCGCGTGGCCCGCGCGGACCGCGCCGCCATGGCGGGCAAACGCCGCGACGAACGCGTCATAGACGCTCCGGTGCACGAAAAAGCGCGTCGGCGCGACGCATACCTGCCCGGCGTTGTTGAGCTTGCCGTTGACGCATGCCTGCGCCGCGGCATCGGGGTCGGCGTCCTCGCAGACGATCACCGGCGCATGCCCGCCGAGCTCGAGGATCGCCGGTTTCATCGCCTGCGCGGCGAGCCCGGCGAGGTGCTTGCCCACCGGCGTGGACCCGGTGAAGGTGATGCCGCGCACGACGGGGCTCGCGATCAGGTGCGCCGAGATCATCGCCGGATTGCCGAACACGAGGTTGAACACGCCGTCGGGCAGCCCGGCGTCCTTGAACGCCTGCGCCATCAGCACCGCGCCGGCGGGCGTTTCCTCCGCGGCCTTCAGGATGATCGCGCAGCCGGCCGCGAGTGCGCCGCCGACCTTGCGCGCCGGCGAACTCATCGGGAAGTTCCACGGCGTGAACGCGGCAATCACGCCGATGGGTTCGCGCACGACCGTGTGGCGCATGCCCGGCGCGGCCGGGATCACGCGACCGTACAGGCGCTTGCCCTCGTTCGCGTCCCACGTCATCAGGTCGCAGCCGCGCAGGACTTCCGCGCGGGCCTGCGCGAGCGTCTTGCCTTGCTCGAGCGAGATCGCGTACGCGATCGCGTCGACGCGTTCCTTCAGCAGCGCGATCGCGCGCAGCATGATTTCCGCGCGCTGCGCGGGCGGAGTGCCGCGCCAGATCCGGAAGCCGCGTTCGGCGGCGGTGAGCACGTCGTCGAGGTCGGCCGCGCGCGCGGTCGGCACGGTGCCGATCGTCGTCTCGTCGGACGGGTTGACGATCGGCGTGCCGGGCGCGCTGCGCCACTCGCCACCGATCAGCATCTTGATATCGGGATAGGAATGCATGTCAGGGTTCGGGATGACTGGGGGAAGAGGGCGCGACTAGCGTTTGCCGCCGGCCATGCGTCGTGAATCGGGGTGCCGGCGCAGGCGCCACATCGCGAGGCAGCCGAGGGCCGGGCCGATCGCGAGGATGCCCATGCCGCCGCGCCAGCCGAACTGCGCGACGACGTCCGGCACGAGATGGATGCTGACGAGCGTCACCAGAAAACCCGCGCAGGTCTGCGCGGTCAGCAACGTGCCGACCGAGGTGGGCTCGGCGAGTTCGGCGACGCTCGCGGAGAACTGGGCCGAATCCGCGATCACGGAAAAGCCCCACACGAACGCGACCGCGACGACGAGCGCCAGCGGCGCGCCGGACAGCCAGCCGATGGTGGCCGCGCAGGTCGCGCTCACCGCCATCGCGCCGATCGTGACGAGCGTGCGGCCGACGCGGTCGGCGAGCCAGCCGCCGGCCCAGGCGCCGGCCGCGCCGAACGCGATGACGGCGAACGTCAGCGCCTCGGCCTTCGAGCGGTAGCCGGCCACGCCATGGGACGCGAGCGTCTGCTGCAGGAACAGCCCGAGCCACGCCCACATCGCGTACAGCTCCCACATGTGGCCGAGATAGCCGAGATTGGCGAGCCGCACCGCCGGATTGCGCCACGCCTGCGTCACCTTGCGCACGTCGATGCGCGCGGCGCGTTTCAGGTTCGGGCCGATACCGGCAAAGCCGATCGCGATCGCCGCGAGCAGCGCGAAGCCGGCTGCCACGAGATAGATCAGGCGCCAGTCGAGCCCCGGCATGCCAGCCACCAGGTGCGGGCTGGCCGAGCCGAGCGTGAGCGCGCCGACGAGCAGGCCGATCAGCAGGCCGAGGTCGGCGTTGGCCCAGGTCGCGACGAGGCGGATCCCGACCGGATAGACGCCGGCCATGCACATGCCGGTCACGAAACGCAGCACGACGACGGGTGTGCCGGTCGGCGGCAGGACCGCGAGCAGCCCGGTGGCGAAGGCTGCCACCAGCGCGGAGCCCATGAACAGCCGCCGCAGGTCGTGGCGGTCGGGCAGCGACAGCGTGGCGGAAACGATGGTTCCGGCGACGAAACCCAGTTGCACGGCGCTGGTCAGCATCGCTTCGTCGAACGGCGCGATCGCGTGCGACAGCTTGATCAGCGCCATCGCCGTGGTCGACGAGAACCAGACGCCCATCGCGGCAACCTGCGCGAACAGCACGATGACGAGCGACGGCAGCTTGCCTCGCGGCACGCATCGTTCGGCGCGGCGGCCGGCCGCCGGCGCGTCGTACGGGGAAGTACGGTCCATGAGGTCCCCGTCGTCAGGCGGCTGCCGCTTGCGCGGCTGCGCCGACGCGATGGAAGCCGCGCCCGAAGTAGATGAGGCCGTCGAGGTCGCCGGTGGTTCGTGCCGCCTTGACTTCGCAGAAGAAGACCGTATGCGTGCCGACTTCGGTCACCGACGCGACTTCGCAGTCGAGCACGCTGACCGCGCCGCGCAGCACGGGCGCACCGGTTGTCAGGCGATCCCAGGCGCCGCTCGCGAAGCGCGCTTCGATCGACAGGTCCTTGGTCGCGAACTGCATCGCGATGTCGCGCTGCTCGGCCGACAGCACGTTGATGCACAGCCGCGCGTTCTCCCGCATGACCGTATTGTTGCGGCTCGCGCGGTTGATGCAGACGAGCAGCGTCGGCGGATCGTCGGTCACCGCGCACACCGCGGACGCGGTGCAGCCGGCGAGGCCGCCGGGGCCGTCGGTGGTGATGACGTTGACGGCGGCGCCGAGGCCGGCCATCGCTTCGCGGAAGGTCGCTTTGTCGACCGTGGTCTGGTCCATGTTCGATGCCTCGCTCAAATGGGATCGGTTTGGCGTGAAGATCAGGCGGGCTTGCTACCCGAGCGGTACTGCGCAGCCGTGTGCGTGGCAGGCAGGCGGTCGTGGCCGAACAGCTTGTTGCGGTAGGTGCCGCCGCCGTACGACGTCTTGTACGCGCCGCGCTCCTGCAGCAGCGGCACGACGTGATCGATCACGTCCTCGAAGCATTCCGGCACCACGGTGCGCGACAGGTTGAACCCGTCGATGCCGGTGGTTTCGCTCCATGCCATCATCAGGTCTGCGATGCGTTCGGCCGATCCCACCCACGGCACCTGGCGGCTGCCGAGCACCATCTGTTCGAGCAGCTTGCGGCGCGTCCATTGCGGGCCGGCTGCGCGCGTCATGGCCGCGACGTTCGACACGATTGCCTGGCTCTTCGTGGTGTCGATCGGTTCGTCGAGGTCGTATTTCGCGAAGTCGATGCCGAGCGACGCGGCCGCGTGCGCCAGCGCGCCTTCCGAGCTGACGTAGCGGCGATATTCGTCGAACTTCTCCTGCGCTTCGGCATCGGTGCGGCCGACGATCGGCGTGGCGCCCATGAACACCTTGACGTCGCCGGCGTCGCGGCCGAGCTGCACCGCCTGCGTGCGGATCTCGCCGACGATCTCCTTCACGGCGTCCATCTTCTGGCCGTTCACGAACACGCATTCGGCGTGCGTCGCGGCGAAGCGGCAGCCGCGCGCCGACGAGCCGGCCTGGTACAGCACCGGCGTGCGTTGCGGCGACGGCGCGCACAGATGCATCGCGTCGACCTTGTACTGCTTGCCGTGGTGATGGATCGCGCGAACCTTCGACGGATCGGCGTAGATCGCGCCGGCGCGGTCGGCCACGACGGCGTCGTCGTCCCAGCTGCCTTCCCAGAGCTGGTAGACGAGCGACATGTATTCGTCGGCGAGGTCGTAGCGGTCGTCGTGCGCGATCTGCCCGTCGATGCCGATGGCGCGCGCGGCGCTGTCGAGATAGCCGGTGACGATGTTCCAGCCGATCCGGCCGCCGGTCAGGTGATCCAGCGTCGACATGCGGCGTGCGAACAGGAACGGTTGCTCGTACGTGAGGTTGGCCGTCACGCCGAAGCCCAGGTGTTGCGTGGCCGCGGCCATCGCCGGGATCAGCATGAGCGGATCGTTGACCGGCACCTGCACCGCATGGCGCAGCGCGGCGTCCGCGTTGCCGCCGTAGACGTCGTACACGCCGACCACGTCGGCGAAGAACATGCCGTCGAACAGGCCGCGCTCGAGCTTCTTCGCATAGTCGACCCAGTACTGCAGCTCGCCGTAGCGTGACGACTGGTCGCGGGGGTGCGTCCACAGACCTTGCTGGATATGGCCCACGCAGTTCATCTCGAAGGCGTTCAGTCGGATTTCACGCGGCATGTCTACTCCTTGTCTGCAACGAAATGGGGACGAGATCAAACTCGCTTGATGTTTACTATAGTAGACGTTTGGCTACGATCAATAATCTTTCGCACAGGGGTTTACGCGAGGCGACGGGGGTGACGCAGGGGGGATGACCGGGGCGAAGCCGGCCGGGGAGAGGCCGCGCCGTATAATTTCGCTACCGCAAACCTGGAAGCCCGGCATGACGTCTTCGACCATCGATCCCACGCCCGCGATTTCGCAGCGCATTCGCATCGAACGCGAGTCGCGCGGCTGGTCGCTGGGCGACCTCGCCGAGCGGTCCGGCGTGTCGAAGGCCATGATCAGCAAGATCGAGCGCGGGGCCGCCAGCCCGACCGCGATGTTGCTCGGCCGTCTGTCGGGCGCGTTCGGTCTGCAGTTGTCGATGCTGCTGTCGCTGGCGGAGCAGTCGGGAGAACGGTTGAGCCGCCACGCCGAGCAACTGGTGTGGCAGGACCCGGAGACGGGCTACCTGCGGCGCGCCGTTTCGCCGCGCAACGGCGGCATGCTCGAGTTGGTCGAGGTGAACTTGCCCGCGGGCGTGCGGGTGTCGTATCCGTCGTCCGCGTTTACGTTCCAGCACCAGCAGATCTGGGTGCAACAGGGGACGCTCACGTTCGACGAAGGGGAACTGACCCACGAGCTTCGCACCGGCGACTGCCTGCAGCTCGGGCCGCCCGCGCCGTGCACGTTCTTCAATGCGGGAACCGAAACCTGCGTGTACGTCGTGGCGCTGGTGCGTCGCTGAACCTTTTGGCCCCCGCGCTCGCGGGGGCGCGAGCCGACGCACGCCGCGTCGACACATTCACGCGCGCGCCATGATTGCGTGCCTATCCTGTCCGTTTCGACATCCAGATCGACAGGAGACACAATGCGGCGGGTCGTATTCAACCAGAAGGGCGGCGTGGGCAAATCGACGATCGTCTGCAACCTGGCGGCGATCAGCGCGAGCGAAGGGCTGCGCACGCTCGTCATCGATCTCGATGCGCAGGCGAACTCCACGCGCTACCTGCTCGGCGACGCCGCGGCCGACGCGCAGCCGGGCGTCGCCGATTTCTTCGAAACCGCACTGACCTTCAACTTCCGTCCGGTCGACGTCGCGTCGTTCATCCATCCGACCCCGTTCGAAGGGCTCGACGTGATGCCCGCGCATCCGGATCTCGACACGCTGCACGGCAAGCTCGAATCGCGTTACAAGATCTACAAGCTGCGCGACGCGCTGAACGAGCTCGACACCTACGACGCCGTGTACATCGACACGCCGCCCGCGCTGAATTTCTATACGCGTTCGGCGTTGATCGCGGTCGAACGCTGCCTGATCCCGTTCGACTGCGACGATTTCTCGCGCCGCGCGCTGTACACGCTGCTCGAGAACGTGAAGGAAATCCAGCAGGACCACAACGCGGCGCTCGAGGTGGAAGGAATCGTCATCAACCAGTTCCAGCCGCGGGCGAGCCTGCCGCAGCGGCTGGTCGACGAGCTCGTCGAAGAAGGGCTGCCGGTGCTCGCGTCGAGGCTGTCGGCGTCGGTGAAGATCCGCGAGTCGCATCAGCAGTCGAAGCCGGTGATCCATCTGGAACCCGGGCACAAGCTCGCGCAGGAGTTCCTCGCGCTGCATCGCGAACTGGCCGGCTGATTTCGCGTCTGCCCGATGGAGACGCGGCTGCATCACGCGGCCGTTTTCCATTACGACCCGCAATTCATCCGATCATTGATCCCGTCATTAATAATCGCGGAAACGGTTTCATAATAAATCCAGAAAAAACGATTACATAAGCGACCGCTCCATTTTCAATACGTCCCGGTTTTCTAATAAATGGAATAATGGATTGGTAAATGTTGCGCGACGTCATGATCCGCTATCCTGTAAAAAGGTAAAAATACATTGCGGGACAGAGAGGTATGCATTTTTGTCTGCGCGATCGGCGCATCGCGCGTTCCAGCGGTCGCCCCGAATAGAAATAAGGGTTTACACCTAGTATTAATGCCATTTAATTGACAATTAATCGATCTAGAATGGGCTCCTTCAACTTCCCGTACTCAAATAAGTGACGGGTTGTCAATAAGGAAGTCTGCTGTCGATCCGGCTTCCAATTTTCTTTACGTCGTCTCTCGCATTGCTAACAGGAGCGTGCCCGATGTCCGTATTTGCCCCCGAAAAACTCAACGCCGATTATCAGTCCGGTATCGCCGCGTGGTTTGCGATCGCCCGTCCGGCGATCCAAGGTTTCGAGGCTGTCGTCGAACTCAACCTGCAAGCGGCCCGGACGGCGCTCGAGGAATATGAGGACAAGCTGAAGAACGCGTTCAACAGCAGCAATCCGGCCGCGGGCTTCGCCCAGCAGGTCGCAGCGCCGCAGGAAGCGGCCGGCAAGGCCGTGTCGTATGGCCGCCATCTGTTCGACATCGCGGTGTCGACGCAGTCCGAGTGGGCCAAGGTCGCGCAAGCGCAATACGAACAGAACGACAAGCGCCTGAAGGACGTGCTGGGCGAGCTGTCGAAGCATGCACCGGCCGGCTCGGCGCCGGTGGTGGCCGCGCTGAACTCGGCGCTGTCCGCGGCGACCGCCGCAGCCGACTCCGTGCGCGCAGCGACGGGCCAGGCGATCGAAGCGGCCCAGAGCGGCTTCGATGCGGTCAGCGAAACGGCAACGCGCGGCGCGAAGCAAACGGCTGCCGCCGCACGCAAGGACGCAGCAGCCGCACGCGAATCGGCTGCGTAATCGCGTAGCCACGCAAGCACGTGTCGCGCACGCGCGCGACACGATTGATCGGCGCCGGATGGCGCCGGACGCCGCGTGTGCCGCGTGGCGTCCGGTGAACGTCCGGTTTGCCGCAACGCGCCGGTGACCCGGCGAGCCGTACCGGTGTGCCGTCCGTGCGAACGGGCGCCGCTCGCCCGTACGGCGGCGTGCGACCGCTCTCGCGCCGGATGGCCCGGGATGCGCGAGCGCCAGCCGAGGCCGGCTCGCGCCGGTGTCAGAGCCGGTGTCGGAACGACGAACTGATTTCAATGCAGGAACTGGACATGACGGATGTAGTGATCGTATCGGCCGCGCGGACCGCGGTCGGCAAATTCGGCGGTTCGCTTGCGAAGATTGCGGCGCCGGAGCTGGGCGCGACGGTGATCCGCGCGGTGCTGGAGCGTGCGGGCGTGAATCCCGAGCAGGTCAGCGAAGTGATCATGGGCCAGGTGCTGACGGCCGGTTCCGGGCAGAACCCGGCGCGCCAGTCGCTGATCAAGGCCGGGCTGCCGACGGCCGTGCCGGGGATGACGATCAACAAGGTGTGCGGCTCGGGCCTGAAGGCCGTGATGCTGGCGGCGAACGCGATCGTCGCGGGCGACGCGGAGATCGTGATCGCAGGCGGCCAGGAGAACATGAGCGCGTCGCCGCACGTGCTGCCGGGCTCGCGCGACGGCTTCCGGATGGGCGATGCGAAGCTGGTCGACACGATGATCGTCGACGGCCTGTGGGACGTGTACAACCAGTACCACATGGGCATCACGGCGGAGAATGTCGCGAAGGAATACGGGATCACGCGCGAAGAGCAGGACGCATTCGCGGCGCTGTCGCAGAACAAGGCGGAAGCCGCACAGAAGGCCGGTCGCTTCGACGACGAGATCGTGCCGGTGGCGATTCCGCAACGCAAGGGCGAGCCGCTGCAGTTCGCCACCGATGAATTCGTGCGTCACGGCGTGACGGCGGACTCGCTGGCCGGGCTGAAGCCGGCGTTCTCGAAGGACGGCTCGGTGACGGCGGCGAACGCGTCGGGGCTGAACGACGGCGCGGCGGCGGTGCTGGTGATGTCGGCGCAAAAGGCGGCGGCACTCGGTCTGACGCCGCTGGCGCGGATCAAGGCGTACGCGAACGCGGGCGTGGATCCGAGCGTGATGGGGATGGGCCCGGTGCCGGCATCGCGCCGTGCGCTGGAGCGCGCGGGCTGGACGCCGGGCGACCTGGACCTGATGGAGATCAACGAGGCATTTGCGGCGCAGGCGCTGGCGGTGCACAAGCAGATGGGCTGGGACACGTCGAAGGTGAACGTGAACGGCGGGGCGATCGCGATCGGCCACCCGATCGGTGCGTCGGGCTGCCGGATCCTGGTGACGCTGCTGCACGAGATGGCCAAGCGCGACGCGAAGCGCGGGCTGGCGTCGCTGTGCATCGGCGGCGGGATGGGTGTCGCGCTCGCGGTCGAGCGCGCGTGAGCAGGGCCTGACACACGTCCCGCGTGTGGTGCCTGCCGGCGCTGCATGCGGGCGAAGCGGTTTTCGCGCACGACAAGCCGTGAACAACAAGCGCGAGGTGCCGGTGCGTGCCGCGCCCGCGACGCGGGCGGCTCGCATCGAAGCGGCGGGGCGGCAGCAGGTGCGATGCCGTCGCCCCGCCTTCATCGATTACTTTTCTGTCGGTAATTTATAGGATGACTAAGCGAATTGCAGTTGTGACTGGTGGAATGGGCGGCCTCGGCGAAGCGGTCAGCATCAGGTTGAACGACGCGGGCCACCGGGTAGTCGTCACGTATTCGCCGAACAACACCGGCGCGGACCGCTGGCTGACCGAGATGCATGCGGCCGGCCGCGAGTTCCACGCGTACCCGGCGGACGTGGCCGATCACGATTCGTGCCAGCAATGCATCGAGAAGATCGTGCGGGACGTCGGCCCGGTCGACATTCTCGTGAACAACGCGGGCATCACGCGCGACATGACGCTGCGCAAGCTCGACAAGGTCAACTGGGATGCGGTGATCCGCACCAACCTCGATTCCGTGTTCAACATGACGAAGCCGGTCTGCGAAAGCATGGTCGAGCGCGGCTGGGGTCGCATCGTCAACATCTCGTCGGTGAACGGCTCGAAAGGCTCGGTCGGCCAGACCAACTACGCGGCCGCGAAGGCGGGCATGCACGGCTTCACGAAATCGCTCGCGCTCGAAATCGCGCGCAAGGGCGTGACGGTGAACACGGTGTCGCCGGGCTACCTCGCGACGAAGATGGTCACGGCGATCCCGCAGGACATCCTCGATTCGAAGATCCTCCCGCAGATTCCGGCGGGCCGGCTCGGCAAGCCCGAGGAAGTCGCGGCGCTGGTGGCTTACCTGTGCTCGGAGGAGGCCGGCTTCGTGACGGGCTCCAACATCGCGATCAACGGCGGGCAGCACATGCACTGACGCGCAGTGGCACGGCGGTCCGGCGGCGTGCGCGCACGTGCCGGGCCGCGTTCCGCACTATCCAGTGCCAGGGCGGCGGCAGGTGCGCCGCTTCGGCTTTGCATTCCGGAGAAGGCATGGGCGACACCTGGATGGGACTCGCGATCGGCGGCACGGCACTGGCCGTCGCGCTGACGATGGCGATCTCGCTCTACTGGCTCGAGCGGCGCCGTGCGCGGCTGCTGCGGAACTTCGATCATCGCGATTGCTGGCTCGTCGCGTACGGCAGGTGCTTCGCGCGTGTGCGGGCCAAGCCGGCACGCCGCCTGCGCGGCGCGCGTTGACGACTGCATTGCGGTAGTGACGCGTCACGATTGACGAGCGGTCACGCATCGCGCGCATGCCACAGGCGACGCGCGCGGTGCCCTTGATCAATCGCTCTTTTCGCTCTTTCCACCCGACTCGCCCGAGTCGTTCTTGTGGAAGATCCGCTTCGTCGTGCGCTTGGTGGCATCCCAGCCTTCGCGCGACGCGTGTGCGACCCCGTGCCCGACCGCCTTCGCGGCGCTTGCGGTCGCGTGGCCGAAGCTGCGGGCCGCCTCGCCGGTCTTGTGCGCGGCTTCCTTCGAATCGCGCTTGATGTCCTGCTTCACTTCCGACATGTCCGCGTGCGCGATCGGGCTGATCAGCGCCAGAACGAGCGCGATACCAATGAACTGACGAACTTTCACGACCAGGTTTCCTTCTCTTGAGTAAGCGGCTTCATCGAGGATGCGCATTGCCGGCTGGCGCCGGGCGAAACGTGCCGGCCGCCGACGCGTCGAGCATCACTGCCGCGCGGCCGGCCAGCAGCACGCGCTCGCCGCAGCGCAGCGCGAAGCCGTACAGCACCGAGCGGGCGTCGCCGCTCACGCGCTCCGCTTCGACGACGAGCGGCTGTGCGAACGTGTCGAGCCGGTCGACGAACGCGTCGATATTGCGCACGCTCGCGAGATAGCCGACACGCGGACGCGCGTCGTGCGTAACGAGCAGCGCGCCGTGCACGGCCATCGCTTGCGCCGCGTATTCGATGCCGCAGACCGATGCGAGCCGGCCATGCGTGCGCAGCGGGTTGTGCGGATCGTGGTGACTCGTCGCGGTGCAGCGGATGCGGTCGGCATCCCACGCATCGACCGTCTCGAGCAGGCACATCGCGCCGTCGTGCGGAATGTGCGCGGCGATCCACGCGTGGTCGAGCGGCGGCGCGAGCGGGATCGTCGCGGTCATCACGCAGGCTCCGCAAACGTATCCGGCATCGCGACATCGACCTGCACGCGTGTGTCGGCGAGGTAGTCGAGCACGATGCGTGTCGAACGCCGCGCGGCGAGCGCATCGAGCAACGGCAGCACGCGCGCGGCCGGATTGCCGGCGCGCAGTGCGTCGAGTTCGGCATGCGCGAGCGTCGTGGCGGGCGCGTCGGTGAGTTGCACGTCGATGCGGGCGAGCGCGCGTTCGCTTGCGTCGGGCGCGAGCACGAGCGCCACGCCGAATGCGTCGCCGATCGGCCGCACCGCGCGCAGCGGTTCCGGATAGTCGGTGTCGTACGCGATCAGCAGCGTCGGCACGCGATCGACCGCGACCTGGCACAGGCTTTCGAGCAGGCCCGCGGCAAAGCTGCCGTCGTGCGCGCACAGCACGTTCGACGTCGCCATCGCGCGGGTCGCGATGCTCCAGTAGCCGGCCGGCGCGTTGTGCACGGAGTTGTGGAAGCGCGTCGGCGACAGCTGGCGATCGTCGCCGGCGAGGGTCTCGCAGATCGCGTGGCAATTCTGGCCGTCGCCGCCCGACGCGCTGAACACGGTCGCGAGCGTCGCGGCGTCGCGTCCGCTCGCGGCTACCGCTTCGTGGCCGGCCGCGAGCGCCACGCGCACGACGGGGCCCGTGCGGCGCCGCTCGGCCGACGGCAGGCCGGCCGGCGGCGGCAGTTCGGTGCGAGCCGGCGCATACGGCGCGCGGCCCGCGAGCACGTCGGCCGCGTGCGGCCAGTGGGGCAGTCCGGGGCCGACGAGGCCGATGCTTTCGATGAAGGCGGTGAGTGTCATGGCGGGCCTCAACGGCGGGCGTGGTCGGCGCGGCCGAGGATCAGGCTGCAATTCGTGCCGCCGAAGCCGAACGAATTGGAGAGGACGGCGCGTACGCGCGCATCGCGGCTCGCGAGCACGTAGTCGGCGGCGAGGGCCGGGTCGGGTTGCGTCGTGTTGACGCCGGCCGGCACGAACTGCTCGCGCAGCGCGAGCGCGGCGGCGACCGCCTCGAGCGCGCCCGCCGCGCCGAGCGTATGGCCGGTCGCGCCCTTCGTCGAGCTGCACGGCGTGCTGGCGAACAGCGCGCCGATCGCGCGGCTTTCGGCCGCGTCGTTGCTCGGCGTCGCGGTGCCGTGCAGGTTCACGTAGTCGATGTCGGTCGCGTCGAGGCCGGCGGATGCGAGCGCCTGCTCGATCGCGACGCGCGCGCCGAGCCCGTCCGGATGCGGCGACGACATGTGATGCGCGTCGCTCGATTCGCCGATGCCGAGCAGCAGGATCGCGTCGGCGTCGAGTGCGGCGGGCCGGTCGGGCACGCGTTCGACGAGCGCGAACGCGGCGGCCTCGCCGATCGAGATGCCGTCGCGCGCGACGTCGAACGGCCGGCACGGCTGGCGTGACAGCAGTTCGAGCGAATTGAAGCCGTACAGCGTCGTCAGGCACAGCGAATCGACGCCGCCGACGACGGCCGCGTCGATCAAGCCTGCCTCGATCATGCGGCGTGCGGAGCCGAACACCTTCGCGCCGGACGAGCACGCGGACGAGATCGCCATCGCCGGCCCGCGCAGCGCGAAAAACGCGCGCACGAACGCGGCCGGCGAATACGGGTTGTGCGTCTGTGCGTAGCGGAAGTCGGCGGGCAGCGCGCCGCTCGCCGGATCGCGGCGCTGGTAGGCGTGCTCGGTCTCGAGGATGCCGGCCGTGCTCGTGCCGATGAACACGCCGACGCGCGCCGCGCCGTAGCGCGCGACGGCCGCCGCGACGCTTGCGTCGAAGCCGTCCTGCGTGAGGCCGAGCTGGGCGAGGCGGTTGTTGCGGCACTCGAAGTCGGCGAGGTCGGCACGCACGGGCTGCGCGTCGACGCCGTCCACCGCGCCGATCCACGTGTCGAGATCCGCACGCTCGAAGTCGCAGCGCGTGAGCCCGCCGCGCGCGTGGCGCAGCGCATCGAGGGTCGCATCGAGGCCGCGGCCGATGCAGCTGGTGGCGGTGAAGTGCGAGAGCAGGAGAGGTTTCACGAGGGTCGCATCCGGTGGCCGGAACGGGCGCCGCAGCAGGGCTGGCAGGCGCGCCGTTCGAGGTCATATTTTATCAAACGGGGGTGCCGAACCGGCCGGCTCGCCCGGCCTGCCGGGCGGCTCCGGCGCGAGCGCCGCGCGCAGCGTGGTCCAGTGCAACTGCGCATCGGCGGCCGCGCGCAGCACCGCTTGCAGCACGTCGAGCACGACCGGTTCGCCGCGTGCGTCGCGCGCTGCGTGGCCGTCATGCACGAGCAGGATGTCGCGCGCTTCGAGACCGTGCAGCAGGCGGCGCGTGACGGTCGCGGCATCGCGCGCGCGCGTGTCGAAGCCGCGCCGCGTCCAGCTTGCGAGTTGCAGGCCGAGTTCGCACAGCACCGGTTCGAGAAACGGATTGCGCAGGCCGGCCGGCGCACGGAAGAACAGCGGGCGCGTACCGGCGAGCTCGGTCAGCGTCTGCTGCGCGGCCGCGATCTCGCGCCGCAGCGCGGCGGGCCCCGACAGCGAGAACGTGTGCCGGTGCCGCTGGCTGTGGTTCTCGATCGCGTGACCGCGCGCGACGATTGCCTCGATCCAGCGCGGATGACGGCGCGCGAGATCGCCGATGCAGAAGAACGTCGCGCGCGCGTCGTAACGGTCGAGCAGGTCGAGCACACGCGGCGTGACGTCCGGGTCCGGGCCGTCGTCGATCGTCAGGGCGATCCGGCGGCCGGCACCGGACGGCAGGCGCGTCCAGTTCGGCCCGAGCAGCGTGCTGCGCGGCCACAGGCCGGCGGCGGTCAGCGCGAGATGCGACGCGACCACGCCGCCGACGGCCCACGGCCACGTTGCCGGTTGCGCGACGACGGCGGCGGCCGCGCCTGCATGCAGCGCGGCCGTGCCCGCGATCAGCGGCGTCGGTTTCCAGCGGCGCGTGTCGCCGGGCGGTCGCGACGGAACGGACGACGGCGCGTTCATGCGCGGCTTCCTCGATGACGGTTGACGGTCGCGACCTCAGCCGCGCGCGGCGCGAGAATCGCCGCGAACCCAAGCGCGAGCATCGCGCCCGGGCCGACGGTCAGCCCGAAGGTTTCGAGCAGCGGCACGCGCGACAGCGCGAGCAGCCCGAAGCCGGCGACCGTCGCGAGGTTCGCGATCAGCAGCGACACGAGCGTGTAGGGCGTGACGGGCTGCGCGTCGTCGCGCTTGCAGAAGAACAGCGCGTAGTTCGAGCCGACCGCGACGATCAGCAGCATCCCGACGAGATGCAGGATCGTCAGTTGCACGCCGGCGAGCGCGAAGCCGGCCGTCACGACCAGCACGGCCGCGACGAGCGGCGCGAGCGCGCGCACGACGCGGCGTGGCGAGCGCAGCGCGATCAGCAACAGCACGGCGATCGCGGCAAAACCCGCGAGCGACAGCCGGATGTCCTCGTGCACGTAGCTCACGTACAGGCGATCGGCTTCGGCTTTCATGTCGACGAACAGCGCATCGGGCACGCCCGCGCGCGCGACGGCCGCGCGAATCGGCGTGGCATCGAGACTCGACGCCGGTTGCGCGGTGCGCGCGGCGTCCGGCGCGCGCAGCGGCAGCATCGCGCTCCAGCGGCCGTCACGTTCGGTCAGCAGCGCATCGACGGCGAGCGCCATCGACGTGCCGCGCAAGTCCGCGCGCGCAAGCAGCGGTGCGTGGCGCGCGGCCTCGACATCGACGATGAACGGCGCGAACAGGTCGGGCTTGACCGCGATCGGCTGGTTCGCGACGGCATCGCGCATCCGCCCGGCGAGCACATCGGCATCCGGCAGGCTGGCCAGGCGCGCGCGCTGCGCGGCGTCGCTCGGCAGGTAGCGCGCGGGGCTTTCGAAGCCGGCGAGCGCACCCCGGTCGACGAGCGGCTGCAATTGCGCGGCCACTTTTTCGGCGCCTTCGAGCGCGGCCTGTTCGGTCGAGGCGGCAATCACGACGAGGTAGCGCACGTCGGGTGCGCCGACATCGGCGCGCAACCGCGCGTCGAGTGCCTGCGCTTGCGCCGGCACGGGGCTCAGCGCGGCGAGTTCGCGGCTCCACAAGCCATCGCGATGCAGCACGAGCGTCGCGACCGCGGCGATCACCAGCACGGCGAGCGGCCAGCGCAGCCGCGGTGCGGCGTCGGCCGCGCGCGCGAGTACGGCGCCGACCCGCGACACGTCGCGGATCGCGACATGTTCGCCGCGCAGGTGCGGCAGCACGAAGCGCGTGACGAGCGCGGCGGCCGTCAGCCCGACGATCGAATACAGCCCGAGCTGCACGAGGCCCGGAAAGCCGGAGAACAGCATCGACGCGAACCCGCACACGGAGGTCAGCACGCCGAGCCGGATCGTCGGCCAGTACGCGGCGACCCATGCGCGCGTCGCGTCGGCCGGGCGTGCCGCGCCGCGCGCGCCGGCCTGCGCCGATTGCACGAACAGGTAGATCGAATAGTCGACGGCTTCGCCGATCAGCGTCGTGCCGAAGCCGAGCGTCAGCCCGTGGACCGTGCCGAACGCGAGGCTGACCGCCGCGATTCCCGCCGCGACGCCCGTCAGCACCGGCAGCAAGCCGAGCGCGAGCGTGCGCGGCGAACGGTACAGCGTCAGCAGCAGCGCGACGATCAGCACGACGCTCGCCGTCGACAGCCGCTCGACGTCGTGCCGGATCGTGTCGCGCGTGTCGACCGAGAACACGCCGGGGCCCGTCATCGCGAGCGTGGTCGCGGCCGCGTTCGGCACGGCCTGCGTCGCGGCGGCGAACGCGCGGCGCACCGTGTCGATCGCGCGGGCCTGCGCGTCGGTATCGGAACCGGCGGCGGCCGTCTGCACCACGAGCACGGCGCGCGTGCCGTCGCGCGACGCCCACACGCCGTCGCGGCTCGCCGGCTCGGCCGCGCTGTCGAGCTGGTCGACGAGCGTGGCGACTTCGCCGGTCGGGTCGCGCGGCAGCATCGCCTTGGCCACGAGGCCGGCCGACGAACTCAGCAGGTCGAGGCTGTCGCCGAGCGCCTGATGCAGGCCGGCGGCGCTGAAGCGCTGCGGCGTGACGGCCGGGCTCAGCAGGTAGCGGTGATCGAAGATGAACTGACGGTCGCGCGCGTCATTCGCGGCTTCGCCGTTGTGAACGGCCGCGAACTGCGGATCGTTGCGCAGCGCGCCGGCGACGCGTCGCGACAGCGCGGCGCGCGTGGCGGCATCGCCGCCGTCGATCGCGACGAGGATCAGCCGCGACACGACGCCGTCGCGCAACTGATCGACGAGCACGCGCTGCCCGGCGCTCGGCGCGCTCGGCAGGAAGGCGGACAGGTCGGCCGTGAAGTGGGCGCGCCCGATCGCGACGCCGCACGCGAGAAGCGCGAGCAGCCACACCAGCACCGCGCGCTGCCGCAGCGTGTGCAGGCGGCGCGCGACCGGTGACGACGAGGGCCGGGTGCGTTCGTCCATCAGTTCGGGTTCGCGGGAACGGGTTGCAGGCGCATCACCGAACGGTCGCCGTCGGCCTGCCGGATCGCGACGCTGCGCAACACGTCGCGCGTGCCGTCGAGCGTGATCGTGCTGACGACCTTCAGCATCCGCGAGTCGAGCGGCGTGAGCGTCAGTGTCCAGTCGTCGCCGCGCCCGGCGAGCGCAACCTTGTACACCTGTTCGAGCGCGAAGCGGTTGCCGGCGAGCGTCGCGCGGATGCTGTCGATGAACGCGCCGAGTTCCGGGTAGCGCGCGAGCGCGAGCGTGTACTTGCGGTTGTTGCGTTCGACGGTGAGCATGTCGCCGTCGACGACGAGGTGTTCGGGCTTCGGGCTCAGCGTGTGCTTCTCGAGATGGTCGGGCGCGACGAACACGAGCTCGCCGGACGATTCGACCGGCTGCGTCGCGATCGACAGGTATTTCGTCTCGGTGAACGTCGCACGCCCCGACTTGTGCTGCGCAAGCGTCGACATCAGCCGGTCGAGGCTCCACGCCGACCCCGCGTCGGCCGCCTGCGCGGGCGTGGCCGTCAGCGCGATCGCGGCGGCGGTTGCCGCAACGGCGACGGCAAGCGTGCGGACGGCACGATGCAGCACGGACGGGGGCGTGGGCAGGCAGCGGCGAACGGCGGTCATGCGTCGGAATCCCTCGTGGCGGACAGGCCGGCACCGGCGCGCGCCGCGTCGCTGCGCGCAGCCGTGGCATCGCCGCCTTGCCAGAAATCGAAATAGTTGAACCAGTTGTACGGTGCCGCGCGGCAATACTGGTCGAGCAGCGCGACGTAGCGCGCGAGTGCCGCGTCGACGGCCGCCGCGCGCGCGTCGCGCCGCACGTCGGAGAAGTCGGCGAGCGTCTCGAAGTGCACATCGTAGCGGTTGCCGTCGCGATAGAGGCCCGTCATGAAGATCACCGGCCGCTTCAACATCGCGGCCATGTAGAGCGGCCCGAGCGGAAACGCGGCCGGCGCGCCGAGCAGCGGCAGCCGCCGCAGCGACGCGGCAGACTCGTCGAGCAGCGTGCGGTCGGCGAGCATGCCGACCATGCAGTTCGCGTCGAGGCGCTCGCGCACCTTCAGCATCGAGTCGACCTGCCCGAGCGGAATCACTTCCGGCTGCGCGGCGGGATTCACCGCGGCGAGCGTCGCGTTGATCTTGCGCGCGTTCTTCTCGTACATCGTCACGACGACGCGCAGGTCCGGGTGCGTGCGGCCGATCGCGCGCACGACCTCGAAGCTGCCGAGATGCGCGCCCATCAGGAACGCGCCGCGTCCGCCCGCGAGCGCGTCATCGACGAGCGTCTCGCTGTGCAGCCGGATGTCGAACAGGTCGAAGCGCCCGTTCATCAGGTAGATGCGGTCGTGGATCGTTGCCGCGAACGTGAACACGTGCCGGTACACGTCGCGCCAGCGCGCGGGGCGGCCAAGCACGCGGCGCAGGTAGTCGCGCGACGCCGCGCACGCGACCGGCGAGAACAGCACGAAATACGTCGCGATCAGATGCAGCACGATACGCGCGCGCTGCCGGCCGAAGCGCAGCGAGATCCACGTCATCGCGCGCAGCAAGCCCGCATTGCTGCGCTCCTGGCGTTCGGCCCACGCGGTGCGCTTCATGGCTGCGCGCCATCCTGCGCGGCCAGCACGCCGCTCGCGACCTCGCGCGCCCCGGTGCGCAGCGTGAAGCGGATCGCGCCGCTGGCGGCCGGGTCGAACGTGAGTTCGAGCGGTTCGCCGGGGGCGACCGGGCTCAGGAATTTAGCGGAACCGAGCCGCCACGTGTGCAGCGGGCGGTTCAGCGCCGTGCCGATCGCATGGATCGCGTGATCGAGCAGCACGACGCCCGGCACGACCGGGTGGCCGGGGAAGTGGCCGGGCAGTGCCGGGTGGTCGGCGGGGATCGTGAACCCGAGCGCGGGCGCGAGCGTGCCGGCCGGGTCGCGCACGGGCGTCGGCGCGGCCGCCGCGCGCGCATGTTGCGCAACGAGTGCGGCGAGCACGTCGCGCGGCAGCTTGCCCGTTTCATTGCGCGGCAGCGCGTCGACGAACACGAGCGGGCGCGGCATGAACGCGGGATCGATCCGCTCGCGCAGCGCGCGCTGCAGCTCGGCGGCCGCGAGCGTCGGCGCGACGACCAGCGCGACGAGGCGCGTGACCGGTTCGAGGCCCGCGTCGGCGTGCGCCGGCACGGCTTCGTCGGGCATGAAGAACACGCCGTCGATCACGTCCGGAATCGCATTGAGCTGATGGTTCAGGTACGCGAGCGACGTGCGCTTGCCGGCGATGTTGACGAGGTCGGCCTTGCGGCCGTGCAGCAGGAACCGGCCGTCGCCGAGCAGTTCGAGCGCATCGCCCATCGGCACGGGGGCTTCGACGTGCCCGCCCGACACCCAGATCGTCGGCTCGCCGTCGTCGCTCTCCGGTTCGTCGCGCGGGTCGAGCCGGATGCCCGGGAACAACGCCCACGTCGCGCCTTGCGACGTGCGGCGGGTGGCGATCTGGCCGGTTTCGGTGCTGCCGTAGATCTCGACGAGCGGCGCGTCGAGCGCGGCCTCGGCTTCGCATGCGAGCTTTTCCGACAGCGGCGCGGTGGCCGACAGCACGAGCGCAGCAGGCGGCAGCGCATGGCCGGCCGCCAGCAGCGCACGCAGGTGAATCGGCGACGTGACGAGCACGCGCGGCTGCGGGATCGCGTCGAGTTCGTCGCGGATGTCGACCGGGTAGAACGGCTGGCGGTTGCTGAACGCGAGGCCGCCGATCAGCGCGAGCAGCACCGTCGACTCGAAGCCGTACATGTGCTGCGCGGGCACCGTGCCGATCAGCGTGGCCGCGCGGCCGTCGAGCAGGCCGAGGCGGTCGGCCGCCGCGCGCACGCAGCCGACCAGGAAACCCCAGGTCTTGCGGTGCGGCACCGGCGCGCCGGTCGAGCCGGACGTGAACACGTAAGCCATGATCCGCGCCGCATCGATCTGCGGGACGGCGAACGGCGCATCGCTCGCGAGTTCGCCGGGGGCGGCGTCGGGGTACGCGAAGCGCGGCAGGTCGATCGCGCAGTCGGGCGCGTCGTGCAGGCAGAACGCGTCGGGCGCGAACGACGCGAGCTGGCGGACCATTTCCGGCGTGTGGGTCGACGGCAGCAGGCTGATCTTGCCGGCAACGAGCGCGGCGCACAGGCTGACCGCGAAGCGGTAGCGGTCGCGGCACACGTTGAACACGTGGCCGCCGGCGGGCAGCGCGGCGGCCACGCGCGCGACGTCGGCGACGAACGCGCGCACGGTGACGGGCGCGCCGTCGCGCCAGGCGATCGTCTGGTCCGGCGATGAATGGAAAACCAGCGGGTGAGTCGGCATAAATCGGTCAAAACGGGAGCGAAAGCCGGCGCGCCGCGTGGCGGCGCCGCACCGGCCGTGAATTCATCGTGACGCCTGCGATGCGTGCGTCGTCGCGCGATACGCGCGCACCGCATCGACCATGCGCGGCCGCGGTTCGTGCGGCAGTGCGAAGCGCCGGCACGCATGCTCGGCGGCGAACATCACGGCGACGAGCGGCAGCGACAGGTAGTTCGCGAACGTCGACCACGTGACGATCGGCGCGGTTGCGAACAGCAGCGTCGACACGGCGGCGATCGCGACGAAGAACAGCGTCCACGCGAGCGTGATCTGCCGCGTGTAGCGTGCGACGGCCGGCGTGATCGCGCCGTGGATCATCGTCGCGAAGCGCGTGCACAGCGGCACCTGGCCGGCCGCGAGCGTGCGGCCGAACAGCAGCGCCATCGCGAGGTTGAAGCTCGCGTGTTCCAGATACAGGCCCCATTCGAAATGCCGGGCGAGCGGCACGCGCGCGGCCCACAGCGCGGCGGCGGCAAGCAGCCATGCCGGCACGAACCCGATGCGACGCGGCGAGCGCAGCGCCGCGCCGAGCGCGAGGAGCAGCGGCGGTACGAGCGCCATCGCGAGGCCGAAGCCGTGCGCGCCGGGCGTCGCGGCCGCGTAGTGCGCGCCGGCCTGGTAGGCCGCGACGGCGCCGACTGCGGCGAGGCCGCGCGCGACGGGCAGCAGCCGGCTCATCGGCGGCCTCCGCGCACACGGCGCGGGTACCCGTCACCGGCGGCCGGGCGGCAGCGGACGGACGGGCGAACCGGAACGGAGCGGAAGGTCGGGCGCGGCATGACTGGCGACATCGGGAAGATCGTGGCCGGACGTCGTGGTCGGGCCGTCAAACATCATATGAATGGCGGCCGGGACGCGGGTCCGGGCCGGTGGTCGGGCACGCTCATTTTAGGGCCGCGGCACCGCGTGTTCGGGGCGGGCGCGAACGGGTTTTGTAACCGATTGTATGGCGCAGGACGAACGGTTTCTCGGGGTCGGTCCATTTCCATCCAAAGCGGCTCAAGCGTCTGGTGCATTCGGGTCCCGAGACGGGCCGCGGCGCCGGCTCGCCAGTCTGTAACCATTGGCGGTATACGGCCCGATACCCGTTCGTCTAGAATCCGCGTAACTTTTACAAACGATCCCCAAATAAAGCAGGCGGGGAAGCCGGCAGACGCCGGAGGGACGGAGATTCGCACGCGCCGGGCGTGCATGGCGATTGCCGTTTCCGGGCACCTTCCGCTGCCAGGGGCCGCCTGCCCGCACGCATGATGAACGCACTGGAACAAGAGCTCGCCACGCTGATCATCGGCGAACTGAATCTCGAAGACGTCCCGCTCGAAACAGTGACGGCCGAGACCCCGCTGTATGGCGAGGGTTTCGGGCTCGACTCCATCGACATCCTGGAAATCGCACTGCTGATCTCGAAGAAATACGGCTTCGAGCTGCGTTCGGACAATCCGGACAACCAGAAGATCTTTGCGACGCTCGGTGCCCTGGCTGCATACGTGGCCGCGCACCGCACGAAGTGACGGCGTCGCGCACGGGCGCGATGCGCAGACGATGACGGCACGCGGCAGCAATCGGCAGACGATACGCGGCCGCGTCGATCGAGGTGGAACGCGATGAACGGAGCAATTCGATGCGGGCGCTCGTGACGGGCGGCAGCGGCGCACTCGGGCAGGCGATCTGCACGGCGCTCGCGCAGGCCGGCCATGAAGTGTGGGTGCATGCGAACCGCCATCTCGCGCAGGCGGAGGCGATCGCGCAGCAGATCGTCGCGGCCGGCGGCACCGCGCACGCGATCGCGTTCGACGTGACCGACGCCGATGCGACGCTCGCCGCGCTGAAGCCGTTCATCGACGATGCGCCGGTGCAGATTCTCGTCAACAACGCGGGCATTCACGACGACGCGCCGATGGCCGGCATGTCGCACCGGCAGTGGCACAGCGTGATCGACGTGACGCTCAACGGCTTCTTCAACGTCACGCAGCCGCTGCTGTTGCCGATGATCCGCACGCGGCGCGGCCGCATTGTCAACATCGCGTCGGTGGCCGGCGTGACCGGCAATCGCGGGCAGGTCAATTACGCGGCCGCGAAGGCGGGGCTGATCGGCGCGACGAAGTCGCTGTCGCTGGAGCTCGCGTCGCGCGGCATCACCGTGAACGCGGTGGCGCCCGGCATCATCGAATCGCCGATGGCCGAACAGGCGTTTCCCGCCGAACGCATCAAACAGCTCGTACCCGCGCAGCGCGCGGGGCGGCCCGACGAAGTCGCGGCGATGGTCGCGTACCTGGTGTCCGACGCCGCGGCCTATGTGACGGGGCAGGTGCTGTCCGTCAACGGCGGGCTGGCCTGACGAAGCGCGCAGCGTCGGCGTGACGTAACGCAACGCGGCGCAGCCGCGAGGTTGCGCGGCTTGCGCCGCCTAGTGAGGAAATCGAAGTGTCCGTGCATCCAGTCGACGCCGAACGGCGTCCGTGTTCCCTGTCGTCCGCCGCCGCGCCCGTTGCGCGCGGGCAGACGGCGGCCGGGCCGGCCGCATCGCGATCGGGCGCGCCGCTCGCGCACGACGGCGACCGCGCGCTGCGGCTCGTCCGGATGAGCCATGCGCGGCTCGCCGCGTTGCTGGACGATGCGCGTGGTCGTGGCGACGGATTCGAGCGCGCGTTGCCTGGCGCATTGGGCGCGGTGTGCATCGGCGCTGCCGGCCTGCAGGACGAATCGAACGCGGACGCGGCGACACGGATGCTGGCCGATGTCGTACCCGACCTGCCGGTCGCGCCGGTGCCGATGACGTTGCTCGGCGCCGGCATCGCGCCGGACGACGCCGTCTGTGAAATCTGGCAATGCGATGCGCGCGACCTGCGCAGCGAACGGCGCGGCGCGCTGCACTATCGGTACAGCGAAACGGCGGGCCTCGTGTTCGGCAGCATCGTCGTGCACGAGACGAGCGAAACGCACGAAACGCACGAAACGCACGAAACGCACGAAACGCACGAAACGCACGAAACGCACGAAACGCACGAAACGCACGAAACGCACGAAACGCACGAAACGCACGAAATGCACGAAATGCACGAAACGCACGACGGCAGCACGCCGCTCGAACGCGCGACGCACGCTGCGTACCGTGCGCTGTTCGACGTGCTCGATTCCCTCCGCATGCCGCATCCGCTGCGCATCTGGAATACCGTGCCGGCGATCAACGCGGTGCAGTTCGGGATCGAGCGCTATCGTCAGTTCAATATCGGCCGCCAGCACGCGTTCGACGCGTGCCGCCGCGCGCTGACGGGCGGCGTGCCGGCCGCATGTGCGCTCGGCTCGGTCGTGCCGGTCGCGGGTGACGCATCGCCAGCCGCGCCGCTCGCGATCCATTTCCTCGCGAGCCGCACGCCGGCCGATCCGGTCGAGAACCCGCGCCAGGTCAGCGCGTATCACTATCCGGCGCAGTACGGCCCGCGTGCGCCGACGTTCGCGCGCGCCGCCGCCTGGACGGCAGGCGACGCCGCGCCGGTGTTGTTCGTGTCGGGCACCGCGAGCATCGTCGGGCACCGCACCGTGCATCACGGCGACGTCGTCGCGCAAACGCGCGAGACGGTCGCGAACCTAGCGGCCGTGCTCAAGCAGGCCGCGCGCCAGGGGCATGGCCCGTTCTCGCTCGCCGACCTGAGCTATCGCGTCTACGTGCGCGACGCCGGCGATGCCGCGGCGCTGGCCGCGATCGAGCGCGTGCTGCGCGAGGCGGCCGGCCCCGGCGTGCGGCCGCTGATTGTCCATGCGGACGTGTGCCGCGACGACCTGCTGGTCGAGATCGAGGCCAGCGCGGGTCATCAGGAGGCGTGGCTGTCATGAAGCGAGAAAACCTCACGATCGAGCAACCGGCCCCGCACGCGGGCGACGTCGACGAAGCCTGCCGACGGTCGCCGGCAAGTCATAAACTTTTGTCAGGATCCCTGTCTTCGCAATCGGCTGTTTCCATGTCCAAGCTGCACGCCTCGTCCACCCATCTCGTCCTGATTCCGAGCTACAACCCGGGCGCCAAGGTCGACACGACCGTGCGCAATGCCCGCGCGCAGTGGAATCCGGTGTGGGTCGTCGTCGACGGCAGCACCGACGGCAGCGCCGAACGGCTGCAGGCCATGGCCGAGCGCGACCCCGGGCTGCGCGTGATCGTGCTGCCCGAGAACCGCGGCAAGGGCGCCGCGGTGCTGGCCGGGCTCGACGCGGCGGCCGCGAGCGGTTTCACGCATGTGTTGACGATGGATTCCGACGGCCAGCATCCGGCCGACCTGATTCCCGCGTTCATGACCGCGTCGCAGGCCGCGCCCGACGCGATGGTGCTGGGCGTACCGAAGTTCGACGCGAGCGCGCCGCAGTTGCGTGTGCAGGGGCGCCGGCTGTCGAACGCATGGGCCGACCTCGAGACGCTGTGGGCCGGGATCGGCGATTCGCTGTACGGGTTTCGCGTGTATCCGGTCGCGCCGCTTGCCGCGATCATGCGCCGCCAGCCGTGGATGCGCGGCTTCGACTTCGATCCCGAGGCGGCCGTGCGGCTGTGCTGGGCCGGCGTGCGGCCGATTCGCATCGACGCGCCGGTGCGCTATTTCGGCCGGCACGAGGGCGGCGTCTCGCATTTCCATTACGGCCGCGACAACGCGCTGCTCGCGTGGATGCACCTGCGCCTGTTCACCGGCTTCGCGGTGCGGCTGCCGATGCTGGTGGCGCGGCGGCTGATGCGTCGTCGCGACCAGACGGCCTGAACAGCCCCGGTTTCCCTGCCGATCGTCGCCCGGGTGCGGCGATTGCACCGTTTTTCGTTGTCAATTCCGCGCCGGAACGCCGCTTCGTTCCAGTCCGATAAGTAATGAACGTGTCATCGGATGTAAACATCTGGTAATTTTCTGCCGGATTATGCAAAATCGCCGCTCCCAAATACAACTATCGAGGGATCCGGGATGCAACTCAAGAAAGCGGTGGCAGCGTGTGGCGTGGCGTTTCTGTTGAGCGCGTGTGGCGGGATTCAGAACCTTGACGCGAACAGCCTGACGTCGGCGGGGACGAGCCTGTACAAGGCAGCGACGCTGTCGGATGCCGACATCGCCGCACTGTCGAACGACTCGTGCAAGGCGAGCGATGCCGAATCGAAGGTCGCGCCGGCGAACAGCGCGTACTCGAAGCGCCTGACGAATGTGATGAAGGGCTTCGGCAACATGACGCTGAACAACCAGAAGATCAACTACAAGGTCTACATGACCAAGGACATCAACGCGTGGGCGATGGGCAACGGCTGCGTGCGCGTGTACAGCGGCCTGATGGACCTGATGACCGACGACGAGCTGCGTGGCGTGATCGGCCATGAAATGGGCCACGTCGCCCTCGGCCACTCGAAGAAGGCGATGCAGACGGCCTACGCGGTCAGCGCGGCGCGCACCGCGGCCGGCGCGGCTTCGCCGGGCGTGGCGGCACTGACGAGCTCGCAGCTCGGCGACATCACCGAGAAGTTCATCAACGCGCAGTTCTCGCAGTCGCAGGAAAGCGCGGCCGACGACTACTCGTTCGACCTGCTCAAGCAGAAGGGCATGAACCAGAAGGGTCTGGTCACGTCGTTCCAGAAGCTCGCGAAGCTGGACGGCGGCAAGAGCTCGATGATGGATTCGCACCCGTCGTCGGCGAGCCGCGCGCAGCACATCGAGGATCGCATCGCGAAGGGCAGCTGATCGCATAACGGGTCGCCTGCCGAAGCGGGCGATCCAGCGGCGAAATGAAAAACCCCACGCTTTTCCCGGCGTGGGGTTTTGTTTTGGGGCGTGCGCCGCTTACGGCACCATGCCCGGCAGCAGGTACGCCTGCGTGAGCGTGATCAACCCGACGATCACCGCGAACAGCAGGCTGTGCCGCACCGTGAAGCGGAACAGCTCCGACTCCTTGCCGACGAGGCCCGTCGCCGCGCAGGCGACCGCGATCGACTGCGGCGAGATCATCTTCGCGGTCACGCCGCCCGTCGTGTTCGCGGCCACCGCGAGCGTCTCGGGTACGCCGAGCTGATGGGCCGTGGCCTGCTGCAGCGAGCAGAACAGCGCATTCGACGACGTGTCCGAGCCCGTCAGGAACACGCCGAGCCAGCCGAGGAACGGCGAGAAGAACGGGAACGCGGCGCCGGTCGCGGTCAGCATCAGTGCGAGCGTCGACGACATCCCCGAATAGTTCGCGACGAACGCGAACGCGAGCACGAGGCCGATCGACAGGATCGGGCGCGTCAGCTCCTTCAGCGTCTCGCCGAACGTGACGAGCGCGTCGCGCGGCTTCATCCGCAGCAGCGCCATCGAGATCAGCGCGGTCACGAGGATCGCGCTGCCCACCGCCGACACGAGATCGATCTTCAGCACCGCCTCGAGCGCCTTCGGCGTCGCGGCGATCGGCGCGGTCTTCACGACGAGCTGGTCGAGCCCTGCGACATGGAACTTCAACACGGTCGACGCGAGCGCGCCGTGCGCGGCGAACAGCGCCTTGAACGGCGCGATGCTCCATACGGTGACGACGGCCGTCAGGATCAGGAACGGCGACCACGCGCGCACGGTCTGCGCGAGCGTGTACGGCGACGCCTGCCGGCTCGTGCCGGAGCCGTTGCGCACGCCCGCGCCGCCGAAGCCCGCGAGCGCGGCGCCGCCACCCGACGCGACCAGGCCGCCGGCCGGCTGCTTCGCGGTGCGCGGCTGCCAGACCTTGAGGAACGCGGCGAGCGCGACGAGGCTGACGAGCGACGACGTGATGTCCGGCAGCTCGGGCCCGATGTGGTTCGACGTGAAGTACTGCGTGATCGCGAAGCTGCCGCCCGCGACGAGCGCGGCCGGCCACGTCTGCCGCACGCCGCGCAGCCCGTCCATCATGAACACGAGCCAGAACGGCACCGCAAGCGACAGCAGCGGCAACTGGCGGCCGGCCATTGCGCCGATATGGAGCGGATCGATACCCGTCACCTGCCCGGCGACGATGATCGGGATGCCCATCGCGCCGAACGCGACCGGCGCAGTGTTTGCAATGAGACACAGTCCTGCCGCGTGCAGCGGCTTGAAGCCGAGGCCGACGAGCAGCGCGGCCGTGATCGCGACGGGCGCACCGAAACCGGCCGCGCCTTCGAGGAATGCGCCGAACGAGAAGCCGATCAGCAGCATCTGCAGGCGCTGGTCGTCGGTGATCGACAGCACGGATGCGCGAATGATGTCGAACTGGCCGGTCTTCACGACGATCTTGTACAGGAACACGGCCGCGACGATGATCCACGCGATCGGCCACAGGCCGTACGCGAAGCCGAAGCCGGCCGCCGCGAGCGCCTGCGGCACGGGCATGCCGTACGCGAGGATCGCGACGCTGAGCGACAGCAGCAGCGTGATCGCCGCGGCGATGTGGCCCTTGAGCCGCAGCGCGGCCAGCGCGACGAAAAAGAAGATGATCGGGATTGCGGCGACGAACGCCGACAGCCCGAGGCTGCCGAGCGGCGTATAGATCTGGTGCCAAACCTGCATGGGTGTCTCCTCCATTTGTATCTGTATCTCTATGGGTACGGGCGGGTAAAGCGGGGTGCTATTCGGGCTGGCCGCGTGCGCGCAGCAGGTCGGACAGGCTGCGCGGTGCCGGTTCGAGCGGCGTGCGGTGCTGCGTCCAGCCCATCTGTTTCGCGGGTGTCAGCGCGCGCAGGCGTGTCGCGGTCCAGCGGAACGCGCGGTACGCGCGCGGATGCGCGAACGCGCCCGACCAGAAGCGCCACACGAGGTCTTCCGCGCGGTTGTAGTTCGCGCCCTGGCCGCGCAGCGGATGCGCGACGGGTTCGTCGGGCTTGCGGTTGGCCTCGGTACGCAGCCGCACGAGCAGTTGCGGGATCGGGATCCGCACCGGGCACACTTCGCCGCATGCGCCGCACAGCGTCGACGCGGTCGGCAGGTCGGCCGTTGCGTCGAGGCCGAGCAGGTGCGGCGAGATGATCTTGCCGATCGGGCCGGGATAGGTCGTCCCGTATGCGTGGCCGCCGATGCGCGTGTAGACGGGGCAGTGGTTCATGCACGCGCCGCAGCGGATGCACTGCAGCGTCGCGCGCAGCTGCTCGTCCGCGTAGGCCTGCGTGCGGCCGTTGTCGAGCAGCACGAGATGCAGCTCGCGCGGGCCGTCGCGTTCGCCGTCGCGGCGTGGGCCCGAGATCAGGTTGAAGTAGGTCGTGATCGCCTGGCCGGTGGCCGAGCGCGTGAGCAGGCTCGACAGCGGCACGATGTGCTCGAGCTTCTCGACGACCTTCTCGATCCCCATGATCGCGACGTGCGTGTCGGGTACCGTCGTCGACAGGCGGCCGTTGCCTTCGTTTTCGACGAGCCATAGCGTGCCCGTGTCGGCCGCCGCGAAGTTCACGCCCGACAGACCGATGTCCGCATCGGCGAACGCGCGGCGCAGCGCGCGCCGGCCGGTCTGGATCAACTCGTCGACGTCCTCCGTGTAGCGCGTGCCGGGGATGTGTGCCTCGAACAGCTCGGCGATGTCGCCGCGCGTCTTGTGGATCGCCGGCATCACGATATGCGACGGCTTCTCGCCCGCGAGCTGCACGATGAATTCGCCCATGTCGGATTCGATGCAGTCGACGCCGTGCTCCGCGAGGTAATGGTTCAGCTCGATTTCCTCGCTCGCCATCGACTTGCCCTTGATCACGCGGCGCGCCTTCTTCGCCTGCGCGATGCCGAGCACGATCGCGTTCGCGTCGGCGGCCGTCTCGGCCCAGTGCACGTGCACGCCGGCTTCGGTGAGCTTCGTCTCCAGCCGTTCGAGCAGCGCGGGCAGCTGCGCGAGCGCATGCTGCCGCACCGCTTCGCCGAGGTCGCGCAACTGCTGCAGCTCGGCGTCGTCGGGGAACTGGGTCGCGCGCTTGCCTTGGAGGAAGTCCATCGCGCCGCGGAAGCTCTTGCGCAGCGCGGGGTCGTCGAGCGCGGCGCGCGCGCGGGCCTTGAAGTCGCCGGGGGCGACGAATTGCAGCGTGTGGTCGCTCATTGCGGGAGGTCCTCGCGGGCGGTGGCGGCGGGCGGAGCGGCAGAATCGGTGACGATCACGACCCACAGGCGGCGCGGGCCGTGCGCGCCATAGGCCAGCGTCTGCTGGATGTCGGACGTCTTCGACGGGCCCGACACCAGCACGAGGTTGGTCGGCATGCCGGCGTGCCAGCGCTCCGCGTGGACGGCCGCGTGCAGGTCGGGATGCAGCGTGCTCGCGTGGACGAGCGCGACATGCAGCGGCGGCACCAGCGACACCGTGCGCGGCGTGCCGGCGTCGGGCGCGAGCACGACGGTGCCGGTGGCCGCGATGCCCGAGCGCGCCACGGTGAAGCCCGCATCGATCGTGTCGAACAGTTCGGTTTTCCACGCGTCGATCGGCCGGTCGAACGGCACGGGCGCGACCGTGTCGGGCAGCGCGCGGGCGAGCGCCGCGGATTCGGCGCGGGCCGGATCGAGCAGCAGGCGGTGTACGCCGGCTTCCGCGAGGCGCGCCGCGAGTTGCTCGGGCCATTCGTCGCCGGTTGCACACCAGACGTCCGCGTGCGACGCGGCGAGCGCGGCCTGCATCGTGTGGGCCAGTGTGTGCGGATCGAGAGCAGTCTCGGTCTGTGCGCGGCACGTGTCGTAGTGCGTGTCGATGCGCGCGTCGAGCGCGGGGGCGGCCTCGGCGGCGACACCCGGGGCGGCGGCGCGCAGCCGCTTGAGGATTGCGTCGCGCGCGCTCATCGCTTGTCTCCGCGCAGCGACGCGGCGCCGGCCGTGCGGCGCCACAGGAAACTGGCGAGGTGCTCGACCGGCAGCGGCGCGCCGGACTGGTCGGCCGCGTGGCCGATGTTCAGCAGGCAGCCGCAGTCGGCGGACACGAGCCGGTCGCAGCCCGTCGCGCAGGCCGACGCGACCTTGTCGCGCACCATCGCGCCGGAGATGTCGGGATGCTTCAGCGAGAACGTGCCGCCGAAGCCGCAGCATTCGGATTCGCGTTCGTGTTCGATGCGCGTCACGCCCGGCAGCGCGTCGACGAGCGCGACGCCGTGCACGCGTGTGCCCATCTCGCGGCGGGCTGCGCACGACGTATGCAGCACCACGCGCTCGTCGTCGCCGGCCGGCGCGGCGAGGGCATCGAGCCGCACGTCGAGCACATGGACGAGGAATTCGGCGAGTTCGTAGGTCCGTTCCGCGATCGCGCGGGCCTTGGGGCCGTGGACGGGATCGTCGGCGAACAGCGCCGGCCAATGGTGCCGGATCATCCCGCCGCACGAGCCGGACGGCACGATCACGGGCCACGGTTCGGCGAACAGGTCGAGCTGCGCGGCCGCGACGCGGCGCGCTTCGTCGGGATTGCCGCTGCTGTAGGCCGGCTGCCCGCAGCAGCTCTGGCCGCGCGGATAGTGGACGGTCAGGCCTTCGCGTTCCAGCAGGCGGACCGCGTCGAGCCCGGCTTCGGGGACGAACAGGTCGACCAGACAGGTCGCGAACAGATAGACGTGCGCGGGGGCGGCGGCGGGGTACTGCCTTTCGTTCATGTCTCGCTCCAGAGGCGACGGCCCGGCATGCGGATGCGGGACGACGATTTCGCTGCATAATTCCCGCGACGGCGCCGTAGCTCAAATTGGTTGGGCCAATCGGCGTGACAGGCATTCCGCAGGGAGACACGACGATGGCAGCGATGACGGCACGGGGCCGGACCGAAGTGGTGATGCGCAAGATCGAGACGGCGCTGCTCGACGGCACCTGGCCGGCCGGCGCACGCCTGCCGGCCGAGCGCGTGCTCGCGCAGCAGTACGGGGTGGCGCGCAATACGGTGCGCGAGGCGACCCAGCGGCTCGTCGCGCGCGGGCTGCTGCAGAGCCGGCGCGGCGCGGGCGTCTACGTGACGGACCAGTTGCGGGCCGGCATCGCATCGCCGTGGGGCCAGCTGGTCGCCGATCACCCCGCGCTGCGCGACGACATCCTCGAATTCCGCCGCGTGCTCGAAGGCGCGACCGCATATTTCGCCGCGCTGCGCGCCGACGCGAACGACCGGCGCCGGATCCGTGCGCTGCTGCGCGAGCTCGAAACCGCGCACGCGCACAACGACCGGGCCGTGGAGGCCGCGACCGATTCGAAGCTGCACGAGGCGATCGCGCTCGCGTCGCACAACACGATGTTCCTGCACCTGCATACGAGCGTGCTCGGGATGCTGCGCGAACACATCTCGATCAACGTGTCGGGAATGACCGAGCAGGACGAATATGCGTCGGATCTGCTGCTGCGGCAGCACCGCGTCGTGTGCGACGCGATCTGCGCGCAGCGGCCCGAGGAGGCGCGCACCGCAATGCAGACGCATATCGACTACGTGCGCAGCCACTTCGAACAAAGCGGCGATACGCGCTGAGATTGGTTGGACCGCTTCGCGGTGCAGGCCGCCGGGCGGGCGCGGGCGAACCGTGCGGGGCGGCGCGTGACGGCCGCGGCGAACGCGCGACCGGTTGCCCCGGTGGCGCGACGCCACGCGGCGGCCGCAAGCCTGTCCGGCCGCCGCCGCGCGATTGACCGTGTCGTCGGCCGCCCACTAGAATCGGCCGGAACGCCCGTCAGCCGCGCGCCGCGGCGAATGCGGACCCGTTGATCCGCCTGTCGAGGAAGCCCCGTGCTCATGTCTTTCATCCGGCACGCGCCGGCCGCCCGGTCGTGGCGTGCCGCGTGCCGCCCGGCCCGCGCGCTCGCCGCCTGCGCACTGCTGTCGCTCGTCGCGGCCTGTGCGACCCATCCGCCCGCCACCGCGCTCGATCGCCCCGTGTCCCGTGCGCTGTCGCCCGACACCGCGACGCCGCTGCGCGACGCGCTCGCCGCACCCGAAGCCGCGCATCCGGGCCAGTCGGGCTTCCGGCTGCTGGCCGACGGCGCGTCGGCGCTGCAGATGCGCATCGCACTCGCGCGGGCGGCGACGAAGACGCTCGACATGCAGTACTACATCGCGACCGAGGATACGACCGGCAAGCTGCTGCTCGGCGCGGCGCTGTACGCGGCCGATCGCGGCGTGCGCGTGCGGATGCTGGTCGACGATCTGAACTTCCGCGACATCGATCGCGTGATGGCCGCGCTGAACACGCACCCGAACATCGAGATCCGCGTGTTCAACCCGTTCGGCGCGTCGCAGCAGGGGATGGTCGAGCGCACGACCAACTTCTTCACGCGGATCGACAGCTTCACGCGCCGGATGCACAACAAGGCGATGATCGCGGACAACCAGATCGCGATCGTCGGCGGGCGCAATCTCGGCGACGAATACTTCAGCGCGAGCCCGACGCTGCAGTTCCGCGATCTCGACGTGCTCGCCGCGGGCCCCGTGACGAACGACGTCTCCGGAAGCTTCGACACCTACTGGGCGAGTGGCAGCAGCTATCCGCTGCGCGAGCTGAACCACCAGTCGTTCGACGCGAAGGACCTCGACGCGATGCGCGACGAGCTGCGCGCCCACTGGCGCAAGAACGCCGAGCCGTACAACGCGAAGCCGCTGAACGCGACGCCGCTCGCGCAGCAGATTGCACGCGACGAGCTCGGGCTCGTGTGGGCGTCGGCCGAATTCGAGGTCGACGCGCCGGACAAGGTCGCGCAGCCGACCGGCTACGTGAGCCCGCCGATGCAGCGGCTCGTCGAGCTGACGCGCCACGCGCAGCAGGAGTTCCTCGCGTTCTCGCCGTACTTCGTGCCGCACGACGCGGGCGTGAAGATCCTCGGCGAGACGACCGCGCGCGGCGTGCGGGTCGCGATCCTGACCAATTCGCTCGCCGCGACCGATGCGGTGGCCGTGCAGGCCGGCTACGGGCCGTACCGCGTGCCGCTGCTGCAGCACGGCGTCGAGCTGTACGAGTTCAAGGCGGAGCCGGGCCGGCGGCGGGCGCGGCTGTTCGGTTCGCGTTCGCGCGCGAGCCTGCACGCGAAGGCGTACGTGATCGACCGGAAGATCCTCGTGATCGGCTCGATGAACCTCGATCCGCGCTCGGCGAACCTGAATACCGAGCTGGCGCTGGTGATCCACAGCCCGGCGCTCGCGCAGCAGGTCGCGACGATCTTCGCGCGCGTGACGCAGCCCGACGACAGCTACCGCGTGAGCCTCGTGACGCCGCCGGGCGGCGGCACGCCCGAACTGGAATGGACCGGCGTCGACAACGGCGTGCCGAGCACGTACCACGTCGACCCGCATGCGGGGCTGCTGCGCAACCTGATGACCGGCATGTTCATGCTGCTGCCGGTCGACGACCAGCTGTAAAAGGGGCAGACGCGGGCAGGGCGCTCCGGCAAAACCCGCGATACCGGTGCGCGGGGAAAGGTGATATGGTTGTGTGAGCAACTATCGTTGCATCGTGAAGGTGCCGCCGGCAGCCGCATTCAAGGGGCAGGGCGGCCAGACGAACCGGGCCGCGATTTGATCCTGCGCGGCGCCAGGAGACAGGGCGCACGGCCGTACCGCCGCGCCATGCGCCCGCAACCGGAGCCTCCCCCATGCAACGTGTCCCGAACCAGCCGTTCACGCGTCCCGCGCGTTTCTCCGAAGCCGAATGGCAGGCGCGCGTGCAGCTCGCGGCGGCCTACCGCATCTTCGACCATCTCGGCTGGACCGAGCTGATCTACAACCATATCTCGCTGCGCGTGCCGGGCGAGGACGGACATTTCCTGATCAACCCGTTCGGGCTCCATTACCGCGAGGTGTGCGCGTCGAACCTCGTGAAGATCGACATCGACGGCAACGTGATCGGTCACTCCGACTGGCCGATCAACCCGGCCGGCTTCACGTTCCACAGCGCGATCCATGCGGCGCTGCCCGACGCGCACTGCGTGATGCACGTGCACACGACGCCGACGATGGCCGTGTGCTGTTCGCGCGACGGGCTGTCGTTCTCGAATTTCTATTCGGCGCAGCTGTACGGGAAGGTCGCGTATCACGACTTCGAGGGCATCACCGTGCATCTCGAAGAGGGGCGGCGCATCGTCGAGAGCGCCGGCGGCCGGCCCGTGCTGCTGTTGCGCAATCATGGGCCCGTGACGATCGGCGCGACGCTCGCGCAGACGTTCTCGCTGATGTGGCTGCTCAATCGCGCGTGCGAGGTGCAGGTCGCCACGCATGCGATCGGCGATGCGCTGTCGATCGCGCCGCCCGTGCTCGAAGGGTGCGTGCGCGATTCGCTGAATTTCGATCCGAAGCATGGCGCGGGGCAGGACGCGTTCGATGCGCTGCAGCGTCTCGTCGATCGCATCGATCCCGGCTATCGCGCGTGACGCGAAGCGGCGAGATCGCTTCGTCGTGCTTGATACGGTGTGAGCCGGATCGATCCGGCGGCGCGCGCAAAAAAAACGCGGCCGGGCGGCCGCGTGAATACTCGCAGACTCCTTCGGACGAAGGAAACAAGCAACTGTGAGACGAAGTGTAGCGAAAGGCCGCGCGCCGATTCAGTCATCTGGCTGCAAAGGTCCATTCCAGGTTGACGCAGACTGACGCGTCGTGCGCCGCACGAGATGGCCGGCCGTGCGCGCTGCGGCGATTCGCAGCATGGCCGTTCGGTGGATGCCCGGATCAGCGGCGATCGACTACCATCTTGTCTGACGCCCCCGCTCGGGCGGCGTACCACGTCGTACAAGGAGAGTCCATGCTCAAGCTGCGTTTGCTCCAGGTTGCGTTACTCGCGGGCGTGCTGGCCGCCGGCAGCGCCGCCGCCGAAACGGTGCGCCTGTCCGCCAATCTCCAGCCGTCGAGCGAAGTGCCGCCGACGGCGACCAAGGGCTCGGGCGACGTCGAGGCCACCTACGACACGGCCACGCACATGCTGCAGTGGAAGGTCACTTACGAACACCTCACGGGGCCGGCCACCGCCGCGCACTTCCACGGGCCCGCACCGGTCGGCCAGAACGCGGGCGTGCAGGTGCCGATTCCGAAGGACGAGCTGGCGAGCCCGATCAAGGGTTCGAAGGAACTCACCGACGCGCAGGTCACCGACCTGATGGGCGGCAAGTGGTATTTCAACGTCCATACGAAGGACCACCCGGCCGGCGAGATCCGCGGCCAGGTGATGCCGGCGAACTGAGTGCCGGCGTTTGATTCGTGAGCACCGAAACCGGCAGACGCAGGCGGCATTCCGCTGTGTCGCGTGCGGTCGTGAGGGCCATGCCGATGCGGTCGGTGCGATCGACATACTGGCGCGGGGGCACCGCGTTGCAGCCGGTGGAGAGCCGGTGCAGTCGGGCCGCTCCGTGAAGCAGGAACCCGCCGAGGCGGCCTGAGACAAGCATCATCGTTTCAAACGCGGTAGGAATCCCGAGCCTTCAGGCGCGGGAGGATGTCAAATAGAGGCACCTGTCGAGTGGTGCGGGAGCGATCGCACGTACCATCGTCACACTGCGATTACGGAGTGCGTCCGATGAGTTGGCAAAGCAAGTTCGCCTGCTGGCTGCTGCGCTGGCAGTTCCGTCCCGAGACTACGCGCGAGGTGCTCGATCCTGCCCGCGCACGGCGCTTTACCGACCTGCGGATGTACGTGCCGCGCCGTGCGCCATCGGGCTACCGGTTGCGCCAGTGCTATGGCCCGGGTGACGCGCCGCTGCGCGGCGAATGGCTCGAACGCACCGACTCGGTTGCAGGCCGCGGGTCCGGCCGCACGCTGCTGTACATCCACGGCGGCGGCTATTACTTCTGTTCGACGAAGACCCACCGGCCGCTCGTGTTCGGCCTGACGAAGCGTGCGGGCGTGCGCTCGTTCTCGCTCGACTACCGGCTGGCGCCGGAAAACCGCTTCCCGGCCGCGCTCGACGACGCACTGGCCGCGTACCGGCAACTGCTGGCGCTCGGCATCCCGCCCGAGTCGATCGTGCTCGGCGGCGATTCGGCGGGCGGCGGCCTCGCGCTCGCGACGCTCGTCGCGCTGCGCGACCGCGGCGAGCCGCTGCCGGCCGGCGCGATCCTGTTCTCGCCGTGGACCGACCTGGCCGCCACCGGCGCCACGCTGCGCACGAACGATGGCGCCGATCCGATGTTCGCGGGTGCGGCGTTGTCGAAGGCCGCGAAGCTGTACCTGGGCGATGAGCCGGGGACGAATCCGTACGCGTCGCCGCTCTACGCGGATTTCACGGGCCTGCCGCCGCTGTATATCCAGGTCGGCAGCACCGAGGTGCTGCTCGACGATTCGCGCCGCGTCGCCGAGAAGGCGAAGGCGGCCGGCGTGGCGGTGGAGATCGAGGTGTGGCCGGACATGCCGCACGTGTGGCAGCTGTACACGCCGATGGTGCCGGAAGCGCGCGACGCGCTCGACCGCGCGGCCGCGTTCCTGCGCCGCGTCGCGGTCGAGCGTGCGGTTCAGCGTGCCGGCGAGGCGTCGATTGCCTGATAGGCGGCCTTGACGGCCACCGAGCCGTACTTGCGCTCGAGCCGGCGGACGGTGAAGTGGCCGTGCGCCATCTGCTGGAAATGGTCGATGAACAGCGTATTGACGGTCGCGCCGAGCACGGCGCCGATCGCCGGAATCGACTTCGCGGCCATCTGCTCGGTCACCTGCACCGAGAAGCGCGACGCCACCGTCTGCACGAGCTTGAACACGGCCGCCGAGCTGTGCGCGGCGATGCCCTTCGTCGTGATGTCGGACGAGGCCTTCGAGATCGCCTGCGCGAGTGCGCCACGCAGCACGAAATAGCCGAGATCGGCGTCCTCTTCCTGCTTGTCCGGGTTGCCGCCCATGCCGAGCACGGCCAGGCATTGCAGCTGCGTATCGACCGAGCTCAGGTCTTCGCCCTCGCTGCGCGCGATGTCGCACACCGAGCGGAAGATCAGCGTGGTCGTGACCGGCAGCTCGACCGGCAGCGCGAGAAAGCCGAACGCCCCGCCCGCCGCGCCGGTCGTCGCGACCGCGAGCTTGTGCAGCAGGTTGCTCGGCTTGTCGGGCTCGGCGTCCGGCGCGGGCGGCTTGCCGAGCGTGCGCAGCGCGATGTTCAGGCACTTGCGCAGCGCGAGCTGCGTCGCATCGTTGATCTTGCCGGTCGCGAAATCCGGCAGCCGGGCGATCATTTTCTCCACCGGCGCGCCCAGCATGCCCGTCAGCTTCATCGTCAGCGACGGGCTTTCCAGCACCTGCTTCGCGCGCCACAGCGCGTCCCGATCCTCCTGCGACAGCGTGGTCGCGGGGGTAATTGAAATCGGTTCCATCATTCTCCTTGGCGGTCTGAGTGAGTTTGACCGTCGCCAGCCTAGATTACTCCGGCGTGCTAGAATTTTGAGATTGTTTGACTCGTCAAAAGTTGCGCCAACAAAAAATGGCCGTCCATACTGCCGCCCATCATTCGAGTGGGCAAGTCCTGCCGTTCCGCGAATCGCTGCTGGCGATGATCGGGATCTCATTTGTCACCATGCTCGTCGCGCTCGACCAGACCGTCGTCGGCACCGCACTGCCGACCATCGTCGCCGAGCTCCGCGGGTTCGACCTGTACGCGTGGGTCGCGACCTCGTACCTGCTCAGTTCCGTGATCACGGTGCCGATCTTCGGCCGGCTCGGCGATTATTACGGCCGCAAGCCGTTCGTCATCGTGTCGATCGTCGTGTTCACCGGCGCGTCCGTGCTGTGCGGGATGGCGAACGACATGCTGATGCTCGTGCTCGCGCGCGGGCTGCAGGGGATCGGCGGCGGGATGCTGGTCGGCACCGCGTTCGCGTGCATTCCCGACCTGTTCCCCGATTCCGTCGTGCGGCTGCGCTGGCAGGTGCTGATGAGCTCCGCGTTCGGCATCGCGAACGCAGTCGGGCCGTCGCTCGGCGGCGTGCTGACCCAGTCGTTCGGCTGGCGGTCGGTGTTCTACGTGAACCTGCCGGTCGGCCTGCTGTCGCTGCTGTTCGTGTGGCGCTACCTGCCGCACCTGCGCCAGGTCGAGCACGATCGCAAGATGCGGCTCGACTGGCCGGGCGCGCTGCTGATCGCGCTGTCGCTCGGCGCGCTGCAACTGTTCGTCGAATGGCTGCCGAAGTACGGCGTCGCGAGCTGGGCGTCGCTGCTGCTCGTCGTCGCGGTCGCGGCCGGCTTCGGCCTGTGGCACTGGGAGCGGCGCTGCGCGCAGCCGATTTTGCCGTTCGACATGTTCGGCAACCGCGCGCTGTCGGCGCTCTTCGTGCTGGCGATCCTCGCCGGCTTCTCGATGTTCTCGCTGCTGTTCTACGCGCCGCTGCTGTTCCAGGGCGGGTTCGGGATGTCGCCGAAGGAGGCGGGGCTCGTGATCACGCCGCTCGTCGTGTTCATCACGATCGGCAGCATCATGAACGGCCGGGTCGTCACGCGCATCCGCAATCCGAACGCGATGCTGCACGTCGGCTTCGTGCTGTTCGCGATCACCTGCGCGGGCATCGTCGTGTCGACCCACACGACGCCGAAGTGGGTGCTGATGGCGCTGATGGTCGCGGGCGGCATCGGGCTCGGCTTCGTGCTGCCGAACCTCACCGTCTTCGCGCAGCAGACGGCCGGCCGCGAGCACCTCGGCATCGCGACCGCGCTGCTGCAGTCGCTGCGGATGGTCGGCGGGATGATCGGCACCGCGCTGACCGGCACGCTCGTCAACCAGATGTATTCGGGCGGCGTGCGCAATGCGCTGTCGGCCGACCACGCGATGCAGTGGCATGCGCAGCTCGCCGATCCGCAGATCCTGATCGATCGCGCGGCGCAGGGCGGCCTGGTCGCGGAGCTGACGCGTGCCGGGCATAATGGCGCGCTGCTGCTGGAAGCGGCCCGCGAATCGCTCGTCAGCGCGATTCACCTGGGCGTCGCGATGGCGGCCGTCGTCGCCGTCGTGTCGGTGTGGCAATGCCGCCGCGTGCCGCCCATCGCGCTGCGGCGCAAGATCGAACCGCATGTCGCGGCCGACTGAACGATTGAACGAGTAGAACTGAGCGCATGGAAGAACAGGACCGCGTCGCGATCTTGCAGCAATTCGGACGCACGTATCGCGCGTTCATGACCGCGTTCGAGGCGCAGGTCGGGCAGCCGATGCCGCGCTGGCGCATCATGGTCGCGTTGCACACGATGGGCGGGCATTCGTCGCAGAAGAAGCTCGTCGAAGTGCTGCGCGTCGATCCGGGCGCGCTTACGCGCCAGTTGAAGTCGCTCGACGCGCTCGGCTGGATCCAGCGCGAATCCGACGCACGCGACAATCGCGTGACCAACGTGACGCTGACGGACGAAGGCCGCGCCGCGTTCGACGCGTGCCTGCCGCGCCGCAAGGCGTTTCTCGAGCAGACGATGGCGCAATTGCCGGACGACGTGCTGAATGCGCTGTCGGGCGCGCTGGCGATGCTGGAGTCGCGGATCGCGGACGTCGGCTCGACGCCGGCCGCGCGCTGAAGCGCGGGGCAGGGCGGCGCGCATACGCCGCCGGCCCGGCCCTTCATCTCATCTCAATTCCCTTCAGGTTCAAAGCTCGATGCGCGTGCCCAGCAGCACGAGGAACTGTGCGAGCCAGGCCGGATGCGCAGGCCAGGCGGGCGCGGTGACGAACGGTGCGTCGGTCACGGCCGCGTCGACCGGGATGTCCGCGTATTCGCCGCCCGCGAGCTTCACCTCGGGCGCGCACGCCGGGTAGGCCGAGATGCGCTTGCCGCGGATCACGTCGGCCGC
The DNA here is from genome assembly GCF_048627025.1 of Burkholderia aenigmatica. Classification (NCBI taxonomy): domain Bacteria; kingdom Pseudomonadati; phylum Pseudomonadota; class Betaproteobacteria; order Burkholderiales; family Burkholderiaceae; genus Burkholderia; species Burkholderia aenigmatica. The sequence goes on along the minus strand of NZ_CP184468.1, from coordinate 3,162,957 downwards.
CGCGAGCAGTTGCGCCGCGTGGCAGATCGCGGCGATCGGCTTGCCGGCTTCGGCGAACTCGCGCACGAGCGAGATCACTTTCGGATCGAGTCGCAGGTATTCGGGAGCACGGCCGCCCGCGATCGCGAGCGCGTCGTAGCGCGATGCGTCGACGTCGTCGAACGCCGCGTTCAGCGTGAACTGGTGGCCGGGCTTCTCGGTGTAGGTCTGGTCGCCCTCGAAATCGTGGATCGCGGTCTTGATCTTGTCGCCCGCGCGCTTGCCCGGGCAGACTGCATCGACGTGGTGGCCGACGGCCTGCAGCGCCTGGAACGGCACCATCGTTTCGTAGTCTTCGGCGAAATCGCCGGTCAGGAACAGGATCTTCTTCGCGGCCATGGCTTTCTCCAGTGGAGCTGCGTTGAGGGCCCGCGCGACAGGCGAATGCAACGCCCGCCTGGGGCCCCGAGGACGAAAGCGCAGTGTACTCCGGCCGCTTGAAGCGCGCGTGACGGCCGCCCCGCGCGAGCGGCGGGGCGGTGCGCGCGCGGTGCGTCAGAAGAAGGTTTCGACGACTTCCGTCACGCTGAACTGCGGATCGAGCACGAGCACCTGGCGCCACTTGTCGAACGTCAGGCACGGGTGCGAGATGTCGAACGCGACCATGTCGCCGACCTTCACGTCCGCACCCGGCGGAATCTGCAGGTACGCGTGCTGGTCCATCATCCCGGTGACGGCCCAGCCTTCGGCGGCGGCGACGTCGCGCGGTGCCGTGTCGCGGCCCGGGCGGAAGTGGCGCGCCGGCTCCGGCAGCCCCGCGTCGAACGCCGCGTCGCGCTTGCCGAGCGCGACGATCGCGCGATCGGCCTCCGGCACCGACTGCACGTACGCCCACAGCTGCAGCGCGGGCAGCAGCCCTTCGCCCATCGTGCGTGCGATCGGGTTGCGCGCGAACACGTCGGTCTGCGCCTTCTTGTAGATCCCTACGTCATGAGTCAGGTAGCAGCCCGGACGCAGCACGACTTCCGCGAAGCCGGCGTTGGACGCCTTCGCGAATTCTTCCGCGACCACGTCGTACCAGGCCGAACCGGCGCCGGACAGGATCGCCGGCGTACGCGCGAAGCGGCCTGCTTCGGCGAGCTCGCGCGTGAGCGCGACCGCTTCCTGCAGGAACGTGCGGATCTCGCCTTCCTCCTTCAGCACGCCTTCGTAGAGTTCGATACCGGCCAGCTTCAGCGTGTCCGGATAGCGCGCGATCGCGGCCAGCACGGCCTCGCGCTGCGCGGCATCGCGCACGCCCGCGCGGCCGCCCGGCACGCCGAGCTCGAGCAGCACGTTCAGCGGCTTCTTCAATGCGCCGAAGAAGCGGCCGAGCTGGTCGACGCTCTCCGCCGAATCGACGAGACAGAAGAATTCGAAATCGGGATCGGACAGCAGCCCGGCGATGATCGTCATGTTCTGGCGGCCGACCAACTGGTTCGCGAGCAGCACGCGCCGCACGCCGCCGTGATACGCGGCCTGCGTCTGGTGCGCGGTCGCGAGCGTGATGCCCCACGCGCCGGCGTCGAGCTGGCGGCGGAACAGTTGCGGCGCCATCGTCGTCTTGCCGTGCGGCGCAAACTTGACGCCGTACTTCTGGACAAATGCCTGCATCCAGTTCAGGTTGTGTTCGATGCGATCCTCGTAAAGCACGGCGGCCGGCAGGCTGACGTCTTCCGCGAGCAGGTTCCACTCGAGTCGGCCTGCGTCGCCGAGCGGCACGCTCGCGCTCGGCAGATTGCCGAGGCCCTTGCCGAACGGATCGATCGTCGCTTCCTGATAGTTTGTAACTTTCATGTCATCCCGCTCCATCATCACTATGCATTGCACTGAAGTTGACACGCCGATGGTACAGAAAGTAGCATCGGCGCGGTGATGTTATTTAGTAACATCGAGCTTCGCACCCTTTTCCGCAGATGAATACGCCCGCTCCCCCGTCCGCTCCGCTCGCCGCCGAGCGCCATCCGGCTCCGGCTGCTCCGCCGGTCCTCGACATCGTCGCGCGGATCGCCGAATGCGCGCCCGAGCTGCGCGAAGCCGAGCGCAAGGTCGCCGCGTTCATCCTCGCCGATCTGGCGCGCGCCGCGCATGCGAGCATCGGCGCGCTCGCGCGCGATGCGGAGGTCAGCGTCGCGACGGTCACGCGTTTCGCGAAGGCCGTCGGCTGCCGCGACGTGCGCGAACTGAAGGTGCTGGTCGCGCAGGCGGCGGCCGTCGGCCAGCGCTTCCTGGTGCCGTCCGACGAGGCGCCGGCCGACGACACGAGCCCCGCGTCGATGGTCTACGACGAGATCCGCGTGGCGCTCGCGCACAACCATCAGTTGCTGCGCAATACGTCGTTCGAGGAAGCGGCCGACCTGCTCGCCAGCGCGAAGATGACTTACGTGTACGGGCAGGGCGGCGGCTCGACCGCGCTCGCCGACGAGCTGCGCTTCCGGCTCGTGCGTTTCGGCCGGCCGGTCGCGAGCTACCAGGACAGCGTGCTGCAGCGGATGGTGGCCGCGACGCTGTCGCGCGATACCGTCGTGGTCGCGCTGTCGGTGAGCGGGCGCGTGCCCGAGCTGCTCGAGAGCTGCCGGCTTGCGAAGCGCTACGGCGCAAAGCTGATCGCGATCACCGCGCCGGCGTCGCCGCTCGCGAAGCTGGCCGACCACCTGATCCCGGTCGTCGCGTTCGAAACCGATTTCATTTACAAGCCGTCGACATCGCGCTACGCGATGATGATGGCGATCGACGTGCTCGTCACCGGAGTCGCATTGCGGCTCGGCGATGCGGGCCGAGAATCGCTGCGCCGTATCAAGCACGCGCTCGATGCGCACCGCGGCGGCGGAGACCGTCAACCGGTAGGAGACTGACCATGCATTCGCATCCCGAAGCCGCCGATACGCTGATCGTCGGCGCGCAGCTTTACGACGGTACCGGCGCGCCGCCCGTCACGCGCGACGTCGCGATCCGCAACGGCGTGATCGCGGCGATCGGCAACCTGTCGAACTGGCTGGCCGAGAACGTCGTCGATGCGAACGGCCGCGCGCTCGCGCCGGGCTTCGTCGACGTGCACACGCACGACGACACGCACGTGATCCGCGCGCCGCAGATGATCCCGAAGATCTCGCAGGGCGTGACGACCGTGATCGTCGGCAACTGCGGGATCAGCGCGTCGCCAGTGACGCTCGCGGGCGATCCGCCCGACCCGATGAACCTGCTCGGCGAGCGCGGTGCGTTCCTGTACCCGACCTTCGCCGACTACGTCGCGGCCGTGAACGACGCGCGTCCGGCCGTGAACGTCGCGGCGCTCGTCGGCCACACGGCGCTGCGCAACAACCAGATGGACCGCCTCGACCGCGCGGCGACCGACGGCGAGATCGCCGGCATGCGCGTGCAACTCGAGGAGGCGCTCGCGAACGGCGCGCTCGGCCTGTCGTCGGGCCTCGCGTACGGCTCCGCGTTCGCGGCGCCGACCGAGGAGGTGATGGCGCTCGCCGAGCCGCTCGCGAACGCGGGCGCGCTGTACACCACGCACATGCGCACCGAGTTCGACGCGATCCTCGACGCGATGGAAGAGGCGTACCAGGTCGGCCGCCATGCGCGCGTGCCGGTCGTGATCTCGCACCTGAAGTGCGCGGGCCCGTCGAACTGGGGGCGCAGCACCGAAGTGCTCGCGTCGCTCGAAGGCGCGCGCCGCTACCAGCCGGTCGGTTGCGACTGCTATCCGTACAGCCGCAGCTCGTCGACGCTCGACATGAAGCAGGTGACGGGCGACATCGACATCACGATCACGTGGTCGGAGCCGCACCCGGAAGTGGCCGGCAAGCTGCTGAAGGCGATCGCGGCCGAGTGGGGCGTGACCGAGCAGGAAGCCGCGCAGCGCATCCGCCCGGCGGGCGCGGTGTACCACAACATGTCCGAGGACGACGTGCGCCGGATCCTGTCGCATCCCGCGACGATGGTCGGCTCCGACGGCCTGCCGAACGATCCGCTGCCGCACCCGCGGCTGTGGGGCGCGTTCCCGCGCGTGCTCGGCCACTACGTGCGCGACACGAACCTGCTGCCGCTCGAGGAGGCGATTCGCAAGATGACCTCGCTGTCCGCGCGCCGCTACGGGATCGCGCGACGCGGCGAGGTGCATGTGGGCTACCACGCGGATCTCGTGCTGTTCGACCCGGCGATCGTGATCGACGCCGCGACGTTCGAGAAGCCGCAGCAGCCCGCGCACGGGATCGACGCCGTGTGGGTGAACGGCGTGCTCACTTATGAAAACGGCCAGCCGACCGGCGAGCGCGCCGGCGGCTTCGTCGCGCGCGGCGAGCGCGTGCCGGCGAGTGCCGACGCCGCGTTCTGAACGCGGTGGTTGTTCCGATCTGCCGCGCGCGCCATCGTCGGCGCGCGCATCCGTAACCGAAACAAGGAGTGAAACGATGAAGCGATATGGCGTAGGCGAAGCGAAGGGGACCGGCGGCCAGGTGATGCCGTTCGCACGCGCGGTCGAGGCTGACGGCTGGCTGTACGTGTCGGGCCAGACGCCGATGGTGAACGGCGAGGTCGTCGAAGGCGGCATCGTCACGCAGTCGAAGCAGACGATCGAGAACGTGATCGCGATCCTGAAGGAAGCCGGCTACGGCCTCGAGCACGTCGTGCGCTGCGGCGTGTGGCTCGACGACGCGCGCGATTTCGCGTCGTTCAACAAGGTGTTCATCTCGTACTTCGGCGAGCATCCGCCGGCACGTGCGTGCGTGCAGTCGAGCATGGTCATCGACTGCAAGGTCGAGGTCGACTGCATCGCGTACAAGGCGCCGGCAAAGTAACGCCGCCACGGCGAGCCGCTACGCAACGGGCCCGACGCATGCATGTGCGTCGGGCCCGTTTTTTCATGTGCCGGCCACGGGTCGACCGGCGGGCGGTGTTCCCAAAGCGGCAACCGCCGCAACGCACCCGATTCGTTCAGGTAATGTGCCGCATGACCATACGGAGATGACATGCATGGAATGGGCTGCGCTGGTGCCGGAGCTGATCTGCTCGGACCTTGCCGGAAGCGTTCGCTTCTATCGCGACGTGCTGGGATTCCGGATTCGCTTCGAGCGCCCGGAAGACGGCTTCGTCTATCTTGAAATCGGGCGGGCCCAGCTGATGCTCGAGCAGTACAGCCCGGAGGGCTGGCTGACCGGCCCGCTGGAGCCGCCGTTCGGGCGCGGGATCAATCTGCAGATCGAGGTCGATGCGCTCGACCCCATCCTCGACCGGATTCGCGCCGCGGGCGTGACGCTGTTCGTCGAACCGCGCACGTCCTGGTATCGGGAGGACGAGATCGAACATGGCCAGGTCGAGATGCTGGTGCAGGATCCCGACGGCTACCTGTTGCGCCTGGTGGAGATTCTCCCGGAGCGGCCGGTGAGTGGGTGAGGGCCGTTCGCGCGTTTCCGCGCAATGAAAAACAGCCCGGCCGGTTGATTCCGGCCGGGCTGTTTTTGTCCGGGGTGGCGGCCGCGCGTTGCCCACTGCAAACCGCGGCGGCGGCCCGCCGCCGTCACTGCCGCGCGTTGCGCGCGTTGTCCGGCATCGGCTGGTTGTAGTTGGTGCGGAACGGGTTGATGTCGAGCCCGCCGCGGCGCGTATAGCGCGCATACACCGCGAGCTTCACCGGTTTGCACGCATGCAGGATGTCGAGGAAGATCCTCTCGACGCACTGCTCGTGAAAGCCCGTGTGATTGCGGAACGAGATGATGTAGCGCAGCAGGCCCGCGTGATCGATCTGCGGCCCGACGTAGTGGATCTGCACGCTGCCCCAGTCCGGCTGGCCGGTGACCGGGCAGTTCGAGCGCAGCAGGTCGGACACGAGCGTCTCCTCGACCGGCGCTTCGTCCTCGGCGGCCGACAGCAGCGACGGATCGGGTTCGTACACGTCGGTGTCGAGGTCGAGCCGGTCGAGCGACAGCCCGTCGAGTTCGTCCATTTCGAGCTTGCCGAAATCGTGCGGCGACACCAGCTGCACGGAGACGGTCGCGCCGCACGCAGCCGAGACGTCGCGCTTCAGCGTGTCGCGCACCGCGTCGATCGAGTCGAATTTCGTTTGCGCGAACGAGCCGAGATACAGCTTGAACGACTTCGATTCGACGATGTTCGGCGATTCGGCCGGCACGTAGAAGGTCGCCACCGCGATCTGCGGCTTGCCGCGCGCGTTGAGCCACGACAGCTCGTAGGCGTTCCAGATGTCGGTGCCGAAGAACGGCAGCGCCGACGTGATGCCGAGCTGTTCGCGCGCGCCGGCGCGCGGGATCGGGAACAGCAGCGACGCGTCGTACTGGGCGGCGTAGGCGGTGGCCTTGCCGAGCGGGGAATGTTCGGGATTCATGCGTGACGCCTTTACGACAGAAAGAGGCGGTAAGCCGGGTTGGCGCTTTCCTCGACATACGGATAGCCGAGTGCCGCGAGGAAGCGTTCGAATTCGGCGCGATCGGCCTGCGGCACCTGCAGCCCGACGAGGATCGAGCTGTAGTCCGCGCCCTGGTTGCGGTAATGGAACAGGCTGATGTTCCAGTCCGGCGCCATCGACGACAGGAACTTCATCAGCGCGCCCGGCCGTTCCGGGAATTCGAAACGGAACAGGCGCTCGTCGAGCGCGAGTGGCGAACGGCCGCCCACCATGTAGCGGATGTGTTCCTTCGACAGTTCGTCGTGCGTCAGGTCGACGGACTTGAAGCCGTGCGATTCGAAATTCGCGGCGATCTCGGCCGATTCGCCGCGGCGCTTGATCTGCACGCCGACGAAGATGTGCGCGGCCTGCGCATCGGCGATCCGGTAGTTGAACTCGGTGACGTTGCGGTCGCCGACCAGCGAGCAGAAGCGCTTGAAGCTGCCGCGCTCCTCGGGGATCGTGACCGCGAACACGGCTTCGCGCGCTTCACCCACTTCCGCGCGCTCGGCGACGAAGCGCATCCGGTCGAAGTTCATGTTCGCGCCCGACGTGACCGCGACGAGCGTCTGGTTCTCGATGCCTTCGCGTTCCGCGTAGAGCTTCGCGCCGGCGACCGCGAGCGCGCCGGACGGCTCGAGCACGCTGCGCGTGTCCTGGAAGACGTCCTTGATCGCCGCGCATAGGGCATCGGTGTTGACCGTCACGACACCGTCGAGGTATTCGCTGCAGAGCCGGAAGGTTTCTTCGCCGACCAGTTTCACGGCGGTGCCGTCCGCGAACAGGCCGACCTCGCTCAGCTCGACGCGCTTGCCCGCGCTGAGCGACTGCGCCATCGCGCACGAATCCTCGGCCTGCACGCCGATCACCTTGATCTCCGGGCGCACCGCCTTCACGTAGGCCGCAACGCCGGATGCGAGCCCGCCGCCACCGATCGGCACGAAGATCGCGTGGATCGGGCCCTGATGCTGGCGCAGGATTTCCATCGCGATCGAGCCCTGGCCGGCGATCACGTACGGATCGTCGAACGGGTGGACGAACGTGAGACTGCGCTCTTCCTGCACCTTGACCGCATGCGCATACGCGTCGCTGTACGACTCGCCGGCCTGGATCACCTCGACGCTCGGGCCGCCGTGCGCGCGCACCGCATCGACCTTCACCTGCGGCGTCGTAATGGGCACGACGATCACGGCCTTGACGCCCATCCGGGCCGCCGAGAACGCGACACCCTGTGCGTGATTGCCGGCCGACGCCGTAATCACGCCGCGCGTGAGCGCGTCCGCCGGAATGTGCGCCATCTTGTTGTACGCGCCGCGCAGCTTGAACGAGAACACCGGCTGGTTGTCCTCGCGCTTCAGGTAGACGGCGTTGCGCAGCCGGGCCGACAGGTTGCGGGCGGATTCGAGTTCCGTCTCGATCGCGACGTCGTAGACGCGCGCGGTGAGGATTTTCTTCAGGTAATCGTGGGATGCCATGGGCGCTCGCGTGCAGTGCGGAAGCAGACGGTAAAAGATCAATGATAGCGCCAAGGGTCCGCCCGCATGCAAACGGCATGCCGAGCGCGCGCTTGGCGGGCCGTACGGGCGGTGCGTCGGCGAGCTTGCGCGGCTTTTTTACCGGTTTAACTGCGCGGTTACCGACCGGACGGACGGCGAATGGTCGCACGAAATCGCGCCGAGCCCCGCCTGGCGCGGCTCGCGGCGATAGCCCCACGACCTGTCCGACGTGTCACGCGTGGCCCGATCATGGGTTAGAATTCCGTTTTGAATCAAGGATCGGAAGATGCAGAGGCACCCTCGGATCGCCCCGTTGAAGCCGACGCCGCGTGCAGCCACCCCCGCGGCGGAGCGGCATGCGCGCCGCGCGCGATCGTGCTGATGGTTCCGAGTGCCGCCAGGCCCTGTCGCCGGCCAGGAGGGGCGAGTCGCCCGCTCCGGCCCCATGAAGGACAGCCGCGCGCCTGGTAACAGAACAGATTTCCCCAAGATTGCGCCTACGCGCTTGCCGACGCCCGTGCACGGTGTATCGGCCCTCCGAGTCGTCCGAACATGAACGCACCACAAGTTTTCGATCCGCATGGCGCGGCTGCTGCCGTCGCCGCCGACCCCGCGCCCCGCTTGCGCGAGATTCCCTACAACTACACGTCCTTCTCGGATCGCGAGATCGTGATCCGCCTGCTCGGCGAAGAGGCGTGGTCGGTGCTCGACGAGTTGCGCGCCGAGCGCCGCACGGGCCGCTCGGCACGGATGCTGTATGAAGTGCTCGGCGACATCTGGGTCGTGCGCCGCAACCCATACCTGCAGGACGACCTGCTCGACAACCCGAAGCGCCGCGCGCTGCTGATCGAGGCGCTGAACCACCGCCTGACCGAAATCGGCAAGCGCCGCAGCGCGGACCTCACCGCGCACCGCGACGACGCGGGCCGCGAACGCGCGGTGCGCGTCGAGATGCTCGAAACCGCCGCGCAGCGCGCGGTCAACGAGTTCGCCGACGAATTCGAGAAGATGGCCGACCTGCGCCGCCGCGCAACCAAGGCACTCGGCCGCTGCACGCAGAAGGACAACATCCGCTTCGACGGGCTGTCGCGCGTGTCGCATGTGACCGACGCGACCGACTGGCGTGTCGAATACCCGTTCGTCGTGCTGACCCCCGATACCGAAGCCGAGATCGCGGGGCTGATCAAGGCCTGCTTCGAGCTCGGGCTGACCGTGATCCCGCGTGGCGGCGGTACCGGCTACACGGGCGGCGCGGTGCCGCTCACGCCGTTCTCGGCGGTGATCAACACCGAAAAACTGGAACAACTCGGCGCGGTCGAGCTGACCGAGCTGCCGGGCGTCGCGCACAAGGTGCCGACGATCTTCTCCGGCGCGGGCGTCGTCACGCGCCGCGTGACCGAGGCGGCCGAAGCGGCCGGCTACGTGTTCGCGGTCGATCCGACCTCGCTCGACGCATCGTGCATCGGCGGCAACGTCGCGATGAACGCGGGCGGCAAGAAGGCCGTGCTGTGGGGCACCGCGCTCGACAACCTGGCCTGGTGGCGGATGGTCGACCCGGACGGCAACTGGCTCGAAGTCACGCGCCACGAGCACAACCAGGGCAAGATCCACGACATCGCGGTCGCGCGTTTCGAGCTGAAGTGGTTCGACGGCGCGTACGCGCCGGGCGAGAAGCTGCTGAAGAGCGAGATGCTCGAGATCGAAGGCCGCCGGTTCCGCAAGGAAGGCCTCGGCAAGGACGTGACCGACAAGTTCCTCGCGGGCCTGCCGGGCGTGCAGAAGGAAGGCTGCGACGGGCTCATCACGTCCGCGCGCTGGGTGCTGCACAAGATGCCCGCGCACACGCGCACCGTCTGTCTCGAGTTCTTCGGCCAGGCGCGCGAAGCGATCCCGAGCATCGTCGAGATCAAGGATTACCTGTTCGAAACGTCGAAGCAGGGCGGCGCGATCCTCGCGGGCCTCGAGCACCTCGACGAGCGCTATCTGCGCGCGGTCGGCTACGCGACCAAGAGCAAGCGCAACGCATTCCCCAAGATGGTGCTGATCGGCGACATCGTCGGCGACGATGCCGATGCGGTCGCGCACGCGACGTCCGAAGTGATCCGGATGGCGAACGGCAAGAGCGGCGAAGGCTTCGTCGCGGTCAGCGCGGAGGCGCGCAAGCGCTTCTGGCTCGACCGCAGCCGCACGGCCGCGATCGCGAAGCACACGAACGCGTTCAAGATCAACGAAGACGTCGTGATCCCGCTGAACCGGATGGGCGAATACACCGACGGCATCGAGCGGATCAACATCGAGCTGTCGCTGAAGAACAAGCTGCAGCTCGTCGACGCGCTGGAAGCGTTTTTCCGCGCCGGCAACCTGCCGCTCGGCAAGACCGACGACGCGAACGAGATCCCGAGCGCCGAACTGCTCGAAGACCGTGTCCAGCAGGCGCTGGAGCTGCTCAGCCGCGTGCGCGCCCGCTGGGAATTCGTGCGCGACCGGCTCGACCAGCCGTTGCGCGAGGCGCAGCACTACCTCGTGCAGCTCGGTTACGAGGCGCTCGCCGAGAAGTTCGCGGACCGCGCCGACGAGCAGCCGGGCGCGACCGTGTTCCACATCACGCAGGACCGCACGGTGCGGATCTCGTGGAAGCAGGAGATCCGCGCGGAATTGCGCGCGATCTTCAACGGCGGCGCGTTCAAGCAGATCCTCGACGAGGCGCAGGCGATCCACAAGCAGGTGCTGCGCGGCCGCGTGTTCGTCGCGCTGCACATGCACGCGGGCGACGGCAACGTCCACACCAACCTGCCGGTCAACTCCGACAACTACGAGATGCTGCAGGACGCCCACGCGGCGGTCGCACGCATCATGACGCTCGCGCGCTCGCTCGACGGCGTGATTTCCGGCGAGCACGGCATCGGCATCACGAAGCTCGAGTTCCTGACCGACGACGAGATCGCCGAATTCCGCGCGTACAAGCAGCGGGTCGACCCGAACGGCCGCTTCAACAAGGGCAAGCTGCTCGAAGGCGCCGATCTTCGCAACGCGTATACGCCGAGCTTCGGGCTGATGGGGTACGAGTCGCTGATCATGAAGCAGTCCGACATCGGCGCGATCGCCGATTCGGTGAAGGACTGCCTGCGCTGCGGCAAGTGCAAGCCGGTGTGCGCGACGCACGTGCCGCGCGCGAACCTGCTGTACAGCCCGCGCAACAAGATCCTCGCGACGTCGCTGCTGGTCGAGGCGTTCCTGTACGAAGAACAGACGCGCCGCGGCGTGTCGATCAAGCACTGGGACGAGTTCAACGACGTGGCCGACCACTGCACGGTGTGCCACAAGTGCGCGACGCCGTGCCCGGTGAAGATCGACTTCGGCGACGTCACGATGAACATGCGCAACCTGTTGCGCAAGATGGGCAAGAAGAAGTTCAACGCCGGCAATGCGGCGGGCATGTTCTTCCTGAACGCGACCAACCCGCAGACGATCAACGTCGCGCGCAGCGTGATGATGGGCGCCGGCTACAAGGTGCAGCGCTTCGCGAACGACATGCTGAAGAAGGTCGTGACGAAGCAGACGCAGCACCCGCCGGCGACGGTCGGCAAGCCGCCGGTGGTCGAGCAGGTGATCCACTTCGTCAACAAGAAGATGCCGGGCAACCTGCCGAAGAAGACGGCGCGCGCGCTGCTCGACATCGAGGACAACAAGATCGTGCCGATCATCCGCAACCCGAAGTCGACCACCGTCGATTCGGAAGCGGTGTTCTACTTCCCGGGCTGCGGCTCCGAGCGCCTGTTCTCGCAGGTCGGCCTCGCGACGCAGGCGATGCTGTGGGAGGCCGGCGTGCAGACCGTGCTGCCGCCGGGCTACCTGTGCTGCGGCTATCCGCAGCGCGGCTCGGGCCAGTACGACAAGGCCGAGAAGATCGTCACCGACAACCGCGTGCTGTTCCACCGGGTCGCGAACACGCTGAACTACCTCGACATCAAGACGGTGGTCGTGTCGTGCGGTACCTGTTACGACCAGCTCGCGGGCTACGAATTCGACAAGATCTTCCCGGGCTGCCGGATCATCGACATCCACGAGTTCCTGCTCGAGAAGGGGATGAAGCTGGATGGCGTGTCGGGCACGCGCTACATGTATCACGACCCGTGCCACACGCCGATCAAGACGATGGACCCGGTGAAGCTCGTCAACGAGCTGATGGGCTCGGAGAAGGACGGCTACAAGATCGAGAAGAACGAGCGTTGCTGCGGTGAATCGGGCACGCTCGCGGTCACGCGTCCGGACATCTCGACGCAGGTTCGCTTCCGCAAGGAAGAGGAGATCCGCAAGGGTGCCGCGAAGCTGCGCAGCATTCCGGTCGTGGCCGGCAACGCGCCGGCGCCGGCCGCCGCGGCCGCGAACGGCCCGGACGTGAAGATCCTGACCAGCTGCCCGTCGTGCCTGCAGGGCCTGTCGCGCTACAGCGAGGATGCGAACCTCGAAGCCGACTACATCGTGGTCGAAATCGCGCGTCAGGTACTCGGCGAGAACTGGATGGCCGATTATGTCGCACGTGCGAACAATGGCGGGATCGAGCGCGTGCTGGTCTAATGCGGGCATGACGACCGCCCGACCGGGCCAGGAATGAGCGGGCGCCGGCGCAGCAATGCCGGCGCCCGTCCACATGGGAGCGACGATGGAATGCGTGTTTTGCCGTGAAGACGGCGGCGAGGTGCTCTGGCGGGACGATGCGGTGCGCGTCGTCCTCGCGACGGGCGAGCACGAGTATCCGGGCTTCTGCCGGGTGATCTGGGGTGCGCACGTGGCCGAGTTCTCCGATCTCGGCGAGCCCGAGCGGGCACATTTGATGCGCGTGGTCTACGCGGTCGAGCGGGCCGTGCGCCGCGTGATGCAGCCGAACAAGGTGAATCTCGCGAGCCTCGGCAACATGGTGCCGCACGTGCACTGGCACGTGATTCCGCGCTTTTCCAACGACGCCCATTTTCCGCAGCCCGTATGGGCGCCGCGCCAGCGCAGCGTGTCCGAGGCGCTGCTGCGCACGCGCGCCGCGCAGGCCTCGCTGCTGCACAATGCGGTGCGCGAGGAAATTCAACGCATGACCGATTCGAGGCAGCCATGAGCGGTTTGACTTCCACGACGCCGATTCCGTCCGGCGTCGTCGTGCACGCGGTGTCGCGCGTGCTCGAATTGCAGTACCCGAACGGCGACAGTTTCCGGATTCCGTTCGAGCTGATGCACGTGTATTCGCCGTCGGCCGAGGTGCGCGGCCACGGGCCCGGCCAGGAAACGCTGCAGACCGGCAAGCGCGAGGTGACGATCACCGCGCTCGAGGGCGTCGGCAACTACGCGCTGCAGCCGACCTTCTCCGACGGCCATTCGACCGGCATCTACTCGTGGGATCTGCTGTACGAGCTGGCCACGCAGCAGGACGCGCTTTGGCGCGACTATTTCGACAAACTGAAGGCGGCGGGCGTCGAGCGCGATGCCCCGATGCCGGCGGCGGGTGCGTCGCACGGCCACTGCCACTGAAATTCGACGGCGCCCGCTTGGCGCCGTCTTGCCATTTACTGAGGATCAACGCGATGAGCAAAACCCACTTCGGCTTCGAAAGCGTCGAGGAAAACGAAAAAGCGAAGAAAGTGGCGGGTGTGTTCCATTCGGTTGCGAGCAACTACGATCTGATGAACGACCTGATGTCGGCGGGCATGCACCGTGCGTGGAAGGCGTTCACGATCGCGCAGGCGAACGTGCGCCCCGGCTTCAAGGTGCTCGACATCGCGGCCGGCACCGGCGACCTGACGAAGTCGTTCAAGAAGGCGGCCGGGCCGACGGGCGAGGTCTGGCACACGGACATCAACGAATCGATGCTGCGCGTCGGCCGCGACCGGCTGCTCGACAAGGGCATCGTGACGCCGTCGCTGCTGTGCGACGCGGAGAAAATTCCCTTTCCGGACAACTACTTCGATGTGGTCACGGTCGCGTTCGGGCTGCGCAACATGACGCACAAGGATGCCGCGCTGGCCGAGATGCGCCGCGTGACGAAGCCCGGCGGCCGCGTGATGGTGCTGGAATTCTCGAAAGTCTGGGATCCGCTGAAAAAAGCGTACGATCTGTATTCTTTCAAAGTATTACCGTGGCTTGGCGACAAGTTCGCGAAAGATGCTGAAAGTTACCGGTATCTTGCTGAATCTATCCGGATGCACCCCGACCAGGACACGCTGAAGACGATGATGGAACAAGCGGGCCTCGATGCCGTCAAATATTACAATTTGTCAGGTGGCGTGGTAGCTTTACACATGGGAGCCAAGTACTAAGGGGCTCTTCCCATACATTTGTCTTACATCTGGAGAAATTGATGTTCGAATCGCGTTCGTTGTTCAACCGTAGCAAGCCGTCGAAGCCGTGGGCTCGACGGGTCGGCACGCTGCTGATGGTCGGCCTGCTCACGGCCGGCACGTTCGCATCGCTCGACGCCGAAGCCAAGCGCATGGGCGGCGGGCGCAGCATCGGTCGCCAGAACTCCACCGTCACGCAGCGCCAGGCTACGCCGCCCGCGCAGCAGCCGATGCAGCAGGCCGCGCCGTCGCAGGCGCAGCGTGCGAACCCGGCCGCTCCGGCGCCGGCCGCGCAGCCCAACCGCTCGCGCTGGCTCGGGCCGATCGCCGGCCTCGCGGCGGGTCTCGGCATCGCGGCGCTGCTGTCGCACTTCGGCATGGGCGGCGCGTTCGCAAGCATGATGGCGAACGTCATCGTGATCGCACTGCTCGCGGCGGTCGGTATCTGGCTGATCCGCAAGTTCATGAACCGCCGTCGTCCGCAGGAGCCGGCATACTCGGTCGGCGGCTCGGCGTCGTCGTCGGGCGGCTACTCGCAAAGCCCGTCGTTCCAGCAGGGCAACACCGGCAGCAACTACGCGGGCAGCGGCAGCAACTACGCGAACGAAGCGCAAGGCGTGTTCGGCGGCGGTGCCGCGGCCGCCGGCGCAGCGGCGGCGGGTGCGGCAGCACCGCTCCAGGTGCCGGCCGGCTTCGACACCGAAGCGTTCCTGCGCAGCTCGAAGGTCTATTTCGTGCGCCTGCAGGCCGCGTGGGACCAGGGCAACCTGGCCGACATCCGCGAATTCACCACGCCCGAAATGTTCGCCGAGATCAAGATCGACCTCGATTCGCGTGGCAACGAGTCGAACCAGACCGACGTCGTGCAGCTCGACGCGGAACTGGTCGCGATCGAGGATCGCGGCATCGAGCAGTCGGCGAGCGTGCGCTTCCACGGCCTGATCCGCGAATCGGCGAGTGCGTCGGCCGCGCCGTTCGACGAGGTGTGGAACCTGTCGAAGTCGGGCAGTCAGGGCTGGCTGCTCGCGGGCATCCAGCAGATCAACACGCACTGAGCGTGACCGGCGGCCCACGCCGCCGGACACCCGGGCAACGGCCGCCGTACTGCGACCGCTTGCCGCCCGGGTGTGCGGTCAGCCACGGTCTGCCGACGATCCGACGTTACAATAGAAACCCGCGTGGGCGCCCGGCCTGCGCGGGTTTTTTCTTTCCCAGTCCGATGACCTTTGCCGCCAAGCCTTTTGCTGCTGCCGTCAATCACCTGCTCGCCCGCGAATCGTGGGCGCGCGACCGCCTGATTCCGTATGCGGGCAAGACAGCCCGGATCGACGTGCCTCCCGTTACGCTCACGCTGCTAGTGCAGCCCGACGGCTATCTGTCGGCCGTCGACGCGCACGATGCGCAACAGGTCGACGTATCGATCGCGCTCGCCGGCGACACGGTCGCCGCGTTCCTGCAGGGCGGCCAGGCGGCCGTGATGAAGCACGTGAAGATCGAGGGCGACGCGGAGTTCGCGACGCAGATCGCGAAGCTGGCCGAGCACCTGCGCTGGGAACCTGAAGAAGATCTCGCGAAGCTGGTCGGCGACGCGGCGGCATACCGGATCGCGACGGTCGTGCGCGACGCCGGTGCACGCGCGCGACGCACCGGCCGCAACGTGCTCGATTCCGTCGCCGAATACTGGCTCGACGAGAACCCGCAAGTCGTCCGGCGCGCGTCGCTCGGCGGCTTCGACGCCGAACTGGCGCGCGCACGCGATGCGCTCGCACGGGTCGAAAAGCGGGTCGAGCGACTCGAACAAAAAATCGGCGCGCGCACGGGTTCCGGCCCGCGCGGCGCGCACTGAGGGGCCGCAGGGCATGCGCATTTTCCGTTTCATCAAGATTGTCTACACCGTCATCCGCTTTGGTCTCGACGAAGTGATGCTGTCCCGGATCGACGACCGGCGCGTGAAGCTGCTGCTGCGGATCACGACGATCGGCCGCCGTTATTCCGATCCGCCTGCCGTGCGGCTGCGCCACGCGCTCGAAAGCCTCGGCCCGATCTTCGTGAAGTTCGGCCAGGTGCTGTCGACGCGCCGCGACCTGCTGTCGGTCGATTTCGCGAACGAACTCGCGAAGCTGCAGGACCAGGTGCCGCCGTTCGATTCGGCGGTCGCGATCGGGATCATCGAGAAGTCGCTCGGTGCGCCGGTCGACGAGCTGTTCGACGAATTCGAGCGCGAGCCGATCGCGAGCGCGTCGATCGCGCAGGTGCATTTCGCGAAGCTCAAGCAGGGCCAGCACGCCGGTAAGGCCGTGGCCGTCAAGGTGCTGCGCCCGAACATGCTGTCCGTGATCGATTCCGACCTCGCGCTGATGCGCGACATCGCGATCTGGACCGAGCGCATGTGGGCAGACGGCCGGCGCCTGAAGCCGCGCGAGGTCGTCGCCGAATTCGACAAGTACCTGCACGACGAGCTCGACCTGATGCGCGAGGCCGCCAACGGCAGCCAGCTGCGCCGCAATTTCGCGGGCCTCGACCTGCTGCTCGTGCCCGAGATGTTCTGGGATTTCTCGACGTCGCAGGTGCTCGTGATGGAGCGCATGACCGGCGTGCCGATCAGCCAGGTCGAGACGCTGCGTTCCGCCGGCGTCGACATCAAGAAGCTCGCGCGCGAAGGCGTCGAGATCTTCTTCACGCAGGTGTTCCGCGACGGATTCTTCCACGCGGACATGCACCCGGGCAACATCCAGGTGAGCCTCGATCCGAACACGTTCGGCCGCTACGTCGCGCTCGATTTCGGGATCGTCGGCGCGCTGTCCGATTTCGACAAGAACTACCTCGCGCAGAACTTCCTCGCGTTCTTCAAGCGCGACTACCACCGCGTCGCGACGCTCCACCTCGAATCGGGCTGGGTGCCGCCCGAAACGCGCGTCGAGGAGCTCGAAAGCGCGATCCGCGCGGTGTGCGAGCCGTATTTCGACCGTGCGCTGAAGGACATCTCGCTCGGCCAGGTGCTGATGCGCCTGTTCTCGACGTCGCGCCGCTTCAACGTCGAGATCCAGCCGCAGCTCGTGCTGCTGCAGAAGACGATGCTGAACGTCGAGGGGCTCGGCCGCTCGCTCGACCCCGAGTTGGACCTGTGGAAAACCGCGAAGCCGTACCTCGAGCGCTGGATGACCGAGCAGATCGGCCTGCGCGGCTGGTACGAGCGCTTCAAGGTCGAAGCGCCGCAGTGGAGCAAGACGCTGCCGCAACTGCCGCGCCTGATCCATCACGCGATGGCGGCGCGCCATGACGCGCCGCGCGCGGCGAGCGAGGACCTGATGCGGCAGATCCTCGTCGAGCAGAAGCGGACGAACCGGCTGATGCAGGCGCTGCTGATCTTCGGCCTCGCCGTCGGCGTCGGGGCGCTCGTTGCGCGCGTGCTGCTCGCGCTCGCGTACGGCACATGATCGAAAGGAGCAGGGCGATGTCCGATCCGAAGCAACCCGTCACACCGGCAGCCGCCGATTTCACGACGCGCGATCCCGGCGACGCATCGTTCTGGGACGAGCGTTTCGAGCGTGGCATGACGCCGTGGGAATTCGGTGGCGTGCCGGATGGTTTCCGTGTGTTCGCGCACCGGCTCGAGCCGTGCGCGGTGCTGATTCCCGGCTGTGGCAGTGCGCAGGAGGCCGGGTGGCTCGCGCAGGCCGGCTGGCCCGTGCGGGCGATCGATTTCGCCGCGCAGGCGGTGGTTGCCGCGAAGGCGCAGCTCGGCGCGCATGCGGGCGTCGTCGAGCAGGCCGATTTCTTTGCGTACCGGCCGCCGTTCGACGTGCAGTGGGTGTACGAGCGCGCGTTCCTGTGCGCGCTGCCGCCGGCCATGCGCGCCGGCTATGCGGCGCGCATGGCCGAGTTGCTGCCAACGGACGGCTTGCTGGCCGGCTATTTCTTCCTGACGGCGAAACCGAAGGGCCCGCCGTTCGGAATCGAGCGTGCCGAACTCGATGCGCTGCTCGCACCGCACTTCGAGCTGATCGAGGATTTGCCCGTGACCGATTCGCTGCCCGTGTTCGAAGGGCACGAGCGCTGGCTCACGTGGCGCCGCCGCTGATGCATGTGTGTCGCGGCCATTGCCGGAGCGCGCCAGGGTTTCGGCTATAATTCAAGGTTTTGCAAGCCGTTTCCAGTTTCCGCGGGAAAAATATCATGCCGATCTACGCCTATCGATGCGAAGCGTGTGGTTTCGCGAAGGACGTGCTCCAGAAGATGAGCGACGCGCCGCTGTCGCAGTGTCCGGAATGCGGGAAGGATGCATTTCGCAAGCAGGTCACTGCCGCAGGCTTCCAGCTGAAGGGCTCGGGGTGGTATGTCACCGATTTCCGCGGCGGTTCGGGCGGCACCAGCGCGCCGGCGACGGCGTCGGGCGACGCAGCCCCGGCCGCACCGGCGGAAGCCGCGCCCGCAGCAGCCGCACCGGCTGCAGCAAGCCCTTCCGCCAGCACGACGACGAGCGCCGCGCCTGCCCCGGCTGCAGCGCCCGCCGCCAGCAGTTGACCGTCGCGGCCCGGCCGGGCTGCGACCAACCCGCGCCACCGGCGCGGTTCATTGACGGCAGATGATGAAAAAGACGACCCTGAAATCGGTGTTTCTGACCGGCCTGCTGGTTCTCGTCCCGCTCGCGATCACGCTGTGGGTGCTCGGTCTCATCATCGGCACGATGGACCAGACGCTGCTCCTGCTGCCCGAATCGTGGCAGCCCGAGCGGATGCTCGGCTTCCATCTGCCGGGGATCGGCGCGGTGCTGACGCTCGCGTTCATCTTCGTCGTCGGGCTGGCCACGCGGAACTTCATCGGCCAGAAGCTCGTCACGTGGTGGAACGCCGTGGTGCGTCACATCCCGGTCGTCGGGCCGATCTACACGAGCGTCAAGCAGGTGTCGGACACGCTGCTGTCGAGCAGCGGCAACGCGTTCCGCAAGGCGCTGCTGATCGAATACCCGCGTCGCGGCTCGTATACGATCGCGTTTCTGACCGGCACGCCGGGCGGCGACGTGCTCAATCATCTGACGGAAGAATACGTGAGCGTCTATATCCCGACGACGCCGAACCCGACGTCGGGCTTCTTCCTGATGCTGCCGAAGAGCGAAGTCATCGAACTCGACATGTCGGTCGATGCCGCGCTCAAGTACATCGTCTCGATGGGCGTGGTGGCGCCCCCGGCGCCGGCTCCGGCGCCTGCACGCCGCCCCGTCGAGCCGCCGCTGTAAGTAAAGAATCATCGCCCGGGCCGCGCGTTGCGGCGCCCGTTGATCAAACCGAACGAAAGCAAACATCATGTCGATGCGTACTGAATACTGCGGTCTCGTGACCGAACACCTGCTGGGCCAAACCGTGTCGCTGTGCGGCTGGGTGCAGCGCCGCCGCGATCACGGCGGTGTGATCTTCATCGACCTGCGCGATCGTGAAGGCCTCGTGCAGGTGGTGTGCGACCCGGATCGCGCGGAAATGTTCGCGACCGCCGAAGGCGTGCGCAACGAGTTCTGCGTGCAGATCAAGGGCCTCGTGCGCAACCGTCCGGAAGGCACGGTCAACGCCGGCCTGAAGAGCGGCAAGATCGAAGTGCTGTGCCACGAACTGAACGTGCTGAACGCATCGGTCACGCCGCCGTTCCAGCTCGACGACGACAACCTGTCGGAAACGACGCGTCTCACGCACCGCGTGCTCGACCTGCGCCGTCCGCAGATGCAGCACAACCTGCGCCTGCGCTACCGCGTCGCGATCGAAGCGCGCAAGTACCTCGACGAGCAGGGCTTCATCGACATCGAAACGCCGATGCTGACGAAGAGCACGCCGGAAGGCGCGCGCGACTACCTCGTGCCGTCGCGCACGAACGCGGGCCAGTTCTTCGCGCTGCCGCAGTCGCCGCAGCTGTTCAAGCAGCTGCTGATGGTCGCGAACTTCGACCGTTACTACCAGATCACCAAGTGCTTCCGCGACGAAGACCTCCGTGCCGACCGTCAGCCGGAATTCACGCAGATCGACTGCGAAACGTCGTTCCTCGGCGAGCAGGAAATCCGTGACCTGTTCGAAGACATGATCCGTCACATCTTCAAGACGACGATCGACGTCGAACTCGACGCGACCTTCCCGGTGATGCCGTACTCGGAAGCGATGGCGCGTTTCGGTTCGGACAAGCCGGACCTGCGCGTGCAGCTCGAATTCACCGAGCTGACCGACGCGATGAAGGACGTCGACTTCAAGGTGTTCAGCACGCCGGCCAACGCGAAGGACGGCCGCGTCGCGGCACTGCGCGTGCCGAAGGGCAGCGAGCTGTCGCGTGGCGACATCGACGGCTACACCGAATTCGTGCGCATCTACGGCGCGAAGGGTCTCGCCTGGATCAAGGTCAACGAGAAGGCGAAGGGCCGTGACGGCCTGCAGAGCCCGATCGTCAAGAACCTGCACGATGCATCGATCGCGGCGATCCTCGAGCGCACCGGCGCGGAAGACGGCGACATCATCTTCTTCGCGGCCGACCGCGCGAAGGTCGTCAACGACAGCCTCGGCGCACTGCGTCTGAAGATCGGCCATTCGGAATTCGGCAAGGCGAACGGCCTCGTCCATGCCGGCTGGAAGCCGCTGTGGGTCGTCGACTTCCCGATGTTCGAATACGACGACGAAGATGCGCGCTACGTCGCTGCGCACCACCCGTTCACGAGCCCGAAGGACGAGCACCTCGAGTACCTCGAGACCGATCCGGGCCGTTGCCTCGCGAAGGCGTACGACATGGTGCTGAACGGCTGGGAAATCGGCGGCGGCTCGGTGCGTATCCACCGCGAGGAAGTGCAGAGCAAGGTGTTCCGCGCGCTGAAGATCGGCGCGGAAGAAGCGCAGCTGAAGTTCGGCTTCCTGCTGGACGCACTGCAGTACGGCGCGCCGCCGCACGGTGGTATCGCCTTCGGTCTCGACCGCATCGTCACGATGATGGCCGGCGCCGATTCGATCCGCGACGTGATCGCGTTCCCGAAGACGCAGCGCGCGCAGGATCTGCTCACGCAAGCACCGAGCCCGGTCGACGAGCGTCAGCTGCGCGAACTGCACATCCGTCTGCGTCAGCCGGAGCAACCGAAGGCGTAACGCGGTTCGTACCCGGTCGTGTGTGCGTTCACGCGCACACGACGCACATGAAAAAGGCGCAGCGATGCGCCTTTTTCGTTTTTTGCGGTACAGTCGCAGCACTTGCCGCCCGTTCGGAGCATTTGCCCGGCGCGCGGCCCCGTGCCGCATGAAATAAAGATGACGAAGCCGCCGAAAATCCCCGAATCCGTTCTTGTCGTGATCTACACGCCCGACCTCGATGTGCTCGTGATCAAGCGTGCCGACCAGCCTGATTTCTGGCAATCGGTGACGGGCTCGAAGGACGCGCTCGACGAGCCGCTCGCGGTCACCGCCGCGCGCGAAGTGGCCGAGGAAACCGGCATCACGATCGGCACGCCGGACGTGCCGCCCGGCGCGCTCGTCGACTGGCGCCACCGGATCGAATACACGATCTATCCGCAATACCTGCACCGCTATGCGCCGGGCGTCACGCGCAACACCGAGCACTGGTTCGGCCTGTGCGTGCCGCATCGCGTCGACGTGACGCTGTCGCCGCGCGAGCATGTCGACCATGCGTGGCTGCCGTTCCGCGAGGCGGCCGCGCGCTGCTTCTCGCCGTCGAACGCCGAGGCGATCCTGCAATTGCCCGCGCGCGTGGCACTGTCGCGCGCGCCGCACGGCTCGTCCGCATGACGGCGGAAGCCCGCAAGCGCTTCGCGCAATTGCGGCAGATGTTCCTGCAGGAACGCGGTTCCGCGTCGCGGCTCGCCTTCACGTCGGGCAACACCGTGCGGTTGTGCGAGGGCGGCGGCGCATTCTTCCAGGCGCTGATCGAACGGATCGATGCCGCCCGCGAGCAGGTGATGCTCGAAACCTACATCTTCTGCGACGACGCGGCCGGCCGGCCGGTGTCGGACGCGTTGATCCGCGCGGCGCAGCGTGGCGTGCGCGTACGCGTGATCACCGACGGCATCGGCACCGCCCGCCTGCCGTTGTTCGACACGTGGGGCGAGGCCGGCGTCGAGCACTGCATCTACAACCGTTTCCTGTTCGGCCGCTTCGGCTTCTCGCGCACGCATCGCAAGCTCGCGGTGATCGATCACGCGGTCGCGTTCTGCGGCGGCATCAACATCATCGACGACTACGCGCAGGGCGGCACGACGCTGCCGTTTCCGCGCTGGGATTTCGCGGTCGAGATGGCGGGGCCCGCGGTGTCCGACGTGCGCGCCGCGTTCGAACTGCAGTGGCACCGGATCATGTTCGGTCACAAGCCGTATGCGCAATACGCGGCCGGGCTGTATGGCGGCGAAGCATTCCCCGAGATGTTCCGGCGCTGGATGCGCAGCCACCGCTGGATCAAGGCCGGCGCGCTGCGGGTCGTGACGGAGCCGAGCGTCGCGTTCGTCGCGCGCGACAACGTCGTGAACCGCCGCGCGATCGAGAAGGCGTATCTCGCGGCGATCGGCCAGGCGCGCCAGCGGATCCTGCTCGCCAATCCGTACTTCATGCCCGGCCGCAAGCTGCGCCGTGCGCTGACGGGCGCCGCGCGACGCGGCGTCGACGTGCGGATCCTGATCGGCCGCAAGGAATTCGCGGCACTCGATACGGCCGTGCCGTTCCTCTATCACGCGCTGCTGCGCGCGGGCGTGCGCGTGGCCGAATACGACAAGACGATGCTGCACGGCAAGGTGGCCGTGATCGACGACAATTGGGCGACGGTCGGCTCGTCGAACCTGGACGCGCTGAGCCTGATGTTGAACAATGAGGCGAATGTCGTGCTGGTGCGCTACGATGCTGTCACGAACGAACTGCGCGACGCGATCGCGGCCGCGTTCGCCGACGGTCGGGAAATCGACCCCGCACGATTCGCCGCGCGCCCGCGCATCGAGCGCATGCTGAACTGGCTCGCCTATACGGCGTATCGCGTCGTGATGAAGGCGCTGACGGTCGGTGGTTACGACTGACGAAGACTAAGCGTTCGCTTCAAAAAATCTGTCCGCACGTTCGTGCGGAAAAGCCGCTCCGGTCCCGCCGGAATCGCGCAAAATAGCGGCTCGGTTAGACACCGGTTTCTAATAATTTCCTTGTTTCGCGAGCGGCCGCACTCAATAATAGTACGGCCGTTCGATTTTATTCGAACCCCCGAACGGTTACAGAAATAGCTATGCGAAAAGGCGAACAGACGCGTGCCGCGATACTTGAAGCTGCTTTGGACCTCGCCAGCCGTGATGGGCTGGAGGGGCTGACGATCGGCCTGCTGGCCGAGCGCATGCAGATGAGCAAGAGCGGTGTGTTCGCGCACTTCGGATCGCGTGAGGACCTGCAGGTCGAGGTCGTCCGCGAGTATCACCATCGTTTCGAAAACGAGGTGTTCTTTCCGAGCCTGCGCGAGCCGCGAGGCTTGCCGCGCCTTCGGGCGATGCTGGCCCGCTGGACGGAGAAGCGCATCCAGGAGGTAACGACCGGATGCATCTACATCAGCGGTGCCGTCGAGTACGACGACCGGCCTGACAGCCCCGTGCGCGAGCAGTTGATCGCAAGCGTGACGGCCTGGCGTGCCGCGATGCTGCGTGCCATTTCGCAGGCGAAGGAAGAAGGCCATCTGCGTGCGGATACGGATCCGGACCTGATGCTCTTCGAGTTGTACAGCTTCACGCTCGGCCTGCATCACGACGCACGCTTCCTGCATTCGCCGGACGCCGTGCGCCTCACGTGGGCCGCGCTGGAAAAGACGATTGTTTCGTATCAGAGCGAGAGCCGTTAGCGGCGCGTGATCCGCCCGCCAGGAGCTCGAGCCGTTTTGCCCACCTTTGGAGAGAGTCATGGGACAGTACGCCGCGCCGCTGCGCGACATGCAATTCGTGTTGCACGAGCTTCTGAACGTCGAAGCCGAAGTCAAGCAAATGCCCAAGCATGCGGACCTCGACGCCGACACGATCAACCAGGTCCTCGAGGAAGCGGGCAAGTTCTGCTCCGAGGTACTGTTCCCGCTGAACCAGGTCGGCGACCGCGAAGGCTGCACGTATGAAGGCGACGGCGTCGTGAAGACCCCGACCGGCTTCAAGGAAGCCTACCAGCAGTACGTCGAGGCCGGCTGGCCGGCACTCGGCTGCGATCCGGACTACGGCGGCCAGGGCCTGCCCGCGTTCGTGAACAACGCGCTCTACGAAATGCTGAACTCGGCGAACCAGGCATGGACGATGTATCCGGGCCTGTCGCACGGCGCCTACGAGTGCCTGCACGCACACGGCGCGCCGGAACTGCAGCAGCGCTACCTGCCGAAGCTCGTGACGGGCGAATGGACGGGCACGATGTGCCTGACCGAGCCGCACTGCGGCACCGACCTCGGCATCCTGCGCACCAAGGCCGAACCCAACGGCGACGGCTCGTACTCGATCAGCGGCACGAAGATCTTCATCTCGAGCGGCGAGCACGACATGTCGAAGAACATCGTCCACCTCGTGCTCGCGCGCCTGCCGGAAGCGCCGCAGGGCACCAAGGGGATCTCGCTGTTCATCGTGCCGAAGTTCATCCCCGACGCAGCGGGCGAGCCGGGCGAGCGCAACGGCATCAAGTGCGGCTCGATCGAGCACAAGATGGGCATCCACGGCAACTCGACGTGCGTGATGAACCTCGACGGCGCGAAGGGCTGGATGGTCGGCGAGCCGAACAAGGGCTTGAACGCGATGTTCGTGATGATGAATGCCGCGCGTCTCGGCGTCGGCATGCAGGGCCTCGGCCTCACGGAAGTCGCGTACCAGAACTCGCTCACGTACGCGAAGGAACGCCTGCAGATGCGTTCGCTGACGGGCCCGAAGGCACCGGACAAACCGGCCGACCCGATCATCGTGCACCCGGACGTGCGTCGCATGCTGCTCACGCAGAAGGCCTACGCCGAAGGCGCGCGCGCGTTCACGTACTGGTCCGCGCTGCAGATCGACAAGGAACTGTCGCACGGTGACGAAGCGGTGCGCAAGGAAGCGGCCGATCTCGTCGCGCTGCTCACGCCGATCATCAAGGCGTTCCTGACCGACAACGCGTTCGAGTCGACCAACCACGCGATGCAGATCTACGGCGGCCACGGCTTCATCTCCGAGTGGGGCATGGAGCAATACGTGCGCGACGCGCGGATCAACATGATCTACGAAGGCACGAACTCGATCCAGTCGCTCGACCTGCTGGGCCGCAAAGTGCTCGGCGACATGGGCGCGAAGCTGAAGAAGTTCGGCAAGCTCGTCACGGAATTCGCGGAAGCCGAAGGCGTGAAGCCGGAAATGGCCGAGTTCATCAACCCGCTCGCCGACATCGGCGACAAGGTGCAGAAGCTGACGATGGAAATCGGCATGAAGGCGATGCAGAACCCGGACGAAGTCGGCGCTGCCGCCGTGCCGTACCTGCGCACCGTCGGCCACCTGGTGTTCTCGTACTTCTGGGCGCGCATGGCGCGCCTCGCACTCGACAAGGAAGCGTCGGGCGATCCGTTCTACAAGTCGAAGCTCGCGACCGCACGCTTCTACTTCGCACGCCTGCTGCCCGAGACGGCGTCGACGATCCGCGCCGCACGCGCCGGTTCGAAGACGATGATGGAAGTCGACGAATCGCTGTTCTGACGCGAGACCGGGCGGGGCGCGATGCGCGCCGCCCGAACGCAACGGTTCCTGGTACTCACTTCGCCGTGCAGCCCACCCCTCCCGCGCTGCACGACACTATCCGGAGACATCCCGTGAGCAATTTCCTGATTCGCAAGGTCGCCGTGCTGGGCGCCGGCGTGATGGGCGCGCAGATCGCCGCGCACCTCATCAACGCGCGCGTGCCGGTGCTGCTGTTCGACCTGCCGGCCAAGGAAGGCCCGAAAAACGCGATCGCGCTGAAGGCGATCGAGAACCTGAAGAAGCTGTCGCCCGCGCCGTTCGGCGTGAAGGACGACGCAAAGTACCTCGAAGCAGCGAACTACGAAGACGACATCGCGAAGCTCGCCGAGTGCGACGTCGTGATCGAAGCGATCGCCGAGCGGATGGACTGGAAGCACGACCTGTACAAGAAGGTCGCACCGCACATCGCGCCGAACGCGATCTTCGCGACCAACACGTCGGGCCTGTCGATCACGAAGCTGTCCGAAGGTTTCTCGGACGAGCTGAAGTCGCGCTTCTGCGGCGTGCACTTCTTCAACCCGCCGCGCTACATGCACCTCGTCGAACTGATCCCGACCGCGCATACGCGTCCGGAGATCCTCGACCAGCTCGAGACGTTCCTGACGAGCATCGTCGGCAAGGGCGTCGTTCGCGCGAAGGACACGCCGAACTTCATCGCGAACCGCGTCGGCATCTTCTCGATCCTCGCGGTGATCACCGAGGCCGCAAAGTTCGGCCTGCGCTTCGACGAAGTCGACGACCTGACGGGCAGCCGCCTCGGCCGCGCGAAGTCGGCGACGTTCCGCACCGCGGACGTGGTCGGCCTCGACACGATGGCGCACGTGATCAAGACGATGCAGGACAACCTCGCCGACGATCCGTTCTTCCCGGTCTACCAGACGCCCGCCGTGCTCGCCGAACTGGTGAAGCAGGGCGCGCTCGGCCAGAAGACGGGCGGCGGTTTCTACAAGAAGGAAGGCAAGGCGATCAAGGTGCTCGACGCGAAGACGGGCACCTACGTGGATTCGGGCGCGAAGGCGGACGAAACCGTCGGCCGCATCCTGAAGCGTCCGCCGGCAGAACGCCTGAAGCTGCTGCGTGAAACGGACCATCCGCACGCGCAGTTCCTGTGGTCGATCTTCCGCGACGTGTTCCACTACATCGGCGTGCATCTCGAGTCGATCGCCGACAACGCGCGCGATGTCGACCTCGCGATCCGCTGGGGCTTCGGCTGGAACGAAGGCCCGTTCGAAGGCTGGCAGGCTGCCGGCTGGAAGCAGGTCGCCGAGTGGGTGCAGGAAGACATCGCGGCCGGCAAGGCCCTCGCGAACGTGCCGCTGCCGTCGTGGGTGCTCGAAGGCGCAGTCGCCGAGAAGGGTGGCGTGCACACGGCCGAAGGCTCGTGGGCGCCGGCAACGAAGCGCTTCGTGCCGCGTTCGGATCTCGCTGTCTACGACAAGCAGGTATTCCGCGCGCCGCTGCTCGGCGAAGCGGGTGCCGATCCGAAGACGTACGGCAAGACGCTGTTCGAGACCGATGCCGTGCGTGCTTGGGTCGACAACCGCGCGGGTGAAGACGACGTCGTGATCGTGTCGTTCAAGTCGAAGATGAACACGATCGGACCGAGCGTGATCGACGGCCTCGTGCAGGCGATCGAACTCGCGGAGAAGGACTACAAGGGCGTCGTGATCTGGCAACCGACGTCGCTGAAGCTCGGCACGCCGGGCGGCCCGTTCTCGGCCGGCGCGAACCTCGAAGAGGCGATGCCCGCGTTCATGATGGGCGGCGCGAAGGGTATCGAGCCGTTCGTGAAGAAGTTCCAGGAAGGCATGCTGCGCGTGAAGTACGCGAACGTGCCGGTCGTCGCAGCCGTGTCGGGCATCGCGCTCGGCGGCGGGTGCGAGCTGATGCTGCACAGCGCGAAGCGCGTCGTGCACGTCGAGAGCTACATCGGTCTCGTCGAAGTGGGCGTCGGCCTCGTGCCGGCAGGCGGCGGCCTGAAGGAAGCGGCGCTGCGCGCAGCGGATGCCGCCACGGCCGCGAACGCGACCACCGACATCCTGAAGTTCGTCACGAAGTCGTTCGAGAACGCGGCGATGGCGAAGGTCTCGGCGTCCGCGCACGACGCCCGTGCGATGGGCTACGTGAAGCCGTCCGACACGATCATCTTCAACGTGTTCGAGCTGCTCGACACCGCGAAGAAGGAAGCGCGCGCGCTGGCCGCCACCGGCTACCGCGCACCGCTGCGCGCGAAGGACGTGCCGGTCGCAGGCCGTTCGGCGATCGCGACGATCAAGGCATCGCTCGTCAACATGCGTGACGGCCGCTTCATCAGCGATCACGACTACCTGATCGCGAGCCGCATCGCCGAAGCCGTGTGCGGCGGCGACGTCGAAGCCGGCAGCCTGGTCGACGAGCAGTGGCTGCTCGCGCTGGAGCGCCGCGCGTTCGTCGAGCTGCTCGGCACGCAGAAGACGCAGGAACGGATCATGGGCATGTTGCAGACCGGCAAGCCGGTGCGTAACTGAGCGAGCGGATAAGGCAAGGAGTCTCAAATGAGCAAACAATTGCAAGACGCATACATCGTCGCCGCCAGCCGCACGCCGATCGGCAAGGCCCCGCGCGGTGTCTTCAAGAACACGCGCCCGGACGAGCTGCTGGTGCACGCGATCAAGTCGGCGGTGGCGCAGGTGCCGGGCTTCGACACGAAGCTGATCGAGGACGCGATCATCGGCTGTGCGATTCCGGAAGCCGAGCAGGGCCTGAACGTCGCGCGGATGGGCGCGCTGCTCGCAGGCCTGCCGCAGACGGTCGGCGGCGTGACGGTCAACCGCTTCTGCGCGTCGGGCATCACGGCGCTGGCGATGGCGGCCGACCGCATCCGCGTCGGTGAATCGGACGCGATCTTCGCGGGCGGCTGCGAATCGATGAGCATGGTGCCGATGATGGGCAACAAGCCGTCGATGTCGCCGCACATCTTCGATCGCAACGAAGACTTCGGCATCGCGTACGGGATGGGCCTGACGGCCGAGCGCGTCGCGGAGCAGTGGAAGGTGAGCCGCGAAGACCAGGACGCGTTCTCGGTCGAGTCGCACCGCAAGGCACTCGCCGCGCAGCAGGCTGGCGAGTTCAACGACGAGATCGCCGCATACACGATCACCGAGCGCTTCCCGAACCTCGCGACCGGTGAAGTCGACGTGAAGACGCGCGAGATCGCGCTCGACGAAGGTCCGCGTGCGGATACGTCGATCGAAGGCCTCGCGAAGCTCCGCACGGTGTTCGCGAACAAGGGCTCGGTCACGGCCGGCAACAGCTCGCAGACGTCGGACGGCGCGGGTGCGCTGCTCGTCGTGTCGGAGAAGGTGCTGAAGGAATTCAACCTGACGCCGCTCGCGCGCTTCGTGAGCTTCGCGGTGCGTGGCGTGCCGCCGGAAATCATGGGCATCGGTCCGAAGGAAGCGATTCCGGCCGCGCTGAAGGCTGCCGGCCTGAAGCAGGACGATCTCGACTGGATCGAGCTGAACGAAGCGTTCGCCGCGCAATCGCTGGCGGTGATGCGTGATCTCGGCCTCGACCCGTCGAAGGTCAACCCGATGGGCGGCGCGATCGCACTCGGCCACCCGCTCGGCGCGACCGGCGCGATCCGCGCGGCGACCGTCGTGCATGGCCTGCGTCGCCGCAACCTGAAGTACGGGATGGTCACGATGTGCGTCGGCACCGGCATGGGCGCCGCGGGCATCATCGAACGCCTGTAAGCGGAGCGGGACGAACAGCGACGACGGTGCGCGGGCCACGAGCTCGCGCACCGTTTTTTCATTCCGATAGAGGAAAGTCAAAGGAGACGGTTGTGGCCGAAATTCAAGTGGAACGCGCCGATGGCGTGATGACGATCACGATCGCGCGCCCGGCGAAGAAGAACGCGCTGACGGCGGCGATGTATCAGACGATGGCCGACGCACTCGCCGAAGCCCAGGAAGACAAGGCGGTTCGCGTGATCCTGTTGCGCGGTGGCGACGGCAACTTCACCGCGGGGAACGATCTCGAGGATTTCCTGAAGTCGCCGCCGAAGGACGAGAACGCGTCGGTGTTCCAGTTTCTCGCTCGGATCAGCAGCGCGAGCAAGCCGATCGTGGCCGCGGTGCCGGGCATCGCGATCGGCGTCGGCGTGACGATGCTGCTGCACTGCGATCTCGTGTACGCGGCCGACACGGCGACGTTCTCGCTGCCGTTCGCGCAGCTCGGGCTGTGCCCGGAAGCCGCATCGAGCGTGCTGCTGCCGCGCCTGGCGGGCCATCAGGTCGCCGCCGAGAAGCTGATACTCGGCGAGGCGTTCGATGCGCTGGAAGCGCACCGGATCGGCATCGTGAACCGCGTGCTGCCGGCCGCCGAGCTCGACGCGTTCGCGGCGAAGCAGGCGGCGAAGCTCGCGGCGCTGCCGGCGTCGTCGCTGCGCGTGACGAAGGCGCTGCTGAAAGACACGGGTGGTGTTGCGACGTCCGCGCGGATGGCCGAGGAAGCGGGCCACTTCGCCGCGATGCTGCGTGCACCGGAAGCGCGCGAGGCGATGACGGCGTTCTTCGAGAAGCGCAAGCCGGATTTCCGTCAGTTCGACTGACGGAGCAGGCCACGCCGGCGGCGAGCCGCCGGCGCGCGCCTGCGATCGCGCTCAGGCCGTGCCGTAGTCGACGTGGCCGGTTTCGCGGCAGAAGCTGACGAGCCGCAAGCCGGCCGCTTTCGCGATCTCGATCGCGAGCGACGACGGGGCGGAGATCGTCGCCACCAGCGGGATGCCGACCCGCGCGGCCTTGCGCACGAGCTCGTAGCTTGCGCGGCTCGACAGGAACACGAAGCCGTCGGTCGTGTCGGCGCGCGACAGCACGAGCGAGCCGATCAGCTTGTCGAGTGCGTTGTGGCGGCCGACGTCCTCGAACGCCATCCGGATCGCGCCTGTTGCGTCGCACCACGCGGCTGCGTGCAGGCCGCCCGTGAGCCGCGTGAGCGCCTGGTGGGCCGGCAGCGCCTGTGCCGCGCGGGTCAGCGCGTCGGGCGCGAGGCGGGCCAGAAAGCCCGTATCGGGGACGCGTTCGGGCGCGAGGTCGAGCAGGTCGATGCTTTCGATCCCGCAGACGCCGCAGCCGGTGCGCCCCGCGAGCGCGCGGCGACGATCTTTCAGCGCGGCGAACGCCTGCTGCACGACTTCCAGATGAACTTCCGCATGCGGCAGCGGCGCGTCGGCGTGCAGCATCACCTCGATGTCCTTGATGTCGCTGCCGCGCGCGACGATCCCCTCCGAAATCGCGAAGCCGACCGCGAATGCCTCGAGGTCGCACGGCGTACACATCATCACCGCGTGCGAGATGCCGTTGAACACGAGTGCGACCGGCCATTCCTGGCCCACGTAGTCGTGCGCGGCTTCGACGGTGCCGCCGCGGGTGCGGCGCACGGACAATTCGATCGCGCCGCGCGGTTCGGTTGTTTCGGTCGGATTCACGAGCACTCCCGTTGATTCGAAGCACGGGCGGCGACAATCGTGTCCGCCGCCCGCGCGCAGAGGTTCTAAAATACCTCAGGCAGGCCGGCCGCGCCGGCATCCGCCACGTCAGGTAACGACCATGGGACTCAGCGACGCTCCGTTGCTATTCAACTTCGAACACGATTCGTCGGAAAATTTGACGTACATTCCGATGATCGTGCGTTTCAATCTCGACCGTTTCGGTCTGCGGATCTCGCTTGAGCAGTGGCAGTTGCTGCCGCTCGAGGACCGCAAGCTGCTCGCGCGCTTTCCGGCCGACGAGGACACCGCGATCGAGCCCAACTTCGATCACGCGCTGTTCGAAATGCTGCGCACGCATGCCGATCTGGAACCGTCGTGGTTCCAGCCGGACGAGCAGCCGACCTGGCGCGCCACCGACATCGTGCCGGAGTCGCTCGTGCAGCAGAGCGCGCTGGCCGGGCTGATGGCGCCCGAGCTTGCGCAGTGGCAGCGGCTCGCGCCGTTCCAGCGCTACGTGCTGGTGAAGCTGTCGCGCAAGCCGAAGCTGAACCACGATTTCCTGCCCGCGATGCGGGAGTTCGGGCTGACGGCCACGCATTGACGCGGCCGTGCGCCGCGCGGTCGCGGCGCGCGCCGGTCAGAGCGGCGGCAGTTGCCGCGGCTTGCGGTCGGGGCCGGTCGCGACGTAGGTGAGCGTCGCTTCGGTGACCTTCACGACTTCGCCCATCAGGCGCATGCGCTGCGCGTACACCTCGACGTCGACCGTGATCGACGTGTTGCCGGTGCGCGTGATGGTCGCGTAGAAGCTCAGCAGATCGCCGACGAACACCGGCTGCTTGAACACGAACGAGTTGACCGCGACCGTCGCGACGCGGCCGTTCGCGCGCTGGCTCGCGGGGATCGAGCCGGCGATGTCGACCTGCGACATGATCCAGCCGCCGAACACGTCGCCGTGGACGTTCGCGTCATGCGGTTGCGGGACGACGCGCAGCGCGGGCTGCTTTTGCGGGAGGTCGAGGGTCGAATCGGTCATGGCGGGGGCTTTCATCCTGTAATAAATAGGCCGCCGCGCGCAGGCCGGCCGGCGAGGGCGCCGGCAGCGGCGCGAAGCGGCTTCTGCGACAATACAACGTTCGCAAATTGTACGAGAAAGTGAGCGAGCCGGCCGCCGATGCACGCGCCCGGCACCGCCGCCGATCCTTCCCCCATGCGCCGATTTCCTGCTTCCGGCGAGCCCGCGCCGGCTTCGACCGGGCCCCGCAACGACTGGCAGACCATCCGGTCGTTGCTGCCGTACCTGACCACCTACAAATGGCGCGTCGCGCTCGCGCTCGCCTGCCTGATCGGCGCGAAGGTCGCGAACCTCGGCGTGCCGGTCGTGATGAAGCGCATCGTCGACCACCTGTCCTACGTCCAGCAGATCACCGCGATCGGCCGCGCCGAACAGTCGGCCGGCATCGTGCTCGCGGGCGGCGTGGGGCTGCTGGTCGTCGCGTATGCGCTCGTGCGGCTGTCGACTTCACTGTTTACCGAGCTGCGCGAGATCCTGTTCTCGAAAGTCACCGAGAGCGCGGTGCGCCAGCTCGCGCTGCAGGTGTTCCGGCACCTGCACGGGCTGTCGCTACGGTTTCACCTGGAGCGCCAGACGGGCGGCATGTCGCGCGACATCGAGCGCGGCACGCGCGGCATCCAGCAGCTGATCTCGTATTCGCTGTACAGCATCCTGCCGACGCTCGTCGAGGTCGGGCTCGTGCTCGGCTTCTTCGTGGTCAAGTACGAGGCCTATTACGCGTACGTGACGTTCGCGGCGCTGGTCACCTACATCGTGTTCACGGTGAAGGTGACCAACTGGCGCACGCATTTCCGCCGCACGATGAACGAGCTCGATTCGCGCGCGAACTCGCGGGCGATCGATTCGCTGATCAACTACGAGACGGTCAAGTATTTCGGCAACGAGGAGTGGGAAGCGCAGCGCTACGACGAGAACCTCAAGCGCTACCGCAAGGCCGCGATCCGCTCGCAGAATTCGCTGTCGGTGCTGAACTTCGGCCAGCAGGCGATCATCGGCACGGGGCTCGTGTTCATCCTGTGGCGTGCGACGCAGGGCGTGCTCGCAGGCAAGCTGACGCTCGGCGATCTGGTGCTGATCAACACGTTCATGTTGCAGCTGTACATTCCGCTGAACTTCCTCGGGGTCGTGTATCGCGAGCTGAAGCAGAGCCTCACCGACATGGACCGGATGTTCGGGCTGCTGTCGGCCGCGAAGGAAGTGGCCGACCTGCCCGATGCGCGGCCGCTTGCGGTATCCGGCGCGCAGGTGCGGTTCGAGCACGTGAATTTCGCGTACGAGCCGGCGCGGCAGATCCTGCACGACGTGTCGTTCACGATCGACGCGGGCACGACGACCGCGGTGGTCGGCCACAGCGGCTCCGGGAAGTCGACGCTGTCGCGGCTGCTGTTCCGCTTCTACGATCTCGACCGGCAGGCCGGCGGCGCGATCCGGATCGACGGGCAGGACATCCGCGACGTCACGCAGGATTCGCTGCGCGCGTCGATCGGGATCGTGCCGCAGGACACCGTGCTGTTCAACGACTCGATCTATTACAACATCGCGTACGGGCGGCCGACCGCGACCCGCGACGAGGTGATCGCGGCTGCGCGCGCCGCGCACATCCACGATTTCATCGAAAGCTTGCCGAAGGGCTATGACACGCCGGTCGGCGAGCGCGGGCTCAAGCTGTCGGGCGGCGAAAAGCAGCGCGTCGCGATCGCGCGCACGCTGCTGAAGAACCCGCCGGTGCTGCTGTTCGACGAAGCGACGTCGGCGCTCGATTCGCGCTCGGAGCGCGCGATCCAGCACGAGCTCGACCAGATCGCGCGGCATCGCACGACGCTCGTGATCGCGCACCGGTTGTCGACGGTCGTCCACGCGCAACAGATCCTCGTGATGGACCACGGGCGGATCGTCGAGCGCGGCACGCACGACGAACTCGTGCGCGCCGACGGGTTGTATGCGCAGATGTGGGCGCTGCAGCAGCAGCGCGCCGCAGCGGGCGGGGAAGAGGCCGAGGCCGCGTGAGCGGCGGTGCTGCGCGCGGAGGCGCGCAGCGGGAGGGGGCTCGCTCGATGGGCGGAGTCGGGCCGACACGATGGCCCGGCGGGCGCTGGACCGGTTGGACGGTCTAGCCAACCCGGTCAGTTCGCCGGTCAGCCAACCAGCCAGTCGGTCAGCTAACCAGCCGGCCAACTGACCAGTCGATCAACCCGCCAGCGGATCGATCAACCTGACGACCCGTCAGCGGGTCACTCCGCGGCGCGCAGCCGCGCGTCGAGCTCGCCCAGTTGCGCGGGCGTGCCGACGTTCTCCCAGATACCTTCATACAGTTCGCCGCTCGCGCGGCCGGCTTCGATCGCCGCGCGATAGTACGGCGTCAGCGCGCGCCGCGTGCCGGGTGCGAGATCGCGGAACATCCGCGTGTCGTACACGCCGATGTTGCCGAACGTGAAGCGCGCGGCGCCGTCGAGCGCCAGGCGGCCGTCGTCGCCGAGCGCGAAATCGCCGGCCGGGTGGAACGGCGGGTTCGGCACCATCACGAGGTGCATCGCAGGCGTGTCGAGCGCGGCCATCCGGGCGGCGCGCGGCGCGAGCGTCCGGTAGTCGAACGCGCAGTACACATCGCCGCTGACCGCCGCGAACACGGCCGGCTGGCCGTCGCGCTCGAGCAGCGGCAATGCCTGAGCGATGCCGCCCGCGGTTTCCAGCGCTTCGCCCTCCGCCGAATACGCGAGCCGTACGCCCCAGCGCGAACCGTCGCCGAGCGCGGCCTCGATCTGGTCGCCGAGCCACGCGAGGTTGATCACGATCGTCTCGATGCCTGCGCGTGCGAGCGCTTCGATCTGCCACACGATCAGCGGCTTGCCGCCCGCTTCGAGCAGGGGCTTCGGACGGGTGTCGGTGAGCGGGCGCATCCGTTCGCCGCGCCCGGCGGCGAAGATCATCGCCGTGGTCAGGGTGTTGCTCATGTTCGGCCGGGTGTCAGGAGAGTCGGAACGGTCAGAACGTGTAGCCCACGTCGGCCGGCGCGTTGCCCTCGAGTTCGTCGAGCAGCTTCGCGAACGGCACGAGCGGGCGGTAGCGCAGCGCGACCTTGCGCGCATACGTGATGAAGCGCGGCAGGTCGTTCAGGTAGTGCGGCTTGCCGTCGCGGTAATTGATGCGCGCGAACAGGCCGAGCACCTTGATGTGGCGCTGCAGCCCCATCCATTCGAGCTGGCGGTAGAACTCGCCGAAATCGGGGTCGACCGGCAGGCCGGCCTTTTTGGCCTTTTCCCAGTAGTACGCGAAGCAGTCGAGCTCGAATTCCTCGTCCCAGCTGATGAACGCGTCGCGCAGCAGCGACACGACGTCGTACGTCAGCGGCCCGTAGACGGCGTCCTGGAAGTCGAGGATGCCCGGGTTCGGCTCGCAGACCATCAGGTTGCGCGGCATGAAGTCGCGCAGCATGAAACCCTGGGGCTGCGCGTGCGCGCTGGCGACCAGCAGCGCGAAGGTGCGGTCGAGCGTGCCGCGCATCGCGTCGGTGACGGGCTTGCCGAGGTGGCGGCCGACGAACCATTCGGGCATCAGCTCCATCTCGCGGCGCAGGAATGCCTCGTCGAACGGCGGCAGCACGTCGGGCTTCGACGTCAGCTGGAAGCGGATCAGCGCGTCGAGCGCGGCGCGCATCAGCGGCTTGGCGGCGGCCGGGTCGGCCGGATCGAGCACCGAGATGTACGACGTGCGGCCGAGATCGGTCACGAGCATGAAGCCCGCGTCGAAATCGTGGGCCAGCACGTCCGGCACGTGGTCGCCGGCCGCGGCGAGCAGCTGCGCGACCTGGACGAACTCACGGCACTTCTCGGGCGGCGGTGCGTCGACGGCGATCAGCGTGCCGCCGGCGCTCGTGGCCGATGCGACACGGAAATAGCGGCGGAAACTGGCGTCCGACGAGGCGGGCGCGAGGGTCGACAGGTCGAGTGCGTAGCGCTCGGCGAGCGGGTGCAGCCACGCGGTGAGCGCTTCGAGGCGGGCGTCGGGCTGGGATGCGGCGGATGGGGGCGTCATGAAACTCGGAGGAGGGGGGAACGTCTTGCCATATAATACCCCACGACTTTTTTGACGCGCCCCGCGTCAGCTTTCCGCCGTGCCGGCTCGCCGCCTGTCGCGCCGTCGCCCGATCGCCTCCCCGGTTTGCGCTCAGCCGCAGTCGCGGTGCGACGGCGCGGCCCGCCGTGCGTGAATGTGCCGCGTCGGCGCGGTTGACAAGGGGCGATTCGCCAAACGATAGATGCCGCCCAAACCGCTATTCCCGAATGTTTTCCCCGGTGACGGGGCGCCGCGCAAACGGCGGCTCGCGCTCGCGCTCCTGGCCGTGCCCGGCCTCGTGCCGGCCGTGTCGTACGCGCAGCTGTCGGGCGCGGCCGCGCAGCCGCAGCCGCTCGACTCGCCGTGGGATCTGCGTCTCGCGCCCCAGCTCGAGGATCATCCGCTGAAGGACGGCGCGAAGCCGGCCGCCTTCGTGATCGCCGACCACACGAGCGGGACGGCCGAGCAGGATCTCGCCGCGAAGGGCTCGGCCGAGCTGCGGCGCGGCGACGCCGTCGTGAAGGCCGACGCGATCCACTACGATCAGGATACCGACATGGCCGATGCGTACGGCCAGGTCAAGGTGGTCAATGGCGGTACGTCGTTCGCAGGCCCCGAGGCGCACCTGAAGATCGAGGCGAACCAGGGCTTCATGACGGCGCCGAAGTACCACTTCAACATGACGGGCGGCTCGGGCAGCGCGGAGCGCGTCGACATGGTCGACAACGAGCGCTCGGTGTTCGTCAACGGCACCTATACCGCGTGCCAGTGCTCGACGAACCCCGCGTGGTACATCAAGGGCAGCCGCTTCGACTTCGATACGGGCGCCGACGAAGGCACCGCGCGCAACGGCGTGCTGTTCTTCCAGGGCGTGCCGATCTTCGCGAGCCCGTGGATGACGTTCCCGTTGTCGGGCGAGCGGCGCAGCGGCCTGCTGCCGCCGACGTTCTCGATGAGCTCGAACAACGGCTTCGAGCTGTCGCTGCCGTACTACTTCAACATCGCGCCGAACCGCGACCTGACGCTCACGCCGCGCATCATCTCGCGGCGCGGCGTGATGGCCGAGGCGACGTTCCGCTACCTGTCGCCGTCGTATTCGGGCACGTTTACGGCCAATTACCTGCCGGATGACCGGCTTGCGCATCGCAACCGCTACGCGATCTACTGGCAGCACCAGCAGAACTTCGGCGGCGGTTTCGGCGGCTACGTCTACTACAACAAGGTCTCGGACAACACGTATCCCGAAGACCTCGGGTCGACGAACCAGTTCGTCAACGGGACGCAGACGCTGTACCAGCAGGAAGCGGGCCTCACGTACAACAACGGCCCGTGGTCGGTGCTCGCGCGCTACCAGCACTGGCAGACGCTGCCGCCGTCGATCGCGCCTTACAGCCGCGAGCCGCAGTTGAACGTGAAGTACACGAAGTACAACGTCGGCGGCTTCGACTTCGGCGCGGAAGCCGACTATTCGCGGTTCCGCATCACGACGGCCGATGCGACGGAAGGCGACCGGATCGTCTTCAACCCGTATATCGCGTACGGCGTGTACGGCCCCGGCTACTTCGTCGTGCCGAAGATCCAGTACCACGTCGCGTCGTACGACCTGAACTACCTGTCGTCGACCACGCCGAACAGCCCGAAGCGCTTCACCGAGTCGATCCCGACCGTGAGCTTCGATTCGGGCCTGATCTTCGACCGCTCGGTGCGCCTGTTCGGGCAGGACTTCATCCAGACCCTCGAGCCGCGCCTGTACTACGTGTACACGCCGTATCGCAACCAGTCGAACGCACCGCTGTTCGACACCGCGGAATCGGACTTCGGCCTCGCGGAGATCTACCAGCCGAACACGTTCGTCGGCAACGACCGGATCGCCGATGCGAACCGGATCACGGCCGGCCTGACGTCGCGCTTCATCGATCCGCGCACCGGCGACGAGCGCGCGCGCTTCGTGATCGCGCAGCAGTACTACTTCGCCAATCAGCGCGTCACGCTGAATTCCGGGCAGGCTGCTGCACAGGCGCGCCACTCGGACCTGATCGTCGGCGCCGCGCTGAAGCTCGGCTCGGGCTTCATGTCGGAGACGGCGTTCCAGTACAACCAGAACAACAACCAGCTCGTGAAGTCGAGTGTCGGTTTCGGCTACAGCCCGGGCGAGCGCCGCGTGATCAACGTCGGCTATCGCTATACGCGATCGAACACCACGCTCGACAACCAGCCGATCAACCAGTTCCTGGTGTCCGCGCAATGGCCGCTCACGCGCAGCCTGTATGCGATCGGCCGCTTCAACTACGACATCGCCGGCAATCGCGTGATCGACGGTCTGGTCGGCTTACAATACGACGCGGATTGCTGGGCGCTCGGGGTCGGGGTGCAGCGGTTTGCGAACGGCATCAATTCGTCGGGACAGCAGAATTCGTCGACGCGAGTCATGATGCAGCTGACGCTCAAGGGCCTGTCGACGGTCGACAACGGCCTCGTGTCCGCGTTCCGTGCCGGTGTGCCGGGCTACACGCCGCTGCCGCCGGCGCCGCCGCCGATGTCCCGCTTCAGCAACTACGAGTAACGCCGGCTTGTCTGCACCGGTCAGCACGATTTCAATGGAGTTCCAGTGGCAATGAAGAAAACCCTTCGTTTCGCGGCAGTCGTGTCCAGCCTCGCTGCGGCCGCCGCACTGCTCGCCGCCGCGCCGGCCGCGGCGCAGGCGCTCGGTTCGCAAGGTGCGCAGCTCGCCGACGAAGTCGTCGCGGTCGTCAACAACGACGTGATCACGGGCCGCGAACTCGACCAGCGTGCAGGCCTGATCGCGCGCCGGCTGCAGCAGCAGAACGCGCCGGTGCCGCCGGTCGACCAGCTGCGTGCGCAGGTGCTGAACCAGATGGTGCTCGAGCGTATCCAGGTGCAGAAGGCCAAGGACGACGGGATCCGCATCGACGACGCGACCGTGCAGTCCACGCTGCAGCGCCTCGCGCAGGCGAACGGCATGACGCTCGAGCAGTACCGCGCGCGTCTCGAGGCGCAAGGCGTGCCCTGGAGCATCTTCACGAGCGACGCGCGCACCGAACTGATGCTGTCGAAGCTGCGCGAGCGCGAGGTCGACGGCAAGATCACCGTATCGGACGCCGAGGTCGTGAACTACATCGCGAGCCAGCGCGGGCCGAACGCGTCGCAGCAGCAGGACCTGCGCTTCCAGCACATCTTCATCAAGGCGCCGACCAACGCGCCGCAGGCCGACATCGAAGCCGCGCAGAAGAAGGCGGATGCGCTGCTGCAGCAGGCGAAGTCGGGCGCCGATTTCGAAAAGCTCGCGAAGAACAATTCGGAAGCGAACGACGCGAAGAAGGGCGGCGACCTCGGCTTCAAGTCGCCGAGCGCGCTGCCGGCCGACGTCGTCGACGCCGCATCGAAGCTGCGCCCGGGCCAGGTCAACCCGACGCTGATCCGCGTGCCGGACGGCTTCGAGATCGTGCGTCTCGTCGATCGTCGCCAGAGCCAGGGCGCGTCCGCCGCGGCACCGAAGATCGTTCAGACGCACGTGCGCCACATCCTGTTGCGCGTGGGCGAAGGCAAGTCGGAAGGCCAGGCACGCCAGCAGCTGGCCGACATCCGCAGCCAGGTCGAGGCCGGCGGCGATTTCGCGAAGTTCGCGCGTACCTACTCGCAGGACGGCTCGGCGTCGCAGGGCGGCGATCTCGGCTGGATCAGCCCGGGTGAGACCGTGCCGGAATTCGAGCGCGCGATGAACAACCTGCAGGACGGCCAGGTCAGCCAGCCGATTCGTACCGAGTACGGTTATCACCTGATCCAGGTGCTGAGCCGCCGCGAAGCGGAAGGCTCGGTGCAGCAGCAGATGGACATCGCGCGTCAGGCAATCGGCCAGCGCAAGGCCGAACAGGCGTATGCCGACTGGCTGCGTGAGCTGCGCGATTCGTCGTACGTGCAGTACAAGTTCGGCGGCGCCGGTCCGGCGAACTGAGCGAGTATCAGATGACCACGCCCGCGCTGCAGATCGCAATCACCACCGGCGAACCGGCGGGGGTCGGCCCGGAGCTGACCGTGCAAGCGCTGCGTGATGCCGCGCAGCGCTGGCCCGACGCGCATTTCACCGTGCTCGGCGATGCGGCGCTGCTCGATGCGCGGGCGGCGGCCGTCGGCGCCGACCGGGCCACGTTGGCCGGTGGCGGGCCGGTGTCGGTCGCGCATCACGCGCTCGCCGTGCCCGCGCAGGCGGGCAAGCTGGACGCGGCGAACGGCCCGTACGTGCTCGGGCTGCTCGACACGGCGATCGACGGCGCGCTGGCAGGCCGGTACGACGCGATCGTTACCGCGCCGCTGCAGAAGAGCACGATCAACGATGCGGGCGTGCCGTTCACCGGCCATACCGAATACCTGGCGGAGCGCACGCATACGCCGCGTGTCGTGATGATGCTGGCCGGTACCGGCCACAAGCCGCTGCGCGTCGCGCTCGCGACCACCCACCTGCCGCTCAAGGACGTGTCGGCCGCATTGACGGTCGACGGGCTCGTCGAGACGCTCGCGATCATCGATCGCGACCTGCGGCGCGACTTCGGTCTGGCCGCGCCGCGCATCCTCGTGACGGGCCTGAACCCGCACGCGGGCGAGAACGGTTATCTCGGCCGCGAGGAGATCGACGTGATCTCGCCGGCGCTGGCCCGCGCGAGCGCGCAGGGCATCGACGCGCGCGGCCCGTATCCGGCCGACACGCTGTTCCAGCCACGCCATCTCGCCGATGCCGATTGCGTGCTCGCGATGTTCCATGATCAAGGTCTGCCCGTGCTGAAGTATGCGACGTTCGGCGAGGGCATCAACGTGACGCTCGGGCTGCCGATCATCCGGACGTCGGTCGATCACGGCACGGCACTCGATCTGGCCGGCACGGGCCGCGCGGATCCGGGCAGCATGATCGCCGCGCTCGACACGGCCGTCACGATGGCGCGCCATCGCCGCGCGGCCTGACGCGGCCCGGCTTCACCTCATTCGTCGTATTTTTCGTTTTACTCAGTCGATGTCGAACAGCAGACAGCACCAAGGCCACTTCGCGCGCAAGCGCTTCGGGCAGAACTTCCTCGTCGATCACGGCGTGATCGATTCGATCGTCTCGACGATCGGCCCCGCGCGCGGCCAGCGCATGGTCGAGATCGGCCCCGGGCTCGGCGCGCTGACCGAGCCGCTGATCCAGCGCCTCGCGACGCCCGAGTTGCCGCTGCATGCGGTCGAGCTCGACCGCGACCTGATCGGGCGCCTGCAACAACGCTTCGGCCCGCTGCTCGAACTGCACGCGGGCGACGCGCTCGCGTTCGATTTCCGTTCGCTCGCGGCGCCCGGCGACAAGCCGTCGCTGCGGATCGTCGGCAACCTGCCGTACAACATTTCGAGCCCGCTGCTGTTTCACCTGATGACGTTCGCCGACGCAGTCATCGACCAGCACTTCATGCTGCAGAACGAAGTCGTCGAGCGGATGGTCGCGGAGCCGGGCACGAAGGCGTTTTCGCGTCTGTCGGTGATGCTGCAGTACCGCTACGTGATGGAAAAGATGCTCGACGTGCCGCCGGAATCGTTCCAGCCGCCGCCGAAGGTCGATTCGGCGATCGTCCGGATGATTCCGTACGAGCCGCATGAACTGCCGGACGTCGATCCCGTGCTGTTGGGCGAAGTCGTCACCGCTGCGTTCTCGCAGCGCCGCAAGATGCTGCGCAATACGCTCGGCGACTATCGCGAGACGATCGATTTCGATGCGCTCGGCTTCGATCTCGCGCGCCGCGCGGAGGACGTGAGCGTGGCCGAATACGTCGGCGTCGCGCAGGCGCTCGCGGCGGTGCGCAAGGCCGGTTGACGCGGGTCAACGCCGGTCACGCGAGCCGGCCCGGATGGATAAAAAAGGCTGCCCTGCGGGGCAGCCTTTTTTATCGCGTGGACGCGCGGGTGTTGCGCGGGGTCGTCATGCCCGCCTGCGCGGCGGCGCGTTGACGAGTGCGATGCCGGTCAGCACGAGCGCGGCCGCGGACATGAAGCGCCAGCCGACCGATTCGCCGAGCAGCAGCACGCCGAACGCGACGCCGAACAGCGGCGACAGGAACGTGAAGACGGACAGCCGCGACGCGCTGTAGCGCGTCAGCAGCCAGAACCACGACAGGTAGCTGACGAACGCAACGATCACCGACTGGTACGCGAGGCTTGCCATCGCGACCGGCGTGACGCGCGCGAACGACACCTGGCCGAACAGCGCGGCCAGCGCGACCAGCACGACCGCCGACACCGCGAGCTGATAGAACAGCGTCTTGCTCGCGCTTGCCCGCGCGAGCGTCGTCGAGCGCACGACGACCGTCGTCGCGGCCCACATCGCACCGCCGAGTATCCCGAGCGCGTCGCCGGCGAGCCCGGCCAGCACCGATGCACCGGGTGCGCGCGGCTTCAGGAAGCCGTCCGCGAACGCGAGCGCGATGCCGGCAAAGGCGAGGCCGACGCCGGCCCACTGCGTGCGCTGCAGCCGTTCGCCGGGTGCGAACAGGTGCAGGCCCAGCGCGGTGAAGCACGGCGCCGTGTACAGGAAGATCGCCATGTGCGACGCGCTCGTCAGCGTCAGCCCGAAGAACACGCAGATGAATTCGCCGGCGAACAGCGCACCGGCCGCGAGGCCTGGGCCGAACGTGCCATCGGCCTGGAACAGCGGCGTACCGCGCGAGCGGGCCCAGCCCCATAGCAGCACCGCCGCGATCACCGAGCGCAGCCCGGCCTGGAACATCGGTGCAATCGCCGCGTTCGTGCTCTTGATCGCGACCTGCTGGAAGCCCCAGATCGCGCACAGCAGCAGCATCAGGCCGACGGCGCGCGTATCGAGCGCGCGGCGCACGGGGGCAGCGGCGAGCGTGGTCATCGGCGAACCTCGCCGGTTCGGGACGGCGGCAGCGAGATCGGGAGGGCGGCGCATCCGGCGCGCTCGAATCGGCGGTTTCGCACGGCAGTGTCGGGGTAGGGAAGCGTGGGTGGTCGCGTTCGGGCGATAGGTCGCATGCCCGCTTTTGGTGCGAGGTGGAAGGATGTTACCCGATCGGCGCTGTAGCCGGGCGAGCCGGATCGTGCCGTTTTCCGCCGTTGTGCTCGCGCCGATCGGTATCGATGAGCTGGTTCGGCCGCGCTCCGGCCTGGCGCCCCTGACCTTGGCCGTCCCCGGCTAGGCGCCCCCGGCTAGGCGCCCCCGGCGAAATCTACCCGACTCTGGTAGAGTTCCCGGTTCTGGAAAGTCCCCACAGGAGTACAACCCATGCGATTGCTGCATACGATGCTGCGAGTCGGCGATCTCGACCGCTCGATCAAGTTCTACACCGAATTGCTCGGCATGAA
The DNA here is from genome assembly GCF_048627025.1 of Burkholderia aenigmatica. Taxonomy (NCBI): domain Bacteria; kingdom Pseudomonadati; phylum Pseudomonadota; class Betaproteobacteria; order Burkholderiales; family Burkholderiaceae; genus Burkholderia; species Burkholderia aenigmatica. Next base: position 3,119,038 of record NZ_CP184468.1, on the reverse strand, counting down.
GGTGCTGCGCCGCGACGACTATCCGGAAGGCAAGTTCACGCTCGCATTCGTCGGCTACGGCGATGAAAGCGACAACACGGTGATCGAACTGACCCACAACTGGGACACCCCGTCGTACGACCTCGGCACGGGTTTCGGCCACCTCGCGCTGGAAGTCGACGACGCATACGCGGCTTGCGACAAGATCAAGGCGCAAGGCGGCAAGGTCACGCGCGAAGCGGGCCCGATGAAGCACGGCACGACCGTGATCGCGTTCGTCGAGGATCCGGACGGCTACAAGATCGAGTTCATCCAGAAGAAGGCGCACTGAGCGCCGGATGAACCGGGCTGCGGCGCGCGATGTGCGCCGCGGCCGCAAAAAAGGGCGATGCGGGGTGACCCGCATCGCCCTTTTTCGTTGGCGGCGCAGCCGTGCGCGTCAAAGCGACGGCAGCAGTTCGGGCGGGTGATGCTTGAGCGTGTGCCGCGCTTCGCGGAACTCGGGGAAGATCGATTCGACGGTCTGCCAGAAGGCCGGGCTGTGGTTCATCTCGCGCAGGTGCGACAACTCGTGCGCGACGACGTAGTCGATGATCGACATCGGGAAATGGATCAGCCGCCAGTTCAGGCGGATCTTGCCGTCGCTCGAGCAGCTGCCCCAGCGCGTCGCGGCCGACGACAGCGCGTACATCGAATACGTGACACCGAGCTTCTCTGCATAGACCGCGAGGCGTTCCCCGAAGATCCGCTTGGCTTCGCCCTGCAGCCAGCCCTGCACGCGATCCTTGATCTGCTGCATGTCGGCCTGCACGGGCAGCGGCAGCGAGAGCCGCAGCGCGTCGCCATCGAACGCGACGGCGCCCGCGCCGAGCGCGATCGTCACCGTCTTGCCGAGATAGGGAAGTTGCGCGCCGTCGCGCCAGTCGATCTGCGGCAACGCGCGCTGCTCGGTGCGCGTCTTCCACTCCGCGAGCTTCGCGAAGATCCAGCGTTGTTTCTCGGCGATCGCCGCTTCGATGTCAGCGAGCGTGACCCAGCGCGGCGCGGTGATCGACAGTCCGCTGCCGTCGATCGTGAAGCCGATCGTGCGGCGCGCGGAGCGTTTGAGGCGGTATTCGAGCACGCGGCTGTCGAGTGCGAACGTCCGCACGCGCGAGCGGTCGGGTGCCGGGCCCGGATCGAGGGGCGCGGCGGGTGCCGCGGCGGGCGGCGCCGGCGGCGTGGCGGGCGCCGACGGTGCGGCGGCCGGCCCGTCGAAGAGCGGCAGGTCCATCTGGCGATGATCGAGGGCCACGACGGCAGGCCGTGGCCGCGGACGCTGTTTCATCAGTTCGCTTCTTTTTGTCGTACGCAACGGCTGCAACCTGCGGGCGTCAGGCACGCGCGGCATCGCGCGCGCCGGCATTGTCCGCCTGGCGATACGAATCCGGATCGATCCGGCGCATTTCCGCTTCGATCCATGCTTCGACCTGCGAGTTCAATGCATCGGGCGTCAGCCCCTCGCTGGGGATCGGCTTGCCGATCGACACGGTGACGACGCCCGGGAATTTCGTGAACGAGTTGCGCGGCCACACGCGGCCTGCGTTGTGCGCGATCGGCACGACGGGGGCGCCGGTTTCGATCGCGAAGCGCGCGCCGCCCGTCTTGTACTTGCCCTGCTTGCCGACCGGCGTGCGCGTGCCTTCCGGGAACATGATCATCCAGGCGCCTTCCGACAGGCGCTTCTTGCCCTGGCGGATCACCGAAACGAACGCGTTCTTGCCTTCCTTGCGGTTGATGTTGACCATGTGCAGCAGCCCGAGCGCCCAGCCGAAGAACGGCACGTACAGCAGCTCGCGCTTGAACACGTAGCAGAGCGGCCGCGGCATCAGCGCCGGAAACGCAAGCGTCTCCCATGCGGACTGGTGCTTCGACAGCAGCACGGCCGGGCCGTCGGGCAGGTTCTCGTACCCTTCGATCCGGTAGCGGATGCCGTTCAGCCAGCGCACGACCCACAGCGTCGACTTGCACCAGCCGGCCGCCATCCAGTAGCGCGCGTCGGGGCGCATGAACGGAAAGGCGATGAAGCACGCGGTGGCGTACGGCACCGTGTACAGGACGAAGTAGATCAGCAGCAGCAGGGAGCGGACGAAGCGCATCGGCGTAAGTCTGGCGTTAGGGAGGATGCGCGCGGCGGCTGCATCACTCGTGTTCGTGTGAAAGGAAATCGAGCGCGAACGCGCGCAAGTCGTCGTGGACCTTCGTGCCGGGCGGCAGGTTGCCGGCGGCGAGCGTCTTCTTGCCCTTGCCGGTGAGCACGAGGTGCGGCCGGAAGCCGACCGCGACGCCGGCCTGCAGGTCGCGCAGCGAATCGCCGACGACCGGCGTGTGATCGGGATCGATCTCGAAGCGCTCGGCGATCATCTGCATCATGCCGGGTTTCGGCTTGCGGCAGTCGCAGTGATCCTCGGCCGTGTGCGGGCAGAAGAACACCGCGTCGATACGTGCGCCAACCGCGGCCGCCGCGCGATGCATCTTCAGATGCATCGCGTTGAGCGTGGCCATGTCGAACAGCCCGCGACCGATGCCGGACTGGTTGGTCGCGACCACCACGCGATACCCCGCGTGGTTGAGCCGGGCGATCGCCTCGAGGGCGCCGGGCAGCGCGATCCATTCGTCGGGCGTCTTGATGAACGCATCCGAATCGACGTTGATCACGCCGTCCCGATCGAGGACGACGAGCTTTCGGTTGGGGCTGATCGGCATCGTGCGGCCCTTATGCGGCGAGCTTCGAGATGTCGGCGACGCAGTTCATCTGCTGGTGCAGCGCGAACAGCAGCGCGAGGCGGTTCGCGCGCAGCGCCGGATCTTCCGCGTTGACCATCACGTCGTTGAAGAACGTGTCGACCGGCGCGCGCAGCGCGGCGAGCGCCGACAGCGCGCCCGTGTACGCACGCGCTTCGAGCTGCGACTGCACGTGCGGCGTCACGGCCGCGAGCTGTTCGTGCAGCGCCTTCTCGGCCGCTTCGACGAGCAGCGTCGGCTGCACCGTGCCGTTCGCGCCGCCTTCCGACTTCTTCAGGATGTTCGAGATCCGCTTGTTCGCGGCCGCGAGCGCTTCGGCTTCCGCGAGGCGCGTGAATTCGCGCACCGCGTCGAGGCGCGCGACGAGATCGTCGACGCGCGTCGGGTTCAGGCTCAGCACCGCGTCGATTTCGCCGGCCGAATAGCCGCGCTCGCGCAGCAGGCCGCGCAGGCGATCCATGAAGAACGCGAAGATCGCATCGGTCGATTCGGCGACCCCGGCCACGCCTTCGAAGCGCGCGTGGGCCGTGCGCAGCAGCGACACGAGGTCGAGCGGCAGCTGCTTCTCGAGCAGCAGGCGCAGCACGCCGAGCGCATGGCGGCGCAGCGCGAACGGATCCTTCTCGCCGGTCGGCGCGAGGCCGATGCCCCAGATGCCGACGATCGTCTCGAGCTTGTCGGCCAGCGCAACCGCGGTCGACACGGGCGTGGTCGGCAGTGCGTCGCCGGAGAAGCGCGGCTGGTAGTGCTCGGCACAGGCGAGCGCGACGTCGTCGGCTTCGCCGTCGTGGCGCGCGTAGTACGTGCCCATCGTGCCCTGCAGCTCCGGGAACTCGCCGACCATGTCGGTCAGCAGGTCGGCCTTCGCGAGACGCGCGGCGCGCTTCGCGAGCGTGGCGTCGGCGCCGATCGCGGGTGCGATCTCGCCGGCCAGCGCTTCGAGGCGCTCGACGCGCGCGAGCGCCGAGCCGAGCTTGTTGTGATACACGACGTTCGCGAGTTGCGGCACGCGGTCGGCGAGTGGCTTCTTCTTGTCCTGCTCGAAGAAGAATTTTGCATCGGCGAGGCGCGGGCGCACGACGCGCTCGTTGCCTTCGATGATCTCGCCCGGCGTCTTCGTCTCGATGTTCGACACGATCAGGAAGCGCGAGCGCAGCTTGCCGGCGACGTCGGTCAGCGCGAAATACTTCTGGTTCGTCTGCATCGTGAGGATCAGGCATTCCTGCGGGACCTGCAGGAATTCGTCCTCGAAGCGGCACGGGTAGACGACCGGCCATTCGACCAGCGACGTCACTTCGTCGAGCAGCGATTCGGGCATCACGACGGTGTCGCCGTTCGCATGCTCGTTCAACTGCGTGCGGATCGTTTCGCGGCGATCGGCGAAGTGCGCGATCACGCGGCCCTTGTCGCGCAGCGTGTCGGCGTACGCGCGCGCATGCTGGATCGCGACGAGGCCGTCGGACAGGAAGCGGTGGCCGAGCGTGGTATCGCCGGCGTCGACGCCGAATGCGGTGACGGGCACGATGCGATCGTCGTGCAGCACCGTCAGGCGATGCACCGGGCGCACGAACTTCACGTCGGAGCCGTCCGGGCGCTGGTAGGTCATTACCTTCGGGATCGGCAGCTTCTCGAGCGTTTCGTCGAGCGCGGCCTGCAGGCCGTCGGCGAGCGTCGCGCCGGCTGCAGAATAGTTGAGGAAGAACGCTTCGGCCTTGCCGTCCTGGGCGCGCTCGAGATCGGCGATCGACAGGTTCGGGTGGCCGAGCGCCGCGAGCTTCTTCGCGAGCGGGGCGGTCGGCTTGCCTTCGGCGTCGAGCGCGACCGACACGGGCAGGACCTTTTCGCGGACCTGCTTTTCAGGGGCGACGGCGCGCACGTTATGCACGACGACGGCGAGGCGGCGCGGCGTGGCGTAGCGTTCGAACACGAGTTCGCCTTCGACGAGGTCGCGTGCCGCGAGGCGTTGCGCGAGACCTTCGGCGAATGCGTCGCCGAGGCGCGCGAGGGCCTTCGGCGGCAGCTCTTCGGTCAGCAGTTCGACGAGCAGGGGGGCGGGATGATTGTGCGTCATGATTGGAGTGAATCTCGTCTCGTCAGTCCTGATCGATCTTGCGTTCGACCTTGAGCGGCGGCGCCCATGCCGGCTGGGCGGCATCCTGGGCGTCGGTGGTGAGGCCGGGCACGCCCGGCGGGTTGCCGAGCATCGGGAAGCCGAGCTTCTCGCGCGAGTCGTAGTAAGCCTGCGCGACGAGACGCGACAGCGCGCGGATGCGGCCGATGTACGCCGCGCGTTCGGTGACCGAGATCGCGCCGCGCGCGTCGAGCAGGTTGAACGTGTGGCCGGCCTTCAGCACGAGTTCGTACGCGGGCAGCGCGAGCTGCGCGTCGATCATCTTCTTCGCTTCCGCTTCGTAGCTGTTGAAGAACGTGAACAGCAGGTCGACGTTCGCGTGCTCGAAGTTGTAGGTCGACTGCTCGACCTCGTTCTGGTGGTAGACGTCGCCATACGACAGGCGGCGCAGCTCGGGGCCGTTCGGGCCTTGCTCTTCCCACTCCGTCCATACCAGGTCGTACACGTTCTCGACCTTCTGCAGATACATCGCGAGGCGTTCGAGACCGTAGGTGATCTCGCCGAGCACCGGCTTGCAGTCGAGGCCGCCGACCTGCTGGAAATACGTGAACTGCGTGACTTCCATCCCGTTCAGCCACACTTCCCAGCCGAGGCCCCACGCGCCGAGCGTCGGGTTTTCCCAGTCGTCCTCGACGAAGCGCACGTCGTTCTGCTGCAGGTCGAAGCCGAGTGCCTCGAGCGAGCCGAGGTACAGGTCGAGGATGTTTTCCGGCGCCGGCTTGAGCACGACCTGGTACTGGTAGTAGTGCTGCAGGCGGTTCGGGTTCTCGCCGTAGCGGCCGTCCTTCGGGCGGCGCGACGGCTGCACGTACGCGGCGCGCCACGGCTCGGGGCCGACCGCGCGCAGGAACGTGTGGACGTGCGACGTGCCTGCGCCGACTTCCATGTCGATGGGCTGGAGCAGGGCGCAACCCTGCTTGTCCCAGTAGGACTGCAGCGTCAGGATGATTTGCTGAAACGTAAGCATGAAGAGCCTTCGTGGCGCTGGCGCTCCGTTGCGGGCGGCGCTCCGGGCGGGGCCCGGAGGGTCGGCTCGCGCGGCGGCGCGGCTTGTTAGTGTGCTGAAACGCGTAATTTTACCGGATCGGCGGGCGGATGCGGCCGGAACGCGGGCGGGCGCACCGTCGGCCCCGTCCGGGCGGCCTGTGCGGGCGTGACCGGTGCGCGCCGGACGGCCGCGCGCGGCATGGGCGACGCGGGTGCTGCGCGGCTTCGAGCGGGCGTTAAGATGCGCGTATTGCGGTGCGCGCGATGCGTGCTGCGTCACTGCTTGCCGATCCCGATCGCATGGACGAACCGACCGACATCCTCATTCCGCTGCTTCCGCCCTTCCTCGCGCTGCTCGGGCAGGCCATCGATGCGCAGGCGCGCGGCGAGCGCGCCGTGCACGATCTGTGGCTCGCCGCCGCCGCGCACCTGCATGCGGTCGAGCCCGATGCGCTCGCGCAGCTCACCGGCGCGCTCATCGCGCGGCAGCGCACGGCCGACGCGGTCGCGCTTGCCGAATGCGCGGCGCGCATGCAACCGGGTGCCACCGCGTATTTCAATCACGGCTACGCGCTGCAGATGGCGGGCCGTCACGCGGACGCCGTGGCGCCGTACCGCGCGGCGCTGGCGCTCGATGCCGAGCGGCCATCGCTGCGCAACAACCTCGCGATCGCGCTGCGGCTGTCGGGCAGCGACCGCGCGGAGGAGATCGCGCTGCTCGAAGCAGCCGTGCAGGCCGATCCGCGCGACGTGCAGGCGTGGATCAACCTCGTGGTCGCGCGGCTCGCGACGCACGACCTGGACGGCGCGCTCGCGTGCGGCGCGCGGCTTGTCGAGCTCGCGCCGGACAACGCGCTCGCGATGAACAACGTCGCGCTGGCGATGAAGGAGGCGCAGCGCTGGGACGACGCCGAACGTTACGCGGTGCGCGCGTGCGAGCTGGCGCCCGACGACGCGTCGTACCGTTTCAACCTCGCGATCATCCAGCTCGTGCGCGGCAACTTCGCGGCCGGCTGGCGCGGCCACGAGGCGCGCTGGGACGGCGCGGGCGAGTTGCGCGGCCGCCGGCCGGCGCTGCCGGGCCCGCGCTGGCAGGGCGAGCCGCTCGCCGGCAAGACGCTGCTGGTGTGGGGCGAGCAGGGGCTCGGCGACGTGCTGCAGTTCTGCCGCTTCGTCGCGCCGCTCGCCGAGCGCGTGCATCGCGAGGGCGGCCGGCTCATCTGGAATACGTTCCCGCTGGTGGGCACGCTGATGCAGCGCAGCCTCGGCGCGCATGCGGATGCGTTCAGCGCGGGCGGTGCCGTCGACGTGCTGCCCGCGTTCGATTACGAAGTACCGCTGATCGGCCTGCCGCTGATGCTCGGCATGGAAGCGTCGACGCTCGCGTCGTCGGTGCCGTACCTGCGGGCCGATCCGTCCGCGCGCGACGCGTGGCACGCGCGGCTGGCGGGCGACCGCCGGCTGAAGGTCGGGCTCGTGTGGACGGGCAGCGCCGGGCACCAGCGCAATCCGTACCGGCGCGTCGGGCTCGAACGCTATGCCGACGCGTTCCGCGGGATCGACGACGTCGCGTTTTATTCGCTGCAGCCGGGGGCGGGCGCGGATGTCGCGGCGGCGCGCGCGGCGGGCTTCGCGATCGAGGATCTCACGGCGGAACTGACGAGCTTCGACGACACGGCCGCGTTCATCGGCGCGCTGGATCTCGTGATCACCGTCTGCACGTCGGTCGCGCACCTGTCGGGCGCGCTCGGCGCGCACACCTGGGTGCTGCTCGACGTGAATCCGCACTGGCCGTGGCTGCTCGAACGCCAGGACAGCCCGTGGTATCCGACCGCGACGCTGTACCGGCAACCGGCGTTCGGCGCATGGGCGCCGGTGATGGAGGCGGTGAGCCGCGACTTGCGGCGTCTGGCCGCGCAGCCGGTTCAATCGGCAGGGTCGACGGAGTCGGCCCGGCAGGGCTGAGCGGCCGGCCGGTTCGCGGCCACGGGCCGCTGTTGCATGTTGCATTGGCGGCGGCCGCCACGCATTGCGCAGCGGCCGCCCGTCGCGTCACTTCGGCTGGCTGTCGCCGTTCTTCCGGCCGTTGCGCCGGCGCAGGCCGGGGCCGAACGTGAAGCCGAACGCGAGCAGCACGAGCGACACCGCGAGCACGATGTTGTTGCCGCTCGTCACGTAAGGCGTGAAGCCGCTCGTGCCTTCGATCCGCACGTCGAGCGAGCCGATCGTGAACGGCTTCAGCTGGCCGAGCACGCGGCCGTGCGCGTCGATCGCGGCGGTCATCCCCGTGTTGGTCGAGCGCAGCATCGGCCGGCCCGTCTCGAGCGAGCGCATCCGCGCGATCTGCAGGTGCTGGTCGAGCGCGATCGTGTCGCCGAACCACGCGAGGTTCGTCACGTTGACGAGCACGCCCGGCGGCTGCGGGTTGTCGCGGATCGTCGCGGCGATTTCCTCGCCGAACAAGTCCTCGTAGCAGATGTCGGCCATCACGGGCTGGTTGTGCACCAGGAACGGCTTCTGCACGGGCGCGCCGCGCGCGAAGTCGCCGAGCGGCATCTTCATCAGGTCGACGAACCACCGGAAGCCCCACGGGATGAATTCGCCGAAGGGCACGAGGTGGTGCTTGTCGTAGTGATAGATGTCGCGCGAATTCGGCGTCACGCCGTACAGGCTGTTCGTATAGTCGACGTAGTGGCCGTCCTCGGTCACCGATGCGCCGACCGCGCCGAACAGCACGGCCGAGCCCGTCGTGTCGCTGAACTTGCGGATCGCGACGGCGAACGGCTCGGGCAGCTCCTGGATCATCACCGCGATCGCGGTTTCGGGCGTGACGATCAGGTCGGCGGGCTTCTCGATGATCATCTGCGTGTACATCTTGATCGCCGCGTCGATGCCCGCTTCCTCGAACTTGATGTCCTGCTTCACGTTGCCCTGCAGCAGCCGCACGGTGAGCGGCGCGTTCGCGGGCACGGTCCACGTGACCTGCGACAGGCCGAGGCCGGCCGCGATCAGCGCGAGCGCGATGCCGGCCGGCGCGGCGATGCGCACGCGCGCATTGCCGGCACGGGGTTCGGCGAGCGGCGACGGCCGGGCGGCGGCGAGCGCCTGCACGACGAGCGCGGCGAACAGCGCGAGCACCCACGCGATCCCGTACACGCCGGCAACCGGCGCGAAGCCCGCGAACGGGCCGTCGACCTGCGGATAGCCGCTGGCGAGCCACGGGAAGCCGGTGAGGACGGTGCCGCGCAGCCATTCGCCGAGTGCCCAGGCGCTCGCGAACGCGAATGCGCCATGCCAGGTCGGCGAGAACGGCCGCGGGTCGCGCGTGCGGCGATGCCACGCATGGCCCGCGCAGAACGACCACAGCCCGGCGGAGAACGCCGGGTACAGCGACAGGTACAGCGAGAACAGCACGAGCGCGCCGCCCGCGAGCGGCGCGGCCATCTCGCCGTACACGTGCATGCTGATGTAGAGCCACCAGATGCCGGTGATGAAGTTGCCGAAGCCGAACGCGCCGCCGGTGAGCGCGGCGCTGCGCCAGCTCGCGGTGCGCGTGAGCTGCGCGAAAAACCAGACGAATACGACGAGTTGCAGCCAGCCGCCATGCGGCGTCGGTGCGAAGCTGAGCGTATTGGCCGCGCCGGCAAGCAGCGCGGCCGGGTAGTGCCAGCGCGGCAGCGCGCGGCCGGGTGTCGGCGCGAGCAGGCCGCCAGCCGGGCGGGACAGGATCGGATCGTCCATGTGAAGCGAAAGTGGGCGAGCGGTTGTGGAACGCGCGGCTGGCGCGCGACGGTCAGTCCTCGTGCGAGGTTTCGGCGCGACGGCTGGCGAGCGGGTTGCGGCGCACCAGCAGTACGTGAACCTGGCGCGCATCGCCGCGCTGGATCTCGAACACGAGGTTGCCGAGCTGCAGCTTCTCGCCGCGATGCGGGACGCGGCCGAAATGATGCGTGATCAGCCCGCCGATCGTGTCGACTTCGTCGTCGGGGAAATCGGTGCCGAACGTCTCGTTGAACTGTTCGATCTCGGTGAGCGCGCGCACGCGGTAGCGGCCATCGGGCCCCGAGATGATGTTGCCGGCTTCCTCGTCGAAATCGTATTCGTCCTCGATGTCGCCGACGATCTGCTCGAGCACGTCCTCGATCGTGATCAGGCCCGCGACACCGCCGTACTCGTCGACGACGATCGCGAGGTGGTTGCGGTTCACGCGGAAGTCGTGCAGCAGCACGTTCAGGCGCTTCGATTCGGGAATGAACACGGCCGGGCGCAGCATCCCGCGCACGTCGAATTCCTCTTCGGCATAGAAACGCAGCAGATCCTTCGCGAGCAGCACGCCAATGACGTTGTCGCGGTTCTCCTCGTACACGGGGTAGCGCGAGTGCGCCTTCTCGAGGACGAACGGAATGAAATCTTCGGGCTTGTCCGCGATGTTGATCGCGTCCATCTGGGCGCGCGGCACCATGATGTCGCGCGCGCACAGGTCGGACACCTGGAACACGCCTTCGATCATCGACAGCGAATCGGCGTCGATCAGGTTGCGTTCGTGGGCGTCCTGGAGGATTTCCAGCAGCTCGCCGCGGGATTCGGGCTCGGGCGAGATGAAGTCGGTCAGGCGCTCGAGGAGCGAGCGCTTTTCTTGCGGTTTGTCGGTTGACTTACGACTGGGATACGAATCGTTCATGGTGGTGCGCCCGGGTCATGCCGGAGCGCGCTGTCACGGAGTAGGCAAGGATACACCAAGGGCACGACGCGACCGTGTCACACCGGCCGCACGGCCAGGGTGGGCAGCGCGCGCGGGCCCCGCTCGGGAACGGTCGCGCCGGGCGCGACATCGTCCTCGGTTCCATCCTATCTCAGAAAAGGCCGGCGGGGCAGCGGCGGCAAAAAACGGGTGCGGAAGGGGCCGGGAACCGTGACGCGGGAAAGCGGCCGGCCGACGCGGCCAGCGGCGGCATTCTGCCGCACGCGGGCTTGGCCGCCGGGGCGTGGATCAGAACCGCATGCCGGCCGAGCAGCCGCCGGCGGCCGCACCGTTGGTCGCGGCGCCGCCGCAGCCAAGGATTCCGCAGCCGGACAGCGCGATGCTCGCGGCGACGAGCAGCGCGGCGACCTTGCAGCGCGACCAGCGTGACGGTTTCATCGGTCATGCCCTCGTTCGAATCCGCACCCGGCGCGGCAGCGCGTGGCGGCAAGCCGGGCGTCGTGCCGCGTCACCGGCATCGCGCGAGCAGCCCTTCGAGTGCGCGATCGGGGATGCCGCTCGCGCGCAGCGCGTCGACCGTGCGGCTCACGTAGTCGAGCGTCGTGCCGTAGCGGCCGGCCGCGCAGCCGAACACTTCCTTCACGATGGGATCGGACAGCTTGCCCGTATAGGTCGGCGCGTCGCGGCGCATCACGAACGCGAGCGCGTTCACGCGTTCGCCGTTTTCGAGCGAGCACGGCAGCCATGCGGGCCGGTACGAACCCATCGGCATCTCGCGCTTCCACAACGTTTCGAGGTGCGGCTGCGCGGTTGGGCCGGCGAGCCGGAACGCGATGCCCGAGCACGAGCCGCCGCGATCGAGCGCGAGCACGAGGCCCGGGCGTTCGGGCGTGCCGCGGTTCACGCGCGACCACAGGTAGAGCCCGCGATGATAGCCGTGCACCTTGCCGCGCACGGCGGCGATGGTCGGCAACCCCGGGTTCCAGATCAGCGAGCCATAGCCGAACAGCCAGAGATCCTGCTGGCCGTCCCAGTCGCGCATCGTGTGCGCGAGCGAGGCCGCGAGCTCGTCTTCCGTCAGCAGGCGCCCGTCGCCGATCGACGGCGGGTAGGCGGGCGGGAGCGTCGCGGCGTTGCGCATCGTGCGGACGGCTTACTGGTACGGGTTCGGGAAGCCCAGCTTCGCGAGGATGTCGACTTCGAGCGCTTCCATTTCGGCCGCGTCCTCGTCGCTCGTCTCGTGGTCGTAGCCTTGCGCGTGCAGCGCGCCATGCACCAGCAGGTGCGCGTAATGGGCCGTGAGCGACTTGCCCTGATCGTGCGCTTCCTTCTCGACGACCGGGCAGCACAGCACGAGGTCGCCGATCACGGTGCCGTCGGGCGCCGCGTCGTACGCGAAGGTCAGCACGTTGGTCGGGTAGTCCTTGTGGCGGTAACCGGCGTTCAGCGTGCGGCCTTCTTCTTCGCCGACGAAGCGCACGGTGAGCTGCGCGCTGGCGAACAGCGCCGGCTCGATCCATTCGGCGATCAGCTTGCGCTTTGGGCAAGTCTTGCGCACGTCGCTCGTGATCTCGTCGCCGTACTGCACGGACAGGTCGAGCTCCGGCTCGCGCAGCGCGTCTTCGGTGTCGTCTTCGCGCGGCGCGGGCTCGGCACCGACGTGCAGCGTCACGCTGTCGTAGTGCTCGGGCTGCAGCGCGAGCTTCGCGCGCATCGCCGGATCGTTGTGCTGCGCGACGATCGCAACGGCGGCTTCTCCCGAACTGCCCGACAGGTCGAACATCAGGCTGCGGCCATCCGGGAAGTCGATTCGCAGCCCTTGCGCGTTGACGGTCCGGGCCTTGCCCTTCGCATCGAACAGCGAAAGGCGGGGGGAGGCGGGCGCGGCGGACTGGGCGCGCCCCGACTTGCGGGAACGGGAGGATTTCATGACGCGTGCGGCGATTAGGACGCGTTGAGGATACACCAAACGGCCGATCGCACCCGAATTCGCGCAGGCGAAAAAAAGCCCGGCGCGCCGTCTGGCGGGCCGGGCTGTCAGGCCCAGCGGCGCGCAGGCGCCGCCGGCCGGTCAGCCGTCCTGGTGCTGCGCGTGGAACTCGTCGTACGCCTCGACGATGCGCGCGACGAGCGGATGGCGCACGACGTCCGCGCTCGTGAAGCGCGTGAGCGCGATGCCGCGCACGCCGCTGAGCACCTGCTGTGCCTCGACGAGGCCGCTCTTGTGGCCGCGCGGCAGGTCGACCTGGCTCGTGTCGCCGGTCACGACCGCCTTCGAGCCGAAGCCGATCCGCGTGAGGAACATCTTCATCTGTTCGGGCGTCGTGTTCTGCGCCTCGTCGAGGATGATGAACGCGTGGTTCAGCGTGCGGCCGCGCATGTACGCGAGCGGTGCGATCTCGATCATCTGGCGCTCGAACATCTTCGCCGTCTTGTCGAAGCCGAGCAGGTCGTACAGCGCGTCGTACAGCGGACGCAGGTACGGGTCGACCTTCTGCGCGAGATCGCCCGGCAGGAAGCCGAGCCGCTCGCCGGCCTCGACGGCCGGGCGTGTCAGCACGATCCGCTTGACCTGGTCGCGCTCGAGCGCGTCGACCGCGCACGCGACCGCGAGGTAGGTCTTGCCGGTGCCGGCCGGCCCGACGCCGAGCGTCACGTCGTGCGACAGGATCTGCTTCAGGTATTCGCGCTGCGCCGGCGTGCGGCCGCGCAGGTCGGCGCGCCGCGTGTAGAGCTTCGGTGCAGGCTCCTCGTCCGGCTCGCTGGCGTCGAGCTGAACGATGGGGTCGTCGAACGGATGGTCGGGGTCGCCGCGGAAGCGCACGTCGAGCGTGTCCTGGCGCCCGTTGCCGGACGTGTGGCGCACTTCGACCAGCGCGAGCTGGATGTCGTCGACCGACAGCGCATCGCGCGCGCGGTTGTAGAAGTTCTCGAGCGCGGCGAGCGCGAGCTTGGCGCCGCGACCGCGGATCGCGATCCGGTGGCCGCGCCGCGACAGCGTGACGTCGAGCGCCTGTTCGATCTGCCGCAGGTTCTCGTCGAGCGGGCCGCAGAGGTTGGCGAGGCGCGCGTTGTCGTCGCGCGGCGCGACGAATTCCAGTGCTTGGGTCGGCTTCAAAGTGGCGTCGGGTTCCTGTTGAGCGTCAGTCAGTGGGTGGCCGCGCTCGCGTCGTCGCTGACGAGCAGGAGCTCGCCGCGCAGCGAATGCGGATACGCATGGTTGATCTTCACGTCGATCATCTGGCCGATCAGGCGCGGGTGCGACGCGAGCGGCGCCGGGAAATTCACGACCCGGTTGTTCTCGGTGCGGCCCGCGAGTTCGTTCGGGTCCTTGCGCGACGGGCCCTCGACGAGGATCCGCTCGACCTTCCCGACCATCGACTGGCTGATGCGCGCGACGTTTTCCTCGATGGTCGCCTGCAGATGTTGCAGGCGTTTGAGCTTCACTTCGCGCGGCGTGTCGTCGTGCAGGTTCGCGGCCGGCGTGCCGGGGCGCGGGCTGTAGATGAACGAGAAGCTGGTGTCGTAGCTCATGTCGTGCACGAGCGCCATCATCTTGTCGAAATCGTCCTCGGTCTCGCCGGGGAAGCCGACGATCATGTCGGTCGACAGCGACAGGTCCGGGCGGATCGCGCGCAGCTTGCGGATCACCGACTTGTATTCGAGCACCGTGTAGCCGCGCTTCATCGCCATCAGGATGCGGTCGGAACCGTGCTGGACCGGCAGGTGCAGGTGGCTCACGAGCTTCGGCACCTTAGCGTAGGTGTCGATCAGGCGCTGCGTGAATTCCTTCGGGTGCGACGTCGTATAGCGGATCCGCTCGATGCCGGGGATGTCGGCGACGTATTCGATCAGCGTCGCGAAATCGGCGATTTCCGACGAGCCGGCCGTCAGCGCGCCGCGGTACGCGTTCACGTTCTGGCCGAGCAGCGTGACTTCGCGCACGCCCTGGTCGGCGAGGCCGGCCACTTCGGTCAGCACGTCGTCGAGCGGGCGCGACACTTCATCGCCGCGCGTGTACGGCACCACGCAGTAGCTGCAGTATTTCGAGCAGCCTTCCATGATCGACACGAACGCGCTCGGGCCCTCGACGCGCGCGGGCGGCAGGTGGTCGAACTTCTCGATTTCGGGGAACGTGATGTCGACCTGCGAGCGGCCGCTCGCGCGGCGCGCGTCGATCATCTGCGGCAGGCGGTGCAGGGTCTGCGGGCCGAATACCAGGTCGACGTACGGTGCGCGGGACACGATCGACGCGCCTTCCTGGCTCGCGACGCAGCCGCCGACGCCGATCAGCAGATCCGGCTTCGCTTCCTTCAGCTCGCGCACGCGGCCGAGATCGGAGAACACCTTCTCCTGCGCCTTTTCACGCACCGAGCACGTGTTGAACAGGATGATGTCCGCGTCTTCCGGCGTATCGGTCTTTTCGAGGCCTTCGGCCGCATTCAGCACGTCCACCATCTTGTCCGAGTCGTACTCGTTCATCTGGCAGCCGAAGGTCTTTACGTAAACTTTCTTGGTCATGGGGGTTCGCCGTTCGCAGTGGTTGACCTGGGGGCGTCGTCTATAGGGTGAATCGGGACGGCCGTGCCTGGCGCATGCCGCGCCGCGCAGGGGCGGGCGTGCCGCCTTGCACGCATCTCGCGTGCATCGCGCATGAAAAGCCGTCGGGAAAGCCTTCCATTATAGCTTTTCATGCTGTCGGGAGCGCCCGGCGGGTTGCGGCCGCGCGACGGTACGTGTCGGGTTCCGACCCTGGCCGGGCCGTGCGCCGGCCGTCAGCGGCACGCGTTCAGCAGGTCTTCCAGCGCGGCTTCCTCGCGCGCGAAGCGTTCGGCGAGGAAGTCGAGCAGCACGCGCACGCGCGGCGCCATGTAGCGCTTGCTGTGATAGATCGCGTGCAGCGGCGCATCCTGGTGCCGCCAGTCGGGCAGCAGCACGCGCAGCCGCCCCGCGCGGACGTCGTCGGCGATGTCCCACAGCGACTTCAGCGCAATGCCGTGGCCGCGCAGCGTCCATTCGCGGGTGAGGCCGCCGTCGTTGGTCTCGAACGCGGTCGACATCGGCACCGTGTGGGTCTGCGCCTCGTCGCCGCGCGTGAAGCGCCAGCTGTTCATCGGCCCCGACGCGATCGTGATCACGTTGCACGGAAAGCAGGCCAGATCGTGTGGATCGGCCGGCATGCCGTGCCGCTCGACGAACGACGGCGCTGCGCACAGCACGCGCCGGTTCGCGGCGAGCCGGCGGGCGATCAGCGCGCCGTCGGGCGGCGCGGCGAAGCGGATCGCGAGGTCGATCTCATCCTGCCACAGGTTCGACGCGGAATCGGACGCCGTCAGCGAGAACGTGACGTCGGGGTGCAGCGTCGTGAATTCGTCGAGCCAGTCGAGCAGCTGGTTGCGGCCGAAGTCGGACGTCGACGACAGCCGCACCTTGCCGCCGACCACGTTGCGGCCTTCCTGCAGCATCGCGTCCGCGTCGTCGAGCGCCTGCAGCGCCTGCCGGCAGCAGTTCAGGTACAGCCGGCCTTCGTCGGTGAGCCGCAACTGCCGCGTCGAGCGCTCGAACAGGCGCGTCGCGACCTTCGCCTCGAGCTTCGCGAGGCGCGCGCTGGCGGCGGCCGGCGTGAGGTTCAGCTTGCGCCCGGCCGCCGACAGGCTGCCCAGGTCGGCAGCCTCGACGAACAGCCGGATATCGCCCAGTCGATCCATCGGATTTTCCAGAAATTTTTGAAAATGGTTCAAATGCCACGCCAATTATCAAATATAGGCGTATTCGGGACAATGCGCGCACATCCCGCATTTTGGTGCGGTGCGGCACCGACCGGGCGCCGCACCCGCCGCTTCCCGGAGAACCTCATGCCCATTCCCTTGCTGGCGCTCGCGATCAGTGCCTTCGCCATCGGCACCACCGAATTCATCATCATGGGCCTGTTGCCCGAAGTCGCGCAGGATCTGGCCGTGTCGCTGCCGTCAGCCGGGCTGCTCGTGACCGGCTACGCGCTCGGCGTCGCGGCCGGCGCGCCGCTGCTCGCGGTGCTGACGAGCCGCATGCCGCGCAAGGCCGCGCTGCAGTTGCTGATGGCGATCTTCATCGTCGGCAACGTGCTGTGCGCGACCGCGTCCGGCTACGCGATGCTGATGGTCGCGCGCGTCGTCACGTCGTTCGCGCACGGGTCGTTCTTCGGGATCGGCGCGGTGGTCGCCGCATCGCTCGTACCGACCGACAAGCGCGCGAGCGCGATCGCGCTGATGTTCACGGGGCTCACGCTGGCGAACGTGCTCGGCGTGCCGTTCGGCACGTTCGTCGGTCAACTGCTCGGCTGGCGCGCGTCGTTCTGGATCGTCGCCGCGCTCGGCGTGCTGGCGCTCGGCGGCGTCGCCGCGCTCGTGCCGAACCGCCACGACAGCGGGCCGGTCGGCCTCGGCCACGAAGTGCGCGTGCTGAAGGAGCCGCAGGTGTGGCTCGCGCTGTTGATGACGGTGCTCGGCTTCGGCGGCGTGTTCGTCGTGTTCACGTACATCGCGCCGATCCTCCAGTCCGTGTCGGGCTATTCGCCGCGCGCGGTCGCGCTGATCCTCGTGCTGTTCGGCGCGGGGCTCACGATCGGCAACACGCTGGGCGGCAAGCTCGCCGACCGCGCGCTGATGCCGTCGCTGATCGCGATCCTCGTCGCACTGATCGCGGTGATGGTCGTGTTCGCGAAGACGAGCCACTATCCGGTCGCGGCGGCCGTGACCGTGTTCGCGTGGGGGATCGCCGCGTTCGCGACGGTGCCGCCGCTGCAGGCGCGCATGGTCGAAAAGGCCGCGAGCGCGCCGCATCTCGCGTCGACGCTGAACATCGGTGCGTTCAACGTCGGCAATGCGCTCGGTGCGTGGCTCGGCGGCTTTGCGCTGGATCGCGGCCTCGCGCTCGATGCGCTGCCGTGGGTCGCCGTCGCGGTGACGGTCGCAGCGCTCGTCGTCACGTGGTTCGCGATGCGGCTCGATGCGCGCGGGCCGGCACGCGGCGCGGCGCCGGCGGCGCAATGAGCGGCGAATGAGCGGCGCCTGCGCGACGCGATAGCAGCAGGAAAAGGTTCGCGAGAAACGCATTCCTCCGCGATGCTGATAACGGTGTGAAGATAACTTCGTTTGCCGGTGCAGGGCCGGGTGATAGCGTCTCGATACGCGCCGTTGCTGGCGCAACCCGATTCCGATCCCGGCTTACCCCATACGCAGGGCTGCACAAGCGGCCCGGAGGCAATGCTATGTCTTCATCCCTGGCGCTCGTGCGCGACCTGTCTTCCTTCGAGTCCGGCAATGCCGTCGATGCGCGGGCTGCTGCGTCGCTCGACGTGCTCGAGCAGGTCGTCGGCGTGAACCTCGCGCGGTTGCGCGCCGAGCGGCAGTTGTCGCTCGATGCGCTCGCACGGTTGTCCGGCGTGTCGCGCGCGATGCTCGCGCAGATCGAGTCGGCGCGCAGCGTGCCGTCGATCAAGGTGCTCTGCAAGATTGCTGCGGCGCTGAAGGTATCGGTCGCCGCGTTCCTGCGCCGCCATGCGGTGAACGGCTTCGAGCATCTGGCGGCCGAACGCGCGTCGCGCGTCGTCAGCTCGAACGGCCGCTTCTCGGCGCGCGCGCTGTACCCGGAAGGCGAGCCGGCTGCGGCCGAGTTCCACGAGCTGCGGATCGCGCCGCTGCATACGGAGGCCGGCGCACGCCGCGCGCCCGGTACGACGGTCAACCTCGTCGTCAGCGAAGGCACGCTCGAAGTCAGCGTGCATGACCGCCGCCAGTTGCTCGCGACCGGCGACGCGATCGTGTTCGATGCCGACCAGCCGTACAGCCTGCGCAACCCGGGCGACAGCGAGGCGCGCGCGTTTCGCGTGACGGTGAGCCCCGAGGTGCCGCCGCGCTGGCTCGTGCCCGACGCGGCGCACGCGGCACATGCCGCGCACGCGGCCGGCTGATCGCGCAGGCTGCACGGGAGCGGGCCGCGTTTTCGTCGTTCGGGCGAGATCGCGGGTCGTCCGTCGGCCGTTCGGACGATGCCGTTAGACGGAGTCGTCAGTAAGGTTTTAGGTGATGTTCGCTGCGCCGCGCGCGCAGCTGTTGTATGCTTGGCCCGCCGTTGATGGGGTTGGCCCATCCGGCAATCAGTGCGTCTTCAGGGCGGGGCGAAATTCCCCACCGGCGGTAGGCTGGCGTAAGCCGGCGAGCCCGCGAGCGCCCGCGCATCCGCGCGGGGTCAGCAGATCTGGTCGAATGCCAGAGCCGACGGTCACAGTCCGGATGAGAGAAGATGTGCAGATAGTCATGTCCGCCAGGGCCGCTTCGCGATGCATGCGAAGCGGGTTGTCGTTCTGTCTGTTTGCAATGCCCTGAAACGTTTTTCGCCCAAATCGTCTTTGCGAGGAGCGTTTCACATGTCCTTGATGTCCATTTCGTCGGCACCCGCCGACGCCTTTGCCGATCTCCCGTTGCTGGATTCCGAACCGGTGCCGCCGCGCATCGCCGCCGCGCTCGAAGCGATGCGCGCAGGCCGTGCGGTCGTGCTGCAGGACGACCACGACCGCGAGAACGAAGCCGACCTGATCGTTGCCGCCGAGCGCATCACGCCCGAGACGATGGCGCTGCTGATCCGCGAGTGCAGCGGCATCGTGTGCCTGTGCCTGACCGACGACACGGTGCGCGCGCTCGAGTTGCCGCCGATGGTGCAGACCAACGAGAGCCGCAACGGCACCGCGTTCACCGTCTCGATCGAGGCACGCGAAGGCGTGCATACGGGCGTATCGGCGGCCGATCGCGTGACGACGATCCGCGCGGCGATCGCCGAAGGGGCGAAGCCGCACGACATCGTGCGCCCCGGCCACGTGTTTCCGTTGCGTGCGCAACCGGGTGGCGTGCTGGCACGCCGCGGTCACACCGAAGGCACGGTCGACCTGTCGATCCTCGCGGGCCTGAAGCCGGCCGGCGTGCTGTGCGAGCTGATGAATCCGGACGGCACGATGACGCGCGGCGACGATGTCGAGCGTTTTGCGCAACAGCACGGGCTGCCGATGCTGACGATCGCGGAACTCGTCGAGTTCCGTGAGGCGCTGGCCGCTGCGCGCGAGCGCTGCTGCGAACCGGCCTGAGGGAAGGGAAGGCGGGCGCGTTCGCGCGCCCGTGGCACGGCGTGCGTGAACCGGCGCACGCCGGATCGGCCCGATCAGCGTGATCGGGCCGGCACGACCGTCAGGACTGTACGTCCCCGAATTCGCCGCGTATGCCGGCTTCGACGAACGCCGGCAGTTCGTCCATCTTGCGCATGATCCGCGTGATGCCCATCGCGCGCAGCGCGTCCGCGTAGTTGTCCGGGATGTGGCTCGCGCCGACGAACGCGATCGTCTTCATGCCCGCCGCACGCGCGGCATTCAACCCCGACACGCTGTCCTCGACGACGATGCAGCGTTCCGGCGCGACGCCGAGCGTGTGCGCCGCATGCAGGTAGACGTCGGGGTAGGGCTTCGGCCGCGCCACCTGCTCGGAGCTGAACACGCGATCGCCGAAGATCTCGGTGAGCGACGCGCGCTTCAGCGAGCTGCGCACGCGCGCGAGCCGGCTGTTCGACACGACGGCCGCCGGCAGGCTCACCTTCAGCAATGCGTCGCGCACGCCGGTGATCGGCGCGAGCGACTGCGCCAGCGCGCTCTCGATGTTGTGCTCGATGGTCTCGATGAAATTGGCCGGCATCTCGATCCCGAAGCGGGATTCGATTCCCGCCAGGAAGCGCGACGTCTGCTGGCCGAACGCCGACTTCGCGGCGGCTTCGAAATCGAGATTCGGGAACGTGGCGGACAGCGTGTCGAGCAGCACGCGGTCGGCGATGACTTCGCTGTCGACGAGCACGCCGTCGCAGTCGCAGATGAGGTGATCGAGCATGGTGGTGAAAAGCGGGATGTCGGCGACGCAGATCAATTCGCCATCATACGTGCTTTCACGCATACGCCGCGCGACGCTTCGGCAAATTTTCCCGATGCGGCCGCGTGCTCGCCACGTGTCGTCCAGAGGGGCGGCCGATCGTCCGGCGGCGGCCCGCTGGCGCGGTGCGCCGCCGCCTGCCAGCGGTCGCGTTACAGCTCGATCGCGCGCCCCGTTTTCCACGACGTCATCGCGGCCTCGGCCAGTTCGAGCGCGGCGAGCCCGTCATCGATCGTCGTCCTGACCGGCGTGCTGTCGCGCAGCGCGTCGACGAAGTGCGCGATCTCGGCCGCGTACGCATGCCGGTAGCGCTCGAGGAAGAACGGCTCCGGCACATCCGTCGCGATGCCGCCCGCGAGCCACGCGCTCACTTCGGTCGGCCGCACGTTGCCGGCCTGCAGCATCCCGTTGCTGCCGAGCAGTTCGAAACGCTGGTCGTAGCCGTACGCCGCGCGCCGCGACGTGTTGATCTGGCACAGCAGCCCGCGCCGCGTGCGGATCGTCACGGCGGTCGAATCGATGTCGCCTGCGTCTTGCACGGCCGGATCGGTCAGGCAACTGCCGGTCGCGTGGAGTGTCTGCGCTTCGTCGCCGAGAATCCAGCGGAACACGTCGAAATCGTGGATCAGCATGTCCTTGAAGATGCCGCCCGAGCTGCGGATGTAGTCGACGGGCGGTGCACCCGGGTCGCGGCTCGTGACGACCAGCATTTCCGGCGCACCGATCTCGCCACGCTCGACACGTGCCTTCAGCGCGGCGAAGGTCGGATCGAAGCGGCGCTGGAAGCCGATCATGCAGGTCACGCCGCTGCGCCGGACGACGTCCGCGCACGCACGCGAGCGCTCGACGGTCAGGTCGACGGGCTTCTCGCAGAACACGGCCTTGCCCGCGTGCGCAGCCGCGACGATCAGGTCCGCATGCGTGTCGGTGCTCGATGCGATCACCACGGCCTGGACAGCCGGATCGCCGAGCGCGCGCTCGACGTCGGCCACCTGCGCGCCGTGCGCGTGGGCCAGCGTGTCGGCCGACGGCGCGTGCCGGTCGACCACGTACTTCAGCTTCGCGCCCGGATGGCGCGCGAGATTCGCCGCGTGGATCTTGCCGATTCGTCCCGCGCCGAACAACGCGAATTCGATCATTCCGTTCTCCTGTTGATTGGGTGGTTTTCCATCGGCACGCGTCTCGAGTCGGCCATGCACCGTGGCGGCGGTCATTGATCCGCCAGTGCGCCGCGCACGTAGTCGATGCTCGCCCGCAGCCGATCCTCGATGTCGTCGGCTTCGGCGATCTCGCTCGCGAACGGCTCGAACGAGAACGCGCCGCGGTAGCCGCGCGCGAGCAGTTCGCGCAGTTGCCGGATATTGCCGAGCCGGTCGGCACCGCCGACCAGCACGCGGTGGCCGTCGCGCATCCGGTCGACCGGCAGGTCGTCTTCCTCGACGCCCGAGATGTGGACGAGGCCCGTCAGGTTCGGGAAGAAGATGTCCTCACCCGACAGGTGATGGTGGAACGTGTCGTGCACGAGCCGGAACACCTGCTCGCCCGCCGCGTCGTAGATGCCTTTCACCGCATCCGACTTGCGGCGCAGCGCGCATTCCTCGAAGCCGAGCGGCTCGATGAAGCCGAGCAGGCCGCGCGCTTCGAGGATCGGCTTGAGCGCCTTCAGTGCCTTGACGAGATCGGCGTGGCGCACGTCCGCGCTGCGCGTGTCGCTCCGGCTGTTGGTCGGGCACAGCACCAGCGCACGCGCGCCGCATTGCGTCGCGTAGTCGGCCAGCACGGTCGCCTCGTTCGCGCGCTCGGCGTTCCATTGCTCGAAGCGCTGCAGCGCGTTGATCGTCAGGATCGTTACGCCACCGGCTTCGGCCGTCGCGCGCACGGTGGCGGCCGGCGTGCCGTCGGCGATCTCGACGCCGTCGAGATCGTTGCGGATCTCGATCGTGTCGACGCCGAGACGCTTGCACAGCGCGACGTAACGGTCGAACGGCAAGCGCGGCGCGCTCATCCGGTTCAGCGAAAAATGGAAGGCTTGCGTCATCGTTCTGTCCTTGGGGTTCGAGTGGGGGCGGGTTCGAATCAGGTGCCGGTGCGCGCGAGGCCGGCTGTCGACGGCGCGGCGAGGGCATGCCACGTGTCGCGCAGCCAGTGCGCGCACGCGACGTTGTTGTCGAAGATCGAATAGCGCGCGCCGCCGCCGTAGTCGGGAAACGGGATGAACTCGCAGCTGATCTGTTCGAGTCGAGACGGTTGTGCGTGGGTCTGCGATTCCAGCAATTGCCGAAGCGCGGCCTTCCACGTGTCGAGCGCCGCCGCGTGCCATGCGCCGTGATAGGCGCCCGGCGCGGGCGCGACGAACGGATACTGGATGCCGCGCCCGGGCCTGCCGTCGGCGCGGCGCATCCATGGGTTGTCCGGATTGTTCGGGCTCACGCTGCGCGCATGCGCATGCCGGACCCAGCCGCGCGCGATCCAGTCGGCGTAGAGGGCGTCGGGCGACGCAGGGTCGAGCATCCGGCGGCCACCGTCGGCCGCTTCGCGCAGGCCCGATGCATCGAGTTCGGCGCGATTGCCGATCTTGAACAGCAGGTGCGAATGATCGAGCGTGATCCGGAACGGCGCGCCGGCCTGCTCGACATGCTGCGCGACGCGCGCGATGCGCGTGAAATCCTCGCTCCACATGTCGACGTGCACTTCGAGGCTCGGCAGGCAACCGGCCGGCTCGCCGCGCTCGTAAGTGCGCAGGTAGAAATCGGCGACCTCGCGATCCGACAGCGGATGACCGTCCGCGTGATGCGCGAGCAACTGGCAGTTGAGCACCGTGCTGCCGAAGCGCACACCCGCGTCGACGATCTCGGCGACGTGTGCTTCGTCACGGCCCGCGCACCAGATGCCGCCGATCACGCGAATCGGCAGCGCGTGGCGTTCGACCAGCGCGAAATACGGCGACAGGTCCTCGCCGCGCGCCGGGTTCTTTTCGACGTAGTCGAATGCACCGGCGCCGGCGACCATCCGGAAGCGTTCGGCGGGCGCGGGCAACGGCAGGCCGTCGTGTTCGAGCACGCCGTCGAGGTTCACGCCGATGAGGATCTGTTCAGCCATCGTCTCCTGTCCGCCGTTGTCATGGATTGGCTGCCCAATGTACGGATGCGCGGCGCGGGCTGCATGACAAACGTTGGCGAAAAATCGCCAATGCGGCGGTCGATTTTTTTGCAACGCGCATGCGGTGCGACAGACGATGCGACAAACGCTTCACCCAGCGGCGGGATTCAGGCCGGCAGGTAGGCGCTGGTCCTCACGTTCGCCGGACAGAACACGCGGAATTCGACCGGGTCGGCCGGCGGCGGCTGTTCGACGATCCCGCACGCATGCAGCACGTGTTGCAGCGCGGAAATCACCTGGCCGTCCGGATCCTGGTCGATCGCGAGGTCCATCGCGCCGGCTTCGATGAAGGTGCGATGCAGGTCGATCATCTCGTGGCCGATCCACACGACGCGGCCGGTGGCGCCGGCCTTGCGCAGCGCCGCTTCGATGCCGGCCGAGCCGGCGCCGCTGTTGTAGATCGCGACCACGTCGTCGTGCGCCTGCAGCGCCTTCGTCACGGCGCGGTAGCAGCGGTCGTCCTGGTCGAGCGTCTCGACCGGCTCGTCGTCGCAGCGGACGGCGGCGAACGCTTCGGTGAGCTGGTCGCGGCAGCCGGCCATCCGGTCGGCGTGCGCGCGGTAGCCCATGCGCCCGCCGAGCAGCAGCACGCGGCCGGGGCGTGCCGCCAGGCGGCCGATGTAGTAGCCGGCCGTGCGCCCGGCCCGGTAGTTGTCGATGCCCGCGAAGTGCACGCGGTCGACGCCGCCGATATCGGTGACCATCGTGACGACGGTCTCGCCGCGCGCGATCGCGCCGGCCAGCGCGTCGCGCACACGGGCCGTGTCGCGCGCCGTCACGATCAGTGCCGCGCGCCGGTACGCGGGCTTTTCGATCAGCGCGGCGGCCCGCTCGTCGTCGGCGGCGGGCAGGATCGTCCGGTGCACGACCACGCGCCGGTCGAGCATCTGCAGCGAGCGCTGCAGCGCCAGTTGCAGCCGCCGGAAGAATGCTGCTTCGGTATCCGGCAGCAGCACGTCGACATGGATCAGCCCGTGCCGCGTGTCGGGCAGCTGACGCGGCACGCCGAGCTGCCGCGCAGCTGCCACCACGCGTTCGCGCGCCTGCGCCGACACGCTGCCGCGCTCGTTCAGCACACGGTCGACGGTGGTCGTGCTGACCCCGGCGAGCGCCGCGATCTCGTCGAAGCGCGCGGTGCGCTTGCGCCAGCGCGGTCCGGATTCGCCTGCCATGGTTGTCTCCATCGTGGGGTCGCCATCGAGACGTGGCGATGCGGGGAACGCTAAAGCGATGGCGAAATTTCGTCAACGTTTCGATTGAGCGGAGGCGGCCGCGGGCCTAATTTTGATTCCATGCCGAAGCGCTTGCCGCGCTTCCTACGAACAAGGAATCAAGGAGACGCACGTGGCTCATCTCGACGACCAGGCGCACGACCGCACGGCGGCGCGCCGTCAGGAATACCGGATGATCGGCGGTGCCGGCGAGCGCGCGCACGCGGCCGGGCTCGTCAACGCCGAGTGGTACCGGTGCGCGGTGCCGCGGCCGCTGATGAAGCAGCTGATGCAGCGCGGCGACGCGCGCGCGATCCGCGACACGCTGCTCTGGTACGCGGCGATCGCGATCAGCGGTGTGCTCGCGTGGCTGGCGTGGCGCGCGCATTCGGCGTGGGCGATCCCCGCGTTCTTCGTGTACGGCACGCTCTACTGCAGCCCGGCCGACTCGCGCTGGCACGAATGCGGGCATGGCACCGCGTTCCGCACACGCTGGATGAACGACGTGCTGTACCAGGTTGCGTCGTTCCAGGTGTTCCGCCGCGCGACGGCGTGGCGCTGGAGCCATGCGCGCCATCACACCGATACGCTGGTCGTCGGGCGCGATCCGGAAATCGCCGCGCCGAAGCCGACCGACTGGCTTTCGCTCGCGCTGAACGTCGTCGCGCTGAAGCATGTGGCCGGCGAGCTGCGCAAGATGATCGCGATTGCGTTCACCGGCCGGCTCGACGACGACGAGCGTACCTACGTGCCCGAATCGGAACGGCCGAAGGTGGTGCGCGAGTCTCGCATCCATCTCGCGGTGTACGCGCTCGTGACCGGTGCTTCGCTCTACTGGCACACGATCCTGCCGCTGCTCTACATCGGGCTGCCGAGCCTCTACGGCGCGTGGCTATACCTGTATTTCGGCCTCACGCAGCACGCGGGGATGCCCGAGAACGTGCTCGATCACCGCCGCAACTGCCGGACCGTGATGATGAATCCGGTGTTCCGCTTCCTGTACTGGAACATGAACTACCACGTCGAGCACCACATGTTCCCGATGGTGCCGTTCCACGCACTGCCGAAGCTGCACGAGGCGGTGAAGGCGGACATGCCGCCACCGTACCGCAGCACGCTGGCCGCGTATGCGGAGATCGTGCCGGCGCTGGTCCGGCAGACCCGCGACCCGACCGATTACGTCGTGCGGCCCGTGCCGGCTGCCTCGCGTGCGTGACCGACAACGACCCTTCCCACCCAGGAGACACGCAACATGACGCAATGGATCGACACCGGCGCGCTCGACGACATCGACGACGAAGACGTCGCGCGCTTCGACCATGCCGGCCACACATACGCGATCTACCGCATCGACGGCGAAGTCTATGCGAGCGACGGCCTGTGCACGCACGAGCACGTGCATCTCGCGGACGGGCTCGTGATCGACCACGTGATCGAATGCCCGAAGCACAACGGGCGCTTCGACGTCCGCGACGGCCGGCCGCTGTCCGCACCCGCCTGCGAGAAGCTGCGCACGTACCGCGCGAAGATCGAAGACGGCCGCATCCTGATCGAGGTGTGACGCGATGACGAACGACCGGGTGATGGCGATCGTCGGCGCGGGCCACGCGGGCGGCCGCGCGGCGCAGGTGCTGCGCGAATCCGGCTGGGGCGGGCGGATCGTGCTGATCGGCGCGGAGGCGCACCTGCCGTACGAGCGGCCGCCGTTGTCGAAGGGCATGCTGACCGGCGAGAGCAGCGCGGCGCAGTGCCGGTTGCGCGATCCGGACGCGTGGGCGGCCGATCGCATCGAGCCGGTCGTCGCGACGGTCGAGCGCATCGATCCGGGCGCACGCGAAGTGCGCGTGTCGGATGGCAGCGTGTTCGGCTACGACGCGTTGCTGCTCGCGACCGGTGGCCGCGCGCGTCGCCTGACGATTCCGGGCGCGACGCTCGACGGCGTGTTTGCGTTGCGCACGCTCGACGACGCAGCGGCACTCGGCGCGCGGCTCGTGCCCGATGCGCGGGTCGTGCTGATCGGCGGCGGCTTCATCGGTCTCGAAGTTGCGGCGTCGGCGCGACTGCGCGGCTGTCGCGTGACGGTGCTCGATGCAGCGACGCGCCTGCTCGGGCGCGCGGTGCCGGAGACGATCGCGGCGCGCGTGCACGCGCTTCACGAACGGCAGGGCGTGGCCATTCGCGTGAACCGGAAGCCGGTTGCGATCGAGCGCACGGCGGGCGGTGCGCTGGCCGTCGTGCTCGACGACGGCGACACGCTGATCGCCGACACGGTCGTCGCCGGTATCGGCATCGAGCCGGCCGACGAGCTGGCGCGCAATGCGGGCCTCGCAGTCGAGCGCGGCATCGTCGTGAACGCGCGGCTCGAGACGTCGGCGGGCGGCATCTACGCGGCCGGCGACGTCGCGGTGTTTCCGAGTGCGTTGTCGGGGCGGCCGGTCAGGCAGGAGACGTGGCACGGCGCCGAGACCCAGGCGCGCGTCGCCGCGCGCAACATGCTCGGCGCCGACGAGCCGTATCGCGAGATGCCGTGGTTCTGGTCGGATCAATACGACGCGCAGTTGCAGGTGGCCGGTGAGCCGGCGCTCGGCGAGCGGTCGGTCGCGCGCGTGCTCGGCGACGACGCGGAGATCCATTTCCATTTCGACGCCGGTGCGCGGCTCGTCGCGGCGAGCGGGTTCGGCCGCGCGTCGGGGTTCGTCAAGGAAATGCGGGTTGCGCGGATGCTGGTCGAGCGAGGGGCTGACGTGACGCCGACCGCAGTGGCGGACGTGAACGTGAAGCTGAAATCGCTGATCGGAGAGGCGGGCGGCAGGTAGCGAAACGATGCGCGCAATGTGCAACTGGGCGCGCGCCACAGGCCGTGGGAACGGTGCGAAGGAGGGGAGAAGCGGCACGGGTGCGATACCCGCGCCGCTATGCCGGCGTGCCGGCGGTCAGGCGAACGGGCCTGTTGCCGAAGCGCGCGCGGGTCGATTGCCACGCGCTTCGTCACAGGCCGGCGTTCAGGCCATCGCGTGCAGGCGCAGGTACAGGCCGGCCGCCGCGGCGCCGCCCAGCAGCGGGCCGACGACGGGCACCCATGCATAGCGCCAGTCGCTGTCGCGCTTGCCGGGGATCGGCAGCAGCGCGTGCATGATGCGCGGCGACAGGTCGCGTGCGGGGCTCATCGCATAGCCGGTCGGGCCGCCGAGCGAGATGCCGATGCCGAGCACGAGCAGGCCGACAGGCAGTGCGTCGAGTGCGCCGAGGCCGACCTGCGGCGACGCGAGGTACAGCACGCCGAGGATCAGCACGAACGTGCAGATCGCTTCAGTCAGCACGTTGTGCGTGACGCTGCGGATCGCGGGTGCCGTGCAGAACACCGCGAGCTTCAGGTCCGCATCGGCTTCCTTCGCGAAGTGCTGGCGATACGCGAGCCACACGAGCAGCGCGCCCGCCATCCCGCCGAGCATCTGCGCGAGGATGTAGCCGCCGACTTTCGACCACGCGAACTTGCCCGCGAGCGCGAGACTGATGGTGACGATCGGGTTCAGGTGTGCGCCGCTGAACGACGCGGTCACGTAGACGGCGACGAACACGGCCATCGCCCAGCCCATCACGATCACGATCAGGTCCGCGCCTTTGCCCTTGGTCTTTGCAAGCAGCACGTTTGCGACCGCGCCGTTGCCGAGCAGCACGAGGATCGCTGTGCCGATGAACTCTGCAATATAAGGTGACATGGTTGTCTCTCGTATGTCATCGCGGACTCGCGCGTTGCGCGGTCCGCCGGTGTTGTTGTATTTCGTCTGGATGTCCGAGGATTACTGGGCGTCGTCGGCCCATGCCTTTGCGGCACGCACCGCACGCTGCCAGCCCGACATGCAGCGTTCGACCTGCTCCTTCGGCATCGACGGCGAGAAGCGGCGATCGAGCTGCCACTGGTCGCGCACTTCGTCGAGGTTCTTCCAGTAGCCGATCGCGAGACCCGCGAGATAGGCCGCGCCGAGCGCGGTCGTCTCGGTGATCTGCGGACGCACCGCGTCGACGCCGAGCAGGTCCGCCTGGAACTGCATCAGCAGGTCGTTCGCGCTCGCGCCGCCATCGACGCGCAACTCGCCGATGCTGATGCCCGAGTCGGCTTCCATCGCGGCCAGCACGTCGAGCGACTGGTACGCGATCGAATCGAGCGCCGCGCGTGCGAGGTGCGCGGAGGTCGTGCCGCGCGTGACGCCGAACACCGAGCCGCGCGCCCGCGCGTTCCAGTGCGGTGCGCCGAGGCCCGCGAAGGCCGGCACGAGATAGACGCCGTCGGTATGCGGCACGCTCGCGGCGAGCGCTTCGATCTCAGCGGCCGACTTGATGATGCCGACGCCGTCGCGCAGCCACTGCACCACCGCACCCGCGATGAAGATGCTGCCTTCCAGCGCGTACTGCACGTTGTCGCCGATCTGCCAGGCGATCGTCGTGACGAGGTTGTTCTTCGATTCGATCGGCTTGTCGCCGGTGTTCATCATCAGGAAGCAGCCGGTGCCGTAGGTGTTCTTCACCATGCCGGACGTCGTGCACATCTGGCCGAACAGCGCCGCCTGCTGGTCGCCCGCGATGCCCGCGAGCGGGATCTTCGACGCGAACACGGTGGTCTTCGTGTGGCCGTAGATTTCCGACGATGCCTTCACTTCCGGCAGCATGCTGCGCGGGATGTCGAGCATGTCGAGCAGTTCGTTGTCCCACTCGCGCGTGTGGATGTTGAACAGCATCGTGCGCGACGCGTTCGTCACGTCGGTCACGTGCAGTTCGTGCTTCGTGAAGTTCCACACGAGCCAGCTGTCGACGGTGCCGAACGCGAGCTTGCCCTGCTTGGCCTTTTCGCGTGCGCCCGGCACGTTGTCGAGAATCCAGCGGATCTTGGTCCCTGAGAAGTACGAATCGATCGGCAGGCCGGTCTTCGCGCGCACCTTTGCCTCGAAGCCCTGCGCCTTCAGCGAATCGCAGAAGTCGGCCGTGCGGCGATCCTGCCAGACGATCGCGTTGTACACGGGCTGGCCCGTCTCGCGATCCCAGACGATCGTGGTTTCACGCTGGTTGGTGATGCCGATCGCGGCGATCGACGTGCCGTTCAGGCCCGTGCGCGTGACGGCTTCAGCGGCGACGCCGGCTTGCGTCGACCAGATTTCCTGCGGGTCGTGCTCGACCCAGCCGGGTTGCGGGTAGATCTGCTCGAATTCCTTCTGGGCGATCGAAACGATATTGCCCTGGCGATCGAACAGCATCGCGCGGGAACTCGTGGTGCCCTGGTCAAGCGCGAGGATGTACTGATCCTGCATGTCTCTCATCTCCATCCGTGGATTTGGCTTAGTTGTGATGCGCGCCGCGTGGGGCGGCGCGTCGGTGAGTCAACGTCGGTACGGCAACTGCAACTGCATTCGGATCAGGCCTGCGGCGCGTGCGCGGCGGCGAACCACGCGTCGACCGCGGCGGTCACCGCGTCGAGCGTGCCAGGCGCCACGTGCAGGCCAAGCTTCGAGCGGCGCCACAGCACGTCCTGCGCGCAGGTTGCCCATTCGGCATCGCGCAGGTAGCGCAGTTCGGCGTCGTGGATGCCCGGTGCGATTTCGGTGCCGAGATCGGCGAGCGACTTCGCGCCGTCGATCACGCGCTCCGCGCGCGTGCCGTAGGCGCGCGCATAGCGGCGGGCGAGCGCGGCGGGCAGCCACGCATGGCGTTTGGCGAACGTATCGGCGAATGCGTCGAACTTCGCGTTCGCGATGTCGCCGCCCGGCAGTGCGACGCCGGCCGTCCAGGTCTTCGCGTCGCGGCCGAGCACCCCGCACAGCATGTCGCCGGCTTCTTCCGCGAGCTTGCGGAAGGTGGTGATCTTGCCGCCGAACACCGACAGCAGCGGGGCGCCCGCGCCGTCGTCCAGCTCGAGGCGGTAGTCGCGCGTGACGGCCGATGCGTTCGCGGCGTTCTCGTCTTCCAGCAGCGGGCGCACGCCCGAGTAGGTCCAGTGCACGTCGGCCGGCGAGATCTTGCGCTTGAAGTAGCGGTTGATCGAGTCGCACAGGTACTGCGTCTCGTCGCGATCGATCGCGACCTTCGCGGGATCGTTCGTGTATTCGACGTCGGTCGTGCCGATCAGCGTGAAATCGTGTTCGTACGGAATCGCGAAGATGATCCGCTTGTCCGGGTTCTGGAAGATGTACGCGTGATCGTGATCGAACAGGCGGCGCGTGATGATGTGGCTGCCCTTCACGAGCCGCACGCTGTGGTGCGCGCCGCGACCGAGCGCGCCTTTCAGCACTTCGCCGACCCACGGGCCGGCCGCGTTCGCGATCGCGCGCGCATGCACGACACGGATCGAACCGTCGGCGTGCTGCAGCCGCGCTTCCCATTCGTCGCCGCGACGTTCGGCGGACACCAGCTTCGTGCGCGTCAGGATCTCCGCGCCGCGCTCCTTCGCATCCATCGCGTTCAGCACGACGAGGCGAGCGTCGTCGACCCAACCGTCCGAATAGACGAAGCCGCGCTTGATCGAATCGATCAGCGGCGCACCGGCCGCATGGCGGCGCATGTCGATGCCGCGCGAGCCGGGCAGCAGTTCGCGTTTCGCGAGGTGATCGTAAAGGAACAAGCCGATGCGGATCAGCCAGGCCGGACGCAGGTTCGGCATGTGCGGCATCACGAAGCGCAGCGGCCACATGATGTGCGGCGCTGCGCGCAGCAGCGTCTCGCGCTCCTGCAGCGCCTTGCGCACGAGTCCGAACTCGTTGTACTCGAGGTAGCGCAGGCCGCCGTGAATCAGCTTCGTGCTGCACGACGACGTGTGCGACGCGAGATCGTCCTGCTCGCAGAGCATGACCGACAGGCCGCGGCCGGCCGCATCGCGCGCGATGCCCGCGCCGTTGATGCCGCCGCCGACGACGAGCAGATCGTAGCGATTCGGTTGGGTCACCTGCTGTCCTTATCGTCTGAGGGAAATGGGTGAACAGAAAATGTTCGAATTCGAAATTTAACGAACGAAATCGAAAAAGTAAAGTTCGAAAAAGCGGGGCCAGTAGCGCACGGCGCGATCCCGGACGATACTGGCGGAATCGACCGTTTCGCGAGGTGAATCATGCGTATTGGGATGTGGGCCGGCGTGTGCGCCGTCCTTCTGGCGGGCTGCAGTGCCGGCACGCCGCCGCTTGCCGGCAACTGGCGGGCGCCGTCGTTCGTCGACCTGCAGACGTCGTGCGGCGGCACGGCGCGGGACTGGGGCGCGGACGCGCAGCCGGTCTATTCGACGCTGTACGACGCGTACGTGGCGAAACGGTATCGCGGGCTGACCGAAGCGAACTATTGTGCGTTCGTAAACGAACTTTCGACGCACTATGCGGCGCCCGACGCGGCGACGCGCGCCGGCTGGATCGCCTACTTCAACGGTGCGCGCGCGCAGGCCATCAGCTGGCGGGCGGCGGTCGATCCGACGCTGCGCGGCGGCTGAAGCAGGCTGCGGCGGGGCGGCGAGCGGGAAGCGGAAATGGCCGCGGGCCCGGCATGCGGGCCGCGCGGTCAGGTGACGAGCGGTGTGGTTTTACGAATAGCGGTATTTGATGGATCGCAGCGCGGCGTCGCCGGTTTCGGTCACGCAGTATTTGCGCCCCGATCCGAGCCCTTCCAGGCGAACGAGCTGCTGTTCCAGCAGTGCGTCGATTTCGTCCCGATCCATATGGGTTTGATCGGGAGCGTCCTTCACAAGCAATAGCGTGGCGAATTCATGCGGACTCAGCATCGTTCTCTCCATGGCGACCAGTCAGCCCGCGCGGCCGGCGCGAAAGCCGACGCGCGATACCCAGCGGGGTATGGCTTGGGGGGAAAAGCTGCATTCGCCGGCCATGTCATTCGTCCGCGCCCTGGCACAGGCGGAACGGCCGAACGGGCCGGGGAACTGGAGTCTAGTCGAGCGCGCAGGCAACGACAAATCGTGCCCCGTTAATTTTCCGTTTGACAGCCCGACCGCGCGCAAGCGGTTTGCTTGCGACGCCAACTTCTTGATTTCACTTGAAGTTTCAGGTGCGCTGCAGCATCGGAGCCATCACTCCGCGACGTACACCTGGGTGCCCGCGGCCGCCACGGTGTCGGCCATCTCGGGCGGCAGCGGCTTGTCGGTGAACAGTGCGTGCACCTGGCTCAAATGCCCCTGGCGCACCAGCGCGGGGCGGCCGACCTTCGAATGGTCGGTCACGAGATAGACGGTGCGCGCATGCTGCATGATCGCCTCGGCCACACGCACCTCGCGCGTGTCGAAGTCGCGCAGCGTGCCGTCGGCCTCGATCGCCGACGTGCCGATGATCGCGTAGTCGACCTTGAACTGGCGGATGAAGTCGATCGCGAGTTCGCCGACGATCCCCTTGTCCCACGGCCGCACGATGCCGCCCGTGATCAGCACCTCGCAGTCGGGGTAGCCGCTCATCATCGACGCGACGTTCAGGTTGTTCGTGATCACGTGCAGCCCGTGGTGACGGTTCAGCGCGCGCGCGACTTCCTCGGTGGTCGTGCCGAGGTTGATGAACAGCGATGCCTGGTCGGGAATGTGCGACGCCGCGAGCGCCGCGATGCGCCGCTTCTCGTCGTGGAACATCCGCTGGCGCGCCGTGTACGACACGTTCTCCGAGCTGGTCGGCAGGCTCGCGCCGCCATGGTAGCGGCGCAGCAGGTTCAGGTCGGCGAGCCAGTTCACGTCGCGGCGGATCGTCTGCGGCGTCACCGCGAAGTGCGCGGCGAGATCGTCGACCGTCACGAAGCCGTCGCGCTGCACCCATTCGAGCAATTCCTGCTGGCGCGCGTTGAGGGTGAGGCGGGGATCTCGGGTCATGGCTCGATGGTTGTGTCGTGAGACGGAGCGGGTATTGTAAGGGCGGCAACGGCGTTAGGCCGGCCCGGCCGGCACGGTTGCCCGCTATTCATGCGGAAATCGCATGGATTGATGTGACAAATGAATTTGTGCGATCGCGCCGATCGCGCTGCAATGGCGGATTGCGCGCGCACGCGGGTGCGCGTCCGGCGCGTTCATTCAGCTTTCGACGAGGTGGAACCGATGACTGGCTTCAACTGGCACAACCCGTATCCGACGACCCGTATTCCGGTGTTCGCGCGCAACGTCGTGTCGACGTCGCACCCGCTCGCCGCGCAGGCCGGCCTGCGGATGCTGTGGAAGGGCGGCAACGCGGTCGACGCGGCGCTGGCCGCCGCGGCCGCGCTCACGGTCGTCGAGCCCGTGTCGTGCGGGCTCGGCGGCGACGCGTTTGCGCTCGTGTGGGACGGCGAGCGGCTGTCCGGGCTGAACGCGTCGGGTGTCGCGCCGGCCGCATGGAACGTCGACTATTTCCGCCAGCGCCACGGCGAGGCGGGCAACGGCATTGCGAACAAGCCGACGCGCGGCTGGGATACTGTCACCGTGCCGGGCGTGATCGCGGGCTGGGAGGCGCTGCATGCCAAATTCGGTTCGCTGCCGTTCGCGGACCTGCTCGAACCGGCGATCGAGATCGCCGAGCGCGGCTATGCGGTGCCGCCGATCGTTGCGCACAAGTGGGCGGCCGCGGTGCCGGAACTCAAGGGGCTGCCGGGTTTCGCGGACACCTTCATGCCGCACGGCCGCGCACCGCAGGTGGGTGAGCGCATGTGCCTGCCGGGCCATGCGCAGACGTTGCGCACGCTGCAGAAGGAGGGCGCCCGCGCGTTCTACGAGGGCGTGCTCGCCGAGCGCATCGCCGCGTTCTCCCGCGAAGGCGGCGGCGCGCTGACCGCCGCCGACCTGCATGCGTACCGGCCCGAATGGGTCGAACCGATCGGCAAGCGCTTCGGCCGCCACACGATCCACGATATTCCACCGAACGGGCAGGGCATCGCCGCGCTGATCGCACTCGGGATCGCCGAGCACGCGGGCCTGACCGAATGGCCAGTCGATTCGGTCGACTCGCAGCATCTGCAGATCGAAGCGATGAAGCTCGCGTTCGCCGATGTCTATCGTTACGTCGCCGATCCGCGCGCGATGGACGTCACGCCCGAGCAGATGCTCGACGACGCGTATCTCGCCGAACGCGCGAAGCTGATCGATCCCGCGCGCGCGACGCACTTCGGCGCCGGCCGCCCGCATTCGGGCGGCACGGTCTACCTGTCGGCGGCCGACGAGCGCGGGATGATGGTGAGCTTCATCCAGTCGAACTACATGGGCTTCGGCTCGGGGCTCGTCATGCCCGGCACCGGCATCGCGCTGCAGAACCGCGGGCACGGCTTCTCGATGGACCCGGCTTCGCCGAACGTCGTCGCGGGCGGCAAGCGGCCGTTTCACACGATCATTCCGGCGTTCGTCACCGAGGAGGTCGACGGCCGCACCGAGGCCGTGATGAGCTTCGGCGTGATGGGCGGCGACATGCAGCCGCAAGGGCACCTGCAGACCGTCGTGCGAATGCTCGGCTACGGGCAGCAACCGCAGGCTGCCTGCGATGCGCCGCGCTGGAAGGTCAATCGCGACTTCACGCTGGACGTCGAAGCGACGATGAATCGCGCGACCGTCGAGGCGCTGGCCGCACGCGGCCATACGATCAAGTCGATCGACGATCCTTACATGGATTTCGGTTCGGGGCAGTTCATCTGGCGTCTCGATCGCGACGATCGCGAACGCGGCTACGTGGCCGCGAGCGACAGCCGGCGCGACGGTCTGGCAGCGGGATTCTGACGGATTGCCGCCGGCTTTCGCCGGCATTTCCTGCGCTTCACGGGCGGCCGAACGGCCGCCCGTTTCGTTTGCCGCGGCCGTATCGGCGAGCGGGCGCAAGCGGTTTGAAGGACTCGTCTAACCAACGGCAACAGACGCCGTGGAACTGCGCTGGTCCGGTATGGTCAGTGCTTGGAGCACGAACATCAAAGTCCGGCTAAGATGCCAGCATGGTTCGGCCGGACCAATCCACT
Organism: Burkholderia aenigmatica; assembly: GCF_048627025.1. NCBI lineage: Bacteria > Pseudomonadati > Pseudomonadota > Betaproteobacteria > Burkholderiales > Burkholderiaceae > Burkholderia > Burkholderia aenigmatica. The sequence continues at coordinate 3,083,212 of NZ_CP184468.1, read as the reverse complement.
ATATAACGCAAGTAAAACGCCGCCTGCGGGACGGTTGGCGCCTGTGCCGAAGGCATGGGCCGGCCCCCGCGCGACGACTGGGAGCGCACCACCATGGACACCAAAACGACGCATGTGATGCCGTGGCGCATCGAGGACATCGATCTGAACCGGATCGATCGTCAGCGTGCCGCCGCGAACGAGGATCTGTTGCTGTTGCTGTGCGCGTCGTCGTTCATCGAAAGCGGCTCGGATCTCTACACGAGCAATCTGAGCCAGTTCTTCAACGACGATCCGGAAGTCTCCGCATGGCTCAACAATGCATGGGAGCACGAAGAATTGCAGCACGGGCGCGCGCTGAAGGCGTACATCGCGCACGTGTGGCCGGAGTTCGACTGGGACACCGCGTTCGCGAATTTCTTCGCCGAGTATTCGAAGACCTGCAAGGTCGAGGCGTTCGAGAAGACCCGCGCGCTCGAGATGGTCGCGCGCTGCGTCGTCGAGACGGGCACGGCCACGCTCTATCGCGCGATCAACGAATGCTCGGACGAGCCCGTGCTGAAGGAAATCACCGACAACATCCGTACGGACGAAGTGCGTCACTACAAGCACTTCTTCAAGTTCTTCAAGAAGTACAACCAGCTCGAAGGCAATGGCCGGCTCGCGGTGCTCGGCGCGCTGGCGCGCCGCGTGATGGAAATCAAGAACGAGGATTCCGAGATCGCGCTGCGCCACGTGTTCGCGGTCCGTTATCCGGATCGTGTCGGCGACAGCCAGTACAACCGCGAGCGCGCCGCGCGCATCAGCAAGCTCGTGCGGCGCAACCTGTCGGCCGACATGTGCGTGAAGATGCTGCTCAAGCCGCTCGACCTGCCCGCGAAGATCCAGCCGGGCGTCCACTATCCGCTCACCAAGATCACGCGGCACGTGTTCCTGCGCTGATCGCCGCGGCGCGGCCCGACACGCGTATGCTGCGGGGTCTTCATCCGCTTTCCACCGGGGCCACGCCATCATGACCGATACCCATCGCCACGCGCTCGAACAATGGACGTTCGATGCGTGGCCGCCGGCCGTCGTCTCGCTGTTCGACGGCACCGCGCTCGAGCGTCATGCCGACGTCGCCGCCTCGCTGATCGTCGCAACCGACGATGGCCAGTTGCGCACGACGCTGCTCGGCGTCGGCGAGATCTACGCGCACGATGCGCGCACGCTGCTGCTGGCGCTCTGGCCGCAATCGCGCGCGGCGCGCGCGATCGCGCAACGGCGTACGGCCGCGTTGACGCTCGTCGCGGACGGCGCGTTCTTTCAGGCGCAATTGAGGATGGCGCCGCTCGAAGGAGACTTCGGCGGACTGGCCGGATTCGCTGCGACGATCGCGCACGGCGATGCGCAGCGGGTCGGCTATGCGCGTCTCGCGACAGGCGTCACGTTCACGCTGGAAGGGGAGCGCACCGCGGTGCTCGCGCGCTGGCAACGCCAGGTCGAGCACCTGCGGCGCGCGGCCGCGCGGCTTCAGTGACCGCGCTGGCCGCTGCGCGACGAACGGTTGCGGTTCGGGTGCGCGGCATTGCCGCTCGCCGGGCGTGCGCTGTTGCCGCCGCCGGCCGGACGTCCGCCGCTGCCGCCGGCGCCGCCTTGCCCTTGCGTGCGCGGCTTCGCGGCCTTCTGCTGAGAAGCCTTCGGTTGCGCGTTGCCGTCGCGTTTCGCGGCCGGCTGGCCTGAGCCGCCTGCGCGCGGCTGGCGATTGCCGCCGCCACCGCCACCACCGCCGCGCGGCTGCTGCTGGCCGCGGCGCTGCTGGATCGGCTCCGGCTTCGCGTTCGGATCGGGTGTGAAGCCCGCGATCACTTCCTGCGGAATCTCGCGCTTGATCAGCCGCTCGATGTCGCGCAGCAGTTGCTTTTCGTCGACGCACACGAGCGACACGGCTTCGCCGGTCGCGCCCGCGCGGCCCGTGCGGCCGATCCGGTGCACGTAGTCTTCCGGCACGTTCGGCAGGTCGAAGTTGACGACGTGCGGCAACTGGTCGATGTCGATCCCGCGCGCGGCGATATCGGTCGCGACGAGCACCTGCAGCGTGCTGTTCTTGAACTCCGCCAGCGCGCGCGTGCGGGCCGACTGGCTCTTGTTGCCGTGGATCGCCATCGCGCTGATGCCGTCCTTCGTCAGCTGCTCGGCAAGCCGGTTCGCACCGTGCTTCGTGCGCGTGAACACGAGCACCTGGAACCAGTTGTGTTCGCGGATCAGGTGCGTGAGCAGTTCGCGCTTGCGATCGCGGTCGACCGGGTGGATCTTCTGCGCGACGCTTTCGGCGGTCGTGTTGCGGCGGGCGACTTCGATCAGCGCGGGCGAGTCGAGCAGGCTGTCGGCGAGCGCCTTGATCTCATCGGAGAAGGTGGCCGAGAACAGCAGGTTCTGGCGCTGCGGCGGCAGCTTCGCGAGCACGCGCTTGATGTCGTGGATGAAGCCCATGTCGAGCATCCGGTCGGCTTCGTCGAGCACGAGGATGTCGAGATCCGACAGGTCGATCGTCTTCTGCTGCATGTGGTCGAGCAGGCGGCCCGGCGTCGCGACGACGATGTCGACGCCGCGCTTGAGCGCATCGATCTGCGGATTGATGCTGACGCCGCCGAACATCACGGTCGAGCGCAGCTTCAGGTATTTGCTGTACGCACGGACGCTTTCCTCGACCTGGGCGGCGAGTTCGCGCGTCGGCGTGAGGATCAGTGCGCGCACCGCGCGCTTTGCGCCGCGATGCTCGGCGTAGAACGTATGCAGGCGTTGCAGGATCGGCAGCGTGAAGCCGGCGGTCTTGCCGGTGCCCGTCTGCGCGCCGGCGAGCAGGTCGCCGCCGCCGAGGACGGCCGGGATCGCCTGTTGCTGGATCGGGGTCGGCGACGTGTAGCCGAGCTCGTTGACCGCCTTGACCAGCGGTTCGGCCAAGCCGAGAGATTCGAAAGACATAGATACCACTCTTCAGTTTTATGATCGGCGACGTCTCGCGCGGCCCGCGCGGGAGGTGACATCGCAAAATGCAAAAGGGCGCGGCCGCGGTTTCCCGCAGCCGCGCCCCGTTTGTGTCAGCCGCTTCTTAGTCGAGCGGCGCGGAACGCAGGTCGCTCACCTGTTGCGGCGAGATCGGCGTACCGTTGTTGCCCCACGACATCCGGATATACGTGACGACCGCCGCAACTTCCTGGTTCGACAGCGACTGTGCGAACGGCGGCATCCCGTACGGACGCGGATTCTTGAACGTGCTCGGCGGATAGCCACCGTTCAGCACCATGCGGATCGGGTTGACTGCCGATTCCATCACGATCGAATGGTTGCCCGCGAGCGGCGGATACGCCGGCGGCTTGCCTGCGCCGGTTGCGGCGTGGCAGGTCGCGCAGTTGTCCGCGTAGATCTTCTTGCCCTGGTCGAACAGCGCGTTGCCGAACTGCTTCGACGGCTCGTACTGCATGTTCTTCGGCGCTTCAGCCTTCTGCGGGATCGACTTCAGGTACGTCGACATCGCGCGCGTATCTTCGTCGTTCATGTACTGGAGGCTGTTGTGCACGACGTCGGCCATCGGGCCGAACACGGCGCCCTTGTTCGACACGCCGGCCTGCAGCAGGTTGGAGAGCTCTTCAACGTGCCAGTCGCCGAGGCCGAGTTCCTTGTCGTTCGTCAGCGACGGCGCATACCAGTTCTGCAGCGGAATCAGGCCGCCCGCGAAGGCTGCCGAGCTCACCGGGCCGCCCATCATGTTGATCGACGTGTGGCACATCGAGCAGTGGCCGAGGCCTTCGACGAGGTACGCGCCGCGGTTCCATTCGACCGACTTGGTCGGATCCGGCTTGTATTCGCCTTCCTTGAAGAACAGCGTGCGCCAGCCGATCAGCAGGTTGCGGTTGTTGAACGGGAACTTCAGTTCATGCGGACGGCTCGGCACCGATACCGGCGCCACCGAGCGCAGGTACGCGTAGATCGCGTCGGAATCCGCACGCGTGACCTTCGTGTAGCTCGCGAACGGGAAGCCCGGGTACAGCAGGCTGCCATCCTTCGAACGGCCGGTGTGCATCGCGCGGTAGAAGTCGTCCGACGTCCACTTGCCGATGCCGTCCTTGTCGTCCGGCGTGATGTTCGGCGTGTACATCGTGCCGAACGGCGTCGCCATCGGCAGGCCGCCCGCGAACGACTTGCCGCCGCGCACGGTGTGGCACGCGATACAGTCGCCGACGCGCGCGAGGTATTCGCCCTTCTTGATCAGCGCGGCCTGGTCGGCCGGCGTGGCCGCGACGGCGGAAGCGCCGTGCAGCGTGTCGTTGCCCGGCCACAGGACCGGCACGAGGGCGGCAGCCGCGACGATCGCGACGGCCGAGAGTGCAAACAGGGACTTGCGTTTCATTGTGTCTGTCTCCCTTGCCTTATTGCGGTTCGCTGCCGCAGGCGAGCGGAGTCTTCATCGAACGCGCCGGAGCCGGCACGGGGTTGGCGGGCGCCGGTTGCGCGGCGAGCCATGCGGTCACGGCGGTCACGTCTTCGTCGGAAAGCTTCGAAGCGACTTCATGCATGCAATCGGGCGCCTTCGCGTGACGGTTGCCCGAACGCCATGCACCGATCTGCGCGCTCAGGTAGTCGGCGTGCAGGCCGACCAGGCCCGGGATCGCCGGCTGCATGCCGGTCAGCGTCGCGCCGTGGCAGGCCACGCAGGCCGGCAGCTTGCGCGACGGATCGCCTTGCGTGACGAGCTGCTTGCCGCGCGCGAGCGTCGCGGCCGGCAGCGTCGGCTTCGCCGGCGCCGGGTACGGCGGGCGTTCGGCCGAGAAGTGCTCGGCCATTTCGCGCAGGTAGTCGTCGTTCAGGTACGTCAGCAGGTAGTTCATCGGCGGGTACTTGCGCCGGCCGTCACGGAAGTTGACGAGCTGGTTGTACAGGTACTCGGCCGGCTTGCCGGCAAGACGCGGGAAGTAGTCGTTGTCGGTGCCTTGGCCATGGACACCATGGCAGGCCGTACAGCCGCGCACGCGCTCGGCCATGGTATCGGGTGCCTTGAGCGGCGCCTGCTGGGCTTGCGCTTGCTCCGTGGGCTTGGTCTGCGCTTGGGCAGCGCTCATAAGGCCCGCGCCGCCGAACATCAGAACGGCGAGCAGCGGACGGAAGAGGCGTCTTGAAGACACACGAGACTCCATGTTTATTCGACGGGGACCTGTTGTCCGGGCTACGATCGGCTCGGCGCATGACGGCAAGGCAGCCGGGCTGCTGCGACGCGGCATTCTATCATCGATGGGTAATGACGGCTATTTGGCAAAAGGTCATCGGTTCCTGTCCGTTTGCGACTTGCGACAATTTGACGCGCATTGCGACGTGCTGGTGTGAACCGGCGTGCGTTTTCACCATCGAAGACCGTACACTCGCGGGTCGCGCGGCGCCGCCTCCGCCGCAGGTCCAGTCATTTCTCCCGTTTCCGGATTCATCGATGACGTTTTCTACCGTGCCGTTGCCTTCCTCACGCTGTCCGTCCCGTTGCCGCCGCTCCGTCGGCCTGCCGCTGTCGGGAGGGTGTGCGCGATGAAGTTCGACAGCTTGTGGATCGGTCAGGTCGCGCTCGCGGCACTGATGGACGCCGCGTTCGCGATGGCGGTCGGCTCGGCGCTGCTCAAGGCATGGCTCGGCAAGGACGGCGCCCGTCCGGTCGTCGCGCCGTCGCATCCCGCGTGGCTGCGCGCGCAACATTCGCTGGCCGCGGCGGCGCTGGCGCTGGTGCTCGCGGATCTCGGCTGGCTCGTCTACGAGGCCGCGACGATGAGCGGGGCGGGGCTCGGCGGCGCGTTCGCCGCGATTCCCGTCATGCTGACGCAGACGCATACGGGCTTCGCGTGGAGCGTCGCGTTCGGCGGCGCCGTGGTGCTCGCGATCGTCGCGCTGGCCAAGCCGGAGGGCCCGGTCGCGCATGCGGTGCTGTGGCTCGCGGTGATCGTGGTCGCGGCCGGCAAGGCGTCGCTCGGCCATGCGGCCGATTCGGGCGCGCTGTCCGCGGCGGTCGGCGTACAGACGCTGCACCTGCTCGCGACGGCCGTGTGGGGCGGCCTCGTGCTCGCGGGCGGGCTCGCGGTGCTGCCGGCGCTCGGTTCGTCGGTCGCGCGCGGCGCGCTGATCCGCATCGGCCAGCACCTGTCGCGGACGTCGATCGTCGCAGTCGTCTTCGTGCTCGGCACCGGCGCGCTCAACGCGATTCGCGGGCTCGGCGGTTCGCTCGCGCCGCTCGACGGCAGCACGTGGGGGCGCGTGTTGCTGCTGAAGCTGCTGCTCGTCGCGCTCGCGCTCGTGCTCGGCGGCCTGAACCGCTTCTCGGCGCTGCCGCGCCTGCGCCGCACCGCATCGACCGAGGATGCGCACACGTTCCGCAACATCCTGCATCTCGAAGCGCTGACGATGATCGGCGTGTTCGTCGCGGCCGCGGTGCTGTCGTTCAGCGTGCCGGGGTTCGCAGCCCTCGGCTGACGGCAAGGCTTGCGCGGAGAGGCGCGCCGCAAGGCCGCCCGAGCGCACCCGGCACGTGCCCGGCGTCGCTGCACGCATGCAAAAACGGCTGCCCGTCGGGCAGCCGTTCTCGAATCGATACTGACCGCGCGGGCCGCAGCCGCGCGCCGCGCTTACCACTCGGCGACGCTGCCGTCCGCGTGACGCCACACCGGGTTGCGCCAGCGGTGGCCCGTCTTCGCCATCTCGCGCACCTTCTCCTCGTTCACGTCGATGCCGAGCCCCGGGCCCTGCGGGATCGCGACGAAGCCATCCTCGTAGCGGAACACCTCGGGGTTGCGCAGGTAGTCGAGCAGGTCGTTGCCCTGGTTGTAGTGGATGCCGAGGCTCTGTTCCTGGATGAACGCGTTGTAGCTGACCGCGTCGAGCTGCAGGCACGCGGCAAGCGCGATCGGGCCGAGCGGGCAGTGCAGCGCGAGCGCGACGTCGTAGCTCTCCGCGAGCGTCGCGATCTTGCGGCACTCGGTGATGCCGCCCGCGTGCGACGCGTCGGGCTGGATGATGTCCACGTAGCCGCCCGCGAGGATGTGCTTGAAGTCCCAGCGCGAGTACAGCCGTTCGCCGAGCGCGATCGGCGTGTTGGTCTGGTTGACGATGTCGCGCAGCGCCTCGACGTTCTCCGACAGCACCGGCTCCTCGATGAACATCAGCTTGTACGGGTCGAGCTCCTTCGCGAGCACCTTCGCCATCGGCTTGTGCACGCGGCCGTGGAAGTCGACGCCGATCCCGACGTGCGGGCCGACCGCGTCGCGCACCGCTGCGACGTTCGCGATCACCTGCTCGACCTTGTCGTAGGTGTCGACGATCTGCAGCTCCTCGGAGCCGTTCATCTTCACGGCCTTGAAGCCGCGCTCGACCACCGCGCGCGCATTGTTCGCGACGTCGCTCGGCCGGTCGCCGCCGATCCACGAGTACACCTTGATGCGATCGCGCACCTGGCCGCCGAGCAGCGCATGCACGGGCACGCCGTGATGCTTGCCCTTGATGTCCCACAGCGCCTGGTCGACGCCCGCGATCGCGCTCATCATGATCGGGCCGCCGCGGTAGAAGCCCGCGCGGTACATCACCTGCCAGTGATCCTCGATCAGCAGCGGATCGCGGCCGACGAGGTAGTCGGCCAGTTCCTGCACCGCGGCCTCGACCGTGTGCGCGCGGCCTTCGACGATCGGCTCGCCCCAGCCGACGATGCCCTCGTCGGTTTCGATCTTGAGGAACAGCCAGCGCGGCGGGACGACGAAGGTTTCGAGGCGGGTGATTTTCACGATGCGGGTCTCCAGGGTTGACCGGCGCGGGCAGTCGGGCGCGGCGCACGGTCGCGTGCTTTCGCGGTTATCCTAGCGTAGCCCGATAAAAAATAGTATTAATAGCACTATTGTGCAGATAGTGAGATAGCGGGCAGCCGGCCCGCCCGGGTACCGGCATAACGGAGAACGATCATTCGACGCGACCTGCATGGACAGACGGCCTTCCGGCTCGCCACGGCGATCCTGCGCGGCGACTACCCGCCCGAGTCGCTGCTGCCGAGGGAACCCGACCTGATGGAGCTGTACGGCGTGAGCCGCACGGTGATGCGCGAGGCGCTGCGTACGCTCACGTCGAAGGGGCTCGTGGAATCGCGGCCGAAGATCGGCACGCGCGTGCGGCCGCGCGGCGTATGGAACCTGCTCGACGCCGACCTGCTCGACTGGTACGCGCGCGTTGCGCCACCGCTCGCGTTCGCGCTGAAGCTGCAGGAGATGCGCGAGATGGTCGAACCCTACGCGGCCGCGCTCGCCGCGCGCATGCATACGCAGGACACGTTCGACGCGATCGACGGCGCGGCGCGCGCGATGGCCGCCGCGCGCAACGTCGACGAATGGGTGCGCGCCGACCTGCGTTTTCACCTGAGCGTGCTCGAGGCCGGCGGCAATGAGCTGCTGGTGCCGCTCGGCACGCTGATCGATCGCACGCTCGAGGCGCAGCTGCACCTGAATGCGCGCCGCGCGGACGTGTACAACGCGTCGCTCGCCGAGCACACGGCCGTCAGCGACGCGATCCGCGTGCGCGACGAGGACGGTGCGCGCCGCGCGATGGCGGCGCTGCTCGCGGTGACGCGCGCGCGGATCGAGATGTCGTGACGGGCATGCCCGAGCGGTGCGGCGCCGTCAGGCGTTTGCGCAGCCGCCCGGTTTGTGGATGCGCTCGGTCGACGCGGGGTATTTCGCGAGCAGGCTCGCCGGCCGCCGCGGGCGCACGACCAGGTCGCCGCCGCAGTTCGGGCAGCGGCCCTTCAGCACGTCGTCGGCGCAGGTCGCGCAAAACGTGCATTCGAACGTACAGATGCGCGCGTCCGCCGAATCGGGCGGCAGATCCTTGTCGCAGCATTCGCAGCCGGGGCGCAGTTCGAGCATGACGGTGTTCCTTGGTTCGGGCAGGGTCGGGACGGGCGCCACCGGACATTGCGTGCAGCGCATGTGCGCGCTACTGTACCCGCTTGGATCGGCCGGGCCAACGGTGTCCCGACGGGGCGCCGTCGATGCGCACGGGCCGTACCGGGAGACGACCATGCTTTATCGCGGAAGCTGTCACTGCGGCGACGTGAAGTTCGAGGCGGAAGGCGACCTGCAGGGCGTGATGGCGTGCAACTGCTCGATCTGCCAGCGCAAGGGCGCGCTGATGTGGTTCGTGCCGCGCACGAGCATGACGCTGCTCACGCCCGACGAGAACCTGGCGACCTACATGTTCAACAAGCACGTGATCAAGCACCGCTTCTGCAAGCGCTGCGGGATTCATACGTTCGGCGAAGGCGTCCACCCGAACGGCACCGCGATGGCCGCGATCAACGTGCGCTGTCTCGAGGATGTCGATCTCGACGCGCTGCCGGTCACGCACTACGACGGCCGCTCGCACTGAGCGGCGCGTCGGCGCATGAAGGGTCGCGTGGCCGTCAGGACGGTTGCGCGGCAGCGGCATCCGGCGCGGGCGTTTCCACCTGCGGGGCGGGGCCCGCGGTGCGCGTGCCGGTGCCGGCCGGGCGTTCGATCAGCGGCGCGAGCGCCGGCGCCATCGACTTCAGCAACTGCACGGCCATCGCGCTCGTGAAGTCGTAGCGCGCCGCATACGGTTCATGCGCCGTTGCGGTCAGGACCCCGAAGAACCGGTCGCCGAGCACGAACACGAACGTGCCGCTGCGATTGACCTTGCGCGACTCGATCAGCCGCGCGCCGCGCGCATAGACGTTGAAGCGCTGGTCGCCCGTCCCTGTCTTGCCGTACACGTCGAGCGTCTTGCCGTCGGGCAGCGTGAAGCCGCCCGCGAGGCGGCGCGCGGTGCCGTTGAGCACGACGTCGCGCAGCAGCGTGTGCGCCACGTTGACGATCTCCGGCGACAGCATCGGCTGCGGCTGCGCGGCCGCGCGCACGAAGCGCGTCTCGTACGGCGTCCCCTTCGCGAAGTCGAGCCGCGTGATCGTCTCGGTCGGCGCCTTCTGGCCGCCGTTCGCGATCAGGCCGATCAGTTTCGCGAGTGCGTCGGGCTGGTCGCCCGATGCGCCGATCGCGGCCGCATACGACGGCGTGACCTCCGCGAACGGGTAGCCGAGCGCGCGCCACGCCTTCGTGATCTCCGCGTACGCACGCAGTTCGACCATGCGGCGGATGCGGCGGTCCTGGGTCGCGTGGTAGCGCGTCTTGTACAGCCATGAGTACGTGTAGAAACGCGCATCGTGGCTGTCGCGCTGGACATCGGCGAGCGATGCGCCCGGGTGCGCGCGCAGGTAGTTGAGCGTCCACAGCGCGAGCGGATGCACGCTCGCGATATAGCCGCGATCGTTGAGGTTGAAGCGGTCGATCGCGTACTTCGCGTAGAGCTTGGCGAGGTCGTCGTCGGACAGCGTCGCGGCCGGCGTGCCCTTCAGTTGCGCGCGCATCTGCGCATCGAACCACGCGAGCGATTCGTTCGGCGCGACGCTGCGCAGCACCGTCGCGATCTTCGGCGGCGATTTGCGCACGTCCTTCAGCATCAGCGCGAGCGCGTCGTCGGGCGCCTTGCCCGCATAGCGCGTGTAGTAACGCTTCACGTAGACCTGGCTTTCGCCGTCGACGAACTGCTGCAGGTAATGCTGGCGCTGCTCGGGATCGCCGAGCCACGACGACGACGGGCCGGCCGCCTGCAGCGTCTCGTAGTGGACGATGTCGCGCATCAGCCGCACGAACACGAGGTTGACCGAGTGCTCGAACGCCGTGTGCAGCGTCAGGATCCGGCCGTTGTCCGATTTTTCGAAGTTCGAGAATACCTGCGCGCCGCCGCCCGTGTAGAACACGTCGGGACTGGCCGAGTACTTGCGTTCGACGGCCGCGTCGAGCATTGCCTGCAGCGAGCGGTCGCGCGTATGCGACAGATAGTCGAGCGCCCAGTGCGACAGCCCGTCGATCGGGTCGGGCTTCACGCGGGCCAGCTCCGCGTTCGACAGGTTCGCGTAGCGCGCATGCAGGTCGGACACGATCTGCAGGTACGTGATCAGCGTGCGCAGCTTCGCGGTCGAGCCGAGGTTGATGCGGCCGCCGCGATTGACGTCGAACGGTTCGTTCACGCTGTCGGTCTGCACGCGCAGCAGGTTCGCGCCGTTGCGGTGTTCGTACAGCGTGAAGCTGTACGTGAGGTGCGACGGGTCGTCCTTCGGCGCGAGCATCTCGAAACCGTACAGGCCCGCTTTCTGCGCGCCGTCACGCGTCGACGCCTGGGCGAGCCGTTCGGCGACCGCCTGCTGCACGCCGTTGTCGAGCGTGCTGGTCGCCTGCAGGTCGAACTGGTCGAGCTGGTACAGGTCGCTGATGCCGAGTGCCGACAGCAGCGACGCGCGCGCGGACGTCACGGCCTTGCGTGACACGAACGACTGCACGTGCGCGGCGGCTGGCGGCGCGCTGCGTTCGATCTGCGCGGTGAGCGCGGCGTCGCGCAGCGCGGGCGAAATCACGCCGCCGTTCGACAGCAGCCGCAGGTAGCTGTCGGTCAGCTTCTGCAGCGCCGGATAGCCGCGGTTGAGGAAGTACGACGGCGCGCGCTGCGCGATGATCAGCGACAGCACCTCGCGGAATGTCTTGCCCTGTTCGTCGACGTTGTCGCCGGTGGTCGGCGCGGACAGGATCCGGTTCACGTCGTTGAAGTCGCGGCCGTACCACGCGGCGAGACCGTCGCCGATGCCGGTGATTTCACCGACATGCGGCCGCGCGGCGAGCGGGACGGAATTCAGGTAGCGCACGACGATGGTGCGGCGCGCGGGCATCGTCTGCGGGCCGTTCAGGTACGCGCGCACCGATGCGGACGCGATCTGCCGCAGCTTCTCGGGCGGCGTCGCGGTGCGGCCCTCGGGCGAATGGCGGAACTTCTCGATCTGCGTCGCGAGCGTGCTGCCGCCCGGGCGTGCCTGATGGCGGTTGACGACGTGCAGCGCCTGGTCGGCGACCGCGCGGCCGAAGCGCCCCCAGTCGATCGCCGGGTTGCGGTTCGGCTCGTTCGCGTCGAGCAGGTAGCGATCCTCGATGAACAGCAGCGAATTCGCGACCACGGGCGGCACCATGTCGAAGTCGGCGTAGACGCGCTGCGGGAACGCGGTCGTGAACAGCGGCGCGCCGGTCGAGTCGAACAGCATCAGGCCCGCCTGGTCCTTCTCGTCGAACGGGAGGAACAGCCCGCGATCGCCGAGCAACAGCATCCGCTGCGAATCGCGCGCCTGCTTGCTGACGACGAAGCCGCGCGCGAGCAGGCGCTCCTGGAACGCCGGAATCATCGCGTAGCCGAGGCGCTGGTCGTACGGGCCGTTGGCGGGGAAGCGGATGTGATCGCTCGGGCCCGTCTCGACCGTGTAGCCGACATCGCGGGTGAGCTCGGACAGGTAGTGCGCCTGCAGCCGGGACGTTTCGATCTCGCTCTGCACGAGTCGCGCAACGATCGCCACCGCGATCAGCAGCGCGGCCAGCAAAGACCACTTGATCCACGTCCAGACCGATGCGAGACCGGTCACGCGCGGCAGGATACGATTCAGCGGCCGATTCATGGCGGCGTCTCCCTGAAGGCACGGGCTCCGGCCGCACCCCATTAAGGATTAGTGTAGTCCTCAAAGGCGTGCTGCCAAGAGCGGTCACTACGGAGATGCGCGGATGCAACGCCCGTGCCCGCCGGTGGTGCAGCCAGGGGGTGCCGGTGGCGGTCGAACCGGTTTCAGGCCGGCGGTTCCTGGGCGCCCGACGGGCTGCCGGAACGGCAGGCCGGATAAGTGGGGTCGGATATTCAGTGCTTGCACGTGAAATATTCGATCACGTGATCGACGAAAAGGCGCGTCTTGCGCGGGAAGTGCCGGCGGCTCGGATACGCGATGTTCATCTCGAGATCGTCGACGCAATAACCGTCGAGCAGCGGCAGCAGCCGGCCGTCGCGGAGGTCGTCCTCGACGAGGAAGCGCGGGAGGATCGCGACGCCCATGCCGCTCAATGCGAATTGCCGGATCAGGCCCAGGTTGTTCGACGCTGCCGACTTGTTCGGGCGCACGGCGAAGCGCATGTTGCCGAGGTCGAACGACACCGATTCGCCCGCGTAGTCCGACTGGAACAGCAGGCACGCATGATGCTCGAGATCGCGCGGATGCGCGGGCTGGCCATGCCGGTCGACGTACTCGTGCGACGCGCAGATGACGAGACCGAATCGCGTGAGGACGCGCCGTACGGTGCTGGCGCCGTTGATGCGCTGCGTGATCAGCAGCCCGACGTCGAATCCTTCCGACACGAGGTCGACATGCCGGTCGACGACCGTCACTTCGGGCACGACTTTCGGATGCTGGCGCTTGAATGTGTCGAGCGCCGGGGCAAGCATCTGGATACCGAACATCACGGGCGCGACGATCTTGAGCGAGCCGATCGGCTCATGGTTCAGCGATGCGATCGTCTCTTCGACGCAATCGATCTCGCCGATCAAGCGGCGCACCTGCTCGAAATACAGGCGTCCGGCGTCGGTGAGCGACAGGCTGCGCGTCGTGCGGTTCAGCAGGCGCGCGCCGAGCCGGTTTTCCAGGCTCAGGAGCAGGCGGGTGGCGGACGAGTTGGAAATGTGCAGGTCGGCGGCGGCTTTTGCGAAGCTCTGCATTTCGGCGACCTTGACGAACAAACGCATCGACTGGAGTTCATCCATGTTTTTTGATGTTGATCAGTGAATTTATCTTTATTGAATTGTATTCCTCTGTTTTTTAATTAACGAAACGCCATAAGGCAATTGTGTTTTATCGAACCGGGTAAAAATTCAAGGTGGAGACGGCGGGATTCTGAAAGGTTTGGTTGCGCGTTGAAGCCTTGCGGGCGTTGCTTGGCGGGCGGGTTCGTATGAGTTTCTCGCACCGGATTTTCGGGATAATTGGCCGGGAATTTATTGAGATAATCGGGCTGACTGGATTGTGCGGGTTGATTTTCGTACTTGTACTAAATCAATTTTAGGAATTGTACGAAAATTGTTCTGGCGATATCGGGCTGCATTGCGCAATGCGATTGCGCTTCGCGCCCGCGCGTGCCGCCATCGCCACAGCGCGCTTCGCGCGATCGTGTCGGTGCATGGTCTCGACGGGATTGCCCGAGTGTTGTTCGACGGGCGCGAACTCGCCTATCCCGGCGTGCCGAGAGATGCGCCGCCTGCAAGACGCAGGGCGCGATCGTGTCGGACGGCGGCGAGCGCATGTGACCGTGATGGGCAAGGCCGTCGCGCTCGAACACGACCTGCGCTCGTGTCGATGCGTGCCGCAGCCGAAACTCGTCGCGTCGCAGCGGGACGATCTCCGGATAGAACCCGCCGTGCAGGCGGGCGTTCCGCGTGTGCAACGCATGCGGAATGCCCGCCCGATCTCAGGCGCTGCCTGCGGTTTCGATCACGAGGATGCGTGCTTCGCCGAGCGGATGCGCGACGTGTTCGGTGCCGGCCGCCGCGTGGAACACGTCGCCCGTTTCGAGCACCGTCGCGTGCTCGACGCCTGCTTCGCGATACCGCATCTCGACGCGACCGTCGAGCACCGCGAACACTTCCTCGCCGTCGTTCACATGCCAGCGATACGGCTGGTCGGTCCAGTGCAGGCGGACCGTGATGCCGTTGAGGTTCGCGATGTCGAGCGCGCCCCATGCACGGTCCGCGGTGAACGCGGCGCTGCGGATGATGTTCATCGATGAGTTCTCCGGCGCGTATGCGCGTCGTCTTCCAGTTTTCGCGTCAATTTCCTGGCGTTCGCATTCAGCGCGACATCGCGCGCAGCGCCTGTTCGATCGTCTCCTTGCGCTTCGCGAAGCCGGCCGCCGAGCGTTCGGTGACGCGCTTCACGACCGCCGCCGGCGCGGTGTCGGGCGAGCCGGCGTCGAACGGCGGGGCGGGCGCGTATTCGAGCTGCAGCTGGATTGCCTGCGCTTCTTCGTCGCCGGCCAGTTCCGCGGCGATCGTCAATGCGAAGTCGATGCCGGCCGTGACGCCGCCGCCCGTGATCAGGTTGCCGTCGCGCACGACGCGCTCGCGCACGGGCACCGCGCCGAGCGGTTCGAGCAGCGCGTGGAATGCCCAGTGCGTCGTCGCGCGCCGCCCGCGCAGCAGGCCGGCCACGCCGAGCAGCAGCGCACCCGTGCAGACCGACGTCACGTAGCGCGCGGCAGCCGCGCGTTGCTGCACGAATGCGATCGTCTCGGCATCGAGCAGCAGCGCGTTGATCCCGATCCCGCCCGGAATGCAGATCACGTCGAGCGGCGGGCAGTCGTCGAACGTGCAGGTCGGCGCGAGCGCGAGCCCGCTGCTCGACGCGACGGTGTCGCGCGACTTCCAGACCAGATGGACGGTGGCGTCGGGCAGCGACGCGAGCACGTCGTGCGGGCCGGTGAGATCGAGTTGCTGGACGCCCGGAAACACGAGAAAGCCGATATGCAGGGTCATGTGAAGACTCCGAGAGGAAGGGGAACGAACCATTGCGGGCACGGGATGGACAGATCGATTCTAGGCGCGTAGTGTTTGGCGAAATTGCCATATCACCCACGTTTTCAGCCAATCGCCATGCCTGCTGCTCCGCGTTCGATCCTGATCCTCGCGTTCCCTCGCGCGCAGCTGCTCGACGTGTCGGGGCCGCTGCAGGTGTTTGCGTCCGTCAACGAGCTTGCGCTGGAGCGCGGCCAGCCGGCGCCGTATGCGCCGCGCGTCATCGCGGCCGATGCGGGGCCCGTCGAGACGTCGTCGGGCCTGGTCGTGATGGCGGAATCGTTGCGTTCGGCGGCGCGCCATCCCGATACGCTGATCGTCGCCGGCGGCAAGGGCGTGCATGCGGCATCGAAGGATGCGCGGCTGGTGCGCTGGGTACGGCAGCAGGCGGCGCGCACACGGCGCGTGGCATCGGTCTGCACCGGCGCGTTCCTGCTCGCCGAGGCCGGCCTGCTCGACGGGCGGCGTGCGGTCACGCACTGGGCGCGCTGCGACGAGTTCGCGGCGCGCTATCCGAACGTGCGCGTCGAGTCCGATCCGATCTTCATCCGCGAAGGCGCGCTGTGGACCTCGGCCGGCGTGACGGCCGGCATCGATCTCGCGCTCGCGCTGGTCGAGGAGGATCTCGGGCGGGCGACCGCGCTCGACGTCGCGCGCGAACTCGTCGTGTTCCTGAAGCGTCCGGGCGGACAGGCGCAGTTCAGCACGATGCTGTCGATGCAGCGCACCGACGACCGGTTCGGCGAACTGCACGCGTGGATGGCCGAGCACCTGACGGCCGACCTGTCGGTGCCCGCGCTGGCCGAGCGCGTGCGCATGAGCGAACGCAGCTTCGTGCGCCACTACCGCGCGGGAACCGGCCGCACACCCGCGCGCGCGGTCGAGCAGATCCGCGTCGAGGCCGCGCAGCGTTTGCTCGGCGAAACGGCCTGGCCCGTCAAGCGGATCGCCGCGCGTTGCGGCTTCGGCTCGGAGGAAACGCTGCGACGCTGTTTCGTGCGCGTGCTGGGCGTGTCGCCGCAGGGGTATCGCGAGCGGTTCGTGCGGTAACGCAGGCCGTCCGGCCAGGGTCGGGGCCGGAACGATTGTCGCGTGAGACTGAACGGAAATCGATCGCTTTCCAGTCCGAAATTCTGAAATTATTCAGGATCGTAGAACAATAGGTGGGGGCTTGTGCCGTGCCCGTCGCGCGCTCTATTCTGTTTCGTTGGCGATTCGAAGGGGGAGCAGCATGGACCGAATCCAGGCAATGGAAGTTTTTACCCGCGTGGTCGACGCGAACAGCTTCACGCGCGCGGCCGACACGCTCGCGATGCCGCGTGCGTCGGTGACGACCATCATCCAGAACCTCGAGGCGCTGCTCGGCGTGCGCCTGATGCACCGGACGACGCGCCGGCTGTCGCTGACGCCGGAAGGGGCGGCGTACTACGAGCATTGCATGAAGATCATCTCGGAGATCGCGGAGGCCGACGCGAGTTTCCAGACCGGCAACCGCAAGCCGAGCGGCGTGCTGCGCGTCCACATGCCGAGTTCGCTCGGGCGGCGCGTCGTGTTGCCGTCGCTGTCGATTTTCCGGCAGCGCTACCCGGACATCACGCTCGAACTGGGGCTCTCCGACCGCTACGTGGATCCGGTCGAGGAGGGCATCGACTGCATGATCCGGGTCGGGCCGCTCGAGGATTCGTCGATGGTCGCGCGGCGGATCGGGATGCTGAAGCGCGTGACCTGCGCGTCGCCCGACTACCTCGCGCGTCACGGCGAGCCGCACGAGATTGCCGATCTCGCCGAGCATCATGCGGTGAATTTTCGTTCGAGCCACGGCGCGCGTGCGATTCCATGGGTGTTCATGATCGACGGCAAGCCGTTCGAGGTGCGGATGAACGGGAGCGTCACGGTCAACGATTCGGATGCCTATGTGACGTGCGGGCTCGAAGGGTTCGGGATGATCCAGCCGACGCTGTTCATGGTGCTGCCGAACCTGCTCGACGGCTCGCTGGTCGAGGTGCTGCCGGACTGCAATCCGAAGCCGAAGCCGATCTCGATCGTCTATCCGCACAACCGGCATCTGTCGCAGAAGGTGCGCGTGTTCGCCGACTGGATCGCTGAGGTGTTCGAGTCGACGCCGTCGCTGGAGGGCGGGGAGAACTGGCGCGGGCGGGTGGGGGCGCAGGCGGCGAAGGTGCAGAGAGGCGCGGTGGCGGCGTAAGGCGTCGGGCTGCTGCCGCGGTGGCCGTGTTGCCGGCCACCGTGGGTTCCGGTGCGCGCCGCCGGCACGCGTGGGGACGCCGCCGCTACCAGCGGATGGTGTACGGATTGTTGCCCAGCGCCCAGTGCGCGTTGTCGTCCCGCTCGAGGAGGATCCCCTTGTGGGCCCAGCCATCGTCTTCGGGATAGAACGACAACGCGCCCAGCAGGTCCGGGTCTGCCAGCCACGGCGTCGCTTGCTTGTCCGGTTTCCACAGGAAATTGACCCACGTCACCAGATGCGGATTGTCGTCGAACGGATTCTTGGAGGGCGTCATGAATTTTTCGACGCCGCCATATGAAACGTGCGCGCAGAACAGGTTGATCATGTACAGGACGCGCCCGCCGGGTGACGAAGGATCGGTCGACTCGATTTCTTGATATCGGTAGTATGGCTTCCCGAACGCGGTAAGCTCGATATGGCTCAAGCGCACAGGCTTGTCACTCAGCTCGTAATCCGGATTCCTGATGGTTGGCTTGCCTTTGCCCGCGTCGAATTTGACGGTGATCAGGCCGCGGTCGATGAGCGCCTGCACGTCTTTCCGGACCGTCCCGTCCACTCTCAGCAAGCTCGCCGCAGTGACGTCGGCGGGCAGCTCGGCGCCGCTCAGGCTGACGCAGGCGTCAGTCGGCGCCGTGTTCTTGTCCGCGAGCGCGGCTTTCAGAATCTCGTCGATCTCGCTTTTGCCCAGGCCGCCCGGCGGTGACAGGTATCGCACGCCTGCCACCGCGGCAACGGCGACCGCGGCGACCGCGACACCTGCCACCAGCCGGCGTCGTCTCGTGCGTCCGCGTGGCTTGTCGCGGTTCGATTCGTTACGTTCCGTCATCTGATCCTCGGTATTTTCGTTGGCGATCGGGTCACTGCTGAATCCGGTCATGGAGAAGCGGGCAGCGGCCCGACCGGTCGAACGCGTGTCCGATTTTCGCCGATCGTGGAAGTCGGCAGCCAGTCGATGCCACGGCCTCAATTGTGGGACTGATCCGGAGCAGCGCCACGCGTCGCGCGATCGCGCAGCGCGGCGGGCAATTGCCACAGCATCAGTTCGCGCGTGCCGAGTCCCCACAGCGCCGAACCGCTCCATGAAAAGGCCAGCGCCTGGATCTCGCTGTCTTTGGGGATCGACGATGTGTCGAGCTGCACGGGTGTGCGGCCCTGTGCGACGTCCCAGAGTGCCACGCGATGCTTCCAGCCGCCAGTGGTGTAGGTCGTGCCCATTGCCAGGAAGCGTCCGTTCGCCGAACGGGCGGCGGCCTTGAAGTTGTCGGCACTGCCCAGCAGTGCCGACAGCACGTGCCCGCTCTTGAGATCCACCACGTGCATGCCGACAAAGCGCTCCCGTTTCGGGCCGGGATACTTCACGGGAGGCGGCATGCTGCCGTCGTCGTCGAGCAGGAGCACGAAACCTGTCGCGATCCATTGACCCTGCGGCGAACCGAGCGGCTTGGGCACCCATTGCGCGATACCGGCAGCGCTGACGGAATTCGGCATGCCGAAGCGCTGGGGTAAGGCGATCGTACGCAGCGCGCGGCCGGTGCGGGCGTCCAGCTCGGCGAGCCCTTGCGAATCCTCCGTCCAGTAGCTCCCGGAAGGCCGCCAGCGTACCGGCCAGATCAGGGCATTGCTGCCGTTGCTGATCTCGTTCATCAGCGACTGCCGTACCGACGACAGCGTGGTGACGAACGGCCATGGATCGTCGGTGGCCGACGGCGGTGACGCCGGGCGCTGCACGGTCAGGAATTCGGAACCGACCGGGTTCTCGTTCTTCTCGTCACGCCGGATGTCATGCCAGAAATTGACCGGCAGATCGTCGTCGAGAATCCAGTGCATATCGCTCATCTGATGGTCTCGCCAATCGGTCTCGCTCGGCCAGACGACTTCATGACGATCGACCTTGCGGCTCGCGAGGTCATATCGGTACAGGCATGGGTTGCTCTTGGCATCCGGCTGGCCGTCGAACCAGACGGCGCTGCCGTCGCCGTTCATCATCATCCGTCGCGGGCCGTCCTTGCCGTGCCAGACTTCGTCCGCCTGCAACCCACCGTTGCCCGCGTGCAGTCGCCACACATACTCGTTCCAGCCGCGGTTGTCGGCCACTTGGGCACTGAACAGCAGGCTGCCATCCGGCAGGCCGAGGATGTCGTGCGGGTACAGCAACGTGCGCTGCGACGGGTCGGTCACGAACTTGTCCCAGCGGATGATCGCAGGCTTGATGACCGGGGCGCTCGGGTCCGGCACGACCAGCTTGATTGCGGGGGGCGGCATCGACGGTGTCGTGGGTAACTGCCATGCAACGGGCGACGTGGCGATTTCCAGCTTGGCTGGCAGTGCGGACAGCGCGTCGGACAATGCCGTGAACACGTCGCCCGGTACGACGGATATGCCTGTCCTGCTGGATTGGGTCCGGTTGCCGCTGAATATGTCCAGGTCCTGCAGTGTGAGTGCTTTCCACAGGCTGTAGTCGGGGTTGGGCCGGGAGTCGATGCGACCGAACTGAACGACCGTCGCCGGGTGCCCGAATATCGCGCTGACGTCCTGCACCCTGACGAACAGCGCGCTCCGGTACTGACCGGTGATGCCATCGCTGTGGTCCTGGCGGGCTTCCCAGAATGCGTAGGTGGACTGCAGCGCAGGCACGCCCGAGCCCTGGAACAGCCGGTCGACGCGTGTCCGAGCCTGATCCATGCGCCAGTCCAGTTCCTGCCGGGTGATCGCGCCTTGTTGCAGCGCCTGCTGCAGTTTCGGCAGGGTCGCGTGGTCGGCGATGGCTGCGCGCAGGTCCGGCCGGCGCGACAACAGCACACGGCTCCAGGGGTCCGGCAAATTCTGCAGCTGCCAGCTATTGGCGCTGGCTGTTACCGGGCTCGTCCGTTGCAGTACGCGTTGCACCAGCGGCTGTACCTGATCGTAGGGGGCGGAGACCAGCAGGAACACGGCTTCCGCATAAGCTTGCCGGTTCTTGCCGTTGTCCCAGATCAGGACCTGCTCGCTTCGACGGGCGGCTACTTCGTAATCGTCGTCATGCCCGGTGTCGTGCAACTGCTCGAATCTCCAGTGCAAGCCGTCGACGGTGGTGTCTGGCAGAGGGTCGGCGTGGCAGGCAAGCGGGATGGCGATGCCGATCAGAACCGACAGGAAGCATGCGAGGCGTTTTTTCATTGACGTTATGCCCGGATGCAGCAGAAATTTGGACATGCCGATTCTAAGTGCGGTGTAGTGTCCGTGCCGCGGTGGTCTGGGTGCGATTGCGCGGGGTATCGACTTTTGCACCGTTCGGTATCGCCGCATACCGGCATCGGCGCGTGGATCGTCTTTTTATGGAGAGCGGTGCCGGCATCGGTTGCGTATCCGCTCCGTTCTCGAGCGCAATGGCACGATCATCGTGGCCACGAAAGCATGAGCCGGTACTGGAGCGTTGAATTGAAAGCGCGGGTTTCCGATTGCGACTGTGTTCAATCGTTCTTGTTGGCGTCGGTCTTGCGCAGACACGGGTGTCGGGGCGCGTGACGAGCTCGGATGAAAGAATCGCGGCCATTCAGCGCGACGGCTCGCGTCGGCGCATTCAAGTCACGCATCGCGATTTCGACAGGACGTGTGCGATTGACGATGGCCGAATGATCGTCGCGTTCGACTGGCGGAGGCTCACACGGTCAACGTGATGTGACGGCGTGTGTTTTTGGCGGAACAAATGAAAAAGCCGCTGTTTCTTTCGAAACAGCGGCTCTCGCATTTGGTGGCGAATCAGGGATTCGAACCCCGGACCTGCGGATTATGATTCCGTCGCTCTAACCGACTGAGCTAATTCGCCGAAGAAATGAATTATGGAGAATGCCGGTCTGGCTGTCAACACCTTTTTTCATCTTCCGTGAAAAAGGTTGTCGTCGGCCCGCGCCGGCCTCGTCGCGGGGCGGGTTGCCGTTCCCGGAACCCGCCCGCCACCCGACCTCAATCCTGCGCGTAGATATTCGAGTCCTTCGTCTCCTTGACGAACAGCAGGCCGATCACGAACGTGCCCAGTGCGATCACGATCGGATACCAGAGGCCCGAGTAGATGTTGCCCTTCGCCGCGACGATCGCGAACGCGGTCGCCGGCAGGAAGCCGCCGAACCAGCCGTTGCCGATGTGATAGGGCAGCGACATCGACGTGTAGCGGATCCGCGTCGGGAACATCTCGACCAGCATCGCGGCGATCGGGCCGTAGACCATCGTCACGTAGATCACGAGGATCGTCAGGATCACGATCGTCATCGGCCAGTTGAGCTGCGCCGGGTCGGCCTTCGCCGGGTAGCCGGCCGACTTCAGCGTCGACGCGAGCGTCTTGTCGAACGTTGCACCCTGCGCCTTCGCGTCGGCCGCCTTGCCTTCATAGGCGGGGATCACCGTGTCGCCGACCTTGATCTGGGCCGTCGTGCCAGCCGGTGCGGCGACGTTCTCGTAGTTCAGGCCGGCCTTCGCGAGCGCACTCTTTGCGACGTCGCACGAGTTCGTGAACTTCGACGTGCCCACCGGGTTGAACTGGAACGAGCAGGTGGCCGGATCGGCGATCACCGAAATCGGCGCCTTCTGCGTCGCGATCTCGAGCTGCGGGTTCGCGTAGTGCGTGAGGGCCTTGAACAGCGGGAAGTAGGTCAGCGCTGCGATCAGGCAGCCCGCGAGGATGATCGGCTTGCGGCCGATCTTGTCCGACAGCGAACCGAAGAACAGGAAGAACGGCGTGCCGATCAGGAGCGCGATCGCGATCAGGATGTTCGCGCTCGCACCGTCCACCTTCAGCGTCTGCGTGAGGAAGAACAGCGCGTAGAACTGGCCCGTGTACCACACGACGGCCTGGCCGGCGGTCAGGCCGACGAGCGCGAGGATCACGATCTTCAGGTTCTTCCACTGGCCGAACGCCTCGGTCAGCGGCGCTTTCGACGTCTTGCCTTCCGCCTTGATGCGCATGAACACCGGCGATTCGTTCAGCTGCATCCGGATCCACACCGACACCGCGAGCAGCAGGATCGACGCGACGAACGGCACGCGCCAGCCCCAGCTGCCGAACGCTTCCTCGCCGATGAACGTGCGCACGCCGAGGATCACGAGCAGCGACAGGAACAGGCCGAGCGTGGCGGTCGTCTGGATCCACGCGGTGTAGAAGCCGCGACGGTTGGCCGGCGCATGCTCGGCGACGTAGGTCGCCGCGCCGCCGTATTCGCCGCCGAGCGCGAGACCCTGCAGCAGCCGCATCGCGATGAAGATCACGGGCGCGGCAATGCCGATCGACGTGTAGCCGGGCAGGAAGCCGACCACGAACGTCGAGATGCCCATGATCACGATCGTCACGAGGAACGTGTGCTTGCGTCCGACCATGTCGCCGAGCCGGCCGAACACGATCGCGCCGAACGGCCGCACCGCGAAGCCGGCCGCGAAGCCGAGCAGCGTGAAGATAAACGCGGCGGTCGGATTGACGCCGGAGAAGAAACTCTTGCTGATGTAGGCCGCGAGCGAGCCGGCCAGGTAAAAGTCGTACCACTCGAACACGGTGCCGAGCGACGACGCGAAGATCACCTTCTTCTCTTCGCCCGTCATCGGCGCGTGCGAAATTTGCCCGCCTAACGTTGCCATGAGTCGTCTCCAAGTCCCTTGATATAGATATGCGGCCGCCTTGGGTGAGCGGGCCTGTGGACGATTATTGGTACGGAAACTTACGGCGGACTGACTCGCGCGTGCAAAACGACTGCGCGTTAACCCGCGTCGAATCGGTTGCTTTGTGTGCCTATCGTGCTTCGAACGTCCGTCAAATTGCCGGTTTTGGTGCGGTTGCGGCGTGCTGCGGCGGCGCGCGTCAGGGTTAATCCGGGGCGGTGTCGGTCAGCGGCAGGCTGATGCGCACGAGCGTGCCGGCGAGGCGCGGTGCGTGCTGGTACACGTGATCGTCGAGCGTCAGCGTGCCGCCGTGCTGCGTGGCGATCTCGCGCACGATCGCGAGCCCGAGACCGCTGCCGTCGCCTTCGCGGCCGAGGATCCGGTAGAAGCGCTCGACGACGCGCTCGCGTTCGGCGGCCGGGATGCCCGGCCCGGTGTCCTCGACTTCGAGATGCACGACCCGCGCCGCGGGCTCGGCGCACACGCGCACCGTGATGCGGCCGCCGTCCGGCGTGTAGCGGATCGCGTTGTCGATCAGGTTGCCGAGCATCTCGCGCAGCATCACCGGATTGCCGTCGACGTCGAGCGGCGTGTCGTCCGGCGGGCCTTCGTAGCCGAGATCCATTCGTTTCGCGAGCGCGGCCTGCACCCAGTCGCGCACCGCGCGCCGCGCGAGCGTGGCGATCTCGACCGGCTCGAACGTCAGCCCGCTCGCGCGGTTCTCGGCGCGCGCAAGCGCGAGCAACTGCGTGACGAGCCGCGCGGCCTGCTCGGAGCTCGTCGCGATCTGCTCGAGCGAGCGCTGCACGTCGGGCGGAACGGGATGGCGCAGCGCGAACTCGGCCTGCGTGCGCAGGCCCGCGAGCGGGGTCTTCATCTGGTGCGCGGCGTCGGCGATGAAGCGCTTTTGCAGCGCCATGTTCTGTTCGAGGCGCGCGAGCAGGTCGTTGAACGACGTGACGAGCGGCTCGATCTCGGGCGGCGCGCGCTGCGCCTCGACGGGCGACAGGTCGTCGGGCCGCCGCGCGCGGATGTGCGCCTGCAGCGCGTTGAGCGGCGCGAGGCCGCGCGACAGCCCGAACCAGACCAGCAGGATCGCGAGCGGCAGGATCACGAATTGCGGCAGGATCACGCCCTTGATGATGTCGTTCGCGAGTGCGTTGCGCTTGTCCAGCGTTTCGCCGACCTGCACGAGCACGGGCTGCGTGTTGCCCGGTTGCGGCAGCGCGACCGTCGTATAGGCGACGCGCACGTCGTTGCCGCGCAGCAGGTCGTCGCGGAACATGACGACGCCTGGCGGCGGGCGATCCTCGTCGCGCGGCAGCGGCATGTCGGCTTCGCCCGCGACCAGCTCGCCGCGTGTGCCGAGCACCTGGAAGTAAACACTGTCGACGTTGTCCGCGCGCAGGAAGTCGCGTGTCTGCTCCGGCAGCGTCAGCTCGGCGACGCCGTTCACCGGATGGATCTGCCGCGCGAGCACGTACGCGTTGGTCTCGAGCGCGCGGTCGAACGGGCCGTTCGCGATCGTCTTCGCGACCAGATAAGTGACGGCGATGCTCATCGGCCATAGCAGCAGCAGAGGCGCGAGCATCCAGTCGAGGATCTCGCCGAACAGCGAGCGCGGGCGCGGTGCCTCGGGCGCATCGGTTTCGTCGGGTGGCGCGAACGGGTTCTCGTAGCGCGCGTCGCGTGCCTCGTCGGCGGCCGACGACGGCGCGCCGGTCGGGTGGCGGGTATGGGCCGGCGTGGCCATCGCGGCGACGCCCGGGTTCAGCGCAGCGGCGTGCCGGCCACCGCGGGCTGGGGCGCTGCCGTGTCGGCCGGCGCGGCGGGCGCGACCTTCTCGAGGCAATAGCCGAGGCCGCGCACGGTCGAGATCCGTACGCCGCTGGGTTCGATCTTCTTGCGCAGCCGGTGCACGTAGACTTCGATCGCGTTGTTGCTGACTTCCTCGCCCCATTCGCACAGATGGTCGACGAGCTGCTCCTTCGACACGAGCCGGCCGATCCGCTGCAGCAGCACCTCGAGCAGGCCGAGCTCGCGTGCGGAGAGATCGAGCACGTGATCGTTCGCATACGCGATGCGGCCGACCTGGTCGAACGCGAGCGAGCCGTGGCGCACGACGGTCGGGCCGCCGCCCGCGCCGCGCCGGGTCAGCGCGCGCACGCGCGCCTCGAGCTCGTTGAGCGCGAACGGCTTGGCCATGTAGTCGTCGGCGCCGAGGTCGAGCCCCTTCACGCGCTCGTCGACGCTGTCGGCGGCCGTCAGGATCAGCACGGGGAGATTGGAATTGCGGGCGCGCAGGCGCTTGAGTACGTCGAGCCCGGGCATTTTCGGGAGCCCGAGATCGAGGATCAGCAGGTCGAACGTCTGCATCGACAGCGCCGTATCGGCGTCGACGCCGGTCTTCACGTGGTCGACCGCATAGCCCGATTGGCGGAGTGACCGGGTGAGGCCGTCCGCGAGTATGCTGTCGTCTTCCGCGATGAGAATTCGCATGATGCTGACCGATGGCCGGCAGGGCGTTCGCGCCGGCCGGCTGTCTCCGAAGTTATTCGTGTACAACGCAGCCTGCATTGCGGGCTTGCACAAAACACTGTTTTTTTATACAGTGTCTGCATTCGTGGGCGGCGCTTGAAAGCGGGCGCGCCTCTAACAGACGCTGCTCATCATAGCAAAGGACGATTCATGGAAGATAGCAAGAAGGGCTCCGGGATGACCGCCGAGAAGAGCAAGGCGCTGGCCGCCGCGCTTGCCCAGATCGAAAAGCAGTTCGGCAAGGGCTCGATCATGCGCATGGGCGACGGCGAGGCGACGGAGAACATCCAGGTCGTGTCCACGGGCTCGCTCGGTCTCGATATCGCGCTCGGCGTTGGCGGCCTGCCGCGCGGCCGGGTGGTCGAGATCTACGGTCCGGAATCGTCCGGTAAAACCACGCTCACGCTGCAGGTCATTGCCGAACTGCAGAAGATCGGCGGTACGGCGGCGTTCATCGACGCCGAGCACGCGCTCGACGTTCAATATGCAGCGAAGCTTGGCGTGAACGTGCCGGAGCTGCTGATCTCGCAGCCGGACACTGGCGAGCAGGCGCTTGAAATCACCGACGCGCTGGTGCGCTCGGGCTCGATCGACATGATCGTCATCGACTCGGTCGCGGCGCTCGTGCCGAAGGCCGAAATCGAAGGCGAGATGGGCGATTCGCTGCCGGGTCTGCAGGCCCGCCTGATGTCGCAGGCGCTGCGCAAGCTGACCGGCACGATCAAGCGCACGAACTGCCTGGTGATCTTCATCAACCAGATCCGGATGAAGATCGGCGTGATGTTCGGCAACCCGGAAACCACGACGGGCGGTAACGCGCTGAAGTTCTACTCGTCGGTGCGTCTCGACATCCGCCGGATCGGCTCGATCAAGAAGAACGACGAGGTGATCGGCAACGAAACCCGCGTGAAGGTCGTCAAGAACAAGGTGTCGCCGCCGTTCCGCGAAGCGATCTTCGACATCCTGTATGGCGAAGGTATTTCGCGTCAGGGCGAGATCATCGATCTCGGCGTGCAGGCGAAGATCGTCGACAAGGCGGGTGCCTGGTACAGCTACAACGGCGAGAAGATCGGTCAGGGCAAGGACAACGCGCGTGAATTCCTGCGCGAGAATCCGGAAATCGCACGCGAGATCGAGAACCGCATTCGCGAATCGCTTGGCGTGGTCACCATGCCCGATGGTGCTGGCCTGGACGAAGCCGAGGCGATGGACGAAGAAGAGTGATGGTCGGGCGCCGAGGTCAGGCTGGCGAGCCGGAGGAGAGCGACGCGCCCGAAACGGCGGGTCGCTCCGGCCGGCGAGCCGGATCCTCGGGCGCCGATCGGCGGGTCGCAGGCAGCCATGCCGCGAACCGCACCGCGACGAGGGCATCCGACGATGCCCTCGTTTCGTTTGAGATTACCGCACCGGACGATCCGTTCGACGACGATGAGTCGTTCGATGCGCACGACCGCTCCCGTCGTCGCGTGTCCGGTGTCAGCTTCCCGGGCGATCGCGCAGCCGATGCATCGGCGCCGGCCAGGGAAGATGTCTATACGCGCAGCAGCCAGCATCCGCGTCGCACACGTCGCGCGTCGGGCGCTTCTTCTTCCAGTGCTTCGCCAGGTGACGCTCCGGGCGCGACCGAGCGCAAGTCGTCGAAGCCTCAGCGATCGTTGAAGGGCCGCGCGCTCGGCTATCTATCCCGCCGCGAATACAGCCGCGCGGAACTCGCGCGCAAGCTCGCGCCCTACGTCGGCGAAGACGAATCCGTCGAGCCGGTGCTCGATGCGCTGGAACAGGAAGGCTGGCTGTCCGACGCGCGCTTTGCCGAGAGCCTCGTGCATCGTCGTGCGTCGCGTGTCGGTGTCGCACGCATCGTCAGCGAGCTGAAGCGTCATGCGGTGGGCGACACGCTCGTCGAGGAAGTGAACGCGCAGCTCCGCGAGACCGAATGGGCGCGTGCGCAGGCGGTCTGGCGCAAGAAATTCGGTGCACTGCCGCAAACGCCGGCCGAGCGTGCGAAGCAGGCGCGCTTTCTCGCCGCGCGCGGCTTCTCGAGCGCGACCATCGTGAAGTTGCTGAAAGTCGGCGACGATTTCCTGATCGACGACTGACCGCGCCGATCGCGCGCGTGGCGCGCGATTTTGCTGCAACGCAACCACTTCCGGACAGGCGGGAATACCCGCCGTCGCGTCAAGCTGTCTCAAATACCCAATATGCTAAAATCCACGGGTTTTCCTCTTCGGCCTCAACCTCCAGCATGCCGCTATCCGAGCCCGTGCCCCGTCAGTTGCGACATCAACGCGCAATCCGAGCGGAAGCTTACGAGCGCGGCGACGGCTTGTGGGACATCGAAGCCTGCCTGACCGACCACAAGCCGCGCGATGTCGCGCTTGCGTCGGGCATCCGGCCCCAGGGCCTGCCGATCCACGAACTCTGGCTGCGCGTGACTATCGATCGTGACCTCAATGTCGTCGACGCCGAAGCGTCTTCGGAATGGGTTCCCTATCCCGGTCACTGTCAATCCGCCCCTCCCGCCTATCGGGCCCTCATCGGGCTCAATCTCTTCCGCAATTTCCGCCGCAACGCGAACCGGCTGCTCGCCGGCGTCGCAGGCTGCTCCCATCTCACCGAACTGTGCGCCGTGCTGCCGACGGCAGCGATCCAGGCGTTCGCCGGTGATGTGTGGAACGTGCGCGAAGAGGGCGGCGAAGGGCCGGATCATGACGGCGCACACGAAGAAGCGCCTTTCCAGCTCGGCCGCTGCCGGGCGTTGCGGTTCGACGGTGAGGTCGTGCGGCAGTACTACCCGCGCTGGTATGGCGCGAGCCGGCCGGACGTGCCCGGTGATGGCAGCACGAAGGAATGAACGGAAATCATTCGAAGAAGCGTCTAAAGCGACTTTTCATCCAACTCTCAGACTGAAGGGAATCACGCATGAAGATTCACGAGTACCAGGGTAAGGAAATCCTGCGGAAATTCGGAGTCGCGGTACCGCGCGGCAAGCCGGCGTTCTCGGTTGACGAGGCCGTCAAGGTGGCAGAAGAGCTCGGCGGCCCGGTTTGGGTCGTGAAGGCTCAGATTCACGCGGGTGGCCGTGGCAAGGGCGGCGGCGTGAAGGTGGCGAAGTCGATCGAGCAGGTTCGCGAATACGCGAACCAGATCCTCGGCATGCAGCTCGTCACGCACCAGACCGGTCCGGAAGGCCAGAAGGTCAACCGTCTGATGATCGAAGAAGGCGCCGACATCAAGCAGGAACTGTATGTCAGCCTCGTCGTCGATCGCGTGTCGCAAAAGATCGTTCTGATGGGTTCGAGCGAAGGCGGCATGGACATCGAAGAAGTCGCCGAAAAGCACCCGGAACTGATCCACAAGGTCATCGTCGAGCCGTCGACGGGCCTGCTCGACGCTCAGGCCGACGACCTCGCCGCGAAGATCGGCGTGCCGGCTGCTTCGATTCCGCAAGCGCGCGCGATCCTGCAAGGCCTGTACAAGGCATTCTGGGAAACCGACGCATCGCTGGCTGAAATCAACCCGCTGAACGTCTCGGGCGACGGCAAGGTCACCGCACTCGACGCGAAGTTCAACTTCGACGCGAACGCGCTGTTCCGCCACCCGGAAATCGTCGCTTACCGCGACCTGGACGAAGAAGATCCGGCTGAAATCGAAGCGTCGAAGTTCGACCTCGCGTACATCTCGCTCGACGGCAACATCGGCTGTCTCGTGAACGGCGCAGGCCTGGCAATGGCGACGATGGACACCATCAAGCTGTTCGGCGGCGAGCCGGCGAACTTCCTGGACGTCGGCGGTGGCGCGACGACCGAGAAGGTCACCGAAGCGTTCAAGCTGATGCTGAAGAACCCGGATCTGAAGGCGATCCTCGTGAACATCTTCGGCGGCATCATGCGCTGCGACGTGATCGCGGAAGGCGTGATCGCCGGTTCGAAGGCCGTGAACCTGAACGTGCCGCTCGTCGTGCGCATGAAGGGCACGAACGAGGACCTCGGCAAGAAGATGCTGGCCGATTCGGGCCTGCCGATCATCTCGGCGGACAGCATGGAAGAAGCTGCGCAGAAGGTCGTCGCGGCTGCCGCAGGCAAGTAAGCGCGCGCTAATGAACACGCATGGCGGCGCGGTTCGCTCGCGACGCCAATCGAACAGAGGTCAAAATACATGTCGATTCTGATCAACAAGGACACGAAGGTCATCACGCAGGGCATTACCGGCAAAACCGGTCAGTTCCATACGCGCGCCTGCCGTGAATACGCAAACGGCCGCGAAGCATTCGTCGCGGGCGTGAACCCGAAGAAGGCCGGCGAAGACTTCGAAGGCATTCCGATCTACGCAAGCGTCAAGGAAGCGAAGGCAGAAACCGGCGCGACCGTGTCGGTCATCTACGTTCCGCCGGCAGGCGCAGCAGCTGCGATCTGGGAAGCGGTCGAAGCCGATCTGGATCTCGCGATCTGTATCACGGAAGGCATCCCCGTCCGCGACATGATCGAAGTGAAGGACCGCATGCGCCGTGAAGGCCGCAAGACGCTGCTGCTCGGGCCGAACTGCCCGGGCACGATCACGCCGGACGAGCTGAAGATCGGCATCATGCCGGGTCACATCCACCGCAAGGGCCGCATCGGCGTCGTGTCGCGTTCGGGCACGCTGACGTATGAAGCGGTTGCCCAGCTGACGGCACTCGGCCTCGGCCAGTCGTCGGCAGTCGGTATCGGCGGCGACCCGATCAACGGTCTGAAGCACATCGACGTGATGAAGATGTTCAACGACGATCCGGATACGGATGCGGTCGTGATGATCGGCGAAATCGGTGGTCCGGACGAAGCCAATGCGGCAGAGTGGATCAAGGACAACATGAAGAAGCCGGTCGTCGGCTTCATCGCTGGCGTCACGGCGCCTCCGGGCAAGCGCATGGGCCACGCCGGCGCGCTGATCTCGGGCGGTGCGGATACGGCCGAAGCGAAGCTGGAAATCATGGAAGCGTGCGGCATCACCGTCACGCGCAACCCGTCGGAAATGGGCCGTCTGCTGAAGAAGGCGCTGTAATATTTCCCTTGGGTTCGTCCTGCAGAAAACGCCGGCTTTGCCGGCGTTTTTTGTTATGCTCGCGCAATGAATTCGTAAGCACCGGGCATGCATCGCGCATGTGCCGGCGATGAACCGGGCCGCCTGCGTGGCGGCCGCTGTCCTGTCCTCACCGCCATGCTCGAATTCCTGACATCGCTGCACTGGGGCGCCGTGCTCCAGATCGTCGTCATCGACATCCTGCTCGGCGGCGACAACGCGGTCGTGATCGCGCTCGCCTGCCGCAACCTGCCCGCGAACCAGCGGCTGCGCGGTGTCATCTGGGGCACCGCGGGGGCGATCCTGCTGCGCGTCGCGCTGATCACGTTCGCAGTCGCGCTGCTCGACGTGCCGTTCCTGAAGCTCGGCGGCGGGCTGTTGCTGCTGTGGATCGGCATCAAGCTGATGGCGCCGGCCGCCGACGCGCACGACGACATCAAGCCGGCCAGCCGGCTGTGGGACGCGGTGAAGACGATCGTGATCGCCGATGCGGTGATGAGCCTCGACAACGTGATCGCGATCGCCGGCGCGGCCGAGCAGGCCGACCCGTCGCACCGGATCGCCCTGGTGATCTTCGGGCTCGTCGTCAGCGTGCCGATCATCGTGTGGGGCAGCACGCTGGTGCTGAAACTGCTCGACCGTTTCCCGATCGTCGTGGCGTTCGGCGCCGGGCTGCTCGGCTGGATCGCGGGCGGGCTGATCGTGAACGACCCGGTCGGCGACCGCTGGCCGGTGCTCGATACGCCGGAGGTCCTCTACGGCGCGAGCATCGCAGGCGCGCTGTTCGTCGTGGCGATCGGTTACACGCTCAGGAAACGCCGCGACGTGCCGCACGCGCACTGACTATTGGCCGTCCGGCCGACTGCCGGATTCACGGCCCGCTGGCTACGATCGAGACGCCTGCCTTTACGGGCAGGCGTTTTTCGTTTCCGGAGCCTGCCATGTTCGAAGCC
Organism: Burkholderia aenigmatica; assembly: GCF_048627025.1. NCBI lineage: Bacteria > Pseudomonadati > Pseudomonadota > Betaproteobacteria > Burkholderiales > Burkholderiaceae > Burkholderia > Burkholderia aenigmatica. The sequence goes on along the minus strand of NZ_CP184468.1, from coordinate 3,051,328 downwards.
TTTTCCATTTCCCTGTTCCGTCGCGTGGCCGCCGATCTGCGGCGCGCGAACCGGCCGTCGCCGCGCTGGCGGCCGGCCGGCTTCACGCTGATCGAACTGATGATCGTGCTGGCGATCGTCGGCGTGATCGCGGCCTATGCGATTCCCGCGTACCAGGATTACCTGGCGCGCTCGCGCGTCGGCGAGGGGCTCGCGCTCGCGTCGTCCGCGCGGCTTGCCGTCGCCGACAACGCGGCAAGCGGCACAAGCCTCGATGGCGGCTACAGCCCGCCGGCCGCGACCCGCAATGTCGAATCCGTTGCGATCGACGGCGCGACCGGCCAGATCACGGTCGCATTCACCACGCGCGTCGCCGCGGCCGGCGCCAATACGCTGGTGCTCGTGCCGTCCGCGCCCGACAAGGCCGATGCGCCCACCGCGCGCGTGCCGCTTAAAAAGGGCGCGATGCAGGCCGGTGCGATCGCGTGGGAGTGCTTCGCCGCCGGCAAGGATGCGTCGTCGTTGCCGGCGCCGGGGGCCGGGCCGTTGCCGGGCGACGCCGCGACGCTGCCTGCGAAATATGCGCCGGCGGAGTGCCGCGCGTAGTGCCGGCGGCGGGGCAGGGCGGCGCGGGCAGCATGTCGGCCGCCGCTTCAGCCGGCCCGGGCGGTCGTCCCGCGTCGGGTCGCGGCGCGAAGGCCCCGCACAGAGGGGGGAAAGTTTTGTATAGTGCGCCGGTTGCTGACATCCGGTTCGCTCATGCCCTCCACTTTTTCCCGTTCGTTGCCGCTCGTTGCACTGGCTGTCGCCCTGATCGTGCCGTACGCAATCACGAATCACACGTATCCGATCCCGACCTTCTATTCCGAGTTTTCCGCGCTGGTGCTGTATCTGCTGGTGGGGGTGTCCGTCGTGCTGCTCGCGCGCACGGGTCGCCCGGCCGAGCCGTTTGCGGCACCGGCCGCGTTCGTCGCGCCGCTCGGGTTCGCCGTGGTGCTCATCGCGCAGGTCGCACTGATCCCGCTCAAGGTGCCGTCGATGAACTGGCTGGCGGTCGGCTATCTTGCCGCCGCGCTGGTCGCGATGCAGGCCGGCTATGCGCTCGCGCGCGACGGGCTGGCCGAGGCCGTGTCGCGGATGATGGCCGGTGCGCTGCTCATCGGCGGCGTGTTCGCGGTCGGAACCCAGATCGCGCAGTTGTTCCACCTCGAGTCGGCGCTGTCGCCGTTCGTCGTGATGTACAACGTCGCGGTCGATCGCCGTCCGTACGGCAACATGGCGCAGGCGAACCATCTGGCCAGCTACATCGCGTTCGCGCTCGCCGGCGCGCTGTATCTCGTGCAGACGCGCCGGCTCGCGGTATGGGCGTGGTTCGCGCTGTCGATCGTGCTGTCGGTCGGTCTCGCGCTGACGGTGTCGCGCGGGCCGTGGCTGCAGGTCGGGGTCATGGTCGTCGCAGGCTTCTGGATGGCGTGGCTCGAATCGCGTCGTGCGCCGGGCAATGCGCGCGCGTGGCTGATCCCGGTCGTGCTCGCGGTGGCGTTCATCGCGGTGAACGTCGCGGTGCGCTGGGCCAACGTGCACTATCACCTGAATCTCGCGGAATCCGCGGCCGACCGGATGCGCGACGCGGGGCAGATCGCGCCGCGTCTCGCGCTGTGGAAGTACGGGCTTGCGATGTTCCGCGAGCATCCGCTGCTCGGCGTCGGCTGGGGCGAGTTCCCGTCGCACCAGTTCGCGCTCGTGCGCTCGCTCGGCGGCGTCGAGATCGCGAACAACTCGCACGACATCTTCATCGACCTGCTCGCGAAGTCCGGCCTCATCGGCCTGGGCGTGCTCGTCGTCACGCTCGTGACGTGGTTCGTGCGTGCGGTGCGCGCGCCGCAGTCGAGCATGCGCGTGTTCGGCTTCGCGCTGATCGGCATCCTGCTGATGCACGCGCTGGTCGAGTATCCGCAGCAGTACATGTTCTTCCTGTTGCCGGCGATGTTCGTGATCGGGCTGCTCGACGTGAAGCCGCTGCGCATCCTGCCGGGGCGCGCAGCGTTCGGGTTGTTCGCGGTGCTGTCGGTCGGCGGCGTGCTGGCGGCGGTGCCCGTGCTGCGCGACTACCAGCGTGCGGAAGTGCTGTATTACGGCAGCGATCCGGCCGCGCAGTACCGCGATGCACCGTCGCTGCTGTTCGGCGCGTGGGGCGAATACGGCGCGGCCACGCTGCTGCCGATTTCGGCGGACGACCTGCCGGCCAAGCTCGCCGCGCATGAACGCGCGATCGCGCTGCTGCCCGGCGAGACGGTGCTGCGCCGCTATGCGGCGCTGCAGGCGCTGGCGGGCCGCAACACCGATGCGCTCGACACCGTCGCGCGCCTGCACGTGTTTGCGAAGGAGTTGAAGGACTGGCCGCAGCAACTGGCGGCGCTGTACAAGCTGTGCGATCAGCAGCCGGCGCTGAAGCCGTTCAAGGCGGCGGTCGTCGCGAAATACGGCGAAGTGCCGGCCGATGCGGCCGACGACGAGGACGACGATTCGGATTGATGCGTGCCGCGCCTGCCGGACGGGGAATACCGGCATGTGCCGCGCGGTGACGAAGTAGCGGCACGTCGGGCCGAACTGCCGGGCGCGAACCCGTCGAATCCGGCCGCATAGCGATTACCTCGCGGATTGCGCGGATTCCGTCTGAACGCGCGGCGATTCGCGTCAACCATTGTCAAATCACCGCCGCTTTCCGGGTGGCGCGTGCACAATGCGCGAAAGCGCGTGCGTACCGGCTCGCATAGGGCCTGGGCCGGCGTCAGCACGGGCAGTACCCCGGCCATCCGGGAAGTTCACCACGCAGGATCGCGGCCGGGCATCGATCGGCCGTGCGGCCGTAACGGGGCGCCGGTCCGAAGGCCGCGGCGCAGTGTGACGCACGTGGTGCGGCCGGTCGATGTTCCCCGGTGTGTGGCGCGTGTGTCCGGAACAGTGCTCAAGAACGATATTCGACCATGGCTATTCGCTCGACCTACCTGATCCTGCCCGCCGTCGCGATGCTGTTTTCCGGCTGTGCGATGCTGTCGTCGTCGCAGGAAAGCAAGCTGACCTGCCACATTCCGCGTGCCGTCTATCCGGATACCGCGAAGCCGCTCACGCGCCCGGCGACCGTACTCGTGCGCGCGCTGATGACGACGTCCGGCGAGGCGCAGAACGTCACGGTGACCACGAGCAGCCGCAATGCGGCGGCCGATCGCGCGGCCATCGACGCGATGACGCACGCGACCTGCGTGCAGACGGGCGCGACCGCGAACCCGTTCATGCTGACCCAACCGTTCGTGTTCGAGCCGCAGCGCGGCCAGTGATGGGCAGGCGGTGCGGCCTGCGTGCGGGTTGCCGTCCGGCTTCGCCGCGGCCACCCGCACAGTTTCGCTCGGCCGCCGACAGTCGATGCGCGCGGCCGTTGCGGCGCGCGCGCCCGCCGTTCAGTGCTGCGGCATCAGGTTCGCGCCGCGGCAAGCCGGCTCGGCCGCCGTGCTCAGCCCGAGCAGCGTGAACCCGTTGCGCTCCTGGCGAATCAGCGCATAGTGCCGCGCGACCGTTTCTCCGGTGTTGCCCGTCAGATCCAGTTCGACCTGAAAGCGGTCCTTGCTGTCCGAGCAACTGCGCACCGGGCCGTACGCGAACCCCCTGTCGGCAGTCTTGCTGGCCTTTTCGAACACCTGTCGGCCTTTCAGCGCGGCCGCTGCGGCGGCGGGCTCGCTCCATTCGCGCGCCAGCGCATCGTCCGCCTTCAGCCATTCGTCGACGAAATCGCGGCCGTTGAGCGCAACGGGCTGTACGCGTTGCACGGTTCCGCCGTCGACGCGATAGCGGAAGACGCCCGGCCGCGTCATCACGTCGCTGTCCTTCGAGCCGACCGTCGCCCGCACCTCGAAGCCGTCGGGGCGCACCTTGAAGCGGATCGGGTTTTCGTCGAGCACGTAGCTGTTCTCGGAATGGAACACCGTGCGCTGCACGGCCGAGCCGTTGGCCGGCGCGACCACGTCCACGGCGAACTGGCTCCAGCGCGACGCGCACCACGGCGTGCCGTGGACGACCGCGACCTGCCCGCCGGGTAGCGCCGAGAACCAGAAGCCGGCGCCATACGCGCCGCCGATGTCCTTGTAGTCGCCGGCCTGCCAGCGCAGCACGCGCCGCCAAGTACCGTTTTCCCAGGCGTACGCGGTCAGCACGTTGTCGTCGCCGCATGCGATGTCGAAGCCGGCGCGCACGAACAGCAACGGGCGCGACGTGCCGCCGCGTTCGACGCCGACGTCCGGATTGCGGCCGAATGCCGATTCGCCGTCTTTAAACTGGGTAGTGGGTTGAGCGGGCACGCCGAGCGCGGTCGCGAGCGTGCGTTTCAGCGCGGCCGGGTCGACCTGTTCGTCGCTGCACGCGAGCCGCGCGTCGATCGCGCCGACGAGCGCCTGCTTGTATGCACGCAGCGCGTCGCGCAGCGGCGGCGCAATGTCGACGCCGCCGCCGTCGCTCGGCGGAACGCGGATCTGCTGGACGCGGTGCTGCGCGTCGATGGCCGCGCGCGCGGCGGTGTCGGCGGCGGGGCAGGTGCCGGCGGCCGATGCGGCGGCCGGCAGCAGGGCGAGCGCGCACAGCAGCGGCGCGCCGTATTTCAGCGTGTGGGTCTTCATTTGCGATGTGTTTTTCTGGCTTTTTATCGTTCGAACGGGGCATCGTTACGGCCGACGATGCCCCGTGAATGGCTGCTGCTGCCGCTGGCGCTCAACCCGCCGTGTCTTCCGCCTTCCAGTCCCCCGACTTCCCGCCGCGCTTCTCGCGCACGCTCACGTCGGTGATCACCATCCCGCGATCGACGGCCTTGCACATGTCGTAGACGGTCAGCAGCCCGACCTGCACGGCCTTTTAAATCAAAGGCTTACTGGTAGCGATTCATTCGACCTTGTCCCACCCGGTTGATAAAGTGGGACGGCAGTGGGACGGATTTGGTACAACAATCGGACCGCACTGTGCCGCAAGTTTACGCGATTGGCCCGTTCGGGCGGAAGTGCATGTACATGTCGCAGCACGACAGGATTTTCCGGACGCATCATTCGGCGCATCGTTGGACGCGCGCCGTGGCGTTCCGACGTGTTGTACTGGGTCAGTCAGCGTTGCTGGCACATGCTTCGTGATTCCGTCAGGTGTCGAGGGATTGGCTGAACGGCATAATGTCGCCTTCGTGGCTTAATCGTCACAATAACAAGCACCTCAGCACTATGACCGCACTCGAAATGCTTCTCGACACCTTCCGCCAAACCGCCGTTACTGAACGGGAGAAGGGAACCTACTTCGAAGAGTTGATCGTTACCTATTTGCGAAACGAAGCCACATATCGCGATCTGTACAGCGACGTGTGGACCTATGCGGAATGGGCTGACCTGCAAGGGCTTGATAGGCGGGACACCGGTATCGATCTTGTGGCGAAGACGCGCGGAACGGATGAAATCCATGCCATCCAGTGCAAGCTATATGCGCCAGACTACAAGGTTCAGAAGAGTGACATCGACAGCTTCTTCACCGCATCCGGCAAGAAGCCATTCACGCGCCGGATCATCGTCGCCACGACGAATCATTGGAGCGAACACGCCGAAGACGCGTTGCTGGATCAGCAGCCGCCAGTTAGCAAGATCGATCTGACCGCCCTTGAAGAAAGCCAGATCGATTGGGGGCAGTACCAGCCCAAGGCCGCGCCGGTCATCAAAGCGAAGAAGGAACTGCGCCCGCACCAGACCAATGCACTGAACGCCGCTGTTCATGGTCTGGCGGATGCCGACCGTGGCAAGCTCATCATGGCATGCGGGACCGGGAAGACGTTCACCAGCTTGAGGATCGCCGAAGCGATGGCCGGTGCGGGCAAGCGGGTTCTGTTCCTTGTACCAAGTCTGTCGCTACTTTCCCAGACCTTGACGGAGTGGACTCAGGAAAGCGCGACGCCGCTTCATAGCTTTGCCGTTTGTTCCGACAGCGACGTTGGCAAGAAGCGCAAGAAAGAAGACGACATGGTGCAAACCTTCGTCCATGAACTGCGCTATCCGGCCACGACGGATTCGGCCCGACTGGCGGCAGAGATGGCGAAGCGGCACGATGCGTCGCACATGAGCGTCGTTTTCTCGACCTACCACTCGATTGATGTCATCAGTCGCGCCCAGAAGGACTTCGGGCTGGCCGACTTCGACCTGATCGTCTGCGACGAAGCGCATCGCACGACCGGCGCGACGTTCGGCGACGATGACGAAAGCACCTTCGTCCGGGTTCACGACGCCGACTACATCCGCGCCGCCAAGCGCCTGTACATGACGGCGACGCCGCGCATCTATGGCGATTCGGCCAAGGCGACGGCTGAACGGGACAACGTGGCGCTTTGCTCGATGGACGACAAGGCCCTGTACGGTGACGAACTGTTCGTCATCACGTTCTCGGAGGCCGTCAAACGCGGGTTGCTGGTCGATTACAAGGTGATCGTGCTGGCGGTCGAAGAGACGCACGTCAACCGGCGTCTGCAAGACCTGCTGCGGGATGAGAACAACCAGTTGAAGGTTGACGACGCAGCCAAGATTGTTGGCTGCTGGAAAGCCCTGTCGAAGCAGGGATTGACCGACGACTTGGTTGGCGACGGCGATCCTATGAGTCGTGCAGTGGCCTTCTGTCAGGTCATCGAAGTCTCGAAAGGGGCTAAGACGCACAAGGTCAGTTCGAAACAGATCGCCGGGATGTTCCAAGCGGTCGTTGAAGCGTATCAGGAGTCTGAAGAGACGGAAGAATTCGAACAGGCGGCCCGACTTCACTGCGAAGCTGAACACGTTGACGGTGGCATGAATGCCAGCGAGAAGGAAGCGAAGCTGGCATGGCTGAAGGCCGAGACGCCCGAAAACACTTGCCGCATTCTCAGTAACGTTCGCTGCCTGTCCGAAGGTGTGGACGTTCCGGCACTGGATGCCGTGCTGTTCCTGACGCCGCGTAACTCGCAGGTTGACGTGGTGCAGTCGGTCGGTCGCGTGATGCGCAACGCACCGGGGAAGAAGCGCGGTTATGTGGTCTTGCCGGTGGTGATTCCGGCAGGCGTCGAACCACACGAAGCCCTGAATGATAACAAGACCTACGCCGTCGTCTGGCAGGTCTTACAGGCGCTTCGGTCGCACGACGACCGCTTCGATGCAATGGTGAACAAGCTCGAATTGAACGGGCCGAACACTAGCAAGATGGAAGTCATCGCGATCACTGACAAGATTCAGAAGAAGCAGCAGAAAGCCAACGGGACGAAGAACAAGGACGCTGGTAAGGGCGGCTTCACCATTGGCGAAGCGGTCAAGAAGCGCACCGCGCAGGAACAGCACGAACTGCAATTCGAGATCGGCGAGATCGAGAAGGCCATCTACGCGAAACTGGTGCAGAAGGTCGGCAACCGTCACCACTGGGAAGATTGGGCGAACGACATCGCGAAGATAGCTCGCACTCACATCGACCGTATTACGGCCATCGTCGAGAACCCTGCCAACGCGAAGGAACGAGACGCGTTCAACGAGTTTGCCGCAGAACTGCGTGATGACCTGAATGGCAGCATCACCGATGGCGAAATCATCGAGATGTTGGCGCAGCATCTCATCACGAAGCCGGTGTTCGATGCCCTGTTCGCGGACTACAGCTTTGCGAAGCACAACCCGATGTCGCTGGCGATGCAGCATGTGTTAGATGTGCTGGATGAACATCGGCTGGACAAGGAAGCCGACACGCTGGAACGGTTCTATGAGAGTGTGAAACTCCGGGCGGAAGGCATCGACAACGCGGCGGGCAAGCAGAAGATCGTCGTCGATTTGTACGATAGGTTCTTCCGCAATGCCTTCCCGAAGATGACTGAGCGGTTGGGGATCGTCTACACGCCGGTCGAAGTCGTGGACTTCATCATTCATAGCGTTGCCCATGTGTTGCAGTCCGAGTTCGGCCAGACCTTGGGTAGCAAGGGAGTCCACATCATCGATCCCTTTGTTGGTACGGGCACGTTCGTGACACGGCTTCTGCAAAGCGGCCACATCACGCCCGAAGAACTGCCACGCAAGTACAAGCATGAAATTCATGCGAACGAGATCGTGCTGCTGGCTTACTACATCGCAGCCGTGAACATAGAAGCGGTATATCACGGCATCGTCGGCGGCAAGTACCAGCCGTTCGAAGGCATTTGCCTTACAGATACGTTTCAGATGTACGAGACGGAAGACATGGTTGATGCGCTGTTGGAGCAGAACAGCGCCCGCCGAAAGCGTCAGAAGAAGCTGGACATTCGCGTCATCATGGCGAATCCGCCGTATTCGGTAGGACAAGCCAGTGCGAATGACAACAACCAGAATGTCGCATACCCGCATCTCGATAAGCGAATCACGGAAACTTACGTGCAGCGGTCAAGCGCCGCTCTGTCCAAGGGGTTGTACGACAGCTACATTCGCGCTATTCGCTGGGCCAGTGACCGCATCGGCAACAGTGGCGTGATCGGCTTTGTGACCAATGCCGGCTTTCTCGACGCCAACACTGCTGATGGTCTTCGCCAATGTCTGGCAGAAGAGTTTTCGACTATCTATGTGTTTCATCTGCGCGGCAATCAACGCACGGCGGGAGAACAGTCGCGAAAGGAAGGTGGCAAGATTTTTGGAAGCGGCAGTCGCGCTCCTATTGCGATTTCTGTGCTGGTCAAGAATCCGAATGCCGTGCAGCATGGTCAGATTTACTTCCACGACATCGGTGACTATCTCAGCCGCGAAGAGAAATTGGAGAAGGTAAGTGCATTCAGAAGCATTCAAGGGATCGGGGAAGTAGGTGGCTGGCAACACATCGTCCCTGACCAACACGGTGATTGGCTGAACCAGCGAGACGACCGTTTCGGCGAATACATCGTGTTGGGCGACAAGAGAAGCAACGCGCCAAGGCTATTTGAAAACTTCTCGTTGGGTGTTTCCACAAACCGTGACGCATGGTGCTACAACGCTTCCAAGAGCGGCGTGACAGCGAACATGTCACGCATGATTGACGCTTACAACCGTGAAGTTTTAAGGTTTTCAAGCAAATTCGGTCGGCTGGACCCGAAGACTCAGATGTTGCGCGTGGATGACTTCATTGACAATGATCCTTCTCGGATCAGTTGGACGCGTGGCCTGAAGCAGGAACTAGTCAAGAACCGACGGTTTGCCTTCGAACCGGAATGCCTGACACCAAGTCTGTATCGGCCATTCAGCAAGCAATGGCTGTATTTCAACCGCCGTTTCAATGAAATGGTATTGCAGATGCCGCGTATCTTTCCTGACGCGACGGCGGAGAATCGCGCCATCATGATTAAAGGCAATCTCGCCGATGCCGGTCAGTTTGCGCTAATGGTGGACAAGGTCGTCTCCCTTCAGCCTGATGGCGGTGCTCAGTGCTTCCCGCTCTATCTCTACGACGAACCGAATGGCGAAGTGGGCGACGAGCAGTTACAAGCCGGATTGTTTGACCCCGATCAGGCCGCTAGGCGCAAACGCCGAGATGCGCTAACTGACGAAGGACTCGCGCACTTCGAAGTTGCATATCCCGGCGAACAGATCAGCAAAGAAGACATCTTCTACTACGTCTATGGCTTGTTGCATTCACCTGACTACCGCGAACGCTATGCCGACAATCTGTCGAAGGAGTTGCCGCGCATCCCATGCGTGAAGACAGCCACTGACTTTTGGGCGTTTTCGAAGGCTGGACGAAAGCTCGCCGACCTGCACATCAACTACGAGACGGTAGAAAAGTTCCCGTTGCAGATCGAAGGCGAAGGACCGTTGTTGACGGATGCGGACTACCGCGTCGAGAAGATGCGGTACGGCAAGAATGGTAAGGACAAGGACCTGACCACATTGATCTACAACGACAAGATCACGGTCAAGGGCATCCCGCTGGAAGCCTACGAATATGTGGTCAACGGCAAACCGGCGCTGGATTGGGTCGTCGAACGTCAGTGCGTCAAGACCGACAAGGACAGCGGCATTGTCAACGACGCGAACGACTACGCCATCGAGACGATGAACAACCCCCGCTACCCCTTGGAACTCTTTCAAAGGATTGTGACCGTCAGTCTGGAAACGATGAAAATCGTGAAGTCATTGCCTCATCTGGACATTCAGTCGCATGGTCCGACTGTCGGGCAGTTGATAGAGGCGAAGGATGAACCGGACGCATTGACCGCATGACTGTAAGCACTGTTGGCGATTGCAATCATTAGCGCCCGACTGATTGTTCTGCTGATGACTGCAATCGCCGTGCTTTTTGTCGTGATTGTGGCGCAGTAGCTTCAGTCACGTTGGCATTTCGATCTTGCTGCCGACTGTAGCGCCAAGACTGTAGCAATGGGTCATATAGTCGAACCAGAGGGGATCGATGGTCCGTTGCAATGGTTCACCTGTTGCTCTCATCGAATGGTGGCTGTCAGTTGGTCAAGGCTTCGTCGGAAGTGACGGCATTGACTTCAATGATGCGTGTGCTTTTTACATCAAGATGGCGTTCGAGTGCCGAAATATCGAAGACGAGGTAAGTCTGCTCTGCGACTTTGCCTTTCTCAAACCTGACCGTTGCTTTGATCCAGTCCGCACCATTGCTGACCAATTCGTCCGCGATCCGGTTCTGCTTCTCGGAACCCTTTACTTGATGGTCGCTCAGTCCCAACTGGTCCATCAGGTCCTTCGGCATTAACTGTACGAAACCTCGGTCCCGGACGCGTTCAACGGCTTCTGGAGTGACAATCATTGCCAGTTCCTTGAAATATCGTTCGAACGGGAAGAATCCAGCCACTTCGGTATTGATTGAAAGATTCTCATTCGCGAATACGTAAATATCCTTCTTCGGCCCATGAACCGGGCGTGCGCGACCAATGGCCTGAAGGGTTTCGGACAGCGATGTGTGTTCATAGACCACCTGATGCCAAGGGTTCTTGGGAATCATGCTGTTCAGGCTATACGTCTCACCGTCTTTCATGCGAACCGGCAGGTCGGCATATATCGGCCTCTCCGATTCGGCTTCACATGAAAACAGGGCGCGAGCGTAATCCAGTGTGTCCTTCGGTAGGAGCATATGCCGCCCAACGACCAACAGACAATCAACGTCTTTCATCGTGTCAAGGCCGCGTAGGTCGCCGAAATGGGCGTGATGCGATGCACCGATCTTTTCTGCCAGATAAGCCGCGAAGTCGTTTTTGTCGCCGACCTGCATGTAGGTAATCAAGCCGACGTTCGTGTAGGGCTTCGCGATCTCGATCAAACCATCAACAAGGTTCGACAAGTTCTCGGGCTTGCCGCTTAGCCATTCCTTAGTAATCGTCTTGTTCGATAGTTGGAACAATTGAACGTCAGCGTGCTGTCGGACGGCAATGGAATGAAACTGAACGCCCGGAAGCAGACGCTGAACGACAGCAGGGTGTGCCGTCGCATCGAGATACAGCGTTGGAATGCCTTCGTATCGTTCAGCCGGTGCGGGTAACGGCAACCACCTAATCGCATTGTCTTCGACCCACATGCCGTCAAGCAGCGTTGGATCGCCGGATTGGACGTAGCTTTCAAGTCGCGCAATGATCTCGGAATGCTGGCTATCTTCTTGGCTTTTCAGATAGGCGTGACGGTACTTTTTGAGTGGAAGATTCAGTGATGGTGTTGCTGGCTTTGTGTTTTTCGCGGCATCGAGGATGACCTGTTCGCCGTGGTTCCAGATTGCGTCCCGCAACGACTTGCCGGTATCTACGTCCAAAATGATCCGGGCTATTGAAGGGAACCGTTTAGACGTGGATTCTTTCTGCACCCTGCCAAGTCTCAGGATGTCTTCGTCAATGACGATGTAGTCGGGCACCCACCGGGATCGATTGTCGTTGGGTTCGGTGCCGCCCGTATCCGTCGTCCGGCTGCCATTGAACCATGCCGACTGCTCGTTGATCCATTCGTTGTGCGTCATGACCCGAATGTTCGCTGTCGTATTGAATTGCAACGTGTACTCGCAGACGCCTTGGTGCGGGCACCGCGACAGGCAGTACTGAAGCGGGATGCTGATGCCGAACTCTTCAAGGTTCTCTCGCGCTTCCTTATTCTCGCAGAGTGTCTTCCGTGAATGAAACTTGACGATGGACGGGCGTTGCAGCTTGCCGCGTAGCGTGTCGGCACTGGCAATGTCGGCAGCGCGGATTTCGTTGTAGGTCTTGATGATCTGGTCGCCAAGGTCGTGTGTCGGTACGAGAAACAGAATCTTCGCGCCGTGACCCACTTCGCGCGACAGTGCTTCCAGCACGGTGCGGGTCTTCCCGGCACCGGTCGTGACCTTGACGAAGTGCGATGTCTTGCCAGTCACGAATTCGCGGATGATCGCCTGTAGGCTCGCCGTGGCTTCTGCGGGCGTGGAAAGAGGACGGAGGGAATAGTCGCATGGCATCGGCTGGATATATCGCCGTGCCGCGCCACCGTTGGACGGCTTGTAGTTGCCGTACTCTTTCGCATACGACTGCAACATGTAGATGTTTCCATACGTCGCGTTGCGTAGGGCTTCTTGGAGTTGCTGTTCAAGTACAGCCCGCTCTTTCTTCTCCCAGTGGTTCATCAGCAGCCCGATGCCCGGACGGCCAAGCATCTTTAGGACGCATACGTTCACCTTGAAACGGTCGGCGTAGTGCAGATCGCGCGGGATGTAATCCAGCAGAATTTGGACGGAGGCGATGTCTGCTTCCGTGGCGATTAATGCTGCGGGCGGCGGCACATGGCACTGATCGTTCAACGCCAGCGGGATGCAGTCGGCACGGAAGAACGCGTCGGGATCGTGCGATAGGAAACAGGACTGGCGAAGTTTGTTCGCGTCCGCGTCATCGTGAAACCTGATGCCGCAATATTGGTGGATGAGTTGAAGACACAGGCGATACGCAATCTTGAAGCGTCGTTTCGTGATGTCAATGGGTTCGCCGGGTGCGCGAGCGAAGTCGGTTAACAGGCCGAATTTCAGCCCGCCCGATGGCGACCTGAAGGCATAGATGCACGCGTTGTGCTTCATCACGGCCGTGCATAACTCGTTCACGTCCAAGCCGTGGTTGTCTTTCTTGTCGATGTCGAACTGGACGATGCCGGTGGGTTCGCTGTCTTCTCCGAGACGGGTATCGACACTCGGCAACACAGTCGGATAGAAGACCGGCAGTGTGTCGAGTTTCAGCGCCTTGCGTTCGTCGTCGTCCTTCGTTTCACGGATGAGGCGAATTCTGTCTTCATAGATGCCGCTTCGGACGGACTCAATGATGTCTTCGATGGATTGCAGTGTCGTCGTAGTTGTCGGTCGCATGGACGGCGCGACACGCGCATAAATAGTAACGCTCATGGGGTTGGTAGCTTCATGGGTATATCGTGGCCCCACTGGATGCGTGTTCAGTGGGGTCTTTTCTTTTGTGCTGCCGTTTACTTATGCATGATCTGATAGTGCGGCGGCGCACCCCGTAGCGAGGAGAAAGGGGGTGACTGGTTCCCACAAATGGGTAGTTTTTCTATCTATATCTTATAGAAATTACTCCCATTTGTGGGCGGCAGGTGCCGACCTGAGAAGGCTGTGTGTCCGCGCAGCGGCACGACTGAAGGGAGCGATACATGATGTCCAACTGGTGCAGGGGAGCGGAATTGCTGGGCTGCGTCTGCGAGAATATGGGTATCGATGGATTCGACCGACAACTAATCGAAGATCATGGAATACAAGACGATCAAGCTGGCCGATGTGGATATGCTTCACAAGGTCTTTCGGGGGTTCAGAAGCCACGATGGCGTGGGGTATGTCTTCAGGGGACAAGCTCAGGCGAGTTGGGAGTTGCTGCCGAAGGCCGGTCGGCCCGAGTTTTATCTACCCGACGACAGGGACCTTGGGCGGTTCAATGCATGGGGTAGGAAAGCCGTCGCGTACACGTCTTTGTCGTCAAGCTATCTCGAACAACTGGCGTTGGCGCAACATCATGGCCTTGCGACGCGCCTTCTCGACTGGTCGATGAATCCGCTGGTCGCATGCTACTTCGCGTGTTCCGATCATGATGGCAAGGATGGCGCGGTCTGGATGTACGAGATGGGCGATGTAGTCATGACAGATGAGATTGTCCAAGCGGCGTTGAAGGAGCAGCGCGGCGTATTCGGCTATCTCCCCAAGGCAGCATTTCCCCGTGTCATCAATCAGAAAGGGCTATTCACGGTCCATTGCGATGCCTCGCATCAGATCGAGGTGACACAGTCTCGCTTTGGTAGCGAATTTACGAACCTGATGCAGCTTTACATCCCCGCGACATTGAAGGCCGAAATTCTGGACTTCTTGGCGGACTATGGCGTTGATCGTTCGTACTTGTTCCCCGATCTTGATGGCCTGTCCGCACACGTCAACGCGGTCACGGCACGAATGCGAAAGCCCGGTCTGAAGGATTAATCGATTCATTCGGCACGCCATGGCCGCCGCACCCGCGATCAGGGTAAGGTGCCTTTGGGCAATGGATTCCGAGGGGCGGCAAAAAACCGGATAATCGTGCCATCAGAATACGATTTATCACGCCGACTGCGGGGCAGTGAAAGGTTGGGGAGAGAGGGAATCCTACATGGATAATCAGCTAGTCAAATTTTTGCGACAGAAGGACTTCGTGCTTGAGGGGCGTCTTGGGCAAGGCGCAACTGGAAATACGGTATTGCTTTTTGATAGCGTGATTAATGAGTACTTTGCCTGCAAGAAATATGAGCCTTCACGGCAAGCTTTGGCGGCGAAGCTTTTCGATGCTTTCGTGCGGGAAATTAAACTGCTGCACCAAGTCAATCATCCAAACGTGGTGCGAGTGTTTAATTACTATCTGTATCCCGATAAGCACTTGGGCTACATTCTTATGGAGTATATCAAGGGCGCGGATGTTGGAACTCATCTCTTATTCTCGCCGGAGGACATTAATCAGATATTTGAGCAGACAATCAGTGGCTTTGCATATCTTGAGGAAAATGGTGTTTTGCACCGGGATATTCGAGAGGACAACATCCTTGTAACAGAAAAGGGTGTCGTGAAAATCATTGATTTCGGTTTTGGGAAGCGCGCTAATGCGCCAGCAGATTTTGAGAAGAGCGTATCTCTAAGTTGGTGGTGCGATCTTCCTGTTGAATTCAAAAGCTCGATCTATGATTTTCGCACGGAAGTATATTTCGTCGGGAAGCTGTTTCAGAAAATCATATCCGACATGAGTATTGAGATGTTCAAGCATGGTGATCTGCTTGATAGTATGTGCAAGATCGAACCAGAAAATCGAATATCGTCTTTTGCGGAGGTTCGCAATGCAGTGTTGACGGCCGATTTTTCTGGTGCAACCTTCAGCTATTCAGAGCGAAAAATTTATCAGGATTTCTCCCAGAGAATGAGCGATGTGCTAATTGAGATAGAGGCAAGTGCGAAGTATTACACTGATG
Organism: Burkholderia aenigmatica; assembly: GCF_048627025.1. NCBI lineage: Bacteria > Pseudomonadati > Pseudomonadota > Betaproteobacteria > Burkholderiales > Burkholderiaceae > Burkholderia > Burkholderia aenigmatica. The sequence continues at coordinate 3,035,882 of NZ_CP184468.1, read as the reverse complement.
CGCCCACCGTACTCAACAACCTCGAAAGCACTTACAAAAAGGTGATGCTTGAAAAAGATGTGCCGAATTCAGCCATTGTGTTGCTGTGCTTCGTTAAGGGGGCGGTGAAGTTTCGTACCAAGGTGAAATTTTCCGTGGAAGATCATCTGCGAAAATTCATCGAGATGTTTCGATCTGCATCAAGAGAGAAGCAAAATATTATCATTGCCAATATTTCGAATAGACTTGATGCGGTTGATCGATATTTGGATGAAATGGATGATGAGATTCCTTTCTAGGTGGCGGCATCTCGGTTTCTACGTTGTTCGAGACTCGCCAAACGTCCGATCAAGGCATCGAGTAGAAAGTCGAAAGTGTGGATTTCGATTCTCGACTCACGACTGATCTGGCGGCGCATGTGCCTAGTGTCTTCAGACTCGGTTGCGCGACGACCCATCAAGATCAGTCCGGGCACCTCCATGTCAATCTCGGTAAGCCCCAGCCCGTTGTCGCTGCGTAGTCGCGCTGCGTAGTTTTGGTTGTGGGAGAGCCATATGCGCCAGTCTCGGATTTGGCGAATGGCGTGATTCAGCGTCGCCGAAGGGTTACCAGCCTTGGTGAACATAGTTGCCATCGGACTTTCGAGTTCCACCGCAGTCCAATGAAAGCCCATCGAGTCGCAGTCGGCAATCATGAAGTCCGTGACATGCTCACTGCCGAGTCGCTGTTTCGGGATGATCCAACGCCCGTGGCCGCCCCCTAAATGCTGGATCAGATGCGAGGGATTCTTTTGCAAGAACTGCTGGATGTCTTCTTCGCGCGTCGCCGTATCCAGCGCGTGACGAAGTGCTTCTACGTCAGACGGCTGCACATCGTCCCATAGGCTGAAAAAGTCTTTGAGCGGGTCGCGTGCGCGCGAAGTTTCAAAGGCTTCACGTGCCGAAGTCAGTTTCATATGGTTGCCGCGCAGAAGTTGTTTGCCGAATTCTATCCTTGACCAACGTGGAATTGAGCGGAAGCCACTGACATTGCCGAAGTGGCATCCTGTTCGCGCACCACTGTCCGAAATCGACCGGTTCCGGACCTCCCAACTTCCGTATGTCCAAAAAATAGCTTGTTTGTATTTCGGACGGCCTGTATGATTCGTACTCCCTTTACGGACACATCAAGGTGCCAATGACACGAATCTTTGCTTACTGCCGCGTATCGACCGTCGACCAAACGACAGACAACCAGATACAAGAAATCGAAGCAGCCGGATTTTCAGTAGCAAAGCAGCGCGTCATTACGGAAACGGTCAGCGGGTCTGTTCCAGCATTCGAGCGGAAGGCATTCGCGAAGCTGGTGGATCGATTGGAAGAAAACGACGTGCTGATCGTGACCCGCCTTGATCGGCTCGGGCGCAATGCTATGGACGTAAGGGCAACGGTCGAAAGACTGGCATCTATCGGGGTTCGCGTTCACTGTCTTGCCCTTGGTGGTGTGGACCTCACCAGTGCAGCAGGAAAGATGACGATGGGCGTAATTAGCGCCGTTGCCGAATTCGAACGCGACCTTCTCATCGAACGCACACAGTCTGGCCTTCGTCGGGCCAAGGCTGAGGGAAAGACGTTTGGGCGACCATCGGCACTCACTGAATCGCAGCGTGCGACCGTCATGGACCAACTGAATGCAGGCGTGTCTGTGGCGCAGATTGCCCGAGAGATGAAGACCAGCCGTCAGACCATCATGCGTGTCCGTGAATCAATGGCATCGACGCAGACGGACTTCACGGGCATCGGGCCGGATGGGGTTCCGTACGCATTGGCCGACTGGTCTGAACGTCGGAAGTCGCGCGGCCAGAAGCTGACGGACTAGTCAGATATTTCGTCAATGAAGGCAACGACCTTGGACCGTTGCTTCTTGTTCAGACGATGGAATTTCAGAAGCAGATCAGCTTCCTCGTCATCGACTGAATGAAGGTAGGCGACCGGCACGCCCAATACTGCTGCGATTCGTTCGACAAGCGGTGCGTCAGGTACGCGCTTCCCTTGCTCATAGCGGTTCATGCGTGCGCTGGCCGACATGGGATCAAGTCCGGCTTCGATACCGAGACGTTCCTGCGACAGTCCGATTCGTAAGCGTGCGGCTTTGAGCCGTTGTGCGAATACCGACATGCTTGCCTTCAGGTTGCTGAAGACAAAGATCGTCGTGGTTTGGCTCGTCCCAAATACTACCGATTTGGTAGTATTTGGGGCACATCAACTCAGAAGAAACACAACCTTCGGGGAGTCGCCATATGCAAAACACCCAGAACCAAGCGATCTGGAATCCATCGACCGCCGCCAGTCTCAGCGTTGTGCTGACCCCGGCGTTCGGTAGCTATCTGCACGCGTCGAACTGGCGCATTCTCGGCCAGCCGGAACGCGCTGCCGCGTCGAAGGTATGGTTCTACGTCAGCCTATTGGTCTTGGCTGCGATGGGCCTCGTTGCCATCGGTTTAGTCGGCAAGACAGATGCCGGTAAGGATGCCATTCGCGGCGCGGTTAACATTGGCGGACTGGTCTACTTCGTCGTCTGGTACGTGCTGTCTGGGCGCAAACAGGTCAGCTATGTGAAGGAACAGTTCGGCAAGACCTATGCGAAGAAATCGCTGGTGAAACCCTTACTGGTTGCGTTCGCATGCGTGATTGCCTATGCAGCCGCCATCTTTGGCCTACTGGTCGCGACGCACGGCGGTGCCAACGCCGATGGTGCGGCTACCGATCAGTCGTCGGGCGGATCGTCCTTCAGTCTTGCCAGTCTGTTCGGCAGCGGCAACAAGCTGGACTGCGCCGCGCCGAACGTGAAGCAATACGTCATCGACGCCTACGGCACTGATCCGCTAATGAAGACCGGCATTCCCGATCTGGTCTGGGCCTTGCGCGACAACCGGATCAAGATTCACGTTGATGCGATCCGGGAAACTGCCCGAAACGATGAGTCCAAGAACATCGATTGTGCGGCCAGCTTCGTGATCGATTTCCCCAAAGAAGACTTGGAACGTGCGCAGCAGCAGGACGCCTTTGGTGCAGTGATGCTGGTTGGCAACCATACGCCGGTATCGGATGCGACGTTCACTGCGGCGATCACGTATCAGGTTGCCACGCCGTCGGATGCAGCCGAACAGAAGAATGGCCCGATTGTCACGCTGACGACCGAAGAGGATCGTCGGGTCGATAAGCTGCTGAAGACCTATGCGATGTACTACGAGGTGCTGTCCCTGTCCGGGGCTGACATCACGGCGAATTCGAAGAACGCGACATCGTGGGACAAGACCTTCAAGGACAGCGCGATCCAGTCGTGCAGCAACACGTTCGGTGTTGAGCGATGTACCTGCCGGGTCACCGAACTGGAAAAGATCGTTCCCGAGAAGGACATGTGGCGATTCGGCTTCGCGCAGCAGGCAGGCGGCATGTTCGCAAACCGGTACGTCAATCTCAATAAGTTGGTGCAGTCCCTTAGTCAGCAGTGCCCGATGACGCAAAGCGTTGCATCGATTGTTGGCGATCAAGGCGCGGTGCCGAATGCTCCTGCATCCACGGTAGCGACGCCCGTGCAGGACAGTGCGGCGACCCCTGTTGGCAATGCGACGCAACCGGAAGCAGCACCGCCCATACAAGCGTCCATCGTCGCATCGTTTGATTGTGCCAAGGCGGCGTCGAAGATCGAGAAACTGATCTGTTCCAGCCCGGAAACCGCAACGACAGACAAGCAACTTGCCTCTGTCTATCGCGCGGCAGTAGCGACGACGAGTGACCCGGCCGCACTGAAGCAGCAGCAGCGAGACTGGCTCAAGGAACGCAATGCTTGTGACGATGCGGCCTGCTTGGTACGCGTGACGGACGCGCGAATCCAAGCCCTGTCTGCGATGTGACGATGTTCGACAACGACTACATGAGGGGAATGCAATGAAACGACCGATTATTGGCCTGCTGCTGGCGGTTGGTGTGACGGCAGCGAACGCGCACGTTGTTGGCACCATCAACGACGGCGGCGAACGCATCACGCTGTTGGACAAGCGGTCATGCGACGGCTGCGAATTCGAAGCCAGCACGACCGAGAAGGGCATGAATGCAAGCTGGAACTACACGGACATCGACGGCATCATCGAAGTTGACGAATCGGACGGTACCAGTCCTGCGCAGACGCGAAAGTACACCCTTGGCAAGGATGTTCGGCTGACCGCGTTCGGCAAGAAATTCATGGGACCGGCCAACGATTAACCTGATGGCGAGGTCATCGCGGGACGACAGTACGCCGGATGTCGTCCCGGCCAGCCATTCAATCACGACCGGCAGAATCCACGAACGGAGCGCCTATTGACGAAAATTTTCGAAGAATCCTCAGTTTCCATCGAAGCCCTCGACGCGCACCTCCGCGATAGTGGCGTAGTCCCGTACAGCGTGCAGTCCGACTGCATCCGATTGCGCACGGAACAGGGTATCGGGTATCGCATCTCCCTCATCAACGACCGGAAGTTCATCCGGTTCGGCACATATCTTCCGCTGAACCGGCAGGCACCCATCGACTTGAAGTACGCGCTGGCGAATCGCCTCAACGAAGATGTGTTTCTCCCGGTCTTCACCATCGACCCAGACGAAGACCTGACGGTGGCCTATGTCTTGCCGTACATCGGGGGATTGATCGCTGGGAATTTTGTTGCCGTTGTGAACAGATTCGCGTCGCTGCTGGAATTTGTTGTCGAGCAGTACCACGCAGACCACCTGATCGACTTTGGTACGCCGAACGCGCTGCCAGTCGTAGTTGACGCTGGATCAGGGGCATCAGGCAACGAACTGCTGCACTGACCGTGACGGCGAGGGGCGATTGACCATAGTCAGTTACCTTTAGCGCCTTGCACCGGCTGGCGCAGCCCAATCAGCGAATGCAGCAAGGAAGCGCGGAAGGTCATCGAATGTGTCGAGGCTCACCTGCCAGCCATACGCGGTTTCGGTCGCCCCACGGTTCAGCCGCTTCGGAAACTGCGACATGTTCGAATGGAAACGATGTTCGTGGCTGACCGATGCAACTCCCGGCAATGCCATCACCTCGTCAGGCATCAGGCCGGGATGCACCATCAGATTGACGCGATTCATCCTCGATGTGGTCTTGACCAAGTAGATGATCTGACCGTTAGGGGTCGCGAATTCGGCCACTTTCGATGTCTGTTTCGTCAGCCTGTATCCGGCCTTCTGGACTTCAGCAAGGATGATGGCAACTTCGTCGTTGGCTGTGCCGCACATCGCGATGTCATCCGCCTTGATCGTTGTCGTTTTCGACTCTACAGACGACGGCCCGTCAGGGGGCGGCATTGCTGCTTCCTTATCGCGCCGTGCTAGTGGTTTCGGCGCAGTTCGACCAAGCAGCGAAGCCGTTGCGGCATGCATCTGCTCATAGGCACGGTCAAGCCAGTCGGTCCTGCGCAGGACCGGATTCTTGGCGTCAAGTTCACCCTTGGCGACTTCTCGAAGGTAGTAGCGCGTTGTGCTGCCGCCCGCACCGGACGGATGGCAGAACGCCCCCAGGACCTGCTTGCGTTGGAGTGCGCCATGACGGACGCACCAGTCCAACGCGGCTTCAGGGCAAGGGCCAAGGCCGACAAACAGTGTGTCCGATGCCATTTCCCGCACCGACGGGACGAAGCAGTCACGGAAGCATTCGCCGAGCAGCGGTGATGCCAAGACTTCATCGAAGCTCCCCGCGAACATTTTTCCAGCCTTGAACGCAGCATGTGGCACTACCGATGTCGATTGCAGGAGGTCGGCATGTGAACCCCAAAGCGATTCAACATCCTCGATTCCAAGCAGTCGTTCGAACCCGAAGTGCCGCAGCATCTTCAACAGGTTCGGTCGCATCGATGGGCCGCCGAAGGCTCCGACCTTCTTGATTTCGCGGAGGATCATGTCCGTCCGGTGCCCGTGTCGTAGCAGTTCCTGCGCCTTGCCATACGACAGTTCAAGCTGTGTATTACCGGGAGTGATTCCGACGATCACCAACTTTGCTTCCCGGTTGACGTACTCGAAGGGTGTGTACCGAAGCTCGTAGACGCCTGATTTTCCAAGACTGAATTGTGGTGCGGTCATCCCGTCTGCACCAAGACGCATCAGATCATTCGAGAAACGTTGAAACAGTTCGCGCTCCATCCCATGTCCCTAGTATTTTTCAGCGGGGGGCAGGTTAGCAACCTGACGTGGGAGATGAAAGAGATATTTTCGGGATTTTTGTCGCGCCGCTTGCAGACGGGCTGAGATGGAGGAAATGCCAATTCCATCATTCGATGACGAGATTTCGCTCTGGCGGTGTCATGAACTCCATCAAGGCACATCAGACGATTGGAATGCAGTCTGCAAAGTCGATATGCAACTGTCCGACAGGCTGTCTCCCTTGATCGGGCGACAACCGTTGCACCAAATGCGACGTGGCGCATGAGACTCATGGGCACGTCGCATGTCACTGCCGTCATCCGAGCTTATGTGCTAAATCAGTTGCGGACGGATGGTAGTACCGCTTCAACATCGCCAAACTGCGATGGCCCGAGACAGCGGCGAGTTCAATGACATTCGGCAGCTTCTGCGCCATCCGTGTGATGGCTGTATGCCGTAGGTCGTGCCAGTGGAAGTCCACGATTCCCGCCCGCGCACATGCTTTCCGTAACGCTGCATGCAACGTGAGTCCCTTGACCGGAATGACCCGGCCGTCGATGGATCGTGGCAGTGCCGCCAACGTAGCGACTGCCTTCTTGGATAGTGGAACTGTCCGTGCGGTCCCGTTCTTGGTCATCGGTAAATGTGCCGTCTGGGCTTCAAGATTGACGTCCGACCATCGAAGTGCGACCAGTTCGCCGCGTCGCATGCCGGTTTCTAAGCTCAGGATCGTTGCTGGAAGCAGCCAGACATTAATGCGGCCAACCGGAACCAGTTCAGCAAGAAGCCGTGCCTCTTCTTCTATGGACAGTACCCGGTCCCTGCCTTGCGGGGCGGTTGGTTTGCGGATCAATGCGATGGGATTGGGGATGTTGATGTCCCACTCCCGACGAGCGTGGTTGATGATGGCCGACAGGAACGCCAGTTCACGAATCACGGTCGCCGGTTTCACCTGCTTCAGTCGTTCATCTCGGTAAGCTGCGACAGCCTTCGGCGTCAACGCCGCCATGCTGAGTTTTGCCAGTGTCTTGCGGCAAGTGGCACGAAGCCGAATGATTGCGTCAGGGCCACTACGTTGCGTCGGACATACGTCGGTGATGTAGAGGTTGATGATGTCTTCGAGCGTGTTCGCTTCGGCCTCACTGCGACTGACGAAGCTTCCGCGATCCATCTCCGTTTCGACGGATCGCGCCCATCGCTCCGCATCGGTGCGCGTGTTGAACGTTTTTGCTTCGTCGGCGAATCCTCGACGCCGAACACGTACTTGCCATTTCCCGTCTCGTTGGCGAATTGAAGCCATTCCAGTCTCCTGTGGGACAGGAGTGGGACAAGATCGATTTTTCGTATGCCAGCAGTCAGATTCGAGGCGATTTCGTCAGACGAAGGTGATGCCGGGGTGGCCGGTATGGAGTCGAGAAAAGGACTTACGAAACAAAGCCTTACTCTTCCGCCTTCCAGTCCCCCGACTTCCCGCCGCGCTTCTCGCGCACGCTCACATCGGTGATCACCATCCCGCGATCGACGGCCTTGCACATGTCGTAGACGGTCAGCAGCCCGACCTGCACGGCGGTCAGCGCTTCCATCTCGACGCCGGTCCGGCCGAACGTCTCGACCTGCGCGACGCAGTGGACGCCCGGCAGCGCGTCGTCGAGTTCGAAGTCGACGGCCACACGCGTCAGCGCGAGCGGGTGGCACAGCGGGATCAGGTCGGCCGTGCGCTTGGCGCCCTGGATGGCCGCGATGCGCGCGACGCCGAGCACGTCGCCTTTCTTCGCCTTGCCGTCGCGGATCAGCGCGAAGGTGGCCGGCAGCATCCGGATCGTGCCGCGCGCGATCGCGATGCGTTGCGTTTCCTGCTTGCCGCCGACGTCGACCATGTGGGCGTGGCCGGCGGCGTCGAAATGGGTGAGTCCTGACATGTCTTCCTCTAGTGGAACGGAGTGCGCGAGCACGTCCCGCGATCCGGCGTCGCGATCGGGCGGGGCATCGAATCTCGTCTCTGCGCCGCGAGTCGGTCCAACGTTTCAACGGGCGCCTATCATAGCAGTGGCATTCGCGGCGCCGGGTGCGCAGATGGCACCCATGCCGCACGGGACAGTCACGCTGCCGCCGGTACAATGACCCGAATATTCAGACCAAACGCCGCGATGCGCGCCCGGCGCGCGGGACGGCGTCGTTTTCATCCTGCCATGCGTGTCAAACAGTTGCTTGCCGTGTTGCTGTCGGCGGCGCTCGCGTTGCCGCCGAGCGGCCATGCGCAGCGCGCGTCCGCACCGCCGCTCGAATCGGCGGCCGACGGCGCCCGGTCGATTTCCACCGTGCCCTCCGGCATCGCGCCCGGCGTGTTCGGTACGTACGGCGGCGCGGAGAGCCGGTTTTCGGACACGGGCGGCGCATCGGCGCCGGCCGCGAGCCTGCGCGCGCCGCTTCGCGCGCTCGAACTGCCCGATCTCGGCGACGGTTCCGGCGGGTCGCTGACGCCACAGGCCGAGCGCCGGCTCGGCGAGCGCGTGATGCGCGAAGTGCGGCGCGATCCCGACTATCTCGACGACTGGCTCGTGCGCGACTACCTGAACGCGATGGCGGCGCGGCTCGCGGCCGCCGCGGCCGCGCGCTTCATCGGCGGCTACACGCCGGACTTCGACCTGTTCCCGGTGCGCGATCCGCAGATCAACGCGTTCTCGATGCCGGGCGGCTTTATCGGGATCAACAGCGGGCTCGTCGTCACGACGCAGACGGAGTCGGAGCTGGCGTCGGTGGTCGGCCACGAGATGGGGCACGTGCTGCAGCGGCACATCGCGCGGATGATCGGTGCGAGCGAGAAGACCGGCTATACGGCGCTCGCGACGATGCTGCTCGGCGTGCTGGCCGGCGTGCTCGCGAGAAGCGGCGACCTCGGCAGCGCAATCGCGGTGGGCGGGCAGGCGTATGCGGTGGACAACCAGCTGCGCTTCTCGCGTTCGGCCGAGCGCGAGGCCGATCGCGTCGGCTTCCAGTTGCTCGCGGGCGCGGGCTATGACCCGTACGGGATGCCGGGCTTCTTCGAGCGGCTCGACCGCGCGTCGATGGGCGATGCGGGCGTGCCGGCGTATGCACGCACGCACCCGCTGACCGGCGAGCGGATCGCCGACATGGAGGATCGCGCGCGTCGCGCGCCGTACCGGCAGCCTCGCCAGTCGCCCGAATACGGGTTCGTGCGCGCGCGGCTGCGGATCCTGCAGAACCGCGCGCCGACCGACATCGCGGCCGAGGCGCGCCGGATGCAGTTCGAGATCGACGATCGCACGGCACCGAACGTCGCGGCGAACTGGTACGGCATCGCACTCGCGAACGCGCAGCTCGGCGAGTACGACGCGGCCGGCAAGGCGCTCGCGTCGGCACGCACCGCGTTCGACGCGCGCGAGCGGCGCGAGGGCGAACCGGCGACGGGTTCGCCGAGCCTCGACGTGCTGGCCGCCGACATCGCGCGCCGCGCGGGGCGCGCCGACGACGCGGTGCGGCTTGCTGCGCTCGCGCAGCGACGCTGGCCGGCGTCGCACGCCGCGATCGTCGTGCATCTTCAGGCATTGATCGCCGCGCGCCGTTTCGCCGAAGCGCAGGCGCAGGCACGTGCGCAGGCGAAGGCCGACCCCGAGCAGCCGGACTGGTGGGACTATCTCGCGAAGGCGAGCGACGGCAAGGGCGACGTGCTGGCGCGGCGCCGCGCGCTCGCGGAGAAGCTCGCGCTCGACGGCGCATGGCCGTCGGCGATTCGCCAACTGAAGGATGCGCGCGACGCGAAGGACGTGTCGTTCTACGAGCAGTCGATGATCGGCGCGCGGCTGCTGGAATTCGAGGCGCGCTACAAGGAAGAGCGCGAGGACGAGAAGAACGGCCGCGGGTAGCGGCCGCGACGCGGCAAACGCGGGCGAAGCCGCCGCGGGTCAGGTACCGCCGCCTGCCGCACCGCGTGCCTGTTGCGCGGGGCTTGCGACGTAGCCGAACCGGGCGGGGACGTCCGCGCAGACGATGCTGCCGAGCGGCAGCGTGCGGCCGTCGCGCCAGCGCAGCACGGGCGGCGCGGCATCGAAATCCGCGTGATCGGCGAACAGCCCGAGATCATGATCGTGCAGCGCCGCGATGCGCGGCGGCGTGCCGGCCGCGCGAAACAGCACGCCACCCGCATCGTCGAGCCAGGCTCCGTCCGGTTCGAACGGCGTGCCGGTCTGGTCGGCGAGCGTGAGCTGCCCGTCGCGCTCGGCGAGCCGGACGACCCACGGCGTATAGGCGAGCTCGACGTACACGCGCTGCGGCCCGTTCTGGAAGAACCACTGGCCCTGCGCATCGCATTCGTAGTTGCGGCCGATGAACGCGTTCAGCGCCGCATGGCGGATCGGCGAGCCGAGCTCGCCGGCCGCCTGCGCCGCGTCGTCGCGCAGACGCCATTCGCCGCGCCGGTCGAGCAGCAGCCAGCCGGTGCAGTGCGGCACGTTCGGCCATTTGGCGAGGGCCTGCCGGACGATGTCATCCATGGTCGACGAATTTGGAGCAATAGCCGAACACCCGCGCCGACAGCCAGTCGAGGCGGCCGGGGAACGGTCCGGTCATGAATCCCGCGTGCCCGCCGGCCGCGGGCTGGTCGAGCTCGACGGCCGGCGATACGTCGGCCGGGCCGGGCAGCGCCGATTCAGGCAGGAACGGGTCGTTGCGGGCGTTGAGGAGCAGCGTCGGCACGTCGATCGCGGGCAGCAGCGGCCGTGTCGTCGCCTTGGTCCAGTAGTCGTCCGCATCCGCGAAACCGTGCAGCGGCGCGGTCACGATCTCGTCGAAGTCGCGCATCGTCACGGCCTGCAGCATCGCTTCGCGGTCGAACAGCCCCGGGTACTGGTCGAGCTTCGCGAGCGCCTTGCGCTTGAGCGTCTTCAGGAAGCTGCGCGTGTAGACCATCGCAAAGCCTTGCGACAGCGCGCGCCCGCCGGCGTGCACGTCGATCGGCGTCGAGATCGCGGCGGCCGCCCGCAGGATCGACGTGTCGCTGCGATGCTCGCCGAGCCAGCGCAGCAGCACGTTGCCGCCGAGCGACACGCCGGCCGCGACCAGCGGCCCGCGATGCTGCGCGGCGAGCCGGCGCAGGATCCAGTCGACTTCGGCGCTGTCGGCGAGATGGTAGAAGCGCGGCTGACGGTTGATCTCGCCGCTGCAACTGCGGAAGTGCGGCACGACGGCGTGCCAGCCCTTCGCGCGCGCGGCGGCCATCATCGCGAGCGCGTAGTGCGAGCCGGAGCTGCCTTCGAGGCCGTGGAACAGCACGAACAGCGGCGCATCGGGCGCCGGCGCCGCGCTGTCGAGATGCGCGACCCAGTCGAGATCGATGAAGTCGTGGTCGGGGGTTTCCCATCGCTCTCGTCGGTAAGCGACGACGGGGCGTCGCGCGAACAGCGCGGGCACGATGGTTTGCGCATGGCTGTTGGGCAGCCAGCGTGGTGCGCGATAGCGCAGTGTGTCGTCGTCGGGGGCCGGGGCCCCGGTCAGCGGCGAGGTGGGCGGAGAAGCCGTACTCATGATCGCCCCGCGTATGCGTTGCTTCGTCTTTTCGTCAGTGCAGCGGACCCTGCCCGTGACGGATCTTCGCGGCGAATTGTCCGGCCGCTTGTTCAGGAATCGGGCTCGCGTGAATATGTGCGATGCGCCACTCGCCGCGTTCGTGAATCATCACGTACGTGGCGAAAACCATGTCGGGTTCGGCCGTCAGGTCGGCCTGCTGATGCGCTTCGGCGATCGTATAGACGACCGTGCCGAGGCTGTCGTACACGCGGATGTCGAGCGGCTCGATCGTCACGGGGCGCGTGGCGAGCCGGTTGGCGAGCCCGCTGCGGATCTGGTCGAGGCCGTGCAGATGCTCGCCGTCCGCCCATACGCAGCTGGCGAAATCCTCGTCGATCCACAATCCCAGCAGCGCGTCGAGATTGGCATCGGCGACGGCCTGGTAGTAGGCGTTCAGCGTATCGGCGGCGGCTTCGAAGAGGCGGGCAAAACGTGGCATCGGGGTTATCTCTCGCGCGCGTCGCGCGCCGTATTCAGCACGGCGGCCCGGATGGAGCCGCCGTACACCGGTGAATCGGATTGCCCGGCGCGTCGTGCGACGCTGCCGGCCAGGGTCAGCGTTGCCCGACGAGCATGCCGCGCAAATCGCCGAATACCTGCTCGGGACCGAGTTCGCGCAGGCACTTCAGGTGGCCGAGCGGGCACTCGCGTTCGAAGCAGGGACTGCATTCGAGATGAAGCCATTGTACCTTCGCCAGATCCGACAGCGGAGGGGTGTGGCGCGGATCGGTCGATCCGTACAGCGCGACGAGCGGCCGGCGTAGCGCGGCCGCCACGTGCATCAGCCCCGAATCGTTGGTGACGACCGCGTTCGCGCGCGCGATCAGCGCGCACGCTTCCGACAGCGACGTCTGCCCGCACAGGTTGCGCACGTTCGGCGCGTGGTCGGCGATGGCCTGCGCGGCCGCCGCATCCTTCTGCGAGCCGAGCGCGACGATCTGCGTGTACGGGAACGACTGGTGGACGATGTTGGCGAGCGATGCGAAGTGCTCGGGCGGCCAGCGCTTGGCCGGGCCGTATTCCGCGCCGGGGCAGAACACGACGAGCGGCTTGCGCGTGTCGAGATTGAAGCGCGCGGACACGCGCGCCGTCTCGTTCAGGTCGGCGTCGAGGCGCGGCGGCGGCAGCGTCTTCATCGACTCGGGCAGCTTCGCGCCCGGCGCGTACGCGAGCGCCGCGTAGTGGGCCGTCATCGGCGGCCGCTCGCCCGACTTGTCGGGGTTCGCGTGCCGCACGTTCAGCAGCCCGTAGCGGTGCTCGCCCGTGTAGCCGACCCGCAGCGGGATGTTCGCGAGCCACGGGATCACCGCGGACTTCAGCGAATTCGGCAGCACGTATGCCGCGTCGTAGCCGACGTCGCGCAGGTCGCTCGCGAGCTGCCAGCGGCGCAGCATCTGCAGCTTGCCGTGCGCGAGATCGGTCGCGTAGACATCGTGGATCTCCGGCATCCGCTCGAGCACGGGCGCGACCCACGAGGGCGCGACGGCATCGATTGCGATGCGGGGATGGTTTTTCTTCAGCAGCGCAAAAAGCGGCTGCGCCATCAATGCGTCACCGATCCAGTTCGGTGCGATAACCAGCGCTCGACGCATCAGGTCGACTTCCGATGTCGTAATGAAGCACGGCGCTCAGGCGCCGCGTTCGGGTTGCCAGAATGGAGAAGGGCGACGCGCCGGGGATCCGGCTGCGCCGCCTTGCGGGTCGGCGGGCCTGCAAGCCCGGCCGCCGGGGCTCAGTGGCCCTTGACGACCTCGCCGTCGCGCAGCTTGTAGCGCGTGCCGCAGTACGGGCAGCGCGCCTCGCCGTGCGAGACGTCGATGAAGACGCGCGGGTGCGCGCTCCAGCGCGCCATGGCCGGGTTCGGGCAGTACGCGGGAAGATCCTTGGCCGTCAGCTCGACCAGCGGCATTTCCTTGATTTCACTCATGAGACTTTCTCTTATCACTCTTTTGTGGGGCGGTCGGTGGCGCGGCGCGCTCAGACCTTCGTCAGCCAGTGCGCGTACTTCGCGTTCTTGCCCGACACGATATCGAAAAACGCCGACTGGAGCTTTTCGGTGATCGGGCCGCGCGCGCCGCTGCCGATCGTGCGGTTGTCGAGCTCGCGGATCGGCGTGACTTCGGCGGCCGTGCCGGTGAAGAACGCTTCGTCTGCCGTGTAGACCTCGTCGCGCGTGATGCGTTTCTCGATCACTTCGATGCCGGCGTCGCGCGCGAGCGTGATGATCGTGTCGCGGGTGATGCCGTCCAGGCACGACGCGAGATCGGGCGTGTACAGCTTGCCGTTGTTCACGAGGAAGAAGTTCTCGCCGGAGCCTTCCGACACGTAGCCGTCGACGTCGAGCAGCAGTGCCTCGTCGTAGCCGTCGGCGGTCGCTTCCTGGTTCGCGAGGATCGAGTTCACGTACCAGCCCGACGCCTTCGCGCGCACCATCGACACGTTCACGTGGTGGCGCGTGAACGACGACGTCTTCACGCGGATGCCCTTCGCGAGGCCGTCCTCGCCGAGGTACGCACCCCACGGCCACGCGGCGATCGCGACGTGGATCGTGTTGCCCTTGGCCGACACGCCGAGCTTTTCCGAACCGACCCAGATGATCGGGCGCAGGTAGCACGACTCGAGCTTGTTCTCGCGCACGACTTCGAGTTGTGCGGCTTCGAGCGTTTCCTGGTCGAACGGCACGTCCATCTGGAAGATCTTTGCCGAATTCAGCAGACGTTTCGTGTGCTCGCGCAGGCGGAAGATCGCGGTGCTGCCGTCGGCCGTCTTGTATGCGCGCACGCCTTCGAAGACGCCCATGCCGTAGTGCAGCGTGTGGGTCAGGACGTGGATCGTGGCATCGCGCCAGTCGATCAGCTTGCCGTCCTTCCAGATCTTGCCGTCGCGGTCGGCCATTGACATAGGATTCTCCTGGAAGCAGTGAGGTGCAGCGGGTTATGTGCAGCGTTGAGCCGGAAAGACGCTTATTTTAGCGTCATTTGGCGTCAACCCGGTCGGTCGGCGCGGGGCCGGCGCTATAATCGCCCGGTACCGATTCCAATAATGACGGGCCGTGCCGGCAGGAGGCGCCGCCGCCCCGACGAACCGCCCGCTGCGGCCCGTTTCCCATGCTCGCTCGATTGTCCGCCACCGACCGCTTCGCGCTGATCCAGGGCGCACGCGACTATTCCCCGACGTTGATGGCGATTTTCTCGTGGGGGCTCGTCACGGGCATCGCGATGAGCAAGTCGGTGATGACGCTCGGGCAGGCGAGCGCGATGTCGCTGCTGGTCTACGCGGGCTCGTCGCAGCTCGCGGTGCTGCCGCTGCTTGCCGCGAAGCTGCCGATCTGGACCATCCTGCTCACGGCCGCGATGGTCAACACGCGCTTCGTGATCTTCAGCGCCGGGCTCGCCCCCCATTTCTCCTACCTGCCGCTGTGGCGGCGCCTCGCAATCGGCTATTTCAACGGCGACGTGATCTACCTGCTGTTCCAGAAGCAGGGCTTCGCGAACGGCTACGTGCCGGGCAAGGAAGCGTACTTCTGGGGGATGGCGCTCGCGAGCTGGGCGTCGTGGCAGGTGTCGTCGCTCGCCGGCATCCTGCTCGCGAGCTTCTTTCCCGCGAGCTGGGGGCTGGAGCTGGCCGGCACGCTCGCGCTGATCCCGATCATGGTGTCGGCGGTCGCGAACCGCTCGACGCTTGCGGCCGTCGCGGTGGCCGGCGTCGTGTCGCTCGTCGCGTTCGACCTGCCGTACCGGCTCGCGCTGCCGCTCGCGGTGCTCGCCGCGCTCGCGGCCGGCAGCATGGCCGACTTCTTCGTCGAGCGGGCCGACTGGCGGCGCATCCGCACCGAAACCGTGCATGACAAGGAAATCGAATGAGCGCGACCGACATCTGGATCGTCATCATCGGGATGACGATCGTCACGGCGGTCACGCGCGCGCTGTTCCTGATCGGCGGCGAGCGCACCGTGCTGCCCGAGCGCGCGCAGCGCGCGATGCGCTACGCGCCGGCGGCGGCGCTGGTCGCCGTCGTGCTGCCCGACGTGCTCGAAACGCCGGCCGGGCTGTCGTTCGCGCTGTCCAACCATCCGTTCTACGCGGCGCTCGCCGGCCTCGGCTGGTTCTTGTGGCGGCGCAGCATGCTCGGTACGATCGTCGTCGGGATGCTCGTGTTTACCGTACTGCGCCTGATCTTCTGATGAACCGCCCGTGCAGGCCCGCCGGGCACCGGCCGCTTGCGCGGGTACATTGCTGCGTTGCGGCAATGTGTCCATTCCCGCGCGCGATCCCAAATAGGCGGAATTCGCCGCCCGCGGGGCAGTCTGCCGGGTGGATCGGCTAGAATGCCCGTTCGAGATTTTTTACCCGTGCGCGTCATGCGAACCGCCAGCCACGGCCGCATCCGGCGCCCTTTCGCGGCAGCCCGCGCACGTCCAGCGTGAACCCCCTTTCCCCATCCACTACTTCAATCTGTTCAACATGAGCCAAGTCAAGCGTCTTACCGACCTGATCGCCGCCGGCCAGCTCGCCGGCAAGCGGGTATTCATCCGCGCCGACCTGAACGTCCCGCAGGACGACCAGGGCAACATCACCGAAGACACGCGCGTGCGCGCGTCCGTGCCGGCCATCCAGGCCGCGCTCGACGCCGGCGCGGCCGTGATGGTCACGTCGCACCTCGGTCGCCCGACCGAAGGCGAATTCAAGCCGGAAGATTCGCTCGCGCCGGTCGCGAAGCGCCTCGCCGAGCTGCTCGGCCGCGACGTGCCGCTCGTCTCGAACTGGGTCGAGAACGGCGTGAACGTCGTGCCGGGCCAGGTCGTGCTGCTCGAGAACTGCCGCGTGAACAAGGGCGAGAAGAAGAATTCGGACGAGCTCGCGCAAAAGATGGCGAAGCTCTGCGACGTGTACGTGAACGACGCGTTCGGCACCGCGCACCGCGCGGAAGCGACCACCCACGGGATCGCGAAGTACGCGCCGGTCGCGTGCGCGGGCCCGCTGCTGGCCGCCGAACTCGACGCGCTCGGCAAGGCGCTCGGCAACCCGGCCCGCCCGCTGGTGGCGATCGTCGCCGGCTCGAAGGTGTCGACCAAGCTCACGATCCTGAAGTCGCTGGCCGGCAAGGTCGACCAGCTGATCGTCGGCGGCGGCATCGCGAACACGTTCATGCTCGCGGCCGGCCTGTCGATCGGCAAGTCGCTCGCGGAAGCCGACCTCGTCAACGAAGCGAAGGCGATCATCGACGAAGCGCGCGAGCGCGGCGCATCGGTGCCGATCCCGACCGACGTCGTGACGGCCAAGGAATTCTCGCCGACGGCCGTGGCCACGGTGAAGCAGGTCGCCGACATCGAAGCGGACGACATGATCCTCGACATCGGCCCGGATACCGCCAAGGCGCTCGCGAGCCAGCTCGAGAAGGCCGGCACGATCGTGTGGAACGGCCCGGTCGGCGTGTTCGAGTTCGACCAGTTCGGCAACGGCACCAAGACGCTCGCGGAAGCGATCGCCAAATCGTCCGCGTTCTCGATCGCGGGCGGCGGCGACACGCTCGCGGCCATCGCGAAGTACGGCATCCATGACCAGGTCAGCTACATCTCGACGGGCGGCGGCGCCTTCCTCGAGTTCCTCGAGGGGAAGAAGCTGCCGGCAGTGGAAGTGCTGGAAACGCGGGCGGCCTGAGCGTGGCGGCGCGCGCAGGGGTGACGAAGGCCGCGCGCTCCGCGAAAGCGGAGCAGCCGGCCGGCGCGGGCAAGCGCAAACGCGCGCCCGCGCGGGCGAACACCGCCCCGCGCGCACCGGCGGCCGCCGGCGACGCGGCCGAGCAGCACCACGAGATTCAGAACAAAGCGATGCCGGGCGCAAGCACCGGCACGCCCCCCGGAACGGCCGCCGCTGGGCCTGCCGCTTCCGGCTCTCGCAGCGTTTCACCCAGCGCATCCACCTTGATCCAGATGAGGAGTTTCATGCAGCGCGCCACCAAGATAGTCGCCACGATCGGCCCGGCTTCCAGTTCGCCGGAGATTCTGCTGCAGATGATGCAGGCGGGCCTCGACGTCGTGCGGCTCAATTTTTCGCACGGCACGGCCGACGATCACCGCCAGCGCGCCGAGATGGTGCGCGAGGCCGCCCGCAGGGTCGGCCGCGAGATCGCGATCATGGCCGACCTCCAGGGCCCGAAGATCCGCGTCGGCAAGTTCGAGAACGGCAAGACGACGCTCGAGCCGGGCCAGTCCTTCATCCTCGACGCGGGCTGCGAGATGGGCAACGACGAGCGCGTCGGGCTCGACTACAAGGAGCTGCCGCGTGACCTGCGCACGGGCGACCTGCTGCTGCTGAACGACGGCCTGATCGTGCTGACCGTCGAGCGCGTGCTCGGCGACGAGATCCACACGATCGTCAAGGTGGGCGGCGAGCTGTCGAACAACAAGGGCATCAACCGCCAGGGCGGCGGCCTGTCGGCGCCTGCGCTGACCGCGAAGGACATGGAAGACATCCGCACCGCGATGTCGCTCGGCGCGGACCTGGTGGCCGTGTCGTTCCCGAAGAACGCGACCGACATGGAAATGGCGCGCCAGCTCGCGAACATCGCGGGCGCGCCGTACGGCATCAAGCCGAAGATGATCGCGAAGATCGAGCGCGCGGAAGCGATTCCGGCGCTGCAGAGCATTCTCGACGCGTCCGACGGCATCATGGTCGCGCGCGGCGACCTCGCGGTGGAAGTGGGCAACGCGGCCGTGCCGGCGCTGCAGAAGCGCATGATCCGGATGGCGCGCGAGTCGAACAAGCTCGTGATCACCGCGACGCAGATGATGGAATCGATGATCCACGCGCCGGTGCCGACGCGCGCGGAAGTGTCGGACGTCGCGAACGCGGTGCTCGACGGCACCGACGCGGTGATGCTGTCGGCCGAGACGGCCGCCGGCAAGTACCCGGTCGTCACGATCGAGACGATGGCGGCAGTGTGCGTCGAGGCGGAAAAGTCGGAACACGTCGAGCTGGACAAGGATTTCCTCGACCGCACGTTCACGCGGATCGACCAGTCGATTGCGATGGGCGCGCTGTTCACCGCGTACCACCTGGGTGCGAAGGCGATCGTCGCGCTGACCGAATCGGGCGCGACCGCGCTGTGGATGTCGCGCCACTACACGCACGTGCCGATCTTCGCGCTGACGCCGCGCGTCGGCAGCGAGCGCACGATGGCGCTGTACCGCAACGTGACGCCGCTGCACGTCGACTTCAACAGCGACCGCGATTCGGCGCTGCAGGCGGCGCTCGAAATCGTCGTCAAGCAGGGCTACGTGCAGCACGGCGACATGGTCGTGCTGACCGTCGGCGAGCCGATGGGGCAGGCGGGCGGCACCAACACGCTGAAGATCGTGCGGGTCGGCGAGCACTATTGAGCACCGGCCGGGCAGCTGCCCGGCCCAAAAAACGGCGGCCGAGGCAATCGGGCCCCGATTTTTGACGAAAGCCGCGCGGGGTCGCATGCCCCGCGCGGTTTTTTTTCTTTTTTTGCCCGCTTTGTGCCGTGCGAACGTAACAAATTGCGAGTGGGCGCCACCGGGCGGTCGGAATCGGAGGCGCTTCGCGATAAAATGCGGCTATTCGACGCTCAGCCGCGCCGCGCCACCCCGGGTTCGAACGGGAGCGAGCGCCGCGCCGGCGTCAGGGCGCACCGGTTTTCATTCCAAGGAGTTCCACAATGCCTCTCGTATCAATGCGTCAATTGCTGGACCACGCGGCAGAGCACGGTTACGGCCTGCCGGCCTTCAACGTGAACAACCTGGAGCAGGTCCAGGCGATCATGGCGGCGGCGGACCAGGTCGGCGCACCCGTGATCATGCAGGCATCGGCCGGCGCGCGTAAGTATGCGGGCGAGCCGTTCCTGCGCCACCTGATCGAAGCGGCGGTCGAGTCGTATCCGCACATCCCGGTCGTGATGCACCAGGATCACGGCCAGTCGCCGGCGGTCTGCATGGCCGCGATCCGCAGCGGCTTCACCAGCGTGATGATGGACGGTTCGCTCGAAGCCGACGGCAAGACGGTCGCGTCGTACGAATACAACGTCGACGTGTCGCGCAAGGTCGTCGAGATGGCGCACTCGATCGGCGTGACGGTCGAAGCCGAACTCGGCGTGCTCGGCTCGCTCGAGACGATGAAGGGCGACAAGGAAGACGGCCACGGCGCGGAAGGCACGATGACCCGCGAGCAGCTGCTGACCGATCCGGAGCAGGCCGCCGACTTCGTGAAGCTCACGCAGTGCGATGCACTCGCGATCGCAATCGGCACGTCGCACGGCGCGTACAAGTTCTCGAAGAAGCCGACGGGCGACATCCTGTCGATCCAGCGCATCAAGGAAATCCACGCGCGCATCCCGAACACCCACCTCGTGATGCACGGTTCGTCGTCGGTGCCGCAGGAACTGCTGGCCGAGATCCGTGAATTCGGCGGCGACATGAAGGAAACCTACGGCGTGCCGGTCGAGGAAATCCAGGAAGGCATCAAGCACGGCGTGCGCAAGATCAACATCGACACCGACCTGCGTCTCGCGATCACCGGTGCGATCCGCCGCTACCTGTTCGAGAACCCGGGCAAGTTCGATCCGCGCGACTACCTGAAGCCCGCGCGCGAAGCGGCGAAGCAGGTGTGCGTCGACCGCTACCTCGCGTTCGGCTGCGAAGGCCAGGCCGGCAAGATCAAGCCGGTGTCGCTCGACAAGATCGCCGAGCAGTACAAGTCCGGTGCGCTCGCACAGGTCGTGCGCTAAGACTGTAGTACGATTGCCGCGCCGAAAGGCAACGGCAAGGCTGTCCGGCCGGATCTGATCCGACCCCGCAGCCGTTCCGTCCGGCCGAACGAGGGCCGGCCGGCAACCGCCCGGGCGCTGTCGTCCGGCCGGTTCGCCGACGTATTGCAAGGCCGCCGTTCCCGCCTGCCGCGGGGAACGGCGTTTCCCTTTTTGTTTGGCTCCTTATCTGCGAAAAGACGATGTCTACCCTCTACGAATCCACGCTCCGCTCGCTGCCGCTCCTCGGTCGCGGCAAGGTCCGCGATAACTACGCGGTCGGCAACGACAAGCTCCTGATCGTCACGACCGACCGTCTGTCGGCATTCGACGTGGTGATGGGCGAGCCGATTCCGAACAAGGGCCGCGTGCTGAACCAGATGGCGAACTTCTGGTTCGACAAGCTCGCGCACATCGTGCCGAACCACCTGACGGGCGACGCGCCGGAAGCGGTCGTCGCGGCCGACGAGGTCGAGCAGGTCAAGGGCCGTGGCGTGGTCGTCAAGCGACTCGAGCCGATCATGATCGAAGCGGTCGTGCGCGGCTACCTGGCCGGCAGCGGCTGGAAGGAATACCAGGCGTCGGGCGCCGTGTGCGGCGTGCAGCTGCCGGAAGGCCTGCAGAACGCGCAGAAGCTGCCCGAGCCGATCTTCACGCCGGCCGCGAAGGCCGAGATGGGCGAGCACGACGAGAACATCACGTTCGAGGAAACCGAGCGCCGCATCGGCACCGAGCTGGCCGCGACGATCCGCGACATCTCGATCAAGCTGTACAAGGAAGCGGCCGACTACGCGGCGACGCGCGGCATCATCATCGCCGACACGAAGTTCGAATTCGGCCTCGACAACCACGGCAAGCTGTACCTGATGGACGAAGCGCTGACGGCCGATTCGTCGCGCTTCTGGCCGGCCGACCAGTACCAGGTCGGCACGAACCCGCCGTCGTTCGACAAGCAGTTCGTGCGCGACTGGCTCGAGGCGCAGCCGTGGGGCAAGACGGCGCCGGCGCCGGCGCTGCCGGCCGACGTCGTCGAGAAGACGGCCGCGAAGTACCAGGAAGCGCTCGAGCGCATCACGGGCCAGGCGCTTGCCTGAGCGGGGATCAGAACACATGAGCGAAGTTCAGACTGCCCACACGCACAGCGCGCCGCTCGTCGGCGTGCTGATGGGTTCGAGTTCCGATTGGGACGTGATGAAGCATGCGGTTGCCATCCTGCAGGAATTCGGCGTGCCGTACGAAGCGAAGGTCGTGTCCGCGCACCGGATGCCCGACGAGATGTTCGACTATGCGGAGAAAGCGCGTGAGCGCGGGCTGCGCGCGATCATCGCGGGCGCCGGCGGCGCCGCGCACCTGCCCGGCATGCTGGCCGCGAAAACCACGGTGCCGGTGCTCGGCGTGCCGGTCGCGAGCAAGTACCTGAAGGGTGTCGATTCGCTGCACTCGATCGTGCAGATGCCGAAAGGCGTGCCGGTCGCGACGTTCGCGATCGGCGAGGCCGGCGCCGCGAATGCCGCGCTGTTCGCGGTGTCGATCCTGTCCGGCAACTCGGTCGACTATGCGAACCGGCTCGCCGCGTTCCGCGTGCGCCAGAACGAAGCCGCGCACGCGATGGTGCTGCCGCCGCTGGAATGACGGCGCACCGGCGGCCGCGCGTCGCGGCTGCCTGACCTCCCCACTGCGGCGGGCAGCGCCCGCCGCGACCGACCACTGACATGACCGCAACTCCTGATTCCGTTTCCCCGATCCTGCCCGGCGCGTGGCTGGGCATGGTCGGCGGTGGCCAGCTCGGCCGCATGTTCTGCTTTGCCGCCCAGTCGATGGGCTATCGCGTCGCCGTGCTCGATCCCGATCCGACGAGCCCCGCCGGCGCGGTCGCCGACCGCCACCTGCGCGCCGCGTATGACGACGAAGCCGCGCTCGCCGAACTGGCCGACCTGTGCGAGGCTGTTTCGACGGAGTTCGAGAACGTGCCGGCCGCGAGCCTCGATTGCCTCGCGCGCACGACCTTCGTCGCGCCGGCCGGCCGCTGCGTCGCGGTCGCGCAGGACCGGATCGCGGAGAAGCGCTTCATCGAAGCGTCGGGCGTGCCCGTTGCACCGCACGTCGTGATCGAATCGTCGGCGGCACTCGCCGCGCTCGACGATGCCGCGCTCGACGCGGTGCTGCCGGGCATCCTGAAGACGGCGCGCCTCGGCTACGACGGCAAGGGCCAGGTGCGCGTGAGCACCGCGCAGGAAGCGCGCGACGCGCATGCGGCGCTGAACGGCGTGCCGTGCGTGCTCGAGAAGCGCCTGCCGCTGAAATACGAAGTGTCGGCGCTGATCGCACGCGGCGCGGACGGCCGCTCGGCCGCGTTCCCGCTCGCGCAGAACGTGCATCACAACGGCATTCTCGCGCTGACGGTCGTTCCGGCACCGGCGGCCGATGCCGCGCGCGTCGAAGAGGCGCAGCAGGCGGCCGTGCGGATCGCCGATACGCTCGGCTATGTCGGCGTGCTGTGCGTCGAATTCTTCGTGCTGGAAGACGGCTCGTTCGTCGCGAACGAAATGGCGCCGCGCCCGCACAACTCCGGCCACTACACGGTCGACGCGTGCGCCACGAGCCAGTTCGAGCAGCAGGTGCGCGCGATGACGCGCATGCCGCTCGGCAACCCGCGCCAGCATTCGCCGGCCGCGATGCTGAACATCCTCGGCGACGTGTGGTTCCCGAACGGTGCGGCGGCCGATGCCGTCACGCCGCCGTGGGACACGGTCGCGGCGATGCCGGCCGCGCACCTGCACCTGTACGGCAAGGAAGACGCACGCGTCGGCCGCAAGATGGGCCATGTGAACTTCACGGCCGAAACGCGCGACGAAGCCGTTGCCGCGGCCACCGCGTGCGCGCAGCTGCTGCGCGTGCCGCTCGACTGAGGCGCCAGCCGATGTCCATCGATCTCCCGAACTCCGTGACGGCCGCGCAGATCGACGCGGCCGCCGCGCTGCTCGACGCGGGCCAGCTCGTGGCCTTTCCGACCGAAACCGTCTACGGGCTCGGCGGCGACGCGGCGAATCCCGAGGCCGTCGCGCGCATCTACGCGGCGAAAGGGCGGCCCGCGAATCATCCGGTGATCGTGCACCTGCCGCCGGGCGGCGATCCCGGCTACTGGGCCGACGCGCTGCCGGCCGACGCGCAGGCGTTGATCGATGCGTTCTGGCCGGGTCCGCTGACGCTGATCCTGAAGCGCCATGCGCGCATTCCGGACGCCGTGAGCGGCGGGCAGGATTCGGTCGGGCTGCGTTGCCCGTCGCATCCGGTCGCGCAGGCGCTGCTGGCCGCGTTCAGTGCGCGGCGCGGCGGACATGGCGGCGTGGCCGCGCCGTCCGCGAACCGGTTCGGCCATGTGAGCCCGACCACCGCGCAGCACGTGCGCGACGAATTCGGCGACACCGTGCACGTGCTCGACGGCGGCGCATCGGAAGTCGGTATCGAGTCGACGATTCTCGACCTGTCGCGCGGCTTCCCGGCGCTGCTGCGTCCGGGCCACGTGACGCCGCAGCAGATCGCCGACGTGCTCGGTCGCGCACCGCGGCTGCCGGACGGCAGCGATGCGACCGCGCCGCGTGCGTCGGGCACGCTGAAAGCGCATTACGCGCCGCGCACGCCGCTCGCGCTGCTGCCGTTCGATGCGCTCGAGCCGTTGCTCGCGGCCGCGCAGACCGACGGCGAACGCGTCGCGCTCGTCGCACGCGCATCGCGCGCGGGACGCTGGGCGCAGGCCGACGGCGTGCATTTCGTCGCGGCGCCGGAAGATCCGTCCGCGTATGCGCGTGAGCTGTACGGGATGCTGCGTGCGCTCGACCGCGCGCAGGTCGCGCGGATTCTCGTCGAGAAGCTGCCCGAGACCGTCGAATGGATCGCGGTCAACGACCGGCTCGGCCGTGCGGCCGCGGCGTTCGAAGCGACCGAATGATGAAGGTGCGCGGCTGACGCGACCGTCGCCGCGCCGGTTGCCCCGCGCATGAAAAAACGCCCGACCGGCGAACCGGTCGGGCGTTTTCGTTTGGGCGCGTGGCCGGCGGCTTACTTGCCGACGCCCGACGCCGCGATCTTCGACTGGACGAACTGCGCGAACAGCGCGTACAGGTGCGTGGTCGGGTGGACCGTGTCGGCGAACATGTAGGTCTGGTCCGCGTTGGCGGCCGTGTAGGTCTGCGGCGAGCAGAACAGCGACGAGCCGAATGCGGTTGCGTTCGCGACGCCGTATTGCGTTGCTGCCGCGACCATCGCCTTCAGGTTGCACCCGGTATCGGTGTTCGATACGGTGAAGCCGTTCGCCTGGTAGTTCGCGAGGATGCCGTCCTGCCACGTGAACGTGTCCATCAGCACGAACTTGGTCGTATCGACCTTGAGCGCCTGCAGCGTCGCGGCGAGCGTGCCGTTGAACAGCATCGACAGTTGCGTGAGGGTCGTCTGCGAGCCGCCTTGCAGCGCGAGCGGCGTGCCGCCGATGTCCGGCACGTTCGACACGAACACGTGGGTCGCGCCGGCGGCGACGATCTGCTGGACGATGCCGGCAAGCTGCTGCGCGGCCAGCCCGATGTTCTGCTGCAGTTGCGTCGGCGTGATCGCGCCCGCCTGCAGCGCCGCGACCTGATAGAAGATGTCGTTCGCGCCGCCGTTGAGCAGCACGATCTGGCCGGCGTTGAAGCTGCCGTGCTGCGACACGTATTGCTTGACCTGGTCGGCGATCGGCATCGTGGTCGCCTGCGCGTAGTCCGCGTTCGGCACGCTCGCGTCCGCGTGGCCGATGCCCGGCTGCTGCGTCACGCGTGCGCCGCCCTGAGCGTAGCCGAGGCCGCCGGTGGCCTGCAGCGGCACGCCGAAACCGCCCTGGTTGGCCGGCTGCAGCGTGTCGCCGTAATACTGCGCGACGTCCTGCGTCCACACCTGGCCGGGGTTCGTCGTGAAGCGGCCGCCGCCGAAGCCGAGCTTGATCTGCGAGTAGGTGCCGGCGTCGGACAGGCTGTCGCCGAACGACACGATCTGCATTTTCACGCCCGACGGCGGCGTGTTCGACGCACTGTTGTTGTCGTCACCGCCGCCACCGCACGCGGCGAGCAGCGCGAGCGCGGCGCCGGCGATCGCGACTTGCGCGGTACGCAGCATGCGTTGCCGGGTGCGGGTAGGTGCGTGTTGTTGTGTCTGCATCGTTCGATCTCCTCGTAGATATGGCCTGATGTGTTTCTCATCTGCCGCGTGCCTGCTCGGTTCCGGGCTGCGCGGCGGCCGTTGGCTGAAACGGTTTATTGGTCGCGCGCAGCCGCAAGCGGCACGGTGCGCGGATCGGGGTTCGCGGCCTCGGCAATCTGCGCATGATAAGCGCTCGCCCATTCAGGCGGGCCGAAAATCGCGCGCAGCTTGTTGCGCCAGCCGTCGACGCGCAACGCGTCGCCGGCCATCGATAGCCACTCGTGGAACGTCGCGACGAGCGGGTTGTTCGAGCCGAGCCGTTCGACGATCCCGTACTGCGGCGGATCGTCGGGCGTTTCCTCGACATAGCTGCCGAACAGGCGATCCCAGATCACAAGGACGCCTGCGTAATTGCGGTCGATATAGCGCGGATTGCGCGCATGATGCGCGCGGTGGATCGACGGCGTGTTCAGCACGTATTCGAGCCAGCCGAGCTTGCCGATCGCCTGCGTGTGCACGAAGAACTGGAACGCGAGGTTGATCAGCACGATGCCGACGACCTGTTGCGGCGGAAAGCCGGCGAACGCGAGCGGCAGCCAGAACACCCACATCCCCGCGACGGGGTACATCAGGCTCTGGCGGAACGCGGTCGAGAAATTCATCCGCTCGGACGAGTGGTGCACGACGTGCGCGGCCCACAGCCAGCGCACGCGATGGCTCGCGCGATGAAACACGTAGTAGAGAAAATCCTGCGCGACGAACAGCACTGCGAACGACAGCCAGCCGTCGTGCCACGTGACCAGCCGATAGTGCCGGTAGCAGTACGCATAAACGGGGATCACGAACAGCCATGCGAGCTTGTCGGCGCCCTGGTGCATCAGCGCGAGCGCCGCGTTGCACAGCGTGTCGCGCCACGCATAGACATGGTCCTGCGCACGAGTGCGGGCGAGGTGCCAGGCCTCCCACGCGATGCAGAGCAGGAAGACGGGCGCCAGCGCGAGCAGAAGCAATTCGACGTCGAATCGCATGGGCGTGTCTCCTTCTTTCCCCTGCAAGCCGTGAGGCCGGGCGTGTGGCCCGTTGTAGATATCAGTCAGGCCAACAGCCTACGCAATCGCCACGCGCTAGGCGAGGGGGGAGCGTAGAGGGTTCCCTCTGAGGACAGGGTTTCTACGGAAACCGCGCGGCGCGGGGCGGGGCGGTGCGGCCCTGTTTTATGGGCACGGTTGGTGCGCGGTGCGTTGCGCACCGGTGGCGGCTACCGTTTCAAACCGGGGAGGGCGGAATTCCGTGTGCGGCGGCCCCGGCAGGCCGTGCCGCCCGCCCGCCGGGGCGACCCGCTGCGCGGTGCCGCCCCGTGGCCGGTGCAGGTCGACGCGAGCGGGCCGCCGGCGCCGCCGCATCGTGTCGCCGCACGCTGAAACGTCAGTGCGCGCCCGCGTAGATCCACTCGAGCAGCGTGTCGTGCGCGGCGCGCGCGGCTTCCGCGTGATCGTTGTTGATGAAGCTGACGACGATGTAGCTCTGGCCGTCGGCGCCGGCGACGTAGCCGGCGATCGCGCGCACGTCGCGCAGCGTGCCGGTCTTGATGTGTGCGTTACCGAGCACGCCGGCGTTGGTGAGGCGGTTCTTCATCGTGCCGTCGATGCCCGCGATCGGCAGCGAATCGATGAAGGCCTGCGCGACAGGGCTTGCGTTCGCGGCCTGCAGCAGCGCGGCGAGCGACAACGCGCTCATGTGCTCTTCGCGCGACAGGCCCGAGCCGTTTTCGAGCAAGAGGTCGGGCATCGCGATGCCGTTCTTCTGCAGGAACGCCTGGATCACGCGGCTCGACTGTTCGGGCGTCGCGGGCGGCTTGCCGCTGACCGCGCCGATCGTCAGGAACAGGTTGCGCGCCATCACGTTGTTGCTGAACTTGTTGATGTCGTAGACGATGCTGCCGAGCACCGGGCTGTGATGCACGGCGAGGGGCCGCGCGGTGGTCGGCACCTTGCCTTCGCTCACCGGCCCCGCGATCGTGCCGCCGTCCTGCTGCCACAGCGCGAGGAAGCCGCGCGCGAAGAACGTCGTGTGATCGAGGATCGCGAGGTTGGTCGTGTGCGCGCCGCAGCGCAGCGGATAGTCGCCGGCGAACGAGGCGGTCATGATCCCGCTGCCGGCCGTCAGCGTCGGGCGCGCGGCCGCGGCGGCCGCGCTGCACGAGCCCGAACCTTCGACCAGCTGGTTGTCGATCGACAGGTCGGCGAGCGGCGGCAGCACGTCGACGGCCACCTTGCCGTCGTCGCCCGGCGTGACGGTGAACGATATGGCCTTGAAGGCGTACAGCAACGGATCGGGGCCGACGTTGTACGGCGCGCTTGCGTCGTCGTCGAACGAAGGGAGATCGCGCGTCGATGCCGCGAAGTAGCTCTTGTCGAGCACCAGGCCGCCGGCCACGCGCTTGACGCCGGCCTTGCGGAGCTTGTCGACGAGGTCGATCAGTTCTTCGGGCACGAGCTTCGGATCGCCGGTGCCCTTGATGTACAGGTTGCCCTGCAGCGTGCCGTCGGGGTCGATCGTGCCGTCCGTGTAGGCGGTCGTGCGCCAGCGGTAGTCGGGGCCGAGGATCGACAGGCCCGAGAAGGTCGTCACGAGCTTCATCGTCGAGGCGGGCATCATCGGCCGGCTCGCGTTCCACGCGATCAGCGGCTCCGGATCGCCGACGCGCTCGACGACGACGCTCATCGCCGACGCCGGCACCTTCGCGCGCTGCAGCGCGACGAGCACGGACGCCGGCAGGCCGGCCGCACGCGCGGCGGGCGACACGACCGGGGTCTTGCGCGCTTCCTTGTGGGATTTCTTGCGGGCCTGCGCGGACGGCGCGAATGCGAGGGCCGTGCAGGTGGCGACGACGGCGGCGGCCCGCAGGCAGACGCGGGCGCGGGGGGCGAACCGGGTGGACAGATCGGAAATCGGCATGGGCGAATACGGGAGAAGCACGACGTTCGGGCAGGGCGCGCGCGGCGCCAAAGCGCACATTGTAGAGACAAGTCCGGACAGGCCCCTTGCAATCCGCCTTTCTGTTGCATTGCACCGTGCCGCGCACGCGATTCGCGGCGCTACAATGGTCGCCGTGTTTCACTCGCCCGATGGATGCCTGTCCCGATGCGGATTCTGCTTGTCGAAGATGATCGAATGATTGCCGAAGGCGTGCGCAAGGCGCTGCGCTCGGACGGTTTTGCGGTCGACTGGGTGCAGGACGGCGACGCCGCGCTGACGGCGCTCGGCGGCGAGACGTACGACCTGCTGCTGCTCGATCTCGGCCTGCCGAAGCGCGACGGCATCGACGTGCTGCGCACGCTGCGCGCGCGCGGGCTGGCGCTGCCGGTGCTGATCGTCACTGCGCGCGACGCGGTGGCCGATCGCGTGAAAGGGCTCGACGCGGGCGCCGACGATTACCTCGTCAAGCCGTTCGACCTCGATGAACTGGGCGCGCGGATGCGCGCGCTGATCCGCCGCCAGGCCGGGCGCAGCGAATCGCTGATCCGCCACGGCGCGCTGACGCTCGATCCCGCTTCGCACCAGGTGACGCTCGACGGCGTGCCCGTCGCGCTGTCCGCGCGCGAGTTCGCGCTGCTCGAGGCGCTGCTCGCACGGCCCGGCGCGGTGCTGTCGAAGAGCCAGCTCGAGGAGAAGATGTACGGCTGGGGCGAGGAGATCGGCAGCAACACGGTCGAGGTCTACATCCACGCGCTGCGCAAGAAGCTTGGCTCGGACCTGATCCGCAACGTGCGCGGGCTCGGCTACATGGTCGTCAAGGAAAGCTGACGCGTGAGGTCGATTCGTCATCAATTGCTGATCTGGCTGCTCGCGATCGTCGTCGCGGGCGTGGGCATCGCGGGCTGGCTCATCTACCGGCAGGCGCTCGCCGAGGCGAACGAACTGTTCGACTACCAGTTGCAGGAAATCGCGGCGGCCTTGCCGTCCGAGCCGTTCTCGCAGGTGTTCGGCTCGCGCACCAACGGCGACGAAGGCATCGTGATCCAGATCTGGAACCGCAACGGCGTGCTGATGTACTTCTCGCATCCGCGTGCGCCGATCGCGCCGCGCGCGGAGCTCGGCTTCTCGACCGAGCGCACCGACCGCGGCGAATGGCGCGTGTACGGTGCGATCGTCGGCGACAACGTCGTGCAGCTCGCGCAGCCGCTGTCGGTGCGCAACCGGCTCGCGGCGAACGTCGCGCTGCGCACGCTGTGGCCGCTGATCGTGCTGCTGCCGTTCCTCGGCGCGGCCGTGTGGGTGATCGTCGGGCGCGGGCTCGCGCCGCTCGGTCGCGTGACGCGCGCGGTCGAGGCACGCCGGCCGGAAGCGCTCGATCCGCTGCCCGATGCGCGCTTGCCGCTCGAGGTGCAGCCGCTCGTACGGGCGCTGAACGGGCTGCTCGCGCGGCTGTCGGCCGCGCTCGACACGCAGAAGGCCTTCGTGGCCGACGCCGCGCACGAACTGCGCACGCCGCTCGCGGCCGTGCAGATCCAGGCGCAGCTCGTCGCCCGCGCGAAGGACGATGCATCGCGCCGCGAGGCGGTCGCGGATCTCCAGGATGGCGTGTCGCGTGCGACGCGTCTCACGGAGCAGTTGCTCGCGCTCGCACGCGCCGAACCGGATGGCGCGACGATGCGTGAGCCGGTCGACCTGCAGGGGCTGCTCGCCGAATGCGTGGCCGCGCTTGCGCCGCTCGCGCAGCGGCGCGACATCGATCTCGGCTTCGAGGAAACGCGCGCGGCGAGCGTCGTCGCGGACGTCGGCGCGCTGCGCGTGATGTTCGGCAACCTGCTCGACAACGCGGTGAAGTACACGCCGGACGGCGGCCGCATCGACGTGTCGCTGACCCGCGACGCGGCCGGCCGCGCATGCGTGCAGATCGGCGACAGCGGGCCCGGCATTCCGGCCGACGAGCGCGAGCGCGTGTTCGACCGCTTCTACCGCGACAGCTCCGCGCGAGCGCGCACCGACGTGTCGGGCAGCGGGCTCGGGCTGGCGATCGTCAAGCGCGTGGCCGCGCAGCAGGGCGCGACGGTGTCGCTCGGCGACGCGGCCGCGGGTGGCCTGCTCGTCAGCGTCGTGTTCCGCGACGCGGAGATGCCGGCCGAGGCGCGGCAACCGTCCGAATCCGTGTGAAGAACGGTGCCGGAAGGGCGTGAACAGGCCCTAAGCCCCGCTTAAGGCTGATTAAGCCTCCTTTAAGTCAGGGTCGTTACGCTGCGTCCTAACAAAGAGGAGGTCCTACGATGAACACCCGATTCCTTGCGCGCGGCGCCGTCGCGGTCGCCGTGGCGGCCGCCCTGTCCGCCGCTTATGTCGCCGGCACCCACCGTGCCGATCCGCAGATCATCACGCCGGCGCAGGCCGCCGCGCTGATGCCGGCCGAAGCGGCCGCCAAGACCGGCATTCCCGATTTCTCCGGGCTCGTCGAGACCTACGGCCCCGCGGTCGTGAACATCAGCGCGAAGCATGTCGTGAAGCAGGTGTCGCGACGCGTGCAGCAGCAGCCGCAACTGCCGATCGACCCGAGCGACCCGTTCTACCAGTTCTTCAAGCACTTCTACGGCCAGGTGCCGGGCATGGGCGGCGACGCGCAGCCGGACGACCAGCCGAGCGCGAGCCTCGGTTCCGGGTTCGTCATCAGCTCCGACGGGTACATCCTCACCAATGCGCACGTGATCGATGGCGCGAACGTCGTCACGGTCAAGCTGACCGACAAGCGCGAATACAAGGCGAAGGTCGTCGGCGCGGACAAGCAGTCCGACGTCGCGGTGCTGAAGATCGACGCGAGCGGCCTGCCGACCGTGAAGATCGGCGACCCGGCGCAGAGCAAGGTCGGCCAGTGGGTCGTCGCGATCGGTTCGCCGTACGGCTTCGACAACACGGTCACGTCGGGCATCATCAGCGCGAAGTCGCGCGCGCTGCCGGACGAGAACTACACGCCGTTCATCCAGACCGACGTGCCGGTGAACCCCGGCAACTCGGGCGGCCCGCTGTTCAACCTGCAGGGCGAGGTGATCGGCATCAACTCGATGATCTACTCGCAGACGGGCGGCTTCCAGGGCCTGTCGTTCGCGATCCCGATCAACGAGGCGATCAAGGTCAAGGACGAGCTCGTGAAGACGGGCCACGTGAGCCGCGGCCGCCTCGGCGTCGCCGTGCAGGGGCTGAACCAGACGCTCGCGAGCTCGTTCGGACTGCAGAAGCCGGACGGCGCGCTCGTCAGCTCGGTCGATCCGAACGGCCCGGCCGCGAAGGCCGGCCTGCAGCCGGGCGACGTGATCCTGTCGGTCAACGGCTCGCCGGTTGCCGATTCGACGTCGCTGCCCGCGCAGATCGCGAACCTGAAGCCGGGTTCGAAGGCCGACCTGCAGATCTGGCGCGACAAGTCGAAGAAGACGATCAGCGTGACGCTCGGCGCGATGGCCGACGCGAAGCTCGCGTCGAATGACGGCGGGCCGGTCGAGCAGGGGCGCCTGGGCGTCGCGGTGCGTCCGCTGTCGCCGCAGGAGCGCAGCGCCGACAACCTGTCGCACGGCCTGATCGTGCAGCAGGCCGGCGGGCCGGCCGCCAACGCGGGCATCCAGCCCGGCGACGTGATCCTCGCGGTCAACGGCCGCCCGGTCACGAGCCCCGAGCAGTTGCGCGACGCGGTCAAGGGCGCGGGCAACAGTCTTGCTCTCTTGATCCAGCGCGATAATGCACAGATCTTCGTGCCGGTCGACCTGAGCTGACCGGCACGGCCGACGGCCGGCCAGGCCGGCCGCGGCGGGCGCCGCCGCCGTTCGAACGCGTGACGCTGCGCCCTGTATGTGTTCCGACCCCAAGGAGAGAGCCATGCAATATCTACGCAACGTGTCCCGATTTGCCGTCGCCGCGGCGCTGGTCGCCGGCCTCGCAGCCGGTGCGACCGGCGCGTACGCGCAGTCGGACGGCTTGCCCGCCGCGCGCCAGCAGGGCGACGTCACCTTCGTGTCCGGCGGCGTCGGGCAGGACGAATCGACGGCGTTCCAGCGCAACGAGCCGATGTGGCCGCTGGCGCTGCGGTTCACCGGGAAGGGCGGCGAGTTCCTGGCCGACGTCCATGTGCGGATCGTCGACGGCAAGGGCGACGAGGTGCTGAAGACCGACGCGCGCGGGCCGTACATGCTCGTGAAGGTGCCGCCGGGCCGCTATACCGTGCATGCGTCGTACCAGGGCAATGAGGAATCCCGCGCCGTCACGGTCGGCGCGAAGGGCGGCGCGAAAACGGCATTCCAGTGGAGCGCCCAGTAGCCCGCCGCGCGCGGCCCCGGCCGGGGTCGCGCATTCGGCAGCGGTTTCGCCCATAATGAAAGCCACGGCACGCGTGCCGTGGCTTTTTCGTTTCCTGAGTCCGGCCTGGCCGGGCCGCCCCAAGGAGAAACGATGTCCGATGCAGCCGACCCTCGTCTCGAAATCGTGCCGAACCGCCATCGCGTGCGCGTGATCCATCGCGGCATCACGTACGCCGATTCGCACGGCGCGCTGACCGTGCGCGAAACGGGCCTGCCGGACACCCACTACCTGCCGCGCGGCGACGTCAACATGCGCCGGCTCGTGAAATCGGGCGTCACGTCGGCCTGTCCGTTCAGGGGCCAGGCCGTGCACTTCGACTTGCAGACGGAAGACGGCGTGATCGAAAACGCCGCATGGAGTTACGAGGAACCGGAGGAGGCTGCGTCGGCGCTCGCGCACTATGTCGCCTTTGACGCCGCACGGATCGACAGTCTCGTCGAGACGTCCTGATGCGGCGCGCGTTCATCGGGGAGGCGTCATGGAACTGAACGACACATTACGCGTACCGCTCGCGCCGCCTGTCGTACAGGCGGCGTTCGAGGATCTCGCGTTGCTGCGCGCGAGCTTCGAGCATTGCGAATCCTTCGAGAAGCATGCGCATGGCGAGTTCGCGCTGACGATCACGGTGCCGCTCGGCCCGCTGCGTGCCCGCTACGACGTGCGGGCGCATGCGGCCGCCGAGCAGGGCGACGCGGAAGGGCAGCCGCGCCGCGTGCTCAACTTCAAGGCGCGGGCCGACGGGCTCGGCGCGCTGCGCGGTCAGGTCGAACTCGTGCTGATGCCGGATGACGACGCGAACGCCACGCGCATCGAGTACGTCGTCTGGGTGACGGCGAGCGGCCCGCTCACCGAATTGCCGGGGCGGCAGATCGAAAATACGCTGCGCGAATGGACCGACGATTTCTTCCGCGAATTCTGCGCGGTCGTCCAGGCGAAGCACGGCCTCGCACCGAATCGCGCACGCTCGGCCGCGCCGCGGCGCCAGCATGTGTTCCTGCGGCCGGCGGCGCTGGTGGCCGCGACGAAGCGCGCGTTGCCGCCGCACCTCGGTGGCGCGCTGACCGGGCGCGCGGCCAGCGCGCTCCCGCATCGCGGCTCCGGCACGGTGCCCGTCTGGGGCTGGGCCGCGATGATCGTCTTCGTCGCGCTGCTGCTTTACGCGGCGCGCTGGATCAACGGCGGCTGAGCGGCCGGACGGTTCCGCTGCAAGGCTCGCCCGCCGCGCGCGTTACCGCACGACATCGGCGCCGGCTCCGGCACCGCGAAATTCCCTTCGATACGCGGACGGCGAGGTGCCGAGCGCGCCCGCGAAATGCTGGCGCAGCGACACGCTCGACCCGTAGCCGGCCGCCTGCGCGATCGCATCGATCGACTGCCCGGTGGTTTCCAGCAGATGCTGCGCGCGCGCGAGCCGCTCGGCCTGCAGCCACGCGGTGACGGTCGTACCGGTTGCCTGGCGGAAGTGGCGCGTGAACGTGCGCCGGCTCATCAACACGCGTTCGGCGAGCGAATCGACGCTGTGCGCGGCGTCGAGGTGGGCGCGCACCCAGTCGAGCAGGCCCGCGAGCCGCGCGTCGCGCGGGTGCGCGGCGACCGGTTGCGGCACGTATTGCGCCTGCCCGCCCTGGCGGTGCGGCGGGATCACGAGGCGGCGCGCGATCTGGTTCGCGGCGTCCGAGCCGAAGCGCCGCCGCACGACGTGCAGGCAGCAGTCGAGCCCCGCGGCCGTGCCGGCCGACGTCATCAGGTTGCCGTCGTCCACGTACAGCACGTCCGGATCGAGCTTCACGCGTGGAAAGCGTTGCGCGAAGTCGTCGGCCCATGCCCAGTGCGTGGTGGCCGGGCGGCCGTCGAGCAGGCCGGCCGCGGCGAGCACGTAGGCGCCGAGGCACAGCCCGACGAGCTGCGCGCCACGCGCGGCGACCGCGCGGACCGCGTCGACCAGCACGTCGGGCGGCGCTTCGTCCGGATCGCGCCACGCGGGCACGATGACGATGTCCGCGTCGTCGAGCCCGTCGAGCCCGTATGGCGCGGTGATCGTGAAGCCGCCGGTCGTCGACAGCGGGCCGCGTTCGGCCGAGCAGACACGGAACTCGAATGCGGGCGACGCGGCCGCATCGCGTTCCTTGCCGAACACGACGGACGGCACCGACAGGTGGAACGGGCTGATGCCGTCGTACGCGATCACGGCAACGACGGTCGGAACCGGCGGGGCGGGCCGGGTGGACGAGGCGGCGGTCATGGCGAGCTCCCGAATGGCGATGGCCCGATTCTATCGAAGAATGGCTATCGGGCCACTGTCCGCGCGAGCGATGCGCGCCGACAATGCATCGCATCGCGCCGCTGGCCGTCCCGTTCCGGGACGGGGCTGCGCCCCGGACCAGGAGCCCGCCATGTCGAACGCCGTCCCGCATTCCGCTGCCCATTCCGTTTCCCGCCCGGCTACCCGCCGCGCGCTGATCGTGATCGACGTCCAGAACGAGTACGTGACGGGCAACCTGCCGATCGAATACCCGCCGCTCGACGTGTCGCTCGCGAACATCGGCCGTGCGATCGATGCCGCGCATGCGGCCGGCGTGCCGGTGATCGTCGTCCAGCACGTCGCGCCGGCCGGTGCGCCGATCTTCGCGCCCGGCTCCGACGGTGTTGCACTGCACGCGGTGGTCGCCGGCCGGCCGTACGCGCACCTGATCGAGAAGACGCAGGCCAGCTCGTTTGCCGGGACCGACCTTGCCGAGTGGCTCGAGGCGAACGGGATCGACACGCTCGCGGTGGCCGGCTACATGACGCACAACTGCAATGCGGCGACGGTCTATCACGCGGCGCACGCGGGGCTGAATGTCGAGTACCTCGATGACGCGACGGGCGCGCTGCCGTACGAGAACGAAGCGGGCGCGGCGAGCGCCGAGGAGATTCACCGCGCGTACGGGGTGGTGTTCCAGTCGAATTTCGCGGCTGTGATGTCGACCGATGCGTGGATCGCGGGACTGGCCGGCGTACCGATGCCGAAGCACGATTCGGTCGCCGCGTCGAACCGGCGGGCTCGCGCGCAGCGCGCGAAGGCGGCCTGAACCGGACGGGGAGGAGGAGGGGGCGGCGCGTTGGCGAGGTTGCCGCGCCGCCCGATGAAACGAGAGCCGCGGGCGAACGCGCGTCGCGCGGTCAGTCGTCGTCCTTCAGCATCGCCGGGCTGTAGCGCAGCATGTCGAAACAGCCGTCGACGAGCTTTTCCGCATGCCGCTCGCCATCGATCTCGTCGGGCAGCATCAGCGTGTCGCGCACGAAACCGCTGACGAGCGTGTGCAGCATCAGCGTCGCACGCCACGTATCGAGGCGCTCGGGCAGCAGCTTGAGCCGCACGGCCGCCGCGAGATCGGCGTCGATCGCGTGCAGCGCCTCGCTCATCCCCGCGCGGTTGCGCTGCAGCAGCGGCTCCAGGTCCGCGACGTACTCGCACTTCATGAACAGGATGCTGAACACGCGGCGCAACTGCGCGTCGCGCTGCACGCCGAGCAGGCACCAGATCAGGATCTGGCGGATCTTCTCCAGCGGATTGCCGCCCGGCGCGTCGAGCGGCATCCGCTTCAGTTCGTCGATCGGCAGAAACACGCGGTCGAACATCGCGTCGAACAGTTCGCTCTTGTTCGCGAAATGCCAGTAGATTGCGCCGCGCGTCACGCCGGCGTGCTGGGCGATGTCCGCGAGCGACGTGTGCGACACGCCCTTCTCGAAGAACACGTGTTCGGCGGCGTTGAGAATGCGATTGCGCGTCTCGAGCGCCTCCTCCTTGGTACGTCTGACCATGTGCAGGCCTGATTGGATCGATCGTAGGTGAATATAGGGTCTGCAACCCTCGGCGCAGTCATATAGACTGGCTATGCTTGCGGTTGGTAATAATCCGTAAGACTGGACAGCAGGCGGGGCATAAACGGGCTTTTTACATACATTCATGAATGTATATACAATACCACCCTACGATCGAATGACCCAAGTGGCAATCAGTTAATATCCCACTCTGCTGATTCCCGCCAAAGTACCAGTCCGCAGTGCGGGGCAACCTGTCGGCACGGAGGTTTCGTGCCGCTTGCTGTATCTAGCAGTCCAGTATTTCAGGTGTTCGATCTGCGCCGTGAGGCGCATCCGTGTCGCGCTCGCTCCGGTCGGGTGCGGCACTTATTCCATTGGTTATACACAGAGGTCGCTCCATGCGCGTCGAACGGGTTCCATACCGCTTAATCACTGTCGCGACGGCCGCCGTTTTCCTGGCCGCGTGCGGGAAGAAAGAATCGGCACCGCCGCCGCAAACGCCGGAAGTTGGCGTCGTCACCGTCCAGCCGCAAACCGTACCGGTCTTCACCGACCTGCCGGGCCGCACCAGTGCGTTCCTCGTCGCGCAGGTCCGCGCACGGGTCGACGGCATCGTGCTGCGCCGTGAATTCACCGAAGGCACCGACGTCAAGGCCGGTCAGCGCCTCTACAAGATCGACCCGGCGCCGTACGTCGCCGCGCTGAACAGCGCGAAGGCGACGCTCGCGAAGGCGCAGGCGAACCTCGTCACGCAGAACGCGCTGGTCGCGCGCTACAAGGTGCTGGTGGCCGCGAACGCGGTCAGCAAGCAGGACTACGACAACGCGGTGGCCACGCAAGGCCAGGCCGCGGCGGACGTCGCGGCCGGCAAGGCAGCGGTCGATACCGCGCAGATCAACCTTGGCTACACCGATGTCGTGTCGCCGATCACCGGCCGCGTCGGCATCTCGCAGGTGACGCCGGGCGCGTACGTGCAGGCAAGCCAGGCGACGCTGATGTCGACGGTCCAGCAGCTCGACCCGGTGTATGTCGACCTCACGCAATCGAGCCTCGAAGGCCTGAAGCTGCGCCAGGACGTGCAGAGCGGCCGCCTGAAGACGAGCGGCCCGGGCGCCGCGAAGGTGTCGCTGATCCTGGAGGACGGCAAGACCTATTCGGAGCCGGGCAAGCTGCAGTTCTCGGACGTGACGGTCGACCAGACCACCGGTTCGGTGACGATCCGCGCGGTGTTCCCGAACCCGGGCCGCGTGTTGCTGCCGGGGATGTTCGTGCGTGCACGGATCGAGGAAGGCGTGAACGAGAACGCGTTCCTGGTGCCGCAGATCGGCGTCACGCATGACCAGAAGGGCCAGGCGATCGCGATGGTGGTGAACGCCGGCAACAAGGTCGAGCCGCGCCCGCTGAAGACGACGGGCATGCAAGGCGCGAACTGGATCGTCGAAGGCGGTCTGGAAGCGGGCGATCACGTGATCGTGCAGGGCGTCGAC
This sequence comes from Burkholderia aenigmatica, assembly GCF_048627025.1. Taxonomy (NCBI): domain Bacteria; kingdom Pseudomonadati; phylum Pseudomonadota; class Betaproteobacteria; order Burkholderiales; family Burkholderiaceae; genus Burkholderia; species Burkholderia aenigmatica. The sequence continues at coordinate 2,997,589 of NZ_CP184468.1, read as the reverse complement.
AAGGTGCGCCCGGGTGCGACCGTGAAGACGGTCCCCGCGCAGCTCACCCCGGCGGCCGATGCCGCACCGGGTGCGGCTGCCGCCACCGCCGCGCCGGCTGCCGCCGGTTCCGGCGCCGCTGCCGCTTCCGGTGCTGCCGCATCGGGCGCTGCGCCGGCGAGTGCTGCCGCTGCTTCGAGCGCGCAATAACAGGGAGCCTGTTTCATGGCAAAGTTTTTTATCGATCGCCCGATCTTCGCGTGGGTGATCGCCATCATCCTGATGCTGGCCGGGGTTGCGGCGATCTTCACGCTGCCGATCTCGCAGTATCCGACGATCGCGCCGCCATCGATCCAGATCACCGCGAACTACCCGGGCGCTTCCGCGAAGACGGTGGAAGACACGGTGACGCAGGTGATCGAGCAGCAGATGAGCGGTCTCGACAACTTCCTGTACATGTCGTCGACCAGCGATGACTCGGGCAACGCGACGATCACGCTGACCTTCGCGCCGGGTACCAACGCCGACATCGCGCAGGTTCAGGTGCAGAACAAGCTGTCGCTCGCGACGCCGATTCTGCCGCAGGTCGTGCAGCAGCTCGGTCTTTCGGTGACGAAGTCGAGCAGCAGCTTCTTGCTGGTGCTCGCCTTCAACTCCGAAGACGGCAGCATGAACAAGTACGACCTCGCGAACTTCGTGGCGTCGCACGTGAAGGATCCGATCAGCCGGTTGAACGGCGTCGGTACCGTCACGCTGTTCGGCTCGCAGTACGCGATGCGGGTCTGGCTCGATTCGAACCGCCTGACGAACTACGGCCTCACGCCGGTCGACGTGTCGACCGCGATCGCCGCACAGAACGTGCAGATCGCAGGCGGCCAGATCGGCGGCACGCCGGCCACGCCGGGCACCATGCTGCAGGCGACGATCACCGAATCGACGCTGCTGCAGACGCCCGAGCAGTTCGGCAACATCCTGCTGAAGGTCAACCAGGACGGCTCGCAGGTTCGCCTGAAGGATGTCGCGAAGATCGAACTCGGCGGCGAAAACTACAACTTCGACACGAAGTACAACGGTCAGCCGACCGCGGCACTCGGTATCCAGCTCGCCACCAACGCGAACGCGCTCGCAACCGCGAAGGCCGTGCGCGCGAAGATCGACGAACTGGCACCGTTCTTCCCGCACGGCCTCGTCGTGAAGTACCCGTACGACACGACGCCGTTCGTGAAGCTGTCGATCGAGGAAGTGGTCAAGACGCTGCTCGAAGGCATCGTGCTGGTGTTCCTCGTGATGTATCTGTTCCTGCAGAACCTGCGGGCGACGATCATCCCGACGATCGCGGTGCCGGTCGTGTTGCTCGGTACGTTCGCGATCATGTCGATGGTGGGCTTCTCGATCAACACGCTGTCGATGTTCGGCCTCGTGCTCGCGATCGGCCTGCTGGTCGACGATGCGATCGTGGTGGTGGAGAACGTCGAGCGGGTGATGGCGGAAGAGGGCCTGTCACCGAAGGAGGCGACCCGCAAGGCGATGGGCCAGATCACCGGCGCACTCGTCGGCGTGGCGCTCGTGCTGTCGGCGGTGTTCGTGCCGGTGGCGTTCTCCGGCGGGTCGGTCGGCGCGATCTATCGTCAGTTCTCGCTGACGATCGTGTCGGCGATGGTGCTGTCGGTGCTCGTCGCGTTGATTCTGACGCCGGCACTGTGCGCGACGATCCTCAAGCCGATCCCGCAAGGGCATCACGAAGAGAAGAAGGGCTTCTTCGGCTGGTTCAACCGCACGTTCAACAACAGCCGCGACAAGTACCACGTCGGCGTGCACCACGTGATCAAGCGGTCGGGCCGCTGGCTCATCATCTACCTGGTCGTGATCGTCGCGGTCGGCCTGCTGTTCGTGCGCCTGCCGAAGTCGTTCCTGCCGGATGAAGACCAGGGCCTGATGTTCGTGATCGTGCAGACGCCGTCGGGCTCGACGCAGGAAACGACCGCGAAGACGCTCGCGAACATTTCCGACTACCTGCTGAAGGACGAGAAGGAAATCGTCGAATCGGCGTTCACGGTCAACGGCTTCAGCTTCGCGGGCCGCGGCCAGAACTCCGGTCTCGTGTTCGTGCGCCTGAAGGACTACTCGCAGCGTCAGCATGCGAACCAGAAGGTGCAGGCGCTGATCGGCCGGATGTTCGGGCGCTACGCGGGCTACAAGGACGCGATCGTGATCCCGTTCAACCCGCCGTCGATTCCTGAACTCGGTACGGCTGCCGGCTTCGACTTCGAGCTGACGGACAACGCGGGTCTCGGCCACGATGCACTGATGGCCGCGCGTAACCAGCTGCTCGGGATGGCCTCGAAGGATCCGACGCTGCAGGGTGTGCGTCCGAACGGCCTGAACGATACGCCGCAGTACAAGGTCGACATCGATCGCGAGAAGGCGAACGCGCTCGGCGTGACGGCGGATGCGATCGACCAGACGTTCTCGATCGCATGGGCGTCGAAGTACGTGAACAACTTCCTGGATACCGACGGCCGGATCAAGAAGGTCTACGTGCAGGCAGACGCACCGTTCCGGATGACGCCGGAAGACCTGAACATCTGGTACGTGCGCAACGGGTCGGGCGGGATGGTGCCGTTCAGTTCGTTCGCGACCGGTCACTGGACGTACGGTTCGCCGAAGCTCGAGCGCTACAACGGTGTGTCGGCGATGGAAATCCAGGGTCAGGCTGCACCGGGCAAGTCGACCGGTCAGGCGATGGCCGCGATGGAAGGGCTCGCGAAGAAGCTGCCGGTCGGTATCGGCTATTCGTGGACCGGCCTGTCGTTCCAGGAAATCCAGTCCGGCTCGCAGGCGCCGATCCTGTACGCGATCTCGATCCTCGTCGTGTTCCTGTGTCTCGCGGCGCTGTATGAAAGCTGGTCGATCCCGTTCTCGGTGATCATGGTGGTGCCGCTCGGCGTGATCGGTGCACTGCTGGCGGCAACGATGCGCGGCCTCGAGAACGACGTGTTCTTCCAGGTCGGCCTGCTGACCACCGTGGGCTTGTCCGCGAAGAACGCGATTCTGATCGTGGAGTTCGCGCGCGAACTGCAGATGACGGAGAAGATGGGGCCGATCGAGGCCGCGCTGGAAGCAGCGCGCCTGCGGCTGCGTCCGATTCTGATGACGTCGCTCGCGTTCATTCTCGGCGTGATGCCGCTCGCGATCAGCAATGGCGCGGGTTCGGCCAGCCAGCACGCGATCGGTACGGGCGTGATCGGCGGGATGATCACGGCGACGTTCCTCGCGATCTTCATGATCCCGATGTTCTTCGTGAAGATCCGCGCGATCTTCAGCGGCGAGAAGGAAGACGTCGACGAGGCGCTGCGCCTGGCTCAGGAGCACTCGCACCACGAAGAGAAGCCGGGCAACGGCGACGAAGGCAACAAGGGACAGTGATGATGCAAAAACACGCTTTGACTGCAACCGCGGTCGCACTGGCCGCCGCGCTCTTCGCCACGGGCTGCACGATGGCGCCGCATTACAAGCGGCCCGATGCACCCGTCGCGCAGGCGTACCCGGCCGGCGGCGTCTACGCGACGCAGCCGGGTGCGGCCGGCGCGCGCAGCGCGAACGGCCAGGCGGCGACCGCCATCGGCTGGCGCGAGTTCTTCGTCGATCCGCGCCTGCAGCGGCTGATCGAGATCGCGCTGAAAAACAACCGCGACCTTCGCGTGTCGGTGCTGAACATCGAGGCGGCGCGTGCGCAGTACCAGATCACGCGCGCGGGCCTGTTCCCGACGCTCGATGCGACGGGTACCGGTAACCGTCAGCGCCTGCCGAATGCGCTGTCGGTGGCGCCGGGCCGGAACATCACGACGACCTACAACGTCGGCCTGTCGGCGTCGTGGGAACTCGACCTGTTCGGCCGCGTGCAGAGCCTGAAGGACCAGGCGCTCGCGCAGTATCTGGCGACCGCGTATGCGCGGCAGGCGTCGGAGATCTCGCTGGTGTCGCAGGTGGCCGATCAATACCTGACGCTGCTGTCGACCGACGATCTGCTGAAGGTCACGGAGGACACGCTGAAGACGGCGCAGGCGTCGTACGACCTGACGAAGCTGCAGTTCGACAACGGCACGGGCTCCGAGCTCGAGCTGCGTCAGGCGCAGACGGTGGTCGAGCAGGCGCTGGCGAACCAGCAGGCGCAGGCGCGTGCGCGTGCTCAGGCGCTGAACTACCTGGTGCTGCTGATCGGTGAGCCGCTGCCGGACGATCTGCCGGCGGGCATGCCGCTCGACGCGCAGAACCTGCTGACGGACGTGCCGGCTGGCCTGCCGTCCGACCTGCTGACGCGTCGCCCCGACGTGATGCAGGCCGAGCAGTCGCTGCTGGCGGCGAACGCGAACATTGGCGCGGCACGCGCGGCGTTCTTCCCGAAGATCTCGTTGACGGCCGCGTTCGGCACGGCGAGCCCGACGCTGGGCGGTCTGTTCAAGGCTGGCACGGCGGCCTGGTCGTTCGCGCCGAACATCGCGCTGCCGATCTTCGAGGGCGGCGCGAACATCGCGAACCTCGATCTTGCGCACGTGCAGAAGCGCATCGAGATCGCGAACTACGAGAAGGCGATCCAGTCGGCGTTCCGCGACGTGGCGGACGGGCTGGCCGCACGCGGCACGTACGACCAGCAGATCGCGGCGCTGGAGCGCAACGAGCACGCGCAGCAGCGACGTTTCGATCTGTCGGACCTGCGTTACAAGAACGGTGTCGACAGCTACCTGTCGGTGCTGACCGCGCAGACGGACCTGTACACCGCGCAGCAGTCGCTGATCAATGCGCGTCTGGCACGCTGGACGAACCTGGTCACCCTGTACCGTGCGCTGGGCGGTGGGTGGATCGAGCGGGCCGGCGAGACGCCGCGCGCGCCGGATGCACCGGTCGACTACGACAAGGCGGCCGCTCCGGCGCCTGCGTCGGCGGCGGCGACGAACGGGTAAGCAAGCGCAAGGAAGGGCAGGCGCGGTGGTGTACCGCGCCTGTTCTTCGAACCGGCTGTATGCGGAAACGAAAACGCCACGGATGAAAATCCGTGGCGTTTTCTTTTGTGCGCTCGAGTCATGAGGGGCAAACACGGGCGGGGTGGCGACGCGTGCATCGAACGCCGGTGCCGCCCGTTGCGTCGGGCACGTCGCGCCACGCGACCATCCGGCATCCGGTGCCGCGCCGTCGGCGGCACCCCTTCAAGCGCGATGGCGGACCGTCCGATCGCCGAGCGTCGTCCGCACCCCAAAGCAAAACGCCACGGCATGCCGTGGCGTTTTTCGTTACCGCTTCGCGCCGTCGTCCGGCGCGTGGCGATCAGTGATGCACGTCGGCCGGGCGGCCGTCGAAGTCGTGTCCGGTGCGGCGAATGTCGCAGCGCGCGTCCTTTTCGCCTTTGACGCCGTTGAACACGATGTTCAGGATCACGGCCGTCGCCGATGCCAGCAGGATGCCGCTGTGCAGGATCGGGGCGAGTGCCGGCGGCAGCTTCGAGAAGAAGTGCGGCGACACGACCGGCACGAGACCCATGCCGACGCTCACGGCGACGATGAACAGGTTGTGCGTGTTGTTCACGAAGTCGACCTTCGACAGCACCTTGATGCCGTTCGCCGCGACCATCCCGAACATCACGATGCCTGCGCCGCCGAGCACGAACGGCGGCACCGACGCGACGACCTGCGCCATCTTCGGGAACAGGCCGAGCAGCACGAGGATCACGCCGCCGGTGGCGCACACGAAACGGCTCTTCACGCCCGTCACGCCGATCAGGCCGACGTTCTGCGAGAACGACGTATGCGGGAACGAGTTGAAGATGCCGCCGATCAGCGTGCCGAGGCCGTCGACGCGCAGGCCGCGCACCAGGCGCTCCTGGTTGACCGGACGATCGACCATGTCGCCGACCGCGAGGAACATGCCGGTCGATTCGATGAACGTGACGAACATCACCGTGACCATCGTTGCGATCGACAGCGGGTCGAAGTGCGGCAGGCCGAAGTGGAACGGCATCACGAAGCCGACCCACGGCGCGTGCGCCACGCCGTCGGTGTTCACGCGGCCGATCGCGAAGGCGATCGCGAAGCCGGCGACGATGCCCAGCAGCACCGAGATGTTCGCGAGGAAGCCGCGGCCGTACTTGTTGATCAGCAGGATCAGCGTGAGCACGAGCAGCGACAGGCCGAGATAGACGGGGCTGCCGTATTCGGGGTTGCCGACGCCGCCGGCCGCCCAGTTGATGCCCACTTCCATCAGCGACAACCCGATCACGGCGATCACGGTGCCGACGACGACTGGCGGGAAGAACCGCAACAGCTTGCCGATCATCGGCGCGAGCACGATGCCGATGATGCCGGCCGCGATGGTCGAGCCGAAGATGTCGAGGATGCCGAGGCCGGGGTTGGTGCCGATCGCGATCATCGGGCCGACGGCCGCGAACGTGCAGCCCATGATGACGGGCAGGCGGATCCCGAAGATCCACAGGCCGAGCGTCTGGATCAGCGTGGCGATGCCGCACGAAAACAGATCGGCGCTGATCAGGAACGCGATCTGGTCTTTCGGCAGCTTGAGCGCGCCGCCGACGATAAGCGGCACGGCGACAGCGCCGGCGTACATGACGAGGACGTGTTGCAGGCCAAGCGTTACCAGCTTGCCGGTCGGCAGCACCTCATCGCACGGATGGACCGTGTTCGATTGCATCTGTCTCACTCCATGATCTTGTTTTCGGGGTGATACGAAATTATTCGGAATGAATCCATGCAACAAGAGTGCTGGGTTCTATTCCGTTCTTTGCTGGTTCGATATGCCAATTCGGCATGGAGCAGGGTGTCGATCATCGGGAAACTGCCGCAGGAGTGAGGTTTCCCGGTTTTATAGCCCTTCAAAATAGCGCGGGCCCCCATGTCAAATATAGGTCGCCTTATGGTGTGTATCGGGTGGGCGGCATAGTGGCAAAAAGTGCCTGGGAAAAATCGTGCCGGGTTAACCCGCGAACGGCCGCTTTTGCCCGCAAGGTGCAGCCGGGTGGAACCCGGCCGGCGACCGCACTTTCGACCGGCTTCGACGACGGCAAAAAACGGGGCGCGCATCGCGATCCCGTTATCATCGACATCCGTTCATTCGAATTCGCCCACACGTCATGCGCCTGCTCGGAATCGACCTCGGCACCGGCTCCGTCAAACTCGTCACGCTCGATGCCGACGGTGTCGAGCGCGCGGTCGCGAGCGAACCTTATGCGCTGTCGTCGCCGCAGCCCGGCTGGGCCGAGATCGCGCCCGATACGTGGTGGCAGGCGCTCGTGCGCGCGGCCGCGCGGCTGCCGGCCGACGAGCGCGCGCAGGTGGCGGCGATCGGGTTCTCGGGGCAGATGCATGGCGTCGTGCTGATCGATGCGGCCGGGCAACCGGTGCGGCCCGCGCTGCTGTGGCCCGACACGCGCGCGGTGCGCGAAGCGGATGCGGCCAGCTGGCCCGATGCCGGATTGCCCGTCGCACCGAATCCCGTCGCACCCGGCATGGCCGGCCCGCTGTTGCGCTGGCTGGCCGCGCACGAACCCGATGCGCTGCGCGCCGCCCGCTGGGCCGTGCAGCCGAAGGACTGGTTGCGCATCGCGCTGGGCGGCGACGTTGCGGCCGATCCGAGCGATGCGTGCGCGACCGCGCTCGCGACGCCCGACGGTGCATGGGATCTCGCGCTGATCGACGCGCTCGGCTTGCCGGCGGACCGGTTCGCGCCGGTCCATCCGTCGACCGCGCGCTGCGGCATGCTCGGCGCACCGGCTGCCGCGGCACTCGGCCTGCCGGCCGGCGTGCCGCTGGCGACCGGCGCGGCCGACACCGCCTGCGCGGCGCTCGGCAGCGGGCTTGCCACCGCCGGCGATGCGCTGCTGACGACCGGCAGCGGCGGCCAGATCGTCGTGCTCGCGGATGCGCTGCCGCCCGCGCGACGCGGGCTGCATCGCTATCGCGCGGCGGCCGGCGGCGGCTATTACACGATGGCCGCGATGCAGAACGTCGGGCTCGCGCTCGAAGCCGTGCGCGGCTGGCTCGGCTACCCGCAGTGGGCCGATGCGTATGACGATGCGTTTGCCCAGGCCGCGTCGGAACGCCTGTGCTTCCTGCCGTACCTGACGGGCGAGCGTTCGCCGTGGATGAATCCCGATGCGCGTGGCGGCTGGCTCGGCCTCGGGCTCGGCGACACGCGCGGCGCGATGATGCGCGCCGCGTTCGAAGGTGTCGCGTTCGCGTTGCGCGCCGGGCTCGATGCGATCCGCGACGCCGATCGCAGCGATCCGGTGACGACGCTGCGTCTTGCGGGCGGCGGCTCGGTCGATCCGCGCTGGCGCCAGTTGCTGGCCGACGCACTGGGCGCGTCGCTCCACGCGATCGACTGCCCGAACGCCGCGACGCGCGGCGCCGCGCTGCTCGCGGGCGTCGCGATCGGGCACTGGCGGGAAGACGCGCTGCACGCGCTGGCGCCGGCCGCGTCGCCGGTTGCCGCGCCGCGCGACGATCGCTTGCTGGCTGCACGCCACGCGCGCTTCGTCGATCTGTATGCGCGAACGGATGCATGGTTCACGACGGGCGTTTAAACTCGAACACTTGTTCTTTTGCGTCAGCGATGACGCATCGTGGCAAGCCGGCGACCGTTTCCCGCACGCGATGCGCGGCGGGACCGGCCATCATGGCGAGCACGAGATTCTTTCGCCGTGCTGCGCGCGATCGACGCGCGGCACGGCTTCGACAGCTTTGCATGGAACCCGGTGCGAAGCATGAAGCCGGCCGCTCGTGCTCGAGCACCACGCCGGTCGACATGAGCGCTGACGCGCGAACCCGGGCCGACCTCACACACAGACAGGAGTCACACGATGAAGACGAAAGCAGCGATTGCATGGAAGGCGGGCGCGCCGCTGACGATCGAGGAAGTCGATCTGGAAGGGCCGCGTGCAGGTGAAGTGCTGATCGAGGTGAAGGCGACGGGCATCTGTCACACCGATTACTACACGCTGTCGGGTGCGGATCCGGAAGGGATCTTCCCGGCGATCCTCGGCCATGAAGGCGCGGGCGTCGTGGTCGACGTCGGCCCCGGCGTCGGCACCCTGCGCAAGGGCGACCACGTGATTCCGCTCTACACGCCCGAATGTCGCGAGTGCAAGTTCTGCCTGTCGCGCAAGACCAACCTGTGCCAGAAGATTCGCGCGACGCAGGGCAAGGGGCTGATGCCCGACGCAACGTCGCGCTTCTCGCTCGACGGCAAGCCGCTGTTCCACTACATGGGCACGTCGACGTTCTCGAACTACATCGTCGTGCCGGAAATCGCGGTCGCGAAGGTGCGTGAGGACGCGCCGTTCGACAAGATCTGCTACATCGGCTGCGGCGTGACGACGGGCGTCGGCGCGGTCGTGTACTCGGCGAAGGTCGAGGCGGGCGCGAACGTCGTCGTGTTCGGCCTCGGCGGCATCGGCCTGAACGTGATCCAGGGCGCGAAGATGGTCGGCGCGGACAAGATCATCGGCGTCGACATCAACCCGAAGCGCGTCGAGCTCGCGAAGAAGTTCGGGATGACGCACTTCATCAACCCGAACGAAGTCGAGAACGTGGTCGATCACATCGTGCAGCTGACCGATGGCGGCGCCGACTACTCGTTCGAATGCGTGGGCAACGTGAAGCTGATGCGCCAGGCGCTCGAGTGCACGCACAAGGGCTGGGGCCAGTCGTTCATCATCGGCGTGGCGGCAGCCGGCGAGGAAATCAGCACGCGTCCGTTCCAGCTCGTGACGGGTCGCGAGTGGAAGGGCTCGGCGTTCGGCGGCGCACGCGGCCGCACCGACGTGCCGAAGATCGTCGACTGGTACATGGAAGGCAAGATCAACATCGACGACCTGATCACGCACACGCTGCCGCTCGAGCGGATCAACGAAGGCTTCGACCTGATGAAGGCCGGCGAGTCGATCCGCTCGGTCGTGCTGTACTGACCGGGAGCGCACCGCGATGCTCGAACTCGTTTCCTCGCATGCGTGCCACGGCGGCGAGCAGCGTTTCTACCGTCACGATTCGGCGGCCATCGGCCTGCCGATGAAGTTCTCGGTGTACCTGCCGCCGCAGGCGGCGCACGGCCGCGTGCCGGCGCTGTTCTATCTCGCGGGGCTCACCTGCACCGACGAGACGTTCGCGATCAAGGCTGGCGCGCAGCAATACGCGGCGCAGCACGGCCTCGCGCTCGTGATGCCCGACACGAGCCCGCGCGGCGCGGGCGTGCCGGGCGAGACCGATGCGTGGGACTTCGGTGTCGGCGCGGGCTTCTATGTCGATGCGACCGAAGCGCCGTGGTCCGCGCATTACCGGATGGAGTCGTACGTGACGGGCGAGCTGCGCGAACTCGTCGCGGCCGAATTGCCGATCGACGCCGCGCGGCTCGGGATCTTCGGGCACTCGATGGGCGGGCACGGCGCACTGACGCTCGCGCTGCGCCATCCGGGCCTGTACCGGTCGGTGTCGGCGTTCGCGCCGATCGCCGCGCCGATGCGCTGCCCGTGGGGCGAGAAGGCGTTCTCGGGCTATCTCGGCGCCGATCGCGAAGCGTGGAAGGCACACGACGCGAGCGAGCTCGTCGCGCGCGCCGATGCGCCGAAGTTCGCGGACGGCATCCTCGTCGATCAGGGTCTCGCCGATCAGTTCCTCGCGAACCAGCTCAACCCCGACGTGTTCGAAGCCGCGTGCGAGAAGGCCGGCCAGCCGCTGACGCTGCGTCGTCATGCAGGCTACGACCACGGGTATTACTTCATCTCGACGTTCATCGCCGATCACATCGCGCATCACGCGCGCGTGCTCGCACGATGAGCGGGCAGGGAAGCCGGTAACGCACACGGCACGCCGCGCGATCGCGCGCGCATGAAAAAACGCCGGCGCTGCCCTCGGGCACGCCGGCGTTTTTATTTCCGACAAGCGGCGATCAGTGGCGCCGCAACAGGCTCGCGCCGTACACGAGCGCCGACAGCGCGGTGATCCAGAAGCTCGTCGGCCAGTCGGTGTGATACGCGAGCACGATGCCGAGCCACGCTTCGAACAGCGCGAACAGCGCGGCGAGCAGCACGCCGGTCGACAGCCGCGTCGTCACGTTCTGCGCGGCGGCAGCCGGCCCGACCAGCAGCGTGAATACCAGCAGCACGCCGACGATCTGCGTTGCAGCGGCCACTGCGAGCGCGCATACCGCGAGGAACAGCATCGACACGGTGCGCAGCGACACGCCCTTGGCTTCGGCCAGTTCGGGCTGCAGCGACGCGAACAGCAGCGGCCGCGCGATCAGCGCGAGCGCGAGCAGGCTCACCGCGCCGATGCCGGCGAGCACCGCGAGCGTGTCGTGGCTGACCGCGAGCACGTTGCCGAACAGCAGCGCGGTGACCTGCGTTGCGAACGACGTGTAGAAGTGCAGGAACAGCAGGCCGAAGCCGAGCGCGCCCGACAGGATCACGCCGATTGCGACGTCGCGGCCCGCGAGCTTTTCGCCGAGCGCGCCCATCCCGATCCCGGCCGCGAGCGTGAAGCCGACCATCCCCCAGATCGGCGAGATGCCGAGCAGCACCGCGCCCGTCGCGCCGGTGAAGCCGACGTGCGACAGCGCATGGCCGGCGAAGGTCTGCCCGCGCAGCACCAGGAAGTAGCCGACGATGCCCGCGAGCACCGCGACGATCCCCGACGCCGCGAAGGCGTTGATCATGAAGTCGTATTCAAACATCTTGCGATTGCCCGGGATGAGCGTGTCCGTGGTGGTGATGGCCGTGGCCGCCGCCACCGCCGTGCGAGTGACCGTCGTCGTCCTCGTGTTCGTGGTCGTGCTTCTCGATCTCGACGTCGCCCGACATCACGAAGATCTTGCCGTTCACGCGCATCACGTCGATCGGCGACCCGTAGAGCCGCGACAGCACGGGCTTCGTGATCACCTCGTCGACGGTGCCGAGCGCCGCGACGCCGTTGCCGAGATACAGCACGCGGTCGAGCGCGTTCAGCAGCGGATTCAGTTCGTGCGCGGAGAACAGCACGGTGATGCCGAGCTCGCGCTGCACGTTGCGCACGAGTTCGACGACGCCGCGCTGGTGGTTCGGGTCGAGGCTGATCAGCGGCTCGTCGAGCAGCAACAGCTTCGGGCTGCCGAGCAGGCACTGCGCGAGCAGCAGGCGCTGCCGCTCGCCGCCGGACAGTTCCGACAGCGGCCGGCGCGCGAGCGTCGGGCCGCCGACGAGATCGAGCACGCGGTCGACGTCGCGGCGCGTCGTCGCATTCGTGTGCGGCAGCCCCCAGCGATGGCCGTCGGCGGCCATCGCGACGAAGTCGTAGCCGCGCATCCGGCGGTTCGCGAGGCCGCTCCTGATCTGCGGCATGTAGCCGATCGACGGATTGCCGCGCACGACCGGCACGCCGCCGACGGACAGCGTGCCGGCCGACACGGGCACGAGGCCGAGCACCGCGCGCATCAGCGTGGTCTTGCCCGCACCGTTCGGCCCGAGCACGCCGACGAATTCGCCGGGTTCGATCGAGAAGCTGACGTCGCGCAGGATCGTGCGTCCGCCCAGTTCGAGCGTGACGCGATCGACGGCGAGTGCGTGAGGAGTTGCGGTCATTTCGTTACGGTTGTTTATTTCTTGCCGGCGGCCAGCGCGGTCGAGAGCGCGTCGAGCTGGCCGGCCATCCATTGCTGGAAGGTCTTGCCGGCCGGCTGCGTCTCGGTGACGCTGACGGTCGGCACGCCGCCGTCGCGCGCGATCTTCAGCATGCGCTTGGTCATCGGTTCTTCAGCCTGGCTGTTGTAGATCAGCACGCGCACCTGCTTCTTGCGCAGGTCGTTCTCGAACGCGGCGACATCCTGCGCGCTCGCCTCGGTGTCGTTCATCGTCGCGAGCTGGAAGCGCTGGTTGCGCATGTCGAGGCCGATCGCGTCGGACATGTAGCCGAACACGGGCTCGGTGGCCGTGACCGGCAGCCCCTTGTACTGCGCGCGCAGCGCGGCGACCTTGTCGTCGACGGGCTTCATCGACGCGACGAACTTCTGCAGGTTCGCGTCGTATTCGGCCTTGTTCGCCGGGTCGGCGCGGCCGAGCTCGGCCGCGATCGCGCGCGCGGCGGCCGGCATCGTCGCCGGGTCGTACCACAGGTGCGGGTTGTCGCCGGCCTTCTTGCCGACCAGATCGGCGACGACGATCGTCGCGCGCTTCGCCTGCTTCGACGCGCCGAGCAGCTTGCTCATCCACGGATCGTAGTTCGCGCCGTTGTAGATCACGACCTGCGCGTGCTGGAGCGCGCGGGCCGTTTTCGGGCTCGCTTCGAACAGGTGCGGATCCTGGTCCGGATTGCTGAGGATGCTCGTCACCGCGACATGGCTGCCGCCGATCTGCGACGCGACATCGCCGTAGAAATTCTCGGCGGCGACGACGTTGACGGTCGCGGCCTGCGCGAACGCAGGCGCCGCGAGCGACAGCGCGGCAACAGCAGTGGCGAGCCAGCGGACAGGCGACAGGGCACGCCGCGGCGCGCGCTTCAGGGCAATGGACATGAAACTCCTCGTTGGAAGGGGCGGCGCGGGCGCCGCGCGAGATGTGTCAGCGTTGCACGGGCTTGTGCTTGCAGTGCCCGCACAGGCCGCTCAGCTCGACGACCTGGTGGTGGACTTCGAAACCGTGCGCGGGCTCGCTCGCGGACAACTGCTTCGCGAGGTCGCCGCCGGGAATCTCGACGGTGTCGCCGCACGAATCGCAGATCAGGAACTGGCCTTCGTGCGGCACGCCGATCTCGCAGCACGCGAAGAACGCGTTCTTCGATTCGATCCGGTGGATGAAGCCGTGTTCGACGAGGAAATCCAGCGCGCGATAGACGGTCGTGGGCGGCACGCGGCCGCGCTGCGGCTCGAGTTCGGCGAGCAGGTCGTACGCGCCGATCGGGCGCTGCGCGGCCAGCACGCGTTCGTAGACCTGACGGCGCAGCGGCGTCCACGCGAGCCCGTGCTCGGCGGCGAATGCGTCGGCCCGGGACAGCCGGGCGTCAATGGACGAGGAGGTAGCCATGGCGTGAGGCAGGGCGATGAAACAAAGTACGGCGATGATATAACGTATCGCCGCGCCGTGCAGCGCGATTTCCCCTTTCCGTCCTCGCTCCATCCCCTTCATCGCCGATCCGGCCGCACCGCACCGTGCGGGCCGCGCCTTGCCGGGCGTGCGCGACGGGCCGCCATGCCGCGCCATCGTGCCGCAGTGCGTCATAGAAAGCCGTCACGTCGCCTTGACAGCGCGAATCGCGTATCCGATCATTCGATCACTAACAGAGCAATTGATCGGTTAGCGAGCGTTCGCTCACCTCGCAGCCGTCGTAACGCAGAACGAACCGGAGACAGCCAGTGAGACTGGAAGACAAGGTCGCGATCCTGACGGGCGCCGCAAGCGGCATCGGCGAGGCGGTCGCGCAACGTTATCTGGACGAGGGCGCGCGCTGCGTGCTCGTCGACGTGAAGCCGGCAGGCGGCTCGCTCGCGCGGCTCATCGAGGCGCATCCCGGCCGCGCGGTGGCCGTCACCGCGGACGTTACGCGCCGCGACGACATCGAGCGCATCGTCGCCACGGCGGCCGAGCGCTTCGGCGGTGTCGACATCCTGTTCAACAATGCGGCGCTGTTCGACATGCGGCCGATCCTCGACGAATCGTGGGACGTGTTCGACCGGCTATTCTCGGTCAACGTGAAAGGGCTGTTCTTCCTGATGCAGGCGGTCGCGCAGCGGATGGTCGAGCAGGGGCGCGGCGGCAAGATCGTCAACATGTCGTCGCAGGCCGGGCGTCGTGGCGAGGCACTCGTTTCGCACTACTGCGCGACCAAGGCCGCGGTGATCAGCTATACGCAGTCGGCCGCGCTCGCGCTCGCGCCGCACCGGATCAACGTGAACGGCATCGCGCCGGGCGTCGTCGACACGCCGATGTGGGAGCAGGTCGATGCGCTGTTCGCGCGCTACGAGAACCGGCCGCTCGGCGAGAAGAAGCGGCTGGTCGGCGAAGCCGTGCCGCTCGGCCGCATGGGCGTGCCGGGCGACCTGACGGGCGCCGCGCTGTTTCTCGCGTCGTCCGACGCCGACTACATCACCGCCCAGACGCTGAACGTCGACGGCGGTAACTGGATGAGCTGACGTGGCGCCGCTCGCATGCGCCACCTGCCGACCGGCTTGCGATGCAGCAGCATTGCTGCGCGTCGTGGCCGCCGTCGAACGAGGAGGGCACGCCTGATGGCCGAGATCGTCGTTGCCGGCGAACTGCTCGCCGAATTCGTCGCCGCCGAGCGTGGCCAGGGTTTCGATACGCCGGGCCTGTTCGCCGGGCCGTTCCCGAGCGGCGCGCCGGCGATCTTCGCCGACCAGGCCGCGCGGCTCGGCGCGCGCGTCGCGTATGCGGGCTGCGTCGGCCGCGACGCGTTTGGTGACGCGATCGTCGCGCGGCTCGAACGCGATGGGGTGGACGTCGCGCGGATCCGCCGCGTCGCACGCCCGACCGGCACCGCGTTCGTCGCATATCGCGACGACGGTTCGCGCAGCTTCGTGTTCGCGTTGTCCACCAGTGCGGCCGCGTGCATCGATGCGTCCGATGTCGATACCGCGATGTTCGACGGCTGCCGTTACTTCCACGTGATGGGCTCGTCGCTGACGAGCGAATCGGCGATCGCGGCGGTGCAGCGCGGCGTGATCGAGGCCGCGCGCGTCGGCGCGAAGGTGTCGTTCGATCCGAACGTGCGGCCCGAAATGCTGAGCTTTCGCCCGATGCGCGCGGCGCTCGACGCGATGCTCGCCGCGTGCCACCTGTTCCTGCCGAGCGAAGCCGACCTGCCGTTCTTCTGCGGGCCGCAGCCGGCCGAGCGCGCGATCGCGGGGCTGCTCGCGACGCATCCGTTGCTCGAGCGTGTCGTGCTGAAGCGTGGCGCGCAAGGCAGCGTCGCGTTCGACCGCGCGAACCGTGCGGAAGCGCCGGCGTTTCAGGTCGACGAAGTCGACCCGACCGGCGCCGGCGACTGCTTCGGCGGCACGCTGGTCGCGAGCCTCGTCGCCGGCGTGCCGATCGAGGCCGCGCTGCGCCGCGCGAACGCGGCCGGGGCGATCGCGGTTACGCGACGCGGCCCGATGGAGGGCAACAGCACCGCGGCCGAGATCGACCGCTTCCTGACCGAACGAGGTATCGCATGTCCGGCCTGACGACCTTCGCCGAACGTACACGTCCCGCGCACGCGGATGCCGTGCTGCGGATGATCTTCGACGCGAACCGCGCGGACGCGCAGCGCGGCATCTATTCGATCTGCAGCGCGCACCGGCTCGTGCTGGAGGCCGCGTGCGAAGCGGCCCGCGCGGACGGTTCGCCGCTGCTGATCGAGGCGACCTGCAACCAGGTGAACCATCTCGGCGGCTATACGGGCATGACGCCTGCCGATTTCCGCCGCGATGTCGACGCGATCGCGCAGCGTTGCGGGCTGGCACCGTCGGCGCTCGTGCTTGGCGGCGACCATCTCGGGCCGAACCCGTGGCGACATCGCCGCGCGGCCGATGCGATGCGCGAGGCAGGCACGATGGTTGCCGCGTACGTCGAAGCCGGCTTCGAAAAGATCCACCTCGACGCGAGCATGGCGTGCGCGGACGATCCGCGTCGGCTCGACGATCGTACGATCGCCGCGCGCGCGGCCGAACTGTGCCGCGCGGCGGAAGACGCGGCGGCGCGCGTCGGCATCGCGCCGGTCTACGTGATCGGCACCGAGGTGCCGACGCCGGGCGGTGAAGTGAGCGGTAACGACAGCGATGCGGCGATCGCACAGATCGCGGTCACGCGCAGCGACAGCATCGCGGCGACGCTCGATGCGCATCGCCGCGCGTTCGCGGCGGCCGGGCTCGACGATGCGTGGACGCGGGTCGTCGCGATCGTCGCGCAGCCGGGCGTCGACTTCGACGATCGTCACGTGCTCGACTACGACAGCGCGAAGGCCGCGTCGCTCGGCGCGAGTATCCTGCAGACACCGGGCCTCGTGTTCGAGGCACATTCGACCGACTACCAGACCGAGGGCGCGCTCGCCGCGCTCGTGCGCGACCACTTCGCGGTACTGAAGGTCGGCCCCGCGCTGACGTTCGCGCTGCGCGAGGCGCTGTTCGCGCTGACCTTCATCGAGGATGCGCTGATCGGCGAGCCCGCGCAGCGCTCGCGGTTGCGCGACGTCGTCGACGCCGCGATGCGCGCGCAGCCCGAGCACTGGGCACCGTACTACCGCGGCGACGAAACCGAGCAGCGGCTCGCGCGCCAGTTCAGCTATAGCGACCGGATCCGTTACTACTGGCTGCAGCCGGCCGTCGCGGCCGCGGTCGAGCAGCTGTTCGACAACCTCGCGCGGCAGCCGGTGCCGGAGACGCTCGTCGCGCAGTGGTTGCCGGACGTGTACGCGGCCTGCCGCGCGGGCGGGCTCGCGAAGGCGCCGCGCGCCTGGGTGCGCCACCGGATACGCGACGTGATCGCGCACTATGCGCGCGCGTGCGGAATGCAGCGGCCGGCATGACGGGCCGCGAAGTCAACGCAGTACCGACGACACTTCGAACAAACACAGGAGACATGCCATGCAACGAAAGATGCTCGACGCCGCCGCACGCGGCTTCGCCGGAGCCGCGCTCGCGACGGCGGCCTGCGCCGCGTCCGCCGGCACGGTGACGATCGCGACGCTGAACAATCCCGACATGATCGAGCTGAAGAAGCTGTCGCCGGCCTTCGAGAAGGCAAACCCGGACATCAAGCTGAACTGGGTGATCCTCGAGGAGAACGTGCTGCGCCAGCGCGCGACGACCGACATCACGACCGGCAGCGGCCAGTTCGACGTGATGGCGATCGGCACCTACGAGGCGCCGCAGTGGGGCAAGCGCGGCTGGCTCGCGCCGATGACGGGCCTGCCCGCCGACTACGACCTGAACGACATCGTGAAGACCGCGCGCGACAGCCTGTCGTACAACGGCCAGCTGTACGCGCTGCCGTTCTACGTCGAGAGCTCGATGACGTTCTACCGCAAGGACCTGTTCGCGGCGAAGGGGCTGAAGATGCCCGACCAGCCGACCTACGACCAGATCGCCGAATTCGCGGACAAGCTCACCGACAAGGCGAAGGGCACCTACGGGATCTGCCTGCGCGGCAAGGCCGGGTGGGGCGAGAACATGGCGTACGTGTCGACGGTCGTGAACACGTTCGGCGGGCGCTGGTTCGACGAGAACTGGAATGCGCAGCTCACGTCGCCGGAGTGGAAGAAGGCGATCACGTTCTACGTGAACCTGCTGAAGAAAGACGGCCCGCCGGGAGCGAGCTCGAACGGCTTCAACGAGAACCTGACCCTGACCGCATCGGGCAAGTGCGCGATGTGGATCGACGCGACGGTCGCGGCCGGGATGCTCTATAACAAGCAGCAGTCGCAGGTGGCTGACAAGATCGGCTTCGCGGCCGCGCCGGTCGCCGCCACGCCGAAGGGCTCGCACTGGCTGTGGGCATGGGCGCTGGCCGTGCCGAAGACGTCGAAGCAGCAGGATGCCGCGCGCAAGTTCATCGCGTGGGCGACGTCGAAGCAGTACATCGAGATGGTCGGCAAGGACGAGGGCTGGGCGTCGGTGCCGCCGGGCACGCGCACGTCGACCTATCAGCGCCCCGAGTACAAGGCCGCCGCGCCGTTCTCGGACTTCGTGCTGAAGGCGATCGAGACGGCCGACCCGAACGATCCGTCGTTGAAGAAGGTGCCGTACACGGGCGTGCAGTACGTCGGGATTCCTGAATTCCAGTCGTTCGGCACGGTGGTCGGCCAGTCGATCGCCGGTGCGGTGGCCGGCCAGATGACGGTCGACCAGGCGCTTGCCGCCGGGCAGGCCGCCGCCGACCGCGCGGTGCGGCAGGCCGGCTACAAGAAGTAACGCGGCCCGCACCGTGCGCGGTGGCGCACGGTGCGCGTCGTCGAAGCTGACTGGCGGGCTGGCCTTCGCGCCCGCGCATCAACCGGAGGGACTCCGATCATGCGTCACCTGCGTCTTCCCCTGAGCCACGCTCACGCGCCGTCGGTCGGCGACGCGTCGTCGCCGCCCGGCGCGCCGCGCCGCGCGCGCGGCGGTGCGAGCTGGCTCGTCTCGCCGTCCGTCGCGGTGCTGCTGCTGTGGATGTCGATTCCGCTCGCGATGACGATCTGGTATTCGTTCTCGCGCTACAACCTGCTGAACCCGGACGTGAAGGGTTTCGCGGGCATCGACAACTATCGCTTCCTCGCGACCGATCCGTCGTTCCTGCCCGCGATCTGGCACACGCTCGTGCTGATCGGCGCGGTGCTCGCGATCACGGTGGTCGGCGGCGTGCTGATGGCCGTGCTGTTCGACCGCAAGTTCTACGGGCAGGGCGTCGCGCGCCTGCTCGCGATCGCGCCGTTCTTCGTGATGCCGACGGTGTCCGCGCTGATCTGGAAGAACATGATCCTGCACCCGGTCTACGGGCTCGTCGCGAACGCGATGCGCGCGCTCGGGATGACGCCGATCGACTGGTTCGCCGATTACCCGCTCACCGCCGTGATCATCATCGTCGCGTGGCAGTGGCTGCCGTTCGCGTTCCTGATCCTGTTCACCGCGATCCAGTCGCTCGACCAGGAGCAGAAGGAAGCCGCGCGCATCGACGGCGCCGGCCCGATCGCGATGTTCTTCTACATCACGCTGCCGCACCTGAAGCGCGCGATCGCCGTGGTCGTGATGATGGAGACGATCTTCCTACTGTCGATCTTCGCGGAGATCTACACGACGACCGGCGGCGGCCCCGGCGACGCGACGACCAACCTGTCGTACCTGATCTATGCGCTCGGCCTGCAGCAGTTCGACGTCGGCCTCGCGTCCGCCGGCGGCATCATCGCCGTCGTGGTCGCGAACGTCGTGTCGTTCTTCCTCGTGCGGATGCTCGCGCGCAACCTGAAGGGAGAGTACGAGAAATGAGCGACCTGACCTTCGAAGGCCGGCGCGTGCCGGCCGTGTTCGACCTCGTGCGGCGCGCGCTGCCCGGCACGCTCGCGTGGCTGATCGCGCTGCTGCTGTTCTTCCCGATCTTCTGGATGGCGATCACCGCGTTCAAGACGGAGCAGCAGGCGTATGCGTCGACACTGTTCTTCATCCCGACGCTCGACAGCTTCCGCGAGGTGTTCGCACGCAGCAACTACTTCGCGTTCGCATGGAACTCGGTGCTGATCTCGGCGGGCGTCACGGTGATCTCGCTGCTGTTCGCGGTGCCGGCCGCGTACGCGATGGCGTTCTTCCCGAACCACCGCACGCAGAAGGTGCTGCTGTGGATGCTGTCGACGAAGATGATGCCGTCGGTCGGCGTGCTGGTGCCGATCTACCTGCTGTGGAAGAACGCGGGGCTGCTCGATACCGTGTCGGGCCTCGTGATCGTCTACACGCTGATCAACCTGCCGATCGCGGTGTGGATGACCTTCACGTACTTCAACGAGATCCCGAAGGACATCCTCGAAGCCGGGCGTATCGACGGCGCGTCGACGTGGCAGGAGATCGTCTACCTGCTGATGCCGATGGCGCTGCCGGGGCTCGCGTCCACCGCGCTGCTGCTCGTGATCCTGTCGTGGAACGAGGCGTTCTGGAGCATCAACCTGTCGAGTTCGAACGCCGCGCCGCTGACCGTGTTCATCGCGTCGTATTCGAGCCCCGAGGGGCTGTTCTGGGCGAAGCTGTCCGCGGCTTCGTTGCTCGCGGTCGCGCCGATCCTGATCGTCGGCTGGCTGTCGCAGAAGCAGCTCGTGCGCGGGCTCACGTTCGGAGCCGTCAAATGACCGGGACGAACGTCTTGATCTGCGATTGCGACGGCGTGCTGATCGACAGCGAGGCCGTGGCGGCCGACGTGATCGTGCGCGAACTCGATGCACGCTGGCCGGGCGTCGATGCGCGGCCGGCCGTGATGCCGCTGCTCGGGCTGCGCATCGAGCGCGTGCTGGCCGGCGCGGGCGAGGCCGTCGGGCGCACGCTGTCGGCCGACGATGTCGACGCGATCCGCCGTGCGGTCGAGGCGGCGGCCGTCAATGCGCCGATGGTCGACGGCATCGATGCGGCGCTGGCCGCGATCCGGCTGACGACGGCTTGCGCGAGCAACAGCTATCGCGCATACGTCGAGGCGGCACTGGCACGCACGGGCCTCGCGCGCTTCTTCGGCGACCGGCTGTTCTGCGCGGACGCCGTCGCGCGGCCGAAGCCGGCACCGGACGTGTATCTCGCGGCGGCGCGCACGCTCGGTGTCGCGCCGGCCCGGTGTCTCGTGGTCGAGGACAGTGCGACCGGCATCACCGCGGCCGCCGCGGCCGGCATGACCGTGCTCGGCTTCGTCGGCGGCGGGCATGCGTCGGCCGCGCAGATCGACGCGCTGCGCGGGATCGGCGCGCGTCACGTGTTCGACGACATGCACGAGCTGCCCGGCTACGTCGCGCGCTGGCAGGCGACCGGCGCGGTGTTGCCGAACTAGCAACAACGATTGCGCGCCGCGTTCGACGCGGCGCATCACGAACGAACGGAGACAGATCATGGCAAGCGTGCTCCTGCGCAACATCGCGAAGCGCTACGACGAGACCGAAGTGCTGCGCAACGTGAACCTCGACATCGCCGACGGCGAATTCGTCGTGTTCGTCGGCCCGAGCGGCTGCGGCAAATCCACGCTGATGCGGATGATCGCCGGGCTCGAGGACATCTCGAGCGGCGACCTGCTGATCGACGGTGCGAAGGTCAACGACGTGCCGAGCGCGAAGCGCGGCATCGCGATGGTGTTCCAGTCGTATGCGCTGTACCCGCACATGACGCTGTACGACAACATGGCGTTCGGCCTGAAGCTCGCGGGCGCGAAGAAGCCGGAGATCGACCAGGCCGTGAAGCAGGCCGCGAAGATCCTGCACATCGACCATCTGCTCGACCGCAAGCCGAAGCAGCTGTCGGGCGGCCAGCGGCAGCGGGTCGCGATCGGCCGCGCGATCACGCGCAAGCCGAAGGTGTTCCTGTTCGACGAACCGCTGTCGAACCTCGACGCGGCGCTGCGCGTGAAGATGCGGCTGGAATTCGCGCGGCTGCACGACGAGCTGAAGACCACGATGATCTACGTGACGCACGACCAGGTCGAGGCGATGACGCTCGCGGACAAGATCGTCGTGCTGTCGGGCGGCGCGGTGCAGCAGGTCGGTACACCGAACGACTTGTATCACGCGCCGGCGAACCAGTTCGTCGCGGGCTTCATCGGCTCGCCGAAGATGAACTTCCTGAAGGGCACCGTCGATTCGGTCGATGCGGGTGGCGTGCTCGTGCGCTTCGACAGCGGCGAGACGCAGCGCGTTGCAGTCGAAGCGGCGGGGCTGCAGCGCGGTGCGGCGGTGACGGTCGGCGTGCGGCCCGAGCACCTGAAAGTCGAAGCCACGGCCGGCGGCGTGGCCGCGCGGACGATGGCCGTCGAATCGCTCGGCGATGCCGCGTATCTGTACGCGGAGTCGGCCGTCGCGCCAGACGGGCTGATCGCGCGGATTCCGCCGCTCGACACGTACCGCACCGGCGCGGCGCTCCACGTGCAGGCGGAAGCCGAGCACTGCCACCTGTTCGACGAGCACGGGCAGGCGTTGCGCCGACTGAGCGTACACGCGAAGGCCGCATGATGGCCGGCCGCGCTCACACCGGCAGGTGCGCGGCCATGTAATCGACGAACGCGCGCAGCTTCGGCGTCGGGTGGCGGCCTGACGGCCACAGCACGTGGATCGGCGTGCAGCTCGCGACGTGTTCGTCGAGCACCGTGCGCAGCGTGCCGTCGTCGAGCGCATCGCGCACGAAGAAGATGGGCAGGCACGCGATGCCGAGCCCGCGCAGCGCGAAGCTCAGGCGTGCTTCCGCGTTGTTGCTGACCATCGTGACCGGCACCTCGGGCGACGTGCCCGTGCGCGGCACGCGCAGCGGCCAGGTTTCGAGCTTGCCGCTGGTCGGGAAGCGGTAGTGCAGGCAGCGGTGCTGTGCGAGATCGGCCGGCGTGCGCGGCGAGCCGTGCCGGTCGAGATAGTCGGGCGACGCGACGAGGTGCTGGTGGAAATGGCCGAGCAGCCGCGACGACAGCCGCGAATCCGCTGGCTGGCCGGTGCGCAGCACTGCGTCGAAGCCTTCGTCGACGACATCGACGAGCCGGTCGCAGAAATCGATGTCGAGCTCGATTTCCGGATACGCGGCCATGAAATCGGCGAGCACCGGCAGCAGCAGCGTGCCGATCGTCGGCAGGCTCACGCGCAAGCGCCCGCGCGGCGCTTCGGCGCTGTGCGTCAGTTCCTGCTCGGCCGCGTCGAGCTCGGCGAGCACGCGCCGGCACCGTTCGAGAAAGCGCGTGCCCTCGGCCGTCAGCGTGATGCTGCGCGTGCTGCGGTGAAACAGCCGCACGTTCAGGCGTGCCTCGAGCCGCGCGATGCGCTTGCCGATCGCCGACGCGGACAGCCCGAGCGCGCGGCCGGCCGCGACGAAGCTGCGCGTTTCCGCGACCTGAACGAACACGACGAAGCCGCCGAGGTTTTCCATGCGAGTTTCCGATTGCGGACGCCAGCGTCCGGATTGTCCGGAACTCTACCCCGGTTTTTCTTCTTGCGTCGGCTCCCTACGATGAGCGCTCGTTCACTGTATGAGGTCACGCCATGTCATCCCTGCCTGTCACCGCTTTGCGCGTGGAACCGGACGTCGCGCTGCGCCACCGGCTCGACGACGCGCTCGATCGCGCGCTTGCCGACGAGCGCATGGTCGGCGCGGTCGTGCTGGTCGCGCAGGACGGCGACCTGCGCTATGCGCGCGCCGTCGGGCTCGCCGATCGCGAAGCCGGCACGCCGATGCGGGAAGACGCGCTGTTCCGCCTGTCGTCGGTCACGAAGCCGATCGTGGCGGCCGCCGCGATGCGGCTGGTCGCGGCAGGAAGCATCGCGCTCGACGAACCGGTCACGCGCTGGTTGCCCGAATTCCGCCCGACGTTGCCCGACGGTACGCCCGCCGTCATCACGTTGCGCCATCTGCTGTCGCATACGGCCGGCCTTGGCTACCGTTTCCTCGAAGCGGACAGCGACGGCCCGTATGCGCGCGCCGGCGTGTCGGACGGAATGGATCGCTCGGGCCTCTCGCTTGCCGAGAACCTGCGGCGTATCGCCGGCGTGCCGCTGCAGTTCGCGCCGGGCACGTCGTGGGGCTATTCGCTCGCGCTCGACGTGGTTGGCGCGCTGATCGCGGCGGTCGACGGGCGGCCGCTCGCCGACGCGGTGGCCGCGCTCGTCACGACACCGCTCGGGATGACCGACACCGCGTTCGTCGCGCACGATCCCACGCGCTTCGCGACGCCTTACGTGGGTACGCCGGGCGCCCCGCGCCGAATGGCGGACGTCGATCTCGTGCCGGTGTTCGACGGCACGATCGGCATTCGCTTCGAGCCGGCGCGCGCGTTCGATGCCGATGCGTGGCCGTCGGGCGGCGCGGGGATGGTCGGCACCGCGCGCGATTGCATGACGCTGCTCGACGCGCTGCGCACGGGCCGCGACGGCTGGCTCGGACGCGAATGGGGAGACGAGATGGCGCGCCTCCAGCCGGGTGCGCGCGAACTGCGGGATGTGCCCGGTTTCGGCTTCGGGCTCGGCTTTTCGGTGCTGCGCGATCCGGTGGCCGCGCAGTCGCCGGAGTCGGTCGGCACCTGGCGCGGGGGCGGTGCGTACGGGCATACGTGGTTCGTCGACCGCGCGGCCGGGCTGACGGTCGTCGCATGTTCGAACACGCTGTACGAGGGCCTCAATGGGCGGATCGTGACCTGTGTGCGCGATGCGGTCTACGGCGTCGAAACCGGGAGCGCGGCATGAGCGACTGCACGTCGATCGATGACGAGATTGCCGTTCGACCGGTGCAGGCGAAGCAGGCGCCCGAACGCCTGCCGGTCGCGAACCTGCTGGCGCTCGCGACGGCCGGCTTCATCACGATCCTCACCGAAGCGCTGCCGGCCGGCCTGCTGCCGCTGATGAGCGTCGACCTGCGCGTGACCGAGGCGCTGATCGGCCAGCTCGTGACCGTGTATGCGCTCGGCTCGATCGTCGCGGCGATTCCGCTCGTCGCGGCGACGCGCGCGATGCGCCGGCGCGGCCTGCTGCTCGCGGCACTGGCGGGCTTCGTCGTGTCGAATGCGCTCACGGCCGTGTCGCCGTACTACGCGCTCACGCTCGCCGCGCGCTTCGTCGCCGGGATGGCGGCCGGGCTGCTATGGGCGCTGCTGGCCGGCTACGCGAGCCGGATGGTCGATGCGTCGCTGCGCGGCCGCGCGATCGCGGTCGCGATGCTCGGCGCGCCGGTCGCGATGTCGATCGGGATTCCGGCCGGCACCGCGCTCGGCGCGGCGCTCGGGTGGCGCGTCGCGTTTGCGGGCATCACGCTCGCGGCGCTCGTGCTGATCGGCTGGATCCGCTGGCGCGTGCCCGATTATCCGGGGCAGCAGGCCGGCACACGCGAGCCCGTGCTCGGCGTGATGGCACTGCCTGGCGTGCGGCCGGTGCTGACCGTGATGTTCGCGTACGTGCTTGCGCACAACATGCTGTACACGTACGTCGCGCCGTTCCTCGCGGGCGTGCGGATGGGTGCGCAGGTCGATGCGGTGCTGCTCGTGTTCGGTATCGCGTCGCTGGTCGGCATCGCGCTCACGGGTGCGTGGATCGGCGCCGCGCAGCGACGCCTGACGCTCGCGAGCATCGCGCTGTTCGCGATCGCGGCGGCGATGCTCGGTGCCGGTTCCGGAATGGTGATCGTCTATGCGGGTGTCGCGCTGTGGGGGCTGGCGTTCGGCGGTGCGGCGACGCTGTTCCAGACGGCCACCGCGAACGCGGCGGGGGACGCGGCCGACGTCGCGCAGTCGATGCTCGTGACGGTGTGGAACCTCGCGATCGCGGGCGGCGGCATCGCGGGCGGGATGCTGCTGGGCGCTACGGGTGCCGGTGCGATTCCGTGGGTGCTCGTCGTGCTGCTGGCGGCTGCGTGGGTCGGCGCGTGGCGTGCTCGCCGGCATGCGTTTCCGGCGCCTCGCGCGGCTTGAGCGTTCGCTGCCGCGCGCGGTGCGCGGCAGCGACGTCAGGCCGCCTTCGCGTCGAGCGCCGCGCGTGCGCAGGTCTCGTCGGTGACGAGCCCCGACAGCCAGCCGCCGCGCAATGCGGCGATCACCGCATCGCGTTTCTTCGGGCCGCCGGCGAATGCGATCGTCGGGCGCTTCGGCGGCGTGGCGAGCGACACGCTCGTCACGCGCGCGCTCGTCGACACGGCGATCTGCGTGCCCTGCGCATCGATCGGCACGCCGAGCAGCTCGGCCACCGCGCCGAGCGCGGTCATCTCGTCGCGTTCCTGTTCGGTGATGAAGCCGTCCTCGTAGAGCGGGCAGTGCGGGCCGATGTTGCCGATCCCGACGAACGCGACGTCGGCCTTGCCCGACAGCGCCTCGACGATCCGGTACAGCCGGTGATTGCACCACTGCGCGCGCTCGGCATCGCTGTCGGCGAACAGCGGCGCGGGCAGCAGGAAGTGCTTGCTGCCGGTTTTCTCTGAGATGTACTGCGCGACGTCGTAGCGGTTCGACGAACCGTCGGCCGCGATCGCGCCGACCATCGACACGAGCCGGTGCTGCGGCCGGTCGATCTGCGCGATCTGCGCGACCGCGGCCTTCAGCGTCCGGCCGCTGCTGACCGCGATGACCATCGGCCGCGTTTCGTTCAGGTAGCGCTCCATCACCTGCGCGCCGGCGACGGCGAGCTTGCGGTCGATCGCGTCGGGTGCATCGGCATCGACGGGCACGACTTCGCACATCGCGAGGCCGTAGCGCTTCGACAGCTGCGCGCCGAGATCGAGACAGTCGGCGAGCTGGTGGTCGACGCGCACGCGGATCAGGTTCTTTTCGACTGCGAATGCGACGAGGCGCTGCGCGACCGGGCGCGACACCTGCAGCTTTTCCGCGATTTCGTTCTGCGTGTCGCCCGCGACGTAGTAGAGCCACGCGGCACGCGTGGCGAGATCGAGTTTTTCTGAGGACTTGGACACGATAGCGATTCGGTTTGGATCTGGGCGGGCCGCATGACGGCATCCACTGTACCGCATGTCGCGCCCCTGGCCGACGGCCGGCGCGCGTGACCTGCGGGCGCTTACGCGAGCCGTGCGCGCGACGGTTCGTACAGCGGCCGCACGTGGCGGTACAGTGCGCGGAACGCATCGAGGCGTTCGCGCAGCAGCGCATGGCGGGCGGCATCCGGCGCGTATTCGGCACGCACCGGCGGCTTGGTCAGCACCGCATGCGGATCGCCGCCGACGGCCAGCCAGCCGAGCCGCGCCGCGCCGAGTGCCGCGCCCGTTTCGCCGCCGCCGTGCTGGCGCGTGCGCACGTTCAGCGCATCGGCGATCAGTTGCGCCCAGAACGCGCTGCGCGCGCCGCCGCCGATCAACGACAGCTGGTCGGTTTCGACGCCGGCCGCATGCAGCGCGTCGAGGCCGTCGGCGAGGCCGAGCGTCACGCCTTCGAGCACCGCGTAGCCGAGATGCGCGCGTTCGGTCGCATGTGTCATCCCGAAGAGCACGCCCTGCGCGTACGGATCGTTGTGCGGCGTGCGCTCGCCGGACAGATAGGGCAGGAACAGCGGGGCCGTCGCGAGTGAGTCGGCGTCGAGCGCTTCGACTTCGGCGAGCAGCGCGGGCTCGTCGGTGCCGGTCAGCTTGCAGACCCAGCGCAGGCAGCTCGCGGCCGACAGCACGACGCTCATCAATTGCCAGCGATCGGGAATCGCGTGGCAGAACGCATGCACGGCCGATGCGGAGTTCGGCATGAAGCGGTCGCCGACCACGCTCAGCACGCCCGACGTGCCGAGCGACACGAAGCCATCGCCCGCGTGGATCGCGCCGATGCCGAGCGCGCTCGTCGCGTTGTCGCCGCCGCCGCCGGCCACCACGACGGCTTCCGACAGCCCGAGTTCGCGTGCGACATCCGCGCGCAGCGTGCCGGACGGCGCATTGCCTTCGACGATGCGGGGCATCTGGTCGCGCGTCATCCCGCACGCGGCGAGCAGCGCGTCGGACCAGTCGCGGCGCGCGACGTCGAGCCACAGCGTGCCGGCCGCGTCGGAGGGATCGGACACCTTCGCGCCGGTCAGCCGGAACCGCAGGTAGTCCTTCGGCATCAGCACGCAGGCGGTCGCCGCGAACACGGCGGGTTCGTGCTTCGCGACCCACAGCAGTTTCGGCGCGGTGAAGCCCGGCATCGCGAGATTGCCCGCCAGCGTGTGGAGATCGGGCGCGCGTTCGGTGAGCAGCGCGCATTCGTCGGCGCAGCGCATGTCGTTCCACAGGATCGCAGGGCGCAGCACGCGATCGTCGCGGCCGAGCAGCACGGCGCCATGCATCTGGCCCGACAGGCCGATGCCGCGCACGGCCGCGAATTCGTGCGGATGCCGCTCGCGCAGGCCGGCGAGCGCGGCGAGCGTACCTTGCCACCAGTCGTCCGGATGCTGTTCGGCCCAGCGCGGATGCGGCCGCGACACGGTGAACGGCGAGCCGGCGGTGCCGACGACCGTGCCGTCCGGGGCGAGCAGCAACACCTTCACTTCCGAGGTGCCGAGGTCGATGCCGAGATACATGAGCGATCCGTTCCGTCAGTGGGGAGTCGCTACTTTAGCCGCGCGGCCGCGCACGTGCCAAGGCAGGTTCGCCCGGATGCGCATCAGCGTGCCGCGAGCCATGTGTCGACACGCCAGAGTCCGCCGCGCATGGCTTCGAACAGCGCCGCGTTGCCGGCGAGCGAGCCCCACAGCGCGCGGCTCGCGCACAGCGCGACGACCGGGTCGTCGGCCCCGACGATCGCCCGTGCGGCGCTTTCGTCCATCACGCCGTCCTGGTACGCGTACGGCAAGGTGCCGCGCGCCCAGCGTTCGAGAAAGCGCAGGAACAGCGCGGGCAATACGGCGGTGGCGACCGGCGCCGCGCCGCGTGCGAACGATTCGACCAGCGTCGGCGCGATGAAGCCGGGGATCTTCGAGAAACCGTCGGCCGCGACGCGCTGGTTCGTGTCGAGCACGTACGGGTTGCCGAAGCGTTCGAGCACGACGTCGCGGTAGCGTGCGAGATCGAGCGGGCTCGGCGTGAGGCACGGGATCACGTCCTGCGTCACGTAGTCGTGCGCGAAGCGGCGGATCGCCGCGTCATGCGTGCCTTCGTGGATATACGTGTGGCCCGCGAGCGTGCCGGCCCACGCGATGCAGCTGTGCGTTGCGTTGAGGATACGGATCTTCGCTTCCTCGTACGGGTGTACATCGTCGACGAGTTCGGCGCCCGCCAGCTCCCAGCGCGGCCGGCCGGCCGCGAAGCGGTCCTCGATCACCCACTGGATGAACGATTCGCCCATCACCGGGCACGCGTCGTCGAAGCCGGTGGCCGCCAGTACGCGCTCGCGCACGTCGGCGGTCGGGCGCGGCGTGATGCGGTCGACCATCGCGCTCGGCGTGGCGACGTTCGTATCGAACCACGCGAGCAGGTCGGCCTGCCCGCGCCGTTCGAGGAATTCGCGCATCCCCGCGCGAAAGCGCGCGCCGTTGTTGCGCAGGTTGTCGCAGCTCTGCAGCGTGAGCGGGCCCGCGCCGCGCTTCACGCGTTCGGCGAGCAGCGCGGCGAGCGCGCCGTACAGCGTCGTGCGTGCGCCCTGCAGGTCGGCCGCGAGATCGGCGTTCGCGACGTCGAGCCGGTTGTGTTCGTCGAGGTAGTAGCCGCCTTCGGTGACGGTGAACGACACGATCCGGCACGCCGGATCGGCGCCGGCGTCGATCAGTGCGGCAAGATCGATCGACCACGGCAGCACGCGCGTGATCGCGCGGATCGTCTCGTACGCGCGCTCGCCTTGCGGCGTGACGGTTTCGAGGGTGTAGGCGCCGTGCTGCGCGGCGAGCGCGTCCATCGTCGCGTGCATGTCGTCGCGGATGTTGCCGACGGTCAGCGACCAGCGCTCGTCGGCCGGGACGGCCGCGTTCACGCGATGCAGATACCACGCCTGGTGCGCGCGGTGAAACGAGCCCGCGCCGATGTGCAGCAGCACGGGCGTGCGGGCGGAGGGCGATTCGGTCATCAGAATTTTCTCCGAGAAACCCCGCCATTTCGCCGAAGGGCACTTCCTTCGGGGCGGATAGCGGGAAGGAAAGGCGTGCTGTTGACAGGCAGCTTCGTCCACGGGTTAGGATCACCGGCATGATCCTTGTCTACAGCTATCGCGTGAAGTCGCTCAATGGGCTGCTCAACAAGCAGAGCCGTGCGGTGAACTACGTCTGGAACTTCTGCAACGACACGCAGAAGCACGCGCTCAAGTGGGGCAAGAAGTGTCCTGCAGGATTCGACCTGAACGTGCTGACGACCGGCAGCAGCAAGGAACTCGGTATTCACTCCGGCACGGTCAATGCGACGTGCGAGCAATACGCGAAGTCGCGCAGTCAGCACCGTCGGCCCTACCTGCGCTATCGGGGCAGGAAGTCGCTCGGCTGGGTGCCGATGAAGGGCCGAGACCTGAAGCGTGAAGGCGATGCGTTCCGCTTTGCCGGCAACACGTTTCGCGTGTTCAACAGTCGACCGCTTCCCGGAGGCAAGATCAAGGACGGAACCAACTTTGCGCAGGATGCACGCGGCAACTGGTTTCTGAACATCGTGATCGAGATGCCGGATGTGCAGGCCCGCCCGATCCGTTCCGGCGTCGGCATCGATCTCGGCCTGAAAGACTTCGCCACACTTTCGACCGGCGAGAAGTTGCCGAATGACCGGTTCGGCCGACGCGCGGCGGAAAAGCTCGCGAAAGCGCAGCGGGCGCGAAAGCACAAGCGGCATATCGCGAAGTTGCACGCCAAGGTGGCGAACGCCCGTGCCGATTTCCAACACAAGCTCGCGCTCGATCTGGTGCGGCGTTTCGATTACATCGCGGTCGGCAACGTGTCGGCCGCGAAGCTCGCCAGAACCAGGATGGCGAAGAGCGTCTACGACGCATCCTGGTCGTCTTTCCGGGACAAACTCCGTTACAAAGCGATCGCGCACGGAGCCACGTTCGAGGAAGTCGACGAAAGCGGTTCGACCCAGTCCTGTTCGTCGTGCGGGTCGAAAGACAGCACGACGCGGCCGAAAGGTATTGCGGGACTGCGAGTAAGAGAGTGGGCCTGCAGTGACTGTGGTGTCGAGCATGATCGAGATACCAACGCTGCGTTGAACATTCTCCGATGCGGACGTGCATCGCCAGATGTGGGAATCCTCCGCCTTTAGGCGGAGGAGGACGTCAACCGGTGTCTCCTGTTGCGATCATTGCTGCCGAATACGATCATTTGCTCTACGTGTGAGCGAATGATCGTATTCGGGCGGGCGAAAGTCAAGGCGGGGAAACGGCATTTCGATGGTGCGCTGCGGCGGCGCGCGGGCAGGGCAGTGCGGGGAGGGCGCGAACGGGCGGCCGGCGCGGAAAGCGCCGTCAGCGTCCTTCGCGCGTCAACGCGACGAGTTCCTCGAGCAGCTTGCCGGCCGGCCCCGGCAGGATGCCGTGACGGCGCCGGAACGCGGTGAGCGTGCGCACCGCGACGACCTCGCGCACGGGTAGCGTGTCGATCGTGCCGGCCCGCTGCTCGGCGCCGTACATCGGCTCGGCCATCCAGCTCAGGAAGCCCGCATGCGCGACGAGGCTCTTCAATGTCGTGACCGAGCGCGTCTCGACCGCGATGTCGGGCAGCGCGAGCCCGTGCGCGTCGAAGGTCGCGCGCATGTGGTCGAACGGCGCGGTGCCGCGCGGCGGGATCGCCCAGCGCGCGTGCAGCGTGTCGGCGAGCGTCGGCGCCCGGCCGAGCGCGCGCAGCGGATGGTGCGGCGCCGCAACGATATGGCTGCGATCCTCCCAGCGGCACTCGGGAATCGCGACGATCTCGTCGGTGTCGGGCCCGTGCGCGGACAGCGCGAGATCGATCTCGTGCTTGTTCAGCCCTTCGGCGAGCCGGTCCCACACGCCTTCGATGATCTCGACGCGCAGGTTCGGCCAGCGGTCGAGCACGCGGCCCACCGCGACCGGCAGCACGAGGCTCGCGATGCTGCCCACGGTACCGACCTTGATCGTGCCCTTCGCGAACCCGCGCATCGCGTCGAGCTCCTCGCGCGCGTGCTCGGCCTCGTGCTGCAGCAGCGTCGCGTGCGGCAGCAGCGCCTCGCCGAACGCGGTGAGCTGCACGCCCTTCGAGTGACGCTCGAACAAGGGCGCGCCGACCTGGTCCTCGAGCCGCTTCAGGATCCGGCTCAGCGCCGGTTGCGTCACGTGCAGCGCGTCGGCGGCGCGGCCGAGGCTGCCGCACGCGACGATCGTCGTGAAGGCGCGCAATTGTCGGAGATCGAAAGTCATGCCGGAATGTAATGGCTTATCGCAGAAAATACAGTATCCGAGAATGGGTTGCGCTTCGATACTGTGGAAACCGCCAAGCCACCGAGGAGCGCCGAGCATGTCCGGCCATTCGTCCCCTTCCGCCGCATCGATCACCGTTCGCGATGCCGTGATCGACCTGCTTCGCCAGTTCGGCATCGACCGCGTGTTCGGCAATCCCGGCTCGACCGAGCTGCCGATGTTCCGCGACTTCCCCGACGATTTCCGCTACGTGCTCGGTTTGCATGAAGCCGTCGTGGTCGGGATGGCCGACGGCCATGCGCAGGCCACCGGCAATGCGGCGGTCGTCAACCTGCATTCGGCGGCCGGCGTCGGCAACGCGATGGGCAATCTCTTCACCGCCTTCAAGAACCGCACGCCGCTGATCGTCACCGCGGGCCAGCAGGCACGCGCGATCCTGCCGTTCGACCCGTTTCTCGGCGCGACGCAAGCCGCCGAGCTGCCGAAGCCGTACGTGAAGTGGAGCATCGAGCCCGCGCGCGCGCAGGACGTGCCGGCTGCGATCGCGCGTGCGTACCGCATCGCGATGCAGGAACCGCGCGGCCCCGTGTTCGTGTCGATCCCGGTCGACGACTGGGATCAACCGGCCGAGCTGCTGCCGCGCCGCGACGTCAGCAGCGTCGTGCGGCCCGATCCCGATGCGCTCGCACGGCTCGGCGACGCGCTCGACACCGCGCGGCGTCCCGCGTTCGTGGTCGGTGCGGCCGTCGATCGCGCCGGTGCGTGGGACGAGGTCGTGCGGCTCGCCGAGCGGCACCGGGCGCGCGTGTACGTCGCGCCGATGTCGGGGCGCTGCAGTTTCCCCGAGGACCATCCGCTGTTCGCCGGTTTCCTGCCCGCGATCCGCGAGAAGATCGTCGCGCGGCTCGACGGGCACGACCTCGTGTTCGCGTTCGGCGCCCCCGCGTTCACCTATCACATCGAGGGCTTCGGCCCGCACGTGCCGCCCGGTGCGACGCTCGTGCAGCTCGTCGACGATCCGGGCGTCGCCGCGTGGACGCCGTCGGGCGACGCGGTCGTCGGCAACCTGCGGCTCGCCGCGCGCGACCTGCTCGCGCGCCCGGCGCCGCCCGAGCGGCCGATGCCCGCGCCGCGGCCGCCGCGTGCGCGCGTCGAGCCGCCCGCCGCCGGCGAGCGCATGTCGGTTGCGTTCGCGTTGCAGACGCTCGCCGACGTGCGCGACGCGCACGACATCGTCGTCGAGGAAGCGCCGAGCGCGCGGCCGGTGATGCAGGAACACCTGCCGTTCACGCACAGCGGCACGTTCTACACGATGGACAGCGGCGGGCTCGGCTACGGGATGCCGGCCGCCGTCGGCGTCGCGCTCGCGCAGCCGGGCCGGCGCGTGATCGGGCTGATCGGCGACGGTTCGAGCCTGTATTCGATTCAGGCGTTGTGGAGCGCCGCGCAACTGAAGCTGCCGATCACGTTCGTGATCCTGAACAATCGCCGTTACGCGGCGCTGCAGGATTTCGCGCCGGTGTTCGGCTTCGGCCCGGACGACCCCGTGCAGGGCACCGATCTGCCGAACCTGGATTTCGTCGCGCTTGCGCAAGGGATGGGTTGCCGCGGCGTGCGCGTGACCGCTGCCGCGCACCTGCGCGACACGCTGGCCGACGCACTGCGCGCCGCGACGCCGGTCGTCGTCGAAGTCGAGATTGCCTGACGCGCGTTGCGCGTCTTTCCGGAGAATTCATGCAAACCGTAGCGATGCTGATCGGCGGCGAACGCCGCCATTCATCCAGTGGCGCGACCTTCGTGCGCCGCAACCCGCTTGATGGCGAAGTCGCGTCCGAAGCGCCCGCGTGTACCGTCGACGATGCGCGTGCGGCGGCCGACGCGGCCGCCCGTGCGTTTCCCGACTGGGCCGCGCTCGGCCCCGGCGCACGCCGCGCGCTGCTGCTGAAGGCGGCCGCCGCGCTCGAAGCGAAGCACGAGCAGTTCGTCGCCGCGATGGCGGCGGAGACGGGCGCCTCCGCGCTGTGGGCCGGCTTCAACGTGCACCTTGCCGCGAGCGGGCTCGTCGAGGCCGCGTCGCTGACCACGCAGGTCGGCGGCGAGCTGATCCCGTCCGACGTGCCCGGTTCGCTCGCGATGGGCGTCCGGCAGCCGGCCGGCGTCGTGCTCGGCATCGCGCCGTGGAACGCGCCGGTGATCCTCGCGACACGCTCGCTCGCGCTGCCGCTCGCGTGCGGCAACACGGTCGTGCTGAAGGGCTCGGAGCTGTGTCCCGTCACGCACGGGCTGATCGTCGAGGCGCTGCAGGAGGCCGGCCTGCCGCCGGGCGTCGTCAACTTCGTGACGAACGCACCCGAGGATGCGGGCGCCATCGTCGATGCCTTGATCGCGCATCCGGCCGTGCGTCGCGTGAATTTCACGGGCTCGACGCGCGTCGGCCGGATCGTCGCCGAAGCGTGCGCGCGCCACCTGAAGCCGTCGGTGCTGGAACTCGGCGGCAAGGCGCCGTTCGTCGTGCTCGACGATGCCGATCTCGACGCGGCGGTCGCGGCGGCCGCGTTCGGCGCGTTCGCGAATTCCGGGCAGATCTGCATGTCGACCGAACGCATCGTGGTCGACGCATCGATCGCCGACGCGTTCGTCGCGAAGCTCGCCGACAAGGCCGCGTCGCTGCCGCTCGGCGACCCGCGCAACGGGCCCGTCGTGCTCGGTTCGCTGATCGACCTGAAGGCCGTCGAGCGCTGCAACGCGCTGATCGACGATGCGCTCGCGCACGGCGCGACACTTGTGTGCGGCGGCGAGGCCGACAGCACGTTGTTCCCGGCCACGCTGCTCGACCATGTCACGCCGGCGATGCGCATCTATGCGGAAGAGTCGTTCGGCCCGGTGAAGGGCATCGTGCGCGTCGACGGCGAGGATGCCGCGATCCGTTGCGCGAACGACAACGCGTTCGGGCTGTCGTCGGCCGTGTTCAGCCGCGACGTCGCGCGTGCGATGCGCGTCGCGGCACGCATCGAATCGGGCATCTGCCACGTGAACGGCCCGACCGTGCACGACGAGGCACAGATGCCGTTCGGCGGCGTGAAGGACAGCGGCTTCGGCCACTTCGGCGGCAAGGCCGGCATCGCGGCGTTCACGGACCTGCGCTGGATCACGGTGCAGACCGCACCGCGCCACTATCCGTTCTGACGAGGCTGCCGACGATGAGGATTGCGATTCTGGGCGCCGGTGCGATGGGCTCGCTGTTCGGCGGGCTGCTGGCCGAAAGCGGCGAGGCCGTCACGCTGATCGACGTGAACGACGCGCATCTCGATGCGATCCGCCGTGACGGGATGCGCATCGATGACGATCGTGGTGAACGCACCATCCGTACGTTGCAGGCCGTGCGGCCGGAAGCCGCGAATGCGGACGCAGCCGCATCGCCCGACACACCGTTCGACCTGCTGATCGTTTTCACGAAGTCGCTGCACACGCGCCACGCGCTGGACGGCGTGCGCGCACTGCTGAGCCCCTACACGTACGTGCTGACGCTGCAGAACGGGCTGGGCAACGTCGAGACGTTGAATGCGTTCGTGCCGATCGAGCGCATTCTCGTCGGCGTCACGACCTGGCCCGCCGATCTTGCCGGGCCAGGCCACGTGCATTCGCACGGTGCGGGCGTCATCAAGATGATGACGGCCGACGGCGCGGAGCGCATGTTCGCGGCCGCCGTCGCCGATGCACTGTCGCGCGCGGGGCTCGCGTGCTCGCTCGATGACGACGTGTGGGCTGCGATCTGGGAGAAGGTCGCGTTCAATGCGGCGCTCAACACGCTGTGCGCGGTGACACGTTGCACGGTCGACCAGCTCGGCGAACACCACGACGGGCTGCGGCTCGCACAGACGATCGCCGCCGAGACGGCGGCGGTCGCGCGCGCGAAGGGCATCGCGGTCGACGGCGAGCGCATCGCGCGCAACGTCGAGCATGCGATCCGCGAGCATCGCGGCCATCGCCCGTCGATGCTGCAGGACGTGCTCGCGGGCCGTCGCACGGAAATCGACGCGATCAGCGGCAAGGTCGTCGCGGCCGCGCGCGAAGCGGGCTTCGCGGTGCCGCATGCGGAAACGCTGCTCGCACTGGTCAGGCTGATCGACGCGCGGATGAACTGAGCATCAGGCTGGCGGCGCTGCCTGCGCCGCACGACGATACGGGCGCGTCGCGCGCAGACGACGGCACCGGATCGGGACGGGTTGGACGAGACACCGGAGCCGCCGCCGACGCGTCGACACCGGCCGACTGCGCAGCACGAGATCCGGGCACGCGCCACTGCGCGGCAGCCCGGACAACCGGAGACGCCATGAAAGCCATCGAACGCCGTTGTCTTGCCGCGCGCCGTGCGCGCACGTTGCCGCGTCAGCGCGGCGCACGGGAGGCCGCATGAGCACGCGCGACGGATTGCAGTCGCCGTCCGTCGACATCGGCGCGACGCTCGACGACGGGCCGTTCACGACGATGCAGCGCGGCGTGGTGCTGCTCGCCGCGCTCGCGATCGTGCTCGACGGCTTCGACGGCCAGCTGATCGGCTTCGCGATTCCGGTGTTGATCCGCGAATGGGGCATCACACGTGGCGCGTTCGCGCCGGCGGTGGCGGCCGGGCTGATCGGGATGGGGATCGGCAGCGCGTGCGCGGGGATCGTCGCGGATCGCTTCGGCCGTCGCCAGGCCGTGATCGGCAGCGTGTTCCTGTTCGGCATCGCGACCTGCGCGATCGGCTTCGCACCGGACGTCACGGCGATCGCGATGCTGCGCTTCGTCGCGGGGCTCGGCATCGGCGGTGCATTGCCGACGGCCACGACGATGACGGCCGAATACACGCCCGCGCGGCGCCGCACGATGATGGTGACCGCGACGATCGTCTGCGTGCCGCTCGGCGGAATGCTGGCCGGCCTGTTCGCGCACGAGGTGCTGCCGCGCTACGGCTGGCGCGGGCTGTTCTTCGCGGGTGGTGCGTTGCCGCTCGTGCTCGGCTTCGTGCTCGTGCGTGCGCTGCCCGAATCGCCGCGCTATCTCGCGCGGCGCCCTGCGCGCTGGCCGGAACTCGGCGCGCTGCTCGCCAGGATGCAGCGGCCGGTCGCGCCGGGCACCGTGTTCACCGATCTGAAAGATGCACGCGCGGCAGGCGGCCGCGGCGGCTTCGGCGCGCTGTTCGCGAGCGGTCAGGCGCGCGACACGATCGCCCTGTGGTGCGCGTTCTTCATGTGCTTGCTCGCCGTCTATGCGGCGTTCAGCTGGCTGCCGACGATGCTGGCGGCGAGCGGGCTGAGCGTGTCGGTCGCGGGTACCGGGCTCACCGCGTACAACCTCGGCGGCGTGATCGGCGCGCTGCTGTGCGCATGGACGATCGCGCATGCCGGGTCGCGCTGGCCGCTCGTGCTGTGCAGCATCGGCGGCGCGGCGAGCGCGGTGTGGCTGATGGGCGTCGATGCCAGCCGCCACACGGGCTGGCTGATCGTCGGGCTCGGCCTGCACGGATTGTTCGTCAACGCGGTGCAGTCGACGATGTATGCGCTCTGCGCGTACATCTACCCGACCGCGGTGCGCGCGACGGGCACCGCGAGCGCGCTCGCGTTCGGCCGGCTCGGCGCGATCCTCAGCGCGTTCGCGGGCGCGGTCGTGATCACCACGGGCGGCGCCACGGCCTACCTGACGATGCTGGCGATCGCGATGGGGGTGGTCTGCGTCGCGCTGCTCGTCGTGCGACGGCATATTCCGCGACTGTCGCGCGCGGCGGTGCAGCCGCGCGAAGGGGAGGAACTGGCCCGCACGTCGTCGTGACGGCGCGCGGGCCCAGGGGCGAGTCGTGCGTTACAGCGTGGTGCGCACGTGCCAGAGCTCGGGGAACAGGACGACGTCGAGCATCTTGCGCAGGTACGGCGCGCCGCTGGTGCCGCCCGTGCCCTGCTTGAAGCCGATGATGCGCTCGACGGTCGTCACGTGACGGAAGCGCCACTGGCGGAACGCATCCTCGAGATCGACGAGTTCCTCGGCCATCTCGTACAGCTCCCAGTGCTGCTGCGGGTGACGGTACACCTCGAGCCACGCGGCTTCGACCGTCTCGTCATGCCGGGTCGGCTGCGTCCAGTCGCGTTCGAGCCGCTCCGCCGCGATCGGGAAGCCGCGCCGCGCGAGCAGGCGCACGACTTCATCGTAGAACGACGGCGCTTCGAGCGTCGCACGCACTTGCTCGAGGATGTCGGGCCGGTGAGCATGCGGCTGCAGCATCTGCACGTTCTTGTTGCCGAGCAGGAATTCGAGCTGCCGATACTGGTACGACTGGAAGCCCGACGACTGCCCGAGATACGGCCGCATCGCCGAATATTCGGACGGCGTCATCGTCGACAGCACGTTCCACGCCTGCACGAGCTGTTCGAGGATGCGCGACACGCGCGCGAGCATCTTGAACGCCGGCGGCAGCGCGTCGGTGCGCACCGCATCGAGTGCGCCGCGCAGCTCGAACAGCGCGAGCTTCATCCACAGCTCGCTCGTCTGATGCTGGATGATGAACAGCATCTCGTTGTGATCGGGCGACAGCGGATGCTGCGCGTCGAGGATCGAATTCAGCGACAGGTAGTCGCCATAGCTCATCGACTTCGAGAAATCGAGCTGCGCGTCGTGCCAGCCGGCATCGCCGGGCACGTGCGACGTTTCGTGCGCGGCCGGGGCCGGTTGCGCCGTATGCGCGGCGCGTGCGCCCGAGAACGGGCAGCCCGCCGGCGCGTCGTTGCCGGGTGGCTGCATATGACCAGAATTCACGACTATCTCCAGATTTGAATGACGGGGCGCGGCGCGCGGC
Organism: Burkholderia aenigmatica; assembly: GCF_048627025.1. Lineage (NCBI taxonomy): Bacteria > Pseudomonadati > Pseudomonadota > Betaproteobacteria > Burkholderiales > Burkholderiaceae > Burkholderia > Burkholderia aenigmatica. Next base: position 2,958,329 of record NZ_CP184468.1, on the reverse strand, counting down.
TTGCGCGCGCCGGGCGAGGCCGATCAGGTCACCGCGCCGCGTTCGGCGAACTCGGGCGCCTTCCACGCGTCGGTGGCGAGGATGTCGCGCAGCGTCTCGACGGCATCCCACACGTCGGCGAAGCGCGTATAGAGCGGCGTGAAGCCGAAGCGCAGCACGTACGGTTCGCGGTAGTCGCCGATCACGCCGCGCGCGATCAGCGCCTGCATCACTTCGTAGCCGTGCGGATGTTCGAAGCTCGCCTGCGAGCCGCGCTGGTGATGCGCGCGCGGCGTGACGAGCTTCAGCGACAGGCCCGCGCAGCGCGCTTCGACGAGCGCGATGAACGCGTCGGTCAGCGCGAGCGACTTGCGGCGGATCGCGTGCATGTCGGTCTGCAAGAACACGTCGAGCCCGCATTCGACCATCGACATCGACACGATCGGCTGCGTGCCGCACAGGAAGCGCGCGATGCCCGGATCGGGCGCGAAGCCCGGCTGCATCGCGAACGGTGCGCGGTGGCCCCACCAGCCGGACAGCGGCTGCGAGAAATGCGCGTGATGGCGCTGCGGCACCCACACGAAGGCGGGCGAGCCGGGGCCGCCGTTCAGGTACTTGTACGTGCAGCCCACCGCGCCGTCCGCGCGCGCGCCGTTCAGGTCGACCGGCACCGCGCCGGCCGAGTGCGCGAGATCCCACAGCATCAGCGCGCCCGCGTCGTGCACGAGCTGCGTGACGGCCGGCATGTCGTGCATGTAGCCGGTGCGGTAGTTCACGTGCGTGATCATCGCGACGGCCGTGTCCGCGCCGAGTGCGTCGGGCAGGTCGGCCGGGTCGTCGATCAGGCGCAGTTCGTAGTCGCCGCCGAGCTGTTCGATCAGCCCCTGCGCGATATACAGGTCGGTCGGGAAGTTCGAGCGTTCCGACACGATCACGCGGCGCTCGGGCGCGCGCTCGGCCTGATGGCGCACCATCGCCGACAGCAGCTTGAACAGGTTGATCGAGATCGTGTCGGTCACGACCGTCTCGCCGGGGGCGCCGCCGATCAGCGTCGCGAGCTTGTCGCCGAGACGGCGCGGCAGCGCGAACCAGCCAGCCGTGTTCCAGCTGCGGATCAGGCCTTCGCCCCATTCGGCGCCGATTACCTGCTGCGCGCGGGCGGCCGACGCGCTCGGCTGCGCGCCGAGCGAGTTGCCGTCGAGGTAGATCACGCCGTCGGGCAGGGAGAACTGGTCGCGCAGCGGGGCGAGCGGATCGTCGCGGTCGAGCGCGAGCGCGTCTTCACGGGTCTTGATCATGATGTGGGTCGTCAGTCGGGGTAATCAGGAGGCACGCGCGGGGAGCGCGCGCAGCACCGCGCGCACGGGGCTCGCGTCGAGCGTCGCGAATTTCAGCGGCAGTGCGATCAGTTCGTAGTCGCCGGGCGGCACGTCGTCGAGCACGATGCCTTCGAGGATCGCCATCCGGTGCGCGCGCACGCGGTGATGCGCATCCATCGTCTTCGATTCCTGCGGGTCGAGCGACGGCGTATCGATGCCGATCAGCTTTACGCCGTGCGCGGCCAGCAGGTCGATGGTGTCCGGCGCGACCGCGCAGAAGCCGGTATCCCATTGCGCGAGCGGCGCCTGCGCATAGGTGCGCAGCAACACGCGCGGCGGTACGCCGTCGAGCGCGGCCGCGACATCGGCCGGCTGCACGACCGGCGATGCGCCGATGCAATGGATCACGCGGCATGGGCCGAGGTAGGTATCGAGCGGCACGGCGCCGATCGGCGCGCCGTCGGCGTCGTAGTGCAGCGGTGCGTCGCAGTGCGCGCCCGTGTGCGGCGACAGCGTCAGGCGCGCGACGTTGACCGGCGAGCCGGCCTCCATCCGCCACACGCGTTCGACGGAAACCGGCGTATCGCCCGGCCACACGGGGGTGGCGGGGCTGACAGGCGGCGAGATGTCCCAGAGGGTGTCCATGGCATGACGATTCGGTGAGTCGATCCTTCGAATGATAGGTGGACGCTCGTAGAAAGTGCTTGCGAAATAAACATGGACAATCCGCCGGATTGGCAGATAATTCGACTCAGAGGGAAAACGGGGACCAAAAATGCACGCGATCACGCTCGATGCCACCGACTGCCGGATTCTGGCGGTACTGCAGGAAGAGGGCAGAATCAGCAATCTCGATCTGGCGGAACGGATTTCGCTTTCGCCATCCGCCTGTCTGCGCCGCATGCGCCTGCTCGAGGAGCAGGGCGTGATCGAGCACTATCGCGCGTGCCTGAGCCGCGAGAAGCTCGGCTTCGAGCTCGAGGCGTTCGTTCAGGTGTCGATGCGCAACGAAGAAAATCAATGGCACGAGCGCTTCGCGGAAGCGCTGCGCGAATGGCCGGAGGTGGTCGGTGCGTTCGTCGTGACCGGCGAAAGCCACTATCTGCTGCGCGTGCTCGCGCACAACCTCAAGCACTATTCGGATTTCGTGCTGAACCGGCTCTACAAGGCGCCGGGCGTGATGGACATCCGTTCGAACATCGTGCTGCAGACGCTGAAGGATGAAGCCGGCGCGCCGGTCGGGCTGGCGCGCACGGGGGCGATCAAAGCGGTGTAAGGCCGTGGAAGCCGCCGCCGTGGAACACGAGCGGCGCTTCGGCGTTCGGCACGCGGACGCCGCAACGCTCCACTTCGCCGACGAAGATCACGTGATCGCCTTCGTCGTAGCGGCTGCGGTTGTGGCACTCGAACCACGCGAGCGCGCCGTCGAGCACCGGCATCCCGGAGTTACCGGCCGCATGCGCGATCCCTTCGAAGCGGTCGCCCTTGTAGCTCGAGAAGCGCTTGCACAGGTCGAGCTGCGACGCGGCGAGCACGTTCACCACGTAATGGCTGTTGCCGCGGAACACCGGCGTCGATGCCGATTTGTGCGCGAGGCTCCATAGCACGAGCGGCGGATCGAGCGACACCGAGTTGAACGAACTCGCGGTGATGCCGATCAGCTGCCCGGACGGCGCCTGTGTCGTGATGACGGTCACGCCCGTCGCGAACTGGCCGAGTGCCTGGCGGAACGCGGTCACGTCGAAATCCGGCGGAGTGGCGCGGCTCATCGGGCGGCCATCCGGAACGAAACGGGCGGGCACGGCGCGCGGCGGGTGCAACGGGCGGGGTGGACGAAAGGCGACAAGGCGGTCGGAGCGGAAGTGGTGCGCATGGCCCGATTTTAGCGGAATCGGGGCCGCCGGGCCCGGCCAGGCGGCGCAATGCGGCGATAGGGTGACGTAGCGAACACTGCGCGCGCTGCCGGATGCGCGATTGCGTGCGTCCACCCCGGCCGTTCTGTCGCGTTTCTTGTGCAGTGTCGCTGCGCTGGCCGGTACGGCGGCGTCACCCCAGGTCATCGATACCCGCGCTATCGCGCCGCCGCCAGTCCGAGCGACAGCGCGCCCGTCACGATCAGACTCGACGCCCACACGGCATCGAGATTGAACCAGCTCCGCGACACGAATTTCAGCCCGAGATAGCGGTACACGAGCCACGCGAGCCCGCCGCCGGCGCCGATCATCGCGATCGCATGCACGGCCGCGACGACCAGCGCCATCCCGAGATGCGCATCGACGAGCGTGGCCGCCGCGCGGTGGCCGGCGTCCCGGTCGAGCCCGCACAACCCGAGGTAGATCGGCACCAGCATCAGCCCCGCGCCATGCGCGATCGCGACCGCGAACGACCACAGGCCGAGCCGGGCGGGCGGAATCCGCGCGAGCGCGCGCGGATGCCGGCGCCGGATCAGCAGCACGGCGCCGAAGCCGATCACGAGCGCGCTCGCGCCGATCCGGATCGCCGTTTGCCACGCGAGCAGCGCGGCGAGCAGCCCGAACGGCAGCATCACCGTGAAGACCGCGAGCGCATGGCCGAGTGCGAGATAGCCGAGCGCCGCGACGAGCGCGCCGCCGCGGCGCGTCATCAGCGCGTTCGACACCGCGAGCGGCCAGCCCATCGCGGGGTTGAGCCCGTGATACACCCCGCTCGCGAGCACGGCCGCCCACAGCGCGAGCGGGGCGTGAAGGCTGGCGTTCAACGCTTGACCGACGGATAGCAGAACGAGTCGGTCGAGCAGTCGCCGCCTTCGAGCCGGATCTGGTGCGCGCGATAGCCGTCGGGGAACTCGACCCAGTAGTCGTTGGCGAGCGTCAGCCCGCCTTCCGGCCCCACATGCGCGAGTACCTGCGCGGCCGGCACGCCGTCCGGGTAGAACTGGTCGTCCCACGTCGAATAGAGCGAGTTGGTCCAGTACACGCGCTTCCCGTCGCGGCTGATCTCGACCATTTGCGGGCCGCCGGCGAACGCGCGGCCGTTCGTGTGCGGCGCGCGGCGCACGATGCCGCCGATGCGCACCGACCCCGCGAGCACCGGGTGGTGCGGATCCGACACGTCGTACTGGCGCATCTCGCCGGTGCCCCAGCACGATACGTAGAGGAAGCGGTCGTCGAGCGACAGGTCGATGTCGGTCACGAGCGGCGGCACGGCGCCGAATCCCTTGAGCAGCGGCGGCAGTTCGTCGGCCGCGGCCGGCTCGGCCGGGATCGTCGCCGTCTTCTTCACATGGAACTGGCCGCCTTCGCGCCACCAGGTCCAGATCGAGCCTTCGAGATTCGTCGTGTCGACCACGACGCCGACGAACCCGTATTCGCGCACCGGGTCGTGCGCGGGCCGCACCTCGAGCGCCATCTGGTGATTCGCGCCGAGATCGATCGTCTGCACGTTGCGCCGCGCGCGCAGGTCCCAGAAATGCAGCCGGTGCCCGTATTTGTTCGCGAGCAGGTCCTCGGGGACGATGCCGTTCTCGAACTGCGGCGGCAGCGCCCATTCGCTCGACACCATGTAGTCGCGCGGCAGGTTCCACCAGAAGTCGTAATGCTTGTCCTGCGGGCCGCGGTCGATCTCCCAGCGGCCGAGCACGTCGAAGGTTTCGCAATCCATGATGAAGATGCCGGGCGCGCCGTCGGTGCCGTCCTTGCCCGCGCCGCCGAGCGTGCTCACGTAGATGCCCTCGGGGCCGCAATGCACGGTGTGCGGGCGCGAGTAGCCGGTCTTTGCGAAGATCTCGCCGGGTTCGACGATCTTGTGGATGCGCGCCTGCGTCGGGTGCGGCTTCGTGTCGATCACGTAGATGCGCGACGAGCGCAGGCCCGGGATGATCAGGAAGCGGCGCTCGAGAAACGCGTGGCCCGTGAGCGGCGACAGCGACGACGAACAGGCATTCCAGCCGAAGTGGTGAAACTCGTCGCCGGTGTTCGGCATCGTGACCGTGTGCACGATTTTTCCGTAGGTCGACGAGCCGGGCTTCACGTCGATCACGGCGAGCGCGTCGGGTCTGGAAAAATCGGGGCTCAGCAACAACGTATAGGCAAACTCTTCCGCCGGCGCCTGCATCGCAAGCTCGGGCGAAGCGTGAAACGTCGGGTCAGGCCGCATGCTCATGGTGATGCCCTCTCGATGGTGTCGGATCGTGGCCGCATGGCCGTTCGTTGCGGACGTGCGGGCCGGGGTGGCCGCGCGGCGCGCGACACGCCGGCGGGAGCGATCGGCTGGCGGATGCACGCGTCGGCGACACGTGCAGCGCCGTGCATCAGATCGTGAAAGCGGATAAAGGCGATGGGCCGGCTCGCCGCACCTGGCGCAACACGGGGGCACGGCAGGGTGATGGCGCAGTCGAAGCGGCAGCCCGCGACGCGGCAACGGCGGGGCGGGTGACGAGGGTGATTTCTGTTGAGGCGTGCATATCGATGTTCCGGCAGATGATGTTTGCATCAGGGTCGGGCATGCATCGGACGCGATGCGCGGCGCGACGGGTTTGCCGTCGGGTTCGCGCGTGCCTCAGTGTAGACGAGAAAAGGGTGTGCCGTTCGCGCGCGGTACCTGTCCAATCGGCCGGGTTCGCACGCGAGTGAGATACTTGTCGAAGTGCCGCTGCGCCCCGCATCCTGCGCGGGCAGCGGCGATGCGTAACGATGGCGCCGGCGCATGCGTGCCGGCTGCCGTCATCAACGAGGGGCTGATTTCATGGGGAACGAAATGCTTGAAACCGCGACTGTGGGCGGCGGGTGCTTCTGGTGCACGGAGGCGGTGTTCCTCGACGTCGACGGCGTGACGGCCGTCCAGTCGGGCTATGCGGGCGGCCATACGCGCAATCCCGGCTATCGCGACATCTGCGAAGGCGACACGGGCCACGCGGAAGTCGTCAACGTGACGTTCGATCCGGCGCGCATCGGCTATCGCGAGATCCTCGAGATCTTCTTCGCGACGCACGATCCGACCCAGTTGAACCGGCAGGGCAACGACGTCGGCACGCAGTACCGTTCGGTCGTGTTCACGCATTCGGATGCGCAGCGCGACACGGCGCTCGACGTGATCCGCGTGCTGGAGCGCGAGCAGGTGTTCGGGCAGCCGATCGTCACGCAGGTCGTGCCGCTCGACGACAACTACTGGCCGGCCGAGGACTATCACCAGAACTATTACGCGCGTAACCCGGGGCAGGGCTACTGCTCGGTCGTGATCGGGCCGAAGCTCGCGAAATTCCGGCAGAAGTTCTCGCACCGGCTGAAGTCGCTGCGCGGCGCGTAAGCGCGGCCGGCGCCGGCCGGTTTCAAGCCGGTATCAAGCCGCCTCGTTGCGCCACTGCGCGCACGCGGCGGCGATCTCGCGCGCGAGCGCGATGCACGACAGCGGCGCGGAGCCTTCCGCCTTGTTGTTGATCGTGATGATCACCGGCTGCCCGGCCAGCGCATAGCGCGCGGCCAGTTCGGCGAGCGCCGAGCGCGTGGCCGGATCCTCGTCGACGAGCTTGTCGAACGGCTCGTACTTCGCTTTCGCCTGTTCATACTTGAAGCCGCCGTGCAGGCTCCAGCGCACGATCAGCGGGCCCGGCGCGTCGCCGTCGAGCAGCGCGAGCGCGGCCGCCTGGCGCAGCGGGTCGGGCATCCGTGCGTGCAGGCCGACGCAGTAGCGCACGCCGAGCGCGGCGAGCGCGCGGATGAAGCGCGGCGTGAGCAGGCTCGCGTCGCGAATCTCGATCGCATAGCGGGTGCCGTCGACTTCCGGCGGCAGCGGCGGCAGCGCCGCGAAGAACGCGGCCAGCCGGTCGATCAGCGCGGCCGGCTGGGCAAGCAACTGATCGGGCAGCGGCGAGAACTGGAACACGAGCACGCCGGCTTTCCGGCCGAGCCCTTCGAGGCAAGGCTGCACGAATTCGCGGGTGGCGAGCGCCGCGTCGAGGAAGGTCGGGTTCGGCCCCGACGGTTCGCCGCGCCGGCCGCGGATCACCGCATCGGTCACGGAGGCCGGCGCCTTCACGACGAAGCGGAAATCGTCGGGCACCTGCTGCGCGTAGCGCAGGTAGTCGGCCACCGACAGCGGGCCGTAGAACGACCGGTCGAGGCTCACGCTCTTCAGCAGCGGATGCGCGCCATATGCTTCGAGCCCTTCGCGTGACAGCTTGGTCTGCGCGAAATCGCCGTCGTAGACGATGCCGTCCCAACCGGGGAAATACCACGACGACGTGCCGAGCCGGACATTCGGCGGCAGGCCGGCCGCTGCGTCGGCTACATCCGGCGCGATCGGGGCGGGCAGCACGCCGCGCCGGCGCCGGCCTTTCTTCGGCGGTGCGGCGGGCGGGGACGGTTCGTCCCACAGCTGGCCGGAAGCGGCGGGCGGGGTTTCGTCTGAAGAACGGGAGTGGGTGCGCGGTGCCGGCTGCGCGTCGTCGGACGCGTCCGGTGTCACGTGCTCGTCGGTGTCGGCAGGCCGGCCATCGTCCTCGGGCGACGCGCGTGCAGCGTCGGCCGGCACGCCGAACAGGTCGAATTGCCCGTCGGCGTGCGGCGCATCCGCGTCGTCGTGCTGCTGTCGTTCCGGCGGCGCCTTGCGCCGCGTCCTGCCGTCACCCATGCATGCCCAGCGTGAGGCGCCGCCTAGCGCGGCAGCGCGTGTTCGTACATATAGCGCCGCGACCACGGCAGCGTTTTTGCGCTCTGCCCGGCCTTGCGGCACACGATCTGGAAGATCGACACGTCGTCGTGCTCGAACGCATACGCGCAGCCGGCGAGATACACGCGCCAGATGCGGAATTTTTCGTCGTCGACGAGTTGTCGCGCGGCTTCCGCTTTCGCCTCGAAGTTTTCCGTCCAGATGTCGAGCGTGCGCGCATAGTGCCGTCGCAGGCTTTCGACGTCAATCGCTTCGAGTCCGCCGCGCTGCGCGGCTTCGAGCGCGAGGCTGATGTGCGGCAGCTCGCCGTCCGGGAACACGTAGCGGTCGATGAACTCGCCGCCGCCGAGCGCCGTCTCGCCGCTTTCCGCGTCGGTCGACGTGATCCCGTGGTTCATCGCGATGCCGTCGTCGGCGAGCAGGTCGTGCACGCGCGAGAAATAGAGCGGCAGGTTCTTGCGTCCGACGTGCTCGAACATCCCCACGCTCGTGATGCGGTCGAACTGGCCGTCGATCTCGCGGTAGTCCTGCAGCCGGATCTCGATTTTGTCTTCCAGCCCGGCGGCCTTCACGCGCGCGGTCGCGAGGTCGAACTGATTCTGCGACAGCGTGACGCCGAGGCACTGCGCGCCGAACTTCTGCGCGGCGCGCAGCACGAGCGCACCCCAGCCGCAGCCGATGTCGAGCAGGCGCTGGCCGGGCTGGAGCCGGATCTTCGTCAGGATGTGGTCGATCTTCTTGATCTGCGCGGTGGCGAGATCCTCGTCACCGTTCTCGAAGTACGCGCACGAGTACACCATGTTCTCGTCGAGCCACAGCTGGTAGAACTCGTTCGAGACGTCGTAGTGATACTGGATCGCCTTCTTGTCGGTGCTCTTCGAGTGATTGAAGTAGCGCTTCACGCGCGCCAGCTTGCTCGCGCTCGTCACCGTGTTGCGCGCGAGCGAGTAGCCGATGTTGATGATGTCCGACAGCTTGCCCTCGATGTCGATCTTGCCCTTCACGTACGCCTCGCCGAGATTGTCGAGGCTTGGTTCGAGCAACAGCGGCAACGCCGACGCGCTGTTGACCTTCAACGTGACCTGCGGCGCGCTGAAGGTGCCGAAATCGAGTTGATCGCCGTTCCACAGCACGAGGCGCGCCGGTATGTTCGCTTTCGCCCGTACTTCGTCCGCCCACTGTGCCAGCTTCTTTTCCCAGAACATTTGGATTCTCCGTTTGTTCGTTGAATCGAATACAGCCAAGTATCTTGACCGGCGCCCGCCGCTTGCGACGCGGGCGCCCGGATGTAACACGAGACACGGCCGGCGTGCGCCGGCGCCGCGCTTAAGGCGACAGGCGCGAGATCGACCAGTCCGGCGACGTATCGGCGTCGCGCGTATAGAGCAGGCGGTCGTGCAGCCGCGACGGGCGGCCCTGCCAGAACTCGATCGAGTCGGGCACGAGGCGGTAGCCGCCCCAGTGCGGCGGGCGCGGCGGGTTGTCGCCGTAGCGTTCGCTGACGGCCTGTTCCTGCGCTTCGAGCGTGGCGCGGCTGTCGATCACGGCGCTCTGCTCGGACGCCCATGCGCCGATGCGCGAGCCGAGCGGACGCGACGCGAAATAGCGGTCGCTTTCCTCGGCGCTGGTTTTCTCGATCCGGCCTTCGATGCGCACCTGGCGCTCGAGCTCGATCCAGTAGAACAGCAGGGCGGCCTGCGGATGCGCGGCAAGATCGCGCCCCTTGCGGCTTTCGTAATTGGTAAAGAAGACGAACCCGCGTTCGTCGACGCCCTTGATGAGCACGATGCGTGCCGACGGCCGGCCGTCGTCGCCGACGGTCGCGAGCGTCATCGTGTTCGGCTCGGGCAGCTTGGCGGCGAGCGCCTCCTTGAACCAGCGGTCGAACTGGGCGAAGGGGTCGTGGGCGACATCGGCTTCGTCGAGCGAAGCACGTGAATAGTTGATGCGAAGATCGGCGAGAGTCGTCATGTTATGCAAACGCTTCAATCTGAAACCATTGTAGCCAACGCGCGAGAAACGTGCGTGTACAGTGGCGCGTGCGAGCGGGGAGTTCAGGCAAAATAGAGGGCTGCACGACTTACATTTTCCTTGCTGCCATGTCCGCCGCCGACGCTGCCCCGCCCAGTTCCTCTGATCTTACCCCGACCCCGGAAATCCAGCTTGACGTGGATCGCGCGCGGCGCTTTGGCGGCGTCGCGCGGCTGTACGGCGCGCCGGCGGCCGCCGCATTCGAGCGCGCGCACGTCGCGGTGATCGGCATCGGCGGCGTCGGGTCGTGGGTGGCCGAGGCGCTCGCCCGCAATGCGGTCGGCACGCTGACGCTGATCGACCTCGACAACGTTGCGGAAAGCAATACGAACCGGCAGATCCACGCGCTCGACGGCAATTACGGCAAGCCGAAGGTCGACGCGATGGCCGAGCGGATCGCACTGATCGATCCCGCGTGCCGCGTGAACCGGATCGAGGATTTCGTCGAGCCCGACAACTTCGACGCGCTGCTCGGCGGCGGTTTCGACTACGTGATCGACGCGATCGACAGCGTGCGCACGAAGGTCGCGCTGATCGCGTGGTGTGTCGCGAAGCGCCAGCCGCTCGTCGTGGTCGGCGGCGCGGGCGGTCAGCTCGACCCGACGCGCATCCGGATCGACGATCTCGCGCTGACGATCCAGGATCCGCTGCTGTCGAAGGTGCGCGCGCAGTTGCGCAAGCAGCACGGCTTTCCGCGCGGGCCGAAGGCGCGTTTCAAGGTCAGCGCCGTGTATTCGGACGAGCCGCTGATCTATCCGGAAGCGGCGGCCTGCGACCTCGAGGACGGCGCCGAGCCGTCCGCGGCCGCGCACGTCGCCGGGCTCAACTGTGCGGGATTCGGTTCGAGCGTGTGCGTGACCGCGAGCTTCGGCTTCGCGGCCGCCGCGCATGCGCTGCGCGCGATCGCGGCGCAGGCCGCCGGCTGAGCTGCCGTGAAGCGCGGTCGTTGAGGGATGCGGCGGCGCGTGATACGCGCCGCCGTATGTCATGCGGGGCGATCCCGCAGCCGGGCCGTTGCGGCCCGGCCGGTCACCCATCCGTTCAGTTGAGCGCCATGCTCAGCCTGCGCCGCCACCCGGCGACGAGGTCCGGCCGATCGCCGGCCAGTTCGAACACCGAGATCAGCGTGCGGCGGCCGAGATCGTCGCCGTACGCGCGGTCGCGCGTGACGATTTCCAGCAACTGCTCCACCGCGCCTTCGTACGCGCGCCGCGCGATCAGACTCTGCGCGAGGTCGAAGCGCGCGTCGAGGTCGGCCGGGTTCGCCGCGATGCGTGCTTCGAGTGCGTCGGTCGGCGGCAGGTCGGCCGTGGCTTCGAGCGCGTCGAAGCGGGTCTTGATCGCCTGGTAGCGCGGATCGCCGTTTTGCAGCGTTTGCGGCGACAGCCGCTCGGTCTCGGCGCGCGCGGCGTCGACCTGGTTGCTCGCGAGCAGCAGTTCGATCAGGTCGAGGCGTGCGTCGTCGAAGCCCGGGTTCAGCGCGAGCGCCGCTTCGAGGTGCGTGAGCGCGTCGTCGTAGCGCTCCTCGGCCATCGCGTACTGCGCGGCACGCCGTTCGGCTTCCTCGGGGGCCGGCAGCAGCCGGTCGAGGAAGGCGCGCAGCTGGCCTTCGGGCAGCACGCCGACGAACTGGTCGACCGGGCGCCCGTCGGCGAACGCGATCACGTGCGGAATGCTGCGCGTCTGGAAGTGCGCGGCGAGCTCCTGGTTCTCGTCGACGTTGACCTTCACGAGTTTCCAGCGGCCTTCGTAGTCGCCTTCGAGCTTTTCCAGCAGCGGGCCGAGCGTCTTGCAGGGGCCGCACCACGGCGCCCAGAAGTCGACCAGCACGGGTGCGTCCAGCGACGCCTCGATGACGTCTTTCTCGAATGTGGCAAGCGTGGTGTCCATGTCGTTCTCTTCCGTTCGAATGTCGTCAGGATGGGGGCGGCACGCCCCTTTTTCAACGCGGCTTCGACTCGGGCAGCGGAATCCACTCGGTCTCGCCCGGCACCTTGCCCATTTCCTGGCGCGTCCAGGCTTCTTTCGCGCGCTCGATCGCGTCGCGGCTGCTGGCGACGAAATTCCATTCGATGAAGCGCTCGCCGTCGATCTTGTCGCCGCCGAGCAGCATCGCGCGCGCGCCGCTGCCGCTCGTCAGCGTGACCGCGACCCCGGGCGCGAGCACGGCCATCTGCTCGGCCGGCACCGGCGTGCCGTCGATCGCGAGCTCGCCGTCGACCACATAGACCGCGCGCTCCTCGTGCGACGCGTCGAGCTCGACACGGCCGCCGGCCGCGAATTCGGCCGCGACGTACAGCGTGCGCGAGAACGTCGTGACGGGTGAGCGCAGCCCGAACGCATCGCCGGCGATCACCGTCAGTTCGACGCCGTTTTCGTTGCGGCGCGGCAGCGTCACGGCCGGATGGTGCTCGAACGACGGCTCGGTGGTTTCGTGCGCGCGCGGCAGCGCGACCCAGGTCTGGATCCCGTGCACGGTGTGGCCGTTTTCGCGCTGCGCGTCGGGCGTGCGTTCGGAGTGGACGATCCCGCGGCCGGCCGTCATCCAGTTCACGTCGCCCGGCACGATTTCCTGCAGCGAGCCGAGGCTGTCGCGGTGCAGGATCGCGCCGTCGAACAGGTAGGTGACGGTGGCGAGGCCGATATGCGGATGCGGGCGCACGTCGAGCCCCGTGCCGGGCGGCAGCGCGGCGGGCCCCATGTGATCGAAGAAGATGAACGGGCCGACGAGGCGGGCGGCGAGTGCGGGCAGCGTGCGGCGCACCTGCAGGTTGCCGATGTCGCGCACGTGCGGCTTCAGCAGGGCTTTGATCGGAGCGGTCATGACGGATCCTGTAGGGCGGCGGGGGATGCCGGTCATTGTACTGGCCGTCCGCCGCCGATTCCATGTGCACCGCGCGGGTATCGGGCCGGGGGCCGAAACCCGGTAGACTGACCGGTTTCTCAGGAAAACGCCGGGCCGCCCCGGGTTTTCACCCCAAAGGAAGTCCCGTTCGGGGATGACCGCCTCGGGGAGCCCGGCGCAAAGCGACAGGGCCCGAGCGCACCTTGCACAACAATTCGACAATCGAGGAGCCGCCGATGATGGCCCCGAAGGACTTGCTGCTTGCGCTGGTCGTGATCCTGGCGTGGGGCGTGAACTTCGTCGTGATCAAGGTCGGGCTGCACGGCATGCCGCCGATGCTGCTCGGCGCGCTGCGCTTCACGCTCGCGGCCGTGCCCGCGGTGTTCTTCGTGCGCCGGCCGCAGATTCCGTGGCGCCTGCTGGTGCTGTACGGCGCGACGATCCAGCTCGGCCAGTTCGTGTTCCTGTTCACCGGCATGTACGTCGGCATGCCGGCCGGCCTCGCGTCGCTCGTGCTGCAGTCGCAGGCATTCTTCACGCTCGTGTTCGCGATGCTGTTCCTCGGCGAGCAGTTGCGGATTCAGAACCTGTTCGGGCTCGCGATCGCCGCGGGCGGGCTCGTCGTGATCGCGGCGCAGGGCGGCCGCGAGATGACGCTCGCGGGCTTCCTGCTGACGATCTGTTCGGCCGCGATGTGGGCATTCGGCAACATCGTCACGAAGAAGGTCGGCCGTGCCAACCTGGTGTCGCTCGTCGTGTGGGCAAGCCTGGTGCCGCCCGTGCCGTTCTTCCTGCTGTCGCTGTGGTTCGAAGGCCCGCAACGGATCGCGACCGCGCTCGCCGGGCTGAACGGCGCATCGATCTTCGCGGTCGTCTATCTCGCGTTCGTCGCGACGCTGCTCGGCTATGGGCTGTGGAGCCGCCTGCTGTCGCGCTATCCGGCCGCGCAGGTCGCGCAGTTCTCGCTGCTGGTGCCGATCGTCGGCCTCGCGTCGTCGGCGCTGCTGCTCGACGAGCATCTGACGCGCACGCAATTGATCGGCACGGCGCTCGTGATGGGCGGGCTTGCGGTGAACGTGTTCGGCGGGAAACTGATGCGCCGCTTCGCGGCATCGTGACGCGCCGGCACGCACTGCGTGCCGGCGGCGGGGCGGGGTGGCCGGGTACGGCCGTCAGGCCATCCGGTTCTTCGCGAGCGGCGGATTCGCCGCGAAATAGCGCTTGATGCCGCGGAAGATCGCGTCGGCCATCTGGTCGCGATAGCTGTCGTCGTTCAGGCGGCTCTCCTCTTCCGGGTTGCTGATGAACGCCGTTTCGACGAGGATCGACGGAATGTCGGGCGCCTTCAGCACCGCGAACCCGGCCTGCTCGACCGAGCCCTTGTGCAGCTTGTTGATGCCGCCGACTTCCTTCAGCACGTAGTTGCCGTAGCGCAGCGAATCGCGGATCTGCGCGGTGGTCGACATGTCGAACAGCGCGCGGTTCACGGCCGCGTCAGCCGTCTTGATGTTGATGCCGCCGATCAGGTCGGACGAATTCTCCTTGTTCGCCATCCAGCGCGCCGCGGCGCTGGTCGCGCCGTGATCGGACAGCGCGAACACCGACGAACCGCGCGCGGACGGCGTCGTGAATGCATCGGCGTGGATCGACACGAACAGGTCGGCGCCCACGCGGCGCGCCTTCTGCACGCGCACGTTCAGCGGCACGAAGAAGTCGGCGTCGCGCGTCATCATCGCGCGCATGTTCGGCGCGCCGTCGATCTTCGCGCGCAGCTTCTTCGCGATGTCGAGTGCGATGTGCTTCTCGTACGTGCCGCCGCCGCCGATCGCGCCCGGATCCTCGCCGCCGTGGCCCGGATCGATGGCAACCGTCAGCAGGCGCACGGTGCCGCCCTTGCCGGATTTCGGCGCGGTGAACTTGTAGGTGTCGCTGTCGTCGTCGCTGTCGTCACGGCGCGCGATGACGGGCGGCGGCTTGACGGCGGGCTTCGCGGGCGTCGAAGGGGTGGCGGGCGGCGTGCGCGGCGTGGCCGGCGTGTTCTGCGCGAAGCGCTGGAAGAACGCGTCGCTGTTGTCGCCCGCAGCGGGCGGCGGCGGGGGCGTGCCCGGGCCGGCCAGCGTGGTCGGCGGCTGCATCTGCTGCGCGCGCGCGGTGTCGTTGAGCGCCTGTTCCTTGCGTTCCGTCTGCGCGATCAGGTCGGTCAGCGGATCGGGCGCGACGGCCGGATACAGGTCGAACACGAGCCGGTACTTGTAGGCGCCGACCGGCGGCAGCGTGAACACCTGCGGTTTCACCGACCCTTTCAGGTCGAACACCATCCGCACGACGTGCGGCTGATACTGGCCGACGCGCACCGACTGGATCTGCGGATCGTTCGGCGCGATCTTCGACACGAGGTCGCGCAGCGCCTGGTCGAGATCGAGGCCGGTCAGGTCGACGACGAGACGGTCGGGACCCTGCAGCAGCTGTTGGGTATTCTGCAGCGGCTGGTCGGATTCGATCGTGACGCGCGTGTAATCGCGTGCGGGCCACACGCGCACACCGAGCACCGACGACGCGTGCGCGAGCCGCGGTGCGACGAGACCGAGCACCAGCGTCGACGCGCCCGCGCACAGGATCTGACGGCGCCGCCAGTTGTGCGTCGCGGTGGCCGCCGATTCGATCGAGCGGAACGGTTTGATCAACATCTTTCGAGACATGCCTTTCCTGAAGCGCTGTACGCCCGGACGGTGAGGGCGCGGCCGTCGCCATCCACGTCGAGCGAGAAAACCAGATCGGGTACGCCGAGCAGCGTGCCCGCCTGTTGTGGCCATTCGACGAGGCAGATCGCGCTGGAATTGAAATATTCGCGAAAGCCTGCGTCGGACCATTCGGCCGGATCGTTGAAACGATACAGATCGAAGTGATAGACCTCGAGTTCCCCATCGTCGCGTTCGAGTGCGTACGGCTCGACGAGCGTATAGGTCGGACTGCGCACGCGCCCCGTGTGGCCGAGGCCCCGCAGGATCGCGCGGACGAGGGACGTCTTGCCCGCGCCGAGATCGCCGACCAGCTGGATCTGCAGCCCGTCGAACGCATGCGCGCGGGCGAGTTCGACGCGGGCCGCGTCGAGCGCGTGTGCGAAGCGGGTGCCGAAAGCCTCGGTCGCCGCTTCGTCGGCGAGCGCGATCACGCGCTGCTCGAGCGGGGCAGGCAACGTGACGGCATGAGGCGGATGGCTGGACGTGGCTGACATTCTCGTAAAATAGTGCGATGAACCGATTACCGGAACTCGCCGCATCCGACAGGCCTTCGACTCGTGCCGAAGGCGCGGCACCGTGCGCGCTCGACGATGCGGCGTTGACTGCGCTCGCCGCGCGCATCAGGGCGTGGGGGCGCGAATTGGGTTTCGGGGCGATCGGCATCAGCGATACCGATCTCTCGGATGCCGAAGCAGGCCTCGCCGCCTGGCTGGAAGCCGGATACCACGGCGAAATGGATTATATGGCGAAACATGGGATGAAACGCGCGCGTCCGGCCGAACTTGTGGCCGGTACGCGACGCGTGATTTCCGTGCGGCTCGCCTATTTGCCGGCCGAAACGCTGGCCGGCAACGCGCCTGAAAGCGAGCCGGGCGCGCTCGTGCCGCACGACTGGCGCGCGCGCGAACGGGCCCGGCTCGACGATCCGCAGGCGGCTGTCGTGTCGATCTACGCCCGCGGCCGCGACTATCACAAGGTGCTGCGCAACCGGCTGCAGACGCTCGCCGAGCGCATCGAGCAAGAGATCGGCGCGTTCGGCTACCGCGTGTTCACCGATTCGGCGCCCGTGCTCGAGGTCGAACTCGCGCAGAAGGCTGGTGTCGGCTGGCGCGGCAAGCACACGCTGCTGCTGCAGCGTGACGCGGGGTCGCTGTTCTTTCTCGGCGAAATCTACGTCGACGTGCCGCTGCCGACCGACGCGCACACGTCGCCCGACACCGCGCCCGAGACACCCGGCGCACACTGCGGCAGCTGCACGCGCTGCATCGGCGCCTGCCCGACCGGCGCGATCGTCGAGCCGTACCGCGTCGACGCGCGCCGCTGCATCTCGTACCTGACGATCGAACTGAAAGGCAGCATCCCCGAGCCGCTGCGGCCGATGATCGGCAATCGCGTGTACGGCTGCGACGACTGCCAGCTCGTGTGCCCGTGGAACAAGTTCGCGCAGGCCGCGCCTGTCGCCGATTTCGACGTGCGGCACGGCCTCGATCGCGCGACGCTGGTCGAGCTGTTTGCGTGGGATGCGGACACGTTCGATACGCGGATGCAGGGCAGCGCGATCCGGCGCATCGGCTACGAAAGCTGGCTGCGCAATCTCGCGGTCGGGCTCGGCAATGCGCTGCGCGCGGACGCGGGCCGGCTCGCGCCGGCCGCGCGCGACGCGATCGTCGCTGCGTTGCGCGCGCGGGCCGACGACCCGTCGCCGGTCGTGCGCGAGCATGTCGAATGGGCGCTGCGTGCCGCGTGAAGGCGGCGTAAAGTGTCGTCGGCGCGCGGTGGTGCCGCGTGCATCCATCGGTCAGGAGAGGGCCATGTTCAATGCAGTCATCGACGCGCCGTTCGGCAAGGTCGGCATCCGTACGGACGCCGCGGTGGTGCGCGAGATCGTCTACCTGCCCGAATCGGTGAAGTCGGTCGAGCCGGATTCGCCGCTCGCGAAGCGCGCGGTCAAGCAGATCGAACGTTATTTCGAGCGCGCGTCGGCGCGCTTCGACCTGCCGCTTGCCGAAGTCGGCAGCGCGTTCCAGCATCGCGTGTGGGACGTGATCAGCGATATCCCGCCCGGCACGGTGCTGACCTACGGGCAGGTCGCGAAGCGGATCGGCAGCGCGCCGCGCGCGGTCGGCCAGGCGTGCGGCGCGAACTACTTCCCGCTCGTGATCCCGTGCCATCGCGTCGTCGCGGCGGGCGGCCTCGGCGGCTTCGCGAACCACGACGACAACGGTTATTACCAGAAAGTGAAGCGCTGGCTGCTGGCGCACGAGGGCGTGCCGTACTGATGAGTGAATCGCTGATTTCCCCCGAAGCCGACGGCGATGCCGCCGCGGCGTCCCCTGCGCTGCTGGCAAGCCGTGCGTCGATCGACGTGTTTTGCGATGCGTTGTGGCTCGAGCATGGGCTCGCGCGCAATACGCTCGACGCGTACCGGCGCGATCTGGTGCTGTTTTCCCAATGGCTGGCCGAGACGCACGACGCGCCGCTCGATTCGGTCGACGAAACGATGGTGACGGGCTACATCGCCGCGCGCAGCGACGGCAAGGCGACGTCGTCGAACCGGCGGTTGTCCGTGTTCCGGCGCTATTACGGCTGGGCCGTGCGTGAGCATCGCGCGAGCGCCGACCCGACGCTGCGGATCACGTCCGCGAAGCAGGCCGCCCGGTTTCCGTCGACGTTGTCGGAGGCTCAGGTCGAGGCGCTGCTCGGCGCGCCCGACATCGATACGCCCCTCGGCCTGCGCGATCGCACGATGCTCGAGCTGATGTATGCGAGCGGGCTGCGCGTGAGCGAGCTCGTGATGCTGAAGACCGTCGAGGTCGGGCTCAACGAGGGCGTCGTGCGCGTGATGGGCAAGGGCTCGAAGGAGCGGCTCGTGCCGTTCGGCGAAGTCGCGCACGGCTGGATCGAGCGCTATCTGCGCGATGCGCGGCCGGCGCTGCTCGGCGCGCGCGCGGCCGATGCGCTGTTCGTGACCGCGCGCGGCGACGGCATGACGCGCCAGCAGTTCTGGAACATCATCAAGCGCCACGCACAGCACGCGGACGTGCGTGCGCACCTGTCGCCGCACACGCTGCGGCACGCATTCGCGACGCACCTGCTGAACCACGGCGCCGACCTGCGCGTCGTGCAATTGCTGCTCGGTCACAGCGACATCTCGACCACGCAGATCTATACGCACGTCGCGCGCGAACGGCTGAAGACGCTGCACGCGGAACACCACCCGCGCGGTTAGCGCACGCTTCGCTGCGCGGGCGTTGGCGGGCGCAGCGGCCCGCCTGGGTCAGACCAGCTCGCGCAGCTTGTGCTTCAGCACCTTGCCCGTCGACGCGGCCGGCAGCGCGTCGAGCACGCGCAGGTGCGCGGGGCGCTTGTAAGGCGCGAGCCGTTCCGCACACCATGCGTGCAACGCCGCTTCGTCCGCCGTCGCGCCGGGCACCAGTTCGACGAACGCGAGCACTTCCTCGTTGCCTTCGACCGCGCGGCCGATGACGGCCGCCTGCACGACGTCCGGATGTGCGTTCAGCACCTGTTCGACTTCGACCGGATAGACGTTGAAGCCCGACCGGATGATCAGCTCCTTGCTGCGGCCCGCGATCGTCACCGCGCCGTCCGCTTCCTGCCGCGCGAGATCGCCGGTGCTCAGCCAGCCGTCCGGCGATACTGCCGCGTGTGTCGCGTCCGCGTTGCGGTAGTAGCCGAGCATCACGTTCGGCCCGCGCACGCGGATCTCGCCGACTTCACCCGGCGGCACGTCGGTGCCGTCCGGCGCGACGATCCGCATCTCCACACCGGGAATCGGCACGCCGACCGAGCTGTCGGTGCGCGGCGCGTCGAGCGGCGTCTGCGTGATCGTCGGGCTGCTTTCGGTCATCCCGTAGCCGTTGTGCAGCGGCACGCCGTACAGGCGCTCGACACGTGCCTTCAGGTTCGCGTCGAGCGGCGAGCCGCCCGAATACGCGAAGCGCAGGCGCGGTGCGCGCCATGCGTGGCCGTGCGTGTGCAGGTGTTCGAGCAGCTTCGCGTGCATCGCGGGCACGCCCTGGAAGATCGTGACGCCTTCGTCGGCGAGCGCGACGCGCACGGCTTCCGGCGAGAAGCGCGGGACGAGCCGCAGCGTCGCGCCCGCGTACAGGCTGCCGAGGCAGACCGACGCGAGCCCGTACACGTGCGACACGGGCAGCACCGTGTAGACGACGTCGTCGGGCGACACGCGGCGCAGCGTGCTCGACGTGGCTGCGATGAACAGCAGGTTGCGATGCGACAGCATCACGCCTTTCGGCGTGCCGGTCGTGCCGGTCGTGTAGATCAGCGCCGCGCATTGCGCGGCACCGTCGGCGGCGACCGGTTCGCCCGGCGCGCTCGTGTCGACGCGATACGACCACGCGCCGATGTCGACCGGCAGCGCGCCGGCAGGCGTCGCGTCGTGCCGCGTGGCATGGGTGCGCGCGTCGGGCGATGCGTCGGTGGTGAATGCGATCAGTTTCGGGCGCGCGTGCGCGGCGATCGCGTCGAGTTCGCTGGCCGACAGCCGCGCGTTCGACATGAGTGCCCATGCGTCGAGGCGTGCGACCGCGAACAGCAGCACGATCTGCGCGACGCAGTTTTCGGCGACGATCATCACGCGGTCGCCGCCTTGCACGCCGAGGTTGGCGAGCCGAGCGGCCGCCGCATCGACGGCCTGCGACAGCTCGCCGTACGACAGGCGGCGCGCGTCCTCGATCAGCGCCGGATGCGCGGGCGCCTGCGCGGCCCAGCGTGCGGGCACGTCGGCGATGCGGCGGGGCAGCGCGGCGAGCAGTGCATCGACGTCGAGCGGCTCGGAAGAACGGAGGGACGAGGACATGGCGTCTCCAGAAAAGGGGCGGGCGACGGCTGACGAGGTTGGCGAACGATCGTGCCATGACAGCACGCGCGCCACAATCGGCCATTCGGGCAATAGCGCTTCGCGATGTCCGCAATGATGATGGACGGAATCGTTGCGGCGACGCAGCGGGCCGCCCGGTGAAAAACGGGCCGCGAGTATACCGCCGGCGTGGGCGCGAGCGTGCCATTGCGCGCCCGACGGTCGTTCACCATTAAAATGCCATCATGAGCAAATCCAAGCATGTGTCCGAAACCCCTGCAACCCAATTGCTGCGCCGCAACGGCATTGCGTTCGGCGAGCATCCGTACGACTACGTCGAGCACGGCGGCACTGGCGAATCGGCGCGCCAGCTCGGCGTCGACGAGCACAGCGTCGTGAAGACGCTCGTGATGGAAGATGAGCATGCGAAGCCGCTGATCGTGCTGATGCACGGCGACCGCACCGTATCGACGAAGAACCTCGCGCGGCAGATCGGCGTGAAGCGCGTCGAGCCGTGCAAGCCCGAGGTCGCGAACCGCCATTCCGGCTATCTCGTCGGCGGCACGTCGCCGTTCGGCACGCGCAAGGCGATGCCTGTCTACGTCGAGGCAACGATCCTCGAGCTGCCGACGATCTACCTGAACGGCGGCCGTCGCGGCTACCTCGTCAGTCTCGCGCCGGCGGTGCTCACGTCAGTGCTCGGCGCGCAGCCCGTGCAGTGCGCGAGCGTCGACTGAGGGTTTCACCTTCGTGGCAGGCCGCGCGCGTTCGGTAGAATGGGCGCCGTTTCGGCCTGCCACGCGCAGCCGTCCCTTTACCGATACGTTGAAAGAAGAGTCCTCCGCATGCAGATCCTGCTCGCCGCCCTCATTGCCTACCTGATCGGTTCGGTGTCGTTTGCCGTCGTCGTCAGTGGCGCGATGGGCCTGGCCGACCCGCGTTCGTACGGGTCGAAGAATCCCGGCGCGACCAACGTGCTGCGCAGCGGCAACAAGAAGGCCGCGATCCTGACGCTCGTCGGCGACGCGTTCAAGGGCTGGATTGCCGTCTGGCTCGCGCGGCACTTCGGCCTGCCCGAGGTTGCGGTCGCCTGGGTCGCGATCGCCGTGTTCCTCGGCCACCTGTACCCGGTGTTCTTCCGCTTCCAGGGCGGCAAGGGCGTCGCGACCGCGGCCGGCGTGCTGCTCGCCGTGCACCCGGTGCTCGGGCTCGCGACCGCGCTGACCTGGCTGATCGTCGCGTTCTTCTTCCGCTATTCGTCGCTCGCGGCGCTGGTGGCGGCCGTGTTCGCACCGGTGTTCGACGTGTTCCTGTTCGGCACGGGCCACAACCCGGTCGCGTGGGCCGTGCTGGCGATGAGCGTGCTACTCGTGTGGCGTCACCGCGGCAACATTTCGAAGCTGCTGGCGGGGCAGGAGAGCCGGATCGGCGACAAGAAGAAGGCGGCCGCGGACGGCGGCGCGCAGGGCGGCGGGAAGGCCTGAGGAGGCGCGGCGCTTGCCGCATGCCGGGCGCGCCGCGTATGCGGAGCCCGGCAGGATGACGTGACGGATCGTCTGGCGATCAGTCGCGGAAGTTGTTGAAGTCGAGCGGCGTGTCGGTCACGTCCTTGCGCAGCATCGCGATCACGCTTTGCAGGTCGTCGCGCTTCGTGCCGTTCACGCGCACCGCGTCGCCCTGGATGCTCGCCTGCACCTTGATCTTGCTGTCCTTCACGAGGCGCACGATCTTCTTCGCGAGATCGCCGGTCACGCCTTTCTTCACGGTGACGATCTGCTTGACCTTGTCGCCGCCGATCTTCTCGACCTTGCCGTAGTCGAGGAAGCGCACGTCGACGTTGCGCTTGGCCAGCTTGCTGATCAGCACGTCCTTGACCTGGCCGAGCTTGAAATCGTCATCGGCGAACAGCGTCAGCTCGCGCTCCTTTTGCTCGACGCGCGCGTCGGAGCCCTTGAAGTCGAAGCGCGTCGAAATTTCCTTGTTCGACTGCTCGATGGCATTCTTCACTTCAATCATGTTCGCTTCGGAAACGACGTCGAACGATGGCATGGCATTCCTCCCTTGAGATGCGGGCACCCGGCTCGCGCGCGGGCACTCGCTATAATTGCGGACTGTTTGCCATTTTACCGATGCCCCTCCGTTTGCCCAAGGCCGGCCATGCGCCCCCCGGGCGGACGTGACCGCGAATGCCGATGCCTCCTGACGATTCCGCCCTGCCGCTGCTTCCCGACCATCCGCTCACCGCGCACAACACGTTCGGCATCGCCGCGACCGCGCGCTTTGCCGCGCGCGTCACGCATGCGTCGCAGTTCGAGGCGCTCCACCGCGACCCGCGCATCGCGAACCTGCCGCAGCTCGTACTCGGCGGCGGCAGCAACGTCGTGTTCACGCGCGATTTCGAAGGTGTCGTGCTGCTCGACGAGATCGCGGGCCGTCGCGTCGTGCGCGAGGACGACGACGCGTGGTACGTCGAGGCCGGCGGCGGCGAGAACTGGCACGGATTCGTCGCCTGGACGCTCGAGCACGGGATGCCGGGCCTCGAGAACCTCGCGCTGATTCCGGGCACGGTCGGTGCCGCGCCGATCCAGAACATCGGCGCATACGGCCTCGAGATGAAGGCGTATTTCGACTCGCTGGTCGCGGTCGAGCTGGCGACGGGTCGCAGCGAGCACTTTGACGCCGCGCGCTGCGCGTTCGGCTATCGCGACAGCTTTTTCAAGCGGGAAGGGCGCGGCCGGTTCGCGATCGTATCGGTGACGTTCCGGCTGCCGAAGCAATGGGCGCCGCGGCTCGGCTACGCGGACGTCACGCGCGAACTCGACACGCACGGCATCGCACCCGAGGCGGCCACGCCGCGCGACGTGTTCGACGCGGTCGTCGCGATCCGCCGCGCGAAGCTGCCCGATCCGCTCGTGCTCGGCAACGCGGGCAGTTTCTTCAAGAATCCGGTGATCGATGCCGCGCAGTTCGACGCGCTGCGCGCTCGCGCGCCCGAGGTCGTGTCGTATCCGCAGCCGGACGGGCAGGTCAAGCTCGCGGCCGGCTGGCTGATCGACCGCTGCGGCTGGAAGGGGCGCGCGCTGGGCGCGGCGGCCGTGCACGACCGCCAGGCGCTCGTGCTCGTCAATCGCGGCGGCGCGACGGGCGCCGACGTGCTCGCGCTGGCGCGGGCGATCCAGGCCGACGTGCGTGCGCAATTCGGCGTCGAGCTCGAGCCGGAACCGGTCTGCCTGTAACACGGGTTTCACGCAGCGTTTCGCGCGCCCAAACAAAAAGCGCCGATCGACGATCGGCGCTTTTTTCATGGATTGCCCGGTGCCGGCGCGTCAGTGCTTGAGGCGGCCGAGCAGCAGGAACTCCATCAGTGCCTTCTGCACGTGCAGGCGGTTTTCCGCTTCGTCCCACACGACGCTCTGTGGGCCGTCGATCACGCCGGCCGTCACTTCCTCGCCGCGGTGGGCGGGCAGGCAGTGCATGAAGAGGGCGTCCGGATTCGCGTGGCCCATCATTTCCTCGTCGACGCACCAGTCGGCGAACGCCTGCATGCGGGCCTCGTTCTCGGCCTCGAAGCCCATGCTCGTCCACACGTCGGTGGTGACGAGGTCGGCGCCCTTGCAGGCTTCGTTCGGATCGTCGAACACCTCGTAGAACGGTGCGCTGTCGGGCGACACGAGCTTCATGTCGAGCGCGTAGCCGGGCGGTGTGGACAGGCGCAGCTTGAAGCCGAGGATCTGCGCGGCTTCGATCCACGTGTAGAGCATGTTGTTCGCATCGCCGACCCACGCGACGGTCTTGCCGGCGATCGGGCCGCGGTGCTCGTAGTACGTGAAGATGTCGGCGAGCACCTGGCACGGGTGGTACTCGTTCGTCAGGCCGTTGATCACCGGTACGCGGGAATTGTCCGCGAAACGCTTGATGACCTCCTGCTCGAACGTGCGGATCATGATGATGTCGACCATCCGCGAGATGACCTGCGCGGAATCCTCGACGGGTTCGCCGCGGCCGAGCTGCGTGTCGCGCGTGCTCATGAAGACGGCATGGCCGCCGAGCTGGAAGATCCCGGCCTCGAACGACAGGCGCGTGCGCGTCGAGCTCTTCTCGAAGATCATCGCGAGCGTGCGGTCGTGCAGCGGGTGGTAGGTCTCGTAGTTCTTGAACTTGCGCTTCAGGATACCCGTGCGCTCCAGCACGTACTCGTAGTCTTCCAGCGAGAAATCCTTGAACTGCAGGTAGTGACGAATGGTTTTGGCGGTCATGAAGCAGGATACGGCGGGATGTCACCCGGCAGCGAGGCCGGACGGCGCCGCCGTCGGGTGTGGATAACTCAAAGCAGCATAAAGGATTTTCTGTGCTTTGACGAGCCGTGGAGAGAAGCGGGGCACGATCGCCGCACGCGGCTGGCGGTGCAGGAGGAGGGGTGTCGGGACGGCGCGCGATGGCGCGCTGCGGTATAATTCGAAAGTTTTCTCCAGCCCGGCAGGCAAGCCTCCTCGCGCTCTGCCGGACACAAGCCGTGCGCTGCACAAATTCGGTGCAGTCTACCGGCGGCGCGCGTCGACGTCCCGTTTTCGGGATATCGGAATGCTCGTGCCGCCGTCCGTTTCAGCTTTGTGTTCGCGTATCCAGGCGCCGTTGCCTGGACATCGCCGGGCCGTCACTTGGGTAACCACATGGCTGAAACCCCTCCGACCGAATTCTTCATCCAGGGCATCACGAAAGACGGGAAAAAGTTTCGCCCGAGCGACTGGTCGGAACGTCTGGCCGGTGTGATGGCCTGCTTCGGGCCGGGGGCGAGCGGGCGGAACGCGCGTCTCCAGTATTCGCTCTACGTGCGTCCGACGATGCTCGGCGACCTGAAATGCGTGATCCTCGATTCCCGGCTGCGCGACGTCGAGCCGATGGCGTTCGATTTCGTGCTGAATTTCGCGAAGGACAACAACCTCGTCGTCACCGAGGCGTGCGAACTGCCGGACTACAGCGAGAAGAAGTAAGCAGCGGACGGGCGGGGGCGCGCGCAGCGCCGGGCCCCGGTTGTTCGCCTGCATCGTTGCCGATCTCGGCGACACAGGCAAAAAAGCCCGCCTAGGCGGGCTTTTTTGCGATCGCAGGAAACAGGAACGCCCGCGGAAGCGGGCGCGCCGGATTTACGCTGCTGCCTGCAGGCCTTTGACGGCTGCGGCGAGGCGGCTCTTGCTGCGAGCGGCCTTGTTCTTGTGAACGATCTTCTTGTCAGCGATCGTGTCGATCGTCTTCACGGCAGCCTTGAACAGATCGGCAGCCTTTGCTTGATCGCCGGCGTCGACAGCCTTGCGAACAGCCTTGATCGCGGTACGGAATTTCGAGCGCAGCGCCGAGTTGTGCGAATTTGCCTTCGCGGCCTGGCGGGCGCGCTTGCGTGCTTGTGCGGAGTTAGCCATGACGGTTCCTTATCCTGTCCTGTTTCCAGAGCTTGGAGCCTAGACGGCCAAGCGCTGCTTTTCGATCCGTCCCCTGAGAGCGATTGCCCAGGGGCGCATAAAAAACGGTGATTTTAACCGAGGCCGGGACATGAAAACGGCAGTTGCCGTGCATGTACGAGCCCAGAAACCGGCGATTATAGCAACAAAATCAAGCGAGTGGCAAGTTCCACGTGACATCTGCCGGACGGGGCGCCATCGGCGTGCGTGCTTTTCGGCATCGGCCGCTGGCCGGGTCGCGCAACGTCCGTATAATAAGCGCCCCATGAATCTATTCCGAGCCCTGCTGACGGTCAGCGGCTTCACGCTGCTGTCGCGCGTGACCGGACTGGCCCGCGAGACACTGATCGCCCGTGCGTTCGGTGCCAGTCAATACACCGACGCGTTCTACGTCGCCTTCCGTATCCCGAACCTGCTGCGCCGCCTGTCTGCCGAAGGCGCGTTCTCGCAGGCGTTCGTGCCGATCCTCGCCGAGTTCAAGAACCAGCAGGGGCACGACGCGACGAAAGCGCTCGTCGACGCGATGTCGACCGTGCTCGCGTGGGCGCTTGCCGTGCTGTCGGTTTTCGGGATCGTCGGCGCGTCGTGGGTCGTGTTCGCGGTCGCGTCCGGCCTGCACACCGACGGGCAGGCGTTTCCGCTCGCGGTCACGATGACGCGGATCATGTTCCCGTACATCGTGTTCATCTCGCTGACGACGCTCGCCTCCGGCGTGCTGAACACGTACAAGAGCTTCTCGTTGCCCGCGTTCGCGCCGGTGCTGCTCAACGTCGCGTTCATCTCCGCGGCCGTGTTCGTCGCGCCGCACCTGAAGGTGCCGGTGTTCGCGCTCGCATGGGCCGTGATCGTCGGCGGCGTGCTGCAGTTCCTCGTGCAGCTGCCGGGCCTGAAGAAGATCGACATGGTGCCGCTGATCGGCTTCAACCCGGTGCGCGCGCTGCGCCACCCGGGCGTGAAGCGCGTGCTCGCGAAGATGGTGCCCGCGACGTTCGCAGTGTCGGTCGCGCAACTGTCGCTGATCATCAACACCAATATTGCGTCGCGGCTCGGGCAGGGCGCCGTGTCGTGGATCAACTACGCCGACCGCCTGATGGAATTCCCGACGGCGCTACTCGGCGTCGCGCTCGGCACGATCCTGCTGCCGAGCCTGTCGAAGGCGCACGTCGACGCCGATTCGCATGAGTATTCGGCGCTGCTCGACTGGGGGCTGCGCGTCACGTTCCTGCTCGCGGCACCGAGCGCGCTCGCGCTGTTCTTCTTCGCGACGCCGCTCACCGCGACCCTCTTCAATTACGGCAAGTTCGATGCGCATACCGTCACGATGGTCGCGCGCGCGCTGGCGACCTACGGGATCGGCCTCGTCGGCATCATCCTGATCAAGATCCTCGCGCCAGGCTTCTACGCGAAGCAGGACATCAAGACACCCGTGAAGATCGCGATCGGCGTGCTGATCGTCACGCAGATCTCGAACTACGTGTTCGTGCCGCTGATCGGCCACGCGGGCCTGACGCTGAGCATCGGCGTCGGCGCGTGCCTGAACTCGCTGCTGCTGTTCATCGGGCTGCGCAAGCGCGGCATCTACCAGCCGTCGCCGGGCTGGCTGCGCTTCTTCGTGCAGCTGATCGGTGCGGCGCTCGTGCTCGCGGGCCTGATGCACTGGCTGTCGATCAGCTTCGACTGGACCGGGATGCGCGCGCAGCCGCTCGATCGCATCGCGCTGATGGCCGCGTGCCTCGTGCTGTTCGCTGCACTATATTTCGGTATGTTGTGGGTGATGGGCTTCAAATACGCTTATTTCAGAAGGCGCGCCAAGTGACGACCGCAATGACCCGCGTCCTCGACTACTTCAGCACGCTCGTGGCGGACGACGACAGCCTGCCCGTCACGGAAGCGGCGCTGTCGCTGGCGCAGGACGCGTATCCCGACCTCGACCTGCAGGGCACGCTGGCCGAACTCGACATGCTGGCGGCGCGGCTGCGCCGGCGGTTCGCCGACGATACGGACCTGAAGGGCCGCGTCGCCGCGCTGAACGATTTCTTCTTCCGCGAGCTCGGCTTCGCGTGCAACCACAACGATTACTACGACCCCG
The DNA here is from genome assembly GCF_048627025.1 of Burkholderia aenigmatica. Lineage (NCBI taxonomy): Bacteria > Pseudomonadati > Pseudomonadota > Betaproteobacteria > Burkholderiales > Burkholderiaceae > Burkholderia > Burkholderia aenigmatica. Next base: position 2,930,384 of record NZ_CP184468.1, on the reverse strand, counting down.
ATAACAGCCACCTGAACGCCGTGCTGAAGCGGCGGCGCGGGATTCCGATCTCGCTGTCGGTGCTGTACCTGGAACTCGCCGAGCAGATCGGCGTGCCGGCGCGGGGCGTATCGTTCCCCGGCCATTTCCTGCTGCGCGTCACGCTGCCGGACGGCGACCTGATCATCGATCCGGCCAACGGTCATTCGTTGTCTGAAGCGGAGATGGTCGAGATGCTCGAGCCGTACGTCGCGCGTGCGGCCGGTGCGGTCGACAGCGCGTTGCGCGCGCTGCTGCAGCCGGCGACGAGCCGCGAGATCATCGCGCGGATGCTGCGCAACCTGAAGACGATCTATCTTCAGACGGAACGCTGGCAGCGGCTGCTCGCGGTGCAGCAGCGGCTCGTGATCCTGTTGCCCGAGCACCTCGACGAAGTCCGCGACCGCGGTTTTGCGTATGCGCGGCTCGATTACCTGCGGCCCGCGCTCGAGGATCTCGAGCAGTATCTCGGCGAGCGGCCGGACGCGGACGACGCCACCGTCGTCGAGTCGCAGGTGACCGAATTGCGGCAGCGGATGCAGCGCGACGGCGAAGACTGAGCCGCCGCGGTGCTTTGCCGGCACCCTGAATGAAAAACGCCCGCGCTGCGGGCGTTTTTTTGTGCTTATTTCGGCTGCATCCGGATCGCGCCGTCGAGGCGGATCACTTCGCCGTTGAGCATCGGATTCTCGACGATCTGGCGCACCAGCAGCGCATATTCGGCTGGTTTGCCGAGCCGCGGCGGGAACGGCACCATCGCGCCGAGCGCGTCCTGCACGTCCTGCGGCATGCCGAGCAGCATCGGCGTCTCGAACAGGCCGGGCGCGATCGTCATCACGCGGATGCCGCTGCGCGACAGGTCGCGCGCGATCGGCAGCGTCATGCCCGCGACGCCGGCTTTCGATGCCGCGTACGCGGCCTGGCCGATCTGTCCGTCGAATGCGGCGACCGACGCGGTACTCACGATCACGCCGCGCTCGCCATCCGCGGTCGGCGCGGTGGCGGCCATCGCAACGGCTGCGAGCCGGATCATGTTGAACGTGCCGACGAGGTTCACGTTGATCGTCTTCGCGAACACGTCGAGCGGATGTGCGCCGTCCTTGCCGACGGTCTTCGCGGCGGGCGCGATGCCGGCACAGTTCACGAGGCCGCGCAGCGTGCCCGCGCGCGTTGCCGCGTCGACGGCTGCCTGCGCGTCGGTCTCGCTCGACACGTCGCAATGGACGAAGAGGCCGCCCAGTTCGGTCGCGAGCGCCGTGCCCGCCGCGTCGTTCAAGTCGGCGAGCACGACCGTGCCGCCTGCCTGCGCGAGCATCCGCGCCGTGCCGGCGCCGAGGCCCGATGCGCCGCCCGTGATCAGAAATACGTTGCCGCGAATTTCCATGACTGTCTCCGGTGTCGACCGCCCTTGGCGCTTTAGCGCCTAGGGAGGTCCCATGCAAGGCGGTCGACCGCCCTTGGCGCTTTAGCGCCTAGGGAGGTCCCATGCAAGGCGGTCGACCGCCCTTGGCGCTTTAGCGCCCAGGGAGGTCCCATGCAAAGCGGTCGACCGCCCCCTGGCGCTTCGATGCCTGTTGCGGTTCCGCGCAAAGCCGTTGCCTGGTTCGATGCCGCCCGATTGGTTGAAATGCCGGCACGTCCGGCACTCGACCGATTGTACGGGGCACTCTCCGGCGGCGGCGAGACCTGAACGGTCGTGCGAATTCCGCCCGGGCAAAAAAAAGCCGCCCGGAAAGGGCGGCTCGCGGGTGCGCGACGCGCGGCTTACTTCAGTGCGCCAAACGCGCGCTCACGGATCTCGTCGACGCCGCCGAGGCCCGAGATCTTGCGATACTGCGGGGCCTTCAGGCCGTTTTCCTCGCCGCGTTGCGCCCAGTCGCCGTAGTACGTGATCAGCGGCTTGGTCTGCGCTTCGTACACTTCGAGACGCTTCTTGACGGTTTCTTCCTTGTCGTCGTCGCGCTGGATCAGCGGTTCGCCCGTCACGTCGTCATGGCCTTCGACCTTCGGCGGGTTGAACTTGACGTGGTACGTGCGGCCCGATGCCGGGTGCGTGCGGCGGCCGCTCATGCGCTCGATGATTTCCGAGAACGGTACGTCGATCTCGAGCACGTAGTCGATCGCGACGCCGGCTTCCTTCATCGCGTCAGCCTGCGCGATCGTGCGCGGGAAACCGTCGAACAGATAGCCGTTCGCGCAGTCGGATTCCTTCAGGCGCTCCTTGACGAGGCCGATGATCAGCGCGTCCGGCACGAGCTTGCCGGCGTCCATGTAGCCCTTCGCCTCGACGCCGAGCGGCGTGCCAGCCTTCACGGCCGCGCGCAGCATGTCGCCCGTCGAGATTTGCGGGATGCCGAACTTTTCCTTGATGAAGTTTGCCTGGGTGCCCTTTCCCGCGCCGGGCGCGCCCAACAGGATCAAACGCATGGTGATATCTCCAGTATGTAGATTCGTGTGGCGAGACGCAAAAAGCGCCGGCGACGGCGTGCGCGGGGCTTGCCTGGCGCGTGGCGGACCGGTCTGATGCGGCGCGTCGGGTTGAGCGACGCGCGGCTGCCGGCAGGGCCGCGGGCGGGGTCAAGCGAGGACGCGCTGGTCGCGGACGGCTCGCACAATCGCCTGATTATGCCACGGGTTATTTTGATCCCGGCTGAAAAAGGGCCTGCACGCGTGCGAGATCGGCCGGCGTGTCGATTCCGGCTTCGGGCGCGGACTCGGTGATCAGCACTGCGATACGCTCGCCGTGCCACAGCGCGCGCAACTGTTCGAGCTGCTCGGCCTGTTCGATCGGCGCCTGCGCAAGCGTCGGATACGTGCGCAGGAAACGCGCGCGATACGCATAGAGGCCGATGTGCCGGTAGACCGGGAAAGCCGGCGCAGGCATGGCCGCGACGTCGGGCCAGTGCGGCTGGTACGCGTCCCGGCTCCACGGAATCGGCGCGCGCGAGAAGTACAGCGCGACGCTCTGCGCGTCGAGCGCGACCTTCACGACGTTCGGGTTGAACACGTCGGCCGCGTCGTGGATCGGGTGGGCGGCCGTCGCAATCGCGCAGGCCGGATGCGCGGCGAGGTGCGACGCTACGTCGCGCACGAGCACGGGGTCAATCAGCGGCTCGTCGCCCTGCACGTTGACGACGACGGTGTCGTCGCTCCACCCGAACGTCGCCGCGACTTCCGCGAGCCGGTCGGTGCCCGACGGATGGTCGGCACGCGTCAGCACCGCTTCGAAGCCGTGATCGCGCGCCGCATCGAGCACGCTCTGCGCGTCGGACGCGACCAGCACCTGCTGCGCGCCCGCTTCGCGCGCGCGCTCGGCGACGCGCACGACCATCGGCTTGCCGCCGAGATCGGCGAGCGGCTTGTTCGGGAGCCGCGTCGACGCGAGCCGGGCGGGAATGACGGCGATGAAGGGTTGCGGGTGAGTCATCGGGGAAGCGCGGTGAGAAGAGCGGAGCGGGCGGCGCGTCTGGCGCGGGTCGCCCGGCGGGGTTCGGCCCTGGCCGCGGACGGGCCGCGGCTCGGGCCGGGGTCGGCAGCTTAGCGGCCGGCCGGGTCGACCGGTGTGCCTTCGACGGTCTGGCGCGCTTCGTCGACCAGCATCACGGGGATGCCGTCGCGGATCGGGTAGGCGAGCTTGTCCGCATTGCAGATCAGCTCCTGCGCGGCACGGTCATAGTGGAGCGGGCCTTTGCAGATAGGGCACACAAGGATTTCAAGCAGGCGAGCGTCCACGGAGTTTCTCCACAACGAGGGCAATGAGGCGAGGATCGAGCGCGGCTTCGACGGGGACCACCCACAGCCGAGCGTCGCGCCAGGAAGCGCCCAATTTTACTGCATCCTTCTCGGTGATCAGGATCGCATCGACGGCGTCGTCGACGAACGGATTGTCGGCGAACGCGTAGTGGTCGGGCAGCGCGCGCGTCGCGGGCGCGAGTCCGGCCGCGCGCAGCGTCGCGAAGAAGCGTTCCGGCGCGCCGATGCCGGCCGCGGCGAGCACGCGCTCGTGCGCGAATTGCGACAGCGGGCGGCGCAGCGCGGGCTGGTCGAGGTGCCACGCGGCGCCCGGCGTGAGCGCGAGCGCATAGGTATCGGGCCACGGCGGCAGCGCGCCGCTGTACGGATCGTTGACGAGCGTGGCGTCGCGGTGCCGCGACAGCGGCTCGCGCAACGGCCCGGCCGGCAGCAGGAAGCCGTTGCCGCCGAGCCGATGGTCGAACACGACGAGCTCGACCGTGCGCGCGAGGCGGTAGTGCTGCAGGCCGTCGTCGCTGACGATCACGTCGACGTCCGGATGCGCGGCGCGCAGCGCCTGCGCGGCCGCGACGCGATCGGGGCAGACCCAGACGGGCGCGCCGGTGCGGCGCGCGATCAGGAGCGGTTCGTCGCCGCCCGCGCTGGCGCGCGACGCGGGTGTGACGGCGGTCGGCGCCTTTACGTTCGCGCCGTAGCCGCGCGACACGATGCCGGGCGTGAAGCCGGCCGCGCGCAATGCGTCGACGAGCGCGATCACGGTCGGCGTCTTGCCGGTGCCGCCGACGGTCACGTTGCCGACCACGACGACGGGCACGCCGACGTCGACCGGCTGCTTCCAGCCCTGCGTGTAGGCGGTGCGGCGCAGCGCCGCGCACAGGCCGAACACGCACGCGAACGGCGTGAGCGCCCACGCGAGTGCGCCGCGGCGCTGCCATTCGCGCGTCAGGCGCGCTTCGAGCCGGGCGAGCGGGCCGTCGGGCGCGCTCATCGGGCCGGGCGCGGCATGTCGTGCGCCGCGGCGTGGGACGGATTCGTCAAGGCGGATTCTCCGTTGGGCGGCGCATGCCGCGGGGTCTGCGGAAGGCGGCACTCTAGCGCGCCGCAGGCGGGCGCGGCAAGCGTGACCGGCCGACGCAGCGCGCGGGGACGGATCGCGACGGCTTGTGGATAACTCTGTGAAGAACCCCCCGTTCGATTGCGTCAAACGCCCGCCGGGCGGGCTTCGAATCGGATGAGAATCGTTTCGAAAGTTTTAAAAATATATAAAAATCAATGTGTTACCGGGAATCGTCTGGTTTTTTTCGCGGTTTTCACGCGTTTTAAGCCGACGATTGCCAAAGTGTGGACACCTTCCGCGCGTCACCGCGCATGCGGCCGGTGCTGGACGTCGCGCGCGTGTCGGACTATCGTGTCGCCGCCAGCATTCATCCGACCGTCCATGCCTTCCGACTCCCCATTTGCCGCACCGGGCGCGACCCGCGGCGGCGACGAAGTGATTCCCGTTTCGGCGCTCAATCGTGCGATTTCGACGATGCTCGAGCGCTCGTTTCCGCTGCTGTGGATTTCGGGCGAAGTGTCGAATTTCACGCGCGCCGCGAGCGGCCACTGGTATTTCTCGATCAAGGACCAGCAGGCGCAGATGCGCTGCGTGATGTTCCGCGGTCGCGCGCAATACGCGGAGTTCACGCCGCGCGAAGGCGATCGCATCGAGGTGCGCGCGGTCGTCACGATGTACGAGCCGCGCGGCGAGGTGCAACTGAACGTCGAGGCCGTGCGGCGCACGGGCCAGGGGCGGCTTTACGAGGCGTTCCTGCGCCTGAAGGCGCAGCTCGAGAGCGAAGGGCTGTTCGCGCCCGAGCGCAAGCGGCCGCTGCCCGCCCATCCGCGTGCGATCGGCATCGTCACGTCGCTGCAGGCGGCCGCGCTGCGCGACGTGCTGACCACGCTCGCCCGCCGCGCGCCGCACATTCCGGTGATCGTCTATCCGGCACCCGTGCAGGGCGCCGGTTCCGCCGAAAAGCTCGTCGCGGCCGTCGAGACCGCGAATGCGCGCCGCGAGGTCGACGTGCTGCTGGTCTGTCGCGGGGGCGGCTCGATCGAGGATCTGTGGTCGTTCAACGACGAAGCGCTGGCGCGCGCGATCGCGGCGAGCGAACTGCCGGTCGTCAGCGGCGTCGGGCACGAAACCGATTTCACGATCGCGGATTTCGCGGCCGACGTGCGCGCGCCGACGCCGACCGGCGCGGCTGAGCTCGCGAGCCCGCAGCGCGCGCTGCTGCTGCGCGAGGTCGGCGAGCGCCAGCGGGCGCTCTCGCGCGGCATGGCGCGCCGGCTCGAACAGCGCGCGCAGCAGCTCGACTGGCTCGCGCGCCGGCTGGTGAGCCCGGCCGAACGGCTGCAGCGGCAGCGCACGCACGTCGAGCAGCTCGCGGTGCGGCTTGCCTCAGCGGCGTCGCGGCCGGTGCGCGACGCGCGCGCGCGTTTCGCGCTCGCGCAGCTGCGCTGGCAGCGTGCGCGGCCCGATCCGTCGCAGGCGCGCCTGGCGCTCGCGGGGCTGTCGCAGCGTCTGGCGCTGGCCTTGCAGCGCCGTCACGAACGCGACACGGCTCGCGTGTCAGCCTGTGCGGCAAGGCTCGAGGTGTTGAGCCCGCAGCGCACGCTCGAGCGCGGTTATGCGGCGCTGATCGATGCACAGACGGGCCGCGCGGTGCGCACGCCGAACGCGCTGAAGCCGCAGCGCCGCCTGACCGTGCATCTCGCGGAAGGCTCGGCCGACGTGTCGCTTGCCGATGTGCAGCCGCGGCTGACCGATACGATCTGATGTAACCGGCGCGCGCGCCGCGACGGTCGCGCAACCGGCAAACCGCGCGCCGGAACGGGTGCTGCGCAGCGCCGGCTCGTCCGGCCGGACGTTGCGTCAACATCGCTTTTCCGCATACCGCGGATAAATGGCCCGTGAGTTTGCGGGGTTATTCGTCCTCGCCTACAATCGGACGCTCGGCAGCATTCAACACAGCCTCCCTACATACTCAACGAAGGAATCGCCATGGCTCATACGCTCCCGCCGCTCCCGTACGCTGAAGACGCACTCGCGCCGACCATCTCGCTCGAGACGATCCAGTACCACTACGGCAAGCACCATCAGGCTTATGTGACGAACCTGAACAATCTGATCCCGGGCACGGAATTCGAAAACCTGTCGCTGGAAGAGATCGTGAAGAAGTCGTCGGACGGCATCTTCAACAACGCCGCGCAAATCTGGAACCACACGTTCTTCTGGAACAGCCTGTCGCCGAACGGCGGCGGCGCACCGACCGGCGCGCTGGGCGACGCGATCAACGCGAAGTGGGGTTCGTACGACGCATTCAAGGAAGCGTTCACGAAGGCCGCAGTCGGCACGTTCGGTTCGGGCTGGGCATGGCTGGTGAAGAAGGCTGACGGTTCGCTCGACATCGTGTCGACGAGCAACGCCGCAACGCCGCTGACGACCGCCGACAAGGCACTGCTGACGATCGACGTGTGGGAACACGCGTACTACATCGACTACCGCAACGCACGTCCGAAGTTCGTCGAAGCGTTCTGGAACATCGTGAACTGGGACTTCGCAGCGAAGAACTTCGCGTAAGGTCCGGCGCCTGCGCGCCGCTACGGCGCGCGGCACCCAGCAAAAAAGCCCTCGAAACGAGGGCTTTTTGTTTTTTGTGGCGAGCGAACGTGCCGCGCGTGCCCGATCAGGCCAGCAGGCCGAGCCCCCAGCCGAGCGCCGCGCTTGCGAGCACGACGGCCCATGGCGGCACGCGCCAGAACACCAGCGCGACGAATGCGACGAGCGCGGCGGCCAGATCGCGGGGCGCCACGATCGTGTCGGTCCAGACCGGGTGATAGAGCGCGGCGAGCAGCAGCCCGACGACGGCCGCGTTCACGCCCGCGAGCGCGGCCTGCATCCGCGTGCTGCGGCGCAGGCGTTCCCAGAACGGCGCGGTGCCGGCCACCAGCAGGAACGACGGCGCGAAGATCGACACCAGCGCGATCGTGCCGCCGAGCCAGCCGTTCGGCGCGTGGCGCAGCGACGCGCCGAGGAACGCCGAGAACGTGAACAGCGGCCCCGGCACCGCCTGCGCGACGCCATATCCGGCCAGGAATGCCGCATCGCCGACCCAGCCGGGCGCGACCACGGCCGCCTGCAGCAGCGGCAGCACCACGTGCCCGCCGCCGAACACGAGCGCACCCGTGCGGAAGAATGCATCGACGACGGCGAGCGTATCGGAGCGCAGCGCGCGGGCCGCGAACGGCAGCACGACGAGGAGCGCCGCGAACAGCGCGAGCCACAGCACGCCCGCGCGGGGCGACACGTGCAGCGGCAGCGGATCGTGGGCGCCGCGCGCCGGCTGCGGCAGCAGCACGAGGCCGGCCAGTCCGGCCGCGACGATCACGGCAACCTGCGCCCACGCGGCCGGCGCGAGCAGCGCGACGCAGGCAGCCGCGGTCATCAGCGTGACGCGGCGCGCATCCGGGCACAGCGTGCGCGCCATGCCCCACACGGCTTGCGCGATCACGGCGACCGACACGATGCGCAGCCCGTGCAGCGCACCGGCTTCGATCGGTGCGCCCGTCGCGTGCACGCCGAGCGCGAACAGCATCATCAGCAGCGCAGACGGCAGCGTGAAGCCGAGCCACGCGGCGAACATGCCCGCATAGCCGGCACGCGCGAGGCCGATCGCCATCCCGACCTGGCTGCTCGCGGGCCCCGGCAGGAACTGGCACAGCCCGACGAGATCCGCATACGAGCGCTCGGTGAGCCAGCTGCGCCGCGTGACGAATTCGGTGCGGAAGTAGCCGAGATGCGCGACCGGGCCGCCGAACGACGTGAGGCCGAGCCGCAGGAATGCGACGAACACCGGCCACGGATGGCGGGAGGGAGCGGAGGCAGTCGACGTGCTCAAGGCGGTGCGGGCGGATGAACGGACGAGCCGCCACGATAGCGCATCGCGGTGACGGCGGGGAGGCCGCGCCGCAGTGGTGCCAGCGCTCAGCGCACGCCGTCGGGCAACCCGCTCGCGCGCCGCAGCGCAGCGACGTCGACGAGCTCGATCTCGCCGACGTGCAGCCGCACGACGCCATCGGCCTGCAGCGCCTTCAGCAACTGGTTGGTGGTCTGCCGCGTCAGCGACAGCATCGCCGCGAGCGTTTCCTGCGACAGCCGGATGCGGGTGCGGCCGGCGCTGATCCCGCCATAGCCGTCGGCGATCATCAGCAGGCGGGCGGCGAGCCGCTGCGCGGCCGGCATCACGCTCATCGATTCGACGGTCAGGAAGCTCAGGCGCAGCTTCTGCGCCATCAGCAGCGCGAATTGCCGCCAGTATTGCGGCGTCGCGTCGAGGATCGCGAGCAGCGCGGCCTGCGGGACGTGCAGCAGCAACGCGTCGTCGAGCGCGATCGCATCGTGCGTGCGCGGCTGGCCGTCGAACAGCGCGATTTCGCCGAACCAGGTGACGGGCTCGGCCACGGTCAGCAGCGCTTCCTTGCCCTGCGGGTCGACCGCACCTATCGTGAGTGAACCGGCCAGGACGGCGTACAGCCCGCACGGCGGGTCGCCGCGCCGGAACAGCGCATGGCCGCCCGGCAGCCGGCGCAGCGCCGCGCGGGCAAGCAGGTCCGCGCGCAACGCGGGCGGCAGCGCGGCGAACCACGGGTTCGCTTCGATCTGCGGCAGGTACGGGGTGAGCGACGAGGGCATGGGCACGCGATGTCGGGTAGCTGACAGAGGTTCTCGGGCGTGACGCGCATCATAGCGCTCAATAACCGACCAGGAGACGCGATGAAGACGCTCGAAGACCATCTTTCCCAGTATGCGGCCTACCACCGAGACGCGCGCAACATCGCGACGCATCTGGTCGGGATCCCGATGATCGTGTTCGCGGCCGAGGTGCTGCTGTCGCGGCCGGCGCTCGGCATGCTGGCCGGCATCGCGCTGACGCCGGCGCTGCTGCTGGCCGTCGCGTTCGCGGTGTTTTACCTGCGCCTCGACCTGCGGTTCGGGATCGTGATGACCGCGCTGTTCGCGCTGGGCCTGTGGGCCGCGCAGGCGCTCGCGCTGCTGCCGACCGCGCAATGGCTCGCGATCGGCATCGGCGCGTTCGTCATTGGCTGGATCGTGCAGTTCGTCGGGCACTGGTTCGAAGGTCGCAAACCCGCGTTCGTCGACGATCTGGTGGGCCTGATGGTCGGGCCGCTGTTCGTCGTCGCCGAGGTCGCGTTCTTCGCGGGGCTGCGCGGCGACGTGCGCCGCGAAGTCGAGCGGCGGGCCGGCCCCGTGCACGGCGGCGCCCATTCGCATGTTTGACGCACCGGTCTGCGTGTTCGGCGCGGGTGCCGTCGGCTGCTATCTCGGCGGACGGCTCGCGGCGGCCGGCGTGAACGTGACGCTCGTCGGCCGCGCACGGATCGGCGACGCGATTCATCGGCATGGGCTGACGCTGACCGACCAGCGTGGCTACCGCGCGTCGGTCGCGCCGGCCGACGTCGTGTTCTCGACCGATCCCGCGGCTGCGGCCGCCGCGCGGCTCGTGCTCGTGACGGTGAAGTCGGCCGCGACGCGTGACGCCGCGGCGCAGCTTGCCGGCGTGCTGCGACCCGGCACGGTCGTGATCAGCTTCCAGAACGGCCTGCACAACGCCGACGTGCTGCGCGAGGCGCTGCCGCAAGCCACCGTGCTGGCCGGCATGGTGCCGTTCAACGTAATCGAACGGGAGCCCGGTGCGTTTCACCAGGGCTCGGCCGGCGCGCTGGCGGCCGACGCGTCCCCCGCGCTGCAGCCGTTCGCCGGTGCATTCGCGCGCGCCGGGCTGCCGCTCGCGCTGCATCGCGACATGCGGGCCGTGCAGTGGGCGAAGCTGCTGCTCAACCTGAACAACGCGGTCAACGCGCTCGCGAACCTGCCGCTGCGCGACGAGCTCGCGCAACGGGCGTATCGGCGCTGCGTCGCGCTCGCGCAGCGCGAAGCGCTGCACTGGCTGGCGCGGGCGGCGATCCGGCCCGCGCGGCTGACGCCATTGCCGGCCGCGTGGATCCCGGCCGTGCTCGACTTGCCAGACGCCGCGTTCCGCGTGCTCGGCGGCCGGATGCTTGCGATCGACCCGCTCGCGCGTTCGTCGATGTCGGACGATCTCGCGGCGGGGCGGGCGACGGAAGTCGAGTGGATCAGCGGCGAGGTCGTGCGGCTGGCCGCACGCTTCGGCGCGCAGGCGCCCGTCAATGCGCGACTGTGCGCGCTCGTGCACGACGCGGAACGCGCGGCGGCGCGCCCGGCCTGGCGCGGCGATGCGCTGTGGGCCGAGCTGACCGCGCGGGCGCCGCACGCGGGCGACGTGCGGGCCGCGTAGGCGGCTGCGTCACGCGTCGCGCGTGATGCCGCACGGGGGTGTGAACGGCTAAGATGCGGGGTGCGTCATACGACGCCTATGCGGAGCTGTCACCATGGTGGATCGCCCGACTCTCGATGCCTACGACGCCCATGCCGCGCAATACGCGCAGGACTGGCTCGACCAGGCTGCGCCTGACGACATGTACGCGCTGCTGGAGCAGCATTTCTCGCCGGGGCCGACCGCGGACGTCGGCTGCGGCGCCGGGCGCGATACGGCCTGGCTCGCGTCGCGCGGCTTCGACGTGCGCGGCTACGACGCGAGCGCCGCGCTGCTCGACGAGGCGCGGCGCCGCCATCCGGATCTCGCCTTCGAGCTGGCTGCACTGCCGGCGCTGGCCGGCGTGCCGTCCGGCGCGTTTCGCAACGTGCTGTGCGAAACGGTCGTCATGCATCTCGAACAGGCGGAAGCGGCGGCCGCCGCCACGCGGCTGGCCGAGCTCCTGATGCCGGGCGGCACGTTGTACATGAGCTGGCGGGTGGCCGGAAACGGCGCGTTGCGCGACGAGCGCGGCCGTCTTTACACGCCGCTCGATTCGGCGCGGATGCGGGCGGCGCTCGGCGCGGGCACGCAGGTGATCGACGAGCACGAGGTCGTCAGCCCCTCGTCCGGCAAGCGCGTGCACCGGCTGATCATCCGCAAGGCTGCCACCGCTTGAGCGTGGCGCGGCGGCGCCACGCTCATTCGCGGTTGAGTGCCGCTTCCCAGTTGATGTCGACGCAGAGCACCTGCATGCCGGTCGCGACCGGCGCGGCGATCGACGCGGTCACGCACAGGTGCGCCTCGTTGATCGACAGGTAGGGCGGCGTCAGGTGCACGCGGCCCGGCGCGCGCATCGCGTCGATGAAGTACGGGCGCCGTTCCCAGCTCGCGCCTTCGGAATGCAGCAGCGGCCGGAACCGCTTGGCGCGTTGCGAGACGCTGCCGCGTGCGAGCACGTTGTCGCCGATCTGGCGCCCCGATGCGTCGAGCAGGAAGCAGCGCGCGGTCTCGGGCAGCCCGAGTACGACGGCTGCCGCGTCGGTGAGCGGCGCGCCCGCGCCGAGTTTCCGGCTCGCTTCCTCGAGCGCCGCGACGTACGGCGCGAGCCGTTCCGCCTGCGTGCGCTCGCGTTCCGCGACGCGCAGCCGCAACGCGGCCGACAGCGTATCCATGCAGCCCGCGGCGGCCTGCGGCTGCACCGGCTCGACGCTCGGCCCCGCGAAGTACTGACCCTGCACGAAATCGACGTCGCACTCCAGCGCGATCAGCGCGTCGCGCTCGGTCGCGAGCCCGCCCATCAGCACGAGCTGGCCGGATTCGTGCAGCAGCGACACGAGCCCCGGCAGCACGCGTTCGAGATGCGAGTGCTCACTCGCCTGCGCGAGGATGCCGCGGTCGAGCGTGACGATGTCGGGATGCAGGTGCCACACGCGATCGATGTTCGAATGCTTCGCACCGAATCCGACGAGCGCGATCAGGAAGCCGGCCTTGCGCAGCCCGTCGACGATCGCCGCGTAGCGCGGCGTCTCGCCGCCCGCCTGCTCGGGCACTTCGAGCACCACGCGGTGCGGCGGCAGCCCGAGCGCCTTCAGGTTCGCGAGCATCGCGTCGCCGTAGACGGTGTCCATCAGCGCGGCCGGATGCAGGCTCAGGAAGAGCCATTCGTCATGGCTGTCGAACGCGTGGAAGTTGCCGAGATGCAGCGATTCGGCGAGCCGGCCGAGCTCGAGCAGGTCGCCGCGCCGCGCTGCCTGCGTGAACACCTCGTGCGACGCCACCTGGCGGCTTTCCTCGTCGTGCGCACGCAGCGACGCGTGATAGCCGATCGCGCGGCGGTGCGACACCGAGAAAACGGGCTGGAACACGCTGAACACGGTGTAGCCGCCGTACAGCACGGTGCGCCGGTTCCCGTCGTCGCCGGCGACGGGGCGGGGCGGCTGAAAGCCGGGGGGATCGATTTCGATCATGCTCATGATGTCGGCCGAAGGAAGACTGCCAGTTTACCTAGAGAATAGGCGAGCAAGAAGCGTGCACGGCATCGTGCCCCGTGCGGCGGCGCGTCGCGGTCGGGCTGCCGGGCACGGCAGGCGTTTCAAATGCGCATCGCGGGGCCGCGTCGCACCAAAAAGGTGCGCATCGACCCGGTTCGGCGCGCGCCGTGCGTCACGCGCGTTCCGACGGGTCGGTCTTGCGCGCGGTGCTGCGGATCTCGGGCGCGAGCTGCGCGAAGATCCACGCGGACGCGGCCGTGATGATCCCGACGCAGATGAAGGTCGCATGGAACGCGGGCAGCGTGTTGCTTGGCGTGACGGTGCGCAGCATGCCGGTGAAGGTCGCGAGCAAGGCCCCCGCGACCGTGACGCCGAGGCTCATCGACAGCATCTGCACGAGCGAGAACAGGCTGTTGCCGCTGCTCGCGCCGCCGGTGCCGAGATCCTTCAGCGTCAGCGTGTTCATCGCGGTGAACTGCATCGAGTTGAAGCCGCCGAACAGCGCGAGATGCACGACCTTCACCCAGACGGGCACCGTGTCGCGCATCAGCGCGAAGCTCGCCATCATCACACCGACCATGATCGTGTTCGCGAGCAGCACCTTGCGGTAGCCGTGCCGCGTGATCAGGCGCGTGATGATCCGCTTCGAGAACATCCCGGCGGCGGCCACCGGCAGCATCATCAGCCCGGCCTCGAACGCCGAGTAGCCGAGGCTCACCTGCAGCAGCAGCGGGATCAGGTACGGCATCGCGCCGCTGCCGATCCGCGCGAACAGGTTGCCGAGCAGCCCGACGCTGAACGTGTGGATCCGGAACAGCTCGAGCGAGAAGATCGGCTGCGGCGCGCGCACCGCGTACAGCCCGTATGCGACGAAGCACGCGAGGCTCAGGATCAGCAGCACGAGCACGGCCGCGTGCTGCATGCCGAGATCGGCGAGCCCGTCGAGCGACAGCGAGATCGCGACCATGCCGATCGTCAGCAGCAGATAGCCCTTCAGGTCGAAGCGGCCGACGGCCGGGTTGCGCGAATCGGGCATCGAATAGAAGGTCGCGATGCAGCCGGCGACGCCGACCGGCACGTTGATCAGGAAGATCCAGTGCCATGACGCGATCTTCACGAGCCAGCCGCCGAGCGTCGGCCCGATCAGCGGGCCGATCAGGCCGGGAATCGCGACGAACGACAGCGCGGGCAGGTAGCGTTCGGCCGGGAACGTGCGCAGCACCGCGAGCCGCCCGACCGGCAGCAGCATCGCGCCGCCGACCCCCTGCACCACGCGGAACGCGACGAGCTGCGTCAGCGTATGCGCGTTCGCGCACAGCAGCGAGCCGAGCGAGAACACCAGGATCGCGCTGAAGAACACGCGCCGCGTGCCGAACGTGTCGGCGAGCCAGCCCGACACGGGGATCATCACCGCCATCGTCAGCGAGTACGCGATCACGACCGACTGCATGCGCAGCGGCGATTCGCCGAGGCTCGCGGCCATCGACGGCAGCGCCGTGTTCACGATCGTCGAATCGAGCGTCTGCATGAAGAAGCCCGTCGCGACGAGCCAGAGCATCACGGTGAGGTTCTTTTCGCCGGGAGCGGCGGCAGGCGGGCGCTGGAACATGGAGGCGGGGTGGTGGCGCGGGACAGCCGACATTGTAGGGAAAGCCATCGCTTCGTGCCGGTTCGGCGCAAGGACGGCGCGAAGTCCGGCCTGCGGGTGCCCGTCCTCGTCGAGTGACCAGTACAGTTCAGTCGAAAGTGTCTGCAGCCGTATCTGTCCGTGTGCTGCCACTGTCCGAAATACTGATGCCATCGGACCCATGCGACCAGGAGGCTGCCATGCGCGAACTGCGAATTTACGTGATCGATGGCGACGAGCCGGCCGGTCGGTGGCGGATCGTCGATCGCACCTCGCTGGAGGTGGCCGACGGCGAGGTCTGGGTGACGATCGAGGGGCGGCACGACGATCACTGGCTCGGCGTCGGCGATGCGCTGATGCTCACGCCCGGCATGCGCGTATGGGTCAGCGCGGGGTCGCACGGTGCGACGTTCGCGTTTGGTCCGCTCGAGGTGACGGCCCGGCGCGCCGCGCAGGCGTGGTGGCGGCCGCTCGTCGCCTGGCGCGACGGCCGGCGTCACGCGCACGCGTCGCTGCCGACTTAGCACGCTCGGGGCTGGATCGATTTTCTGTCTTCGTATCGTTCGAACACATGCGCGATCCGGCCGGACGTGAGGTCATTGGCGATCTGCGTGATCGGTGAGCCCGGCTCTGGCACACCCCGGTCGAGAGGGCGTTCGACGACACCATCCGGGCGTTTCGCGTCGACACGACGGCGTGCGGGTAGCCGCATCGTGTCCGGGGGGCTGCAGCGGAGCAGGGGCGCGCCGTCCGGCGACGAGCGCAGCGGGCCGCGGTGCAAATGTGCAGGGGGGCGCGCCGGCATCGAGGATGCCGGCAGGGTTCCTGCGCGTTGGGGGATGGGATGCCGGCCGCTCCTGCCGGGGCGCAGGAGATACACCCGAACTACGACCGTGCGTGACATGCTGATTCGCGCAATCGGGATTGCTCGCGACTGTCGCGACTTCTAGACTCGATCTTGTCTTCCCGCCGCCCTTCTCGCCATGACACCCGAACTCGCGTTGACGCATCTGTGGCAGCTCGCACACGGCGCCCCCGACGCGCTGGCCCGTGCGACCGTGACGGGGCAGGATCCGACGCTGCCGTCGACCTTCCGGGTCGGCACGCTCGCCGCGGCGACGATCGCGGCAGCCGGGCTCGCGGCGGCCGAATGCCACCGGCTTCGCACTCGTGTCGCGCAATCCGTCGACGTGTCGGTGCGCGACGCGCTCGTCGCGTTCCGCAGCGAACGCTACCTGCGCGTGGACGATGGCCCGCCGCCGGAGTTGCGTCATCCGGTGACGGGCTTCTTCGAGACGGGCGACGGACGCTGGATCCAGTTGCACGCGAACTTCCCGCATCACCTGCGCGGGATTCTCGACGTACTCGGCTGCGGCGCGCAGCGGGACGACGTCGCAGCGGCGATCCGCACGCGGGACGGTGCGGCGCTCGATACCGCGCTGGCCGAGGCCGGGCTGTGCGCCGCATTGATCAGAACACCTGACGAGTGGGCGGCGCACGAGCAGGCGCGCGCGATCGCATCGCTGCCGCTGTTCGAGATCGAGCGGATCGGCGACGCGCCGGTCGAGCCGATCGGCCGCGACGAAGCCGGCCAGCCGCTCGCGGGTGTGCGCGTGCTCGATCTCACGCGCATCATCGCGGGGCCGGTCGCGGGCCGCACGCTGGCGTCGCACGGCGCGCAGACGCTGCTCGTCAACGGCCCGCACCTGCCGAACATCGCGCCGCTCGTGATCGACAACGGGCGCGGCAAGCGTTCGACATGGATCGACCTGCGCGATGAGGCGGGCATCGATACGCTGCACGCGCTCGCATGCGACGCGGATGTGTTCCTGCAGTCGTACCGGCCCGGTGCACTCGCGGCGCGCGGCTTCGCGCCGCACGCGCTGGCGGCGCGGCGGCCCGGCATCGTGTACGTGTCGATATCGGCGTACGGGCACGCGGGGCCGTGGGCGCAGCGGCGCGGCTTCGACAGCCTCGTGCAGTCGGCGAGCGGGATCGCGTGGCGAGAGCAGCAGGCTGCGCATGCGGACGGGCCGCGCCACTTGCCGTGCCAGGCGCTCGATCATGCGACGGGTTATCTCGCGGCGTTCGGCGCGATGATCGCGCTCGCGCGCCGGGCACGCGAAGGGGGAAGCTGGCACGTGCGACTGTCACTGGCGCAGACGGGACGCTGGCTGCAGTCGTTCGGCCTCGTGCCGGACGGTCTGCAGGCGCCCGATTTCGCGCGCACCGACGTGCGCGACCGGATCGAGCGCATCACGTCGCCGTTCGGCACGCTCGACGTGGTGCGGCCGGCCGAGCGGTTGTCGGTGACACCGCCCGCATTGACGCGCCCGCCCGTGCCGCTCGGCTCCGACGATGCGCGCTGGCTGTGAGGGCCGGCGCGGCTGGCGTTACTTGCGCAGCTCGACGACGAAGTCGTAGTAGTCGTTGCGGCAGTAGGTATCGGTCAGTTCGATCGCGCGCTGGTCAGACGTATAGCCGATTCGCGTGATCAGCAGCAGCGCGTCGTGCGGCGCGATGCCCATCTGCTCGGCGATCTCGTCGGTCGCGTTGACCGCGCGGAAATGCTGCAGCGCGCGCACGATCGGCGTGCCGCGCGCTTCAAGATAGCTGTACAGCGAACCGCCGATCGCCTGCGGATCGGGGATCAGCGTCGCCGGAAACGTCGAATTCTCGACCGCCATCACGATGCCGTCGGCGAGGCGCAGGCGCTTCAGGCGCGTGACCGATGCGGCCGGCGACAGCCCGAGCTGGATCACCTCGTCGCGGTTCGCCGGCTGGATCTCGCGCGCGAGCCATTGCGAGCTCGGCTTGAAGCCGCGCCGTTCGAGCATTTCGCTGAAGCTCGACAGCCGCGACAGCGGATCTTCGTAGCGCGGCTGGATGAAGTTGCCGGCGCCCTGCGTGCGGCGAATCAGGCCTTGCTCGACGAGCAGCGCGATCGCCTTGCGCGCGGTGATGCGCGAAACGCCGAGCGCGTCGGACAGCACGCGCTCGGACGGCAATGCCTCACCGGCCGTCCAGCGGTTGTCGTGGATCGCATCACCGAGCTTGCGGGCGAGCTGCAGGTAGAGCGGCGTGTCGTTGTCGGGGTCGGGGCGCAGGTCCTGCCAGCGGTCGTCCGTGGATGCCTTCATGGAGTGGGTATCGATCAGGTTGCGGCCATTCTAAGTCATCACGTGGCGCCGTTATAGCCGGTTTTTGCCGTGCAATAGGTGAATGGCGCGCCGATTGACTACACTGATGCGTCGTATTCCATGGCTGGGCCGCGGTGCGCGGCCACCGATCCGCAACGAGGAACGCATGACAGACACGATCGCCACGGTCGTCCTGCCGGACGGCGAGACGATTCCGAAGCTTGGCCTGGGCACGTGGGAAATGGGCGAGCGGCCGGCCCGGCGCGCGGACGAGATTGCCGCGCTGCGCGAGGGCGTCGCGCTCGGGATGACGCTGGTCGATACGGCCGAGATGTACGGCGACGGTGCGACCGAGGAACTGGTCGGCGAGGCGCTCGCGGGCTTGCGCGACGACGTGTTCCTCGTCAGCAAGGTCTATCCGCACCATGCGAGCCGGCGCGGTGTCGTCGCGGCGTGCGACGCGAGCCTCAAGCGCCTGGGTACCGATCGTCTCGACCTGTACCTGCTGCACTGGCGCGGCTCGGTGCCGCTCGAGGAGACGGTCGAGGGCTTCGAGGCGCTGCGGCGCGCGGGCAAGATTCGTCACTGGGGTGTCAGCAATTTCGATACGGCCGACATGGCCGAGCTCGTCGATGAAGCCGGTGGCGACGCGTGCGCGACCAACCAGATCCTCTACAACATCGCGCGGCGCGGCCCGGAGTTCGACCTGCTGCCGTGGCTGGCCGAGCACCGGATGCCGGCGATGGCGTACAGCCCGGTCGATCACGGGCGGCTGCCGAAGCGCTCGCCGCTCGACGAGATCGCACGGCAGCGCGGCGTGTCGGTGATGCGCGTCGCGCTCGCGTGGGTGCTCGCGCAGCCGGGGGTGTTCGCGATCCCGAAGGCGTCGCGGATCGAACACGTGCGCGACAACCGGGCCGCGCTCGATTTCATGTTCAGCGATGACGAGCGCGCGCAGCTTGACGCGTACTTCCGTCCGCCACGCAGCAAGCGCGCGCTCGAGATGCTCTGACGACACCCGGCCGGGCACCGCGGCCGGTCAGTGGTTGGCGCCGGACGATCCGCCGTTGCCGTGACCGCCGCCATTGCCATTCCCGGTGCCATGGCCGTTGCCGACACCGTTGGCCCCGCCATTGCCGGCGCCGCCACTGCCGTTTCCATTGCCGTTGCCGCCGCCATTGCCGTGACCGCCGTGGCCACCGCCGCTGCCGTCGCCATGGCCACCACCATTGCCGTGACTGCCGCCGCTGCCGTCGCCATGGCCACCGCCATTGCCGCGACCGCCGCCGTCACCATCGCCATGGCCACCGCCGTTGCCGTGACCGCCGCCGTCACCATCGCCATGGCCACCGCCATTGCCGTGACCGCCGCCGTTGCCATCGCCGTGGCCACCGCCATTGCCGTGACCGCCGCCGTTGCCATCGCCGTGGCCACCATCGCCGTGACTGCCGCCGTTGCCGTCGCCATGGCCACCGCCGTTGCCGTGGCCGCCGCCGTCACCATCGCCATGGCCACCATTGCCGTGACCGCCGCCATCACCATTGCCGTGGCCATCACTGCCGTGACCGCCGCCATCACCATTGCCGTGGCCACCACTGCCGTGACCGCCGCCGTCACCATCGCCGTGGCCGCCACTGCCGTGACCGCCGCCGTCACCATCGCCGTGACCACCACTGCCGTGACCGCCGCCATCACCGTCGCCATGGCCGCCGTTGCCGTGACCGCCGTTGCCGTGACCGCCGCCGTCACCATCGCCGTGGCCGCCGTTGCCGTGACCACCGCCATCACCGTCGCCATGGCCACCGTTGCCGTGACCGCCGCCATCACCGTCGCCATGGCCGCCGTTGCCGTGACCACCGCCATCACCATCACCACCACCGCCGTGGCCACCGTGTCCGCCGTGACCTCCACCGCCGGAGGTGCCGCCGCCGGAAGTACCGCCACCGGAAGTGCCCCCGCCGGAAGTACCACCACCGGAAGTACCGCCACCGGAAGTGCCTCCGCCCGAAGTACCGCCACCGGAAGTGCCTCCGCCGGACGTACCGCCACCGGAAGTGCCACCGCCGGAAGTACCGCCACCGGAAGTGCCTCCGCCCGAAGTACCGCCACCGGAAGTACCGCCACCGGAAGTGCCCCCGCCGGAAGTACCACCACCGGAAGTACCGCCACCGGAAGTGCCTCCGCCCGAAGTACCGCCACCGGAAGTACCGCCACCGGAAGTGCCCCCGCCGGAAGTACCACCACCGGAAGTACCGCCACCGGAAGTGCCTCCGCCCGAAGTACCGCCACCGGAAGTGCCCCCGCCGGAAGTACCACCACCGGAAGTACCGCCACCGGAAGTACCGCCACCGGAAGTGCCTCCGCCCGAAGTACCGCCACCGGAAGTGCCACCACCGGAAGTACCACCACCCGAAGAACCACCACCCGAACCCCCGGTGCCAGACGCATTCCCTCCGCGGCCCGAGCCACCCGAACCACTCGTACCGCCGGATGTTCCGCTCGTCGTTCCACCGACGCCAGCAGGTCCGACGGTACCGTTCCCGTTGTTGCCACTGCCGCTGCCATTGCCATTTCCGCTACCGGGGCTGCCGCCGCTGCCATTGCCATTGCCGCCGGCGCGACCGCCGGCGAAGACGTGCACCGCGCACGCAGCCGGATTGGCTGCGCAAGGCGAAGCGTCGTCGACCAGCGTCATGATGGCGTCCGCGTTGGCAACTGCATCGGCCGCGGAGTCCGGTGTCGCATCCTGCGCGACGGCATACGAGCAGCAACACGCGAACGCGGCTGCGGCGAACAAGGTTGCGCGATAGCGCCGTCCCGGCGTACGGAACGGTTGTTTCGTCTTGAGCATCATGGCCTCCCCATGCGCGCGATGCCTCGTCGCCGCGCGGCGATCTACGTGTGGTGCAGGGGGCCAGTAAAGGTTCGTAGTCCTGTCGGCAGCCGATCGCTTTCGGGCGGGCGCTGGACGCCAGCCGAGATCGCGGAACGGCATGCGGGCCCGCCGTGCAGAATCCCTATCTGCGAGATTCGTGCCACCGGCCGCTTACGCCCGTCGCACAAGGCGCACGCAGGCGCGCGACGGCGCATGCAACGTTTTTGGGGGGAATTTTGTTTCCGGAATGAAACGTCTGAGCTAAGTTCAGCGCGCCGGCGCGTCGGCCGCGCGCTGCCAGCGGTGGAACAGGATCGACGCGATCCAGCAGACGAGAAACAGCGCGACGATGCCATAGCCGATCGTGCCGAAGCGGTCGCCGACCGCGTCGAGCGCATCGCGCACCGGGCCCGTCAGCGACAGCTTGTCCGCGAGCAGGCTGGCGGCCTCGATCCCGCCGATCGCGATCGCGACGGCCGCCGACACGAACGTGATGCTCGCGTTGTAGAGCAGCTTGCGCTGCGGATCGTCCATCGCCCAGCCGTACGCATGAATCATCAGCACGTTGTCGGTTGAATCGATCAGCGTCATGCCGGCCGTGAACAGCGCGGGAAACAGCATCACCGTGTAGACCGGCAGCCCCTGGCTCGCCTGCGCGGCCGCGATCGCGAGCAGGCCGATTTCGGTTGCAGTATCGAAACCCAGCCCGAACAGTACGCCGACCGGGTACATGTGCCAGCTCTTCGACACGAACCGGAACAGCGGACGCAGCAGCCGGGACACGAGCCCGGCAGGACGGTGCACATGCGTGGCATCGTGCGTGTGCCCGTGCGTGCCGCGATAGCGCCGCCACAGATCGCGCAGGATCACCAGGTTCACGCACGCGAGCACGAGCAGGAAGGTGGCTGACACCGCCGTGCCGATCGTGCCGCCGATCTCGCGGAACGCATCGAACCGGTCGCGCAGCGCGAACGCGGTGAGCGCGATGCCGAGCGTCGCGGCGATCACGATCGTCGAATGGCCGAGCGAGAAGAACAGGCCGACGCTCACCGGGCGCTGGCCGTCCTGCATCAGCTTGCGCGTCGCGACGTCGATCGCCGCGATATGATCGGCATCGACCGCATGACGCAAACCGAGCCCGTATGCGATCGCGGCTGTGCCGAGCAGCAGCGGATGATCGTGCAGCACCGCGAGCGCCCACAGCCAGACAGCGGCGTTCGCGGCGATCAGGCCGGCATAGAGGATCAGCAGGCGGCGCAGGGCAGGGGTGGACGGCATCGGGACGGTTCCATCTGACGAATCGCGATGCATTGTGTCACGCGAAAAAATTGCCGGGCGTGCCGATCAAAAAGCCGTGCACCGTGCGCAGCGGACGAAAAAAAGCCCGTCCGGAACCGGACGGGCCTTGCCTGCATGCGACAGCGCGCGAGCGCGCTGCGCTTACTTCACTCTCGCGCTGATCACGCCTTCCGATACGTTGGCCGGCGTTTCCGCGTACTGCTTGAACTCCATCGTGTAGGTCGCGCGGCCCTGCGTGGCCGAGCGCAGCGACGTCGAATAGCCGAACATTTCCGCGAGCGGCACTTCGGCGCGCACGAGCTTGCCGCCGCCGCCCGCGATGTCTTCCATCCCCTGCACGATGCCGCGCCGGCTCGACAGGTCGCCCATCACGTTGCCCATGAATTCCTCGGGCGTCTCCACCTCGACGGCCATCATCGGCTCGAGCAGCACGGGCTTCGCCTTGCGCATCGCTTCCTTGAACGCCATCGAGCCGGCCATCCGGAACGCGTTTTCGTTCGAGTCGACGTCGTGGTACGAGCCGAACGTCAGGTGCACCTTCACGTCGACGACCGGGTAGCCCGCGAGCACGCCGCTCTTCAGCGTCTCGGTGATGCCCTTGTCGACGGCCGGGATGAATTCGCGCGGAATCACGCCGCCCTTGATCTCGTCGAGGAACTCGTAGCCCTTGCCCGGGTTCGGTTCGAGCGTGATCACCGCGTGGCCGTACTGGCCGCGGCCACCCGACTGCTTGACGAACTTGCCTTCGACGTCGGACGCCGTGGTGCGCACCGTTTCGCGATACGCGACCTGCGGCTTGCCGACCGTCGCTTCGACGCCGAATTCGCGTTTCATCCGGTCGACCAGGATTTCGAGGTGGAGCTCGCCCATCCCCGAAATGATCGTCTGGCCGGATTCTTCGTCGGTCTGCACACGGAACGACGGATCTTCCTGCGCGAGGCGGTTCAGCGCGAGGCCCATCTTTTCCTGGTCGGCCTTCGTCTTCGGCTCGACCGCCTGCGAGATCACCGGCTCCGGGAACTCCATCTTCTCGAGGATGATCGGCTTGGCCGGATCGCACAGCGTGTCGCCGGTGGTCGCTTCCTTCAGGCCGACGGCCGCCGCGATGTCGCCCGCGCGCACTTCCTTGATTTCCTTGCGCTCGTTCGCGTGCATCTGCAGGATCCGGCCGAGCCGTTCCTTCTTGTCCTTGGTCGCGTTGAGCACCGTGTCGCCCGATTCGACGACACCCGAATACACGCGGAAGAAGATCAGCTGGCCGACGAACGGGTCGGTCATGATCTTGAACGCGAGCGACGAGAACGGCTCGTCATCGCTCGGATGACGTTCCGCCGGCTTTTCCGGATCGGCGAAGTCATGGCCGAGGATTGCGGGCACGTCGACCGGCGACGGCAGGTAGTCGATCACCGCGTCGAGCATCGCTTGAACACCCTTGTTCTTGAACGCGCTGCCGCACAGCATCGGCACGATCTCGTTCGCGATCGTGCGCTTGCGCAGCGCGGCCTTGATTTCGTCCTCGGTCAGCGATTCATGGTCGTGCAGGTACTTCTCGAGCAGTTCCTCGCTCGCTTCCGCCGCGGCCTCGACCATCTTCTCGCGCCATTCGTGCGCAAGCTCGACCAGGTTCGCGGGGATGTCTTCGTACGCGAACTTCACGCCCTGGCTTTCGTCGTCCCACACGATCGCCTTCATCTTCACGAGATCGACGACGCCCTGGAAATGATCTTCCGCGCCGATCGGAATCTGGATCGGCACGGCGACGCCTTTCAGGCGCTCGCCGATCTGCCGTTGCACGCGGAAGAAATCGGCGCCGATGCGGTCCATCTTGTTGACGAACGCGATGCGCGGCACCTTGTACTTGTTGGCCTGGCGCCAGACGGTTTCGGACTGCGGCTGCACGCCGCCGACCGAGTCGTAGACCATGCACGCGCCGTCGAGCACGCGCATCGAGCGCTCGACTTCGATCGTGAAGTCGACGTGCCCGGGCGTGTCGATGATGTTGATCCGGTGCTCCGGATAATTGCCGGCCATGCCCTTCCAGAAGGCCGTGGTCGCCGCCGACGTGATCGTGATGCCGCGTTCCTGCTCCTGCTCCATCCAGTCCATCGTGGCCGCGCCGTCGTGCACTTCACCGATCTTGTGGCTCACGCCGGTGTAAAACAGGATGCGTTCGGTCGTCGTGGTTTTGCCGGCATCGATGTGAGCGCTGATCCCGATATTGCGATAGCGCTCGATGGGGGTTTTGCGGGGCACGTGAACCTCCTTAGGTTCGGATCGTAAGCGGGCCGACGGGGCCGGCCCGGGCTGGACTAGCGAGACTTAAAGCATAGCGCTTGCGCGTGGCTTTTGCAGATGCGGCCGGCACTGGCGGAATCAAGCCGCGTGCCACCGCCGGCGGGCGAAAAAAAAGCCGGCGCGCAACGGGCGGCCGGCTTCGGTCGATGCGCGGCGCGACGCCGCGGCAATGGCCGTTACTGGGCCTTCGGCAGCCCTTCGAGCTTCATGCCGGGCTTGATGCCCTTCGCCGCGAACCAGCCCTTGCTCATTTCGAGCGCGTAGACGCCGTTGTTGCGCGGGCAGTGGTTGTCGGTCGTCTCGGCCTTCATCTCGTCGATGTCGGTGATCGTGCCGTCCGCGCGGATGAACGCGATCGACAGCGGGATCAGCGTGTTCTTCATCCAGAAGCAGTGCACCGCGTTCTCGTTGAACACGAACAGCATGCCTTCGTTCGGCGCGAGCTGCGAACGGTACATCAGCCCCTGTTCGCGGTCGGGGTCGTTCGCGGCGACGGCCGCGTCGATCACGTACATGCCGGCGCGCAGCTTCACGCGCGGGAATTCGCTCGGCTGCTTGGCGCCAGGGGGCACTTGCGCGCTGGCGGCCTGCATGCCGAGCGCGAGGACGGCGAGCGCGGCGGGAAACACGGCGGCGCGCGCAAGGCGGCCGAGCGACGAGCGCAGGGAGAATTGCACAGCAAGGCTCCTATCTGGAAAACGAGACCCGCATGGTACGCGATGCGCACCGGCGGGCACACAAAAGAAAAAGGCAGATCGCCTTGCGGTGATCTGCCTTTCAACGCCGTAAGAACGGCAAGACTGCGTGTTCTTGACTGCGTTATTACAGCAAGCTTACTTAGTTCGAAGCAGCTGCCGGTGCTGCTGCGTCGCTTGCTGCAGCCTTCTTCGATGCCTTGTGGTGCTTCTTAGCTGCGTGGTGCTTCTTAGCAGCGTGCTTAGCCGGTGCCGAAGCAGCTTCAGCAGCTGCCGGAGCAGCTTCCGGAGCCGATGCTTGTGCGAAAGCAGCCGTTGCGAAGAGGCCAGCGACCAGAGCGGCGATCAGTTTGTTCATGTTGTGTTCCTCAGCTTTAGTTAATTAACCAAATGACCCGGCAATAGGAGTCATGTCGTCTAACGGTGCCATCCACCTTTCGGTTGACAGACGCTTCGAGAAATTTCTCATTGCGCTGCGGGCGCCGAATCGTATTCGATTAAAACGTCGCTTTCGTGACGCAAACACGGGTTCGGCTGCCAATGCCGGATAGCTAAGGTTGGCATCTGCGTGGTTTAACGCGCGATCTTCGCAGGCGGTTGACGAAAAAGATGACGAAAAATTCGCCCGTCGCGAATTCGTCATCCGGCGGGCGCGAAACCGTCCCACGGCGCGCGCGGCGGCAGCGCGATTGTTTCTCCCGGTGCAATGCCGAGCGCGAATATATCCAGCGCTCCGACGCCGACGCGCACCAGGCGCAACGTCGGGAAGCCGACGGCCGCCGTCATCCGGCGCACCTGCCGGTTCTTGCCTTCGGTGATCGCCAGCTCGATCCACGTCGTCGGGATCGCGGCACGGTAGCGGATCGGCGGGTTGCGCGGCCACAGCGTGTCGGGCGGTTCGATGAATTCGGCGCGGCATGGGCGCGTCACGTAGTCGCCGAGGTCGACGCCGCGCGCGAGCGCCTTCAGGTCGGCGGGGCCTGGCGCACCCTCGACCTGCGCCCAGTAGCGCTTGACGAGCTTGTGGCGCGGTTCGGCGATGCGCGCCTGCAGCGCGCCGTCGTCGGTGAGCAGCAGCAAGCCCTCGCTGTCCGCGTCCAGCCGGCCGGCCGCGTAGACGCCGGGCGTTTTTACCCAGTCGCCGAGCGACGGACGCGTCTCGTGCGCGGAAAACTGGCAAATCGTGCCGAACGGCTTGTTGAGGGCGATCAGGTTCATGGCTGGGCGTCCGCCCGGCGGGCCGCGGGAAGCGGGGGCGGGCGGTCTATGGCAAATGGCGGAATCTTAATGCATAATACGGAACGGCAAGTCCTCTGTCTTATATAAGACATAAGTGGGGTCTTGATACGCAGTGCCGCGCTTCATGCCGAAGTGCCCGGTTGGGGCGCTAGAATAGCGGCTCGCTGTTGCCGTCACGGGGTGGCCATGCCGCGCCCCCGCCGCGCGCGCAGCTTCGACCAGCATCACCTGCTCAGCCACGTCACTGGAGTCGATCATGCCGTATCAGCACATCAAGGTTCCGGAAGGCGGTGACAAGATCACCGTCAACAAGGACTTCTCGCTCAACGTTTCCGATCAGCCGATCATTCCCTATATCGAAGGCGACGGTACGGGCTTCGATATCACACCGGTCATGATCAAGGTCGTCGACGCGGCGGTCGCGCATGCCTACAAGGGCACGCGCAAGATCCACTGGATGGAGATCTTCGCGGGCGAGAAGGCGACGAAGGTGTACGGCCCGGACGTGTGGCTCCCGGACGAAACGCTGCAGGTGCTCAAGGAATACGTGGTGTCGATCAAGGGGCCGCTCACGACCCCGGTCGGCGGCGGCATCCGTTCGTTGAACGTCGCGCTGCGCCAGGAACTCGACCTGTACGTGTGCCTGCGCCCGGTGCAGTACTTCAAGGGCGTGCCGTCGCCGGTGCGCGAGCCGCAAAAGATCGACATGGTGATCTTCCGCGAGAACTCGGAAGACATCTACGCAGGCATCGAATGGGCCGCGGGCTCCGAGCAGGCGAAGAAGGTGATCAAGTTCCTGCAGGACGAGATGGGCGTGAAGAAGATCCGCTTCCCGGAAACCTCGGGGATCGGCGTCAAGCCCGTGTCGACCGAAGGCACCGAGCGTCTCGTGCGCAAGGCGATCCAGTACGCGATCGACAACGATCGCAAGTCGGTCACGCTGGTGCACAAGGGCAACATCATGAAGTTCACGGAAGGCCTGTTCCGTGATGCCGGCTACGCGCTCGCGCAGAAGGAATTCGGCGGCGAGCTGATCGACGGCGGCCCGTGGATGCGTGTGAAGAACCCGAAGACGGGCAACGAGATCGTGATCAAGGATTCGATCGCCGATGCGTTCCTGCAGCAGATCCTGCTGCGCCCGGCCGAATACGACGTGATCGCCACGCTGAACCTGAACGGCGACTACATCTCCGACGCGCTCGCCGCGCAGGTCGGCGGCATCGGGATCGCGCCGGGTGCGAACCTGTCGGATTCGGTCGCGATGTTCGAAGCGACCCACGGCACCGCGCCGAAGTACGCGGGCAAGGATTACGTGAACCCCGGTTCCGAGATCCTGTCGGCGGAAATGATGCTGCGCCACCTCGGCTGGACGGAAGCAGCCGACACGATCATCGCCGCGATGGAGAAGTCGATCCTGCAGAAGCGCGTCACGTACGACTTCGCGCGCCTGATGGAAGGTGCGACGCAGGTGTCGTGCTCGGGCTTCGGTGAAGTGCTGATCGAGAACATGTAAGTCCCCTTCCGGGGTGGGCCGGCGCGTGTCCGGCCGCCCCGGCGCCTACTGCCGGCGCCGGAGCGTTTCGTGGATGGCAGGTTTGTTGGCAGGGCGGTCCGGCATGCGGGCCGCGGCGCCGCGATGCGGCCCGGAGCCCCTGCAAGGTAGAACATGACGGCCCTCGCAACACCACCGCCCGGCTGAGCCGGCGCGCCCCTTTCGCGACCGACCCGGTCGCTCCCCGCCGGTTACCCGCCGGCGCTCCCAGTCCAAATTTTCAAGTAGCAACGCATCGACCATGTCCACTTCGCCCAAGATCATCTACACCCTCACTGACGAAGCGCCCGCGCTCGCGACCTATTCGCTGCTGCCGATCGTCAAGGCCTTCACGCGCTCGTCCGGCGTCGCCGTCGAAACGCGCGACATCTCGCTCGCCGGCCGCATCATCGCGGCATTCGCAGACGTCCTGCCGCCCGAGCAGAAGGGTGCCGACGATCTGGCCGAACTGGGCCAGCTCACGCTGAAGCCGGAAGCGAACATCATCAAGCTGCCGAACATCAGCGCATCGGTGCCGCAGCTCAAGGCCGCGATCGCCGAACTGCAGGCGCAGGGCTACAAGCTGCCGGCCTATCCGGAAGATCCGTCGACGGACGAAGAGAAGGCGGTCAAGGCCCGCTACGACAAGATCAAGGGCAGCGCGGTGAACCCGGTGCTGCGCGAAGGCAACTCGGACCGCCGCGCGCCGCTGTCGGTCAAGAACTACGCACGCAAGCATCCGCACAAGATGGGCGCATGGAAGGCCACGTCGAAGGCGCACGTCGCGCACATGAGCGAAGGCGACTTCTACGGCAGCGAAAAGTCGGCGCTGATCGCCGATGCCGGCAGCGTGAAGATCGAACTCACGACGGCCGACGGCGCGAAGAAGGTGCTGAAGGAAAAGACGGCCGTGAAGGCCGGTGAAGTCATCGACGCATCGGTGATGAGCCGCAACGCGCTGCGCAGCTTCATCGAAGCGCAGATCGCCGATGCGAAGGCGCAGGACGTGCTGTTCTCGGTGCACCTGAAGGCGACCATGATGAAGGTCTCCGATCCGGTCCTGTTCGGTCATTTCGTGTCGGTGTTCTACCGCGACGCGCTCGCGAAGCACGCTGACGTGCTGGCGCAGGCCGGCTTCAACCCGAACAACGGCATCGGCGACCTGTACGCGCGCCTGAAGGACCTGCCGGCCGACACGCGCGAAGCGATCGAAGCCGACATCAAGGCCGAATACGCCGTGCGCCCGCGCCTCGCGATGGTCAACTCCGACAAGGGCATCACGAACCTGCACGTGCCGAGCGACGTGATCGTCGACGCGTCGATGCCGGCGATGATCCGCGATTCGGGCGGCATGTGGGGCCCGGACGGCCAACTGTACGACGCGAAGGCTGTGATTCCGGATCGTTGCTACGCCGGTGTCTACCAGGCCGTGATCGAGGATTGCAAGCAGCACGGCGCGTTCGATCCGGTCACGATGGGCAGCGTGCCGAACGTCGGCCTGATGGCGCAGGCGGCTGAAGAATACGGTTCGCACGACAAGACGTTCCAGATCCCGGCGGACGGCGTCGTGCGCGTCACCGACGAAGCGGGCAACGTGCTGCTCGAGCATGCGGTGGAAGCGGGCGACATCTGGCGCATGTGCCAGACGAAGGACGCACCGGTGCAGGACTGGGTCAAGCTCGCGGTGAACCGCGCGCGCGCGACCGGCGCACCGGCCGTGTTCTGGCTCGATCCGGCTCGCGCACACGACGCGCAGATCATCGCGAAGGTCGAGCGTTACCTGAAGGATCACGACACGAACGGCCTCGACATCCGCGTGATGACGCCGGTCGACGCGACGCGTTTCTCGCTCGATCGCATCCGCGCGGGCAAGGACACGATCTCGGTCACCGGCAACGTGCTGCGCGATTACCTGACCGACCTGTTCCCGATCATGGAACTCGGCACCAGCGCGAAGATGCTGTCGATCGTGCCGCTGATGGCCGGCGGCGGGATGTTCGAAACGGGTGCGGGCGGCTCCGCGCCGAAGCACGTGCAGCAGTTCGTCGAGGAAGGCTTCCTGCGCTGGGATTCGCTCGGCGAATTCCTCGCGCTGGCCGCGTCGCTCGAGCACCTCGGCAACGCCTACCAGAACCCGAAGGCGGTCGTGCTCGCGAAGACGCTCGACCAGGCGACCGGCAAGTTCCTGGACGAGAACAAGTCGCCGGCGCGCAAGGTCGGCGGCCTCGACAACCGCGGCAGCCACTTCTACCTGTGCCTGTACTGGGCGCAGGCGCTGGCCGAGCAGAGCGACGACGCGGCGCTGAAGGCGCAGTTCGAAGGCGTGGCGAAGGCGCTGTCCGACAACGAAGCGCGCATCCTGGAAGAACTGGCGGCTGCGCAGGGCAACGCGCAGGCCATCGGCGGCTACTACCGTCCGAACGTCGACCTGACGAGCCAGGCCATGCGCCCGAGCGCGACGCTGAACGGCATCGTCGACGCGGTCGCCTGACGCGGGCCGCGCGATCGCGCGAGTCGATGCGTGTACCGGCGCGGTGGGCATTGCCGCCTGCCGCCCGTTACAAAAGGAAAACGCCCCGGACGCCCGGGGCGTTTTTCGTTGCTGGCTTGCCATTCAGACGTGAACGATTTCCCATTCGGCGATTTCGTGCGGCACTTCGAGCGTGGCCGTATCCAGTTCGGACGGTTGCTCGCAGTCGCCGCGGGAGATGTGGTCGGCTGCCACTTCGGGGCACGAGAACGCGCCGAGCAGGGCGTTGCCGAACGTCGCTTCCCAGCCGCCGTTACCCGGCAGGATGTAGAACGACCCGAGCGCTGAACCAAAGCGAAATCCCTTCATTTCCGTTCTCCCTTTCTGATCACAAGCGATTCTGT
Organism: Burkholderia aenigmatica; assembly: GCF_048627025.1. Classification (NCBI taxonomy): domain Bacteria; kingdom Pseudomonadati; phylum Pseudomonadota; class Betaproteobacteria; order Burkholderiales; family Burkholderiaceae; genus Burkholderia; species Burkholderia aenigmatica. Next base: position 2,899,644 of record NZ_CP184468.1, on the reverse strand, counting down.
TGTGCCACCTGGTGGCCCGACTGGCTGCTTGCACCGGGTTCCGTATCGAACGTCGTGGCGAAGCGTCAGTGCATGGAACAAAGTCTACGTCCGGGACCCGATCGGATGGCGCATGTAGAACAGCTTCACTAAACAAAAATTCTCTTTTAAAAACAAATAATTATTTGAATCGTTTTGTATTGCGGAACGTTTTTTGGCATCGCGAAACGGGAAATTTGTGCCCTGCACCACGAATTTTTACAACGCAGAGACTTGTTCCGCATCGTGAAAAATTGGCGGGTTGGCAGGCCGATGGTGCGACAAGCGCCAGGGCGGGGCCGAACGGCAGGCGCCGGGCGACCGCCTGGACGCTGCAAGGGGCGGGGTTGAGTGGGGTTGCGGTCGCGCGTGACTCGCCGTGCAGCGCGGATCGGCGATGTCGGTCGACGTGCATGAATCGGGTACGGCGTTGTTGAACGCTGCGGCGTATCGCCGCCCGGCCGGCGGCGGCGCTTTTCAATATGGGCCTGCGGTTATGATGACGCGGGCATCAGGATTCGCGTCGCGCATCGGGCGACAGCCCGCCGGCGCGGGCGTTGCGGCGGCCGCGCGACGCAGCATGGATAACGAGGAACGATTGATGATACGGAGAACCTTCCTGTCGCGCGCCATCGGTGTCGCGGCCGCGTCGCTGTTCGCGCGCGCCGCGTGGGCGCAGCATGCCGGTCACGCAGGCATGGCCGGTATGGACTCGATGGACGATATGCCCGGTATGTCCGGCATGTCGGGGATGGCAGGGCACGGGCAGCACGGCAAGTCCGCCCCGGCTGCGCTCGCGGCCGCCGACGCGCTGCCGGCCGGCGCGCCGCTTGCGGCGCTGCGCACGCTCGCGAACGAAAGCCGCGAGCCCGGCACGTTCCGGGCCACGCTGGTGGCGCAGCCGGTAGCGCGCCCGATGCTGCACGGCGCACGGCCGACCACATTCTGGCAGTTCGGTGCGGGCACGCAGGGCCCCGTCGTCGGTCCGCTGATCGACGTGCGCGAGGGCGACACGGTCGAGATCAAGTTCGTGAACCAGCTACCGCAGCCGTCGACGATCCACTGGCACGGCCTGCCCGTGCCGCCCGACCAGGACGGTAATCCGTCCGATCCCGTCGCGCCCGGCGCGTCGCGCGTGTACCGCTTCACGCTGCCGAAGGGGAGTGCCGGCACCTACTGGTACCACCCGCATCCGCACATGATGACGGCCGAGCAGGTCTTCCGCGGGCTGGCCGGCCCGTTCATCGTGCGCGCCGCGGACGATCCGCTGGCGGGCTGGCCCGAGCGCAACCTGTTCGTGTCGGACCTGAAGCTTGCGCGCGACGGCACGATTGCACCGAACGACATGATGGACTGGATGAACGGCCGCGAGGGCCAGTTCGTGCTGGTCAACGGCGCGCGCCGGCCGCGGATCGACGTCGCGGGCGACGAGCGGTGGCGCGTGTGGAACGCGTGCAGCGCGCGCTACCTGCGCGTCGCGTTCGACGACGGCCGTGCGTTCGAGCACGCGGGCACCGACGGCGGGCTGTTCGACGCACCGCGCCGCGTCACGTCGCTGCTGATCGCGCCGGGCGAACGGGCGGAGCTGCTGGTGCGTGCCGGCGATCGCCCGTCGCGCGCGGTGCTGCAGGCGGCTGAATACGACCGCCGCAAGATGTCGATGTCGCACGACGACGGGCACGGCAGCCTGCCGCCCGATCCGGCGCTGGCCCTGGCCGACGTCGCGTTCGCGCCGGCCGCCGCACGTGCGCTGCCGGCAACGCTGCGCGCGGTGCCATCGCTGGGCGAGCCGGTCGCGCACAAGGAGGTCGCGTTCGGCGAAGAGATGGACATGGACGCGATGATGAAGGGCGGGGCGCACGGCCGCCCGGCGGGCATGCGCTTCACGATCAACGGCGACACCTACGCGCCGCACCGCGCGACGCTCACGAGCCGCCGTGGCGACGTCGAGCGCTGGACGATCCGCAATGGCACCGACATGGATCACCCGTTCCACCTGCACGGCACGCAGTTCCAGGTGATCGAGCGTGCGTCGGGCGGTTCGCGCACGAGCGAGCCGTTCCGTGCATGGCGCGATACCGTGAACGTACGCAGCGGTGAAACCGTGACGATTCTCGTCACGCAAGACATGCCCGGCGAGCGCATGTTTCATTGCCACATTCTCGAACACGAGGATCTCGGCATGATGGGCACGCTGAAGGTCGTGTAACGAAGTAGCGATTATGTTTCACGTGCCGGACGAGTATCCGATTTGCGCGCGAGACAAGACAATGCGTGTTCAATTATCGGGATTGAACGAAAAGGCCGGCCAATCGATTATCGATTGGCCGGCCTCAAATAAAGAAACCCGGCGCAATACATGCGCCGGGTTTCTTCGTCAGATATCCGGTGCCTTATGCGGCCTGGATGTTCGACGCTTGCTTGCCCTTCGGTCCTTGAACGACGTCAAAGCTCACCTTCTGGCCTTCCTTCAGCGTCTTGAAGCCATTCATGGTGATAGCCGAGAAGTGCGCAAACAGATCTTCACCGCCCTCATCGGGAGTGATGAAACCGAAGCCCTTCGCGTCGTTGAACCACTTAACGATACCAGTTGCCATTTCCTACTTCCCCTGTCACACAGTCGCTGCTACTTACCACGAGCACGCTCGAAAAGCTAAACGACCGGAAAATACAGCCGTTCCCCCCTCACAAGCTCACCTTCGGCCTCTTTCATTTTGCCAACCGGCAAATTGAAAAAAGTGCCAGCTTGATTGTTGGCGCTCTTTATTGGAGTGTCAAGTGGAATTTTTAGACGTTTAGAGGGTCGTTGTAAAGAACCCATTTTCAGGGTTTTTCCGGCTTTGCTTGGCAGCACGCGGCCAAGCGCGAGGTCTTGAAAAGCCGCATAATCGGCTCATATACCAGGCTCGAGTGACACGCGTTCGAGTCGTCCCGGCTTGTGGGATACTGGATGCGGACACGACGTTCCGGTGCGGTTCCCCCTGACGGTTCGTGTTCCGCGCCACGCGTGAAAGCCGGCACCGCAGCCGGCTTTCGTGTGGCACGAAGAAGATCGCGTGTTCCGGGATTCCGGGGAGGGCGCCGGCCGGTCGGTCGGGTAATGGCAGGATTGCGGGCCTGTCCGAGTTGTTTAGAATGGGTGTATGGCGATTATCCCGGACAAGCAGGACAGCACCGTCCTGGAACGCAAGCAGCAGAAGCTCAAGCCGCCTTCGATGTACAAGGTGGTGCTGCTGAACGACGACTTCACACCGATGGAGTTCGTCGTGATGGTGGTCCAGGAGTATTTCAAGAAGGATCGCGAGACGGCCACGCAGATCATGCTGAAGGTCCATCGCGAAGGGCGAGGGGTTTGTGGGGTCTATACGCGGGACATCGCGTCGACCAAGGTTGAGCAAGTCGTTACCCATGCGCGGCAGGCCGGGCATCCGCTGCAGTGCGTGATGGAGGAAGCATGATTGCCCAGGAATTGGAAGTCAGCCTGCACATGGCGTTCATGGAAGCACGCCAGGCGCGCCATGAGTTCATTACGGTCGAGCATTTGCTGCTGGCCCTGCTGGATAATCCGACGGCAGCCGAGGTGTTGCGCGCGTGCGCGGCAAACATCGAGGACTTGCGTCAGAACCTGCGCAATTTCATCCACGACAACACACCTACCGTCCCGGGCACCGACGATGTCGATACCCAGCCGACGCTCGGTTTCCAGCGCGTGATCCAGCGCGCGATCATGCACGTCCAGTCGACGTCGAACGGCAAGAAGGAAGTCACCGGCGCGAACGTGCTGGTCGCGATCTTCGGCGAGAAGGATTCGCACGCGGTGTACTACCTGCAGCAGCAGGGCGTCACGCGCCTCGACGTCGTGAACTTCATTTCGCACGGCATCGCGAAGACGAACAACGGCGAAGCCGCAAAGTCGGCCGATGCGAACGCGGAAAGCGAAGACGCGAATGCGCAGAAGGAAACGCCGCTCGCGCAATTCACGCAGAACCTGAACCAGATGGCGAAGGACGGCCGCATCGATCCGCTGATCGGTCGCGAGCCCGAGGTCGAGCGCGTGGTCCAGGTGCTGTGCCGTCGCCGCAAGAACAATCCGCTGCTCGTCGGCGAGGCCGGTGTCGGCAAGACCGCGATCGCGGAAGGGCTCGCGTATCGCATCACGCGCGGCGAGGTGCCGGACATCCTCGCGAACGCGCAGGTCTACTCGCTCGACATGGGCGCGCTGCTCGCGGGCACCAAGTACCGCGGCGATTTCGAGCAACGCCTGAAGACGGTGCTGAAAGAGCTGAAGGAGCGTCCGCACGCGATCCTGTTCATCGACGAAATCCATACGCTGATCGGCGCGGGTGCCGCGTCGGGCGGCACGCTCGATGCGTCGAACCTGCTGAAGCCGGCGCTGTCGTCGGGCACGCTCAAGTGCATCGGCGCGACCACCTTCACCGAGTATCGCGGCATCTTCGAGAAGGATGCGGCGCTGTCGCGGCGCTTCCAGAAGGTCGACGTGACGGAGCCGACCGTCGAGCAGACGGTCGCGATCCTGCGCGGGCTGAAGTCGCGCTTCGAGGAGCATCACGGCGTCAAGTATTCGTCGGGTGCGCTGTCGGCCGCGGCCGAACTGTCGGCACGCTTCATCACCGACCGTCACCTGCCGGACAAGGCGATCGACGTGATCGACGAAGCGGGTGCCGCCCAGCGCATCCTGCCGAAGTCGAAGCAGAAGAAGACGATCGGCAAGAGCGAAATCGAGGAAATCATCTCGAAGATCGCGCGTGTGCCGCCGCAGAGCGTGTCGCAGGACGACCGCAGCAAGCTGCAGACGCTCGACCGCGACCTGAAGAGCGTCGTGTTCGGCCAGGATCCGGCGATCGACGCACTGGCTGCGTCGATCAAGATGGCGCGCGCGGGCCTCGGCAAGATGGACAAGCCGATCGGCGCGTTCCTGTTCTCCGGCCCGACGGGCGTCGGCAAGACCGAAGTGGCGCGCCAGCTCGCGTTCACGCTCGGCATCGAGCTGATCCGCTTCGACATGTCGGAATACATGGAACGTCACGCGGTGAGCCGCCTGATCGGCGCGCCGCCGGGCTACGTCGGGTTCGACCAGGGTGGCCTCTTGACCGAAGCCGTCACGAAGAAGCCGCACTGCGTGCTGCTGCTCGACGAAATCGAGAAGGCGCATCCGGACATCTTCAACGTGCTGCTGCAGGTGATGGACCACGGCACGCTGACGGACAACAACGGCCGCAAGGCGGATTTCCGCAACGTCATCATCATCATGACGACGAACGCGGGCGCCGAGTCGATGCAGAAGGCGACGATCGGCTTCACGACGCGCCGCGAGACGGGCGACGAGATGACCGACATCAAGCGCCTGTTCACGCCGGAGTTCCGCAACCGCCTGGATTCGATCATCAGCTTCCGCTCGCTCGATGAGGAAATCATCATGCGCGTGGTCGACAAGTTCCTGATCCAGCTCGAGGAACAGCTGCACGAGAAGAAGGTCGATGCGCTCTTCACCGACGCGTTGCGCAAGCATCTCGCGAAGCACGGCTTCGACCCGCTGATGGGCGCGCGGCCGATGCAGCGGCTGATCCAGGACACGATCCGGCGCGCGCTGGCCGACGAGTTGCTGTTCGGCAAGCTCGTCAACGGCGGCCACGTGACGGTCGACGTCGACGAAAACGACAAGGTGCAGTTGTCGTTCGACAAGCTGGCGAATCCGCCGCACAAGCCGAACGAAGAGGCGGTCGAAGTCGAGTAAGCGATAATCGGGTAGTTCATGCGAACGGCGCGGGATGTCTTCCGCGCCGTTTCGTTTTATCTGGCGCCGGCGGCGCGTGGGTGGTGCAGGGGAGTGGCAACGCAGTGACACAACAACAACGGACGTTCGACGACATCGTCGCGCGCGAACAGGGTTTGCGCCATGCGCTGACGTCAGGGCAGATGGCGATGATCGCGATCGGCGGCGCGATCGGCACGGGGCTGTTCCTCGGCAGCGGGTTCGCGATCGGGCTCGCCGGCCCGAGCGTGCTGGTCTCGTATGCGATCGGTGCGCTGATCGCGCTGCTGCTGATGGGCGCGCTCGCGGAAATGACGGTCGCGCACCCGACGGCCGGCTCGTTCGGCGCGTATGCCGAGCACTATGTCGGCCCGCTCGCGGGCTTCCTGGTGCGCTATGCGTACTGGTTCGCGGTCGTGTTTGCGATCGGCACCGAGATCAGCGCGATCGCCGTGTTCATGAAGTACTGGTTCCCGGCCGTGCCCGGCTGGTACTGGGTAATCGGCTTCTCCGCGCTGCTGATCGCCGTGAACCTCGCGAGCGTCACGCTGTACGGCACGGTCGAATATGCGTTCTCGCTGCTGAAGATCGCGGCGATCATCGTGTTCATCGTGCTCGGCGCGTATCTCGTGTGGTCGGCACCGGCCGCATCGGGCATCGGTTTCGCGAACTACACCGCGCACGGCGGCTTCATGCCGAAGGGGCCGTGGGGTACCTGGGTCGCGGTGATCGTCGCAATCTTCAGCTACATGAGCATCGAAGCCGTCGCGATCGCGGCCGGCGAGGCACGCGATCCGCAGCACGCGGTCACGCGCGCGTTCCGCTCGACCGTGTTCCGGCTCGTGCTGTTCTACCTGCTGACGCTGTCGCTGATGCTCGCGATCGTGCCGTGGACGCAGGCCGGTACCGACGAAAGCCCGTTCGTGAAGGTGATGGCTGCGACTCACGTGCCGTACGCGGCGGGCGTGATCAACTTCGTGCTGCTGATCGCGGCGCTGTCGGCGATGAACAGCCAGCTTTACGTGACGACGCGGATGATGTTCAGCCTGTCGCGCGCGCGACTCGCGCCGGCGGTGTTCGGCCGGCTCGGCACGAACGGCGTGCCGCGCGCGGCGCTGTGGATCTCGACGAGCGGCGTCGCGGTGGCGGCCGTGCTGGTCGCGCTGGCGCCCGACACCGCGTTCACCGTGATGATGGCGATCGCGATGTTCGGCGCGCTGTTCACGTGGCTGATGATCTTCGTCACGCACCTGCGCTTCCGTGCGCGGTATCGCGGCCCCGCGCTCGCGTTCCGGATGTGGGGGCACCCGTTCGGCAGCCTGCTCGGTGCGGGGCTCGTCGCGGCGATCCTGTTCACGACCGCGTTCACGCGTGAATTCCGGATGACGATGGTGGTCGGCGTCGTGTTCGTCGTGCTGCTCACGCTCGCGTACGCGCTGCATTACCGGCACCAACACGCGCGTTGATGGCCATGGCGCGGCCGCCCGCGTCGATTCCCCGTTCGCTAAGGTGCCGTTAAGCCCGCGGCGACTACATTCGATCCTGTCTGCAAGGCGGGCCGGCACGCGCCGGACCGCCGCTTTCCTGCATAAAGGGGTTCGAATGAACAAACTTCCCGAAATCACGCTCGCATTCTGGATCATGAAGATCTGCGCGACGACGCTTGGCGAAACCGGCGGCGACCTGCTGTCGATGACGCTGAACGTCGGCTACGCGGTGAGCTCCATCCTGCTGTTCGGTTTCTTTCTCGTGACGCTGGGCGCGCAGCTCAAAACGACACGCTATCGCCCGGCCATCTACTGGGCCGTGATCGTCGCGACGAGCACGGCCGGCACCACGATGTCGGACTTCATGGACCGCACGCTCGGCCTCGGCTATGCAGCCGGCTCGTCGATCCTGGTCGCGATCCTGCTGGCCATCTTCGCGGTGTGGCGACTCAGCGGCGAATCGCTGTCGGTGGACCTGATCCGCACGCGCAAGGTCGAGCTGCTGTACTGGATCGCGATCCTGTTCTCGAATACGCTCGGCACCGCGCTCGGCGATTTCCTCGCGGACAGCTCGGGGCTCGGATTCGGCGGCGGCGCGCTGCTGATCGGCAGGCTGCTCTCACTGATCGTGCTCGCCCACTACTTCACGCGGATCTCGGGTGTGCTGCTGTTCTGGGCCGCGTTCGTGCTCACGCGCCCGTTCGGCGCGACGGTCGGCGACCTGCTGACGAAGCCGGTGGCGAAGGGCGGTCTCGCGCTCGGCACGATCGGTTCGTCGGCCGTGCTGCTTGGGGTGCTGGTCGCGCTGGTGATCTACGCGATCGTGGCCCAGGCGCGGCAGCGCGGCCTGACGCCCGTGCGGATCGCACAACCCGTCGAGGAATGACGGCGAAGGAAAAGAAAAAGGGGCCTTCCAGGAGGCCCCTTTTTCATTGCGTCGTTCAGTGACGGCCGGTGCTGCCAAAGCCGCCCTCGCCACGATCGCTTTCGGCGAAGTCGTCGACGATGTTGAACTGCGCCTGCACGACCGGCACGATCACGAGTTGCGCGAGGCGCTCGAACGGGTTCAGCACGAACTCGGTCTGGCCGCGGTTCCACGTCGAGATCATCAACTGGCCCTGGTAGTCGGAATCGATCAGGCCGACGAGGTTGCCGAGCACGATGCCGTGCTTGTGGCCGAGGCCCGAGCGCGGCAGGATCAGCGCCGCGTAGCCGGGATCGGCGAGATGGATCGCGAGGCCGGTCGGCACGAGCGCCGTTTCGCCCGGCTTCAGCGTCAGCGGCGCATCGAGGCACGCACGCAGGTCGAGGCCTGCGCTGCCGGTGGTTGCGTAGGCAGGCAGGTAGTCGCGCATGCGCGCGTCGAGAATCTTCAGGTCGAGTTTCATGCGGTCGTCGGATGGGTCGGGAAGGGCGCGGCAGCGACGGCCGCCGCGCGGGAGATCAGATCAGGCGGTTGTCGGGCAGGCGCTTCGCGATTTCCGCGACGAGCGTGTGCGCGAGTTCGTCCTTCGGTGCGCGCGGCAGGCGCGTGAGGCCGGCGGCCTCGAACAGCACGACTTCGTTGTCGTCGCGGCCGAACGTCAGCGGGCCGAGGTTGCCGACGAGCAGCGGCACGTTCTTGCGCTTGCGCTTCTCGTCGCCGTGCACGTCGAGGTCGCCGCTTTCCGCCGCGAACCCGACGCAGAACGGCGGATCGGGCAGCGCCGCGACCGACGCGAGGATGTCGGGGTTCTCGACGAACGCGAGCGCGGGCACCTTGTGGTCTGCCGTCTTCTTCATCTTGTGCTCGGCCGGCTGCGCAACGCGCCAGTCGGCGACCGCGGCCACCGCGATGAAGATGTCGGCATCGGCGACGGCATGCATGACCGCGTCGTACATCTGCTGGGCCGTCTGCACGTCCTGGCGGTAGACGCCCCACGGCGTGTCGAGCGCCACCGGCCCCGCGACGAGATGCACGTCGGCGCCAGCCTGCTGCGCGGCGCGCGCGAGCGCGAAGCCCATCTTGCCGCTCGAGCGGTTCGTGAGGCCGCGCACCGGGTCGAGCGGCTCGAACGTCGGGCCGGCCGTGATCAGCACGCGCCGGTGCGCGAGCACCTTCGGCGCGAAGTGCGCGACGATCGCTTCATAGATCGCCTCGGGCTCGAGCATGCGGCCGTCGCCGACTTCGCCGCACGCCTGCGCACCCGAATCCGGGCCGAGCACCGACACGCCATCCGCGCGCAGTTGCGCGGCGTTGCGCTGCGTGGCCGGGTTCTGCCACATCTGGCGGTTCATTGCGGGGACAACGAGCAACGGACAGTCGCGCGCGACGCACAGCGTGGACAGCAGGTCGTCCGCGAACCCGTGCGCGAGCTTCGCGAGGAAATCCGTCGACGCGGGCGCGATCACGATCGCGTCGGCTTCGCGCGACAGGTCGATGTGCGCCATGTTGTTGTCGACGCGCGCGTCCCACTGGCTCGTGTAGACGGGCCGGCCCGACAGCGCCTGCATCGTGACGGGCGTGATGAACTGGGTCGCGGCTTCGGTCATCGCGACCTGGACGGTCGCGCCGGCCTTCGTGAGCAGCCGGGTGAGCTCGGCGATCTTGTAGCAGGCGATGCCGCCCGTCAGGCCGAGAACGAGGTGTTTTCCAGCGAGTTCTGCGTGTGCCAACTCAGGCCTCCAAGGGTCGAACGGAACGGCCGGCGCGAAGCCGGCCGTCGACGCCGAGTATGCGCGCTTAGCGTGAGCCGCGCACGCGACGCAGTTCGTCGTAGATCAGCAGCACCGCGCCGATCGTAATCGCGGAATCGGCGAGGTTGAACGCCGGGAAGTGCCAGGCGCCGAGGTGGAAATCGAGGAAGTCGATCACGTGGCCGTAGACGAGCCGGTCGATCACGTTGCCGAGTGCGCCGCCGAGGATCAGGGCGAGCGACAGGCTGAACATACGCTGCTGGCCATGACGCTTCAACAGGAAGCAGATCACGAGCGTCGCGGCGATGCCGAGCGCGGTGAACGCCCAGCGCTGCCAGCCGCCCGCGGTCGACAGGAAGCCGAACGCGGCGCCGCGGTTGTACACCAGCACGAGGTTGAAGAACGACGTCAGCTCGTGCTGCGCGCCGTACACGAACGTTTTCAGGATCGAGATCTTCGACAGCTGGTCGAACAGGATCACGATCAGCGAAATGCCGAGCCAGGGCGCAAGCGCGCCGCTGGCCGGTTTCGACAGGGTTTTCGCCATAGTTAAGCAGCGCTCCGGATTTCGCCGTTTTCAAACAGGTTGGAGAAGCAGCGGCCGCACAGCGTCGGATGATCGGCGTGCGCGCCGACATCTTCGCGGTAGTGCCAGCAGCGCTCGCACTTCTGGTACTTCGACGCGGCCACGTCGACGCTTTCCTGCGCTTCGTCGTCGACCTTGACCACCGTCGCAGCCGACGTGATCAGCACGAACTTGAGATCGTCGCCGAGGCTCGTGAGCGCGTCGTAGCGTGCGCCGCTCGCGTGCACCGCGACTTCGGCCTGCAGCGACGAACCGATGCGGTTCGCGGTGCGCGCTTCCTCGAGCGCCTTCGTCACGTTGCCGCGTACATCGCGCAGCAGCGCCCACTTCTCGATCAGCGGGGCGGAGCCGGCGACTTCCGGATACGCGTAGTAGGTTTCCGTGAAGATCGTGTCGCTGGCCGGCTGGAACACCTTCCACGCTTCCTCCGCCGTGAACGACAGGAACGGTGCGAGCACGCGCAGCAGGCCGTGCGTCAGGTGATACAGCGCCGTCTGTGCGGAGCGGCGGGCGCGCGAATCGGCCGCGCTCGTGTACAGGCGGTCCTTCAGCACGTCGAGGTAGAAGCCGCCGAGATCTTCCGAGCAGTACGTCTGCAGCTTCGCGACGACCGGGTGGAATTCGTACTTCTCGTAGTGGCCGAGCAGCTCCGTCTGCAGTTGCTGCGAGAACGCGACCGCATAGCGGTCGATTTCCAGCCATTCCTCGACCGGTACCGCGTGCTGGGCGAAGTCGAAGTCCGACAGGTTCGCGAGCAGGAAGCGCAGCGTGTTGCGGATGCGGCGATAGCCTTCGGTCACGCGCTTCAGGATTTCCTCGGAGATCGCGAGCTCGCCCGAATAGTCGGTCGACGCGATCCACAGACGGATGATTTCCGCGCCGAGGCGGTTCGCGACTTCATGCGGGTCGATGCCGTTGCCGAGCGACTTGCTCATCTTGCGGCCTTCGCCGTCGACCGTGAAGCCGTGCGTGAGCAGGCCCTTGTACGGCGCACGGCCGTCGATCATCGATGCCGTGAGCAGCGACGAGTGGAACCAGCCGCGGTGCTGGTCCGAACCTTCGAGGTAGAGATCGGCGGGGAACTGCAGCTGATCCTTGTGCGAGCCGCGCAGCACGTGCCAGTGCGTCGTGCCCGAGTCGAACCACACGTCGAGCGTGTCGCGGTTCTTTTCGTACAGGTTCGCGTCGTCGCCGATCAGCTCGCGCGGGTCGAGCGTTTGCCACGCCTCGATGCCCGACTGCTCGACGCGCTTCGCGACTTCCTCGAGCAGCTCGAGCGTGCGCGGGTGCAGCTCGCCGGTTTCCTTGTGCACGAAGAACGCCATCGGCACGCCCCATTGGCGCTGGCGCGACAGCGTCCAGTCGGGACGGTTCGCGATCATGCTGAACAGGCGCTGCTTGCCCCACGACGGGTAGAACGCGGTCGCGTCGACGCCTTCGAGCGCCGTTTCGCGCAGCGTCTTGCCGCCGTCGCGCGGCGTCACGTCCATGCCGGCGAACCACTGCGACGTCGCGCGGTAGATGATCGGCGTCTTGTGGCGCCAGCAGTGCATGTAGCTGTGCGTGTACTTCTCGCTGCGCAGCAGCGAGCCGGCCGCATTCAACGCCTCGATGATCTTCGGGTTCGCGTCCCAGATCGACAGGCCGCCGAACAGCGGCAGCGATTCGATATAGCGGCCGTCGCCCATCACCGGGTTGATGAAGTCCGCATCGGTCATCCCGTGCGCCTTGCAGGACACGAAGTCCTCGATGCCGTACGCGGGCGACGAGTGCACGACGCCGGTACCCGTGTCGGTCGTCACATAGTCGCCGAGGTAGGCGGGCGAGGTGCGCTTGTAGCCGGGGTGGGCCGACGCGAGCGGGTGGTGGAAGCGCAGGTTCGCGAGCTTCACGCCCGGCGTCGTCGCGATGACGCGGCCGGTCAGCTTGAAGTCGGTCATGCATGCTTCGACGCGCTCTTCCGCGATGATCAGCAGCCCGCGCTCGGTGTCGACCAGCGCGTAGACGATTTCCGGATGGAGGTTCAGCGCCTGGTTCGCCGGGATCGTCCACGGCGTGGTGGTCCAGATCACGATGCCGCCTTCGGCGCGCGGCAGGGCCGGCAGGCCGAACGCCTGAGCGGTCTTTTCCGGTTCCGCGAACGCGAACATCACGTCGATCGTCGGATCGGTGCGGTCCTTGTACTCGACTTCCGCTTCGGCGAGCGCCGAGCCGCAGTCGAAGCACCAGTTCACCGGCTTCAGCCCGCGATACACATAACCCTTCTCGATGATCTTGCCGAGCGCGCGGATCTCTTCCGCCTCGTTGAGGAAGTTCATCGTCTTGTACGGATTGGCCCAGTCGCCGAGCACGCCCAGGCGCTTGAAGCCGACCTTCTGCTTTTCGATCTGCTCGGTCGCGTACGCGCGCGCCTTGCTCATCACTTCGGCCGCCGGCAGCGACTTGCCGAACTGCTTCTCGATCTGGATCTCGATCGGCATCCCGTGGCAGTCCCAGCCCGGCACGTACGGCGCGTCGAAGCCGGCCATGTTGCGCGACTTGACGACGATATCCTTCAGGATCTTGTTGACGGCGTGACCGAGGTGGATGTCGCCGTTCGCATACGGCGGGCCGTCGTGCAGGATGAACTTCGGCCGGCCAGCGCTGGCCGCGCGGATCTTCTCGTAGAGGCCGCGCTCTTCCCATTCCTTGACCCACTGCGGCTCGCGCTTGGGCAGGTCGCCGCGCATCGGGAACGGCGTGTCGAGCAGGTTGACCGGATACTTGGCCTGCGGTTTCGAATCGGCTTTCTTGTTGCTCATGATGGGATCGCTATCTAAATCTCGGGGGACGCGCGAGCGTCGTGAATCGGGAGTGCGCGCGAGTGAGCGGCGCGAGGGTGCGGCGCGGGGCGCCGCCGTCCGGATCAGCTAATTCGGTCGGTGGCCGACGTCGAGAAGCCCGTGGCGCGGCTGCCCGGCGCACGGTCGCGCTCGATGAAGTACGCGCGCGCATTCGCGACGTCCAGCGCGATCGCGCGCGACAGCGCCTCGAGATCGTCGAATTTCGCCTCGTCGCGCAGCTTCTTCAGGAATTCGACGCGGATGAGCTTGCCGTACGCATCGCCGTGCCAGTCGAGCAGGTGGACTTCGAGCAGCACGCGGCCCGAATCGTCGACGGTCGGGCGCAGGCCGAGGCTCGCGACGCCCGGCAGCGGGGCCGGGCCGAGGCCGTGCACCTGCACGACGAAGATGCCCGCGAGCGCCGGCCGCTTGTGGGCGATCGGTATGTTCAGCGTCGGGAAGCCGAGGTCGCGGCCGAGCTTCAGCCCGTGCGCGACGTGGCCGCTGATCGCATAGCTGTGGCCGAGCGCTTGCGCGGCCGCGTCGAGATCGCCGGCCGCGAGCGCGGCGCGCACGCCCGAACTCGAGATGCGCGTGCCGTCGCTGCCGGCCACCGTACCCATCTGCTCGACCTCGAAACCGTACTGCGCGCCGGCCGCCTTCAGCGTGTCGAAGGTGCCCGCGCGTTTCGCGCCGTAGCAGAAATCGTCGCCGACCATCATCCAGCGCGTGTGCAGCCCGTTCACCAGCGTGCGTTCGACGAACGTTTGCGGCGACTGGCTCGCGAACGTGTGGTTGAAGTGCTCGACGACCACGCGGTCGACGCCGTGATCGCGCAGCGCCTCGAGCTTGTCGCGCAGCATCGCGATGCGCGGCGGCGCGCCGGCCGGGTTGAAGAATTCGCGCGGGTGCGGCTCGAACGTCATCACGCACACGGGCAGGCCGCGCGCGTCCGCTGCCGCGCGCACGCGCGCGAGCAGGGCCTGGTGGCCGCGATGGACACCGTCGAAGTTGCCGATCGTCAGCGCGCACGGGGCGCGGCTCTCGGCGTTGGGCAGGCCGCGGAAGACTTTCACGATAGCGGATGCAGCGTCGGGGAATGGGCGGTGGGATGCCGCAAAGCAGAAGATTATAAACGTTCGGGCGGGCCGGCGGCCGAGAAGGGGGGAAACGCGGGGGCGAATGGTAAAATTCGCGAATGAAAAAACTCGTGATCCTGATTTCCGGTCGCGGCAGCAACATGGAGGCCATCGTCCGCGCGTGCGCGCAGGAACGCTGGCCGGCCGAGGTTGCCGCCGTGATCGCCAACCGGCCCGACGCGGCCGGCCTGGCATTTGCCGCGTCGCACGGGGTGGCGACGGCGGTGGTCGACCACCGGTCGTTCGATGGCCGCGACAGCTTCGACGCGGCGCTGGCCGCCGAGATCGACCGATTCGCGCCCGATCTCGTGGTCCTCGCCGGCTTCATGCGCATCCTCACGCCCGCATTCGTCAGACGATACGAAGGCCGGCTGCTGAACATCCATCCGTCGCTGCTGCCGAGCTTCAAGGGCATCCACACGCACCAGCAGGCGCTCGACGCGGGTGTCGCGCTGCATGGCGCGAGCGTGCATTTCGTGATTCCCGAGCTCGACAGCGGCGCGATCGTCGCGCAGGGCGCGGTGCCCGTGCGCGCGGGCGACGACGCGGCCGCGCTCGCGCAGCGCGTGCTGACGGTCGAGCATGTGCTGTATCCGCGCGCGGTGCGCTGGTTCGTCGAGGGGCGTCTGCGCCTCGAGAACGGCCGTGCAGTGGTGGCGCCGGAAGAGGCGCGCTGGATTTTCGCGGATCAACCGCATACCGAAACGAGTGAGGGCGTATGAAGCTGCACGGATTCCTGATTGGCCAGACCGAAACTTTGCTGGCCGAGGTGCTGAAGTTCGCCGGCCCCGCCGACGCGACGACGAGCCGGTTCTTCCGCGCGCACCCGAAGCTCGGGCATGCCGAGCGCGGCGTGATCGCCGAAGCGGTGTTCGCGGTGCTGCGCCGGAAGATGGAGTTTTCGCATCTCGCCGAGAGCGGCACGGGTACGCCCGCGCGGCGCCTCACGCTGCTCGGCCTGATGCAGACGGTCGGCCGCAACGCGCTGAGGCCGTTCCTGTCCGACACCGAGTCCGCATGGCTCGAGCACGTGTCGAAGATCGATCCGGCGAGCCTGCCGGTGCGCATTCGCTCGAACCTGCCCGACTGGATCCACCAGGCACTGTCGGCCCGTTTCGATGGCGAGGAGCTTGCACAGCTCGCCGCCGCGCTGAACTACCCGGCGCCGCTCGACCTGCGTGCCAACGCGCAGAAGGCCAGCCGTGATCAGGTAATCGACGGGTTGCGCGCGGAAGGCATCGATGCGGGCGCGACGCCGTTTTCACCGTTCGGCGTGCGCGTGGTCGGCAAGCCGGCGCTGACGCGCCTGAGGCTGTTCGAGGAAGGCGCGATCGAGGTGCAGGACGAAGGCAGCCAGTTGCTGTGCTCGCTGGTCGCGCCGCGCCGCGGCGAGATGGTCGTCGATTTCTGCGCGGGTGCGGGCGGCAAGACGCTCGCGCTGGGCGCGATGATGCGCTCGACCGGGCGTCTCTATGCGTTCGACGTGTCGGAAAAGCGCCTGGCGAAGCTGAAGCCGCGCCTCGCGCGCAGCGGGCTGTCGAACGTGAACCCCGTGCTGATCGACAGCGAACACGATGCGAAGATCAAGCGGCTCGCCGGCAAGATCGACCGCGTGCTGGTCGATGCACCGTGCAGCGGCCTCGGCACGCTGCGCCGCAACCCGGACCTGAAGTGGCGCCAGACGCGCTCGGCGATCGACGAGCTGACGCCGAAGCAGGCGTCGATCCTCGCGAGCGCCGCGCGTCTCGTGAAGAAGGGCGGCCGGCTCGTCTACGCGACCTGCAGCGTGCTCGACGCCGAGAACGAACGCATCGTCGAACAGTTCCTGGCCGATCATCCCGATTTCGTGCTGGTGCCGGCGCAGCAGGTGCTGGCCGACCAGCGCATCGAGCTGGAGACGGGCGACTACCTGTCGCTGTGGCCGCATCGTCACGCGACCGACGGCTTCTTCGCCGCGGTGCTCGAACGGCGCGCCGCGCAGTAACGACTGCCCGGACGGACGATGGAAAATCTGCAGAGCCGCCTGCTGTCGCACCGGCTGGCATCGGTCATTCGTGACTTCCACCAGCCGGTGATGATCTGGCAGGCGGCGATCCTCGTCGGCGCGCTGTGCTTCGCGTGGGTGACCGCGCGCTTCGTGCACGGCCGCATCGATGCGCGTCGCCGCGCGGCTGGCCGCGCGCCCGGCGCGGGCGCGCAAAGCCTGAAGCGCGCGTTGGTCCCGCTGTTCGGCAGCGTGTTCGTCGGCGCCGCGCAGCTCGCGTTCGACCCGTTCATGTCGACGTCGCTGCTGTCGCTTGCGCTCGTGCCGCTGTTCGGCATCGGGTCGATCTACGTGCTGTTCTTTTTCGCGCGGCGCGTGTTCGCGCGCGACGGCCACACGCATGCGTGGCTGTCGATCGTCGAGAAGATCGTGTCGACCGTCGTGTGGGCCGCGATGGTGCTGACGGTGCTCGGCATCCAGCGCGACGTGCTCGGCTGGCTCGACAGCGTGCAGTTCCGTGTCGCCAATGCGCACCTCACGCTGCTGTCGGTGATCTCGGGCGCGTTGTGGGTGTGCGTGACGCTGATGGTCGCGATGTGGCTCGGTTCGGTGCTCGAGGATCGCCTCACGCGCGCGAGCACGCTCGACGCGAACCTGAAGGTCGTGCTGTCGCGGGTCGGCCGCGCGCTGCTCGTGTTCGCGGCGATCCTGATCGGGCTGTCGCTGGTCGGCATCGACGTGACGGTGCTCGGCGTGTTCGGCGGCGCGGTGGGTGTCGGCCTCGGTTTCGGGCTGCAGAAGATCGCCAGCAACTACGTGTCGGGCTTCATCATCCTGCTCGACCGCTCGCTGCGGCTCGGCGATGCGATCAGCGTCGGCGGGCTGCAGGGCATCGTCACGCAGATCCGCACGCGCTATACGGTCGTGCGCGGCCTCGACGGCAACGAGACGCTGATCCCGAACGAGAAGCTGATCACCGACGTCGTGCAGAACCAGTCGTCGTACCTGACGCGCGGCTACGCGAAGGTCGCGGTGCAGGTCGCGTACACGAGCGACGTCGAGCATGCGCTCACGCTGCTCGCCGATGCCGCGAAGGGCGTGCCGCGCGTGCTGGCGGAGCCCGCTCCGACCCCGTATCTGGTGAGTTTCGGGGCGGACGGGATCGACCTGGAGCTCGGTTTCTGGATCGAGGATTCGGCGAAAGGCACGTCCGGCGTGCGTTCGAGCGTGAACCGCAACATCTGGCGCCTGTTCAGCGAGCACGGGATTTCGATTCCGTTCCCGCAGCGCGAAGTGCGTGTCGTCGGGTTGCCTGACGGTTTTCCTGCCGCGGCCGGGCTCGATCCGGCGGCCGGCAACGGCGCGGGGGACGGGCGCGCACCGGCTGCGTAGCGCACGCCGGCCGTCAATCGTATCGACCCCGCGGTCGGAACCGGATCGCGGGCCTTTCCAAGTCCGCCCATGGACTGCGCTTGTTGCGTCAGGGCAAGAAAATGTTCATTTTTTACAAAGACTTGGAACGGTTGAAGTAAAATTCTGGTCTACACGCGGTATGCTTTCATTTTTCTGACGCTTGGCGCGGGCCGGCGTCGCTCTCATCACAGGTAACTGCCTTGTTGAATTCCCTGCTCGATTTTCTTTCCCACGGGCTCCTGCATTTTTCGTGGTGGCAGGTCGCGCTGTTCGCGCTCGCCGTCACGCACGTCACGATCATCGGCGTGACGGTCTACCTGCACCGTTGCCAGGCGCACCGCGCGCTTGAGCTGCATCCGATCGCGAGCCACTTCTTCCGCCTCTGGCTGTGGATGACGACCGGCATGCTGACCGGCCAGTGGGCCGCGATTCACCGCAAGCACCATGCGAAGTGCGAGACCGAGGAAGATCCGCACAGCCCGCAGACGCGCGGCATCTGGAAGGTGTTCCTCGAAGGCGCCGAGCTGTATCGCGCGGAAGCGAAGAATGAAGAGACGATGCGCAAGTTCGGCCACGGCACGCCGAACGACTGGGTCGAGCGCAATGTCTATTCGAAGTACCCGATTCTCGGCATCAGCCTGATGATGGTGATCGACGTCGCGCTGTTCGGCGTGATCGGCCTGACCGTGTGGGCCGTGCAGATGGTCTGGATTCCGTTCTGGGCGGCTGGCGTCGTCAACGGCTTCGGTCACTTCTGGGGTTATCGCAACTTCAACTCGGCCGACGCGAGCACGAACCTGTTCCCGTGGGGCATCGTGATCGGCGGCGAAGAACTGCACAACAACCACCACACGTTCGCGACGTCGGCGAAGCTGTCGAACAAGTGGTACGAGTTCGACATCGGCTGGATGTACATCCGCATCATGTCGGCGTTCGGTCTCGCGAAGGTGAAGAAGGTTGCGCCGACGCCGCGCCTGAACAAGCCGAAGACGGTGCTCGACCAGGAAACGCTGCAGGCCGTGCTGTCGAACCGCTACGAAGTGATGGCGCGCTACGGCAAGGCCGTGAAGCGTGCGTACCGTCAGGAGCTCGCGCACCTGAAGGAAATCGGCGGCGAGAAGTACCAGATGATGCGCGGCGCGCGCAAGTGGTTCCACAAGGATGCCGACGGCCTCGACGAGCCGCAGAAGAAGCTGCTGCCGGAAATCTTCGCGAACAGCCAGAAGCTGCAAACGTACTTCCAGCTGCGCCAGGATCTCGCCGCGATCTGGGATCGCTCGACCGCATCGCGCGAACAGCTGCTCGCGCAATTGCAGGATTGGTGCCATCGCGCAGAACAAAGCGGCATCAAGGCGCTGCAGGAATTCGCGACGCGCCTGCGCCGCTACGCCTGATTCGAAATCGATTAGAATCTAAGGACGTCAAAAACCCCGCGTTGGCGGGGTTTTTTATTTGGTCCGCCGGTTTTTGAACGGTGATCGGCAGGGCCGGATTCGTATGAGGCTTGGGGCAGCGTGGAAGCGTTGTTCCGGGGCGAACGCAGGGGATGGGATCGGGGTAAGTGTTGAAGCGCGAATTCCGATCGACCGCGAAGCATGGGGTGGGGAGTAAGTGCTGAAGCACTAACTCCCACCGACCGCGAAGTATGGGACCAGAGTAAGCGCTGAAGCACTAACTCTGGTCGACCGCGAAGCATGGGGCGGGAGTAAGTGCTAAAGCACTAACTCCCGCCGACAGGAGATATGGAGATGCAGTCGACGATCAAACCCGTCGAATACGATCGGCCCGTTGCAGCCGGGACCGTGTGCGGCGTGGGACAGGCGTGGGCCAAGGTGCCCGACGCACCGTCCGCCGAAGAGCGGGTTGCGCTAAAGGAGCGCATCAAGGCATTGCTCGTGCGTGAAAAGGCCGTGCTGGTCGCGCATTACTACGTCGATGCCGAGTTGCAGGAGCTCGCCGACGAAACCGGCGGTTGCGTCGCCGATTCACTCGAAATGGCCCGCTTCGGCCGCGATCACGACGCGCAGACGCTGGTCGTCGCCGGCGTGCGCTTCATGGGCGAAACCGCAAAGATCCTGAGCCCGAACAAGCGGATCCTGATGCCCGACCTCGACGCGACCTGCTCGCTCGATCTCGGCTGCCCGGTCGACGAATTCTCGGCATTCTGCGACGCGCATCCCGACCGCACCGTCGTCGTCTACGCGAATACCAGCGCGGCCGTGAAGGCGCGCGCGGACTGGATGGTCACGTCGTCGATCGGCCTCGAGATCGTGGCCGACCTGCACGCACGCGGCGAGAAGATCATCTGGGCGCCGGATCGCCATCTCGGCAGCTACATCCAGAAGAAAACCGGCGCGGACATGCTGCTGTGGCAAGGCTCGTGCCTCGTTCACGACGAGTTCAAGGGCATCGAACTCGACCTGCTGCGCGCCGAGTATCCGGACGCGAAGGTGCTCGTCCACCCAGAATCGCCGGAAAACGTCGTCGCGCAGGCCGATGTGGTCGGGTCGACCACGCAACTGATCGACGCGGCCGTCAAGCTCGACGCGACGCACTTCATCGTCGCCACCGATCTCGGCATCCTGCACAAGATGCAGCTGGCCGCGCCCGGCAAGACCTTCATCGCCGCGCCGACGGCCGGCAATAGCGCAACTTGCAAGAGCTGCGCGCACTGCCCGTGGATGGCGATGAACGGCCTCGCGAACCTCGCGGACGTGCTCGAACGCGGTCACAACGAGATCTTCGTCGATCCCGCGATCGGTGAGCGCGCACGCCTGCCGATCGACCGGATGCTCGATTTCGCAGCGGCGCACAAGAAGCGCGTGCAGGCGAGCGGCGATCTGCAGCACGACCAGCAACTGTTTGCGAACGTGGGGGCTGCATGAGTCAGGCTGTATCCCCGCTGTTCGACATCGTCCGCGAGCAATACGGCGCGGCATTCGACGATGCGATCGCGCGCAACGTGGCCGATGCGATCGCGGAAGACGTCGGTACCGGCGACCAGACCGGGCGGCTCGTGCCGGCCGGCGGGCGTCGCCGTGCACGCATCATCGTGCGCGAGGAGGCCGTGCTGTGCGGCGTGCCGTGGTTCGAGGCGGTGATTGCCCGGATCGACCCGTCGATCACCGTGCAATGGCGCTATCGCGAAGGCGACCGCATGACGCCCGATTCGACCGTCTGCGAACTCGACGGACCGGCGCGCGCGCTGCTGACGGCCGAGCGCAACGGGCTCAATTTCCTGCAGCTGCTGTCGGGCGTCGCGACCGTGACGCGCCGCTACGTCGATCGCGTCGAAGGCACGCGCACGAAGATCCTCGATACGCGCAAGACGCTGCCGGGCCTGCGGCTCGCGCAGAAGTATGCGGTGCGCGTCGGCGGGGGCGAGAACCAGCGTCTCGCGCTGTACGACGGCATCCTGATCAAGGAGAACCACATTGCGGCGGCAGGTGGTGTCGGCGAAGCGCTTGATGCGGCGTTCGCGCTGGAGTCGGGCGTGCCCGTGCAGGTCGAAGTCGAGACGCTCGCGCAGCTCGACACGGCGCTCGCGCATCGCGCGCAGTCGGTGCTGCTCGACAACTTCACGCTCGACATGATGCGCGAAGCGGTGCGCGTGGCGGACGGCAAGGCCGTGCTCGAAGTGTCCGGCGGCGTCAATTTCGACACGGTGCGCGCGTTCGCGGAAACGGGTGTCGATCGCATCTCGATCGGCGCGCTGACGAAGGACGTCCGCGCGACCGACTATTCGATGCGGATCGTCGACTGATCGAACCTCGTCCAGTCAGACAAAAAAGCCGTTGGCGCGCAAACGCCAACGGCTTTTTTCTTGTGCGCCCCCGGCTGCAGCCGGGGAGGGCCGCTCAGCGACGCGCGCGCGGCGTAAGCACGCTCGGCAGTGCCTTCGGCAGCGTGTTCGGCCAGTCTCGGCTGTAGTGCAGCCCGCGGCTTTCGCGGCGCGAGTGCGCGCTCTTCACGATCAGGGTCGCCACGTCGACGAGGTTGCGCAGTTCGAGCAGGTCGCGCGTCACGCGGAAGTTCGCGTAGTACTCCTGGATCTCGTCGCGCAGCAGCGACAACCGATGCTTCGCGCGTTCGAGGCGCTTGTCGGTGCGCACGATGCCGACGTAGTTCCACATCAGGCGGCGCAGCTCGTCCCAGTTGTGTGCCACGACGACTTCCTCGTCCGCATCCGATACGCGGCTTTCGTCCCACGCGGGCAGCTTGGCCGGCGTTTCGGCATCGAAGCCGGCCGCCTCGATCGCCTCGGCCGCCGCGCGGCCGATCACGAGACATTCGAGCAGCGAGTTGCTCGCGAGCCGGTTCGCGCCGTGGAGCCCCGTGTACGACGTTTCGCCGACCGCATACAGGCCGGTGAGATCGGTGCGCCCGGCGAGGTCGGTGACGACGCCGCCGCACGTGTAGTGCGCGGCCGGCACGACGGGAATCGGCTCTTTGGCGATGTCGATGCCGAATTCGAGGCAGCGCGCGTGGATCGTCGGGAAGTGTTCGCGCAGGAACGCTTCCGGCTGGTGGCTGATGTCGAGATACACGCAATCGATGCCGCGCTTCTTGATCTCGAAGTCGATCGCGCGCGCGACGATATCGCGCGGCGCAAGCTCGGCGCGCGGATCGTGTGCGGGCATGAAGCGCGTGCCGTCGGGCAGCTTCAACAGGCCACCTTCGCCGCGCACGGCTTCCGAAATCAGGAACGACTTCGCATACGGATGGAACAGGCAGGTCGGGTGGAACTGGATGAATTCCATGTTCGACACGCGGCAGCCCGCACGCCACGCCATCGCGATGCCGTCGCCGGTCGCGGTGTCGGGGTTCGTCGTGTACAGGTAGACCTTGCCGGCGCCACCCGTTGCGAGCACCGTATGCGGCGCTTCGATCGTGATCGTGCGGTCGTTGTCGACGTCGAGCACATACAGGCCGTGACAGCGGCGGCCGGGCAGGCCGAGCCGGTCCGACGTGATCAGGTCGATCGCGTGGTGGTTTTCGAAGAACGTGATGTTCGGATGCTGGCGCGCGCGGTCGGACAATGTCGCGAGCACGGCATGGCCGGTCGCGTCGGCCGCGTGGATGATCCGGCGGTGACTGTGGCCGCCTTCGCGCGTCAGGTGGAAACCGAGTTCGGCTGCATCGTCCTTCGTGAACGGCACGCCCTGCGAGATCAGCCATTCGATCGCTTCGCGGCCGTGCTCGACGATGTAGCGCGTCGCGCCCTCGTCGCACAGGCCGCCGCCGGCGACCAGCGTGTCGTCGACGTGGTTCTCGATGCTGTCCGCCGAATCGAGGACAGCCGCGATGCCGCCTTGCGCGTTATCGCTCGCGCCCTCCATCATCGACCGTTTCGCGATCAGCGCGACACGTCGCGTGCTGGCCAGATTGAGTGCGACCGACAGCCCTGCCAGGCCGCTGCCGACGATCGCCACGTCGAATTTCATGCTGCATCTCCATCGTTACGCTTTTGATCTTGTGCGTTCCGGCGGCCGTGGCCGCGGAAAGAGGAGAGCATACCGCGTCGCGCCAGAGCGTGCGCGCAAAACAAAAAGCCCCGCAGGTGCGGGGCTTTTCGGTCGCCGTCAGGCTGGCAGAAACCGGAGATTACTTGATCTTGGTTTCTTTGTACTCAACGTGCTTGCGGACGACGGGATCGAACTTCTTGATCGCCATCTTTTCCGGCATGTTGCGCTTGTTCTTCGTGGTCGTGTAGAAGTGACCCGTACCAGCGGTCGACTCGAGCTTGATCTTGTCGCGTGCGCCTTTTGCCATGATTGTGCTCCTTGGGCTTAGGCTTCGCCGCGTGCGCGCAGGTCAGCGAGCACGGAATCGATGCCGTTCTTGTCGATCAGGCGCAGGCCGGCGTTCGAGACGCGCAGGCGCACCCAGCGGTTTTCGCTCTCTACCCAGAACCGGCGGTTTTGCAGGTTCGGCAGGAAACGACGCTTGGTCTTGTTGTTGGCGTGGGAAACGTTGTTGCCGCTCATCGGCGCTTTCCCAGTTACTTGGCATACGCGTGCCATGAGAGCACTCCTAATACGCTAAATTCGGGGTTCGATCGCCGATGAAGGTTCCATCGCACCGCCACGTGATCCATGGCTGCACTCAGAACGCCGAAGCCCTTACAGACAAGGCCCTTCGATGGCTAGAACTGGTTGGAAAAAAGACAGACGGCGATTCTAGCAGAAAAAGTTCAGAAAAATCAAACCTAATTTCGCATCACCGTTGCGGCGCCCTTGGGCGGGCCGCAACCGCACAGTCTACAGCCAACCGGCCCTTGCGAACGAAAAAGTATCACTGGTGCCGATGACGACGTGATCGAGCAGCTTCACGTCGACGAGCGCGAGCGCGTCGTGCAGCACGCGTGTCAGGCGGCGATCTTCCGCGCTCGGCTGCACCGCGCCCGACGGATGGTTGTGCGCGACGATCAGCGCCGCGGCGTTGTGCACCATCGCGCGGCGCACGATTTCGCGCGGGTAGACGGCCATGCGCGTCAGCGAGCCGCGTGTGATTTCCTCCGTTTCGATCAGGCCGTGGCGCGCGTCGAGGAAGACCGCGGCGAACACTTCGTGCGGACGCGCGCCGATCTTCAGCCGCAGATAATCCTCGACCGCGCCGGGCGAATCGATCTGCTTCTTCTCGTGCGCTTTCTCCTTCAGCACGCGCCGCGCGATCTCGATGACCGCAACCAGCCGGGCGGAGCGCGCAGGGCCGATGCCGGGGTGTTCCTCGAAATCGTCGGCGGTTGCCTCGAGCAGCCCGCGCAACGTCTTGAACTGCGCGACCAGTGCGCGGGCGGTCGCGAATACATCGTGCCCGGGCTTGCCCGTGCCGAGCAGCAGTGCGATCAGTTCGTCGTCGGTCAGCGCGGCCGGCCCGCGCTCCAGCAGTCGCTCGCGCGGCCGCTCGGGCCGCCAGTCGCCCGGGCGGCGCTTGCGCCGGCGGATCGGCAGCACGCGGCCGGGTGGCGCGGTGGGCAGATCGGCGGTGTCGCGGCATTCGACGGGCGGCAGGGGCAAAGGCAGGGCTGGGCAGGGTGACAGCATGCTTGAAACTCCATTGGCGGCGGGCAGTGTGCGCGACGTCGTCGCACTTTCCGCCTTGCGCGCTCAGGTGACTTACAATATTGGCTTTGCGCCGGGCCTTTCGGCCGTAGCGGGCGCCGACTGAACGAGTAATTCATGAGCCTCATCGATCTATCCGAAGTGAAGCCCGGTTCCCACGTCACGTTGCATTACCGGCTGGCACTGGCCGACGGCGCCGACATCGTCAACACCTTCACCGACAAGCCGGCCACGCTGCTGCTCGGCGCGGGGCAACTGGCGCCGTCGCTTGAACAGATTCTGATCGGGCTCAGGGTCGGCGACCACTCGACTTTTCAGCTAACGCCCGAACAGGGGTTCGGTCCCCGCAATCCCGACATGCTCCAGCGCGTCACGCTGTCGACGCTGCGCGAGAACGGGATGGTTGGCGACGATTTCACGCCGGGCGAACTGATCGAGTTCAACGCGCCGGACGGCGGCCGCTATGCGGGGGTGCTGAAGGAAGTCAGCGAGACCTCGGCACTGTTCGACTTCAATCATCCGCTCGCGGGCCAAGCGCTCACGTTCGAAGTGAAAATCATCGGAATCCTGTAATCATGAGCACCACCGATACGCTGTCCGGGCAGACCGTCGCAGCCGATGCCGAAATCCTGCTGGCCCAGCCGCGCGGTTTCTGCGCGGGTGTCGATCGCGCGATCGAGATCGTCGAACGTGCCATCGCGATGCACGGTGCGCCGATCTACGTTCGTCACGAGATCGTCCACAACAAATACGTGGTCGAGGATCTGAAGAAGAAAGGCGCGATCTTCGTCGAGGAACTCGAGGAAGTGCCGGCCGGCAATACCGTGATCTTCAGCGCGCATGGTGTGTCGAAGGCGGTGCGCGACGAGGCGGACGTGCGCGGGTTGCGCATTTACGACGCAACCTGCCCGCTCGTCACGAAGGTGCACGTCGAGGTGGCGAAGATGCGCCAGGACGGCGTCGACATCGTCATGATCGGACACAAGGGGCATCCGGAGGTCGAGGGCACGATGGGGCAGGTCGAGCGCGGCATGCATCTCGTCGAGAGCGTGGAGGACGTGCAGAAGCTCGAACTCGCCGATCCCGAGCGCATCGCGCTCGTCACGCAGACGACGCTGTCCGTCGACGACGCAGCCGAGATCATCGGGGCGCTGAAGGCCAAGTATCCGAAGATCCGCGAGCCGAAGAAGCAGGACATCTGCTACGCGACGCAGAACCGTCAGGATGCGGTGAAGTTCATGGCGCCGCAGTGCGATGTCGTGATCGTCGTCGGCAGCCCGAACAGCTCGAATTCGAGCCGCCTGCGCGAAGTGGCCGAGAAGCGCGGTGTGGACGCATACATGGTCGATGCGCCCGACCAGATCGATCCGGCATGGGTCGCGGGCAAGCGCCGCATCGGCGTGACGGCCGGCGCGTCGGCGCCCGAAGTGCTCGCCCAGGCCGTGATCGCGCGGCTGCGTGAACTCGGCGTGCGCAACGTTCGCGCGCTCGACGGCATCGAGGAAAACGTGTCGTTTCCGCTGCCGCGCGGGTTGAACCTGCCGCCCGCCGCCTGATTGCCGCATCGCACCCGCGGAACACCGAAGCGCGCCTCCCGGCGCGCTTTTTTTTGCCTGTCGAAATTGCAATCGCAACCATTATTCGGATTAATGGTGCAACCGGGTTGCTCTTCGCGCTTCCAAGCGTCTCTCAAATTTGGTTGCAATGCAGGAAAACCCCATCGAATCAGGATTATTGGCGTCCTATAAATGGAGTTACAATGCGCCCGTTTTCAGGCCTGAATGGCTTTGAAATCGGGTTTTGGCAAGGCGCGGGAGACCATTCAATGCACGTGAAGTTGGCTTACGCCGTGTCCGTCGCCGCACCGGTTGCAATGCTTGCCGGCTGCAGCAAAAAGAGCGACGACGGGGCGGGCAGGGAGGCTGCGGTGTTCGCGGCACCGCCGGCCTGCGGCGTGCGCGTCGCCGGAACCGGTCGTGCGGCATCGTTCGCGTGCCGCAGCGCGCAATTGGGCAAGGACAAGGAAAACGGGGCACGTTTGGCGATCGAGGAAATCAACGCGCTTGGCCTGGCGAACGGCCAGGCAGCGGGCACGCAGGTTGCAACACCGCAAGCCGCCGGTCGTGGCGTGACAGCGACCGTGCGCGCCGATCGACGCAGGCCGGCCATGGTGCCCGGCAATGCGGGCAGCGTGCCGATGTCGCCGGTCCCCTTTCAATTCGATTCGACGAAACAGCGCGTTGCCGCGAGCAATGATGTCGCGACGCGCGGTCTGGTTCGTACGATGG
This sequence comes from Burkholderia aenigmatica, assembly GCF_048627025.1. Classification (NCBI taxonomy): domain Bacteria; kingdom Pseudomonadati; phylum Pseudomonadota; class Betaproteobacteria; order Burkholderiales; family Burkholderiaceae; genus Burkholderia; species Burkholderia aenigmatica. The sequence goes on along the minus strand of NZ_CP184468.1, from coordinate 2,872,394 downwards.
ATTCCGACGTAGTCCTGACGAATGTCGGGCGCGGCGTTCGCGGTGCCTTGCGAGGCGGCGCGGCACGGAATCTGATCTGCCCGGGTGCGGGGCTTGCCTCGCACCGGACGGAAAAAGGCACGGATGCCGGGCAACCGGACGATGGCCGTCTCGGCATGCTGCCCTACGACTTCAAGGAGGCCACGAACACCGTCCTCGATGTCGTGACGATTTAGCGACGGGACTCATGACGGCACCGGAACAGTGCGGTGCCGTTTTTGTATCCGCTCCGGCGGCAGGTCCGGCCGTACAGGCCGGGCGGCGCGCGCCGGGACGATCCACCCTTACCGGTATCGACTAGTACCCGCAGTGTCGCCGAGAAGGCGCGATTCCTCGCTTACCCGCGGGGCGCAACGTCCTCCGGCAGCACGGGCCAAGGAGCTTTAAATGGATATTTTCGTCCAGCAGGTTCTCAACGGGCTGGTGCTCGGCAGTGTCTACGCCATCATCGCGTTGGGCTACACGATGGTGTACGGCATTCTCGGCATCATCAACTTCGCGCATGGCGACGTGCTGATGATCGGCGCGATGGTCGCCCTGTCGGCCATCACCGTGCTGCAGAACCACTTCCCCGGACTCGGCAACGTTGCGACGCTGACGATCGGCCTGGGTATCGCCGCAGTCGTCTGTGCGTTCGTCGGCTTCACGATCGAACGGGTCGCATACCGGCCGCTGCGTCGCGCACCGCGCCTCGCCCCGCTGATCACCGCGATCGGCGTGTCGATCCTGCTGCAGACCGCCGCGATGATCATCTGGTCGCGCAACCCGCTGCCGTTCCCGCAATTGCTGCCGACCGATCCGATCAACGTGATCAAGGCGACCGACACGACGCCCGGCGCCGTGATCTCGGTCACTGAAATCGTGATCATCGCGGTGGCGTTCATCGTGATGGGTGGCCTGCTGCTGCTCGTGCACAAGACCAAGCTCGGCCGCGCGATGCGCGCGATCGCCGAAAGCCCGAACACCGCGAGCCTGATGGGCGTGAACCCGAACTTCGTGATCTCCGCGACGTTCATGATCGGCTCCGCGCTCGCCGCGCTGGCCGGCGTGATGATCGCGTCCGAATACGGCAACGTGCACTTCTACATGGGCTTCATCCCCGGCATGAAGGCATTCACGGCCGCGGTGCTGGGCGGGATCGGCAACCTCGGCGGCGCGATGGTCGGCGGCGTGCTGCTCGGCCTGATCGAGCAGCTCGGGGCCGGTTACATCGGTAACCTCACGGGTGGCGTATTCGGCAGTAACTACCAGGACGTGTTCGCCTTCATCGTGCTGATCATCGTGCTGGTGTTCCGTCCGTCCGGCCTGCTGGGCGAACGTGTCGCGGATCGCGCGTAACGGAAGGGAGCAAACAACATGACATCCATTCAACCGATCGAATCCTCGACGTCGCTCGTCGAAGAGCGCAACACCACCAAGACGGTCATCATCGGCATCCTGACCGCGGTCTTCGTGATCGCCGCGCCGATCATCATCGGCTCGGCCGGCGGCAACTACTGGGTCCGCGTGCTCGACTTCGCGATGCTGTACGTGATGCTCGCGCTGGGCCTGAACGTGGTGGTCGGCTTCGCCGGCCTGCTCGACCTGGGCTACATCGCGTTCTACGCGGTGGGCGCGTACACCGCGGCCTTGTTGAGTTCGCCGCACCTGACCTCGCAGTTCGAGTGGATCGCGGCGCTGGCGCCGAACGGATTGCACATTCCGTTCTTCATCATCGTGCCGATCGCGATGGCGCTCGCGGCGACCTTCGGGATCCTGCTCGGCGCGCCGACGCTGCGCCTGCGCGGCGACTACCTGGCGATCGTGACGCTCGGCTTCGGTGAAATCGTCCGGATCTTCATGAACAACCTCGACCGTCCGGTGAACATCACCAACGGCCCGAAGGGGATCACGGGGATCGACCCGGTGCACATCGGCGACTTCAGCCTCGCGCAGACGCACTCGCTGTTCGGGATCCAGCTGCCGTCGGTCTACATGTACTACTACCTGTTCGTGCTGTGCTCGCTGCTGGTGATCTGGGTGTGTACGCGTCTGCAGCACTCGCGTATCGGCCGCGCCTGGGCGGCGATTCGCGAAGACGAAATCGCGGCGAAGGCGATGGGCATCAACACGCGTAACGTGAAGCTGCTCGCGTTCGCGATGGGCGCGTCGTTCGGCGGCCTGTCGGGTGCGATGTTCGGTTCGTTCCAGGGCTTCGTGTCGCCGGAATCGTTCACGTTCTGGGAATCGATCGTCGTGCTCGCCTGCGTGGTGCTCGGCGGCATGGGCCACATCCCGGGCGTGATCCTCGGTGCGGTGCTGCTCGCGATCTTCCCGGAATTCCTGCGCTCGACGATGAGCCCGCTGCAGCACGCGCTGTTCGGTCATGACATCGTCGATACGGAAGTGATCCGCCAGGCGTTGTACGGCCTCGCGATGGTGGTCATCATGCTGTATCGCTCGGAAGGCCTGTGGCCCGCGCCGAAGCATGAGGACAAAATCGCGAAACTGGCGAAGCGCGCCAGCAAGAAGCCGGTGCGCGCTTAACCTACGGACACTGGGGATACACACATGAGCGACAAACAAATCCGACTGTCCGTCAAAGGCGTGAACAAGCGCTTCGGTGGCCTGCAGGCACTGTCCGACGTCGGCCTCCAGATCAAGGAAGGCGAGATCTACGGGCTGATCGGCCCGAACGGCGCCGGCAAGACGACGTTCTTCAACGTGATCACGGGCCTTTACACGCCGGACTCCGGCGAGTTCAAGCTCGACGGCACGGAATACAAGCCGACCGCGGTGCATCAGGTCGCGAAGACGGGCATCGCGCGCACGTTCCAGAACATCCGCCTGTTCGGCGGGATGACGGCCCTCGAGAACGTGATGGTGGGCCGCCACGTGCGTACCAAGCACGGGCTGCTGGGCGCGGTGTTCCAGACGCCGGCCGAACGCCAGGAAGAGCGCGAGATCAAGGAACGCGCGATCGAACTGCTTGAATACGTCGGCGTGCTGCAGTACGCGGACTACACGTCGCGCAACCTGTCGTACGGCCACCAGCGCCGTCTCGAGATCGCGCGCGCACTGGCCACCGACCCGAAGCTGCTCGCGCTCGACGAGCCGGCGGCCGGGATGAACGCGACCGAGAAGGTCGAACTCACGCGCCTGCTCGACAAGATCCGCTCGGACGGCCGCACGATTCTCCTGATCGAGCACGACGTGAAGCTCGTGATGGGGCTGTGCAACCGGATGACGGTGCTCGATTACGGCAAGGTGATCGCCGAGGGTCTGCCGCAGGACGTGCAGAAGAATCCGAAGGTGATTGAGGCATATCTTGGCGCAGGGGTGCACTGATGGCAGCGGCAATGTTGAAAATCAAGGGCTTGCAGGTCAACTACGGCGGCATCCAGGCCGTCAAGGGCGTTGACATGGAAGTCCGTCAGGGCGAGCTCGTGACGCTGATCGGCGCGAACGGTGCCGGCAAGACCACGACGATGAAGGCGATCACGGGTCTCAAGGCGTATTCGGCGGGCGACATCGAGTATGACGGCAAGTCGATCAAGGGCATTCCGACGCACGAGCTGCTCAAGCGCGGCCTCGCGATGGTGCCGGAAGGCCGCGGGATCTTCGCGCGGATGTCGATCGTCGAGAACATGCAGATGGGCGCATACCTGCGCAACGACACCGAGCAGATCAAGAAGGACGTCGACCGGATGTTCGGCTTCTTCCCGCGCCTGAAGGAGCGTGCAACGCAGCTCGCGGGCACGCTGTCGGGCGGCGAGCAGCAGATGCTGGCGATGTCGCGCGCAATCCTGTCGAAGCCGAAGCTGCTGCTGCTCGACGAGCCGTCGATGGGCCTGTCGCCGATCATGGTCGAGAAGATCTTCGAAGTGGTGCGTGAAATCTCGAAGGAGGGCATCACGGTGCTGCTGGTCGAGCAGAACGCACGCCTCGCGCTGCAGGCAGCCGACCGCGGCTACGTGATGGATTCGGGCACGGTCACGATGGAAGGCGATGCGAAGCAGATGCTCGACGATCCGAAGGTGCGTGCCGCGTACCTGGGTGAATGAGTGAGTGAATGAGCGGGCCCGGTGGCGCGCGACGGCAGATGCCGGGCGCGTCTCACACGGGCTTTCGAAAGGCTGTCACGGAATGCCGTGACAGCCTTTTTTTTCGTGTCACGCGATTCGGGTCGAACTTGTGCGGGCGGACGCGACTCCATTCGATTGTTGCGCCGCACCCGCGGCGCGGGAACGATGGGGTGGCCGCCCGCAGCCGGTCGCCCGCAAACCGACACACGGGCCGGGTAGCATCGACGGCCCATCGGGACACGGAGAGCACGCATGAGTCTGGACTACGGTTTCGTCAAGGCGAAGGTGACATCGGTGGCGAAGCTGAAGGGCTCGCCGCACGGCAGCGAAATCCAGTATCACATCCACCTGACGCTCGCGTTGCCGGGCGGCAACTGGGACGTCGCGATCAACGTCGGCACCAGTGACGCGGACGACCTGCTGAACTACAAGCTCGTCTACGATTTCCACCACCCGATCACGCAGACGCTCGCAGCTGCGGCCGAAGGCTATACGGACCTGACGGGGCAGGCCGCGTTGCCCGCGCTCGACTACATGCGCAGCGACATCCTGAACGAAACGGGGGCGTGGCGCCCGAGCGCCGTGATGGACGGTACCGAGAATCAGGAGCCGATTCCGTCGCTGCTGCGGCTCGTGAACGCCGCGCAGTCGCAGGGGCTCGACGTCGTCGTGTTCGGCCGCTCGTATTCGGAAGGCAACGGCATCCACGACACGCACATGAACCAGGGGTCGACCGGCGCGAACTACCTGCACCGTGCGGGCGACGACCACAACGACCACAACGACATCTGGCAGGACGGTGCGCTGATCGTGCGCGTGAGCGACACGCAGTGGGCCGCGTATTTCGCCGCGTTCGAGCAGCAGGCCGTGCCGACCGACGCGCTCGGCAATCCGCTGCCGGGCGCGGGGCCGATCACGCGCTGAGCGGGCTGGCTGCCGGCCTTTGCTTCATGCGGCCGGTAGCGTCTTGCCGAACGAGATGCGTTCCTCGACGCGATAGCCGAGTGCCGCGTAGAAGCGGCACGCGTCGTCGTTGCCGGGCAGCACCTGCAGGTTGATCTTCAGGCAGCCGCGCGCGGCGAGCGCGCGTTCCGCATGCGCGATCAGTGCGCGGCCGATGCCGAGCCGCCGCGCGTCGTTCGATACGCCGAACGAGTAGAGCCAGCCGCGATGTCCGTCGAAACCTGCCATCAGCGTGCCGACCACGCGCGCGCCGCAGGTCGCGACGAAGAACAGTTCCGGCTGCGTCGCGAGCTTCAGCGCGATCGATCGCAGCGGATCGCGGTGCGGCGGCGCGTCCGCGTCTTCGTACTGCGGGAACGCGTCGCGCCATACCGCGAGCACGGCATCGGTGTCGGCGCGTTCGAACGGGCGGATTGCGACAGCATCGGCGGCGGCATCCATCGCGGCGGTCTCCTTAGAGCGTGTCGAGAATCGACCGCAGCATCGCCATCATCTGGTCGATTTCGTCGGTCGTCACGTTCAGTGCGGGCATGAAGCGCAGCAGGTTCGGCCGCGCGGCGTTCAACAGCAGGCCGTCGGGCTGCATGTCGCGCGCCTTCTCGACGATCTGCGGGCCGATGTCCTTGCCGAGCAGCAGCGCGCGCAGCAGACCTTCGCCGCGTTCGCCTTCGAAGCCGCGCTCTTCCGACAGCTCGAGCAGCTTGCGCTTCAGGTATTCGCTGCGCTCACGCACGCCTTCGAGGAAGCCCGGCGCGACGAGCTGCGAGATCACCGAGTAGCCGACCGCCGTCATCAGCGGGTTGCCGTTGTACGTGCCGCCCTGGTCGCCGGCCTCGAACACCGCAAACTCGGCCTTCGACAGCAGCGCGCCGAGCGGAGCGCCGCCGCCGATGCCTTTCGCGAGCGTCATGACATCCGGCTCGATGCCGGACAGCTCGTACGCGAACAGCGTGCCTGCACGGCCGCAGCCGCTTTGCACTTCGTCGACGATCAGCAGCAGGTTGTGCTGCTTCGTCAGCGCGCGCAGCGCCTGCATGAACTCACGCGTCGCCGGAATCACGCCGCCTTCGCCCTGGATCGGCTCGAGCATCACCGCGACGGTCTTGTCGGTGATCAGCTTCTCGACCGAGTTGATGTCGTTCAGTTCGGCCTTCGGGAAGCCCGGCACCTGCGGCGCGTAGATCGTGTCCCAGCCCGGCTTGCCGCTGGCCGACATCGTCGCGAGCGTGCGGCCGTGGAAGCTGTGGTCGAACGTGATGATCTCGTACGCGCCGTTCTTGAACTTGCGGCCCCACTTGCGTGCGAGCTTGATCGCGCCTTCGTTCGCTTCCGCGCCGCTGTTCGTGAAGAACACCTTGTCGAACACGCTGTGCTGCGTGAGCAGGCCCGCGAGCTTCGCCATCGGTTCGTTGTAGAACGCGGGCGACGGGTTCAGCAGCTTTTCCGCCTGCGTCTTCAGTGCTTCGACGATGCCGTCGTTGCAATGGCCGAGGCTGTTGACGGCCCAGCCCTGGATGAAGTCCAGATAGCGCTTGCCGGTGTGATCGTAGAGCCACGAACCCTTGCCGTGCGTAAACACGATGTCGGGGCGGTTCGTGATGTACATCAGCGAGTCGATCGGATAATCGTTCAGGGGCATGGCAGCAGACTCCAGCGGACGTTGAAAGGGAAACAGGCAATAAAAAAGCCACGGAAGGCCGTGGCTGGTGGGTCGAACAGCTTGTGCGTAACCGGTGAAGCAGTGCGGGGGTTACGCGCGAGTCCGTGACGAGCCTGCGGCATCCGGGCGGAGCGGCGAGCGGCGACGTCGAAGGGCGGACAGGAAGCAGTTCATGTGCGCAAGCATAAGGCATCCCGCGCCTCACTGTAAACCGCCGCGATGCCACGGATGTGACATCGCGGCGCGCAGCGCCGTACGCGGGTGCGCGGGCCTTAGACCGGATGCGCGAGATCGGCGGCGCTCGTGAACGAGTCCGCGTAGAACTCGTCGGCCGGCAGCGCGTGGTGCTGCGTGAAGTCGCGCTGCGCGGATTCGACCATCACCGGCGCGCCGCATGCGTACACCTGGTGGGCCGACAGATCGGGCAGGTCCTCGATCACCGCGCGATGGACGAAGCCCGTGCGGCCCGTCCACTGATCGCCGGCGTCCGGCTCGGAGAGCACCGGCACGTACTTGAAGTTCGGGATCTCGCGTGCCCACTGCTCGGCCAGCTCGTCGAGATAGATGTCCTTCTTGCGGCGCGCGCCCCAGTAGAGCGTCATCGGGCGCGTGATGCCCGTGTGCTTCACGTGCTCGATGATCGCCTTGATCGGCGCGAAGCCCGTGCCCGATGCGAGCAGCACGATCGGCTTGTCGGAATCTTCACGCAGGAAGAACGTGCCGAGCGGGCCTTCGAAGCGCAGGATGTCGCGCTCCTTCATCGCGCCGAACACGTGGTCGGTGAACTTGCCGCCCGGCATGTGACGGATGTGCAGCTCGATCGGGCCTTCCTCGTGCGGCGCATTCGCCATCGAGTAGCTGCGGCGCGAGCCGTCCTTCAGGATGAACTCGACGTACTGGCCGGCGAGATACTGCAGGCGTTCGTTGGCGGGCAGCTGCAGCTTCACGACCATCACGTCGTCGGCCTTGCGTTCGAGCGCGGCGATCCGGCACGGCAGCTTCTTGACCTGCACGCCGTCGACGCCGGCGATTTCGCGCACGTCGATCTCGAGATCGCACTGCGCCTTCGAGCAGCACAGCAGCGCGAGACCGCGCGTGCGTTCGTCGTTGGACAGTGCCGACGCGGCGTGCGGGCCCTGTTCGATCTGGCCCGACACGATCTGGCCCTTGCAGGAGCCGCACGCGCCGTTCTTGCAGCCGTACGGCAGATGGACGTTCTGGCGCAGCGCAGCCGCCAGCACGGTTTCATCCGACTCGACCTGGAATTGCCGGCCGCTTTGCTTGAGAGTGACGTTGAATGCCATAGAACCAAACTAGAACAAAATGTGGGGACCGTGCATATCGCGCACGGCAGCTACAATGCAAGCCCGTTGCGCGTCGCGCAACGGTGGCTACTGATTTCGCAACCAACATGATCGCGACTCGAATCCTGCGCCGGCCGCGCGCACTGATCGTCGGCTGCGGCGACGTCGGCATGCGCTGCGTCGCGCAATGGCGCGACACGCACCGCAACCTGCGGATCTTCGCGCTGACGAGCCACCCGGCCCGCCGCGACGAACTGCGCGCTGCGGGCGCGACGCCGATCGTCGGCGACCTCGATCGCCGCGCGACGCTCGGCCGCCTCGCGGGTCTGGCCCGCACGATCCTGCATCTCGCGCCGCCGCAGTCCGACGGCCGCGACGATCGGCGCACGCGTGCGCTGATCGCCGCAACGACCGTGCCTGCGCGACGGCCACCGGTGCCGCCGGCACCGGCGGTCGGCCGGCTCCGAACGCTGCGCACCGCTACCCGACAGGCCGGCGCGCCCGTTCGGGCAGCGCGTATTGTACCCGACGGCCTTCGTGCGCCGAGGCTCGTCTACGCCAGTACGACGGGCGTTTACGGCGACTGCGGCGGCGCACGCATCGACGAAACGCATCCGCTGCGCCCCGCGAATCCGCGTGCATTCCGGCGCGTGTCGGCCGAGCGGCAACTGCGCGCGGCGACGGTGCGCGGCGTGCTGTCCGCGCGCATCGTGCGCATTCCGGGCATCTACGCGGCGAACCGTCTGCCGGTCGCGCGGCTCGAGCGCGGCACGCCGGCGCTCGAGCCGGCCGACGACGTCTACACGAACCACATCCACGCGGACGATCTCGCGGCGATCCTGCGCCGTGCGGCCGAACGCGGCAAGCCGGCGCGCGCCGTGCACGCGTCGGACGACAGCGAACTGCGGATGGGGGAGTATTTCGACCGGGTCGCGCAGGTGCTCGGCTTGCCGAAGCCGCCACGCGTCAGCCGCGCGGATGCCGAGCGTCAGCTCGAACCGACGCTGCTGTCGTTCATGCGCGAGTCGCGGCGCCTGTCCAACGCACGGCTCAAGGCCGAATTGTGCGTGACGTTGCGCTATCCGACCGTAGACGATTTCCTTCAAACGCTTGCGCCGGGCAGCGCGTCAGGTGAGCGCCGGTAACGCCTCGATCAGCAGGAAGCACAGCAGCGCGCCGATCAGCGCGCCAATCAGGTTCGGATGATATTTGTGCTTCATGTGCATCGCGGCCAGCAGCCCGCCGATCACGATGACACCAATGACCGCGAACGCGATCATCACGTACGACAGTTCGAAACTATGGCTGTTCATGATGTCTCCCCCTGCATCGCTGTTCTCTTACAGCTTGTGATTTCAGTATAGCGGGGGAACATGCGGCCGAGATGCGGCCGGGCGTCGAACGGTCGTGCGGATTTTCCCTTACAGGGTTTTGACCGGATTGCGTAATGCTGAAAGGTCGGCGTCATCGAGCCAGCGCCACGCACCCGGTGCGAGATCGTCCGGCAGCGTGAAGCCGCCGATGCTTTCGCGATGCAGCGCTTCGACGCGATTGCTCGCCGCCGCGACCATGCGCTTGACCTGGTGATACTTGCCTTCGAGGACGGTCAGCGCGAGTGCGTGCGTGTCGCGCGCGTCGGCTGCGACCGCCGCGATCGGCTTCGGCTCGCCGTGCAGCTGCACGCCGGTGCGCAGCGTGTTCAACTGCGTGTCGTCGAGCGGGTGGCGCACGGTCGCCACGTAGGTCTTCGGCACCTTGCGCTTCGGCGACGTGTACGCGTGCACGAACTGGCCGTCGTCGGACAGCAGCAGCAGGCCCGTCGTGTCCTGGTCGAGGCGTCCGACGCACTGCACGCCACGCGCGACGAGCGGCGCGGGCAGCAGGCTGAACACGCTCGCGTGGTGTTGCGGATCGCGCGAACACTCGTAGCCGGCCGGCTTGTTGAGCGCGAGATACGCGTGCGCGTGGAACGGCCACGCCGTATCGTCGACCGAGAACACGAGGCCGTCGGTATCGAACGCGGCGTCGGGGTCGGTCGCGCTGGCGCCCGCCACGGTGACGCGGCCCGCTTCGATCAGGCCGCGGCACTGGCGGCGCGAGCCGAAGCCCTGAGTGTAGAGAATGCTTTCGAGATCCATAGCGCGCGCATTCTATCAAGCGGCGGCGCGCGACCGGCAGGAACGCGCATGCGCTGGTAAGCTGCCGGTACGCCGCGCGGGGCGCGGCGCCCGTTCATTCTTCACGGAAAGTCCATGCCTTTCGCTTCGTATCCGTTCGGCCGCAAGGCTGCTGCCTTCATCCTCGCCGCGACCGTTTCGTCGGTCGCGTTCGCGCACGCGCACCTCGCGAAGAGCGACCCGGCGGCGGGCGCGGCGGTGGATGCCGCACCGGCCGCCGTCACGATCGACTTCACTGAGCCGCTGGAGCCGGCGTTCAGTTCGATCGTCGTTGTCGCTGGCGACGGCAAGACGGTGTCGGACGGCCGAGCGCGCATCGACGCGTCGAACCGCAAGCGGATGACGGTGCCGCTCACGGCGGTCGGCACGGGCACCTATACGGTGAAATGGGTGGCCGTCGCGACCGACGGACACCGCACGCAGGGCGCGTACGGCTTCAGCGTGAAGTGACGCAACGGTGGCGGCAGGCCCGTGCCAGGGCTGCCGCCGCCTCTATCCGACTGGGAGTCCCGCATGAATCCGACGACGCTCGATGCACTCGCCGATTTCCCCCGTCTGCTCGAAGCCCATTTCGCGGCCGTCCCCGACGGCTATGCGCGCTGGACGCCCGACGACTGGGCCGGGATTCCGAGCGAGCACTTTTCGCCGCTCGGGCAGCTCTGCCACGTGCGCGACATCGAGATCGACGGCTATCACGTGCGGCTGCGGCGGATGCTCGACGAGGATCGGCCGCTGCTCGTGTCGATCGATGGCGACACGCTCGCGATCGAGCGCCGCTACAACGACGCGTATGCGTCCGACGTGCTCGCGGCGATCCGCGAAGCGCGGCGCGAGACGCTGGACCTCGTGTCGCGCCTCACGCCGGAACAGCTCGCACGCACCGGGGAGTTCGACGGCTACGGTTCGCTGACCGTGCGCGGGCTCGTCCACTACCTGTGCAGCCACGATCAGCAGCATCTGGCCGGCATGCAGTGGCTGCTCGGCAAGATCGACGCGGCGCTCTACGCGCGCTGAGCCGGCCGGCTTGCGCGGAATCGAGCGCAGATTCCGGCTCGGTTGTCGGTGCGGCAGGCTGCACTGCGTCGATGCGATTGGATCGCTTTTCTGGATAATCCATCCAGCCGCGGCCGGCTGACCGGCGCGTCGCGCGTGCCTACACTCCAAGCTTCGTTCAACGAGAAAAGGAGTCAACCGTGGCAACTCATACGCTCGCAGACAAGGTCGTCCTGATCGCAGGCGGCGCAAAGAATCTCGGTGGCTTGATCGCGCGGGATCTGGCGAGCCACGGCGCGAAGGCGGTGGCGATTCATTACAACAGCGCCGCATCGCAGGCGCAGGCCGAGGAGACGGCTGCCGCGGTGCGCGCGGCCGGCGCGGAAGCCGCCACGTTCCAGGGCGACCTGACGACGGCCGCCGCGGTCGAGAAGCTGTTCGACGACGCGAAGCAGCGCTTCGGCAAGATCGACATCGCGATCAACACGGTCGGCAAGGTGCTGAAGAAGCCGTTCACCGAGATCAGCGAGGCCGAGTACGACGAGATGTTCGCGGTCAACAGCAAGTCGGCGTTCTTTTTCATCAAGGAAGCGGGGCGGCACCTCGAAGATCACGGCAAGCTCGTCACGCTCGTGACGTCGCTGCTCGGCGCGTTCACGCCGTTCTATGCGGCGTACGAAGGGTCGAAGGCGCCGGTCGAGCATTTCACGCGCGCGGCGTCGAAGGAATACGGCGCGCGCGGGATCTCGGTGACGGCCGTCGGGCCGGGCCCGATGGACACGCCGTTCTTTTACCCGGCCGAGGGCGCCGATGCGGTCGCGTATCACAAGACGGCGGCCGCGCTGTCGCCGTTCAGCAAGACGGGCCTCACCGACATCGAGGACGTCGTACCGTTCATCCGCCATCTCGTCACCGACGGCTGGTGGATCACGGGTCAGACGATCCTGATCAACGGCGGTTATACGACCAAGTAACCGACCCGGCAACGGGCCGCGCAGTGCACCGCAATGGCGCGTTTGCGTGGACAATGGACGGGCGCGCGGCCTCGCGGTTGCGCGCCCGTTTTTTCTGTACCGCCGGATCTTGCCGCGACGCGCGACGGCCGGCGGCGACGATCGTCCGAACCTACGTTCCCCGCCGATGGACAAGCTGGATCAGGTCAGAATCTTCCTGCAGGTTGCCGAGATGGGCAGCTTCATCAAGGCCGCGCATGCGCTCGACGTGCCGCGCGCGACCGTGTCGGCGGCCGTCCAGCAGCTCGAGACGGGGCTCGGCACGCGCCTCCTGCACCGCACGACGCGCCAGGTGCAGCTGACTGCCGACGGTGCGCTGCTGCTCGAACGCGGCCGGCGCCTGCTCGCGGAGGCCGACGAACTCGACCGCCTGTTCCGCCGCCGCGACCGCGACGTGATCGGCCGGCTGAACGTCGACGTGCCGAGCCGGATTGCGCGCCGCATGGTGGCGCCCGCGCTGCCGTCGCTGTTTCGCCGTTACCCGAAGCTGCAACTGTCGCTCGGCTCGACGGATCGTTCAATCGACCTGGTCCAGGAGGGCGTCGACTGCGCGATCCGCGTCGGGCGGCTCGCGGACAGCAGCCTCGTCGTGCGGCCGCTCGGGCAGTTCACGCTGATCAACTGCGCGAGCCCCGACTACCTGCGCGAATGCGGCGTACCCGAGCATCCGGATGCGCTCGCGCACGGACACTGGGCGATCGGCTATGCGTCGCCGACGACCGGGCGCGAGCTCGACTGGGAATACTGCGCGGATGGCCAGCGGCACACACTCGCGCTGCCGAGCCGCGTGATCGTCAACAACGCCGAAACCTATATCGCCGGCTGCATCGCGGGGATGGGGCTGATCCAGATTCCGCGCTTCGACGTCGCGCATCTGCTCGACAGCGGCGCACTCGTCGACGTGATGCCCAGCCACCGCGCTGCGCCGATGGATGTGTCGGCCGTGTATCCGCACCGGCGCCATCGTTCGCGCCGGCTCAATGCGTTCATCGAGTGGTTCGGAGAACTGATGGCGAGCGCGCTGACGAAGGGCGGGGAGGGCGACTGACCGGCACGGCCGGCTTGCGTCACGCGCCGTCGTGCCTGTTTCAGCCGGGCGGCGCCGCGAATTGCCGGCTGCGCCCGGTTTCCCGCACCACGTCGATCAACGCCGCGCCGGCGCCATCCGGTTTCGCCGCGAACGCGTAGAAGCGCGCGGCCGGTAGCGCCGGCAGACCGTCCTGCGGCCCGCATTCGCGCAGGCCGTCGCGCAGCTGGCTGCGCGCCAGCGCGGTGACCGCGAAGCCCGCGAGCGCGGCCGACACGCAGCCGGCCATGCTGCTGCTCTCGAACAGCACGCGGAACGGCCGCAGCGCGGCGGCGAGTGCCGCGACGGCGGCTTCCCGATAGACGCACGGCTGCGGAAACAGTGCGAGCGGCACGTCGCCGCCTGCGTCGAGCGTGCGATCCGACGCGAACGCCCACACGAGGGGTTCTTCCCAAAGCAGTTCACCCGGCGTGTCGACCTGCCGGCACTGCTTGCCGAACACGACGTCGAGCCGGCCAAGCGTCTGCTCGCGCAGCAACGATGCGGTGATGCCGACCTTCAGCTCGATCGACGTGCGCGGGTGGCGGTCGCGAAACGTGCGCAGCACATGCGGCAGCCACGCGCCCGCGAAATCTTCCGACGCGCCGACTCGCAGCGGCCCGTGCGCCGGCGCGCCGCGCAGCCTCGCGCGCACTTCGCGTTCCATGTCGACGATGTTGCGCGCGTATGCGTACAGCGTGTCGCCGGCCGGTGTGAGCGCGATGCGGCGGGTCGTGCGCGCGAGCAGCACCGTGCCGGCGGCCTGCTCGAGCCGCTTGATGTGGCCGCTGACGGCGGACGGCGTCAGCGCGAGCCGTTCCGCGGCCGGCGCGAACCCGCGGTTGTCGACGACTTCGAGGAAGGTGCGCAGCAGCGTGATGTCGAGCGAGGTCGACGCGGGATCGGTCAGCGGTTCCATGGATCAATTCAACGTGATACTCGAAGAATAAACGATGATACTCCGTGAATCGTGATGAACGAACTGCCTACCATCGTGCACTCGGATCGACCCAACGGAGTACACGATGACGACCTATGCGCATGCGACGACCGCGTCGCTCGACATTGCCTATCTCGAATGGAACCCGCACGGCGAGCGCGTGGCCGTGCTGCTGCATGGCTGGCCGGACAGCCCGGTCGGCTGGGACGCGGTGGCGGCGGCGCTCGCCGCGCGCGGCTATCGCGTGCTCGCGCCCGCGCTGCGCGGTTTTGCGCCGACCCGCTTTCGCGACGCATCCGTGCCGCGCAGCGGCCAGCTCGCGGCGCTCGGACGCGACCTGCTCGACTTCGTCGATGTGCTTGGCATCGAGCGGCCCGTGCTGGTCGGGCACGACTGGGGCGCGCGGGCGGCCGCGAACGCGTGCGGGTTGCGCGATGCCGCCGCATCGCATCTCGTGATGCTGTCGGTCGGGTACGGCACCAACGATCCCGGACAGCCGCTGTCGCTGCAGCAGGCGCGCAACTACTGGTATCACTGGTTCATGGCGACGCCGCGCGGCGAGCAGGCGTTGCGCGACGATCGCCGCGCGTTTGCCCGCTTGATGTGGGACACCTGGTCGCCGCCGGGCTGGTATCGCGACAGCGACTTCGACGCGGCCGCCGCTGCATTCGACGGGCCCGACTGGATCGACGTCGTCCTGCATTCGTACCGGCATCGTTGGGGATTCGCGCCAGGCACGTCGGCCTATGCCGACGACGATGCGCGTCTGAATCCCACGCCGGTGCTGGCGGTGCCGACGCTCGTGCTGCATGGCGGCGCGGACACCTGCAATCATCCGGACAGTTCGGCCGGACGCGAGCGATGCTTTGCGGGGCGCTACGCCCGGCAGGTGCTGGACGGTGTCGGCCACTTTCCGCAGCGCGAGGCGCCGGCGGCGGTCGCCGACGCGATCCTCGGGTTCTGCGAGCAAGCTTGAGGCGCGCCGGCGTGTCCGGCGCGCAGCGGATCAGCCGGCGACGCGGGCCGCGAGCAGGTCGGCGAGGCCGATGTTCCTGAACATCTCGCGGCGGATGCGATCGCCGACGCGGAACACCTCCTCCGCGCCGTCTTGCGACGGATCGACGAACACGCGGTACGGGCGCTTGCCGGCTGGCGTGGCGACGATGTCGGCAATCGCCATCGCGACGGTACCGGCATCGGCGTCCGCCGGTTCGAGCGCGGCGAGGCCCTGCAGCGCCTGCTCGGCGACGCCCGCATAGGGGCCGTCGTCGTAGGCGGCCTGAACGGCTGCATCGGCCGGCTTGCCTGCGTGGGCGAAGTGATTCGTGCCCTGGGTGAAGGCGCCCGGCACGACGATCGACGTCTCGATGCCCCAGCGGGCGAGTTCGGCCGCATAGGACACCGCGAGCGAATCCATCGCGGCTTTCGCGGCGAAGTAGGGGGCGAGGAACGGCGGCGTACCGCCGCGCGCGGACGACGACGATACCCAGACGAGCAGGCCGCGGCCCTGGCGGCGCAGGTGCGGCAGCGCCGCGCGGTTGACGCGCTGGGTCGACACGACGTTGATGTCGTAGAGCTGGGCGATCTGCTCGGGCGTGAACGCTTCGGCCGGGCCGAACACCATGTGGCCGGCATTGTGGACGATGACGTCGAGGCGGCTGGTGTCCGCGATCACGCGATCGATGGCGGCACCGACGGACGCGTCGTCACCGACATCGAGCTCGACGGTGCGCAGGTCGACGCCGTGCTCCTGCGCGTAGGCGACGATGGCTGCGACGCGCGGTGCGTTGCGGCCGGTGCTTTCGCGCATCGACGCGTACACGGTATGGCCGGCGCGGGCGAGTGCCTGGGCCGTCAGCAGGCCAAAGCCGCTGGACGCGCCCGTGACGAGGATGACTTCCTTCATGATCGATCTCCGGTAAGAGGCAGGCGGGGCAGGCGGCCGGTCAGCACATGCCGCCGTTCGCGCGCAGGATCTGGCCGTTGACCCATGCGCCGTCGGGGCCGGCGAGGAACGCGACGACGCTGGCGATGTCCGCGGGCTGGCCGAGCCGCTCCAGCGGGTTCATCTTCGCCATCCGGTCGACGAGTTCGGCGCTTTTGCCATGCAGGAACAACGCGGTCGCGACCGGCCCCGGCGCGACCGCGTTCACGCTGATGCCGCGGCCGCGCATTTCCTGCGCGAGCACCTGCGTCATGCCCTCGACGGCCGCCTTGGTCGCGATGTACACGCCGTAGGTCGGCAGGCGCATGCCGATCACGCTCGATGTCAGGTTGACGATGCGGCCGCCGTCGCGCACGCGCTTCGCCGCCTCTCGGCTGACGTTGAACGCCCCCTTCAGGTTGATCGCGACGGTCTGGTCGAACGCTGCGTCGTCGAACTCGGCAAGGGGGGCGAGCTTCATCACGCCCGCGCTGTTGACGACCACGTCGATCCGGCCGAATGCCTGCTCGGCCGCGTCGAACAGGGCGGCCACGGCCGCCGGATCGGCGACGTCCGCCTGTACCGCGACGGCTGTGCCGCCACTGGCGACGATCGCGTCGACCACTTCCTGCGCGGGGCCGGCGCCGCCGGCGTAGTTCACGACGACCCTGAAACCGTCGCGGGCGAGACGGCGGGCGATTTCCGCGCCGATGCCGCGCGACGAGCCCGTGACGAGGGCGACCTGTTCCGATGTGCTCATGTCCTGCTCCTTGATTCGTGAGTGCCGTGCGATCCGGCGACAGGACTAATGTAGGCGCCCTTGTTCAATAAAAATAATGAATAATGATCAGATCAAGAATGACTGAAAGTATGTCTCATGGCATTCGACAGCAGACTTTTGAGCGGCATCGGCGTGCTCTCGGCGGTGATCGAGGCCGGCACCTTCGCGCGCGCCGGCGAGGCGATGGGGTTGACGCAGCCGGCAGTGAGCCGCGCCGTCGCCCGGCTGGAAGAGCGCGTCGGCATCCGGATCTTCAACCGCACGGCGCGCGCGATCACGCTGACCGACGAAGGGCGGCGCTTCTATGAGGCGGTCGCGCCGCTGCTGGCCGGCATCGAGGAGGCGGCGATCGACGCCGGCCAGTCGAAGGCGCGTGTCAGGGGGCGGTTGCGCGTCAACGTCGACGCGACTTTCGGTCACTACGTGCTGGCGCCGAAGATGGCGGCGTTTCTCGACCGCTTTCCCGACCTGTCCGTCGAGATCAGCGTGCGCGACCGGATGGGCGACCTCGTCGCCGACGGGTTCGACGTGGCGGTGCGGTTCGGTATTCCGGAGCCGTCCTCATACCGTGCGCGGTTGCTGCTGGAAACGCGCGTGCTCACCTGCGCGTCGGCGGCCTATGTCGCGCGTCATGGCGAGCCGCGGCACCCGCGGGATCTCGCGGATGGGCATCGTTGCGTGCTGATCCGCGATCCGGTGACGGGGCGGCCATTCGAATGGGAATTCCATCGCGGCAAGGAGGTGGTGCCGTTCGATGCGGCCGGCCGGCTGATGGTCAACGATACGGGCATGCTGCTCGGCGCGTGCCTGGGCGGCGCGGGGATCGCACAGCTGTTGGAACTCTATGCGCGCGACATCCTTGCCGACGGGCGGCTGGTGCTGTTGTTGCCGGCGTGGGCGGACGAGACGTTTCCGCTCTACGCGTATCACCACGCGTCCAATCTCGTTTCGGCGAAGGTGCGCGTGTTTCTCGACTTCGTGCGGGCGTTGATGGTCTGAGCTGGCGCGGCCGTCTCGTCCATTCATTCGGTGCGATGCGGAATGCTGTCCGGGAACGGGTAGGGCGCGTGCGGGCCCGGCCAGTCAGGCACCGGCGGCGCGGTCAGGATGTCGCATCCGGCCAGCATGAGCGACAGCGCCACGGCGAGCACGCGGCGGCAGAGCGGAGATGAAATCGTGCACATGGACATGGCGTGCCTCCGTGTCGCGCATCCTCATGATGCTTGGACTGCTGCGTGGGGGTACGCGTTGCGACGCGGGCGGCAAAAAACTGCGGAGCGACGAGCTTGCGCGGGTTTCGGGAGGCGCAGCGTGTCACGCCGCGAGAATGCTGGTGGCAGGGCCGGAATCCAACCGGCCCGCCGTGCGGCGGGGGATTTTGAGTCCCCAGCGTCTACCAATTTCACCATCTGGGCTTGATCCTGGCCGCGCATGCGATTGTGTGCGGCGAAACGCGGATCGGGAAGATAGCGGCGGTCTGTTGGATCGGCTCACGCATTACTGCCACGTCGACGAAATTGCGAACAAGAGCTGGCTATTCAAGCACAGCAACATGAGCAGCAAGAAGCGCAACCGCGCGCGAGCAGAGGCGAATGCAGCGGCATTCGATTCTGCCGTCGCCGGATTTCAGCCAGCAGGGTGGGGCAAATTTTGTTCGGTGCAGGCAGTTAGGGGCGGTGGAAGCTTTACTTTGTACGACCGCCGTGTCACGCCAGACTGGTTGTGCTGGGCGTGGTGCACTTGAGTCATAGCTGCGCCGATCGTGGCGATTCACGGCTCGCCAAGCGTCGTTTTCAAGGCCTCGACCCCTTCGGCATTGAGCCACGTCTTGAGACGTTCTACCGCAACATTCGCGTCTACCTTTCCGCCGCTATGAACGAGTTCCGCACAAACACTTGTAGCGGCGGCAAGGATCCGTGCGGCTTCCGGTACATAGGACAAGTCGTTGTTTGCATCGTGTCGTGATCGTATTACGGTGTAGCGCGTCGCTTCGGCAAGTGTCCACGCACTCGTTACTACCTCGAAAACGGATACATTTTTCCCATTCACAAGAGCCGATCGGGTCCGCGAGCTCTCGGAATAGCCGAGTGCCTCCAATTGCTCGCAAAAATTCACTGCAGCCGCAAGAACGTCTCGAATTTGTCCCCAATCAGTACGCGGTAGTTCGGACATCGAAAACTCCATCTAGGAAAAAGTCGCAGAAAGCTCCTGTACCTGTACATGTGGCTACGTCGAAGCGCTGGCGATATATGGAAACCGCGGCTCGCAATGCAAGGTGCCACTACAAGAGCTAGCACTATAAACTGAGGTTGCAGGGGGGGCTGTATCTAGTAAGGAAAGCTAACTTCGGAAATCATTTAAAGGAGTCGTCAATATGCATGTGGCATAGCAGTAGAGGACCAGACTTGGTATCCGCAATGAATCGCCAAGCCAGGCGTTAACCTATGCGAAGTGTTACGACTTCCTGCGCGATCAACTGGTGGATGGCCGGGCGTTGAAGATGCTAAGTGTGGTCGATGAGTCCACCCGCGAGTGTCGGGCAATCGAGGCCGTTGCCAGCCTAGACATCGAAGGATGTGATCCTGACGCTATCGCGACTCATGCGGCTGTACGGCAAGCCTGCGTTCATACGGTCGGACAACGGCGCCGAACTCACTGCTGCCGAGGTCATGCATTGGCTGCTGGATGCTGCAATCGGTCCGGCCTTCATCGCGCCCGGCAGTCCGAGAGCGTGATTGTTCATCTAACGGCCCATCCCGGGTTCGGCTCGGTGATAAAAAGAGGACTTTGCGATTCTGGTAATCTCGGCGCTCATTCAAACAATCTTGAGAGCTGTATGGCGGACAATCGCTATTCGTACAACGGGCATACCAATCTTCAACCGGTCGATTTGTTTTTCTGGGTCGCGGCCGACCAACTTTGCAAGCGGTTTGGTTTCAGCGATCTTGCTGCCGCTGCCGGCATCCTGCTAGGGCAAAACGACGTTCCCGTGCCGGGCAAGCTGCGCGGCGCGGTTGCCGGCACGTCTGTCGTGTCGATGGCCGCTCGCAAACTTTTGCCGTTCAATATCGGTATGCGGCTGCCGACCATCACGAAGGCTGGTGTAGGCGGATTGCGAATTGCGATGACGCGCAATCTCGGGGCGTTCGTGGGGCGCGCGGTGCCGGTGGTCGGAACCGTCATGCTGGCGACCGATGCGGCAATCGTCACGTGGAATACGGTGCAGGTCTACAACGGCATCGTGAAGCCGGAAGACAGGGTGTTGTGACATGACAGACGGAACGTGGGAGCGGCTTGAGGCGTTCGCCCGTGAAGAGCTAGGACGGCCAATCTTTGGCGGCCCGCTGAAGCTGACGCGCGATAGCCGGATGGAAGAGGACCTTCGTATTACCGGAATCGACGCGATCGAATTCATCGACAAGTGGGCCGAGACATTCGGCATCGACGTGGAGAACTTCCCGTACAAGCGTTACATCGGCCCCGACACCCTTGACGTGGTTCGGTCGATTCTCGGGCTGTTCTCTTCCAGGTATCGCGATCCGGAGTTGGTGCCGCTGACGCTCGGTATGCTGGAGGAGGCAATGCGCGTTGGCCGATGGGAGACGGAGGCAATCGAGCGTGTGGCTAAGTACCGGGCACCGCATCGCGCTTAGCCATGTGCCATGGAGGCTTCGATGGGTGTTACAACCCTCAGCAGCCATTTAACAACGTGGCCGCACCTTCACATTGCCTCAATCACCGGAATCCGTTTCCTGATAAGGGATTGAGTCGTTCTGCATCGTGTTGAAGGCTTTAATGATAGTGCGAAAGGTGGAAGTTTCCCCTGCATGCGGGAGCGGTCGGTCACGAGTAAAAAGGGGCTGGAACTGTTGATAGCCCTCCGGGACCGCCCGCCGCGTACGTGCTGCTCAATCACGCGCTGTGCTCGATCGTGGCCGAGAAGTCCGACATTCTGCAACGCGGTACGATCAACAGCACCGCCCCGTTGCTCGATACTTGCGTGGCAGCAGAGGCATGGTTGAAGCGCTTCAATGTGCCCGACGACCAGATAAATGGCTACTGGGCCGAGCTGCACAAGACGCCGAAGTTGTCGCCAGCATCGTGAATTGCCGTCGCGGGCAGGATCAAGGCAGGTCGATCCCTTCGGTTGCCGATGCGCGCGCTGCCGGAACGGGACGCGAGTTGCGGATGCAAGTCATGACACGCTGCCCCGCGTTCTCCGGAAATCCACGAAGGACCAAAGAAAAAGCCCCGGTCGTCGCTGACACGGGGCTCTGTTCTGGCACACCCTTTTGGCACAGGAGGTGTTTGCTGCTTCAGTCTTCTGCTGCCTCCTTGGGGAAGGCATCGCGCAAGTTCTTGATTCTCTTACGCTTCTTTTCTGGTGCCCAGGGCCGGAATCGAACCGGCACGCCTTGCGGCGGGGGATTTTGAGTCCCCTGCGTCTACCAATTTCACCACCTGGGCTTGATCCTGGCCGCGCATGCGATTGTGCGCGGCGAAACGCGGATTATGTCCGAAATCCCGCCGCCGGGCAAGCTGCCCGGTTGCCGGCGGCACACGTCACTGGCTCAGGTAGACGAATCGGCCCTGTTTGACGATTCCCATCACGCTCGCGCGCTGATCGAGCCCCACATGATCCTTGTCGCTCGTGTTGACGACGCCGTTCGGCACGACGAGCTCGTGCGCGCGTTCCAGCTCGCGCCGCAGCGCCGCGCGGAACGCGGGCGTGCCGGGCTGCGCGGCCTTCAGCGCGCGGCCGACCGCGTCGGCGAGGCGCGGATAGACACCCGCCGCGTCGCCCGCGAACTGCGTGACCGTGCCGGCGCCATACTTCGCCTCGTACGCGTCGACGAACGCGAGCGCGGCCTTGCGGGCCGGATGATCGGCCGGCAGCGTGCGTGCGACGACCACCGGTTGGGTCGGGAACAGCGTCCCGTCGACGTCCTTGCCGCCAAGCTTGATGAATTCCGGCGTCGCGATCCCGTGTGTCTGATAGATCGGGCCCTTGTAGCCGCGTTCGATCAGCGTGCGCTGCGGCAGCACGGCAGGCGTGCCCGAGCCCGCGATCAGGATTGCGTCGGGCTTTGCCGCGATCAGCTTCAGCGCCTGGCCCGTGACGCTCGCGTCGGTGCGGTTGAAGCGCTCGGTCGCGATGACGCGGATCTTGCGCAGGTCCGCGAAACGCGTGAACTCGTTCAGCCAGCTGTCGCCGTAGCTGTCCGCGAAGCCGATGAAGCCGACCGTCTTCACACCGTGGTTCGCCATATAGCGCGTCATCACGTCGGCCATCGCGCTGTCGCTCTGCGCCATCTTGAACGCCCAGGTTCGCGCGCCTTCCTGCGGCTCGACGATTGCGCCGGAACCGACCAGCGTGATCATCGGCGTCTGCCCGGTGGCCACCGCATCGAGCGCCGCGAGCGCGGCCGGGGTGATGTTCGGGCCGACCACGACGTCGACGTGATCCTCGTCCACCAGCTTGCGGATGTTGCGCACCGCGGTGCCGGGATCGGACGCATCGTCGAGCACCGTCACCTGCACGGGCTGCCCGGCGATCGTCTTCGGCCACATCAGGATCGCGTTCTTGCTCGTGATGCCGATCGCGGCGGCCGGGCCGGTCGACGACAGGTCGACGCCGACCTTCAGGTCGGCCTGCGCGGCCACGCAGGCGAGCGCGAGGGCGACACCGGCGGCGCGGCGCAGCAGAGCGGGAAGGGGTGGCAGGGCGGGACGCGTCATGCGGAATGCTCCGTCGGACAGCAAAAAGGGGCGCGATGTGCGCCCCCGTGTTTATACACGCCGCTCAGAGTTCGTACGATTCGGATTCGCCCTTGAGCGCCTGTTCGATCAGCTTGCGGTTCAGCGTCGGCGACAGCAGTTCGACCAACGTATACACATAGCTGCGCAGGTAGGCGCCCTGCTTGAGCGCGACGCGCGTCACGTTGCTGCCGAACAGGTGGCCGACCGGGATCAGCCGCAGGTTGCGGTCGCGCTCCGGGTTGAACGCGATGTCGGCCATGATGCCGACGCCGAGGCCGAGTTCGACGTAGGTCTTGATCACGTCGGCGTCGATCGCCTCGAGCACGATGTCCGGCGACAGCCCGCGCAGTGCGAACGCATGGTTGATCTTCTTGCGGCCGGCGAACGCGTCGTCGTACGTGATCAGCGGGTATTGCGCGAGATCGTCGAGCGTGACCGGCTTGCGTTCGAGCAGCGGATGGTCGGCCGGCACGACGGCCGCGTGGTGCCACTGGAAGCAGGGCAGCGACACGAGCTCCTTGTAGTCGGAAATCGCCTCGGTCGCGATCGCGAGATCGGCCTGATCGTGGATCACCATCTCGGCCACCTGCGTCGGGCTGCCCTGCAGGATCGACAGGTGCACCTTCGGGAAGCGCTTCTTGAATTCGGCGATCGCGGCCGGCAGCGAGTAGCGGGCCTGCGTGTGGGTCGCGGCGATGGTCAGGTTGCCCTGATCCTGGGCTGCATAATCCTTCCCGACCCTTTTAAGGCTTTCAACCTCCTGGAGGATCCGCTCGACCGACGCGAGGATGATCCGGCCCGGCTCGGTGAGCGAGCGCACGCGCTTGCCGTGCCGCGTGAAGATCTCCACGCCCAGCTCGTCCTCGAGCTCGATGATCGCCTTCGATACCCCCGGTTGCGACGTGTAGAGCGCCTTCGCGGCCTCGGTGAGGTTGAAATTCTGCCGGACGGCCTCGCGCACGAAGCGAAATTGGTGCAGGTTCATTTATAACCCTTCCGCATATCAACAGAATTTTTTAGTCGTTTGAAATATAAGGCGAGTTTATTACGATTCACCGGAGTTTTTCAAATATGGATATCTGTTTTCGTCATTAGCAATCCACCCGGCAGCGGATGGCGGCGGTGACGGCGGAACGGAGATTCGGGCGCGACGTGGCTAGGACGTCGCGCGGTCACCACGAAAACCCTGGGGTCCCCGAATGTATCAGTACGACCAATACGACCAGACGATCGTCGACGAGCGTGTCGCGCAGTACCGCGATCAGGTGCGCCGCCGGCTGTCGGGCGAGTTGAGCGAAGACGAATTCCGTCCGCTGCGCCTGCAGAACGGCCTGTACATGCAGCGCCACGCGTACATGCACCGCATCGCGATTCCTTACGGCAACCTGCGCAGCGACCAGCTCCGGATGCTGGCGCGCATCGCCCGCGAACACGACCGCGGCTACGGTCACTTCTCGACCCGCTCGAACATCCAGTTCAACTGGGTCGAGCTGGAAGACACGCCCGAAATCCTCGCGAAGCTCGCGTCGGTGCAGATGCACGCGATCCAGACGTCGGGCAACTGCATCCGCAACATCACGGCCGACCAGTTCGCCGGCGTCGCGCAGGACGAGGAGATCGATCCGCGTCCGTGGTCGGAAATCCTGCGCCAGTGGTCGACGTTCCATCCCGAATTCCTGTGGCTGCCGCGCAAGTTCAAGATCGCCGTGTCGGGCTCGAAGGACGACCGCGCGGCCGTGCAGATCCACGACCTCGGCGTGTACCTGAAGAAGAATGCGCAGGGCGAAGTGGTCGCGAGCATCCTCGCGGGCGGCGGCCTCGGCCGCACGCCGATCATCGGCGCGGTGATCAAGGAAGACCTGCCGTGGCAGCACCTGCTGACCTACTGCGAAGCCGTGCTGCGCGTGTACAACCGCTACGGCCGCCGCGACAACCTGTACAAGGCGCGCATCAAGATCCTCGTGAAGGCGCTGTCGCCCGCGAAGTTCGCGCAGCAGGTCGAGGAAGAGTGGCAGCACCTGAAGGACGGCCCGTCGACGCTCACGCAGGCGGAAGTCGATCGCGTGTCGCAGTACTTCCAGCCGCCGGCCTACGAGAAGCTGGCCGACACCGACGCATCGTTCGAACAGCATCTGCTCGAGAACAAGGCGTTCGCGCGCTGGGTCGAGCGTAACGTCGCGCCGCACAAGGTGGCCGGCTACGCGGCCGTCACGCTGTCGCTGAAGGATCATCGCGCGGCGCCGGGCGACGCGACCGACAAGCAGATGGAACAGGTGGCCGACTGGGCCGATGCGTACTCGTTCGGCGAGCTGCGCGTGTCGCACGAGCAGAACCTGATCCTCGCGAACGTGAAGAAGCGCGACCTGTTCGCGGTGTGGGAAAAGGCGAAGGCCGCCGGTTTCGCGACGCCGAACATCGGCCTCCTGACCGACATCATCGCGTGCCCGGGCGGCGACTTCTGCTCGCTCGCGAACGCGAAGTCGATCCCGATCGCGCTGGGGATCCAGCAGCGCTTCGACGATCTCGACTATGTGTACGACCTCGGCGACCTGTCGCTGAACATTTCCGGTTGCATGAACTCGTGCGGTCACCACCACGTCGGCAACATCGGCATCCTCGGCGTCGACAAGGACGGTGCCGAGTGGTACCAGGTGTCGCTCGGCGGCGAGCAGGGCACGGGCCAGAACGGCGCGCGCCTCGGCCGCGTGATCGGGCCGTCGTTCTCGGCGGAAGAAGTGCCCGACGTGATCGCGAAGCTGATCGACACGTTCGTCGAATCGCGCATCGACGGCGAGCGCTTCGTCGACACGTACGACCGCATCGGCATCGCGCCGTTCAAGGAGCGCGTGTATGCGGCGCGCCAGGCAGTGAACGCGTAACCAACCGGGTAGAAGGAACTAGCAGATGGCTTCGATTATCAAGAACCGCGCAGTGATCGACGATGCATGGCAGGTCGTGCGCGCGGCGGAAGACGGTGCACTGCCCGCGGTCGACGCATTGCCGGCCGGCAAGGTGCTGGTGCCGTTCGCGTTGTGGCAGGCCGAGCGCGCGGCGCTCGTCGCCGCGAAGACGAAGGACGAGCTCGGCGTGTGGCTCGCACCGGACAGCGAGCCGGCCGATCTCGTGGCCGATTTCGGCGCGATTTCGCTGGTCGCGGTCGATTTCCCGCGCTTCGCGGACGGCCGCGGCTACAGCATCGCGCGCCTGCTGCGCGAGCGCCACGGCTGGACGGGCGAGCTGCGCGCGATCGGCGACGTGCTGCGCGACCAGCTGCTGTACATGTCGCGTTGCGGCTTCGACGCATACGCGGTGCGCGCCGACAAGGACATCCACGACGCGCTGAATGCGTTCACGGAATTCACGCAGCGTTACCAGGGTGCGTTCGACCAGCCCGAACCGCTGTTCCGCCGTCGCGCCGCGGCGGCTGACGTAGCGACGCGCGACGCGAAGGTGAGCGCATGAGCGCCGCTACCGCGCTGACGCCGGAACTCGCCGCGAAGGTCGAGCGCCTCGACGCGCTGCTCGCGCAGATCGGTGCCCGTCATGAGCAGGTGAAGTTCGCGAGCAGCCTCGCGGCGGAAGACATGCTGCTCACGCATGCGATCCTGTCGAAGGGCGTGTCGATCGGCATCTTCTCGCTGAATACGGGCCGCCTGCACGCGGAAACGCTCGGCATGATCGACCGCGTGCGCGAGCGCTACGGCTACGAGATCGAGCAGTTCCATCCGCAGCAGGACGCGGTCGACCAGTACGTTGCCGAGCACGGCCTGAACGCGTTCTACGAGAGCGTCGAGCTGCGCAAGTCGTGCTGCCACATCCGCAAGGTCGAGCCGCTGAACCGCGCACTGTCGGACGTCGGTGCGTGGGTCACGGGCCAGCGCCGCGAGCAGTCGGTCACGCGTGCGGAGTTGCACGAGGAAGAACAGGACGATGCACGCGGGATCGCGAAGTACAACCCGCTCGCCGACTGGACGGAAAGCGACGTGTGGGCGTACCTCAAGGCGTTTGACGTGCCGGTGAATCCGCTGCATGCGCGCGGCTACCCGAGCATCGGCTGCGAGCCGTGTACGCGGGCGATCCGTCCCGGCGAGGACAGCCGCGCGGGTCGCTGGTGGTGGGAGTCGCGCGATACGAAGGAATGCGGGCTGCACATCACGACGATCACGCCGATTCCCGCGGAAGCCGTTACCGGCGCCACGCACTGAAAGCCTGACAAGAAACTGAATATTGCGCCGCCAGCGACAGCGGGCGGCACGAACCCAGAAGAGAAGGACTGAAATCATGAGCACGACGCTCGAGCAATCCGCCTTTGCCCCGCCCACCGGTGCCGACAACCGCATGGGCCACCTCGACTGGCTCGAAGCCGAGTCGATCCACATCCTGCGCGAACTGGTCGCCGAATGCAGCAAGCCGGCGCTGTTGTTCTCGGGCGGCAAGGATTCGGTCGTCGTGCTGCATCTGGCGCTGAAAGCATTCGGCCTCGGCGCGAACCGCAAGACGACGCTGCCGTTCCCGCTCGTGCACATCGACACGGGCCACAACTACGAAGAAGTGATCGACTTCCGCGATCGCCGCGCGCAGGAGCTGGGCGCCGAGCTGGTCGTCGGGCACGTCGAGGATTCGATCAAGCGCGGCACGGTCGTGCTGCGCCGCGAAACCGATTCGCGCAATGCCGCGCAGGCCGTCACGCTGCTCGAGACGATCGAGCAGCACGGCTACACGGCGCTGATCGGCGGTGCGCGCCGCGACGAAGAGAAGGCGCGGGCGAAGGAACGCATCTTCTCGTTCCGCGACGAATTCGGCCAGTGGGATCCGAAGGCGCAGCGCCCGGAACTGTGGAGCCTGTACAACGCCCGCCTGCACAAGGGCGAGCACCTGCGCGTGTTCCCGATCTCGAACTGGACCGAGCTCGACGTGTGGCAGTACATCGCGCGCGAGAACCTCGAACTGCCGTCGATCTATTACGCGCACCAGCGCGAGATCGTGCGCCGCAACGGGCTGCTCGTGCCCGTCACGCCGCTCACGCCGATGCGTGACGGCGAGGCGAGCGAGCTTGCG
Source organism: Burkholderia aenigmatica (assembly GCF_048627025.1). Lineage (NCBI taxonomy): Bacteria > Pseudomonadati > Pseudomonadota > Betaproteobacteria > Burkholderiales > Burkholderiaceae > Burkholderia > Burkholderia aenigmatica. The sequence continues at coordinate 2,844,652 of NZ_CP184468.1, read as the reverse complement.
CAGGTGCGTTTCCGCACGGTCGGCGACATTTCCTGCACGTGCCCGGTCGAGAGCGACGCGGACGACGTCGAGAAGATCATCGCCGAGACGGCGGTGACCGAGATCACCGAGCGCGGCGCGACCCGGATGGACGACCAGGCATCCGAAGCCGCGATGGAACAGCGCAAGAAGCAAGGTTATTTCTGAAGCACACGAGGACATTCACATCATGAGCATCATCGAGAACACCGAAGACCTCGGCGTGCTGCGCTTCATTACCGCAGGCAGCGTCGACGACGGCAAGAGCACGCTGATCGGCCGCCTGCTGTACGACAGCAAGGCCGTGCTGTCCGACCAGCTGTCCGCGCTGTCGCGTGCGAAGAACAAGCGCACGGTCGGCGACGAGCTCGACCTCGCGCTGCTGACCGACGGTCTCGAAGCCGAGCGCGAGCAGGGCATCACGATCGACGTCGCGTATCGCTACTTCGCGACCGCGAAGCGCAAGTTCATCATCGCCGACACGCCGGGCCACGAGCAGTACACGCGCAACATGGTGACGGGTGCATCGACCGCGCACGCAGCGATCATCCTGATCGACGCGACGCGCGTGACGATCGAGAACGGTGTGGCTGACCTGCTGCCGCAGACCAAGCGCCACAGCGCGATCGTCAAGCTGCTCGCGCTGCAGCACGTGATCGTCGCGATCAACAAGATGGACCTCGTCGACTACAGCGAAGCGCGCTTCAACGAGATCCGCGACGCCTACGTCACGCTGGCGAAGCAACTCGGCCTGAGCGACGTGCGCTTCGTGCCGGTGTCGGCGCTGAAGGGCGACAACATCGTCGGCGCGAGCGAGCGTATGCCGTGGTACGCGGGCGAGCCGCTGCTCGACGTGCTCGAATCGCTGCCGGTCGAGACGCAGGCGCATGACGCGCTGCGCTTCCCGGTGCAGTGGGTCGCGCGTCAGGACGGCAGTTCGGCCGACGATTTCCGCGGTTACATGGGTCGTATCGAGTCGGGCGAAGTGAAGGTCGGCGACGAGATCGTCGTGCTGCCGTCGAACCGCACGGCCACGATCGCCGAGATCGTCGCGCCGGTGCCGGGTGGCACCGCGTCCGTCCCGCACGCGTTCGCGGGCCAGGCCGTGACGATCCGCCTCGCGGAAGACGTCGACGTGTCGCGCGGCGACATGTTCGTCACGTCCGGCGAGCCGATCGAGCCGGCAAAGAAGCTCGAAGCCGACCTGTGCTGGTTCGACGAGACGCCGCTGTCGCCGCAGCGCAAGTACCTGCTGAAGCAGACCACCAGCACGGTGTTCGCGAAGATCGGCGGCGTCAAGCAGGTGCTCGACGTGCACACGCTGTCGCACGCGACCGACCGTCACGAGCTGAAGATGAACGACATCGGCCGCGTCGCGCTGACGCTGCAGAAGCCGATCGTTTGCGACACGTACGACGCGCATCCGGGTACCGGTGCGTTCGTGCTGATCGACGAGGCGACGCACCACACGGTCGCCGCAGGCATGATCCGGGCATTCTCGGCATAACCGGCGAGCCGCGCCGCCTCATGGCGGCGCGGGCCGGACGCCGTCGTCCGCAGGGACCAAGCGAAGCGACACATATGGGCAAGGTGTATCTGATCGGAGCAGGGCCGGGCGCAGCCGACCTCATCACGGTGCGTGGCGCGCGGCTGCTCGCGCAGGCGGACGTCGTGCTGCACGACGCGCTCGTCGAGCCCGCGATGCTCGACTACGCGCCGAACGCGCGCCGCATTGCGGTCGGCAAGCGCTGCGGGCAGCGCTCGACCGCACAGCACTTCATCAACAAGCAGATCGTCGATGCGGCACGCGAGCACGCGTGCGTCGTGCGGCTGAAGGGCGGCGACCCGATGCTGTTCGGTCGCGCGGAAGAGGAAATGCGCGCGCTGGAAGCAGCGGGTATCGACTACGAGGTCGTGCCGGGCATCACCGCGGCGCTGGCCGGCGCGGCGACGCTGAAGCGTTCGCTGACGTTGCGCGGCGTGTCGCGCAGCGTGGCGTTCGCGACGCACAGCCGCGCACCGGGCAGCGACGAGATTCGCGAAGCCGCACGCGCCGATTCGATCGTCTACTACATGGGCCGCGACAGCGCGCCCGGCATCGCGCAGGAGCTGATCGACGCCGGCCGTGCGCCGGCGACGCCGGTGGCGATCGTGGAGGCGTGCAGCACCGCGCGCGAGCGCACGCTGACGCTGACGCTCGCGCAGATGGCGGCGGGCGACGCGCAGGCGTGGCTCGATCCGGCCGAACCGAGCCTGCTGATGATCGGCGATGCGTTTGCCGAGCGCGCCGTGCAGGCAAAAGAGGGAAGCGCGTTGCGCGATGCCGCCTGAGCGGGAACGGCGTGTGGCGATGCATTGCACGCCGCCGTTCCGGTGACTGACGCAGTCCGAAAAAAAAGCGCTGGCAGAAGCCAGCGCTTTTTTCATTTGAGGCCGCCGATGCTTCGTTCAGGCGTCGTCGCCGACCTGGTCGATGCAGTAGCGCGCGATCGCGTCGAGCACACCGTCGTCTTCGCCGACGGCCGTCGCGCAGCGGATCTCGACGCCGGCGTGCGCGGCGCGGCAGGCGTCGACGAGCTGCGGCAGGTCGCGGCGGACATGGCCGCCCTGGCCGAAGAACACGGGCACCACGGTGATGTGCGTGCAGCCGGCCGCGACCTGCGCGGCGACCGCGTCATCGAGTGACGGCGTCATCAGTTCGAGGAACGCGAGCGACACGTGCGCAGCGGGGGAGGGGGCGCCGCGCAGCCGCGCGGCGAGCCGCTCGAACGGCTCGGCCCAGCGTGGGTCGCGGGCGCCGTGGCCGAACAGGACGATGCCGTGCGAACTCATGTCGAAGCCTCCGTCGCGACGCGGCACTCAGTGCCGGTCGACCCACTTGAGCGCGAACAGCCCGAGCGCGAGATAGATGAGGCCCGGCGTGGCGGCCGTCAGCGGCGCGGGCCAGGTGTTCAGCGTGCCGATGTGCGAGAACAGCGTATTGAGGAGCTGGAAGCTCATGCCGAGCATGATGCCACCGAACACCTTCACGCCGACCACGCCCGCGCGCGTGTGCAGGTACGCGAACGGCAACGACAGCACGAGCATCACGAACACCGCGAACGGATACAGCAGCTTGCGCCACAGCGCGATGTCGTAGCGCTGCGTGTCCTGCTGGTTCTCGCGCAAGTGCTGGATGTAGCGGAACAGGTTGATGAGCGACATGCGTTCCGGCGACACCAGCAGCACCGACAGGATCTGCGGCGTCAGGTCCGAACGCAGCCGGTATTCGGGCAGCGACACCTGCTGCGACCGGTACACGGGGTTCAGCGCGTCGGTCGGCTGGCCGCTGATCGGCTTGATCGGCGTGAGTTCCGTTTCCGTGACGCCCTTCAGCAGCCAGTGGCCGGGCGGCTCGTAGCGGCCCGTTTGCGCGATCCGCACGTTCCGCAGCTGGAATTTCGAATCGAATTCGTAGATGCGCACGTTGCTGATCGTCGAGTCGGGCGACAGGCTGCCGACGTTGACGAAGCGCGTGACCTGCTCGCCGTTCTCGCGGGCCGCGAGCGTGTCCTTCACCCACACGCCCGACTGGAAGTTCGACGACACCGACGCGCCGAGCGCCTGCAGCCGCACGCGTTCGGACAGCTGGTCGGCGTACGGACCGACGAATTCGCCGATCAGGTAGGTGACGATCACGAGCGGGATACCGATCTTCAGCAGCGAGCGCAACGCCTGGTTGGTCGCGAGGCCCGACACGCGGAAGATCGTGAATTCCGAGTTCGCGGCCATCTGCGCGAACACGTAGATCGCGCTGATCAGCGCGGCGACCGGGATGATCTCGTAGAAGCGCGACGGCGTCTGCAGCGCGACGCGCAGCACCGCGTAGCCGAACTTGTAGTTGCCGTGCCCGACCGAATTCAGTTCGCTGATCAGGTCGAAGAAGAAGAACAGGCCCGAGAACGCGAACAGGATGAAGACGAACGTGACGTAGATCTGTCGCGCGAAGTACTTTTCATAGAGCCGCATCGATCATGCTCCCGAGCGGCCGAACAGCGCGCGTGTAAACAGCGGACGATTGCGCACGCGCAACCAGAAGATGAACGCGACGATCACCGCGACGACCAGATGCAGGCCGACCAGGCCGACGCCGAACGACATCTTGCCCTGCTCGATCTGCGCCTGCACGACGTTCAGCAGGTTCGAGTACGTGAGGTAGATCAGCACCGCCATCACGAGGTTGATCGTGCGGCTGCGGCGCGGGTTCTGGTATGACAGCGGAATGCCGAGCACCATCAGGTTGATCGCGATCAGCGGCAGCCCCGCGCGCCACGCGAATTCCGCGAGGTTGTCGTTCGTCGGATTGCGCAGCAGGTCCGGCGTCGGCGTGCTGTTGGTGCTCGGCACGTTGGTGACCGGGGTGCTCGTGATCTTCACGCCGTAGCGCTCGAACTCCATGATCTTGAAGTTCGGCTGGCCGGGCGTGCCGTCGTAGCGGCGGCCGTCTTCCAGGACGACGAAGCGGCTGCCGTCGCGCGTTTCCGTGTGCCCCGTCTGCGACACGACCACGTTGACCTTGCCGTTCTCGGTCGAGGTCACGAACACGTTCTGCACCTTGCTCTGGTCGGGCGTCATCTTCTCGATGAAGAACACGCGGTGGTTCGCGGCCGACTCGCGGAACTGGCCCGGCGCGAGCAGCGAGATCTCGTCGCGCTGCTGGAAGCGCGCCTTGATCATCTTGCTCTGCTGGTTCGACCATGGCCAGCCGACAAACGCGAAGAACGCGATCAGCAGCACGATCGGCGTGGCGAACACGCCGATCGGCTTGATGAGGCGCGTGAGGCTCACGCCCGACGCGAGCCACACGACCATTTCGGAGTCCCGGTACCACCGGGTCAGCACGAACAGGATCGATACGAACAGTGTGACGACGAGCATCACGGCGAGGTAGCCGATCACGGTGAGGCCGATCAGCACGAGGACGTCCCGCGGATCGATTTCACCGGACGCGGCGTAGCCGACGATGCGGATCATCATCGTCGTGAGCATGATCGTGAGCAGCACCATGAACACGGCGCCAGCCGTATACGCAAGCTCGCGCTGGAGGGAGCGTTCGAAGATCATTCTTGATGAGAAGAGGGCGGGAGGCTGCGCACGCGTGGTGCGGCGCTCGCGCCGCCACGGGAAAAATAGCGGATAATTGCGGCTTTCATCCTTAGCCCAGATTTTATCCGAGGACAAGCGCGATGGACTTTAGCATAAAAGGCTGTGATTGGAGCAAAGGCGAGGCCAAGGGGTTCCTGACCGGGAAGTCCGACTGCATCGTGCTCGGCATCTTCGAGGCGCAGACCCTTTCGGGCGCGGCGCTCGACATCGACACGGCCACCAAGGGGCTGATTTCGCGCGTGGTGAAGGCCGGCGACATGGACGGCAAGCGCGGCAAGACGCTGTTCCTGCACGAAGTGTCGGGCATCGGCGCGTCGCGCGTGCTGCTCGTCGGCCTCGGCAAGCAGGATGCTTTCAATCAGAAAGCCTATAACGATGCCGTGACGGCCGCATGGCGCGCGCTGCTGGCGACCAAGGTCGTCCAGGTCACGTTCACGCTCGCGCAACTGCCGGTCGACGAACGCAGCTCCGACTGGGGCGTGCGCGCGGCGATTCTCGCGCTGCGCAACGAGACCTACCGCTTCACGCAGATGAAGAGCAAGCCGGAACCGGCGTCGCACACGCTCAAGCGCGTCGTGTTCAGCGTCGATCCGTCCGACGAAAAGGCTGCGAAGGTCGCGGTCAAGCAGGCCGTCGCGCTCGCGAACGGGATGGATCTCACCCGCGACCTCGGCAACCTGCCGGGCAACGTCTGCACGCCGACCTATCTCGGCAACACCGCGAAGAAGATCGCGAAGGATTGGGGCCTGAAGGCGGAAGTGCTCGGGCTCAAGCAGATCCAGGCGCTGAAGATGGGTTCGTTCCTGTCGGTCGCGCGCGCGTCGGTCGAGCCGCCGCAGTTCATCGTGCTGCACTACCAGGGCGCCGCCGCGAAGGCCGCGCCGGTCGTGCTGGTCGGCAAGGGCATCACGTTCGACACGGGTGGCATCTCGCTGAAGCCGGGCGAGGGCATGGACGAGATGAAGTACGACATGTGCGGTGCGGGCTCCGTGCTCGGCACGATGCGCGCGGTCGCCGAGATGGGCCTGAAGATCAACGTCGTCGCGATCGTGCCGACCTGCGAGAACATGCCGGGCGGCAACGCGACGAAGCCGGGCGACATCGTCACCAGCATGAAGGGCCTGACGATCGAGGTGCTGAACACCGACGCCGAAGGCCGTCTGATCCTGTGCGACGCGCTCACGTACGCCGAGCGCTTCAAGCCGGCTGCGGTGATCGACGTTGCCACGCTGACGGGCGCATGCGTGATCGCGCTGGGCGGCCACAACAGCGGCCTGTTCTCGACCGACGACGCGCTCGCGGGCGAACTGCTCGACGCATCGCGCGAGGCGAACGATCCGGCGTGGCGCATGCCGCTCGACGACGAGTACCAGGATCAGCTGAAGTCGAACTTCGCGGATCTCGCGAACATCGGCGGGCGCCCGGCCGGCGCCGTGACGGCCGCGTGCTTCCTGTCGCGCTTTACCGACAGCTATCCGTGGGCCCACCTCGACATCGCGGGTACCGCCTGGAAGGGTGGCGCGGCGAAGGGCGCGACGGGCCGTCCGGTGCCGCTGCTCGCGCAGTTCCTGATCGACCGCGCCGGCCAGTGATGGCGGTGTTGACGACGCTGCGGGTACGCGGGCAATGACGCGGATCGATTTCCACTCGAACGTCGGCGATTCGCTCGCGTACGCGTGCCGGCTGCTGCGCAAGGCCTACCTGGCCGGGCAGCCGGTCGTCGTGCTCGCCGAGCCCGCGCGCTTGCGCGCGCTCGACGAGCGGCTCTGGACGTTTTCGCCGCTCGATTTCATCCCGCATTGCGGTGTCGACAGCGAGCACGCAGCCGGCACGCCAATCGTGCTGGCCGCGGATCTCGACCGCGCACCGCATCATCACGTGCTGCTGAACCTCGGCGCGGCCGTGCCCGCGCAGTTCGCCCGCTTCGAGCGCCTGCTCGAAGTGGTCGGCAATGCGCCGGACGAGCTCGCTGCGGGCCGCGACCGCTACCGGTTCTACCGCGATCGCGGCTACGCGCTGAACAACTACAAGCAGGGCGGCTAGCCGCAACCGTCGACGGAGTGTTCCCGTGACAGAAGCCGATTCATCCTCGATCCCGACGCTGACCGACGTGCTGGTGCCGGGCAAGCCGGTGCCGGCGCGCTCGCCCGCGCCCGACCCATCTCAGCCGCATGCCGGTGCGGCGATGCCGGTGCTCACCGACGTGGTCGCACCGCACACCGCGGGTGCGGCGCCAGCCGATTCCACGCAAAGCGCACTTGACCCCGATTCCGTCGTGGTCGAACCCGTGCCGACGCCGCACGTGCCGGCGGTCGAACTGCCGGGCGACGTGGCGACGGCTGCTGCGGCGGCGATGGGCGAGACCGATGCGCCGGCCGAACCTGGCGCCGCGGAGCAGGTGGTCGCTGAAGACTCGGCAGCAATGAGTGCGCCGCTGCGCTCGTCGCTGGCCGACGATGCGCCGCAACACGCGTTCGCCGCGGCGGCGCACGAGGCGATCGGGCACGCGCGTGAAGCGCACCTGCCGGAGGCCGTCATACCGGCCGCCGTTCCGCAGCCCGATGCGCAGCCCGACGCGCAGGCAGCCGCCGGGCTGACGGCGGAAGATGCGCAGCACATCGCCGAGCGCCTGCGCAATCGCCTGACGAACTATCTGACCGGGGAAGGGCGCGATGCCATCGAAGCCCGCTGTCGCGACGCGCTGCATGAGCATTCGGCCTGGCTGGTCGGCCAGATCACGCGCGAAGTGGCGTTGGCGCTGGAAAGCGAGGTAATGGACTGGGTTCGTGACGCGGTCGACGAAGAGATCGCGCGCCGTCGTACCGGTCATGCCGGTTGAGCGCGCGGCCATTCCGGCCAAAAACGGGGTGCGGTTCCAGTAAGAGCCGGTAACGCTGCCGGCGAGACGCCGGTCAGCCGGGACAGGCCCGCCTGTCGGCGGAACCCGGCGCAGCGGCTATTCCCGCCCGGGGCGTCCGGTTCAGTGTACCGACAGCACCCATTGCGCGAGCGTGTGGGCTTCGGTGTTCGTCAGTTGCGTATTGGCGGGCATCGGCACGCTGCCCCATACGCCGACGCTACCTTTCACGATCGATTGGGCAAGGTAGTCGACGGCGTCGCCGCGCGCCGCATACTTGCTGGCGATGTCGCGGAACGACGGGCCCATCAGCGGCTTGCCGATCGCGTGGCAGGCCATGCAGTTCTTGCGCTGGGCAAGCGCAAGCCCGTCGGCCTGGTCGGCGCGTGCCGCCGCCGCACTGCCGATCAGCAGCAGGGCGAGCAGGACGCGCAATATCGAATGTTTCATGCGGTTCTCCGCCGGCGGGGACGGCCGGCTACATGGTCCGCGCATTATAAAAGCAAAGGGAAAGCGCGTTTTGCGCGTTCCCCCGGCGGCCGATGTTTATCGGGGTCGCATGTTTTGATGCGCCCGCGTCAACCCGTGACGGCGCCCTGGTTCGCCGGGCGCGCCAGCGCAGCGAATTTCGCGAGCACGCCGCGCGTGTAGCGCGGCGCCGGCTGTTGCCATGCGGCGCGGCGGCGCGCGAGTTCCGCGTCGTCGACGTTCAGCTGCAGCAGCAACCGGTGCGCGTCGATCGTGATCGAGTCGCCTTCCTGCACGAGCGCGATCGTGCCGCCGACGAACGCTTCGGGCGCGACGTGGCCGACCACCATCCCCCAGGTCCCGCCCGAGAAGCGGCCGTCCGTGATGAAGCCGACCGACTCGCCGAGCCCCTTGCCGATGATCGCCGAGGTCGGCGCGAGCATTTCCGGCATGCCGGGGCCGCCCTTCGGGCCGAGGTAGCGCAGCACGAGGATGTCGCCTGCGCGGATCCGGTCGCCGAGAATCGCATCCATCGCGCTCTGCTCGTCGTCGAACACGCGTGCCGGGCCCGTGATCACCGGGTTCTTCAGGCCGGTGATCTTCGCGACCGCGCCGTCTTCCGCGAGATTGCCTTTCAGGATCGCAAGGTGGCCTTCCTTGTACAGCGCACGGTCGATCGGGAAGATCACGTCCTGGTCCGCGCGCGGCACGCTCGGCACGTCCTTCAGTTCGTCGGCGAGCGTGCGGCCGGTGATCGTCATGCAGTCGCCGTGCAGCAGCCCCGCGTCGAGCAGGATCTTCATCACCTGCGGAATCCCGCCGGCGCGATGCAGGTCGGTCGCGACGTACTTCCCCGACGGCTTCAGGTCGCAGATCACGGGTACACGCTTGCGGATGCGCTCGAAGTCGTCGATCGTCCAGTCGACCTCGGCCGCGTGCGCGATCGCCAGATAGTGCAGCACCGCGTTGGTCGAGCCGCCCGTCGCCATGATCACCGACACCGCGTTCTCGATCGATGCCTTGGTGATGATGTCGCGCGGCTTAAGATCGCGCTTCACCGCCTCGACCAGCACGCGCGCCGATTCGGCGGCCGAATCGACCTTTTCCTGGTCGGGGTTCGCCATCGTCGACGAGTACAGCAGCGACATCCCGAGCGCCTCGAACGACGAACTCATCGTGTTCGCGGTGTACATCCCGCCGCACGACCCCGACGTCGGGCACGCGTTCTGCTCGACGCCTTCGAAATCTTCCTGCGACATCCGGCCCGCGGTGAATTCGCCGACGGCCTCGAATGACGACACGATCGTCAGGTCCCGGCCTTTCCAGTTGCCGGGGCGGATCGTGCCGCCGTACACGTAGATGCCCGGCACGTTCAGGCGCGCGAGCGCGATCATCCCGCCCGGCATGTTCTTGTCGCAGCCGCCGACGACGACCACGCCGTCCATCCATTGGCCCTGCACGCAGGTCTCGATGCAGTCGGCGATCACTTCGCGCGACACGAGCGAGTACTTCATGCCTTCGGTACCCATCGACATGCCGTCCGAAATCGTCGGCGTGCCGAAGATCTGCGGGTTCGCGTCGGCCGCCTTCACGGCCGCGACGGCTGCGTCGGACAGCCGCTGCAGGCCGGAATTGCACGGCGTGATCGTCGAATGGCCGTTCGCGATACCGATCATCGGCTTGTCGAAATCTTCCTTCCGGTAGCCAAGTGCGTAATACATCGAGCGGTTCGGCGATCGGGCCACGCCTTGCGTGATGTGCTTCGAGCGACGGTTGTAAGCCATGGGGGACTCCATCGTTGTCTGGGCAACGCCGGTGAACGGCGTGCCGGTTCGGATCAATCAAGAATGGAGTTTCCGGATTGGGATGTCCAATATATTATTTGTCGCTTATTAAGTCGTTTTACGAATGAGAGAGGCATGGCCGATCCGACTCCCGACTTGCGCCAGTGGCGCTATTTCGTGACCGTCGCCGACGAGCGTCATTTCGGCCGCGCGGCCGAACGCCTGTCGATGACGCAGCCGCCGCTGTCGCAGGCGATCCGTGCGCTCGAGGATGCGCTCGGCGTCGCGCTGTTCGCGCGCACCAAGCGTTCGGTGGCGCTGACGGCGGTCGGGGCGGCGCTGTTGCCCGACGTGCGCCGGCTGCTGGCATCGGCCGATGCGTTGCCGCCGCTGGCGCGACGGCTCGCGCGCGGCGAGGCCGGCTCGTTGTCGCTTGCGTTCGTATCGACCGCCGATTACGGTCTGCTGCCTGCGCTGCTGCGTGCGTTCGGCGCGCGCTTTCCGCAGGTGCGCCTGCAACTCGCGGAGGCGACGAGCGACGTGCAGATCGACGAACTCGTCGCCGGCCGCATCGACGCGGGGCTCGTCATTCCGCCCGTGCCGCCACGCCACGCGGCCGGGCTGTCGTACCTGCCCGTGGTGCGCGAGCCGCTGGTGGTGGCGATGCCGGCCGCGGCGAGCAACGCGCCGGAAGACGAGCCCGTCCATCTCGCGGAAGTCGCCGCGATGCCGCTCGTGATTTTTCCGCGTCGTTTGGCACCCGGCTTTTATGACATCATTACGGGCTGCTACGGCGCGGCGGGGGAAACCCCGCGCATCGGCCAGGAGGCGATCCAGATGCAGACGATCGTCAGCCTGGTGTCGGCCGGCATGGGCGTCGCACTGGTGCCGCAATCGCTGCGTAACCTGCGGCGCACCGGCGTGGTCTACCGGCCGCTTGCCGGTCACGCGCCGGTCGTCGAGACGGGCCTCGTGTGGCGCACCGGCGACGTGAGCCCCGTGCTGGCCGGCTTCATCGACGTCGTGCGCGCGCAGGGCCTCGCCACGTGACGTGATGTGAACGATGACGCGCCGATGCCGTCCAAAGCGCGGTGCTGCGCGTTTGCGACGGCCGTACCGCATTCGAAAACTTCTTCGCTAATCCATGATCATTCACCCGAATTTCGACCCCGTTGCGATCCATCTCGGGCCGCTGGCCGTGCGCTGGTACGGGCTCATGTATCTCGTCGGCTTCATCGCGGCGATCGTCGTCGGCCGGATCCGCCTGAAGCTGCCGCACGTCGCGGCGCAGGGCTGGACCGCGAAGGACATCGACGACATGATGTTCTACGGCGTGCTCGGCACCGTGCTCGGCGGCCGGCTCGGCTATGTGCTGTTCTACAAGGCCGATTTCTACTTCTCGCATCCGCTCGACGTCTTCAAGGTGTGGGAGGGCGGCATGTCGTTTCACGGCGGCTTCCTCGGCGTGACGCTCGCGATGATGCTGTTCGCGTGGCAGCGCAAGCGGCACTGGCTGCAGGTCACCGATTTCGTCGCGCCGATGGTGCCGACGGGGCTCGCGGCCGGGCGGCTCGGCAACTTCATCAACGGTGAACTGTGGGGCCGCGTGACCGATCCGTCGGCACCGTGGGCGATGCTGTTCCCGGGCGCGATGCGCGACGATGCGGCATGGTTGCCGAAGCATCCGGAGCTCGTCGAGAAGTGGCATCTCGCCGACGTGTTCATGCAATACCAGATGCTGCCGCGCCATCCTTCGCAGCTCTATGAAATCGCGCTCGAAGGTATCGTGCTGTTCTTCGCGCTGTTCTTCTTCTCGCGCAAGTCGCGGCCGATGGGCGCAATCTCCGCGCTGTTCCTGATCGGCTACGGCCTCGCACGCTTCACGGTCGAGTTCGCACGCGAGCCCGACGACTTCCTCGGCTTGCTCGCGCTCGGCCTGTCGATGGGGCAGTGGCTGTCGCTGCCGATGATCCTCGCGGGCGTCGCGCTGATGGTCTGGGCATATCGCCGCCGCGCGGCGACTGCCGCTGCGTGATGCGATGCCGATGCACGTGCGAGCGGCACGTGCATCGACGCTTGCATCGACCACATGCAGGTCAATGAAAAACGCCGGCCCTCGGGCCGGCGTTTTTCATTTCGGACTGCCGCGCGCTGCGCGTTACTTCATCTGCACCGAGCCGTTGACGGTGACCGACACGGTGGCCTTGCCGCCTTCGACCGCGATCGGTGCGCTCATCTTGGCGCTGTCCATCGGTGCTGCGGCCATCGCCATCATGCGCGGGTACGGCTGCACGTTGCGGCCGCCGCCGACGTTCACGTCGCGGATCGTGTAGCTGCTGTAACCGAAGGCCTTCGCAGCTTCGTCCGCGCGGGCGCGGAACGACTTGATCGCCTCGGTCGTCAGCTTCTGCTCGGCCGCGCGCTGCGCTTCCGGCGACAGCGAGAACTCGACGTTCGCGACCTGCATCAGGTTCGACAACTGGCCTGCAAGCTTCGACGCTGCCGCGAAATCGCGCGATTCGAGCGCGACTTCGGTGCGGCCGCGCCATGCGGAGATCTTGCCGTCGCGATCGGTGCTCGGATAGACGGAGAATGCGCCCGTGTGCGCAGTGACGCCCGATACGCCCTTCGCTTGCGACAGCGCTGCATCGGCGCGCTGGTTCAGTTGCGCGGTGAGGCTGCCCGGATCCTTGGCCTGCTGCTCGTAGAACAGCGTGATGTGGATGATGTCCTGCGGCACGTCGGTGCTGGCCTGCGACGACAGCGACAACACGCCCGCCGGCTCCGGAAAGTGCGGGTTCGCGGTTTGCGCGTGCGCGGTGGACGACGCGAGCGTCAACGCAACGGGAACGGCGGCGGCAAGGGCGAGCGACAGCGCGAGTGCGGATTTCTTGGTCATTGTTGGACTCCTTGTGCGAGGGCGTGCACGCGGATCGCGCGTGCACGACGCGGGCGTACCGCGCGACGAAAAAAACGACAACCGGCCCGATCGGCCGACAGCGGTTGCTTAGGCTGCGCGAAAGTGCCGCGAGTTCCGCGGCGGTGGTGCGTACTGACCAGATTTGACCTTTGGCGCGCGCCTACTTCATCAGCTTTTCGGTGATGAAGCGCCATTCGGCGCGCGTGACGGGCGTGATCGACAGCCGGTTGCCGCGTGCGAGCACGCGCATGTCGGCGAGTTCGTCGTGTTCGCGCAGCGCGGCGAGCGGCACGAGCGGCGATTTTTTCACGTAGTGCACGTCGACGAGCAGCCAGCGCGGCGCTTCCTGAGTCGACTTCGGGTCGTAATAGGGGCTTTTCGGATCGAACTGCGTGGGATCGGGGTAGGGCGTCGACGACACTTCGGCGAGGCCCGCGATGCCCGGCTCGGGGCAGCTCGAGTGATAGAACAGCACGCCGTCGCCGATCTTCATCGTGTCGCGCATGAAATTGCGCGCCTGATAATTGCGCACGCCCGTCCACGGCAGCGAGCGCTGCGGTGCGTTGGCGAGATCGTCGATGCTTGCTTCGTCCGGTTCGGACTTCATCAGCCAGTATTGCATGGATCGTGATCGACGCAGAAAGAGGCTGCTACAAAAGAAAACGGCACCGGGCTTCGCCCGATGCCGTTGGATAGGCCCCCGCCTTGGCCGCTAGGCCGGCATCCTGAACCTGAGGTTCAGAATTGGTCGCAGTTAGCAGCACTTCGGGTACATCAGACAGAGTGACGCGCGCGCCCGTGCTACAAATTTCCGCAACCGTGCACATGGCATTGGTTCAAGGAATATATGACCTTGGCGAACCAGGCAGGGAAGCTGACTGAACTGTGATTCGATGCGCCAATTTGACCACTGTTGATCTCTGAGATCAAGGGGAATCGACGCATCGATTGAAACGTTACTGCGTCTCGTGCTGTGCGAGCACCGCACCGAGCTGTTCATTCATCTGGTGCATTGTACGACGGATTTCCTCCGCCGGAAATGCTTCACCGTGCCGCACGCTCGTTTGCAGCCGCAGCAATTCGGACGCGAGCGACAGCGCCGCCATCACGGCGATGCGATCGGTGCCGCGTACCGAGCTGTTCGAGCGGATTTTCGACATTTCGGCGTCGACGCGCGCGACCGCTTCGAGCAGCGCCGCTTCGGTCTCGGCCGAGCAGGCGAGCCGATAGGCCTGACCGAGAATCGAGACTTCGATCTGCTTGGTGCTCATGCATGTTCTCCGTGGCTGGCCGCGTCATCGCCATCCGCACGCGCCTGTGCATCCAGCAGGTCGAGCTGGTTGTCGGCTTGCTCCGCACTTTTCGAGCGCGGCAGCTTTTCGAGAATCGCGTTCAGTTTCACCTGGGCGTCGTCGATCTTTGCCGACAGCGTGTCACGCTCGGCCGCAAGTGCATTGCGTTCGTCGCGCAGTTGCGCGAGTTCCGCGCGGACAGTGTCCGCATCCGCGCGCAATTGCGCGACCTGCTCCTCGAGCGCGAGCCGTTCCGAGTGATAGCGCTTGTTCAGCGAAATCAGACGGCCAATATTTTGAGATAGGGTTTCGAGTTCGTTGAGCATTTGCTGCGTCCTCTAAAGACCCAGCATTTTAGCGCGGAATAACGCGCAATCCGACATCTGTAACGTTTCCAGTCGTAACACCCCTGCTTCTCGCCGTGAATCGGCGCGTCCCGTGCGTGTCCGGACGCTTCCTTGACGCTCGCGCGACCCGCTCCTAAACTGGCGCCGCCTCGGTGCTCGCGCGTGGAACGCGCGGTTAAACGGGAAGCAGGACGCGGGCGCCGGAAGCCCGCCAACCTGCGCTGCCCCCGCAACGGTAAGCGGCCGCGTCCGGTGACGCAGGCCGGCTCGGGCGCGTTTCACGTGCAGGTATTGCATGCGGACGCGGGCCACTGCGCGTCATCGCGCGGGAAGGCGAGCCGGACCGCCGCCAGCCCGGATACCGGCCGAGACGGGGAGCCCGCACGGGCTTCGTGACGCGCGGCCTGCGGGGAGGCGGGGCGCGCAATGCTTCACGGAATTTTCTTCGATGCTGACCCCAATCGTCCGCGCGGCGCTTCAGTCACGACCGGCCGGCCTCCGCAAGCGGGGGCGCCGCATGTCGTGTGCGGCGCCGTGCGCGGCATGAGCGCCGCGCGCGCCACTGCGATCTGGGCCGCGCTCGCCGCGGCGGTCGCGTTGCTGTTCGTTGCGTCGCTGTCGATCGGCAGCGTGCCGATGTCGCCTTGGCAGGCGCTTGCGTCGCTCGTGCCGCATGGCGGCGACGCGCTGCTCGCCGACATCGTCCGCACGCTGCGCCTGCCGCGCGCGCTCGCGGGCTTCGCATGCGGCGCGCTGCTTGCGCTTGCCGGTGCGCTGCTGCAGGTGCTGTTGCGCAATCCACTCGCGGAACCGTACGTGCTCGGCGTATCGGGCGGCGCGGCCGGCTTCGCGCTCGTCGCGATGATCGCGGGCGGCGCGTGGTGGCTCGTCGACGCATCGGCGTTCGCCGGCTCGCTCGTGTCGGTCGCGCTCGTGCTCGGTCTCGCGCGCCGCGAGCTGTGGCGTGGCGAGTCGCGCGACGCGTCGCCGCGGCTGCTGCTCACGGGCGTCGTGATCGCGGCGGGGTGGGGCGCGCTCGTCACGCTGCTGCTGTCGCTTGCACCCGACGCACGACTGCGCGGGATCATCTTCTGGCTGACCGGCGACCTGAACGGCGTGACCGCGCCGTGGTTCGCGTGGGGCGCGCTGTTGCTGGCCGCCTGCGTCGCGCTGCCGGCCGCGCCGCAACTGAACGTGCTGCTGCGCGGCGATGCGACCGCGCTCGCGCTCGGCGTGCCCGTTGCGCGCCTGCGCGTGCGGATCTATCTCGTCGCGTCGCTGGCCGCGGCGGCCGCAGTGACGACGGCCGGCACGATCGGCTTCGTCGGCCTCGTCGTGCCGCATGCGCTGCGGCTCGCCTTCGGCAACGACCAGCGGATGCTGCTGCCCGCCGCGATGCTCGCGGGCGGCGGCGGCGTGATGGCGGCCGACCTGCTCGCCCGCACCGCGATCGCGCCCGCGCAACTGCCGGTCGGCGTGATGACCGCGTTGATCGGCGTGCCGGTGTTCCTGTGGATGTTGTTGAGGAGGCCGATGCGATGACGGGGGCCGCACTGCACGCCACGGCCGGCGACATGAACTACGCGGCTGTCGACCTGACGCTGAAGGCCGGCGCACGCACGCTGCTCGACGGCTTCACCCGGGCGTTCCGTCCCGGCGAGATCTGGTGCGTCGCAGGTCCGAACGGCGCGGGCAAGACGACGCTGCTTGCGACCCTCGCCGGGCTGCAGCCGCCGACCGGCGGACACGTCGAGATCGACGGTCGGCCGCTTGCCGCATGGCCGCCCGAGCAGCTCGCGCAGCGCCGCGCGCTGATGCCGCAGCAACTGCACGACGTATTCAGCGCGACCGTATTCGACACGGTGCTGCTCAACCGCTTTCCGTATCTCGGCGGCTGGGGCTGGGAGCGCGACGGCGACCGCGCGGCCGCGCGCGACGCGCTGGCGACGTTCGACCTCACCGCGCTCGCGTCGCGCGACGTGCTGTCGCTGTCGGGCGGCGAGCGGCAGCGTGTCGCGCTGGCCGCGACGCTGTGCCAGGACGCGCCGTTGATGCTGCTCGACGAACCGCTCGCGCATCTCGACTTGCATCACCAGATCGATTGCCTGACCGCGCTGGCCGCATGGCTCGACGCGGGCCCGCGCACGGTGCTGTTCTCGTGCCATGATCTGAATCTCGCGCGGCGTTTCGCGACGCACGCGCTGTTGCTCGACGGCCGCGGCCACGCGTGGGCAGGCCCCGTGCACGACGTGCTGACGCCCGAGCGCGCGAGCGACGCGTTCGGTTATCCGCTGGTGCTGATCCGCGAGAACGGCCGCGATGCGCTGCTGCCGGCGTGGCCCGAGCGACAATGACCTTTCCTTTTCCGATGCGCGGCGCATACCGCGCCAACGACATGGCTTTTCGATGACGACCCCGACCCACTTCCCGCCCGCGATCGCGCCGCTCGACGACGCGCTGCGCAAGCGCCTGCAGCACGTGATCGACCACAAGACCAAGCCGCCCGGCAGCCTCGGCCAGCTCGAGGCGATCGCACTGCAGATCGGCCTGATCCAGCACACCGAGCGGCCGGTCGTGCAGCGTCCGGTGATGATCGTGTTTGCCGGCGATCACGGGATTGCCGCCGAGGGCGTGAGTCCTTATCCGCAAGCGGTGACCGCCCAGATGGTCGCGAATTTCCTCGCCGGCGGCGCGGCAATCAACGCGTTCTCGGGCGCCGTGCAGAGCGCGCTCGAGATCGTCGATGCGGGCGTCGCGTCGCCGCTGCCGCTGTCCGACCGGCTGGTGTCGCTGCCGGTCGCGCGCGGCACACGCAACTTCGCGGCGGAGCCGGCGATGACGCGCGACGAGGCGATGACGGCGATCGCGGCCGGCGCGGCGCGCGTGCGCCTGCATGCGTCGCTCGGCACGAACGTGATCGGCTTCGGCGAGATGGGGATCGCGAACACGTCGTCGGCCGCGTGCCTGATGAGCCGCCTGCTCAGCGTGCCGATCGATGCCTGCGTCGGGCGCGGCACGGGCCTCGACGACCAGGGCCTCGCGCACAAGCGCGCGGTGCTCGGCCGTGCGCTCGTCAAGCACTCGCACGCGATTGCGCCGCTCGACGTGCTCGCGACGTTCGGCGGCTTCGAGATCGCGATGATGACGGGCGCGTATCTCGCGGCCGCAAGCGAGCGGATGACGATCCTCGTCGACGGTTTCATCGCGACGGCTGCGCTGCTCGTCGCCGAGCGCATCGTGCCCGGCGTGCGCGATTACTGCGTGTTCTCGCATACGTCGCACGAGGCCGGGCACCGGCGCATGCTCGAGCATTTCGGCGCGAAGCCGCTGCTCGCGCTCGACCTGCGGCTCGGCGAAGGCACCGGCGCGGCGCTCGCGCTGCCGCTCGTGCGTGCGGCGGCTGCGTTCCTCACCGAAATGGCGAGCTTCGAATCCGCCGGCGTCGACAATCGTGACGCCTGATCGCGCGCGTGGCGTGCGGGCCGAACTGCGCTACTTCTTCGTCGCGCTCGGCTATTTCACGCGCGTGCCCGTGCCGCGCTCGATCGGTTATGCGGCCGGCGATCTCGATCAGTCTGCGCGTTATTTCCCGCTCGTCGGCGCATGTGTCGGCGCGTGGGGCGCGCTCGTCTATCTCGTCGCGCTGCGTGTGCTGCCCCCGTCGATCGCGGTCGGGCTGTCGATGGCCGCCACGCTGCTCGCAACGGGTGCCTTTCACGAGGATGGCCTGGCCGACAGCTGCGATGCGTTCGGCGGCGGCTATACGCGCGACGACGTGCTGCGCATCATGCACGACTCGCGGATCGGCACGTTCGGCGCGGTCGCGCTCGTGATCTCGCTCGGCCTGAAATGGCAGGCGCTTGCATCGATGCTGCCGTTGCGTGCCGCATGGACGATGATCGCGGCGCACGCGGCGAGCCGCGCGGCGGCCGTGAGCTTGCTGATGACGCTCGACTACGTGCGGCCCGAAGGCAAGGCGAAACCGGTCGCGCAACGGATGGGCGCACGCGCGGCGTGCGTTGCGGCGCTATTCGGATTGCCCTGGCTGTTCTGGCCCGACTGGCGCATGGGTGTCGTCGCATGCGTCGTGCTCGTGCTCGTGCGCGCGTGGGCCGCCCGCTATTTCGTGAAGCGGATCGGTGGTTATACGGGCGACTGTCTCGGCTTCGCGCAGCAACTGTGCGAACTGGCGATCTATCTCGTGGTGCTCGGATGGACGTCGTCCTGATCCGTCATCCGGCCGTCGGCGTCGAGCCGGGCATCTGCTACGGGCGCAGCGACGTGCCGCTCGCCGCACCGGCCGACGTCGGCGCGCAGGCCGTGCGTGCGCATCTGTCGGCACTCTGCGCGCCGTTTCCCGAACAGGTCTGGACGAGCCCGCTGACGCGCTGCGCGTCGGTTGCCGAACGGCTCGCGCAGGCATGCGACGTGCCGCTGCGATGCGATGCGGACTGGCAGGAAATGGATTTCGGCGCGTGGGAAATGCGGCGCTGGGACGATATCGATCGCGCGGCGCTCGATGCGTGGGCGGCCGACCTGATGCATGCGTGTGCGCATGGCGGCGAAAGCGTTGCGCAGTTCGCCGCACGCGTGGCACGGCGGGCCGATGCGGTTGCACAGTGCGATGGCCCGCAATGGGTGGTGGCGCATGCGGGCGTGATCCGCGCATTCGCATCGCATGTGCTGGGCGTGCCGCTCGACACGCTGTTGTCGCGGCCAGTGCCGAACGCGGGTGTCGTCTGGCTGCGCGCGGATGCCGCCGCGCGAACGTGGGAAGTGGTTCACTGGGACGAATAGGCGCGCGGGCGTCTGCGTGTGAACGACACGGCGCGCGATCAATCGGTCTCCTCGGATAGCGGTTACATCGGGCGCAGGCGCGCGATGAGCGCGCAAGTCACCGGAAATCAGCGCGCCGGCCGCCGCGCACGCGCGGCATCGAGATCCTCGCACAGGGCGGCCGCGCCCTGTGCGATCCGCGGCGACGGCCGCGTCAGCAGATCGCCATCGATCGCGAACAGGTTGTTGCGCGCGACGGCCGTCAGTGCGGGCCACGCGCGCCAGCGCGCCAGGCTCGGCAACGGTTCGTCGGAGCGCGTCGTGCCGGCGCTGGTCGTCACGATCGCCTCCGGATTCGCCGCGAGCACGGCCTCGTCGGTGACGGTCGGCACGAGCGGCTTGAGCGATGCGAACACGTTGCGCCCGCCGCACAGCTCGATCACGTCGTTGATCAGGTGCGTGCCGTTGAGCGTCATCAGCGGCCGGTCCCAGACCTGGAAGAACATCGTGACGGGCGTGCGCGCAGCGTAACGCGTGCGCAGCGCCGCGATGTCGCGCGTATAGGCGGCCGCGGCCGCATCGGCAACCGGCTGCGTGCCGAGCAGCGTGCCGAGCCGGCGCAGCGACGTCGCTACGTCGTCGAGATGCTTCGGCTCACTGAGGAACAGCGGGATGTGCAGCGCGCGCAGCGCGTCGGTCTGCCGCTCGGCATTGCCGTGCCGCCAGACGACGATCAGGTCGGGCTTCAGCGCGGCGATCCGCTCGAGGTCGAGCGCCTTGTTGTCGCCGACGCGCGGGATCGCTTGCGCGGCGGGCGGATAGTCGCTGTACGTGACGGTGCCGACGAGCTTCGCGCCGCCGCCGGCCGCGTAGACCAGCTCGGTCGCGTGCGGCGCGAGGCTGATCACGCGCTGCGCGGGCGCCGGCAGCGTGACGGTATTGCCGGCGTCGTCGCGCGTCGTGACATCGGCGTGGGCGAGCGACGCGTAGGCGAGTGCGGACAGCATCGCGGCCGGTGTGAGCCGGCGGAACATGCGCGGAGTCATGCGGATTCCCGTTGCAGCAGCGGCACGCAGTGCGCGAGCGCGTCGCCGAGGCGCTGCCATTCCGCTTCGCTGCCCGGCAGGCCGATGCGTACGCTCGACGGTGCCGGGAAGTGTCGCGTCCAGATGCCGCGTGCCGCGAGTGCCGCATGCAGCGCCGCGGCGCGCGGGTCGTCGGTCCAGCTGAAGAGCGGTGTCGCGCGAACCGCGAAGCCGTGTGCGCGCAGCAGGGCGGCCAGCCGCTCGCCGTCGGCCGCGAGCCGTTCGCGGGCGGCAGCCTGCCACGCGCGATCGGCGAACGCCGCGGCGACCGCGTGGCGCGCAGGGCCGCCGACCGTCCATGCGCCGAGCATGTCGCGCAGCGCGGCGATCTGTTCAGGGCACGCGAGCACGAAGCCGGCGCGGATGCCGGCGAGCCCGTAGAACTTGCCGACCGAACGCAACACGACGAGGCCCGGGCGATCGACCTGCGGCGCGAGCGACTGCGTCGCGCCCGTATCGGCGAACGCCTCGTCGACGATCAGCGTGCCGCTGCGCGCGGCGAGTTGCGCATGCCAGCCGAGCAGGCGCGCGGCCGGGACGAACTGGGCGGTCGGATTATTCGGATTCCCGACGATGACGTGGCGCAGCGTCGCAGGCAACGTATCCGCGTCGATGTCGAGCGCGACGACGCGATGGCCGTGGCGCGCGAAGGCCGGTGCGTATTCGCCGTACGCGAGCGCCGCGACACCCGCGTCGCCGGTCGGCAGCAGCGCGGGCAACGCGCGGATCGCGGCCTGGCTGCCGGCGACCGGCAGCACGTGGGCGGGATCGGGGGCGTGGTAGTACTGCGCGGCGCAGGCCGCGAGGCCGTCGCCGTCGTCGGGCAGCCGGCGCCATGCGTCGGCCGGGACGGGCGGTACCGGATAGCCGACCGGATTGATGCCGGTCGACAGGTCGAGCCACGCGTCGTACGGAATGCCGTGGCGGCGTGCGGCTTCGTGCAGGTTACCGCCGTGCGCGATGCGGATGTCAGACATGATGGGTAGCCATGGCGAGTGCGCCGCTCGCGACCAGCAGCGCGAGCCACAGGGCAAGCGTGCGCGTGACGAGCGACAGCGCGGCGACGATGT
This sequence comes from Burkholderia aenigmatica, assembly GCF_048627025.1. NCBI lineage: Bacteria > Pseudomonadati > Pseudomonadota > Betaproteobacteria > Burkholderiales > Burkholderiaceae > Burkholderia > Burkholderia aenigmatica. Next base: position 2,822,890 of record NZ_CP184468.1, on the reverse strand, counting down.
GGATGGCGGTCGCCGTTGCGCCGGTGCCGAGCGCGGGACGATCCTCGATCTCGCCGTGATAGACGGCCGGGCCGCCGAGCTGCACGTTCAGGCTGCCGGCGCCGGCAGCCATCACCGGGCCCGCGTTCGGGCTGTCCCAGTGGCGCGCCTGCGTGCGCCAGCAGCGCCATGCGGAGGCCGTGTCGCCGAGCAGCGCGTAGCTGGCGGCCGTGAGGCGCGCGGGAATCCAGTTCAGTGCGTCGTCGAGGCGCGCGGCGGCCCAGCCGAAGGTCAGGAAGCGCGGCGTGCGGTAGCCCCACATCGCGTCGAGCGTGTTCGCGAGCCGGAACAGCAGTGCGCCGGGGCCGCCGGCGACGACGAACCAGAACAGCGCGCCGAAGATCGCGTCGTTGCCGTTCTCCAGCGCCGATTCGACGGCCGCGCGCGACAGCGCGCCTTCGTCCGCATCGCTCGTGTCGCGCGACACGATACGCGCGGTCAGCGCGCGGGCGGCGCCGAGGTCATGCCGCAGCAACGCAGCAGCGATCGGCGCGACGTGGTCGGCGAGGCTTTTCGCGCCGAGCGCGAACCACAGCAGCGCGATGTGCAGTGCGGCTGCGAGTGGCCACGGCAGCACGGCTGCGAGCCATGCCGCGATGGCGACCGGCGGCACGACCGCCGCGACCCACGCGGCGACGCCGGTCACCCGGCCGCGTCGGCCCGTGTTCAGCGCGCCTTCGATACGTGCGGCGAGGCGGCCGAACGCGACGAGCGGGTGCCAGCCGGCCGGTTCGCCGATCGCGCGGTCGACGATCGCGGCTGCGACGGCGAACATCGCGACGACGGGCAGCGACAGCATCAGCATGACGGCGCTCCCGCCTTGAGGTCGAGCGGTAGCCCGGCGACGAGCAGCGTCACGCGCGTCGCGAGCGCGGCGACGCGCTGGTTCAGGCGCCCGAGTTCGTCGACGTAGCGGCGCGTGACCGATCCGAGCGGCACGACGCCGAGCCCGATCTCGTTGCTGACCACGATCACCTTCGCGCGCGCACCGCGCAATGCGTGCTCGAGCCGGTCGACCTGCGCCGCGTATTGCGCATCGTCGAGCGGTTCGCCGTCGGCCGGGCACAGCAGGTTCGTGAGCCACAGCGTCAGGCAGTCGACGAGCAGGCATGCGTGCGGATCGTCGAGCCGCGCGAGCGTGCCGGCGAGATCGACGGGCGCATCGGCGAACCCCCATTCGGCCGGCCGACGCGCGCGATGGTGCGCGATGCGCTGCGCGAATTCGGCATCGGCGGCGGTCGCGGTCGCGATGTACGTGACGGGACGGCCGCTGTCGGCGGCGAGCCGCTCGGCGTGCGCGCTCTTGCCCGAGCGTGCGCCGCCGAGGACGAAGGTGAGGTCGTGCGGAATCATCGCGTGATTGTAACGGCGCGGGCATGCCGGTGCGGGCGATAATGCGACCTTTGCTTCGCGACGAGCCTGACACGATGAATGCACCCGAGCCGCGGCCGCGCGGTACGCTGATGATCCAGGGCACGACGTCCGACGCGGGCAAGAGCACGCTCGTCGCGGGGCTGTGCCGGCTGGCGCGCCGGGCCGGCGCGCGCGTTGCGCCGTTCAAGCCGCAGAACATGGCGCTCAACAGCGCGGTGACGGCCGACGGCGGCGAGATCGGCCGCGCGCAGGCGCTGCAGGCACTGGCCGCGGGCGTCGCGCCGCATACGGATTTCAACCCCGTGCTGCTGAAGCCGACGAGCGATCGCGGCGCGCAGGTGATCATCCACGGCAAGGCGCGCATGAACCTCAATGCGCGCGCGTATCACGACTACAAGCCGGTCGCGTTCGATGCGGTGCTCGAGTCGTACGCGCGGCTGCGCGCCGGCTACGACACGGTGATCGTCGAGGGCGCCGGCAGCCCGGCCGAGATCAACCTGCGCGACGGCGACATCGCGAACATGGGTTTCGCCGAACGCGTCGACTGCCCGGTCGTGCTCGTCGCCGACATCGACCGTGGCGGCGTGTTCGCGCACCTGGTCGGCACGCTCGCGTGCCTGTCCGACAGCGAGCGCGCACGCGTGCGCGGCTTCGTGATCAATCGCTTCCGCGGCGATTTCAAGCTGCTCGAACCGGGGCTCGACTGGCTGCGCGCGCAGACGGGCAAGCCCGTGTTCGGCGTGCTGCCGTACCTGCACGGCCTGTTGCTCGACGCCGAGGACATGCTGCCCGCGCAGGCGCGCAGCGCCGCCGCACGGGGTGACGCCGGCGTGCTGCGCGTGGTCGTGCCGGCGCTGCCGCGCATCAGCAACCACACCGATTTCGATCCGCTGCGCGCGCATCCGCAGGTCGAGTTCACGTACTGGAAGAGCGGCCCCGTGCCGGATGCCGACCTGCTGATCCTGCCCGGTTCGAAGAGCGTGCAGCGCGACCTCGCATGGCTGCGCGACGCGGGCTGGGACACGTTGATCCGTCGCCATCTGCGCTACGGCGGCAAGGTGATCGGCATCTGCGGCGGGATGCAGATGCTCGGCCGCACGCTCGACGATCCGCTCGGCCTCGAAGGCGTGCCCGGCAGCGTGCCGGGGCTCGGACTGCTCGATTTCGACACGACGCTGCAGCCCGACAAGACACTGAAGAACGTCACCGGGCATCTCGCGCTGCCGGGCGGGGCCGCCGTGCGCGGCTACGAGATCCACATGGGCGACACGCACGGGCCCGCGCTTGCGTCGCCCGCGCTGGCGCTGGCAGCCGATGCCGCGCAGGACGGGGCACGCCCGGACGGCGCGGTTTCCGCCGACGGGCAGATCCTCGCGACCTATGTGCACGGGCTGTTCGACTCGCCCGACGCCTGCACGGCGCTGCTCGCGTGGGCCGGGCTCGACGGCGCGGAACGGATCGACTATCCGGCGCTGCGCGAGGCGTCGCTCGAGCGGCTGGCCGACACGTTCGCCGACCATCTCGACCTCGACGCGCTGTACGCCGAATTTCGTTGATGCGCGGCTTCCAGCCCTCGCTTTTTCCGCCTGATCGCGTACAACAGAGGAGGGCGGATGTCCGCCTGGAGGAGTGCGCGATGAAGGCTCGATGGTGGTGGAGCGTGCTGCTCGCGGCGTTGCTGGGCGTGTCGGCGGTTGCGCATGCGTGCGATTCGTACGGATCAAGCGGTAGCCAGTCCGGTTCCGGCGACGCCACACAAGGGAAGAGCGGTTACGGTTACTGATGCATGGTGCGGGGCATGATCGGTCATGCCCCTTTTTACGTCCCGATTAACTCCATAAAGGAATCAGTTAAAGCGAATTGGCGCGTTTATCGGCGGAATTGATTCGAATAGAGTGCAATCCATTCACACCACTCACGAAGGAATTCGCCATGAACCCCAATCGCCTCAACGATTTCGCCGCGACCCTGCTGCGCGTCGCGCTCGGCGTGCTGTACCTCGCGCACGTCGCGCAGAAGGTGTTCGTCTTCACGCTGCCCGGCACCGCGCAGTTCTTTGCGTCGATCGGCCTGCCGGGCTGGCTCGCGTACCTGACGACGTTCGTCGAACTGGCCGGCGGCCTGGCGCTGCTCGCGGGCTTCCGGGTGCGCGTCGCCGCGCTCGTGCTGCTGCCGTTCATGCTCGGCGCGACCGCCGCGCATCTGCCGAACGGCTGGAGCTTCGCGTCGCCGAACGGCGGTTGGGAATATCCGGCGTTCTGGGCCGTCACGCTCGCCGTGCAGGCGCTGCTGGGCGGCGGCGCGTTCGCGCTCGGCGCACGCGAGGCCGCGGTTCAGCGTGTGTAAGGAGTAGGTCAGCCGGCATGATGCGGCGCAACCCGTTCCGGTGACACGCCGTTTGCCGATATCATCGCTCCCTGTATCCGCAATCGAGCGGCGCCAGCCATGCGGCTGGGCGCCGCGCGGCTTTTTCGGGGGAATTCATGACGGTGATCGTGGTGGCGAATCCGAAGGGCGGCGTGGGGAAGAGCACGCTGTCCACCAATCTTGCCGGCTATTTCGCGGCGCAGGGCGCATGGGTCGCGCTCGCCGATCTCGACCGGCAGCAGTCCGCGCATGCGTGGCTCGACCTGCGGCCGGCCGGATTGCCGGCGATCGAGGCATGGGAACTCGATCCGGACGCGCCGACGAAGCCGCCGCGCGGCCTCGAATATGCGGTGATCGACACGCCGGCCGGCCTGCACGGCAACCGGCTCAACGTCGCGCTGCAACTGGCTGACAGGGTGATCGTGCCGCTGCAGCCGTCGATGTTCGATATTCTGGCCACGCAGCAGTTTCTGGAGCGCCTCGCCGGCGAGAAAGCCGTGCGCAAGGGCAGCGTCGAGGTCGGGATCGTCGGGATGCGGGTCGATGCGCGCACGCGCTCGTCCGACCAGCTGCACCGGTTCGTCGAAGGGCTCGGCCTGCCGGTGCTCGGCTACGTGCGCGACACGCAGAACTACGTGCAGATCGCCGCGCATGGCCTCACGCTGTGGGACGTCGCGAAGAGCCGGGTCGAGAAGGATCTCGAACAGTGGCGGCCGATCGTCGAATGGGCCGAACGCCGGGTGCAGAAGGCGGAGAAGCCGGAGAAGGCCGCCAAGGCGTCCTGATCGCACGGCCGGCGGGCCGGCTCGCGATGAAATGAGAAAGGGCCGGATCCCGTGGTACACGGCATCCGGCCCTTCGACCGCTAGCGGCGCAGCTGCCCCGCGCACCACGGCGCGCGGGCGGCCGGTCAGGTCAGGTCCAGTTCTGCGTCGGCACGTGATCGCGGTGGCCCTTGATCTTGTTGCCGTCGTCGATGAACACGAGCTTCGGCTTCCAGCCGGCTTGCAGTTCGGCTTCATCGACCATCGCGAAGGCCGCGATGATCACGAGGTCGCCAAGCTGTGCGCGACGGGCGGCCGAGCCGTTCAGCGAGATCATCCCGCTGCCGCGCTCGCCCTTGATCGCGTACGTCGAGAAGCGCTCGCCGTTGTTGATGTTCCAGATGTCGATCCGTTCGTTCTCGATGATGCCCGAGGCTTCGAGCAGGTCTTCGTCGATCGCGCACGAGCCTTCGTAGTGCAGCTCGCAGTGCGTGACGGCCGCGCGGTGGATCTTCGATTTGAGCATGTGGCGCTGCATGGTGTCTCCGTGATGCGTCGTGAGAGGCGCGGGCGGGCGCCCGTCAGATTTCCAGGTTATCGATGAGGCGCGTCGCGCCGAGCTTCGCGGCGGCGACGACGACGAGCGGTTCGCCGGCTTCGAGCTCGGCCGCGTTCGGCGCGATCAGGTTCGCGCGGCGGCGGATCGAGATGTAGTCGGGCGCCCAGCCACGGCCGGCCAGATGGGTGCGGGCCAGGTCTTCGAGCTTGCCGAGGTCGCGCTCGCCGCCGAGCAGGCTTTCGCGCATGCGCTGCAGCGTCTTCGCGAGTTCGGGCGCTTCCCTGCGCTCGTCGGCCGACAGGTAGCGATTGCGCGACGACAGCGCGAGGCCGTCCTCGTCGCGCACGGTTTCGGCGGCGATGATGTCGACCGGCAGCGCGAGCTGCTGGCACATGCGGCGCACGATCATCAGCTGCTGGTAGTCCTTCTTGCCGAACACGGCGACGCGCGGCTGCACGCAGGCCATCAGCTTGGCCACGACCGTGCACACGCCGGTGAAGAAGCCGGGCCGGAATTCCCCTTCGAGGATCCCGCCGAGATCGTCCGGCGGCAGCACGCGGTATTCCTGCGGTTCCGGGTACATGTCGCGCTCGGTCGGCGCGAACAGCACGTAGACGTTTTCCTTCTGCAGCTTCTCGATATCGTCCTGGAGCGTGCGCGGATACTTGTCGAAATCCTCGTTCGGGCCGAATTGCAGCCGGTTGACGAAGATGCTCGCCACGACCGGGTCGCCGTGCTGGCGCGCGAGGCGCATCAGCGACAGGTGCCCTTCGTGCAGGTTGCCCATCGTCGGCACGAACGCCGTGCGGTTCTGTCCGCGCAGCTGGTCGCGCAGTTCATGGATCGAGCTGATGACTTTCATGATCGGGTAGCGGGTTCCTCGCGCAGGCGCGCGTTGGCGCCGCAGCAGCGGCGTCGGGGTCGAAGCGGAGAACGTCGGCGCGCGGGCGGCGCATCGGGCGTCGGCGGATTGTAGAGGATTTGGCCGCCAAACGCATCGAAAAAAGCACGATCGTTCACTTTTTAACCGGACGTGCCGGCAACGGCCGCGCCGGGCTGCGGTGACGCGGCAAGTGTGCCGGGATGAATCGGGAGAACGGGAAGGGCGGGCGTGGGCGTTACGCCGGCAGGTATGCGAGACGAACGTAGATCGGCGCGAACGGCTCGGCCTGCGTGATCTCGAGGAGCGATTCGCGTGCGAGTTCGAGCATCGCGATGAAATTCACGACGACGACCGGCACGCCGCGCGACGTGTCGAACAGCTCGGCGAACTCCATGAAGCGCGCGTTCTGCAGCCGGCGCAGGATCAGGCTCATGTGTTCGCGCACCGACAGCTCCTCGCGCGAGATCTTGTGGTGCTGGACGAGCTTCGCGCGCTTGAGCACGTCGGCCCATGCCGCGCGCAGGTCGTCCGAATTCACGTCGGGGAAGCGCGGCGTGACGCTCTGCTCGATGTAGACCTCGGCGCGCAGGAAGTCGCGGCCGAGCTGCGGCAACTGGTCGAGCCGCTGCGCGGCGAGTTTCATCTGCTCGTACTCGAGCAGGCGGCGCACGAGTTCGGCGCGCGGATCCTCGGCTTCCTCGCCGGTGTCGGCCTTCTTGACCGGCAGCAGCATCCGCGACTTGATCTCGATCAGCATCGCGGCCATCAGCAGGTACTCGGCCGCGAGCTCGAGGTTCGACGTGCGGATCTGGTCGACGTAGCCCAGATATTGCGCGGTGACCTGCGCCATCGGGATGTCGAGCACGTTGAAGTTCTGCTTGCGGATCAGGTAGAGCAGCAGGTCGAGCGGGCCTTCGAAGGTCTCGAGGAAGATCTCGAGCGCATCGGGCGGGATGTAGAGATCCTGCGGCAGCTTGAAGAGCGGCTCGCCGTACAGGCGAGCGAATGCCGCGACACCGTCGACCGTGTCGGGCGTCGAATCGGCGCCCGCGGGCGCGGCGATCGCGTCGTCCTGCCGGGCGGCGCTGGCCTCGTCAGCGGCGCTCACGTCGTCAGAAGTTCTGGTAGTAGACGTACGACGTTTGCTTCACGCGCGATTCCTGCTGCTCGGCGCGCTCTTCGAGGTCGATCGGCTGCTTGTCCCACAGCAGGGAACGGCCCTTGCGCTGCTCTTCCTCGAGCGTCGGCTTCTGTTGCTTGAGCTGGTTCAGGAACTGCGTGACATCGGACTGGTACGGCATGGCTGGGTTTTCCGTTTCGGGCGGCGCACGATGCGCCGGATTCACGATGGCGGGATTTTACCGCATCGCGGGAACGGCCGGCGGCAATCGCGCGTCGAATCCGCGGGCCGGCGCGCAGTCGGCATCCGGAAGCGCGCCGCCAGGCATGACGCCGTGGCCTCGCTCGCTTGAGCAGCGGTTTACAAACATTAAGCTTTGATGCCCACACCCTGTGGTCAAATACAGGGTTTTCCACAAAACCGTGTCAACCGAGGGCGAGGTCATATTTGGCGGGGCAGTCGAACCAGCAAGCACACACGGCACATGACGCGGGCTCGCGCGTGGAATCCAATCGCGCCGCCGCCGCGGCCCGTGCCGCGCGGGTGACCGTCGCGGGTTGCCTCGCTGCGTGCTTCGCGTTGCCGGCTCACGCGAAGTACGACGTCGACATCGACGCGCCGCGCTCGGTTCGCAAGCTGCTCAAGTCGCATCTCGATATTGCGCGCTTCGCGAAGCGCGACGACATCAGCGACGACCAGTTCGACTTCCTCGTCACCGCCACGCCGCAACAGGTGCGCGACCTGACCGCGACGGCCGGCTATTTCTCGCCGGTCGTGCGCACCGACGTGCGCACGCACGACGGCAAGCGCGACGTGCGCATCGCGGTCGATCCGGGGAAGCAGACGGTCGTGTCGACCGTCGACCTGACGTTCAAGGGGCCGATCGACACCGAGGATCCGAAGCAGGAAGCCGCGACCCGTTTCGCGTTTTCGCTGAAGCCGGGCGATCCGTTCACGCAGTCCGACTGGGACGGCGCGAAGGGCGCGGCGCTCAAGCAACTGCAGTCGCGCCGCTATCTCGGCGCGAAGATCGCGTCGTCGGAGGCGCGCATCGACCCGCGCACGCAGCGCGCGACACTCGCGGTGACGTTCGACAGCGGCCCGACGTTCACGATCGGCAAGGTTGACGTCGACGGCGTGCGGCGCTATCCGGAAAAGATCGTCACGAACGTCAATCCGTTGTCGGAAGGCGAGATCTACGACGTGCAGCGGATCACCGAACTGCAGCGGCAGTTGCAGAACACGCCGTACTACGCGAGCGTCGCGATCGACGTCGGCGACGATACGGCGAAGCCCGAGCGCACGCCCGTGCACGTGAAGGTCAGCGAGTTCCCGTACAACAACATCCGTGGCGGCGTCGGCTTTGCCACCGATACCGGGCCGCACGTGCAGGGTTCCTATACGTATCTCGACACGTTCGGCGCCGCGTGGCCGCTCACCGTGTCGGGCCGGCTCGACCAGATCCAGCAATACGGGCAGGTCCAGCTGTCGATGCCGCCGGGCGAGAAGGGCTGGACCAACAGCGTGCTTGCGTCGTACACGAACACCAACGTGTCGGACACGCGCATCTACAGCGCGCGGGTCGGCGCGCAGCGCACGCGCACCGGCCAGTTCATCGACTATTCGTATTCGCTGATGTTCTACCAGGACCGGCTCGACCAGAACGGCGCGGGGCCGACCACGAGCCGCGCGCTGGTGCCGCAATGGGCGTGGACGCGCCGCAACGTCGACGATCCGTTGTTCCCGCGTTCCGGCAACCTGATCCACGCCGAGGCCGGCTTCGCGGTCAAGGGCGTGCTGACCGACCAGTCCTTCGTCCGCGGCTACGCGCGCGGCCAGCAGTACCTGCCGGTCGGCAAGCGTGACCTGTTCGTGTTCCGCGCGGAGCTCGGCGGCGTATTCACGAGCGGCAGCTCGACCGGCGTGCCGGCGTCGCTGCTGTTCCGCGCGGGCGGCTCGAACTCGGTGCGCGGCTACGGTTACCAGAGCATCGGCAACAACGTCGACGGCTCCGTGCTGCCGACCAAGTACCTGATGACGGGCACCGCCGAATACCAGCACTGGTTCAACCGCGACTGGGGCGCCGCGACGTTCTTCGACATCGGCACCGCCACCGATGCGTGGGGCGAGCGGGTGTTCTACCCGGGTGTCGGCGTCGGCGCGCGCTGGCGCAGCCCCGTCGGCCCGATCAACGTCGACCTCGCATACGGGTTGCGCAACCATAGCGTGCGCCCGTACCTGACGCTCGGCATCGCTTTCTGACCGTACCGCTTCATCGACAAACCGCATGACGAAGGACCCGAACGACACGCCGCCGCCTCACGATCCGGACTCGCCCGACGGCGCGCCCGACGCGCCGCCGCGCGCGCCGCGCCGCGGGCCCGTTGCGCGCATCGGGCGGTTCGTCGCGTGGACGCTCGCGACGGTCGTGCTGCTCGTCGTGCTGGCGGCCGGGCTCGTGCTGGCCGCGGTGACGACCGAGCACGGCACGCGGCTCGCGTGGCAGGTGGCCGAGCGCGTGCTCGGCGCGCGGCTCGCGGGCACGCTCGACGGCGGCTCGCTCGCGACCGGCGTGCGGTTGCGCGGGTTCGCGTGGACGAGCCCCGACGGCACCGGCACCGAAATCCGCATCGACCGGCTCGACGGCCGCTGGGCCCTGACCCGCGCGCCGTGGCGGCTGTCCATCGCCTATCTTCGCGCCGGCACGATCGACGTGCGGATCCCGCCGGGGCCGTCGACACCGAGTACGACGCCGCAGGACCTGAGCCTGCCGCTGCAGTTGCGGATCGACGACCTGCGCGTCGATCGCCTGGCGATCCACGACGGCGGCTCGACGACCCAGCTTGACCATCTCGCGCTGAACGGCCGCAGCGACGGCCGTCACCATGAACTCGTGCTCGATGGCGTCGATACGCCGTACGGCGCGCTGACCGCGCGCGCAAAGCTCGACGGCGTGAAGCCGTTCGCGCTGACGGGCGAAGCCACCTATGCGGGCAAGCTGTCCGACGAGCCGGTCGATGCGCGTGCGCGCGTGTCGGGCTCGCTCGAGGCGCTCGTCGCCGACGTCGACGCGAGCGGGATGAAGCTGAACGGGCGCGCGCACGTCGAGGCCGCGCCGTTCGGCGCGGTGCCGCTCACGCGCGCGTCGCTTGCGTTCGATCACGTCAACCCGCAGGCGCTCGCGCCCGGCGCACCGGCCGCCGATCTCGCGGTGCGCGCGGAACTCGCGCCCGTGACCGCGCCGGCCGGGTCCGCGCCCGCGAAGGGTTTCGCGGTGACGGGCCCGGTGTCGATCGTCAACGCGAAACCCGGCACGCTCGGCGACCATCTGCTGCCGGTGATCGACGCGCACGCGAACGTGCATCTCGACGCGCACGCGCAGCGGATCGACGCGCTCGCGCTGAAGCTGATCCGCGACGGCAGCGTGACGGGCAACGGCACGCTGCAGGGCGGCAAGGGCCGCTTCGACCTGAAGGTCGCGAACCTCGACCTGAACGCGTTCGTCGCCGAGCTGCGGCCGATGCGCCTGGGTGGCCCGCTCGGCGTGACGCTCGCGGGCGACGTGACGACCGTCGACTTCAACCTGAACGACCCGAAGCTCGCGCTCGGCGCACGCGCGAAGGTCGCGCTGACGCCGCAGCAGACCGTGCTGACCGACGCGCGCGTGACGGCGGGCAAGGGCCGGATCGACCTGACGGGCGTGTTCCGCCATGATGCGCATTCGAGCTACGACGCGAAGGCGACGCTGACCGCATTCGATCCGCTGCTGCTCGCCGCGATGAGCGCGCCGAAGGCGGGGGGCGGCAAGGCGCCCGCCAAGGTCGCGAAGGCGCCGGCCCAGCGCGGCGAGACGCGCGTGTCCGGCACGCTGACGGCGTCGGGCGCGTTCGCGCCGCAGGTATCGACGAAGGCGACCTTCAAGCTCGGCGACAGCCTGTACGACGGCGTGCCGCTGACCGGCGCCGGGGTCGTGCAGCTCGCCGGCTCGCGCATTCTGCCGAGCAACGCGAACCTGTCGATCGCGGGTAACCACGTCGACCTGCGCGGCAGCTTCGGCGCGCCCGGCGACCGGCTGCGCTTCGTCGTCGACGCGCCGCAGCTCGACCGGCTCGGTTTCGGCGTGGAAGGGCTCGTGCAGGCGCAGGGCGACCTGACCGGCAGCTTCGCGCATCCGAACGTGACGGCCACCTACAAGGCCGAGCACGTCGTCGTCGGCTCGAACCGGATCGGTACCGCGCAGGGGCGTGCGGACATCCGCGACGGCGCGCACGGCGCGCTCGTGTTCACAGCCGACGCGTCCGACATCGCGCTCGGCTCGCTGAAGCTGAAGTCGCTGCGCGCGAACCTCGACGGCACGCGCGCGAAGCACACGCTCGACGCGTCGGCGCTCGGGATGGCCGACGGCCGCGTGATCGACCTGACGCTCGCGGCGAACGGCGGCGTGGTCGAGAACCGCGACGGGATGCGCTGGGACGGCACGGTGACGCGTCTTGCGAACCGCGGCACGCCGGCCATTGCGCTGCAGTCGCCGCTGACCGTATCGGCCGGCGCCGGCCGCGTGACGCTCGGCGCGACGCGGCTCACGCTCGAAGGCGCGGCGATCGATCTGAAGTCGTTCGTGTTCGATCACGGCCAGATGCGCTCGGCGGGCTCCGTGAGCGGCGCGTCAGTCGCACGTTTCCTCGAGGTCCGCCAGGAGCTGACGGGCCAGCGGCCGCCGGTGCGGACCGACGTCGTGCTCGATGCCGACTGGGATTTCTCGCTCGGCGCGAACGCGACGGGCTACGTGCAGGTGAAGCGTCGCGGCGGCGACGTGACGATCGAGAGCGGGCGCGGCATCGCATCGCTGGGGCTGACCGACCTGGCGGCGCGCGCGAGCTTTACACCAGGCAACCGGCTCAACGTGACGGCGCTCGCGAAGGCGAACCGGATCGGCACGCTCGACGCGAACGTCGTCGTGCCGTTCGCGCTGCGCGACGGCATGTTCGGTGTGGTCAACGATGGCCCGCTGTCGGGCCGCATCGACGCCGACATCCCGGCGCTGAAGACGACCGGCAACCTGTTCGGGCCGAGCTACCTGCTCGGCGGGCGCGCGGCGCTGAAGCTGACGGTCGCGGGCACGCCGGTGAAGCCGAACCTGTCGGGGATGCTGACGGGCGACGATTTGTCCGCGACGCTCATCGACCAGGGCGTGCAGTTGAAGGACGGTATCGTGCGCATCAAGCTGTCGGACAACCTCGTCGAATTCCAGCAGGTCGAATTTCACGGCGGCGACGGCACGCTGCGCGCGCTTGGCCGTGTGCGCCTCGACGGCGAGGCGCCCGACCTGACCGCGAGCATCGTCGCCGACAAGCTCGAACTGTTCGCGGCGCCGGACCGCAAACTGTCGCTGTCGGGCAAGGCAACCGTCGCGAACGACGGGCCACGCGGCGCGCTGTCGATCGACGGCAAGTTCGTCGTCGACCGTGCATTGTTCGACCTGCCCGAGGAATCGGCGCCGCACCTGTCGGACGACGTCGTGATCGTGCAGCCGGGCGGCACGGTGCGCGGCGAGACGCCGACCGGCACCGCGGTCGCGAAGCCGAAGCCGGCCGAGGACAAGCCGGCGCCGTCGCTCGCGCCGCGCGCGAACATCGACATCGGCCTCGGCAACAACTTCCGCTTCAAGGGCCACGGCGCGGATCTCGGGCTGCGCGGCACGATCACCGTGATGAGCGCGCCGGGCGTGCCGCTGCGCGCGGTCGGCAACGTGCGCGTGACCGAAGGATCGACGTACACGTCGTTCGGCCGCAAGCTCGCGATCGAGAACGGCTTCTTCACGTTCAACGGCCCCGTGTCGAACCCGGGCGTCAACATCCTCGCGATGCGGCGCAACCAGGAGGTCGAGGCCGGCGTGCAGGTGACGGGCACGATCCAGTCGCTGACGGTCAAGCTCGTGTCGGAGCCGAACGTCACGGACAACGAAAAGCTGTCGTGGCTGCTGTTCGGGCACGGCACCGACCAGGGCAACAACGTGGGCCAGCAGGGGGCGATGACGGCGGCGCTCGGGCTGCTCGGCAGCGTGACCGGCAAGCGCGTCGCGCAGACCTTCGGCCTCGACGAGGTCTCGGTCGGCCGCAGCGAAGTCGGCCTGACCGATCCGCAGGTCGTGCTGGTGTCGAAGGCGATCAACGAGCGGTTCGTGCTCGGCTTCGAGCAGGGGCTGCAATCGGCGGCCAACGCGTTCAAGGCGACGATCAACCTGACGCGCTTCTGGTCGGTGTCCGCGTACGGCGGCACGTTCCAGGGTGTCGACCTGAACTACACGCGGCGCTTCGATCGCTGGTTCGGCAGTGACGCCGCGCGCGCGCGGCGCGCCGAGCAGCCATGAAAAAAGCCCCGCACGGATCGTGCGGGGCTTTTTTTTCGCAAGCGGCAGGGCGTGCGGCTTACTTCACGCGCATGCCGGGCTTCGCGCCGCTGTGCGGCTCGAGGATGTAGAGGCCCGGTTCCGCCTTCTCGTCGGTGGCCGACGCGGCAAGCACCATCCCTTCGGACAGGCCGAACTTCATCTTGCGCGGCGCGAGGTTCGCGACCATCACGGTCAGCTTGCCGACGAGCTGCTCGGGCTGGTACGCGGACTTGATGCCCGAGAACACGTTGCGGGTCTTTTCCTCGCCGACGTCGAGCGTGAGCTGCAGCAGCTTGTCCGAGCCCTCGACGGCCTGGCACGCGACGATCTTCGCGATGCGCAGGTCGATCTTCGCGAAATCGTCGATCGAGATCGGGGCATCGTCCGCGCCGTTCACGACCGCCTGCTTCGCATTCGCCTTCGCGTTGTTCTTCGCATCCTTCGCGGCATTCGCGCTCGCGGCGGCCGCGCCGGTGGCTTCGGCCTGCAGCGAATCGCGGTTCGCGGCGAGCAGCGCTTCGATCTGCTTCGGATCGACACGCGTCATCAGGTGCTGGTACGCCTTGATCGGCTGTGCCGACGACAGCGGCTTCACGGCATCGGCCCAGGCGAGCGGCGCGATCCCGAAGAACGATTCGACGGCTTCGGCCACACGCGGCATCACCGGCTTCAGCGCGAGCGACAGCAGGCGGAACGACTCGAGGCTCACGCTGCAGGTTTCGTGCAGCGCGACTGCGTTGGCCGGATCCTTCGCGAGATCCCACGGCTTCGCGCCGTCGACGTACGCGTTCACTTCGTCCGCGAGCTCCATCGTGTGGCGCAGCGCGCGGCCGTACTCGCGTGCTTCGTAGTGCGCGGCGATCTGCGGAATCGCATCGCGCAGCTTCGCGACGAGCGGATGGTTCATCGCGCTGTCCTGCACGCGGCCGTCGAAGCGCTTGATCAGGAAGCCTGCCGCGCGGCTCGCGATGTTCACGTACTTGCCGACGAGGTCGCTGTTCACGCGCGCCTGGAAGTCGTCGAGGTTCAGGTCGATGTCTTCCATCGTCGCGTTCAGCTTCGCGGCGAAGTAGTAGCGCAGCCATTCTGGGTTCAGGCCCGTGTCGATGTAGCTCTGCGCGGTGATGAACGTGCCGCGCGACTTCGACATCTTCGCGCCGTCGACCGTCAGGAAGCCGTGCGCGAACACGTTGGTCGGCGTGCGGTGGCCCGAGAACTCGAGCATCGCCGGCCAGAACAGCGTGTGGAAGTACAGGATGTCCTTGCCGATGAAGTGATACTGCTCGGTGGTCGAGCCCGGGCGGACCCACGCATCGAAGTCGATGCCGTTACGGTCGCACAGGTTCTTGAAGCTCGCGTAGTAGCCGACCGGCGCGTCGAGCCACACGTAGAAATACTTGCCGGGCGCGCCCGGGATCTCGAAGCCGAAGTACGGCGCGTCACGCGAGATGTCCCAGTCGGCGAGCTTGGCTTCGCCGGCGTCGCCGAGCCATTCGCGCATCTTGTTGGTCGCTTCGGGCTGCGCGAGGCCGCTCACCCATTCGCGCAGGAACGTTTCGCAGCGCGGATCGGACAGGCGGAAGAAGTAGTGCTTCGACGTCTTGCGCACCGGCGTCGCGCCCGACACGACCGAATACGGGTTCAGCAGTTCGGTCGGCAGGTAGGTCGAGCCGCACACTTCGCAGTTGTCGCCGTACTGGTCCTTCGCGTGGCACTTCGGGCACTCGCCCTTGATGAAGCGATCCGGCAGGAACATTTCCTTGACGGGATCGTAGGCCTGCTCGATCTCGCGCTCGGCGATGAAGCCGGCTTCCTGCAGCGCGACGTAGATCTTCTCGCTCAGCACGCGGTTCTCGTCCGAATCGGTCGAGTAGAAGTTGTCGAACGACACGCCGAAGCTGTCGAAGTCGCGCTTGTGTTCGGCCCACACGCGATCGATCAGCTGCTTCGGGGTCAGGCCTTCCTTCTCCGCGCGCAGCATGATCGGCGTGCCGTGCGTGTCGTCGGCACCGATGTAGTAGACCTCATGGCCATGCATTCGCAGCGTCCGCACCCAGATGTCGGTCTGGATGTACTCGACCATGTGGCCGATGTGGATCTGCCCGTTGGCATAGGGCAGTGCGGACGTAACGAGAATCTGGCGGCCACCTTGCGGCGCCGCAGCCTGCACGGAAGTGAGGTCGGATGCGGACATAGGGTCTGTAGAGGACGGCGGAAAAACGACGGGAAACTGCGATTCTAGCAGGGGCGCGCGTCAGCGACGCGGGCAGGCGCGCTCGAACGGGCGCCGAAACGGGCGGGGCCGCGCAAGCGGCGTGCCCGACGGTGATGTGCTGCGATGCAGCACAAATTCTGCGGGCAAAAAAAACCGGGGCGGATACGGCCCCGGAGCAACAACGACAAGAGGAGAATGGTGACGCGCCGGCAACACCAGCCGCGTACCGTAAATACTGACCGCGGCCCGCGACAGAAGTTCGAAAATTTTTTCGATTTGTTACCGGCTCCGCCGGAAGCCTTGCCCGGCGGGGCGGCGCGAGCGGCGGGCCCGCGCCTTCTCCTCGTCGTGCGCTTACTGCGCCTGTGCTGCGCGCAGGTAGATTTCGACGCGGCGGTTCTGTGCGCGGCCGGCTTCGGTCGCGTTGTCCGCGATCGGGTTCGATGCGCCCATGCCTTGCGCCGACAGGCGGCCGCCGTTCACGCCGCGCTGTGCCAGTGCGTTCACGACGCTTTGCGCGCGGTTTTGCGACAGCGTCTGGTTCAGCTGGGCCGAGCCGGTGCTGTCCGTGTAGCCGACGATCGATGCCGTCACTTGCGGGTTCTGGTTCAGCGTCGTCGCCAGGTCGTTCAGCAGCGGCGTGAAGGCCGGCGTGATCGCGTACTGGTTCGTCGCGAACGTCACCGAGCTCGGCACGTTCAGCTTCAGCGAGCCGTCCGGCTGCTCGGTCACTTGCGTGCCCGTCTGCGCTGCCGACGGTGCGAGCTTGTTCTTGATCGCCTGCCAGTTGTAACCCGTCACGCCGCCGACCAGTGCGCCCACGCCTGCGCCGATCGCCGCGCCCTTGCCGCCACCTGCCAGCGCGCCGATGCCTGCGCCCAGCGCCGCACCCGTGCCGGTACCGACGGCCGCGTTGTTGCCTTGCTGCGTGGCGCAGCCTGCCAGCAGTGCGCCGGCCAATGCGAAGACGGACAAGCGGGTCGCGATTTTCATGTTCATCTTGGATTCCTCTCTTGGTTGAACGAGTCGACAACGACGACAACAACAGTTACGGCTCCCTGCGCGGGCCGCCCGAAAAAGGAGGGCAGGCCAGCGCTCGCGGCAGCCGCCGAGGTGGCCGCATGCCCTGTCCGTCAGCGTGGCTGTTGGGACAGTGCGACGCGTCAGCCTCTACAATATAGGCGGTAAGTGGCCGATTTGGCCCTATAGCATGCCGCACGCGAAGAGTGCGCCGGGTCGCGCGTTCGCGCAATGGCGTGCAACAGATTCTTTCACTTTTCCCGATTTTCGCAGCGTAATTTGATATTTTTTGACGTTTGCGCGCGAGAAAAACGTTTTCACGGAGTTTCGATGAGCATTGACCGGGCACAAGTCGACGCCGCTTTGGCGGCTGTCGTCGACCCCAATACCGGCCGCCCGTATGCGGCGAACAAGGGCGTGCGCAACGTCGCGATCGACGGCGACGTCGTGGTGCTCGACGTGGTGCTCGGTTATCCCGCGCGCAGCCAGCACGACGACGTGCGCGCACGCGTCACCGCAGCGCTGCAGGCCGTGGCCGGCGTGCGCGATGCGCGCATCGCCGTGTCGCAGGAGATCGTCGCGCACACGGTGCAACGTGGCGTGAAACTGCTGCCGAACGTGAAAAACATCGTGGCGGTCGCGTCGGGCAAGGGCGGTGTCGGCAAGAGCACGACGGCCGTCAACCTCGCGCTCGCGCTTGCCGCGGAAGGCGCGTCGGTCGGCATCCTCGACGCCGACATCTACGGTCCGTCGCTGCCGACGATGCTCGGCATCCACGGCCAGCGTCCCGAGTCGCCCGACAACCAGTCGATGAACCCGCTCGTCGGCCACGGGCTGCAGGCAAACTCGATCGGCTTCCTGATCGAGGAAGACAACCCGATGGTGTGGCGCGGCCCGATGGCGACCTCCGCGCTCGAGCAACTGCTGCGCCAGACCAACTGGCGCGAGCTCGACTACCTGATCGTCGACATGCCGCCCGGCACCGGCGACATCCAGCTGACGCTCGCGCAGCGCGTGCCGGTCACGGGCGCGGTGATCGTCACGACGCCGCAGGACATCGCGCTGCTCGACGCGAAGAAGGGCCTGAAGATGTTCGAGAAGGTCGGGATTCCGATCCTCGGCATCGTCGAAAACATGAGCATCCATATCTGCTCGAACTGCGGCCACGAAGAGCACATCTTCGGCGCCGGCGGGGCCGAGCGGATGGCGAAGGATTACGGCGTGAACGTGCTCGGCAGCCTGCCGCTGGACATCGCGATCCGCGAGCGCGCCGACAGCGGCACGCCGACGGTCGTGGCGGATCCGGACGGCGCGCTGGCGCGCCGCTACCGCGAGATCGCGCGCGGGGTCGCGCTGGCAATTGCCGAGCGATCGCGCGACATGACGTCGAAGTTCCCGTCGATCGTTGTTCAAAATACGTAAAACCCTTGCGGGGCGGGGCCTCACGCTGTTTACGGCGCCGCGAGGCGCGGTATCATGGCGACTTTTCCCGGGTCCCTTTACCCGCCCGGCGCGGCCGTCGTGTCAAACGGCCGCCAGCCGGCATGAGGATCGAATGAAACAACGACATCACGGCGTGCGCGCCGGCCGCGTGCGGTGCGCGCTGCTGGCCACCGCCGCGCTGGGCCTGCTGGCCGGCTGCACCTCCTTTTCCTCGTCGCACGAAAAACGGGCCGACGCACAACTGCAGCCGACGGTCGGCTCGCAAGCGCGTGGCGCGGTGACCTTCGTCGAGCGTCCGGACGGCGTGCAGGTTACCTACAACCTGGCCGGCCTGCCACCGAACAGCGATCACGCTTTACAGGTACACGAACGCGGCGACTGCAACGCGGGCGACGGCTCGAGCGCCGGCCAGGTGTTCGCGCCGGCCGCCGACCGGCTGCGCGCGGGCGCCCGCGTCGCCGGCGATCTCGGCAACATCCACGCGGACGCGAACGGCGTCGCGGCCGGCTTCATCGTCGCGCCCGATCTGGCCCTCGATGGCGTGCGCTCG
This sequence comes from Burkholderia aenigmatica, assembly GCF_048627025.1. Classification (NCBI taxonomy): domain Bacteria; kingdom Pseudomonadati; phylum Pseudomonadota; class Betaproteobacteria; order Burkholderiales; family Burkholderiaceae; genus Burkholderia; species Burkholderia aenigmatica. The sequence continues at coordinate 2,804,165 of NZ_CP184468.1, read as the reverse complement.
GCGATGAACCGCGCGGCGCTGGTGCACCGCGAAGCGAGCGATCCCGCGTTTCCGCAGCATGGCGCGGGGCCCGCGCTCGCTTGCGGCGTGATCCGTTGACGGGCGCCGCGTGCGCCGGTCGATGATCGCGTAAAATGTGCGCCTTTCCTGGCCGCCGCCTCGCGGGTCTGGCCCTCACCGACTGTCACGCAGCGTTTCCAGGCGCCCTGATATGAGCATCAAGTCCGACAAGTGGATTCGGCGCATGGCCGAAGAGCACAAGATGATCGAGCCGTTCGTGCCCGATCAGGTCCGCGCGTCCGAGGACGGTCGCCGGATCGTCAGCTACGGCACGTCGAGCTACGGCTACGACATCCGCTGTGCAGACGAATTCAAGATCTTCACGAACATCAACTCGACGATCGTCGATCCGAAGAACTTCGACGAGGGTTCGTTTGTCGATTTCAAGGGCGACGTGTGCATCATCCCGCCGAACTCGTTCGCGCTGGCCCGCACCGTCGAATATTTCCGCATCCCGCGCACCGTGCTGACGGTCTGCCTCGGCAAGTCGACCTATGCGCGCTGCGGGATCATCGTCAACGTGACGCCGTTCGAACCCGAGTGGGAAGGCTACGTCACGCTGGAATTCTCGAACACCACGCCGCTGCCCGCGAAGATCTACGCGAACGAAGGCGTCGCGCAGGTGCTCTTCTTCGAGAGCGACGAAGTGTGCGACGTGTCGTACGCGGATCGCGGCGGCAAGTATCAGGGGCAGCGCGGTGTCACGCTGCCGAAAACCTGATCTGGTTGCATAACGTCTCACCAGTTTCCGGGTGACCGCTGCGCGTGACGCGCCGCGGTCGTTCTTTTTGGAGAATCGCCCATGAAGTTTCGTTTCCCCGTCGTCATCATCGACGAAGATTTCCGCTCCGAGAACATCTCGGGCTCCGGCATCCGGGCGTTGGCCGAAGCGATCGAGAAGGAGGGCGTCGAAGTCCTCGGTCTCACGAGCTACGGTGATCTGACGTCGTTCGCGCAGCAATCGAGCCGTGCGTCGTGCTTCATCCTGTCGATCGACGACGACGAACTCATGCTCGGCGAGACCGGCCCGGACGGCGAACTGCCCGAGCTCGCGACCGCGATCATCGAGCTGCGCGCGTTCGTCACCGAAGTGCGCCGCCGCAACGCGGACATCCCGATCTTCCTGTACGGCGAGACGCGCACGTCGCGCCACCTGCCGAACGACATCCTGCGCGAGCTGCACGGCTTCATCCACATGTTCGAGGACACGCCGGAGTTCGTCGCGCGCCACATCATCCGCGAGGCGAAGGTCTATCTCGACTCGCTCGCGCCGCCGTTCTTCAAGGAACTCGTCAAGTACGCGGACGAAGGCTCGTACTCGTGGCACTGCCCGGGCCACTCGGGCGGCGTCGCGTTCCTGAAGAACCCGCTCGGCCAGATGTTCCACCAGTTCTTCGGCGAGAACATGCTGCGCGCGGACGTCTGCAACGCGGTGGACGAACTCGGCCAGCTGCTCGACCACACGGGCCCGGTCGCGGCGTCCGAGCGCAACGCGGCGCGCATCTTCAGCGCGGACCACCTGTTCTTCGTGACCAACGGCACGTCGACGTCGAACAAGATCGTCTGGCACGCGACGGTTGCACCGGGCGACATCGTGCTGGTCGACCGCAACTGCCACAAGTCGATCCTGCACGCGATCACGATGACGGGCGCGATCCCGGTGTTCCTGACGCCGACGCGCAACCACTTCGGCATCATCGGGCCGATCCCGCGCGACGAATTCAAGCCGGAGAACATCCGCAAGAAGATCGAGGCGAACCCGTTCGCGCGCGAAGCGATGCGCGAGAACCCGGACATGAAGCCGCGCATCCTGACGATCACGCAGAGCACGTACGACGGCGTCGTCTACAACGTCGAGATGATCAAGGATCTGCTCGGCGACCTGCTCGACACGCTGCACTTCGACGAAGCGTGGCTGCCGCACGCGACGTTCCACGACTTCTACCGCGACATGCACGCGATCGGCGACGGCCGTCCGCGCACCGGTGCGCTCGTGTTCGCGACGCACTCGACGCACAAGCTGCTCGCGGGCATCTCGCAGGCATCGCAGATCGTCGTGCAGGATTCGGAGAACCGCACGTTCGACAAGCACCGCTTCAACGAGGCGTACCTGATGCACACGTCGACGAGCCCGCAGTACGCGATCATCGCGTCGTGCGACGTCGCGGCCGCGATGATGGAGCCGCCGGGCGGCACCGCGCTCGTCGAGGAATCGATCGCCGAGGCGATCGACTTCCGCCGCGCGATGCGCAAGGTCGACGCCGAATACGGCGACGACTGGTTCTTCAGCGTGTGGGGCCCGGACAACCTGTCGGAAGAAGGCATCGGTTCGCGCGAAGACTGGATGCTGAAGCCGAACGACCACTGGCACGGCTTCGGCCCGCTGGCGGAAGGCTTCAACATGCTCGACCCGATCAAGGCGACGATCATCACGCCGGGGCTCGACGTCGACGGCGAGTTCGGCGAGACCGGCATTCCGGCCGCGATCGTCACGAAGTACCTGGCCGAGCACGGGATCATCGTCGAGAAGACCGGCCTGTACTCGTTCTTCATCATGTTCACGATCGGCATCACGAAGGGCCGCTGGAACTCGATGGTGACCGAGCTGCAGCAGTTCAAGGACGACTACGACAACAACCAGCCGCTGTGGCGCGTGCTGCCGGAATTCGTCGCGCAGCACCCGCGCTACGAGCGCGTCGGCCTGCGCGACCTGTGCGCGCAGATCCACGACGTGTACCGTGCGAACGACATCGCGCGCCTGACGACGGAGATGTACCTGTCGGACATGGAGCCGGCGATGAAGCCGTCGGACGCGTTCGCGAAGCTCGCGCACCGCAAGATCGACCGCGTGCCGCTCGACGAGCTCGAAGGCCGCGTGACGAGCATCCTGCTCACGCCGTACCCGCCGGGCATCCCGCTGCTGATCCCGGGCGAGCGCTTCAACAAGACGATCGTGAACTACCTGCGGTTCGCGCGCGACTTCAACGAGCGCTTCCCGGGCTTCCACACCGACATCCACGGCCTCGTCGCGGAAGAGGTGAACGGCCGCGTCGAGTACTTCGTCGACTGCGTGCGCGACTGATGGCGACGCACGGACGAATCCAGGCGATGCGCGCGGCGCTGGCCGCGCTCGTCGTCTGGGCGGCAGGGTCGGCCGGGCTGGCGGGCGTGGGTGTCGCGCATGCGGAAGTCGCGGCGGCCGACCCGATCGACGTCGCGATGCGGCAATGCCTCGCGCGGCGCGACCGGTCTTCGCCGGCCGGCCAGATCCAGTGCATGGGCGAAACGCAGCAGCAGTGGCAGGCCGTGGTGGACGGCGCGTATCAGCGCCTGTTGAAGGATGCGCCGGCCGACGCGAAGCGCGGCTGGCAGGACAGCCAGCGCCATTGGCTCACGTGGCGCAAGGACGAAGTGCATCTGCTGAAGGCCGTGTATGACACGACGCGCGGCACGTCGTACGCGATGTCGAGTGCCGACCTGCAGCTGCAGCCCGTGCGCGATCGCGCGCTGGCGCTGCGCGCCGCGGCGGATCGCTATGCGCCGCCGCCCGCCGCCGTGCCGGTCGCGGCGACGAGTGGCGCGCAGGGCAGTGCGAGCGATGCCCCGAGCGCGGCCAAACCGAACGGCAAGCCGGCGAACGCACCGCGCGATCCGGCCGTGCGTCGCGTGCGCCCGTGCGAACAGGACGCCGCATGCGAGCACGCGCTGTTCGACCTGAACCGCTATTACCAGAAGCTGCGCCGCAAGATGCCCGCGCATTCGGCCGCGACGCTCGTCCGCGCGCAGCGCGCGTGGGTCGGGTTCCGCGATGCGACGGCGCCGCTCGTCGGCGAAGGGGGCCGCGTCGACCTGATCGGTGCGCGCATCGCGACGATGAAGCGGCTGTCGGAAACGGCCGGCAACCAATAAGCGCAAGCGCGACGCCGGTTGTACGGCGATACGGCAAAACGGGCACCCTCGGGTGCCCGTTTTGCATTGAGCCGCAGGTGATCTACGCGGGCCGCTGCGTATCGTGCCCGCCGAACCACGACGGCACGAGCGCGACCGCATCGTCGAGCGAGGCGAGCACATGCAGGCTCAGCGCGACGATTTCGGGCGTCGGCGCCTTCAGGTCGGGCACGGTGACGACCGACGCACCGGCACCGGCGGCCGACTGCGCGCCGAAGTCGCTGTCTTCGAATGCGACGCATGCGTGTGCCGGCACGCCGAGGCGTTCGGCCGCGAGCCGGTAGACCGCCGGGTCGGGCTTGCCGCGCGCGACTTCGTCACCGCCCGCGATCGCGCGGAAGAACGGCAGCACGCCGACCGCGTCGAGCCGTGCGCGGATCACGTCGCACGCGGACGACGACGCGACCGCGCACGGAATGCCGGCCTGCGCGAGTGCGTCGAGCAGCGCGAACGCGCCGGGTTTCAGCGGAAACTTCGGATGCGGCTCGGGCGCCGCGAGCTGCTCGCGCACGCGGGTGCGCACCGCGTCGAACGTATCGGGGTTGCCGATCAGCCGCGCCAGGATGACCTGGCCCTCGGCGAACGAGCGGCCGACGATCTGCAGGTAGTCGGTGGTGGTCAGCGTGACGCCGTGTGCGTTCGACACGTCGATCCACGTATTCATGATGGTCCGCTCGGAATCGACGAGCAGGCCGTCCATGTCGAAGAGCGCGGCGGAAAAGGTCATCGGCGGCATTCGGGAAGCAGGGAAGGCGACGGGCGGCGCGACGGCCGCCCGAATGAAAAACGGACGCCGAAGGCGTCCGTCCGAAACAGCGGGCTTACTGGCCGAGCGCGGCGCGCGCAGCCTTGACCGCCGCACGCACCTGGTCGGGCGCGGTGCCGCCCGGGTGGTTGCGGCTGGCGACCGAACCCTCGAGCGTCAGGTAGCCGAACACGTCTTCGCTGATCAGGTGCGCGACGTTCGGCAGCTCCTGCTTCATCTCGTCGAGCGTCAGGTCGGCGAGATCGATGCCGCGGTCGTCGCAGATCTTCACGGCGTGCGCGACGGCTTCGTGCGCATCGCGGAACGGCAGGCCGCGTTTCACGAGGTAGTCGGCGAGGTCGGTGGCGGTCGAGAAGCCCTGCAGCGCGGCCGCGCGCATCGCGTCCGGCTTCACGGTGATGCCGGCAACCATCTCGGCGAAGATCCGCAGCGTGTCGGCGACGGTGTCGACCGTGTCGAACAGCGGTTCCTTGTCTTCCTGGTTGTCCTTGTTGTACGCGAGCGGCTGGCCCTTCATCAGCGTCAGCAGCGCCATCAGGTGGCCGTTCACGCGGCCCGTCTTGCCGCGTGCGAGTTCAGGCACGTCCGGGTTCTTCTTCTGCGGCATGATCGAGCTGCCGGTGCAGAAGCGGTCGGCGATGTCGATGAAGCCGACGCGCGGGCTCATCCACAGCACGAGTTCTTCGGAGAAGCGCGACACGTGCGTCATCACGAGCGCGGAGGCGGCCGTGAATTCGATCGCGAAGTCGCGATCGGACACCGCGTCGAGCGAGTTCGCGCAGATGCCGTCGAAGCCGAGCGTCTTCGCCACGGCGTGACGATCGATCGGATAGCTCGTACCGGCGAGCGCGGCCGCGCCGAGCGGCAGGCGGTTCACGCGGGTGCGGCAGTCGCGCATGCGCTCCGCGTCGCGCGAGAACATCTCGACGTACGCGAGCAGGTGGTGGCCGAACGTGACGGGCTGCGCGACCTGCAGGTGCGTGAAGCCCGGCATGATCGTGTCGGCGTTCTGTTCCGCGAGGTCGAGCAGCGCGCCGCGCAGGTCGCTCAGCAGGCCGCCGATGCGGTCGATCTCGCCGCGCAGCCACAGGCGGATGTCGGTCGCGACCTGGTCGTTACGCGAGCGGCCCGTGTGCAGGCGCTTGCCGGCGTCGCCGATCAGCGCGGTCAGGCGCGCTTCGATGTTCAGGTGGACGTCTTCCAGGTCGAGCTGCCATTCGAATTCGCCGCGCTCGATTTCACCCTTGATCTGCGCCATCCCGCGTTCGATCGCGGCGAGGTCGTCGGCGCTGATGATCTTCTGCGCGGCGAGCATGTTCGCGTGTGCGAGCGAGCCGGCGATGTCGACGAGCGCGAGGCGCTTGTCGAAAAATACCGACGACGTGTAGCGCTTGACCAGCTCCGACATCGGTTCCGAGAAGCGGGCCGACCAGGCCTCGCCCTTTTTGTGCAGTTGGGACGTCATGGCGATTCTTCGAAGGGAGATTGAGCGGCGTGCGCCGCCGAGGGATCCCGCGATTCTAACATTCGCGGGCCTGCCGGCCGTGGCCGGCGCAGGCCGGCCCGTTCAGTCGCGCACCAGCACCACCAGCTTCAGGTCCTCGCGGTGCGCGGGCTTCAGCGTGATCTGCTGGTACACGAGGCGGCCGTCGGCCGGATGGTCGAATTCGCGCAGGCCGCCTTCGCGTTCGAACACGTCCTGCGATGCCCAGTACTGCGCGAAGGCGTCGCTGCCGGCGGTCAGCGCGTCGATCAGCGCGCGCGTGGGCGCATCGGTCAGGTGACGGATCGAATCGGCGCGGAATTCGGCCGCGAGCCGCCGCGCACGGGTTTCCCAGTCGACGATCAGCGTGCGCGCGGCCGGCGACATGAACGTGAAGCGCAGCAGGTTGCGGTCGTGCTCGCCGTCGAGCCAGCCGGAGAACAATGCGGCGGCCGGCGCGTTCCATGCGAGGGCGTTCCATTGCCGGTCGAGCACGTACGCGGGGGTCGCGATCGCCGCGACGGTCGCGGCGAGCGTCGGCGGCAGGTCGCCGCCCGCGACGTCGGGCTCGGCCGGGTCGCGCTGCGCGGCCAGTTCGAACAGGTACGCGCGCTCGGCCTTCGACAGCTGCAGTGCGACGGCGATCCGCGCGAGCGCGTCGGCCGACGCGGACACGGGGCGGCCCTGTTCGATCCACGTGTACCAGGTCGGGCTGACGCCGCACAGCTGCGCGACTTCCTCGCGCCGCAGCCCCGGCGTGCGGCGGCGCGGGCCGGGCGGCAGGCCGACGGCCTGCGGCGACAGCCGCTCGCGGTGGGCACGGATGAATTCGCCGAGCGCACGGGCGGGCGTGGCGTCGAGCGGCAGGACGGGGGCGGAGGACGGGTGGTTCATGCGGAAACGGCGAAATGGAAGCGGGGATGCGGCAACGATCAGACAGGTGTATCGAATACCAGAATAACCGCTTAACTTGTACTGGTACAAACGCAGGCCTATTGTAGCGGCTCGCGCGCTGGTAGGGCAGCGGGCGTCCCACAAAACGCGTTGCATGGGGCCGGAACAGGCGCTGAGGCGTCTGTCGCACCGGCAACGGTACCAAGGAGCGAACGATGAAACACCACGACCAGGTCGCCGACGCATTCGGCACGACGGCCGCCGCCTATCTGACGAGCACGGTTCACGCGACGGGCGCCGATCTGCAGACGCTCGCCGACGCGGTGCGCGCGACGCCCGATGCCGCGGTGCTCGATCTTGGCTGCGGCGCCGGCCATGCGAGCTTCGCGGTCGCGCCGCACGTGCGCGACGTGGTCGCCTACGATCTCGCCGCGCAGATGCTCGCGACCGTCGATGCCGCCGCGCGCGAGCGCGGGCTCGCGAACATTCGCACGCAGCAGGGCCCGGCCGAGCAGCTGCCGTTCGAGACGGCGACGTTCGACTGGGTCGTGAGCCGGATGAGCGCGCACCACTGGCACGACATGCGCGCGGCGCTCGCCGAGGTGCGCCGCGTGCTGAAACCGGGCGGCCGCGTGCTGATGATCGACATCGCCGGCAACGACCATCCGCTCCTCGACACGTACCTGCAGGCCGCGGAAGTGCTGCGCGACGCGTCGCACGTGCGCGACTACCGCGCGGACGAATGGCTCGCGATGTTCCGCGATGCCGGCTTCGACGCGCACGTGCACGGCCGCTGGCGGCTGCCGATCGATTTCGATACGTGGGTCGCGCGCATCCGCACGCCGGCCGACAGCGTCACCGGCATTCGCGCGCTGTGGGCGCATGCGCCGGACGAGGTGCGCGGCTACTACGCGGTGCAGCCCGACGGTTCGTTCGAACACGACGCGCTGCTGATCGACGCGCACTGAGCGCACAGTGTGCCGCTGCTGTTTCGCCGGCGCATGAAAAAAGCCGCGATACGCACCGTGGGCACGGTGGCGTATCGCGGCTTTCACGATGCCGGTTGGCGCGGAATCACACCGCGCTGCATGCGGATCAGCCCGTGTTGCGCAGGCCGGCCGCGATCCCGTTGATCGTCAGGTGAATCCCGCGGCGCAGCCGCGCGTTCGTGTCGCCCGCGCGGTGGCGCTTGATCAGTTCGACCTGCAGGTGGTTCAGCGGATCGAGATACGGGAAGCGGTTCTTGATCGAGCGCGCGAGCAGCGGGTTGGTCGCGAGGCGGCCTTCGTGCCCGGTGATTTCCGCCAGCGCCTGCGACGTGCGCTCCCATTCCGCGACGATCCGCTCGAACACGTGCTTGCGCAGCTTGCGATCGGAAACGAGCTGCGCGTAGCGCGACGCGACCGCGAGGTCGGTCTTCGCGAGCACCATGTCCATGTTCGACAGCAGGTTCGCGAAGAACGGCCAGGTCTTGTTCATCTTCTTCAGCAACGCGACGCGCTTCGTGCGTTCGGCGTCGTCCTGCGCGCCGTCGAGATACGCGCTCACCGCGCTGCCGAAGCCGTACCAGCCGGTCAGCAGCAGCCGGCACTGGCCCCACGAGAAGCCCCACGGAATCGCGCGCAGGTCCTCGATCTTGCGCTGCTTCGGATCCTGCAGCTTGCGCGAAGCCGGGCGGCTGCCGATGTTCAGCTCGGCGATCTCGGTGATCGGCGTCGACGAGAAGAAATAGTCGGTGAAGCCCGGGGTTTCATAGACGAGCGCGCGGTACGCGGCCATCGCCGAATCGGACAGCGTCTGCATCGCGGCCTCGAACGCCGGCAGCTGCGCGGGCGCGTTGTTCTGCGGCAGGAGCGTCGCCTCGAGCGTCGCGGCGACGACCGTCTCGAGGTTGCGGCGGCCGATCTCCGGGTTCGCGAACTTGCTCGCGATCACCTCGCCCTGTTCGGTCAGGCGGATCTGGCCGTTCACGGTGCCCGGCGGCTGCGACAGGATCGCCTGGTAGGTCGGACCGCCGCCGCGGCCGACCGTGCCGCCGCGGCCGTGGAACAGGCGCAGCGTGATCTTGCGGTCGCGGAACAGGTCGACGAGCGCGAGCTCTGCGCGATACAGCTCCCAGTTCGACGTGAGGAAGCCGCCGTCCTTGTTGCTGTCCGAATAGCCGAGCATCACTTCCTGCTCGGCGCCCTGGTGCGCGATCAGCGCGTCGATGCCCGGCAGTGCGAAGTATTCGCGCATGATGCGCGCGGCGTCGCGCAGGTCGGGAATCGTCTCGAACAGCGGGATCACCATCAGGCTGTTCTTCGCATCGCCGCCCGGTACGCCGAGCGCGCCTTCGAGCAGGCCCGTCTCCTTCTGCAGCAGCAGCACTTCGACGAGGTCGCTGACGGTTTCCGTATGCGAAATGATGTAGTTGCGTACCGCGCGTGCGCCGAATTGCGCGCGGACTTCGCGCGCCTTCTCGAACACGCCGAGCTCGCTCTGCGCGAGCGCCGAGTATTCGAAGTACGGCGAGCGCAGCGGACGCGGATCGGCAAGCGCGGCGAGCAGCACGCGCAGCTTGTCTTCCTCCGCGAGCGCCGCGTAGTCGGCCTCGACGCCCGCGCGCGCGAACAGTTCGGCGACCACGGCTTCGTGGACGTCGGAGCTCTGGCGCAGGTCGATGCTTGCGAGATGGAAGCCGAACACTTCGGCCGCGCGCACGAGCGGCGCGAGGCGCGGCGCGGCGAGCGACGTGCCGTGGTGTTCGTCGAGCGACGCGGTCAGCACCTTCAGGTCGGCGACGAACGCTTCGGAATCCGCATACGGGATCGCGCGCACCGGCGGCGCGCCGCGGCCCGCGCTGCGCACGGGCACCGTGCCTTCGCCGAGGCGCACGCGTGCGCTGGCGGCGAGGCGCGTGTAGATGCCGATCAGCGCGCGGCGATACGGCTCGTCGACGCGGTGCGGCGACTGGTCGGGGGACGCTGCCGCGAGCGCCTTCACGGCGTCGTTCGCGCCGACGAGCAGGTTCGACACCGACAGCTCGGCGCCGAGCTTGTGCACCTGCTCCAGATAATGCTCGAGGATCACCGCGGCCTGGCGGTTGATCGCCTCGTCGAGCGTCGGGGCCGTGACGTTCGGGTTGCCGTCGCGGTCGCCGCCGATCCAGCTGCCCATCTGGAAGAACGCCGGTACGCGCGCGGACAGGCCGTGCTCGGCGAGCGCGGCCTCGATGTCGCCGTACAACGCGGGCAGTTCGTCGAGGAACGTCGCGCGGTAGTACGACAGCGCGTTCTCGATTTCGTCGCCGACCGTCAGGCGCGCGTCGCGCAGCATGCGCGTCTGCCACAGCGTGGTGACGCGGGCGCGCAGCATCGACTCGTTGTACTGGCGCTCACGGCCGGTCAGCTCCTGGTCGCGCTCGGCGAGCAGGCGCGCGATGTCGTGCTGCGCATCGAGGATGCTCTTGCGCTGCACTTCGGTCGGGTGCGCGGTCAGCACCGGCACGATCAGGGCATCGTCGAAGAAGCGCTGCAGCAGGCGCTTCGACGCGTTGCCGGTCGTCTTCAGCTGTTCGAGCGCGTACGCGACCGTGCCGGGCTGCGATGCCGAGCCGGCCAGCGCGTGGATGCGGCGGCGGCGGTTGTGATGACGGTCTTCGGCGATGTTCGCGAGATGCGAGAAATAGCTGAACGCGCGCACGACGCTCACCGTCTGCTCCGGCGTCAGCTTGCGCAGCTTCTTCTCGAGCGTCTGCGCGGCTTCGCTGTCGTCCTCGCGGCGGAACTTGACCGCGGTCTGGCGAATCGTCTCGACGACATCGAACACGGTGTCGCCTTCCTGCTCGCGCACGACGTCGCCGAGCAGGCGCCCGAGGAAGCGGATGTCGTCGAACAGCGGGCCGTCCTTGTCTTCGCGCGTGCGCGTGCCGGACTTCGTCGCACCGGCCGTGCGGGCCGCGGTGCGGGCCGCCGGGCCGGCGGCTTTCGCCGGGCGTTTTGTCTGACGTATCGGGTCTTTCGGTTTCGTTGCCGTTTTCGCACGGCCGTTCGCGGCGGTGGCGACGGTGTCCGTCGAGGCGTCGGAGGAGGACAGGGCAGCATTGCGGCGCGCCGTACGCGCCGATCCGGAAGACTTCACGATGGGTTTCCTTGGGAAAGCTCGAGTCAAAAGGAACTGCGGAAACTGCGAAACTGCGGTCAAGCAACCAGCTACGTGCGGCACATCCGCACATCGGCGCCGCGACCCGCTCGGCGGCAGGCCGGGCGCAGGCTCCGGGCCCGGGCGGGCAGGGGCGTGCGTGCTACCATTGTTCGATCTTCAATCCCGTCCTTCGATGTTCCAGCAATGAATTCCGAGACCCCTGCGGCCGGGCCGCAACAGGCACTGTCGCCCACGACGTTGACGATTGCTTCGCGCGAAAGCCGCCTGGCGATGTGGCAAGCCGAACATGTGCGTGATGCGCTGCGCAAATTATATCCAGCTTGTGACGTGAAAATCCTCGGGATGACGACGCGCGGCGACCAGATTCTCGATCGCACGCTGTCGAAGGTCGGCGGCAAGGGCCTGTTCGTGAAGGAACTGGAGGCCGCGCTGGCCGACGGCCGCGCCGATCTCGCCGTGCATTCGCTGAAGGACGTGCCGATGGCATTGCCCGACGGCTTCTCGCTTGCCGCGATCATGGAGCGCGAGGATCCGCGCGATGCATTCGTGTCGAACGACTACGCGTCGCTCGACGCGCTGCCGGCCGGCGCCGTGGTCGGTACGTCGAGCCTGCGTCGCGAGGCGATGCTGCGCTCGCGCTACCCGCACCTGGACGTGTTGCCGCTGCGCGGCAACCTCGATACGCGCCTGTCGAAGCTCGATCGCGGCGACTACGCGGCGATCATCCTCGCGGCCGCCGGCCTGAAGCGCCTCGGCCTCGAAGCGCGGATCCGCGCGCTGCTCGACGTCGACGCGAGCCCGCCCGCCGCGGGCCAGGGCGCGCTCGGCATCGAGATCGCATCGCACCGCAGCGACGTCGCCGCGTGGCTCGCGCCGCTGCACGACCCGCAGACCGCGCTCGCGGTCGAGGCCGAGCGGATGGTGTCGCGCGCGCTCGGTGGCAGCTGCGAGGTGCCGCTCGCCGCGCACGCGGTGTGGCGCGCGGGCGAGCTGTACCTGACGGGCCGCGTGTCGACGACCGACGGCAAGCGCGTGCTGACGGCCGAGGAGTGCGGGGCCGTCGTGACTGTCGCCGATGCGCTCGCGCTCGGCCGCGCCGTGTCCGACGAACTCGAGGCGCAAGGCGCGCTCGACATCGTCCAGGCGCTGCTCGCGGGCTCGCCGGCCGCCGGCAAGGGCGACGCCTGATGGCGGGCGGCGCGCGCGCGTTCACCGCTGTCCTGACGCGCCCGGACGGCCAGTCCGGCGCGCTTGCGTCGCAACTGGCCGAGGCCGGTTGCGACGTGCTCGAATTTCCGTTGATCGACATTGCGCCGGTCGACGATCCGGCACCGCTCGACGCGGCGTTCGCGGCGCTCGCCGACTACGCGCTGGTGATTTTCGTGTCGCCGAACGCGATCGACCGCGCCCTCGCGCAGTACGGCGCGATCTGGCCGAACGCGCTGCCGGTCGGCGTGGTCGGGCCCGGCAGCGTCGCGGCGCTCGAGCGGCACGGTATCGCGGCACCCGCGCATCGCGTGATCGCGCCACAGGCGCCGGCCGACGGCGGCGTACCCCATTACGATTCGGAAAGCCTGTTCGCGTGCATCGAGACCGCGTTTGGCGGTGTGCAGGCGCTGGCGGGCAAGCGCGTGCTGATCGTGCGCGGCGACGGCGGGCGCGAATGGCTCGCCGAGCGACTGCGCGAGGCCGGTGCGGACGTCACGCTCGTCGCCGCGTACCGGCGCGTCGTGCCCGAGCCGCGCGTCGGCGCGTGGGAGCGCGTGCATGCGCTGCTCCACGGCGAACCGCATGCGTGGCTCGTCACGAGCTCGGAAGGCGTGCGCAACCTGCACGAACTCGCGCGGTCGCACCTGAACGATGCCGAGATCGACGCGCTGAAGCATGCGCCGCTCGTGACGCCGCATCCGCGGATCGAGCAGACCGCGCGTGCATTGGGTTTTGATAGGATTACGCTGACCGGCGCGGGCGATGAGCGCATCGTCCGCGCGTTTCGAACGATGGCCGACGAGGCCGTCCAACCGGCGACAGCCGCACCGGTGACTAAACGCATGACAGATACCAACGATTCCAAAAGCGTCGCTTCCCAGCCGGCCGCTGCATCCGCACCGCCGTCCCGTCCCGCCTATATGGCGTCCGAACCGCCTGCGCGCCGCGGCGGCAGCGCGGTGCTGTGGTTCGTCGTCGTCGTGCTCGGCTGCGCGGCGGGCGTCGGCGGCTACGCGCTGAACCGCAAGATCGACCGGCTCGACGGCACGTTCGTCGCGCGCCAGAAGGCGCTCGATGTGCAGACGGCCGAGACGCGCACGAAGACCGAGCAGGCGCTCGCGAGCGCGCATCAGGTCGACACGCAGCTCGCGCAGCTCGACGGCAAGCTTGCCGACGCACAGAGCGCGCAGCAGGCGCTGCAGCAGCAATACCAGGACCTGTCGCGTAACCGCGATGCGTGGATGCTCGAAGAAGTCGACCAGATGCTGTCGAGCGCGAGCCAGCAGCTTCAGCTGACCGGCAACACGCAGCTTGCGCTGATCGCGCTGCAGAACGCCGACGCACGCCTCGCAACGTCGCAGAGCGCGCAGGCCGTCACGGTGCGCAAGGCGCTCGCGCTGGACATCGAGAAGCTGAAGGCGGCACCGGCGGCCGACCTCACGGGTCTCGCGATCAAGCTCGACGACGCGATCGCGAAGATCGACGCGCTGCCGCTGTCCGGCGAGGCGATCGTTCCGCACGAAGCGCCGAAGGCCGCGCCGGCCGACGCCGCGTCGTCGGCCGTGGCCGGCGAGCCGCGCTGGAAGGTGTGGTGGCACGACTTCTCGGCCGGCCTCGGCCAGCAGCTGAAAGGGCTCGTGCAGGTGCGCCGGATCGACAATGCGGACGCGATGCTCGCGTCGCCCGACCAAGGCTACTTCGTGCGCGAGAACGTGAAGCTGCGCCTGCTGACCGCGCGCCTGTCGCTGCTCGCGCGCAACGACAGCGCGATGAAGGCCGACCTGCACGCCGCGCAGGCGTCGCTCGGGAAGTATTTCGACCAGGCATCGAAGGACACGCAGACCGTCGAGGATCTGCTCAAGCAGGTTGACGGCGCATCGCTGACGGTTGCGGTGCCGAACCTGAACACGAGCCTGAACGCCGTTCAGCAGTTCAAGAGCCGGGGGTAACGATGACGCTTCGAGGAATCGTCTGGCTCGCGGTCCTGTTCGCGATCGCCGCTGCGCTCGCCACCGTCGGCCGTTTCGACGCGGGGCAGGTGCTGCTCGTCTATCCGCCGTACCGGATCGACGTGTCGCTGAACCTGTTCGTGATCGCCATCGTCGTGCTGTTCATCGTCGTGTATGCGCTGCTGCGCATCGTGCGCAACATCTGGCGCATGCCGCAGCGGGTCGCCGCGTATCGGGCGCGTTCGCGCAACGAGAAGGCGCAGGCATCGCTGCGCGACGCGATCGCGAACCTGTACGCAGGCCGCTTCTCGCGCGCGGAGAAGGCCGCGCGTGAAGCGCTGTCGGTCGATGCGAACCAGGGCGCGGCGAGTCTCGTCGCGGCCACCGCCGCGCACCGGATGCACGAGTACACGCGCCGCGACGACTGGCTGTCGAGGGTCGACGCACCTGAGTGGCAGGATGCACGGCTGCTCGCCGCGGCCGACATGCGCGCGGATGCGCGCGATGCCGACGGCGCGCTCGCCGCGCTGGCCGACCTGCAGGCGGGCGGCAAGCGCATTCATGCGCAGCAGGTCGCACTGCGTGCGCAGCAGCAGCTGAAGAATTGGGCCGAGGTGCTGAAGCTCGCGAAGGCGCTCGAGAAGCGCGAGGCGCTGCATCCGGCCGCGGCCGTGCGGCTGCGCCAGCAGGCCGCGGAAAACCTGCTGCGTGAACGCCGGCACGACCCGGACGCGCTGCTCGAGGTGTGGCAGTCGCTGTCGCCGGTCGAGCGCCAGTCGCCGCGTCTCGCCGATCTGGCGGCCGATCTGCTCGTGCCGCTCGAACGTCGCAACGAAGCGCGGCGCATCGTCGAGGACGCGCTCGCGCACAACTGGGATGCCCGCCTGCTGCGCCGTTACCCGGACACGGCCGGCGCCGATGCGCTGCCGCTGATCCAGAAGGCGGAAGGGTGGAAGAAGGATCACCCGGAGGATGCCGACCTGCTGTTCGCGCTTGGCCGCCTGTGCCAGCAGCAGCAACTGTGGGGCAAGGCGCAGTCGTTCCTCGAATCGGCACTGAAGCTGGCCGACAACGAGGCGCTGAAGGTGCGTACGCATCGCGCGCTCGCGCGTCTGTTCGAGCATCTCGGCGAAACCGACAAGGCTGCGAAGCATTATCGCGAAAGCGCGCTTGCGATCACCGTGGTCTGAGGCGAATCACTCGGGCGCCGGCAGGCGGCTCGCGTAACCAGCGCAAAAAGCCCTGAATGCCGTTTGGCCTTCGGGGCTTTTTTCATCCCCGTGCGTTGAATGAATTTGCGCTTGTTCGGGCAATCGGGCCATTTTTGGCCCGGTCGAGCCAAAAATGGCCCGATAAATTCTCTTTCTTTTCAATGGGTTGATTTTGATCGGGCCAAAAATGGCCCGATTTCCCCTCAAAAAATGCGATTTCTTTTGAGATTCGCGTTGCCAGATATCTGGCGGATGTCCCTCAAATACCTCTAACGCATTGATCCTGAAGGAATAGCGCGACAACGCGTGTGGATTGGCACGGCTATTGCATAAAGAGCCCATGCCATTCCGGCGCCAAGGCCCAACCGGCCTTTTCGACAATAACTTCAAGGAAGCAGCCAATGCCGACTCCCGCCTATATCAGCATCCAGGGCAAGACCCAGGGCAACATCACGCAGGGCGCCTTCACCGCCGACTCGGTGGGCAACGTGTACCAGGAAGGCCACGAAGACCAGATCCTGGTCCAGGAAATCGAACACCTGATCGCGACGCCGACCGATCCGCAGAGCGGCCAGCCGTCGGGCCAGCGCGTACACAAGCCGTTCACTTTCACCGCACCGCTGAACAAGGCCACGCCGCTGCTGTACCAGGCGCTGGCGGCGGGCGAGACGCTCCCGGAAGTGGAAGTGAAGTGGTATCGCACCTCTACTGAAGGCAAGCAGGAGCATTTCTTCACGACCAAGCTGGAAGACGCCACGATCGTCAATATCAACACCGCGCTGCCGCACGCGCAGGACCCCAGCAAGGCCGAGTACACCCAATTGGTGAAGGTCTCGATGGCGTACCGCAAGATCACCTGGACTCATGCGATCGCCGGTACCGAGGCTTCGGACGACTGGCGCAAGCCGCAGGAAGCCTAAGTTCGGGCGATCCGAGCGACCAGTGCATACGCCGGTCGCTCGGTGCATGTGTCGATCGACGGCTCGATCATGGACCGGTAAGGAATGCTTGTGATGATGTCATCCGACCTGCGTTTTACCTTCACTGCTGGCGACGAGTCATTCGAGGTCGTCGAGTTCACGCTGCATGAGGGGTTGTCCGAGACCTTTCGCCTGGAGGTCGAACTGGCCAGTGCCAATCCTGCCATCGACTTTGGTCAGATACTGGATCGCATTGGCCTGCTCACGATCTGGCAGGGTGGCCAGCCCGTGCGCTATGTGCATGGCGCGGTTTCGTCGTTCGTTCAGGGCGATACCGGTTTTCGACGTACTCGCTATTCGGCGGTGGTCGAGCCGCGCCTCGCACGGCTCAAGCTCTCGTCCGACTGGCGGATCTTCCAGACCCTGCGCGTGACCGAGATCGCAGTCGTCGTTCTCAAGGCCCATGGCCTGACGATGGACTACGAGCAACGCGCCACCAACGAACACCTTGCCCGCGAGTATTGCGTGCAGGCTGGTGATACTGACTACGACTTCGTCGAACGCATCTTGCGCGAGGAAGGCTTCTTCTACGCGTTCCAGCACGGCAAAGAGCGGCACCGGCTGATTCACTGCGATCGGCTGTTCATCTTCGGCCGTCTTGACGGCGAGCCGGTGATCTACAACCCGACGCCGGGCGGCGATCAGCCACAACCCAGCCTACGGACCTTCGCTTACACCGAGAGCGTGCGCACCGCGCGCCAGGTACAGCGCGACTACACGTTCAAGAATCCGCGCTTCAACCACGAGTACCCGCGTGACGGCACGGACCTAGATCATCAGGGTCGAGGCTACGCACGCTTTGACTACCCGGGCCGATATAAACACGAAGCCAGCGGCAAGGCGTTCACTCACGATCGTCTGCGTGGCCACCGGCGCGATGCACGCGTGGCGTTTGTCAGCGGTGACGACGCGCGCTTGCAGCCGGGCATTGCTTTCGCACTCACGGGCCACCCGCGCGAGGACATGAACCGGAGCTGGCGTCCGGTGAGCCTGGTGCATCACGGCAAGCAACACACCAGCCAGGCGGAAGAAAGCGCCGACGCACAACACGGCACGTACTACAGGTACGAAGCGGTACTGGTGCCGGACGATGCCGAATGGCGCGCTGAACCGCTGCCGCACCCGCGCATCGATGGCCCACAGCCGGCGGTGGTTGTGGGCCCGGAGGGTGAAGAGATCTACACCGACGAGTACGGCCGAGTGAAGGTGCAGTTTCCGTGGGATCGTCAGGGCCGGCACGACGAGCACAGCTCCTGCTGGATCCGCGTCGCGCAGAACTGGGCGGGCGCGCTGTGGGGCCATATGGCGATCCCGCGCATTGGGCAAGAGGTGATCGTCGACTTCTTCGACGGTGATCCGGACCAACCGGTCATCACTGGTCGCACCTACAACCGCTTGCAGCTACCGCCGTACGAACTGCCGCGGCACAAGACGCGGATGACGATCAAGAGTCAGACGCACAAGGGCGAAGGGTTCAACGAGCTGCGCTTCGAGGACGAGGCAGGACAGGAAGAGATCTACGTCCACGCGCAGCGCGATCAGAACATCCACGTCAACCACGACGAAACCACCTTCGTCGGTCATGACCGCAGCGAGCAGGTCGAACACGACGAGACCATTGCGATCGGCAACGACCGCAAGGAGACGGTGGGGCACGACGAACAGGTCACGATCGGGCGGGATCGCCGACACGACATCGGCCAGGACGACTTTCTGACCATCGGCCGCAATCACACCATCACAACCGCGAAAGACCGCACCGAAGAGGTAGGCAATAGCCGCCGCGACAAGACGGCTGCCAACCACACTGTGGACATTGGGGGACACCTGAAGCAGCAGGTACAGGGCCGTATCGATGTCGAGGCCGGACAGACCATGACCACGCGAACCAAGGTCATCGCGCTACAGGCCGGCGACGTGTTCCGGCTGCGCGGCCCGGGCGGCACCATCACGCTGGACGACCACGGAGTGGAACTCGACGGTGTGGCGATTCGCATAAAAGGCCCGATGACGCAAAACAGTAGTGGCGCGGGACAGGCTTTCTCCTTGTCCAGTGTGTCCTCGTTCGGCGATCCGCCCGACGATGCATTTCACCTAACCTTCTCGGGCGACGCCTGAGCGTACGGAACCACATGGCTGCATTCAAATACCCATTCAAGGACAAGGCTGGAAAGGACGTGGTTGACACCGATGTCTACTACGGCGCGCTTGGTATGGCCACTGGTGGCTACTACGTGTTCGGACCATCCGGCGTGCACGGCGGTATTCACTATGAAGCTGCGATGGCCAATGTCCTGTCTCTCGATGACGGTATTGGCGCCATGACCAAGGGCGAAATCGTTGCGTACCGCATCAACCGCGACTATCCGACTGTCCCGGGGCCGGCTAAAGGGCCGGTGACTAACGAGTCCGCATCGGTTGCTTTTAGTACGGGCTTTGTCCTGACGCGGCATACGCTGGAGTATCCAGCGGGGAACACGCTGACCTACTTCTGTTTGGTCATGCACCTGCGTGCTTTCAACGATTACGAGCGCTTGGGTACCGCGGTCAAGCGGCCAGGCTACTGGCGGGCCAAGGTCTATCGAGTCAAGGAAGCCGCCAAGGAGCAGCAGGTCGTTGCGAAAGGTACTACCGATCAGCCTGTCATTGGTCTGAGTGTGCGCGAGAAACCTTCGGCTGCCAAAAGTTCACCAGCGCTCGGCATCCTTCCACACGGGGCACGTATTACCGTGCTCGAGACCGACAAGACCAGGCAGTGGGTCAGGATCAAACGCGTCATCGAAAAAGCGATCGTGCCTATCTCAACCGCGCAGACGGAGGTACCGGCCATCGCGCATAGCGGATGGGTTGCGGCCAGTGGGCTCCAGGCGCAAGGCCTGGCACCTGACGATTTCGACGTCGTGGTTACACCTGACAGCCCGCCGGGAGTCAAAGCTGGAGAACTGCTGGGTCATATGGGTGAATACCGTCGGGTCCAAGACCCGGGGCAATCCCGCAAGCTGATGCATCACGAGATCATCGCCGGTCCGGAACTGCGCTCCTTTCTGGATAAGAGTCGCGCCGCGGCGGTACAGGCCAGGCTCGAGCAGAAAACCCTGCTGAGAGTTGCGCCGGGTACACAACTACACAACGCTGTGCTGGCGCCACCACAAGCTGGCTTGCTACCGGTCAACACAATCGTCACATTGGATGGAAATCCGCACGCAGATGCTTTGTATATCAAAGTGAAACCGACGGGTACGGTGCAATGGATCGAACGCACCAGCAAACTACCTAAAGGGGCGCGGGAAACTGATCTATTCCGTCACGGCGATGGTGCCGCCTACACTGCGGCAGACATTATTCGTGTGCCTAGACAGGGGACAGTTGGCAAATCCGGGGCGACGCGTTTCCGCGGCGTGATGGCCGAAGCCACTGGTCAAGCGTCGGTCTGGATTGCAAAAGGCACATATGCTTCGCTGGTTGGTATGAAGTCAGGCAAGTTGCTGACTGCCGACCTGGCGCAAGGTTGGGTGGGCTTTCCGTTGACCTTCGCCGCAACGGGTTCCAAGACCGGCTCACTCCCTCACCACTTTTCGCGGCTCGCGTTGGAACAAGCGCGCCCCGACCAACAAAATCCTGCTGAAGCACCGAAGACATTGGCTCTGGATGAGGCTGGCCATACGTGGTGGCAAGTGCAGTTGACCAGTGGCGGCACTACCGCCATCGGATGGGTAGGTGAGGTTGGACACACCGGCATTTCTCTGCATTCTCCGCATGAGTGGGTGGATTTCTCCCTGATTGAGACCGAGCCGACCACGGCGGCATACGGCAGCTA
Organism: Burkholderia aenigmatica; assembly: GCF_048627025.1. Classification (NCBI taxonomy): domain Bacteria; kingdom Pseudomonadati; phylum Pseudomonadota; class Betaproteobacteria; order Burkholderiales; family Burkholderiaceae; genus Burkholderia; species Burkholderia aenigmatica. The sequence goes on along the minus strand of NZ_CP184468.1, from coordinate 2,783,702 downwards.
CTTTGCCGACTACAGGCAAATGGAGGCATTTCAACGCGGGCAGATGGGATTGAAGGATGCGGATCTTGACGCTCCGCTGCGCGAAGTGCTTGCGATGCTCGATGCCAACCACGACGGACAACTGACGTTGGCGGAGTTGAAAGCGGCGCAGCGTGATCGCGATACCAGCCGCCAACTGTCGCGCGTCATTCTGCGCTATCCCTGTGAATGGAAAGCCGACAGGAAAGCATGGGATGCATACGATTCGCTGATACCGCCGGAATCGAAGAGCGTATGGGAAGCAGAGAAGGCGCGTATTGAGCGATTAATGTGGTGGGATGATGTGGTTGGAAAAATAAACTCGCTCCCTTCGGATTCTCTTATTTTTCATTTTCATCCGATTGGATTTGTGGGAAATTTATTCTACCCCTCTCTGGAGATTAAGGCGGGGCAACTGACATTTGATGCGGAAGGCAATGATATTGAGGAGTCTCTATATTTTAGTAGGGTTGTGCACTGGCCTGGAAATGCTCTATCTGGAGTGACTCTTGGCAGGGGTTACGATATGGGGAGTCGTGAAGGGCGAGAAATATCTTCTCATTTGATATCGGTGGGCTTGCTGGAGGAAAAGGTAAATAAAATCTCGAAGGCTGCGGGGCTGAGGGGGGCAAAGGCTCGAGATTTCGTCGCGTCTAATAAGGGTGATATCGGGAAAATATCTTGGGATCAGCAAATTCAATTGTTTAATTTGATCTACCCGGAGTATGTGGCCAGGGCGGTCGCGAATTATGATCGCTGGACAGCTGGGGCATCTGGAAAGGTTGCTTGGGGGCAGCTCCATCCCTTGATAAGAGATGTCTTGGTTGACTTCGTCTATCAGGGTTTTACGATGGGCCCTAAACCGATGGAAGCAGGTATGGGGAATAATATCGATGAGTTGATTAAATATATCGAAAATACTCCTGCTATTAATCAGTATGAGCCGGGTCGGCGGCGGGCACGGTATTTGAGGGAAAATCGTTGACTGCTATGCACGGGATAAATTTATACGTTGTTGTGATGATATGTGTGTTTCTCATATTTTGTGAGGAGGGGTGGGCGATCGAGCCGGATTGCATGCGCACATATACTAGTCAAGAAATTTTCGAGTGCTCGCGGCTGACAAGGCAGGCAATGGAGCGAGAGGTTTTGCTTTCCAAAAATAGTCTTCTGAAACGAATAAAAAAGCAATACGCCAACGAAGTATTGATCGGTCTTGAATATTCCGAGATTGTTGTTGAGTCGCAAAGACTGTGGGGGAGACTGATGGATAAAGACTGCCGTGTGGAGGCTGCTGAAATTGAGTCGGGGACACAGGCGTATGAAACGACGAAAAATAATTGCTTTGCCCGAAAATTGAAGGAGCGTTCGGCGTATCTGGATTCTTTGATGAAATAGATTGAGCGCGATCGGTGATTATTGTGAATTTTGTGGGGATTTTTTGAGGAGCCCGGCCACTTGAAATTTTATTAACATTGATGAGGGTTTGTTGTTGTGTGTGGTAATCAAGATGGGATGTCGCGGGGCCTCTATTATTTGACGTCCCTTGTGAGTGTATAGGGTGATGATGAGGATTTTTGGCTATATTGTGCTTGGTTGTCTTGTTTTTGTTTTTTGTTTTGGTAGTGCGCTTTCTGATGTTGGGGATGAGGTGATCGCGTTCAGCGGAAGCTCCACTAAAATCAAGGTTAGATGTCGAAATGCAAGTGATCGTATGGATTGCGGAATTTATATGTTTCGAGGCGGTGATGAGAGGGAAATATTAAATTTCCCAGGTAGGCCGAACATCGTATCTTTTGATTCGGGAGTATTTGTTATAGTGTTTCCATGTGGAACGCAATGTTCGGCAACCTATTTTTATAGCGAGCGAAATGGGCTGGGTGGGCCGTTCCCTTTCGTTGAGGCGTACGATGTGAGTCGAGGAGTGGTTCTGCTCAGCAAGAGGAATCCACTTCCTATGTATTCTATTTTTTCAAAGAAATCCCGCATCGTTGGGGAAATTAATTTGAATTTGCCTAAGGGGGTAGAGGCCTTTGCATCGATTAAGAGGGTTGTTGTTAATGATCATGGATTCATCGTTTCCTATGTCGATCGCGGTGGGAGTGTTGTGAAGGTTAGTCGCCAGATTCCAATGTTGGAAGCTGGTTCGATGCGCTAGGGTAAGTGGTCTTATACTTGTTGGGATGACGGTTGATTTTTTTGAAATTTCTCGGAAATTTATTTCTGGGTTGGTGCGTCGGATTGTTGATGTGAGGTGGGGTTTGTATAAATTGCTTATTGTAATTTTTACTGCTTTATTGATTCCTGTGGCCAGCGCAGCGGGTCTCCCTCTTGCTTTGGTTGGGAAATGGAAGGTGATTGAAGTTCATGTCGATACGGCATCTGGACGTACGATGCATTATGGATGGAATGATCCGAGGCTTCGGTGGCGGATTTTCACCTTCAATAATGCAGAAATTTCCCATAATTCGCCGGAACAAGGGAGGTGCGCAGCGCCGACTACTTCTGCCGAGCGCGTCCATCTTGACGACTTCCTGAGTATGAATCTCGGTGGCTACGGGGAAGGTTCTTCGAGGTCGCCGTCAAAAGATTTTGGGCTAGGTTTGCCTGGAAATCGAGAAATAGAAGTGATACGTGTGCTTTGTGGACAAGAGCGTTGGAATGCCGCACTTGATGCTGTCTACGATGAGGGAGACTCAGGTGGCTACGGATCGTGGCTGCTTATCATGAGCGGGAACCGTGTGATGTTGCGCTGGTACGATGAGACAATTCTGGTGCTCAAGAAGATAGAACCGCAAGAGGAGCCAGTACCTACTTTCGCTTGCGCAAAGGCGGTGCTCCTAACGGAGCGAGTCATTTGCGGATCGTTTGACCTGGCGGGTTTGGACAAGAGCGTTGATTTTTCTTATCGACAGGCATTGCGTGAAGTGCGGCAGAATCCAGCCGATGTAGTCGAAATTCGGCGACAGCAGAGCGCTTGGCTCGGTGAGCGGAATCGCTGCGGGAGTGACGCGGACTGCATCCAAGCGGCGATGAAAAGGCAACTCGAATGGTACGCGTCGAAATCTTTCTGATTGATGCGACGATCGAAAGTAGGGGCCGGCGGTGGAAGAATGCTGACCGTCAGGGGATTCTGTACGATTCGTCTCGGTTGTCGCGCGAGTGGGCGTGAACACGGGCTGTGAGCCAGCCCGTGTTCACGCATATGCCTTACTTGTCGACCGGTCGTGTTAGCGCCGATGGCGCCAGCAGCCCGCAGCGCCGCGCAATCTGCCCCGAACGCCATTCAGCCTCCGAGCATGTTGTTGTTCGTTGCGGGCCGCGCTATGCGCCGAGCTTGCGCAGCAGGTCGTCCTCGTTCGCGACGAACCACACCGATGTGCCTCGATTGGACTCGCGAACGAGCGCGCGAAGCGCTTCGCTGCGCGCGAGCCAGCGGTCGATATCACCGACCACACCGAGCCGGACGCCGTAGTTGACGAGCTTCTGCAGCACCGCGCCCGCCAGCCCGCTGTCGAGCCGGTAGAAATCGTCGTGCAGCGCGTCGGCGGGGAGCGCGATCCAGTCGGCTTCATGCTCGTGCGCGAGCGCGACGAGGTCGAGCGCATCGCTTTCGCGCTGGACGAGGCTGGCGGCAGGATCGCGGACCAGCACACGGTGGCCGGCTGCCTGGACGATTCGGTGGTGCATGCGGGTTGGCTCCGTCGACATGAGAAATGCGAGCACGGTGTCGCGCTGCCCGCGGATGAAGTGGTGTTGATCGGGTAGAAACCGGACCTGCGCGTGCGGCACGAGACGTGTCAGGCGATCGCACGTATCGCGCGAATCGAGCATCACGTCGCGACCGCCGACGATCGCCAGCATCGGCGGGGACAGCGTGCGCAGCGCGCCGTCGCCGAACACCGGGATCGTTTCGAGGCGCGGCCGAAGGCCGCGATCCACGGCGCGCATGAGCGCGAATGCGTCGCGCTCGGCCGGCGTCGACGCGGGCGGCAGACGGCCGAGCACGCGCCGTCGTACGCACGCGCGTCCGGCATCGCCGAACAGCAACAGCGGCAACGCCCACCACAGAAACGGCTTCTGCCTGCCGATGCCGGACGGACAGAGCAGTGCAAGCCGCGTGACGCGCGCCTGCCGGCGCAACGCGAAATCGAGCGCGGTTCGCGCACCCAGCGAGATGCCGACGAACGCGGCGCGCGACACGCCCAGGCCGTCGAGCACGTCGTCGAGCCATTGCGCATACGCGTCGCTCGCGAGCGATGGTCGCGACGGGGCGCTGGGTCCTGCCTCACCGATCACGTCGATCGCGTAGAGCCGGAAGTGCGTCGACCATTCGGACGCGAAGTGCTGCCAGCTTGCGGCTGTCGTCTGCGCGCCGTGGATCAGCACGACCGGTGGCGCGTGCTCGGGGCCGCAGGCGATCACGTGCGTTGCGCCATGGCGTGTCTGCACCGTGACGCGCCGATGCCCGGCCGGCCAGTGGGACAGTGCCGCTTCGTAAGCCGCGCGAATCGCGCGGGCGTGGCGGGGCGACCTGAAGATCGCGCTCATGTCCCGCTTTGCTGCAGCAAAGCGTCGAGCGACGACATCAGCGCGGCCGTGTCGGCCGGCGTCGCGGCGACGATGATCTTGACCAGGTTCGCGGCGGGATCGAACGTGACGTCGATTCGCACCGGGTCGACGTACGACGTGCGGCCGGACGCCATCGCCTGCAGCGACCGCGACAGGTACTGGTGCAGCGATTGCGACGCGTCCGGAACGTCGACGATGCTGGTGACGCGCACCGCACGCGGCACGGGCGCGGCCGGCTTCGTTTGCGCGAACGCGGCGAGGTCGGTGTCGAGGATGCGGTATGCACGGCCGACCCGCGTGGCGTGCAGCTTGCCCTCGCGGATGAAGCGCAGGACGGTCTTCGGGTGGAGGCGCAGGTGGGCGGCGGACTCTTCGACGGTATGGAACATGATCGGCCAGTGGCGCTCAGAATGTTCCTTATTGTTCCATGATAAATGGATCAATGGGGAGTATTTTAAGAGGAGGGCATCACTATTGGCGAGTCACCGAACCGCATCGTCCGGGCGGCGTGCGTGGAAGCAGAAACGCCCCGCCGACCGGAGCGGTTCCGGCCAGCGGGGCGTTTCAGGTGCCGGTCATCAACCGGCGGGCGCCCGTGCGCCCTGCGTCATTTGTCGACCAGCCGCTTCGGCACCGACAGCGCCAGCAGCCCGCCGAGCACGAGGAACCCGGCGAGCATGTACATGCCCGAATCGTTGGCCCCCGTTGCCTGCTTGAGCCAGCCCATCATGTACGGGCTCAGGAAGCCGGCGAGGTTGCCGATCGAGTTGATCATCGCGATGCCGGCCGCGGCTGCCGTGCCGCCGAGGAATGCGGTCGGCAGGCTCCAGAACAGCGGCAGCGTCGTCAGGATGCCGATCGTCGCGAGCGTGAGGCCGAGCATCGCGAGCGCGGTCTGGTGCGCCCAGATCACCGACAGCACGAGCCCGAGCGCGCCGATCGCGGCCGGAATCGCGACGTGCCAGCGGCGTTCGCGGTGCTTGTCTGCGCTACGTGCGATCAGGATCATCGCGACTACCGCCGCTGCATACGGAATCGCCGACAGCAGGCCGATCATGAACGTGTCGGTTACGCCGGTGGCCTTGATGATCGTCGGCAGCCAGAAGCCGACGCCGTAGAGTCCCATCACGAACGAGAAGTAGATCAGCGCCATCAGCCACACGCGCGGGCTCGACATCACGGCGCCGAGCGGCAGGTCTTCCTTGGTCGCTTCTTCCGCATCGACGTTGCGCGTGAGCAGCGCCTTTTCGTCGTCGGTCAGCCAGTTCGCCTTCGCGATCCGCTCGTCCAGCTTGAGGAACACGACCACGCCGACCAGCACCGACGGGATCCCCTCGAGCAGGAACAGCCATTGCCAGCCGTGCCAGCCGCTCATGCCGTCGAACGCCTTCAGGATGAAGCCCGAGAGCGGCCCGCCGATTACGCCGGACAGTGCGACGGCCGTCATGAAGAACGTCGTCATCCGGCCGCGCCGGTGCGCGGGATACCAGTAGGTGAGGTAGAGGATCACGCCGGGGAAGAAGCCCGCTTCGGCGACGCCGAGCAGGAAGCGCATCACGTAGAACATCGTGGGCGTCGTGACGAACATCGTCAGGATCGAGATCACGCCCCACGTCGCCATGATCCGCGCGATCCACACGCGCGCGCCGACCTTGTGCAGGATGATGTTGCTCGGCACTTCGAACAGGAAATAGCCGAAGAAGAAGATCCCGGCGCCGAGCCCGTAGACGGTGTCGCTCAGGTTCAGGTCGCTCGCCATTTGCAGCTTCGCGAAGCCGACGTTCACGCGGTCGAGATACGCGACCACGTAGCACAGCAGCAGGAGCGGCACGAGCCGCCACGACACCTTGCGGTAGGTTGCTTCCTCGAATGCGCCGGACGAACCCGGCAGCGACTGCGTCGATATTGCCATGTTGTCTCCTGTCCTTGTAATTGACCGGGGCAGGCGTATCGGCGCCAGGCCCGGTTTCGTGCGAAGCAATGCGTGGATGTCGTGCCGGCCGGTGAAACCCGGCACGGCGCGCGAACAGCACGGTGCGGCTAGATGCAGCGCCCGCCGTCGACTTCGAGGCAGACGCCCGTGATGAATTCAGCTTCGTCGGATGCGAGGTAAAGCGCCGCGTTCGCGATGTCCTGCGGCGTCGAGAAGCGGCCGAGCGGGATCGTCGCGAGGAAGCGGCTGCGGTTCTCGGGGGTATCCTCGCAGCCCATGAATTCGGTCATCAACGCCGTCTCGCCGAGCACGGGGTTGATGCAGTTCACGCGGATGCGGTCGGCACCGAGTTCGGCCGCGAGCGACTTGCTCGCGGTGATCATCGCGCCCTTCGTGCTGTTGTACCAGACGAGGCCCGGCCGCGGCCGCACGCCGGCCGTCGACGCGACGTTCACGAACACGCCGCCGCCCTGTTCGCGGAAGTACGGCACGAAGGTCTGCACGCACCAGAACAGGCTCTTCATGTTGACCGCGTACACGCGGTCGAACTCGGCTTCCGTCACGTCGAGCACCGGCTTGTTGCGGTGCGTGGTGCCCGCGTTGTTCACGACGATCTGCACCGTATGGAAATCGTCGAGCGCGGCCTGCAGCAGCGCATGCCAGTCGTCCTCTTTCGATACGTCGCCGGCCACCGCGATCGCCTTGCCGCCCGCGAGCGCGATCTCGCTCGCGACACGCTCGGCTGCCGCGCCGTTCAGGTCGTTGACGACGACGTTCGCGCCTTCGCGCGCATACGTCTTCGCGATGCCTTCGCCGAACCCCGAGCCGCCGCCCGTGACGATTGCCGTCTTGCCGCTCAACCGCATGGTGTGTCTCCTCTGCTGGATATGAGTGTCGTCGTGCTTCGGCATGCGGCCGGGCGCTGCCGGCCGCGTGCCGCTTGCCGTTTTCCGCGCGTTCAGCCGTGCCGGATCGCGATCGTCTTCAGCGCGGTGAAGCCGTACAGTGCCTCGAAGCCTTTCTCGCGGCCATGCCCCGAGTGGCCCACGCCGCCGAACGGCAGCTCGACGCCGCCGCCCGCGCCATAGTTGTTGATGAACACCTGGCCTGCGCGCAGGCGTCGCGCAAGACGCATCTGGCGCGCGCCGTCGCGCGTCCAGATGCCCGCGACGAGGCCGTACGGCGTGCCGTTCGCGAGCGCGACGGCTTCGTCTTCGTCGACGAAACGCATCGCGGCGAGCACGGGGCCGAACACTTCCTCCTGCGCGAGCCGGTGCGACGGCGGCACGTCGCGCAACAGCGCGGGCGCCTGGTAGAAGCCGCTTTCGGGCGCGTCGGCGACGACCTGCCCATGCGCGGCCATCGGAATGCCGTCGTGTTGCGCGTCGGACAGGAAATCCCACACGCGCTGCTGCTGCTTCGCGTTGATCAGCGGGCCGCAGTCGAGATCGGCGCGGCTCGGGCCGACGCGCAGCCCGTTGAATGCGGTGGCGAGCCGCTCGACGAGCGGCTCGTACACCGCGCGCTCGATCAGCACGCGGCTGCCGGCCGAGCAGGTCTGCCCGCCGTTCTGCACGATCGCCGACACGAGCACGGGCAGCGCCGCTTCGAGATCGGCATCGGCGAACACGATCTGCGGCGACTTGCCGCCGAGTTCGAGCGTGACGGGCACGTGGTTCTCGGCCGCCATCTGCGTGACCAGCTTGCCGGTGGCCGGCGAACCCGTGAACGAGATGTGGTCGATGCCGGGATGACGAGCGAGCGCGGCGCCCGCTTCATGGCCGTAGCCGGTGACGATGTTGAGCGCGCCGGCCGGCAGCCCGGCCTCGGCGGCCAGCTCGGCGACGCGCAGCAACGACAGGCACGCATCCTCGGCCGGCTTGACGACGCAGGCGTTACCGGCCGCGAGCGCGGCGCCGACGCTGCGCCCGAAGATCTGCATCGGGTAGTTCCACGGCACGATGTGGCCCGTGACGCCGTGCGGCTCGCGCACCGTCAGCACGGTATAGCCCGCTTGATAGGGGAGGGTTTCGCCGTGCAGCTTGTCGGCGGCGCCCGCGTAGAACTCGAAGTAGCGCGCGAGCGCGGCTGCGTCGGCGCGGGCCTGTTTCAGCGGCTTGCCGGTGTCGCGCGCCTCGATCGCGGCGAGTTCCTCGAGGGAATTAGCCACGCGCGCCGACAGTCGCATCAGCACGCGGCCGCGCTCGGCGGCGCTGGCGGCGCCCCACGGGCCCGCGAATGCGTCGCGGGCTGCGGCGACCGCACGCTCGATGTCGGGCGCGGTGCCGCGGGCGATCGACGCGAATGGCTGGCCGTCGGATGGATCGACGACCGCGATGGTTTCCAGTTGTGCGGGCAACGTCCATTCGCCCGCGATGAAGTGCTTCGCCTCTTCCATGCCAGCTCCTGTCGACCCGAGTTAGCGCTTCAGCGCTTACTCGGGTCCCATGCTTCGCGGTCGGCCCGAGTTCGCGCTTCAGCGCTTACTCAGGTCCCATGCTTCGCGGTCGACCCGAGTTCGCGTTTCAGCGCTTACTCAGGTCCCATGCTTCGCGGTCGACCCGAGTTGGCGCTTCAGCACTTACTCAGGTCCCATGCTTCGCGGTCACCCGAGTCAGCGCTTCAGCACTTACTCAAGCCCCAAACTTCACGATCGCCCGGCGACGGCGCCTCAGCGCCGACGCCGATTCCATATAACGCGGCCAATGGTTCGACGGCCGGGCATCCGGAACGATTATCGGCCGATCGTCATCCGGACGCCACCGGTCGATTGGCTATAATGGCGCATTCCTTTGCGGGACGCCTGCGGCGATGCATCGGCCGCGGCGCCCTGTCCCGAATTCCCATCGACCTACAGAGAGTGCTCATGAGCTTCAATCATGTTCCGGCCGGCAAGGACCTGCCGCAAGATTTCAACGTGATCATCGAGATTCCGGCGCAAAGCGATCCGGTGAAGTACGAGGCGGACAAGGAACTGGGCCTTCTCGTCGTCGACCGCTTCATCGGTACGGGCATGCGCTATCCGGTGAACTACGGCTACATCCCGCAGACGCTGTCGGGCGACGGCGATCCGGTCGACGTGCTGGTGATCACGCCGTTCCCGCTGCTGGCCGGCTCGATCGTGCGTTCGCGCGTGCTCGGCATGCTGCAGATGACCGACGAGTCGGGCGTGGATGCGAAGCTGGTCGCGGTGCCGCACGACAAGGTCTGCCCGATGACGGCAAACCTGAAGTCGATCGATGACGTGCCCGAGTACCTGAAGGACCAGATCAAGCACTTCTTCGAGCAATACAAGGCGCTCGAGAAGGGCAAGTGGGTGAAGGTCGAAGGCTGGGCCGGCATCGAAGCCGCGCACAAGGAAATCACCGACGGCGCAGCGAACTACAAGAAGTAAGCGGCGTACCGGCCGACGGCCGGTTCGTGCGAAACGCAAACCGCGCGTGTCTCCTCAGGAGGCCGCGCGGTTTTGTTTTGTGCGCGGCGGGTGTTTGCGTGCGGCGGTGGGCACGGACGCTGGCGACGTGGCGGTGGACGGCGCGTCCTTCGTGCGCTTCGCGCGGCGAGGGGCAACGGAGGCCGCAATGGCCTCGGCGGCTTTGGTTGCTTTCGTGGCAGACGGGCGGCGGGTCGATGCGGACGCGGCGCCTTCGCGTCCGCTCGTGGCGGGTTTGCCGCTGGCTGCCGATGTTTTTCCTTTCGACGAAGCGGGCACGGCAGGCTTGTCCTTTTTTACCGGAGTGTCGCGCGATGCAGTCTTTCTTGCGACCGCATCGCTGTCCGGCTTCGTGCGCTTCGCGACCGGTGTGGCTTTTGTTGCCTTGGGCGGCTTCTCGGCCTGCCCGGTCTTGGCGGTCTTTCCGGACTTGTCTCCCTTCTCGGCTTTCCCTGCCTTTCCGGTGCTTTTTTCCGTCTTCGCAGTCTTCGCCGCGCGCTCGACGTTCTCCGCCTTCGCCTTCTTCCGCCCGCGCGCACCGACCTTCTTCAACCCGGCCGCATCACCACTCGTATCGACGGCCACCACGGCAGGCAGCACCGACTCCAGCGTCCGCACCCCGGCGGCCAGTTCCCGCTTCTGCGCAGCCGTGAGCCGCTTCACCCAGTATTCGGCGCGCGACGCGCTCGACCGGTCGGGTAGCGGAAACGACGCGAGCACCGCACGCGGCTTGCGCGAGCGCGTGTAGCGCGCGCCCTTGCCGGATGCGTGCTCGTCGAAGCGCGCGGCGACGTCGGTCGTGATGCCCGTGTAGACGCTGTCGTCGGCGCATTCGATCAGATACAGAAACCAGGACATGGCAGGGCGGCGGGATGCGAAGCCGCCAGTGTCTCAGAAAAAGTGCCCGTCAACGCCACCGATCGCCGTGTCCGTCACGGAAGCGGCTCGGCGCCGCGCCGAGTTCGCGCGTGAAGAAGCGCGTGAACGCGCTCGTCGAGCGGAAGCCGACCCGCACGCCGATCTCGCCGATCGGCAGTTGCGTGTTCAGCAGCAGGTCGCGCGCTTCACCGAGCCGTGCCTGTGCGACGAGCGCGTGAAACCCGACCGCTTCGCGATGCAGCCGCCGACGCAGCGTCCAGCGCGACATCGCGAAGCGCGTGCACACGTGCTCCATCAGCGTGTCGGCCGGCACGTCGACTTCGTCGGACGTGCGCAGCCAGTCGCGTACGCATTGCTCGACCGACGAGCCGAACGTCGAGCGGGCGCGCACGCGCTCGCGTGCGGTGTCGGCCGCGTGACGCTGGATGCCGGCGAGCGGCGCGTTGTAGCGCTCGAACGGCGTGTCGAAGCGCGTGGAGCGCAGCACGAGGCGGTTGTGCGCGGCGTCGAACGACACCGGCGCGCCGAGCATGTCGCGCAACGCGGCGGCGGGCGCGAACGCGCGGCCGGCGAATGCGGCGTCGTCGATGTACACGTGCGGATCGTACAGGCGCGCGAGCGCCGCAAGGATCGCGAGGTTGGCGAACGCGCTGCCCGCGTGCCGACCGTCCCCTTCGTTCACGTACTCGAGTGCGATCGCGTCGCCGTTGTCGTGCGCGAAGACCCAGTCGACGTTGCCGATCAGCTCGCGATAGTGCAGGTAGCCGTGCAGCGCGTCGCGCAGCGTCGCCGCGTTGCACGTGACGCCCGCGAGTTCCGGGAACGGCACGAGCCACGGCACGGCCTGCGGCGGCGGGCGATGCCACGACAGCGGCCATTCGCTCGTCAGCCGCATCGCGGCGACGTGCCGGTCGCCCGCGACGCGTCGCGTGTCGTCCGCCAGCTCGGCCGGGCCGATGCCGAGCGTCTCGTAAAGCGGCGCGAGATCGATGCCGTTCGCGCGCGCGTCTTCGCACAGCCAGCGGTAGATCCGGACGGATACCGATTTCTGTCGCAACTCCATGTCTGTCTCCCTGTCGTCATGCCGTTCGGGTTTGTCCCCGCTGCGAGAGGTCAACGCATGCTCCTGCCGGTCAAGCATGGTGACCGGTCGATTTTTAGACTCGGACGCTGGAGTTTGGCGACAAGTACAACAGATCGATTCAGGAGGATCAATGAAAACTTCGCTGTTCCGGTGTTCGACGATTGCGTCGGCGTGCGCGCTCACGGTGCTGCTCGCGTCGTGCGGCGGCGACGACATTCACGCAGGCCCGGCCGACCCCGATGCCACGGCCGACCAGCGCGCGGCCGCGCTCGTCGCGCAACTGACGACCGACGAGAAACTGCAGCTCGTACACGGCACGGGCATGCCCGCGCTCGACATGGGCGGCCCGTTCCCGGCCGACGCGCTGAACGGCGCGAGCTACATCCCGGGCGTGCCGCGGCTCGGCATTCCGGCCGTCAGCAGCGCTGATTCGGCAGGCGGCGTGAACGTGAAGAACGCGCGCGTGACCGCGCTGCCCGCGCCGGTCGCGCTCGCCGCGACGTGGGACCCGGCGCTGGCCGGCACCTACGGCACGCGCATCGCGCTCGAGTTGCGCGCGCTCGGCTTCGCGGAAGGGCTCGGCGGCGGCGTGAATCTCGCGCGCGAGCCGCGCAACGGCCGCACGTTCGAATACATGGGCGAGGATCCGGTGCTGGCAGGCACGCTGAGCGCCGCGCGCACGCAGGCGACGCAGGCGCAGAAGGTGATCGCGACGATCAAGCATTTCGCGTTCAACGACCAGGAAACCAACCGGATGACGATCGATTCGGTCGTCGACGAGCGAACCATGCGCGAGGCCGAACTGCTCGCGTTCGAGATCGGCGTGAAGGACGGTCAGCCGGGCAACGTGATGTGCTCGTACAACAAGCTGAACGGCGTGTATGCGTGCGAGAACCCGTATCTGCTGACCACGGTGCTGAAGAACGAATGGGGCTTCAAAGGCGTCGTGCAGTCGGACTGGGGCGCGACGCATTCGACGGTCGCGGCCGTGCAGGCGGGGCTCGACGAGGAGGAGCCGGGCGCGGCGGACGACAACAACGCGCCGCTCGGCTCGTTCTTCAACACGAAGCTGCGTGCCGCGCTGCAGGCCGGCAGCGTGTCGGCCGCGCGGCTGAACGACATGGTGCAGCGCAAGCTGCGCACGCTGATCCGCATCGGCGTGATGGACGCGCCGCCGAAACCGGGCGGCGCGATCGACGAAGCGGCCGGCAACGCCGATGCGCTCGCGATTGCGCGGCAATCCGCGGTACTGCTGAAGAACGCTGCCGCGCCGGGCGATGCGCAGCCGGTGCTGCCGCTGGCGGCCGGCGCGCTGAAGTCGGTCGTCGTGATCGGCGGGCATGCGGACGCGGGCGTGCTGTCGGGCGGCGGCTCGGGCGCGGTGCCGGCGATCGACGGCAATGCGGTGACGTCCTGCCAGCAACCGGCCGACATGCTGTTCGGCGGCTGTGCGACCTGGTACAAGTCCGCGCCGCTCGCGGCGATTCGCGCGAAGGCGCCGAACGCGTCGGTCAGCTATCTCGACGGGACCGACGCGAATGCCGCGGCGAGCGCGGCCGCGCAGGCCGATGTCGCGATCGTGTTCGCGACGCAGTGGCAGACGGAGGGGCTCGACCTCGCGAGCCTGTCGCTGCCCGATGCGAAGGCCGATCCGTACAACCAGCAGTACGACCAGAACGCGCTCATCGCGGCCGTCGCGGCGAAGGCGAAGCGCGTGATCGTCGTGCTCGAGAACGGCAGCCCCGTGCTGATGCCGTGGCTCGCGAACGTGCATGGCGTGCTCGAAGCGTGGTATCCGGGCGCGCAGGGCGGTCAGGCGATCGCCGACCTGTTGTTCGGCGATGCAAACCCGTCGGGCCGGCTGCCGCTGACGTTCCCGAAGCAGGAGGCCGACCTGCCGCAGGCGACGATCGATCCGGCGCGCACGCAGACCGTCTATGCGGAAGGGCTCGCGTACGGCTATCGCTGGTTCGACGCGAAGGCGATCGAGCCGTTGTTCCCGTTCGGCTACGGGCTGTCGTACACGACGTATGGTTTGTCGGCGATGTCCGCGCAGGCCGATGCAGCGGGCAACGTGACGGTCGGCGTGACGGTGAAGAATACCGGCGCGCGGGCCGGGGCGCAGACGGTGCAGATCTACGCGGCGCTGCCTGCGTCGCTCGGCGAGCCGCCGAAGCGGCTCGTCGGCTGGACCAAGGTTGCGCTGCAGCCGGGCGAGGCGCGTACCGTCAGCGTCGCGGTGCCGGCGCAGCGTTTTGCGGTCTGGGATGCGAATGCGCATGCCTGGCGGATTGCCGCAGGCAGCTACGGGCTGTCGGTGGCGGCTTCGTCGCGCGATCCGCAGGCGTTGTCGCAGACGGTGACGCTCGCCGGGCACTGACCCTGACGCGGCCGTATGGCTTGCGGCGAGGCCGGTCGTGGTCTCGCCGCAGGCCGGTGGGCGTAATGACGCTACGCGGTGCCGCGCCGGAACGGATTGTGTTCGCGCAATTCGTCGACGTACGCGTGGATATGGTCGGTCTCGCGTTCGAGAAAGCGCGCGACGGCGTCCGAGAACGCCGGGTGCGCGAGCCAGTGCGCGGAGTGCGTGACGGTCGGCAGGAAGCCGCGCGCGAGCTTGTGTTCGCCCTGCGCGCCGCCTTCGAACGTGTCGAGCCCGGCCTCGATGCAGAATTCGAGCAACTGGTAATAGGCCGTTTCGAAATGCAGGCACGGCACGTGTTCGACCGCACCCCAGTAGCGGCCGTACAGCGTGCCGCCGCCGTGTTCGCCGCACCGGTAGACGGCGAGCGCACTCGCGATCGGCTGGCCGCCGGCTTCCGCGATCACGAGCAGCAGGTTCTCGGGCATCGTCGCGCCGATCGCGCGGAAGAAGTCGAGGTTCAGGTACGGGCTCGAATAGTGTTCGCGATAGGTCTGCCGGTAGCAGCGCGAGAAGAAGCGCCAGTCGGCGTCGGTGATCTGGTCGCCGGTGAGCCGGCGGAACGTCACGCCCGCGTCGTGCACCTTGCGCCGCTCCGCGCGGATGTTCTTGCGCTTCTTCTGCTCGAGCGTGCCGAGAAAATCGTCGAAGTGACGGTAGCCGTCGTTGATCCAGTGGAACTGCACGCCTTCACGCAGCATCATCCCCATCGATTCGAGCAGTGCCGCTTCGTCGCCGGTCGAGAACAGCACGTGCAGCGACGACACGTCGCTCTGCTCGGCGAACGCGAGCAGCGTGGCCGCGAGCCGGCGGCGCGCGTCGTCGTCGGCCGCGAGCAGGCGCGTGCCCTGCACCGGCGTGAACGGCACCGCGCACAGCAGCTTCGGGTAGTAGGGCAGGTCGTTGCGCTGGTACGCGTCGGCCCAGGCCCAGTCGAACACGTATTCGCCGTACGAATGCTGCTTCGCGTAGACGGGTGCGGCGGCCGCGAGGCGGCCGGTGCGCTCGTCGGTCAGCGTGACGAAGTGCGGCGACCAGCCGGTATCGTCGACCGCGCAGCGCGCGACGTGCAGCGCGTCGAGGAATTCGTGGCGCAGGAAGGGCGTCGGCTGCGCGTCGCGGGCGAGCAGCGCGTTCCATTCGTCGGCCGGCACCTCCGCGGGGGACGACAGGATGCCCGTGCGATAATCGATGCGTTCGTGTTTCAAGCGTGAATCCGTACTGTTCTGTGTCACCGGATGCGACGGCCTGCGCGGCCCGCACCGGGACGATTTCGTCAGCCGTTCAGGGCGCGCCGCCAGGCTGCGCCGATCCCGCCATGAAGACCCGACTCGCTCTCGCCCAGATCAACGTCACCGTCGGCGACTTCGCCAGCAACGTCGCGCGGATCGTCGCGGCCGCGCGCGCCGCGCACAACGATGGTGCGCAGCTGATGGTCGCACCCGAACTCGCGCTGTCCGGCTATCCGCCGGAAGACCTGCTGCTGCGGCCCGCGTTCTATGCGGCGGCGGCCTCGGCACTCGACGCGCTCGCCGACGCATTGAAGGCGTTCGACGGGCTCGCGGTGCTGGTCGGCCATCCGCTGCGCGGCGCGGGCGACGGCGCGCACGCGTCAGCCGTCGATGGTAATGCAAACCGCCCGATCGAGCGCGGCGTACCGCCCACCGATACCTACAACGCGGTATCGTTGATCGTCGGCGGCAAGATCGTCGGCACCTACCGCAAGCAGGATCTCCCCAACGCCGAGGTGTTCGACGAGAAGCGCTATTTTGCGACGGACGCCGAGCCGCTCGTGTTCGAGCTGAACGGCGTGAAATACGGCGTGATCATCTGCGAGGACGCGTGGCACGCATCGGCCGCGCAGATCGCGAAGGCGGCCGGCGCGCAGGTGCTGCTGATCCCGAACGGTTCGCCGTACCACATGAACAAGGAAGCGGTGCGCATCGACATCCTGCGCGCGCGGATTCGCGAAACCGCGCTGCCGATGGTGTACGTGAACCTCGTCGGCGGCCAGGACGAGCTCGTATTCGACGGCGGCTCGTTCGTGCTCGACGCGCAGGGCGCGCTCGTCGCGAAGATGCCGCAGTTCGACGAAGGACACGCGATCGTCGAATTCGACGGCGCGCGGCCGCTGCCGGGTGCGATCGCGCCCGAGCTGTCGACGGACGCGCAGGTGTACCGCGCGCTCGTGACGGGCGTGCGCGACTACATCGGCAAGAACGGCTTTCCGGGCGTGCTGATCGGGCTGTCGGGCGGCGTCGATTCGGCGCTGGTGCTGGCCGTCGCATGCGATGCGCTCGGGCCCGAGCGCGTGCGCGCGGTGATGATGCCGTCGCGCTTCACGGCCGACATCTCGACCACCGACGCGGCGGAAATGGCGCGGCGCGTCGGCGTGCGCTACGACGAGATCGCGATCGCACCGATGTTCGATGCCTTCCGCGCATCGCTCGCGGGCGAGTTCGCGGGCCGCGCGGAAGACGCGACCGAGGAGAACATCCAGGCGCGCATTCGCGGCACGCTGCTGATGGCACTGTCGAACAAGTTCGGCTCGATCGTGCTGACGACCGGCAACAAGAGCGAGATGGCGGTCGGCTACTGCACGCTGTACGGCGACATGGCCGGCGGGTTCGCGGTGATCAAGGATCTCGCGAAGACGCTCGTGTACCGGCTCTGCCGCTATCGCAATGAAACGGCCGACTACCCGCTGCGCGACGTGATTCCCGAGCGGATCCTCACCCGCGCGCCGTCGGCCGAGCTGCGCGAGAACCAGACCGACCAGGACAGCCTGCCGCCGTACGACGTGCTCGACGCGATCATGCGGATGTACATGGAAGAGGACCGGCCGCTCGCCGAGATCGTCGCGGCCGGTTATGCGCAGGCCGACGTCGAACGCGTGACGCGGCTCATCAAGATCAACGAATACAAGCGCCGCCAGGCGCCGATCGGCATTCGCGTCACGCATCGCGCCTTCGGGCGCGACTGGCGCTACCCGATCACGTCACGTTTTACCGAACGTCTCGATTGAGCCGTGCTGGGCCGCATGCGGCTCGCAGGCTTACAATCGGGGTCGCGATTTTTCATCCAAACGAGCATTGGGGGACAACCACCATGAAACGCATCACTGCCATCATCAAGCCGTTCAAGCTGGACGAAGTCCGCGAAGCGCTCGCCGAAGTCGGTCTCACGGGCCTGACCGTGACGGAAGTGAAGGGCTTCGGCCGCCAGAAGGGCCATACCGAGCTGTATCGCGGCGCCGAATACGTCGTCGACTTCCTGCCGAAGATGAAGATCGAGGTGGTCGTCGCGGAAGCGCAGGTCGACCAGGTGATCGACGCGGTGATCGGCGCGGCGCGCACCGGCAAGATCGGCGACGGCAAGATCTTCGTGTCGGACGTCGAGCGCGTGATCCGCATCCGCACCGGCGAAGAGAACGAAGCGGCCGTCTGAGCGCGGCCTTCGTCAACGGGCCGCGCAAAGGCGGCCCGCCAATAAAAAACGGTGCGATACCCGGTTGGGTACCGCACCGATACGCGCCTCTCGCAGCAGCGTGGAAAACGTCGTTGAATCGATTCTTTGAGAACGGCGCCTGATCAGAACAGGTGCTGGATACCCGCGTAGACGCCGGTCTGGCTGCCGCCCGGATTCGGGTTGCCCGTCGACACGGCCGTACCGGCGCCGTTCGCGTTCAGGCCGAAGTTGGCGTTCTTGCTGTTGCGCACCGTCGCGACCTGCAGGTCGAACAGCGTGCGTTTCGAGATGTTGTACGAGCCGCCGAGCGTGTAGATGTTCGCGTTGCCGCCGCCGTGGTTCGCGTTCACGTGATACACGGCCGCGATCAGCGCCGCTGCCGGCGTTGCCTGCCACGTCACGCCGCCCCAGACCTGCTGGGTACCCGTCACGCCGGCGTTCACTGCCGGGCCGCCGCTGCCGTCCGCGCGCGATGCCTGGTAGGCCGCTTGCACCTTGAACTGGCCGAGGAACACGTTCACGCCCGCGAAGTATTCACGCGAGTAGTTGAACACGTCCGAGAAGCGGCCGTTGCTGTCGCGCGTTTCGTCGTAGATGCCGCGCAACTGGAACAGCGAATTCGTATAGGTGACCTGTGCGCCGGCTGCACGGCCCGGTTGGCCGGCCGTCGTATTGCCGTTGAAGCTGGTCGAGTTCGAGAACGAGAATTGGCCGTAGAAGTCGAGGCCGTAGAACTGCGGCGACTGGTACGACACGTTGTTGCTGGTCTTGTTCCAGTTGCGGCCGCGCACCAGCGATGCCGTCGACCAGGCCGACTGGCCGAACGGATCGAAGTCCCACACGCCGTTGGCGATCGCGAGCTCGCGACCCAACAGCAGCGTACCGTAGCGGTCGTTGGAGATGCCGACCGTCGCATAACGATCCCAGATCGAGCCGCTGAAGCCGCCCGTCATCGTGTTGAACGCGCCTTCGAGGTGGAACAGGACCTTGTTGCCGCCGCCGATGTCCTCGGTGCCCTTCAAGCCCCAGAGGCTCGTGCCCCAGTCGCCGCTTTCCGCGCGCACTTGGTGGCCGTTTTGCAGGCCGTTCATGTACTCGATGCCGGCATCCAGGCGGCCATACAGCGTGACGCTGCTCTGCGCGTGCGCCGTCACCACCCCAGCAGCCATCAGCGCGGCCGCGACCAAAGCTTTCTTCATCATCTCCTCCATACCCTGTCAAAAAGTCAACCCAGACTGCACGAGATGCCCGGAGCGCGAGCGCCGGGCAAAAGCGGGATAACCAGGGAGACCTCGTGCAGGGCCGGTAAGCGCAGCACGCGGGCAAGCGGACGGAAAACCGTTGAGCGGTCCCGCGCAGCCGGGTCGGCCTGCGGGGTCTCCTTGTAGTGTCGTGAAGCTAAACTACATTTCACGAACTTCGTTTTGCTACTTTGGTTACTAATTTAGCAAAAATACAATTTTGTGGCGATGGAAATCGTTGTTTGACTAACACCTGTCGTCAAATTGCCATGCAACACGGTGCGCAACAGGTGGGGCAAGGGTTTGCAATTAACGGAAAACCCTTGTCCCGCAAGGGAGACACGAATTTCGCAAACAGGGGTCAAGGATTGCCACTATTGACGTTGCAGGGGGCGCGGGCGTAAGCGCCAAATACGAGGAATTGGTAAGTATTTCGTAATGTCCGGGCGGCTGCCGGACGTCGCCGGCCGCAGCCTGTAGCGCTTGCCCGGCAACGCGCAGCGCGGTGTACCAACGTGTGCCGGTCAGGCGGTGGCCGGCTTCGCGTCGAGCAACTGCGCGCGAATCCAGCGATGCGCATCGGTGCGCGCATGCTTCGCGTGCGAGTAGACCTTCACGGTGTAGCGCGGGATCTCGAACGGCGCGGGAAAGATGCGGATCGGCGTCGCGTGCCGCAGCGCTTGCGCGGCGCGGTTCGGCAGGGTCATCAGGAGTGCAGATTCGGCGATCACGAACGGCGCGGCCAGCACGCTCGGCAGCTGCACGGCGACCTGCCGCGCGAGGCCGAGCCGGTCGAGCACGTGGTCGACGACGCCGCGCGACTCGTTCCACGGCGTGACGACCACGTGGCGTGCCGCCAGGTACTGGTCGAGCGTCAGCCGCCGGTGGATGTCCGGATGCGTGGCGCTCGCGATCACGACGTAGTCGTCGGAGAACCAGTCGAAGTCCTCGATGCCCGGCGCGTCGGCCGCCGATTCCTCGTGGTAGCCGAGCGCGAAATCGATGCGGCCGGCCGCGAGTTCATCGACCGAGATCTTCCGGTCGGAATGGACGACGCGGATCCGCAACTGTGGCGCGACATGCTGGATACGCGCGAGAAATGCCGGCAGCACCGCGAACGCCGTGTAGTCGGTCGCCGCGAATACGAACGTGCGGTCGCTTTGCGCGGGATCGAAGCGGCGCGCGCGGGCGAGCCCCTTCGACATCGCGTCGAGCGCGTCGCCGGCCCAGGTGGCGATGTCGTCGGCGCGCACGGTCGGCTGCATCTCGTTGCCGAGGCGCACGAACAGCGCATCGCCGATCGCGTCGCGCAGCCGCGCGAGCGCGTGGCTCAGGGCGGACGGGCTCAACGCGAGCTCGTGCGCGGCTGCGGCGACGGACCGGTGGCGGTACAGCGCGTCGAACACGAGCAGCAGGTTCAGGTCGAGGCGGCGCAGATCAGGATGCATCATGTTCAGGTCCGGATGAAGAAACTGCACTTCCTGCAGGAGCAGCATGAACGTAGCATGACGATCTGATTGGCGCCAGCGCGGGTGCGCGGCGCCGCTTTCCGTTTCAAGTCCGGGCCGTAGGAGGGCTCAAATCGTGCAAATCGACATCCGTTCCGCCACCGTCGCCGACGTGCCGCAGATCCTGCGTTTCATTACCGAGCTGGCCATCTACGAGAAGGCGGAACACGAAGTGATCGCGACGCCCGCGTCGCTCGAGCGCAGCCTGTTCGGCGAAGGCTCGCCGGCGCGCGCGCTGATCTGCGAGGTCGACGGCGAGCCGGCCGGCTTCGCCGTGTATTTCTTCTCGTATTCGACGTGGCTCGCCCGGCAGGGGCTGTATCTCGAGGATCTGTACGTGTCGCCGCGTTTTCGCGGCGCGGGCGCCGGGCTGCGGCTCTTGAAGGCGCTCGCGCGGATCGCGGTGGAGTCGGGCTGCGGGCGTTTCGAGTGGAGCGTGCTCGACTGGAACGAGCCGGCGATCCGCTTCTACGAGAGCGTCGGTGCGGCGCCGCAGAGCGAATGGGTGCGTTACCGGCTCGCGGGCGACGAACTGCGAGCGTTCGCCGACGCCGCGCCGGTCGACGCCGCATAACGCCGCGTCAATGCAAAACGGGCGCCGCGCGGCGAACCGCGGGGCGCCCGTTCACGCGTCGCGACGCGTGGCGTGCTGCATGCGATGTTACTTGAGGCTGCCCGACAGGAACCCGCGCAGGCGCTCGCTCTTCGGGTTCGCAAACACCTCGGACGGCACGCCTTCTTCCTCGACGCGGCCCTGGTGCAGAAACATCACGTGGTTCGACACGTTGCGCGCAAAACCCATCTCGTGCGTGACGACGATCATCGTGCGGCCTTCCTCGGCCAGCTTCTGCATCACCTTCAGCACTTCGCCCACCAGCTCCGGGTCGAGCGCGGAAGTCGGCTCGTCGAACAGCATCACGTCCGGATGCATCGCGAGCGCGCGCGCAATGGCCACGCGTTGCTGCTGGCCGCCCGACAGGTGCGACGGATACTGCTTTTCGACGCGCGGCGCGAGGCCGACTTTCTCGAGATACGTGCGCGCACGTTCCTCGGCTTCCTTCTTCGGGATGCCGAGCACGTTCACGGGCGCTTCCATCACGTTCTCGATCACGTTCATGTGCGACCAGAGGTTGAAGTGCTGGAACACCATCGACAGCTTGGTGCGCACGCGCTGCAGCTGCTTCGGATCGGCCGCGCGCAGCGCGCCGGTCTTGTCCTTCGTGGTGCGCACTTCCTCGCCGTCGACGACGATGCGGCCGGCATTCGGCTGCTCGAGGAAGTTGATGCAGCGGAGCATCGTGCTCTTGCCGGAACCCGACGAGCCGATCACGCTGATCACGTCGCCCGAGTTCGCCTTCAGCGATACGCCCTTGAGCACCTCGTTGTCGCCGTACCGCTTGTGCAGATCGTCGACGAAAAGCTTTTGAGTCTGGGAATTCATCAATAGTCCTGCGAAAACTTACTTGCCTTGCGGGCGCAGATACGCGAGCCAGCGGCGCTCGGCCTGGCGGAACAGCCAGACGAGCGTGAACGAGATCACGAGATAGAGCAGGGCGGCGATGCCGAACGCATGGAACGACATGTAGGTCGCCGAGTTCACGTCGCGGGCGATCTTCAGGATGTCCGGCACGGTCGCCGTGAACGCGACGGTGGTCGCGTGCAGCATCAGGATCACTTCGTTGCTGTACAGCGGCAGCGCGCGGCGCAGCGCCGACGGCAGGATCACGCGGCGGTACATCGTGAAGGAGGACATCCCGTACGCGCGCGCGGCTTCGATCTCGCCGTAGGAAGTTGCCTTGATCGCGCCGGCGAAGATCTCGGTGGTGTACGCGCAGGTGTTCAGCGTGAACGCGAGCAGCGTGCAGTGCATCCCGTCGCGGAAGAACGCGTCGAGCATCGGCGTGCCGCGCACGACCTGCAGGCTGTAGAGGCCCGTGTAGCAGAGCAGCAGCTGCACGTAGAGCGGCGTACCGCGGAACACGTACGTGTAGAGCCACACGGCGCCCGACAGCCACTTCTTCTTCGACACGCGCGCGACCGCGAGCGGCACCGACAGGCAGAAGCCGAGGCCGATCGACACGACCAGCAGCCACAGCGTGATCGCGACACCGGTGATGCGGTAGCCGTCGGTGAAGAGATAGTTGCGCCAGTATTCTTGGATGAGGTCGATCATAGGTCAGCCTTGCGGACGCCGGTCGAGTAGCGCTTTTCGAGCCACATCAGCACGAAGTTCGAGATCGTCGTGATCGCGAGGTAGACGGCCCCCGCGATCAGCGTGAAGAAGAAGAACCGCAGCGTGCCCTTGCCGGCGTCCTGCGACGCCTTCACGACGTCGGCCAGGCCGATGATCGACACGAGCGCGGTCGACTTCACGAGCACCTGCCAGTTGTTGCCGATCCCCGGCAGCGCGAAGCGCATCATCTGCGGGAACATGATCCGCGTGAACACCTGCCAGTTCGTCATCCCGTACGCGCTGCCGGCTTCGAGCTGGCCGCGCGGCACCGACAGGAACGCGCCGCGGAACGTCTCGGTGAAATACGCGCCGTAGATGAAGCCGAGCACGAGCACGCCGGCGAGGAACGGGTCGATGTCGATCTGGTCCCAGCCGAGCGCGTCGGTCGCCATGTTCAGCCAGATCTGCAGGCTGTAGAACAGCAGCAGCATCAGCACGAGGTCGGGCACGCCGCGGATCAGCGTCGTGTAGACGGTGCCGACACCGCTCGTGAAGCGGTTGCGCGACAGCTTCGCGCCCGCGCCGAGCAGGCCCAGCAGGAACGACAGCGCAAGCGAAAGCACCGCCAGTTTGACGGTTTGCCAGGTGCCAGCGAGGATCAGCGGGCCGTAACCTTGTAGAAACATTGAGTGGTCCCTGGTGTGGTCCTTTAGGGCGCACGCTGTGCGCCGCGAAAGACGCGCCCGCCAAGCTGCGCGGAACGCCCCGTACGTATCATGACCGTCCGCCCCGGCGTCGGTGCCGGGCCCGCCCGTCGCGCGAGCGGCGGGCAAGGGGGGGCGGGCGGCGCGTGGTTGACTGCCTGTACTGCGCGGATACGGGGCCGCCCCCGCATCCGTTGTCTCTTCTTTTCGTCGCTCAGCGGGCCGAAGCCGAATAGACGCTGAACGCGAAATACTTGTGCGACAGCCGGTCGTACGTGCCGTCCTTGTGCATGTCTGCCAGCGCCTTGTTGATCTTGAGCTTCAGGTCCGTATCTTCCTTGCGCAGGCCGATCGCGGTGCCGTCTCCGATCGTCTTCGGATCCTTCACTTCCGGCCCGGCAAACGCGAAACCCTTACCGCGCGGCGTGCGCAGGAAGCCGTAGTCGGCCTGCAGCTCGTCCTGCAGCGTCGCGTCGAGGCGGCCCGAGCCGAGATCGGCGTAGACCTGGTCCTGGTTCTGGTAGGGAATGATCGTCACGCCCTGCGGCTCCCAGTAGGTCTTCGCGTAGGTTTCCTGCGTCGAGCCCTGCTCGACGCCCACGCGCTTGCCCTTCAGCGAGGCGATCGTCGGCAGCAGCGGCGAGCCGGTCTTCGCGATCATCCGCGCCGGCGCGTCATAGACCTTGTCGGAGAAGTCGATCTGTTCGCGGCGCTTGTCCGTGACGGTCAGCGACGACACGATGACGTCGTACTTCTTCGCCTTCAGCGCCGGGATGACTCCGTCGAGATCCTGCGCCACCCACACGCATTTCACGTTGATCCGCTTGCAGATTTCCTTGGTGAGATCGACGTCGAAACCGACGATCTCGCCGCTCGGCGCGGTCGACTCGAACGGCGGGTAGCTGGCGTCGACGCCGATCCGCACGGTCTTCCACTCCTTCGCGAAGGCGCTGCCCGCCATGAGGGCGAGGGCGGCGCACAGGGCGGCCTTCTTCATTTCCATCCTTCTGTTGCTGACTTTCCGGGAGCGCTCGCGGCCGGTCGAACCGGGCGCCGCGGCGTATTCTAGACGGCCAAAATTCGCCGATCGGCGCTCTGGCGATGGCGGCCACCGGAACGGCGAACGCCAAAAGGGCGGTATTTTACCCGAACGCGATACCCGCAAACCGGCAATCCGGGCCGAGCGATCGATTCTTCGACGCATTGATCCGGTTGTTGCGACAATCATCGTATTTGCAATGGACATTGCATTGATTGCATTCGCAGGTGCAACGATGCGGTGCGCAGGCGGCGGATTGTGGCGCGATTGGCACACCCATACAGTGGCGGCATGCCACAACAACGCATCTCACGGAGTGTCCGTCCCATGTTCCAGATTCGCCGCGCCGCCGATCGCGACCAGCGCAGCCAGGGCTGGCACGAATTCCTTCACAGCTTTCCCGGTGCGTCCGGCCCGGGCGGGCCGCCGGTCTTCGGCGCGTTGCGCGAACTGAACGAGGAATGCATCGCGCCGACTCGCGGCTACGGGATGCGGCCGTACCGGGACGCGGAAATCGTCACCTACGTGCTCGACGGCGCGCTCGCGCATCGCGACAGCCTCGGCAACGGCGCGATCGTCCGCGCGGGCGGCGTGCAGCGCATGAGCGCCGGCTCCGGCGTGATGCTGAGCGAAACCAATGCATCGTGTGACGAGCCGTTGCACCTGCTGCGGATCTGGCTTGCGCCGGCCGGGGCGGGTGGCCGGCCCGGCTACGTGCAGACGCGCTTCGCCGACGACGAGAAACGCGGCCGGCTGCGGCTCGTCGCGGCGCCGGATGGTCGCGACGGCGCGCTGCCGATGTGTGCGGACGCACGCATCTTTACGGGGCTGATCGACGGCGACGAGGCGACGGCATTCGACGTACCGGCCGGGCGCCGCGCCTATGTGCATGTGGTGCGCGGCGACGTCGAGGTGAACGGTCGCGCGCTGGCCGCGGGCGACGGCGCGCGGATCGGCGGCGTGGACGCGGTGGCGTTCGCGCGCGGCCGGGCGGCCGAGGTGCTGCTGTTCGACGTCGCCTGAAACGCAAAAAGGGGACGCGGGCCCGGTGCCCGCGTCCCCTTCGATGCCGCTCCGCGGGGCGGCCCGCCGGCTTACTGCGCCGGCGCCGACGCGGCCTTGGCCGCGCGATGCTGCTCCCAGCGCTCCTTCATCTTCTCGTGGCGCTGCTCCATCTTCGCGAACTGCTGCTTGAGCGCCGTGCTGACCGTGGTCTTCTGCTGGTCGTTCAGCCCGTTGTAGAACGCGAGCCATGCGGCGGACGTCTGCTCGCGCAGTTGCGCGTTCTGCTGCTCGGCCTGCTGGCGGGCGGTGTGCATTGCGTTCAGGTCGAGAATCGGCTGGTTCTGCTGCGCCTTGAACTGCTCGCGCATCTGCTCGTGGCTCTTGCGCATCGCATCACGGTTCTGCTTCATCGTCTTGATGGCCGTCTGCCATTGCTGTTCCTGCGACGCGTTCAGCTTCAGCTGGTCGTGCAGTTTCATGATCACGCCGAACGGGCCGCCGTCGTGCCCGCCGTGCATCTGGTGGGCGCCGGGGCCGCCCGGAGGCGGCATGTCGTTGGGCTGCGCGGCGTGCGCGGTGCCGAATGCGAGAGCGAGCACGGTGGCGGCCGCGATGGCCACGCGGGAAGTCTTCTTATACATTTCAGAAACTCCTTGTATCCAAAGGGTCCGGCGATGCGGTACCGGGCAAGCCGTGTACCGCATCCGGTAAGACGCAGGTTAGCGATGCGGGCCCCGGCTGGTGTTACGTGGGGCGGTGGCCGGGTTACCGCGCATTACAGTTCCCTTGCGCCGTAACCCGCAGTAACCCTTTCGTCCCTTTGTTTCGTTCTTTGACTCCGCCCTCGCGCGGTAAACTTCGAGCCATGACTACCCAGATCCTCATCGTCGACGACGACCAAGAACTCCGAGACCTGCTGCGCGACTACCTCGTGCGCCAGGGGATGGAAGTGTCCGTGCTGCACGACGCGGCCACGCTCGAGAAGCGCCTCGAGCGCGAGCGGCCCGACCTGATCGTGCTGGACCTGATGATGCCGGGCGTCGACGGCCTGACCGCGCTGCGCCAGCTGCGCGCGGCCGGCGACGACATCCCCGTGATCATGCTGACCGCGCGTGCGGACGACGTCGACCGCATCGTCGGGCTCGAGCTCGGCGCGGACGACTACCTCGGCAAGCCGTTCAACCCGCGCGAGCTGCTCGCGCGCGTGCAGGCCGTGCTGCGCCGCCGCCGCGCGACGCCGTCGGCGGCGGCGCCCGAACAGCGCGAGCCGTTCGCGTTCGGCCGCTTCGTGCTCGACTTCCAGGCGCGCACGCTGTCGGTCGATGGCAAGCCGGCCACGCTGTCGAGCAGCGAATTCGCGCTGCTGAAGATCTTCGTGAACCATGCGCTGCGCACGCTCACGCGCGAGCGGCTGCTCGAGCTGCTGCACGGGCCCGAGTACGACGGTACCGACCGCGGCATCGACGTCCAGGTATGGCGCCTGCGCCGCATCCTCGAAACGGATCCGTCGACGCCGCGCTTCATCCAGACGGTCCGCGGGCGCGGCTATGTGTTCGTGCCCGACGGCGAGGCCCATGCGCAAGCCCATTGATTCACTGTTCGGGCGGCTGGCGCTGCTCGTCATCGGTGTCCTGCTCCTGTCGCACTTCGCGTGGTTTTTCGCGATGCGGCTCGAGCGCAGCCAGATGCAGACGCGCTACGCGGTCGAAGAGGCCGCGTTCCTGGTCGACGCGGTGCGCCAGCACGTCGAGCGCACGCCCGACCAGCCGTTGCCGTCGCGTGTGCGGCTCGTGACGCCGGGTAGCGCCGACGTGCCGAATGGCGATCCGTCGAACCTGCCGGCGGCGCTCAAGCGGTTCCGCGACGACGTGAGCGAGCGGATGCCGCCCGGCACGCGCGTCGAGATCGGCGCGCCCGGCCATCCGCCCGTGCTGTGGGTGAAGGAGCCGACCGACCGCAACTGGATCGTGGTGCCGGTGCAGCCGCTGCGGCCGCCGCGCTCGCTCGACCGGATGCTGCTGTGGCTCGGCACGATCTTCTCGGCCGGCGTGATCGCCGCGCTGTTCGCGGCCTGGCAACTGCAGCAGCCGTTGCGGTCGCTCGCACGCGCGGTCGCGCGCTTCGGCCGCGGCCAGCCGGTGCCGCCGCTGCGCGAGCGCGGCCCGCGCGAGCTGCGCCAGCTCACGCATGGCTTCAACCAGATGGTGGAACAGGTGTCGCAGGCCGAGAGCGACCGGGCGGTGATGCTGGCCGGCGTGGCGCACGACCTGCGCACGCCGCTTGCGCGGATGCGGCTGCGGGCGGAAATGATGGACGACGTCCGGTTGCGCGACGGGGTGGTGCGCGACGTCGATTCGATGTCCCACATCGTCGATCAATTCCTGGTGTTTGCACACGGCGGCTCCGATCGCAGCGAGCCGGTGCCGGTCGATCAGGCGTGCGAGCGGATCGCGCGCAGCTATCGCGCGGTCGCGCCGAACGCGCCGACGGTCCAGACCCGGCTCGACGCCGATCCGGGCTTCCGGCTGCCGACGGCGACGCTCGACCGGATCCTGTCGAACCTGCTGGACAACGCGCATGCGTACGGTGCGCCGCCCGTGCTGGTGGAGACGGCGCGCACGCCGGCCGGCTACGTGCTGTCGGTCAGCGACAGCGGCGGCGGGATCGCGCCGCGCGACCTCGCGGCGGCGACGCGGCCGTTCGTGCGGCTCGACCCCGCACGCGGCGGGAACGGCCACAGCGGGCTCGGGCTCGCGATCGTCGAGCGGCTCGTACTCAGGCTGGGTGGGGCGTGCGACATCGGCAACCGCCCCGAAGGCGGCCTGCGCGTCTCGATGACGTTCCCGTTCGAGGTCGTGCCGAAGGACGAGCCCCACGCACAGGCCGCATAAGCGGCTGCGGCGCCAACCCGGCCGGGCTGGCGCCGCGCGGCATCATTCGAACAGCGTGCCGAGCGTCTCGGCCGCGTTGCTGTCGATGGTGTTGTAGGTCACGGTGGTGGCCTCGAAGATGTAGACGGTCGTGTACCGGCCGAGGCGCTCCAGGATTTCCTCCTGCAGCGATTCAGGCACGACGTTCATGTTCAGGTACCACGCCGTCGACGACAGCCGCGTCTGGAACGACCCGTACTCCTGCATCAGTTCATAGAACGCGTCGGCATCCTGATCGCGGCAGACGATCACCAAGTTTCCTGCCATTCCCTTTCCTCCCGCTCGTCGATCGATCCCCAGGGCCTGCTGACAGAAGGAACGCGCATG
This sequence comes from Burkholderia aenigmatica, assembly GCF_048627025.1. Classification (NCBI taxonomy): domain Bacteria; kingdom Pseudomonadati; phylum Pseudomonadota; class Betaproteobacteria; order Burkholderiales; family Burkholderiaceae; genus Burkholderia; species Burkholderia aenigmatica. Next base: position 2,754,966 of record NZ_CP184468.1, on the reverse strand, counting down.
CGTTGCCATCAGAACGGCCGCCACCGACCCCAAGGGCCAGCCCCGATCATACCCGCATAGTCGTATCCGGCTGGTGACGCTGGACAGGGTTTGCGCGCGTGTGCGGCTGGCGGGTTCCCGGCCGGGCCGGATCACGGCATAATTCGGGCCTGCATGCCGGCCGAAGGACTGCGGCCGGGCTGCTCGAACCGCGCACCCGCCATCCGCCCGCGCGCCAGGCACGATCCGTGCGCCGCCTGCGCCGTTCCCGGACGGTTGTACCTGAAATACAGGTTGGTGTAGTGTCGTGCCGTCGCGGGCCGACTCGTCGGGGCGCGGCAGCGCACGCACGCACGGCGCCTCGCGCTCGCGCGCGATCGTCAGTCAATCGAATTACCGCATCCGTGCGCTTTGCCATGAATCAACATCGACTGCCGGCTTCGTTCGGCCTTACCGGGGAGGGCGCCTGATGGACGTCGGATTCTTCAATCCGAACCGGACCGCCAATGCGTCCGCGTGGCGCGTTCTGCCGAACCGGTGGGACTTCATCGCGTTTCCGCTGATCATCTGCCTGATCGCGATGGCGGTCGTCGGTTTCCACGAAACGATGGCGCCGATCGGCACCCTGCAGACGCAGAAGATCTCGCTCGATCCGTCGAACCTGCCCGAATACGCGTTGCGCACCACGCTGCGGATGCTCGCCGCGATGGTCGCGTCGCTCGTGTTCACGCTCGTCTACGGTACGCTCGCGGCCAAGAGCCGGCGTGCGGGCATGGTGCTGATCCCGATCCTCGACATCCTGCAGTCGGTGCCGGTGCTCGGCTTCATCTCGTTCACCGTCACGTTCTTCCTCGCGCTGTTCCCGAGCCGCGTGCTCGGCGCCGAGCTCGCGGCGATCTTCGCGATCTTCACGAGCCAGGCGTGGAACATGACGTTCAGCTTCTACCAGTCGCTGCGCACGGTGCCGCGCGACCTCGACGAAGTGTCGCGCGGTTTCCACCTGACGTCGTGGCAGCGCTTCTGGAAGCTCGAGGTGCCGTTCTCGATGCCGGGCCTGATCTGGAACATGATGATGTCGATGTCGGGCGGCTGGTTCTTCGTCGTCGCGTCGGAGGCGATCACCGTCGGCAACCAGACCATCACGCTGCCGGGCGTCGGCGCGTATCTCGCGCAGGCGATCTCGGACAAGAACCTCGGTGCGATCGGCTGGGTGATCCTCACGATGACGGTCGTGATCGTCGCGTACGACCAACTCCTGTTCCGCCCGCTGATCGCGTGGGCCGACAAGTTCCGGATGGAGAACACCGCGTCGGGCGATGCGCCGCAATCCTGGCTGCTCGACCTCGTGCGCCGCACGCGCCTGATTCATCAGCTGCTCGTGCCGGCCGGCTGGTTCTTCGCGAAGGCCGCGCGGATTCCGCTGCGCCTGCCGCTGTCGGGTGCGATGCGCTTCTCGCTGCCGAAAGTCGAGAAGAAGGCGTCACGCACGGTCGACATCGCGTGGGCGATCCTCGTGCTGATCGGCACGGCCTATATCGTGTGGCGCGTCATCAGCTTCGTGTCGACCGGCGTGACGATGGCCGAGGTCGGCCATGTGCTCGTGCTCGGGCTCATCACGCTGCTGCGCGTGGTCGTGCTGATCGCGATCGCGTCGGTGATCTGGGTGCCGATCGGCGTGTGGATCGGGCTGCGCCCGCGGCTCGCCGAGAAGTTGCAGCCGCTGGCGCAGTTCCTCGCCGCGTTCCCGGCCAACCTGCTGTTCCCGGCGTTCGTGATCGTGATCGCGCGCTTCCACCTGAACGCCGATATCTGGCTGTCGCCGCTGATCGTGCTCGGCACGCAGTGGTATATCCTGTTCAACGTGATCGCCGGCGCAACGTCCTATCCGAACGACTATCGCGAAGCGGCGACGAACTTCCGCATCCGTGGCTGGCAGTGGTGGCGGCAGGCGATCCTGCCCGGCATCTTCCCGTACTACGTGACCGGTGCGATCACCGCATCGGGCGGCGCGTGGAACGCGAGCATCGTGTCGGAAGCCGTGCAGTGGGGCAATACCAAGATCGAGGCGCACGGCCTCGGTGCCTATATCGCGCAGACCACCGCCGCCGGCGATTTTCCGAAGATCATCCTGGGCATCGCCGTGATGTCCCTGTTCGTCACCCTGTTCAACCGCCTGCTGTGGCGTCCGCTGTATGCCTTCGCGGAAGCGAAGCTGCGGCTCGACTGAGACCGATTGAGAGCGAAACGCGATGCACAATCCGAATGCTGTAAACGCCCCCGTCCAGACGAACCAGCCGCCGCGCCTCGGTGAGGAAATCCTGCGCGTCGATCACGTCTGTCGCGGCTTCAACAAGACGCAGGGCGAACTGCTCGTGCTCGACGATGCGAACCTGTCGCTGCGCGAAGGCGAGATCGTCGGCCTGCTTGGCCGCTCCGGCTCGGGCAAGTCGACGCTGCTGCGGATCATCGCCGGGCTGATCGAGCCGACCGGCGGTGAAGTGACCTATCTCGGCAAGCCGCTGACCGGCCCGGCCGAAGGCGTCGCGATGGTGTTCCAGACCTTCGCGCTGTTCCCGTGGCTCACCGTGCTGCAGAACGTGGAAGCCGGCCTCGAGGCGCTCGGCGTCGGCGCGCGCGAGCGGCGCGAGCGTGCGCTCGCCGCGATCGACCTGATCGGTCTCGACGGCTTCGAAAACGCGTACCCGCGCGAGCTGTCGGGCGGCATGCGCCAGCGCGTGGGCTTTGCGCGCGCGCTCGTCGTCGATCCGACGATCCTGCTGATGGACGAGCCGTTCTCGGCACTCGACGTGCTGACCGCCGAGACGCTGCGTACCGACCTGCTCGACCTGTGGACGCAGGGCCGGATGCCGATCAAGTCGGTGCTGATCGTCACGCACAACATCGAGGAAGCGGTGTTCATGTGCGACCGGATCCTCGTGCTGTCGTCGAATCCGGGCCGCGTGATCGCCGAGATCAAGGTGCCGTTCAAGCATCCGCGCAACCGGCTCGACCCGGCGTTCCGCAAGCTGGTCGACGACATCTACGCGAAGATGACCGCCCGCCAGACCGGCGAGGCGACGAAGAAGGGGCTGGAACTCGGCAGCTGGCTGCCGCAGGTGTCGACCAACCTGATGGCCGGCTTGATCGAGACGCTCGCGATGGCGCCGTACCATGGCCGCGCGGACATGCCGGAAATCGCGCGCACGCTGCATCTGGAGGTCGACGACCTGTTCCCGATCGCGGAAGTGCTGCAGTACCTCGGCTTTGCCGATGTGCGCGAAGGCGACGTGTTCCTGACGCCGCCGGGACGCGTGTTCGCGGAATTCGGCACGCAGGAGCGCAAGCTGATGTTCGCGGATCACCTGTTGAAGCACGTGCCGCTGGCCGCGCGGATCAAGAAGGTGCTGAACGAGCGCCCGGGGCATCGCGCGCCGCGCGTGCGCTTCGAGCAGGAGCTGGAGGATTTTCTGTCGGACGGCGCCGCCGAGGAGACGCTCGACGCGGTGATCGACTGGGGCCGTTACGGCGAGATCTTCTCGTACAACGACCAGACGGAGATTTTCAGTCTCGAGGACGTCGAGTCCTGAAGTCGGCGGGGCATTCGGGCGCATGTCGCCCGAATGCCGGTTTCGCGGTTTCATTCGATCGCTTCGAGTCAATGCGAACGCGGCTTGTCCGTGGCGCCGGGTTCGCCGGCGTAGCGGGACGCTGTGTGCGTTGCGGCCGGGACATCTGCCGGAGATGCGCATCGCTGATGCGCTGACAGGAAAGAGGCCGGGGGCTGGCGCAACGAATCCCTGCGATTGCGTTGCTGATTCGATGCCTTCGTGCCTCGTCAACGATCCCAAAGGCACCCATGAGCGAGAAGCAGGGGCTTTATACCGTCGCGGCGGAAACGTTCGATCTGGTGCTCATAGCCGTTCTCGATTCTCCGCGCCCGCAAGTTTTTCGTGCGAAGGTCGAGCGCATCTATTCCACTGGAAAGTGCATCACACACGACCATCTCGGGGCAGAGATCGAGTTCGTCGGCGGTCCACCGACCTGGGGTAACGTACCGCTGCAAGTCGGGGAGCGTGCCCTCATGTTCGTCCGAACGCTATCCGGTTCGTTCCACGAATATCCGTGGTGCGGACACATGGTTCTTGAGGAAATCGCGGGCGGAACGTACACCAGGCTGCACGTTCCGGAGATGTGGCTGAGGGATGATTTGCCGGTCGACGTCAGGGCCGCGGCGAGTCCGCATCCGACGTGGCGGAATGCGTCGATCGTCCGGTTCAGCGTGCTGGAGCGCTATCTGAGCGATCTGATCGGGAAAGCCGTCCGCTGAGCCGGATCGATTGTCCGGAATCCGGACGATGCATTGTCTGCCGGAATCGAGGGCAGGGTGATGGGGGCTCGCGCGAAGTCCGGGGCAGCGGGGCTGCTTACTGCAAATTCCCCCACCGATCGACCGCCGGTTCCGCCGACGCCCACTTCCAGTGCGTGCCTTGCTGGCAGGCATTCGCGAAATACCAGTCGGCCTTGTCGCCGTCCTTCACCGAGAATGCGAATTCCTTGCACAGCGCGAGCGGCGTCGAGTAAGCGCGCGCGACGCGCACCTCGCCTTCGCCGTTTTCCAGCGGCAGCGTGTTCTTCACCTTCCACGGCTTCACTTCGCCGACGGCCAGGCTGCCGACCACCTTCGCGATCGCGTCCTGCTGGTTCTGATGGAGCTGCTTCATCGTGCGGTTGACGGCTTCGTCGGTCGCGGCCTGCACGGCAATGCCGACACCGACGCCCACCGCCGGATTCGCGGTGACGAGGCCCGTTGCCGCGCCGGCGAGTGCGCCGCTCGCTGCGCCGACCGACCCGCAGCCCGACAGCGTGGCCGTCGCCGCGCACAGTGCGCCGATGGCCGCGATACGGAGCGCGACGCTCATTGCAGCGCGCCCCAGCGTTCGGTCGCCGGTTCGGCCGACGCCCATTTCCACACGGGGCCGTCGCGGCAGATCGTGGCGACGTAGAACGCCGATTGCGCGGCCTTGTCGGGTTTCGCGGGCGTGTCGACCGCGAACACGATTTCCTTGCAGTCGAGCGGGCCGACACTGATCATCCGGCTGACCGTCACGCGACCCTGCTCGTCGTCCTCGATCGGGAACGAGTGGTGCGTCGACCACGGCGCGACGCCGCCCACGTCGAGCGGGCCGGCGGCCTTCGCGATCTGTTCCTGTGTGTAACGGTGTGCGACGCGCTGCGTGTACTGGACACCCGCACGCGCGCCGGCGACGGCGCCGAGACCGATGCCCGTCGCGACGGCGGCGTTGTTGGTGACCTTGGAGGCGATCGCGGCGCCCGCGATACCGGCGCCGGCTGTCGCGCCCTCGCTGTACAGCGAGTTGCAGCCGGACAGCAGTGCGGCCGTGGCGATCGCGGCCAGCACGACGCGCGCCGGCATGGCCCGACGCGGCGATTCGAAACGAATGTTCATCCCTGAGTGCAAGTCCTGTCTGGGTGAGCGGCAACGCGTGCGCGCCCTCATGCCGCGTCATTGTTTCGCAATTGTCATAGGAAAACTGCAAAGCTTTGACAAATCGCCGGACGGCATGCCGCGCGCGTGCGCGCGGCGCCATTGTCGGATAGATGAATCGTGAGGGGTCGAAACGTTACAAATTGAAGGCAATTGTTACTCTGACGTGCAAGGAAGCGACCTAGACTGTTCAGTTATGGAATGTTTCTACGACGGCCTCGGGCCGCGCCGCACATGAGACACCCAGCCATGCGCCGTTCGAAACGGTTTTCGCCTCGGCCGCCCGATGCTGGGGCAGACCGGCCGCGTCCGCAGACCGACGCGCCGTCGGCACCGCCTGCCGGCGCGCCCGGCGAGACGCCGCCGTCGGACGGCGATCACAACCAGGGCGGCGCCCGCCCGGAAGGGCTCGACTATCAGCGCGATCTCGGTCAGGAGCAGGACGCCTGATGCCGTTGCCGCCGAATTCCGCCGCTGCCTTTCACACCTGCATTGCTCACAACTGAATCGCCGCATGGCCGCCTTCGGGCAGCCGTGTCCGCCTTGGCGCGCGCCGCGCGCCAGCCAATCGAATCGAGGAGGGGAAGCCGCATGAGCAGATTGATCGTGGTATCGAACCGTGTCGCCGCCGGCGAGGACACGCGCCCGAGCGCGGGCGGCCTGGCGGTCGGCGTGATGGACGCGCTGAAGGAAACGGGCGGCGTCTGGTTCGGCTGGAACGGCGAGATCGTCGGCGCCCCTGACACCGAGCCCGCGATCCAGCGGGACGGCAACGTCACCTATGCGACGGTCGGGCTGACCCGGCGCGACTACGATCAGTATTACCGCGGCTTCTCGAACGCGACGTTGTGGCCGGTGTTCCATTACCGCGGCGATCTCGCGCGCTTCGATCGCCAGGAGTACGCGGGCTATCTGCGCGTGAACGCGATGCTCGCGAAGCAGCTCGCCGCCTTGCTGCGTCCCGACGACCTGATCTGGGTGCACGACTATCACCTGTTGCCGTTCGCGCATTACCTGCGCGAGCTCGGCGTGAAGAATCCGATCGGCTTTTTCCTGCACATTCCGTTTCCGTCGCCCGACATGCTGCGTCTCGTGCCGCCGCACGAGGAGCTCGTGAAGTTCATGTGCGCGTACGACGTGGCCGGCTTCCAGACCGAGGCCGACAAGCAGGCGTTCACCGACTACATCGAGCGGCGCGGGATCGGCGCGGCGAGCGACGACGGGATGCTGCACGCGCACGGTCGCGTCGTGAAGGTCGCCGCCTATCCGATCGGCGTGCATCCCGACGCGATCGCGCAGGCGGCCGTCCAGTACGGCACGCGCAAGCCGGTGAAGATGCTGCGCGAGGCGCTCGACGGCCGCAAGCTGGTGATGAGCGTCGACCGCCTCGATTATTCGAAGGGGCTCGTCGAACGCTTCCAGTCGTTCGAGCGGATGCTCGCGAACGCGCCGGGCTGGCAGGGGCGCGTGTCGCTCCTGCAGATCGCGCCGCCGACGCGTTCCGACGTGAAGACGTATCAGGACATTCGCGAAACGCTCGAAGGCGAGGCCGGTCGCATCAACGGTCGCTTCTCGCAACTCGACTGGACGCCGATCCAGTACCTGAACCGCAAGTACGAGCGCAACCTGCTGATGGCGTTCTTCCGGATGTCGCAGGTCGGCTACGTGACGCCGTTGCGCGACGGGATGAATCTCGTTGCGAAGGAGTACGTCGCGTCGCAGGATCCGGCCGATCCGGGCGTGCTCGTGCTGTCGGAGTTCGCGGGCGCGGCGGCTGAGCTGACCGGCGCGCTCCTCGTCAATCCGTACGACCTGTCGCAGATGGCCGAGGCGCTCGAGCGCGCGCTGTCGATGCCGCTCGCGGAGCGGCAGGCGCGCCACGAGGAGAACCTCGCGCGGCTGCGCGGGAACGACCTGTCGGTCTGGCGCGATACGTTCGTCGCCGACTTGCGCAGTGTCGCGGCCGCCGCGTCGGTCACGCGGCGCGCGGGCCGGCGGATCGCGCATGCGTGAGTTCGTGCAGGCGACCGGCGCCGACGCGACCGACGACGCCACCCGCCGCTTTTTCGTCGTGACCGGTGGCCCGGGATCGGGCAAGAGCACGTTGCTCGACGCGCTCGAGCACGCCGGTTGCGCGCGCTCGCAGGAAGCCGGGCGCGGCGTGATCCGCGACCAGGTGGCGATCGACGGCCAGGCGTTGCCGTGGCGCGACCCGGCTGCGTTCGCCGAACTGATGCTGAGCTGGGAGATGCGCTCGTATGATCTCGCGCACCACGCGCGCGGGCCCGTGTTCTTCGATCGCGGCGTGCCGGACGTGGTCGGCTACCTGCGGCTGACGGGGCTGGCGGTACCTGCGCATGCAGAAGCCGCGGCCCGCCGTTTCCGCTATCACGGGCGCGTGTTCATCGCGCCGCCGTGGCCGGACATCTATGCGCAGGACACCGAGCGCCGGCAGGATTTCGCGGAAGCCGTGCGCACCTACGACGCGATGGTCGAGTGCTACACGTCATATGGCTACCGGCTGATCGAACTGCCGCGCGAGAGCGTGCAGGCGCGCGTGCGTTTCGTGTTGGACGCGCTCGACGCTGAATGACGCGCGGATCGGCGGGCGGTGTGCGCCGGTGTCAGGTCGCGGCGTCCGGCCGTGGCGACGCGATGCGCAGCATGCTGACGACTGCGGCCACTGCCGCGAATGCCGCGGCGACATAGAGCGCAATCGTCGGCCCGCGATCGGGCACGAGCCCGAAAATCAATGCAACGAGCGCGGCGCCAAGCGTCTGCCCGGTCAGCCGCGCGGTGCTCAGCATGCCACCCGCGCCACCGCTGCGTTCGCGCGGCGCCGACGACAGCATCGCGCGGTTGTTCGGCGACTGGAACAACCCGAAGCCCGCACCGCACAGCGCCATCCGCCACACGATGTCGACGGTGCCCGGGTGCGCACCGATCGTCGCAAGCGACAGCAGCCCGGCCGCGAACAGCGCGAGCCCGATCCCGCCGAGGATGCCGGCCGAATAGCGATCCGACAGCACGCCCGCGAGCGGCGCGGCGAACACGATCACGAGCGGCCACGGCGTCATGTAGAGGCCCGTCTCGACCTGCGAGAAGCCGAGCGAGTTCTGCAGCCAGAACGGCAGCGCGACGAACGCGAGCATCTGCGACGTGAACGACGCCATCGACGTATAGACCGACAGCGCGAACATCGGGATGCGCATCAGGTCGACGGGCAGCAGCGGCGCCGGCTGCGACAGCTGGCGCTTCACGAAGAAGTAGCCGACGACGAACGCGACGGCCAGCTCGGCCGCGACGTACGCGTGGCCTTCGCCGTGACCGAGTCCGTCCACGGCCGTGATCAGCAGGCCGAATACGCATGCGTTCATCAGCGCGCTCGCGAAATCGTACGGCGCATCATGCAGCGTGTTGGCCGGCAGCGCGCGCAGGCTGCCGAATACCGCGGCGATGCCGATCGGCACGTTGACGGCGAAGAGCCAGGGCCACGACGCGAACGACAGGATCGCGGACGCGACCGTCGGCCCGATCGCCGACGACAGCGCCACCACCATCGCGTTGATCGACAGTCCGCGCCCGAGCATCGACGACGGGTAGATCATCCGCACGAGCGCCGCGTTGACGCTCATGATGCCGGCCGCGCCGAAACCCTGGATCACGCGCATCACGGCCAGCATCGGCAGCGAGCCGGCAAGCGCGCAGCCGAGCGACGCCGCGGTGAACAGCGCGAGCCCGGCGATGTAGACGCGGCGATAGCCGATGCGTTCGCCGAGCGACGCGAGCGGCAGCAGCGTGATCGTGACCGCGAGCTGATACGCGTTGACGATCCAGATCGATGCGGCGTCGGATGCGTGCAGGTCGCGCGCGATGGTCGGCAGCGCGACGTTCGCGATGGCGCCGTCGAGCACGGCGAGCGTGATGCCCAGTGCGACGCAGAGGATCGCCCAGTAGCGTTGCGGAAGCGGCAGGCCGGTATCGGCGTTCATGGCGGGAGCAAATGCGTGGTTGTCCGCGCGCCCGGTTGCCGGTTGCGTGCGCAACCATGCGGAAGGGTGGAGGCGGCGATGAGCGGCCCGGCCGGCGCAACGGCACCGGAGCGGGGCCGGTCGAGTGTATCACCGGGCCGCATTGCGCGACGCCGGCACTCAGCCTTCGAAGTCGAGGCCGCCGAGCCGCACGAGCGGGTCGGCCTGCGTGCGCGACAGGAGATCGATGTCGCGTGCGCCCTGCCACGCGCCCAGTTTTTTCGGCAGCGCGGCCAGGTAGTGCTCGAAGCGCTGCGGGCCGTCCGGGTCCATCAGCCGCTCGATTTCGTCGGTGTCCCAGGTCAGCTCGAGGTTCAGCGGATGTTCGAAGCCGCTGACATGCTCATGCGGTGCGCTGCGGATCTGCACGCGCGTCGGGTGCCCGTGGCCGCCATACGGGACGACGTCGGTCAGCACGTGTTCGGCGAAGAAGGCGGCGATCGCCTGCGCGATGCGCGGGGCGAATTCGGTATCGAAACGGCGGGCGGTTTCGGGCTGCATGAAGGCGTCTCCTGTATGCCGAAAATCGTAGCACGGCGGCGGCGCGTTTCGGTGTGCGTGATACCGGTAATCGCGCGTTACCACTTGCTGCATCTATTACGGCCGCGTGCCGCCACAATGCATCGCATCCAGTACCACTTCGCGTGGGAGTCCATCATGAAAAAAATTGCCGCAGTGTGTGTCCTCGCCGGTTCGCTTGCCGTGGCAGGCCCGGCGTCCGCGCATGGCCGCGACGGCGGCGCCGTCATCGGCGCATTGATCGGCGGCGCGGTGCTGGGCGCGATCGTGACGTCCGCGATGAATCCGCCCGTCGCGTATCAGGCACCCGCGTACCAGGCACCGGCCTATCAGCCGCCGACGTACTACCAGGCGCCCGCGTACCAGCAGCCCGCCTATCCGACCTACCAGCAGGCGCAGTACCAGGACGACGGCCCGAACTATTGCTACGACCGCTACCAGCGCGCGTATGTGTGCGGCGCGCCCGTGTCGGGCGGCTACGCGCAGCCGGCCGGCTGGTAAGCGGACGGACGCGTGGCGCGTGAGCGGTCGGCGCCGGACGGCCGGCGCCGCTGACGATCACTTCTCCGCAGTGGACGACAAAAGGCCCTCGCTTGATGCGAGGGCCTTGGTCTTTTGCGCAGCCGTTCGTTCGTCTGCATGACGTGTCGGCCGTCGGCGGGCCGTGCACGGATACAAACGGTTGCAAATGCGCGTCAGTGGCGATGGCCGCCGCCTCCGCCGCCATCGTTCCAGTCGCCGCGGCGCCCGTCGCCGTGCCCCCAGCCGTTGCCGCGATTGCCACGGTCGCCATGATCGCCACGGTTGCCGCGATCACCGTCCCAGCGATGGTAATCGCGCCGGCCGCGATCCCAGTCGCGTCCGCCGCCGCCACCGCCCCAGATATTGACCGTGCCGTACACGGGCGACGGCGCGTACCCGTAGCCGGGATCGGAATAGTAGGGCTGCCCGTAGCCGTATCCGGCGTCCGGGGCGACGACGCAGCCGGCCAGCAGGGTCGCTACGCCGGCGGCAGCAATGAGCTTCAGCATGATGTTCTCCGTTGGTTCCCCTATAAGTACCGCGCAAGGGAATTGCCAGCTGTTTGCAATTGTGTCTTCAAATTACAGCGTCGTAAGGTCGTGCGACGAAAGTGTTAGCATCCGGGGCTCATTTGTTTTCAGGAGTACATCGATGAAATTCGCGATCCGGGCCGCGCTGGCCGCCTTCTGCGTGACGACTGCCGCCGCCTGCGTGGCCGGGCCTGCATCGGCGCCCGCCGTGCCGGCCGAGTCGATCAAGATGTTTCCGCAGGCAGCGGCCGGCCAGCAGCGCGTCGTGATCGCGCTGCCCGCGCTCGAGAACGAAGGCGATGCGCGCGTCGAGCTGATGATCGGCAAGACGCTGCAGACCGACTGCAACCAGCAGTGGTTCGGTGGCGAGCTGACCGCCGAGGACGTGAAGGGCTGGGGCTATACGTACTACCAGCTCACCGACGTGAAGGGGCCGGCATCGACGCTGATGGCGTGCCCGGGCCAGGCGCCGCAGCAACGGTTCGTGCAGGTGCGCGGTGACGGCCAGCTGCTGCGCTACAACAGCCGCCTGCCGCTCGTCGTCTATGTGCCGGATGGCTTCGAGGTGCGCTATCGCGTGTGGCATGCGTCGAAGGACGTGCAGCACGCGGCAAAGCAGTAACGTGCCGGCGCGGCGCGCGGCGGCGTCCTGCCGTTACGCGCCGCTCGCGCCACCCGTGCCGACGAGTGCCGGCCACGCGGCCAGTGCGGCTTGCGCGACGGCCTCCAGATCGCGACGGCTCGCACCGTCGCGAGCCTGGATCGACATCCCCTGCTGGACCGTCACGTAGTACCGCGCGATCGCGTCGAGGTTCGCTTGCGCCGCAATCTCGCCGGTCGCGACACCTTGCGCGAGGCGTTCGCGCAGATTCTCGACCGTGCGCTCGCGCATCGCGATCAGCGTTTGCCGGACCGTATCGGAACGCTCGGCCGGGTGCAGCGCCGACAGCACGATCAGGCAGCCTGCCGGCTTCGACCGCCGCGTGAACACGCGTGCGGTATCCATCAGGTAGTTCCGCACGGCGTCGTGCGCGCTGCCGGCCTGTTCGACGCCCCCCCAGATTTCCCGCCCTTCCGTTGCGCCGTAGTGCTCGAGCGCCTGCCGGAACAGCGCTTCCTTGCTGCCGAACGCCGCATACAGGCTCGGCGACGCGATGCCCATCGCGACCGTCAGGTCGGTCATCGATGCGCCTTCGTAGCCGAGGCGCCAGAACACCTCCATCGCGCGCTCCAGCGCCGCTTCCTTGTCGAAGCTTCTCGGTCGGCCTCGCTCAGCCATTGCGTCCGTTCCTTCATCGATATCTGTATCGATCGATAAATTAAATCAATTGACTGTGGCGCGCAACTTGCCACATTCTGTGTCGGTCGTTACATAAATGAGGAAAGGAACCGACATGAACCGACTTCAGGGCAAGCGTGCACTCGTCACGGGCGGCAGCCGCGGCATCGGTGCGGCGATCGCGAAACGGCTGGCGGCCGATGGCGCGGACGTCGCGATTACCTACGAGAAATCGGCCGAGCGGGCGCAGGCCATCGTCGCCGGCATCGAGGCGCTGGGCCGCCGCGCCGTCGCGATCCAGGCCGACAGCGCCGATCCGGTGGCCGTGCGCGACGCGGTCGATCGTGCCGCGGAGGCGTTCGGCGGTCTCGACATCCTCGTCAACAACGCGGGGATATTCCGGGCCGGCGCGCTGGACGACCTCACGCTCGACGATATCGACGCGACGCTGAACGTGAACGTGCGCGCGGTGATCGTCGCGTCGCAGGCTGCGGCGCGGCATCTCGGGGAGGGCGGGCGCATCGTGTCGACCGGCAGTTGCCTCGCCACGCGCGTACCCGATGCGGGGATGAGCCTCTATGCGGCGAGCAAGGCCGCGCTGATCGGCTGGACGCAGGGGCTCGCGCGCGATCTCGGCCCGCGTGGCATCACGGTCAATATCGTGCATCCGGGGTCGACGGATACCGACATGAATCCGGCCGACGGCGAACATGCCAGCGCGCAACGTTCGCGGATGGCGATTCCGCAGTACGGCAAGGCGGACGACGTGGCGGCACTCGTCGCGTTCGTGGTCGGGCCGGAAGGGCGGTCGATCAACGGGACCGGGTTGACGATCGATGGCGGCGCGAACGCGTGAAGGCGCGGACGCCCGGCGTGAAATGACCGGGCGGCGTTGCGTTCGTGATTAGCAGCCGAGCCGGTGATGCTCGGTTTCGAGATCGGCGCGCTTGTCGTAAGCGCGCAGTTCGTTGCGCGGCTTGCCGTCCGGGCCCGTCCCGCGCACGACCTTCTGGCCGCGGTCGGGGGCGTGCGTGACGGCGTCGATGCCGGCGGCCAGTTCACGGCAGCGTGAGTTGGAAGAGGGGTGTTCCGCGCGCGGTGCCGCTGCGCCCGTGATGTTGGCGATGCCGGGGCTGACATAGCGCGGCTTCGCAGGCGCGATGATGGTATCGGCGGCGGCAGCCGTGCCGGCCATCGTTGAAAGCGCGGCGAGTGCCGCGATCGCTCGAATCATTGCGTGAGTCCGGATGCTGAAGAAGGTTCGGAATTCTACGCAATGTGTTGCGTAGGGCCGTGGTGATCGGACGGGTTGCGATCGTGTGTCGCAGGGGACGCCGGCGGCTGAATGTGCGCCGATTCGTATGTGATGCTGGCAGGCAGTTCGCATGCAGCCGTGCATGCGGAAAGCAAGAAGCCCGCTTGCTTTCGCAGAGCGGGCTTCGGTATTGGTTGCGGGGGTAGGATTTGAACCTACGACCTTCGGGTTATGAGCCCGACGAGCTGCCAGACTGCTCCACCCCGCGGCGCGAAGTGTACTAGGGCTGATGTTGAGAGTCAATCGATCTTTGATCGCAAGTCGAACGGAACCGGTGGTCTACCGAGCGCGACGAGTCGATTTGGCGAGTGTGTTGAATGCTCGTGCTCCCCGATCAGCTTCAACGTCAGGCGCTTTTCGTCGCTGTCGTTGCCGTACTTGATCGTGGGAAAGTGGATGAAGGCTGGCGACTTGTCCGCCGTGGAGGCGATGCTGTTAACGCAGGCAAACACGCTGGACATGGTTTTCAATCAACTGGCGCGCAAATCGGCGCACTGCGAGTATCTGAACCAGATTGAGGCGAACCTACGGCTAGCGCTCAAAGCGCAATCTCAATGCCGCGCGACGCTCGAGGCGCTGGCCGAGATCAAGAACCCGCGCAACATCCACATTGTGTAGCGGACCAACATCGCGGCGGGTCATCAGCAGGTCAACAAGTCCTATGCAGGTATGCAGCCGCATACGGATGCCATGCGCACGGGAAATTTTGAGCGTGCGCCAAACGGGCTATTAACCGACAACAGGGTGCCGCGACACGGGGCACCGGAGCAACGGAAAGCGCAAGCCGAGGCAATCAGGCGCTGGCAACCGTGGACGAAAGCGACCGCACCTAGGGCGCAAGCAGGTAAAGCCAAGGTGTCCCCGAACGCCTACAAGGGCGGACACCGTGAGTATCTGCGGGCGCTATCGCGGCAGGTCACCGCCGAGCTGTGGGCGGCGCGCGAGATGGTCCGGCAGCTGCGCAAGACCGAAGGGTTCGAACCTTCGACCCTCTGGTCCCGAATCAGATGATGAAACGAACCGCAGAAGCGCGCCAGATAAAGCGATCCGCGATGCAATCCCTCACAAGTTGCACAGAAAACAAGCGCGCAGCCATGCGGGTTTGCGGTCAACTTGAGGGCAATTATTAGGGAAATATAGCGGGAGCAAACGAGCCTAGCCGCGCCAGGCCTCGACCATCCCTGCCATCGCCTCGCCCCGGCGACGTCGTATAGAATCCGTCGACACGATTCCTCATATCAGTCGTATGGCCCAAAAAAACAACTTCGACTTCGTCCGGATCGTCGCTGCGCTCGCCGTGCTCGTGAGCCATGCGCGGCCGATTCATGACGCGACCTATCCGCTGGGAGATCTGGGCGCCGCCGCCGTATTTGCTTTCTTTGCGGTCAGTGGTTATCTGGTGAGCGCGAGCTGGGAGCGCGACCCGCATCCGTTCCGTTTCCTGCTGCGCCGCGCGCTGCGCATCGTGCCCGGCTTCTTCTGCGCGATCCTGCTTGCCGCCTGTGTGGTTGGCCCGATGCTCACGACACTGCCCGGGGCGGGTTATCTCACCGACCCACGGTTCGCACTGTACCTGCGCTCGCTACTGCTTTACCCGATGGGCTTCGTATTGCCGGGCGTGTTTGAGCACAATCCGCTCGCGAACAATGTGAACGGTTCGCTGTGGACACTGCCGCTAGAGGCGACGATGTACTTCGGCTTGTGCGCGCTCGGCAGGGCGCTCTACTTTGTGCGCAGGGCTACCGTGCCAGTTCTTGTCGCTCTGCTCGCGGCCGGATGCTGGTTGGAGATTCACCCGCCATCGGGAAACGTCTGCATGATGAACGCGCATGAGTTGGTGCGCGCCGGGACCAGCTTCGCGACTGGCGCGCTGCTCTGGCATCTGCGTAAGCGCATCCCGCTCTTCTCATGGGCATGGCTCCCTGTCGCAGCCGCGATCATCATGACTCGCGGTTCGGCGGTCGAGATATGGCTGCTGATGCTTGCGATCCCTTACGCCGTCATCTCGTTTGCCGTGACCGAGACGCCCTATCTCAGCCGGATCGGGGCGCTAGGCGACCCGTCCTACGGCATTTATGTCTACGCCTTCCTGATCCAGCAAACCTTGATGGCGCTATTCCCGCACATCGAGTTCGGGCCATTCGTGCTTGCGTCGATCATTCTGTCGGTCGTCTCCGGTTACATGTCTTGGCACATCATCGAGAAACCTGCGCTACGGCTTAAAAACTTCGCGGCGCAACCGAACACGGCGAGCGGTAACAAAACCAACCGCCGTGCAAGTGCTGGTTGAAAACGATGCGTACGCGAGCAGATAGACCGTAGTTGTCGACGCTGCCCGCGTTTGCGTTGTTGGTCGTCGTGCCGACTATGCCGGACGTTTGCGAGGGCGTGATGGCGCCGGTCGCCGTCAGCGTCGTGACGGTATTGCCGAACGACGGATGGGTCGAGGGGCCATTCGAAATCAGGATGCCGCCTGATGATCCGGGCGAGATGAACGTGAGCCCGGTCGAATTGCCGATCGCGACATCGTATTGCGTGACGTCCGTGAGGACCGCCGCAGACGGACCGCCCCAGGCCGGCGCGCTCGATGCGCCGGTCGAGACGATCGCTTGACTTGGCATTGCGTATTGCCATGTCGGTAAACGCCATGTCCGCTCTTCTGCTGGGGTGCCGTTTGAGCGATGTCGGGGTTGCGGTTTGGGGGCGGCTGAAGGACCCCCGAAAGAACCCCTGCCGATGCGTTGCTTTGGCTGAGGGGGCTTTGCAGAAGTTCGCAGCAAAGAACCCGCAAAGCTATGCTGGGCGCGGTTTTTGTTGTGAGACGTGGGAGGTACTTGGAACTGAGCTGGTCCCCCCGACAGGAATCGAACCTGTATCTAGCGCTTAGGAGGCGCTTGTTCTATCCATTGAACTACGGGGAGAGCCATGTCCGGGAGACACGCGCAAAAAACGCGAACCGGACGGCGGTGTGGACAGCGCGCAGAGTATAGCAAACGCGCGGCGCATCGGCGGGGCGGAATGCACGCCGACGCGCGCGATCGCGCAATCAGCCGCGATCGGAAAACCAGGGAATCAGCGAGTCAGCGAATCAGAAATCGACGACGACGAAATCTTCCTTGCCCACATCGCACAGCGGGCAGCGCCAGTCGGCGGGGATGTCGGCGAAACGGGTGCCGGGCGCGAGGCCTTCGTCGGGCAGCCCTTCCGCTTCGTTGTAGACCCACCCGCAAATCAGGCAGACCCAGCTCTGGTATTCGGTTACTTCGCTCATGTAGCGCTCGGGAAAAGGGAAATTCGGTGATGCCGTCCGCAGCGTCGCCGGCGGACGAAAGGCGCAATGGTACCGGAATTTCGCCGAACGGCTCCGCAACGTCGTTTTAAACGTACGCATCGCGAACAATGCAACCGAAACACGGTTGCCGTTCGCGAGGTGTATGCTTCCGGGGCTGTCCAATCATAAGGAGAATGCGATGCTGAACAGAAAGTGGATCGCAGGTGCGGTATGCGTGGCGGCAATGGCCGTGTCGACGGTCGCACGGGCCGAGGCGCGCGTGTATTTCGAAGCGCCGAGCGACGGCGCGACGGTGTCGAATCCGGTGCACGTGAAGTTCGGGCTCGAAGGGATGGAGCTTCGGCCCGCCGGCGACATGACGCCGAATACCGGCCATCATCACCTGCTGATCGACGGCCGGCCGATTCCGAAGGGCGACGTGATTCCCGCAAGCGAGCGCTCGCTGCACTTCGGCAAGGCGCAGACCGAAACCGATATCAAGCTGCCGCCCGGCCAGCATACGCTGACGCTGCAGTTCGGCGACGGCATCCACCGGTCGTACGGCCCCGAAATGAGCTCGACGATCACGGTCAACGTGAAGTAATCACGCGTGCCGCGTACGGGCGCCCGAGGCGTCCGGCGCGGGATGGTCGATCGGCCGGCCGCAGGCATCCGGCCGACGTTGGCTTTCGCTCGGAACCCGCGGCGCGGCTCCGCTACCGAAAGCCGGGTGCCCCCGGCGCGCCATCGCATCGCGTCGCTGCGCTTCGATGGCCGCCTGCCTGCCGTCAAAAGCGCGTTCCAACCCGCCTCTCAGCCCGTTTCCCGGCCTAGTCCGTCCAGCCATAGCGGTGGCGGCGCTCGCGACCGGTACAATGGGCGCTTCCGATTTCTCTCTTCGCCGTCTCCCCATGTCGCTCTATTCCATTTCCGGCGCGCAGCTCGCGTTCGGTCACGTCGCGTTGCTCGATCACGCGGATTTCTCGCTGGAAGCCGGCGAGCGCGTCGGCCTGATCGGCCGCAACGGCGCGGGCAAGTCGTCGCTGCTGAAGATCGTCGCCGGGCTCGCGAAGCCCGACGACGGACTGGTCACGCGCCAGCAGGAACTCGTGACCGTCTATGTGCCGCAGGAGCCCGAATTCGAACCGGGCGCGACGGTGTTCGACGCAGTCGCGTCGGGGCTCGCACACACGCGCGAACTGCTCGAAGAATACGATTCGATCGCGCACCGCCTCGCGGATATCCCCGAAGGCGCCGAACACGATGCGCTGCTCGCGCGCATGAACGCGCTGCAGTCGTCGCTCGACGCGCACGACGCATGGAGCTGGCGCACGCGCGTGTCGATGACGCTCGCGCAGATCGGTCTGGCGGACGTCGACGCCCCCGTCGATGCGTTGTCGGGCGGGATGCAGAAGCGTGTCGCGCTGGCGCGCGCGCTGGTGCTGCAGCCTGACGTGCTGCTGCTCGACGAACCGACCAACCACCTCGACTTCGACGGCATCCGCTGGCTGGAAGAACTGCTCGTTTCGCAGCGCGCCGGCCTGCTGTTCATCACGCACGATCGCGCGTTCCTCGACCGCGTCGCGACGCGCATCGTCGACCTCGACCGCGGCCGGCTGCTGTCGTACCCGGGTAATTTCTCCGCATACCAGACACGCAAGGAGCAGCAGCTCGAAATCGAGCGCGTGGAAAACGAGAAGTTCGACAAGCTGCTCGCGCAGGAAGAAGTGTGGATCCGCAAGGGTGTCGAAGCGCGCCGCACGCGCAGCGTCGGCCGCATCGCGCGGCTCGTGCAGATGCGCAACGACCGCGCGGAGCGCCGCAACACGCAGGGCAACGTGAAGCTCGACGTCGCGCAGGGCGAGAAGTCCGGCAAGATCGTCGCGGAGCTGACCGACGTGACGAAGCGCTACGGCGGCCGCGCGGTCGTCGATCGCTTCTCGACGACGGTGATGCGCGGCGACAAGATCGGCTTCATCGGCCCGAACGGTGCCGGCAAGACGACGCTGCTCAAGCTGATTCTCGGCGAACTGAAGCCCGATGAAGGCACGGTGCGTATCGGCACCAACCTGCAGGTCGCGTATTTCGACCAGATGCGTGCGCAGCTCGACCAGGAAAAGAGCCTCGCGGATACCATCAGCCCCGGCAGCGAATGGGTCGAGATCGGCGGCGTGCGCAAGCACGTGATGAGCTATCTCGGCGATTTCCTGTTCGCGCCGGAACGCGCGCGTTCGCCGGTGAAGTCGCTGTCGGGCGGTGAGCGCAACCGGCTGCTGCTCGCGCGTCTGTTCGCACGTCCGGCCAACGTGCTGGTGCTCGACGAACCGACCAACGACCTCGACATCCAGACGCTCGAACTGCTCGAGGAGTTGCTGGCCGACTACGACGGTACGGTGCTGCTCGTCAGCCACGATCGCGCGTTCCTCGACAACGTCGTGACGTCGGTGATCGCGGCCGAGGGCGACGGCAAGTGGCGCGAATATGTCGGCGGCTTCAGCGACTGGCAGATCCAGAGCGCGCGCGCGGATCAGCTCGCGCAGCAGGAAGCCGCGAAGCGCGCGGTCAAGGACGCGGCACCCGTCAAGGAAGAGCCGGCGAAGAGCGCCGCGGGCCGCAACACGCAACGCACGGTGAAGTTGTCGTTCAACGAGCAGCGCGAGCTCGATTCGCTGCCGGAGAAGATCGCCACGCTCGAAGAGGAGCAGAAGACGATCAACGCCAAGCTCGAAGACGGTTCGATTTTCGCGAAGGATCCGCAGGAAGGCACGCGCCTGACCGAGCGGTTCGCGGCGATCGACGACGAATTGCTCGCCGCGCTCGAACGGTGGGAAACGCTCGAGGCGAAGCGCAAGCCCGCGTAATACGCAGACGCGTCGCGCGGCCGGTGGCCGCTGCGCGCGATTCCGCGATTGGCGTGCCACGCGGAACCAGTAAAATACCGCGCGTCCCGGGCAGCGCAGCGCACGCCGCGCGCCCGCTTTCGGAGCAGTCCAAGCACACCGTTGTTTCGATTCGCTTTTTTACGGAACTCAACGTTTTGTCCACGACGTTATCCACACGAGGTGTGGACAACGTCCCGATGAATGACGAAATTCAGCGCCTATGTCAACGAAGAAACCCAGCGCGGCCTATAGCGAAGCATCGATCAAGGTGCTCAAGGGTCTCGAGCCGGTCAAGCAGCGGCCCGGCATGTACACCCGTACCGAGAATCCGCTGCACATCATCCAGGAAGTCATCGACAACGCGTCCGACGAGGCGCTCGGCGGCTACGGCAAGCAGATCACGGTCACGCTGCACGCCGACCAGTCGGTCTCCGTCGAGGACGACGGCCGCGGCATTCCGTTCGGCATGCACCCGGAAGAGGGCGTGCCGGTCGTCGAGATCGTATTCACGCGCCTGCACGCGGGCGGCAAGTTCGACAAGGCCGCTGGCGGCGCCTACACGTTCTCCGGCGGCCTGCACGGTGTCGGCGTGTCGGTGACGAACGCGCTGGCCACGCGCCTCGACGTGACGGTCTGGCGCGACGGCAAGATCGCGGAGCTCGGCTTCGCCGAAGGCGATGTCGTGAAGCCGCTCTCGACGCAGGGCGCAGGCCGCGGCGAGAAGAAATCCGGCACGCGCGTGCAGGTGTGGCCGAACCCGAAGTACTTCGATTCACCGAACCTGCCGCTCGGCGAACTGCAGCGCCTGCTGCGCTCGAAGGCCGTGCTGCTGCCGGGCGTCGAGGTCGTGCTCGTCAACGAGAAGAGCGGCGAGCGCCAGGTGTGGAAGTATGAAGACGGCCTGCGCGGCTACCTGCTCGACGAAATGAACGGCAGCGAGCTGCTGATCCCGCTGTTCGAAGGCGAACGTTTCGCCGATTCGCGTTCGGGTGACGACACCTTCGCCGAAGGCGAGGGCGCGTCGTGGGTCGTCGCATGGAGCGAGGAAGGCTCGCTCGTGCGCGAGTCGTACGTGAACCTGATCCCGACGCCGGCCGGCGGCACGCATGAATCCGGCCTGCGCGACGGCCTCTACCAGGCAGTGAAAAGCTTCGTCGAACTGCACAACCTGCAGCCGAAGGGCGTGAAGCTGCTCGCGGAAGACGTGTTCGCGCGCGTGTCGTTCGTGCTGTCCGCGAAGGTGCTCGATCCGCAGTTCCAGGGGCAGATCAAGGAACGTCTGAACAGCCGCGACGCGGTGAAGCTCGTGTCGTCGTTCTCGCGTCCTGCGCTGGAGCTGTGGCTGAACCAGCACGTCGAGCACGGCAAGAAGCTCGCCGAACTCGTGATCAAGCAGGCGCAGGCGCGCACGCGCGCCGGCCAGAAGGTCGAGAAGCGCAAGAGCTCGGGCGTCGCGGTGCTGCCCGGCAAGCTGACCGACTGCGAGACGGAAGATATCGCGCGCAACGAACTGTTCCTCGTCGAGGGCGACTCGGCGGGCGGCTCCGCGAAGATGGGCCGCGACAAGGAATACCAGGCGATCCTGCCGCTGCGCGGCAAGGTGCTGAACACGTGGGAAACCGAGCGCGACCGCCTGTTCGCGAACAACGAGGTGCACGACATCTCGGTCGCGATCGGCGTCGATCCGCACAGCCCCGATGAAAGCGTCGACCTGTCGAACCTGCGCTACGGCAAGATCTGCATCCTGTCGGACGCGGACGTCGACGGCTCGCACATCCAGGTGTTGCTGCTCACGCTGTTCTTCAAGCATTTCCCGCAACTGATCGAGCGCGGCCATGTGTGCGTCGCACGCCCGCCGCTGTTCCGCGTCGACGCGCCCGCGCGCGGCAAGAAGGCCGCGCAGAAGCTCTATGCGCTCGACGACGGCGAGCTCGAAGCGATCCTCGACAAGCTGCGCAAGGACGGCGTGCGCGAGACGCAATGGAGCATCAGCCGCTTCAAGGGTCTCGGCGAAATGAGTGCCGAGCAGCTGTGGGATACCACGATGAACCCCGACACGCGCCGCCTGATGCCGGTGAAGCTCGGCGAGCTCGACTACGAGGCGACCGTCGCGCGCATGACGATGCTGATGGGCAAGGGCGAGGCAGCCGCGCGGCGCGGCTGGCTCGAGGAAAAGGGCAACGACGTCGAAGCGGACATCTAAGCCGAGCACCTGCGCGGCCGGGCATGACACCCGGCCCGGCCTCACGCCACTTACGAATACGGAATTCAGATGGACGACAACACTTCCGATCTCTTCGCCGGCCCCGATGCACCGGATGCCGAAGCGCTGACGCTCGGCAACTACGCGGAGCAGGCGTATCTCAGCTACGCGGTCAGCGTCGTGAAGAGCCGCGCGCTGCCCGACGTGTGCGACGGCCAGAAGCCGGTGCAGCGCCGGATCCTGTTCGCGATGAACGAAATGGGCCTTGGCCCCGACGCGAAGCCGGTGAAATCGGCGCGCGTGGTCGGCGACGTGCTCGGTAAATACCACCCGCACGGCGACCAGTCGGCGTACGACGCACTGGTGCGTCTCGCGCAGGATTTCTCGCTGCGCTACCCGCTGATCGACGGGCAGGGCAATTTCGGCTCGCGCGACGGCGACGGCGCGGCGGCGATGCGATACACCGAAGCCCGCCTCACGCCGATCGCGAAGCTGCTGCTCGACGAGATCGACCAGGGCACGGTCGACTTCATGCCGAACTACGACGGCTCGTTCGAAGAGCCGAAGACGCTGCCGAGCCGCATGCCGTTCGTGCTGCTGAACGGCGCGTCGGGCATCGCGGTCGGTCTCGCGACCGAAATCCCGTCGCACAACCTGCGTGAAGTCGCAGCGGCGGCGGTCTCGCTGATCCGCAATCCGAAGCTCACGCACGCGGAACTGATGAACCTGATCCCCGGCCCGGATTTCCCGGGTGGCGGCCAGATCATCTCGAGCGACGCGGAAATCGCGGCGGCCTACGAAACGGGCCGCGGCAGCCTGAAGGTGCGCGCGCGCTGGAAGATCGAGGATCTCGCGCGCGGCCAGTGGCAACTGGTCGTCACCGAGCTGCCGCCGAGTACGTCGGGCCAGAAGGTGCTCGAGGAAATCGAGGAGCTGACGAACCCGAAGCTCAAGCTCGGCAAGAAGACGCTGACGCCCGAGCAGCTCAACACGAAGAAGGCGATGCTCGACCTGCTCGACGCGGTGCGCGACGAGTCGGGCAAGGAAGCGGCGGTGCGGCTCGTGTTCGAGCCGAAGTCGCGCACGATCGACCAGACGGAATTCGTGAACACGCTGCTCGCGTACACGAGTCTCGAATCGAACGCGACGCTGAACCTCGTGATGATCGGCGCCGACGGCCGGCCGGGCCAGAAGGGCCTGCTGACGATCCTCGACGAATGGGTGAAGTTCCGCCAGCTGACGATGACGCGCCGGTGCCGCCACCGTCTCGCGAAGGTCGACGACCGCATCCACATCCTCGAAGGGCGGATGATCGTCTTCCTGAACATCGACGAGGTGATCCGCATCATCCGCGAGTCGGACGAGCCGAAGGCCGCGCTGATGAGCGCGTTCGGCCTCAGCGAACGGCAGGCGGAAGACATTCTCGAAATCCGGCTGCGTCAGCTCGCGCGGCTCGAGAAGATCAAGATCGAGAAGGAACTCGAAGCGCTGCGCGACGAAAAGGCGAAGCTCGAGGAACTGCTCGCAAACGAAAGCGCGATGAAGCGGCTGATGATCAAGGAGATCGAGGCCGACGCGAAGCAGTACGGCGACGAGCGCCGCACGCTGATCCAGCAGGAAAAGCGCGCGACCTTCGAGGCGAAGGTGGTCGACGAGCCGGTGACGGTGGTCGTGTCGCAGAAGGGCTGGGTGCGTGCGCTGAAGGGCCACGGGCTCGACCCGGCCAGCTTCTCGTTCAAGGCCGGCGACCATCTGTACGCGGCGTTCCAGTGCCGCACGCCGGATCGTCTGATCGCGTGGGGCAGCAGCGGCCGCGTGTACTCGGTCGACGTGTCGGTGCTGCCGGGCGGGCGCGGCGACGGCGTGCCGGTCACGTCGCTGATCGAGCTCGAATCGGGCTCGCACCTGATGCACTACTACGCGGCGCCGGCCGACCAGCAACTGCTGCTCGCGTCGAGCAACGGCTTCGGCTTCCTTGCGAAGGTCGGCGACATGGTGAGCCGCGTGAAGGCCGGCAAGGCGTTCATGACGATCGACGCAGGCGCGGTGCCGCTCGCGCCGATGCCCGTGCTGCCGAACGCGAAGCAGGTTGCCTGCCTGTCGAGCGGCGGCCGACTGCTGGTGTTCGGCATGGACGAGATGAAGACGCTGTCCGGCGGCGGTCGCGGCGTGATCCTGATGGCGCTCGACGACAAGGAAACGCTCGTGCAGGCGCTCGCGATCGATCCGGCCGGCGTCGTGCTGATCGGCACGGGCCGTGGCGGCAAGGCGATGGACGAGACGCTGTCGTACGCGGCGCTCGCGCCGCACGTCGGCAAGCGCGCGCGCAAGGGCCGCGCGCCGGAGACGAAGCTCAAGGTCGTCAGCGAGCTGCGTCCGCTGCTCGGCTGACGCGACGCACGATCGATCGTCCGGTTCGGCCACGATCGAAGGCCGCACCTCCGCTTCGGCGGACGTGCGGCCTTTTCTTTTGGAGTGGGGATTCGGGTAAGCAAGCGTGGCGCTGTCACGCGGAACTTGCAAAATAGTGTGAAATCGCGCCTGGGGTCTGAACCGCGCAGCGACAATCCGGTCGAACGTCGCTCGATGCCGCGTGCGACGCGGCCGTTCGCCGCACCCAACTCCTCACAGGATTGCCGTCATGTCCCATGCTGTCGCCGTCGCGCTGTTTCTTCATCTGCTGGCCGTCGCCGTGTGGGTGGGCGGGATGGTCTTCGCCAACTTCTGCCTGCGCCCGGCGCTGTCCGACCTGTCGCCGCAGCTTCGGTTGCCGCTGATCGAAGGCGTGTTCGGCCGCTTCTTCAACTGGGTATCGGGTTCCGTGATCGTGATCCTGCTGTCCGGCGGCTTCCTGCTCATGGAGTTCGGTGGCGCGCACGCGACGTGGTCGCTGCACGCGATGGCCGGGCTCGGCGTCGTGATGATGCTGATCTTCGGGCATATCCGGTTCGCGCTGTTCCCGCGCATCCGCCGTGCGGTGCAGGCGCAGAAGTGGCCGGACGGCGCACGCGCGGTGAACACGGTGCGCCTGCTCGTCGTCGTGAACCTCGTGCTCGGCGTCGTCACGATCGGCGCGGCGGTGCTGTCGCGCGGTTTCTGATTGACCGGAGCCGGTCGGCCGGCGCGCAGCCGCCGGTGTACCGGCAAGCGCCGCTACGCGGCCAGCATCGCGTCGAGCAGCCATGAGCCGGCCGGGCCGAGCGGCCGGTTGCGCGACCAGACGGCATCGACCCGCACGCGGCGTGGCCAGCCGCGCGCACGCAGTTCGCACAGCCGATCGTGCGCAAAGTGGTCGACCATCCAGCGCGGCAGTTCGGCCCAGCCGAACCCCAGCACGGCCATCTCCAGCAGCATCAGGTAGCTCGGTGCCAGCCAGTGCTGCGTGCCGACGACGATCCGGTCGTCGGCGCTGCGGCCTTCCGTCTTCACATAGGTATTGAGGCGCAGTTCGCGCACGTCGCGCAGCGCGGTGTGCGGCACGTCGGCGTCGCCGTATTCGGCGAGCGGGTGCGTGCGGCCGACGAATAGCCCGATCTCCGATTCCTCCGCGATCGTCGCCGCGCCGATATCGGCCGGGTAGGCCGCGCGCGCGGCCATCAGCCCGAGCTGCGCGCGCCCTTGCTGGATCAGGTCGAGCACGTCCTCGTGCTCGGCGATCTGGCATTCGAGCTCGAGCGCCGGAAAGCGCCGTTCGAGCGCCATCAACGTTTCCTCATAGCGCTTCGACTGGTACGTATCCGACACGACGAGCGTCAGCCGTGCTTCCTCGCCACGCGCGAGCCGCGCGGCCATGCGGTCGATCGCCGCGCCGGCCTCGAGCGCGCGCTGCACCTGCGGCAGCAGCGCGCGCCCGGCATCGGTCAGCGTCGGCGCGCGCGTCGAGCGGTCGAACAACTGCACGCCGAGATCGATCTCGAGGTTCGCGATCGCCTCCGACACGGTCGACTGGCGCTTGCCGAGCTTGCGCGCGGCGGCCGTGAACGAGCCGAGCAGCGCGGCTTCGGCGAATGCGAGCAGGGCTTCGGGGGCGTGGCGCATGCAGCACTCCTGGCGGCGTTATATCGGTAAAACCGATGATATCAAACTGGATTCATACGGTTACGCCGATCAAAATGGCTGCCATGAACGAAGTAGACGAATCGGAGGGAATCATGAAACAGATCAACAAAACGGTGACGGAACGGCTGCTGCATGCACTGACATTCGAGCTGATCGCGATCGCGCTGTGCGCGCCGATCGGCGCGTGGCTGCTCGACATGCCGGTGTCGCACGTCGGCGTGCTGACGGTGATGGTGTCGCTGATCGCGATGGCGTGGAACATGGCGTTCAATACGCTGTTCGACCGCTTCGAGCGGCGGGCGGGCTTGAAGCGCACGCTCGGCATGCGGATCGCGCATGCGGTCATGTTCGAGCTCGGTCTCGTCGCGATGGTGGTGCCGGTTGCCGCGTGGTGGCTGAACGTGAGCCTCGTCGAGGCGCTATTGCTCGACCTCGGCATCGTGCTGTTCTTCCTGCCTTACACGTTCTGCTTCAACCTCGCATACGACGCGCTGCGCGCTCGCTGGATGGCACGCCGGATGGCGGTGCAGGCGGGTTGAGGACGGACGAGACGGGCGAATGCCGGCAGAGGCCGTCGCTGGTCAGCGCGCGGCGGCCCACAGCCACACGCCGCACGCAGCCGCGACGGTGCCGTACACGGCATAGACGGGCACCTTGAAGCGCGCGAAGCACAGCGTCGCGAAGGCGCCCGTCAGCCAGTAAACGGGGTCGGCCGGCTCGCGATGCAGGATCTTCACGACGGCGACGACGAGAAAACCCGTGGTCGCCGCGCGCAACAGGCGCATCCCGTGTTCGAAGCGCGAATGGCGCTTGAGCCGGAACAGGTGGTTCTGCGCGAACACGACGAGGCAGCCCGACGGAATGAACAGCGCGGCCGTCGCGGCCAGCGCGCCGACCCAGCCGTCGGTCAGGTAGCCGAGAAACGGCACGACGTTCAGCAGCGGCCCCGGTGCGACGGGCGACAACGCGAACGCAAGCGTGAAGTCGTGATCGGAGATGCCCGTTGCCGGCGTGACGAACAGCGTCTTGAGCACGGGCAGCGCGGAGAACCCGCCGCCGAACAGTGTCATGCCGGCGCCGGCGAGGCGCGGCCACAGCAGCGTCGCCTGATAGTCGCCGGGCAGCGGCACCGCGAACAGCGTGACGAGCACGCCGAGCAGCACGAGCAGGTTGCGGTCGCGGCCCGACAGCGTGACATCGACCGCGTCGCGTTGCGGCGGCCCCGTCAGCCAGCCCGCCGCGAACGCAGCGAAAAGAATCCCGACGAAGGCGGCCGGATTATGCGCGAAACCGAGCAGAATCGTCGACAGCGCGGCGATCAGCTGCTCGCGCCGCGTGCGCGCGAGCGAGCGCAACTGCTTGACCCACGTGACGCCGATCAGCGCGGCGAGCACCATCCCGAAGTGATTGATCAGCATCGGCGCGGCCAGCGAGCGCACGAGCGGCGTGCGATAGAAGATCGCGAACAGCGTCATCAGGATGGAGAACGGCAGCACGCTCGCGAGGCCGGCGACCCATGCGCCGATGCGGCCGTGCAGGATCTGGCCGACCTGTACCGCCACGTTGCAGCCGACGGGGCCTGGCACGAGCCAGGCCAGCGCGACGAGATCGCCGAATACGTGAGGCTCGATGCGCCGCAGCCGTTCCACGTAGTGGCGTTCGAGCTGCGCCATCATCGACAGCCCGCCCCACGAGACCGCCGAAATGCTCGCGACGACTTTGAACAGGTTCCACAGGGAAGCCTGCGCCTGTTCGACATCAGCAGTCGCTTCGATTTCGACGGTTGTCATGTTGGTAGGGTGGGCCGGGGGCCCGATCTCTCGCGTATAGCCATGCCGGCGGCCCGCCGACACGTTGGCCCTCCCGATTGTCCGCCGCGCACCGTGACACTGCCATGCGCGGAAACGCTAGTTCATGAACTAAACAATCAGATCGGAAAACGAAACAATGACGGCGCGCGCACGGCCCGCCACGGCCGCGGTGCGCTCACGCGCCCGTGCTGCCGGTCGCGCGATGCGCGATCACGTTCGGCGGTTCGGCGCGCACGCCGAAGCGTGCGATCAGCGCGGGAATCGCGTCGGCCGGCACCGGTCGCGAGAACAGGAAGCCCTGCGCCTCGATCTCGCCGAGCGCGGACAGCCACGTGATCTGCTCCTCGGTTTCGGTGCCTTCGACGACGACGGTCAGGCCGAGCGAGCGCGCGAGATGCACGATCGACGACACCATCACGCACACGCTGCGATCGTTCGGGATCGCCTGCACGAACGAGCGGTCGACCTTCAGCGTGTCGACCGAGAAGCGGTGCAGGTACGACAGCGACGAATAGCCGGTGCCGAAATCGTCGAGCGCGATCCGGATGCCGAGCTTCTTCAGCGCGACGATTTTCTCGGACACGAGTTCCGGATACTCCATCATCGCGGTTTCGGTGATCTCGATTTCGAGGCGGTTCGCGTCGATGCCGGTTTCCTGCAGCGTGCGCGAGATCGTCTCGATCAGGTCGCCGCGCCAGAACTGCACGGGCGAGATGTTGACCGCGAGCGTCAGCGTGTCGTGGCCCTCGTCGCGCCAGCGCGCGATCTGCTCGCACGCGGTGCGGATCACGAAGTCGCCGATCGGCACGATCAGGCCGGTCGATTCGGCGATCGAAATGAATTCGTTCGCGGAGATGATCCCGTGTTCGGGGTGATCCCAGCGCGCGAGTGCCTCGAAGCCGGTGATGGTGCGGTGGGTGAGGTCGATCTTCGGCTGGTACGCGAGGAACAGCTGCCCCTCGGCGAGCGCGACGCGCAATTGCTGTTCCCAGCGCATCAGGTGGTCGGCACGGTGCGACAGGTGCGGCGCGTAGAACTGGTAGCAGTTCTTGCCGGCGTCCTTCGCGCTGTACATCGCGAGATCGGCCTTCTTCAGCAGGTCGATCTCGCTTTCGTTCGCGACGGTGTGCAGCGCGATGCCGATACTCGCATGCAGCACGAACGAACTGCCGCGCACGTCGAACGGCTCGCCGAACATCCGGATGATCGCTTCCGCGAGCCGCACCGCGCGCCGCTCGACGTCGTCGCCCTTCATCACCACGACGAACTCGTCGCCGCCGATGCGCGCGAGCGAGCCTTCATCGCCGACCGCATCGGACAGGCGCGACGCGGTCATCTGCAGCACGATGTCGCCGGCGTTGTGGCCGAGCGTGTCGTTGACGGTCTTGAAGTTGTCGAGATCGATGAACAGCAGCCCGAGCCGCGACAGGCTCGTCGGCATCGACACGTCGTTGCGCAGCCCGCGCAGCGTCGCGTAGCGGTTCGCGAGGCCGGTGAGCAGGTCGTATTCGGCGAGCTGCGTCATTTCGCGCTCGCGGCCGAGCAGCTTGCCGATCAGGCCCGTCGCGACGCCGAAGAACGCGAGCATCGCGAGCGTGATGAAGCTCGTCATCAGCAGGTAGACGTTGCGCGTATGGTAGTAGTCCGCAAATTCCTCGGTTTGCGACAGCCCGACCATCACCGCGAGCGGGTAGCCGTCGAGGTGGCGGTACGACACGATGCGCGTCACGCCGTCGATCGGGTCGATGATCGTGCCCGTCACGCGCTCGGCGATCGGGTAGACGCCCGACGCCGAAAACGCGCCCGGCGCGTTGCTGACCGAGCCCGTGCGCCGCGCGAGCACGGCACCCGTATCGGATACGACCGCGATCACGCCTTCCTTGCCGATCGCCGCGTTGTTGTAGAAGTCGTTCGTGAAGTAGCTCGGGTCTTCCGACACGACGACGATGCCCGCGAAGCTGCCGTCCGGGTTGTTCAGGCGCCGCGTCATCTGCAGCGTCCAGTGGCTCGACACGCGGCCGAGGACGGGCTTGCTGATGAACAGGCGGTCGTCGTTGTGCGCGAGGTGGACCTTGAAGTGCTCGCGGTCGGACAGGTTGATCGGCTGCGGATGCAGCTCGGCGGTGTTCGCGAACAGGATGCCCTTCGCGTTGACGAGCGACACCTGGATCAGCGTGTCGCTCGGCACGACGCCTTTCTCGACGGCGCTGGCGAGGTTGAAGCGCGCGGGCGACTTCTCGAATTCGAACTTGACGAAGCGGGTGATCTGGTCGACCTGATGGATCGCCTTGACCGTGTGCTGCTCGAGCGCAGAGGAGAGGATCGCGGCGGAAGCCGCCGCTTCCTTGTACGCGCTGTCCTTTTCCACCGACAGACGCGCGATGATCACGGCCCACAGCAGCGCAAGCGCCAGCATCCCGAGCAGCGGGATCGCAAATAGCGCACGCCGGCGCGATTTGCGCGGCGCGCGTAGCGGCCGGGTCGGCGGCGTGTGGTTGGACCGGGCGGAGCTCATCGAAGAGGGTGGCGTCTTGCTCGCGTGCGCCATCCGTCTGGATGGCCGTCTAGGGTTCGGGTTGTCCCGACGTCTGTTCGTTCGCGGGACACGCAACCATGGACAGACCTCCGAAACAACGGATTAGGCCCGATATTACTGGCTGGAACGTTTTTGCGATAGTTGGGCGAATCGTAGGGGGGGCGCCGGACGGGCCGGCGCCATCGCACATCGCGAAATGTTACGCGGGGGACAGGAAGGTGCCGTCGACGACCGTGACGACCTGGCCGCCGATCCACGCGGTGCCGTCTTCGTCGTAGCGGACGAAGATGCGGCCCTCACGGCCGATCGCCGTCCCCTGGCGGGCCGTATACGACTGGCCGGGGCGGCGTTCCTGCCGCGTCAGCAGCCCGGCGAGCGCCGCGTTTGCACTCCCGGTGACGGGATCCTCGCCGAAGCCGAAGTTGCCGCCCGTCATCAGGCAGCGGATTTCGAACGTCGCGGGGCCGCCGTCGGCGTGCGGCGCGTAGACCGCGAGGCCGTCCATGCCGTAGCGGTGCGTGAGCGCCGCCAGCGCGGCCGGATCGGGCGACAGGCCGACGCACGCATCGGCCGACTTCAGCCGCACGACCAGCCACGGCGCACCGTTGTCGACCGCGCACGGCTCGGCCTCCAGGTCGATCGCGTCGCTGCGCAACGCGGCAGCCAGCGCCGCGTAGTCCGAACGGTCGAGCGGCGTGACGCGTGCCGGCGGTGCGGCAAACGCCCAGCCGTCGGCCTGCTCGCGCAGCGCGACCCGGCCGACCCCGCACTGCTGGATCAGCCGGCCCGGCGTGCGCGGCTGCGCGCCGCTTTCCAGGAACGCATGCGCGGTGCCCAGCGTCGGGTGGCCGGCGAACGGCAGTTCGCCCTCCGTCGTGAAGATCCGGACGCGGTAGTCGGCTTCCGGATCGGTCGGCGTGCAGACGAACGTCGTTTCCGACAGGTTCGTCCAGCGGGCGATCGCGAGCATGTCGTCGTCGCCGAGCGAATCGGCGTCGAACACCACGGCGAGCGCGTTGCCCTTGAACGGCACCGACGTGAACACGTCGACCTGCTTGAAACGGACCCGATGGTCGGACATCGCGATGCGCTCGTTACGCCACTTCGGCGATCAGCTCGATCTCGACGCACGCGCCGAGCGGGATCTGCGCAACGCCGAAGGCCGAGCGCGCGTGCTTGCCTGCATCGCCGAACACTTCTGCGATCAGTTCCGACGCGCCGTTCGTCACGACGTGCTGTTCGGTGAAGTCGAGCGTCGAGTTGACGAGGCTCATCAGCTTGACGACGCGCGTGACCTTGTTCAGGTCGCCGGTGTGCGCGTGCAGCGTCGCGAGCAGGTCGATCGCGATCGAGCGGGCGGCGGCCTTGCCGTCTTCCGTCGTGAGATCGGCGCCGAGCTTGCCGGCCCAGACCTTGCCGTCCTTCTTCGCGATGTGGCCCGACAGGAAGACCGTGTTGCCGGTTTGCGCGCTCATCACGTAGGCGGCGGCCGGTGCGCCGGCGGTCGGGAGCTCGATACCGAGCGACTTGAGTTTGTCGTAGACGTTAGCCATGTATTCGATTCCTCGTTGAGAGTCGTGACAGGAAAAAGGGGATCAGAGGCGCTCGCGCAGCAGCTTGCCGAGGCGCGCGACGCCTTCCTCGATCTTCTCGGGCGGCACCGTCACGAACGACAGGCGTAGCGTGTTCTGCTGCGCGTTGTCCGCGAAGAACGGTGCGCCCGGCACGAAGGCGACGTGGTTGTCGACGGCCGTGGCGAGCAGTTTCATGCTGTCGATCTGCGCGGGCAGGTTCACCCAGATGAACATCCCGCCTTCCGGCCGGTTCCACGTGACGCCTTCCGGCATGTGGCGCTCGAGCGCACTGAGCATCGCGTCGCACTGCGCGCTGTACAGCTCGCGGATCGTCGGGATGTGCTCGTCGAGGAAACCGTCCTTGATCACTTCGTGCGCGATGCGCTGCGTGAGCGTCGGCGTGTGCAGGTCGGTGGCCTGCTTGGCCTGCACGAGCTTGAAGTGGAGTTCCTCGGGCGCAATGATGTAGCCGATCCGCAGGCCCGGCGCGAGCACCTTCGAGAAGGTGCCGAGGTGCACGATGTGATCGGGCGCCATCGACAGCATCGTCGGCAGCGGCTCGCCGCGGTAGTTCAGCGCGCCGTACGGATCGTCTTCCAGCACCGGGAACGGGCTCGACTGCGCGAACGCGGCGAGCGCGCGGCGGCGCTCGACGGGCAGGCGGCGGCCGGTCGGGTTCTGGAAGTTCGGCTGCGCGTACAAGAGGCGCGCGCCTTGCGTGAGTTCGGGTGTGAGGCCTTCCGGCAGCAGGCCCTGCTCGTCGGTCGGCACCTGCACGTAGCGCGGCTCGTACAGCGAGAACGATTGCAGCGCGCCGAGGTAGGTCGGGGTTTCGACGAGGATCGGGCTGCCCGGATCGACGAGCGCCTTGCCGAGCAGGTCGAGTGCCTGCTGCGAGCCGGTCGTGATCAGCACCTGCGACACGCGCACGCTGTAGCGCTCGGCGATCCATTCGCGCAGCGGCAGGTAGCCTTCGGTCGCGCTGTACTGGAGCGCGGCGGCCGGCGCGTCGCGCAGCACGCGATCGGCGGCGGCGCGCATGCGCTCGGCCGGGAACGTCGCGGGGGCGGGCAGGCCGCCGGCGAACGAGATGACCTCGGGGCGTTCCGTGACCTTCAGGATCTCGCGGATTGCAGAGCTCGTCAGCTTGCGTGCGCGTTCGGAAAGCTGCCAGTGCGGCGGATGCAGGTCGCTCGGATTCATAGTCTCCTCGTTCGGATATCGTGGTCAGTCAAGAAAGGTCGTTCGGGCAAATCGCTTCGACGCTGCCGGGTGGGCAGGCACGAGCGCGATCGAGCCTTCGCGGCCGGGTGGGCAAAACCGATCAGGCAAAACGTCCATTATGGCGCAGCTGTTCAGCCGGCGCGAGCCGGTTGCGCGGCGGTCGCGACCGCCGAGCGGCGCCCGAGCACCACGGTGGCGATCACCGCGGCCGCGAACAGCCACGTCGACGGCGTCACCGTTTCGCCGAACAGCAGCGCGGAAAAAGCAATCGTGAAGAAAATCTGCAGCAGTTGCACCTGGCCGACGCGCGCGATGCCGCCCATCGCGAGCCCCGCATACCACGCGAAAAAGCCGATGAACTGCGAAAAGAGGGTCACGTAGCCGAACGCGAGCCACGTGCGCAGCGCGAGCGGGCCCGGATGCGCGGCATGCTGCATCCAGGCGAGCCAGCCGACCGGCAACACGAGGAACGGCGCCGACACGACGAGCGCCCAGCAGATCACCTGCCAGCCGCCGATCTGGCGCGCGAGGCGCGCGCCTTCCGCATAGCCGAGCGCGCCGATGCCGACCGCGACGAGCATCAGCGCATCGCCGGCTTGCACGGTGCCGCCGCCGTCGCGCAGCGCGAACGCGATCACCAGCGCGCTGCCGGCCACCGCGCTGGCCCAGAACGCCTTCGACGGCCGCTCGTGCGACAGCCATGCCGCGTACAGCGCGACGAACAGCGGCTGCAGGCCGTTGACCACCGCGCCGTGCGACGCCGGTACCGATTTCATCGCCCAGGCGGAGAACACCGGATACGCGATGATCACGCCGAGCGACGTGATCGCGAGGCTTTTCAGTTGCGCGCGGGTCGGCAGCGGCTCGCGGCGCCACCACAACAGCAGGCCGGCCGGCACCGCGGCGGCGAGCGCGCGGCCGAGCCCGTTGAGCAGCGGATGGAGTTCGGAGACGACGATGCGCGTCATCGGCAGCGTCAGGCTGAAGATCATCACGCCGATGAGGCCGAGCAGCATGCCCCGGGTTTCGCGCGAATTCATGTGAGGGGTGTCTCCGTGTTGCCGGTATTGGTGTAGTCGAGGGGGAGGAGGGCGTTCAGCGCAATGTGCGCGCGCCCTGCGGCGTGTCGAATTCGGCGACGAGCGCGGGCGGGCCGTCGGCGGCCTCGAGGTCGAGCAGGTGGGCGGCACCGAGCCAGTCGAGCTGTTCGCGAAGCGCGTCTGCGCGCGGGTGGACGCCCTTGAGCGCCTTCAGCGCAACGCCGTCGCCCGGCAGCGATTCGGCCGGGTGGTGCGCGCTGTCCCACTGGATCAGCGACGGCAGCAGGCCGTCGCCCGCGTCTTGCCATGCAGGGAACGCGCCGTCGTCAGGCACCGTGAGGCCCCAGCTCAGGTCGCCGCGCCGCATCGCGACGACCGGCGGGATGCGCGTCGGGTACTGGCTCTGCCACAGCGCGAGCTGGCGCGGGCGGTCGACGCGCGCGACCCAGTGCGCGAGAAACGGGCCTTGTGCGAGCCGCGCATGCATGGCCGGATCGTCGAGGCCGAACAGCCGCGCGCGCGGCGGCTTGGCGCCGTCGTCTTGCGCCGGCGCGTCGGGGTCGATCGCGATCACTTCGAGGTAGAGCCCGCCCCACGCGCCGAACAGCGCATTGTGGGTCCGCATCAGCGGGTGGCGGCCGCCGCCGGCCGGTTCGATGCCGAGCGCGTCGGCAACGTGGCGGACGCCTTCGTCGAGGGTGCGCGCGGCGATCACGAGATGGTCGAGTGTCAGGGAGCGGGCTGGCATGAACGTCGGTCGGGAAGCGAAAGTGTCATGGTGGGCAGGCGATGCGCCGGGCGGTGGCCGGACCGGCCGGCGTACCGGCCGCGATGCAGGCCGGTGGGCGCGGTACCCGGTGCGGCGGGGCCAAAGCGGCGGCCGCAGGGTCGCCATGCCGGTCAACTGTAATCGTCGCTACCGGCACAGTAACGGTACAATCGGCGCGATAGCCTTCGGTACAGTTGGAGCTGCCGCCCATGTCCACCGTCCCACTCGCCCAGATTCCCGTGCCGCACGACACGGCCACGCTCACGCTCGTCGACCAGCTGGTCCAGTGGGCGCGGCGGCGCATCGATGAACGCGTGTTCCGTCCCGGCATGCGGATGCCGTCGATCCGCAAGCTCGCGCTCGACAAGAGCGTGTCGCGCTTCACCGTCGTCGAGGCGTACGAGCGGCTCGTCGCGCAGGGCTACCTCGACTCGCGGCGCGGCTCGGGCTTCTACGTGCGCGAGCGCACGGCCGCCGGCCCGCAACCGGCCGACAGCGTCGCACGCGTGGCCGAGGCCGCGCCGGTGCACAACACGATCGACGTCGTTTGGCTGCTGCGTAACATGCTGCACACCGTCAGCCCGGAAAAGGGGCCGGGTCTCGGCTATCTGCCGGGCCGCTGGCTCGACGGCGAGCTGATCACCGGCGCGCTGCGCGCGCTCGGGCGCCAGTCCGGCGCGCAGATGCTCGGCTTCGGTACCGCGCAGGGCTTCCTGCCGCTGCGCCAGCAACTGCAGACGCGTCTCGCCGAAGTGGAGATCGGCGCGAAGCCCGAACAGATCGTGCTGGTGTCGGGGATCACGCAGGCGATCGACCTGATCTCGCGGATCTACGTGAAGCCTGGCGATGCGGTGATCGTCGGCGATCCGGCCTGGTTCCAGATGTTCGGCCGCTTCGCGGCGCAGGGCGCGCAGCTCGTCGGGATGCCGTACACGCCGGACGGCCCCGATCTCGACGCGCTCGAGACGCTCGTGCAGATGTGGCGGCCGAAGATGCTCGTGATCAATTCGGTGTTGCAGAACCCGACCGGCACGTCGCTGTCGGCCGCGCAGGCGTTCCGGATCCTGAAGCTCGCGGAGGCGTACGACTTCCTCGTCGTCGAGGACGACGTGTACGGCGACCTGTGCCCGCCGAGCTATCCGGCCACGCGCCTCGCGAGCCTCGACCAGCTGAAGCGCGTGATCTACCTCGGCAGCTATTCGAAGACGCTCGCGGCGAACCTGCGGGTCGGCTATGTCGCCTGCGCGCCGGAGATCGCGAAGGCGGTCACCGACCAGAAGATGCTGGTCGGGATGACGACGCCCGAGCTGAACGAGCGCGTGCTTTACAAGATCCTGACTGAAGGGCACTACCGGCGCCACGTCGAGCGGCTGCGCGCGCGGCTCGACGGCGTGCGCGACAAGACCGCGCGGATGCTCGAGCGCACGGGGCTCGGCCTCTTCACGATGCCGGCGGCCGGGATGTTCCTGTGGGCCGACACGGGCGTCGATTCGGATGCGCTCGCGGCGGTCGCGCACGAGGCCGGCTTTCTGCTGACGCCGGGCAGCCTGTTTTCGCCGCAGCAATCGCCGTCGACGTGGATGCGCTTCAACGTCGCGAACTGCGGCGATCCGGCGCTGCCGGGGCTGCTGTCGCGTTATATCGATTCGGCCGCGCGCCGCGCGTCGTGACCCTGGGCGGCACGCCGGCCCTTGAAATCGGGCGTGCCGTCCCCAGATACCCGCGCAAACCGCTTGCGCCAGGCGGCAGCCTTTCACGGGCCGGCCGGCATCGCGCGCCACACCATTCAAGTTCAAGTAAGAGGAAACAGCATCCATGGCACATGAAACGATGAGCTTTCAGGCAGAGGTCAAGCAACTCCTCCACCTGATGATCCATTCGCTCTACAGCAACAAGGAAATTTTCCTGCGCGAACTGGTGTCGAACGCGTCCGACGCGGCCGACAAGCTGCGTTTCGAAGGGCTCGCGGACAACGCGCTGTACGAGAACGATCCGAACCTGCGCATCCGCATCGGCTACGACAAGGCCGCGCGCACCATCACGATCGACGACAATGGCATCGGCATGAGCCGCGACGAGGCGATCGCGAACCTCGGCACGATCGCGCGTTCGGGCACCAAGGAATTCTTCACGAAGCTGTCCGGCGACCAGCAGAAGGATGCGGCGCTGATCGGTCAGTTCGGCGTCGGTTTCTACTCGGGCTTCATCGTTGCCGACAAGATCACCGTCGAGACGCGTCGCGCGGGCCTGCCGGCAAGCGAAGCCGTGCGCTGGGAAAGCGCGGGCGAGGGCGATTTCACGATCGACGCGATCGAGCGCACGCAACGCGGCACGACGATCACGCTGCACCTGCGCGAAGGCGAGGACGAGCTGCTGTCGTCGCACCGCCTGCAGTCGATCATCCAGAAGTATTCCGACCACATCGCGCTGCCGATCCTGATGCAGAAGGAAGAGTGGGATCAGGAAAAGGGCGAGATGGTCCTGAAGGACGAGGACGAGACCGTCAACCAGGCGAGCGCGCTGTGGACGCGTTCGAAGAGCGACGTCACCGACGAGCAGTACACGCAGTTCTACCAGCACATCGCGCACGACCACCAGGATCCGCTCACGTGGACGCATAACCGCGTCGAGGGCCGCAGCGAATACACGCAGCTGCTGTTCGTGCCGGCGCACGCGCCGTTCGACATGTGGAACCGCGACTATCGCGGCGGCCTGAAGCTGTACGTGAAGCGCGTGTTCATCATGGACGACGCCGAGCAGCTGCTGCCGCAATACCTGCGTTTCGTGAAGGGCGTCGTCGATTCGGCCGACCTGCCGCTGAACGTGTCGCGCGAGATCCTGCAGGAAAGCCGCGACGTGAAGGCGATCCGCGAAGGCGTGACGAAGCGCGCGCTGTCGATGCTCGAAGAGCTCGCGAACGCGGAAGACGATGCCGGCAAGGAGAAGTACAAGACCTTCTGGGGCGCGTTCGGCCAGGTGCTGAAGGAAGGCCTCGGCGAGGATCACGCAAACCGCGAACGCATCGCGAAGCTGCTGCGCTTCGCGTCGACGCACGGCGACACCGACGCGCAGGACGTGTCGCTCGCCGACTACGTGTCGCGCATGAAGCCCGAGCAGAGCAAGATCTACTACGTGACGGCCGACGCATGGCAGGCCGCGAAGAACAGCCCGCACCTCGAAGTGTTCCGCAAGAAGGGCGTCGAGGTGCTGCTGCTGACCGATCGCGTCGACGAATGGATGCTGTCGTTCCTGCAGGAATTCGACGGCAAGCCGCTCGCGAGCGTGGCACGTGGCGACCTCGATCTCGGCGAGCTGAACGACGAAGAGAAGAAGGCGCAGGAGCAGGCAGGCGAGGCCATCAAGCCCGTAGTCGAGAAGATGAAGGAAGCGCTCGGCGACAAGGTGAAGGAAGTGCGCGTCACGTTCCGCCTGACCGATTCGCCGTCGTGCCTCGTCGCCGACGACAACGACATGAGCGGCTACCTGCAGCGGATGCTGAAGGCGGCAGGCCAGAACGCGCCGGCGATGCAGCCGATCCTCGAGATCAATCCGGAGCACGCGCTCGTGAAGCAGTTGAAGGCCGACAGCGCTGATTTCGGCGACTGGTGCCATCTGCTGTTCGATCAGGCGCTGCTGGCCGAAGGCGGCATGCTCGACGATCCGGCGAGCTTCGTGAAGCGGACCAACGCGCTGCTGCTGTCGCGCGCCGCGTGAACACGCGCCTGCGATTCGACGGCAGGCAGGCTGGCTGGCGCGAGACGCCGCGGCCTGGCTGCACGCTCGACCAGCGCGACTGGCTGACGCGCGGCGGATCGCTGACCGCGCACCTTGCAAGGCTTGGCCGTGTGAACGTGCGCGTGACGCGCGAGGCCGTCGACTGTCCGTGGTTCGACGAGCCGGACGCGGTCGCCAGTGCACCGCGCGCGCCGATGTGGGTGCGCGAGGTGATCCTGTCGGTCGACGGCACGCCGTACGTCGCCGCGCACAGCATCGCGCCGCTCGCGGCCAGCAAGGGCGTGTGGCAGGCCATGCGGCGGCTACGCACGCGGCCGCTGGCGGAACTGCTGTACAGCGATCCGCAGGTCGAGCGTTCGGCGCTCGTCAGCCGGCGCGTGATCGCGGGCCATCCGCTGTTTGCGCTGGCGAGTCATGCGCTCGACGGTGCGCGAGCACCGCACGCGTTCGCCGCGCGGCGCTCGGTGTTCCAGCGTCACGGCAAGCCGTTGATGGTCACCGAGTGCATGCTGCCGGCGCTGTGGCGCCATCTCGATGCGCACGGCGACGGGCCGCGCTCGGGCGGGCCCGGCGGAGGCGCGTGATGCTGCGGGGGTTCCCGCCGGTCGTCGCGGCGAATACGCACACGATGATCCTCGGCAGCTTTCCGGGCGAGGCGTCGCTCGATGCCGCGCAGTACTACGCGCATCCGCGCAACCAGTTCTGGCGGCTGCTCGGCACGGTGCTCGGCGAGCCCGGGCTGCACGAGCTCGCGTACGACGCGCGGCTCGAACGCGTGCTGATGCACGGGATCGGGATCTGGGACGTGCTGGCCGCGTGCCATCGCGAGGGCAGCCTCGATTCGGCGATCCGGCATGCGAAGCCGAACGATTTCGACGCGTTGAGGGAACATGCGCCGTTGCTGAAGCGCGTGTGTTTCAACGGCAAGACGGCAGGGCGGTTTGCAGAGGTGATCGGCGCGGCGGGGTACGACACGCTCGTGCTGCCTTCGTCGAGCCCGGCGAATGCGATGCTGTCGTTCGAGCAGAAGCTGCAGGCGTGGCGCCGGATCGGCACCTGATCGACATACCGCGTTTCGCTTGAGATTCGACCGTCGTTGCCTGGAGACGGGGGAGTCTGACGCTGCCTTCAAGCAGCGAATACGACTTCGATATGCCCCTCGGTGCCCGAATGACGGTCCGGCCCGACGACAATCTGCACATCGCGCCCAAGCTTCGCGAGACATTCCAGCATCTTTGCTTCGCTCACGCCACGAAACTGCCCGCGCAGCATG
Source organism: Burkholderia aenigmatica (assembly GCF_048627025.1). Classification (NCBI taxonomy): domain Bacteria; kingdom Pseudomonadati; phylum Pseudomonadota; class Betaproteobacteria; order Burkholderiales; family Burkholderiaceae; genus Burkholderia; species Burkholderia aenigmatica. The sequence goes on along the minus strand of NZ_CP184468.1, from coordinate 2,714,908 downwards.
TTCGACAGCTTCGGTTGCGTCATGCCGAGCACCCGGGCGGCGTGTTGCTGCGTCCACTGCCGCGTCTTGACGATCTCGCCGATCTTGGCGGCGAGTTGCGCCTTCACTTGCATTTCTTCGGCATCACGCATGCCCAGGTCGGCGTATACGTTGCCGCTGCCAGGCTCGATTTCGATCATCACAGTGCTCCTTTTGCGTGGGCTTCGGCTGTTTTCAGACGCTCGCGAACCAGATCGATGTCACGCTTCGGTGTGGCGATGCCGTGGGACGGTTTCTTCTGGAAGCAATGCAGCACATAGACGGCATGCCCCAGCTTCACCGAGTACACGGCGCGGTATGTGCCGTTGTCCTCCGACTCCACGACTTCGAGCACGCCAGCGGATCCGAATCCTTTCAGTGGCTTGGCCTGGTCGTGCTTGCGTCCTGCCTGGGCCAGATACAGCGCGTAGCCGAAGGTGTCCTGCACGGTTTCGGGCATCGCTTTCAGGTCCTTGCGTGCTGAACCGAGCCAGTAGAGCGGCCGGGTGGCGAGATCCGTTGGCAAATTTATACCTATTTGGGTATGCGTTCAAGGTGGAGCAGGCACGGGCAGTTCGGCCTGGAAGTGACGTGCAGAGAGAGCAGGGAGCTAGCGAGCGATGTCGGTACTGTTTCGCGTTCCGCAGGTGTCAAACGGCGAGGAGGTCATGCGATATCCCGATACCTGGCAATGGCTTCCCATTTTTGTATTTGCCCGAGGTGCGCGACAAGTCGGCCATTCGGCAGATGGCAGGCGGGTGCGGGATCGGTAGCGAGGACTTGCCAGCCGCGTGGCATCGCATGGGCCGTCTCGATTCGGCGATCCGCCATCCGAAGTCGAACGATTTCGATGCGCTGAGTGCGCATGCGTCATTGCTGAAGAAGGTGGGCCTTGGCGGCAAGACGGTTTCCGACGATTCGACGGATCGTCGCTTAATCGTCCTTGCCCCAGCGCCACTTCGGCTTTTCGCCTTTCAGCCAGCACACGACCGTGAACGCGGCGACCAACGCGACGATGCATGCCGCGAACGCCAGCGGTGACTGGGCAGGCGACACGTGCGTCGCAACCACCACGATCCCGATCACAAAGAGCAGCAGGACGACCCAGCCTTGCCACGCGACCGGCAACCCCCATCCCCAGCCGTAGCGTTTCGCCGGAAACCAGATCTTCTTGTCGGTCGACTCCATGAGACCTCCTCCTCGCCAGGCGGGCACCTGATCGTATTGTGCGCCGCTATCCGATCCCGGTACGGCGCGCCGGCGGCCATGCCCGCGCCCCTTCATGCGAACGGCGACGAATCGTCCGCCGCCGTTCGCATCGACACATGCGCGCCCGGAACACGACGCTGCGTCAGAACGTGATCGCGGCCTTCACGGACTGGACTGCCGCGCCGTTCAACAGGATGTAGAAGTCCTGCGGCGCCGTGCTGCCGGCGGGCGCGATCGCGAGCGTCGTGCCGTCGCGGATCACGGTCCCGATGTCGATCTGCCCGTTGTTCTGATAGAAGACCCGATACTCTGTCGTCGGCGCATTGAGCGCCGCGTTGGCGACCCATGCACGGACGCCCGCGAGCGTGACGATCTGGCCGTCGCTCAGGTTGTAGGTCTTGTTGTCGGCCGTGCTCGTGTACGGAAAGAAAGTTTCCAGCGTCGATGCCGTCGCGCTGCACGGCGTCGGGGTCGTGCCGGTCGTCTGCGGGGCGGCGCAGTCGCCGGTCAGTACCGTGTCGCCCACCACCTGGCGCGTGACCTTCATGTAGGCGGCGCCCGATTGCCACGTCGCCGGCTTGTTGTACAGCGACGTGCCGTTGATCGTGTTCGTGATGGCGCCGAGCGCGCTGTCGTCGAACAGTTCGGCTGGCGAGCCGGCGATCGTGCCGGACAGCGGCACGATCGTGTAGTTCGTGCCGAGAACCGTCATCGCGGCGGTATGACCGTCGGCGGCGAGATCCGTCAGCTGCACGTTCGCGCCGCTGTAGCTGACCTGTTCCTGCGTGCTCGTCACGACAGCGCCGTTGACGACATAACGCTGGTCGGCCAGTGTCGGCACGGGCAGCGACGCAGAGACCGACGACAGGCCTTTCGTCAACAGCTGAGGTCCGCCGGACGGACTTTGCGTGAGGCTTTGATCTTCCGCATAGAAATAGCTGCCCTGACCGATGCTCACCGATCCGCTGCTCGACGTGGAGATCGACAGTTGCGCGTGCAGGTAGTGCAGCCCGCCGTTGGCGGCCAGCGCGAAGCTTTCGTAGTTCTGCTGGGCGGCGCTGAGGTTGCTGGCGGGCGCACTCGATGCGTTGCTGTCGCCGCCGCCGCCACCGCATGCGGCGAGCAGCAGGGTGCCGGTCAAGGCGGCTGCGTAGCCGGCGTGTGCCAGACGTGCTTTCTGTGTCATGAGGTCTCTCATTTTTGTTTGTAATCCGTAAGATTTAAAGCGCCGCGGCACGTGGCCGACGCGGGAGCATAGCGTGTCGCGGGCGCAGCGACGAGCGACAGGCGGGTCGTTTGAGGTGGCCGCCGGCATGCGCTGATTACGGAATATTTCCGGAGCGGTGCGAGCCGGTCCGTACGTTGGCGCGACGAACGGTGCGTGCGAAGGAATCGGCCCCGCGGCGAGGCTTTTTTCGCACCATCGAGCAGCGGACTTCCGACGAAGTGACACGACGGCAATGGCACCGAAGAGCCGGACGCGTGTCCGTCCGGCGGCAGAATCCCCGCGAATGCTATCCTCTCGTCCGCTAAAACCAGCTTCACCCAGCGAGATTCACACATGACCCGACTGATCAAGCGCGCGTCCGCCGAGGCGCGCGCATCCAAGCGCAGCAAGCCGTCTGCCTACAACGGCTCCGAAAAACTCCAGCCGCCGCGCGTGAAGCGCCGCCCGGAAATCGACGAACACGACGACGTGCCCGTGCTCGAAGCGCCGCGCAAGCCGCGCTTCGCGCCCGTCACGTTCTCGGAAGAGGGCGGCGTGCGCTTCCTGCACTTCGGCACCGAATGGGTGCAGGGCGCGATGCGGATCTCGAAGCCGCTGCATATCGAGCTCGAATACGCGCAGCAGATGATGGCGTGGCTGTTGTTCCTCGAAACGCCCGAGCGGATCGTCCAGCTCGGGCTCGGCACCGGCGCGCTGACCAAGTTCTCGCACCGCTTCCTGCCGCACGCGAAGGTCGAGGCCGTCGAGCTGAACCCGGCTGTGATCGTCGCCGCGCGCACGATGTTCGCGCTGCCGCCCGACGACGCACGTCTCGCCGTGCACGAAGCCGACGCATGGGATTTCGTCAACGATCCGGCCAACCGCGGCACGACGGGCGCGATCCAGATCGACCTGTACGACGCGACCGCGCGCGGCCCCGTGCTCGACAGCGTCGCGTTCTACCGCGCGGTGCGCGGCTGCCTCGCCGATGCGGGCATCGCGACGATCAACCTGTTCGGCGATCATCCGAGCTTCGTGCGCAACATGAAGCACCTGAACGCGGCGTTCGATCACCGCGTGATCGCGCTGCCGGAAGTGCACGACGGCAACCGGATCGCGATCGCATTCTCGGGCCCCGCGCTCGACGTGTCGTTCGCGCAGCTCGACGCACGTGCGAAGCTGATCGAGGACACGCTGAAGCTGCCCGCACGCAAGTGGGTGAAAGCTTTGAAAGAAACGACCGGCGCACGCGACACCGCGTTCGCGATCTGACGTTTCATGCACCGGCGGCATGCCGGTGCAACCGCACGACAAGGGGCGGATCACCTCGGGTTCGCCCCTGCTTGACCGCGTGCCCGCGGCTCCTATACTGGCGCGAAGCCAGGGGAGCCGCAGCCTACCCGTTTTGCGCTCCTCTCGGCGCCGTACCCGCTCAACAAGATCGATAACCGGGAAAGATGAGGAGACGTCATGGCTCATGATGCCGACGCCAACCGGGCCGCCAAGCGCTGGCTCTGGCTGCTGGTCCTGCCGCTGATCGCGATGGTGTGGGTACCGTCGTACAGCAAGATCGAACCGCAATGGTTCGGTTTTCCGTTCTTCTACTGGTACCAGCTGCTGTGGGTCTTCATTAGCGCAGTGATCACCGCGTTCGTCTATTTCAAGACCAAGAACGCGTGGAAGGCGAGCGGTCCGCAGGGAGGTGCGCGATGAATCTCGGCGCAACCTTCGTTTTCGTCCTGCTGTTCATCGGCGTCACGATCATCGGTTTCCTGGCCGCGAACTGGCGGCGCGGCGATCTCGCCCATCTCGACGAATGGGGTCTCGGCGGACGCCGCTTCGGCACGATCGTCACGTGGTTCCTGCTCGGCGGCGACCTCTACACGGCCTACACGTTCGTCGCGGTCCCCGCGCTCGTGTTCGGCGCCGGCGCGATGGGCTTCTTCGCGCTGCCTTATACGATCCTGATCTATCCGTTCGCGTTCGTCGTGTTCCCGAAGCTGTGGAGCATCGCGAAGCGGCACGGCTATGTGACGGCCGCCGACTTCGTCAATGCGCGCTACGGCAGCCGGATGCTCGCGCTCGCGATCGCGGTGACGGGCATCCTCGCGACGATGCCGTATATCGCGCTGCAGCTCGTCGGCATCGAAGTGGTGATCGGCGCGCTCGGCTTCGACACGACCGGCTTCGTCGGCGACCTGCCGCTGATCATCGCGTTCGCGATCCTCGCCGCGTACACGTACACGTCGGGGCTGCGCGCGCCGGCGATGATCGCGATCGTCAAGGACATCCTGATCTACATCACGATCGCCGCGGCGGTCATCGTGATCCCGGCGAAGCTTGGCGGCTTCGGGCACATCTTCGCGAGCGTGCCGCCCGCGAAGCTGCTGCTGAAGGCACCCGACGCGATGAGCCTGAACGGCTACAGCGCATATGCGACGCTCGCGATCGGCTCGGCGCTTGCGCTGTTCCTGTATCCGCACTCGGTGACGGCCATTCTGTCGTCGTCGTCCGGCAACTCGATCCGCCGCAACATGGCGATGCTGCCCGCATACTCGTTCGTGCTCGGCCTGCTCGCGCTGCTCGGCTACATGGCGCTCGCGTCGGGCGTGAAGGACATGCCGCAGTACGCGCCGTACTTCAAGGCATTCGGCCCGAACTTCGCGGTGCCCGCGCTGTTCCTCGAGTATTTCCCGTCGTGGTTCGTCGGCGTCGCGTTCGCGGCGATCGGCATCGGCGCGCTGGTACCGGCGGCCATCATGTCGATCGCGGCCGCGAACCTGTACACGCGCAACATTCACCGCGAGTTCGTGAACCGCAACATGTCGCACGACCAGGAAACGCACGTCGCGAAGCTGGTGTCGCTGATCGTGAAGGTCGGCGCGGTCGCGTTCATCCTCGGGCTGCCGCTGACCTACGCGATCCAGTTGCAGCTGCTCGGCGGGATCTGGATCATCCAGACACTGCCCGCGATCGTGCTCGGCCTGTACACGCGCATGCTCGACCATCGCGGCCTGCTGGCCGGCTGGGCCGCCGGCATCGTGTGCGGCACGTGGATGGCGATCTCGCTGAAGCTGGCCGGATCGATCTTCACGATCCACCTGTTCGGTCTGGCGATTCCCGGCTACGCGGCCGTGTGGTCGCTGATCGTGAACCTGGTGGTGGCGGTGGTGGTGAGCGTGCTGGTGCGCGTGATGGGCATGGCGCATGCGGAGGATCGCACGCGGCCGGAGGACTATTTCGACGTCGTCGAGGGCTGACGCGGATCGCGCCGCGCAATAAAAAAGCCCGCCACCGGCAAGGTGGCGGGCTTTGTCTTTCGTGTCATCCCTGCGCGCGTTTCGCGAGGTCCTCGCGTTGCGACAGGTCTTCGACGTTGACCATCCAGTGCACGCCGAAACGATCCTTCGCCATCCCGAAGCCGAGCGCCCAGAACGTCTTGCCGAACGGCATCGTCACTTCGCCGCCGTCGGCGAGCGCATTGAACAGCTTCTGGCCCTCCTCGACCGTCGCCGGATTCAGCGACAGCGAATAGCCGGCATGCATGCCGCCGCCGGGCTGGCTGCAGTCGCCGTCCGAGCACATGATCATCGAGTCGCCGATCGTGAAGCTCGCGTGCATTACCTTGTCGCCCATCTCCGGCGTCAGCGGGTAGTCGGGATTCGGCGGCGCGTCCTTGAAGTGCATCTTGAACATCGTCTTCGCACCGAGTGCCTTTTCGTAGAACTGAAGGGCTTCGTCGGCGCGACCGTAGAACGTCAGGTACGGTTGAACTTGCATCGCTGTCTCCTGTAATGGGCCGGCCTGCGCATCCGCGCGGGTTCGGCACCGTGCAAGACTGACTGGGAAAGGGGGCATCGGGAGGCGGCCGGCGCACCCGTGACGTGGATTGTAGTGCGCGTGCTTGACGATGGAATGAAAAATAAAAACGGCCGCGAACATGACGTTCGCGGCCGTGTGCGGCGTGCGTGCTGACGGCTGTTGCCAGTGTTGCTGACAGCCGCTGACGCGTGTCGCGGCTCAGCGCAGCGAGTCGATCAGCTTCTCGAGCTTCACCGCATCGGCGGCGAATACGCGGATGCCTTCGGCGAGTTTTTCGGTCGCCATCGCGTCGTCGTTCAGCTGGAAGCGGAACGCTGCCTCGTCGATCGCGACGCGCGCGGCCGGCTTGTCCTGCAGCGCTTCCGGCGACAGCTTGCGCGTGACCGTGTCGTTGCTGTCCTGCAGCTTCTGCAGCAAATCGGGACTGATCGTCAGCAGGTCGCAGCCGGCGAGTTCGGTGATCTGGCTGGTCGTGCGGAAGCTCGCGCCCATCACTTCGGTCGTGTAGCCGAACGTCTTGTAGTACGTGTAGATGCGGCGCACCGACTGCACGCCCGGATCGTTCGCGCCACCATCCTTTTCTTCATTCCACTCCGCGCCGGCCTGCTTCTTGTACCAGTCGTAGATGCGGCCGACGAACGGCGAGATCAGCTGCGCGCCGGCTTCCGCGCAGGCGGCGGCCTGCACGAGCGAGAAAAGCAGGGTCATGTTGCACTTGATCCCTTCCTTCTGCAGCACTTCGGCCGCGCGGATGCCTTCCCACGTCGACGCGAGCTTGATCAGGATGCGCTCGCGGCCGATGCCGGCGGCTTCGTACAGCTTGATGAGCTCGCGGCCCTTGTCGATCGAGCGCTGCGTGTCGAACGACAGGCGCGCGTCGACCTCGGTCGACACGCGGCCCGGGATCAGCTTCAGGATCTCGGTGCCGAATGCGATCAGCAGGCGGTCGATGATGAAATCGGTGCTTTCGTTGCGATGATCGCGGACGGTTTTCTCGAGGATCGGCTTGTACGCATCCTTCTGGACGGCCTTCAGGATCAGCGACGGATTCGTGGTCGCGTCCCGCGGCTGGTATTGCGCAAGCTGCTGGAAATCGCCCGTGTCGGCGACGACGGTCGTGTACTGCTTCAGCTGGTCGAGTGCGGTAGTCATGGCGATTCGGAAGAAGGGCGCAAGGCGCCGGGTTCTCACGGGCCGCGCGAGCGCGGCGGCGAAGCGAAGCGGCGCCGGGCGCCGCCTCCGATCCGCTATTCTAGGCCCGATTCGTGTCGGGCACGTTCTGGCGTGTCCGATGGCCGCAGCGGCGGGCGCCGCGCCGCGTCACGCCGGGCGGCGCGCGTTCAGGATCACCTGTGTGACGATCCCCGCGACGAGCCCCCAGAACGCCGAGCCGATCGACAGCAGCGTGAGGCCCGATGCGGTGACCATGAACGTGACGAGCGCGGCCTCGCGCTGCTTCACGTCCTGCATCGCGTTCGCGAGCCCGCTCATGATCGAGCCGAACAGCGCGAGCGCGGCGACCGACACGACGAGCGCTTTCGGCAGCGCCGCGAACAGCGCGGCGATGGTCGCGCCGAAGATCCCCGCGATCAGGTAGAACGTGCCGCACCACACGGCAGCCGTGTAGCGCTTCGCGCGATCCTCGTGCGCTTCCGGGCCCGTGCAGATCGCGGCCGTGATCGCCGCGAGGTTGACGCCGTGCGAGCCGAACGGCGCGAGCAGCAGCGACGCGAGGCCGGTGGTCGCGATCAGCGGCGACGACGGGGTCTGATAACCGTCCGCGCGCAGTACCGCGATGCCCGGCACGTTCTGCGACGCCATCGCGACGACGAACAGCGGAATGCCGATGCTGACGATCGCCGCGATCGAGAAGGCCGGCATCGTGAACACGGGCTTCGCGAATGCAATGTGGAAACCGCTGAAGTCGAGCAGGCCGAGACCGCCGGCGACGGCCGTGCCGACGATCAGCGTCGTCACGATCGCGTAGCGCGGCGCGAGCCGCTTGACGATCAGGTACGTGAAGAACATCGCGAGTACGAGCGCGGTCTGGAACTGCGCGGCGCGGAAGATCTCGATGCCGATCTCGAACAGGATGCCCGCGAGCAGCGCGGCGGCGATGCCGGCGGGAATCTTGCGCATCAGCGTGTCGAACAGCCCGCTCACGCCGACGGCCGTCAGCAGCACCGCGCAGACGACGAATGCACCGATCGCCTCGGGGTAGGGCACGCCGGGCAGCGATGCGATCAGCAGCGCGGCACCGGGCGTCGACCATGCGACGACGACGGGCGCGCGAAAGCGCAGCGACAGGCCGATCGTCGTCAGCGCCATGCCGATCGACAGCGCCCAGATCCACGACGAGATCTGCGCATCGGTGAGGTGGGCGGCGCGGCCGGCCTGGAACATCAGTACGAGCGAGCTCGTATAGCCCGTCATCATCGCGACGAAGCCGGCGACGAGTGCCGAGACGGAGGTATCGGCAAAAAAGCGGCGGCCGCCGGCGCGGCTGGCGCTCGCGGTGGGCGAGGGGTTCATGCTATCTCCGGGGAAGGCCGCTCGGACGCGGCCTTCGTGTCTGGGTGGGTGTCGTTACTTGCTGAGTGCGCGCATCGCGGTTTCGAGGCCCGCGAGCGTGAGCGGATACATGCGATGGCCGAGCAGGTCGCGGATCACCGCGACCGACTGCCGGTATTCCCATAGCCGCTCGGGCTCCGGGTTCAGCCATGCATGATGGGGGAACTGGTCGGCGAGGCGGCGCAGCCACACGGCGCCGGCTTCCGGGTTGTTGTATTCGACCGAGCCGCCGGGCTGCAGCACTTCGTACGGGCTCATCGTCGCGTCACCGACGAAGATCAGCTTGTAGTCGGGCGTGAACTTGTGCAGCACGTCCCACGTCGCGGTGCGTTCCGAGTGGCGGCGGCGGTTGTTCTTCCACAGGTGGTCGTACACGCAGTTGTGGAAGTAGAAGAATTCCAGGTGCTTGAACTCGGCCTTCGCGGCCGAGAACAGCTCTTCGGTGCGCTTGATGTGGTCGTCCATCGAGCCGCCGACGTCGAGCAGCATCAGCACCTTCACGTTGTTGTGGCGCTCGGGCACCATCCGCAGGTCGAGCCAGCCCGCGTTCGCGGCGGTGCTGCGGATCGTGCCGGGCAGGTCGAGCTCCTCGGCCGCGCCTTCGCGCGCGAAGCGGCGCAGCCGTCGCAGCGCGACCTTGATGTTGCGCGTGCCGATCTCGACGGAATCGTCGTAGTCGCGATACGCGCGCGCCTCCCACACCTTCACCGCGGTACGGTTGCCGTTCGACGGGCCGCCGATGCGCACGCCTTCCGGGTTGTAGCCGCCGTGCCCGAACGGCGACGTGCCGCCGGTGCCGATCCACTTGTTGCCGCCTTCGTGGCGTTCCTTCTGCTCGTCGAGCAGTTCCTTCAGGCGCTCCATCAGCTTGTCGAGCCCGCCCATCGCCTCGATCTGCGCCTTCTCCTCCGGCGACAGCTCGCGCTCGAGGCGCTTTTCGAGCCAGTCGAGCGGAATGTCGAAGGCTTCGGACGGCAGGGACGACACGCCGTGGAAATACGCGCCGAACGCCTGGTCGAACTTGTCGAAGTACTGCTCGTCCTTGACGAGCGTCATCCGCGCGAGGAAGTAGAACGCGTCGATCGACGGCGAGATCAGCCCGGCCTTCAGCGATTCGAGCAGCGTCAGGTATTCCTTCACCGAGACGGGCAGCTTGGCTGCGCGCAGCGCGTAGAAGAAATTGAGCAACATGGCCGGGCCTTCGCGGATGGGGAGAGGATTACCGGTTGTGCCGGTTCATGTAGACGAGCCGTTCGAGCAGGCTCAGGTCCTGCTCGTTCTTCAGCAGCGCGCCCGCGAGCGGCGGCACGATCTGCTTCGCGTCCACGCCGCGCAGCGCGTCGGCCGGGATGTTCTCGGCGAGCAGCAGCTTCAGCCAGTCGAGCAGTTCGGACGTCGACGGCTTCTTCTTCAGGCCCGACACGCCGCGCAACTCGAAGAAACTCTCGAGCGCCGCGCGCAGCAGCTCCTCGCGGATGTCCGGGAAATGAACCGCGACGATCTTCTGCATCGTCGCCGGGTCGGGAAACTGGATGTAGTGGAAGAAGCAGCGGCGCAGGAACGCGTCGGGCAGCTCCTTCTCGTTGTTCGACGTGATGATGACGAGCGGGCGGTGCTTCGCGCGCACCGTTTCGCGTGTCTCGTACACGTGGAATTCCATCCGGTCGAGCTCGCGCAGCAGGTCGTTCGGGAATTCGATGTCGGCCTTGTCGATCTCGTCGATCAGCAGCACGGTCGGGCGCTCGGCGTCGAACGCCTGCCACAGCACGCCCTTGACGATGTAGTTCGAGATGTCCTTCACGCGCTCGTCGCCGAGCTGCGAGTCGCGCAGCCGCGACACGGCGTCGTATTCGTACAGGCCCTGCTGCGCTTTCGTGGTCGACTTGATGTGCCACTGCAGCAGCGGCATCTCGAGGGCCGCCGCGACTTCCTCGGCGAGCATGGTCTTGCCGGTGCCGGGCTCGCCCTTGATCAGCAGCGGGCGTTGCAGCGTCAGCGCGGCATTGACCGCGAGCTTCAGATCGTCGGTGGCGACGTAGTGCGAGGACCCTTCGAAACGCATGGCGGCGCTCTTCTCAATCGGGAAAAAAACCCAGTATAAGTCAGAAGGGCTGTGCGGTTGGGCCGCGCCCGCGTATCGTTGCGGGACTGCGGCGGGGCGAAGCGGGGCGCCTTATGGACGCGTTCCCCGCCGACGCGGTACAATCTGGCCGTTTTTTTTGGCCTGCGTGGCGATCCAAGAAGCAAAACGGCGCGGGCCGTTGCCGCTTTGGCGCCAGTTTCCCCTCAAGCTAGGTTACAAGAGCTATGAACAAATTCGTCGGCAAACACGTCGTTGTCGCAGCGCTCGTGGCGCTCGCGGGCAGCGCGCAGGCGGCCGGTGTGGTCGGCAACCCGAAGGACGGGGCGAGCAAGGCCGCCATGTGCATCGGTTGCCACGGCATCCAGGACTACCGCGCGGCGTACCCGGAGGTCTACCGGGTGCCTGTCCTCGGCGGCCAGAACCAGCAATACCTCGAGAACGCGCTGAAGGCCTACCGCAAGAAGGATCGTCACTTCCCGTCGATGAATGCGATCGCCGGTTCGCTGACGGACCAGGACATCGCGGATCTGTCGGCGTACTACGCCGCCCAGAAGGCCGACTCGAAGGACAACCCCTACAAGTAAGCGCGCGCCGCCGATCTCTCCGGCGGGACAGGAGCATTCATGAACAACGCATTCAAGACGGCGGCGGTTGCACTGGCGGCCGGCCTCGCGATCGGTACCGCGCACGCGGCGGACACCACGAAGGGCAAGGAACTGGTCGAGTCGCACAACTGCGCGGCCTGCCACGGCGCGCAGATGAACAAGCCGATCAACGCCGAATATCCGCGCCTCGCCGGCCAGCATGCCGACTACCTCGTGTGGGCGATGCGCCAGTACCAGATGGGCCTGACGAATCCGCTGCTCGGTCGCAACAACGCGATCATGCAGGCACAGGTGCAGAGCCTGTCGGTCAGCGACATGAAGGACATCGCGGCCTACATCGAGTCGCTGAAAGAAACCGATCTCGTGTTCAAGAAGTAAGCGCGACGGGCCCGACGGGCTCGCGCAGCAAAAATACCCCGCCGAGGCGGGGTATTTTTTTGTCCGCGCGCCGGCGCCCGTGGGCCGGTGCCGCGGCGCTCAGTCGCGTGATGCGCGGCGCAGGATGCGCTGCAGGTACGCGTCGGTATCGGGCGGCGTACCGGTGCGCTGCGCTTCCCAGATCGTCTCGCCGAGGCATTCCATGATCGAATGCTGCGCTTCGTGGGTCGAGTCGAGCTTCGCCGCCAGCTTGTCGTGCGCGGCGCGGATGCCGGGCGGCTGGTCGATCGACAGCTGCTCGCTGATCGCGAGGTGCATCGACAGGTGCAGGAACGGGTTCGTGCGGCCTTCCTCCGGCGTGTACTCGCGCGCGGTCGCGCCATCGGCGTCGGCGAGGTCGTCGTGGTATTCGGGATGCTCGACGATCCAGTCGGCTGCAATCGCTTCCAGCGGCGTCAGGATCTCGCCGGCGCGCTGCTTGCGCCAGGTCTCGGTGAAAAAGCGACGCACATCGTCGCGGCTTGGATTGAACATGATGGGGAAACGTCGTGATTCGGACGGCGTGATGCCGCGTCGCGCATTGTACGCCGGGTCGGCGGACGGTGCTGGCGGCGGGCGCGGAGCGGGTTGTGCGGCCGTCAGTGGCGGCAGTGGCGGTCGCCCGCGGGCCGCGCGGGTGCGCGACGCGGGCCGGTGATCGGCGCCCGCCACCGGCGCCTGGGAACGGGTAAGCGCGGGCTAGGCTCGCCGCTGTCGCGCCGTTACACTCCGACGATTTCCGTCGCCACGCCGTTTGTGCCCGTTCCGTCATGACCGCCACCGCCCGCCCGTCGTCCACCGCCCTGCAGGGCACGCTCTACGTCGCGTTGTCCGCCGCTGCGTTCGGCGCGATGGCGATCTTCGGCCGCTACGCGTATGCGGCCGGTGTCGACGTGCTCGGGCTGCTGATCGTGCGCTTCGCGATCGGCGGCGCGGTGCTCGCCGCGATCGCACGGCATCGCCGCGTCGCGTGGCCGCGCGGGCGCGCGCTCGCACCGCTCGTGGCGATGGGCGCACTCGGCTACGTCGGGCAGTCGTTCTGCTATTTCAGCGCGCTTCAACACGCGCAGGCGAGCCTCGTCGCGCTGCTGCTGTACCTGTATCCGGCCTTCGTCACGCTGCTGGCCGCGTGGTGGCTCGGCGAGCGCCTCACGCGCGCGAAGGCCGTCGCGCTCGTGCTGTGCATCGCGGGTTCGGCGCTGATGGTCGGGGGCGGGCATGGCGAGCCGCTCGGGATCGCGCTCGCGCTGGCCGCCGCGGTGATCTATTCGCTGTACATCGTCGGCGGCACGAAGGCGACGCGCGGCGTCGATCCGCTCGCGACTACCGCGATCATCTGCCTGTCGGCGACCGCGACGCTCGTGGCGATCGCCGTCGTGCGGACCGCGGCGTTCGGTGCGCCGCCGCGCTGGCCCGCGACGGCCGGAGGCTGGGCGTCGATGCTCGCGATCGCGCTCGTGTCGACGGTCGCCGCGATGCTCGCGTTCTTTGCCGGGCTCGAACGGCTCGGGGCCGCACGCACGTCGATGCTGTCGACGCTCGAACCGGTCGTGACGGTCGCGCTCGCGGCGCTGCTGTTCGGCGAAGCGCTGTCGCCGCTGCAGTGGGCGGGCGGGGTCGCGATCCTTGCAGCCGTGCTGGCGCTGGTGCGCGCGGGCGGTGCGGCGGCTGACGACGCGACCGCGACGTCCAACGCGTAGTCAGGAAGGGGGAAAGCGGGGCGGCGGCGCGGGTGACTACGCGCGGTCGCGGCTGCGGCTTGCAGGCGGAACCACCCCCGATAGGGTGTACATCGAGCGTCCGGCCGCATGGTGCCGGGCGGTCTGCGACACGTCAGCCGCAGTTGCGCGTCACTCGTTCGGCGGCGGTGTCTTCGGCCTGAATTCGCACAGCGGCTCGATCACGCAGTGCCAGCATTCGGGCTTGCGGGCCTTGCACACGTAGCGCCCGTGCAGGATCAACCAGTGGTGCGCGTCCTGCAGGAATTCCTTCGGCGTGAACTTCTCGAGCGCGGCCTCGACGGCCCGCACGTCCTTGCCCGGCGCGAGCCCCGTGCGGTTCGCGACGCGGAAGATATGCGTGTCGACGGCGATCGTCGGCTGGCCGAACGCGGTGTTCAGCACGACGTTCGCGGTCTTGCGGCCGACGCCCGGCAGCCCTTCGAGCGCTTCGCGATCGGCCGGCACCTCGCCGTCGTAGCGGTCGAGCAGGATCCGGCACGTCGCGACCACGTTCTTCGCCTTGGTCCGGTACAGGCCGATCGTCTTGATGTACTCGGTGACGCCTTCTTCACCGAGTGCGACGATTTGTCGCGGGGTGTTCGCGACCGGAAACATCTTCCGCATCGCCTTGTTGACCGATACGTCGGTCGCCTGCGCGGACAGCATCACGGCGATCAGCAGCTCGAACGGCGTCGAGTATTCGAGCTCGGTGGTCGGATGCGGATTGAGGCTCTGCAGCGTTTCGTAGATCGCGCGTCGTTTGCTGGCGTTCATGGAGCGTTCTGGTCGGGCGGTGCGGACGGGCCGCCGGGGCCGTCGTTGCCTGCGTCGTTCTCTTCGTCGTTGCCGCTCGCGGGCGCCGCTTCGGCGTCGCGTTGGGCCTGCTGTTCGGCGAGCCGTTGGCGGCGCGCCTCGGCCGCGTCGATCTGCGCCTGGACGGCTGCGCTCACGCCTTCGGTGTTCTTCGGCCCGGCGCCTTGCCCGGACAGCTCTTCCTTTTTCTTGCGCGCGCGTTCGAGCGCGGCGGCGATGATCGCGCGCTTCTTCGCTTCGGCGTCGTCTGCGGCCGGTGCGGCGGCCGGCGTGCTGGAGGGCGTGCCGGACGGCGTTTCCGCTGGTGCCGCAGCCGGCTTCGCGGCACTGGCCGCGCGGCGTGCGGCCGCGCGCGCTTCGGCGGCCTCGCGTTCGCGGCGCTGGCGCGCAAGCCGCAGGTCATGGTGCGCGCGGGCGGCGTCGGCCTGTTCCTGCGACCACGCGTCCCAGCCGGTGCGATCGCCGGTCACCGGCAGCATCGCGATGCAGTCGACCGGGCAGGGGGGCACGCACAGGTCGCAGCCGGTGCACAGCGACTTGATGATCGTGTGCATCTGCTTCGGCGCGCCGACGATCGCGTCGACCGGGCACGCCTGCATGCACAGCGTGCAGCCGATGCACAGGCTTTCGTCGATGAAGGCGACCGCGCGCGGATGCTCGCTGCCGTTGACGGGGTTCAGCGGGATCACGGGTTTGCCGAGCAGGTTCGACAGGCGCGCGATGCCCTCGGCGCCGCCGGGCGGGCACTGGTTGTAGTTCGCGTCGCCGGCGGCGATTGCCTCGGCGTACGGGCGGCAGCCGTTATAGCCGCACTTCGTGCATTGCGTCTGGGGAAGCAGATCTTCGATGCGATCTGCGAGTGTTTTGGAGTCGGTCACGGTGACAACGGGCGCAGCGGCGCCGAATGGCTCTCGGCCACGTCGGGCGCGGCCGGAAAGGTTTGCCAAAGCTCGATTATCGCCGATTTCCCGCATTGCGCTGGACGCCGTCTGTGCGCATAATCGAACCGCTTTTTTGCAGGGGCTCAGCAGGAGGGCGGCCGCCCACGGCGCGCCCGTTCCAGGGCGGCCGGCGCCGAGGCGGTGGGGGTGCCGGTCCGGATCACGCGGCTCACATAGCAAAACGCCACATGAATCAGCCAAAAATCAAAAGAGATCCTGAAGGTACGCGCCGCCGCATCCTGATGGCGGCAGCCGAAGAGTTCGCGAGTGGAGGGCTGTTCGGCGCACGCGTCGACCAGATCGCGCGCCGGGCCGAAACCAACGAGCGCATGCTCTATTACTACTTCGGCAGCAAGGAGCAGCTGTTCACGGCCGTGCTCGAACACGCGTTCTCGGCGCTGACCGAGGCCGAGCGTGAGCTCGATCTCGACGGCGTCGCGCCGGTCGAAGCCGTCACGCGGCTCGCGCATTTCGTTTGGGACTACTACCGCGACCATCCGGAGCTGCTCAGGCTCATCAACAACGAGAACCTGCACGAAGCGCGCTACCTGCACAAGTCGACGCGGATCCGCGAGATGATGTCGCCGATCGTCGCGAAGCTCGGCAACGTGCTGACGCGTGGCCAGAAGGCCGGGCTGTTCCGGACCGACGTCGATCCGCTGCGCTTCTACGTGACGCTGTCGGGGCTCGGCTACTACATCGTGTCGAACCGCTTCACGCTCGCCGCGACGCTCGGCCGCGACTTCACCGACACCGACGAGCGCGCCGAGATGGTCCGGATGAATACCGAGGTGCTGCTCGCGTATCTGCTGCGGCGCTGATGGGCTGACCGGGCCGTAGCGGCCGCCGGATGTAAAAACGCCGCCGTGCGCAGGCAACGGCGGCGTTTCTTCGTCGGAACGCGGTGCGTCAGGCGGCCTTGCGCGTGCGCACGGTCTTGGCGCGCGGGCTGCCGGTGGCGGCGCGTTTCGCGGCCGGTGCGGCCTTGGCGGGAACCGGTGCGGCGGCCTTGGCCGGCGCCTTCGCGCGCGTGCGCTTCGCCGCGGTGGCGCGCGTCGTTTCGGCTGGCGCGTCGCCGGCCGGCACGGCCGAGAGCGTCGTGGCCGCCGGTGCCTCCGGGACATCCTTCGTCGCGCCGTGCTTCGGCTCCGGCGCATGCTCGCGGATGAAGTCGCGCAGTTGCGGATAGATGATCGTGCGCCAGCGGCGGCCCGAGAAAATCCCGTAGTGGCCGCACTTCTCGGCGGTCAGGCTGCGGCGGTCATCCTGCGGGATGCCCGTGCACAGTTCGTGCGCGACGTGCGTCTGGCCGCTGCCGGAGATGTCGTCGAGCTCGCCCTCGATCGTCATCAGCGCGGTGCGCTTGATGTCCTGCGGACGTACGCGCTCGCCTTCGACATCCCACGTGCCTTCGGCCAGCCGGAATTCCTGGAACACGACGCGGATCGTCTCGAGGTAATACTCGGCGGCCATGTCGAGCACCGCGTTGTATTCGTCGTAGAAGCGGCGGTGCGCTTCGGCGTCGTCCTCGTCGCCGCGCAGCAGGCTCTGGTAGAAATCCCAGTGCGATTGCGCGTGCCGCTCCGGGTTCATCGCGACGAAGCCCGTGTGCTGCAGGAAGCCCGGATAAACCTGGCGGCCTTCACCCGGATAGTTCGCCGGCACCGTGTGGATCACGTTGTTCTCGAACCACGCGGTCGAGTGCTGCGTCGCGAGCGAGTTCACCGACGTCGGGCTGCGGCGCGCGTCGATCGGGCCGCCCATCATCGTCATCGTGAGCGGCGTGTCCTCGCCGCGGCTCGCCATCAGCGAGATCGCCGCGAGCACCGGCACCGTCGGCTGGCACACCGAGATCACGTGCAGGTTGCGCGCGCCGATGTGACGGATGAATTCCTGGATGTACGCGATGTAGTCGTGCAGGTGGAACGGGCCGGTCTCGACCGGCACCATCCGCGCGTCGATCCAGTCGGTGATGTAGACCTTGTGATCCTGCAGCAGCGTGCGCACGGTGTCGCGCAGCAGCGTCGAGTGGTGGCCAGACAGCGGCGCGCAGACCAGCACGACCGGCTCGTCCTTCAGCTGCGTGACGGCATCGGCGTCGTCCGAATAGCGCTTGAAGCGCAGCAGCCGGCAGAACGGCTTCTCGACGATCGTCTGCTCGACGATCGGGATGTTGTGGCCGTCCTTGACGATCTGATGAATGTTGAATTCGGGCTTCTCGTAATCCTTGCCGAGCCGGTACATCAGTTCGTACGCGGCGGCCATCCGCGTCGCGCCGGGCATCAGCGAGAACGGGCTGGACGGATTGGCGAACGACTTGGACGCGGCCTGGGCCCAGGCCGTCAGCGGGCTCAGCATGGCGCGCTGGAATTCGTGCAGTTGGTAAAGCATGCAGACTACTCCCGCGTGGGGGACGGTGCGCAAGGGCGGCGTGGGGCGTCGCGGCGTGCCGTGTGGGTCAGCGGCCGGCCATGTTGCACTGCGGCCGGACAATCGCGTCGATCATATCGGACAACGATGGGTGGTGCAATGCAACATTTCCCCGATTTTTCATCAAAGTTTTGCGATTTGACGTTCTCTGACCAAGCCGCCCGCGCCCCCGTTCAGCGCCCCGTGGCGACGGCCGGCGCGGGCTGGCCGGCGGCGCGTGCCATTGCATCTTCGTGGTGCATCAGGTTCATCGCGGTATGCACGAGCGCCACGTGGGAGAACGCCTGCGGGAAGTTGCCGACGAGCCGCCCGGCCACCGGGTCGTACTCCTCCGCGAGCAGTCCGAGGTCGTTCGACAGCGCGAGCAGCCGGCTGAACAGGCGGTGCGCGTCGTCGATCCGGCCGAGCAGCGCATAGTTGTCGACCAGCCAGAAGCTGCAAGCGAGAAACGTGCCTTCGCCGGGCGGCAGGCCGTCATCGTAGTCGGTCGTGCGGTAGCGCATCACGAGCCCGTCGTGCAGCAATTCGCGCTCGACCGCTTCGACCGTGCCGACGATGCGGGAATCTTCCGGCGGCAGGAAGCCGAGCAGCGGCATCAGCAGCACGCTCGCGTCGAGCTCGTCGCTGCCGTAGCTCTGCGCGAACGCCTGCTTGCCTTCGTGCCACGCGTTGTTGCATACGTCGGCGTGGATCTGCTCGCGCAGCGCGCGCCAGCGGTCGAGCGAGCCGGGCAGCCGGAACATTTCCGCCGACTTGATCGCGCGGTCGAACGCGACCCACGCCATCACCTTCGAGAACGTGAAATGGAGGCGGCCGCCGCGCGTTTCCCAGATGCCTTCGTCGGGTTCCTGCCAGATCTTCTCGAGATGGTCGAGCAGCGCGCACTGCACCGACCAGACCGTGTCGTCGGCCTGCAGGCCGCCCACCCGCGCGAGGTGCAGCGCCGCCATCACCTCGCCGAACACGTCGAGCTGGAGCTGGTTCGCGGCGCCGTTGCCGACCCGCACCGGCTTCGAGTCCTGATAGCCGGGCAGCCAGTCGAGTTCCATTTCCGGCAGCCGGCGTTCGCCGGCGATCCCGTACATGATCTGGATCTGCTCGGGCGAGCCGGCCATCACGCGGCCGAGCCACGTGCGCCACGCGCGCGCCTCGTCGTAGTAGCCGCCGCGCATCAGCGCGAGCAGCGTGATCGTCGCGTCGCGCAGCCAGCAGTAGCGGTAGTCCCAGTTGCGGTTGCCGCCGATCTTCTCGGGCAGCGACGTGGTCGGCGCGGCGACGATGCCGCCGGTCGGCTCGTACGCGAGCGCCTTCAGCGTGATCAGCGAGCGGCGCACGGCCGCCGCGTAGCGGCCCTGCACCTGGCAGCGGCCCGACCATTCGAGCCAGTAGTTCTCGGTGCGCGCGAGCATCGACAGCGGGTCGCGCGCGGGCGGCAGCCGCAGGTGCGACGCCGCATAGCTGAGCGAGAACGGCACGCGCTCGTCGGCGCTCACCGTGAATTCCGCGAGCGTATGGAGGTTTTCGCCGGTGAGCGGCACCGGGGTGCGCAGCACGACGGTGTCGGGGCCCGCGATCGCCTTCATGCCGTCCTCGCGGGTCAGCTGCGTGACCCACGGGATCGAGAAGCCGTAGTCGAAGCGCAACACGAGCTCCATACGCATCTTCATCGTGCCGTGGCGGCCGACCACGATTCGCACCAGTTCGGACCAGCCGTTGCCGGGCGGCATGAAGTCGATCACGGTGACGGCGCCGTCGGCGCTTTCGTAGTCGGTTTCGAGAATCAGCGTGTCGCCGCGATAGCGGCGCGTCGTGTGCGTGATCGCGGCGTCGGCGGCCGGCGCGAGCAGCCAGCGGCCGTGCTCGGGCGTACCGAGAAGCGCCGCGAAGCAGGCGCCCGAATCGAAGCGGGGCCAGCACAGCCAGTCGACGGAGCCGTCTTTGGCGATCAGCGCGGCCGTGTGGCCGTCGCCGACGAGGGCGTAGTCTTCGATCAGGGCGGGCATGGGCAGGCGATCCTTGGGTATTCGAGTTCACAATGCGGACGGCGGTGGCCAGGGCTTCACGCCCTGGCACCGCGCCCCGTATACTCGGCCGGGCGGCGGAGCGCATGAACGGCCGGCGTTTCGTCCTATCTCAACACTTGAAGCGACTCGATGCAAGGAGGATTCAATGCCCAACCGTTTACGCGAGCGTGACGCACGCGCTTCGACACGAGGGTTCCCGCTTAGGCTCGCTCACTGGATGAAAGGTTTCGCGATCGTGCTCTCCTTGTCCGCGACCCACGCATTTGCGCAGCAATCACCCGCCCCGGCCGACGGCGTCTACAACCTGCTCGTCGGCACCTACACGGGCGGCGGCAGCGACGGGATCTATGTGTACCGCTTCGATACGAAATCCGGCAGCGTGGCGCCGGTGTCGTCGGCGAAGACCGTGAATCCGTCCTACCTGTTGCCGAGCCGCGACGGTCGCACCGTCTACGCGGTCAACGAACTGCCCGGCGACGACGGGCCGGCGACGCAGCGCGGCGGCGTCAGCGCATTCCGCTTCGACGCGAAGACCGGCGCGCTGAGCTTCATCGACCGCGTGTCGTCGGAAGGGAACGATCCTTGCTATCTCGCGCTGTCGCCGGACGGCAAGTACCTCGTGACCGCCAACTACTCGGTGGCGAAGGATCCGGGCGGCAGCTTCGCGGTGTTTCCGCTGCGCGACGACGGCGCGGTCGGCCAGGCCGTGCTGACCGTGCACCATGAAGGCACCGGGCCCGTGAAGGGCCGCCAGGACGGCGCGCACGTGCATTCGACGGTGTTTTCGCCGGATGGCCGTTACCTGTTCGTGCAGGATCTCGGCGCGGACAAGATCTACGGCTACCGCTACACGGTGGACGGCAGCCGCGGGCTGATCAGCCCGACCGACACCCGCTACACGCCGGTGAAGGCGGGCTCGGGCCCGCGTCACATGGTGTTCAGCGCCGACGGCCGGTACGCGTACGTGACGAGCGAGCTCAACGCGTCGGTCGAGGTGTTCGGCTACCACGACGGCAAGCTGACGCCGGTCGAGACCGTGTCGATGACGGCGCCGGGCTTCAAGGGCAAGGTCGGCGGCGGCGCGATCCATCTGTCGCCGGACGGCCGCTTCCTGTACGTGAGCAACCGCGGCGACGCGAACGACCTCGTGATCTACGCGGTGAACCAGGCCGACGGCCGGTTGAAGCAGGTCGGCCGCCAGTCGAGCCTCGGCAAGACGCCGCGCGAGTTCCTGATCGATCCGACCGGCAAGTGGCTGATTGTCGGCAACCAGGACAGCGATACGTTCTACGTGTTCAGCCGCAATGTCGAAACGGGGCAGCTCGGCCCGAATCCGCAGAAGGTGGCGGTCGGCAAGCCGGTCGACTTCAAGCTGGTGCCGGTGCAGTAAATGAAAAAGGGCGCTGCCGATGCAGCGCCCTTCGTTTTTCAGGGGCCACCGGTTTCCCGGTGCGCCCCGGTCGGTTGCCGGCGGCCGGCCGCCGCGCTCAGTCGGCCGCGGCCGGCACGAGCACCTCGCGGCTGCCGTTGATGCCCATCGGCGACACGAGCCCGGCCGCTTCCATCTGCTCGACGAGGCGGGCGGCGCGGTTGTAGCCGATGCGCAACTGCCGCTGCACCGACGAGATCGACGCGCGCCGCGTGCGCACGACGAACGCGACGGCTTCGTCGTACAGCGGATCGGCTTCCGCGTCCGGCGCTTCGCCGAACAGGTCCTGCGTTGCGCCGTCGGCTGCAGGGCCGTCGAGGATCCCTTCCTCGTACTGCGGTTCGCCGAACTGCTTCAGGTACTCGACGATCCGGTGCACTTCCTCGTCGGCGACGAACGCGCCATGCACGCGCTGCGGATAACCGGTGCCCGGCGGCAGGAACAGCATGTCGCCCATCCCGAGCAGCGATTCGGCACCCATCTGGTCGAGAATCGTGCGCGAGTCGATCTTCGACGACACCTGGAACGCGACGCGCGTCGGGATGTTCGCCTTGATCAGGCCGGTGATCACGTCGACCGACGGACGCTGCGTCGCGAGGATCAGGTGGATGCCGGCCGCGCGGGCCTTCTGCGCGAGGCGCGCGATCAACTCTTCGATCTTCTTGCCGGCGACCATCATCAGGTCGGCCAGCTCGTCGATCACGACGACGATCAGCGGCAGCGTCGACAGCGGCTCGGGATCCTCGGGCGTCAGCGAGAACGGGTTGCCGATCTTCTTTTCCTTCGCTTCGGCGTCGCGGATCTTCTGGTTGAAGCCCGCGAGGTTGCGCACGCCGACGGCCGACATCAGCCGGTAGCGCTTCTCCATTTCGCCGACGCACCAGTTCAGCGCATTCGCCGCGAGCTTCATGTCGGTGACGACCGGCGCGAGCAGGTGCGGGATGCCTTCGTAGACCGACAGCTCCAGCATCTTCGGGTCGATCATGATCAGCCGCACGTCCTCGGGTGTCGCCTTGTACAGCAGCGACAGGATCATCGCGTTGATCGCGACCGACTTGCCCGAGCCCGTCGTGCCCGCGACCAGCATGTGCGGCGCCTTCGCGAGATCGGTGACGACCGGGTGGCCGGTGATGTCCTTGCCCATCGCGATCGTCAGCTGCGAGGCCGAGTGCTGGTACTGGCGCGATTCGAGGATTTCCGACAGGCGGATCATCTGGCGCTTCGCGTTCGGCAGTTCGAGGCCCATGCAGGTCTTGCCGGGAATCGTCTCGACGACGCGGATCGACGTGAGGCCGAGGCCGCGCGACAGGTCCTTCATCAGCCCGACGATCTGGCTGCCGCGCACGCCGAGCGCGGGTTCGATCTCGAAGCGCGTGATCACCGGGCCGGCCGACGCGCCGACCACCGTCACCGGCACCTTGAATTCCTGCAGCCGCTGTTCGATCACCTGCGCCGTCTGCGCGAGGTGCTCTTCCGTGATCGTTTCGATGTCGCCGGATGCGGGTTCGAGCAGGTCGAGCGTCGGCAGTTCGACGTTGAACGACGCGGGTGCGTGGAATTCGAACGCGTTCGGGCGCGGCTGGCGAACGGGGGTGTCGGGGGGCGGCGATGCGGCTTCGATCGGCGCGGCCGGTTCGGTCGCCGCGGCGGTGGCTGCTTCGGCAGGCGGGGCAACGGGGATCGCCGGTGCGGACAGATTCGCGCCGGGGAGTGTCGCTGCCGGTTGCAGCGGTGCCACGGTCGATGCAGCTGCCGGTGTTGCGGCGACATTCGACACGGACCAGCTGGCCGGCGACGAGGCCGGGGCGGTTTGGGGGGCGAACGTCGTGGCTCCGATTGCTACGGGTGCGGAAGCGATCGACGGAGCCTGTGTCGCGGCGGTTGCGCTGAACGACATCAGCGAGCCGCCCGGCGTGACGGGCGAGCCGGCGATCGGTTGCGTCGGAGTGGCCGTGGCGATCGGTGCGACTGCGGACGGTGCGGTCATGTCGGAAGCGGCCGGCGGCACGGGCAGGCTTGCGGCGGGCTGCGGTGCGACTGCGCCGGAGGGGCTAAACGTGCCGAATGTCGTACCCGTCGACGAGGTTGCCGGGCTGACCGGAGGTGTCGGGGCGGGGGCGGAAGGCGGTGCAGTGATCGAGCCGGACGCGACATTTACGGGCGTCGCGGTGCCGATTGCCGACGAGGCAACCGGTGCGGGCGCCGGCGCGTTCGAACCGGTTGTCGAAGCCGACGGGCTGACCGTCGACGGCGTCACGGTGGGCGCAACGTTCGGTGCGGGTGTCGATGCGCGGGAGAGCGAACCGTAAACCGTGCCCGTATCGCTGATCGGCGCAACAGATGCAACGGTCGATGCCGAAGCGGCGGGCTGCGAAAGCGACGCCGACGTAGCGCCGGTCACGCCGATCGGGGATGCCGGCGTGACGGATGCAACGGTCGATGCCGAAGCGGCCGGCCGCGAAAGCGCAGCCGACGCAGCGCTGGTCAGGCCGATCGGGGATGCCGGTGTGACGGATGCAGCGGTCGATGCCGAAGCGGCGGGCTGCGAAAGCGACGCCGACGAAGTGCTGGCCACGCCGATCGGGGATGCCGGTGTGACGGATGCAGCGGTCGATGCCGAAGCGGCGGGCTGCGAAAGCGACGCCGACGAAGTGCTGGCCACGCCGATCGGGGATGCCGGCGTGACGGATGCAGCGGTCGGTGCCGAAGCGGCGGGCTGCGAAAGCGCAGCCGACGTAGTGCCAGTCACGCTATTCGGTGAAGCGGTAGCGGTGACCGGCGCAACGGGCGACGCTGGTGCTTGCGCGATCGAACCGTGGGTGGTGCCAACGAGCGGCGACGCAGCTGTTGCCGAAGCCGTTTGCACGGCGGCAAACGGTTGAGCGGCGACCGGAGATTTCGGCAATTCAGCGGCAACGGGCGGATTCGCCGTGGCAGGTTGTGCCGTCGACGGCGTCCACGTCCATGCCGCTGTCGGGGCGGCGCCCTGAGCGACTCCCGACGGCCGCGCCGCAGATTCCACCGTGTCCGGCTTGGCGGCTTCCGGTGCGGCCAGTGTCGGCGCTGCCGCAAACGGCCTGGCTTCGGTGCTTGCGCGCGACGGCGTTTCGGCGATCGGCGAAGAGGGGAGGGCCGCGAACGGTGCGATGTTCCCGGCGGGCTTCACGTCGGCGATGCCCTGCGGCACGCGGGCCAATGCCGTGCGATCGATTGCGGGAGCCGGTTGCGCCGTGTCCTCGTCGTCGGTAGCGAACGATGCCGACGAGTTGCTTGCGGCGATGTCGTGAACCGCCTCGGTCGTGGGTTGTGCGGCGGGAGCATGAGCCGCTTCCGATCCCGTCGTGTCCGTCGATGATTCCGCGACCGGATTCCAGCCCGATGCGTCGAACGCGGAAGCCGGCTGGCTGGCGAGATCTTCCCACGGCGCGAGGTCGATGGGTGCGTCGAACGACGGCGCGGGCGTGATTCCCGATGCCGGCGCGGCGGGCGCATCGTCGGCGAATCGGATCGCGTCGTCGGCGCGATCCGGGAACGCGGCATCGTCGATGCCGGTATCCGGCAGCGCGTGCGGTGCCGCAGCGTCGAACGTCACGGCGCCTGCATCGCTAACCGGTGCATGGACAGCGGGCGCTGCCGGCATGAACGCGTCGAGCACGATCGGTGCGTTGTCGTCGTACGCCGGCGCCGCATCGTGTGCGAGCGGAACAGGGGCATCATGCGCCGCGAGGCCGTGGGTCGCGGACGCGATCCCGGTCGGCACGGCCGCCGCTGCCGGCGCTGCCATGCCGGCTGCTGCCGCAGCCACACCCGCCACGGTTGCGGCTGCCGCCGCCGCATGCCCTGCGTCGGCCGACGGCGCATTGCCCAGCGTCGCCCACTGTGCGGTGCTGGCCTCGATCGAGCGCAGCGTGTCGTGCACGCTCGGCGCCGGCGTGATCGGCGCGGCGGGTTTTTCCGTCCAGGCATAGAGCGGCGCGCGCGCCGGCGTTGGCGGCGCCGGGCGACGTCGTGCCGCATCCGACGGCAGGCCGGCCGAACCGGCTCCTGCGGCGGGGCGCACCGGCGGGCGCTGCGGCTGCGCGGGGGCCGGCCGCGGCGTGACCGTGGTACGCGGCGGGGTCTGCTTCAACGCGGCAGTGGCCGGTCGCGCGGCAGTCGGCCGCGGGCGGACGGGTTCGAATCCGACCGGAAGCGGGGCCGGGTCAGGGCGCGGGACTTGCGAGTTCGCCGCCGCGCGCGCGAGGCTGGCGGTGCTGCCGGTCGTGGGCGGCGGCATCGCGCTGGCCGGGGGGATCGGCGCGGGCGTCGTCGGCGTGCGCTGGGGCGCGGTCGGCTTCAGCCAGCCTGACGGCGCAACGGGTTCCACATGAGGACGCGGGGGCGGGGAGCTGCGCGGCTTCGGCCGCGCCTGCGGGTCGGGTTTCCACAGCGTCGGGCGCGAATACCGGCCGTTCTGCCGCGGCGCCATCGAGTTGACGGTATGTGCGGTGCTCGGCTGGACGACGTCGTCGTCGCGATGCAGCGCGCTGCGCGGCAGGTCGGCGATGCTGCGCGCATCGTCGTCGCTGCCGTCGCGCGACAGCTTGACGCCGAACGACGTGTCGACCCACGCGGCGAACTGCCGCCAGCCGATGCCGGTCAGCCAGGGCAGTCCGGCGAAGAACAGCACGACCATCGCGACCGGCGTGCCGATCGGGCCGAGCACGTGGGCGAAGCCTGCCGAGAATGCGTGGCCGAGCGCGTCCGTGTCGGGGCCCGACAGCGGGCTCGTCAGCGTGCAGCTCGCCACGAATACCGCGGCGAAGCCGAGCCACAGACGGATCGAGCCGCGGCCGGCGAGCCCGACGCCGCCAGGCAGCATCGCCTGCACGAGACGCCAGAAGAGAAGGAGGAACCAGACGGCGGAGATGCCGAACCAGCCGAAGACAACCGTGTGCATGCTTTGAAACAGGAGTGGGGAGGGGCGCGCGGGGCGCGACCCGCCGAGTTTAACCGGCCGGCGAACAAGACTCTAACGCGGCGTGCATCCGATTCACGCCGCGCGACGCGGGTGCGCGGCACCCGCGCGTGGCGCGCTACGCGAAGGCGGTCGGTCGGCCTTCGCGCGCGCCGTGCATCAGGGGCTCCGGTGCGTGAAGGTCAGCGTTGCGCCGGAAGCGGTCACGATCTGCAATTGCTGCGGCTCGCGCATCTGCACGCCGGCCTTGTCGATGTGGGCGAGTGCGTCGAGGTAAGCGGCTTCGAGCTGGCCGCCGAGCGTATTCGGGCAGGCCATCCGCGTGCCGGCGAGCGGCCCGAAGCTCAACAGGCCGTTCTTGATCGCGTAGGTACCCATGTAGCGATTGCAGCCCGAGAACCCGCTGGCGCGCCGGATGCCCGAGTCGCTCGACAGCGCGAGCTTGATCGGCTCGCCGTTGTCGCCGTGCGGGATCGCGCGCTGCGTGCCGTCGGCATTCAGCCAGCTGGTGAGCTCCCAGCTCGTGTCGTCGAGCAACTGGACGGCGGCCGGGTTGTACGGGTCGGGTGCGGGGGCGGCGGAATCGGGGTGGGTCGGCATCGCGCAGGCGGCGAGAAGCGTGGCAAGCGTCAACGCGCAGAGCGGCGCGCGCAACGGGCGAAGCAGGCCGGTGCGTGCGCGTGCGGCCGCGGACAGGTGGGACATGAGCCTCGTTCCTCATCGGATTCTGATCAAGGCGTAAGAGTAACGCACCCGCCCCGCGGCAGGCGAGCCGACACTTCGCGCGTGAAAACGTTCGCAGCCCGCTCGCGAGCGGCCCGTGGCCGGTTGCCGGCCCGGCGAAACGCGCCAAACCGGTGTCGTGGCGCGTGTTAACATCGGAGCCGTTTTCGTCCTCCACCAGAAGCGGGTAATCACATGCAGATCGGTCAGCGGCTCGGTACGCCGCTCTCACCCTCGGCCACGCGCGTCATGCTGCTCGGCGCCGGCGAACTCGGCAAGGAAGTCATCATCGCGTTGCAGCGGCTCGGCGTCGAAGTCGTCGCGGTCGACCGCTATCCGGACGCGCCGGGCCATCAGGTCGCGCATCGCGCGCACGTGATCGACATGACGGACGCCGCCGCGCTGCGGGCGATCGTCGAGGCCGAACGCCCGCACCTGATCGTGCCCGAGATCGAGGCGATCGCCACCGACGCACTCGCGGCGATCGAGGCGGCCGGCCTCGCCGAAGTGATCCCGACCGCGCGCGCGACGCAGCTCACGATGAACCGCGAAGGGATTCGCCGGCTTGCGGCCGAGGAGCTCGGCCTGCCGACGTCGCCGTATGCGTTCGCGGATTCGTTCGAAGCGTTCAGCGCGGCGATCGCGAAGATCGGCATGCCGTGCGTCGTGAAGCCGGTGATGTCGTCGTCGGGCAAGGGGCAGTCGGTCGTGAAGACGGAAGCCGACGTGAAGCCGGCGTGGGACTACGCGATGGCGGGCGGCCGCGTGAATCACGGCCGCGTGATCGTCGAAGGCTTTGTCGACTTCGACTACGAGATCACGCAGCTCACCGTGCGCGCGATCGATCCGGCGACGAACGCCACGCGCACCTACTTCTGCGAGCCGGTCGGCCACGTGCAGGTCGCGGGCGACTACGTCGAGTCGTGGCAGCCGCAGCCGATGAGCGCGGCGGCGCTCGAGA
Source organism: Burkholderia aenigmatica (assembly GCF_048627025.1). NCBI lineage: Bacteria > Pseudomonadati > Pseudomonadota > Betaproteobacteria > Burkholderiales > Burkholderiaceae > Burkholderia > Burkholderia aenigmatica. The sequence goes on along the minus strand of NZ_CP184468.1, from coordinate 2,686,977 downwards.
AGTCGCGCGAGATCGCGCACAAGGTCACCGAGGCGCTCGGCGGGCGCGGGATGTTCGGCGTCGAGCTGTTCGTGCGCGGCGACGATGTGTGGTTCTCCGAGGTGAGCCCGCGGCCGCACGATACGGGCCTCGTCACGCTCGCATCGCAGCGCCAGTCGGAATTCGAGTTGCACGCGCGTGCAATTCTCGGGCTGCCGGTCGATCCGGCACTCGGCACGCCGGCCGCATCGGCCGTGATCTACGGCGGGCTCGACGAGCGCGGGATCGCGTTCGAAGGCGTGCGCGACGCGCTGGCGGTGCCGGGCGCCGACCTGCGCCTGTTCGGCAAACCGGAAAGTTTTGCGAAGCGGCGCATGGGCGTCGCGCTGGCGACCGGCGCGACCGTCGACGAAGCCCGCGAACGCGCGAAGCGTGCCGCGGCGGCCGTCCGGCCCGTGTCGGCGCGCTGACGTAACCAGGAGAGGACGATGACGCCGAAGTGGTTGCGTATCGGAAAGCTGGCCGCCGCGCTGGCGCTTGCCGCGAGTCTCGCGGGTTGCGGCCTCGCGGCCGCACCGTGCCGGGTGGCCTCGGCCGGGCTCAAGATCGTGCCGCTCGTCGGCCACGTCGCGGCCGCGCCGACCGACGCGTGTGCCGACGTCATCGATCCCTGATCGCGATACCCGACGCGATCGCCAACCGATCGCCAACAATAATCGCGCGCCCCGCGAGGGCGCGTTTCCACCCGTCTCGTGAGAGGACCTGCATGATTCGCCAAACCCTCGCCGCGCTCGCGCTTGCCGGCACCGCTGTTTCCGTCGCGCATGCCGCACAGCTGACCGTCGAAGAGATCGACGCCGATTCGCGCCAGCAGGCCGTCTACCAATGTGCGAACCAGAAGCAGCCGGTGCGCGTGTCGTACTGGCTCGCGGGCAACGGCCAGAGCTTCGCGCTCGTGCCGGTCAACGGGAAGCAGATGCTGTTCGTCGACACCGTGTCGGCGTCGGGCGCGCGCTACCAGGCCGGCCGCTACACGTGGTGGACGAAGGGCAAGGAAGCGACGCTGCGCGACGAGATCGCCGACCAGAATTCGCCGCCGCTGCTGGGCGATTGCGTACAGGTCGAGAAGAAAAAGAAGAAGGGCTGAGCGCCTGGGCGAACGCGGATCGTGCGCTGCCGGTGCCTGCCGGCGGCCGGCTCCCGTGCGTGACGGCCCGGCAAGCGGGCTGGCACCGGGCGGCCGGGCAAGACGATCCGCGATCGGACCCCTGAAATTGTCCACCGGCCGATCGGGATAGTCCGATCGGGCCATCCGTCGACCATGAGGGCCTGCCCGGGCCCATTGCGCGAACCGCCATTGCGGCCGTTCGCGGCGTTCATTGCGCGAACCGCCATTGCGGCCGTTCGCGGCGTTGTCACGGACAGATGGCCGCGCAGTGCTACAATACGCCCCTTTCCGCCGGCATTCGCGCCGAACGGAGTCCGCACGGCCTGGCGTCCAGCGTTCGTATTGAACCGGTCCCATGCGCCAGAGCGGCGCCGCGCGGCGCGCCGCGGCTCCGTCTATTTCCGAATTGTGATGAGCGCAGGCCCGGCTGGCCTGACGCACGATGTCCCCGCCGCGCCTTTTGAGCGAAACGCCACCATGTCCGATTCTGTCGCCAAGCCCGTCGACGCAACCTTCGATCAATTCGGCCTTGCCGCCGATATCCTGAAAGCCATTGCGGAGCAGGGCTATACGACGCCGACGCCGATCCAGGCGCAGGCCATTCCGGTCGTGCTCGCCGGCCGCGACGTCATGGGCGCCGCGCAAACGGGTACCGGCAAGACCGCGAGCTTCTCGCTGCCGATCATCCAGCGGCTGCTGCCGCAGGCCAATACGAGCGCGTCACCGGCGCGCCACCCGGTGCGTGCGCTGATCCTCACGCCGACCCGCGAACTCGCCGACCAGGTCGCCGCGAACGTGCACGCGTATGCGAAGCACACGCCGCTGCGCAGCGCGGTCGTGTTCGGCGGCGTCGACATGAACCCGCAGATGGCCGAACTGCGCCGCGGCGTCGAGATCCTGATCGCGACGCCGGGCCGCCTGCTCGACCACGTGCAGCAGAAGACGGCGAACCTCGGCCAGGTGCAGATCCTGGTGCTCGACGAAGCCGACCGGATGCTCGACATGGGCTTCCTGCCCGACCTCCAGCGCATCCTGAACCTGCTGCCGAAGGAGCGCCAGACGCTGCTGTTCTCGGCCACCTTCTCGGGCGAAATCAAGAAACTCGCGTCGACCTACCTGCGCAACCCGCAGACGATCGAGGTCGCGCGCAGCAACTCGACGAACGCGAACGTCACGCAGATCGTCTACGACGTCGCCGAAGGCGACAAGCAGGCGGCCGTCGTGCAACTGCTGCGCGATCGCGCACTCAAGCAGGTGATCGTGTTCTGCAACAGCAAGATCGGCGCGAGCCGGCTTGCGCGCAATCTCGAGCGCGACGGCGTGGTCGCGTCGGCGATCCACGGCGACAAGACGCAGATCGAGCGGATGCAGGCACTCGACGCGTTCAAGCGCGGCGAGATCGAAGCGCTGGTCGCGACCGACGTGGCCGCGCGCGGCCTCGACATCGCCGAGCTGCCGGCCGTGATCAACTTCGACCTGCCGTTCAGCGCGGAAGACTACGTGCACCGGATCGGCCGTACGGGCCGTGCGGGTGCGACGGGCGACGCGCTGTCGCTGTGCAGCCCGAACGAGCGCAAGCAGCTCGCCGATATCGAGAAGCTGATCAAGCGTCCGCTCGAAATGCAGACGCTCGCGCTCGACAAGCCGGCGCGCCATCGTCATGACGAGCGCGGCAACGACCGCGGCGGCGATCGCAACAGCGAGCGCGGTGGTGAGCGGGGCGGTGAACGCGGCGGCCGTCGCGAACGCGAAGAGCATCGTGGTGCATCGGGTCGCCGGCCGGGCGGTTCCGAGCGCGGCCATCACCGTCGCCACGAAGCGCCGGTCGACGATTTCTTCCTGAAGCCGTACGAGCCGTCGGCGCCGGCGAAGCAGCAGGAAGACGCGCAGCCTGCGCAACAACCCGAGAAGAAGGGGCCGAAGCGTCAGGTCGCCGCGCTGCTCGGCGGGTTCGGGATGCCGCGCAAGCCGTCGGCGTAAGCCCGGCGGATGTGACGGTGCGGCGCGCGAGCGCTGCGGGAGAAGCGGGTGCATGCGATGAGCATGTGCCCGTTTTTCATTGGGGCCGTGGTTCGATGGGGGACGTGTGGGGCGCTGGCGGGGAGCGATGCAGTCGGCACCCGGCCGACGCCCGATCGCCGCGAAACCGGCGCGCTGCCGCGCGTTTAGCCGGCTTGCGGCCCGAAGCGCGTCGCCCACGCGGCCGTTGCGGCCGCGTAGAACGCGTCGAGCGTCGTGCCTGCGAGCGCGCCGCCGGGCGCGAGGCCCAGGTGCGCGGCCGCGGCTTGCAGCGCCGGCAGCGGATCGTCGCGTTCGAGCGCGGTCGCGCCTGTCTGCTTGCTGAGCTTTTCGCCGTTCGCATCGACGACGACGGGCACATGCAGGTATCGCGGTGTCGGCACGCCGAGGCAGTGCTGCAGGTGGATCTGGCGCGCGGTCGAGTCGAGCAGGTCGGCGCCGCGCACGACGTGCGTGATGTGCGCATCGGCATCGTCGACGACGACCGCGAGCTGATAGGCCCATTGCCTGTCCGCGCGCTTCAGCACGAAATCGCCGACTTCGGTCGCGAGGTTCTGCGATTGCGTGTGCTGCCAGCGATCGTCGAACGTGACGATCGCATCGTCGCCGTCCGGCACGCGCAGGCGCCACGCACGCGCGGGCTTGCCGTGCAGGCCGGTGCGGCAGGTGCCCGGGTAGGCGAGCGTCGTGTGGCGCTCGTGTGCGGCGCGCAGCGAATCGGCGATTTCCTTGCGCGTGCAGCCGCACGGATAGACGAGCCCGGCCGCGACGAGGCGTTCGAGCGCGGCCGTATAGGCGGCATCGCGTGTGCTTTGCCAGACGGGCGGTTCGTCGGGCGTCATGCCGAAATGCGCGAGCGTCGCGAGGATGTCGTCGGCCGCGCCGGGTACCGTGCGCGGGCCGTCGAGATCCTCGATGCGCACGAGCCATGCGCCGCCGTGCGCGCGCGCGTCGAGCCAGCTCGCGAGCGCGCCGACCAGCGAGCCGAAGTGCAGCGGGCCGGTGGGCGACGGCGCGAAGCGGCCGCGATAGGCAGTCATCGGGGCGCGGGGCAACGCGCGCTTACGCGGCGCTCGCTGCCGGTGCGCAGGCCGGGCACGACTTGCCGGACACGTAACTCGGCGATTGTTGCGCTTCCGGCGTGACGACCGCGCGGCACGCGAAGCACGTGACGTTCTCGGTGGGCTGGAGTTGCGGGTTCAGCGCGGTGCGGTAGTCGAACACGAAGCAGTCGCCGTGATAGTGCGCGCCGCCGACTTCCTCGAAGTACTTCAGGATCCCGCCTTCGAGCTGGTACACGTTCTCGATGCCGATTTCCTTCATGTGGATCGCGGCTTTCTCGCAGCGGATGCCGCCCGTGCAGAACGACACGACCGTCTTGCCTTCGAGGTCGGCGCGGTTCGCGTCGATGACTTCCGGGAATTCGCTGAACTTGTCGATCCGGTAGTCGAGCGCGTCGTCGAACGTGCCGACGTCGACTTCGAACGCGTTGCGCGTGTCGAGCATCACGACCGGGCGGCCCGTGTCGTCGTGGCCGCGGTCGAGCCACGTCTTCAGCGTGCGTGCGTCGACGAACGGCGCGCGGCCGAGTTCCGGCTTGATCGCGGGCTTCTTCATCGTGATGATCTCGCGCTTCAGGCGCACGAGCATGCGGCGGAACGGCTGCGAGTCGGACAGGCTTTCCTTGAACTGCAGCGACGCGAACTTGCCTTCGAACAGCGGATCGTGGCGGAGATACGCGATGAACGCGTCGGCGGCTTCGCGCGTGCCGGCGATGAACAGGTTGATGCCTTCCGGCGCGAGCAGGATCGTGCCGCGCAGGCCGAGTTCGTTGCAGCGGGCGGTGACGAGCGGGCGCCATTGCTCGGTCGCGTCGAGCGACACGAAGTGGTAGGCGGCGAGGTTGACGATGGTCATGATGGTCCGACGGGAAAACGGCCGCACGGCGGCCCGCAAAAAAGGGTGCGAAGCCGGGGCGCTGATTCGAAAAACCGTATTATCCCGCAAACCGCGCTCAGGCCGGCATCCGGCCGTTTGGCCAGTCGCGCGGCGTGTGGTCGCGCACATCGGCCGAACGGCCGGCGCGGGGATTTTTTGGGCAGCCCGCGTGGCGGGGCGGCTACAATAGCGCCCATGTCAGATCCCCGCTTCGTCCATCTTCGCGTTCACTCCGAATTCTCGATTGCCGACGGCATCGTGCGCATTGACGACATCGTCAAGGCGGCGGCCGCAGACGGTCAGGGCGCGCTCGCGCTCACCGATCTCGGCAACGCATTCGGCCTCGTCCGTTTTTACAAGGAAGCCCGCGGCAAGGGCATCAAGCCGATCGTCGGCTGCGACGTCTGGATCACCAATCCGGACGACCGCGACAAGCCGTCGCGGCTGCTGCTGCTCGTCAAGGACAAGGTCGGCTACCTGAATCTCTGCGAGCTGCTGTCGAAGGCGTGGCTCACGAACCAGTACCGCGGCCGTGCGGAACTCGACGCGAGCTGGCTCGACGGCGAGCTCGCGCAGGGGCTGCTCGCGCTGTCGGGCGCGCAACAGGGCGATATCGGGCTCGCGCTTGCCGCGGGCAACGAAGAAGCCGCGCGCCGTCACGCCGAGCGCTGGGCGAAGGTGTTCCCGGGCGGTTTCTACATCGAACTGCAGCGTTACGGCCAGCCGGGCGCCGAGGCGTACATCCAGCAGGCCGCGACGCTCGCCGCGGCGCTGCAGCTGCCGGTAGTCGCGACGCACCCGACGCAGTTCATGACCGACGACGATTTCACCGCGCACGAGGCGCGCGTGTGTATTTCGGAAGGCGACATCCTCGCGAACCCGCGGCGCCAGAAGCGTTTCACGACCGACCAGTATTTCCGCACGCAGGACGAGATGGCCGCGATGTTCGCCGACCTGCCGTCGGCGATCGCGAACACGGTCGAAGTCGCGAAACGCTGCAACCTGAAGCTCGAGCTCGGCAAGCCGAAACTGCCGCTGTTCCCGACGCCGGACGGCATGTCGCTCGACGACTACCTGGTCCAGCTGTCGAAGGAAGGGCTCGAGACCCGCCTCGCGCAGCTGTATCCAGCCGAAGCCGAGCGCGACGCGCAGCGCGACACGTACTACAAGCGCCTCGAATTCGAGTGCGGGACCATCACGAAGATGGGCTTCCCGGGCTACTTCCTGATCGTTGCGGACTTCATCAACTGGGCGAAGAACAATGGCGTGCCGGTCGGCCCGGGCCGTGGCTCGGGCGCCGGTTCGCTGGTCGCGTACGCGCTCGGCATTACCGACCTCGACCCGCTGCGCTACAACCTGCTGTTCGAGCGATTCCTGAATCCGGAACGCGTGTCGATGCCCGACTTCGACATCGACTTCTGCCAGCACGGCCGCGACCGTGTGATCCAGTACGTGAAGGAGAAGTACGGCGCGGACGCCGTGTCGCAGATCGCCACCTTCGGCACGATGGCCGCGAAGGCGGCCGTGCGCGACATCGGCCGTGTGCTCGACGCCGGCTACATGTTCACCGACGGCATTGCGAAGCTGATCCCGTTCAAGCCGGGCAAGCACGTGACGATCGCCGACGCGATGAAGGAAGAGCCGCAACTGCAGGAGCGCTACGACCATGAGGACGAAGTGCACCAGCTGCTCGACCTCGCCCAGCGCGTCGAGGGCCTCACGCGTAACGTCGGGATGCACGCGGGCGGCGTGCTGATCGCGCCCGGCAAGCTGACCGATTTCTGCCCGCTGTACACGCAGGGCGACGACGGCGGCGTGGTCAGCCAGTACGACAAGGACGACGTCGAAGCCGTCGGCCTCGTGAAGTTCGACTTTCTGGGTCTCACGACGCTGACGATCCTCGACTGGGCCGAGCGCTACATCCGCCGCCTCGATCCGTCGAAGGCCGACTGGTCGCTCGCGCAGGTGCCGCTCGACGATCCCGCCTCGTTCCAGATCCTGAAGAAGGCCAACACGGTCGCGGTGTTCCAGCTGGAAAGCCGCGGGATGCAGGGCATGCTGAAGGATGCGCAGCCCGACCGCTTCGAGGACATCATCGCGCTCGTGTCGTTGTACCGTCCGGGCCCGATGGACCTGATCCCGAGCTTCTGCGCACGGAAGCACGGCCGCGAGAAGGTGGAGTATCCCGATCCGCGTGTCGAACCCGTCCTGAAAGAGACCTACGGCATCATGGTCTATCAGGAGCAGGTGATGCAGATGGCGCAGATCATCGGCGGCTACTCGCTCGGCGGCGCGGACTTGCTGCGCCGCGCGATGGGCAAGAAGAAGGCCGAGGAGATGGCCGAGCACCGCGAGATCTTCGCGGCGGGTGCGGCGAAGAACGGCCTCACGCGCGAGAAGTCCGACGAAATCTTCGACTTGATGGAGAAGTTCGCGGGCTACGGCTTCAACAAGTCGCACGCGGCGGCCTATGCGCTGCTCGCGTACTTCACCGCGTGGCTGAAGGCGCACCATCCGGCCGAATTCATGGCGGCCAACATGACGCTCGCGATGGACGACACCGACAAGGTGAAGATCCTGTTCGACGATTGCGTCGTGAACAACCTCGCCGTGCTGCCGCCCGACATCAACCAGTCGCATTACCGCTTCGAGCCGGTCGCCGAAGCCGACGGCAAGCGCTCGCGCACGATCCGCTACGGCCTCGGCGCGGTGAAGGGCAGCGGTCAGAACGCGATCGAGGAAATCCTGCGCGCCCGCGAGGAAAAGGCGTTCACCGACCTGTTCGATTTCTGCGAGCGGATCGACCGGCGCGTCGTCAACCGCCGCACGGTCGAGGCGCTGATCCGCGCCGGCGCATTCGATTCGCTGAATACGAACCGTGCGCAGCTGATCGCATCGGTGCCGCTGGCGATGGAAGCGGCCGACCAGGCCGAGGCGAACGCGATGCAGGCCGGCCTGTTCGACATGGGTGCCGAGTCGCCGCACGCGCATGCGCTCGTCGACGAGCCCGCGTGGGACGACAAGCGCCGTCTGCAGGAAGAGAAGGGCGCGCTCGGCTTCTACCTGTCCGGCCACCTGTTCGACGCGTATCGCGACGAGGTGCGCCGCTTCGTCCGGCAGAAGGTCGGCGACCTGAAGGAAGGGCGCGACAAGATCGTGGCCGGCATCATCGCGTCGCTGCGCACGCAGATGACCCAGCGCGGCAAGATGCTGATTGCGCTGCTCGACGACGGTTCGGGCCAGTGCGAGATCACGATCTTCAACGAGCAGTTCGAGGCGAACAAGGCGCTGTTCAAGGAAGACGAGCTGCTGATCGTGCAGGGGCAGGCGCGCAACGATGCGTTTACCGGCGGCATCCGCTTCACGGCCGATACGGTGATGGATCTCGAGCGGGCACGCAGCCGCTATGCGCAGGCCGTGCGGCTGACGATGAACGGCAACGCCGACGCAGTCGCGCTGCGCCGCGTGCTCGAGCCGCACGTATCGAAGGACGATCCGGCCGCCGCGCCCGCGGTTGAAGCGCCTGCGCCGCGCGGCGGCGGGCGCGATGGCGGCCGCCGCCCGCAGGCGCCGCTGCCGAACGGGCTCGCGGTGCAGGTCCACTACAGCAACGCGCGGGCACAGGGCGAAATGCGTCTCGGCGACGCGTGGCGCGTGAAGCCGAGCGACGTGCTGCTCGCGGAACTGCGCGCGGCGTTCGACGGCAGCTCGGCCGAAATTGTCTACTGAATGTTATCCGGTTCGAATTCCTTGAGGGCATCTTGAGCGTCAAGCCTACTCTTAGCAAACCCCTGGGCGGCGAAGACGCGTCGTCGCCCGTGGTCGTCGCACGCCGTTTGTGGCCCTACCTGAAGCCGCTCCTGTGGGTGATGGTGGCCGGCGTCCTCGCGATGGCCGTCGTCGCGGCAACCGAAGCCGGGATCCCGGCGCTGCTCAAGCCGCTGCTCGATCGCGGCTTCGGCACCAAGGGCGACGTGAGCGCGAAGCTCTACGTGCCGATCGCGGTCGTCGGTCTCGCGCTCGTGCGGGCCGCCGCGCAGTACGCGTCCAACTACCTGCTGCAATACGTGTCGAACCGGATCCTGCTCGACCTGCGGATCCAGATGTTCGACCGGATGATCCACACCGGCGTGTCGTTTTTCCAGCGCGAGACCGCGAGCACAGTGATCAACGCGGTCGTCTTCGAGGTCAACCAGGTCCTGAACGTCCTGCTGGGCGTGCTGATCACGCTCGTGCGCGATTCGTTGACGGTGCTCTTTCTGCTCGGCTACCTGTTCTACCTGAACTGGCGCCTCACGCTGATCGTCGCGGTGCTGCTGCCGTGCATCGGCTGGCTCGTCGGCAAGATCAACCGGCGCCTGCGCCGGCTGAACCGCGAGCACCAGATGCTGACGAACCAGCTCGCGTACATCGTCGAGGAAACCGTGGGCGGCTACAAGGTCGTCAAGATCCACAACGGCGAGCAGTACGAAATCGGCCGCTTCAACGAGCTGAGTCGGCGCCTGCGCGGCTATTCGATGCGGATGATCGTGTCGGGCGGGCTCGCGCAGCCGCTCACGCAGTTTCTTGCGTCGATCGCACTGGCGGTCGTGCTGACGATCGCGGTCGTGCAGTCGTCGAACGACCAGACGACGGTCGGCGGTTTCGTCGCGTTCGTCACCGCGATGCTGCTGATCATTTCGCCGCTCAAGCACCTGATGGACGTGAACCAGCCGCTGCAGCGCGGGATGACGGCGGCCGAGCTGATCTTCGGCCTGATCGACGAGCCGCGCGAGCCCGAAGGCGGCGGCAAGCCGCTCGAGAAGGCGACGGGCCGGATCCGGTTCCGCGACGTGTCGTTCGCGTACGGCGCGGGTAGCGGCAAGCCGACGCTCGATCGCGTGTCGTTCGACGTCGCGCCCGGCGAGATGATCGCGCTCGCGGGCCCGTCGGGCAGCGGCAAGACGACGCTCGTCAACCTGTTGCCGCGCTTCTTCGATCCGACCTCCGGCGAGATCTTCGTCGACGGCGTTGCGTTGCCCGAGTACCAACTGCGCGACTTGCGCGGCCAGATCGCGATGGTGAGCCAGGATGTCGTGCTGTTCAACGACACGATCGCGAGCAACGTCGCGTACGGGCAGACGCCCGACCGCGAGCGCGTGATCGCGGCGCTGCGCGCGGCGAACCTGCTCAGCACGGTCGAGGCGATGCCCGACGGGCTCGACACGCTCGTCGGCGACAACGGCATGCGCCTGTCCGGTGGCCAGCGCCAGCGCCTCGCGATCGCCCGCGCGATCTACAAGGATGCGCCGATCCTGATTCTCGACGAAGCGACGTCGGCGCTCGATTCCGAATCCGAGCGCCATGTGCAGGCGGCGCTCGAGACGCTGATGAAGGGCCGTACGACGCTGGTGATCGCACACCGGCTGTCGACGATCGAGCGCGCCGACCGGATTCTCGTGATGGACGGCGGCCGCATCGTCGAGAGCGGCAACCACGCGGAGCTGCTCGAATCCGGCGGCCTGTATGCACACCTGCACCGGATCCAGTTCCAGCAGGAGGCCGGGTGAGCGTCGCGCCGGTTCGTATCGCGGGAGTGCCGCGATGAAGATCGGCCTGTCGGCCAATGCGTTGAAACACGGTGGCGGCCTCGAGCGCTACGCGATCGATATCGCACGCGGGATGGTGGAGGCGGGGGTGACGCCGGCGTTCTTCGCGCGGTCGATCGATGCGTCGATTCCCGAGGCGCGGCTCGTCGAGCCGCATCGGATCGATGTGTCGTTCCTGCCCGGCAAGCTGCGTGACGAATGGTTTTCGTGGCGGCTGCGCAGTGCGCGGCGCGCCGCGAACGTCGACGTCCTGATCGGCTGCAACCGGGTCGTTGGCGCCGAGATCGCGATTTGCGGCGGCACGCATCGCGGCTTCCTGCGCGCGATTGGCCGGGCGCCGGGCTATTTCGACCGGCGCCAGATCGCGCTCGAGAGTCGGCAGTATGCGGCCGCGCGCTACGTCGTCGCCCATTCGCAGATGATGCGCGACGAGTTGCGCACGCTGTACGGCGTCGACGATGCGAAGATCCGCATGCTGTATCCGCCGGTCGACGCGCAGCGCTTCACACCGATCGGCGACAGCGACCGGGCGGCGTTGCGGCGCCGCTTCGGGTTCGAAGAGCGCGACGTCGTCCTGCTGTTTCCGTCGAGCAGCCACGTGCGCAAGGGCCTGCCGCTGATCGAGGCCGCGCTGAAGGGCACGGACGCGTCGATCGTCGTCGCGGTGGCCGGCCGGCCACCCGAGCGGACCTCGGCGCAACTGCGCTACATCGGCTACGTGAAGGACATCGAGGACGGCTACCGGGCAGCGGATTACACGATCCTTGCATCGAAATACGAGCCGTTCGGGCTGGTCGGCATCGAGTCGGTCATGTGCGGCACGCCGGTGATCCTGCCACCGACACTGGGTTGCCACGACGTGATCGCGGACCATGCGAAGCTCACGTTCGCGGCGGACGACGTCGATGCGCTGCGCGCGGTGCTGGCGACGGCGGCGAGCGGGGCGCAAGCCGTCGACCGTGCGGCCGTCGCACACGACGCGGTGGGCTACGACCCGGGCGTGCGCCATCATGTCGAGCAGTTGCTCGCGCTGGCTCGCACGGCCCGCGGGAGTACGTCGGCGTAGCGGCATCCCGGCCACGCAATGGCCGGCCTGTCGGCTGGCTTTCAGTTCGGAAGTGCGAGGGGGCGATGGTATACTCTGGCGGCCTGTTTACCGGCTGGTGGCCGGAGTTTGGCGGCCCGGCTCGCGATTTCCGCTCCGGTGCGCCGAACGGGTTGCCCGGCGGCGCGATTTGCCCCGCGCAAGTACTTACTCAATCCACAATGATCATGACGATTCGTGTGACGAATTGGCCGTTCGTCAGGCCGATGCTCACTGCGAGTCCTGCCATCGAGACGCCCGCCGTAAACCGATGAGCCGTTTTCCCGGACGTATCCACATCTTCGCGCGGGCTCTGCCGAGATTGCTGTTCAAGCCGCTGCGGCGCAGGCCCTTGCAGCCAGCGAGCATTTTCGTCGCGCATCACCTGCTGCTCGGCGATACGCTGTTGCTGACACCGTTGCTGGCGAAGTTGCGCGAGCAGCATCCGGCCGCGCGCATCGTGCTCGCATGCCCGAAGGCGATTGCGCCGCTGTACGCCGGCGGACCGTTTGGCGTGCAGGCACTGGCCTTCGATCCGCGCGATCCCGTGTCGGTGCGCCGGCTGCTGGCGTCGGGGCCTTACGATCTCGGCATCGTTGCAGCGGACAACCGCCACAGCTGGCTCGCGCTCGGCGCGGGGTGTCGCTGGATCGTCGCGCATGGCGGCGATTCCCCGGCCTGGAAGAACTGGCCGGTCGACGAGTGCCGCCCCTATCCCGACGAGCCCGCCGCGTGGGGGGATCTGACCGCCGACCTGATCGACGGTCCGTCGCCACGCGCGTACAGGCCGGGTGACTGGCCGGCGCCGGCCGCGAGCACCGAGCTGCCGGCGGTGCTTCGGGAGCGGCCGTACGTGGTGCTGCATCCGGGCGCCAGCACGCTGGTCAAGCGCTGGCCGGTCGAACGCTGGCGCGCACTGGCGGCCGACATCGAGGCGGCCGGCCATCGGGTGGTGTGGAGTGGCGGCAAGAGCGAAGCCGAACTGATCGACGCGATCGGGCCGCACGCCGGGCAGCCGAACTTTGCCGGGAAACTCGGCCTCGCGGATCTCTGGCACCTGTATGCGGCCGCACGCGCGGTCGTTTGCCCCGATACGGGCGTCGCGCATCTCGCGCGGCTGATCGGCGTGCCGACCGTCGCGCTGTTCGGGCCCGGCAGCGCGGTTGTCCACGGCGCCGGGCGCTATTGGCGCGACGTTCCGTTTATCGCCGTGACGATTGCGGACATGCCTTGCCGCAATCAACCCTATATTTTCCGGCGCCACGTTCAGTGGATCCGGCGATGTGACCGCGACGCCACGACGTGCGTCGCGTGGCATGACGGCAGCGCGGCCTGCATGAGCGGGCTGTCGGTGGACGCGGTGCGCGATGCGCTGCAACAAGTTCTGGTGCAAGTTCGATGACTGTTATTACGGCGCGTATCGAGCGTCTTTTGTGGATTGGCTGCCCCGTCCTGATGTTCGCGGTCATGTTCGGACACCTGGCGGCGTTCGTGAACAGCAGCATGGTGCTGGTGGGTATCGCGCTGGTCGCGGCCGCCTGCGCGCGCGAGCGGCCGGCATTGTTCCGGTGGCCGTTGTTCGTCCCGATCGTCGCCTGGGCGGCGTGGAGTTTTGCCGCCGTGCGCTGGTCGATGTTTCCGGACGTCAGCAGGCACGCGTGGTTCGACGAAGTCGTGTATCCGCTGCTGTCGTTCTGGGGCTTCTGGCTGTTCGGCACGCGGGTCGAACGCGCGGAACGCGTCACGCTGGCCGTGTGGCTCGCGTGCGTGCTGCTCGCCGCGATCAGCATGATCTACTGGGGCAAACTGCAGCCGCCGACCCCCCTGACCATCCCGATGCGCTTTTATGCGCGAGTCGGCCATACGAGTACGCTCGCCGCGTTTGCGATGGCGCTGTTCTGTGCGTTCTTCGTGTCGAAACGTGGCTGGCGCTGGGCCGGCGTGACGGGCATCGTGCTGTGCGTGATGGTCGGGCTCGCCACCCTCAACCGTTTTTTCTGGCCGGCCGCCGCTGTCACGTTGCTGATCGGTCTGTTCCCGCTGTACCGGCATCATCTGCTGCTGGCGGTGCTGGCCGTGGTCGTCGTCGGTGTCGGCGCCGTCGGCACGCTCGAAATCAGCGCACGGCTGCGTTATCACGACGCACCGCCGCCGCTGGCCGCATCGCGCGACATCTCGATCGCCGGCGTGCAGCTCTATGTGCCACCCGGCATGACCGGGGTCGGCGACACGTTGTCGTCGGACACGCGGCCGAAGCTGTGGAAGTTCTACGAAGAGCAGGGCGGACGCCATGAATGGCGCGGTATCGGTTTCGGCAAACCGGTGCCGGGCATGGCTTACCGCAGCGAGATGCCGCCGGAGTTGCTGGCACTCGAACCGCAGGCGCTCACGCACGCACACAATCTTTTCCTGAACACGTGGCTGCAGGCAGGGCGCATCGGCCTGGCGCTGCAGGTGCTGTTGCTGGCGACGCTCGTCGTCGCATTCTGGCGCTTGAGGCACGTTGAACCGTCGATCGCGGCGGGCGGCATCGCGCTCGTCGCCGGCATGGTCACGAAGAACCTGGTGGACGATTTCATGTGGCAGACGACGATCCTCGCATTCTGGGCATTCGCCGGGCTGATGCTCGGGTATGGTGAGCGACGCGCCGGTGTGCGTCGGGCGCAGCCGGGGAGCGGCTCATGAGCGCCGTGCAGAGCCGCGCGCAAGCGTCGACGCCAAGCGCGGACGGCAAGCCGGTGCGGTTGCTGTTCCATATCGACGACTTCGGGCGGGGCGGTACCGAAACCGCGCTGGTTTCATGGCTGAACGCGCTGGACCGTCGCCAGTTCGCGCCCGCGTTGTCGGTTGCCTTTCCGACCGACGATCTCGATGCGCTGCGACGCAGCGGAGCGATTCCCGCCGACGTGCCGGTTCACGTGCTGGCGCACGCGCGCTGGTCGCATGTCCTGCATCAGGTCGAGCGCCGCCGCCGGTTGCGCTTCGGCGAGAAGCTGGTGCACAAGCTGATGACGCACGCGGCGATCCGCTCGCTCGTCGCGCGTCGCTTCCTGCGGTTGGCGGCCGACTTCGACGTCGTCTGCGATTTCGATTTCTCGCTGCGGCGGATCGCCGGTCGCGGCGCCGCGCCCTGGTTCGGCGTGAGCCATTACAGCTTCGTCGCGCGCTTCGGCAACAAGAGCGAAGCGTACATGGCGCGGCGCACGCGGCAGTATTCGCGCTACGCGGCGATCGCGATGCTCACGCCCGAGATGCGACGCGAGGCGGAGATTATGTTCGCGGGGTCGGGTGTGCGGATCGCCGATCTGCCGAACGTGATCGATGTAAACGCGATCCGTCGCCGCGCCGATGCCGAATTCGAGCGGCCGGCCGGCCGGTTCGTCGTGTCGGTTGCCCGGCTCGACGAAGGACAGAAGGATCACAGGACCCTGCTGCACGCGTATGCGAAATGGCGCTCGCGCAGCGCGGACGTCCCGGCGCTCGTGCTGCTCGGCGACGGCCCGGATCGCTCGACTCTCGAACAGCTCGCGGCGGAACTGGGGATTCGCGATGCAGTCTCCTTCGCCGGCTATTGCGCGAATCCGTTTCCGTTCATTCGCGCGGCCGAGGCGCTCGTGCTGAGCAGCCGCTACGAGGGTGCGCCGATGGTGCTCGGCGAGGCGATGGCGCTCGGTACGCCGGTTCTTGCGGCCGACTGCCCGACGGGGCCGCGCGACATGCTGGACAAGGGCAACGCGGGCCTGCTCGTGCCGGTTGGCGACATCGACGCGATGTCGGCCGCGCTCGCGCGGATCGTCACCGATGCATCGTTGCGCGCGTTGCTTGCGACCGGCGCAGCGGCGAAGATCGCGACGCTCGACGCGGCGGCCGCGAACCGGCGCATTGCCGCGCTGGTCGATGGCCTGCTCAAGGCCTGACGGCCGCGTGCCCGATGGTTTACCGTCGGCGATTTCGCTAAAATGACCCGTTCCGATTCGTCGATACCCGCCGTGACCGTTCCCCTCAGGCTCGATACGCCGCCACGCAGCATTCTCGTTTCCTGTACGCGCCGGATCGGCGACGTATTGCTGGCCACGCCGCTCGTCCGCTCGCTGAAACGCCGCTGGCCCGATGCGCAGATCGACATGATCGTGTTCAAGGGAACCGAGGGCGTGCTCGAGCACAACCCCGACATCCGTCGCGTGATCGTCGTCGCGCAGCGCGCGAAGCCGCGCGAGCGCTTTGCCGACGCGCTGCGTGTCTGGCGTCGCTACGATCTCGCCTGTGCGGCGATCGGCTCCGACCGGGCGCGCTTCTATGCGTGGTTCGGCGGCCGCCGGCGCGTCGGGCTCGTCGATCCCGCACGCGTGACGAAGCTGATCCGCTTCATGCTCGACGGTATCGCACTCGATCGCCACGGCGACGTGCATACCGTGACGAGCAGTCTTGCGATCGCCGAGGCGCTCGGCGTGACGCCCTGCGCGGAGGTTGTCGCACCGGGTATCGGCGCCGATCCCGCGCGCGTGGCCCGGTTCGACGCGATGCTGCACGCCCCGGGCGGCTTGTCCGGCGAGCGGCCGTTCATCGTGCTGCATCCGTCGCCGATGTTCCGCTACAAGCAATGGCATGAGGACGGCTGGGTCGACCTGATCCGCTGGGCACGCGGGCGCGGCTTCGACGTCGCGCTGACCGGCGGCCCGGCGCCTGCGGAGGCAGACTATGCGCGCCGCATCGTCGACGCGGCGCAGGAGCCGGTCGCCAACTTCGTCGGACGCCTGACGTTCGGCGAAACGGCGGAACTGATTCGTCGCGCACGCCTGTTCGTCGGGCCCGATACCGGCGCAACCCACGTCGCCGCGGCATGCGGCACGCCGACCCTCGCGCTGTTCGGACCTTCCAATCCCGTGCGCTGGGGCCCGTGGCCCGCGAACTGGCCGGCGCACGACGAACCGTGGCCGCTGCGCGGGTCCGGTCAGCGCGGCAACGTGTACCTGATGCAGGGCGAGGGCGACTGCGTGCCGTGCAAGCTCGAAGGGTGCGATCGCCACCTGGAAAGCTGGAGCCGCTGCCTGACGGAGCTCTCGTCGCAGCGTGCGATCGAGGTTGCTGCGGCGCTCGTCGATGGCCGGCCGGCCGTCGAGGCGCCGCGCACGTCGGTCATCGACACATCGTCGCTGACGCGCGACCGCTGAAGGATCGCGAGGCCTCCGGCTTCAGCGGCCGGACGGCGGCGTACTGTCGTGCGCCAGTTTCAGGAAGCGGTAGTAGACCGTTTCCGCGTTGAATACCGCGATCATGAATCCCGCCCGGCCGTCGAGGAACCCGCGCCGCAGCAAGTAGGTGCGGACGAATGCCCACAAGCTCCGCCGGATGGCCTTGCCGATGCCGGCGCGTTCGCCGGCCGCGCGCCGCTGGCGTGCGCCGGCGCTCGAGTACGCGTCGAGCTTTCGCAATACCGATTCGATGTCGTCGTACGAATAGTGGAGCAGCTTGCCGTCGAGTCGTGCGGCAGGGCCGTCGTACACGAGGCGCTCGTGCACGAGGTCGTCGGAGAAGCGCGCCGCGCTGCGCCGGAACAGGCGCGGAATCCAGTCCGGGTACCAGCCGCTATGGTGCACCCAGCGCCCGCAGAAGGCTGACAGCCGGTCGATGGCATAGATCTCGGCCTGCGGCGCGCGCAGCGCCGCGCGGATCGATGCGGCCAGTTCGTCCGACACGACTTCGTCGGTGTCGATCGACAGCACCCAGTCGGTCGACAGTGCCGCGAGTGCGCGATTCTTCTGTGGGCCGAAGCCCGGCCAGTCGGCGGCGACGATCACCCGAGCGCCGTGCGCGCGGGCGATCTCGACGGTGTCGTCGGTGCTGCCGCCGTCGACGACGACGATGTCGTCCGCGAAGGCGAGTGCGTCGAGGCACTGTGCGAGCCGGCGGGCCGCGTTGTGGGCGATGATGGCGACGCCGAGCGTAGGTTCAGCCATGAAAAATCGTACGGATCGAAGGTGAGCGAGAGTATACCCGCTGCCTCGTGCGTGAAGCCGCGCGACTGGCAGGTCTGGCGAGGTGTGCTAGCCTTGTACGGCCGCGGCGTCATCCCGGCGCCGACGGTTCGACGGGAGGTGGATGATGGTAACAAAGCACCCGATTCTTGCCGTTTTGTTCGTGGCCGCCGCATTGGCGGCGCCGACGTTAGCCAGTGCACAACAGGACGACCAGGGGCGCGATCATGGCAATGGCCATGCGTACGGTCATGACAAGCACGACATGCGCAAAGGGCCCGGCCGCGTTGAAGACGTACCGCCGCGCTGGGCCGACCAGCCGCGCCGCGAGTGGCACAAGGGCGACCGGCTGCCCCCCGAGTTCCGTGATCGCCAGTACGTGATCGACGACTGGCGCGGCTATCACCTGAGCCAGCCGCCGCGCGGCTATCAATGGGTCGGCGTCGGCGGCGATCACCTGCTGGTGCAGATCGGCTCCGGCATCGTGCTGAGGATCGGCGACTGATCCTGCCGATCGCCCGGTACGTATCGCGATGCCGCGATGCGCGCCGGGCAGCCGCGTTACTTTGCCGCTGCGCGGCGAAACCAGCGGCGCTCGATCTGCGCCATCATCCAGCACACGCCCAGTGCGCACACGGTGCCGAGCGTCACTTCGCCGAGCCGCATCAGCGGAATGTCCCACAGCGGGCCGTTGCCCGGAAACAGCAGCACGATCGTCGCGGTCACGCCGCCGAGCCGTGCCGCGCTGCCCACGTTCAGGCACCAGCAGCAGACGATCACGACCGCGACGGTGATCGCATACGCGACCAGGCGGTCGCCGCCGAGCGCCGCGCCGGCGAAGCCGAGCACGCCGCCGACCATCGCGCCGATGAACTGGTCGCGCGACAGCGACATCGTGTCCGAGTAGTTGTGCTGCGTCACGGCGATCGCGGTGATCGCCGCCCACACGGCCTGCTCGGTGTGCAGCGCGCGGCCGATCACATACGCGAGGCACGCGCCGCACACGGCCTGCAGCGCCATCAGCCCGCCTTGCGCGAGCCGCTCGCTGAATGACAGCCCCTTGAACAGATCGAAGATCGATTGCTGGATCTGCTGGCGGGCTTCGTTGAGTGTCCTGATCGTATCCATCATGCGTTGGCCAAGAAGCGGGTAACGGTGGCGCGCGGGCCTCAGTGCGCCTGTTCGGGCGAGGCGGCGGCCGGTTCGTCGGCGGCCGCGTCGCCGTTCTCGACGCGTGTTTCCGGCATCACGAGCCAGACCAGCAACACCGCGAGCGCGCCCGCGGCGGCAAGCCCGAAGAAGCTGACCGCGTTGCCGAAGTGATCGGCGACGTAGCCGGCCGCGGCCGTGCTGAGCGTCGCGCCGATCCCGGCCGCGAGCCCGAACAGCCCGATGCACAGGTTGTAGCGGCCCTTGCCGCCCGCGACGTCGGCCGCGATCAACGGCAGCATCACGCCGAACACCGCCGCGCTGATGCCGTCGAGCATCTGCACGGGCACCAGCAGATACGGGCTGCTCACGCCGGCGAACAGCAGCGCGCGCACCGGCAGTGCCGAGAAGCCGAGCAGCAGGATTGGCCGGCGCCCCCAGCGTTGCGCGGAGCGGCCGACCCACGGCGACAGCATCGCGACGATCGCCTGCGGCACGATGATGCACGCGGCGATCACGAGCTGCACGTTCTCGCCCATCCCGGCCGTGACTTCGCCGGCCGCGAGGTTCAGCATCGCCGCGTTCGACAGGTGGAACAGCACCACGCACGCCGCGAAGATCAGCATCCGGCGGTCGCGCAGCAGTTCGAGCAGCGTTTCGCGTTCGCCGGCTTCGTCGTGGTTGTCGTGCTCGTCGGGCTTCGACGACTGCGGAATCACCTCGTGCGTCGGCTGGATCATCGCGAGCGCGAACAGCGCGGGCAGCGCCAGCACGGCGGTCAGCCAGAACACCGCGCGCGCGGAGAAGTATTCGCCGGTGAGCCCCATCAGGCCCGCCGCGACTGCGCTGCCGATCGACGCCCAGCGTGCGTTGCGGCCGAGCCGGTCGCCCAGGTCGGCGCGGCCGACGAGCGAGAACGAGATCGCGGCCATGGCCGGCACGAGCATGCAGCTCGCGAAACCGTGGAACACCTCGGCGGCGATCACCGGCACGATCGTCGGGCTCGACGCGAGCAGCACTGCGGACAGGATGATCGCCGCGATGGCCCACGCGGCTGCGCCTTTCTTGTTCTTCAGCGCATCGACGGCCGCGCCGCCCGGCACCTGGCTGACCATCGCGCTGATCGTGCCGATCGACAGCACCATGCCGATCTCGCCCTGCGTCCACTTGTGCGACGCGAGGTAGGACGCGATGAACGGACCGAACCCTGTTTGAACGTTTGCAACGAAGAAGTTGAGCCAGTCGAGGGACCGGAGACTGCGTACGCTGACGGAATGCTTGATCGTCATCGGGTCGCACTCGCAGACGAAGCCGGCATCGGTGCCGGGGTAACGGGCGGGTAGACCGCGACGATCGGTTTGTCGGCCGCGTAGGGCGGCGACGCCTTGATCTGTGCGTCGTTCAGGTCGAGCTGCGGGCGCAACGCCTTGTCGCGCGTGACGAAGCGCAGCGCGCCCCAGCTCGCGGCGATCGAACGGCGGTCGGTGTTGACGAGGCCGCCGAGGTCGAGCACGACAGCCTGCGGCTGCGCGGCGCGGTCGATCAGCACGTCGACGACGCGGCCGATCTTCGTGCCGTTCGGGCGCTCGACGTCGCTGTCGAGCAGCGCGAGTCTCGTCGCGGGGGAAGCCGCGGCCGAACCCGACAGCGGCACGGCCTTGGGCCGTGCGGCCGGCGGCAGGTCGCCCGACGGCACGTCGAGCACGATCGGCTCCTGTTTGCCGCCCGGCGTGAAGCGGAACACGTTCCACGGGAAGATGACCTTGCGGTCGCCGACGCCCATGAAGCCCTGCAGGTTGACGATCATCTCGCGCGGCTTGCCGCTCGCGTCGGTCACCATGTCGACCGCGCGGCCGATCACCTTGCCGTTGCGTCGCGCCACTTCGCTGTCGAGCAGCGCATGGATCTGGGTGCGGTCGAGCGGGCGCGTCGCGACGATCGGCGCGGGCGGAGGCGGCGGCGGTGTCGGCGATTCGGGCCGCTGCACGGGCTTCGGCCGCGTGACTTCGTGGTGCGGCTTCTTCGGCGCTTCCGGTTCCTCCGGGCGCGTCGGGGCCGGCACGGGCGGCATCGTCAGCGGTTCGCCGGCGGTTTCCTCGACGGGCTCGACGAGCGCCTCGCTGATTGGCGCCGGCGGATTCTGGACCGGCAGCAGCCCGCAGCCGGACAGCAGCACGGCGGCGGCGAGAATCAGGAAGACCGTCGAGGACGGAAACGACTTGCGGGATGCGGGAAACGGAAGTCCGCCGCTCATTGACACTCACTCCATGGGTCGGGGGCGGCCCGAGGGCACGCGGCTGGCGATGGATGGCGGGTGCGGGCGGCGCACCACGCGAGGTGAGATTTTAACGTGTCTTGCTTTCAGGACCGATTTCGATGGCTTGCTGGAGGTGAACTGTCGGGAAAAGGTAGGGATCGCGGGGTGGGGGAAGCGGGCAGATGCGGGTCGAGGTTGAGGTTTCCGCAGAGGCAGAGGCAGAGGCAGAGGCAGAGGCGCCCGATCGTTGTCGACGATGCGGGCGCCGTGCCTGCCGGCCGCTTATTTGACCAGCGCGCCGAGCGTCGTCGTCACGGGCGCGAGCACGCCGCCGCCCGTCTTCGAGAGCGCGCCGCTGCCGCTGCCGGCCGTCAGCCCCGCGACGGGCGAGCCGCCGGCCGCGCCCGACACCGCTCCCGTCACGGTGCCGACCGCCGACGTGAGCGCACCGGCCGGGTTGCTGCCGCCCGTTGCGCCGCCGAGTGCGCCCGTCGACAAAAGCCCCGTGACCGGCGCGAGCGGACTCGTCGCGGCGCCGCCACCGCCCAGCAGCGTCGTGCCGGCGGTGGCCACCGTGTTGCCGGTCGCGGTCACGACGTTGCCGACGCCGGTCGTCACCGGATTCCCGCCGGTTTTCGCGATCGTCGTGCCGGCGTTCGCGACGCCGTTGCCGACCGTCGTCACGAGGTTCGTGAGCGGCGCGCCGAGCGGCGTGCTCGACGCGACGGTCTGCGTGACCGAACCGACCGTCGACGTGATCGGCGTGATCGCCGAGCTGGCGGCGCCCGTGATCTGCGCGACCGGGCCGGTGGACAGCTGAGTGTCGAGCGTCGCGCCGCCGCCGGCGAGCGTGTTGCCGAGCGTCGTGATCGCGCCGCCGACCGGCGACGTGACGGGCGCGAGCGGTGCCAGCGCCGACCCGCTGGCGCCGAGGCTCGACACGACGCCGCCGGTCGCGGCTACCGCGTTGCCGAGGTTGGTGACCACGCCGCCGGTGCTCGCGACCGTCGTGCCGACCGGGTTCGACGATGCGCCGAGCTGGCCGAGCCCCGAGCCGAGGCCGGTGCCGAGCGTCGTGACGGCCGCGCCGGCATCCTGCACGACCGTGCCGAGACCTTGCGTGGTCGACGCATTGGTGCCGGGCAGCGACTGGCCCGCGATCGTCGTGCCGACGCCCGAAACCGCGCCGCCCGCGGCCGTCACGATGTTGCTCGACGAGTCGATCGTCTGGCCGAGCGCGTTGGCGGATGCGCCGCTGCCCGCCGAGCCGGTGCCCGAACCGCTGCCGCTGCCCGTGCTGCCGACGGTCGAGCCGCTGCCGGACCCGCTGCCCGAGCCGTTGCTCGTGCCGCCGGTCGTGGCCGTCGTGTCGCCCGAACCCGATCCTGCGCCGCCGGTGCCCTGGCTCAGCGAGCCGGAGCCGCCGCACGCGGACAGCGACATCAGCGCTGCGACGCCAGCCGCGATCATGATCATTCGGAGTCCTGCCTGATGGGTGGTCGGCGTATCCATGTCGTCCTCGTATTCATTGGAGAGTGGGGTCAGGCGGCCTTCGCGTGCGTCGATGTGTCGTCGCTGCGATGGGGAAGCGGCTGGCGCATTGTTGGTTGTCTCCCTGATTGACCTGTCGCCGTGTCGCGTGTTCGCCCGTATCGGAATCCGGAACACCTGTCGGACGGGCGGTTTGCATTCTTTCGTCTTGCTTGCCGATCGCGCCGGAAAACACCGGATTCCTGGCGATCAGAGTAGATCCGCCGATGCGAGCCGTCTTTTAATGATCGTTAAATTGAAGTAAGCGTCCGATTCACTGCGGAAATCGGGGTAATCACCGTCGACGCGGCGCGAATCGTGTGAGTGGGTGCCGCTGGCGCGGTGTCGCGCGTTGGCGAAGGGGGGCGAAGGGGGGCGAAGGGGGGCGGAGGGAGGCGCCGCGCCGGCCTGGCCCGCCGTGGCGGCGGGCAGGCGCGGACGCTGCGCGAGGGGCGATGAAACCGGAAACTCAGGCTTCCGGATACCACGCGTCGCTGAATTCGCTGACCTTGACGTCGGAGAGTTCCGGCCGTGCGGCCAGCCAGCCGCGCACGAGCTCGCGATCGGCGTCGGTCGTCGTGCCGCGCGGCGCGCCGGAAATCACGTACGCGCCGATGCCTTCGTCCGCCGATGCGACGGTCAGCAGCCCGTTCGCTTCGACGAAGTCGATGAACGCGTCGATCAATTCGCCGCGCTCGAGGTCGGTCATTTCGTTGCGGTAATGCGCGGTGGCGTTGAACGCGAGTTCCTGGAATTCGCCGATGTGGAGTTTCTTGCGCTGGCGGCGGTTGTGGCCTTGGCTCATGGTGTGTGGTGAATGAATGAGAGGTGAGAAAGGGTAGCGCGCCGGCTGGCGCGGGCACCATGTCGACGTGCCGCACGGCCGAGGCTGACGGCGAAAGGGTGGAGCGTCGAGCGATCGCGATGTATCGCTCTCGCGGGACTCGTCTGGAAACTGTTCTTAAACAATTGCCCGATGCGCCTTTCGCCGTGTGGCCTGGTCAAGCGGCCCATTGCACGCATGACCGAATGATACAGGGATGGCGCGCGTGTTCGGCTTTGTTAAGGTCTGCGGCTATTCGAACAACAACGAGGGCCGTATGTCCGACAATCGCTATTCATACGGGCGACATGTCGATCTCACGCCTGGGGATCTGTTTTTCTGGGTCGCCGTGAATCAGGTTTGCAAACGGTTTGGCTTTCACGACCTCGGCGCTGCGGCTGCCGTCCTGTTGGGACAGAACGATGTGCCAATTCCCGGCAAGCTGAGCGGCGCGGTGGCCGGCACATCCGTTGTGTCGGTTGTCGCTCGCAAAGCGCTGCCGTTCAACGTTGGAATTCGGTTGCCGACCATCACGAAAGCCGGAGCCGGTGGTGTGCGAATCGCGATGACTCGTAACCTCGGTGCGTTCGTCGGGCGTGCAGTGCCGGTTGTCGGCACTATCATGCTAGCCACCGATGCTGGAGTCGTCATGTGGAATACGATGCAGGTCTACAACAGCGTTGCAAAACCGGAAGACAGGGTGCTCTGAGATGACGGACACGGCATGGGGTCGACTCGAAGCATTCGCGCGAGAGGAATTGGGGCGCCCGCTCTTTGGCGGTCCGTTGAAGCTGTCACAGTCAAGTCGGATGGAAGAAGACCTCCGCATCACGGGAATCGATGCGATCGAATTTATCGACAAGTGGGGCGAGACCTTCGGGATCGACATCGAGCATTTCCCGTATCAGCGATACATCGGTCCGGAAACGCTGGATATGGTCCGAACGTTCCTTGGGCTGCTTTCGTCGAAATATCGTGACCCGGAACGCGTGCCGCTTACGCTTGGCATGCTGGAGGAAGCAATGCGTCTCGGCCGATGGGATACCGACGCGATCGAGCGCTTCGCACGGGATGCAACCCGCGAGGAATAGCCGTTCGCCAATGCATGCAGGCTGCGCGAAATCCGAGCCGCGTCGGGCAGGATTCGCGCAACCGCACTCGAACGGCCGTTACATCAGCACGATATCGTACTGCTCCTGGCTCAGGTTCGACTCGACCTGCAGCGACACCGGCTTGCCGATGAAGTCGATCAGCATCGCGAGATGCTGCGATTCCTCGTCGAGGAACAGGTCGATCACCTGTTGCGCGGCGATCACGCGGAATTCGCGCGGGTTGAACTGCCGCGACTCGCGCAGGATCTCGCGCAGGATGTCGTAGCACACGGTGCGCGACGTCTTCACCTGGCCCTTGCCCTGGCAGGTCGGGCACGGCTCGCACAGCACGTGCGCGAGCGATTCGCGCGTGCGCTTGCGCGTCATCTCGACGAGCCCGAGCTGCGAGAAGCCGTTGACCGTCACGCGCGTGCGGTCGCGCGACAGCGCCTTCTTCAACTCGGAGAGCACCGCGTCGCGATGCTCGGCGTTCTCCATGTCGATGAAGTCGATGATGATGATCCCGCCGAGGTTGCGCAGCCGCAGCTGCCGCGCGATCGTGTGCGCGGCCTCGAGGTTGGTCTTGAAGATCGTGTCGTCGAAGTTGCGCGCACCGACGTAGCCGCCGGTGTTCACGTCGATCGTCGTCATCGCCTCGGTCTGGTCGATCATCAGGTAGCCGCCCGACTTCAGGTCGACGCGGCGCGACAGCGCGCGCTGGATCTCCGTCTCGATGTTGTACAGGTCGAACAGCGGCCGCTCGCCGGTGTAGTGGTGCAGCTTCGGGCTCACGGCCGGCGTGAACTCGCCTGCGAATTCCGAGAGGCGCTGGTAGGTCTCGCGCGAATCGACCTGGATGCGCGTCGTGTCGTCGTTCGCGAAATCGCGCAGCACGCGCTGTGCGAGATCGAGATCCTGGTACAGCAGGCTCGTCGCCGGCAGCCGCTGCGCCTGCGCGACGATCGTCGCCCACGTCTTGCGCAGGTACGTGACGTCGCCCGCGAGCTCGTCGGAGGTGGCATCCTCGGCGATCGTGCGCACGATGTAGCCGCCTTTCTCGTCCGCCGGGATCACGGCCGTCAGACGCGCACGCACGGCCTCGCGCTCGGCCTCGCTCTCGATCTTCTGCGAGATGCCGATATGCGGCTCCTGCGGCAGATAGACGAGCGTGCGGCCGGCGATGCTGACCTGCGTCGACAGCCGCGCACCCTTCGTGCCGATCGGATCCTTGATCACCTGGACCATCAGCGTCTGGCCCTCGAACACGATCTTCTCGATCGGCTGGTGCGGCGCGCCCGACTGCGGCTCGCCCGCGAGGCGCGGATGCCAGATGTCGGCGACGTGCAGGAACGCCGCGCGCTCGAGGCCGATGTCGATGAACGCCGACTGCATGCCGGGCAGCACGCGCACGACCTTGCCGAGATAGATGTTGCCGACTCGCCCGCGCGACAGCGTGCGTTCGACGTGAAGCTCCTGCACCGCGCCTTGCTGGACGAGTGCGACCCGCGTTTCCTGCGGCGTGAGGTTGATCAGGATTTCTTCGTTCATGGTGGGTTCAGAAGGCGACGCGCGCGGTGCGGAGCAGCGCGGCAGTCTCAAAAAGGGGCAGACCCATGATACCTGAATGGGAACCGTCGATTCGCTCGATGAATTCGGCCGCGCGTCCCTGGATCGCATACGCGCCGGCCTTGCCGAACGGCTCGCCCGATTCGACGTAGCGTGCATACGCGTCGCGCGACGCGGTTGCGAAGCGCACCGACGAGCGCGACAGCGCGGGCGGCAGCAGTTCGCCGTCGGCATCGATCACCGCGACGGCGGTCAGCACCGCGTGTTCGCGGCCCGCGAGGCGCGTCAGCATCGCGAGCGCGTCGTCGGCGTCGGCCGGCTTGCCGAGGATCGCACCGTCGATCGTGACGGTCGTATCGGCGACCAGCACCGGCGAGGCGGGCTTGCCGCTCGCGACGAGGCGCGCACGCGCAGCCTCGGCCTTCGCGATGGTCACGCGCCGCACGTAGGCATCGGCGGCTTCGCCGGGCAGCTCGGCCTCGAGCGCCTCGGCGTCCTCGTCGGGGCGCGGCAGCAGCAGCTCGAAGCGCACGCCGATCTGCTGCAGCAGCTCCTGGCGGCGCGGGCTTTGCGAAGCGAGGTAAAGCGTCGGGAAAAGCGCGGGGGACGTGCTGGACGGCATGGTGTCGTTATCTCGGTGAGCGCGCGTGGCGCGCGTCTCGAGGACGACACGTCATGCGCGGTGGTAGGGGTGATTCTGCGTGATGCTCCACGCCCGGTAAAGCTGTTCGGCGAGCAGCACCCGCACCATCCCGTGCGGCAGCGTCATGCTCGAGATACGCAGCAGCGTGTCGGCGCGGGCTTTCAGTTCCGGATCGAGCCCGTCGGCACCGCCGATCACGAAGGCGACGTCGCGGCCGTCCTGCTGCCAGCCGGGCAGTGCCTGCGCGAGCTGCATCGTGGTCCAGTCGCGGCCGCGCTCGTCGAGCGCAACGAGGCGCGCGCCTTTCGGCAGCGCGGCCTCGATCTTCTGCCGCTCGGCCGCCATCACGCTTTCGGCGCTGCGGCCGCCCGAACGCAGTTCGGGCTTGATCTCGCGCAACTCGATGCGCAGCTCGGGCGGCATCCGCTTCGTGTATTCGTCGAAGCCGGATGCGATCCAGCCCGGCATCTTGTGGCCGACCGCAAGGATGAAAAGCTTCATCGGGAGATGCGTAACGACTCGGGGCTCAACGGCGGCGAGCGGCCGTCTTGCGCGCCGGGCGTGCGGGCGCGGCTTCCTCTTCGTCCTCGTCGCTTTCGCTGGCCGTGGCGAAGCCGTTCCCCTTGCCGCCGCCGAGCTTCATCCGCACGGGCTTGTCGCCCCAGATTTCCTCGAGGTTGTAGTACTGGCGCAGGGCCGGTTGCAGGATATGCACGACCGCGTCGCCGCAGTCGACGAGCACCCATTCGCCGGTGTCTTCGCCCTCGGAGCTGACGATGTCGCCGCCGGCTTCCTTGACCTTGTCACGCACGCTCGACGCGAGGGCCTTGGTCTGGCGGTTGGAGGTGCCCGAAGCGACGACCACGCGGTCGAACAGTTCGGTCAGGTGGCTGGTGTTGAACACCTTGATGTCTTGCGCCTTGACGTCTTCGAGGGCGTCGACGATCACGCGCTGCAGTTTGCGAATATCCATGGATTCAGGAATGGTAGAGGCGATGTTGAAGAATATAGGCCCATACGGCGGCCGGCACATGCTCGGCCGACGCGTCGGGCATTTGCGCATGGCGCGCGATGCATTCGCGCAGGTGGGCGCGGATGTCGGTCGCGGCAATGTCGAACGAAAGGGTCGTATCGATCAGCAGGTGGCCTGCCGGCGTGGCCTTCAGCACGTCGGCGCCGGCCTGCCGCGCGGCGATTTCCTGCGCGACGTCCGGCGGCGCCGCGCCGAGGTCGAAGCCCGGGCGCGTCGACACGCAGATGTGCGCGTAATCGAACAGTTTGCGCCAGTCGCGCCACGTATCGAGGCGCACGAGCTGATCGGCGCCGATCAGCATCGACAGCGACGCGTCAGGGCCGATCCGCTCGCGCCAGCGCGCGAGCGTCTCGACCGTGTAGGTCGGGCCGGTGTGCTCGATCTCGTCGGTGGCGACGGTCACGGTCACGCCCGGCACGGACAGCGAGCCGGCGGCCGCGCGCGTCATCGCGAGCCGATGCTCGGCGGCCGACACGTCACGCTTCTGGTACGGCTGCCCGGCGGGCAGCAGCACGAGTTCGGTCAGGCCGAGCAGCTCGGCGAACCGGCGGGCGAGCGCGAGATGGCCGTCGTGGATCGGGTCGAAAGTGCCGCCCAGCAGGCCGATACGACGCGGCAGCGGGGCGGGGCGGGCGGTGGTGTCCAGAAACGCGTCCTTTCTCTTGAAGCAGGGGTCAGACCCAGTCGCGCGGCACGATGAAGTCGCTGTACAGGCGCGCTTCCGGCGAACCCGGTTCGGGTTGCCAGTTGTAGCGCCAGTTCGCGACCGGCGGCATCGACATCAGGATCGACTCGGTCCGGCCGCCGCTTTGCAGGCCGAACAGCGTGCCGCGGTCGAACACGAGGTTGAATTCGACGTAGCGGCCGCGGCGGTACGCCTGGAAGTCGCGCTCGCGCTCGCCGTACGGCAGCTCCGCGCGGCGCTCGACGATCGGCAGGTAGGCCTGCAGGAACGCGTCGCCGACGCTTTGCATCATGTCAAACGAGCGTTCGAAACCGGGCTCCGAGAAATCGTCGAAGAAGATCCCGCCGATGCCGCGCATCTCGTTGCGGTGCTTCAGGAAGAAATACTCGTCGCACCATTGCTTGAAGCGCGGGTAGAGCTCGACGCCGAACGGATCGAGCGCATCCTTGCAGGTCTGGTGGAAATGCCGGGCGTCGTCCTCGAAACCGTAAACCGGTGTCAGATCCATGCCGCCGCCGAACCAGAACACGGGCTCTTCGCCCGGCTTCGTCGCGATCAGCATCCGCACGTTCATGTGCACGGTCGGGCAGTACGGATTGCGCGGGTGCAGCACCAGCGACACGCCGAGCGCCTCGAAACCGCGCCCCGCGAGCTGCGGGCGCGCCGCGCTCGCCGACGGCGGCAGCGCATCGCCCGCGACGTCGGAAAAGCCGATCCCCGCGCGTTCGAACACGCGGCCGCCTTCGAGAATCCGCGTGCAGCCGCCGCCGCGCAGGCGTTCGTCCGGCCCGCGCTGCCATGCGTCGGTCGCGAGCGGTGTGCCGTCGAGCGCGCCGAGCGCGTCGGCGATGCGTGTCTGCAGGCCCTGGAGGTACGTGCGCACGCGCGCTACGTCGTAGGTCGAATCGGTCATGTCTGGACTGGGTGCCCCCACCCGAAGCGGGGGCCGTAAAAAAAGCTTCTGCCGGGCATTCTATCGAACCCCGGCAGAGGGGCCGCGGCCGCGCGAGGGCGGGGCGGCGATTGCGACTTAGGTGCTCTTGCGGTTGAGCGCGCGGAAGCCGATGTCGCGGCGGTACTGCATGCCTTCGAAATTGATCTGGTTGATCGTCTCGTACGCATGCTGCTGCGCTTCACGTACCGAATCGGCGAGGCCGACCACGCACAGCACGCGGCCGCCGGCCGTCGTCAGCTTGTCGCCGTCGAGCGTCGTGCCCGCATGGAACGTAACCGCCTGCTCGGTTTCGGCCGGGATTCCGTTGATGCGGTCGCCCTTGCGCGGCGCGTCCGGATAACCGTGCGCGGCCAGCACGACGCCAAGCGCGGTGCGGCGGTCCCAGTCGAGTTCGACCGTGTCGAGCGTGCCCGCGATCGCCTGTTCGACGACCTTCGAGAAATCGCTCTTCAGGCGCGCCATGATCGGCTGCGTTTCCGGGTCGCCCATCCGGCAGTTGAATTCCAGCGTGCGCGGATTGCCTTCCTTGTCGATCATCAGGCCCGCATACAGGAAGCCGGTGAAGCGGATGCCGTCCTTCTCCATCCCGCGTACCGTCGGCATGATGATCTCGCGCATCACGCGTGCGTGCATCTGCGGCGTGACGATCGGGGCAGGGGAGTACGCACCCATGCCGCCGGTGTTCGGGCCGCGGTCTTCATCCAGCAGGCGCTTGTGATCCTGGCTGGATGCCAGTGCCAGCGCGTGCTTGCCGTCGACCATCACGATGAAGCTCGCTTCCTCGCCATCGAGGAATTCCTCGATCACGACGCGCGCGCCGGCGTCGCCGAGCTTGTTGCCCGACAGCATCATGTCGACGGCTTCGTGTGCTTCTTCCAGCGTCATCGCGACGACGACGCCCTTGCCGGCCGCGAGGCCGTCGGCCTTCACGACGATCGGCGCACCCTTCGCGTCGATGTACGCGTGCGCGGCGGCCACGTCGGAGAACGTCTCGTACTCGGCGGTCGGGATGCCGTGGCGCTTCATGAACGCCTTCGCGAAATCCTTCGAGCTCTCGAGCTGCGCGGCTTCGCGGGTCGGACCGAAGACCTTCAGGCCGCGTGCGCGGAACAGGTTGACGATGCCGGCCGCGAGCGGCGCTTCCGGCCCGACGAGCGTGAACGCGACGCCTTCGCGTTCCGCGAAATCGGCGAGTTCGTCGAGCGCCGTGATGTCGACGTTCTTCAGACGCTCGTCCTGCGCCGTGCCGCCATTGCCGGGCGCGACGTAGACCATCTGGACGCGCGGCGACTGCGCGAGCTTCCACGCCAGCGCATGTTCGCGGCCGCCGGAACCGACGACGAGTAGTTTCATGGGATTCCCCGCAGACTAGAAAACAGGGCGGCCGGCACGCTCAGGCGCGCCGGCCGCGGATTCGGTCGGGCCGCCGCCGCGACAGGAGCACGGCGGCCGGCACATCATTCCTCGACGATGACGGCGTTCGTATACACGTCCTGCACGTCGTCGAGGTTCTCGAGCGCGTCCAGGAGCTTCTGCATCTTCGCCGCGTCGTCGCCGGTGAATTCGACTTCGTTCTGCGGCTTCATCGTCACTTCGGCGAGTTCGGCCTTGAAGCCGCCGGCTTCGAGCGCGTCCTTCACCGCCGAGAATGCCTGCCAGTCGCACAGCACTTCGATCGAACCGTCGTCGTTCGTGTTCACGTCGTTCGCGCCGGCTTCGAGCGCGGCTTCCATCAGCGCGTCTTCCGACGTGCCCGGTGCGAACAGGAACTGGCCGACGTGATCGAACATGAACGCGACCGAGCCGTCGGTGCCCATGTTGCCGCCGAACTTCGAGAACGCGTGGCGGACTTCCGCGACCGTGCGGGTGCGGTTGTCGGTCAGCGTGTCGACGATGATCGCCGCGCCGCTGATGCCGTAGCCTTCGTAACGGATTTCCTCGTAGTTCGCGCCATCCGCGCCGCCGACGCCGCGATCGATCGCGCGCTTGACGTTGTCCTTCGGCATGTTCGCGTCGGCCGCCTTGTCGACCGCGAGGCGCAGGCGCGGGTTCGAGTTGACGTCGCCGCCGCCGAGGCGCGCCGCGACCTGGATTTCCTTGATCAGGCGGGTCCAGATCTTGCCGCGCTTCGCGTCGGCCGCTGCCTTCTTATGCTTGATGTTGGCCCATTTCGAATGACCAGCCATACCTTTCTCCGTGCCCGGGCGCGCAGCGCGGGCGATTGTTTCAATGTGTCGTTGAATCGGCGGCCGTTTCGGCGGGCATGAAGCCGCGGGGCCGCGCGTGTCGAGTGGATCGAGATTTTATCACGCGGCGACCGCCGGATCGGGGCCGCCGCGCATGGCCGAACGGCCGGGCAGGCCGTCGCGTGCCGTGCCGCGCGCCGCGCGGCCGTGCCGGTGCGTCAGTTCTTGGTGCCGAACAGGCGGTCGCCCGCGTCGCCGAGGCCCGGCACGATGTACGCGTGCTCGTTCAGATGCGAATCGAGCGACGCGACGAACAGCTTCACGTCCGGGTGCGCGTCCTGGAACACCTGCACGCCTTCGGGCGCGGCGACCAGCGCGACGAACATGATGTTCGCGGCCGGCACGTTGCGGCGCTTCAGCACGTCGACCGCGTGCACGGCCGAGTAGCCGGTCGCGACCATCGGGTCGCACAGGATGAAGATGCGGTCTTCCAGATCCGGCAGGCGCACCAGGTACTCGACCGGGCGGTGATCCTCGGCGCGGTACACGCCGATGTGGCCGACGCGCGCGGACGGAACCAGGTCGAGCAGGCCGTCCGACATCCCGATGCCCGCGCGCAGCACCGGCACGATCGCCAGCTTCTTGCCCGCGATCACCGGTGCGTCGACCTCGACGAGCGGGGTTTCGACCCGCTTGGTCGTGATCGGCAGGTTGCGGGTGATCTCGTAACCCATCAGCAGCGTGATTTCGCGCAGCAGCTCGCGGAACGTGCGCGTGGACGTGTCCTTGTCGCGCATGTGCGTGAGCTTGTGCTGGATCAGCGGGTGATCGGTGATGAAGAGATTCGGGAAACGGCTGTCCTGTTTCATGACGGGGGCGCCTTGGCGGCAAAAGAGGATCGGGGGCGGCGGCGGGCGCAAGCCGGCCGCGCGCTTATGTCCGCAATTTTACCAAGGCGCGCCGCATGATCCGGATAATATCGACGTCTCACGACAATCCGCGCGCCCGCGCCCGCCCGATTGCCCGCCTGACCCGCCCGCGGTTCATGCGCCGGCACGCCGGGGCCGTGCCGGCGCGTGTCGCCACCAAGGAATCGACGATGGATCTCGGCATCGCAGGAAAGACCGCGCTCGTGTGCGCGGCCAGCAAGGGGCTCGGTCGCGGCTGCGCGGAAGCGCTGGCCGCCGAGGGCGTGAACCTCGTGATCGTCGCGCGCACGCGCGACACGCTGGAGGAAACCGCGGAGGAGATCCGCGCCGGCGCGAACGTGTCGGTGACTTCGGTCGCCTGCGACATCACGACGCCGGACGGGCGCGCGGCTGCGCTCGCCGCCTGCCCGCAGCCGGACATTCTCGTGACGAATGCCGGCGGCCCGCCGCCCGGCGACTTCCGCGACTTCTCACACGACGACTGGATCCGCGCGCTCGAATCGAACATGCTGACGCCGATCGAGCTGATCCGCGCGACCCTCGACGGGATGATCGCGCGCGGCTTCGGCCGGATCGTCAACATCACGAGCTCGGCCGTGAAGGCGCCGATCGACGTGCTCGCGCTGTCGAACGGCGCGCGCTCGGGGCTGACCGGCTTCGTCGCGGGGCTGTCGCGCAAGGTCGCGGGGCAGGGCGTGACGATCAACAACCTGCTGCCGGGCCTGTTCGACACCGACCGGATCGCGACCACGCTCGCCGCGTCGGCGAAGGCGCAGGGCGTGACGGTCGACGAGCTGCGCGCGCGGCGCACGAAGGACATTCCGGCCGGCCGTCTCGGCACGCGTGCGGAATTCGGCGCGGCGTGCGCGTTCCTGTGCAGCGTGCATGCCGGCTACATCACCGGGCAGAACTGGCTGCTCGACGGCGGCGCGTATCCAGGCACGTTCTGACGCGCGCACCGCCTTTCACGACGACAACCTCAAACGAAGGATCTGGAGATGAGCAAACCCCGCATCGCATTGATTGCGCACGACGCGAAGAAAGACGAAATCGTCGCGCTCGCGGGCGAATTCCGCACGACGCTCGCGCAATGCCGGCTGGTGGCGACCGGCACGACGGGCGGCCGCATCGCGGACGCGCACGGGCTCGAAGTCGAGCGCAAGCTGTCGGGGCCGCTCGGCGGCGATCTGCAGATCGGTGCGGAACTGGCCGACGGCCGCATCGACATCGTCGTGTTCCTGCGCGACCCGATGACCGCGCAGCCGCACGACCCCGACATCACCGCGCTCGTGCGGGCGTGCGACGTGCACGACGTGCCGGTCGCGACCAACGTCGCCACCGCGCGGATGCTGCTCGACGATCTGGCGCGCAACATGCAGGACGTCTGCTAGGCGCAGTTCGCGCCCGATTGCCCCTGATGGCGGCAGGGCCATGCACGGTTGGCGGCGTCGGGCGAGAATCGTGCGTCGCGACGCGCGCCTGCCGCCCGGTTCCCGCCTGAATCGGCCGGTTCGCGTATCGGCGACCCGGATTTTTCCCTGACCGAATCAGAAACGAGGAGCGAAACGATGCCGAAAGCAATCCGATACGACCAGCCGGGCGGCCCGGACGTGATGAAGTGGGTCGATGTCGAGGTCGGCGAGCCGAAGGCGGGTGAAGTCCGCATCCGGCAGCATGCGGTCGGCCTCAACTACATCGACGTCTATTTCCGCACCGGCCTTTACCCGCAAGCGCTGCCCGGCGGTCTCGGGATGGAGGCGGCGGGCGAGGTGACGGCCGTCGGCGAAGGCGTGACCACGCTCAAGGCGGGCGACCGCGTCGCGTACGTCGGGCAGCCGCCGGGCGCGTACGCGCAGGAGCGCGTGATGCCGGCCGAGCGGCTCGTAAAGCTGCCGGACGGCATCAGCTACGACGACGCGGCGTCGGTGATGCTGCAGGGCCTGACCGCGCACTATCTGCTGCGCCGCACGTATCCGGTGAAGGCCGGCGACACGATCCTGATCCACGCGGCAGCCGGCGGCGTCGGCCTGCTCGTATGCCAGTGGGCGAAGGCGCTCGGCGCGACCGTGATCGGGACGGTCGGTTCCGACGAGAAAGCCGCGCTCGCGAAGGCGCACGGCTGCGACCATCCGATCGTCTACACGCGCGAGAACTTCACGCAGCGCGTGAAGGAGATCACGAACGGCGCGGGCGTGCCGGTCGTCTACGACTCGATCGGCAAGGACACCTACATCGGCTCGCTCGACAGCCTCGCGCCGCTCGGGCTGTTCGTCAGCTTCGGCAATGCGTCGGGCCCGCTGCCGCCGATCGACTCGAAGGAATTCTCGTCGCGCGGCTCGCTGTTCTTTACGCGACCCACGCTGTTCTCGTACATCGCGAAGCGCGCCGATCTCGAATCCGCTGCCGCCGAGCTGTTCGACGTGCTGCTGTCGGGCAAGGTGAAGACGAGCATCAACCAGCGCTATCCGCTCGCGGAAGTCGCCCGCGCGCATGAAGATCTCGAAGCGCGCAAGACCACCGGCTCGACGATCCTCGTTCCCTGACCCGTCCCTCCGTGCCGGCGCCATGCCGGCACGCGCTTGTCCGGGCGGCGCCAGCGTGCCGTCCGGTCCGCCTTCCGGTTTCTGCCGTCCCCCGCTGAATTCCACGTTTACGCGTTTTTTATACCCGCCCCGATACCTTTGACCCGTCCTTTACGTGCGTTCCCATAAGGTTCTAGTCGTCTGATTTCGACGATGGAGAACAGAAAAATGGATGGGGTTTTCATCGGCGCACTGGTGCTCTTCACCGCGCTGATCCTCGGTTTGATTGCCGGTTGCAACAAGCTCGTGCAATACGGTCGCGGGGGGCGAGCATGACCTGGATGCTTTGGCTGGCGGGTGCCTCGACGGCCCTGCTGTTCGCGTATCTCGTCTTTGCGCTGCTGCGCGCGGAGGACATCGAATGAACGCGAACAATCTCTTTCAAACGGTGCTCTTCATCGTCGTGCTGCTGGCGGCGGCCGTTCCGGTCGCGCGCTACCTGTCCGCGGTGATGGACGGCAGCTCGCGTGTCGTGCGCGTGTTCGGGCCACTCGAGCGCGCGCTGTACCGCATCGCCGGCGTCGACGCCGGCAGCGAGATGAACTGGAAGCAGTACGCGGTTGCGACGATCGCGTTCAACGCGCTCGGCGCGCTGTTCCTCTACGGCCTGCTGCGCCTGCAGGGCTTCCTGCCCGGCAACCCGCAGCAGTTCGGCGCGATGACGGTCGACGGCGCGTTCAACACGGCCGTCAGCTTCGTCACCAACACGAACTGGCAGGACTACACGCCCGAGCAGACCGTCAGCTACCTGACGCAGATGCTCGGCCTGACCGTGCAGAACTTCCTGTCGGCGGCGACCGGCATCGTCGTCGTGATTGCGTTGATCCGCGGCTTCGCACGTCATACCGCGCAGACGATCGGCAACTTCTGGGTCGACCTCACGCGCGTGACGATGTACGTGCTCGTGCCGATGTCGGTGGTCATCGCCGCGCTGCTGATGAGCCAGGGCGTGATCCAGAACATGAAGGCGTATGAGGACGTGCCGGTGCTGCAGACGAGCACCTACGCGGCGCCGAAGCTCGACGCGCAGGGCAATCCGGTGAAGGACGACAAGGGCAACCCGGTGACGGTGCCGACCCAGCTCACGAAGCAGACGCTTGCGATGGGCCCGGTCGCGTCGCAGGAAGCGATCAAGATGCTCGGCACCAACGGTGGCGGCTTCTTCAACGCGAACTCCGCGCACCCGTACGAGAACCCGACGCCGTTCGCGAACTTCATCCAGATCTTCTCGATCCTGATCATCCCGGCCGCGCTGTGTCTCGTGTTCGGCCGCGTGATCGGCGACCGCCGGCAGGGCATCGCGGTGCTCGCGGCGATGACGGTCGCGTTCGTGATCGCGATCGGTGTCGAGGTGAGCGCCGAGCAGGGCGGCAACCCGACGCTCGCCGCGCTGCACGTCGACCAGTCGACGAGCGCGCTGCAGCCGGGCGGCAACATGGAAGGCAAGGAAACGCGCTTCGGCATCGCGCAGACCGGCATCTTCACGGTCGCGACGACGGCCGCGTCGTGCGGCGCGGTCGACACGATGCACGATTCGCTGACGCCGCTCGGCGGCCTCGTGCCGATGCTGCTGATGCAACTGGGCGAAGTGATCTACGGCGGGGTCGGCTCCGGTCTCTACGGGATGCTCGTGTTCGCGCTGCTCGCGGTGTTCGTCGCCGGCCTGATGATCGGCCGCACGCCGGAATACGTCGGCAAGAAGATCGAGTCGTACGAGATGAAGATGGTGTCGATCGTCGTGCTGCTCACGCCGCTGCTGGTGCTGGTCGGCACGTCGATCGCCGTGCTCGCCGATGCGGGCAAGGCCGGCATCGCGAACCCGGGGCCGCATGGCTTCTCGGAAATCCTGTACGCGTTCAGCTCGGCCGCCAACAACAACGGCAGCGCGTTCGCGGGCCTGACGGTCGGCACGCCGTTCTACAACTGGATGACCGCGATCGCGATGTGGTTCGGCCGCTTCGGCACGATCGTGCCGGTGCTGGCGATCGCCGGCTCGCTCGCCGCGAAGAAGCGCATCGCGGTGACGAGCGGCACGCTGCCGACGCACGGTCCGCTGTTCGTCGTGCTGCTGCTCGGCACCGTGCTGCTGGTGGGCGCGCTGACCTACGTGCCGGCGCTTGCGCTCGGCCCGGGCGTCGAGCACCTGATGATGTGGCTGGGCGCGTAATGCGCGCCCGTATGGCGACACATTGAAAAGACTGAAGAGATTGAAGAGATCGCAATGACTCAACATTCCGCAACACGG
Source organism: Burkholderia aenigmatica (assembly GCF_048627025.1). Classification (NCBI taxonomy): domain Bacteria; kingdom Pseudomonadati; phylum Pseudomonadota; class Betaproteobacteria; order Burkholderiales; family Burkholderiaceae; genus Burkholderia; species Burkholderia aenigmatica. Next base: position 2,649,552 of record NZ_CP184468.1, on the reverse strand, counting down.
TCCATGTTCGATCCGGCGCTGCTGCGCCCGGCGATCGTGGACTCGTTCAAGAAACTTACGCCGCGCACGCAGTTCCGCAATCCGGTGATGTTCTGCGTGTACGTCGGCAGCATTCTGACCACGATCCTGTGGATCGCGGCGCTCGCCGGCCAGGCCGAGGCGCCCGCGGGCTTCATCCTCGCGATCGCGCTGTGGCTGTGGTTCACCGTGCTGTTCGCGAACTTCGCCGAAGCGCTCGCCGAAGGGCGCTCGAAGGCGCAGGCCGCGTCGCTGCGCAGCGCGAAGAAAGACGTGATGGCGAAGAAGCTCAACGAGCCGCATCCGAAGTCGCCGATCCGCATCACGACCGCGACCGAGCTGCGCAAGGGCGACGTCGTGCTCGTCGAAGCGGGTGACGTGATCCCGGCCGACGGCGAGGTGGTCGATGGCGTCGCGTCGGTCGACGAATCGGCGATCACCGGCGAATCCGCGCCGGTGATCCGCGAATCGGGCGGCGACTTCTCGTCGGTGACGGGCGGCACGCGCGTGCTGTCCGACTGGATCGTCGTCAAGGTCACCGCGAACCCCGGCGAGGCGTTCCTCGACCGGATGATCGCGATGGTCGAAGGCGCAAAGCGCAAGAAGACGCCGAACGAGATCGCGCTGACGATCCTGCTCGTCGCGCTGACGATCGTGATGCTGCTGGCCACCGCAACGCTGCTGCCGTTCTCGATGTTCTCGGTCGAGGCGATGAAGGCCGGCCACGTGGTGACGATCACCGCGCTCGTCGCGCTGCTCGTGTGCCTGATTCCGACGACGATCGGCGGGTTGCTGTCCGCGATCGGCGTGGCCGGGATGAGCCGGATGATGCAGGCGAACGTGATCGCGACGTCGGGCCGTGCGGTGGAAGCCGCTGGCGACGTCGACGTGCTGCTGCTCGACAAGACCGGCACGATCACGCTGGGCAACCGCCAGGCATCGACGTTCGTGCCGGCGCCGGGCGTGACCGAGGAAGCGCTGGCCGATGCCGCGCAACTGTCGTCGCTCGCCGACGAAACGCCGGAAGGCCGCAGCATCGTCGTGCTCGCGAAGGAGCGCTTCAACATTCGCCAGCGCGACATGGGGCAACTGCATGCGACGTTCATCGGCTTTTCCGCGCAGACGCGGATGAGCGGCGTCGACCTGCCGGGCCGTGAAATCCGCAAGGGCGCGGCCGACGCGATCCGCAACTACGTCGAGACGCACGGCAGCCGCTTCCCGGAAGAAGTGCGCCGCGCGGTCGATGAAGTCGCGCGCCGTGGCAGCACGCCGCTCGTCGTGGCCGACCTGCATGAAGGGGCGGCGCGCGTGCTCGGCGTGATCGAGCTGAAGGACATCGTGAAGGGCGGCATCAAGGAGCGCTTCGCGGAACTGCGCAAGATGGGCATCAAGACCGTGATGGTGACGGGCGACAACCGGCTGACGGCCGCGGCAATTGCGGCGGAAGCGGGTGTCGACGATTTCCTCGCGGAAGCGACGCCGGAAACCAAGCTCGCGACGATCCGCGAGCACCAGGCCGCAGGGCGCCTCGTCGCGATGACGGGCGACGGCACCAACGACGCACCGGCGCTCGCGCAGGCCGACGTCGCCGTGGCGATGAACACCGGCACGCAGGCGGCGAAGGAAGCCGGCAACATGGTCGACCTCGACTCGAACCCGACGAAGCTGATCGAGATCGTCGAGATCGGCAAGCAGATGCTGATGACGCGCGGTTCGCTGACGACGTTCTCGATCGCGAACGACATCGCGAAGTATTTCGCGATCATCCCGGCCGCGTTCGTGACGACGTACCCGCAGCTGCGCGTGCTCGACATCATGCACCTGACGTCGCCGGCATCCGCGATCCTGTCGGCGGTGATCTTCAACGCGCTGATCATCGTCGCGCTGATCCCGCTCGCGCTGAAGGGCGTCACGTACCGGCCGCTCGGCGCCGCGTCGCTCCTGCGCCGCAACCTGCTGGTGTACGGCCTCGGCGGCGTGCTGCTGCCGTTCCCGTTCATCAAGCTGATCGACATGACGCTCGCTGCACTCGGCTGGGCCTGAGCCGGCCGTACTTGAAGGAAACATCATGAAAACGTTGATTCGTCCGCTCGTCGTGATCTTTGCCGTGCTGACCGCGGTGACGGGGCTCGCATACCCGGCCGTGATGACCGTGTTCGGCCAGGCCGTGTTCCCGTCGCAGGCGAACGGCAGCCTGATCGAGAAGGACGGCAAGGCGGTCGGCTCCGCGCTGATCGGCCAGCAGTTCGATGCGCCGAAGTACTTCTGGGGCCGCCTGTCGGCCACGTCGCCGATGCCGTACAACGCGACCGGCTCCGGCGGCTCGAACCTCGGCCCGCTGAACCCGTCGCTCGCCGACCAGGTGAAGGGGCGCATCGCCGCGCTGCGCGACGCGGGCACCGACATGTCGAAGCCCGTGCCGGTCGACCTCGTGACGGCGTCGGCCAGCGGCCTCGATCCGGAGATCACGCCGGCCGCCGCCGCGTACCAGGTCGAGCGGGTCGCGAAGGCGCGCAACCTGGCGCCCGACGCGGTCGCGCAGCTCGTCGCCGCGAACACGAAGGGCCGCCAGTTCGGCGTGCTCGGCGAACCGCGCGTGAACGTGCTGAAGCTGAACCTCGCGCTCGACGCGGCGCAGGCCGCGCACTGAGCGAACGTAAGGCAACCGGCGTCCGGCGCGGCCCGATCCGCGCCGGACGCGACTTTTCCCGACGGCGCATGCGCCGTCTTTGCCTTTTGCGGCGATTTGGAACAACAATGCTCGTACTCGCGCGCATCCGGGCGCTCCGCCTATCTGACGCATGAATCGTCCCGACCCAGACCAACTCCTCGACAAGCTGCAGCGTGACGAAGAAAAGCAGCGACGCGGCCAGCTCAAGATTTTCTTCGGCGCATCGGCCGGTGTCGGCAAGACCTACGCGATGCTGCAGGCCGCGCGCCAGCGCCTGCAGGAAGGCGTCGACGTCGTCGTCGGCATCGTCGAGACCCACGGGCGCAGCGAAACCGCCGCGCTGCTCGACGGCCTCGACGTGCTGCCGCTCGCGCGCATCGACTATCGCGGCCGCACGCTGGCCGAATTCGATCTCGACGGCGCGCTCGCGCGCCAGCCGCAACTGATCCTCGTCGACGAACTCGCGCATTCGAACGTGCAGGGCGCACGGCACCTGAAGCGTTGGCAGGACGTGTACGAGCTGCTCGACGCGGGCATCGACGTGTATACGACCGTCAACGTCCAGCATCTCGAAAGCCTGAACGACGTGGTCGGCGCGATCACCGGCATTCGCGTGTGGGAGACCGTACCTGACCGCGTGTTCGACGCGGCCGATGAAGTCACGCTCGTCGACCTGCCGGCCGAGGAACTGCTCGAGCGGATGCGCGACGGCAAGGTTTATCTCGCGCAGCAGGCCGAGCGCGCGGTGCGCAACTTCTTCCGCAAGGGCAACCTGATCGCGCTGCGCGAACTGGCGCTGCGGCGCACGGCCGATCGCGTCGACGCGCAGATGCGCGAATACCGTGCCGACCGCTCGATCCAGCGCATCTGGCAGGCGCGCGAGCGGCTGCTCGTGTGCGTCGGGCCCGGCCCCGAGGCGCCGACGCTGGTGCGCGCGGCCGCGCGGCTCGCCGCGAGCCTGAAGGCCGACTGGATCGCCGTCTATGTGGAGACGCCGCGCCTGCAGCGGCTGCCCGACGCGCAGCGGCAGCGCACGCTCGACGCGCTGAAGCTCGCGGCCGAGCTCGGCGCAGAGACGGCCACGCTCGCCGGCGGCGACGCGGTCGCCGCGCTGATCGGTTATGCGAAGGTACGCAACGTGTCGAAGATCGTCGCGGGCGGCTCGCCGAAGGTCGGGCTCGTGCGCCGCCTCGCGCGGCCGTTCGGCGAACAGCTCGCCGAACGCGCGGGCGACGTCGACCTGATGCTGATCCGTGCGTCCGCGAGCGACGAGGCGCGCGCCGCGCCGCTCGATGCGCGTGCGCGCGACTGGCGCGATGCGTTCGCGCAGTTCGGCACGCATCGTTCGCCGCCGCGACATTACGCGTACGCGGCCGCGATCTGCGCGGCGATCACGGTCGTCGCGAGCCTCGTGTCCGAGCGGCTCGACCTCACGAACCTCGTGATGCTGTACCTGCTTGGCGTCGTGTTCTCGGCCGTCCGGCTCGGGCGCGGCCCGGGCGTGCTGCAGTCGTTCCTGTCGGTGGCCGCGTTCGATTACTTCTTCGTGCCGCCGCGCATGTCGTTCTCGGTCAGCGACACGCAATACCTGCTGACCTTCTTCGGGATGCTGCTGACGTCGCTCGTGATCAGCCACCTGACGTCGACGCTGACGCGTCAGGCGAGCGTCGCGCAGCGCCGCGAGCGGCGCACCGGCGCCATCTACGCGATGGCGCGCGAGCTGGGCGCGGCGCTGACGACCGAGCAGATCGTCGAGATCGGCAGCCGCCATGTGGGCGAGGTGTTCCGCGCGCGCGTCGCGTTCCTGCTGCCCGACAGCGCGGACAAGGTGTGGCAGAAGATCGAGGAGCCCGATGCAGCCGTCACGCTGACGGGCGCCGATCTGGACAGCGACGTCGGCCAGTGGGTCTATGACCAGCAGAAGCCGGCTGGCCGCGGCACCGACACGTTACCGGCGACGGTTGCACTGTACCTGCCGCTGAAGGCGCCGATGCGCACGCGCGGCGTGCTCGCGGTCGCGTCGCGCGAGCCGCGCGAACTCGAGGTGCCGGAACAGCAGCGGATGCTCGACGCATTCGCCGCGCAGATCGCGCTCGCGCTCGAACGCGTGCACTACGTCGAGATCGCGCGCGACGCGCTGGTGAGCATGGAATCCGAGCGGCTGCGCAACTCGCTGCTGTCGGCGATCTCGCACGACCTGCGCACGCCGCTCACGACGATCGTCGGCTTCTCGTCGATGCTCGCGAACGGGCGGGCGGCCGCGCAGGGCGGCGACGTGGCGGCGGCGGAGCGTTTCGCGCAGCGCGAGGGCGAACTCGTCGACGCGATCCACGACGAGGCGCTGCGGATGACGGGCATCGTCACGAACCTGCTCGACATGGCGCGGCTGCAGGCCGGCAGCCTGCAGTTGAAGCGCCAGTGGTCGCTGCTCGAGGAAACCGTCGGCGCCGCACTCGCCGCATGCAGGCGCGTGCTTGCGCGCCATCCCGCGCGCGTCGTGCTGCCGGCCGATTTGCCGTTGTTGCAGATGGACGCGGTGCTGATGGAGCGCCTGTTCACCAACCTGTTCGAGAACGCGGCGAAGTACACGCCGGCCGATACGCCGATCGAGATTGGCGCGGAGCGCATGACCGACGACGGGCTGCCATTCGTGCGCGTGCTCGTCGACGATTATGGTCCCGGCCTGCCGGCCGGGATGGAAACGCGGATCTTCGACAAGTTCACGCGCGGCGAGAAGGAATCGGCGACGCCCGGCATCGGGCTCGGCCTGGCGATCTGCCGCGCGATCGTCGAGGCGCACGGCGGTAAAATCGGCGCACTCAACCGCACGGCGCCCGACGGCCACGTGACGGGCGCGCGCTTCTGGTTCACGCTGCCGGTCGAGACACCGCCGGCCGCGCCCGCCGTACCCGACGACGAACCCGATGTGCCGGGCGCGTCGTCCCCATCCGAATCATTGCCAGACCATGAGTGAACCCAGCCTGACCGTCGTCCTGATCGAGGACGAAAAGCAGATCCGCCGTTTCGTGCGCGCCGCGCTCGAGGAGGAGGACATCGCGGTGTTCGAGGCCGAGACGGGCAAGCAGGGGCTGATCGACGCGGCGACGCGCAAGCCCGATCTCGTGATCGTCGACCTCGGCCTGCCCGATACCGACGGCCTCGACGTGATCCGCGAACTGCGCGGCTGGTCCGAGGTGCCGGTGATCGTGCTGTCCGCGCGCACGCAGGAAGAGGAGAAGGTCGCGGCGCTCGACGCGGGCGCCGACGATTACCTGACCAAGCCGTTCGGCGTGTCCGAACTGCGTGCGCGGATCCGCGCGCAACTGCGCCGGCGCAACCAGGGCGGCGCGAACGAGTCGCCGAAGGTGAACTTCGGCACCGTGACCGTCGATCTCGCGCTGCGCCAGGTGTGGCGCGACAACGAGATCGTGCACCTGACGCCGCTCGAGTACCGGCTGCTCGCCACGCTCGTGCGGCACGCGGGGCGCGTGCTCACGCACCGGCAGCTGCTGCGCGACGTGTGGGGGCCGTCGCACGTCGAAAGCCACCACTACCTGCGCATCTACATGGCGCACCTGCGCCAGAAGCTCGAGCGCGACCCGGCGCAGCCCGAGTACATCGTCACCGAGACGGGCGTCGGCTACCGGCTCGTCGGGGCCGCATGACGGGTCTCGCCGGGCCGCAGCGGCGCCCGTGCGCGTGACGTCGCGCGCCGGCAGGGTTGCGCCGGCGCGACAGTCTCGCGACCGACGCGCACGTTGCACACCCGGCGCTCATTCCCCGTTATCCTGACCGTTCCGCGAACGAAAACGAGGAGCGTGCAATGTCCGTCCGTCTGGTCGTCATCTGTGCGCTGGCGCTTGCTGCGTCTGGCGCGTTCGCCCAACCGCTGCCGCCCGGGCAGCAACCGTCGTCGTCCCAGCAGGCGATGGCCAATCCCGCGTCGGTCAATTGCGCCAAGCTCGGCGGCCGCCACACGATCCGCAACCTGTCGAGCGGGCAGGTCGGCATGTGCGTGTTCAAGGATGGCCGCGTGTGCGAAGAGTGGGCGCTGTACCGCGACGACCGCTGCGTCGGCGGCGTCACGCCGAAGCGCGTATCGAACTGACCGGGCCCGGCCGATCGGGCCCCCGATCGGCCGCCGGCGCCGCGCCGCGTCCGTAAGCATCTTGTTATACTCGGCGCCGCCCGGGGACGACCCCGGGTCATTCGATTCAACGGGGACGGCCCCATCCGATACGGAGTGCGTCGAGATGGCGTGGGGATTGTTGTTCATTGCCGGATTGCTGGAAGTGGCCTGGGCGGCCGGCATGAAATCGTCGGACGGCTTCACGAAGCTCGGTCCGTCGGCGTTTACGATCGTGACGGCGCTGGCCAGCTTCGGGCTGCTCGCGGTCGCGATGCGCCAGTTGCCGCTCGGCACCGCGTACGCGGTGTGGACGGGCATCGGCGCGGTCGGTGCGTTCGTGTTCGGCATCGTGATGATGGGCGAGGCGCTGACCGTCGCGCGCGTCGCGAGCGCGGCGCTGATCGTCGCGGGGCTGATCGGCCTCAAGCTGTCGTCGGCCGCCTGACGACGGCATCCGGGTGCGCACACGCCCCGCGTGCCGCGCCGCGGAATTGCGCCGGTCACCCGGATAGCCTGTCTATAATGGAACGCATTCGGGCCTGAATTCCGTCGTGCTTCTCGCGGCACGCGGAGCCGGTCGCCACGCGCCGCGCGGCCAGTCTGTCCGACCCGATCCGATCAATCGGCAAAGCGCACGGAAAGTGCAAGGAGAGGGCCATGATCGAAGCCATTTCGCTCGGCGCGGGGCTCGCGTGGGCGAGCGGCCTGCGCCTGTACCTGACGGTGCTGATCGCCGGCGTGCTGGCGCGGTTCGGCTGGCTTCACTTGCCCGACACGCTGGCCGTCCTGATGTCGCCGTGGGTCATCGGCGCCGCGGCCGTGCTCACCGTCACCGAATTCCTTGCCGACAAGATCCCCGCGTTCGACTCGCTGTGGGATGCCGTGCATACCTTCATCCGCATCCCGGCCGGTGCCGTGCTCGCAGCCGGCGCGCTCGGTCATGCCGACCCGACCGTGCTCGCGGTCGCGGGGCTCGCCGGCGGCTCGCTGGCTGGCGCCGCGCATGTGGCGAAGGCCGGCACGCGCGCGATGATCAACCTGTCTCCCGAACCGATTTCTAACTGGATCGCATCGTCGACCGAGGACGGCCTCGTGGTCGGCGGCCTCGCGCTCGCGTTCTTCGTGCCGCTCGCGTTCCTCGTGCTGCTGGCCGCCTTCATCGCGGCGTCGGCATGGGCGCTCCCGCGCCTGTGGCGCGGTGTCTCAGGCGGCTTTCGCGGCATGGCGAACCACATGGTGTCGCGGCTCAACTCGATCGGGGGAAAACACGATTGAAGGGGCGGCAACACGCGGCGCAGCCGCCCGCCGGGCAACCCGGCCATGACGTGTCCGCGCATGCCGGCCGCTTCGGCCTGCGCGACCTGATTCGCCAGGCCGCACGCATGACCGCGCGCGACTGGCGCGCGGGCGAGCTGACGCTGCTCGTCCTCGCCTTGGTGCTCGCGGTCGCGGCGCTGACGAGCGTCGGCTTCCTTGCCGATCGGCTGCGCCAGGGGCTCGAGCGCGACGCGCGCCAGATGCTCGGCGCCGATTTCGTCGTGCGGGCCGATCGCCCCGTCGATCCGTCGTTCGACCGGCAGGCCCGCGCGCTCGGCCTGCGTACCGCGACGACTGCCATCTTCCCGAGCATGATCGCGTCCGCCAAGGGCGGACAGGCGACCGACGCGGCGCCGTCGCGCCTCGCGGCCGTGAAGGCGGTGTCGCCCGGCTATCCGCTGCGCGGCGCGGTCGAGATCCTGCCTGCCGGTGCCACCGCCGCGCAGAAGGCCGCCGAGATTCCCGCGCCCGGCACCGTGTGGGCCGATCCGGCGCTGCTCGACGCGCTGCACCTGAAGGCCGGCGATACGGTGCGCGTCGGGCTGCGCACGTTCAAGGTCGCCGCATCGATCTCCCGCGAACTCGATCGCGGGTTTTCGTTCGTCAATTTTTCGCCGCGGCTGATGATGCGCGCGGACGAACTCGCCGCGACGGGGCTCACGGGCTACGGCAGCCGCGTCACGTACCGGCTGCTGGTCGCCGGCGACCCGCAGGCTGTCGCACGCTTCGAAGCGTATGCGCATGCGCGCGTCGACGGCGGGAAGCTGCGCGGCGCCGGTCTCGAGTCGTTGCAGGAAGGCCAGCCGCAGGTGCGGCAGACGCTGGATCGCGCACGCCACTTCCTGACGCTCGTCGCGCTGCTCACCGCGTTGCTCGCGGCGGTCGCGATCGCGATGGCCGCGCAGCGCTACATGCGGCGCCACCTCGACGGCTGCGCGACGATGCGCTGCCTCGGTGTGAGCCGCCGCACGCTCGGTGCGCTGTTCGCGCTCGAATTCGCCGGTATCGGAATCGTGTCCGGCGCCGCCGGCGCGGTGCTCGGCTACGGCGGCCACTGGGCGTTGCTGGCCGCGCTCGGCAGCCTGATCGATGTCGCGTTGCCGTCGCCCACGCTGTGGCCGGCGCTGATCGGCATGGGCGCCGCGCTCGTGCTGCTGCTCGGCTTTGCACTGCCGCCGCTCGTGCCGCTCACGCGCGTGCCGCCGGTGCGCGTGCTGCGACGTGAGTGGGGCGACGCGTCGCGCACCGCGTGGGCCGCGTATGCGATCGGCGTCGTGCTGTTCGCGGGGCTGCTGATCGTGGCCGCCGGCAACCTGAAGCTCGGGCTGATCGTCGCGGGCGGTTTCGCCGGCGCGCTGGTCGGTTTCGCGCTGATCGCGCGGCTCGTGCTGTTCGCCGCCGCGCGCGCGGTGCGCAACGCGCGCGTGGCCGCGGGGGTCGGCTGGCGCTACGCGCTCGCGTCGCTGCACCGGCGCGGCACGGCCAGCGCGCTGCAGATCACCGCGCTTGCGCTCGGCCTGATGTGCCTGCTGCTGATCGCGATCACGCGCAACGATCTCGTCGCGGGCTGGCGGCAGTCGACGCCGCCCGATGCGCCGAACCAGTTCCTGATCGACATCCAGCCCGACCAGCGCGCCGACGTCGCGGCCTATCTGGCCGCGCACGGGGTGCGTGACGCGGTGCCCGCGCCGATGGTGCGCGGCCGCCTCGTCGCGATCAACGGCAAGCCGGTGAATCCGGACGCGTACCCGTCCGACGAGGCGCGCCGGCTCGTCGACCGCGAGTTCAACCTGTCTTATACGACCGAGCTGCCGTCCGACAACCGGATCGTCGAAGGCGACTGGTTCGGCACCGCAGCCACGCCGCAGATCTCGATCGAGGCCGGCCTCGCGAAGACCTTGAACGTGAAGCCGGGCGACGTGCTGCGTTTCGACGTGACGGGGCTCACGGTCGACGCGCCGATCACGAGCGTGCGCAAGCTCGACTGGGGCTCGTTCCGCGTCAATTTCTTCGTGCTGATGCCGCCGCCGGCGCTGAAGGATTTCCCGGCCGTTTACCTGACGAGCTTCCATTTGCCGGCTTCGGACGCCGCGCTGCTCGATCCGCTGATCGCGCGCTACCCGAACCTGACCGCGATCGACGTCGCGCCGATCCTCGCGCAGTTGCAGCGGATGATGCTGCAGGTGGTCGGTGCGGTGCAGTTCCTGTTCGTGTTCACGCTCGCGGCCGGCGTGCTCGTGCTGTACACCGCGCTTGCCGGCACGCGCGACGAGCGCGTGCGCGAGGCGGCGCTGCTGCGTGCGCTCGGCGCGTCGCGCGCGCAGGTCAACGCGGTGCAGCGCGCGGAATTCGTCGTGGTCGGCGCGCTGGCCGGCGCGCTGGCGTCGGCGGGCGCGATCGCGGTCGGCTGGGTGCTCGCGTCGCGCGTGTTCGACTTCCAGCTTGCCGTCGATCCGTGGCTCGTGCCGGCCGGTATCGCGGCCGGCGTCGCGTGCGCCGGTGCGGCCGGCTGGCTGAGCCTGCATAATGTGTTGCGGCGCCCCGCGCTGCAGTCGCTGCGCGATGCCTGAGCATTGCCGGCGGCCTTGAATATCCCGTTTCCGACTATCCGTATGACCGATGTGAATGACGATGCGCCGTCGCAGCCGACGGCGTTCGAGCTCGTGGGCGGCGAAGCCCGCGTGCGCGAAATGGTGGACCGCTTTTACGACCTGATGGACCTCGAGCCCGAGTTCGCGCAGATTCGCGCGCTGCACCCGGCGTCGCTCGACGGTTCGCGCGACAAGCTGTTCTGGTTCCTGTGCGGCTGGATGGGTGGCCCCGACCACTACATCAGCCGGTTCGGCCACCCGCGGCTGCGCGCGCGGCACCTGCCGTTCCCGATCGCGTCGGTCGAGCGCGACCAGTGGCTGCGCTGCATGGCGTGGGCGATGGACGACATCGGACTGCCCGAGCCGCTGCGCGAGCGGCTCATGCACTCGTTCTACGACACGGCCGACTGGATGCGCAACCGGCCCGGTTGATCGACCGGTACGCCGCCGTTCGCGCGCGGGACGATCTGCGTCTGGGCGCGCGCGCCGCGCGGCGCGACACTGGCCCCTTTCCCCAATCGATACGAGGCTCGCCCGATGACGACACAAGCGCTGTTTCGCGAAGACGCGTACCTCACGCAATGCGACGCGGTCGTTCTGGCCGTCGGCGACGACGGCATCCGGCTCGACCGCACCGTGTTCTATCCGCTCGGCGGTGGTCAGGCCGGCGACACCGGCACGCTGACGCTGCCCGACGGCGGCACGATCGCGATTGCCGATACGCGCAAGGCGAAGTTCGACGGCGCGACGCCCGACGACGCCGTGCACGTGCCCGCATCGGGGCAGGAGGCGCGCGTCGCGGCGCTCGTGCCCGGCACCCGCGTGGTCGCGGAGATCGACTGGCTGCGCCGCTACCGCCACATGCGCCTGCATACGGCCGCGCACCTGATGTGCGCGGTGCTGCCGTACGCGGTGGACGGCTGCAGCGTGACGGCCGACTACGTGCGGCTCGATTTCGCGACATCCGACGCGATCGACCGCGACGACGTCGAGCGACGCCTCGCCGGCTTGGTGGTCGGTGCGCACCCGGTCACGACCGAATGGATCACCGACGACGAGATGACCGAGCGGCCGGAGCTCGTGCGCACGATGAGCGTGAAGCCGCCGATGGGCCTCGGCCGCGTGCGGCTGCTGCGCATCGAGCAGGTCGACCTGCAGCCGTGCGGCGGCACGCATGTGCGCAACACGTCTGAAATCGGCGCGCTGCGGGTCGCGAAACTGGAAAAGAAGAGCGCGCGCACCCGGCGCCTCGTACTGGAGTTTGCATGACGATTGACACCACCCAAGCGGGCGCGGCGGCGCTCGATCCGCAAGCGCGGGAGATTCTGGATTTCTGGTTCGGCGAGCCGGGCTCGGCCGAATTCGGGCAGGCCCGCAAGGTCTGGTTCAACGGCGGCGCGGCGTTCGACGACGTGCTGCGCACGCGCTACGGCGCCTTGCTCGACGCCGCGTGCGACGGCGCATGCGATCGCTGGGCAAGCTCGCCGTCGGGGGCGCTTGCGTTGATCGTCGTGCTCGACCAGTTCTCGCGCAACATCCATCGCGGCACGCCTCGCGCGTTTGCCGCCGATCCGAAGGCGCTCGCGCTCGCGCGCCGCATGGTCGCGGCCGGCTGGGACGCACAATTGCCGAGCGGACATCACCGCGCGTTTGCGTATCTGCCGTTCGAGCACGACGAGTCGGTCGACAGCCAGCGCGAGGCCGTGCGCCTGTGCGCGGGCATTCGCGACGAAGCAGGGTGCGAGAGCTATCACCGCTTTGCGTTGCTGCATGCGGCCGTCGTCGAACGCTTCGGCCGTTTTCCGCACCGGAACGTGATTCTGGGTCGTGCGTCGAGCGACGAGGAGACGGCGTTTCTTCGCGAGCCCGGTTCCTCGTTCTGACGATCCGGGCCGGCGGCGTGACGCGGGGGAGGGCGCGAACCCGCGGATTCGCGGGTACCGTGGAAACCGGCCGGAGGAAGGCGTGCACCGCGTTCAGGCAGCTGTGCTCAAGCTTCGCCAGGTATCCGGGCCGGCACGAGACGGCGCGTTGCGCCGTCGTGCTTCACTGCAGGTGCTGTTCGGGCGTGCGCACGTAGACGCGCAGCAGTTCCGCGGAGTCGCCCGGGCGGGCGCCGGACCAGAACGGTTTCCACTCGCTGCCGGGCGCCGGACCGATGGTCTGCTTGCCCTGGACGATCATCCACGTGCAGCGGGCAGCCTGCGCATCGTCGATCGGCGTGTGCTGGATCCCGGAGAAGTAGTACAGCATCGGCGCTTCCGACTCGCCGAGACCGACGCTTGCCATGCAGTCGCCGTCGTTCCATTCGAGCGCGAGATGCGCGTTCAGGTCGTCGAACACCGAGCGGTAGCTCTTCGCGACGTCAAGCCACGGCAGCAGCAGCGTATAGATGAGCCCCCACGCGACGAGCGCGCCGGCCCCCCACGACAGCGCGCCGCGCCACAGGCCGGTCGTGCGCAGCTTCGGCAGCAGCGTCAACCAGCCGACCGTCAGCACGAGCGCACCGATCACGAGCGGGGGTTCGATCGGCATCGTCCAGTCGAGCGGCAGCCAGCGGCCGAGCGGTGCGAGATAGGCGTGCGATGCAGCCGGATCGGCCATCACCGCCCAGATCGCCCAGGCGAGCACGACGACCGTGCCGAACAGGGCGCGGCTCAGGTAATCCCATGCGAGATGCAGCCGGCGCGGCAGGCGTTCGATCGCCTGCGCGGCGACCAGCGCGAGCGGCGCGAAGAACGGCAGGATGTAAAGCTGGCGCGACGTCGCGGACACTTGCAGCACCGCGAGCCCGACGCTGGCGAACAGCACCGGCAGCGCAATCGCCGGCGTGCGCCAGTCGCGCCACGCCCCGCGTGCGAGCGCGACGATCGCGAGCGGCGCGACCGGGAAGCCGACGCTCAGGAACGAGCGGACGATGAAGAGCGGCTTGTCGTTTTCCGCGCCGAGCTCGGGCACCGAGAAGCCGAAGAACCGGCCGACGTTGTTGTCCCAGAACCACGTCATGAACAGCGTCTCGGAGCGCAGGAACAGCGCGGTCGGCCAGACCAGCGCGAACGGCGCGAATACGAGCGCGGCAACGCCGAGCGCACGGGCGAACGAGCGGGTGCGGCAGGCCGGGTAGATCACGAGTGCGGCCGTGAGCGTGGCTCCGAATACGAGCGGCACGAACAGACCCTTCGCCATGAAGGCGATGCCGACGCCCGCGCCGAAGAGCGGCGCGGCCCAGCGGCCCGACGGCCGGACCGGCAGCCCGTGCCGCATCTGCTGCGCGCGCGCGACATGCTGCATCACGAGTTCGAGCAGCCCGCAGAAGCCGATTGCGGTACCGGCGAACAGCGCGGTGTCGGTCATCATGTCGTGCACGTGCTTGATGACGACGAGCGTGCCCGCGCTCAACACGGCGGGGCCGATCACGCGCAGGTCGAACCAGGAGTCCGCGCGGCTGGCGACGCGCGCCGCGCGCGCGATGAAGCCGAATGCGAGGGCGGCGAACAGTGCGCTCGCGAGTCGCGCCGCGTCGTGCAGCGGCATTACGCGCTGCAGCAGCCAGGCGAGGCTGGTCGCGACCCACGCGTAAATCGGCGGCTTTTCCATGAACGGCAGGCCGGCATTGGTCGGCACGACGAAGTCGCCGGTCTCGAGCATGTGCTGGATGATGCCGAACGTGTAGGTTTCGTCCTGCTTCCACGGATCGTGACCGAGCACGCCCGGCAGCGTATACGCGCAGATCAGGGCGGCGACGAGCAGCCACGCGCGCCAGCCGAGCAGGAGCGAACGCTCGTGCGTGGCGCTGGTTGCAGCGGTCGAGGCGGCGATCGGCGTGCCGGCGGCGTCGAGCGTTGCAGTGTGATCGGCGTCGGCGGGCGAGCGGGTGTGCGGGGCCGGAGCGGGCACGGACGTGCGTCGCCGGCTGGGCGCTGCGGTTCCAGGCATGGAAGGAATCTCGGGTCGAGTCGAGCCGGTCCGGCGACATGGGCTGGACCGATTAGGGCCACATCAAGGGGTAACGGACAGGTGTTGATGACACCTGTCTGAATGTCCGCTAGTAGACCACGGAATTGTTACGGTGGTTTACCGATCGTGTCACGGAATTGTGGAGATTTGTGGTGTCGTGACGACGGATCGTTTCGGGCGGCGGCTTTTGATGCCCCGCCGTGCGGAATTACCGGCCGCCGCCGACGTCGAGCAGGGCGCCCGTCGTGTAAGACGCCGCGTCGCCAAGCAGCCAGACGATCGCTTCGGCGATCTCCTGCGCTTCGCCCGCGCGGCCGAGCGGCGTGCTTGCGCCGAGGCGGGCCGCACGGCCCGGCTGGCCGCCGCTCGCGTGGATTTCGGTCTCGATCAGGCCGGGACGTACCGCGTTGACGCGCACGCCGTGCGGGCCGAGTTCCTTCGCCAGACCGATCGTCAGCGAGTCGACCGCGCCTTTCGACCCCGCATAGTCGACGTATTCGTTCGGCGAGCCGAGCCGGGAGGCGATCGACGATACGTTGACGATCGCGCCCCCGCGGCCGCCACGGTCGGTGGACAGCCGGCGCGCGGCTTCGCGTGCGCACAGGTACGCGCCGAGCACGTTGGTGTCGAACATCCGCCGCAGCCGGTCGGCCGGCATGTCGGCGAGCGGCATCGACGGCGCGACGATGCCCGCGTTGTTGACGAGCGCGTCGAAGCGTCCGAATGCGGACGTGACGGTGTCGAACATCGCGACGACGTCGGCTTCGTTCGCGACGTCGCCCGCGACGACGCATGCACGGCCGCCCGCGTCGCGGACGGACTGCGCGGTGAGCTCGGCCGCCGCGGCGTCGCGCGCGTAGTTGATGCCGACGTCCCAACCGCGCTCGGCTGCGAGCACGGCGGTCGCGCGGCCGATGCCACGGCTTGCGCCGGTGATGAGGACGGCCTTGCGCTCGGACGGTGCGGTCATCGTGTGCGGGTTCCGGTGACGGTTACTTGGCTGCGTCGGGTGCCCACTTGTCGCGGGCGGGCGGCTGGTAGCGACGCAGTCGCTCGATCAGCTCGACGGGTTCCGATTCGACGCACAGTGCGTCGAAGTAGGCCGGACGCATGAAACCCTCGTCGACCGTATGGCGCAGCAGCGCGATCAGCGGATCGTAGAACGAATCGATGTTGTAGAGCGCGACGGGCTTGCGGTGATAGCCGAGCTGCGCCCACGTGTAGACCTCGAAGAGCTCCTCGAGCGTGCCGGCGCCGCCGGGCATCGCGACGAACGCGTCGGAGAGGTCGGCCATCATTTTCTTGCGGTGGTGCATGTCGGGCACGACGTGCAGTTCGGACAGCCCCGTATGGCCGACTTCCTTGTCGACGAGCAGTTCGGGGATCACGCCGACCGCACGGCCGCCGGCCGCCATCACTTCGTCCGCGATCACGCCCATCAGGCCGACCCGGCCGCCGCCGTAGACGAGCGTGAGGCCCGCGTCGACGAGCGCGCGGCCGAAGGCACGCGCGGCGTCGGCATAGACGGGCCGCACGCCGGACGACGAGCCGCAGTAAACGCAGACTGCCTTCATTGCTTGGAATCCTTGGCGGGGGTGTGTCCGCCGGCGGCGCGAGGCGAACCGTCGCGCGGCGGCAGGTAGTCGGTGAACTGGCGCTTCGGCAGCTTGCCGGAGACCAGATCGTCGAACAGCTGGCGCGACCGGCCGCGCAGGTACGGCGCCATCACGGAGATCACGTGCATGCTGACCTGGTGCAGTTCCTCGCGGATCGCATCCTGGTCGTTGTACTTGCGCGGATGCATCACGTACTGATACGACAGCCAGTACGTCGAAATGACGGCCATGTTGGTGGCGATGACCTCGATCTCGGTGGGCGTCGCGACCATCTCGGCGTCGGACACGAGCAGCTCGCACATGTCGTGCGCGAAGCGCACCTTGTGGCTGATGATCTGCTTGAAATGTGTCTCGAGCGTGCGGTTGCGGGCGAGCAGGTCGTTGAGGTCGCGATACAGGAACCGGTAGGTCCACATGAAATCGGCCATGTACTGCAGGTACGACCAGGTTTCGTCGATGGTCGGACGATGATCTTCGGGAAAGCGCAGCCGCCGTTCGATCTGCTGCTCGAACTGCGCGAAGATGCTGTTGATGATGTCGTCCTTGTTGCGGAAATGGTAGTACAGGTTGCCTGGACTGATTTCCATTTCCTCGGCGATCGTCGTGGTCGTGACGTTCGGCTCGCCGATCTCGTTGAAGAGTTTCAACGACAACTCGAGAATCCGTTCGCGGGTGCGGCGGGGAGGTTTCGCTTCCATGTCGTCCGGCCCTGTGTGTGCCGGACTGGCGGGCGCTGCAATCGATGCTGCGTGATTCGTCCGGCGCGGGTTGCTGTTCTATGTCTAGCGGACGATTATAAACCGGGGTTTCGCCACATCGGGGCATTTCGTATTCATCGCCCCCGCGTGGCGCATGGTGCAGCGCCGCACGCGGGCGGTGCGCCGGGTGCCCGCAGGGCAGCCGTCTAGAAGCCGAGCCAGCGTGCGACGACCGGGCCGAGCACGAAGCCCCACGTCGTCACGCACGCGAACAGCGCGACCGTCACGGCGGCGCTGCCGAGGTCCTTCGCGCGCTTGGAGAGTTCGTGGCGCTCGAGCGAGATGCGGTCGATCGCGGCCTCGACGCTCGAGTTCAGCAGCTCGACGATCAGCACCAGCAGCACCGACGCGATCAGCAGCGCGCGCGAGGCGGCCGGCACCGGCGCGAATGCGCCGATCGGGAGCATCAGTGCGGCGAGCGTGAGTTCCTGGCGAAACGCGCTCTCCTCGCGGATCGCGACGCGAAAGCCGTTCAGCGAATGCTTGAGGGCGTACCAGGCGCGCGTGATGCCGCGGTGGCGCTTGTACGGGTTCGGCGGCAGCGGCGTCAGTTGATCGTCGGGGCCGAGCGGTTCGTGCGCGTGCACGTCCGCTTCGGCGTGCGGCTCGTCCTCGTCGAACGGGCGGTGCCGTTGCGGCGTGGCGTCGGGGGGCGGGGTCTTGTCGTTCAGGTCTCGTTTCAAACGGCGGCACCTTCGGCTGGCGAGTACGCGGTCTTCGGCAGCGGCTTCAGATGCGACGCGAACTGTTCGGATGCCGCGCGCCAGGAGAAGCGTTCGGCCCACGCGCGCGCAGTCGTGCGTTCGATCTTCAGCGCCTCGAGACAGGCTTCCTGCAGGTCCTCGTGCATCGCGCCGGCGTCGCTTTCGCCGAGCACGTCGATCGGCCCCGTCACGGGATAGGCGGCCACCGGCGTGCCGCAGGCGAGCGCCTCGAGCAGCACGAGGCCGAACGTGTCGGTGCGACTCGGGAACACGAACACGTCGGCCGCAGCATACACCTTCGCGAGCTCGGCCTGTGACAGCACGCCGAGATAGTTCGCTTCCGGATAGCGCGACTTAAGCTCCGCGAGCGCGGGGCCTTCGCCCGCGACCCACTTCGAGCCGGGCAGATCGAGGCGCAGGAATGCCTCGACGTTCTTTTCGATCGCGACGCGGCCCACGTACAGGAAGATCGGCCGCGCGGTATTGAGCACCTTCGACTCCATCGGCCGGAACACGTCGAGATCGACGCCGCGGGTCCACAGCACGACGTTCGTGAAGCCGAATTTCTCGAGGTCCTGCTTGACGACCGGCGTCGGCGCCATCACCGCGAGCGACGGGCCGTGGAACCAGTGCAGGAAGCGGTAGGTCGCGGCGAGCGGGATGCCGAAGCGCGCCTGCACGTATTCCGGAAAGCGCGTGTGGTACGCGGTCGTGTACGGCAGCTTGCGCGCACGCGCATAGCGTCGCGCGGCGAGGCCGAGCGGGCCTTCGGTCGCGATGTGCAGCGCGTCGGGTGCGAATGCATCGATCCGCGCGCGCAGCTTGCGGTACGGCAGGATCGACAGGCGGATCTCGGGGTAGGTCGGGCAGGGCACCGTGCGGAATTCCAGCGGCGTCAGCATTTCGACGCGGTGGCCGAGCGCGGTGAGTTCGCGCGACGTGCTCTTCAGCGTGCGCACGACGCCGTTGACCTGCGGTTCCCACGCGTCGGTGACGATCATGATCTTCATCGCGGCTTTGTCCTGTAAGTAGGGGTGTGTCAGGCAGTGGCCTTGGCCTTGCGCGACGTGGTCTCCGACGGTGCGGCGCGCATCACCGTCCAGTAGACGATCTTCAGTTCGCCTTCCATCGTTTCGACGAGCGCGGACAGGCTTTCGACCCAGTCGCCGTCGTTGCAGTACAGCACGCCGTCGATGTCGCGGATCTCCGCCTTGTGGATGTGGCCGCACACGACGCCGTCGCAGCCGCGGCGACGCGCCTCGTCGGTCATCACCGTCTCGAACTGCGAGATGAAGTTGACGGCGTTCTTGACCTGGTGCTTCAGGTACTGCGACAGCGACCAGTACTGGAAGCCGAGCCGGCTGCGGATCCGGTTGAACCAGCGGTTCAGCACGAGGATCAGCGTGTAGAGCGTGTCGCCGAGATACGCGAGCCATTTCGCGTGCTGGATCACGCCGTCGAACAGGTCGCCGTGCACGATCCACAAACGTTTGCCGGCGAGCGTCGTGTGGAATGCCTCGCCGCGCACCTGGATGTCGCCGAACGCGAGGTCGCAGAACTGCCGTGCCCCTTCGTCGTGGTTGCCGGGGATGTAGACGACCTGCGTCCCCTTGCGCGCCTTGCGCAGGATCTTCTGCACGACGTCGTTGTGCGCCTGCGGCCAGTACCAGCCCTTCTTCAGCTGCCAGCCGTCGATGATGTCACCGACGAGGTACAGGTACTCCGAATCGTTGTGGCGCAGGAAGTCGAGCAGGTACGGCGCCTGGCAGCCGCTCGAGCCGAGGTGGATGTCGGACAGCCAGATGGTGCGGTAGCGATGAGTGGACGAATCGGGGTCCTCATGCTGCGTGGCGTGCCCGGCAGGCGGGTCTTGCGACACCAGCCCGTCGGTTGCGGCAGAACCGGACAGAAAAGCGGTGGCGGCGCGGGCGCCGATGGGGTGACGGAACAGGGAGGTCGCGGACGTTTTCTGGCCCATGCATGACTCGCGCCGGTTGACATTACCGGCATTCCGCCATGCGGGCGTGACTGTGCCGTGACAGTCACGAGACGTTCTTATTACGACCGCTGTAGGGTGTTTAGCAGTGAATGACGGGACGTTGCGTAACCTGCCGTACGGAACGTCCGACCGTTGTCCGGCAAGGCTGTCGGGGCGGGTGGGCGCTGCCCTGGCGAGGTGTTTTCGTCTGGCGAATGCGGCGCGTCAGCGTGGTATCGCGACGACGCGCGTGCGTGCGATCCGGTCGTGCGGAAACTGGCGGCCGGCATGCAGCCGGGCGGCGCCGGCCCACGCGACGATCCACGCCGCGGTGAGCGCGAGCGTGACGGGCACCGACAGGCCGAGGAGCGGATGCAGCGCGAGCGGCGGCAGGAACCACAGCCAGCCGAGCGCATAGCGGACGAGCGCGTGGCCCGCGCGCAGCGGCCGGCCGCTCGACGATTCGAGCCGCAGCCGCCAGGTCTTCATCGGCAGCGTCTGGCCGCCGTGCGTCCAGAACCAGACGAAGTACGCGCCGACCACGAGCGCGATCCACGCGGCGAGCAGGTTGTGATGGACGAGGCCGTTGCGTTGCTGCGTCGCGAGGCTGAACGCGAGCCCGGCGAAGAACACCACGCCGAACAGCAGCACGCCTTCGTAGAGCAGCGCGGCGAGGCGTCGCCGCACGGTCGGCGCGGCGGCCGGGGTTTCGGGGGCGCGGGCGTTCGCCACGGGCGCTCAGGAGCCCTTGAACAGCGAGGGTGCGTCGGCGGGCGACACCGGCGCCACGGCAGCCGGTGCGGATGCGGTGCCGGCCGTCGACGACGCAGGCACCGGCGGCGCGACGGCGGCCGAGACGGGCGCCGGCGCAGTGGCTGCGCCGCTTGCAGCGTGTTCGTGCGAATTGACGAGGCGGCGGACGTCACGGTCGGCGACGGTCGGCGGTGCGCTGACGACGCTCGGCCGGCGGCGGCGCTCGGCGGCCGCGAGACGTTGCTTCTGCTCTTCGGGGAGTTGCTGGTACGCCTTCCACGCACGCTCGCGCGCTTGAGCGGAAAGCTCCTTCGCGCTCTGGTAGTTTTCGCGCGCGACGCGGCGCTGCTCGGGCGTCATCCGCGCCCATTCGGTCATCCGGTCCTGCAGGCGTTTTTGATCATCGGGCGTCAACTTCGCGAAACGCGATGCGATCTTGAGCCATTTGCGCTTGCGGGCGTCGCTGAAGCCGTCCCACTGGTCGGCGAACGGCGCGAGTGCCGCGTGCTGTGCCGGCGTGAGGCGCGCCCACGACAGCGGGCCGGTAGCGGCCGGCAACGGCAGGGGCAGCGGGGGGAGTTCGGTGGTCAGCCCGGTCGCAGCCGAGGCGGGCGCGACAGGGCTGCTGGCCGCGGCGGCGGGCGTCGCGGGGGCCGGGTGGAATCGTGGGTACGTGGCGACGTAGGAAACGGCGATCGCGATTACGCATCCGAAAAATACGGCCAGGCCGCGCTTCTGACTCACCCGTACGATCCCCTCGTTATTGTCTGTTAGTGAGCGCGCGACAGATACGCGTTGAACCCGTGATCGAGATACGCGTTGAGCGGCAGGTCGTCGCTGAGCATCGCCGCGTCGATATCGGCGAGTTCGGCGGTGCGCTGCATGTCTTCCCAGTAGGCGATGCCGACGAGCCCCGCGAGCAGCAGCGCCAGCGGCCACGCGCGCAGCAGGCGGCGCGCGAACGACGCCTGCGGGCGGCTCGCGGGCGCCGTGCCGTACGCACCGGCCGCGCCGGCGAAGGCCGGCACGAACACCGGCACGGTCGCGGGTTCGGGCTTCTTGCGCGCGAGCGCAGCCCGGCGGGCGACGGCCAGACGGTCGGTGGTCGCGGCAGGCAGGTCGGCCGCGCGCTCGTCCAGCGCGCGGCGCACCTTCAGCGCGAATTCGTGTTCTCGATTTGCGGGAGCGGAGCTCATAGCGTGATTCCTTTGGCCTTGAGCGCGTGCGCCAGCGTATGGGTGGCTCGTGAGCAGTGCGTTTTCACGCTGCCCTCGGAGCACCCCATTGCGGCGGCAGTCTCGGCGACATCCATATCTTCCCAATAACGCATCAGGAACGCTTCCCGTTGACGCGCCGGAAGTTTCTGGATTTCTTCGTCGATCAGGGCCAGAACCTGCTCTCGTTCGAGGCGGTGCTCGCTGCTCTCGACGCCCACGTTGTCGTTCGCGGATTCGAGTGTTTCGAGGGGGTCGAAGTCGTCGTCGTCGGTGTTGTTCAGCGACGAGAAGAGCGTGACCCACGTGTTGCGGACTTTCTGCCGGCGGAACCAGTCGTGGATCGCGTTTTGCAGGATCCGCTGAAAAAGCAGCGGCAATTCGGCCGCCGGCCGGTCGCCGTACTTCTCCGCAAGCTTGATCATCGCGTCCTGCACGATGTCGAGCGACGCATCGTCGTCACGCACGGCGTACGCAGCCTGCTTGAACGCGCGCCTTTCGACGCCCGCCAGAAAGTCGGCGAGTTCCTTGTCTGATGCCATTCCGTGAAGGTATGCGCTGCGGACCGCTGCGTGGTGTAAAAGGTCGAAAAATTTCGTAAAACCCGCGGATGCTATCAAATTTTCGCGCCGCTTGGCACCGGGTTGGGCGCCGCACGTTGCGCGCGAGCCGCGGCGACGGGTGCCGGGCGGTACCCATGATGCGCTGCGGGATATTTTGCTTGACGACCCAATCGCGACCCGCTATCGTCAATGATTCGCAACATGAAGTGATGGTCTCATTTGAGGCTGGCCCAAGAAGCCTGCCCTTCAAACTGGACGCGCCGCTTGAACCCGAGCCACAAGCCCGGCAGAGAGCACCCGATCAATTTTTTGCCGAAAATTCGAAAGGTCAAAATGAACATGCCCAGCGCGGAATTCTCCACGTCGGAACCCCTTTCCCCTCCCGATAGCGACTCCATCGGCGGTACCGTGCTCATGAAGGCACTGGCCGATGAAAACGTCGAATTCATCTGGGGCTACCCCGGCGGCTCGGTACTCTACATCTACGACGAGCTTTACAAGCAGGACAAGATTCAGCACGTGCTGGTGCGCCACGAACAGGCGGCCGTGCACGCAGCCGATGCGTATGCGCGCTCCACCGGCAATGTCGGCGTCTGTCTCGTGACGTCGGGCCCCGGTGTCACCAATGCGGTGACCGGCATCGCCACGGCGTACATGGATTCGATCCCGATGGTCGTGATCAGCGGCCAGGTGCCCACGGCCGCGATCGGCCAGGATGCCTTCCAGGAGTGCGACACCGTCGGCATCACGCGTCCGTGCGTGAAGCACAACTTCCTCGTGAAGGACGTGCGCGACCTCGCGGAAACCGTCAAGAAGGCGTTCTATATCGCCCGTACCGGCCGTCCGGGCCCGGTGCTGATCGACATCCCGAAAGACATCTCGAAGACGCCGTGCCAGTACGAGCCCGTCAAGAGCGTGTCGCTGCGTTCGTACAACCCCGTCACGAAGGGCCATTCGGGCCAGATCCGCAAGGCCGTGTCGCTGCTGCTGACGGCGAAGCGTCCGTACATCTACACGGGTGGTGGCATCATCCTCGCCGACGCGTCGCGTGAACTGAACCAGTTCGCGGACCTGCTCGGCTACCCGGTCACGAACACGCTGATGGGCCTCGGCGGCTATCGCGCGTCGGACAAGAAATTCCTCGGCATGCTCGGCATGCACGGCACCTACGAAGCGAACATGGCGATGCAGCACTGCGACGTGCTGATCGCGATCGGTGCCCGCTTCGACGACCGCGTGATCGGCGATCCGGCGCACTTCGCGTCGCGTCCGCGCAAGATCATCCACATCGACATCGACCCGTCGTCGATCTCGAAGCGTGTGAAGGTCGACATCCCGATCGTCGGCGACGTGAAGGAAGTGCTGAAGGAGCTGATCGAGCAGCTGCAGACGGCCGAGCATGGCCCCGACACCGAGGCGCTCGCGCAATGGTGGAAGGACATCGAGGGCTGGCGCTCGAAGGACTGCCTGAAATACGACCGCGAAAGCGAGATCATCAAGCCGCAGTACGTGGTGGAGAAGGCGTGGGAGCTGACGGACGGCAATGCGTTCGTGTGCTCGGACGTCGGCCAGCACCAGATGTGGGCGGCGCAGTTCTACCGTTTCAACAAGCCGCGTCGCTGGATCAACTCCGGCGGCCTCGGCACGATGGGCTTCGGCCTGCCGGCAGCGATGGGCGTCAAGATGGCGCACCCGGACGACGACGTGCTGTGCATCACGGGCGAAGGCTCGATCCAGATGTGCATCCAGGAGCTGTCGACCTGCCTGCAGTACGACACGCCCGTGAAGATCATTTCGCTGAACAACCGCTATCTCGGCATGGTCCGCCAGTGGCAGCAGATCGAATACAGCAAGCGCTATTCGCATTCGTACATGGATGCGCTGCCTGATTTCGTGAAGCTCGCCGAGGCATACGGCCACGTCGGCATGCGGATCGAAAAGACCTCGGATGTGGAGCCGGCGCTGAAGGAAGCGCTGCGCCTGAAGGACCGCACCGTGTTTCTCGACTTCCAGACCGATCCGACCGAAAACGTCTGGCCGATGGTACAGGCCGGCAAGGGCATCACCGAGATGCTGCTCGGATCGGAAGATCTGTAACGGCGCGACGCGCGCCCGGCCCCTGCGGCCCGCCTTCACGAAGGGCGGAGCGGCATGCGGCGGCGCGCGGCGCGGGTGAATCGACACGGACACATTCTGGAAGAAGCGAACATGAGACACATCATTTCCGTCCTGCTGGAGAACGAACCGGGCGCGCTGTCGCGCGTCGTCGGTCTGTTTTCCGCACGCGGCTACAACATCGAAACCTTGACGGTGGCGCCGACCGAAGACCAATCGCTGTCGCGGCTCACCATCGTTTCCATTGGCTCCGACGACGTGATCGAACAGATCACGAAGCATCTGAACCGCCTGATCGAGGTGGTGAAAGTGGTGGACCTGACCGACGGTGCACACATCGAACGCGAGCTGATGCTGATCAAGGTACGTGCAGTGGGCAAGGAGCGCGAAGAAATGAAGCGGATGGCGGACATTTTCCGCGGCCGCATCATCGACGTGACCGAAAAGACCTACACGATCGAATTGACGGGCGCGAGCGACAAGCTCGACGCATTCATCCAGGGGCTGGACGCGGGCGCGATCCTAGAGACCGTGCGCACCGGCAGCTCCGGCATCGGACGCGGCGAGCGCATCCTGAAGGTGTGATGCCAGACAGGCACGCCGGGTGCGCCGTCATGTCCCGGCCCGCAGTACTCCATCCGAACGAATTGTTGAATTTTTGAATTAGCGAAGGAACCATCATGAACGTTTTCTACGACAAAGACGCTGACCTCTCCCTCATCAAGGGCAAGCAAGTCACGATCATCGGCTACGGCTCGCAAGGCCATGCACACGCGCTGAACCTGAAGGACAGCGGCGTGAACGTGACGGTCGGCCTGCGCAAGGGCGGCGCGTCGTGGAGCAAGGCCGAAAACGCCGGCCTGTCGGTCAAGGAAGTCGCGGAAGCGGTGAAGGGCGCCGACGTCGTGATGATGCTGCTGCCGGACGAGCAGATCGCCGACGTGTACGCGAAGGAAGTCCACGCGAACATCAAGCAGGGCGCGGCGCTGGCATTCGCGCACGGCTTCAACGTCCACTACGGCGCGGTGATCCCGCGTGCCGACCTCGACGTGATCATGATCGCGCCGAAGGCACCGGGCCACACGGTTCGCGGCACGTACTCGCAAGGTGGCGGCGTGCCGCACCTGATCGCGGTTGCGCAGAACAAGTCGGGCGCGGCACGCGACATCGCGCTGTCGTACGCGGCAGCGAACGGCGGCGGCCGTGCAGGCATCATCGAAACCAACTTCCGTGAAGAAACCGAAACCGACCTGTTCGGCGAGCAGGCCGTGCTGTGCGGCGGTACCGTCGAGCTGATCAAGGCTGGCTTCGAGACGCTGGTCGAAGCAGGCTACGCGCCGGAAATGGCGTACTTCGAGTGCCTGCACGAACTGAAGCTGATCGTCGACCTGATCTACGAAGGCGGCATCGCGAACATGAACTACTCGATCTCGAACAACGCCGAGTACGGCGAGTACGTGACGGGCCCGCGCATCGTCACGGAAGAGACGAAGAAGGCGATGAAGCAGTGCCTGACCGACATCCAGACGGGCGAGTACGCGAAGAGCTTCATTCTCGAGAACAAGGCAGGCGCACCGACGCTGCAGTCGCGCCGCCGCCTGACGGCCGAGCACCAGATCGAGCAGGTCGGCTCGAAGCTGCGCGCAATGATGCCGTGGATCGCGAAGAACAAGCTCGTCGACCAGACGAAGAACTAAGCTCCGCGAGCTGTTCCGGCCCCTCGAATAGAGGGCCGGTACCAAAAAGCCGCCCGAAGGCAGCAGTGCCCCGGGCGGCTTTTGCTATCCTACGGGCTTTGCAATTCACCGAACACAGAACGAATCCATGAACTATCCTCATCCGATCATCGCGCGCGAAGGCTGGCCGTTCATCGCGATTGCAGCCGTCATCGCGTTGTTGATCCATGCCGTCGGGGGCTTCGGCTTCGCGTGGCCGTTCTGGCTGCTGCTCGTCTTCGTCGTCCAGTTCTTCCGCGATCCGCAGCGCCCGATCCCGGCGCAGCCGAATGCGGTGCTGTGCCCGGCGGACGGCCGCATCGTGGCGGTCGAGACCGCGCAGGACCCGTACGCGAACCGCGAAGCGCTGAAGATCAGCGTGTTCATGAATGTCTTCAACGTCCATTCGCAGCGTTCGCCGGTCGATGGCGCGATCTCCAAGGTCGAGTACTTCCCGGGCGCGTTCCTGAACGCGGCGATCGACAAGGCGTCGACCGAGAACGAGCGCAATGCGGTCGTGATCCAGACGGCGAGCGGCAAGACCGTGACCGCCGTGCAGATCGCGGGCCTCGTCGCACGCCGGATCCTCTGCTACGTGCGCGCCGGCGAACCGCTGTCGCGCGGCCAGCGTTACGGTTTCATCCGCTTCGGTTCGCGCGTCGACGTGTACCTGCCGGTCGGCAGCCGCGCGAAGGTGTCGATCGGCGAGAAGGTCTACGCGTCGTCGACGATCCTCGCCGAGCTCGAACAGTAAGCGGCGGGGCGCACGATGGCCGCATTCAAACCGCGTCGGCCGCGCAACGGCCAGACGCCACGCCCGTTCCGCCGCAACAAGGTGATGGCGCCCGATCCGGTGCCCATCGAGAGCCGCCGTGCTGCACGCCAGCGGTTCCTGAAGACGCGCGGCATCTATCTGCTGCCGAACGCGTTCACGACCGCCGCGCTGTTCTGCGGCTTCTTCGCGGTCGTGCAGGCGATGAACGTGCGCTTCGAGATCGCCGCGATCGCGATCTTCGTCGCGATGGTGCTCGACGGGATGGACGGGCGCGTTGCGCGCATGACGCATACGCAGAGCGCGTTCGGCGAGCAGTTCGACAGCCTGTCGGACATGGTGTCGTTCGGCGTCGCGCCCGCGCTCGTGATGTACGAGTGGGTGCTGAAGGATCTCGGCCGCTGGGGCTGGCTCGCCGCATTCGTCTATTGCTCGGGCGCCGCGCTGCGGCTCGCGCGTTTCAACACGAACATCGGCAGCGTCGACAAGCGTTTCTTCCAGGGGCTGCCGAGCCCGGCGGCCGCCGCGCTGATCGCCGGCTTCGTGTGGCTCGCCACCGACAACCGCGTGCCGATGAAGCTCGGCTGGCTGCCGTGGGTCGCGTTCGCGCTGACGATTTACGCGGGCGTGACGATGGTGTCGAACGCGCCGTTCTACAGCGGCAAGGCACTCGACGTGCGGCACCGCGTGCCGTTCGCGGCGATCCTGCTGGTCGTCGTCGCGTTCGTGCTGGTGTCGTCCGATCCGCCGCTGATGCTGTTCTGCCTGTTCGTGCTGTACGGGCTGTCCGGCTACGTGTTCTGGGCCTACCAGGCCGTGCGTGGGCGCGCGAATCCGGCGCGCTCGTCGCAGCGCGATCACTGACGCGGGTTTTTCGCCCGGAAACGGCGGCCTCCAGGCCGCCGTTTTCTTTTGCCCCTGTTTCGAGCCGGGCCGCCGCAAGCCCCGGGTGCCGTCCGATTGCGCACCCAGCGGAATGCCGCTATAGTCTTCGGCATGACCGCATTTCCCCGCCTCTCCCTCCTTCTAGCCGGTGCGCCGCTACGCGCGCTAGCTTTGGCGCGCCTGCCGCGCTGACCGTTCTCGCCCCCCGTCAAGCCTCGTCTGTTGTTGAGCGTCGCCAGCGGTGGCGCGATCTCATTACGTTTGATTTCCGTATAAAGAGCCCTGGAGCCCCCCATGACAGACAAGCTGATCATTTTCGATACGACGTTGCGTGACGGTGAACAATCGCCCGGTGCGTCGATGACGAAGGAAGAGAAAATCCGCATCGCGAAGCATCTCGAGCGGATGAAGGTCGACGTGATCGAGGCCGGCTTCGCGGCCAGCTCGAACGGCGATTTCGACGCGATCCACACGATCGCCGGTCTCGTGAAGGACAGCACGATCTGCTCGCTGGCGCGCGCCAACGACAAGGACATCCAGCGTGCGGCTGACGCACTGAAGCCGGCCAACAGCGCGCGGATCCACACGTTCATCGCGACGTCGCCGCTGCACATGGAGAAGAAGCTGCGCATGACGCCGGACCAGGTGTTCGAGCAGGCGCGTCTCGCGGTGCGCTTCGCGCGCAAGTTCACCGACAACGTCGAATTCTCGCCGGAAGACGGCAGCCGTTCGGATCTCGACTTCCTGTGCCGCGTGCTGGAAGCCGTGATCGCCGAAGGCGCGACGACGATCAACATCGCCGACACGGTCGGCTATGGCGTGCCGGAGCTCTACGGCAACCTCGTGAAGACGCTGCGCGAACGCATTCCGAATTCGGACAAGGCGATCTTCTCGGTGCACTGCCATAACGACCTCGGGATGGCCGTCGCGAACTCGCTCGCCGGCGTGAAGATCGGCGGTGCGCGTCAGGTCGAGTGCACGATCAACGGTCTCGGCGAGCGCGCGGGCAACACGTCGCTCGAAGAAATCGTGATGGCCGTGAAGACGCGCAAGGACTACTTCGGTCTCGACGTCGGCATCGACACGTCGCAGATCGTGCCGACGTCGAAGCTCGTGTCGCAGATCACCGGGTTCGTCGTGCAGCCGAACAAGGCGGTGGTCGGTGCGAACGCGTTCGCGCACGCATCGGGCATCCACCAGGACGGCGTGCTGAAGGCGCGCGACACCTACGAGATCATGCGTGCGGAAGACGTGGGCTGGACCGCGAACAAGATCGTGCTCGGCAAGCTGTCGGGTCGTAACGCGTTCAAGCAGCGCCTGCAGGAGCTCGGCGTGTCGCTCGACAGCGAAAGCGAACTGAACGCCGCGTTCATGCGCTTCAAGGATCTGGCCGACCGCAAGGCCGAGATCTTCGACGAGGACATCATCGCGATCGTGTCCGAGGAGTCGGCGCTCGCGCACGAGCAGGAGCACTTCAAGTTCGTGTCGCTGTCGCAGCACTCGGAAACGGGCGAGCAGCCGCACGCGAAGGTCGTGTTCGGGGTCGAAGGCAAGGAAGTGACCGGCGAGGCCCGCGGCAACGGTCCGGTCGATGCGACGTTCAATGCGATCGAGAGCGAAGTCGGCAGCGGTTCCGAGCTGCTGCTGTACTCGGTGAACGCGATCACGACCGGGACGCAGGCGCAGGGCGAGGTGACTGTCCGGCTGTCGAAGAGCGGGCGGATCGTCAACGGCGTCGGCACCGATCCGGACATCGTCGCTGCGTCTGCCAAGGCGTACATCTCCGCACTGAACAAGCTGCATTCGAAGGACGACAAGCTCAATCCGCAGCGCGCATAAGCGCCGCGCATTGCGCATCGCCGAAACGCCCCGTGCGGCCCTGTGCCGCCGGGGCGTTTTTTCATGCGCCGCTCATTCGGCGGCCGGCGCGCGGAACAGCCAGCGGCGCGCGGCCGTGCGCGGCGCCGGGCTGCGCCGCCGGAACTCGACCGCGATGCCGCGTCGCGGCGCATCGGCGACGAACGCGTCGAGCAGTTCGAGCACATCGTGATCGATGTAGTCGGCGCGCGTTGCGTCGATGATCACCGCGGCCCGGTCGGGAATGTGCCGCAGGTGGTGCTTGACCTGGACCTTGCCTAGAAACGACACGTCCTTGCGGAACGACAGCAGGAAGTGGTCGTCGTGCTGCGCGAGCGTGACGGGGCTCTTCAGGTTCGCGACGGCGACTGCCAGCACGCTGCACGCGAGGCCGAGCGCGATGCCGAACAGCAGGTCGACCGCGAGTACGCCGGCGATGGTCGCGGCGAACGGCACGAACGCGGCCGGGCCCTGTTTCATCACCGCGCGGAACAGGGCCGGTTTCGCGAGCTTGAAGCCGGTGTGGATCAGGATCGCGGCCAGGCTCGCGAGCGGGATCAGGTTGATCAGGCCGGTGAGCGCGAACACGCTCGCGAGCAGCAGCATCCCGTGGACGATCGCCGACATCCGGCTCTGTGCGCCCGCATTGACGTTCACCGAGCTGCGCACGATCACCGACGTGATCGGCAGCCCGCCGACCGCGCCCGCGACGAGATTGCCGACGCCCTGGGCCTTGAGTTCGCGATCGGGCTGGGTCGGCCGGCGCTTCGGGTCGATCTGCTCGACCGCTTCGAGGCTCAGCAGCGTCTCGAGACTCGCGACGACCGCAAGCGTGATCGCGACGCGCCACACGTCCGGATTGACGAGCTGCGCGAAGTTCGGCCCGAGCTCCGCATGCTTGAGCGACGCCGCGAAGGCCGCGAACGATCCGAGTTCGGGCAGCGTCACGCGATGGGCGGCGCCCGGCGCGACCGACGGTGCGACGACGCTCAGCACCAGCGTGGCGCCGATACCCAGCACGACCACCGCGAGCGGGGCCGGCACCGAGCGCACCAGCGCGAAGCGGCGTAGCGCGGGCGCGTCCCACGCGACCAGCAGCGCGAGCGAGGCGAGCGCGATGGCCGTGGCGGCCCACGCGACCGGCAGGCCTGGCCAGCTCGCAAACGATTGCGCAGTCGAGCCGCCGATACCGAACGCGAACGGAACCTGCTTCACGATCAGCAGCAGGCCGATTGCGGCGAGCATGCCCTTGATGACGGGCGACGGCACATAGGCGGCGAAGCGGCCGGCGCGCAGCATGCCGAACCCGAACTGCAGTACGCCGGACAGCAGGACCGCGAGCAGGAACGCGGAGAAGCTGCCGAGTTGGGCGATCCCTTCGACGACGATTACGACGAGGCCGGCGGCCGGCCCGCTGACGGACAGCGACGAGCCGCTCAGCAGTGCGACGACGATCCCGCCGACGATGCCGGACACGAGCCCGGCGAACGGTTCGACGCCGGATGCATTGGCGATGCCGAGGCACAGCGGCAGCGCGACGAGGAAAACGACGACGCCGGCGACGATGTCGCGCGGCAGGGTGGACAGGCGCTCGTTCAGTTTCATGGTTGGGGCGATTTCATGGGCTTTGGGGGCGGGGTGGGTCAGCCGAGCGCGTCGGCCGTCGCGGCCTGCGCCGGTTCGACGTCGACGGGCTGAGTCGTGTAGCCGGAATCGAGCTCCAGCAGGCGGCCGTCGGCGAGCGAAAAGATCCAGCCATGCACGAGCGGCGGCCGTTCGCGGCCCTGCACGATCGGGGACGTGCGCAGCAGCCGCACCTGTTCAAGCACGTTGAGTTCGGCGAGGCGGTCGGCGGCGGCCGTGTCGTCGAGCCCGTCCAGCGTGTCGCGATGGCGCCGCGCGAGCGCGCAGAGCGGTGCGATACGGCGTGCGACGTGCGGCAGGTCGGACGGCGGCGGCAGCAGCGACGCGCGTACGCCGCCGCATCCGTAGTGCCCGCACACGATCACGTGGTCGACCTGCAGCACGCGCACCGCGTACTCGAGCACGCTGGCGGAATTGTCGTCGTCGGGATGGAACAGGTTCGCGATGTTGCGATGGACGAACAGCTCGCCGGGTGCGCAGTGCGTGATGGTTTCGGCCGGCACACGGCTGTCGGCGCAGCCGATCCACAGCACGCGCGGGTTCTGGCCGCGCGCGAGCGCGTCGAAGAAGCCGGGCGTGTATTCGCGCGTTTCGCGGGCCCAGGCGATGTTGGCAACCAGCATGCTCTTGGGGCGATTCATGAGGACTCCTTTGTGATAAAGGCAAACGAATATCGGCAGAAATGACGCAATGGCATTCTTTCTAAATTGAAAGGTTTGGTTTCGACTGATATTAGGGGTATGCCCTAGCACTTCGGGGGTGCTGAAACAATTTGTTTCAAATTGATTTGGCGTAGTGCATTGCGTGCACCATTTCGCCGCATGACATGCACGGCGTGTGCCTGTTTCCGCGCAAAGGCCCGCATGACGGGGATGTCAGCGTATTGCCATCGGCTTGTCATCGATCGGAAAAGATTTCCGTCGTATTTGCCGAATTAAATAGAAGAGCGGAAAAAACGAAATGGCCATTCACGCAATGATTCGTGAATGGCCATGTTGAAAATTGCGCGCCGATGCGTAATCGGTCAGAACAGGTTGCGGCGGTCGGGGTCGTGCAGCGGGTCGGGCGTTTTCTGCGTGATGCGCAGGATGCCCTGCGGATCGAAGTAGAAGCTGTACATCATGTACCAGACGTTGTCCTCGAGATACCGATAGGTCCACACCTCGCGCTTCATCAGCGGGAAGTAGGACGTCTCGACGGGGCGTCCGAAGTTGACGAGGACGTCGGTCTTCGTCCACTTGCCGATCTCCGCGCGATAGAACTCGCTCGGCTGCAGGACCTGGCGTACGTTGACGATCTTGTGGGCCGCGTCGACGTCGGCCGCGACGGTGACTTCGCCCATCGGCTGGGTCGGCCACATCAGGCGCTTGCCGCCGCCGGGCAGGTCGTAGATCTCGCGCGGCGGGCCCATGCGCGCGACGATCGCCGACTCGTCCTGGCCGGCCTGGTATTGCTGCCACGGTTGCGCGCAACCGGCCAGCAGCGCGGCAGCGCTGGCAAGCAGCACCGGCACGCGCGCGGTAATGCGAATGCGCATGGGATTCTCCCGGACACGGAAACAATTCCCGTTTTATCACGGACGGCGCACGGCCGCGCATCGTGCGGAAAAAATCGGTGCGGATCGCCGGCGCCGTCGCGCTTGCGGGCGGCACGGGCGCCGGCCTATGATCCGCGGTTCTCGGGCAGATTGAAGGGCAGGTGGCCGATGCAGGGGTGGAAGCGGTGCGCGCTCGCGTTGAGCGCGGGTTGGATGCTGGTGTCGTCCGCGTTTGCCGGCGGCGAGCCGGTGCGGATCGCGTTGATCGAAGGGATGTCAGGCCCGTTCGCGAACGCGGGTGCGGCAGTCGAGCGCAACCTGCGCTTCGGCGTCGAGCAGGTCAACGCGGCCGGCGGCGTGAAGCTGCGCGACGGCGCGCATCCGCTCGAACTGGTCGTGCTCGACAGCAAGGGCAGCCCCGAGGAGGCGCTCGTGCAGTTGCGCGCGGCCGCGGACCGCCATATCGGGTTCGTCACGCAGGGCAACAGCTCGGCCGTCGCAGCCGCGCTCGTCGTGGCACTCGACAAGCTGAACGGGCGCGATCCGGACAACCGGATGCTGTTCCTCAACTATTCAGCCGACGATCCGGCGCTGACCGGCGCGCGCTGCAGTTTCTGGCATTTCCGCTTCGATGCACACGCGGGCATGCGGATGGCCGCGCTTGCGGACGTGATGGCGCGCGACCGTGCGCTGCGCAAGGTCTACCTGCTGAACCAGGACTACAGTTTCGGCCACGACGTCAGCGCGCTCGCACGGCAGGCGCTGGCCGCGCGGCGCCCCGACGTGACGATCGCCGGCGACGAATTCCATCCGATCGGCCGGATCAAGGATTTCTCGCCGTACATCGCGAAGATCCGCGCGAGCGGCGCCGACGCCGTCGTGACCGGCAACTGGGGCAACGATCTCACGCTGCTCGTGAAGGCGGCGCGCGAGCAGGGGCTCAATGCGAAGTTCTATACGTTCTACGGCAACAGCCTCGGCGCGCCGGCGGCACTCGGCGACGCCGGTGTCGGGCGGGTCGTGGCCGTGGCGGACTGGCACCCGAACGCAGGCGGCGCGAAATCCGATGCGTTCTACCGCGCATTCCGGAACCGTTTTCCGGCCGCCCAGGACGACTATCCGGTGCGCCGGATGAGCCTGATGGTCGAGATGCTGGCCGCCGCGATGAACCGCGCGGGGTCGGCCGACCCCGTCGCGGTTGCGCGCGCGCTCGAAGGCCTGTCGTTCGACGACGGCTTCCACGCGTCGCGGATGCGCGCGCAGGATCACCAGTTGATCCAGCCCCTTTATGTAATGGAGATGGACAAGGTCGGTACGCCGGGCGTGCGCTTCGACAACGAGGGTTCGGGCTACGGCTTCCGGACGGTGCTCGCGGTGCCGGCGCAACGCACGGAGATACCGTCCACGTGCTCGATGACGCGCCCGTGACAGGGGGCGGTAAGAACGGCGCGGAGTTGTGCTACAATGCGCGCCGGTTGTAAGTCACGGCACGGCCATTCTTCCGTGTCCGCCTGTTCAGTTAGAAAGGAAATCACATGTCTGTTGCAGATATCAAGAAGTCGGAAGTTGTTGCTCAGTTCGCCCGCGCTACCAACGACACGGGGTCGCCCGAAGTCCAGGTCGCTCTGCTGACCGCACGTATCGTCGAACTGACGGGTCACTTCAAGACCCACGCGAAGGATCACCACAGCCGCCGCGGCCTGCTGCGCATGGTGAGCCGCCGCCGCAAGCTGCTCGACTACCTCAAGGGCAAGGATGCCGACCGTTACCGCGCACTGATCGAGAAGCTGGGTCTGCGTAAGTAATCGAGGCGATTGCCGCCAGCAAGATGCCTGTGTCAGTCCGCTGATACAGGCATTTTGTTTTTGCGCGGTGCGTAGCGTCACACGCATCGCAGGCTGTCCGGCACGTTCGTGCGGGGCTGCCGCAACGACTGATTCCGGGGCAGGATTTGTGTCATTCCAGCGCGTCGCTGCATGAGCGCCGCGCTGGAATGGCATAAAAAACACACCTTGCTCCGGGTGATTCGGTCGGGACGCCGCCGTGCTGGATGGCCGGCGCGGCGAATGAAATGCATGAATTCAAAGGAGCAACCATGTCCATGTTCAACAAGGTCGTGAAGGAATTCCAGTGGGGCCAGCACAAGGTGCGCCTCGAAACCGGTGAAGTCGCTCGCCAGGCGAGCGGTGCGGTGATCGTCGACGTCGAAGACACCGTCGTGCTGGCAACCGTCGTCGGCGCGAAGTCGGCGAAGCCGGGTCAGGATTTCTTCCCGCTGACCGTCGACTACCTCGAGAAGACCTACTCGGCCGGCAAGATCCCGGGCGGCTTCTTCCGCCGCGAAGGCCGTCCGTCGGAGCATGAGACGCTGACGTCGCGCCTGATCGACCGTCCGCTGCGCCCGCTGTTCCCGGAAGGCTTCTACAACGAAGTCCAGGTCGTGATCCACGTGCTGTCCGTGAACCCGGAAATCCCGGCGGACATCCCCGCGCTGATCGGCGCATCGGCTGCGCTCGCCGTGTCGGGCCTGCCGTTCAACGGCCCGGTCGGTGCCGCTCGCGTGGCCTACATCGACAACGCGTACGTGCTGAACCCGACGCGTGACCAGATCAAGGCATCGAGCCTCGACCTCGTCGTCGCCGGTACGGAACGTGCGGTGCTGATGGTTGAATCGGAAGCCGATCAACTGTCGGAAGACGTGATGCTGGGCGCCGTGGTGTTCGGTCACGAGCAAATGCAGGTCGCGATCGACGCGATCCACGAACTGGTGCGCGAAGGCGGCAAGCCCGAGTGGGACTGGCAGCCGGCACCGAAGAACGAAGCGCTGATCGCGCGCGTGACCGAGCTGGCACAGAACGAACTGCTCGCTGCTTACCAGCTCCGCGACAAGCAGGCACGTTCGACGAAGCTGAAGGAAGTCTACGCAGCAACCTCGGCGAAGCTCGAGGAAGATGCGCTGGCAGCCGGTACGGTCGCAGCCGACAAGGCAACGGTCGGCAACGTGCTGTTCGACATCGAAGCCAAGATCGTCCGTTCGCAGATCCTGAACGGCGAACCGCGTATCGACGGCCGCGACACGCGCACCGTGCGCCCGATCGAGATCCGCACCGGCGTGCTGCCGCGTACCCACGGCTCGGCGCTGTTCACGCGTGGCGAGACGCAGGCGCTGGTCGTCGCGACGCTCGGCACGAAGGGTGACGAGC
The DNA here is from genome assembly GCF_048627025.1 of Burkholderia aenigmatica. Lineage (NCBI taxonomy): Bacteria > Pseudomonadati > Pseudomonadota > Betaproteobacteria > Burkholderiales > Burkholderiaceae > Burkholderia > Burkholderia aenigmatica. The sequence goes on along the minus strand of NZ_CP184468.1, from coordinate 2,613,555 downwards.
AGATCATCGACGCGCTCGAAGGCGAGTACCGCGAGCGCTTCATGCTCCACTACAACATGCCCCCGTTCGCGACCGGCGAAACGGGCCGCGTCGGCTCGCCGAAGCGCCGCGAAATCGGCCACGGCCGCCTCGCGAAGCGCGCGCTGGTCAAGTGCCTGCCGAGCGCCGATGAATTCGGCTACTCGATCCGCGTCGTGTCGGAAATCACCGAATCGAACGGTTCGTCGTCGATGGCATCGGTGTGCGGCGGCTGCCTCGCGCTGATGGACGCCGGCGTGCCGATGAAGGCACACGTCGCGGGTATCGCGATGGGCCTGATCCTCGAAGGCAACAAGTTCGCGGTGCTGACCGACATCCTCGGCGACGAAGATCACCTCGGCGACATGGACTTCAAGGTGGCCGGCACGGAGCAAGGCGTGACGGCACTGCAGATGGACATCAAGATCCAGGGCATCACGAAGGAAATCATGCAGGTCGCGCTCGCGCAAGCGAAGGAAGGCCGCATGCACATCCTCGGCAAGATGACGTCGGCGGTCTCGGGTGCGAACACGCAACTGTCGGAATTCGCGCCGCGCATGATCACGATCAAGATCAACCCGGAAAAGATCCGCGATGTGATCGGCAAGGGCGGTTCGGTGATCCGCGCGCTGACGGAAGAAACCGGCACGACCATCGACATCTCCGACGACGGCGTCGTGACGATCGCGAGCACGAACAGCGACGGCATGGCCGAAGCGAAGAAGCGCATCGAGAACATCACGGCAGAAATCGAAGTCGGCCAGGTGTACGAAGGCACGGTTCTGAAGCTGCTCGATTTCGGTGCGATCGTGAACCTGCTGCCGGGCAAGGATGGCCTGCTGCACATCTCGGAAATCGTCAACGAGCGTGTGAAGGACATCAACGACTACCTGAAGGAAGGCCAGCAAGTGAAGGTCAAGGTCATCCAGACGGACGAAAAGGGTCGTGTGCGTCTGTCGGCGAAGGCGCTGCTGAATGAAGCAGCGGCGGCGTCGCAGTCGGACACGCCGCCGCAGCAGTAAGCGGACAGGCGGACCAACGGCCGGCAGTGCGAAAGCGTGCCGGCCGTTTTTTCTGTAGCATCGTTGTGCGGCGCAGCAGCGCCGGTCAGGCGCCCGTGCCGCAAGCGGGCGCGCCATCCGATTCCGATCCTGATCCTGGAGCGACCATCACCATGAAAGCCATCGAAATCACCGAATTCGGTGCCCCCGACGTGCTGAAGCTTGCGGAGCGTCCGCGCCCCGAACCGAAGCGCGGCGAAGTGCTGATCAAGGTGGCGGCTTCCGGTGTGAACCGGCCTGACGTGTTCCAGCGCAAGGGCGCCTATGCGCCGCCGCCGGGTGCGTCGGATCTGCCTGGCCTCGAGGTCGCGGGCGAGATCGTTGGTGGCGACCTGTCCGACGCCGCGCAGAACCCGTTCGGCCTGAAGCTGGGCGATCGCGTGTGCGCGCTGCTCGCGGGCGGTGGCTATGCGGAGTATGCGGTCGCACCGCTGCTGCAGTGCCTGCCGGTGCCCGACGGACTGACCGATATCGAGGCCGCGTCGCTGCCCGAAACGTTTTTCACCGTATGGAGCAACGTGTTCGACCGTGCGCAGCTCGGCGCAGGCGAGGGCGGCGAGCAGGAAACGCTGCTCGTGCAGGGCGGTTCGAGCGGCATCGGCGTGACGGCGATCCAGATCGCGCATGCGCTCGGCTTTCGCGTGTTCGCGACGGCCGGTACCGCCGACAAGTGCCGCGCATGCGAGGCGCTCGGCGCCGAACGCGCGATCAACTACAAGACGGAAGACTTCGTCGAGGTCGTGAAGTCGCTGACGCACGATCGCGGCGTCGACGTGATCCTCGACATGGTGGCGGGCTCGTACGTGCCGCGCGAGCTGTCCGCGCTCGCGGATGGCGGCCGTCTCGTGCTGATCGCGCTGCTCGGCGGCGCGAAGGCCGACGTCAACCTGGGCGAGATCCTGCGTCGCCGGCTGACGATCACGGGTTCGACGCTGCGCCCGCGTCCGGTCGAGTTCAAGGCGCAGATCGCTGCGCAACTGAAGTCGCGCGTGTGGCCGCTGCTTGCCGATGGCCGCATCAAGCCGGTGATCTATCGCGTATTGCCGGCCGCGGACGCCGCGCAGGCGCACGCGCTGATGGAAAGCAGCGAGCACACCGGCAAGATCGTGCTCGATTGGGGTACGAACGCCTGACGGCCCATGCGGCCGGGCTTGACATGCGCGGTTTGACCGGTTCAAGCCGCGCGCAGTAAAATCGCCGGTTTGCTTCGCCAGATCAAACCTGACGGCCGGTTTCCGGCGCGTTAATGACCAAGCGGTGACGAGACAGACACGATGTCGAAACAGAGAACTAAGCGTGTGATCGGCAACTGGAAGATGCACGGCCGGCTGGCCGGCAACCAGGCGTTGCTGAACGAAGTGGTGCAGGGCGCGGGCGCGGTGGCGGCCGAAACGTCGGTCGGCGTGTGCGTGCCGTTCCCGTATCTCGCGCAGGTTCAGGCGCAGCTCGACGGCGGCCGTGTCGCCTGGGGTGCGCAGGACGTGTCGGCGCACGAGCAGGGCGCGTTTACCGGTGAAGTGGCGGCCGCGATGGTCGCGGAGTTCGGCGCGAGCTATGCGATCGTCGGGCACTCGGAGCGCCGCGCGTATCACGGCGAGCGCAACGAGACGGTCGCGGCGAAGACGCAGCGCGCACTTGCGGCGGGGCTCACGCCTGTCGTGTGCGTCGGCGAGACGCTCGACGAGCGCGAGTCGGGTGCGACCGAGCAGGTGGTCGGTGCGCAGCTCGACGCAGTGCTGGCCGTGCTGACGGCCGACGAGGCTGAGCGCATCGTCGTCGCATACGAGCCGGTCTGGGCGATCGGCACGGGCAAGAGCGCGACGTCGGCGCAGGCACAGGACGTGCACGCGTTCCTGCGTGCGCGTCTCGCGGCAAAGGGCGCGGCGGACGTGTCCGTGCTGTACGGCGGCAGCGTGAAGCCGGACAACGCGGAAGAGCTGTTCGCGCAGCCGGACATCGACGGTGGCCTGATCGGCGGCGCGTCGCTGAAGGCGGAAGATTTCCTGGCGATCTGCCGGGCCGCGCGCTGAGCGGTCTGCGATCGAATTGAACCATGATGGCGGCCGGTCGGTCCGGTCGCCTGATCCATTCGGGTGGGTGTGATGCTGTTATTCAAGACGCTGATTATTGTGGTGCAGGTGCTGTCTGCACTCGGTGTGATTGGTCTCGTGCTGCTGCAGCACGGCAAGGGTGCCGACATGGGCGCTGCGTTCGGCAGCGGCGCGTCGGGCAGCCTGTTCGGTGCAACGGGCTCGGCGAACTTCCTGTCGCGCACGACGGGCATTCTCGCAACGATCTTCTTCGTTGCGACGCTCACGCTGACGTACCTCGGTTCGTACAAGTCGACGCCGTCGGCAGGCGTGCTGGGTGGGGTTGCGACCGCACCGGCATCGGCGCCTGCAGCGTCGGCACCGGCTGTCGCGGCATCCGCTGCCGCAGGTTCGGCTGCAAGCGCGCCGGGCCAGGACGTCCCGAAATAAAAAGTTAAAATTTTTGCGTTTGTGCGTTGAACAATTCTGGAAGTCAGGTTAGAATTTAATTCTTGAAGCGATTCGCGGGAAACAAGTAGTTACAACCCCGGTTGCATGCAGTGCCGACGTGGTGAAATTGGTAGACACGCTATCTTGAGGGGGTAGTGGCGAAAGCTGTGCGAGTTCGAGTCTCGCCGTCGGCACCAAAGTTACTCAATGCCAGCCGCTTCTAGTGGCTGGCATTTTTCATTTCTGGGGTGTGCTTGCGGTTGTCTTGCGATTGCATGCACTCCGAAATGATTCCTTCCGCCGGAAGTGGTATTCTCCGGACGCTCAGAACCAACCGATAGAGGATTGCCTTGAACCTCGCAGCCTATTACCCCGTCTTGTTGTTCCTCCTAGTGGGCACTGGTTTAGGTATAGCGCTGGTCAGCATCGGCAAGCTCCTTGGTCCCAACAAGCCGGACGTCGAGAAGAACGCACCGTACGAGTGCGGCTTCGAAGCCTTTGAAGACGCCCGGATGAAATTCGACGTCCGGTACTACCTCGTCGCCATCCTGTTCATCATCTTCGATCTCGAAACCGCGTTCCTGTTTCCGTGGGGCGTCGCGCTCCGGGATATCGGCTGGCCGGGTTTCATCGCAATGATGATTTTTCTGCTCGAATTCCTGCTGGGCTTTGCCTATATCTGGAAGAAAGGCGGCCTCGACTGGGAGTGATGGGTTAATCGCCGGTTTGCATGGGCGGCCACGCTCGGTCGCTCGTCTGGAGTGGAAAGCAAATGAGTATCGAAGGGGTCTTGAAGGAAGGGTTTGTCACCACGACGGCTGACAAGCTGATCAACTGGACGCGTACTGGCTCGCTGTGGCCGATGACGTTCGGGCTCGCGTGTTGCGCCGTCGAAATGATGCATGCGGGCGCGGCCCGTTACGACCTGGACCGGTTCGGCGTCGTGTTTCGCCCGAGTCCGCGCCAGTCGGACGTGATGATCGTCGCCGGCACGCTTTGCAACAAGATGGCGCCCGCGCTCCGTCGCGTGTACGACCAGATGGCCGAGCCGCGCTGGGTGATCTCGATGGGGTCGTGCGCGAACGGCGGTGGCTACTACCACTACTCGTACTCGGTGGTCCGCGGCTGCGACCGGATCGTGCCGGTCGACGTCTACGTGCCGGGCTGTCCGCCCACAGCCGAGGCGCTGGTCTATGGCGTGATCCAGCTTCAGGCGAAGATCCGCCGCACCAATACCATCGCCCGTCAATAAAGCCCCGAGCGTCCCCTCAATATGGCAAGCAAAATCGAGACCCTCAAGGCAAACCTCGAAGCCGCGCTCGGCGCGCGCGTGGTGAGCCTCACCGAAGCGATCGGTGAACTGACGCTCGTCGTGAAGGCGAGCGATTACCTCGAAGTCGCAAAGATGCTGCGCGACGATCCGAAGCTCCGTTTCGAGCAACTGATCGACCTGTGCGGCGTCGACTACCAGACCTTCGGCGACGGCGCTTACGACGGCCCGCGTTTCGCGGCCGTGTCGCACCTGCTGTCGGTCACGAACAACTGGCGCCTGCGCCTGCGCGCATTCGCGCCGGACGACGACCTGCCGATCGTGGCATCGCTGGTCGACATCTGGACCTCCGCGAACTGGTACGAGCGCGAAGCGTTCGACCTGTACGGCATCGTGTTCGAAGGCCACCCCGACCTGCGCCGCATCCTCACCGACTACGGCTTCATCGGCCACCCGTTCCGCAAGGACTTCCCGGTGTCGGGCTACGTCGAAATGCGTTACGACCCGGAAGAGAAGCGGGTCGTGTACCAGCCGGTGACGATCGAGCCGCGCGAAATCACGCCGCGCGTGATCCGCGAGGATCGCTATGGCGGTCTGAAACATTAAGGGGGCGTCATGGCAGAAATCAAGAACTACACGCTCAACTTCGGCCCGCAGCACCCGGCAGCGCACGGTGTGCTGCGCCTCGTGCTCGAGCTCGACGGCGAAGTCATCCAGCGTGCCGATCCGCACATCGGCCTGCTGCACCGCGCGACCGAAAAGCTCGCGGAATCCAAAACGTTCATCCAGTCCGTGCCGTACATGGACCGTCTCGACTACGTGTCGATGATGGTCAACGAGCACGGCTACGTGCTCGCGATCGAAAAGCTGCTCGGCATCGAAGTGCCTGAGCGCGCGCAGTACATCCGCGTGCTGTTCGACGAGATCACGCGCGTGCTGAACCACCTGATGTGGATCGGCGCACACGCACTCGACGTCGGCGCGATGGCCGTGTTCCTGTACGCATTCCGCGAACGCGAAGACCTGATGGACGTGTACGAAGCGGTGTCCGGTGCCCGGATGCACGCGGCGTACTACCGTCCGGGCGGCGTCTATCGCGACCTGCCTGACGCAATGCCGCAATACAAGGCGTCGAAGATCCGTAACGAGAAGGCGCTCGCGAAGATGAACGAAGCGCGCAGCGGCTCGGTGCTCGACTTCATCGACGACTTCTTCACGCGCTTCCCGAAGTGCGTCGACGAATACGAAACGCTGCTCACCGACAACCGGATCTGGAAGCAGCGTCTGGTCGGGATCGGCGTGGTCAGCCCGGAACGTGCGCTGCAGATGGGCCTGACGGGCCCGATGCTGCGCGGCTCGGGCATTGCCTGGGATCTGCGCAAGAAGCAGCCGTACGAAGTGTACGATCGCATGGATTTCGATGTGCCGGTCGGCGTGAACGGCGATTGCTACGACCGCTATCTGGTGCGCGTCGAAGAAATGCGCCAGTCGATCCGTATCGCGAAACAGTGTATTGAGTGGCTCCGCAAGAATCAGGGCCCGGTGATGACGGACAATCACAAGGTTGCCCCGCCGTCGCGCGTCGGCATGAAGACCAACATGGAAGACTTGATTCACCACTTCAAGCTCTTCACCGAAGGTTTCCATGTGCCGGAAGGCGAAGCGTACGCGGCGGTCGAGCATCCGAAGGGTGAGTTCGGCATCTACCTCGTGTCGGATGGTGCCAACAAGCCGTATCGCCTCAAGATTCGCGCACCGGGTTTCGCGCACCTGGCGTCGCTCGACGAAATGGCACGCGGTCACATGATCGCCGATGCCGTCACGATCATCGGTACGCAGGACATCGTGTTCGGCGAAATCGATCGCTAATGGTTAGCGCCGCCCGCGCGAGCGGGCGGCGAGCAGCAAGTCACACGCGATGCGCGCTGAACCGGCGCGGCTTCGCAAGCTGTCAACAGTGAGCGCCAGGTCTGCCGTCCATGCACCCCAATGTGCGGCAGGTTGTTCGTTCGGTAGGAATTGAAAGAGTCGTGTCTGAAAATGATCTCAGCTGAAGGCCTGAAGGAAATCGATCGAGCGTTGACGAAGTATCCCGCCGATCAGAAACAGTCCGCCGTGATGTCGGCGTTGGCCGTTGCTCAGGAAGAGCACGGCTGGCTGTCGCCCGAACTGATGCAGTTCGTTGCGGACTATCTCGGCATGCCGGCCGTTGCCGTGCAGGAAGTCGCGACGTTCTACACGATGTACGAGCTCAACCCGGTCGGCAAGCACAAGATCACGCTCTGTACGAACCTGCCGTGCCAGCTTGGCCCGCACGGCGGCGCGGAAGCGACTGCCGACTACCTGAAACAGAAGCTGGGCATCGGCTTCGGCGAGACCACGCCCGACGGCAAGTTCACGCTGAAGGAAGGCGAATGCATGGGCTCGTGCGGCGATGCACCGGTGCTGCTGGTGAACAACCACAGAATGTGCAGCTTCATGAGCCGCGAGAAGATCGACCAGCTGCTTGAGGAGCTCTCGAAATGACGTCCCTCCACGACCGTCACATCAAACCGCTGATCCTCGCTGGTCTGAACGGCGAGAACTGGCATCTCGAAGATTACGTCGCGCGCGGCGGCTACAAGCAGCTGCGCCGCATTCTCGAAGAAAAGATTTCGCCCGAGCAGGTGATCGCCGACGTCAAGGCGTCGGGCCTGCGTGGCCGGGGCGGTGCGGGCTTCCCGACCGGCCTGAAGTGGAGCTTCATGCCGCGCCAGTTCCCGGGGCAGAAGTACCTCGTCTGCAACTCGGACGAAGGCGAACCGGGCACGTTCAAGGATCGCGACATCCTGCGCTGGAACCCGCATGCGCTGATCGAAGGCATGGCCATCGGCGCGTACGCGATGGGCATCACCGTCGGCTACAACTACATCCACGGCGAAATCTTCGAAGTGTATCGACGCTTCGAAGCCGCGCTCGATGAAGCGCGCGCTGCCGGGTTCCTCGGCGACAACATCATGGGCTCGGAATTCTCCTTCCAGCTGCACGCGCACCACGGTTACGGCGCGTACATCTGCGGCGAAGAAACGGCACTGCTCGAGTCGCTCGAAGGCAAGAAGGGCCAGCCGCGCTTCAAGCCGCCGTTCCCGGCGAGCTTCGGCGTGTACGGCAAGCCCACCACGATCAACAACACCGAGACGTTCGCCGCGGTGCCGTTCCTGCTGTCCATCGGGCCGCAGAATTACCTCGAGATCGGCAAGCCGAACAACGGTGGCACGAAGATTTTCTCGGTGTCGGGCGACGTCGAGCGTCCGGGCAACTACGAAGTGCCGCTCGGCACGCCGTTCGCGACGCTGATGGAGCTCGCCGGCGGGATGCGCGGCGGCAAGAAGATCAAGGCCGTGATTCCGGGCGGTTCGTCGGCACCGGTGATCCCGGGCGACATCATGATGCAGACGGATCTCGACTACGATTCGATCGCGAAGGCGGGCTCGATGCTCGGTTCCGGCGCGGTGATCGTGATGGACGAGACGCGCTGCATGGTGCGCTCGCTGCTGCGCCTGTCGTACTTCTACTACGAGGAATCGTGCGGCCAGTGCACGCCGTGCCGTGAAGGCACCGGCTGGCTGTATCGCGTCGTGAATCGTATCGAGCACGGCGAAGGGCGCCAGGAAGATCTGGACCTGCTGAACTCGGTTGCCGAGAACATCATGGGCCGCACGATCTGTGCACTCGGCGATGCGGCGGCGATGCCGGTACGCGGGATGCTCAAGCACTACTGGGACGAATTCGCGTACCACGTCGAGCACAAGCACTGCATGGTCGGCGGCCACGCGCACGCGGCGGCAGCCTGAAGCGTACCCGGTTGCGGAATTTGAGCGCACGGTCGGGCGAAGGCGCGAACGGGCGGAAATAGGTTAAGGACCATTCACCATCATGGTTGAACTTGAAATAGACGGCAAGAAGGTCGAGGTGCCCGAAGGCAGCATGGTGATCCAGGCTGCGCACAAGGCGGATAAGTACATTCCTCACTTCTGCTATCACAAGAAACTGTCGGTTGCGGCCAACTGCCGGATGTGTCTCGTCGAAGTCGAGAAGATGCCGAAGGCCGTGCCTGCCTGTGCGACCCCCGTGTCGGCCGGCATGATCGTCCATACGCAATCCGACAAGGCCGTGAAGGCGCAGCAGTCGGTGATGGAATTCCTCCTCATCAACCACCCGCTCGACTGCCCGATCTGCGATCAGGGCGGCGAATGCCAGCTGCAGGATCTGGCGGTCGGTTACGGCAAGTCGTCGTCGCGCTACGCGGAAGAGAAGCGCGTGGTGTTCCACAAGAACGTGGGCCCGCTGATCTCGATGGAAGAAATGTCGCGCTGCATCCACTGCACGCGCTGCGTCCGCTTCGGTCAGGAAATCGCCGGCGTGATGGAGTTCGGCATGCTGGGCCGCGGCGAGCACTCGGAAATCACGACGTTCGTCGGCAAGACGGTCGATTCCGAAATGTCGGGCAACATGATCGACCTGTGCCCGGTCGGCGCGCTGACCAGCAAGCCGTTCCGCTACAGCGCCCGGACGTGGGAACTGTCGCGCCGCAAGTCGGTGAGCCCGCACGATTCCGTCGGTGCGAACCTCGTCGTGCAAGTGAAGAACAACCGCGTGATGCGCGTGCTGCCGTTCGAGAACGAATCCGTCAACGAATGCTGGATCTCGGACAAGGATCGCTTCTCGTATGAAGGCCTCAACAGCGAAGAGCGCCTGACGAAGCCGATGCTGAAGCAGGGTGGCCAGTGGATCGAAACCGACTGGCAGACCGCACTCGAATACGTCGCGAAGGGCCTGAAGGGCATCGCTGCGGATCACGGCGCGAACGCGCTGGCGATGCTCGCGAGCGCGCACAGCACCGCTGAAGAGCTGTTCCTCGTGAAGCAGCTCGCCAACGAACTGAAGACGCCGAACGTCGACTTCCGTCTGCGCCAGCAGGATTTCTCGGCGCCGGTCCAGGGCGCGCCGTGGCTCGGCATGCCGATCGCCGACCTGTCGAACGTGGACGCCGCGTTCGTCGTCGGTTCGTTCCTGCGCCGCGACCACCCGCTGTTCGCCGCCCGCCTGCGTCAGGCCGCGAAGAACGGCGCGAAGCTGCACTTCCTGCACGCAACCGGTGACGACGCGCTGATCCCGACCGCGCAACGCATCGTTGCTGCGCCGTCCGCATGGCTCGACGAGCTGGCCGGTATCGCCGCGGCCGTCGCGCAACTGCGCGGCGTCGCGCTGCCCGACACGCTCGCGGGCGTCACGGCATCGCCGGCTGCACAGGCTGTCGCCCAGTCGCTCGCGAACGGCGAACGCCGCGCAGTGCTGCTCGGCAACGTCGCGGTCCGCCATCCGGAATTCGCCAAGCTGCACGCGGTCGCCAAGTGGATCGCCGACAACACCGGCGCCACGTTCGGCTTCCTGACGGAAGCGGCGAACACGGTCGGTGCGCACGTCGTCGGCGCACTGCCGGGCGAAGGCGGCCTGAACGCACGCGAAGCGTTCGCGCAGCCGCGCAAGGGCTACGTGCTGCTGAACGTCGAACCGGAATTCGACACCGCCGATCCGGCACAGGCGCTTGCCGCACTGAACCAGGCTGAGATGGTCGTCGTGATGTCGCCGTTCAAGCACGGCCTCGACTACGCCGACGTGCTGCTGCCGGTTGCGCCGTTCACGGAAACGGCCGGCACGTACGTGAATGCGGAAGGCACCGTGCAGAGCTTCAACGGCGTCGTGCGCCCGCTCGGCGACACGCGTCCGGGCTGGAAGGTGCTGCGCGTGCTCGGCAGCCTGCTCGGTCTGCCGAACTTCGAATACGAGACCTCGGAAGAAGTGCGTCTCGCAGCGCTCGGCGACGCCGGCGTCGCGGGTCGCCTGTCGAACCAGACGTCGGTCGCGCCGGTGCGCGTCGCGGCGAATGCCGCGAACGGCGGGTTCGAGCGCCTGGCCGATGTGCCGATCTATCACGCCGACGCACTCGTGCGCCGCGCAGGTGCACTGCACCTGACGGCCGCTGCGAAGGCGGCGAATGCCGCAGCCCTGCCGGCCGCGCTGTTCGACAAGCTGGGCTTGAAGGAAGGCGACGCGGTGCGCGTGCGCCAGGGCGAGCGTGCGGTGCAGTTGCCGGCCGTGCGCGACGCGAATCTTGCGGAGACCGTCGTTCGCGTGTCGGCGGCGACGCCTGCCGGCGCAGCGCTCGGTAGCCTGTCCGGTGAACTGGTGGTGGAGAAGGCGTAAATGAGCTTGTTCGATACGATCAACGCGGGCGGGTCCCAGCTTCTCGGCTTCGCGTGGCCGACGGTGTGGGCAGTCGTGCGCATCCTCGTCGTCTCCGTCGTCATCCTGCTGTGCGTCGCGTACCTGATTCTGTGGGAACGCAAGCTGATCGGCTGGATGCACGTGCGTCTCGGCCCGAACCGCGTCGGCCCCGGCGGCCTGCTGCAGCCGATCGCCGACGTGCTGAAGCTGCTGCTGAAGGAAGTCATTCAGCCGAGCGCCGCCAGCCGCTGGCTGTACCTGATCGCGCCGGTGATGACCGTCGTGCCGGCGTTCGCCGTGTGGGCGGTGATCCCGTTCCAGGCCAAGGCCGTGCTCGCGGACATCAACGCGGGCCTGCTGTACGCGATGGCGATCTCGTCGATCGGCGTGTACGCGGTGATTCTCGCCGGCTGGGCGTCGAACTCGAAGTACGCATTTCTCGGTGCGATGCGCGCCGCGGCGCAGATGGTCTCGTACGAAATCTCGATGGGCTTCGCGCTGGTGCTCGTGCTGATGACGGCCGGCAGCCTGAACATGTCGGAAATCGTCGGCTCGCAGCAACACGGCTTCTTCGCTGGCCACGGCGTGAACTTCCTGTCGTGGAACTGGCTGCCGCTGCTGCCGGCGTTCGTCGTGTACTTCATCTCGGGCATCGCCGAAACGAACCGCCACCCGTTCGACGTGGTGGAAGGGGAGTCGGAAATCGTCGCGGGTCACATGATCGATTACTCGGGTATGGCGTTCGCGCTGTTCTTCCTCGCCGAGTACATCAACATGATCGTGATCTCGGCGCTGACTGCGACGCTGTTCCTCGGCGGCTGGGATGCACCGTTCGAATTCCTGTCGTTCATTCCGGGCATCTTCTGGCTGGTGCTGAAGATATTCGCGCTGCTGTCGGTGTTCATCTGGGTTCGCGCGACGTTCCCGCGTTTCCGTTACGACCAGATCATGCGCTTGGGCTGGAAGGTGTTCCTGCCCGTCACGGTGGTCTGGGTGGTCGTGGTCGGCTTCTGGATGATGTCGCCGCTCAACATCTGGGTGAAGTAATCGGACGAAATCATGAGCGCAATCCAACACTTCTTTAAGACCTTCTTCCTGACCGAGCTGCTGCAGGGGCTCGCGCTGACCGGCCGTTACACGTTCAAGCGCAAGGTCACCGTGCAGTTCCCGGAAGAAAAGACGCCGATTTCGCCGCGTTTCCGCGGGCTGCATGCACTGCGCCGCTACGAAAACGGCGAAGAGCGCTGCATCGCGTGCAAGCTGTGCGAGGCCGTGTGCCCCGCGATGGCGATCACGATCGAATCGGAAACGCGCGCGGACAACACGCGCCGCACGACGCGCTACGACATCGACCTGACGAAGTGCATCTTCTGCGGTTTCTGCGAAGAGAGCTGCCCGGTCGATTCGATCGTCGAGACGCAGATTCTCGAGTACCACGGCGAAAAGCGCGGCGACCTGTATTTCACGAAGGAAATGCTGCTCGCAGTGGGCGATCGCTACGAGAAGGACATCGCAGCGGCGAAGGCTGCCGACGCGCCGTATCGTTGATTGTGTTTGCAGTGCCGGCCCGAAGCACGGGCCGAGCCGCCGCGACGGGTGCGGCTCGCAAGAGCGTCCCGCAAGCCGCGCCTGACTATGGCCTAACGATGAACCGGTAATCATGGAATTCACGACCGTACTGTTCTACATCTTCGCGCTGCTCCTGGTGGTATCAGGGCTGAAGGTGATCACTTCGCGCAACCCGGTGGCGTCTGCGCTTTTCCTTGTGCTGGCGTTCTTCAACGCCGCCGCGATCTGGATGCTGCTGGAAGCGGAGTTCCTCGCGATCCTGCTGGTGCTGGTCTACGTGGGCGCCGTGATGGTGCTGTTCCTGTTCGTCGTGATGATGCTGGACATCAACATCGACTACCTGCGTCGCGACTTCAAACGCTTCGTCCCGATGGCGACCGTGGTCGGCGCGATCATCGTGATCGAAACCGCGCTGATCCTGTGGCGCGGCTACGGCGACACGCAGACGGTGCACGCGATGGCGACGGGCGAGATGGCCAAGTGGTCGAACACGCGACTGATCGGCAAGGTGATCTACACCGACTACATCTTCGCGTTTGAAATCGCCGGCCTCGTGCTGCTGGTCGCGATCATTGCCGCAATCGGGCTGACCGAGCGCAAGGGCAAGGACAGCAAGCGCCAGCGCGTGTCGGATCAGGTCAAGGTGCGCCGCAACGACCGCGTGCGCCTCGTGAAGATGGAAGCGGAAAAGCCGCAGCCGGAAACGGCGCAGAGCGAAGCCGGTTCGAGCACCAACGGCTAAGCGGAGGAAAAGAAAACCATGCTGACTCTGGCTCACTACCTCGTACTCGGCGCGATCCTTTTTGCGATCGCGATCGTCGGGATCTTCCTGAACCGCCGCAACGTCATCATCATCCTGATGTCGATCGAACTGATGCTGCTGGCGGTGAACACCAACTTCGTCGCGTTTTCGCATTACCTCGGCGATGTGCACGGCCAGATTTTCGTGTTCTTCGTGCTGACGGTCGCCGCAGCGGAAGCCGCGATCGGCCTCGCGATTCTGGTGACCCTGTTCCGTAAGCTCGACACGATCAATGTCGAGGATCTCGATCAGCTCAAAGGTTAATTTCAGGCAACGCTGTTATGTCAACGACACTCAATGAAAACCTGCTGCTGGCGATTCCGCTCGCTCCGCTGGCCGGCTCGCTGATTGCGGGGCTGTTCGGGAACGCAGTCGGGCGCAAGGGCGCACACCGGATCACGATCCTCGGCGTAATGATCGCGTTCCTCCTGTCGGCGAAAGTCTTCTTCGACGTGATGGGCGGCGCAAGCTTCAACGCGACCGTCTACGAATGGATGAACGTCGGTTCGCTGAAGCTCGAAGTCGGCTTCCTCGTCGATTCGCTGACCGCGATGATGATGGTCGTCGTGACCTTCGTCTCGCTGATGGTGCACGTGTACACGATCGGCTACATGGCGGAAGAAGACGGCTACCAGCGCTTCTTCTCGTACATCTCGCTGTTCACGTTCTCGATGCTGATGCTCGTGATGAGCAACAACTTCCTGCAGCTGTTCTTCGGCTGGGAAGCGGTGGGTCTGGTGTCGTACCTGCTGATCGGCTTCTACTTCACGCGTGAGAGCGCGATCTACGCGAACATGAAGGCGTTCCTCGTGAACCGCGTGGGCGACTTCGGCTTCCTGCTCGGCATCGGCCTGCTGCTCGCATTCGCGGGTTCGATGAACTACGGCGAAGTGTTTGCGAAACGCGCGGAACTCGCGAGCCTGCACTTCCCGGGCACCGACTGGGGCCTGCTGACCGTGGCCTGTATCTGCCTGTTCATCGGCGCGATGGGTAAGTCGGCACAGTTCCCGCTGCACGTGTGGCTGCCGGACTCGATGGAAGGCCCGACCCCGATCTCCGCGCTCATTCACGCGGCGACGATGGTGACCGCCGGCATCTTCATGGTGTCGCGCATGTCGCCGCTGTTCGAACTGTCGGATACCGCGCTGTCGTTCATCACGGTGATCGGCGCGATCACGGCGCTCTTCATGGGCTTCCTCGGCATCGTCCAGAACGACATCAAGCGTGTGGTCGCGTACTCGACGCTGTCGCAGCTCGGCTACATGACCGTCGCGCTCGGCGTGTCCGCTTACCCGGTCGCCGTGTTCCACCTGATGACGCACGCGTTCTTCAAGGCGCTGCTGTTCCTCGGCGCCGGCTCGGTCATCATGGGCATGCACCACGACCAGGACATGCGCAACATGGGCGGCCTGCGCAAGTACATGCCGATCACGTGGATCACGTCGCTCGTCGGTTCGCTCGCGCTGATCGGCACGCCGTTCTTCTCGGGCTTCTACTCGAAGGACTCGATCATCGACGCAGTGAAGCTGTCGCACCTGCCGGGTTCGGGCTTCGCCTACTTCGCGGTGGTCGCGAGCGTGTTCGTCACGGCGCTGTACTCGTTCCGCATGTACTTCCTGGTGTTCCACGGCGAAGAGCGCTTCCGCAAGCCGAAGCATCCGGAATCGCCGATGGGCATGGCGGCTGCACACGGCCACGACGATCACGGCCATGGCCATGGTCATGACGACCACGCGCACGAGCCGCACGAGACCCCGTGGGTCGTGTGGGTGCCGCTGGTCCTGCTGGCGATCCCGTCGGTCATCATCGGTGCGTTCGCGATCAGCCCGATGCTGTTCGGTGACTTCTTCCAGCACGGCGTTGCATTCGACAAGGTGATCTTCATCGGCGAAAACCATCCGGCACTGGCCGAGATGGCCGAAGAGTTCCACGGCTGGGTGGGCATGGGCCTGCACTCGGTGTCGGGCCTGCCGGTCTGGCTCGCACTCGCCGGTGTCGTTGTCGCGTGGTTCCTGTACCTGAAGCGTCCGGAACTGCCGGCGTCGATCCGCCGCGCGTTCGGCCCGATCTACACGCTGCTGGACAACAAGTACTACATGGACAAGATCAACGAAGTGGTGTTCGCCCGCGGTTCGGTGGCGATCGGCCGCGGCCTGTGGAAGGAGGGTGACGTCGTGGTGATCGACGGCCTCGTCAACGGCAGCGCCCGGTTCATTGGCTGGTTCGCCAGCGTGATCCGCTTCCTCCAATCCGGTTACATCTATCACTACGCGTTCGCCATGATCATCGGCATGCTGGGGCTCCTGACCCTGTTTGTAACGCTCGGCGGCAAATAAGGCGGGGGACAACTTAATGCACGCTTTTCCGATTCTCAGTACCGCGATCTGGCTGCCGATCGTTTTCGGCCTCCTCGTGCTCGCGGTGGGTAACGATAAAAATCCGGGGACGGCCCGCTGGATTGCGCTGATCGGTTCGCTGCTCGGCCTGGCGGTCACGATCCCGTTGATCACGGGCTTCGATTCGAGCACGGCTGCGCTGCAGTTCGTCGAGAACTCGACCTGGATCGAACGCTTCGACATCGCGTATCACCTCGGCGTCGACGGCATCTCGATGTGGTTCGTCGTGCTGACCGCGCTGATCACGGTGATCGTCGTGATCGCCGCATGGGAAGTGATCACCGAGAACGTCGCGCAGTACCTCGCGGCGTTCCTGATCCTGTCCGGGATCATGATCGGCGTCTTCTCGGCGGCCGACGGCCTGCTGTTCTACGTGTTCTTCGAAGCGACCCTGATCCCGATGTACATCATCATCGGCGTGTGGGGCGGCCCGAACCGCGTGTATGCAGCATTCAAGTTCTTCCTGTACACGCTGGCCGGCTCGCTGCTGATGCTGGTCGCACTGATCTACCTGTACACGGAAACGCATTCGTTCGACCTCGCGACGTGGCAGAACGCGAAGATCGCGATGACGCCGCAGATACTGTTGTTCATTGCCTTCTTCCTCGCGTTTGCGGTGAAGGTGCCGATGTGGCCGGTCCACACCTGGCTGCCGGATGCGCACGTGGAAGCGCCGACGGGCGGCTCGGTCGTGCTGGCTGCGATCATGCTGAAGCTCGGCGCATACGGTTTCCTGCGCTTCTCGCTGCCGATCACGCCTGACGCGAGCCATTTCCTGGCACCCGTCGTGATCACGCTGTCGCTGATCGCGGTGATCTACATCGGCCTCGTCGCGATGGTGCAGTCCGACATGAAGAAGCTGGTCGCGTATTCGTCGATCGCGCACATGGGCTTCGTCACGCTCGGCTTCTTCATCTTCAACCAGCTCGGCGTCGAAGGCGCGATCATCCAGATGATCTCGCACGGCTTCGTGTCGGGTGCGATGTTCCTCTGCATCGGCGTGCTGTACGACCGCGTGCACTCGCGCCAGATCGCCGATTACGGTGGTGTCGTCAACGTGATGCCGAAGTTCGCGGCCTTCGCGATGCTGTTCTCGATGGCCAACTGCGGCCTGCCGGGCACGTCGGGTTTCGTCGGCGAGTTCATGGTGATTCTCGCTGCCGTCCAGTACAACTTCTGGATCGCATTCGGTGCGGCATTCACGCTGATCCTCGGTGCTGCTTACACGCTGTGGATGTACAAGCGCGTGTACTTCGGCGCGGTTGCGAACGATCACGTTGCCAAGCTGAAGGACATCGGCCGTCGCGAATTCGTGATGCTGGCCGTGCTCGCCGCGTTCACGATGCTGATGGGCCTGTATCCGAAGCCTTTCACCGACGTGATGCACGTTTCCGTGGAAAACCTCCTCTCCCATGTCGCGCAGTCGAAGCTGCCGCTGGCCCAGTAATCGCGAGCGGAGGAACTCAAGATCATGAACGCTCCTATGAATGTCCTGTTGCCTGACGCGCTGGTGATGGCCGCCATCGTCGTCGCATGGCTGAACGACACCTTTACCGGTGCTTCCGGCCGCCGTCTGACTTATCTGATCGCGGTCGTATCGTCGGTCGTTGCCGGCGTGTGGTTCGCGGTGCAGGCGCTCGACCCGCAGCAGTACTACTTCTTCTCGAAGATGATCGTCGTCGACTCGTTCGCGAGCATGATGAAGGCGGTCGTGTCGTTCGGTTTCGCGGTCTCGCTCGTCTATTCGCGCAAGTACCTCGAAGATCGCGACATGTTCCGCGGCGACGTGTTCCTGCTCGGCATGTTCTCGCTGCTCGGTCAGCTGGTCATGGTGTCGGGCAACAACTTCCTGACGCTGTACCTCGGTCTCGAACTGATGTCGCTGTCGCTGTACGCCGTCATCGCGCTGCGCCGTGACGCTGCACAGTCGAGCGAAGCCGCGATGAAGTACTACGTGCTGGGCGCGCTCGCGTCGGGCTTCGTGCTGTACGGCATCTCGATGCTCTACGGTGCGACCGGCTCGCTCGAGCTGGGCGAGGTGTACAAGGCGGTCGGCGGCAACACCGACGCAGCCGTGCTGATGTTCGGCGTGGTCTTCATCGTCGCCGGTATCGCGTTCAAGCTCGGCGCCGTGCCGTTCCACATGTGGGTGCCGGACGTCTATCAAGGCGCACCGACCGCGATGACGCTGTTCGTCGGCGGCGGCCCGAAGGTTGCCGCGTTCGCGTGGGGTCTGCGTTTCCTGGTGATGGGCCTGCTGCCGCTCGCACAGAACTGGCAAACCGCGCTCGTGATCCTCGCTGCGCTGTCGCTGATCGTCGGTAACATCACCGGTATCGTCCAGCGCAACATCAAGCGGATGCTCGCGTACTCGGCGATCTCGAACATGGGCTTCGTGCTGCTCGGCCTGCTCGCGGGTATCGTGAAGGGCGACGCGGCGGCACCGGCGAATGCATACAGCTCGGCGATGTTCTACGCGATCGTCTACCTGATCACGACGCTCGGCTCGTTCGGCGTGGTGATGCTGCTCGCGCGCCGCGATTTCGAAGCCGAAACGATCGACGACTTCAAGGGCCTCAACAAGCGCAGCCCGGTGTTCGCGTTCGTGATGATGGTCATGATGTTCTCGCTGGCAGGTATCCCGCCGACCGTCGGCTTCTACGCGAAGCTCGCCGTGCTCGAGGCGACCGTCAACGCGGGCCTCACGTGGCTGGCCGTGCTGGCCGTGATCACGTCGCTGTTCGGCGCGTTCTACTACCTGCGCATCGTGAAGCTGATGTACTTCGATGCACCGCAGGATGTGACGCCGATCTCGGGCGATTTCTGCAAGCGCACGATCCTCGTGCTGAACGGCCTCGCGGTCGTCGTGCTCGGCCTGATCCCGAGCCCGCTGCTGACGGCTTGCCTGCAGGCAATTCGTCACACGTTGCCGCTGTAATGTCGGCAGCCGGCTGGTTTATCGTGCTGTTGGCGCTTGTCTGCGCCAACCTGCCGTTCCTGAACCAACGCCTCTTCGCCGTCGTGCCGTTCGGTGCGACGAAGAAGAGCGGGTGGGTACGGATCGGCGAGCTGATCGTGCTGTACTTCATCGTTGGCGCGCTCGGCTTCTGGCTCGAGTCGCGCGCCGGCAACCGCTTCGAACAGGGCTGGCAGTTCTACGCGATCACGTTCAGTTTGTTCGTCGTGTTCGCGTTTCCCGGCTTCACGTTCCAGTATCTCGTCAAACGACGCTGACGGCTTCGGCCGTCGCGCTCAATTTTGGAGCCGCCGATGGCCGAACTACCCAATCACGACGCCGCACTGACCGAAACCTGCCTCGAAAGCGAGGCGATCTTCGAAGGTGCGTTCCTCAAGCTCAAGCGCGATACCGTCCGTCTGCCGGACGGCAAGCAGGCCACGCGCGAATACGTCCAGCATCCGGGCGCGGTGATGGTGATCCCGCTGTTCGACGACGGCCGCGTGCTGATGGAAAGCCAGTATCGCTACCCGATCGGCAAGGTGATGGCCGAGTTCCCGGCCGGCAAGCTGGATCCGAACGAAGGCGCGCTCGCGTGCGCGGTGCGCGAACTGCGCGAGGAAACGGGTTACACCGCACGCGAGTACGTATTCCTGGCCCGGATTCACCCGATCATTTCCTATTCGACCGAATTCATCGACCTGTACCTGGCGCGCGGGCTGACGGCCGGCGAGCGCAAGCTCGATGAAGGCGAATTCCTCGAAACCTTCACCGCGACGCAAGCCGATCTGCAGGAATGGGTGCGCACGGGCCAGATCTCCGACGTGAAGACGATCATCGGTACGATGTGGCTCGACAAGGTGCTGTCCGGCACGTGGCCGCTCGGGCCGGTCCTGACGCCCTGAGTGCGGCGTCAGCGGCGGGTGGGGCGCCGCGTTACAATCCGATGACGCGACGCCTCCGCGTCGCGCGTCCAATTTTTAGCACGACCGTTCACAAAACCGCTTTTTGCGCTACACTCGTCACACGCCCTGATTCAGCATGAAGGTCCTCGATTTACAGTGCCCGCACGGTCATCGGTTCGAAGGCTGGTTCGCTTCCGCCGATGAATTCGAAGCGCAGTTGTCCCGCAAGCTGGTCGAATGCCCGGTGTGCGGAACGACCGAGGTCAACCGTCTGCCGTCGGCGCCGCGCCTGAACCTGTCGGGCGCGACGCAGGCGCAGCCGGCCGATCCGCGTGCACTGCAGGCGCAGGTGATGCGTGCGCTGCGCGAGGTGCTGGAGAAAACCGAGAATGTGGGCGAGCGCTTCGCTGAGGAAGCGCGGCGCATCCATTACAACGAGGCGCCGGCACGCAGCATTCGTGGCGTCACGACGCCCGAAGATGCGCAATCCTTGGCCGAAGAAGGCATCGACGTGATGCCGCTGCCGATTCCTGCCGCGTTGAAAGAACCGCTGCAATAACGTATGCAGTGAGTCTTCGTCGGGCCGGATGGCTGCGGACAGGAGACACTGCGCATGGATCTGGATTATTCCCCCTCGGACGACGCGTTCCGCGTCGACGTTCGCGCCTGGCTTGAGGCCAACTTGCCTCACGCACTGCGCGCCAAAGTACTCGATCACAAACGACTCGACCGCGAGGATTTCGCGAGCTGGCACCGGATTCTCGGCCAGCGCGGCTGGTCCGCGCCCGCCTGGCCGGTCGAATATGGCGGCCCGGGCTGGAACGCGACGCAGCGGCACATCTGGGATGAGGAGTGCGCACGGATCGGCGCGCCGACCGTGCTGCCGTTCGGCGTATCGATGGTCGCGCCGGTGTTGATGAAATACGGCAGCGAAGCGCAGAAACGTCATTATCTGCCGCGCATTCTCGATGGCTCGGACTGGTGGTGCCAGGGCTACTCGGAGCCGGGTTCGGGATCCGATCTCGCATCGTTGCGCACGCGCGCCGAGCGTCATGGCGACCACTACATCGTCAATGGCCAGAAGACCTGGACGACGCTCGGCCAGTACGCCGACATGATGTTCTGCCTCGTGCGCACCGATCCGGCCGCGAAGAAACAGGAGGGGATCTCGTTCCTGTTGATCGACATGAAGACACCCGGCATCACGGTGCGCCCGATCGTCATGCTCGACGAGGACCACGAGGTCAACGAGGTGTTCTTCGAGGACGTGAAGGTGCCGGTCGAGAATCTCGTCGGCGACGAGAATCGCGGCTGGACCTACGCGAAATACCTGCTTGGCCATGAGCGCACCGGCATCGCGCGCGTCGGCGCGTCGAAGCGCGAGCTCGCGTTCCTGAAGCGCGTGGCGTCGAACCAGCGCAAGAACGGCAAGCCGTTGCTCGCCGATCCCGTGTTCGCCGCGAAGGTCGCGGCGCTCGAGGTCGAGCTGATGGCGCTTGAAGTGACGGTGCTGCGCGTCGTCAGCCGAGAGACGAGCGGCAAGGGGCCGGGCCCCGAGGCGTCGATGCTGAAGATCAAGGGCACGGAAGTGCAGCAGGCGCTCACCGAGCTGATGGTCGATGCGATCGGCCCGCTCGCCGCACCGTTCGACGTACCGTTCCTCGACGGCCAGCGCGAGCACAGCATTGCGGGCGACGACGATGCGGCACCGCTTGCCGCGTACTACTTCAATTACCGGAAGACGTCGATCTACGGCGGTTCGAACGAGATCCAGAAGAACATCATCGCGCAGATGATTCTGGGGCTGTGATCAGGGAACGGAGACAACCATGGATTTCAGCTTTACCGATGAGCAGCAGCAGTTTGCCGACGCGCTGCGCCGTTATCTCGGCGAGCAGTACGGTTTCGAAGCACGCCAGGCGATCGTGCGCGGTGACGCGGGCGTGTCGGACACGCAATGGAGCGCGTTCGCCGAGCTGGGGCTGACCGCGCTGCCCGTGCCGGACGCACAGGGCGGTTTCGGCGGTGGCCCGGTCGACATGCTGGTCGTGATGCAGGAGCTCGGCCGCGCGCTCGTGATCGAGCCGTACTGGGCAACGGCGGTGGGCGTCGAGGCCTTGCGCATCGCCGGCTCCGGCGCCGGTGAGGACGCCGCGCTGCTGGAGGCAGTCGCGCAGGGGCAGAAGCGCGTGGCAGTCGCGTTCCACGAACCGCATGCGCGCTACGACCTGTTCGAACTCGATACCCATGCGCACGAGCAGGGCGGCACGGTCCGGCTGACCGGCACGAAGTCGGTCGTTCAGCATGGTGCACAGGCGGATGCGTGGATCGTGCCCGCGCGCGTCGACGGCGGCGGCATTGGCCTCTTCGTCGTCGAACGGGATGCCGCGAATGCGAAGGTGGTCGACTACCGGACGATCGACGGACAGCGTGCCGCGACGATCGAGCTCAACGAAACGCCGGCGCGACTGCTGACGGGCGGTGCGCGCGACGCCGCTGCCCTCGAGCAGGTTGCCGATTACGCGACGTTCCTGCTGTGTGCGGAAGCGGTCGGTACGCTCGACGAACTGAATCGCGCGACGGTCGAATACACGAAGACGCGCGAGCAGTTCGGCGTGCCGATCGCGCGTTTCCAGGCGCTGCAGCACCGGATGGTCGACATGCTGATCCATGCCGAGCAGGCGCGTTCGCTGACTTACCTGGCAGCCGTGCGCTACGCGAGCGGCGATGCCGATGCGCGGCGCAAGGCCGTGTCGGCCGCGAAAGCGCGTGTCGGCGCCGCCGCGCGCTTCGTCGGCCAGCAGGCCGTTCAACTGCACGGCGGCATGGGCGTGACCAACGAGGTCGCCGCAGCGCACCTGTTCAAGCGGCTGACGATCATCGAGACGACGCTCGGCGACACCGATCATCATCTTGCCCGCATCGCGGCGCTGCCCGATTTCGCGCAGGCCGACGCAGCGTGACGGCGACGCGCGAGCGCGCCAGACAAGGAGACACCCAGTGGGTATCAGTTACGAAGACCTGGTGGTGGGCAGCACCACCGAAGTGGGCCGTTACACGTTCGAACCGGACGACATCAAGACGTTCGCGCAACGCTACGACCCGCAGCCGTTCCACCTCGACGAAGAAGCCGGGAAAGCATCGCATTTCGGCGGGCTCGTCGCGAGCGGCTGGCATACGTGTTCGGTGTTCATGAGCCTGCTCATCAAGAAGCTCGGGTCGGACTCGACGAGCATGGGCTCGCCGGGCATCGACTCGATCCGCTGGCTCAAGCCGGTGCGCGCCGGCGACACGATCACGATGTATCAGAAGGTCCACGACAAGCGCGTGTCGGAGAGCAAGCCCGACCGCGGCATCGTGTCGACGGAGTGGGTCGGCGTGAACGGTGCCGGTGAGACGGTGATCACCGTGCATACCAAGGTGATCTTCGGGCTGCGCCATCCGGGAGGCAAGCAAGCATGACCGACGTGACCTTGCCGCTGATCGCATCGGCACAGGCGCTGCAGGCGCGTGTCGGCGCAGAGCCGCTCGCGAGCGGCTGGATCGCGATCGACCAGCGTCGTGTCGATGGCTTTGCCGATGCGACCGGCGATCATCAATGGATTCACGTCGATCCCGAACGCGCGCGGCGCGAGTCGCCGTTCGGCGGCCCGATCGCGCACGGGTTCCTGACGCTGTCGCTGATTCCGGCGTTGATGGCCGACGCGATGCGTTTCGAGCAGAAGATGGGCGTGAACTACGGACTGAACCGCGTGCGGTTCCTGAAGCCGGTGCCGGTCGGCGCACGTGTGCGCGCGCTGTTTGCGGTAAAGGAAACCGCCGAGGCCGCGAAAGGCGGTCTGCAGGTGACGTGGTCGGTGACGATGCAGGTCGAGCGTCCCGACGCGCCACTGCCGGTTTGCGCGGCGGAATTCATCACGCTGCATTACTTCTGAAGCGAGGAGCGGCATGCACGGATGCCGCTCCGTCCGTCACATGCGTGTCAGTGCTTCGCGTATTGCGTCGCACCGAACAGCACCTCGCGTGCCTTGTCGTCCTGCAGCGCCTTGCGCATCGATGCGAGCACTTCGACGCCGCGCTGCACGGCCGGTCGCGCGGCGATCGCCTCGTGCCAGCGCTTCACGTTCGGCAATTCGTCGAGCACGATACCCTGGTTCTGCCACGAGCGCGTCCACGGGAACGTCGCAATGTCCGCGATCGTGTACTCGTCGCCCGCGAGATACTCGGATTCGCCGAGCCGTTTGTCCATCACGTTGTACAGCCGCTTCGCTTCGTTCGTGTAGCGGTTGACCGCATACTCGATCTTCTCCGGCGCATACAGGCGGAAGTGGTGCGCCTGCCCGAGCATCGGGCCGACACCGCCCATCTGGAACATCAGCCATTCGAGCGTCGCATAGCGCGCGGCCGGATCGGTCGGCAGGAACTTGCCGGTCTTCTCCGCGAGGTAGATCAGGATCGCGCCCGATTCAAACAGTGAGATCGGCTGGCCGCCGGGGCCGTCCGGATCGACGATCGCGGGGATCTTGTTGTTCGGGCTGATCTTCAGGAAGTCCGGCTTGAACTGGTCGCCCGCGCCGATATCGACCGGATGGGCACGATAGGCGAGGCCCGTTTCCTCGAGCATGATGTGCACCTTGTGGCCGTTCGGGGTCGCCCAGCTATAGACGTCGATCATCGTGAACTCCTTTGTTCCATGCGCGAATAACGGCGCCGGCAGCGCCGCGACAGGCGGTCATTAGAGCATGGATCGATGCGGGCTGCTGGCGACGGAACCGTGCGTGCCGATGCGTATGCGCAGTCGTGCGCGCGCGTCGAGTTGCATGGTGTCGGGGGCGATTGCGTGTCGTTCCGAGTCGTCGAGATCGGGGGCGTCGCCGTGCAGCATCGAGTCGATGCGGTGGCGACGCGTCCATTCGAAAGCGGGCGCGACGGCTCAGCGTTTGTAGCGGGGCTGGCGTTTCTCGAGAAATGCGGTGATGCCTTCGAGCCCGTCCGCATGATGCAGCGATGCGACGAAATGATCGCGCTCGGTGCCGAGATGCGCGTCGAGCGGCTGCATCGTTGCGTCGTCGAGCAGCGACTTGATGCGCGTGAGTGCGTTCGGCGAGATGCCGGCGAGCGCATCGGCCCATGCGAGCGCGTCGGTCAGTGCCGCGCCGGGCACGGCGAGGCGGTTGACGACACCGAGCGTGTGCAGACGTTCGGCTGCGACAGGCTTGCCTTCGAACAGGATCTCGGCCGCGATCGCACGCGGCAGTGCGCGCGCGATGAACCACGAACCGCCTCCGTCGGGCGTCAGGCCGACACGCGCGTACGACATCACGAACTTCGCATCGTGCGCGGCGACGATCAGGTCGCACGCGAGCGCGAGCGAGAAGCCCGCGCCGGCCGCGGCACCTTCGACCGCCGCGATCACCGGCTTCGTCGAAGCGTGGATCGCCGTTACCCATGCAGCGAGCTGATCGATGCTGTCGGCCTGGTAGGACGGATCCTTCGAACGGTTGTCGAGCAGCCGGTTCAGGTTGCCGCCGGCGCAGAAGAAGCGATCGGCGCCGGTGAGCACGACTGCGCGAATCCCGGGATCGCGTTCGGCGGTGGCGAGCGCTTCGATGCCGGCCGCGTACATGTCGGGATGCAGCGCATTGCGTGCGCCGGGATTGGATAGCGTGAGGACGAGCGTCGATTCGCTCTCGGGCGGACGCGAGGCCAGCAGTTCAGCACTCATGCGAGCGTGTCTCCATCGGATGGCGGGGCTACGGCGGCGGGCGCATGGCACGCGCGGATGCGGCCGATGCCGTAGCAGATGTATTGTTGTCGTGACGGACGCAAAACTTGCTTTAGACTAGCACGAACGTGCTTTTCAGCGCGACGAATCCCGATGCGGCCGGCACCGTTGCGGCCGCGTTCCAGCAACGAAGGAGACTCCGATGCTACAGCTGTGCGGTATTCCGTTGTCCAACTATTACAACAAGGTGAAGTTCGTCCTGCTCGAACACGACATTCCGTTCGAGGAGTCGGTGTGCGGTTTGCCGATCAGCGATCCGGCCCAGCTCGCCGATTCGCCGCTCGGCAAGATTCCGTTCCTGAAAACGGAGGAAGGCGCGCTGTTCGAGTCGCAGGTGATCGTCGAGTACCTGGCGGCACGCTATCCCGAGAAGGGCATTTTCCCGGCGAGCCCGTTCGCGGCTGCGAAGGTGCGTGAACTGGTCGAAACGCTCGAACTGTATCTCGAATGGATGGCGCGTGAGGTCTATACGGAAGCGTTTTTCGGCGGCAAGGTCAGCGACGGGATGAAGGCGCATGTCGAGAAGCGCCTGCCACGCGCGATCGATGCGTTCAAGCAGATGACGCAGTTTTCGCCGTATGTGCTCGGCGGGTCGTTCAGCCTGGCGGACATCGCCGCATCGATCCATCTGCCGGTCATCGGAATGGCGACGAAGGCCGTGTTCGGACGTGACTTCCTGCTCGATGCGGGCATCGACTGGAAGGCTCACGCGAAGCAGGTCGGCGAGCGGCCTGCTGCACAGCGCGTGGCGGCCGATCGGAAGGCCTATATCGAAGCGACGAACGGCGCACGTTCGTAAAGCGCGGGGCCGGCGGGGCGGCGCGACGCCGCCCATGCGGGACTTACAGGCGGGCGAGCCGTTCGAGCGCGGACGCGAGCGTGCTTTCCTGCTTCGCGAAGCAGAATCGGACGACGCCCGATTCGTGCGGCTCGTGATAGAACGCCGATACCGGAATGGCCGCCACGCCGATCTCCGACGTGAGCCACTTCGAGAATTCCGCTTCCGGCAGGTCGCTGATCGCCGAATAATCGACGCACTGGAAGTACGTGCCGGTGCAGGGCAGCAGCTTGAAGCGCGTGCGCTCGAGGCCGGCCCGGAAGAAGTCACGCTTCTTCTGATAGAAGTCGGCAAGCGTCAGGTACGGCGCCGGGTCGCGCAGGTAATCGGCGAGCCCGATCTGCATCGGCGTGTTCACCGTGAACACGTTGAACTGGTGGACCTTGCGGAATTCCGCGGTCAGCGCGGCAGGCGCTGCGACATAGCCGACCTTCCAGCCCGTCACGTGATAGGTCTTGCCGAAGCTCGACACGATGAAGCTGCGCGCGGCGAGTTCCGGATAGCGCGCGACGCTCTCGTGGCGCGCGCCGTCATAGACCATGTGTTCGTAGACCTCGTCGGACAGGATCAGCACGTTGGTGCCGCGCACGATCTCCTCGAGCTTGCGCATGTCCGCCTCGCGCCACACGGTACCCGTCGGGTTGTGCGGCGTGTTGATCAGGATCATGCGCGTTTTCGGCGTGATGGCGGCCGCCAGACGGTCGAACGGAATCGCGTAGTCGGGCGCTTCCAGCGTGACGAACACGGGCTTGCCGCCCGCGAGTTCGATCGACGGCAGGTAGCTGTCGTAGGTCGGTTCTACGACGATCACTTCATCACCCGGATGCACCGTGCACATGATCGCGGTCAGCAACGCCTGCGTCGCGCCGGCCGTCACGGTGATTTCGGTCGCCGGATCGTAGCGCCGGCCATAGACCTGCGCGATCTTGTCCGCGATCGCATCGCGCAGCGGCGCGACCCCGGCCATCGGCGGATACTGGTTGTGCCCGTTGCGCATCGCGGCGGCAACCGCATCGACGATGCGCGGATCGCAGTCGAAATCCGGAAAGCCCTGGCCGAGGTTCACCGCGCCTTTTTCGGCGGCAAGCGCGCTCATGACCGTGAAGATCGTCGTGCCGACGTTCGGCAGGCGCGAGGGGAAAACGGGAGTCGTTGGCATGTCTGAAGGAGCGTTCATCGATACGGTCGAAAGCGGGTGGTGGTGCGTGCGTCAGGCCGGCGTGGCGTCGAGTGCGCAAGCCTCGGCAAAGGGTGCGGGCTGCGCGATCCGGAAGCCGAAGTCGCGTGCGGTACGCTTCGCGAGCTTCAGCAGCGCGCGGTCTTTCGACACGAGCCACTCGGCCTGGGCGGCGCGGGCGAGTTCAAGAAACTTCTGGTCGTCGCGGTCCTTGCACTTCGGCAATGGCGGCGCGTCGGCGTCGATGGCCGGCGGCTCGACGAGGCTCGCCAGGCGGGCGACGGTCGCGAGCGCGGCTGCCTTGTCGACAGCGCGCGACTGGAACTGCGGATAGTCGAGCACATACTCGAGTTCGGTCAGGCAGCGGCCGTCGATCACGGCGGCCAGCGTGCCGCGTTCGAGTGCGGCCCGGATCGGGCGCGTAGCGGGGTCGTCGAATACGAGGATGTCGATCCAGACGTTCGAGTCGAGCACGACGCGATGTGCGGCATGGGGGGCGAGAGAGCGGGTCATTCGTTACAATCGGTGGTTTTCGTCTGACCGCAAGGCACGGCGTGCCAGCGAGCCTATATGATAATCGTTCTCTCTCCAGCCAAATCCCTCGACTACGATACGCCCGCGCACGTCCAGTCTTACACGAAGCCTGCATTCGTCGACGACGCGTCGGAACTGATCGACGGCCTGCGCAAGCTTTCGCCGCAGGACATCGCGACGCTGATGGATATCTCCGATCCGCTCGCACGCCTGAATTTCCAGCGCTACGCGGACTGGTCGCCGACCTTTACGCCGGCCAACGCGAAGCAGGCCGTGCTCGCGTTCAACGGCGATGTATATGAAGGATTCGACGCCAAATCGCTGTCGTCCGCCGATCTCGACTATGCGCAGCAGCACGTGCGCGTGCTGTCGGGCCTGTACGGGCTGTTGCGTCCGCTCGATCTGCTGCAGCCGTACCGGCTCGAGATGGGTACGCGCTTCGCGAACGCGCGCGGCAAGGATCTGTATGCGTTCTGGGGCGATCGCATCACGCGGGCGCTGAACGAACAGCTCGAAACGCGCAGCGGCGCGGCGCGCGTGCTGGTCAACTGCGCGTCGACCGAATACTTCAAGTCGGTCAAGCCGAAACTGCTGGCCGCACCCGTCATCACGCCGGTGTTCGAGGACTGGAAGGGCGGCCGCTACAAGATCATCAGCTTCCATGCGAAGCGGGCGCGCGGCCTGATGGCGCGTTTTATCGTCGAGAACCGTATTACCGACCCGAAGGCGCTGAAGGATTTCGCGACGGAAGGCTATGCGTTCGATGCGGCTGCGTCGAACGATTCGACTTACGTATATCGCCGGCGAGTCGGCGAGTGACCCTGTCGGCCGTTCACGAGACGGCCGGCGCATGCATGAGGCCGGGCAGGCGTTACACCGCTTGTTCCGGTCGCCCAAGGAGAGACAGATGGCCCTTTCGATCACCAGCAATTTCGACGCAGGCGCAATCGACGTCGTGTCGTGCGACAGTCCCGATGCGATTCGGCTGCGCGTGCGTGGCGACAACCAGTCGGAATTCGCGCAATGGTTTTACTACCGCTTGACGGGCGCACGCGGCGAGCGCTGCGTGATGACGTTCGAGAATGCTGCCGAATGCGCATATCCGTCGGGCTGGCGCAATTACAGTGCGGTGGCGAGCTATGACCGGGTCGACTGGTTCCGCGTGCCGACGACGTTCGACGGCAAGACGATGACGATCGACCATACGCCGGAATTCGACAGCATCTACTACGCGTATTTCGAACCGTACTCGGAAGAGCGTCACGCGGCATTTCTCGGTGCGGTTCAACAGTTGCCGCAGGCGAGCGTCGTCGAACTCGGCCGCACGGTCGAAGGCCGTCCGATGTCGCTGCTGACGCTCGGTACGCCGGAAACCGACGGCACGCCGAAGAAGAAGGTGTGGATCATCGCGCGCCAGCATCCCGGCGAGTCGATGGCCGAGTGGTTCGTCGAAGGCCTCGTCAAGCGGCTGGCCGGTTGGGGCGACTGGGCCGGTGATCCGGTTGCGCGCAAGCTGTACGATCGCGTGACGTTCCACATCGTCCCGAACATGAACCCGGACGGCAGCGTGCATGGCAACCTGCGCACCAATGCGGCAGGCGCGAACCTGAACCGCGAGTGGATGGCGCCCGATGCCGAGCGCAGCCCCGAGGTGCTGGCGGTGCGCGATGCGATCCATGCGATCGGCTGCGACATGTTCTTCGACATTCACGGCGACGAGGATCTGCCGTATGTGTTCGTTGCCGGGTCGGAGATGTTGCCGAGCTTTACCGAGCAGCAGGGCAAGGAGCAGACCGCATTCATCGACGCGTTCAAGGTCGCGAGCCCCGACTTCCAGACGGAGCACGGCTATGCGGCGAGCAAATACAAAGAGGACGCGCTCAAGCTCGCGTCGAAGTACATCGGCCACCAGTTCGGCTGCCTGTCGCTGACGCTCGAGATGCCGTTCAAGGACAACGCGAACCTGCCCGATGAACGAGTCGGCTGGAACGGCGAGCGCAGTGCGGCGCTTGGCGCAGCGATGCTGGCGGCGATCCTGGTGCACGTCGACACGTTCGCGTAAGCGTAGCGTCGCCGTATGAAAAAAGCCGGGGCATCATGAGATGCCCCGGCTTTTTTGCGTCAGTCGATGTCGCGACGCCGTATCAGGACTTCTTCGCGGCTTTCTTCTTCACGACCTTCTTCTGACCGCTCGACTTTTTCGTTGCGACGGCCTTCTTGCTGCCGGTGCGGCTCGACGCCTTGACCTTGCCTCGGTGCGACTTGCCCTTGAATTTCTTCGCCGAGGATGAGGAGCGCTCGACGCGCGGCTTCAGCGGCGGAACCGGGTCGTTCCAGCTGAACGCGAGCATTTGCTGACCGACGTAGCCGCATCGGAATTTCAGTGGCGTCGGGTCACTGCCGTCACTGTGGATGCCGAGTCCGTCGACCGTGACGATATTGTCGACCTTCACGCGCTGCTTGCCTTGATCGAACGAGTCGTTCCATGGCGTGATCGTCGCGTTGCCGCTGTCGAATGCGTTCGGCGCGAAGTCGACGCGGTCGAACGCCGACGACGTACTGGCGATGAAGCTGCCGTGCGCCGCACAATCGGCGGCGAGCGGATCGGCATGCATTTCGTTGACGAATTTGTTGATCAGTTCGGAGCGCTGGTCGAGCAGGTCGGCGAAGGCCGGTGTCGGAAGCGCAAGCGACAGGCCCGCAATACAGGCTGCCAGCTTGCCGAGCGCCCGGAAAATCCGGAGCGACGCAGGAGAGCTGTCCATCTGGTTATTGGTGAGGAGCGAATGAGACATCGGGCACGTATAGATGTCCGATGAAGAACCGGAGTTCAATCTTAGCGTAAAAAAGTTGTGCGGCAGTAGATGTCGCATTCTGCCGCGCTGCACGAGGTACCGCCGGTACGTGATGACGGTGCCGCTGCCAGTGGGTCAGGTCATTCAGGCGCGCGGGCCGCCGAGGCGATAGCGCCGGACGTCGAAGGTCGTGACCCATGCGGGGCGATAGACGGCGATGAGTGCCGTCGCCATGCCGGTGAACCACGCTTCGCCGAGTGCGAGCAGCGCAGTGTTCAGCAGATAGCCGGCCGGAATCACGACGGGCACGCCATCCGCGAGTGCGAGCTGGACCCCGGCCGCGGCAGCGGCGACCGCGATGATCGCAATGGCCGGCGACAGGAATCCCTGGCCCGTGATGAACGACGCGAGATTGTGTGGCAACCATGCGAGCGCGGCGCGCTGCAGCAACGCCGACACGGCGACCGGCAGCGCGCCGTAGATCAGATAGGTCAGGCCAATACCCTGCCAAGGCGCGTCGAAGATGATCGCGGCAACCGCCGTGATGGCGCCCATCGCGATCAGTGCGAGTGTCCAGTCGAACAGTGTGACGAGCAGCGTCGCGCCAAGCAGATGCATGACGATGCCATCTTCGAGCCAGGCATTCGAGGCCCAGAGGACTGCAATGGCGGTCACGAGCGCGAGCCACACGTGCTGGAGCGTGGCGTCCTGCAGGCGCACGAAGGGACGATTCCAGATCGCGAGCGCGAGCAGGGCCACGGCGGCGATCCAGCCACCGATGCCAACCCAGAGCGGAAGCGGTGTGAAAAGAAAACCCATGCGTCCATATTACTCGTTGAGCATCAAAGGTGGGAATCCGCACATACCGACCGTCGCAATATCGAGACTGTTTGCCTAGCGTTCGCGCCGGAACCGCGCTGGCGGCTCGGCGGCGATCGGCAGGTCTTGTGCGCCGTCGATCGAGGCTGGCAACGGGTATGGCCGGTCATGCCGTTGCGGGCGCAGCGGAACCGGGCCGTGTTCGCCGGTGGGCGGCTTGCGCGGGCGACTGCGGTTCGCCAGCAGCACCTCGAGATGGGGCGACAGCCAGCCGTTGTAGATCGCGACCGCGGCGGCGCGATTGGCGGCACCAAGCTGCTGGAAGATGCTGGCGAGGTGAATCTTGACGGTACCTTCGCTGATGCCGAGCGTGCGGGCGATCATCTTGTTCGTGCTGCCCATGTGGACGAAGCGCATGATCTGCGCTTGCCGCGGCGACAAGAGACCGCTCGGCGGGCGGCGGGGAAGCGATCCGGCGAGCGTCTGGAAATGGGCATCGTAGCGCGCCGCGGCGGTGGAAGGCAGCAGGCGGAGCGCGATCGGCGGGATGTAGTGCCCGCCCAGCAGCACGATCTCGAGTGCACGCACGATCAGGTGCGGTCGCGTGGAGTGCGGGATCACGCCGGCAACACCATAGTTGAAGAAGCGCTGGATGGCTTCCGGCGATGTCTCGTCGACCAGGACGGCGACGGGTGTCGGCGAGCACGCGCTGCAGAGCGCCTGAAGCTCGCTGAGCCGGCCGACATCGAGCCAGTCGATCACGAGGAGGTCGAAACGCTGGTTGCGCAGCAGCCTGCGCGCCTGAAAACTGTCGGGCGCATCGTTGATGCTGGCGTGACGGTCGATCTGTCGCAACAGGGCCTTCAGTCCGTCACGCCGTTCGGCGTCTGAATTGAGCATCAGGAACCGCATATTCAACCTCCATAATGTGAGCCATTGATCTGCCGTCTGGCATGCCTTGGGTCTGATGATGACAAAGACCTTACACGATGTCTGCTTGGCTGAAAGGCTTAGGAAAAGTATGAAATTTTGGGCGGCGGGAGGGCGGACAAGTAAAAAGCCGCTCCGGCGGGAACCGTGAGCGGCTTCAGGCGGGCAGGCCGTCAGGGCCTGCAGTGCTGCGGGTCAGTGGAAGTGCGGCTGGGCGGGTGACGCGTCTTCCGGCATTTCCGAGTGGACGATTTCGCCGAGCGGATCGGCGTAGAGCGGCACGCCGCAGTCGTCGCAGTATTCGGGCTCGAAGCGGCCCGCGTGCCGCCGGACGTCGGTTACGCCGCATTCCTTCAGCAGGCTCACGATTTCCTCGAGCGGCCCTTCGATCGGTGCTTCGCCTTCGAGCGTCGCGCTGTCGATCGACACGTCGCCGTTTTCACGGCCGTAGAGCGGCCATACGACGCCGTAGATTACGTCGTTGCTGGCACGTCGCGTGAAGCCGACGCGATACTCGTCGATACGGCGTTCGCCGAAGCCGGCGACCACCGCGCGCAGCTCTTGCGGTGCCGCACCAAGTGTGTCGAAAAGATAACGAATGGCGGTTCTGACCGTGTGCGGACGCACGCGTTCGTCCGCATCCCGGCAGGCCGAATAGTACGCGTCCGGAAGCAGGCACTCGAACTCGCAGCCGGGCAGGGCGATCGACAGGTTCGGGCCGCCCTGGGCGGTCCATTGCTCGAGGCACTGGCCACGTTCGATCCGGCTGCCGCCTTCTTCTTCCTGCCAGCGGAACAGCGGTGCGCCGGCGGGCGCAGCGACGACGGCGAGCAGGAAGCGCGGGTCGGCCAGGATCGGCGAGGTTTCCGGCAGGTCGCCGAAGCTGAGCTTGGGCGTGTGCTGGCTGATCGCCGCATGCGCGAGCTGCTGGGCCAGCCGGTACGTTTCGACGTGGTGCCGCGGCAACTGGTCGATGCTGTAGAGGAACGGAGCAAGCCCGACGAGGGTACCGTTCGCCAGGACGTGAGCCTGCAGGTGCGTTCGCAGCGCGTCGGCAACGTCCCCCTTGAGCGGGCCCGACGGAATCATGTAGCGCGTCCATGCGAGAATCGGGACGGCGACCAGCAGCGCGTCGAACGGCTGGCCGTCGTGCTCGATCACCATCGACTCGCTGTGCGTCTCGGCCATGTCGGCGAGCGCGCCATAGGCGTCGGGATGATTCTGCTGAAGATGGTCGAGCGCTGCGTCGAGCGTGGTCTGGTTGCCGTTGCGGACAATCTTGGCGAGCAGCGCGTCGAGCTTCGCTTCCCAGAAGCGATCCTCGATGCGGCTGCCCGAGGCGAAGAGCGCAAGCGACAGACCGACCAGTTTGTCGGCATCGGGGGGGAGGCGTTTGGCGATTCGCTGGCGCATATTAAAGACGTATATAGAAAGAGGCGAAGAACCTCACATTCTAGTCCGTTCTTTGCACCGTAAGCGGTCTCGTGCCGACGCATGGCCGGCCGGCCGAATTGCAGCTTTTGTAAAAAAGTTGCTTCAAACCCCTTGCGCGAATGCTGGGAGCTCCCTACAATCACGCCTCTTTCGCGCTAACGGAAACACGGCGCGGGAGAGGGAAGCAAGGTTGGCGGTGTGCTGCAGTCTGGAGCGCGCCACTGGCCTGGAAGTTGAGCCCCGCAGTCGCAACGATGTAGTGAAAAAAGTTGTTGACGAAATGCGAAACACGGTTCATAATCTCGCTTCTCTGCTGCTGAAAACGCAGCGCTGCTGAGAAACACGAAGTTCCTCGCAGAAACGCTCTTTAAAAATTAACAGCCGATAAGTGTGGGCGCTTGATGGAAGCGAGCTGATCCTCGGATCAGATAGCGAAAGTATCAAGAGTCTCACACTAAAGTAAGTCAGGTTTATGAAGCAATTCATATTCCTGTCAGCTTTGAGTGAGCGACCGGTTCTTAACTGAACCGAAAACAGTAACAGGTTTAAACTGAAGAGTTTGATCCTGGCTCAGATTGAACGCTGGCGGCATGCCTTACACATGCAAGTCGAACGGCAGCACGGGTGCTTGCACCTGGTGGCGAGTGGCGAACGGGTGAGTAATACATCGGAACATGTCCTGTAGTGGGGGATAGCCCGGCGAAAGCCGGATTAATACCGCATACGATCTACGGATGAAAGCGGGGGACCTTCGGGCCTCGCGCTATAGGGTTGGCCGATGGCTGATTAGCTAGTTGGTGGGGTAAAGGCCTACCAAGGCGACGATCAGTAGCTGGTCTGAGAGGACGACCAGCCACACTGGGACTGAGACACGGCCCAGACTCCTACGGGAGGCAGCAGTGGGGAATTTTGGACAATGGGCGAAAGCCTGATCCAGCAATGCCGCGTGTGTGAAGAAGGCCTTCGGGTTGTAAAGCACTTTTGTCCGGAAAGAAATCCTTGGCTCTAATACAGTCGGGGGATGACGGTACCGGAAGAATAAGCACCGGCTAACTACGTGCCAGCAGCCGCGGTAATACGTAGGGTGCGAGCGTTAATCGGAATTACTGGGCGTAAAGCGTGCGCAGGCGGTTTGCTAAGACCGATGTGAAATCCCCGGGCTCAACCTGGGAACTGCATTGGTGACTGGCAGGCTAGAGTATGGCAGAGGGGGGTAGAATTCCACGTGTAGCAGTGAAATGCGTAGAGATGTGGAGGAATACCGATGGCGAAGGCAGCCCCCTGGGCCAATACTGACGCTCATGCACGAAAGCGTGGGGAGCAAACAGGATTAGATACCCTGGTAGTCCACGCCCTAAACGATGTCAACTAGTTGTTGGGGATTCATTTCCTTAGTAACGTAGCTAACGCGTGAAGTTGACCGCCTGGGGAGTACGGTCGCAAGATTAAAACTCAAAGGAATTGACGGGGACCCGCACAAGCGGTGGATGATGTGGATTAATTCGATGCAACGCGAAAAACCTTACCTACCCTTGACATGGTCGGAATCCCGCTGAGAGGTGGGAGTGCTCGAAAGAGAACCGGCGCACAGGTGCTGCATGGCTGTCGTCAGCTCGTGTCGTGAGATGTTGGGTTAAGTCCCGCAACGAGCGCAACCCTTGTCCTTAGTTGCTACGCAAGAGCACTCTAAGGAGACTGCCGGTGACAAACCGGAGGAAGGTGGGGATGACGTCAAGTCCTCATGGCCCTTATGGGTAGGGCTTCACACGTCATACAATGGTCGGAACAGAGGGTTGCCAACCCGCGAGGGGGAGCTAATCCCAGAAAACCGATCGTAGTCCGGATTGCACTCTGCAACTCGAGTGCATGAAGCTGGAATCGCTAGTAATCGCGGATCAGCATGCCGCGGTGAATACGTTCCCGGGTCTTGTACACACCGCCCGTCACACCATGGGAGTGGGTTTTACCAGAAGTGGCTAGTCTAACCGCAAGGAGGACGGTCACCACGGTAGGATTCATGACTGGGGTGAAGTCGTAACAAGGTAGCCGTATCGGAAGGTGCGGCTGGATCACCTCCTTTCCAGAGCTATCTCGCAAAATTGAGCGCTCACGCTTATCGGCTGTAAATTTAAAGACAGACTCAGGGGTCTGTAGCTCAGTCGGTTAGAGCACCGTCTTGATAAGGCGGGGGTCGTTGGTTCGAATCCAACCAGACCCACCACCGTCTTGACTGGCGGTACACCCTGAGGAATATCTGTACATGGGGGCATAGCTCAGCTGGGAGAGCACCTGCTTTGCAAGCAGGGGGTCGTCGGTTCGATCCCGTCTGCCTCCACCAATCACCAACGCTAAGCGCTTGGTTCAGACACTGAACCGAGAATTTTGCATTGGCGATTGAGCCAGTCAGATTGATATGAGTAAAACCATATCGGCTGTCGTTCTTTAACAATCTGGAAGAAGTAAGTAATTTGGATAGCGGAAGCGTCTATGAGATGGACGTGAAAACTATCCGGGTTGTGATTGTATCGATGTATCTCAAGATGATTCGAACTCTATGTTTGACTCAATTGGAATACGGCACAAATGCGAGAACTCAACCTGTAACGACTGTCGATGAGACAGACTCGTTATAGGGTCAAGCGAACAAGTGCATGTGGTGGATGCCTTGGCGATCACAGGCGATGAAGGACGCGGTAGCCTGCGAAAAGCTACGGGGAGCTGGCAAACAAGCTTTGATCCGTAGATGTCCGAATGGGGAAACCCACTCCTTTTGGAGTATCCATGGCTGAATACATAGGCCATGTGAAGCGAACGCGGTGAACTGAAACATCTAAGTAACCGCAGGAAAAGAAATCAACCGAGATTCCCAAAGTAGTGGCGAGCGAAATGGGATGAGCCTTGCACTCTTTATTTGTATTGTTAGCCGAACACTCTGGAAAGTGTGGCCATAGCGGGTGATAGCCCCGTAGGCGAAAACAGTATGAAAGAACTAGGTGTGCGACAAGTAGGGCGGGACACGTGAAATCCTGTCTGAAGATGGGGGGACCATCCTCCAAGGCTAAATACTCGTGATCGACCGATAGTGAACCAGTACCGTGAGGGAAAGGCGAAAAGAACCCCGGGAGGGGAGTGAAATAGATCCTGAAACCGCATGCATACAAACAGTCGGAGCCTCGTAAGGGGTGACGGCGTACCTTTTGTATAATGGGTCAGCGACTTACGTTCAGTAGCAAGCTTAACCGTATAGGGCAGGCGTAGCGAAAGCGAGTCCGAATAGGGCGTTCAGTTGCTGGGCGTAGACCCGAAACCAAGTGATCTATCCATGGCCAGGATGAAGGTGCGGTAACACGTACTGGAGGTCCGAACCCACTAACGTTGAAAAGTTAGGGGATGAGCTGTGGATAGGGGTGAAAGGCTAAACAAACTTGGAAATAGCTGGTTCTCTCCGAAAACTATTTAGGTAGTGCCTCGTGTCTCACCTTCGGGGGTAGAGCACTGTCATGGTTGGGGGGTCTATTGCAGATTACCCCGCCATAGCAAACTCCGAATACCGAAGAGTGCAATCACGGGAGACAGACATCGGGTGCTAACGTCCGGTGTCAAGAGGGAAACAACCCAGACCGCCAGCTAAGGTCCCCAAATATAGCTAAGTGGGAAACGAAGTGGGAAGGCTAAAACAGTCAGGAGGTTGGCTTAGAAGCAGCCACCCTTTAAAGAAAGCGTAATAGCTCACTGATCGAGTCGTCCTGCGCGGAAGATGTAACGGGGCTAAGCTATATACCGAAGCTGCGGATGCGTGCTTTGCACGCATGGTAGGAGAGCGTTCTGTAAGCCTGCGAAGGTGTCTCGGAAGGGATGCTGGAGGTATCAGAAGTGCGAATGCTGACATGAGTAGCGATAAAGGGGGTGAAAGGCCCCCTCGCCGTAAGCCCAAGGTTTCCTACGCAACGTTCATCGGCGTAGGGTGAGTCGGCCCCTAAGGCGAGGCAGAAATGCGTAGCTGATGGGAAGCAGGTCAATATTCCTGCACCATTGTTAGATGCGATGGGGGGACGGATCGCGGAAGGTTGTCCGGGTGTTGGAAGTCCCGGTCGCTGCATTGGAGAAGGCGCTTAGGCAAATCCGGGCGCGGAATTCAAGGGTGTGGCGCGAGCTCCTTAGGGAGCGAAGCAATTGGAAGTGGTTCCAAGAAAAGCCTCTAAGCTTCAGTCTAATGATGACCGTACCGCAAACCGACACAGGTGGGCGAGATGAGTATTCTAAGGCGCTTGAGAGAACTCGGGAGAAGGAACTCGGCAAATTGGTACCGTAACTTCGGGATAAGGTACGCCCTTGTAGCTTGATGCCCCTGCGGGCAAAGGGTGAAGGGGTTGCAATAAACTGGTGGCTGCGACTGTTTAATAAAAACACAGCACTCTGCAAACACGAAAGTGGACGTATAGGGTGTGACGCCTGCCCGGTGCCGGAAGATTAAATGATGGGGTGCAAGCTCTTGATTGAAGTCCCGGTAAACGGCGGCCGTAACTATAACGGTCCTAAGGTAGCGAAATTCCTTGTCGGGTAAGTTCCGACCTGCACGAATGGCGTAACGATGGCCACACTGTCTCCTCCCGAGACTCAGCGAAGTTGAAGTGTTTGTGATGATGCAATCTACCCGCGGCTAGACGGAAAGACCCCATGAACCTTTACTGTAGCTTTGCATTGGACTTTGAACCGATCTGTGTAGGATAGGTGGGAGGCTATGAAACCGGAACGCTAGTTTCGGTGGAGCCGTCCTTGAAATACCACCCTGGTTTGTTTGAGGTTCTAACCTTGGCCCGTGATCCGGGTCGGGGACAGTGCATGGTAGGCAGTTTGACTGGGGCGGTCTCCTCCCAAAGCGTAACGGAGGAGTACGAAGGTACGCTAGGTACGGTCGGAAATCGTGCTGATAGTGCAATGGCATAAGCGTGCTTAACTGCGAGACCGACAAGTCGAGCAGGTGCGAAAGCAGGTCATAGTGATCCGGTGGTTCTGTATGGAAGGGCCATCGCTCAACGGATAAAAGGTACTCTGGGGATAACAGGCTGATACCGCCCAAGAGTTCATATCGACGGCGGTGTTTGGCACCTCGATGTCGGCTCATCTCATCCTGGGGCTGTAGCCGGTCCCAAGGGTATGGCTGTTCGCCATTTAAAGAGGTACGTGAGCTGGGTTTAAAACGTCGTGAGACAGTTTGGTCCCTATCTGCCGTGGGCGTTGGATATTTGAAGGGGGCTGCTCCTAGTACGAGAGGACCGGAGTGGACGAACCTCTGGTGTACCGGTTGTCACGCCAGTGGCATCGCCGGGTAGCTATGTTCGGAAGAGATAACCGCTGAAAGCATCTAAGCGGGAAACTCGCCTTAAGATGAGATATCCCTGGGGACTAGATCCCCTTGAAGGGTCGTTCGAGACCAGGACGTTGATAGGTCAGGTGTGTAAGCGCAGTAATGCGTTCAGCTAACTGATACTAATTGCCCGTAAGGCTTGATCCTATAACAAGTCTGTCTCGCGCTGATTACAGCGCGTCGGATTGGTTGGATTCTCGTGTGTGATACACACAACTCAAAATTACTGCTTCTTCCAAGATTGGTTGTGCTGCGAAGCCAGCACAACAACCCCTTTTGCCTGATGACCATAGCGAGTCGGTCCCACCCCTTCCCATCCCGAACAGGACCGTGAAACGACTCTACGCCGATGATAGTGCGGATTCCCGTGTGAAAGTAGGTAATCGTCAGGCTCCCTAAGCCAGAAACCCCCGCCCGAAAGGCGGGGGTTTTTGCATTTCGGCGACGGAAATGCGTGCGGGGTGGGGTAGCGCGCTTCATTCATCACGTCCCTCAGGCTCGCACGCCAGGTCATTCAACTGCCTCCAGCCGCCAATCCTCACCTCGGAACGAAACCGAACGATTTGATACGATCGAAGTGCCGTCGGCGATTGCACTCGTCTACGTTCATGTTCGAAACAAGGGCTTGATGGAGAGGTCGGGAATGAATATCGGCGATGCGTCGCGTGAATCCGGAGTCAGCGCAAAAATGATCCGGTACTACGAACAGGTCGGTCTGCTGGCGCCGAGCAAGCGGACCGATGCCGGCTACCGGGTCTACGGTGCGGACGAAATCCATATCCTGCGCTTCATCCGCCAGGCGCGACGCCTTGGCTTTCTCGTCGAGGACATCCGCAAGCTGCTGATGCTTTGGCAAGACCGTTCCCGCGCGAGCGCCGAAGTGAAGTCGATTGCCCTCGAGCACGTGGCCGAACTCGACAAGCGCATCGCGGAACTGAGCGACATGCGCAACACATTGGCCGATCTCGCTGCGCACTGTCATGGTGACGGGCGGCCCGAATGCCCGATTTTGGCGCGTCTGTCCGACCCCGTCGGTGAACCAAATTAGTGCGCGCACTCGAGGGCCGAAACAGGCCTCGATTCAGTTTCTATAAAAATCAATAGGTTACGAAAGATGGACGGTCATCCATTCCGATTGGGAATGACTTCCATGCAAGTATTTCACTAGCATCTTGGTGCGGCATCGCTATAATTCGGGATAACCCTATACGGGAAATCCCTGAACACCGATTCACCAGGGGTCCCCCTTCCTTGGAGAATGTCATGATCGCCTACATCGTCGAAAAGCTGAGCAACTGGTTTGAATCCGCAGAACGTGAACGCCGTGAGGCTTACCTCGCCACGTCGTCGGACATCGTCCAGCTCGAGAGCCGTATCCGCTCGCTGGAAACCAACGGCTACTCGCTGTAATCGGAGTCACCGTCAGGTGCCACGTGGCACCGAACGATAAGCAAGCCCCGTATTGACGGGGCTTTGTTTTTTTGTGCGCCGGATCTGGCGCAATCGTCAGGGCAGCGCTATGGTATGCACCTGCTTTTCATCCTGAAGGACACGATCATGCGCTTGCGTCTCGATGTGCGTCGAAGTGCCCGCGCGCGTCTCGTTCTGGGCGCGGCGGTGCTTGTCCATGGACTCGCAGCTGCTGCCGCGACATCGTCCAAACCGCTGATTCTCGATACGCAACGCGGTATTCAGGACGGCATGGGCGGGTTGGTACTGCAGACGGCACCGTTGTCTTCCGAGCCGATCGTCGAGCCGGCAGGCATGCGGGCGCCGGCCGGGCAGGCGCCGAACACGTCGGTTCCGTTGTTCGTCGCGCCGTATATCAATGTCCCCGCGTGGGGTGGACAGCCGGCCAACCAGCCAAGGCTCGCGCCGAGACCGCAGCCGTAACGCCCGGTCTCGGTCGCCCGTTCAGTTGCCGCGGTGCTCGATCTGGCAGCGGGCGCCGCTGTCCTGTCCCAGCATCTCGACCAGATAGGGCAGCGCCTCGTTCATGCTCTGGGCGAGCGTATACGGCGGATTCAGAATGAACATCCCGCTGCCGTAGAGGCCCAGCCCGTCAGTCGGCGGATTCGACACCGTCAGCGTCAGGTGCAGCCAGTTGTTCGGTTGCAGACGCTTCAACTGCTCGGGAAAACGCTGCGATTCCGTCCGGGTGACCTGCGGGTACCAGATCGCATAGCAGCCCGTCGCGAAGCGCTTCAGACACTCCGTCACGCAAGTCACCGTGCGCGCGTAGTCCTTCTTGTCCTCGTAGGACGGGTCGATCAGCACGAGTGCGCGTCGCGGCGGCGGCGGCAGTAGT
This sequence comes from Burkholderia aenigmatica, assembly GCF_048627025.1. Lineage (NCBI taxonomy): Bacteria > Pseudomonadati > Pseudomonadota > Betaproteobacteria > Burkholderiales > Burkholderiaceae > Burkholderia > Burkholderia aenigmatica. Next base: position 2,571,843 of record NZ_CP184468.1, on the reverse strand, counting down.
GCCTTGACGCCTTCGAAACCGTCGCCGGCAAAGATCATCGCGCGTCGCCCCGCGTCGCGGAAATTGTGGCGCAGCACGTCGATTTCCGTCGTGTGCATTTCGAACAGGCGCATGCGGTCCTGTTCGCGCATCGATCGCCATGCGATGTACGGGGAACCCGGGTAGAAGCGCAGTTCACCGTCGTCGTTCAGCGCGCGGACTTCATCCACATAGTCGCCCAGCGCTTCTGGCAGGTTCTTTTCGTTCCACAGCCGGCCGATCCCGGTGTCGAATTCCGACGTCTTCGCCGCGTAGCCGTCGCGCAGCGAGTACACGCCGGCACCTGCATGCGTGTCGATGTACCAGTAGGATTTGTCTTTCTTGTTCAGGTAGCGCAGCAGCTGGACGACGACGGCGTGCTTGAGCACGTCCGCGTGGTTGCCTGCGTGAAAACCGTGACGATAACTGAGCATGGCGGGCTGCCTGAAACGAAAGGTGAATCGATGAAAGCGGTCGATCGTGCGCGGCCGTCAGGCCGGTCGCCGATGCGGGCCGCGTATTGTACGCGAGTGGCCGGGCATCGCCTTATTCGTACGCATCGCCGACCACCTCCTCGATGCGTTGCTTCACATCCGGCGTCAGCTTCGCGGCAACGTCGAGCGCGCGCATGTTGTCGCCGATCTGCTCGATCCGCGACGCGCCGGTGATGACCGAACTCACGCGCGGATTCGCGAGCACCCATGCGATCGCAAGCTGACCCGTGCTGCAGCCGAGCTCGGCTGCGATTCCGCCGAGCCGTTCGACGATGTCGTTGGCGGCCTGATCGGTCAGGCGATCTCGCATCCAGTCGTAACCCTGCAGCTGCGCGCGGCTGCCGGGCGGCACGCCGTTACGGTACTTGCCGGTGAGCAGGCCCGATGCCAGCGGGCTCCAGGTCGTGAGGCCGAGACCGTAGTCCTCGTACAGCCGCGCATATTCCTGTTCGACCCGCGTGCGGTGGAACAGGTTGTACTGCGGCTGCTCGACGACCGGCTTGTGAAGGTGATGCCGTTCGGCGATTTCGCACGCGGCCCGGATCTCGTCGGCGCGCCATTCCGACGTGCCCCAGTACAGCGCCTTGCCGCGGACGATCATGTCGCTCATCGCCCAGACGGTTTCCTCGATCGGCGTGTTCGGATCGGGGCGATGGCAATAGACGAGGTCGACATAGTCGAGTTGCAGCCGGCGCAGCGAGCCGTCGATGGCGTTCAGCAGGTATTTCCGGTTCAGCGTGTGATACTGGTTCGGCGCTTCGGTGAGCCCCCAGAAGAACTTCGTGGACACGATGTAGCTGACGCGCGGCCAGTCGAGCGACTTGAGCGCGTGGCCCATGATTTCCTCGGACTTGCCGCCGGCGTAGACCTCGGCGTTGTCGAAGAAATTGACCCCCGCGTCGCGCGCCGCAGCCAGGCATTCGCGCGCGACCCGCTGGTCGACCTGGTTGCCGTATGTCACCCACGAACCGAGCGAAAGCTCGCTGATTTGCAGGCCGGAGCGGCCTAGCCGTCGATAGTGCATGCGAATCTCCTGCGTGACAGAACCGACCTTAAGCTTAGACGTTTTGCGCGCGAACGGCGGGGCCGATCGTGCACAATGACGGCTGGCCCGCCGGTACGATCGCGCGACGGTAGCGGACGCGGCGGGCGCTTGTTTTATCGATCCGACAACGGGAGGAGATGGACATGGCAGCAGATCTGAGCGGCAAGACCGCAGTCGTCACGGGCGCCGCGAGCGGCATCGGCAAGGAAATCGCACTCGAGCTCGCGAAGGCGGGCGCAGCGGTCGCGATCGCCGACCTGAACCAGGACGGCGCGAACGCGGTCGCCGACGAGATCGTCAAGGCGGGCGGCAAGGCGATCGGCGTCGCGATGGACGTGACGAACGAGGAAGCCGTGAACAGCGGGATCGACAAGGTGGCCGAAGCGTTCGGCTCGGTCGACATCCTCGTGTCGAACGCGGGCATCCAGATCGTCAACCCGATCGAGAACTACTCGTTCTCCGACTGGAAGAAGATGCAGGCGATCCACGTCGACGGCGCGTTCCTGACGACCAAGGCTGCGCTCAAGCACATGTACAAGGACGATCGCGGCGGTGTCGTGATCTACATGGGTTCGGTGCACTCGCACGAAGCGTCGCCGCTGAAGTCGGCCTACGTGACAGCCAAGCATGGCCTGCTCGGCCTGGCCCGCGTGCTGGCGAAGGAAGGCGCGAAGCACAACGTGCGCTCGCACGTCGTGTGTCCGGGCTTCGTGCGCACGCCGCTGGTCGACAAGCAGATTCCGGAGCAGGCGAAGGAACTCGGGATCAGCGAAGAGGAAGTGATCAAGAAGGTGATGCTCGGCAACACGGTCGATGGCGTGTTCACGACGGTGCAGGACGTCGCGCAGACGGTGCTGTTCCTGTCGGCTTTCCCGAGCGCCGCGCTGACCGGGCAGTCGGTCGTCGTCAGCCACGGCTGGTTCATGCAGTAACGCACTGCCGCGAGCGGCCGCGATGCGCGCCGCTCGTGCGATGTCGTTGCGCCGGCAAGCCGGGCAGAACGCATAAAAAAACGCGCTCCAGGGAGCGCGTTTTTTGTCTCGGCAGAGTGGGGCAGTGCCGATAACGGCGGCTGCCCGCTCACGCCGCGTTACTTCAGGACGGCTGCGACCGCATTGGCGACCGCGTCGAGGTTGCGCGTGTTCAGCGCGGCGACGCAGATCCGGCCCGTGCCGACCGCATAGATGCCGAACTCGTCACGCAGGCGATCGACTTGCGCCGAGGTCAGGCCCGAATACGAGAACATCCCGCGCTGTTCGTTGATGAAGCTGAAGTCGCGGTCGACGCCGCTTGCCTTCAGGCGCTCGACGAGACCGTTGCGCATCGCACGGATGCGATCGCGCATTTCACCGAGTTCCTGCACCCACGAAGCGTGCAGTTCCGGCGATGCGAGCACCGCGGCGACCACGGCACCGCCGTGGGTCGGCGGGTTCGAGTAGTTCGTGCGGATCACGCGCTTCAGTTGCGACAGCACGCGCGTCGCTTCTTCCTTGCTCGACGTGATGATCGACAGTGCACCGACGCGCTCGCCGTACAGCGAGAACGACTTCGAGAACGACGACGACACGAATGCGTTCAGGTCGGCCGCGGCAAACAGGCGCACGGCGGCGGCATCGGCCTCGATGTTCTCGCCGAAGCCCTGGTAAGCCATGTCGAGGAACGGCACGAGGTTGCGCGCCTTCACGACGTCGACGACCTGTTGCCATTGCGCTTCCGTCAGGTCCACGCCGGTCGGGTTGTGGCAGCACGCGTGCAGCACGACGACCGTGCCTGCCGCGTAGCCGTTCAGTGCCGACAGCATGCCTTCGAAGTTCACGCCGTTGGTGGCGGCGTCGTAGTACGGGTACGCAACGACTTCGAAGCCGGCTGCTTCGAACAGCGCGCGGTGGTTTTCCCAGCTCGGATCGCTGATCGCGACCTTCACGTTCGGGTTCACGGTGCGCAGGAAATCGGCGCCGATCTTCAGCGCGCCCGTGCCGCCCAGTGCCTGGGCCGTGACCACGCGACCTGCTGCGATCAGCGGCGAGTCGTTGCCGAGCAGCAGCTTCTGCACGGCCGCATCGTAGGCGGCAATGCCGTCGATCGGCAGGTAGCCGCGCGGCAGGCCGGCCTCGACACGCACCTTCTCTGCTTCGCGAACCGCGCGCAGCAGCGGAATCTTGCCTTCTTCGTTCGTGTACACACCGACGCCGAGGTTGACCTTGGTCGGACGCGCATCGGCGTTGAAGGCTTCGTTCAGGCCCAGGATCGGGTCGCGGGGAGCAAGCTGGACAGCGGAGAAGAGCGACATGATGATTCGGCAGTAGTGAAAAGAGGGTCAGGCTTTCAACGGGCGGGGCGGGCGCGGTGGACCGCGCGCAGGCAGGCACGACGCCGGAAAGCGCAGCAGCCTGACATTGTAGCGAATTCACGCAGGCGGGGGCGGCGTTTCAGCGGCGAAATTCGGCCGGGAATGGCGATTTCGGACGGTCGTCGCGCGTCAGGAGCCGACAGCAGTTCGCGAGGCCGCGAAGCGCTAGAATGCTTTCTTTGCCCTCGCTCCGGCCGCATTCCATGTCCGAACATAAAGCCGAAACCGGCGACGCGCTCGACGAATCGAAATTCGTGACCTTCGAAGGGTCGCCGTTCCAGCTGTATCAACCGTATCCGCCCGCCGGCGACCAGCCGACCGCGATCGAGACGCTCGTCGAAGGGGTCGAGGACGGTCTCTCGTTCCAGACGCTGCTCGGCGTGACGGGCTCGGGCAAGACCTTCACGATGGCGAACACGATCGCGCGGCTCGGCCGCCCGGCGATCGTGTTCGCGCCGAACAAGACGCTCGCCGCGCAGCTCTACTCGGAATTTCGCGAGTTCTTCCCGCGCAACGCGGTCGAGTACTTCGTCTCGTACTACGACTATTACCAGCCTGAAGCGTACGTGCCGCAGCGCGATCTGTTCATCGAAAAGGACTCGTCGATCAACGAGCACATCGAGCAGATGCGGCTGTCGGCGACGAAGAGCCTGATGGAGCGTCGCGACGTCGTGATCGTCGCGACGGTGTCGGCGATCTACGGTATCGGCAACCCGTCCGAATACCACCAGATGATCCTGACGCTGCGTACCGGCGACAAGCTCGGCCAGCGCGACGTGATCGCACGGCTGATCGCGATGCAGTACACGCGCAACGAGCAGGATTTCCAGCGCGGCACGTTCCGCGTGCGCGGCGACACGATCGACATCTTCCCGGCCGAACACGCGGAGCTGGCCGTGCGCGTCGAACTGTTCGACGACGAGGTCGAGACGCTGCAGCTGTTCGACCCGCTGACCGGCCGCGTGCGGCAGAAGATCCCGCGCTTCACCGTCTATCCGTCGTCGCACTACGTGACGCCGCGCGACACCGTGATGCGCGCGGTCGAGACGATCAAGGACGAACTGCGCGAGCGGCTCGAGTTCTTTCACGGCGACGGCAAGCTCGTCGAGGCGCAGCGCCTCGAGCAGCGCACGCGCTTCGATCTCGAGATGCTCCAGGAGCTCGGCTTCTGCAAGGGCATCGAGAACTACTCGCGGCATTTCTCGGGCGCGGAGCCCGGCGACCCGCCTCCGACCCTCGTCGACTACCTGCCGCCCGATGCGCTGATGCTGCTCGACGAGTCGCACGTGCTGATCGGCCAGCTGAACGGCATGTACAACGGCGACCGCGCGCGCAAGGAAAACCTCGTCAACTACGGGTTCCGGCTGCCGTCCGCGCTCGACAACCGGCCGCTCAAGTTCCCCGAGTTCGAACGCAAGATGCGCCAGGTCGTGTTCGTGTCGGCCACGCCGGCTGATTACGAGCAGCGCGTGACCGGGCAGATCGCCGAGCAGGTCGTGCGACCGACCGGGCTCGTCGATCCGGAAATCGAAGTGCGGCCGGCGAGCTCGCAGGTCGACGACGTGCTGGGCGAGATCAACGAGCGCGTGAAGGCCGAGGAGCGCGTGCTGATCACCGTGCTGACGAAGCGCATGGCCGAGCAACTCACCGAGTTTCTGGCGGACCACGGGGTCAAGGTACGCTACCTGCACAGCGACATCGACACGGTCGAGCGCGTGGAGATCATCCGCGACCTGCGGCTCGGCACGTTCGACGTGCTGGTCGGGATCAACCTGCTGCGGGAAGGGCTCGACATTCCCGAGGTGTCGCTCGTCGCGATCCTCGACGCGGACAAGGAAGGCTTCCTGCGCGCCGAGCGCTCGCTGATCCAGACGATCGGCCGGGCCGCGCGGAACGTGAACGGCAAGGCGATCCTCTACGCGGACAACATGACCGAGTCGATGAAGCGCGCGATCGGCGAGACCGAGCGGCGCCGTGCGAAGCAGATCGCGCACAACGAAAAGATGGGCATCACGCCGCGCGGCGTGGTGAAGCGCATCAAGGACATCATCGACGGCGTCTACAACGCCGACGAAGCGCGCGCGGAGCTGAAGGAAGCGCAGCAGCGCGCGAAATTCGAGGACATGTCGGAGAAGCAGCTGGCGAAGGAAATCAAGCGCCTCGAAAAGCAGATGGCCGACTACGCGAAGAACCTCGAGTTCGAGAAGGCCGCTGCGACCCGCGACCAGCTCGCGCTGCTGCGCGAGCGCGTGTTTGGCGCGAACGTCGGCGATCACGTCAGCGGCGGTCGGTAAATCTTTCAAAGCGTCACCGAAACGTGCCGGTAATCGAGCTGTAAGCCTTGTCGGATCAGGGGTTTACGCGGTGCCTCGTTTGTTCCGGAACGGGATCGGTGCTAAACTCCGCAATTATTGAGAATAGTTCGCATTAACGTTATTCGTCGCGTTAGTGTTTCCAGCGGGGCGCCCGGCGGGTGGCCCGCACGGTGTCAGATCAAATAACAAGGAGTGTCCATGTTGGGTTCTTCGTTCATCCGCACGTCGGTTGCGGTAGCGGCGGCGCTTGCCGCGATGTCGGCCTCGGCTGCCGAATATCCGATCGGCAAGCAGCAGATCCAGGGCGGCATGGAAATCGGCGCGGTGTACCTGCAGCCGATCACGATGGATCCGGAAGGGATGATGCGCAAGGCGTCGGATTCCGACATCCACCTCGAGGCCGATATCCATGCGGTCAAGAACAACCCGACGGGTTTCGCGGAAGGCGACTGGATGCCGTACCTGCAGGTCACGTACAAGCTGACGAAGCAGGGCGACACGAAGTGGAAGGCGGAAGGCGACCTGATGGGCATGGTCGCGAGCGATGGCCCGCACTACGGCGACAACGTGAAGCTGTCTGGCCCGGGCAAGTACCACCTGACGATGACCGTCAAGCCGCCGATGCAGTCGGGCCACATGGCGTTCGGCCGTCACATCGACAAGGAAACGGGCGTGGGCGCATGGTTCAAGCCCATCACCCTCGAGTACGACTTCCCGTTCGCCGGTATCGGCAAGAAGGGCGGTTACTGATCGGTGGCATCACGGACGGCGCGCTTCGGCGCGCCGTCGGCGTAGAGAACCCAGAATGAAAATTCCCCAGAAAGTCTTTGCCGCAGCCGCTGCGTTGTGGCTTGCCGGCGCAGCGCACGCTGCCGACCTGCCGACGTTCAAGCTCGAGATGATGGACGGCAAGCTCAATCCCGCCCGCATCGAAGTGCCGGCCGGGCAGCGTTTCAAGATCGAGATCAAGAACACCGGCAAGGGCGCCGCCGAATTCGAGAGCGTGCAGCTGCGCAAGGAAAAGGTACTCGCGCCGGGCGCCGATTCGTTCGTGGTCGTCGCGCCGTTGTCGCCGGGCGAATACAAGTTTTTCGACGATTTCCACCAGCAGGCACAGGGCGTGATCGTCGCGAAGTAACGCGTTTTATCTGCGCGCAGGCCCACCTGCCCGGTGTACCGCGCGTCAGGAGGTATCGATGGGTCAGATCTTGTTCATCGTCTGGCGGGAGAGCGTCGAAGCGCTGCTCGTCGTCGGCATTCTCTACGCATGGCTGAAAAACGGCGACGACGACGCGCGCCGCGGCCTGCCTTTTCTCTGGGCCGGCGTCGGTGTCGGTCTGCTGATGGCGGTCGGCCTCGGCGCAGCGCTGGTCGGTTTCACCGAAGTGCTGTCCGGCGACGCGCAGGACTACTTCCAGACCGCCATGGTGCTGATCGCGTGCGTGCTGATCGTGCAGATGGTGCTGTGGATGCGCAGGCATGGCCGCACGCTGAAGCGCGACATGGAGCAATCGCTGCAGCAGAGCACGCGCGATTCGAACTGGTGGGGCGTCGCGGTGCTGGTCGCGCTCGCGATCGCGCGCGAAGGCAGCGAGACGGTGATCTTCCTGTACGGCCTCGGTTTCGGCCAGTCGGGCCACGTCGACGGCAGCCAGATGCTCGCGGTCGTGATCGGCCTCGGCCTCGCATTCCTGACGTTCTATCTGCTGCAACTCGGCGGCAAGTATTTCTCGTGGCGGCACTTCTTCCGCGTCACCGAAGTGATGCTGCTGTTCCTCGGCGCGGGCCTGTTCCAGACCGGCGTCGACAAGCTGATCGACAAGGAAATCCTGCCGCTCGGCATTTCGCAGGTGTGGGATACGTCGTCGATTCTCGATGACTCCAGCACGTTCGGCTCGCTCGTCGCGACGCTGACGGGCTATCGCGCACATCCGGCGCTGACCAACCTGGTTGCCTATGCGGTGTACTGGGCCGTCGTCTGGCTGTTGATGAAGCGTGCGAGCCGTCGTCCGGCCGTCGCTGCGGGCCGCGCGGCATGAACGTTGCCGCCGCAACCAAGCCGGGCTGGCTCGCGCAGGCGGGCCAGTGGATGCAGCGCCACGGCGCGGTGATCCGCGGCATCCAGTGGATCGTCGTCGCCGTCTATGCGTTCCTGATCATCGTGCCGGCGGTGCTGCCGCTGCCGGACGACTCCGCGCACCTGTGGAACAACCTCACGCTGATCGCGCAGTTCGTGTTCTGGGGCATCTGGTGGCCGTTCGTGCTGCTGTCGATGGTGATGCTCGGCCGCGTCTGGTGCGGCGTGCTGTGTCCGGAAGGTGCGCTCACCGAATTCGCGAGCAAGTTCGGCCGCGGTGGCGCGATTCCGCGCTGGATGCGGTGGGGCGGCTGGCCGTTCGTCGCGTTCGGGCTCACGACGATCTACGGGCAGATGGTCAGCGTGTACCAGTACCCGCTCGCGGTGCTGTTCGTGCTCGGCGGCTCGACCGTCGGTGCGATCGTGATCGGTGTGCTGTACGGCCGCGAGAAGCGCGTGTGGTGCAAGTATCTGTGCCCGGTCAACGGCGTGTTCGGGCTGCTCGCGAGGCTTGCGCCGATGCGCTACAAGGTCGACGAGGATGCGTGGCGCCGCTCGTACAAGAACGGCGAGCATGGCCATCGCGTGATTCCGATCAACTGCGCGCCGCTCGTACCGTTGCGCAACATGAAGGGCGCGGCCGACTGCCATATGTGCGGCCGCTGCAGCGGGCACCGTGATGCGATCTCGCTGTCGTTGCGCTCGCCGTCCGACGAAGTCGTGAACCTCGGCGCGCAGCAGGCGAACCCGTGGGACACCGCGCTGATCCTGTACGGCTTGCTCGGTGTCGCGATCGGTGCGTTCCACTGGACCGCCAGCCCGTGGTTCGTGCAGATCAAGCAATGGCTCGCGGGCTGGCTGATCGACCATGACATCACGTGGCCGCTCGAAACCAACGCACCGTGGTTCCTGCTCACGCATTACCCGGATCGCAACGACGTGTTTTCTTGGCTCGACGGCGGGCTCGTCGTCAGCTACATCGTCGGCACAGGGCTCGTGTACGGCACGGCGCTGCTCGTGCTGCTGGCCGGTGCCACGCTGATGCTCGGCCGCTTCGATCGCGTGCGGCTCCATCATCTCGCGCAGGCGCTGATTCCGATCGCGGGCGCGGGCGTGTTCCTCGGGCTGTCGGCGACGACGCTGTCGCTGCTGCGTGCCGAGCATGTGCCGCTCGGCTGGGCCACGGACGTGCGTATCGCGATCCTGGTCGGCGCCAACGCGTGGAGCGCGTGGCTCGCGTGGAAGGTGACGGGGCGTTATGCGGCCTGGCCGCGCCGGCTTGCCGCCTTTGCGTGGTTCGCGGCAGCGCTGGCTGTCATCGACAGTGCGTGGTGGCTGATGTTCTGGGGGTTCTGAGCAGCGTTTGCGCTGCCTGGGGCCATCCTTGCACGGCGCAGGGCGGAAGGCGATCCATCGGGATGCATTGAAGTAACCGCGAACGGCAGTCGAACACATCGACACCACCCAAACAAAAAAGCGACACGTCCTTCGACGTGCCGCTTTTTTTCTTCCAGGCGTGAGAACCAAAAAAAGTGGCTTGGCTTGCTGCAACGGCTGCTTGAGTGTGTTTGCACGAAGGGGTCTAGATCTCGCGTGCAAGCCGTTACGCTGGCTACTGCCCAACACCTCTCAGGGAGGTGGTCCCCACAATACTCGGTCGTTACTTCGTCAGGATCAGTTTGCCGAGCCGCGTGGCCCGCAACTGATAGGTTTCTCCGTTATGCGCGATGCTGACGTGGCTTTGGCCTTGCAGCAGCGCATCGCTGCTGACGACCCGCGTGCCTGCATCGCGGTTGCCGGCGGGTTTCGCCGGCGTGGTGACCGCTGCCGTCTTCTGGCGGCTGCTGCCTGCGGTGCCGGTCGTGCGGCGCAGGGTCAGCGTGGTCGGGCGCATGGTGTCGGTCATTCGGTTGATCGGTGACTGTCGATACGATGGAATTAATTCTAAATGATAACCATTCCCATTCGCAAAAACTCTTTATCGATCGAAATGGTAAACCTGATAGCTTGAGTCAAAGAGGCGGCCCGCAGGCCGCCGCCGGGTTCAGTGCAGCGGATCGGGATCCTTGCGGCCCTGCGCGTACTCGCGGATCAGGCGGACCGTGTCGATATCCGACGTGCGGTACGCCTCCTTGACGATCCCGTGCGTCTGACGCGCATCTTCGCTGTCGTCCGTGACGACCAGCGTCGTGCGGTATTCGAAACGGAGGAACAGTTCGTGGTCGTCGCGTTCCTCGATCGACATCGTCAGCGAGCCGCCGATCTCGCCGTCGGCGGCGAGGATGTCGTAGCGAACCTGCTGGTTCGGCGTGAACGTGACGCGGTCGCGCACGGTCGCGTGACCGTAGTGCAGCTCACGTTCGAGCGTCGTGTCCGTCCGTTCGTGGACGACGCAGCTGTCGAGGCCGAGCACGAACAGTTGCGGCTGTTCGGCACGCAACACGAGACCTTCCCAGAGCTGGTCGCGGGTGAGGGTCGGCACGGCCGGATCGTCGGAGTTGATCTGGATCAGGTGTTCGAAGTTCAAGGGGGCGGGTTCCTTCTGGTGGCGGGTGGCCACATGGTTCAAGAAGTCATTGTGACGCAAAACGCGCGGTTTCGCGGCACCTGCGTCCCCACCCGCGCGTCACGCGTCGATGCGGCCCATGCGGCCGCTCTGGTAGTCGACGACGGCCTGCCGGATCTCTTCCTCGGTATTCATCACGAACGGGCCGTAGCGCACGATCGGCTCGTTGAGCGGCACGCCGCCGATCAGCAGCAGGTCGAGTGGCGTATCGCCGGCCGCGAACGTGACGCTGTCGCCGTCGCAGCCGTAGACGATCATATGTTGTGCGTCGACAGCCTGCCTGTCGGGCCCGTAGAGGCCCGTTCCGTCGATCGGATAGGCGAACACGCGATAGCCGGCCGGCACGGGCTGCGTGACCGTTGCGCCCGGTTCCAGCGTGAAATGCTGATAGAGGATCGGCGTGCGTGTCTCGATCACGGCCTGGACACCGAATGCCTCTCCGGCGATCACGCGCACGCGCGCGCGGCCGTCCGGCGACGTCGCGGTCGGGATGCGGCTGGCCGAAATTTCCTGGTAGCGCGGCGCGATCAGCTTGTCGCGGCGCGGCAGGTTGACCCACAGCTGGAAGCCGTGCGAATGGCCGCCCGCCTGCGCGAATGCGGGATCCGGCATCTCGCTGTGCACGACGCCGGCGCCGGCTGTCATCCACTGCACGTCGCCGGGGCCGAGCGCGCCCGCGTGGCCGGCCGAGTCGTGATGGCGATAGTGCCCGTCGAGCACGTAGGTCACGGTCTCGAAGCCGCGATGCGGGTGGGCCGGCGCGCCGCGGGCTTCGCCGGGCGCATAGTCGACCGGTCCCATTTCATCGAGCAGCAGGAACGGATCGAAATCCATCAGCAGCCGGGTCGGGAACGGGCGGTGAACCACGAAGCCGCCGCCTTCGGTCGTGCGAAGCGCGGGGTACGTGCGGTCAAGCGAGCGGGCGGTCGTCATGTGGATTCCCTCGAAATGATCGGAATAGCGTTATTTTTGAAACATGGCGCTATTATATTGGGCGTTTTACCGTTCGATTCGCGACGGTTCGCAATGGATTGTTCTGAAATTGGAACGATGAGATGAATATCGATGCACATAACCTGAACGACCTCATGTACTTTTCGCAGGTCGTCGAACATGGCGGTTTCTCGGCTGCGGAGCGCGTGCTGGGCATCTCGAAATCGCGCCTGTCGCGGCGCCTGACCGAACTCGAGGCGGCGCTCGGCGTGCGCCTGCTGCAGCGTTCCACGCGCAAGCTCGCGCTGACCGAGGCAGGGGAGCTGTTCTACCAGCATTGCCAGGCGATGCTGGCCGAAGCGCAGGCGGCGATGAATGCGGTCCAGCAGTTGCGCTCCTCGCCGCGCGGTTCGGTACGCGTCAGCGTGCCCGTGACGCTGTCGCAGACGATGCTGTCGCGCATCCTGCCCGAATTCCTGCGCCGCTATCCCGAGGTGAAGGTGCACGTCCGCGTGACGAATCGCGTGATCGACCTGTTCGAGGATTCGATCGACGTCGCGCTGCGCGTGCGCTCGGAGCCGCCGCAGAACGCGAACATCGTCGTGCGGCCGCTGTGGCGCACCGAGCAGATGCTGGTCGGCGCGCCGAGCCTGCTGAGCCAGAATGCGCCGCCGCTGGTGCCGGACGACCTGACCGGATTCGAGACGCTCGATACACCGAGCGTCGACGGGCGGCACGTGTTCAACCTGATCGCGCCGGACGGTACGCGTCACGTGCACGAGCACGACCCGCGGCTCGTGACGGCCGACCTGATGACGATCCGCGAAGCCGTGCTCGATGGGCTCGGCATCGCGGCCCTGCCGGAGATGATGTACGGCAACGCGCTGCGCGCGGGGCAACTGTCGCCCGTGATGCCGGGCTGGACGCTGCCGGTGCCGCAACTGTACGCGGTGTTCGTGTCGCGGCAGGGGATGCCGCCCGCGGTGCGTGCGTTCGTCGACTATCTGGTCGAGAAGCTCGATCACGGCGCCTACCAGGATCCGGGGTGTCCGGAGCGTGCGAAGAAGGAAGCGGCGGCCGATGCTTCGGCGACCTGAACACGACGTGCGCGACGAGGCAAATTTGTTTTGTCATTGAAGCGTCGCCTGCAATCGCAAGTTTCAATCGCCGGAACCTTGAATGCGCGTGCGTGCGGGCCTATATTGAAATCCCATTTCGTGAAGGAAGTTCGGAGCGAAATCAGGTGGCCGCATATATTGCGAGCCAGATAGGGCAGAACGCGCAGTCCGTGCAGACCACGGCAGAGTCGCATTTGCGTTGCTCGAGGCGCAACCGATACCGCCAAAGAGCCCGCCGCCCGAAGGCGCCCGCGTGCGCATGAAAAAAGGCCTTCATCTGGCGATGAAGGCCTTTTACTTTGTGCGGCCGACGAGGTGCGGCCGGCGCGTCGGATCGCGCGTGCGTTACTTCGCTTTCGCAGTCGGTTCCGTCACGAAGCCGAGCTTCGTCAGGCCGCCTGCCTGCGCATCCGACATCACTTCGGCGACGTGTTCGTAGGCGACCTTGCGGTCCGCACGCAGGTGCAACTCCGGTTGCGGCGTGCGCTTTGCCGCTTCCGCGATGCGCGCCTGCAATTGTTCGCGCGTGACCGTGTGGTCGTCCCACAGGATCGTACCGTCGCCCTGGATCGCGACGTCGACCGTCTGCGGCTTTTCGTCGACGGGCTGGCTGCTGGCGTGCGGCAGGTCGATCTTCACCGCATGCTGCATCGCCGGGATCGTCACGAGGAAAATGATCAGGAGTACGAGCATGACGTCGACGAGCGGCGTCATGTTGATCTCGCTCATCACGGCATCGTCGTCATCGTCGCTGAAACCGGTGTTCATTGCCATGGTTCACCCCGTCTCAGCTGGCACGCGTCGCGAGACGCAGGCCGTCGCGCGTCGACGACGACGCGAGGCTCGCGCCCGTCACGAAGTACGCGTGCAGGCCGTGCGCGAAGCGGCGCAGCTTGCTGACGACACCCTTGTTCGCGCGGGTCAGTGCGTTGTAGCCGAGCACGGCCGGGATCGCGACGAACAGGCCGAACGCGGTCATGATCAGCGATTCGCCGACCGGGCCCGCGACCTGGTCGATCGACGTCTGGCCGGTTGCGCCGATCGCGAGCAGCGCGTGGTAGATCCCCCAGACCGTACCGAACAGGCCGACGAACGGCGCCGTGCTGCCGACCGACGCGAGGATCGCGAGGCCGCTCTGCATGCGCGAGATACCTTCGTCCATCGTGTCCTTCAGGCAGCGCGTGACCCAGTCCGACACGTCCATGCGGTCGTGCAGGTGCGGCTGCGTCTGGTGGTGGTGATCGGCGGCTTCCTTGCCCGACAGTGCGAGCGCGAGGAACGGGTTGTCGTTCGGCGTCGATGCGGCGAGCCCGAGCTTCTTGATGCCGTCGTCGAAATTGTCCGAATGCCAGAACGCCTGTTCGGCGTTCTTCGTCAGGCGGTTCAGGCGGATCACGTTCCAGCCCTTGATGACGATCACGATCCACGACAGGACCGACATCACGAGCAGCGTGATCGCAATGGCGCGCGTGACGAAATCACCTTGCGCCCAGACGTGCGCGATACCGTAGCTTTGCATTTTCTTGTTTCCTTAGAATCTTCCGGATGAGGCAGGTTAGTCGGTGAGCCCGAAGCTGTAGGGCTGTGTGCGGGCGGCGCGGATCGCCTGGCCGTTCTCGATATACGGACGGCAGGTGGTCGAGCGCATCGCGTCGAGTGCGGCATCGTCGAGGCGCGGGTAGCCGCTGCTCTTCTGCAGATCGATGCTCTCGATCTTGCCGGTCACACCGACGACGAAGTGAACATAGGCCGTGCCCGATTCGCCGCGGCGGCGCGACATCGACGGGTAGTCGGGCTTCACGAAGTTGCATTGGAGCGTCGGCACGTTTTTCGGCGCGCTGACCTGCATGGTTTCGCGCGCCGGGGCGGCCGTAGCGGCCGGTGCTGCGGGGGCGGGCGCGGCAGGCGCGGGCGTCGGATCGGCGGTCGGCGCGGGTGTCGGCGACGGGGCCGGCGATTGTGCAACCGGCTGGGGCGTCGGCTTTGCCGCTTTCTGCACCGGCTTCGGCTCGACCTTCGGCTTCACGCGCGGCACGGGCTTCGGCGGCGCGGGCTGCGGGATCGATTCGGCAGCAACCTGCTGCGCGATCGGTGCAGGCGTGATGAGCTGCGCGGTGATCGTCTGGACCTCCACCGATTTCGGTGGCGGCGCGTTGCGATGGAGCCAGGCGGCCGTCAGCATGATCGCATGTGCGGCAAGCACACCGACCGCGACGACGATCACACGGGAATTCATACGTGGTGCAGCCGGCATGGCGCCGGCAGGAGCGAGATGCGAAGCCTGCATGTTAGCTTGAAAGAACGATGTCGCACCCGGGGCGCGGCGGGTGAATCGGCATCACTTGCGGAAGATCAGCAGCGAGATGCAAACGGTGGTCACAAATCCGATCAGCAATTCCATGACAGGCTCCTTGGCAGGTAGGCCGCTGGCTCGCGCAGACGGTGGCTTGCTGACGGTTGAAACAAAAAATGCGGCCTGGGCCGCATGCGCACACTCGGTGCCGGTCACGCGGCCTTGCGTTCGTAGAACGTGACCGGGATCGGGTGAGCGTGATGCTCGACACCGCATTGGCTCGCGCAAACGCCGTGTTCGGCCATGAGGTCGCGTACGGACTCCTCGCACTTGCCGCAGCACGTGGCCACGCCGAGTTCGAACTGGAGTTCATCGAAAGAGTTCACGCCCTCAGCGAGGGACGCGCGAATCTTGCGATCGGAAACAGACTTGCACACGCAGACGATCATGATGAGTTGCGATAGCTAACGGTAATGCGAATTATTATCATTAAATTTGCGGACGTTGACAAGCCTGGGGCGGGCTTTTTTTAAGGTCATCAGACCCTTGACGTGGCGAAGCGGTAGGGTGGCGCGCGAAAGAGGGCGTGCCGGCCCGTGTCAGGCGGTCGCGCAGGCGCGCGCGTTCGGCGAGGAAATGGTGACGGATTCGACGGGCGCCGTAAGGCCGAGCAGTGTCGACGCGAGTACCTGCAGTTGGCGGCCGTCGCTGGTCGAGCAGAAGCGGGGCGGCGCCGCGCGCGTGCCGGCGGGCGCGCGCAGGTTGCGCTCGTCGAGCACCCGCATGAGCTGGCGCGCGATGGCGTCGCTGGTGTCGACGATCGTCAGGCGGTCGCCCACAAGGTCACGAATCGTTTCCGTGAAGAACGGGTAATGCGTGCAGCCGAGTACCAGCGTATCGGCGCCGTCGTCGAGCATCGGCTGCAGGTAGCTGTCGAGCAACGCACGCAATGCGGGCGAATTCGTGTCGCCGCGCTCGATGGCTTCGACGAGCCCGTGGCCGGGCTGGCAGATGAAGCGGCGGCCGGCGCCGTAGCGGTCGAGCAGCGCCTGGAAGCGCGGGCTGTTCAGCGTCGACTGGGTGGCGAGGACACCCGCGATGCCGCTCGCGGACACGGCGGCGGCCGGCTTGATGCCCGGCTCGACGCCGACCAGCGGCATCGACAGGCGTTCGCGGATCGCGGCGATCGCGCGCGCGGTCGCGGTGTTGCAGGCGATGACGAGCGCTTTCGCCCCTTCGCGGGCGAGCCACTCGCCGATTGCCAGCGTGCGTTCCGTAATGAATGCCTCGTCGCGCGGACCATACGGCGCATGGTGCGAATCGGCGACGTAGATGAACGATTCGTCGGGCAGTTGCGCGCGCACGGCGCGCAACACCGACAGGCCGCCCAGCCCGGAATCGAAGATGCCGACGGGGGCGACGGTCGAGGCCGTCGCTGCGATAACGGAAGGTGTCGACATGAACGGGCTGGGGGCGATAACGGGACGTGTGGAGAGAGTTTACTCCGCCGAACCCATCATCGTTTGCTGGTAGTTCTGCAGGCCGACCTTGCCGATCAGGTCGATCTGCGTTTCCAGCCAGTCGATGTGCTCTTCGGTGTCGTCGAGGATCTTTTCGAAGATCTCGCGCGACACATAGTCACGCACCGATTCGCAGTAGGCGATCGCTTCCTTGCAGGTGGACTGCGAGATCTGCTCGAGCTTCAGGTCGCACTTCAGGATCTCTTCGGTTTCCTCGCCGACGAGCAGCTTGTGCAGATCCTGCAGGTTCGGCAGGCCGTCGAGCATGAATACGCGCTCGATCAGCCAGTCGGCGTGCTTCATTTCGCCGATCGACTCGTCGTACTCGTGCTTGCCGAGCTTCTCGAGGCCCCAGTGCTTGTACATGCGCGCATGCAGGAAGTACTGGTTGATCGCCGTGAGTTCGTTCTTCAACTGGGCGTTCAGATATTCGATGACTTTCTTGTCGCCTTGCATGGCTGTTCCTTGTTCAGTGGGGCTTCAGAAACCGAACGATAATCGCTCGAACGAGAAAAGCCAAGCCTCGAAGCCTTGTCTGGCCTGCCTTTTGCATGTAATGAGAATCAGCCTTGAATAACCGGCCGCGCTCAATAATGAGAATGAGAAGTAAAAAGGCCGGACGTCCGTCCGGCCTTTCGTTCGATCGCGCTTAAGCGGCTGCGACCGGGATCTTGCCGATCTTGGCCTGCCATTCCTTCGGGCCGGTCTGGTGCACCGACGTGCCCGACGAATCGACCGCCACCGTCACCGGCATGTCCTGCACGTCGAACTCGTAGATCGCTTCCATGCCGAGGTCTTCGAACGCGAGCACCTTCGCGCCGCGGATCGCCTTCGACACGAGGTACGCCGCACCGCCGACCGCCATCAGGTAGGCCGCCTTGTGCTTCTTGATCGCGTCGATCGCGACCGGGCCGCGCTCGGCCTTGCCGACCATCGAGATCAGGCCGGTTTGCGCCAGCATCGTCTCGGTGAACTTGTCCATGCGGGTGGCCGTCGTCGGGCCGGCCGGGCCGACCACTTCGTCGCGCACCGGATCGACCGGGCCGACGTAGTAGATCACGCGGTTCGTGAAGTCGACCGGCAGCTTCTCGCCCTTCGCGAGCATGTCGGCGATGCGCTTGTGCGCGGCGTCGCGGCCGGTGAGCATCTTGCCCGACAGCAGCAGCGTCTGGCCCGGCGCCCAGCTCGCGACTTCTTCCGGCGTCAGCGTGTTCAGGTCGACGCGCTTGCTGGTTTCCGTGTTCGGTTCCCACTGGACCTTCGGCCATGCGTCGAGCGACGGCGCTTCAAGCTTGGCCGGGCCCGAACCGTCGAGCACGAAGTGCGCGTGGCGCGTCGCCGCGCAGTTCGGGATCAGCGCGACCGGCTTCGATGCCGCGTGCGTCGGTGCGGCCATGATCTTCACGTCGAGCACGGTGGCCAGGCCGCCGAGGCCCTGTGCGCCGATGCCGAGCGCGTTGACCTTCTCGTGCAGTTCGACGCGCAGTTCCTCGACCCAGTCCTTCGGGCCGCGCGCGATGATTTCCTGGATGTCGATCGGCTCCATCAGCGATTCCTTCGCCATCAGCATCGCCTTTTCGGCCGTGCCGCCGATGCCGATCCCGAGCATGCCGGGCGGGCACCAGCCTGCGCCCATCGTCGGCACCGTCTTCAGCACCCAGTCGACGATCGAGTCGGACGGGTTCAGCATCACGAACTTCGACTTGTTCTCCGAGCCGCCGCCCTTCGCCGCGACCTGCACGTCGACCTTGTCGCCCGGCACGATCTCGTAGTGGATCACGGCCGGCGTGTTGTCCTTCGTGTTCTTGCGGGCGCCTTCCGGCGGATTGACGATCGACGCGCGCAGCACGTTGTCCGGGTGCGTGTAACCGCGGCGCACGCCTTCGTTGATCATGTCGGTGAGGCCCATCGTCGCGCCGTCCCAGCGCACGTCCATGCCGACCTTCACGAAGATCGTGACGATGCCGGTGTCCTGGCAGATCGGGCGTTTGCCTTCCGCGCACATGCGGCTGTTCGTGAGGATCTGCGCGATCGCGTCCTTCGCGGCCGGGCTCTCCTCCAGCTCGTACGCGCGGCCGAGGGCCTGGATGTAGTCGAGCGGATGGTAGTAGCTGATGTACTGCAGCGAATCCGCGATGCTCTGGATCAGGTCTTCCTGTTTGATGACGGTCATGGCTGAGACTCTGTGGGGACAGTGGGGAATGCGTTTATGCGTTGGCGGCTGCTTCGGCCGGCTTGCGCGAGACGGCGGCTACGGGCGCGTGCGTCTCGTGGAAATGGGCCGGGTGCGTGTGCGTCGTCAGGCGGTCGACCCACGCCATCACGAGCGCCGACACCAGGAACGACACGTGGATGATCACCTGCCACATGATCGCGTGCATCGTGTGCTGATCGGGGTTGATGAACGTCTTCAGCAGGTGGATCGACGAAATGCTGATCAGCGCCATCGACAGCTTGACCTTCAGCACGCCCGCGTTCACGTGATCGAGCCACTCGGGCTCGTCGGGGTGGCCCTCGATGCCGAGGCGCGACACGAACGTTTCGTAACCGCCGACGATCACCATGATCAGCAGGTTCGAGATCATCACCACGTCGATCAGGCCGAGCACCGCGAGCATCACGCTGATTTCGTCGAGGCTGGCCGCATGCGACAGCAGGTGCCAGACTTCCTTCAGGAACAGGAACACATAGACGGCCTGCGCAACGATCAGACCGAGGTAAAGCGGAACCTGGAGCCAGCGGCTCATGAAAATCAGCGCGGGAAGCGGGCGAAGCGGGCGACGCGCGGGGCGGCCGGGCGAATGCGGGGCAGACATGGTGGAAAGTCGGGCGCGGTGCGCAGGTATCGGGGGTAATCTTGAAAAGGCGCGCTATTGTAACGCGTCGGCCGGCGCGACTGCAGTGACGCGCCGGCATTGCCAGGGACGGATCAGGCGGCGGCCGCCGGCACGCGTTTCACGCGCAGGCTGGCCAGCACGATACCGGTGACGACACACGCGAGCGCGATGCCGTGTGCGAGCGTCGGGCGCTCGCCGAGGAACGCGATGCCATACGCGGCCGCGGCGACCGGCAGCACCGCGCTGAACACGCCGGCGAGGCTGCCCGGCACGTGGCGGATACCCTTCATCCACAGCCAGAACGAGAAGATGCTGGCCGACAGGCCGTACCAGACGACGAGTGCCCAGGTACCGGCCGGCACGCTCGCGTAATCGAAATGCCACATGGCCGATGCGCCGAGCGGCAGCATCAGGCACAGGCCGAACAGGTGCGTGTACGCGCAGATGTCGATCGGCGCGAGTGTCTGCGTGAGGCGGCGCGACAGGATCACGTAGATCGATTCGCAGCACACCGCGCCGAGGATCAGCAGGTTGCCGGTCAGCGAAGACGATGCGCCATGTCCGGCCGCGCTGCCGTTCGCGAGGTTGATCGTCACGACGCCGGCGATCGCGAGCGCGATCGATACGAGCGCACGGCCGTTCGGTTTTTCGCGCAGGATCAGCCATGCAAACAGCGCGACGATCGCCGGGATCGTGCTCGTGATCACGCCGGCCGCGACCGCGCTCGTGCGCTGCACGCCGTTCAGCATCAGCAGCGTGAACATGAAGGTGCCGAAGAATGCCTGCAGGAACAGGTTCAGCCATTCGCCGCGCTTGACCGTGCGCATCTTCACCGGGCTGAACAGCGGCCACAGCACGGCGATCGCGATCACGAAGCGCAGCGTGGCGAGGATGGCGACGGGAACGAAGACGACGATCGATTTACCGATACCGACATTGCTGCCGACGAACAGCATCGACAGCACGAGAAAGAAAGCGTAGCGATTCAAGCTGGAATCCGGAAGGCGAGTTCAGTTACGATTGTAGGGTCGCGCTCGTTGCAGCGTAAAGCTACAAGCAGCGCCGCCCGGTGGGCGAAACGGCCGTGCCGCGTAAGTGACGGGTAAGTTGGAACGCTTATTGTGGAAACGGTCGGGTCGTCCGGTCGCCATCGTGCGGCATGGTGCGGCGCAGCATCGCGCAGGAGCCTTCGGGCCGTGCGTGAGTGGTGGGTAGGAGACAGCGGCGCGCATGCGCCGGCCAAGACGCGCGGCGCGCACGATCGCGCCGCCATGCAGAGGATTCATGTTCACCAAGGGGTAGTCGATGTCTGCGATTGAATCGGTTCTTCACGAAACCCGCCAGTTTGCGCCGCCCGCGGCGCTCGAGCAGGCGGCGACCATTTCCGGCATGCCGGCCTACCGTGCGCTCGCCGCCGAAGCCGAAAACGATTACGAAGGCTTCTGGGCGCGTCTCGCGCGCGAGGGCCTCGCGTGGCACAAGCCGTTCACGAAAGTGCTCGACGAGTCGAACGCACCGTTCTACAAGTGGTTCGAGGACGGCGAGCTGAACGCGTCGTACAACTGTCTCGACCGCCACGTCGAAGCCGGTAACGGCGAGCGCGTCGCGGTGATCTTCGAAGCCGACGACGGGTCCGTCACGCGCGTCACCTATGCGGATCTCCTCGCCCGCGTGTCGCGTTTCGCGAATGCACTGAAGAAGCGCGGGATCGGCAAGGGCGACCGCGTCGTCATCTATATCCCGATGTCGATCGAAGGCATCGTCGCGATGCAGGCCTGCGCGCGCATCGGCGCGACGCACTCGGTCGTGTTCGGCGGCTTCTCCGCGAAGTCGCTGAACGAGCGGCTCGTCGACGTCGGCGCGACCGCGCTCGTCACGGCCGACGAGCAGGCGCGCGGCGGCAAGACGCTGCCGCTGAAGAGCATCGCGGACGAAGCGATCGCGATGGGCGGCTGCGAGGCCGTGAAGAGCGTGATCGTCTATCGCCGCACCGGCGGCAAGATCGACTGGCACGCCGAGCGCGATCTGTGGATGCACGAACTGACGGCCGCCGAATCCGACCAGTGCGAGCCGGAATGGGTCGGCGCCGAGCATCCGCTGTTCATCCTGTATACGTCGGGTTCGACCGGCAAGCCGAAGGGCGTGCAGCACAGCACGGGCGGCTACCTGCTGTGGGCCGCGCAGACGATGAAGTGGACCTTCGACTGGAAGCCCACCGACGTGTTCTGGTGCACGGCCGACATCGGCTGGGTCACCGGCCACACGTACATCACGTACGGCCCGCTCGCGTGCGGCGGCACGCAGGTCGTGTTCGAAGGCGTGCCGACCTACCCGGACGCAGGCCGCTTCTGGAAGATGATCGGCGACCACAAGGTCACCGTGTTCTACACCGCGCCGACCGCGATCCGTTCGCTGATCAAGGCGGCCGAGGCCGACGACAAGGTGCATCCGAAGAGCTACGACCTGTCGAGCCTGCGCATCATCGGCACGGTCGGCGAGCCGATCAATCCGGAAGCCTGGATGTGGTATCACAAGCACGTCGGCCAGGAGCGCTGCCCGATCGTCGACACGTGGTGGCAGACCGAGACGGGTGGCCACATGATCACGCCGCTGCCGGGCGCGACGCCGACCGTGCCCGGTTCGTGCACGCTGCCGCTGCCGGGCATCATGGCTGCGGTGGTCGACGAAACCGGCCAGGACGTGCCGAACGGGCAAGGCGGCATTCTCGTCGTCAAGCGCCCGTGGCCCGCGATGATCCGCACGATCTGGGGCGACCCGGAACGCTTCAAGAAGAGCTACTACCCCGAGGAACTCGGCGGGCGGCTGTATCTGGCCGGCGACGGCACCGTGCGCGACAAGGACACCGGCTACTTCACGATCATGGGCCGGATCGACGACGTGCTGAACGTGTCGGGCCACCGGCTCGGCACGATGGAAATCGAATCGGCGCTGGTCTCGCACGAACTCGTGGCCGAGGCGGCCGTGGTCGGCCGTCCGGACGATACGACGGGCGAGGCGGTGGTTGCGTTCGTGGTGCTGAAGCGTTCGCGTCCGGAAGGCGAGGAAGCGGCGGCGCTTGCGAAGACGCTGCGCGACTGGGTCGGCAAGCAGATCGGGCCGATCGCGAAGCCGAAGGACATCCGCTTCGGCGACAACCTGCCGAAGACGCGCTCGGGCAAGATCATGCGGCGCCTGCTGCGCTCGCTCGCGAAGGGCGAGGCGATCACGCAGGATACGTCCACGCTCGAGAATCCGGCCATCCTCGAGCAGCTCGCCGAAGTGCGCTGATCGTACCGGTTGCGCATCACGCGCACGAGCCCCTGCGCGGCAATCCCGATTGCCCGCGCAGGGGCTTTTTGTTACATAACGGCATGACCGCTTCGACCCGTTCCGCGCCTGCCGCGCCACCGCCCGTTCCCGAGCCGCTCGCGCGTGCCCATGCGCGCTACTGGCGCTTCAACGTCGCGCTGATCGCGGTGCTGATGGTGATCGGCTTTTCGGTGTCGTTCATCGTGCCGTTCTTCGCACCCGCGCTCGCGGGTATCCGCTTCGCCGGGTTCAGCCTGCCGTTCTATGTCGGCGCGCAGGGCGCGATTCTCGTGTATCTCGTGCTGATCGTCGTCTACATCGGGCTGATGCAGCGCGCCGACCGGACGCTGCGTCGCGCCTACGACGACCATGCGGCGCTTGCCGTCAACGCACGCGGCGGGCGCTGATCCATGCTGACGCGTCGACTGATTCGTGCGTATGCGCTCTACACGCTGGGGTTTCTCGGGTTCGTGCTGCTGATGTGGCGGATCGAGCGCGCCACCGGCTCCGGCGTCTGGATCGGCTACGTGTTCCTGTTCGTGCCGATCGCCGTGTATGCGGTGATCGGGCTGCTGTCGCGTACGTCCGATCTCGTCGAGTACTACGTGGCCGGGCGGCGCGTGCCGTCCGCGTTCAACGGGATGGCGACGGCGGCCGACTGGCTGTCGGCCGCGTCGTTCATCGGGCTGGCCGGGTCGCTCTACGCCACCGGCTACGACGCGCTCGCGTACGTGATGGGCTGGACGGGCGGGTTCTGCCTCGTCGCGTTCCTGCTCGCGCCGTATGTGCGCAAGCTCGCGCGCTACACGATTCCCGATTTTCTCGGGACGCGCTTTTCGAGTACGGCCGTGCGCGCGCTGGCGGCCGGCGCGGCGATCCTGTGTTCGTTCGTGTATCTGGTCGCGCAGATCCAGGGGATCGGCCTGATCGCGACACGCTTCATCGGCGTCGATTTCGCGATCGGGATTTTCTGCGGGCTCGCGGGCATCCTCGTGTGCTCGTTTCTCGGCGGGATGCGCGCGGTCACGTGGACGCAGGTCGCGCAGTACATCATCCTGATCAGCGCGATCCTGATTCCGGTGTCGCTGATCGCGATGAAGAACGGCCTCGGCCCCGTGCCGCAGTTCAATTACGGCAAGCTGATGGAGCGCGTCGCGGCGCGCGAAGCGCAGGTGCGCGATGCGTTCGACGAGCAGCAGGTGCGCGACGCGTACCGCCGGCAAGCCGCGGATATCCAGACGCGGCTCGACCGGCTGCCGGCATCCTATGCGGACGCACGCCGGCACCTCGCCGACCAGCTTGCCGACTTGCGGCGCCACAACGGGCCGCTGCGCGAGATCAGCCAGCGCGAGCGCGAGCTGGCCGACTTCCCGCGCGATCCGGCGGCGGCGCGTGTTGCGTGGACGCAGGCGCGCGACGACCTGCTGGCCCGGGCCGAGCCGCCCGTGCCGATGCACGAGCCGTTTCCCGCCGCGAGCGAAGACGAACGCAAGCCGCGCGAGCGGAATTTCCTCGCGCTGCTGCTGTGCCTGTCGCTCGGCACCGCGAGCCTGCCGCACATCCTGACGCGCTACAACACGACCACGTCGGTGGCGTCGGCACGGCGCTCGGTCGGGTGGACCCTGTTCTTCATCGCGCTGTTCTACCTGAGCGTGCCGGTGCTCGCGGTGCTGATCAAGTACGAGATCCTCGCGAACCTCGTCGGGCGGCCGTTCGCCGAATTGCCGGCGTGGGTCACGCAATGGCATCACTTCGAACCCGACCTGATCAGCGTCGTCGAGGTGATTCGCGACGGCATCGTGCACTGGTCGGAAATCCAGATGCAGCCGGACATGGTCGTGCTGGCCGCGCCGGAGATCGCCGGGCTGCCGTATGTCGTGTCGGGGCTGATCGCGGCCGGTGCGCTGGCCGCGGCGCTGTCGACCGCGGACGGGCTGCTGCTGACGATCGCGAACGCGCTGTCGCACGACGTCTACTACTGCATGGTCGCGCCCGACGCATCGAGCCAGCGGCGCGTGACGATCTCGAAGGTGCTGCTGCTCGGCGTCGCGCTGTTCGCGTCGTATGTCGCGTCGCTCAATACCGGGAAGATCCTGTTTCTGGTCGGCGCCGCGTTCTCGCTGGCGGCCTCGAGCTTCTTTCCGGTGCTCGTGCTCGGCGTGTTCTGGAAGCGCACGACGACGCGCGGTGCGATCGCGGGGATGGTGACGGGGTTGGCGGTGTGCGTGTACTACATCGTGTCGACCTATCCGTACTTCACGCAGCTGACGGGGTTCGCAGGGCGCACGTGGTTCGGGATCGAGCCGATCAGTTCGGGGGTGTTCGGGGTGCCGGCGGGGTTTGCGGTGGCGATCGTGGTGAGTCTGTGCGATCGAAAGCCGGATGAATATACGCTGGCGCTGGTGGATTACATTCGGCATCCGTGACGCGGGGAGGCGGGAGGGGCCGATGCACGGCCCGCCTCACGCTGCGGCCGATTGCGGCCGACCCGTGCAGATCATGTGAAGACCTACTGATTTCACGGAAAATTCAGCGGGTCGGGTGTTTCTGGCAGAGCGAGGCTACGCGCGAGAACTGCCACGCGAAGGTGGCGCCCGCTGCCACGGCGATCGCGGCCCGGCTTGCCTTCGCCGACAAGCGACTTTCTAAAGACTTTCGATATTCCTGCCGATAACAATCGAGGAGCTTGCATTTCTCGTGCGCCGCGTCGATGTCGACCAGCGCGACACGGGGCGGGCAACGGTCCGGATTCGACAAGATCTACATAAATAAAAACGGGGAAGCCGCAGTAATGAAACGCCATATAAGCGGCCTGGTTCTGGGCTTGATCAGCCTGGGCACGGTCGCACAGCAAATACCGGAAGAGGCGGGCACGGAGACGGAGGCGGTTGGTTTGCCCGACGGCGTGACGACGGAGAGGAATCCCCTCAAGCAGGCTTATCTGTCCAAGGCATCGCTGAAGCCGGCGTTGTTCAGGCCGAACGCGAGCATGCCCGACATCGTGAACGAGGACCTGCTGCGCGGGATGTCCGAAAGCGGTCGCGTCAAGGGTCAGGCAGGCGAGTTCATCGGCTACATGCCGAAGCTCAAGGTGCTGCCGTGCCCGGCCGACTGTCAGGGCGACGACTACGAGAAAGCCGTGGCCGCCTTGATCAAGGGCTATGAAGGTAACGGCAAGTACTTCCAGTCGCGCGGCGAGATGATCGTCCAGGTACGTTGGTTCCACGTGCGTTCGTGGTACACGCGTTCGCTGCCGTACGGCGCGGATACGTTCGGCGTGTCGTTCATGCTGGAGGGCAAAGTGGTTTCGCTCGGCAAGAAGAGCATCGTCGGCGGCAGAGAAACCGCGGACGACCTTGCCCGCGACGTCGGCGCACGCATGGCTGCGGAGATGGCTTACACGCTCGGTGTCGGTGTCAAGCCGACCTGGCTCTCGACGACGAACAACATTTCGAAGGGTATTGCCGGCGCGATCACGTCCACGGTAGCCGTGGTCGATGGATTGTTCGGCGTCGAGGACGTTCGTCCACGCATCGAGCCGGCTACCGCGGCCAATGACAATCTGCTGCCCGCCATCGATGGCATCGGGCCGAACGAGGTCGAGCCCATCACCGAGATGCACTACATCAACTCGCTCACGTTCTGACGGGCGATTGACCCACTTTTCGCCGGATCCTCACCCCGATCCGGCATGCCAATCTGATATTTCGGACCACAATCAGCATGAGCATAACCCTGAAGGAATATGTAGGAAGTCATCGTGACGCCGAGCGCGGCGTCATGTTTCTGTGCGCCGGCGTTGGCGCACTGATCGCGGAACGTGTTCTGAAGTCGTTGAATTACCCAGGGCTGGGTGAGGCCTGCGGATATGCGTTCATTTTGCTTACGCTCTTTGCTTTCTACCTGCTGCTTCGGACAATGAGGATTGCAAAGAAGGAGTATCAGGCCGCCGCACCGGAGTGTATCGACCTCAGCCGAGTGAAGCGGATTCGGTATCTCTGGATTGCCGTGGGCGGCCTCGTCGTCGTTCATTTCGTGCTGTTCAAGACGCTGGGCGGCGAAGGCGTCGACCGCAAGCTGGACGCCAGTAACGGCTTCGACGAGGTCAACTATCATGCGTCGCTGACCAAGGCGATGTCGGAAATGACTGCCGAGCAGGTCGAGGCCTACAACTGGGCTGTCAGCGATCTCGATGTCCGGACCTTTGTCGGTCGCTACGGAAAATCACCGACGGCGCGGGACGTGGTACTGGGCGAAGCCAATCGTTACATTCGATTGAACGAGGACAAGATCGATCGGCTGAAGGAGAAACTTTCCACGATGGAGCCCGAGATCAAGGACAACAAGGAGAGGCGGGCAGAGGCGCTGCGATTGTTGAAGACGGTTGTCCCGCGGATCACGTACGTCGGATATTCGATCAAGACCGAAGAGAGAAGGAAAAACCGGGACTCGTGCACGGATATCGTGTGTTCGAATCAGGGTAATGACGTGTATCCCCCGGCCATCTGGTACACCATCGATAACCAGAGCGATCTGAAACTGGTCAGCTTGCCTTGCACGATTGAATATCACGCGAAGGGGAAGCAAACGACGTATACGGAAAAGAAGGAATGTCTGAAAAACCTCGAGCCGACGAATGGCGAGTATGGCGTGACGCTCAATCCTGGCGGAAATGACAATTTTTCGGAGGGGGTTGCGACGATCGCTTTCAATTACGAACAGGCAACCATGCCGGATCCCTCCAGCAAATGGAGCGAACTGAGCGCGATGCCGGCCAAGCTGCCCGAACTGGAGCAACTCGACTCAGCGCGAAGCGCGATCGAAAAGGCGGAGTCGGTTAAGAGCGCCGTGCGTCGTTGAGTTCGTCCGGTCGGGCGGCGTCCAGGCGCACGGGACAGTGCCCTCGCTTCTTGCAGCACACCGGCCCGTCGCACATGGCGGGCTGGACGAAACGCTTCTGCTGACCGACGGTGCATCCACTGGAATCAGGTTGCGGAACTGGCGGATGTGGAGTCTCAGGGGAGGGGGCGCACGGTTGTACGTCGTGCGTCGGTCGTCCGCCCGGAATGTCATGCGCTGGCGCGCTGATGCGAGACGCCCGTAAAACGAGAAAGCCCTGAAATCCTTGGCAGCGCTGGCTTCGGCTGGCTCGGGTTTCAGGGCTTGTGTCCTGGCGGAGAGAGGGGGATTCGAACCCCCGATAGGCGATTAACCTATACACGCTTTCCAGGCGTGCGACTTAAACCACTCATCCATCTCTCCGGAAGACCGAGAGTATAGCAAACTCTGGCGGCAGTCCGCCACTCTGTCCGACGATCCATGCAAATCGGTCGGGTCGCGAGGTCGGCGGCCCGCCCGACGACCGTCGAGCGGGCAGTCGCGCCATCGTGCGATCATGCCCCGTCCGCCTGCATTTTCCAGCCGTTCGTTCAAAGGGAACGCCACGCCATGTCGCCGTCCGCCTTGCTCGCCTTTGCCCTGATCCTGTCCGTCGGCGTCGCGACGCCCGGCCCGACGGTGTTGCTCGCGATGAGCAACGGCTCGCGGTACGGATTGCGTCACGCGATGGTCGGCATGCTCGGCGCCGTCACGGCCGACGTCGTGATGGTCGCGCTGGTCGGGTTCGGCCTCGGCGTGCTGCTCGACGCGTCGGAAACGGCATTCGTCACGCTGAAGCTGGCCGGCGCTGCTTGGCTCGCCTATGTCGGCGTGCGGATGCTGCTGTCATCCGGCGGTTCTGCCGCCGCGCAGGCGCTCGATCACGCGACACCCGATCGCCGGACCGCGTTCCTGAAGAGCTTTTTCGTCGCGATGAGCAACCCGAAGTACTACCTGTTCATGTCCGCGCTGCTGCCGCAGTTCGTCGACCGGTCGCATGCGATCGCGCCGCAGTACGCGATCCTCGCGGCGACTATCGTCGCGATCGACGTCGTCGGGATGACCGGCTATGCGCTGCTCGGCGTGCATTCGGTGCGGGTGTGGAAGGAGGCCGGGGAGAAGTGGCTGAACCGCGTCAGCGGGTCGCTGCTGCTGATGCTCGCGGGGTACGTCGCGCTGTATCGCAAGGCCGCGAACTGACGCGGCGATGCATCGGGAACACGCCTCCCGCCGAGCGGCGCGGCGATGAAGCCGATCGAGCGCTTCACGCTCGAAACGCACGATGGTCCGTACGAAACGTGGCCGTCGCGCACCCATGTGCGCGTGAACGGCGTACGTTCCGGCCTCACTGTTTCCGGCTATGTGCTGCTTCGCCAGTTCGAGACGCCGGACGCGTATCTGCTCGTCACCGACTACGACTGCCTGTTCGAGGAGGCCGTCACGTTCACGCTCGTGTCGAAGGATCCATTCAAGGCGCTCGCGCAGCGCACGGTCGGCGCGATGTACGCGTCGTGCCATCTGGACGACATCACGTGGACCGACGACCGGCATTTCAGTGCGACGTTCGTGGGGATCGACGGACGCTGGGATTTCACGATTCGTGACCGATCCGTGCCGTTCATCGTGCCTCGGCTCGGCATGAGTCGCGTGCAGGAACGGTAACGCGGAATCGGTGCCCGCGGACGTCTCGTCCGCGCATGCGCGCCGTCCGAAACCCGCCAGAACAGCCGGTTTCATTTCTCTTTCGCATTGATCAGACGTGTAAGTTTGGCGGGCTCAAATTCTTGCGCAGCCAACGCGCATGGCGGCAGGAACGGCGATGGTCGGGCATCGTATCCACGAGTCACATTACAAAATGAATGCTGATTGAAAGAATTCCTTCCCTTGACGCAAGGCGCTTGAGGCATTTATTGTCCGTCTGCCGACCGTGAGAGAGCACGGCGGCAATCGCGGATGCGCGCCTCGCGCGCATGACAACACGCAGCAGAAAGCAGAAAAGGAAACGTGGTAGCCACATGAAGCCGCTATTCGATGACAAGAACTCCGATGCGGTCAGCGATCGTCCTTCCACCCCGTCTGCGTCACCCGTCGCAGTGCCTGTCGTCGCCGCCGTTGCCGTGCCGGCAGCACGCCCGGCGGAGAACGTCCGCCTGATCACCGTCGACGAGATCGACCAGCTCGGCGCGACGCAGGGCACGCGGATCGCCGCCTTCTCCCAGCAGATTCTCGCGAGCGTCCGCGCGTCGGATGCCGACCAGTTCGGCGACAAGCTCAACGAACTGATCGCGACCGCGAAGGGGCTCGACCCGCGCGGCGCCGACAAGGGCGGGCTGCTCACGCAGGTCACGCGGCTGTTCCGCTCGACCAAGGAGAAGCTGCTGTCGCAATACGAGACGGTGAGCAAGCGGATGGACACGCTCGTCGTCGAGCTCGAGAACCATGCGCAGCGCCAGAAGGCCGGCATCGACGAACTCGAGCGGATGTACAACGACAACTACGCGCTGCACCAGGAGCTCGCGCAGTCGAAGGCGCACGGCGAAACGGCGCTCGTGACGCTGCGCGCGCATCTCGAGGCCGGCCAGCAGCCGGCGGACGACGCGTTCGCCGCGCAACGCCTGCTCGACGTGAAGCGCAAGGTCGACGCGCTCGAAAGCAAGCTCGACGACCTCGACCGCGCGATGCTGATGTCGAAGCAGCTCGCGCCGCAGATCCGGATGGAGCAGGACCAGAAACGCACGCTGACGTCGAAGTTCATGACGATCAAGACCGTGCTGATCCCCGCGTGGACCAACGCGTTCGCGCTCTACCTCGAGCAGCTCAGCACGAAGCGCGCCGCGGCGCTCGCGAACGCGACGTATGACGCGGCCGACGAGGCGATCCGCGCGCAGGCCGACCTGAACCGCCAGAACGCGCAGGAAGTCGCGAAGCTCGGCCAGCGTCCGGTGATCTCGACCGACACGTTCGAATACGCGCAGCAGCAGCTGTTCGGCGCATTCGACGACATCACGCAGATCATCGCCGACGGCAAGCGCCAGCGCGAGCAGGACGCGCCGCGACTGCGCCAGCTCGAACAGGACCTGATCACCCGATTCGCTCCGAAGCACAACTGAAAGAACCGAGAGAACACCGCATGATTACGCTTGAGAAACGCGCGGCGAAGGTCGCGATCGTCCTCGAAAAACGCCAGATCCTGAAGCCGCCCGTCGTGCGCGTTGGCGCGGCGCTCGACATCTCCGGCTCCGCGAAGCCGCTCTACCAGTCGGGCGTGATCCAGGAGACGCACGACCGGATCCTCGGCATTGCACTGAAGTTCGACGACAACGGCGAAGTCGACACGTGGACCTTCACCGAAGGCTACGATCGCCTGCCGACCGCGACGCCGGACAACTACGGCTCGTACATCTCCGACTACGTGCTCGAAGCGCAGATCGACAAGTGGGGCGGCACGCAGTACGCGCCGGTGATGAACGACATCGTCGATTTCTTCTTCCGCGCGCCGGAGCCGTCGCCGAAGCGCGCAGAGAAACGCGGCTTCCTGAGCCGGCTGTTCGGCGGTGCGGACGAAACGACCGCGCCGGCCGCGTCCGCACCGGTGAACGGCGATCTGCCCGCATGGGTGCTGTTCGTCACCGACGGCCAGAACCCGAAGAACGACCGCAAGCGCGTGCGCCAGCTGCTGGCCGAGTCGCAGCATTACCCGCTGTACTGGTCGCTCGTCGGCGTCGGCGATCCGAGCGAATTCGGCTTCCTCGCGGAAGTCGCGGACGAGATGCCGAACGTCGGCTTCCTGCATCTCGAATCGCTCGACGTCAGCGACGAACAGATCTATGAACAATTGATCACGCAGGAATTCTGCGACTGGGTGCGCGCGAAGTAAGCGCGGCCCGCACGCCTTTTATCCAGAACTCGATTACCCCATCATGTTGAAAGACTTCAAGATCCCGTTGTCGCTCACGGTGCTCGCGCTGATCGCGGCCTATCTCCTCGGCGGCGTGAAGGACATGCTGATCGTCGCGGTCCTGTCGGTGCTCGAAATCTCGCTGTCGCTCGACAACGCGGTCGTCAACGCATCGGTGCTCAAGAACTGGTCGGAGAAGTGGCGCAACCGCTTCATGGTGTTCGGCCTGCCGGTCGCCGTGTTCGGCATGCGGCTCGTGTTCCCGCTGCTGATCGTCGCCGTGATCGGCCACATCGGCATGTGGGACGCGCTGACGCTCGCGATCGAGTCGCCGGAGAAGTACGCTGCGATCCTCACGTCCGCGCATCACCAGGTATCCGCATTCGGCGGCGCGTTCCTGCTGATGGTGTTCTTCAAGTTCATGCTCGATACCGAGAAGGACGAGCACTGGATCGGTTTCCTCGAAGGCCCGATGAGCCATCTGGGGCGCATCACGGCGCTGGAAGTGGCGCTGACGCTCGCGATCATCATCGTCGCGTCGCTCTACGTGCCGGCGGCCGAGCAAGTGGGCTTCCTGCTCGCGGGTGCGTTCGGCGTGATCAGTTTCGTGATCGCGCACGGCATCGGCGATCTGATCGGCGGCGAGGAGACGGGCACGCGCGTGGTGCGCGAAGGTGTCGCGGGTTTCATGTATCTCGAAGTACTCGATTCGTCGTTCAGCTTCGATGGCGTGATCGGCGCATTCGCGCTGTCGAACAACATCTTCCTGATCGCGCTCGGCCTCGGCGTCGGCGCGGCCTATATCCGGGAGATGACGCTCGTGCTGTTGAAGAAGGGCACGCTCGCGCAGTACCGCTATCTCGAACACGGTGCGTTCTGGGCGATCGGTGCGCTCGCCACGATCATGTTCCTCGGCGTGAAGTTCGACGTGCCCGAGGTCATCACCGGCCTGGTCGGCGCGGCGATGATCGCCGCGGCCGTGTGGTCGTCGATCGTCGTGCAGCGCAAGGAAGACCGGACCGCCGTGGCGGGCGAGTGACCACGCGCGACGCGCGGGTCGAACACCATCAACGAGGGGCCGCGCAGGGCGGCCCGGCATTGCCGCCGGCGCAACGGCGGTTCCAGCAGAAGAGGTTCAGATGATCAATTTGTCGAAAGGCGGTCGCGTCAACCTGTCGAAGGAAGCGCCCGGCACGCAGAAGTTCCGCATCGGGCTCGGTTGGGATGCGAACTCGACGGACACGGGTACGGATTTCGATCTCGACGTGTCGGTGTTCCTGTGCAAGTACGACGCGCAGAGCAATCCGAAGCTGATCTCGGATCAGCACTTCGTGTTCTACAACAGCGAAGTGCGCACGATGGAGCGCAAGGACACCTTCATCCAGCCGGGCGACGATTTCCCGAAGCGCGGGATGCCCGCGTCGAAGTGCCTGGGCGTCGTGCATAGCGGCGACAACCGCACGGGCAGCGGCGACGGCGACGACGAGGTGATCTTCATCGACGTGACGAAGCTTGCCGCGGACATCGAGGAAATCTCGGTGGTCGTGACGATCGACCAGGCCGAAGCGCGCCGCCAGAATTTCGGCCAGGTGCGCAACAGCTACATCCAGATCGCCGACGAGGTGTCGGGCGCGGTGATCGCGAAGTACGCGCTCGAGGAAGACTTCTCGATGGAGACGTCGGTGCAGGTCGGCAGCTTCTATCGCCGCGATGGCCACTTCATGTTCAAGGCGGTCGGCGCCGGCTACAACCGCGGCCTGGGCGACTTCGTGCGCGCATACGGCGGCGCGGTCTGACTGGCGGCAGCCCGGCCGGCGGGATACCGCCGCGCCGGGCAGGAAGCAGCGATGACGAATCCGTCTGACGAGCCGAAGCGGCTCGAGTTCGATACGACGCCCGAGCGCACGCCCGGGCGTCTTGCGTTCGACGCGCCGCCTGCGGCCGCGACGCCGGTCGCGCGTGCGCCCGAGCGGCCGGCGCCGCAGGCGCTCGACTTCGGGCCGGCACCTGCGTCCGATAAGGCCGTGCGCGCGGCGCCGGCCGAGGCGGTCGGCCGCGCGGTGTTCGGCGAATCGAACCATCCGCAGCTCGAAGCGTGCTTCCGCGCCGCGCAGGCCAGCTTTCCGAATCTGTATCCCGACTACGCGCCGCGCATCGAGCGGCACATCCGGCAACTGGTCCCGCTCAAGCTCGCGACGGTCGCGACGATCGGCGACGGCGCGCTGGAGACGGCGGGCAACCTCGTCGAAGCCGTCGCGGCGACGACGCGCGAGTTCAACGAACTCGGCGCGGCCGACATGATGGCCGGCATGCTCGCGCAGGCGACGCGCAAGGCGGGCATGTTCGAACGCTGGTTCGGTGCGGCCGCGTCGGGCCATGTCGACTACCGTGCGGCGATCGGGGCGCTCAAGCAGTCGCTCGGTTTCTTTCCGCGCCGTACCGAGGACCTCGCCGCGAAGGTCCGCCATGCGGAAGAGAACCTCGTGGTCGTGCTCGCGGCGCTGAGCGCGGTGTCGGACGTCGTGCGCGCACCGGATGACGCGGGCGTCGAGCGCACGCTGTTCGACCGCCGCAACATCGTCGGGCAGGCGGTGCAGCAGATCCGCATGCAACCCGAGCAATTGCGCGGGCTCGACGAGCGCGTGACCGATCTGCTGTCGCGCGCCGATCATCTGATGAACGTCGTGCTGCCGGCGGCATTGGCGGTGCGGCCGCAGCGCTGAGCGCACGGCTCGGCGGGCACGGAATGCGCGCGCCGCGGCGCGTGCATTCGCTGCGCAAGCCACGCCGCGTCACGCCATTTCACGTGCACCGGCGCGAGTCTGCTATCTTCCCGGGCATCTCATCGCTTTCCCGCCGATTCTCCATGACTGACCGCATCGTTGCCGCATTCGATTTCGACGGCACCATCACGACGACCGACAGCTTTCGCCATTTCGTCCGCTATGCGGTCGGCACGCCACGCTTTGCTTGGGCCGGCTTGCGTGCGCTGCCGTGGATCGTCGCGATGAAGGCCGGGCTGCTGTCGCGCGGCGATGCGAAAGCGAAGTTCGCATCGTTCGCATTCGGGCCGGTGCGCGAGGACGCGCTCGATGCGCAGGCGCGCACGTTCGTCGACAGCTACCTGCCGAGCCTCGTGCGTCCGGAAATGCTCGACCGCATTCGCGAGCATCGGGCACGCGGGCACGAGCTCGTGCTGGTGAGCGCGTCGCCGTCGCTGTATCTGGAGAAGTGGGCGAAGACGGCCGGCTTCGATGCGGTGCTCGCGACGCGGCTCGCGTTCGAGCGCGGCACCTTCGCCGGGCGGCTCGACGGCGAAAACTGCTGGGGGCCGCAGAAGGTCGTGCGGCTGCGCGGGTGGTGGGGCAACCGGCCGCCGAAGCAGCTGTTCGCGTATGGCGACAGCCGTGGCGACAAGGAAATGGCCGAGCTCGCGAACTGGTCGTGGATCCGCGGGCAAGGGCCGATGCCGCCGATCGGCGGCTGACGCAGTTCGTTACGCGTCGGCCTGAGCCTGGCGCGTGCCGCGCGTCGGACGATACGCACCCCAGCGATTCGCCCGCGCGAACGTGCCGACGTCGTTGAAGCGCACCCCGACTTCACGCAGCGCCGCATGCGCGGTGCGCGCGGTCAGCTGGCGGATGTAGAACGGATCGCGCACCACGAAGTGATGGATCGCGTGCGTGCTGCCGAAATTGAAGCAGAACAGCTGGAACGGCAGCATCCACCACGGGTTGAGGACCTGGGTCTGCTGGATCACGTTGCGCGAATCGATGTCGCCGAAGTAGTGCATGTTCGAGCTGACGAAGTTGATGCAGAAGCTGCGCACGAAGTTCGGCCCGAGCCACACCACGGCCAGGAAATCGACGACGCGCATCACGCGTTCGACGAGGGCCGGCACCGTCACCGGATAGCCGAACGCATGCAGCGCGAACAGGCCGACGTGATAGACGATGAACGCGTGCCACAGCACGTAGTACACGTGACCGATCGGCATGTACGACGACACCTGTTCGACGCGCAACTGCAGGCGCTCGGACGGATCCTGCACCGGCTGCGCGGCCACATACTGCTTCACCTTGCGGCGCATCGCGGCCGGCCGCAGTACGACGGCGAGCATGCCGTCCGCGATCATCAGCAGGCGCTTCACGCCCCAGCGCTCGCCGTTGGTGATGCCGTATTCCTCGAGATCCGATTCGCCGCCCGACACCTTGTGGTGATGCAGGTGCATGCGCCGCCGCGTCCACGGGTTGATCGTGCCGGGCCGCGTGAGCCAGCACAGCGCCATCATCAGGTGATAGGCCCACGGCGTCTTCTTGAAGTACATCAGGTGGATCAGGTCGTGCTCGAGCTCGTGGATCAGCGACGTGACGAACGCGGCGAGCGGCAGCGCGACGTACCACGCGATCGCACCGCGTGCATACAGCCAGGCGATCGCGAGCATCGCGCTCACCGAGACGGCCATCACGGTCGCGCCGACGAGGTTCTGGTTGTCGAGCAGCGGAACGCGCGCGCGGATCGCGTCGCTCGCGGCGTTGACCTCGCGGCGGACGTACGCGACCTTGTCCGCGTCGTTGCGAAAGGCGGTTCGTGCGGATTGGCTCATCGACCGGGGTTCCTGCGGAAAGGGTGGGGCGCAATGCCGATGTGACAAGCATAGGCGCGCGCCGGACCGCACGCGAGGGCCGCCGGTGCCAATGGCGGTGTCATTTCGGGCCACGATGGCCGGCCGGCGCGGCTAGAGTCTCGCCCCGGTGTCATTGCGGGCCAGCGACGCTACAATCCGCCGAAACCGCTCCGGAGTCCGCCGCATGGTCCTGTCCGTCCCGGATGCCGCGCGCCAGCTGAACAAGGCGACGGTGTCGTCCGCGTATGCGCTGTTCATGCTGATGCTGGCCGAGGAGCGCGGCATCGACGGCGGCCGCATTCTTGCCGGCTCGGGCGTCGAGCGCGACCGGCTCGCGCAACCCGATGCGCGCATCACGCCGCTGCAACAGGCGGCGATCGTGTTCAACCTGCTCGACGCCACCGATGACCCGTCGATCGCGATCGAGATCGGCCTGCGCAGCAGCCTGACGAAAGCGGGACTGATCGGTTTCGGGCTGATGAGCTGCGCGACGCTCGGCGAGGCGATCGCGCTCGGCATCCGCTATCTGCCGACGCGCGTGCCGTTCTTCTCGGTGCGGCTCGCGCAGCTCGACGGGATCGTCGACATCGATGTGCTCGAAGCGTTTCCGCTGGGCCGGCTGCGGCAGTTCGCGGTCGAGAACTTCCTGGTCGAGACGGCGATCCTGTTCAATTCGCTGCTGTATCCGGTGCCGGGGCGCACGCTGCAGTCGCGTGCCGAACTCCACTTCGAATGGCCCGAGCCGCCGTGGTTCGAGCGTTATCGCGCGCGGCTGCCGCGCTGCCATTTCGACGCGAGCGCGAACCGCATCCGCTGCGACGCCGCGCTGCTCGGCGAACCGATCGGCACCGCGAACGCGCATACCGCGCAGATGATCGTGCAGCAGTGCGAGGCCGAACTCGCGCGGCTCGGCTATGCGGAAAGCATCGTCGAGCGCGTGCGCAACCTGCTGATCTGCGGCGAGGGCGGCTATCCGTCGGTCGACGACGTCGCGCGCGAGCTGCATGTGTCGGCGCGTACGCTCAAGCGCAAGCTCGCCGAGTACGGCGCGACCTATTCGGCACTGCTCGACGAGATCCGGTTGCGCGACGCGCTGCGGCTGCTCGAGGGGACACGGCTGCCGGTCGACGAGATCGCCGCGCGTGTCGGCTATACGGATCGCGCCAATTTCACGCGTGCGTTCAAGCGCTGGACGGGCGTTGCGCCGAGCGAGCGGCGCTGAACGCCGGGACGAACCGGCCGGCGTGGTGGGCCTGCCGAGTCATGCCGCGCGCGCCACGACTTCAGACGATCGCGACCCAGTTTGCACCGCGCCCGCCGGCCACGCGTGCGTGCGGCGACAGCGCGCCGTCGTCCGGCGCGATCGCATACACCGACACGAATTCCGACTGTTCGCCACAGGCGACAAGCCAGCGTCCTGACGGATCGATTGCGAACCCGCGCGGCTGCGTCTCGGTGACGGTCGCGTGCGCGGGTTCGAACCTGCCATCCTCGGTGCGGCGATAGCAGAGCAGGCGGCTCGACGTGCGTTCGCTGACGTAGGCGAAACGCTCGTCGGGCGTCAGGTGCAGGTCGGCGGCCCAGACCGACGGCTCGGCGGGCACGGGCGGCCGTGCATGGCCTTGCGCGAGTTCGGCGACGGCCGGATGGCGCGCGCTCACGTGTGCATCGCCAAGCCGGCCGGTGTCGGGATCGCGCGTGAGCGTCGCGAGCGTGGCCTGGAATTCGCTGACGACGACGAGCGTACGGCCGTCATCCGCGAAATGCAGGTGACGCGGACCGAACCCGGCCGGCACGCGGGTTTCGCCGTGTTCGAGCGCACGCAGGCCGCCCGCGTCCTCGACGAGCGCGAAGCTGAACACACGATCCGAGCCGAGCGAGCTGACGTACGCGAAACGGTTGTCCGGCGACACGATCACCGAGTGCGCGTTCGCGATGCCGCCCGCGACCTGCAGCGTCGCGCCGTCGCCGTCGCGCACGCGCGCGGCGTCGTAGAGGCTCAGCGAATTCCCGCCGTACGACGCGCCGAGCAGCCAGCGGCCGCTGCGGTCGAGCGACAGGTACGCATGGCTCGCGTCGATCGCGGTCGCGCCGATGCGCACGAGCGCGCCGGTGGCCGGCACGACGCGGAACGCGACGATCGTCGGCTGTTCGCCGCGCGTCGCGACGTAGAGCCGCGCGCGGTCGGCCTGGACGGCGATCGGCATCGCGACGTCGCCGGCCGGGTAGCGGGCGAGCGGCGCGAGCGTGCCGTCGCCGGCGAGGGAGAACGTGGCGAGGTCGCCGTCGGCGGCATTCGAGACGACGACGGTCAGGCGGTCAGTGTTCGGCATGGCGGAGCATCGAAGCGTTCGTGAAGGAGTCGTCGGCCGGCAGGCCGCGCGGCGGATCGCTGCGCCGGTGGGTGCGCGCGAACAGCGCGGCGACCGCGGCGACGAGCGAAGCGATCGCGAGCGCATACAGCCCGCCCGTGATCGAACCCGTATGTTGCTTCAGATAGCCGAAGGCCGTCGGCGCGACGAAGCCGCCGAGGTTGCCGACCGAGTTGATCAATGCGATCACGGCCGCGGCCACGCGCGTGTCGAGATAGCCCTGCGGGATCGGCCAGAACAGCGACGACGCGGCCTTGAAGCCGAGCGCGGCGAAGCAGATCGACGCGAACGACCATACCGGATCGTGCGACGTCGACGCGAACAGCCCGCATGCGGCGAGCACGAGCGAGCACGCGAGCCAGCGCTGCGGATGCTTCCACTTCGACGACAGCACCGCGAAGCCGTACATCGCGCCGATCGCGATCATCCACGGAATCGTGTTGTAGAGGCCGACCTGGAAATCGGTGAGGCCGCCCATCTTGCGGATGATCGTCGGCAGCCAGAACGTGGCCGCGTAGATCGTCAGCTGGATCGCGAAATACAGGAAGCAGAACAGCATGATCTGCGGATCGCGCAGCAGCGCGCTGGCGCGCACCGGCACGTTCGAGCGGACGTCGCGCGTCGCGCGCTCCTCGTCGAGCGCGTTCTGGAGCGCCGTGCGTTCTTCGGCCGTGAGCCACGTGGCGTCGCGGATATGCGATTTCAGCAGCAGCCAGCTCGCGCCGCACAGTGCGACCGAGAACATCCCCTCGATCAGGAACATCCACTGCCAGCCTTCGAGGCCGAAGCCGCGCACCGACAGCAGCGCACCCGTGACGGGCCCGGACAGCACCGACGCGAAGGCGGAGCCGCCGAGGAAGATCGCCATCGCCTTGCCGCGTTCCTGCGGCGGCAGCCATTGCGACAGGTACAGCACGACGCCGGGGAAGAAGCCGGCCTCGGCGGCGCCGAGCAGGAAGCGCAGCGTGTAGAACGACGTGTCGTTCCACACGAACGCCATCGCGGCCGCGACGATGCCCCACGTCGCCATGATCCGGGCCAGCCACACGCGCGCGCCGTAGCGCTGCATCAGCAGGTTCGACGGCACTTCGAACAGTGCGTAGCCGACGAAGAACAGCCCGGCGCCGAGGCCGTACGCGGCCGCGCCGATGCCGATCGACGCTTCGAGATGGCGATCGACGAAGCCGACGTTCACGCGGTCGATGTAATTCGCGATGAACATGATCAGCACGAGCGGCAGTACATGCCACTTCACTTTCGAGACGGCGGACGCGAGCGGGTCGCGTCCGGGCAGGGCGGGCGAGGGCGGGTTCAAGCGTGTCTCCGATCGGGCGGCGGCGGACGGGGCGGTTCCCCGCGTCCGCGTCTGGGTGGCGGTCTGGATGGTATGTCGTCGTATGACATGGTACGCCTGAGAGACGATGGAGGCGTCGCGGGTTTACCCGGAAATTGCGCAGATATTGGGGAATTTCATGAGATCGGTTGGGTATCCAGTCATGTCTGATGACATATGACATGAAATGAGTATGCGCCGATCACCGGACACCCGGTCGCGACCCGTGCGCGCGGTGCATCGACCGGGCAGCCCGTCCGGCGCCCGCCGCCGCGGCCGTTACGCCATCGACACGACGCTGTTGAGCAGCGTCTTCACGAGCACGGCCTGCCGCGTCGCGCCCGTTTTCGCGAAGATGCCGCGCAGATGCGCGCGCGCGGTGTTCTTCGTGATGCCGGTCGCGGCGGCCGCTTCGTCGAGCGTCAGCCCGTCGACGAGCAGCAGCGCGATTTCGGTTTCCATCGGCGTGAGCCGGAACAGCCGGTGCAGCATGTCGCGCGACGTCTGCGGCGACGATGCCGGATCGCGGACGAACACCGCGACGGCCGGCCGGTGCTGGCGGTCCTCGGCGCCGCGGTAGGGCGCGAGCGGGCGCAACAGCACGCTCAACGGCATCGCGCCGCCGGGGCGCGACAGCGTGGTGGCTTCGATGCGCGCGAGCGCGCCCGCGCGGAAATGCTCGAGCGCGGCCTGCAGCGCCTTCTGCAGCCGCCGCTCGTCGAGCGGGCACGATGCATGGAGCCGCTCCTGGCGCATGCACAGCCCGTCCTGCTGCTCGATCAGCCGCTCGGCGATGCGGTTGCGCTTGATCACGCGGCCGTCCTCGTCGACGATCGCGGTGCCGACGTCGAGCCGGTCGACGGTGCCCGCGTACAGCGCGCGTTCGGCATCGAGCACGTCGAATGCCGCATGCAGTTCGACCGCCCGCTGCAGGTGCGGCAGCAGCGTCGCGATCTGTGCGCGCTCGGCCGCGTCGAAATCGCGACCGCCGTGCGCGCGGCTCACGAAGAACGCGCATTCGACGCCGCGTTCGCCGCGCAGGTTCGCGCCGAGGATGTAGCGCAGGTCGAGCGGTTGCAGGTACTGCCGATAGAAATCGTGCGCGCGCCACGCGGTTTCGCCGAACAGCCGGTCGGCCGTGAAGACCTGGCCGGGCGGCTGGTCGAGAAACGGGCACAGCGCATAGAACTGCTCGCTGTACGACGGCTCGCCAGGCAGCAGCGGGCCGTGTGCCGACGCGTTGATGATGAGCCCGTGCCGTGCGCCGCCCGGATTGCGCAGCACGAGCGTCGTGAAGCTCGCGTCGAGCCGCGCGCGGACCGCTTCGAGGAAGCCGGCCCACGGGGTCGCTTCCGACGGGCCCTGATAGACGAGCCCGAGCCACGCGCTGAGTTCGCGCGCCGTCCACGCCGCGTCGTCGAAACCGTCGTGCGCGGCCGGGTCGCCGGGCGCCAGCGCGATGGACATGCTCGTGTTCTCCTGGTCGGGATGAAGGATTCCCGGACCAGCATACCGGCCGGCTGGCGGCCCGCGTCATCCGAACGGAGTAGGCGGCGCGGGCAGGCGGGCAGCCGCCGGGCTGCCCGCTGGCGGTGCTTACGCCGCGCGTTCGCGCAGCAGGTACGCGACGATACGGTCGGCCGCTTCTTCAGGCGATTCGGCGACCGTGTCGACGCGCAGTTCGGGCTGCGCGGGCGGCTCGTACGGCGAATCGATGCCGGTGAAGTGCTTCAGCTCGCCGCGCCGTGCCTTCCGGTACAGACCCTTCGGATCGCGCTGCTCGGCGACCGCGAGCGGCGTGTCGACGAACACCTCGACGAACTCGTCGGGGCCGACCATCGCGCGCGCCATGTCGCGTTCCGCGCGGAACGGCGAGATGAACGACACGAGCGTAATGAGCCCCGCGTCGAGCATCAGCCGCGCGACTTCGGCGACGCGCCGGATGTTCTCCACGCGATCGGCTTCGGTGAAGCCGAGATCGCGATTGAGCCCGTGCCGCACGTTGTCGCCGTCGAGCAGGTACGTGTGCTTGCCGAGCGCGTGCAGCCGTTTCTCGACGAGGTTCGCGATGGTCGACTTGCCGGCGCCGGACAGCCCCGTCAGCCACACGATGCGCGGCGTCTGCGCCTTCTGCGCGGCACGCGCGGCGCGGTCGACATCGACGGCCTGCCAGTGCACGTTGTGCGCGCGGCGCAGCGCGAAGTGCAGCATCCCGGCGCCGACCGTGTCGTTGGTGAAACGGTCGATCACGATGAAGCCGCCGGTGTGGCGGTTGCGGTCGTACGGATCGAATGCGACGGGGCGGTCGAAGCTCAGGTTGCACACGCCGATCTCGTTGAGCGCGAGCGTGCGCGCCGCGAGATGTTCGCGCGTGTTCACGTCGATCTTGTACTTCGGCGTCGCGCAGGTCGCGCCGACCGTCTGCGTGCCGAGCTTCACGAGATACGGGCGGCCGGGCAGCAGCGGCTCGTCGTGCATCCAGACGAGGGTCGCCTCGAACTGGTCGGCCACCTCGGGCGGCGCATCCGCGCGCGCGATCATGTCGCCGCGGCTGATGTCGATCTCGTCGGCGAGCGTGAGCGTCACCGCGTCGCCGGCGCGCGCGATGTCGCTTTCGCCGCCTTGCGTGATCACCGACGCGACGCGGCTCTCCTTGCCGGACGGCAGCACGCGCACACGTTCGCCGACACGGATCTCGCCCGACGCGATGCTGCCTGCGTAGCCGCGGAAATTCAGGTGAGGGCGGTTGACCCACTGCACCGGCAGCCGGAACGGTTCGTCGCGCGTGACGCGCGCGGCGAGCGGCAGCGTGTCGAGATGCTGCATCAGCGTCGGGCCCGCATACCACGGCATCCGCGCGCTCGGCACGATCACGTTGTCGCCGCGCAGCGCCGACATCGGGATGCTGACGATCTCCGCCAGCCCGAGCTCGGCCGCGAACGCGCGGTAGTCGGCGTCGATGCGCTCGAATACGGCGCGGTCGTAGTCGACCAGGTCCATCTTGTTGATCGCGAGCACGACGCGCTTGATGCCGATCAGCGCGACGAGATGGCTGTGGCGGCGCGTCTGCGTGAGCACGCCCTTGCGCGCATCGATCAGGATCACTGCGAGGTCGGCGGTCGACGCGCCGGTGATCATGTTGCGTGTGTATTGCTCGTGGCCGGGCGTGTCGGCGACGATGAACTTGCGTCGCGCGGTCGCGAAGAAGCGGTACGCGACGTCGATCGTGATCCCTTGCTCGCGCTCGGCCGACAGGCCGTCGACGAGCAGCGCGAAATCGAGTTCGCCGCCCTGCGTGCCGACCTTCTTCGAATCGGCTTCGAGCTGCGTGAGCTGGTCGTCGAACAGCATGTTCGATTCGTAGAGCAGACGGCCGATCAGCGTGCTCT
Source organism: Burkholderia aenigmatica (assembly GCF_048627025.1). Classification (NCBI taxonomy): domain Bacteria; kingdom Pseudomonadati; phylum Pseudomonadota; class Betaproteobacteria; order Burkholderiales; family Burkholderiaceae; genus Burkholderia; species Burkholderia aenigmatica. The sequence continues at coordinate 2,528,471 of NZ_CP184468.1, read as the reverse complement.
TGCCGTCGTCGACGCTGCCGCACGTGATGAAGCGCAGCAGGTCCTGGGTTTGCGCGTGCATATCGTCGGCAGCGCGTGAATCGGGTGCGTGGCGCGCGAGCGTGTCGGGCGCGGTGAGAACGTGTGCCATCAGAAATAGCCCTCCTGTTTCTTCTTTTCCATCGAACCGGCCGAATCGCTGTCGATCAGTCGTCCTTGCCGTTCGGACGTGCGCGTCTCGCGCATCTCCTGCAGGATGTCGTCGAGCGACGTCGCGTCGCTGTCGATCGCGCCCGTCAGCGGATAGCAGCCGAGCGTGCGAAACCGCACCTTGCGCATCTGCGGCACTTCGCCTTCGCGCAGCGGCAGGCGTTCGTCGTCGACCATGATCAGCGCGCCGTCGCGTTCGACCACGGGCCGTTCCTTCGCGAAGTAGAGCGGCACGATCGGGATGTCGTGAAGCTGGATGTACTGCCAGATGTCGAGCTCGGTCCAGTTCGAGATCGGGAACACGCGCAGGCTTTCGCCCTTGCGCTTGCGCGCGTTGTACAGCGACCAGAGCTCGGGGCGTTGGCGCTTCGGGTCCCAGCGGTGCTGTTCCGAACGCAGCGACACGATGCGCTCCTTCGCGCGCGATTTCTCCTCGTCGCGGCGGGCGCCGCCGAACGCGGCGTCGAAGCCGTAGTGGTCGAGCGCCTGCTTGAGCCCCTGGGTCTTCCACACGTCGGTGTGCACGGCCGAGCCGTGCGTGAACGGATCGATGTCGTTCGCGACGCCGTCGGGGTTGATGTGCACGCGCAGGTCGAGGCCGAGGCGCGCGGCCGTTTCGTCGCGAAACGCGATCATCTCGCGGAATTTCCACGTCGTATCGACGTGCAGCAGCGGAAAGGGCGGCTTCGCCGGGTAGAACGCCTTCATCGCGAGATGCAGCATGACCGAGCTGTCCTTGCCGATCGAATACAGCATCACCGGGTTCTCGCTCTCCGCGACCACCTCGCGCATGATGTGGATGCTTTCGGCCTCCAGTCGCTCCAAGTGGGTCAACATCGTTCGTCTCCTTGTTTCATGCCGGTGCCGCGCGACATGTGCGGCGTCTCGTGCATGACACCGACGGTATCGAGCGAGCGGCATGGCGCTCTTCGTCCGGGTGGACTAAACCGCGGCACGGCGGTGGCGCGGATCTTTCCTTAGTCCACCCGGACGAAGTGGCGCGCGGCGGCGGCGCTTAAGGTGAGCGCTCGACCATCGGCGGAGAGAACACATGACGGACGACACACGTGCCACGCAATTGCTTTCGGGCCAGACCTGGGCCGATTTCTGCGACACCCTGAAACGCAGCGGACAACAGATCCTGCGCGCCGAGGCGCCGGACGATCCGCTGACGCGCGCGGAGGGATTCCGCTACCTGAGCCGGCTGATGCGCATCGCGCTCGAAATGCACGTCGAGTTCGCGGACGGCGCGTGGCCCGGATTTTTCTCGCCGTCGCACGAGACCGCGAAGATCGGCGCCGACAATCCCGACAACCTGTACCAGTACGCGCGTCTCGACGGCCGTTGCGAATACCGCGTGACGGGGCGGCGCGGCACGGTCGCGTACCTGAGCTTCGGCACGCAGAAGGGCGGCTACGAGACCGACGGCAAGATGCTGCAGACGGGCTTTCTCGACGCGAAGCAGCTCGAGATCGCGCCGGACGGCAGCTTCGAGATCGTCTTGAGCGAAACGCCGCACGCGGGCAACTGGGTGCGCATGGAGCCGGGCACCAACGCGTTACTGGTGCGCCAGACTTTTCTCGACCGTCGTGCGGAAACGCCGGCGCAGTTGAAGATCGAGCGTATCGGTGCCGGCGATCGCCCGGCGCCGCTCGACCCGCTCGTGCTGCAGGGCGGCCTCACGCGCGCCGCACAGTTCGTCGAGCAGACGGCGAAGCTGTTCGCGGACTGGGCCGCGAGCTACCGGTCGCACGTGAATGCGCTGCCGCCCGCCGACCAGGCGCTGTGCCAGTCGGTCGGCGGCGATCCGAACATCTACTACTACCACTCGTGCTGGTCGCTGGCCGACGACGAAGCGCTCGTGATCGACGTCGACACGGTGCCCGACTGCGATTTCTGGAACGTGCAGCTCAACAACTACTGGATGGAGTCGCTCGATTACCGGCACTTCGATATCTGCGTGAACAAGCACAGCGCGCGGCTGAATGCGGACGGCGGCGTGACGGTGGTGGTCGCGGCCGCGCAGCCGGGCGACGCGAACTGGCTCGACACGGCCGGGCATCGCGCCGGCACGATCTGCTGGCGCTGGGTCGGGGCCGCGCAGCCGGAGCATCCGCGCACGCGGGTGGTGAAGCTCGCGACGCTGAAGGAGGCCGCATGAATGCGCCGCTTGACCGGATCCGCACGCTGCTTGCAGCCGACGGGTTGATCGCCGAAGCCGTGTCGCGTACGAGCGGGCTCACGGCGTTCGGTGACGGGCCGTATCGCGAAGCGCTCGACGTGATGTGCGCGTCGCTGATCGACGAAGCGAACCTGTCCACGCGCGGCGCGGAGATGATGCGCGAGAAGCTCGTCGGCCAGCTCGTGAACCGGCTCGTTATCGAGGATTACTTCCGGCGTCATCCGGAAATCGAGGAGATCGTGATCGACGATCCGCTCGTGATCGTCGGCCTGCCGCGCACGGGTACGACGCTGTTGCAGCGCCTGCTGGCCGTCGACCCGCGCTTCCACACGGCCGCGTGGTGGGAAACCCGCTACCCGGCGCCGCTCGCGGGCGAGACGCTTGCCGAACCGACGGTGCGCATCGCGCGCGCGCAGGCCGAGGTCGCGACGATGATCGACTGTATTCCGCAGATCCTGACGATCCATCCGCTCGATGCGATGCTCGCGGACGAGGAGTTCATGCTGATGGAACACGCGTTCGTGTGTGCGATGGATTCGTACGCGAACGTGCCGCGCTATACGGCCTGGCTCGCGCAGCAGGATCTCACGCCGGTCTACACGTACCTGAAGCGGATGCTGCAGTTCCTGCAGTGGCAAAAGGTGCAGCGCGGCGTCGCGCCGGCCGCGCGCTGGCTGCTGAAGACGCCACAGCACCTGCATGCGCTCGACGTGCTGTGCCGCGTGTTTCCGCGCGCGCAGGTTGTGCTGACGCACCGCGATCCGGCGCAGACGATTCCGTCGATGGCGAGCATGGCGCACACGCTGTGGCAGATGTATGCGGACGACCCTGATCCGCTCGCCGTCGGCGCGCAGTGGAACGCGGGGATGGCGCGCGCGATCGGCGCGGCGATGGCTGCGCGCGATGCGCTGCCGGACGACCGGTTCCTCGACGTGCGATTCGAGGACACGGTGTCGAATCCGCTCGGCGTTGCCGAGGCCGTGTACGCCTTTGCCGGCATGCCGCTCGATGCGCGGCAGCGCGCGGCGATGACGGACTGGATAGCGCGCAACGGCCGCGACAAGCGTGCCGCGCACGACTATTCGATCGCGCGCTTCGGTTTCACCGATGCGCAACTGGCGCGCGATTTCGCCGCATATCGCGCGCGGCACCTGCGGGCGGCCGGCTGACGGCCGGGCTCGCGAGACCAACGATAACCAGGAGACAAGCCATGTTGCTGAAGGACAAGATCGTCGTGATTTCCGGGATCGGGCCGGGGCTCGGCGTGAAGCTCGCCGTCGAGGCCGCGCGCGAGGGGGCGCGCGGTGTGGTCGTCGCGGCGCGCACGATGGAGAAGCTCGACGACGCCGAAACGCGGATCCGTGCGCTCGGCGTCGATTGCGACGTGCTGAAGGTGAAGACCGACATCACCGACCGCGCGCAATGCCGGCAGCTTGCGACGCAGGCCGTCGAGCGCTTCGGCCGGATCGATGCGCTCGTGAACAGCGCATTCGTGCACGGCACGTTTCCGGAGCCGGTGGAGGAAGCCGACCTCGACGGCTGGCGCGCGGTGTTCGACACCAACGTGTTCGGCACGATGGCGCTCACGCAGGAAGTCGTGCCGCACATGAAGCGGCAGAAGCGCGGCGCGATCGTGATGATCAACACGCAGGCGACCCGCAAGCCATTTGCAGGGGAAGGCGGCTACGCTGTATCGAAGGGGGCGCTCGCGGTTGCGGCAAAATACCTGGCGCGCGAACTCGGCGTGCACGGCATACGCGCGAACAGTATCCACATGGGGTGGATGTGGGGCGTGCCGACGCAGACGTATTTCCGGCAGGCGGCCGCCGAGTACGGGCTGACGGAGGAGCAGATCATCGCGCCGATCGCGTCGAACATCGCGCTCGCGAAGCTGCCGACCGACGACGACTGCGCGCGCGCGGCGCTGTTCCTCGCGTCGGACTACGCGAATGCGGTGACGGGCGCGACGCTCGACGCAAACGGCGGCGATTTCATGCCCTGACAATGGAGCAAAGAATCATGCAGGACCACCACGAAGTACGACATTTCTTTGCGTTCAACGGCGATGCGGACGGGCTGTGCGCGCTTCAGCAACTGCGGCTCGCGGAGCGCGTGCGCGGCACGCTCGTGACGGGTGTGAAACGCGACATCAAGCTGCTCGAGCGGATCGGCGCGCGGGCGGGCGACCTCGTCACGGTGCTCGATGTGTCGCACGACCAGAATCGCGGTGCGTGCGCGCGGCTGCTGGGCGACGGCGCGACGGTCCGCTATTTCGACCATCACTTCGCGGGCGAGCTGCCCGACGATCCGCGCTTCGCCGCGCATATCGACACGGCGGCCGACGTCTGCACGAGCGCGATCGTGAACCGCTATCTTGGCGGCCGGCACGTGCGCTGGGCGATCGTCGCGGCATTCGGCGACGAACTGCCGGCGCTTGGCAATGCGCTCGCGCGCGAACATGGGATCGACGAGGCGGAACGCGACACGCTCGCCGAACTCGGGCTCTACCTGAATTACAACGCATACGGCGAGTGTGTCGGCGATCTGCATTTCGACCCGGCGGCGCTCGCCGACGCGATGCTGCCCTGCGTCGATCCGCTCGATTTCGTGCGCGAGACGGCCGTGTTCGCCGCGCTGCGCGACGGCTACCGCGACGACATGGCGCATGCGTGCGCGCTCGCGCCGCTGCGCGAGGTACCGGGTGCGACACTGGTCCGGATGCCTGATGATCCGTGGGCGCGGCGCGCGACCGGCATGCTCGCGAACGAGCGGATGCGCAACGCGCCGGATGCGGCGCTCGCGGTGCTGTCGCCGCGCGCGGACGGTGGGCTCGTCGTCAGCGTGCGCGTGCCCGATGGCCGGCCGCTCGGCGCCGACGAGTTCTGTCGCGGCTTTCCGACCGGCGGCGGGCGCAAGCGCGCGGGCGGCATCAATCATCTGCCGGAAGCCGAGTTCGATGCGTTCGCCGAGCGATTCGAGGCGGCGTTCCGGCTCGATTGACGCATCGGCGGGTTGCGATGATGCGCACGCCGTGCAGCCCTCGCACGGCGTCTGCATCGCGAATGGATCAACCGGTCGCGCCCGCGAGCGCGGCCGGCACGTTGTGACCGTAGCAGCGCTCCTCGACGCGCTCGGCGATGCGCCAGCCCTGCGCGGTGCGCATGAACCGGTCGACGTACCACAGCCCGAGAAACATCACTTGCGTGCCGCCGTCCGGCAGCACGACCTCCATCGGATTGAAGCAGATCGTGCGGCCGCGCGCGCTATCGCCGTCGAGCCGGATCGACAGGTTGCCGACCAGGTGCTGGTACTGCGGAAACTGCGGCAGCACGGTGCGCAGCCACGCCTTCACCTCCGGATAGCGGCCGGCGATGCCGCCCATCGCGCGATAGTCGATTGCCGCATCCGGTGTGAACACCGCGTCGAGCGCGTCGAAGTCGCGCGTGTCGATCGCGCTCGAATACGCGACGACCAGCTCGCGGATATCGTGATGGTCGGACAGCGTTTGCAGATCGGGCATCGACGGCTCCCGGTCACGCGCTGTTGCGCCGGCGTGCTGCATGGAGCGCTTCGGCGCGCTGCTTCACGTCGCGTGCGCACTGGTCGAAGCCCTGTTGCACCCACGCGCCGTGGTGCTGCATGATCGTGTCCGCATTGATGCCGAGGAACTGGTCGGTCGTGAAATAGCGGCAGCGCTCCGCGCCGATCGCATCGATGTACTGGTCGCGGCGCGCGGCGTCCTTGTTGTCGTCGGTCGGGCGCTGCTCCCACGACAGCAGGCGTTCGGGTTCGTACGCAACGAGGATCTCGCTGACGGGAATCACGGTCTGCGTGCCGGGAATGCGCACCTGCATGTGCACGAAATCGCCGAGCCTGCCGGTCGTTTCGAAGCCGACGCAAAACGTGTTCCATTCGCCGTAGCGCGGGAAGTCGGTCAGCACTTCCCAGACGACGGAGGCCGGCGCGTCGATGTCGACGGTGATCGAGGTGACGAGATTCGAGGGTTTGGTCATGGCGGCGTATCGGATGAAGCCGCGCGTACCCGGGTGGCGGGAAACGTCGCGGCGGTCGGAAGGATTCGCGCCGGTATCGGTCGGCGCGCGTGACGGGTGCGGATCGGGACGTGCGGGAGCGTTCGACGCTGGCACATGCCGCGCAGCGCGGCGCACCCGACATCGAGCGTAGGCCGGCGCACGCGGCGCAGAATCGTCGGAACGGACTAAGGCGTTTCACCGGGGGCAGCCGGGTGGCGCGACTGCGGTGACCGTCGACGGCATGGGCACGCCGGCGCGTCGAACGTCGACACCACGCCGTGCAGCCGCGACAATGCGTGTCTCTTCCCGCTTTCGTCATCGAGGTGCCCGTGCCCGCCAAGCCGTCCGTTGCTCCCGCGATCGTGTGGTTCCGCGACGATCTGCGCGTGACCGACCAGCCCGCGCTGACGCGCGCGGTGGCATCGGGCCGGCCGCTCGTATGTGTATTCGTCGACGACACGGGCGACGGCGCCGGGCGAGCGCTCGGCGGCGCGGCGCGCTGGTGGCTGCACGGATCGCTGGCCGGGCTCGACGCGGCGCTGGCGCGTCATGGCGGACGCCTGCTGCTGTTGCGCGGCGACGCGCAGCGCGAGATCGAGCGCGTCGTGCACGACACGGGTGCGGCGGCCGTGTACTGGAGCCGCCGCTATGCGCAACCGCAGCGCGATGCCGATGCGGCGCTGAAGGCGTCGCTCAAGGCACGCGGTGTCACGGTCGAGAGCAGCAACGGCAGCCTGCTGAACGAGCCGTGGGAGGTGCTGACGGGCAGCGGCGCGCCGTACCAGGTGTTCACCGCGTACTGGCGCGCGGCGCGCCGCGATCGCACGGTCGCCGCGCCGCTGCCGGAACCCGAACGGATCGGGTTTCATCCGTGGCCGAAAACCGTGAGCGACCGGGCGCTGGCGCTCGACGCGCTGGCGTTGCGGCCGCACGCGCCCGATTGGGCCGGCGGCCTGCGCGACGCTTGGCCCGTGGCCGACGAAGCCGGTGCGCACGCACGGCTCGACGCATTCCTGACGACCTCGCTCGCCGGCTATGCGGATGCGCGCGACTGCCCCGACCGGCCCGCGACGAGCCGGCTGTCGCCGTTCCTGCGCTTTGGCAACGTGTCGCCGCGACAGGTGTGGCATGCGGTGCAGGGCGCCGCGAACGCAGGTGGCGCGGCGTGCGCAGCGGGCGCTGACAAATTCCTGAGCGAACTCGGCTGGCGCGAATTCAGCTACGCGCTGCTGTATCACTTCCCGGCGTTGGCAACAGACAACTTCCGCACGCAGTTCGACGCGATGCCGTGGCGCGACGATCCCGCCGCGCTGCGCGCATGGCAGCGCGGGCTGACCGGCTATCCGCTCGTCGATGCGGGCCTGCGCGAACTGTGGACGACCGGCTGGATGCACAACCGCGTGCGGATGGTCGTCGCGTCGTTCCTGATCAAGCATCTGCTGATCGACTGGCGTGCGGGCGAAGCGTGGTTCTGGGACACGCTGGTCGACGCCGATCCCGCGAACAACGCGGCGAGCTGGCAGTGGGTGGCCGGTTGCGGCGCCGATGCCGCGCCGTATTTCCGCATCTTCAATCCGGTCGCGCAGGGGCAGAAGTTCGACCCGGAGGGTGCGTACGTGCGGCGCTGGGTGCCCGAGCTTGCCGGCCTCGACAACGCATCGATCCACGCGCCGTGGGAAGCATCGCCGCTGGAACTCGACGCGGCTGGCGTGCAGCTTGGCGTCGACTATCCGGAACCGCTCGTCGAACATGCGGCCGCGCGCGCCCGTGCGCTCGATGCGCTGGCGGCATTGCCGAAGCGCCGCTGACCGCACGCGCCGGGTTGAAGCATCAATTGCAGAACGCGACGTGTTCGAGCAATGCGTACGCGACGCCCGAGCTGAAATAGGCCGCGCCGCACCACGCGACGAACGCGAGCGTGCCGCCGGCCAGCGCCGCGCGGATCATGCCCATGCCGCGTTGCCCGACGCCGGACGCGCGACTCGCGCGTCGTTGATCGGCAGGTGCAGCAACGCCGCGAGCACGCCGAGCGCGATCGAGCCGATCCACAGCGGCATGTACGAATGCGTCGCGTCGTACACGAGCGCACCGAGCCAGACGCCGAAGAAGCTGCCGAGCTGGTGCCCGAAGAACACGAAGCCGAACAGCGTCGCGATGTAGCGCACGCCGAACACCTGCGAGATCACGCCGTTCGTCAGCGGCACGGTGCCGAGCCACGTGAACCCCATCACGGCCGCGAACACGTAGACGCTCGCGGGCGACAGCGGCGCGGCAACGAACGCGGCCATCGTGAGCGCGCGCACGAGGTACAGCACCGACAGCACGTACTTGCGCCGCAGCAGCCCGCCGAGATGGCCGCACGCGTAGGTACCGGCCACGTTGGTCAGTGCGATCAGCGCGAGCGCGACGCTCGCGTGGCGCGCCGGCAGCCCGTGGTCGAGCAGGTAGGCGGGAAGATGCGTCGCGATGAAGGCGAGCTGGAAGCCGCACGCGAAGAAGCCCGCGTTCAGCAGCCAGAAGCCGCGATGCGCGAACGCCTCGCGCACGGCTTCGCCGATCGACTGGTCGGGGCCGGCGGCGCCGGCAGCCTGCGCGGGCCGGTCGCGCAGCAGCACGGCGAGCGGCGCGAGCAGTGCCGCGACGAGCGCCAGCGCGATGAACGCATGTCGGCAGCCGATGCCGCCGATCAGCGTCTGGGCGACGGGCACCATGCAGAACTGGCCGAGCCCGCCGATCGCGCCCGCGACGCCGAGCGCCCAGCCGCGCCGGTCGGGCGGAAACAGGCGGCTCAGCGCGCCATAGATCGACGCGAACGCCGAGCCCGACAACGCGATGCCGATCACGAGCCCGGCGCCGACCGTGAACATGCCGGTCGTCGCCGCATGCGCCATCGTGACGAGCCCGGCCGCATACAGCAGCATCCCGGCGACGATCACGCGCAGCGAGCCGAAGCGATCGGCGACCATGCCCGTGAACGGCTGCGCGACGCCCCAGATCAGGTTCTGCAGCGCCAGCGCGAGCCCGAACGCTTCGCGCGACCAGCCGTGGTCGAGCGATACCGGCGCGAGGAACAGGCCCTGCACGTGGCGGATGCCGAGCGCGACGCCCATGATCAGGCCGCCGGCCAGTACGGGCAGCCAGCGGCGGCGGACTTCCTGTTCGATCGGGGTCATGCGTGTCTCCGGATGAGGGCGCGCGGCAAGACGGCCGCGCTCGATCCGATTAGACGATCGGGCCCGTCGTCGCTCAAGCGATCATTCGGTCAGGTTGGCATGCGTGCGGGGAATGCGACGAGGGGGCAGGGAGTGGGGCGGGAGCGCCCGGCATCGGTCAGGATCGTTCGCAAACGCCGCGCCGGCTTACGCCGATGCGGTGTCGTGCGCGCGCATCGCGGTATCGCATTCGGCCGCCTCGGCGAGCATCCAGTCGCGGACGTCGGCGACTTCGCGGCGCGGGGCCGGATCGTGCTGGAACAGCCAGTAGCCGTACGCATCGGACAGCGCCTGCGTGTGCGGCCCGAGCACCGCGAGCCGGCCGTCCGCGAGCATCGGCGCGACGAGCGCGAGCCGGCCGAGCGCGACGCCCTGGCCCGCGATCGCGGCCTGGATCACCTGGTCGTACTGGTTGAAACGCAGCACGCCTTTCGGGCGCGCGTCGCCGAGCCCGACCGCGTGCAGGTGCGCGCGCCACTGCAATTGCGGCTGCGGCGGCCCGTCGAATTCGAGCAGCACGTGGTCGGCGATCGCGGCCGCGTTCGTGACGGGCCGTGCGGCGAGCGCGGGATGCGCGACCGGCACGACGATCTCGTCGAACAGGCGCAGCGCACCGGCCGGCGCGCGGTCGCGCGGACAATAGCGGATGCCGAGGTCGATGCCTTCGGCGCGCAAATCGAGTACCTTGTCGTTCGCGGCGACGCGCAGGTCGATCTCCGGCAGGCGCGCCTGCAGCCGCCCGAGCCGCGGCAGCAGCCACAGCGCGGTGACGCCGATGCTCGCGGTGATCGTGACCGGCTGACGCTCGCGCGCGGCGGCGAGCGACGCGACGGTGTCCTGCAGGCTGTGCAGTGCCGCATCCGCGACGCGAAACAGCCGCTCGCCTTCCGGCGTGAACGCGATCTTCCGGTAGCCGCGCTGCAGCAGCGCGACGCCGAGATGCGCTTCGAGCGCGTGTACCTGGCGGCTGACCGCCGATTGCGTGACGCACAGGTCCTGCGCGGCGAGCGTGATGCTCATGCGGCGGCCGACGGCGACGAAACCGCGGACGAGGTCGAGGGAGGGGAGGCGGACGAGCGGCGTTGACATGCGCGTGACTCATGCGAACGGAGCAGCAAGATTGGTTGAGAACGCGGGGCGCGTCAAGTTCAATGGAGGCTGGTGCCGGTGGTGAAGGATGGGGTGCGTATGGTGATGCCCCGGCCGGATCGCGAAGCATGGGGGGGAGTAAGCGCTGAAGCGCTAGCTCGGACCGACCGCCGTGGGGTTGGAGTAAGTGCTGAAGCGCTAACTCTACCCATCCACGCCATGGGACCGAAGTAAGCGCTAAAGCGCTAACTCGGGTCGACCGCCGTGGGGTTGGAGTAAGCGCTGAAGCGCTAACTCGGACCGACAGGAGACAAGATGACGATTTCGAACGAAGGCAGCGAAATGATGCAGGCCACCCGCGCGGCAGACGCACTGCCGCCCGAGCCCGTGACGCTGCGCGCCGCCGACGGCTATGCATTGCGCGGCCAGGTATGGCGCCATCGCGGCGGCAGTGTCGCGCGGCCCGTGACGGTCATCAATTGCGCGACGTCGGTGCGCTGCGACTACTACTTTCGTTTCGCGGCCTGGCTGTTCGCACAGGGGCGCGACGTGCTCGTCTACGACTATCGCGGCATCGGCGGGTCGCGCCCGGCGCAGCTCGCGAAGCTGCGCGCGAACTGGCTCGACTGGGGGCGGCTCGATTGCGAAGCCGCGCTGCAATACGCACGCGACACGTTTCCGGGCCAGCCGATCGACGTCGTCGCGCACAGCATCGGCGGGTTCGCGCTTGGGCTCGCGGCATCGAACGTGCACGTGCGGCATGCGGTGACGGTCGGCGCGCAGTATGCGTACTGGCGCGATTACCTGCCGGCCGAACGGCGGCGCATGTGGTGGAAGTGGCACGTCGCGATGCCGATGCTCGCGGCCGTGTTCGGCTACGTGCCCGCGAAGCGGCTCGGCTGGATGGAGGACACGCCGCGTGGCGTCGCGTTGTCATGGGTGCGCTCGCAGGCGCGCTTCGAGGAGGGCTATACGCGCGGCCCGCTCGCCGAACCCGCCGCGAGCCGCGCCGCGTTGCCCGCTCGCTTCGCGGGGCTGTCCGCGCCGATGCTCGCGATCGGTCTCGACGACGACGGGTTCGGCACGGTCGAGGCGATCGAGCGGCTGGTCGGCTACTACACGGGCAGCGACGTCACGCACCTGCGAATCGCGCCGGCCGACATCGGCGTCGATGTGATCGGCCATTTCGCGTTTTTCCACAGCCGCTTCACCGATACGCTGTGGCCGCTTGCGCTGTACTGGCTGCAGCACGGTGTGCTGCCGGCCGATGCGGCGGGCAAAGTGCATGCGCTTCACCCGGCATCGCGCGGGCGTGGAACGGGTAGCGGTGTGCCGGGCGTCGTCGCGAACGGGTGACGGGGTGGGGCCACGCCACGCAGGCGCAGGCCGGGATCACACGTGCCTGCGCGGCGCACGGTGCCGGCGTTGACGCCGGCGGGCCGCAACGGCTCGCCGCACCGCCCGATCGATTAACATCGGACGTTTCGTTCCACACGCCGCCGCCCGTCGATGCTCGTCCCGTCCGATTCTGCTTCCCCGTCCGAAACACCTCGCGCCTGGAGCGTGCACGATCTTGACGTGCCGTCCGTCGCGTCCCGCGCCGGCGTGCGGATCGTGCGTGTCGATTTCGACTGGCGCGTACCGCTTGCGTCGTCCGCGTATGCGGCACTCAGCGATGACGAGCGCGCGCGGGCGGCGCGCTTCATGCGGCATGAGGATGCGGTGCGCAGCGCCGCGACGCGTGCCGCGTTGCGCGACGTGCTCGGTACGGCCCTCGGCATCGCGCCGCAGGCGGTGGCGATCGTCGTCGACGCATCGGGGCGGCCGTCGCTCGACGGCACGCATCGCGCATCGCTCGACTTCAACGTGTCGCATGCGGGCGACCATGCGCTGCTTGCGTGGGCACCCGCGGGCCGCGTCGGCGTCGATATCGAGTGTTGCAATCGTGCGGCCGACTGGCGTGCGCTGACGCGCGAAGTCTGCGCGCCCGCCGAGGCCGCCTATCTCGACAGCCTGCCGCTTGCCGCGCGCGCCGGCGAATTCATGCGCGTCTGGTGTGCGAAGGAGGCGCTGCTCAAGGCGCTCGGCACGGGCATCGTCGGCGGACTGCGCGCGTTCGCGGTCGTGCCGCCGCGCGACGGCGCGACGCCCGCGACGACGGTCGTCGAGCCGGCCGCGCCCGCCGCCGGCGTCGCGGCGTTCGACGCGGCGTGGCTCGACGCGGCGCCCGGCTACGCGGCGTGCGTCGCGTGGACGCGCGCGTGAGCCGGGATCCGCGCGCGGCGCTCATTCGAGCGGCGCGTCGTTCGGCGCCGCGTAGCGCGCCTTGATCACGTCGCTCATCGCGAAATCGAACGACAGCCCCTTCGGCGGCACCGGCTTCATGAACCACTTGTCGTAGAGCGCGTCGATCTCGCCGCGCTTCATCAACTGCACGAGCACGCCGTCGACGAGCGCCTTGAACTGCGGATCGTCCTTGCGCAGCATGAACCCGTAGGCTTCCGACGATTGCGGCGTGCCGACGATCTGCCAGTCGGCCGGCTTCGCGGCGAGCTGGCGCACGCCTGCGAGCAGCACGTCGTCCATCATGTACGCGGCCGCGCGGCCCGATTCGAGCGTGAGGCGTCCTTCGCCGTAATCCTTCGCGCTGATGATCTGCATGTTCATCTTCTTTTCCTCGTTCATCTTGCGCAGCAGGCGTTCGGACGTCGTGCCCTGGTTCGTCACGACCGTCTTGCCGGCGAGGTCGGGGAAGTCGCGGATGCCCGACGTCGTGCGCGTGAGCAGGCGCGTCGTCGCGACGAAGAAGGTGGTCGAGAACGCGACCTGCGCGTGACGCGCGGCGAGGTTCGTGGTGACGCCGCATTCGAGATCGACGGTGCCGTTCTGCACGAGCGGGATGCGGTTCTGCGACGTGACGGGGATGAAGCGCACCTGCAGGCCGGGCTTGCCGGTGCGCGCCTTCACGGCGGCGATCACGCGATCGCACAGGTCCTGCGAGAAGCCGATGACCTTGCCGTTCGCGTCGGCGTAGGAGAACGGCACCGACGTTTCGCGATGGCCGATCGAGATCAGGTTGCTCTGGCTGATCTTCTCGAGCGTGCCCGACAGCGGCTCCGCGGCGAGCGACGCGCCGCAGGCGAGTGCGCACGCGGCGAACAGCAGGGGGCGGCCGAACCGGGCGGTGAATCGTGACGGGAAGGACATGGCGGTCTCCGTGGCGAATGGTGATCCGTATGTTGCCAAGAACAAAATAATTGCAACAACTGTTAAGCGCCGGATCACACGGGCCGATCCGGCGGGCCGTACCGGGCATCAGGGAAACTCCCAAGTCGAAATCGGTGAAATACTGGTTGTCTAGACAAGTTGGCGTGGCTACACTTCAATCCATTCCGAACTTGTCTAGACAGGATTGCTCACATGATTACGTTGACCCCCGGCCACCTGACCCTCCCGCAACTGCGCCAGATTGCACGTGAATCCGTGCAGCTCGCGCTCGACCCGGCCAGCTTCGCGAAGATCGACGCCGGCGCGAAGGCCGTCGCCGACATCGCTGCGAAGGGCGAGCCGGCCTACGGCATCAACACCGGTTTCGGCCGCCTGGCCAGCACGCACATCCCGCACGACCAGCTCGAACTGCTGCAGAAGAACCTCGTGCTGTCGCACGCAGTCGGCGTGGGCGAGCCGATGGCGCGCTCGTCGGTGCGCCTGCTGATGGCGCTGAAGCTGTCGAGCCTCGGCCGCGGCCACTCGGGCATCCGTCGCGAAGTGATGGACGCGCTGATCAAGCTGTACAACGCGGACGTGCTGCCGCTGATCCCGGTGAAGGGCTCGGTCGGCGCATCGGGCGACCTCGCGCCGCTCGCGCACATGTCGGCCGTGCTGCTGGGCGTCGGCGAAGTGTTCATCCGCGGCGAGCGTGCAAGCGCGATCGACGGTCTGCGCGTCGCGGGCCTCGCGCCGCTGACGCTGCAGGCGAAGGAAGGCCTCGCGCTGCTGAACGGCACGCAGGCATCGACCGCGCTGGCGCTCGACAACATGTTCGCGATCGAAGACCTGTACCGCACCGCGCTCGTCGCGGGCGCGCTGTCGGTCGACGCGGCTGCCGGTTCGGTGAAGCCGTTCGACGCACGCATTCATGAACTGCGCGGCCATCAAGGCCAGATCGACGCAGCGGCGTCGTATCGCGACCTGCTCGAAGGCTCGCCGATCAACCAGTCGCACCGCGATTGCGACAAGGTGCAGGATCCGTACAGCCTGCGCTGCCAGCCGCAGGTGATGGGCGCGTGTCTGGACCAGATGCGCCATGCAGCCGACGTGCTGCTGGTCGAAGCGAACGCCGTGTCGGACAACCCGCTGATTTTCCCGGATACGGGCGAAGTGCTGTCGGGCGGCAACTTCCACGCCGAGCCCGTCGCGTTCGCAGCCGACAACCTCGCGCTGGCCGCATCGGAAATCGGCGCACTGGCCGAACGCCGCATCGCACTGCTGATCGACGCGACGCTGTCGGGCCTGCCCCCGTTCCTCGTGAGGGACGGCGGCGTGAACTCGGGCTTCATGATCGCGCACGTGACGGCTGCCGCGCTCGCATCGGAAAACAAGACGCTCGCGCACCCGGCATCGGTCGACTCGCTGCCGACTTCGGCTAACCAGGAAGACCACGTGTCGATGGCGACGTTCGCCGCGCGCAAGCTCGCCGACATCGCGGACAACACGAAGCACATCCTCGCCATCGAACTGCTGGCTGCCGCGCAAGGCGTCGACCTGCGCGCACCGTACCACACGAGCCCGAAGCTGGCGCCCGTGATGGAAACGATCCGCGGCAAGGTCGCGCACTACGAACTCGACCACTACTTCGCACCGGACATCGCCGTGATCGCGAAGCTGGTCGGCGAGCGTGCGTTCGCGAAGGTTGCGCCGTTCTCGTTCGCATCGGAACAGTAAGCCCATGAGCGCGCCGGTCTACCAGGAGATCAAGGACTTCATCCTGGCCCGCATCCACGCAGGCGAGTGGGAGGAGGGCGACCAGGTGCCGTCCGAGAACGAGCTGGCGCGCGAATTCAAGGTGGCGCGCATGACCGTCAACCGCGCGTTGCGCGAGTTGACGGCCGAGCAGGTGCTCACGCGCATGAAGGGCGCGGGCACCTACGTCGCGCGGCCGAAGTACGAATCGACGCTGGTGGCGATTCGCAGCATCTCGGAAGAAGTCGGCGCACGCGGGCATGCGTATCACGCCAGCGTGCTCGGCCTCGACACGATCCGTGCCGACGAGGCGATCGCCGACGAGATGCAGGTGGCCGTGCGCACGAAGCTGTTTCATTCGCAGGTGCTGCACTTCGAGAATGACGAGCCCGTGCAGCTCGAAGAACGATGGGTGAATCCGGCGGTCGCGCCGGATTACGCCGAGCAGGATTTCACGAACACGACGCCGAACCTGTACCTGATGCGCGCGGCTCCGCTGCAGCGCGTCGAGTACCGGATCGAAGCGGCGGCCCCGGCGCCGGAGCGGCGCGAGCAGCTGCGGATGGACGACGTCGAGCCGTGTCTGGTTTTACATCGACGCACCTGGTCGCAGGGCGTCGTCGCCTCGGTGGCGAATCTGTGGCATCCCGGCAGCCGATACCGCTTCACCGGGCATTTCTGATTCCTATTTGATAGTCATTTTCCTTCGGGAGCAGTCGTCATGAACCATCCGAAACACATCGATCCCCGTCTCGATCCGACGCGCACGATCCGCGCGCCGCGCGGCAACGAGAAAGTCTGCAAGACCTGGCTGGCCGAAGCGGCCTACCGGATGATCCAGAACAACCTCGACCCGGAAGTCGCCGAGCATCCGCATGCGCTCGTCGTGTACGGCGGCATCGGCCGCGCGGCGCGCAACTGGGAATGCTACGACCAGATCCTCGCATCGCTGAAGGATCTGGAAGAGAACGAGACGCTGCTGATCCAGTCGGGCAAGCCGGTCGGTGTGTTCCGCACGCACAAGGATGCGCCGCGCGTGCTGCTCGCGAACTCGAACCTCGTGCCGCACTGGGCGAACTGGGATCACTTCCACGAGCTCGACCGCAAGGGCCTGATGATGTACGGCCAGATGACGGCCGGCAGCTGGATCTACATCGGTAGCCAGGGCATCGTTCAGGGCACCTATGAAACGTTCTTCTCGGTCGCGAACCAGCACTTCAACGGCGATCCGTCGGGCCGCTGGATCCTGACGGGCGGCCTGGGCGGCATGGGTGGCGCGCAGCCGCTGGCCGCGACGATGGCCGGCTTCTCGATGATCGCGGTCGAATGCGACGAGACCCGCATCGATTTCCGCCTGAAGACGCGTTACGTCGACAAGAAGGCGACGACGCTCGACGAAGCGCTCGGCATGATCGAGGAAGCGAAGCGCGACGGCAAGCCGGTGTCGATCGGCCTGCTCGGCAACGCGGCCGACGTGTTCGCGGAACTCGTCACGCGCGGCATCACGCCGGATTGCGTGACCGACCAGACGAGCGCGCACGACCCGATCAACGGCTACCTGCCGCAAGGCTGGACCGTCGCGCAATGGCGCGAAGCGCAGAAGGTCGATCCGCAGAGCATCGTGAAGGTCGCGAAGCAGTCGATGGCCGTCCAGGTGCGCGCGATGCTGGCGCTGCAGGAACGCGGCGCGGCGACGCTCGACTACGGCAACAACATCCGCCAGATGGCGCTGGAAATGGGCGTCGAGAACGCATTCGACTTCCCGGGCTTCGTGCCGGCGTATATCCGCCCGCTGTTCTGCGAAGGCAAGGGCCCGTTCCGCTGGGTCGCGCTGTCGGGCGATCCGGAAGACATCTACAAGACCGACCAGAAGGTGAAGGAGCTGATCCCCGACGATCCGCATCTGCACAACTGGCTCGACATGGCGCGTGAGCGCATCGCGTTCCAGGGCCTGCCGGCACGTATTTGCTGGGTTGGCGTGAAGGATCGCTATCGCCTCGGCCAGGCGTTCAACGAGATGGTCAAGAACGGCGAACTGAAGGCCCCGATCGTGATCGGCCGCGACCACCTTGACACCGGTTCGGTCGCCAGCCCGAACCGCGAGACGGAATCGATGAAGGACGGTTCGGACGCAGTCAGCGACTGGCCGCTCCTGAACGCACTGCTGAACACCGCAGGCGGCGCATCGTGGGTGTCGCTGCACCATGGCGGCGGCGTCGGCATGGGCTTCTCGCAGCACTCGGGCGTCGTGATCGTCGCCGACGGTACCGCCGAAGCGCATGAGCGTCTCGGCCGCGTGCTGCTGAACGACCCGGCGACGGGCGTGATGCGCCATGCGGATGCCGGCTACGAACTCGCGCAGCAGACGGCCCGCGAAGCCGGCCTGAAGCTGCCGATGCTCGGCCGCTGAGCATGACGGCGCTCCACCAGGCGCCGGTGAACGCGACGATGATCCGCGCAGCGGATCTCGTCGCGTCGCCATGGAAGAACGGCGGTGGCGTGACGCGCGAAATCGGCGCGTTCCCGCCGGGCGCTGCGCTCGACGCGTTCGCGTGGCGCGTGAGCGTCGCGGACGTCGGCACGGCCGGGCCGTTCTCGCGTTTCGACGGAATCGACCGCACGCTCGTGCTGCTGTCCGGCGCGGGCATGACGCTCGCCGAGGAAGGTGGCGCACGCCACGTGCTCGATGCACCGCTGGCCCGCGCGGATTTTGCGGGCGAGGCGGCGATCGACGCGACGCTGCACGACGGCGCGACGCGCGACTTCAACCTGATGACGCGCCGTTCGGCTGCGCGCGGGGCGCTCGACGTATGGCGCGCAGGTGCGCACCGCATTGAGCGCGCGGATACCGTGCTGCTGTATTGCGCGGCCGGCGAGGCTGCCGTTGAAATCGACGGCGCACGCTACACACTGGAAGAAATGGACACGCTGCGGCTCGACGGGCCGCGGCGTGCGTTTGACGTCGTCGTGAGCGGTAGCGGCGCGTTGCTCGCCGTGTCGCTCGCCATCGGCGAACGAGACTGAACGCATGAAATCGACTGTCTGGCATCACCTGAGGCTGTGTCCGCACGGCCATCCCGACGAGACGATCGACGACGCGGCGATCGCCGTCGACGAAACCGGCACGATCGTCTGGCTCGGCGCGATGTCCGCGCTGCCGCACGGTTATGCCCACTGGCAACGCGAGGATCTGCACGGCGCGTGGGTGACGCCGGGCCTCGTCGACTGCCATACGCACCTCGTGTACGGCGGCACGCGTGCCGACGAATTCGCGCAGCGTCTCGCGGGCGTCAGCTATGAGGAAATCGCGCGGCAGGGCGGCGGGATCGTGTCGACGGTGCGCGCGACCCGCGCGGCCGACGAGACGACGCTGTTCGTGCAGGCCGCCGCACGCCTGCAGCCGCTGCTCGCCGAAGGCGTGACCGCGATCGAGATCAAGTCGGGCTACGGGCTCGACCTCGCGAGCGAGCGCAAGATGCTGCGCGTCGCGCGCCAGCTCGGCGAACGCTTCCCGGTCAGCGTCTACACGACCTTTCTTGGCGCGCATGCGCTGCCGCCCGAATACGCGGGCCGCGCGGATGCGTATATCGACGAAGTGTGCGACCGGATGCTGCCGGCGCTGGCCGACGAGGGGCTCGTCGACGCGGTCGACGTGTTCTGCGAACGCATCGGCTTTTCGCTCGCGCAGACCGAGCGCGTGTTCGAGGCCGCGACGCGGCGCGGGCTGCCCGTGAAGCTGCACGCGGAGCAACTGTCGAACGCGGGCGGCACGGCGCTCGCCGCGCGCTACCGCGCACTGTCCGCCGATCACCTCGAATTTCTCGACGAAGCCGGCATCGAGGCGATGAAGGCGGCCGGTACGGTTGCCGTGCTGCTGCCCGGCGCGTACTACTTCATCCGCGAGACGCAACTGCCGCCGATCGAACTGCTGCGCAAGCATGGCGTGCCGATCGCGCTCGCGACGGATCACAACCCCGGCACGTCGCCGCTCGAATCGCTGCTGCTGACGTTGAACATGGGCTGCACGCTGTTCCGCATGACGGTGCCCGAAGTGCTGCAGGGCGTCACGCGCCATGCGGCCGCGGCGCTCGGCCGTGCGGATCGCCACGGCGCGCTCGAGGTCGGCCGCCAGGCCGACTTCGCCGCCTGGTCGGTCGGCTCGCTGGCGGAGCTCGCCTACTGGATCGGCCGGCCGCTGTGCGAGCAGGTCGTACGCGGCGGCACGACCGTGTTTCGCCGGATGAATGGATAGTTTTGCAGCGGGCCGGGCACGTTAGCGCGTGATCCGGCCGCTCGACAAGGAATCAGAATGACCGACACCCTGTTGTTCGCGGACCATGCGTACCTGCCCGACGGCTGGCGCCGCAATGTGTTGCTGCGCTGGGACGCGGCCGGCACGCTGACCGGCGTGACGCCCGACACCGACGCACCCGCGGGCGTCGCGCGTGCGGCAGGGCCGGTGTTGCCCGGCATGCCGAACCTGCATTCGCACGCATTCCAGCGCGCGATGGCGGGGCTCACCGAATACCGCGCGAATCCGTCCGACAGCTTCTGGAGCTGGCGCGACCTGATGTACCGCTTCGCGCTGAAGATCACGCCCGACGCGCTCGCGGCGATCGCACGCTGGCTGTATGTCGAGATGCTCAAGTGCGGCTACACGTCGGTGTGCGAATTCCACTACGTGCACCACACGCAGGACGGCTCGCGTTATCCGCAGATCGCGGAACTCGGCACGCGTGTGATCGACGCCGCGCGCGCGGCCGGCATCGGCATCACGATGCTGCCCGTGTCGTACCAGTTCGCCGGCTTCGGCAACAAGCCGCCGCGCGACGACCAGCGCCGGTTCATCAACACGCCCGACGGTCTGCTCGAACTGCTCGACGCGATGCGTCGCACGGCACCGGAGCACGGCGGGCTGCGCTACGGCGTTGCACCGCACTCGCTGCGGGCGGTATCCGAGAACGGCTTGCGCGCGCTGCTCGACGGGTTGCCCGACGATGCGCCCGTGCATATCCATATCGCCGAACAAACGGCCGAAGTCGACGACTGCGTGCGTGCGTACGGCGCGCGCCCGGTGCAATGGCTGCTCGATCGCTTCGACGTCGATGCGCGCTGGTGTCTCGTGCACGCGACGCACGTCGACGCAGCCGAAACGGCCGCGCTCGCGAAGCGTCGTGCAGTTGCCGGCCTGTGCCTGACGACCGAAGCGAACCTCGGCGACGGCGTGTTCCCGGCCGTCGACTATCTTGCGCAGGGCGGCGTGATCGGCGTCGGCTCGGACAGCCACGCGTCGGTCGACTGGCGCTCGGAGTTGCGCTTGCTGGAATACGGGCAACGGCTCGTGCACCGCGCGCGCAACGTGCTGGCGAGCGACACGCAGGCGCATGTCGCCGATCGCCTGTTCGACGCGTCGCTCGCGGGCGGCGCGCAGGCCAGCGGGCGGCGTGTCGGTGCGCTGCGCGAAGGCTGCCGCGCCGACTGGCTCGTGCTCGATCCCGATCATCCGGCGATCGCCGAACACGACAGCTCGTCGTGGATGTCGGGTATCGTGTTCGCGGAGCATGGCGAGACGCCGGTGCTCGACGTCTACACGGGCGGCGAGCGCGTCGTGAGCGGCCGCCGCCATCGCGACGAAGCCGTCGCGTATGCCGACTACCGCGCCGCGCTGGCGCAACTGCTGCGCTGACGCGCGCAACCGGCGCACGCTGCATGCGTGCGCCGGCAGACCTCCAACGGTGATGCGACATGACTGAACAACCGGCTGTATTCACGCTGAAGCAGGGCACGCTGCCGCTGCTGATCTCGATTCCGCACGCAGGCACGCACATCCCCGACGACATCGCCGCGACGATGGCGGACGATGCGCGTTTCGTCGACGATTGCGACTGGCATCTCGAACGGCTGTACGGATTCGCGGCCGACCTCGGCGCATCGGTCCTCGTGCCGTCGCACGCGCGTTACGTCGTCGACCTGAACCGTCCGCCCGACAACGAGAACCTGTACCCGGGGCAGGACACGACGGGGCTCGTGCCGGTCGATACGTTCGACAAGGCGCCGTTGTATCCGGCGAACGCACTGCCCGGCAACGACGAGATCATGCGTCGCCGCGATCGCTACTGGCTGCCGTATCACGACGCGCTGCAAAGCGAAGTCGCGCGCCTGAAGCACGAGCACGGCCGCGTGCTCGTGTGGGAAGCGCATTCGATCCGCTCGCACGTGCCGCGCTTCTTCGACGGCCGCCTGCCGGACTTCAACTTCGGGACGTCGAGCGGCGCGAGTGCCGCACCGGGTCTCGCAGAGGCGCTGGCCGCGCGCGTGCTCGAACACGGCGGCTATACGGCGGTCGCGAACGGGCGCTTCAAGGGCGGCTACATCACGCGTCACTATGGCGTGCCCGATACCGGCGTCGAGGCCGTGCAGCTCGAGCTCTCGCAGATCACCTACATGGAAGAGACGCGTCCTTACGCGTATGACGAAACGCGCGCGGCGCGGATTGTGCCGCTATTGCAGACGCTCGTCGAAACCGCGCTCGCGCATCGTTGAGCCCGGGCCGCACGGATGCGGCAGCGCGGCGGAGCAGGTGGGTCGCACCCCGCCGGCATGCAGTGCGCCGCACCGATGCAATGCACAACACGGCATCGATCCACGCGATCGATGCCGTTTTTTTCGTCTGATCGATGCCTTCATCGGCACCTGAAAATTTGACGCAATTTTTAGGTGATATAAGCTGAATGTCAGGAAGTCGTCACGCGCGCACCGGCGGCGGGGCCATCGATCGTGGCCGCACCGCGCCGGCATGCACTGCGAGACACCTTGCCGACGTGTCGCCGCGCGGCATTGCCGCATGCGCTTCATCGCGACACGTGTCCTGCATTCATCAGTCAGTCGAGTACGATCGTGAAAGCCGCCAGCCCTTCGATACGCCGGACGCGAAGTCCGTCGGCGGGCGCGCCGCCTCAGGCCGGGCCGATCCGGCATGCTGATCGCGGCACGCGTGCCGCCTTTTTACGCGAGCCTCGCTTCTTCGCCATTTCCCATCGCGGCCTGCGCCGCTTCAATCTCGTGACCGCGCACGTGTTCAGCGCGGTCCAGTGCGACGGCAGCGCATCGTTGTTGCCCTAGCGTCCTTTTCCGCTTCCGTTCCGGGTCGCACCGCCTGTTGCCGCATCGTCCGCGCGGCAGGATCGCGTGTGAGCATGCGCCGCGTCGCGGTGCACGCGCGCGGCGCCGGCACGAACCCTCATCGTCCCGCGTGCGAACGCGTCGCGCGCGATTACCGGAGAGATACCCATGCGCCCGCGCCCGATCGTAGCCGTTACCGCCGACCGCATCCTGCGCGGTGCGCATCCGAACCACACGGCGGGGGAGAAGTACCTGGCCGCGCTCGTCGATGGCGCCGGCGCGCTTGCATTCGTGCTGCCCGCGCTCGGCGCGCGCCAGCCGGCCGACGCGATCGTCGCGGCGGTCGACGGGTTGCTGCTGACCGGCAGTTATTCGAACGTCGAGCCGCATCACTACGGCGGCGCCGCGAGCGCGCCCGACACGCTGCACGATCCCGCGCGCGACGCGACCGCGCTGCCGCTGATCCGCGCGGCGATCGAAGCGGGCGTGCCCGTGCTCGCGATCTGTCGCGGCATGCAGGAGTTGAACGTCGCGTACGGCGGCACGCTGCACCAGCGGCTGCACGCGACGACCGGCTTCGACGATCATCGCGAGCGGCCGGCCGATCCGCTTGAACGGCAGTACGGCCCGGCGCACGTCGTGCAGTTCGCGTCCGGCGGCCTGCTGCAGCGGGTCGCGCGCGGTGCGCAGGAGGCGACGGTCAATTCGCTGCACGACCAGGGCATTGCGCAACTCGGCGCGGGGCTCGTCGTCGAAGCCAGTGCGCCTGACGGACTGGTCGAGGCCGTCAGCGTGCGCGGCGCGCGCGCGTTCGCGCTCGGCGTGCAGTGGCACCCCGAATGGCGCTACGCGGAACAGCCGCTGTCGCGCGACATCTTCGCGGCATTCGGCGCGGCGTGCCGCGCGCGCATGACGCATCGCATTCATGCAACCGGTGGCGCGATGCCGTCGCCGGCCGCATCCGACGTCGACTGATAGAGGCCGATCATGGAACCCGAACTGAGCGAATTCCTGCGACAGCATCGCATCACCGAGGTCGAGGCGATCATTCCCGACATGGCCGGCATCGCGCGCGGCAAGATCATCCCGCGCAACAAGTTCGAATCCGGCGAATCGATGCGCTTGCCGCAGGCCGTGATGGTGCAGACCGTCACCGGCGACTATCCGGAGGACGGTACGCTGACCGGCGTGACCGATCCCGACATGGTGTGCGTGCCCGATCCGTCGACGATCTGCCTGATTCCGTGGGCCGTCGATCCGACCGCGCAGGTGATCCACGACTGCGTGCACTTCGACGGCTCGCCGGTCGAGATCTCGCCGCGCTACGTGCTGCGACGCGTGCTCGATCTGTACAAGGCGAAAGGCTGGCAGCCGGTCGTCGCGCCCGAGCTCGAGTTCTATCTCGTCGACATGAACGCCGATCCGGACCTGCCGCTGCGTCCGCCGGTCGGCCGCACCGGGCGCGCGGAGACCGGCCGGCAGTCGTATTCGATCGAAGCCGTGAACGAGTTCGATTCGCTGTTCGAGGACATCTACGAATACTGCGAGATGCAGGGCCTCGATATCGAGACGCTGATCCACGAGGTCGGCGCCGCGCAGATGGAGATCAACTTCGTACACGGTGATGCGCTGTCGCTCGCCGACCAGGTGTTCCTGTTCAAGCGTACGGTGCGCGAGGCGGCGCTGCGCCACAACATGTACGCGACCTTCATGGCGAAGCCGATGCAGGACGAGCCGGGCTCCGCGATGCACATCCACCAGAGCCTGGCCGATGCGCGCACGGGGCGCAACCTGTTCTCCAACGAAGACGGCGCAGTGTCGCCGATGTTCCACAGCTACCTCGCGGGGCTGCAGAAGTACACGCCCGCGCTGATGCCGATCTTCGCGCCGTACATCAACTCGTATCGCCGGCTGTCGCGCTTCATGGCTGCACCGATCAACGTGCAGTGGGGCTACGACAACCGTACGGTCGGCTTCCGCATTCCGCAGTCGGGCCCGTCGGCGCGCCGCATCGAGAACCGGATTCCGGGCGTCGACTGCAATCCGTACCTCGCGTTCGCGGCGACGCTCGCCGCCGGCTATCTCGGCTTGACGCAACAGCTTGCACCGACCGAGCCGATCGCGTCGGATGGCTACAAGCTGCCGTACCAACTGCCGCGCAATCTCGAGGAGGGCATCTCGCTGATGGCGGCCTGCACGCCGCTGGCCGGCATTCTCGGCGACAAGTTCGTGAAAGCCTACCTGGCGCTGAAGGACACCGAATACGAAGCGTTCTTCCGCGTGATCAGCTCGTGGGAACGCAGGCATCTGCTGCTGCACGTGTGAGCGTGCGGCACTGTTTTCCGGAGGAAACATGACCGATCGAAACGAAGCCTTCTCACCGCATTCGACCGCGGATTACCGCGCGCTCGACGCCGCACACCACATCCACCCGTTCTCCGACATGGGCGCGCTGAACCACGCGGGCAGCCGCGTGATCGTGAAGGCTGATGGCGTCTACCTGTGGGACTCGGACGGTAACAAGATCATCGACGGGATGGCCGGCCTCTGGTGCGTGAACGTCGGCTACGGCTGCAAGGCACTTGCCGACGCCGCGTATCGCCAGCTCCAGGAACTGCCGTTCTACAACACGTTTTTCAAGACCACGCACCCGCCGGTGATCGAACTCTCCGCGATGCTCGCGGAAGTCACGCCGAAGGGCTTCAACCACTTCTTCTATTGCAACAGCGGCTCGGAAGGCAACGACACGGTGCTGCGCCTCGTGCACCAGTACTGGCGCGTGCAGGGCCAGCCGCAGAAGAAGTACGTGATCTCGCGCAAGAACGGCTATCACGGCTCGACGATCGCCGGTGGCACGCTCGGCGGGATGGGCTACATGCACGAGCAGATGCCATCGAAGGTCGAGAACATCGTACACATCGACCAGCCGTATTTCTTCGGCGAAGCGGCGGCCGGCGAAACGCCGGAAGCGTTCGGCCTGGCCCGCGCGCAGGAGCTCGAAGCGAAGATCCTCGAACTCGGCGCGGAGAACGTCGCCGCGTTCATCGGCGAGCCGTTCCAGGGCGCGGGCGGCGTGATCTTCCCGCCGTCGACGTACTGGCCGGAAATCCAGCGGATCTGCCGCAAGTACGACATCCTGCTCGTCGCTGATGAAGTGATCGGCGGCTTCGGCCGCACCGGCGAATGGTTCGCACACCAGCACTTCGGCTTCGAGCCGGACCTGATCACGATGGCGAAGGGCCTCACGTCGGGCTACGTGCCGATGGGTGCCGTCGGCATTCACGAGCGCGTCGCGCGGCCGATCATCGATAACGGCGAATTCAACCACGGCCTCACATACTCGGGCCACCCGGTCGCGGCGGCCGTCGCGGTCGCGAACCTGAAGCTGCTGCGCGACGAAGGGATCGTCGAGCGCGTGAAGAACGACATCGGGCCGTACTTCCAGCGCCGGCTGCGCGATGCGCTGGGCGCTCATCCGATCGTCGGGGAGATTGCGGGAGCGGGGCTGGTCGCGGGCGTGCAGCTTGCGCGTGATCGGGACCGGCGCGAGCGGTTCGGCGCGAATGTCGATATCGGCACGATCTGCCGCGACTTCTGCTTCAACGGCAACCTGATCATGCGCGCGACCGGCGACCGGATGCTGCTATCGCCGCCGCTGGTGATTCGCGAAGCGGAGGTCGACGAGATCGTCGACAAGGCGAAGCGCGCGTTCGATGCGACGGCGGAGCGGGTGGGGCGCGCGCAGTAAGCCGGCGCGGCATTGCGTGCGCGCCGAGAGGCAAGCGCGACGCCAAAACGAAAAGGCCCTGCGTCGTGAGACGCAGGGCCTTGAATTCTTTGGTGGGCGGTACTGGGATCGAACCAGTGACCCCTGCCGTGTGAAGGCAGTGCTCTACCGCTGAGCTAACCGCCCAAAGAAGAAAAGATTATGTCAGGAATTTTGGGGTCTGTAAAGGACTTTCTGCAAATATTTTTCAGACCCGCGCAACGACCGGTCAGCCGGCCGTCGACGGCTCAACGAGATCGAGGATCGACCCGTCGCGCTTGAGCGTCGCGAGCACGATGCTCGAGTTGATCGACATCACGCCCGCGGCGCGGTGCAGCCGGTTGATCACGAAATCCGAATAGTGATCGAGATCGCGCGCGCGAACCGTCAGCACGTAGTTCGACCCGCCCGTGACGATCTGCGCCGCGATGACCTCCGGCCACTGCTGGATCGCCTCCACGAACCGGTCGTGCCACTCGGGTACGTCCGGCCGCATCGACACATGCACGAGCGCCTCGAACGCGACACCGACCTTCTTCGGCTCGATCGTGCAGCGATACCCGGCAATGGCGCCGCGTTCCTCCAGCAGCTTCACGCGCCGCAGGCATGCCGACGGCGACAGCGCGACCGCGTTCGCGAGGTCCTGATTGCTGATGCGTCCGTCCCGTTCGAGGTGCCGGAGGATCCGCATGTCGGTTCGATCCAGAGTCATTTCGCAGAATCCGGTGAATTTTGAGATGAGATCCGCAGACTCTACTGCAATCGGATCGGTTCGTCATCGAAAAGTGAAGCTCATTCTATTTCGTCCTCGATAACATGCGCCCCATGTCCCGGCCGCTCATCCCGACGCAACGTGGTGCCGCCGGTTGGTCCGCCGCCTTCAACCTTTACCGTCATTCCGCCATGTACCAACACGTTCCCGCCTACCCGGGCGATCCGATCCTGTCGCTGTTCCAGGCATTCCAGCAGGATGCGCATCCGCACAAGGTCAACCTGAGCATCGGCCTCTACTACGACGACGCGGGCCGGATTCCGGTCCTCGACAGCACGCGCATCGCGGCCGCGCAGCTACGCGATGCCGGTGCGCCGCACACGTATCTGCCGATGGAAGGGCTCGCCGCGTACCGGCAGGGCGTGCAGCGCCTCGTGTTCGGCGACGACTGCGCGGCGCTCGCGCAAGGGCGCATCGCGACGCTGCAGACGCTCGGCGGATCGGGCGCGATCCGGCTCGGCGCGGAATTCGTGAAGCGTTATTTCCCCGACAGCGCGATCTGGATCAGCGACCCGACGTGGGACAACCACCGCGTGATCTTCTCGGCCGCCGGCCTCGACGTGCACACGTATCCGTACTACGACGCATTGCGCAACGACATCCGCGTCGACGCGATGCTTGCCACGCTCGATGCGTTGCCGGCGCGCAGCGTCGTGCTGCTGCAGCCGTGCTGCCACAACCCGACGGGGCTCGACCTCGGTCGCGACGCATGGCGCGCGGTAATCGACGTGCTCGCGCGGCGCGGACTGATTCCGTTCCTCGACATGGCGTACCAGGGGTTCGGCGACGGTCTCGCCGACGACGCGTGGGCCGTGCGCGCGATCGTCGATGCCGGGCTGCCCGCGATCGTCAGCAATTCGTTCTCGAAGAACTTCTCGCTGTACGGCGAGCGCGTCGGCGGGCTGTCGGTCGTCTGCGCGAACGCGGGCGAGGCCGCGACGGTGCTGAGCCAGTTGCAGGCCGGCGTGCGCCGCACCTATTCGAGCCCGCCGCTGTTCGGCGCGCAACTCGTGTCGACCGTGCTGAACGACGACGCGCTGCGCGTGCGCTGGGAAGGCGAGGTCGCGCAGGTGCGCACGCGCATCAAGCGGATGCGCGGCGAACTGAAGGCCCGGCTCGATGCGCGGCTGCCGGACCGCGCGTTCGACGCACTCGTCACGCAGCGCGGGATGTTCAGCTACACGGGCATGGCCGCGACCGACGTCGACCGGTTGCGTGCGTCGCACGGCGTCTATCTGCTGCGCTCGGGGCGCATGTGCATCGCGGGCCTGAACGATGCGAACGTCGACCACGTCGCGAACGCGATCGCCGAGGTGCTCGGCGGCGCGTCGCGGCGGGCTGCCTGAATTTCCCGACCCCGATCCGAAGGAGGACACGATGGCTGAAACGATCCCGGTCGACCTGCCGCAGCTCGCACAACCGTTCTCGTGGGCGACCCGCGCGGGCGGGTTGATGTTCACGGGGCACGGGCCGGTCGACGCGTCCGGTGCGATTGCCGGTGACACGATGGCCGAACAGGCGCGCACCACGCTCGCGAATCTCGCGAAGGCCGTCGCGGCGGCCGGCGCGACGATGGACGACGTCGCACAGGTGCTCGTCTACTTGTCCGACGTGAAGGCGATGCCCGAATTCGATGCCGAATACCGGCGCCACTTCCGCGAGCCGTATCCGAACCGGACGTGCGTCGGCGTGCAGGGTTTCGCGCATCCGGCGATGCGCGTCGAACTCGTCGCGTACGTCGCGCTGCCCGCGGCACGCATCTAGCAGGAACACCGCATTGCGCGGTGTGCAGTCACACAATCATCGATAAACGACAACAGGACTGGAGGAGAACATGAGGACAATCCATCGATTCGCACTGCCAATGGTGGCGGGTGCGCTTGCCGCGAGCGGCGCGATGGCGCAGAGCAGCGTGACGCTGTACGGGATCGTCGACCAGAGCATTCGCTATACGACGCATGCCGACGCATCGAACGATGCGAGCGTGCAGATGACCAACGGCGCGATCACGAACAGCCGCTGGGGGCTGAAGGGCAGTGAGGCGCTCGGCGGCGGGCTGAAGGCGATCTTCCAGCTGGAGAGCGGCTTCGAGCCGCAGAACGGGCAGCTCGACGGCGCGCTGTTCGGCCGCTACGCGTATGTCGGCCTCGCGAGCGACTGGGGTACCGTGAAGCTCGGCCGCCAGGCGACCGAGGCGTTCAACCTGTTCGGCGATCTCGATCCGCTGACGGTCGGCAACTACACGGCCAACATGTGGCCGTATTTCCTCACGCAAGGGCGTGCGAGCAACGTCGTCAGCTACGACGGCACGTTCGGCGGGCTGAACGTCGGCGCGAGCTACGGCTTCGGCGGCGTCGCGGGCAGCCTCGGCGCGAATGCGTACTGGGGCACGCACGTGTCGTACACGCAGGGCGGGCTGATGGTCGGCGCGACGTACCAGCAGGTGCGCGACCTGACGAGCCGCGCGCAGCAGGCGTGGGGCGCGGGCGCACGCTACGCGTTCGGCGCGGCGACGCTGTACGCGGGCTATCTCGGCGGTATCGACCGCACGGGCATGCTCGACCAGCAACTGCTGAACGCGCCGGGCCGCGACGTGACCTACGGTGCGTTCGCGGACAACCCGCGCCGCGACGCGATCTTCTATACGGGCGCGAGCGTCAAGGTCACGCCGGCCGTGTCGGTGACGGGCGTCGCGTATTACGACGACATCCGCAACGTCAACGGCGTCGCCGGTAACGGCGGCAAGCGCTATACGGGCGTGCTCGAGGCCGAGTACGCTTTGTCGAAGGCCACGCAGGTCTACGCGACGGTCGACTACAACCGCGTGACGGGCGGCGCGTTCACGGAAATGCCCGGACGCGGCAACCAGACGGGCGTTGCGGCCGGCCTGCGCCATATGTTCTGAGCACGCGGCGCGCGGCGGCCGGCCGGTCCGGCGCCGGCCCGCGCGCCGTTGACGTTCCGACCGGACAATCGCTTTCGAACGAGGTCACTCGATGCAACCAGAAGGGCAATTCCAGCATATCGCGGCGCGCGAGCAAGGGCTGCGCCGCACGCTTTCCGCACGGCAGATGACGATGATCGCGATCGGCGGCGCCATCGGCACCGGTCTCTTTCTCGGCAGCGGCTTCGCGATCGGCTTCGCGGGCCCGAGCGTGCTCGTCAGCTACGCGATCGGCGCGTTCATCTCGCTGCTGCTGATGGGCTGTCTCGCGGAGATGACGGTCGCGCACCCGACCTCCGGGTCGTTCGGCGCGTATGCCGAACATTACGTGAGCCCGTGGGCCGGATTCCTCGTGCGCTACGCATACTGGGCGTGCATCGTGCTGGCGGTCGGCACCGAGGTCACTGCGATCGCGCTGTACATGAAGTACTGGTTCCCGGGCGTGCCGGGCTGGCTGTGGATCGTCGGGTTCTCCGCGCTGCTGGTGTTCGTCAACGCGCGCAGCGTCGACGTGTTCGGCGCGGTCGAGTACGGCTTCTCGGTCGTGAAGATCGCGGCGATCGTCGGCTTCATCCTGCTCGGCGCCTATGTCGTGTTCGGCAATCCGGGGCTGGTCGGCGACGGTGCGGCACGCGCGGGATTCCACCATTACACGGATCACGGCGGCTTCTTTCCGAAGGGGGCGTGGGGCACGTGGGTCGCGGTGATCGTGTCGATCTTCAGCTACTTGAGCATCGAGATGATCGCGGTCGCGGCCGGCGAAGCCGAGGATCCCGAGCGCGCGGTCACGCGTGCGTTCCGCTCGACGATCGTGCGGCTCGTGCTGTTCTACCTCGTCACGCTCGCGCTGATGCTTGCGATCGTGCCGTGGACGGCGGCGGGGCGCGACGAAAGCCCGTTCGTGAAAGTGATGGAGGCGATCCACCTGCCGGGCGCGGCCGGGCTGATCAACTTCGTCGTGCTGATCGCCGCGCTGTCCGCGATGAACAGCCAGCTCTACATCACGACGCGGATGATGTTCAGCCTGTCGCGCGCGGGGCATGCGCCGAAGGCGCTCGGGGAAGTGAACGCGCGCGGCGTGCCGTTCGGCGCGCTGATGCTGTCGACGCTCGGCATCGCGCTGGCGACCGTGCTGAGCGTGCTGTATCCGGACGCGTCGTTCACGATCATGATGGCGGTGTCGATGTTCGGCGCGCTGTTCACGTGGATGATGATCTTCGTCACGCACTACTGTTTCCGGCGTCGCCGGGCGGCGCTCGGCCTGCCGGCGCCCGCGTTCCGGATGCGCGGCTTTCCGCTGCTGACGCTGCTCGGCGCGGGCCTGATGCTCGCGGTGATGGTGACGACCTACTTCACCGCCGAATTCCACATGACGCTGATCTTCGGCATTCCGTTCCTGGTTGCGCTGTCGGTCGTGTACGCGGTGTGGTATCGGCGCGCGCAGCCGGTACTCCAGCCCGACGCGAAGTCGTGAGGTAGCGGTCGGGCCGTGCACTCAGCCCGCGAGCGCGGGCAGTGCGTCGATCGATGCACGCACGTAGTCGGCGAAACGCAGCGCAACCGGTTCGGCCGTGCCGCTGCGCTTCAGTGCGAGCGTGCGCGATTCGAGCGACGCATCCTTCAGCGGCCGGAACGCGAGCCGGTCGCTCTTCACCTGCTGCAGCACGCGCGGCACGAGCGCGATCCCCATTCCGAACTCGATCATCGACAGGATCGTCTGCCACAGCCGTGCCTCGTGGCGGATCAGCGGGCTGAAGCCGGCGTTTACGCATTGCGCGATGATCAGGTCGTGATAGTGCGGCGCCGCTTCGCGCGGAAACAGGATGAACGGTTCGGCGGCCAGCGCGGCGAGCGCGACCTGCTTGCGCTTCGCGAGCGGATGCGCGGCCGGCAGGCAGCACACGAACGGTTCCGCATAGACGGGCGTCGATTCGACCTCGGGCGGGAAGTGGCCCCAGTGCGCGTAGCCGAGATCGATCTGGCCGCGCTGGATCGCCTGCACCTGCGCCTGCGTGTTCATTTCGCTCAGCACGACCTCGACACCGGGATAGTCGGCCTCGAAGCGCCGCACGGCATCGGGCAGCCCGCGATACAGCATCGAATGAACGAAGCCGATCCGCAGCCGGCCGGCGAGACCGGACGCGGAGCGCACCGTCAGGCGTTCGGCCTCGGCCGCCTGCAGCAGCAGCCGGCGCGCTTCGCCGAGCAGCACCTCGCCCGCGTTGGTCAGCGCGACGGTCTTGTTGGTGCGCGAGAACAGCTGCACGCCGAGCGCGTCCTCGAACTTGCGGATGTCGAAACTCAGCGCAGGCTGCGAGATGAACAGGCGCTTTGCCGCGCGCCCGAAATGCAGTTCCTCGGCGACCGCCACGAAGTAGCGCAACTGCCTCAGTTCCATGGTGTCTCCTCGCGGCGTCGGCATCGATAAGCGATATCTATCGTACCGGATAAATCCTGTATTGGACGCTTATCGATCGCGCGCCTACGCTCTGCGGAAGGCTTTGCACGGGACTGGCGAGGCGCCGCGGCGCCGCCGCCAGCCGACGTGCAGGCAACCCTGGAGACGCACGCATGAACGACACCGCTCGCACGCCGGACGCCGGCGCATCCAATATCCCCGACAGCCGGGGCATCAATTTCTTCACGGTCGATCCCGATCTCGGCGCGTTGCTGAAGCTGCATCTCGGCGATGCGCACTATGCCGGGCTGGCGCCGCGGCTGCACGCGCTCGGCGCGCGCGTGTCGGGCGAGCTCGACGAATGGGCGTCGCGCGCGGACAAGCACCCGCCCGTGCTCGAGCACCGCAACCGGCGCGGCGAGGCCGTGCAGCGGATCGACAAGGATCCCGCGTATGTCGCGCTCGAACGCGTCGCGTATGCCGAACTCGGGCTCGCGTCGCTGAGCCACGGGTCCGAATCCGTCCCGCCGCTCGTCAAGTACGCGCTGACGTTCCTGTTCGTGCAGGCCGAATTCGGGCTGTGCTGCCCGGTCAGCATGACCGATTCGCTGACGCACACGCTGCGCCGTCACGGCGATCCGGCGCTGGTCGCGCGCTACCTGCCGATGCTTGCGTCGCGCGATTTCGACACGCTGTACCAGGGCGCGATGTTCATGACCGAACAGGCGGCCGGGTCCGACGTCGGCCGCATCACGACGCGCGCAACGCGTGAGACGGACGCGCACGGCGAGACCGTGTGGCGCCTGCATGGCGACAAGTGGTTCTGCTCGAACGCGGACGCCGATCTCGCGATGGTGCTCGCGCGTCCCGACGGCGCGCCGGACGGCATCAAGGGGCTGGGCCTGTTCCTGTTGCCGAAGACGCTGCCGGACGGCACGCGCAACCGCTACCGGATCGTGCGGCTGAAGGACAAGCTCGGCAGCCGCTCGATGGCGAGCGGCGAGATCACGCTCGAAGGCGCGCAGGCGTTCCTGATCGGCGAGATCGGCCGCGGCTTCCACCAGATGGCCGACATGATCAATCTGTCGCGGCTGTCGAACGGCGTGCGCGCGGCGGGGCTGATGCGGCGTGCGCTGAACGAGGCGCTGCACGTCGCCACGCATCGCGAGGCGTTCGGCCGCAAGCTGATCGACATGCCGCTGATGCAGCGGCAGCTGCTGAAGATGTTGCTGCCGGCCGAGGCGGCCCGCGCGATGTTCATGCAGATCGCGCTGCTGCTGCCGCAGGCTGATGCGGGCGACGAGCAGGCCGCGCGCTGCGTGCGGATCCTGACGCCGCTGATCAAGTTCCGCGCGTGCCGCGATGCGCGGCGCGTGACGGGCGATGCGATGGAAGTGCGCGGCGGCACCGGCTACATCGAGGAATGGAGCGATGCGCGCGTCGTGCGCGATGCGCATCTGGGCTCGATCTGGGAGGGCACGAGCAACATCGTCGCGCTCGACGTCGCGCGGGCCGCGCAGCGCGAGCAGGCGCTCGATGCGCTGCGCGCGTTGCTCGGCGATCGCCTCGGCGCGGCGCCGCTGCCCGATGCGAGCCGCGCAGCGCTGCGGCGCATTCTCGCGCGCGCCTGCGACGCGCTCGCGCGGGTCGCGGCCGAAGGCGACGACGCACGCGTGCGGCAGGCCGCGTCCGCGCTGTACTACGCGAGCGCGGCCGTGCTGATGGCCTGCGAGGGCGTGCGGCTCGCGCCGGATTTCCGGCGGCTCGCGCTCGCGCACCTGATCGTGCGCCACAAGCTGCTGCCGGTCGATCCGCTCGCACCGGCGTCGCGCGACGACGAATCGGCCGCGTACGGCGCATTGCTGCGCGGCACGCCGATCGCGCTCGATACCGCGCTCGACCTGCTGCCGGAGGTCGAACGATGAGCCCGACGCGTGGCGCACTGGACGGCCTGAAGGTCGTCGACCTGAGCCGTGTGCTCGGCGGCCCGTACTGCACGCAGGCGCTCGCCGACCACGGGGCGACGGTGGTCAAGATCGAGCCGCCGGACGGCGACGAGACGCGCGGCTGGGGGCCGCCGTTCCTCGGCGATACCGCGTGGTATTTCATGGGCGTCAACCGCAACAAGGAAGGGCTCGCGCTCGACCTGTCGCGCGACGAGGGGCGCGCGATCCTGTGGCGCCTGCTCGAAGAGGCCGACGTGCTCGTCGAGAACTTCAAGCCCGGCACGCTCGCGCGCTGGGGGATGGATTACGCGCGCGACCTGCAGCCACGCTTCCCGCGCCTGATCCACTGCGCGGTGACGGGCTTCGGCGAAGGCGGCCCGCTTGGCGGGCTGCCCGGCTACGACGCGGTGATCCAGGCGATGGCGGGACTGATGAGCGTCAACGGCGAGCGCGACGGCGATGCGACGCGCATCGGTCTGCCGATCGTCGACATGGTCACGGGCCTCAACGCGCTCGCGGGCATCCTGCTGGCACTCGCGGAGCGCGAGAAGAGCGGGCGCGGGCAGTCGATCGACATCGCGCTGTACGACTGCGGCGTGTCGCTGCTGCATCCGCACCTGCCGAACTTCTTCGGCTCCGGGCGCGTGCCGGAGCGCAGCGGCAACGCGCATCCGAACATCGCGCCGTACGACAGCTATCGCACGGCGACCGTGCCGATTTTTCTCGCGATCGGCAACGACCGGCAGTTCGCGCGGCTCGTCGCGCATCTCGGCGTGCCGGCGCTCGCAAGCGATCCGCGCTTCGTCGACAACCGCAGCCGCTGCGCGCACCGGCCCGAGCTGAAGGCCGAACTGGAAGCACGGCTCGCCGCGCACGCATGCGAGCCGCTCGCGCGCGACCTGATGGCGGCCGGCGTGCCGTGCGGGCCGGTGCGCACGGTGGCCGACGTCGCGCACGATCCGCATGCGTTGCACCGAAACCTGTTCGTCGAGATCGGCGCGTATCGCGGCACGGCGTCGCCGGTGAAGCTGTCGCGCACGCCGGCCACCTATCGTTCGCCGCCGCCCGCGCTGGGCGGCGACACGCGCGCGGTGCTCGATCGCCTCGGCGTCGATCCCGCGCTCCAGCAGCAATTGCTCGACGCTGGCGTGCTGAAGATCGCACCCGACCAGACGTGACTGACCGACGCGCGCGCCGGTGAGCCTGGCTGCGCGACGAAGCGGAACGTCAAGCAACACCGCCAGCCGGCGGCGCAAGGCCGGCCATCCGGCAAGGCGCGCGCCAGTCGCGCCGCCGATCACAAACATGGAGACATCGATGAACCGCCAGCCATCCCCGACCGCCGCGCCGCAGCCGCGGCCCGGCCGCGCCGCCCTCGCGGCGTTCGTCGGCACCACGATCGAGTGGTACGACTTCTACATCTACGGCACGGCCGCAGCGCTCGTGTTCGGCAAGGTGTTCTTTTCAAGCACGATGGATCCCGGCGTCGCGACGCTGCTGGCGTTCGTCACGTTCTGGGCCGGCTTCGCCGCGCGGCCGCTCGGCGGCATCGTGTTCGGGCATCTCGGCGATCGGGTCGGCCGCAAGACGGCGCTCGTGATCACGCTGGTGATGATGGGGCTGGCCACGACCGGCATCGGCCTGTTGCCCGGCTATGCGCAGATCGGCGTCTGGGCGCCGGCCGGCCTCGTCGTGCTGCGCGTGCTGCAGGGCATCGCGGTCGGCGGCGAGTGGGGCGGCGCGGTGCTGATCGCGAGCGAGAACGCGCCGAAGCATCGCAGCATCCTGTATGCGGCGTTCGCGCAGCAGGGCTCGCCGACCGGCAACCTGCTGGCCACGGCCGCGTTCTTCGCGCTGAGCGCGCTGCCGACCCCGTCGTTCCTGATGTGGGGCTGGCGCATTCCGTTCCTGCTGTCGGCCGTGCTCGTGATCATCGGCATGGTGATCCGGCTGAGGCTCGAGGAGTCGGCCGACATGCAGCGCGTGCTCGCGCGCAAGCGCACCGTGAAGCTGCCGTTGCGCGACGTCGTGCGCGATCACTGGGTGGTCGTGCTGCTCGCGGCCGGCACGCTGCCGGTGATCAACGTCACGTACTTCCGCAGCACGTTCGCGTTGTCGTGGGCGACCAAGACGCTCGGCTACGCGCAGGGCACGTTCCTCGGCATCCTGTCGATCTCGCTCGTCGTGCAGTTCCTGATGCAGCCGGTCGGCGCGTGGTTCGTGTCGAAGGTCGACATGCGCCGCGCGATGTGCTGGATCCTGATTCCGGAAATCGTGCTGATGCCCGTGATGTTCCATGCGCTCGCGACGCGTTCGTACTGGGTGGCCGTCGCGGGCATGTGCATCTCGACGATTCCGTCGGCGATGTTCTATGGCGCGGTCGGCGGCGTGCTCGCGCGCGTGTTCCCGGCGAACATCCGCTACACCGGCCTGTCGCTCGCGTATCAGTTGAGCGCGCTCGTCGTCGGCGGCGGCACGCCGGTGCTCGCGCAGGCGATCCTCAATGCGACCGGCAGCATCGTCGGCGTCGCGGTCGCATCGGGGCTTTACGCGTTCGTGTCGCTTGTCTGCATGCTGGTGCTGCTGAATCGCACCGGGTATCGCGCGGATGAGCTGTCGACGGCCGAACGCAGCGACGCGGCCGAATGGGGCACCGAAGGCGGCAGCGCGGAACCCGCGGCCGGCGGGACTGCGCAGCCGGGCGAGGGCGGCGCGCTGAAACCGGCCGGCTGAGCGGCGCGCGCGAGGCTGGAACGCACCGAACACGCGCCCCAAAAGAAAACGGCACCGTGCGAAACACGGTGCCGTCTTTCCTGGAGCGCACGGCCGGCAGGTAGCCAGCCGCGCGCATCGCGTCATCAGCCTTCCGTCGGCGGCACGTAGCCGGACGCCTGGTCCGCGCCGTCGCCGAAGAAGTACTTCTCGGTCTGCTTCATCAGGTACTGGCGCGCGCGCGGGTCGGCCATGTTCAGGCGGTTTTCGTTGATCAGCATCGTTTGCTGCTTCAGCCAGCCTTGCCACGCTTCCTTCGAGACGCTCTCGTAAATGCGCTTGCCGAGTTCGCCCGGCAGCGGCGGGAAATCGAGGCCTTCGGCTTCCTTGCCGAGCTTCGCGCATTGAATCATTCGAGCCATCGTGTACTTCTCCTGTAATCGGTCTGGGGGAGGGCAGTCGTGCCTGCGCTCAGAGCTGCTTCATCAGCACGAGCGACTTGCGCTGCCAGTTATAGAGTTTGCGGCGGTCTTCCGGCAGGTCGTCGACGCTGACCTTGACGAAGCCGCGCTTGAGGAACCAGTGCTCGGTGCGCGTCGTGAGCACGAAGATATGCGTGAGGCCGCGCGCGCGGGCACGCTGCTCGATGCGCTTGAGCAGGCGTTCGCCGTCGCCCGAGCCCTGCGCTTCCGGCGCGACCGTCAGGCACGCCATCTCGCCGATCTTCTCCTGCTGGTACGGATACAGCGCCGCACAGCCGAACAGCACGCCATCGTGCTCGATCACCGAGAAGTGGTCGATGTCGCGTTCGATCTGGTGGCGGCCGCGTCGTACCAGCGTGCCGTCCGACTCGAGCGGCTCGATCAGCGACAGGATACCGCCGACGTCGTCCGGCGTCGCTTCGCGCAGGCTTTCGAGGTTCTCGTACGAGATCATCGTGCCGACGCCGTCGTGCAGGAACAGTTCGAGCAGCATGCTGCCGTCGAGCGACTGCGGAATCAGGTGCGCCCGGGTCACGCCGCCGCGGCACGCGCGGATCGAATGCTTCAGGAAGAACGCGTCGTCGCCCTGGACGTTGCCGGAATCGAGCAGCTCGGCCGCCGCGTCGAGCGACATTTCGCGGATCAGCTCGCCTTCGTCGTCGACGATGCCGGGGCCTTCGGTCAGGAACACGATCTTGTCGGCGCGCAGCGCGATCGCGGCGGCCGACGCCACGTCTTCCATCGACAGGTTGAACGCTTCGCCGGTCGGCGAGAAGCCCAGCGGCGACAGCAGCACGAGCTTGCGGCTCGCGAGCGAATGACGGATCGATTCGGCGTCGATCTTGCGCACGATGCCCGTGTGCGCGAAATCGACCCCGTCGAGAATCCCCACCGGCCGTGCGGTCACGAAGTTGCCCGACACGACGCTGATGTGCGCGTGCGCCATCGGCGAGTTCGGCAGACCCTGGCTGATCGCGGCCTCGATGTCGAGACGCACTTCACCGGCCGCTTCCTTCGCGGATTCGAGCGCGCGCGCATCGGTGATGCGCAGGCCGTGCGAAAACTCGGATTCGACACCATGCAGGCTCAGCTGCTCCTCGACCTGCGGGCGCGAGCCGTGCACCAGCACGATCTGGATACCCATCGCCTGCAGCAGCGCGATGTCGGACACGAGCGCATTCAGCAGCCCCTGCTGCACCACCTCGCCGCCAAACCCCACGACGAACGTGCTGTTGCGGAACTTGTGGATATAGGGCGCGACGGAGCGCATCCAGTCGACGAACTGCGCGTGACTGGCGGCCGAGTCGTCGGCGGGCGGCGGCGTCGTGGCGCCGGTCTGGGCGGAGGGGAGGTCGGTTTGGGAATTCATGGGCGGGATTATAATGCGCCCCCATGTCGAATGTACCTAAAAGTCCCGCGCCGACGCGGGCCAAAGCGCCGTCGGCCCGGCACCCGGATGGTGCGGCCGATGCACGCGAGCAGCAGGGCCAGCCGCCTCGCCAGCAGCAGGAAAAGCCGGCGGGCAAGCCCGCACACGCGCCGCGCGGGCCGCGCGGCGACGAACGGCGCGGCGAGGCGCGCCAGCCGGACGCGAAGGGCGCACCCGCTGCAACGGGCGAGCGCGTGCCGCGCCGCGAGCGTCCGCCGCGCGCCGTCGTCGCACCGAATCCCGTCCCGCCGATCACGTACCCCGAAAGCCTGCCCGTGTCGGGCAAGCGCGACGAAATCGCGCGCGCGATCGCCGGTCATCAGGTTGTCATCGTCTGCGGTGAAACCGGCTCGGGCAAGACCACGCAGCTGCCGAAGATCTGTCTCGATCTCGGCCGCGGCCTCGGTGCCGGCGGCACGGGCCTGATCGGCCATACGCAGCCGCGCCGCCTCGCGGCGTCGTCCACCGGCCGCCGGATCGCCGAGGAACTCGGCACGCCGTTCGGCGAAGTGGTCGGCTACAAGGTGCGCTTTACCGACAATCTCGCGCCGGGCGCGTCCGTGAAGCTGATGACGGACGGGATCCTGCTCGCCGAGACGCAGACCGATCCGTTGCTGAAGGCGTACGACACGCTGATCATCGACGAGGCGCACGAACGCAGCCTGAACATCGACTTCCTGCTCGGCTACCTGAAGGAAATCCTGCCGAGGCGGCCGGACCTGAAGCTGATCGTCACGTCCGCGACGATCGACGCCGATCGCTTCGCGCGCCATTTCGGCACCGACGAGCGCCCGGCGCCCGTGATCGAGGTGAGCGGGCGGCTGTATCCGGTCGAGATGCGCTACCGGCCCGTGGCCGAGGATCGCCCGGCCGTGAAGAACGCGGAAGGCACGGGCGGCCGCGATCGCGTGAAGACCGCGCGCGAAGCCGAGCGCGACCTGATGGACGCGATCGTCGACGCGGTCGACGAGCTGTGCCGCGAAGGCCCCGGCGACGTGCTGGTGTTCCTGCCCGGCGAGCGCGAGATCCGCGAAGCGGCCGAGGCGCTGCGCAAGCACCATCCGCCGCACACCGAGATCCTGCCGCTGTTCGCGCGGCTCTCGGCGGCCGACCAGGACAAGGTGTTCAAGGCGTCGAACGCGCGCCGGATCGTGCTCGCGACCAACGTGGCCGAGACCTCGCTGACGGTGCCGGGCATCCGCTACGTCGTCGATACGGGCCTCGCGCGCGTGAAACGCTATTCGTACCGGAACAAGGTCGAGCAGCTGCAGGTCGAGTCGATCTCGCAGGCCGCCGCGAACCAGCGCGCGGGCCGCTGCGGCCGTGTGGCCGACGGCGTCTGCATCCGCTTGTACGAGGAAAGCGACTACCAGGCGCGCGCGCGCTTCACCGATCCGGAAATCCTGCGCTCGTCGCTCGCGTCGGTGATTCTGCGGATGAAATCGCTGCACCTGACGGCGATCGAATCGTTCCCGTTCCTCGAACCGCCGCCCGGCCGCGCGATCGCGGACGGCTACCAGTTGCTCAACGAGCTCGGCGCGGTCGACGACGACAACGCGCTGACGCCGCTCGGCCGCGAGCTCGCGCGGCTGCCGCTCGACCCGCGCGTCGGCCGGATGATTCTCGCCGCGCGCGACCAGCAGTCGCTGCGCGAGGTGCTGATCATCGCGAGCGCGCTGTCCGTGCAGGATCCGCGCGACCGCCCGATCGAGGCGCAGGAGCAGGCCGACCAGGCGCACCGCCGGTTTGCCGACGAGCGTTCCGAATTCCTGCAGTGGCTGAAGATCTGGGCGTGGTTCGAAGAGGCGGTTGCGCACAAGAAGTCGAACCGCCAGCTCGTTGACGCGTGCCGGCAGAACTTCCTGTCGCACCTGCGGCTGCGCGAGTGGCGCGACGTCCATTCGCAGCTGCTGACCGTGGTGCGCGAGCACGGCTGGCGGCTGAACGAAGTCGAGGCGACCTACGAACAGGTCCATCTGGCCCTGTTGACGGGCCTGCTCGGCAACCTCGGCCTGAAGGCCGACGACGATCCGCACTATCTCGGCGCGCGCGGGATCAAGTTCTATCTGTGGCCGGGCTCCGTGCTCGCGAAGAAGGCCGGCCGCTGGGTGATGGCGGCCGAACTCGTCGAGACGAGCCGGCTGTACGCGCGCTGCCTCGCGAAGATCGAGCCCGAATGGGTCGAGAAGATCGGCGCGCACCTGCTGAAGAAATCGCTGTCCGAGCCGCACTGGGAAAAGCGCCCGGCGCAGGTCAGCGCGTACGAGCGCGCGACGCTGTACGGGCTGCCGATCTACCACCGCCGGCGCGTCGCGTTCGGCAAGCAGGATCCGTCGCGGGCGCGCGAGCTGTTCATCCGCGGCGCGCTGGTTGAGGGCGAGTTCGACACGAAGCTCGCGTTCTTCGCGCACAACCGCAAGCTGCTCGCCGACATCGAGCAGCTCGAGCACAAGTCGCGCCGGCAGGACGTGCTGGTCGACGACGAGCTGATCTACGCGTACTACGACCAGGCGATTCCGGAAGGGATTCACACGGGCGCCGCATTCGAGCGCTGGTATCGCGACGAGGTGAAGAAGGGCGGCCAGCCCGAGGACAAGCTGCGGCTGCTGTACCTGTCGCGCGACGACCTGATGCGCCACGAGGCCGCCGGCGTGACGACCGAGCTGTTCCCGAAGCGCGCGACGATGGCCGGCGTCGAGATGGCGCTCACGTATCACTTCGAGCCCGGCACGCCGCGCGACGGCGTGACGCTCGCGGTGCCGCTGTACGCGCTGAATCAGGTCGACGCGCGCCGCTGCGAGTGGCTCGTGCCGGGGATGCTGAAGGAAAAGGTGCAGCTGCTGCTGAAGTCGCTGCCGCAGAAGCTGCGCCGGCACTGCGTGCCGCTGCCCGAGTACGCGGCCGGCTTCGTCGAGCGGATGGGGCGCGAGCGGTTCGGCGCGGGCGGGTTGGTCGAGGCGCTGATCGCCGACGTGCGCGGCGAAACGCAAATCGCGATGAAAACGGCCGACTTCAAGCTCGAGACGCTGCCCGCGCACCTGTTCATGAACTTCAAGGTGATCGACGAGCACGGCCGCCAGCTCGCGATGGGGCGCAATCTCGCGCAGCTTCGCCAGGAGCTGGGGGCGCAGGCGCAGCAGCAGTTCCAGAAGATCGCGGCGGCGTCGACGATCGCGGCCGGCGGCGATGCCGATGACGGCCAGGCCATCGGCCAGGCGCCGGCCACGGCCGTCACGGCTGGCGCCGCCGGCCGCAACGCGAAGGCCGGCAAGGGCGCGGCGCCGCAGACGGCCGCTCCGGCGGAAGCCGGCGCGACCGCGCTGTACGAGAACCTGACGACGTGGAATTTCGGCAAGCTGCCCGAGCTGCTGGAGATCCGCCGGCGCGGCCAGACGCTGTACGGCTACCCGGCGCTCGTCGATCGCGGCACGCATTGCGACGTCGAGGTGTTCGATTCGCCGGAGGAGGCCGCGCGCATCCACCGGGCCGGCCTGCGGCGGCTGTTCGCGCTGCAGCTGAAGGAGCCGATCAAGTTCCTCGAGAAGAACCTGCCGGGCCTGCGCGAGATGGCGATGCAGTACATGTCGCTCGGCACGCAGGACGAGCTGCGCGACCAGCTGATCGACACGGCGCTCGACCGCGCGTGCCTGCAGGACCCGCTGCCCGACGACGACGCGAGCTTCCACGCGCGCCGCGACGAGGGCCGGAGCCGCCTGAACCTGCTCGCGCAGGAAATCGCGCGGCTGGTCGGGCAGATCCTGGCCGAATATGCGGGGCTCGTGAAGAAGCTCGCGCAGGCGAAGCCGTTCGCGCAGGCCCACGCGGACCTGCAGCAGCAGCTCGCCGCGCTGGTCGGCAAGCGCTTCGTGATCGATACGCCCTATGCGCAACTGGCGCACTTCCCGCGCTACCTGAAGGGCATCGCGCTGCGGATCGACAAGCTGAAGGCCGATCCGGCACGCGACGCGAAGCAGTCGGCCGACCTGCTGCCGCTGGCCCAGCAATACCAGCGCGCGGTGTCGCAGCGCGGCGGGGTCGCCGATGCGCGGCTCGCGGAATTCCGCTGGCTGCTCGAGGAACTGCGGATTTCGCTGT
The DNA here is from genome assembly GCF_048627025.1 of Burkholderia aenigmatica. Classification (NCBI taxonomy): domain Bacteria; kingdom Pseudomonadati; phylum Pseudomonadota; class Betaproteobacteria; order Burkholderiales; family Burkholderiaceae; genus Burkholderia; species Burkholderia aenigmatica. The sequence continues at coordinate 2,485,137 of NZ_CP184468.1, read as the reverse complement.
TCGCGCAGGAACTGCGCACGCCGATGCCTGTCTCTGTCAAGCGTCTGCACAAGGTCTGGGAGTCGATGCAGCGCTAGCGCAACATCGGTTTTCCGGGCCCGCACCGGCGGCCGGCCCCGGCCGGCCGCGCGGCGCTTGCCGCGCCGGCCGACAGGGCCGCCGCGGCGTGCGTCGAAGTGGCGCAAAGCCGGCTTCGGTCAACCGGCCGGGCCGGTTGAACGTTTTACAATGACGGTTGTTCCACGACGTGAGTCTTCATGCGCACTTTCCTTTCCCTCGGCCGCACGCTCGCGCTGGCCGCCGCCGTGCTGGCGCCCGCCGCCCACGCGAATAACGTGATCATCCTCAATTCGGCCGAAGCGACGCTTTCCCTGATTGACCAGCAGACCCGCCAGGTCGTCGGCACGATGCCGACCGGCAAGGAACCGCACCACCTGATGGCGACGCCCGACAATTCGTCGCTGATCGTTGCAAATTCGGTCTCGAACAGTCTGATGTTCCTCGATCCGAAGACGGGCAAGCTGCAGCGCACCGTCGAAGGAATCGACGATCCTTACCAGCTCGGCTTCTCGCCCGACCGCAAGTGGTTCGCGGCCGCCGGCCTGCGCCTCGACCGCGTCGACATCTACGGCTACGACGGCCGCGACCTGAAGCTCGTGAAGCGCGTGCCGCTGGAAGTGATGCCGAGCCACCTCGCGTTCACGAAGGACAGCAAGACGCTGCTCGTGTCGCTGCAGGTCTCCGGCGAGATCGCGGCAATCGACCTGCCGACGCAGACGGTCAAGTGGAAGATGAAGGTCGGCAAGGTGCCGGCCGGCCTGTGGCTCACGCCGGACGATAAATACCTGCTCGTCGGCATGACCGGCGCGGATTACGTCGCGGTGGTCGACTGGCGCAACCAGAAGGTCGTCAAGCAGATCTACACCGGCAAGGGCGCGCACAACTTCCGCTCGCTCGCCGACGGCACGCACGTCGCGGTGACGAACCGGGTCGCGAACACGATCAGCATCATCGACGAGAACACGCTCACCAACGTCGGCGACATCACCGGCCTGCTGCCGGGCCCGGACGACATGGAGCTGTCCGCCGACAAGAAGACGCTGTGGGTGACGTTCCGCTTCGCGAAGAAGGTCGGGATCATCGACCTGGCGTCGCGCAAGCTGGTGCAGACGATTGCCGTCGGCCGCTCGCCGCACGGCATCTATTTCTACGACCGCGCGCCGTGGCGCGCCGCGAACGGCGCGTGACGGGCGGGGGAGAGCGATGCTGCACCTGATCGATGCATTCGTATCGGATATCCAGACCTGGCTGTACGTCGACGTCGTGCAGCCGCTCCTCTTCAAGTTCAACCTGATGGACTATGACGAGGACACCTACGACGCGCTGTACTGGGTGATCGTCGGTGCGCTGCAGATGGTGCTGATGTTCGTGCTGCTGCGCCCGCTCGAGGCGCTGCTGCCCGTCGAGCGCTGGACGAACCGCCGGGCCGTGCGGGTCGACGTGATCTACACGGCGATCGCGAAGCTCGGCATCTACTCGCTGTTCTTCTTCTTTGCGCTGCAGCCGCTGTTCGACAACTTCCAGGCGTGGCTGCGCCTGCACGGCGTCGCGAACCTCAACCTCGACTACCTGTGGCCGGGCGTGACCTCGAAGCCGATCGTCACGTTCGCGATCTATCTCGTCGTGCTCGATTTCGCCGGCTACTGGTATCACCGCTGGCAGCACAAGTTCGGTATCTGGTGGGAGCTGCACGCGGTGCATCACAGCCAGCGCCAGATGTCGCTGTGGTGCGACGACCGCAACCACGTGCTCGACGACGTGATCCAGTCGTGCTTCTTCGCGGCGATCGCGCTCGTGATCGGCGTGACGCCGTCGCAGTTCGTCGTGCTGACCGCGTTCACCAACTTCATGCAGAGCATTCAGCACACGAATGCGCGGCTGCCGTTCGGCTGGCTCGGCGAGCGCCTGCTCGTGAGCCCGATCTTCCACCGGCGCCACCACGCGGTCGGCTACGGCCACGAAGGCACGAAGTACGGCTGCAACTTCGGCGTGCTGTTTCCGTGGTGGGACATGATGTTCGGCACCGCGTCGTGGAACCGCACGGTCGAGCCGACCGGCATCCGCGACCAGGTCGAGGGCGTGTCCTACGGCGAAGGCTTCTGGGCGCAGCACGGCCTCGCGTTCGTGCGGATCTTCCGGCGCCTGTTCCCCGCCAAGCGCGGCGCGGCATCGGCCTGATCCGGCCTTCCCACGTTGAGCGGCTCCCTCACGCGGCCCGCATGTGCTTTGGCGCATGCGGGCCGCGTGGTTTATCCTTTCCCCGTTTTTCTTCGTCGATACAGGCTCGCATGAACGACTTGCTGCGTTCCTTCGTCCGGGCATTGGCGAGCGCACTGCATCCGCGCATGCTGTGGCTCACCCTGATGCCGTTTCTCGTCTCGGCCGTCCTGTGGGGCGTCGTGCTGTGGTTCTCGTGGCAATCGCTGCTGGACCTCGCGCGCGGCGCGCTCGACGGCTTCGTGCTGACCGCCATGCTGTATCGCGCGTTCGACGCGATCGGCATGTCGCAGCTGCATGCAGTCGTCGCGCCGTTCGTGGTCGTGTCGCTCGCGATCCCGCTGATCGTGCTGACCGTGCTGCTGCTGATCGCGACGATTTCGATGCCGGTCGTGATCAAGCACCTGTCGAACCGGCAGTTCGCGGCGCTCGAGTCGAAGCGCGGCGGCACCTTCTTCGGCAGCGTGTTCAATTCGCTGGGCGCGGCGATCGCCGGTGTGATCGTGCTCGTCGTCACCATTCCGCTGTGGCTGATTCCGCCGTTCTTCGCGCTGCTGCCGCCCGTGATCTGGGGCTGGCTCACGTATCGCGTGATGACCTACGACGCGCTCGCCCAGCACGCGAGCCGCGACGAGCGCCGGGCGCTGATCCGCCAGCACCGCTGGCCGCTGATCGGCATCGGCGTCGCGACCGGGCTGCTCGGCACCGTGCCGACCTTCGTGTGGGTATCGTCGGTCTGGATGATGGTGCTGTTTCCGTTCGTCGCGGCGGCCATGATCTGGGTTTACGCTTTCATCCTCGTCTTCTCGGCGCTGTGGTTCGGGCATTACTGCCTGCGCGCGCTGGAGGACCTGCGTGCGAGTTCGCGCGCCACCGCAATCGACATGGGGCAGGCATGAGCATCGGCATCATCATCATCGGCGACGAAATCCTTTCGGGCCGCCGGCAGGACAAGCATCTGGCGAAGGTCATCGAACTGCTCGGCGCGCGCGGCCTCGCGCTCGACTGGGCCGAATACGTCGGCGACGATCCGGCACGCATTACCGCGACCCTCGCACGCGCGATCGCATCCGGCGATGTCGTGTTCTCGACGGGCGGGATCGGCGCGACCCCGGACGACCACACGCGCCAGTGCGCGGCCGCCGCGCTCGGCGTGCCGCTCGAACTGCATCCGGACGCGAAGGTGCTGATTTCGGAGCGGATTCGCGAAACGCACACCGATCCGGCTACGCCGGTCGATTTCGAGTCGCCGGAGAACCAGCACCGCTTCAACATGGGCGTGTTCCCGGTGGGCGCGACGATCATCCCGAACGGCTACAACCGGATTCCCGGTTTCTCGGTCGGCGACCTGCACTTCGTGCCGGGCTTCCCGGTGATGGCGTGGCCGATGATCGAATGGGTGCTCGATACGAAGTACGCGCACCTGCATCACGCGACGCCGCATGCGGAGCGCTCGCTGTATGTGTTCGAGCTGCCGGAATCGACGCTCACGCCGCTGATGGAGCGCATCGAGCGCGATTTCCCGGGCGTGCGCGTGTTCAGCCTGCCGAGCGTCGGCGATGCGGAGCGCGGCGGGATCTACGCGCGCCGTCACATCGACCTCGGCGTGAAGGGCGAGCCGGAAGCGGTCGCGGCCGCGTATGTGAAGCTGCGCGAAGGCGTGCACCTGCTCGGCGGCGACGTCGTCGAACCCGATACGCCGCGCGCCTGAGCGGCCCGCCAGGCGGCCGCACAAAAGCCACGGGCCGCGCAACGCGGCCCGTCATCGGCATGTCATCGCCCGGCTCGACGATGAGGTTGTCGTCACCGGCGGGAGCGGCGTGCCGTCAGGCGCCGATCCACGGCAGTTTCCGGAAGCACCAGCCTTCGACCGTCTTGCGGTGGCCTTCGGCGTCCTTCGCGCCCTCGAAGCCTTCGAGCAGGTCGAACGCCTTCGTGAAGCCGGCCTGCGTGGAGGCGACTGCGGCGAGCTTCGAGCGCGCGGCACTGCGGCACAGGAACAGGATGGGCGTATCGGCCGGGAGGGCCGCCTTCAGTTCGTTGACGAATTCGGCGTTCGGCACGCCGCCCGGGTAGCGCGTCCATTCGAGGTGCAGGTACTGGCCGTCGCCGACGAGCGGGCGGCCGATCCAGTCGAGTTCCGCGCGGGTGCGCACGTCGACGAGGCGTGCCGACGGATCGAGCTGCAGCAGTTCGAAGGCCTCGGCCGGCAGCAGCGCCCCGGCGTAGTTGAGCGTGCCTTGTGCGCGGCGTTCGTCGGCCTTCGCGTAAAGCTGGTCGAGCGTACTCATGGCAGGGAGTCTCCTATCGGTCAAACGAACATTCTAGCGCGGCGTCGCGGCACGGATGTCCGTGTGGGGCACGGTGCGCGCACCGCACACGCGTTCACCAAAAGAGTGCAGAATGGCGCGCATGCACCAGAATGATTCCGCAGGCGCGGCGCATTGCGATGATTGCACCATCGCGGTGCCTCTGGCCGGCGGGCGGTGCGAAGCCGGGCCCCGGAATTGCGCAGCACAGCCCCGTCGCGACGAGCGCTGGCGCGATTCGCGCCAATCTTGCGCATAGGTGGCACGGAAGCTGCTTTATAGGATTCGGTCGAATCGGGGCGCGCTGCGCCAAAGCAAGACCCCGGTCAGCTCGATAAACGAGGCGGTTCCCAGTCCGCCGGAATTGTTCAATCAGGAGAAGAGGTTATGAGTAAAACCGTCGCCGACGTCATGCAGCTCGTGAAGGACGAGGACGTCAAGTTTGTCGATTTCCGCTTCACGGATACGCGCGGCAAGGAACAGCACGTGTCGGTGCCGGTTTCGGCGTTTGACGAAGACAAGTTCGAAAGCGGCCATGCATTCGACGGCTCGTCGATCGCCGGCTGGAAGGGCATCGAGGCGTCGGACATGCTGCTCATGCCGGACCCGAACGCTGCCTTCATCGACCCGTTCTATGAAGAGTCGACCCTGGTGCTGACCTGCGACGTGGTCGAGCCGGCCGACGGCAAGGGCTACGAGCGCGACCCGCGTTCGCTCGCGAAGCGCGCGGAAGCGTACCTGAAGAGCACGGGTATCGGCGACACGGCTTTCTTCGGTCCGGAACCGGAATTCTTCATTTTCGACTCGGTCCAGTGGAGCACGGACATGTCGGGTTGCTTCGTGAAGATCAACTCGGAAGAAGCACCGTGGTCGTCGGCCAAGGAATTCGAAGGCGGCAACACGGGCCACCGTCCGGGCACGAAGGGCGGCTACTTCCCGGTCGCACCGGTCGACACGTTCCAGGACATGCGTTCGGAAATGTGCCTGCTGCTCGAACAGCTCGGCATCCCGGTCGAAGTGCACCATCACGAAGTGGCGGGCCAGGGCCAGAACGAAATCGGCACGAAGTTCTCGACGCTGGTCGAGCGCGCCGACTGGACGCAATGGTCGAAGTACATCATCCACAACGTCGCGCACTCGTACGGCAAGACGGCGACGTTCATGCCGAAGCCGATCGTCGGCGACAACGGTTCGGGCATGCACGTTCACCAGTCGATCTGGAAGGACGGCCAGAACCTGTTCGCGGGTAACGGCTACGCCGGCCTGTCGGAACTGGCGCTGTTCTACATCGGCGGCATCATCAAGCACGCCCGTGCACTGAACGCGATCACGAACCCGACGACGAACTCGTACAAGCGTCTGGTCCCGCACTTCGAAGCACCGGTCAAGCTCGCTTACTCGGCGCGCAACCGTTCGGCATCGATCCGCATTCCGCACGTGTCGAACCCGAAGGGCCGCCGTATCGAAACGCGCTTCCCGGATCCGATGGCGAACCCGTACCTGTTGTTCTCGGCACTGATGATGGCAGGCCTCGACGGGATCCAGAACAAGATCCATCCGGGCGAAGCCGCGGACAAGAACCTGTACGACCTGCCGCCGGAAGAGGATGCAAAGATCCCGACCGTCTGCGCAGGCCTCGACCAGGCACTGGAAGCGCTCGACAAGGATCGCGAGTTCCTGACCCGTGGCGGCGTGTTCACGGACAGCATGCTCGACGCGTACCTTGCGCTGAAGGAGCAGGAGCTGGCGAAGTTCCGCATGACGACGCACCCGATCGAGTTCGAGATGTACTACTCGCTGTAATCGGCGATGGCGCTTCGATTCAGCGCCGTCATGCCGGTTCGTTCCCGTCGCGCGGCCAGCGGCGGGAACCGCGGAGTCTGAAAGGGGCGGCGTCCAGCCGTCCCTTTTTTGTTCCGACGAATTTCCTTTTCCGACCCGTTGAGGCGCGACAAGCACGCAGATGGTTCTGAAGAATCTGATCAAGGCGAAAACGGGGCAGCCCGAGCGACCGACGGACGACGAGCGGCTCGCGCGTTCGGGCCTGCTGGCGGGGCTGGAAGCGCTGCCGACGGTCGTGATCGTGCTCGACCGCAAGACGCTGCGGATCGCGTTCGCGAACCCGTCCGCGGAGGCGATGCTCGACATCTCGCGCCGGCAGCTCGCGCAGCGGCCGTGGGGCGAGATTTTTCCGAACGCGAACGAGCTGGCGTCGACGATCACCGCGATCGGCGAGGAACGCTTTCACGCGACGCACCTCGATACCGTGCTCGACCGGCCCGGCCGCGAACCGCTGCATGTGCATGCGATCGTCGGCTTCCTCGAGACCGCGCCCGATTTCGTGCTCGTCGAGCTGTTCGAGAACGAGCGGCAGTCGCGCACCGATCGCGAGGAGCGCATTCACGACCTGACCGCGGTCAACAAGCAACTGATCCGCAACCTCGCGCACGAGATCAAGAATCCGCTCGGCGGCATTCGCGGCGCCGCCCAGCTGCTCGAATTCGAGCTCGGCGAGCGCGAGCGCGGCGAGTTGCGCGAGTACACGCAGGTGATCATCAAGGAGTCCGACCGCCTGCAGACGCTCGTCGACCGGTTGCTGGAGCCGCACCGGCATCCGCACATCGTCGGCGACGTGAACATTCATGAAGTATGCGAACGCGTGCGTGCGGTGATGCTCGCGGAATTCCCGCGCGGGCTCACGATCGAGCGCGACTACGACGTGAGCGTGCCGGACCTGCGCGGCGACAAGGAGCAACTGATCCAGGCGCTGCTCAACATCGTGCGCAACGCCGCGCAGGCGCTGCGCGACCGGATCGCGCAGGGCGACGCGAAGATCGAGCTGCGCACGCGCATCGCGCGCAAGGTGACGATCGCGAAGCGCCTGTACCGGCTGGCACTGGACTTGCACGTGATCGACAACGGGCCCGGCATTCCGGAAGAAATCCGCGACCGGATCTTCTACCCGCTCGTGTCCGGGCGCGACGACGGCAGCGGCCTCGGCCTGACACTGGCACAGACGTTCGTGCAGCAGCACGACGGGATGATCGAGGTCGAAAGCCGGCCCGGACGTACCGAATTTCAGATCCTGCTGCCGCTCGACCATTGAGCGACGGCATGGCGATTCACCAGATTTACCAATATCTGACCGACCTATGAAGCCGATCTGGATAGTAGACGACGACCAATCGATCCGCTGGGTGCTTGAAAAGGCACTCGCCCGGGACAGCTTCGCGACGAAGAGCTTCGCGAACGTGCGTGACGCGCTGGCCGCGCTCGACCACGAGACGCCGCAGGTGCTCGTATCCGACATCCGGATGCCGGGCGGCTCGGGCCTCGAGTTGCTGCAGGCGATGCACGAGCGCCTGCCGGGCCTGCCCGTCATCATCATGACGGCGTTCTCCGATCTGGACAGCGCCGTCGCGGCGTTCCAGGGCGGCGCGTTCGAATATCTCGCAAAGCCGTTCGACGTCGACAAGGCGGTCGAGCTGATCCGCCGCGCGGTGGAAGAAAGCCTGCGCGGCGGCGCGCCGCAGGACGAGCGCGTGGCCGAGGCGCCCGAGATGCTCGGCCAGGCGCCGGCGATGCAGGACATGTTCCGCGCGATCGGCCGCCTGTCGCACTCGGCCGCGACCGTGCTGATCACCGGCGAATCGGGCACCGGCAAGGAGCTCGTCGCGCGTGCGCTGCACCGCCACAGCCCGCGCGCGAACGGGCCGTTCATCGCGCTGAACACCGCGGCGATTCCGAAGGACCTGCTCGAATCCGAACTGTTCGGCCATGAGCGCGGCGCGTTCACCGGCGCGCAGACGACGCGGCAGGGCCGCTTCGAGCAGGCCGAGAACGGCACGCTGTTCCTCGACGAAATCGGCGACATGCCGTTCGACCTGCAGACGCGCCTGTTGCGCGTGCTGTCGGACGGGCAGTTCTACCGTGTCGGCGGGCACAACCCGCTGCGCGCGAACGTGCGCGTGATCGCCGCGACGCACCAGAATCTCGAGTCGCGTGTGCGGCAGGGGCTGTTCCGCGAGGACCTTTACCACCGGCTCAACGTGATCCGGCTGCGCCTGCCGCCGCTGCGCGAACGCAGCGAGGACATCGCGCTCCTCACGCGCCACTTCCTGCAGAAGAGCGCGCGCGATCTCGGCGTCGAGCCGAAGCGCGTGTCTGACGAAGCGCTGGCATACCTCACGTCGCTGGCGTTTCCCGGCAACGTGCGCCAGCTCGAGAACCTCGCGAACTGGCTGACCGTGATGGCGCCCGCGCAGACGGTCGAGATCAAGGACCTGCCGCCCGACCTCGTGCCGGCCGGCGCGCCGGTGGTCGCGACGGGCGATGGCATTGATGCGCACGGCAGCGGTGGCGATACGGCACTCGCGCAACCGGCGATCGGTGCGGCACCGGTGGTGTCGGCGCCTGTCACGGCCGCGCCGAACGGCGGGGTGCCGGCCGGCTATCCGCTGTGGGAGCATGGCCTTCGCACCGAGGTTGCACGGCTGTTGCGCGAGAACTCGGCCGACGTGATGGACGAACTCGCCCGCCGCTTCGAGGCGGCCGTGATCCGCGAGGCGCTCGACTTCACGCGCGGCCGCAAGGTCGAGGCCGCGGAGCGGCTCGGCATCGGCCGCAACACGATCACGCGCAAGATCCAGGAACTCCATCTGGAGCCCTGAGCACGATTTGCGGCATGCGCGGGCATCGCGCATGCCGCGATCGGACATAATCGCGGTTTGCACGCAGCGTGCCATTCCGCCCATCCGCAATGTCCGATTCCTTCCGCTGGCCCGCCGGGGCCGACCCGTTCCGTTTCCTCGAAGCGCTCGACAGCAAGCGCGCCCGCACGTGGGTCGACGAGCAGAATGCGCGCACACGCGCCGCGCTGCGTGACGACGACGCGTATCGCGCGCTGACGGCGCGCCTCGCCAAAGCGTACCTGCCGCGCGAACGCCCGGTGATTCCGACCCGCTGGCGCGACTGGGCCTATGACCTGTGGCAGGACGATCTCCATCCGAAGGGGCTGTGGCGCCGCACGCGCTGGGACGACTGGCGCGCGGGAAAACCGGCGTGGGAAACGCTGCTCGACGTCGACGCGCTCGGTGCGGAAGAGGGCGAATCGTGGGTGTTCGAGCAGGACGCGATCCTGTATCCGGACGGCGATCGCGCGCTGCTGTCGCTGTCGCCGGGGGGTGCCGACGCGGTCGTCGTGCGCGAATTCGATCTCGTCGAACGGCGTTTCGTCGACGGCGGCTTCACGATCGACGAGCCGGGGCATCACACGGTCGGCTGGATCGATCGCGATACCGTCTACGTGAGCTGGGATCGCGGCGAGGCGCATGCGACCGCGGCCGGCTATCCGTATGAAGCGCGGCGCTGGGTGCGCGGCACGGCGCTCGCCGATGCGCCCGTCGTCTTCCGCGGCGAACCCGACGACATCAGCGCGGGCGCGGGGTTCGATCCGATCGACAACCGCCACGTCGCGTGGCGCAGCGTCGATTTCTTCGACGCGCATGCGTACCGGCTGACCGACGCGGGCGAGTGGGCGCGCTACGACGTGCCGACCCATGTCGAGGTCGGGTTCTGGGAAGGCTGGCTCGTGCTGGAGCCCCGTCTCGACTGGGATTGCGATGGCGTGCGCCATGCGGGCGGCTCGCTGCTCGCGATACGTGAGCAGGCGTTCCTGGCCGGGTCGCGCGAACTCACGACGCTGTTCGCGCCGCAACCGTCGACGTCCGCGTGCACGTGGACCCACACGCGCACGACGCTGATCGCGAGCTGGCTCGACGACGTGCACAACCGCACGATGCTGTGGCAGCCGAGCCAGGCCGACGACGGCACGTGGACGTGGGAGGCTCGACCGTTCGAGTGGCCGGGGCCGGGCGACGCGCAGATCGACGTCGAGCCGGTCGAGTCGACGCTGAACGACGAGATTTACGTGGATGTCGACACCTATCTCGATCCGCCCGAATGCTGGCTGGCCGATCTTGCCGACCGCGCGGACGATGCGCCGTCGCGCCGCGTGCTGCTCGACCGGCCGCCGGTGCAGTTCGACGCGGCCGGGCTCGTCGTGCGCCGCGCGAGCGCGCGCTCGCAAGACGGCACGATGGTGCCGTACACGCTGATCGGGCCGCGCGATGCACTCGACGTGGCCGATGGTGCCGCGCGTGTTGCGCGGCCGTGCCTGCTGTCGGGCTATGGCGGTTTTGCGATCCCGAACCTGCCGGGCTACAGCGATGCGTTCGGTATCGGGTGGCTCGAGCGCGGCGGCGTGATGGCGTTCGCGCACATCCGCGGCGGCGGCGAGTTCGGGCCGCGCTGGCACGTCGATGCGCAGCGCGAACATCGCCAGCGTTCGTTCGACGATTTCATCGCGGTGGCCGAGGATCTGTCCGCGACCGGCGTCACGACCGCCGCGCAGCTCGGCATCGAAGGCGGCAGCAACGGCGGGCTGCTGGTCGCGGCGTGCATGGTGCAGCGCCCGGAGTTGTTCGGCGCGGTGCTCTGCCGCGTACCGCTGCTCGACATGCGGCGCTACCCGAAGCTGCACGCGGGCGCCGCGTGGCTCGACGAATACGGCGACCCGGACGATCCGCACGAAGGCGCGGCACTGGCCGCGTACTCGCCGTATCACCGTGTGCGCGAAGGCGTCGCGTATCCGCCGCTACTGCTGACGACGTCGACGCGCGACGACCGTGTGCATCCCGCGCATGCGCGCAAGATGGCCGCGCGCATGCATGCGCTCGGTCATGAACGGGTGTGGTACTGGGAGAACACCGACGGCGGCCACGGCAGCGCCGACGATCTGGAACGCGCGGAAGCCGACGCGGCGGAATTCGGGTTCCTGTGGGCCCATCTCGGGCCGGCGCCCGCGCGGCGCTGAGCGCGCGCGGGCTGTCCGATCAGCCGACGACCGCGACGACGGGCGTGTGGTCGGACGGCTGTTCCCACGTGCGCGGCGTGCGATCGACTTCGCACGACGTGCACGTCTCGGCGAGTGCCGGCGACAGCAGCACGTGGTCGATGCGCAGCCCCGCGTTGCGACGGAACGCCATCATCCGGTAGTCCCACCACGTGAAGGTCTTCTCCGGCTGTTCGAAGCGGCGAAACGCATCGACGAAGCCGAGCTCGATCAGTTGCGCGAAGTGCGCGCGCTCCTGCGGCGATACGAGGTTCTGGCCTTCCCATTTCGCGGGGTCGTGCACGTCGCGGTCTTCCGGCGCGATGTTGTAGTCGCCGAGCAGCGCGAGCTTCGGGTAGCGCTGCAGCTCGGTGCGCAGCCATGCCTGCAGCGCGTCGAGCCATTGCATCTTGTAGACGAACTTGTCGGAGTCGGGCGCCTGGCCGTTCGGGAAATACGCGGACACGATGCGCACGCCGTCGACCGTCGCAGCAACCACGCGCTGCTGCGGATCGTCGAAGCCGGGGATGTTGCGCACGACGTCCGCTTCGTCGACGGACAGCGTGTCACGCGCGAGGATCGCGACACCGTTGTAGGTCTTCTGGCCCGTGAACCAGCTGCGGTAGCCGGCGGCTTCCAGCTCGGCGCGCGGGAATTTCTCGTCCGGCAGCTTCAGTTCCTGCAGGCACAGCACGTCGGTTCCGCTTTGCGCGAGCCAGTCGAGCACATGCTGCTTGCGGACGTTGAGCGAGTTGACGTTCCAGGTGGCGATTTTCATGAACAGGAGTGTGCGTGCGGGGTGAATGCGAAGGCCGCCATCTTACCGCGAGCACGCGATGCGAACGCGCGCATCGTGCGGGGCGGGGGAGGCGCCGCGCGCCGCTGTTCCGATGAACGGAGAAGAAATTGTGACAAATGTGTTGACGTGAGTGCTCCCTCACCCTATAATTTATTTCTCTGACGCGGGGTGGAGCAGTCTGGCAGCTCGTCGGGCTCATAACCCGAAGGTCGTAGGTTCAAATCCTACCCCCGCAACCAAGCACACCAGACGATGTGCAGCGCAAGTGACCGATGCGCGCTTCGTCGACAAGGACCCGGCCCCGTGCCGGGTTTTTTGTTTTCCGGCGCCGAAACGCGATGCGGTGCGCCGCATGCGTGGGCCCCGTGCAGATCTGCCGGGCCCTTTCCGATCAGCACGTGCCGTCGGGCGCCGCGTCCGGTTGCTTGTCGGTATCGCGGCTGCGCGCGAAGTCGACCAGATCCTTCGGATACACCAGCCGATCGCGGAGGCTGCTGTCGTCGAGCGCCAGCAGATAGGCCGCCGCGGCCGCTTCGACGGCCCAATAGCCGAAATAGATCTTTCTGCGTTTGCCCTTCGCACCGACGTCGAGATGCCCGTCGTGCCACGTTGCGTCAAGCATCGCCGGATACCACGTGTCGAGATAGGCGGCAATGTCGTCGATGCTTTCCGCCTTCGTGTCGCGGTAAAAGCTGAAGACGAGCGGGCGATACGGGACGTCGTGGTACCACTGGTCGACATCGAAGCGGCCTTCGAGCTCGTACGCGAGCAGGTCTTCGTACAGCGTATCGCGGGCGCGATAGGCGGGATCGAACATCGCGACGATGCGCGGCAGCAGGTCGCGGCGATGCAGCAGGTAACAGAAACCGATCAGTTGCATCACGGTCTCGTAGTCTTCGATGTGGTCGAACCAGAGTGGCGGCTGGCGATCGTTCTCCTCGTGCGCGCGGCACGCGTCGGTGCAGCGCTCGTACGCCGCGATCACCGGTTCGAGCGCATCGCGCAGCAGCGTCAGGTCCATGCCGCTCGTGTACATGAGCAGGAAGCGCGGGTAGTAACCGGACACGAGATGGCGTGCGGTCAGCGCCTTCTGTTCGTTTTCGGTGCTGCCCACCGGCGAGATGTTTTCCGACCAGTACGCGACGCGCTCGTCCAGATACGGCTGCAGCCAGTCGAAATAGTCCTCGCTCAGGAAGCGCTGGCGCCGCTTCGCACGAAACGCATCGGAGCCGCTGGCGTCGCAGCGCAGGTCGTCTGCCGACAATCCGCCCGACGCGACGAAATCGTCGTAGGTCGTGTCGCGAGGCGGCTGCTGTCGCGAGAAATACGCATGAGACAAGCCGCCGAAGCCGAATCCCCAGACCCAGTCGCCCGGCCCGTCGATCCCGAGCAAATGCCGTACGCCTCGCGCGTCGTTGGCTGCGATGCACGCCTGTATCTGCGTCCAGGTCGCGTGGCAGGATTCGCGCGTGGTCGCGATGAAGTCGTCGTCGTCGGACAGCCACGACAACTCGTCGAGGTTGGCCGAAAAGCCCGCAGGCTCGCCGTTTTCCGTCAGCCGCGCTGCCTGCTCGCCGAGGTACCGGGCTGCGCCGTCGAGCTGACGTGCCAGCCACGGTGTCTCGCCGCGCCGCGCATGCCGTCCAAGGAAGGTGGAGAGCGTACCCAGCCGCGCCACGGCGGCGTCGGCATCGCTGGTCAGGTTGTCGGTGCCCGCATCGCCGAATACGCGCTGATCGGCGATTGCCGCGCCTCGGACACCGTCGGCCAGCAGGATGCGCCACAGGGCCGGAAAGTGGTTGTTGGCCTCGGCGACCTGGGTCATGCGCGCGCCGTTGCCCGAGTTGCTCCGAAGATACAGCCATGCGCGATTTCCCATGCGGCGAAGCGTCCTGATCGGGTGAGGTAGGGTCGAGGTCGATATCCTAGCAAGCGGTTCGGCGCGACGCGTCGCGAACGCTAGGCCGCATGCGTCGAGGTTCGTCCGCCGGCTGGTCGGGAGCGGATCGATCGTGTATGCGGCAGGCCGCGGATTTCAGTGAAGCCGCTGCATCGGTGGCACGTGCCGCGTGCGGGTCAGCGCGCCGCCCACTCGACCGCCGCCTTCGCATGCAGTGCGGTCGTATCGAACACCGGCAGCGGCGAATCGTCCGTGCCGATCAGCAGCGTGATTTCCGTGCAGCCGAGGATCACCGCCTGCGCGCCGCGCTGCGCGAGCGTATCGATGATCCGCACATACGTCGCGCGCGATTCCGGCGAGACCATGCCGTGGCACAGCTCGTCGTAGATGATCCGGTGCACGTCGTCGCGCCCGCTGTCGTCGGGCACGAGCACGTCGAGGCCGAACTTCTCGCGCAGCCGCTCCGCGTAGAACGGCAACTCCATCGTATAGCGCGTGCCGAGCAGCGCGACGCGCTCGACGCCCGCCTCGCGCAGCGCCGTGCCGGTCGGATCGGCGATATGCAGGAACGGCAGCGTCACCGCGGCTTCGATCGCGTCGTGGACGCGATGCATCGTATTGGTCGTCAGCACGACGAGATCGGCGCCGGCCGCTTCGAGCTGTCGCGCGGCGTCGGCCATCCGTTCGCCGAGCGCGGCCCAGTCGTGCGTGCGTTGCAGCGCTTCGATCTCCGCGAAATCGACCGTGACCAGCACGCTCTTCGCATTGTGGTGGCCGCCGTGCAGCGCCTTCGAATGGCGATTGATCATCCGGTAATACTCGGCCGACGATTCCCAGCTCATCCCGCCGATCAGTCCGATCGTCTTCATCCGTCACCTGTGCGTTTCGTGTATTGCGGCTGACGAGTATAGGCGCCGCTGCCCGCGCCCGGCCGGTACGATCCGCGCAAAGCGGGCCGGTACGGCGCCGCCGGGCGTGGCCACACGCGACAGTTGAAACCGGCACTGTGTTTTTGTACAGTATCGGCACCGTGAACCCGACCATCATTCCGCCTGCCGATCCGCACGCGCCGCCGCCGGGCGACGCGCTGCCGCGCATGCGCAAGATCATCCATTGCGATTGCGACTGCTTCTACGCGTCGGTCGAGATGCGCGACGACCCGTCGCTGCGCAACCGGCCGCTCGCGGTCGGCGGCCGGCCCGACCAGCGCGGCGTGATCGCGACCTGCAACTACGAGGCGCGGCGCTACGGTGTGCATTCGGCGATGTCGTCGGCGCTGGCGATGCGCAAGTGTCCGGACCTGCTGATCCTGCCGACCGCGATGGACAAGTACCGCGCGGCGTCGCGGCAGATCATGGCGATCTATCGCGACTACACGCCCGACGTCGAGCCGCTGTCGCTCGACGAGGCCTACCTCGACGTCAGCGGGTCGGAGCGGTGCCAGGGCAGTGCGACGCTGATTGCACGGGAGATCCGCCAGCGCGTGGCCGACACGGTCGGCGTGACCGTGTCGGCCGGCGTCGCGCCGAACAAGTTCATCGCGAAGATCGCGTCCGACTGGAACAAGCCCGACGGGCTGTTCGTCGTGCGGCCGCACGAGATCGACGCGTTCGTCGCGGCGCTGCCGGTGCGCAAGCTACACGGCGTCGGCAAGGTGACGGCCACGCGGCTCGACCGGCTCGGCATCCAGACCTGCGCGCAGTTGCGCGACTGGCCGCTGATCGACCTGCACCGCGAATTCGGCGCGTTCGGGCGGCGGCTGTACGAACTGTCGCGCGGGATCGACGAGCGGCCCGTGCAGGCCGATCAGGAGCGCAAGTCGGTCAGCGTCGAGACGACCTACGTGACCGACCTGACGACGCTCGAGCAGTGCGCGGAGGAAATCCGCCGCCTCGTCGTGCAACTCGATGCGCGGATCGCGCGGGCGGGTGCCGCGCGGTCGATCCGCAAGCTGTACGTGAAGATCCGCTTCGCCGATTTCCAGCGCACGACGGTCGAGTGCGTGGCCGACGCGACGAATGCGGACACGGCCGTCACGCTGCTCGCGAAGGGGCTGCAACGGCGTGCGCAGGCGGTGCGGCTGCTGGGCGTCGGCGTGCGCATCGACGAGGATACGGCCGAGCGCCACGGGCAGTTTTCGCTGTTCGACGACGAATCGCTCGCGCCATGAAAAAGGCACCGCCGAAGCGGTGCCTTTGCTTGCGTGCTGCCGAAAGGGTTGGCGGCGCGCTCAGTGCGCGGGTGCGGCCATCCCGTTATGGCGCAGCAGCGCGTCGATCTGCGGCTCGCGGCCGCGGAACGCCTTGAACGAATCCATCGCCGGGCGGCTGCCGCCGACCTCGAGGATTTCGCGGCGATAGCGCGTGCCGGTCGCCGCGTCGAGCACGCTGCCGCTCGCGGCGGCCGCTTCCTCGAATGCTGCATACGCATCGGCCGACAGCACCTCGGCCCACTTGTAGCTGTAATAGCCGGCCGCGTAGCCGCCCGCGAAGATGTGGCTGAACGTGTTCGGCCAGCGCGAGAACGCGGCTTGCGGGATCACGTGATAGCGTTCGTTGATCTCGCGCGCGAATGCGGTCACGCCGGTGGCGCCCGCCGGGTCGAAGTCGACGTGCAGCAGCATGTCGAACATCGAGAACACGATCTGGCGCAGCGTGCCGAGCCCGCTCTGGAAATTCTTCGCGGCGATCATCTTGTCGAACAGCTCGCGCGGCAGCGCGGCGCCCGTGTCGATGTGCGACGACATCGACGACAGCACGTCCCATTCCCAGCAGAAGTTTTCCATGAACTGCGACGGCAGCTCGACGGCATCCCATTCGACGCCGTTGATGCCCGACACGCCGAGCTCGTCGACGCGCGTGAGCATGTGGTGGAGCCCGTGGCCGAATTCATGGAACAGCGTGATGACTTCGTCGTGCGTGAAGCACGCGGGCTTGCCGCCGACCGGCGCCGAGAAGTTGCAGGTGAGATAGGCGACGGGCGTTTGCACGCTGCTGCCGCGCTTCGCGCGCGAACGCGCGTCGTCCATCCACGCGCCGCCGCGCTTGCCTTCGCGGGCGTACAGGTCGAGATAGAACTGCGCGACGAGCGAGCCGTCGCGATTCTCGACGCGGAAGAAACGCACGTCCTTGTGCCACACCGGCGCGTCGTCCGGCTTGATCTGCACGCCGAACAGCGTCTCGGTGACGGTGAACAGGCCCTTCAGCGCGGCGGGCTCAGGGAAGTACTGCTTGACCTCGTTTTCCGAGAACGCATAGCGCTGCTGGCGCAGCTTTTCGGCCGCGTATGCCACGTCCCACGGCGCGAGTTCGGCGAGGCCGAGTTCCTTCGCGGCGAACGAGCGCAGCTCGTCCCAGTCCTTGTCCGCGTGCGGGCGCGCGCGCGTCGCGAGATCCTCGAGGAACGTGATCACCTGCTGCGGCGATTCGGCCATCTTCGGTGCGAGCGACACTTCGGCGAAGTTGCGGTAGCCGAGCATCTGCGCTTCTTCGCGGCGCAGCTTCAGCGCATCGGTGACGATTGCCGTGTTGTCCCATTCGGCCTTGCCGTCGCCGTACTGCGGCCCGAGTTCCGATGCGCGCGTCGCGTAGGCGCGGTAGAGCGTTTCGCGCAGCGCGCGGTTGTCGGCGTATTGCAGCACCGGGAAGTACGACGGGAAGTGCAGCGTGAATTTCCAGCCGTCCTTGCCGTCCTTTTGCGCGGCTTCGCGGGCGGCTTCGATCGCGTCCCCGGGCAGGCCGGCCAGTTCGGCCTCGTCCTGCACGATGTACGCGTACGCGTTGGTCGCGTCGAGCACGTGATCGGAGAAAGCCTTCGACAGCGCGGCCTGCTGTTCCTGCAGTTCGGCGAAGCGCGGCTTCTGGTCTTCGGGCAGCTCGGCGCCCGACAGGCGGAAATCGCGCAGCGCGTTGTCGAGGATCTTCTTGCGTTCGACGGACAGCGTCGCGTATTCGGCGCTCGCGGCGATCGCCTTGTACTTCTCGTACAGCGCGAGGTTCTGACCGACGCTCGACCAGAATTCGGTCACGCGCGGCAGGTTCTCGCCGTAGGCGGCCCGCAGTTCGGGCGTATCGGCGACCGCGTTCAGGTGGCCGATGATGCCCCAGGCGCGACCGAGCGGCTCCGTCGCGTGCTCGACCGTCTCGACGATTGCTGCCCAGGTTGCCGGCGTCGCGGCCGCGCTTGCCGTTTCGACTGCGCGGTTGGCGGCATCGAGCAGCGTGTCGAGCGCGGGCGTCACGTGTTCCGGACGGATCTCGCCGAAGCGGGGCAGGCCCGAGAAATCGAGAAGCGGGTTGGTGTTGGCGCTGGCGGACATAAGACTCCCTGTCTGTTGCCGGATGAACCGGAGTGAAAAGGGTAAGGCGCGCACGGCAACGCGGCGCCCGATATCGACATTATTGGGGCGCATCGCGCGCTTTCCAATCGTTAGTTTCTAACGACGCGATTGACGCAGGGTCGAATGCGGGGTGGGGAGCGCCAGGTGGCGCGACCGGCGCGGTGCGGCCGGCGAGACGCCGGCGCGCGGTTCCGCACGCCGGCTGAACAGGCAGGGGGTCAGGCAGCCGCGTCGGCGGCGCGCTCGGCGGCTTCGATCGTGTTGATCAGCAGCATCGTGATAGTCATCGGGCCAACGCCGCCCGGCACCGGCGTGATGTGGCCGGCCACTTCCTTCACGCCCGCGAAGTCGACGTCGCCGCACAGCTTGCCCGCGTCGTCGCGGTTCATGCCGACGTCGATCACCGTCGCGCCGGGCTTCACCATGTCGGCCGTCAGGATGTTGCGCTTGCCGACCGCGGCGACCACGATGTCGGCCTGCCGCGTGTGCGCGGCGAGGTCGCGCGTCTTGCTGTGGCAGATCGTCACGGTCGCGCCGGCGTCGAGCAGCATCATCGCCATCGGCTTGCCGACGATGTTCGAGCGGCCGATCACGACCGCGTTCGCGCCCTGCAGCAGGATGTCGTGCGCCTCGAACATCTTCATCACGCCGTACGGCGTGCACGGGCGGAACAGCGGCTTGCCGGTCATCAGCGCGCCCGCGTTCGCGATGTGGAAGCCGTCGACGTCCTTCTCCGGCGCGATCGCCTCGATCACCTTGTGGCTGTCGATGTGCTTCGGCAGCGGCAGCTGGACGAGGATCCCGTGGATCTTCGGATCACGGTTCAGTTCGTCGATGCGGGCGAGCAGGTCGGCCTCCGACAGCGTGTCCGGGTACGCATCCTTCAGCGAGAAGAAGCCGTTGTCCTCGCACGCCTTGATCTTGTTGCGCACGTAGACTTCGCTGGCCGGGTTGGCGCCGACGAGGATCACCGCGAGGCCGGGCTGGTGGCCGCGCGCGGCCAGTGCGGCGGCGCGGTCGGCGGCCTGGGCGCGCAGGGTCTTCGAGAGGGCGTTGCCGTCGATGAGGAGGGCTGTCATGGTGGTGGGTTCTGCCGGGAAGTTGGAATGCGGGCGTGCGGCGCCCGAGGGGCACCGCAGCAAAGCACGGAATTATACCGTCCGCCTGCCGCCGTCCGACAGCGAATGCACGGGAAGCGTCATGGCTGCGGCGCTCGCGCGCCGGGAAAAACGCCGCCGCGCGAGTGGGCCGCATCGCGCGACGGCGGTGGCGCGGCCCGCCGGGCAGGGCTGCCCGGGCCGCGCGGCAACCACGCTCAGGCCTGCTTCTTCGACAGCGCGAGGCGCAGCAGGTCGGCCACCGTGTTGACGTTGAGCTTTTCCATGATGTTCGCGCGGTGCGCTTCGACCGTCTTGATGCTGATGCCGAGGTCGTCGGCAATCTGCTTGTTCAGGCGGCCCGCGATGATCCGTTCGAGCACCTGCTGCTCGCGCGCGGTCAGCTTCGACAGGCGTTCGCTCGCGGCACGCTGTTCCTGAACGCTCTTGCTTTCGTTTCGGGCCTTGTCGAGCATCCGCTCGACCAGCTTGCGCAGCTCGGCTTCGTCGAACGGTTTCTCGATAAAGTCCATCGCACCCTTTTTCATCGTCGAGACGGCCATCGGCACGTCGCCGTGACCCGTGACGAAGATGATCGGCAGCGCGGCATTGTCGGCAATCAGGCGTTCCTGCAGTTCGAGGCCGCTCATGCCCGACATCCGGACGTCGAGGATCAGGCACGCGATCTGGCCGGCCTGCTGCGCAGGCTGGTAGGCATCCAGGAACTGCTCGGCGCTCGAGAAGCATTGCACGCGATAGCCGTTCGCCTCCAGCAGCCAACGCAGCGAGTCCCGTACGGCCTCGTCGTCGTCGACGACAAAGACGGTTTCCTGAGTGGTGGTGACAGGGCTATTCATAGTTCTCCCGTAACAGTATGTGATGCCGATGCCTCGCGCCCCCCTTGGCCGAGATCAGCGGGTTCCCCAATGGGCAGGCTGCAGTGGAACGTTGCGCCGGAAATGCGGCCATCCGGCTCGACGTTGTTGACCACCCACAGACGCCCCCGATGCGATTCGATGATCGAACGGCAGATGTTCAGCCCCATGCCCATGCCATCGGACTTGGTGCTGTAAAACGGTTCGAACAGGCGCTCGGCGGTCGCTTCGTCGACGCCCGGGCCCTGGTCGATCACGCGGATGTCGACGAAGCCCGCCTCGATGTCGGCGATGACGCGGATCACGCCGTCCACCGACGCCGGCTTCACGTCGGCCATTGCCTCGGCCGCGTTCTTCATCAGGTTCACGAGCACCTGCTCGATCAGCACGGGGTCGACATAAATAATAGGCATTCTTGCGAGGATTTCCGTGACGATCCGGATCCTGCGCTTCCTGGCCTCGATTTCGGCGAGCCCGACCGCGTCGGCGACGATGTCCGCGACCCGCGCCGGCTGGCGCTTCGGCTCGCTGCGCTTCACGAATTCGCGGATCCGCTTGACGATCATCCCCGCGCGCAGCGCCTGCTGCGCGGTCTTTTCCAGCGCGGGCTGCAGCGTCTCCGGCGTGCCGCGGCCGCTCTTGACGAGCGCGAGCGTGCCCGAGCAGTAGTTGTTGATCGCGGCGAGCGGCTGGTTCAATTCGTGAGCAATCGACGACGCCATTTCACCCATCGTCATCAATCGGCTCGTGAACTGCAGCTTCTCTTCCTGCTGGTGCGCGAGTTCCTGCGCCTTCTTGCGGGTCGTGATGTCGGTCGCGATCTGCATCTGCGCGAGGTGGCCGTCCACCCACTGGATGTACTGGCGGCGCACCTCGAACCACTTCTGGATGCTCTCGACGTACACCTCCTGCGCATCGGCGGTGCTGCTCGTCAGCGCGGCGGCCGGCAGGCCCGCGAACGCGTCGACCATGTCGATCGAATCGGACGATGCCTGCGCGCGGTCGAAGCCGCCGCCCGACAGCTCGAGATGGCCGTCCGGACGAATGCCGAACAGGTGGCGGTAGTAGCGGTTC
Source organism: Burkholderia aenigmatica (assembly GCF_048627025.1). Lineage (NCBI taxonomy): Bacteria > Pseudomonadati > Pseudomonadota > Betaproteobacteria > Burkholderiales > Burkholderiaceae > Burkholderia > Burkholderia aenigmatica. The sequence continues at coordinate 2,463,575 of NZ_CP184468.1, read as the reverse complement.
GCGAACAGCAACTCGGCCTCGTCGGCGGCCAGCACCGACACCGCGGCGTCGAGGCTTTCGAGCACCGTCGTGAAGCGCTCATGGGCAGCCGCGAGTTCTTCGCGCGCGCGCTTCGGCTCGGTGATGTCGGTCATCGACGACATCCAGCCGGTCTGGCGGCCCGAGCTGTCGATCAGCGGGGAGACGTACAGGCGCGCATGGAACAGCGTGCCGTTCTTGCGCCGCACGCGCAGCTCGAAGCCCGAGCTCGGCGCCTTGCCGCGCAGCGTCATGTCGAGCTGGCGCTGCATTTCCGGGTAAGCGTCGCGCGGCCAGTATGGGAACGGCGCGACCTTGCCGACGAGGTCGGTCTCGTCCCAGCCCGTCATCCGGCAGAACGCGGGGTTCACGTGCGTGATGCGGCCGTGCATGTCGAGCACGCGCATGCCGATCAGCACCGAGTTTTCCATCGCGCGGCGGAAGAACGCTTCCGCGTACAGCGCCTGCTGCGCCTCGAAACGCTGGCGCGTGTGCTTCCACAGGCTCCAGAGGCTCCACAGCACGAAGCAGGACAGGCCGGCCACGAGCCACACGAGCGTATTGTTGGTCAGGTTCGTGAGCTGCGGGAATGCGTACACGCGCACCGTCAGCCCCTGGCCGGGCGGATCGAGCGGCAGGTCGTAGTGCGAGTCGCGCGGCAGGCGCGGGCGCGTCGACGTGGACGACAGCTCGCGGTTGTTCGCGTCGGTGATCGAGATCTTGTACTTCGACGACAGTTCCTGCGGGATGTCGTGCTTCAGGATGCCTTCGACCGAGAACACCGCGGCGATCGAGCCGAGGTACTCGCGGTCGCCGCGCATCACGGGTGTCTGCAGCGTGATGAAGCCGTTGCCGAAGTCGTCGTAGATCAGCGGCGAATAGGCCTGGCGGCGCGTGCTGCGCGCCTCGTCGTAGGCGCCGCGCACCGCGTCCTGCATCTGCGCTTCGCCGGGCTTCGCGAGCCGCTGGCCGAGCAGCGGCGGATGCACGGTCGGCCAGCGCTGCACGCCGGGCGACGTGTACCAGTTCAGGTAGAGGATTTCTGGGTGCGTCTGCATCACGTCCGCGACGGCCATCTGGAACGCGTTCTGGTCGAGCCGGCCGGACGCGAGATCGCGCGACAGTGCCTGGAGCTGTTCCTGCGCACCCGTCATCGACAGGCGGATCTGCTGCTGGGCCCACGCGACGTTACGGAAGAGGGTGTCTTCCTGCTGCTGCTGTTCGCGGCGATTGAGGCTCCACAGGATGAGGCTCATCACCACCAGGAACACGAGAATCGACAGCAGGGGCGTCAGCAAATAGGAATTGGACCACCACGGTCCGTGGTGCCAACGGGACGGCTGCGACTCCGCCGGCGGGCCCGACGGTCGCGCCGAGCGTGCGAAAAGCCGATCGGTCAACATTGGAGGATTGTAGCGCAGCGCAATACATGGAAAACCTATACCGGATATGTTGAACGGAAACGGATTTGTTCAGCCGCGACGCGCCGGAGAGCCCCGAAATATGGGTGCAGCGCAGCAATATTTCGCATTACGAGAAAAGATCTCACAATTCGAAAATTTTGTTGCGCAGGCCCGCGCACGCTCATTACAATCCGTCGGAGCTTGCCCGCAGCCGGTCGCGTCGCGTCGTCTGCACGAGAGCGATCCTCACATTCCAGGACCCAGGAGACGAGAATGTCCGCTGTACCGAACGAAGTGATGAAATATGTCGCCGCCGAACGTGACGACGACCCGCAAGAAACCGTCGAGTGGCTGGAGTCGCTCGATGGCGTGATCTCCTCCGTGGGCACCGGCCGTGCGCATTACCTGATCGAAAAGCAGATCGAGTTCGCCCGCATGCACGGCGAACACCTGCCGTTCTCTGCCAACACCCCGTACATCAACACGATTCCCGTGGCCGCCCAGGCGAAGATCCCGGGCGACCAGGACGTCGAGCACCGCATCCGTTCGTACACGCGCTGGAACGCGCTGGCGATGGTGCTGCGCGCAGGCAAGGACACGAACGTCGGCGGCCACATCGCGTCGTTCGCATCGGCCGCGACGCTCTATGACGTCGGCTACAACCACTTCTGGCACGCGGCGTCCGACCAGCACGGCGGCGATCTCGTGTTCGTGCAGGGCCACTCGTCGCCGGGCGTCTACTCGCGCGCGTTCCTGCTCGGCCGCCTGAAGGAAGAGCAGCTCGACAACTTCCGCCAGGAAGTCGACGGCAACGGCATCTCGTCGTATCCGCACCCGTGGCTGATGCCGGATTTCTGGCAGTTCCCGACCGTGTCGATGGGCCTCGGCCCGATCATGGCGATCTACCAGGCCCGCTTCATGAAGTACCTGCAGGCACGCGGCATCGCGAAGACGGAAGGCCGCAAGGTGTGGGCATTCCTCGGCGACGGCGAGACCGACGAACCGGAATCGCTCGGCGCGATCGGGATGGCGAGCCGCGAGAAGCTCGACAACCTCGTGTTCGTGATCAACTGCAACCTGCAGCGTCTCGACGGCCCGGTGCGCGGCAACGGCAAGATCATCCAGGAACTCGAATCGGAGTTCCGCGGCGCCGGCTGGAACGTGATCAAGGTCATCTGGGGCAGCCGCTGGGATGCGCTGTTCGCACGCGACAAGTCGGGCGCGCTGATGCGCCGCATGATGGAAGCCGTCGACGGCGAATACCAGACGTACAAGTCGGAGTCGGGCGCGTTCGTGCGCGAACACTTCTTCAACTCGCCTGAGCTGAAGGCACTCGTCGCCGACTGGTCGGACGACGACATCTGGGCGCTGAACCGTGGCGGCCACGATCCGCACAAGATCTACGCGGCATTCCACGAAGCGACCAACACGAAGGGCGCGCCGACCGTCATCCTCGCGAAGACCATCAAGGGCTACGGGATGGGCGAGTCGGGCCAGGCGATGAACATCACGCACCAGCAGAAGAAGCTGCCGGTCGAGCAACTGAAGAAGTTCCGTGACCAGTTCCGCCTGCCGATCACCGACGAGCAGATCGCCGACGTGCCGTACCTCAAGTTCGAGGAAGGCTCGAAGGAACTCGAATACATGCGCCAGAAGCGCATGGACCTCGGCGGCTACCTGCCGCATCGCCGCGAGAAGGCGACGTCGCTGCCGGTGCCGGCGCTCGACGCGTTCGAGCCGCTGCTGAAGGGCACGGGCGAAGGCCGCGAGATCTCGACGACGATGGCGTTCGTGCGGATCCTGAACATCCTGCTGAAGGACAAGGCGCTCGGCAAGCGCGTCGTGCCGATCGTCCCGGACGAATCGCGTACGTTCGGCATGGAAGGCCTGTTCCGCCAGATCGGTATCTGGAACCAGGAAGGTCAGAAGTACGTGCCGGAAGATTCCGACCAGCTGATGTTCTACAAGGAATCGCAGACCGGCCAGATCCTGCAGGAAGGCATCAACGAAGCGGGCGGCATGTGCGACTGGATCGCGGCGGCGACGTCGTATTCGACGCACGGCGAGATCATGGTGCCGTTCTACATCTTCTATTCGATGTTCGGTTTCCAGCGGATCGGCGACCTGGCATGGGCGGCGGGCGACATGCGCTCGCGCGGCTTCCTGCTCGGCGGCACCGCGGGCCGCACGACGCTGAACGGCGAAGGCCTGCAGCACGAAGACGGTCACTCGCTCCTGTGGGCGGCATCGGTGCCGAACTGCGTGAGCTACGACCCGACGTTCGGCTATGAACTCGCGGTCATCATCCAGGACGGTCTGCGCCGCATGGTGCAGGACCAGGAAGACGTGTACTACTACGTCACGGTGATGAACGAGAACTACGAGCACCCGGCGATTCCGCAGGGCGAGCACGTGGCGGCCGACATCATCAAGGGCATGTACGCGTTCAAGAAGGCCGACGCCGACAAGAAGGCGCCGCGCGTGCAGCTGCTGGGTGCGGGCACGATCTTCAACGAAGTGATCGCCGCTGCCGACCTGCTGAAGAACGACTGGGGCGTCGCGGCCGACCTGTGGAGCGTGCCGAGCTTCACCGAGCTCGCGCGTGAAGGCCACGAGATCGAGCGCTGGAACCTGCTGCATCCGACCGAAGAGCGTCGCCTGTCGCACGTGCAGAAGTGCCTGAAGGACACGCAGGGCCCGGTCATCGCATCGACCGACTACGTCCGTGCGCTGGTCGACCAGATCCGCGGCCAGATCGATCGCCGCTTCGTCGTGCTCGGCACGGACGGCTTCGGCCGCTCGGATACTCGCGAGAAGCTGCGTCACTTCTTCGAAGTCGACCGTCATTGGGTCACCGTCGCTGCGCTCAACGCGCTGGCCGACGAAGGCACGATCGAGCGCAAGGTGGTCGCGGACGCGATCGCCAAGTACAACCTCGATCCGTCGAAGCCCAACCCGATGACCGTTTAACGCACACGCCGTGTGATGCCGCGCGCCGCCTCCGAGAGGGGCGCGCGTGGCCATGGAGACAGAAACAGATGAGTCAAGCGATCGAAGTGAAGGTGCCGGATATCGGCGATTACAAGGATGTGCCGGTGATCGAGATCGGCGTGAAGGTCGGCGATACCGTCGAACCGGAGCAGTCGCTCGTCACGCTCGAGTCGGACAAGGCGACGATGGACGTCCCGAGCCCGGTAGGCGGCGTCGTGAAGGAAATCAAGGTCAAGGTGGGCGATTCCGTGTCGGAAGGCTCGCTGATCATCCTGCTCGAAGGCGGCGCCGCGGCGCAGGCGAACGGCGCGGCTGCGCCCGCCGCTGCACCGGCTCCGGCGGCAGCGCCCGCACCGGCTGCTGCTGCACCGGCGGCCGCACCGGCTGCAGCCGGCGGCACGCTCGAAGTGAAGGTTCCGGACATCGGCGACTACAAGGATGTGCCGGTGATCGAGATCGGCGTGAAGGTCGGCGACACGGTCGAGAAGGAGCAGTCGCTCGTCACGCTCGAATCGGACAAGGCGACGATGGACGTGCCGAGCCCGGCCGCCGGCGTCGTGAAAGAGATCAAGGTGAAGGTGGGCGATTCGGTGTCGGAAGGCACGCTGATCGTGCTGCTCGACGCGGCAGGCGCAGCGCCCGCCGCAGCCGCCCCGCAGGCGAGCGCCCCGGCACCGGCCGCTGCTGCGCCGGCACCTGCCGCCGCACCCGCGAAGGCCGCCCCGGCACCGGCTGCTGCTGCACCGGCTCCGGCCGCTGCACCGTCGGGCGAATACCGCGCGAGCCACGCATCGCCGTCGGTGCGCAAGTTCGCACGCGAACTCGGCGTCGAAGTCGCACGCGTGCAAGGTTCGGGTCCGAAGGGCCGCATCACGAAGGAAGACGTCACGGGCTTCGTGAAGGGCGTGATGACCGGCCAGCGCGCAGCACCGGTCGCGGCAGCCGCGCCGGCAGGCGGCGGCGAGCTGAACCTGCTGCCGTGGCCGAAGGTCGACTTCTCGAAGTTCGGCCCGTTCGAAGCGAAGCCGCTGTCGCGCATCAAGAAGATCTCGGGCGCGAACCTGCATCGCAACTGGGTGATGATCCCGCACGTCACGAACAACGACGAAGCGGACATCACCGAGCTCGAAGCACTGCGCGTGCAGCTGAACAAGGAGCACGAAAAGGCGGGCGTGAAGTTCACGATGCTCGCGTTCGTGATCAAGGCGGTCGTTGCAGCACTGAAGAAATTCCCGACCTTCAACGCGAGCCTCGACGGCGACAACCTGGTGTTCAAGCAGTACTACCACGTCGGTTTTGCCGCAGATACCCCGAACGGCCTCGTCGTGCCGGTGATCCGCGATGCGGACAAGAAGGGTCTCGTCGATATCGCGAAGGAAATGGCCGAGCTGTCGAAGGCCGCACGCGACGGCAAGCTGAAGCCGGACCAGATGCAGGGCGGCTGCTTCTCGATCTCGTCGCTCGGCGGGATCGGCGGCACGAACTTCACGCCGATCATCAACGCGCCGGAAGTGGCGATCCTCGGGTTGTCGCGCGGCCAGATGAAGCCGGTGTGGGACGGCAAGCAGTTCGTGCCGCGTCTCACGCTGCCGCTGTCGCTGTCGTATGACCATCGCGTGATCGATGGCGCGGAAGCCGCGCGGTTCAATGCGTATCTCGGTGCGTTGCTCGCGGATTTCCGTCGCATCATTCTTTGATGAGCGGGGGAGCTCGCGGGGGCGTGGGTCTTTTGTTTGTTATCCGCGCCCTGTCGTTGAACCTGTTTCGCTAACGGTCTATTAGCGTCGCCCCTGCGCGGGGCGGCGGTTACTTTTCTTTGTCTTCCAAAGAAAAGTAACCAAAAGAAAGGCGCGTCCTTGGGCGGACGGCAAAGGTGGTCCTGCCCAGGTTCGCGTTCTCTTGTCAGGCCGTAGTTGCAATGGGTTCTTTCGCGGGTTTCTCCCCCTCTGTCTGCAGCTAATCAAGAAGGGGACAGTAATGAGTCTCATCGAAGTCAAGGTTCCGGATATCGGCGATTTCAGCGGCGTCGATGTCATCGAAGTCAACGTGAAACCCGGCGACGTGATCGAAAAAGAGCAGACGCTCATCACGCTCGAATCGGACAAAGCCTCCATGGAAGTGCCCAGCGACGTCGCCGGCACCGTCAAGGAAATCAAGGTCAAAGCCGGCGAGAAAGTCTCGCAAGGCACCGTCATCGCCATCGTCGAAGCAGCAGCAGACGCAGCCGCACCCGCGAAAGCACCCGAAGCGGCCAAGCCCGCAGCGGCTGCACCCGCACCGGCCGCAGCCGCTCCGGCACCCGCGCCGCAAGCCGGCAGCTACGTCGGCGCAGTGGACATCGAATGCGACATGCTCGTGCTCGGCGCCGGCCCCGGCGGTTACTCGGCCGCGTTCCGCGCTGCCGATCTCGGCATGAAGACGGTGCTCGTCGAACGCTACTCGACGCTCGGCGGCGTGTGCCTGAACGTCGGCTGCATCCCGTCGAAAGCGCTGCTGCATACGTCGCTCGTCGTCGAAGAAGCCGCGGCGCTCGCGTCGCACGGCATCACGTTCGGCAAGCCGGAAGTCGATCTCGACAAGCTGCGCGACTTCAAGGGCGGCGTCGTCAAGAAGCTGACGACGGGCCTCGCCGGCATGGCGAAGGCACGCAAGGTCGAAGTCGTCACCGGCGTCGGCGCATTTGTCGATCCGTATCACATGGAAGTGCAGGGCGACGGCGGCAAGAAGGTCGTCAAGTTCAAGCAGGCGATCATCGCTGCAGGCTCGCAGGCCGTTAAGCTGCCGTTCATGCCGGAAGATCCGCGGGTCGTCGATTCGACCGGCGCGCTCGAACTGCGTCAGCTGCCGAAGCGCATGCTCGTGATCGGCGGCGGCATCATCGGCCTCGAAATGGCGACGGTGTACTCGACGCTCGGCGCCGAGATCGACGTCGTCGAAATGATGGACGGCCTGATGATGGGCGCGGACCGTGACCTCGTGAAGGTCTGGGAAAAGTACAACGCGAAGCGCTTCGGCAACGTGATGCTGAAGACCAAGACGGTCGGCGCGGAAGCGAAGGAAGACGGCATCTACGTGAAGTTCGAGGGCGAGAAGGCGCCGGCGGAAGCGCAGCGCTACGACCTCGTGCTCGTCGCGGTGGGCCGCAGCCCGAACGGCAAGAAGATCGGTGCCGACCAGGCTGGCGTCGCCGTCACGGATCGCGGTTTCATCGACGTCGACAAGCAGATGCGCACGAACGTCCCGCACATCTTCGCAATCGGCGATATCGTCGGCCAGCCGATGCTCGCGCACAAGGCCGTGCATGAAGGCCACGTCGCAGCGGAAGCCGCGCATGGCGAAAAGGCGTACTTCGACGCCCTGCAGATTCCGTCGGTGGCGTACACCGATCCGGAAGTGGCCTGGGCCGGCAAGACGGAAGACCAGTGCAAGGCCGAAGGCATCAAGTACGGCAAGGCCGTGTTCCCGTGGGCCGCATCGGGCCGCGCGATCGCGAACGGCCGCGACGAAGGCTTCACGAAGCTGATCTTCGATGAGGAAACCCATCGCGTGATCGGCGGCGCGATCGTCGGCCTGAACGCAGGCGACCTGATCAGCGAAGTGTGCCTCGCCGTCGAGATGGGCGCGGACGCGGAAGATATCGGCAAGACGATCCATCCGCACCCGACGCTCGGCGAATCGGTCGGCATGGCCGCCGAACTGTACGAAGGCGTCTGTACCGACCTGCCGCCGCAACGCAAGAAGTAATGCAGCCGGCAAGGCCGGTCAGGTGCCGGCCATGAACAACGCCGCCGCTCGGGAAACCGGGCGGCGGCGTTTTTATTGGTTCTTGGCCAGGGCAGGGTGGGCTGGCCTATGCCGAAGGCGCGGCGGCGGGATCTACTTCGCCGCCCTGACGAATTGCGGAGCGACGCCGATTTTTTCGCCGAGTTGCCTGATGAACGCGTGCAATTCGTCGAGCGGCACGGCAGCGCCGTGCGGCGGGGGCGTGTCACCCTTCGAGACTTCGACCGTGAGGTAGGATTTGTTCGGACTCGATTTCGCCGGCATCACCACAATCAGGTAGCGGTAATGGCTGGTGTTGTGTTCTCCAGCGATCACGTGTTCCTCGGAAATCACCACCGTTCCATTCTTCGTCAACCATGACCGGGCCGCATCCACGATGCCGGCAAACGGTAGCTGGACCGCGTACATTTCCATCGGCCGTGGCGTTTCTGCCGGTTGAGACGTCGTGGCGGGCGGGGCGGCCGTGGCCCGGCCAGGCATCGCAAGCGCCGCGACGGAGATGGTCGTGGCGACGGCGATGGATCTGAGCGTTCTGTACATGAATGAAATGGGACGGCGAAACGTTTTTCTTCGTGGTGGGCATCCGCGATGCCGTGCGACGAACGAGGGCAATGACTGGCAGGGATTGTCGCCCGATCGCATGTTCTGGCGCCAGAAATGAAAAAGCCGCGCAGTGCGCGGCTCTTTCAGGAGCAGGGGACGCTTACGCGGCCGGCTTGCTCGTACGACGTGCAGCAGCGGCGGTAGCAGCCTTCGTTGCGACGGCAGCAGCAGCGTTGAAGTTCGTTTCAGCGATTTCGACGGCTTGCTTCGTTGCCTTCTGAACCGTTTCGTACGTGGTGTTCGCAGCGTTCAGTGCCGACTTCAGCGCAGCGACAGCCGTTTCCGAACCGGCCGGGGCGTTCTTCGCGACGTTGTCGACGAGTGCCTGGACCTTCTTGTTCTGCTCTTCGAATTGCGCTTCGGCAACCTTCGTGAACTCGGCTTGCGTCGACGATGCGATTTCATACAGGTGACGGCCGTACGACAGCACCTTTTCCGCGACCGGCTGCGACAGGCTGGCTTGCAGCGCGATCAGTTCCTGTGCGTCCTTCACCGACAGCAGGCGCTGTGCGTTTTCCTGGCTCTCGGCCAGCGTCGACTTCACTACCTGCAGGTTGAGTTCGATCAGCTTTTCGACGCCTTCGAACGCCTTGGTCGTCAGACCGAACAGGCTTTCGAGGTTGGCTTTCTGGGCGGCGGCGATTTGCTCGGGGGTCAGCAAGGACATGTCAAGCTCCTGAAAAGCGATCGCGTCGATCGCAGGGGAAAGGGCACTACGCTGGGGAACCTCGGATGCGCGTGCTTTGTGCAACGCAGCAATGAGGCTTATTTTAGGGCAGACAAAACCATTGTCAAGTATTTTTTGTGCGTTGCACAATCATGACAAATTATCGATAAAACAACGAGTTATCGCGCCTGTTCGGAATCGGTTTCAGGCGTGTTCCCAGATGGTGCGCACGACCGTGGGGCAGGCGCGGCGCACCATGATCATGCACAGGTAAACCTGACAGGCCTGTGGAACGTTATCCTTCTGTTCCTGTCGAAAAACGCGCCGTTTCGATGCGTGTACCGTGGCGACGTGCCGTCGTCATGGCCGAGACTGGCGCCCCTGGCACCCCGAGCGCCGGATACGTAGTTTCCCCGCTTTAAATCGCCTCCGAAGTGACGTTATCTCAATTAACCGTGTGTAATCGGGAGACGGGTACTGTCGGGCAGCGCATCCCATCAATTTTTTCGATGGGAGCGGGAGGGTTCATTGGTCAGAGGTTGGCCGACCCTTACATTCCGGTTTAACGACGATCGGTAAGTGCCTAATATTGCTCTTTTTTTCAGCTTTAACTACACTTGCGGAAACCTCCCGCCCGCTTTGTCCAGACCCCAATGAAAGCCGAATCGTTTTCACCGCGCAGATTGTTGCAGAGCATGACGCTCGGCACGGCTGTGTCGGTCGCAGTCGCCTTGCTGGCGACCACCGCGACCGTCGCGCCCGCTGACGCCTTTGCCGCCACTGCGAAGACCCAACAAGCCGCCAAGAAAAAGGCTGTCGCTCCTGCTTCGTCCGCGAAGAAGAAGTCTGCCAAGGCCAGCTCCGACAAATCCGCCAAGGTCGCCGCAGCCGACGCGCCGCGCGCGAAGGCATCGCGCAAGCGCGTGACGCTCGCGTCGAACGTGCATGGCGGCCATCACGGCGCAGTCCGCAAGGTCGCGTTCCAGCCGCGCCGGCCGACCGTCGGCCAGGCTTTCGGCCTGCACGACACGCCGGACGCGCTCGCGCTGCGTTCGAGCGTCGCGTACGTCGTCGACCAGAATTCGGGCGAGCCGCTGTTCGACAAGAATTCGCACGCCGTCGTGCCGATCGCGTCGATCTCGAAGCTGATGACCGCAATGGTCGTGCTCGACTCGAAGACGCCGATGACCGACCAGATCGAAGTCACCGACGAAGACCGCGACTACGAGAAGGGCACGGGCTCGCGCCTGTCGGTCGGCTCGGTGCTGTCGCGTGAAGACATGCTGCACATCGCGCTGATGGCGTCGGAAAACCGCGCGGCCGCTGCGCTGTCGCGTTACTACCCGGGTGGCCGCCCGGCGTTCATCGCCGCGATGAACGCGAAGGCGAAGTCGCTCGGCATGACCGACACGCACTTCGAGAATTCGACCGGTCTGTCGAGCTCGAACGTGTCGAGCGCGCGTGACCTCGTGAAGATGGTCAATGCGGCATACCAGTACCCGATGATTCGTCAGTTCTCGACCGATCGCACCTACGAGGTGTACACGGGCAAGCGCAATCTCGTCTACAACAGCACGAACGCACTGATCCGCGGCAATGGCTCGTGGGACATCGGTCTGCAGAAGACGGGCTTCATCAACGAAGCGGGCGAATGCCTCGTGATGCAGGCGACGATCCACGGCAAGCCGATGGTGATGGTGCTGCTGGATTCGTTCGGCAAGTATTCGCGCTTCGCCGATGCGGCGCGCCTGCGCAACTGGCTCGATGCCGGCGGCGGCGAGCGCCTGACGGCGGCCAACACGCCGAACGGCGGGACCTGATCGCACGCTGGCGTGGCGGTTCGCTGCCACGCCGATGGCTGAAAAAAAAGCCCCGCAATCGCGGGGCTTTTTCATTGGGTGCGCGGGAGCGGCTTACGCCTGCCGCTGCAGCCCGTCTGCGTCCTTCGCGGGCGCCGGCCGGTAGCCGAGCGATTCCGAAATGGTGAGGGCCGTCCGGCTCAACTGGCCGAGCCACGCATCCTGCAGACGATCGGCCGGTGCCGACAGCGACAGGCCCGCGACGAGCTTGCCCGAATCGTCGTAGATGCCGGCCGCGATACAGCGCACGCCGAGCTCCAGCTCCTCGTTGTCGCGCGCGCACGATTGCTGGCGGACGATCGTCAGCTCGCGCTCGAGCTTCGCGATGTCGGTGATGCTGTTCTGCGTATGACCAGACAGCCCCGTGCGCGTCGCATAGGCGCGCACGCGCGACGTTTCGTCGGCCGCGAGGAACAGCTTGCCGACCGACGTGAGGTGCAGCGGCGCGCGGCCACCGATCGCACGGACGACCTGCATCCCCGAACGCTCCGAATACGCACGCTCGATGTAGACGATCTCGTCGCCCTGGCGTACCGACAGGTTCACGGTCTGCCCGGTGAGGCGGTGCAGCTCGCGCATCGGCATCAACGCCGCGTCGCGCACCGACAGGCGCGCCTTCACGAGGTTGCCGAGCTCCAGCAGCCGCATGCCGAGGCGGTAGGTGCCGGGATCGGAGCGGTCGACGAGACGGCAGGTCACCATGTCGTTGAGGATGCGGTGCGCGGTCGACGGGTGCAGCTCCGTCCGCTGCGCAAGTTCCTTCAGGCTGACAGGGTCACTGTGCGCGGCGAGCGCGTCCAGCAGCCGCATCATACGTTCGATCACCTGGATCGACGTTTTGGAATCCGGGGTGGGTTGGCTCATGTCGGGGGAGAAATCGGTTGACGCGTCAAGCGGTGTTGCAACGATTGTATCTCGTATCGTGAAAAAAGCGAACGGCGTTCGAGGAAATCCTCGTTTCGCGCGGTGCGGGCTTGTGCGCGAGCGGCGTTGGTCTTGCCGGCCAAACGGCGGATAATGAGAGCCGTTTTCTCGAAGGAGCACGTATGCGAGTCGGTTTGTTCGTGACCTGCCTGGTCGATCTGATGCGCCCCGAAATCGGTTTTTCGGCGCTCAAGCTGATTCGCGACGCCGGCTACGAGGTGATCGTGCCGCCCGCGCAGACTTGCTGCGGCCAGCCGGCCTACAACTCGGGCGACCGCGCGCTGGCGCGCGATCTCGCGGAAAAGACCTTGCGCGAGTTCGAGCAGTTCGATTACGTCGTCGCGCCGTCGGGGTCATGCGGCGGGATGATTCGCGCGCATTACGGCGACCTGTTCCGCGACGACCCCGAGCTGATGGGGCGCTATACGCGGTTCCAGCAGAAAGTCTACGAACTGACCGATTTCCTGGCGAATGTCGCGAAGGTGTCGCTCGCGCCCGGCGAATTCACGGGGCCCGTCACCTATCACGATTCGTGCTCGGGCCTGCGCGAGCTCGGCGTGAAGGCGCAGCCGCGCGCGCTGCTCGCACAGCGCGGCATCGCGGTCACCGAGATGAAGGACTGCGAGCACTGCTGCGGCTTCGGCGGCACGTTCGCGGTCAAGTACGGCGACATTTCGGCGGCCATCGCGGACGAGAAATGCGCGAACGTGCGCGCGTCGGGTACGGGCGCCGTCGTGCTCGGCGATCTCGGCTGCATGCTGAACATCGAAGGGCGGTTGCGCCGCACCGGCGACCGCGACACGCGCGTGCTGCACGTCGCGCAGGTGCTGGCGGGCGACGTCTGACGCCCGGTTCCGCTCACTTTTCCCCGATACCGCGATGCAAGTCCAATCGATGCATTTCAAGGCGCGCGCCGGCCAGAAGCTGGCCGACCAGCGCCTGCAGCAGAACCTGAAGAAGCTGTCGACGAAGTTCGTGTCCGCGCGCGCCGATGCGATGACCGCGATCGACTTCCCGGCCACGCGCGCCGCGCTGAAGGCCCGCCGCAACCGCGCGCTGGAGAACCTCGACGTGTGGCTCGAGGCGTTCGAGCGCGAGGCGACGCGGCGCGGCACGACGGTGCTGTTCGCCGAAACGACCGCGGACGCCGCGCGGCTCGTGGCCGACATCGCGCGCCGTCACGACGTGAAGAAGGTCATCAAGACCAAGTCGATGGTGTCGGAGGAAATGCGCCTGAACGCGGTGCTCGCGGAGATGGGCGTGCAGTCGATCGAGACGGATCTCGGCGAATACATCCTGCAGATCAACGACAACGAGCCGCCGAGCCACATCATTGCGCCCGTCGTCCACAAGGACAAGGACGAGATTGCCGACCTGTTCGCGCGCACGCACCACCGCGAGCGGCTCACCGAGATTCCGGACATGACGCGTGAAGCGCGCGAGGTGCTGCGCCCGCATTTCATGTCGGCCGACATGGGCGTGACGGGCGGCAACTTCGTGATCGCCGAGACCGGCTCGGTCGCGATCGTGACGAACGAAGGGAACGAGGGGATGTGCACGGTGATGCCGCGCGTGCATGTGGCCGTGACGGGCATCGAGAAGGTGCTGCCGACGCTCGAGGATCTCGCGACCGCGATGCGCCTGCTGCCGCGTTCCGCGACGGGGCAGAAGACGTCGAACTATTTCTCGCTGCTGACCGGGCCGCGGGGCCCCGGCGACGAGGACGGCCCCGAGCACAACTACGTGGTGCTCGTCGACGGCGGCCGCACCGGGCTGATCGGCGGCGAGTTCCAGGAAATGCTGCGCTGCATCCGTTGCGGCGCTTGCATGAACCATTGTCCGGTTTACCAGAAGGTCGGCGGCCATGCGTACGGCTGGGTCTATCCGGGACCGATGGGGTCGGTGCTGACGCCGAGCTACGTCGGGCTCGACCGCGCGCTCGACCTGCCGCAGGCCGCGACGCTCTGCGGGGAATGCGACAGCGTATGTCCGGCCGGGATTCCGTTGTCGCATCTGTTGCGCACGCTGCGCGAGAAGCAGGTCGAGCGGCACCTGCGGCCGTGGCGCGAGCGGGCGGCGCTCGCCGCATGGGGCTTCGTCGCGCGCCGGCCGATGCTGTACGCGCTGACGACCAAGCTCGCGGTGCGCATCCTCGAGCGGCTCGGCGGCAACGGCGGCACGCTGCGGCGCCTTCCAATGATGGGCGGCTGGATGGATACGCGCGACATGCCGACGCCGACCGGGCGCACGTTCCGCGAGCTGTACGCGGCGTCGCAAAGCCACCTCGGCTGACGACTGTTCATCCGGCGACAACAGTGCGTTCGCTATTTGTATATTTATCTCGATAGGTGCGGTCTATAGAATCCTGTCTGTAGTCCCCGGAATTGGGTTTCGGGGTACGAGGTCAAGGAGGTCCGCATCATGAGAAAGACAATATCGATGTACTGGCCGCTGGCAATCGTCGTCCCGCTGGCTGCGGCTGCCTATCTGCATGCGATGGCCGATGCGCCGTCGCGTGGTCCGCTCGCGGTTCACCAGGCATCCGCCGAGCTGGCGCGTGCGGTGTCGTTCGGGCTGGTCGGCGACGCGGCGAAGCCGCTGCCGGCGGCATCCGGCGACGTCGTGCTCGCTGCGCCGAAGGCGCTGTAATGCAGGGCGCCGTCGCTTTGCGCGGCGGCGCGATTTCGGCCGCCTTTGTATAATGGCGCGTTCTTCTCCCACGCGGTCCGCCGCGGCTTTCCGATAGTGCGATGACCCGCGTTTCGATCTGTTTCGTCTGTCTTGGCAACATCTGCCGTTCGCCCACCGCGGAAGGCGTGATGCGGCACCAGGTCGAAGCGGCCGCGCTGGCGGACCGGATCGCGATCGATTCCGCTGGCACCGGCGACTGGCATGTCGGCGAGCCGCCCGATACGCGTGCGCAGTCGGCCGCTCGCGGCCGCGGCTACGACCTGTCGGCGCTGCGCGCACGCCAGGTGAGCGCGGCGGATTTCGAGCGCTTCGACCTGCTGCTCGCGATGGACGAGGCGAATCTCGCGGAATTGCAGCGGCGCTGCCCGTCGCAACATCGCGACAAGGTGCGCCTGCTGATGGAATTCGCGCCGGGCGCGACCGAAACCGAAGTGGCCGATCCGTATTTCGGCGGCGCGCAGGGCTTCGAACAGGTGCTCGATCAGGTCGAACGCGCGTGCGCGGGCCTGCTGGAGACGCTCCGGGCCCGCACGGAGCGCTGATCGCACGGTATTCAGCGGTCTGCGAATACCCTATCAAAAGCATGGATACTTGACTAAATTCGTCAAATATTTATACTTGACCAAAATCGTCAAGATTGCAGTCCCCTAGACACCATGAGACTCACCACCAAAGGCCGTTTCGCCGTCACGGCGATGATTGACTTGGCACTGCGCCAGGAGCAGGGCCCGGTGACGCTTGCAGGCATCAGCCAGCGCCAGCGGATTTCGCTCTCGTATCTCGAACAGCTGTTCGGCAAGCTGCGCAGGCATGAAATCGTCGAATCCGTGCGCGGCCCGGGCGGCGGCTACAACCTCGCGCGTCGCGCGCAGGACGTCACCGTTGCCGACATCATCATCGCGGTCGATGAACCGCTCGACGCCACGCAGTGCGGCGGCAAAGGCACGTGCGACGGCTCGAAGCAGCCCGACGGCCATTGCATGACGCACGAGCTGTGGTCGACGCTGAACCAGAAGATGGTCGAATACCTCGATTCGGTGTCGCTGCAGGATCTCGTCGATCAGCAGCGCGCTCGCGAGGGCGCACCCGCGGTGCTGCGCGACCGGCGCACGCCGGAGCCCGTCGCGGCGCCGGCCGAGCCGGTGCGCACGATGCCGCTCGGCCCGAATTCGGTGTTCAACATCGCGAGTTCGTGAGCGCGAAGGCGCCGCCATACCCCATAACGCACATAGTCCCTGCACAGAATTCCCGGAGCGACAGATGACCCAAGACACTCTCCACCTGCCCATCTACATGGATTACAGCGCGACGACGCCGGTCGACCCGCGCGTGGTCGACAAGATGGTGCCGTACCTGCGCGAGCAGTTCGGTAACCCGGCGTCGCGCAGCCACGCGTATGGCTGGGATGCGGAGCGTGCGGTCGAGGAAGCGCGCGAGAACGTGGCCGCGCTCGTGAACGCGGATCCGCGCGAGATCATCTGGACGTCCGGCGCGACGGAATCGGACAACCTCGCGATCAAGGGTGCCGCGAACTTCTACAAGGGCAAGGGCAAGCACATCATCACGGTGAAGACCGAGCACAAGGCTGTGCTCGATACCTGCCGCGAGCTCGAGCGCGACGGTTTCGAAGTCACCTACCTCGACGTGAAGGATGACGGCCTGATCGACCTCGACGTGTTCAAGGCCGCACTGCGCCCGGACACGATTCTCGTGTCGGTGATGCACGTGAACAACGAGATCGGCGTGATCCAGGACATCGAGACGATCGGTGAAATCTGCCGCGAGAAGGGCATCGTGTTCCACGTCGACGCCGCACAGTCGACCGGCAAGGTCGCGATCGACCTCGCGAAGCTGAAGGTCGACCTGATGTCGTTCTCGGCACACAAGACCTACGGCCCGAAGGGCATCGGCGCGCTGTACGTGCGTCGCAAGCCGCGTGTGCGCATCGAAGCGCAGATGCACGGCGGCGGCCACGAGCGCGGCATGCGTTCGGGCACGCTGGCGACGCACCAGATCGTCGGCATGGGCGAAGCGTTCCGCATCGCACGCGAAGAAATGGCGACGGAAAACGAGCGCGTCCGCATGCTGCGCGACAAGCTGCTGCGCGGCCTGTCGCAGATCGAAGAAACGTACGTGAACGGCGACATGGAGCGCCGTGTCCCGCACAACCTCAACATCAGTTTCAACTTCGTCGAAGGCGAGTCGCTGATCATGGCGATCAAGGACGTGGCGGTGTCGTCGGGCTCCGCATGCACGTCGGCGTCGCTGGAGCCGTCGTACGTGCTGCGTGCGCTCGGCCGCAACGACGAGCTGGCACACAGCTCGATCCGCTTCACGGTCGGCCGCTTCACGACGGAGCAGGAAGTCGATTTCGTGATCAACCTGCTGAACAGCAAGATCGCGAAGCTGCGCGAACTGTCGCCGCTCTGGGAAATGCACCAGGAAGGCATCGATCTGTCGACGATCGAATGGGCCGCACACTGAGCGCCGGATTGAACATACCCGCGGGCGGATTCGCGCACGCAGACGTAACGAGTCAAGGAGTCTGAGTCATGTCTTACAGCAACAAGGTTCTGGATCACTACGAAAACCCGCGCAACGTCGGTTCGTTCGCGAAGGACGACGACACGGTCGGCACGGGCATGGTCGGCGCGCCGGCCTGCGGCGACGTGATGAAGCTGCAGATCCGCGTCGGCGCGGACGGCGTGATCGAAGACGCGAAGTTCAAGACCTACGGTTGCGGTTCGGCGATCGCATCGAGCTCGCTCGTCACCGAATGGGTGAAGGGCAAGACGCTCGACGAAGCCCTGTCGATCAAGAACACGCAGATCGCTGAAGAACTCGCGCTGCCGCCGGTGAAGATTCACTGCTCGATTCTCGCGGAAGACGCGATCAAGGCAGCCGTGGCCGACTACAAGAAGCGTCACGACACCAAGGAAGGCGATCAGGCAGCAGCCTGAGCGGCATCGAGCAGCTTGAGAAGGACCGCGGCGGGCCCCGGTGGCGCGCCGCGGCAAGGACATCATGGCAATTACACTGACCGAAAAAGCAGCACAGCACGTCCAGAAATACCTCGTCCGTCGCGGCAAGGGTGTGGGCCTGCGGCTTGGCGTTCGCACGACCGGGTGCTCGGGGCTCGCGTACAAGCTCGAGTATGTCGACGAGCTGGCTCCCGAGGATCAGGTGTTCGAGAGCCATGGCGTGAAGGTCATCGTCGATCCGAAGAGCCTGGCCTACATCGACGGCACCGAGCTTGATTTCGCACGCGAAGGCCTGAACGAAGGGTTCAAGTTCAACAACCCGAACGTGAAGGACGAGTGCGGCTGCGGCGAATCGTTCCGCGTGTGACCACGCGGATCTCCGCGCGATGCGGGCAAGAGGCGGCACGGGCCGCCTTTTTAATGTGCGGCGTTTGCCGCGCGACGAACCGGAATTGAACGCGACGATGGTCTCGCTGAAAGACAGCCACTTCGACCTGTTTCACCTGCCGGCGCAATTCGCGCTCGACGAGACGGTGCTCGACGCCGCCTATCGGACGGTGCAGACGCAGGTGCATCCGGACCGCTTCGCGGCGGCCGGCGATGCGCAGAAACGCATCGCGATGCAATGGGCAACCCGCGCGAACGAGGCGTACCGCACGCTGCGCGATCCGCTGAAGCGCGCGTCGTATCTGCTGTCGCTGCGCGGCGTCGACATCGGCGCGGAAAACAACACCGCGATGGAGCCGGCGTTCCTGATGCAGCAGATGGAGTGGCGCGAGGGCATCGAGGATGCCGCGGCCGCCCGCAACGTCGACGCGCTCGACGCGCTGCTCGCCGAGTTGCGCGAAGAGCGGCGCGTGCGTGTGGAGCGCCTCGGTACGCTGCTCGACAGCGGCGCGGATCAGGCGGCCGCCGAGGCCGTGCGCCAGCTGATGTTCATCGAACGGGTCGCGTCGGAAGTGGGCGCGCAGATCGAGCGCCTCGAAACTTAACCGCGTGCCTTGCGGCACGCGCAGCAAACGGGCCGAGCGCCCGAACGAACCAAGATGGCTTTACTGCAAATTTCCGAACCGGGCATGGCGCCGGCGCCGCATCAGCGGCGACTCGCCGTCGGGATCGATCTCGGCACGACGAATTCGCTCGTCGCGGCCGTGCGCAACAGCGTGCCCGAAGTCCTGCCGGACGAAGCGGGCCGCGTGCTGCTGCCGTCGGTGGTCCGCTATCTCGAGAAGGGCGGCCGCCGCATCGGTTACGAGGCGAAAGAGCAGGCCGCGACCGATCCGCGCAACACGATCGTGTCGGTCAAGCGCTTCATGGGCCGCGGCAAGGCCGAAGTCGAAGGCGCGGCGAACGCACCGTACGAATTCGTCGATGCGCCGGGCATGGTGCAGATTCGTACCATCGACGGCGTGAAGAGCCCGGTCGAAGTGTCGGCCGAGATTCTCGCGACGCTGCGCTATCGCGCGGAAGATTCGCTTGGCGACGACCTGGTCGGCGCAGTGATCACGGTGCCCGCGTATTTCGACGAAGCACAACGCCAGGCGACCAAGGATGCCGCGCGCCTCGCGGGCCTCAACGTGCTGCGCCTGTTGAACGAACCGACCGCCGCGGCGATTGCCTACGGTCTGGACAACGGCGCCGAAGGCCTCTACGCGGTGTACGACCTCGGCGGCGGTACGTTCGACCTGTCGATCCTGAAGCTGACGAAGGGCGTGTTCGAAGTGTTGGCCGCAGGCGGCGATTCCGCGCTCGGCGGCGACGATTTCGACCATGCGCTGTTCGGTCACGTGCTCGCGCAGGCCGGCATCGATGCGAAGACGCTCGCGCCCGAGGACGTGCGCCTGCTGCTCGACCGTGTGCGCGTGCTGAAGGAAGCGCTGTCGTCCGCACCGGATGCGTCGCTCGACGTCACGCTGTCGGGTGGCGCGCACCTCGTGCAGACGATCTCGCACGACACGTTCGCGTCGCTCGTCGAACCGCTCGTGCAGCGCACGCTCACGCCGACCCGCAAGGCGCTGCGCGACGCGCAGGTGACGCCGGCCGACATCAAGGGTGTCGTGCTCGTCGGCGGTGCGACGCGCATGCCGGTGATCCGCGATGCAGTCGCGAAATATTTCGGCCAGCCGCCGCTCGTGAATCTCGATCCGGACCAGGTCGTCGCGCTCGGCGCGGCGATCCAGGCCGATCTGCTCGCAGGCAACCGCGGCACCGGCGACGACTGGCTGCTGCTCGACGTGATTCCGCTGTCGCTCGGTGTCGAGACGATGGGCGGCCTCGTCGAGAAGATCATTCCGCGCAACTCGACGATTCCGATCGCGCGCGCGCAGGAATTCACGACCTTCAAGGACGGCCAGAC
Organism: Burkholderia aenigmatica; assembly: GCF_048627025.1. Taxonomy (NCBI): domain Bacteria; kingdom Pseudomonadati; phylum Pseudomonadota; class Betaproteobacteria; order Burkholderiales; family Burkholderiaceae; genus Burkholderia; species Burkholderia aenigmatica. Next base: position 2,443,299 of record NZ_CP184468.1, on the reverse strand, counting down.
AGCGATGGCGATCCACGTCGTGCAGGGCGAGCGCGAGCTCGTCGCCGACTGCCGGTCGCTCGCGCGTTTCGAGCTGCGCGGCATTCCGCCGATGACGGCCGGCGCCGCGCGCATTCGCGTGACCTACCAGGTCGACGCGGACGGCCTGCTGTCGGTGTTCGCTCGCGAGCAGCTGTCGGGCGTCGAGGCCTCGGTCGTCGTGAAGCCGTCGTACGGTCTTGCCGACGACGACATCGCGAAGATGCTCGAGGACAGCTTCAAGACCGCCGAAATCGACATGCGCGCACGCGCACTGCGCGAAGCGCAGGTCGAAGCCGAGCGGATGCTCGAGGCGACGCAGGCTGCGCTGGCGGCCGACGGCGAACTGCTCGACGCGGACGAACGCACGCAAGTCGACACGCTGGCCGCGGCGCTGCGCGCGGTGGCCCAAGGCGACGACACGAACGCGATCGAAGCGGCGACCAAGGCGCTGGCCGACGGCACCGACGAATTCGCCGCGCGCCGGATGGACAAGAGCATCAAGCGCGCGTTGTCGGGCCGCCGGCTCGACGAGATCTGAACTCACGCACTGCGCATCGGCCGGCGACGGCCCGCGCGATAATGAACCGTGCGGCGCCCGGCGCCGCACCCTGACTGACGGAACGGACATGCCTCAACTGGTGGTGCTGCCTCACGTCGAACTGTGCCCGGATGGCGCAGTGATCGACGCGACGCCCGGCAAGAGTATCTGCGACAACCTGCTCGAACACGGGATCGAGATCGAGCATGCATGCGAGAAGTCGTGCGCGTGCACGACGTGCCACGTGGTGATCCGCGAAGGCTTCAACGATCTGACGCCGTCCGAAGAGGACGAGGACGATCTGCTGGACAAGGCGTGGGGCCTCGAGCCGACGTCGCGCCTGTCGTGCCAGGCGATCGTGACGGAAGATTCGGACCTGGTGGTCGAGATCCCGAAGTACTCGATCAACCACGCGAAGGAAAACCACTGACAGGAACCGGAGGCAGGCGATGAAATGGACCGATTCGCGTGAAATAGCCATTGCGCTGGCGGACAAGCACCCCGACATCGACCCGCAGCGGATCAACTTTGTCGACTTGCGCCAGTGGGTGCTCGAACTCGACGGCTTCAACGACGATCCGACGCACTCCGGCGAGAAGATCCTCGAAGCGATCCAGGCGCACTGGATCGACGAATCGGACTTCGACGACGAGGACTGAACACCGCGTGCGCCGTAACGGCGCGGACGGTTGGCAATGAAAAACGGCTCGTGAGCAATCGCTCACGAGCCGTTTTCATTTTCAGTCGCGGTTGCCCGCGCGCGTGACGCGGGCAGGGGAGTCACGCGATCATGCGCCCACCAGCGTCCCGTTCTCGATCCGCACGCGCTGGCCCTGGCCGAACGGCGGCTGCTGGTTGTGGTACGTGAACGTGCGCGTCGCGCCGCTCTCCATCTGCACTTGCACCTGGTAGTCGGTTTCCGCGCGCACCTGCTTTTCGACCTGGTTGCCGGCCAGGCCGCCACCCAGTGCGCCGATGATCGTCATCGCGGTGCGGCCGTTGCCGTGGCCGAACTGGTTGCCCAGCAGGCCGCCCGCCGCGGCGCCGCCGACCGCGCCGATGCCCGAGCTCTGGCCGGGCGTACGGATCGGCGTGACCGCGACGACCGTACCGCAGCTCTGGCAGTAGGTCTGCGCGGGTGCCGACGGCTGCTGGGCGTATTGCGGCGGCTGCGGTGCCGTGGTGTGGCGGCGGTGCGGCGCAGCCGGGCGCGGCGCGGGTTTCGGCTCGGCCTGCGCGATGGCGGCCTTCTGCTGCGCGGCAGCCTGTTCGGCCGCCTGCTGCTGGGCCTGCGCGGCGAGCGCGGCGCTGGCGGCCGCGGCCGTATCGACGGCCGGCTGCGATGCGATCAGCGCGGCCTGGGTCTGGCCGTTCTGTTCGTTGCTGCTGCTGGCCTTCGGGAACACGCCCGTGATCGCTGCCGTGGCTGCGAGGCTGGCGACGATGACGGCGCCTGCGGCGGTGGCGATGAGCGGGTGGAGGCGTTGCTTTTGCGGCGTGGTCTGATTCTGGTTGTCCATTTTTTTCTCCGATGTCGATCCGGATCGGCACATCGGTGCCGGGCCGGACCCCACGCTCGGGAGCGAGCAGACTTGGCGTTCCTGCGCCTCGTTCTGGTCCCGTGGTCATGCGTGGTGACGCAACAGGAGTGTCATCCACCGGCTCGCGGCGCACCGTATCAAGGTGTAACGAATTGCAGCGGGGCGCAGGCGGTCGTTACCGGGAAAACCCGGAGAAGGCCGTTACGACGAGGGGATAAAACGGGGGAGGATCGAAACCTGGCGGACGCCGGCTGGCGGGATTTACGCGTCGTTACAAAGCTGACGCGTGCGCGCCGCAGGGCGCGGCGCACACGCGGGCGCGGCGATCAGTCTTCGCGGCGCAGATGCGGGAACAGCAGCACGTCGCGGATCGTCGGGCTGTCGGTCAGCAGCATCACGAGACGGTCGATGCCGATCCCGCAGCCGCCGGTCGGAGGCATCCCGTATTCGAGCGCGCGGATGTAGTCGGCGTCGAAGAACATCGCTTCCTCGTCGCCCGCATCCTTCTGCTCGACCTGCTTCTTGAAACGCGCGGCCTGGTCTTCCGGATCGTTCAGCTCCGAGAAGCCGTTCGCGATTTCGCGGCCGGTCATGAACAGCTCGAAACGCTCGGTGATGCCCGGCACCGTATCCGATGCGCGTGCGAGCGGCGACACCTCGACCGGGTAGTCGATGATGAAGGTCGGCTCCCACAGTTGCGCTTCGGCCGTTTCCTCGAACAGCGCGAGCTGCAGTGCGCCGATGCCCGCGTTCAGGAACGCCGGCTGCGACACGTCGACGCCGAAGCGCTTCAGCTCGGTGCGCAGGAACGCGTCGTCCGACAGCTGGCCGTCGGTGTAGTCCGGTGCGTACTTCTGGATCGCCTGCGTGATCGTCAGGCGGTGGAACGGCTTCGCGAGGTCGAGCTCGCGGCCCTGGTACTGGATCGTCGCGGTGCCGAGCGCATCGATCGCCGCCTGGCGGATCAGTTGCTCGGTGAAGTCCATCAGCCAGCGGTAATCGGTGTACGCGGCGTAGAACTCCATCATCGTGAATTCCGGGTTGTGACGCGGCGACACGCCTTCATTCCGGAAATTGCGGTTGATTTCGAACACGCGTTCGAAGCCGCCGACGATCAGGCGCTTCAGGTACAGCTCCGGTGCGATGCGCAGGAACATCTGCATGTCGAGCGCATTGTGATGCGTGACGAACGGCTTCGCGGCCGCGCCACCCGGGATCGGGTGCAGCATCGGCGTTTCGACTTCCATGAACTCGGCGTTGTCCATGAACTTGCGGATCGACGCGATCGTCTTGGTGCGGGCGCGGAACGTGTCGCGCGTTTCCGGTGTGACGATCAGGTCGACGTAGCGCTGGCGGTAGCGCATTTCCTGGTCGGACAGGCCGTGGAACTTGTCCGGCAGCGGGCGCAGCGCCTTCGACAGCAGGCGCAGTTCCTTGCACTGGACCGACAGCTCGCCCTTGTTGGTGCGGAACAGCACGCCGCGCGCCGCGACGATGTCGCCGAGGTCCCACTTCTTGAATGCGTCGTAGGTTTCCGCGCCGACGTCGTTCGGCGTCACGAAGAACTGGATCTGACCCGAACCGTCCTGCACCGTCGCGAAGCTCGCCTTGCCCATCACGCGCTTGAGCATCATGCGGCCGGCGACCGACACCTCGACCGGGTTCGCTTCGAGCGCGGCCTTGTCCGAGTCGGCGAATTTCGCCTGCAGGTCGGCTGCGTGGTGCTCGGGCCGGAAGTCGTTCGGGTAGGCGACGCCTTGCTCGCGCAGGGCGCGCAGCTTCTCGCGGCGCTCGGCGATGATCTGGTTTTCGTCCGCCGTGACGGCGGGCTGCGTTTGGGTCGGTTCGGTCATGATGGTCGGAATTCGGAGTGGGTGCGGCAACGCAAACGGGAAGGGCAAGGGGGCGCGACCCGGCAGGGCCGCGCCACGGCGCTTACACGCCCTGTTTGAGGCTCGCGCTGATGAAGTCGTCGAGGTCGCCGTCGAGGACAGCTCGCGTGTTGCTCATTTCGACGTTCGTGCGCAGGTCCTTCACGCGGCTCTGGTCGAGCACGTACGAACGGATCTGGTGGCCCCAGCCCACATCGGTCTTGCTCGATTCGAGCTTGTCCTGCTCGGCCTGGCGCTTGCGCATTTCAACTTCGTACAGGCGCGATTTCAGCATCGCCATCGCTTCTGCGCGGTTGCGGTGCTGCGAGCGGTCGTTCTGGCACTGCACGACGATACCGGTCGGCATGTGCGTGATCCGCACCGCGGAGTCGGTCTTGTTGATGTGCTGACCGCCCGCGCCCGATGCGCGGTACGTGTCGATGCGCAGGTCGGCCGGGTTGATCTCGACTTCGATCGAGTCGTCGATTTCCGGATACACGAACACCGACGAGAACGACGTGTGGCGGCCGCCCGACGAGTCGAACGGCGACTTGCGCACGAGGCGGTGGATGCCCGTTTCGGTGCGCAGGAAGCCGTATGCGTATTCGCCCGAGACCTTGACCGTCGCGTTCTTGATGCCGGCGACGTCGCCGTCGGACTCTTCGAGCACTTCGGCCTTGAAGCCCTTGCGTTCGCAGTAGCGCAGGTACTGGCGCAGCAGCATCGACGCCCAGTCGCACGCCTCGGTACCGCCGGCGCCGGCCTGGATGTCGATGAAGCAGTTGTTCGGGTCGGCCGGGTTCGAGAACATCCGGCGGAACTCGATGTCGCCCACGCGTGCCTCGAGCTTCGCGGCGTCTTCTTCCGACGCGACGAGGGTGTCCTCGTCGCCTTCCTCGCGGGCCAGCTCGAACAGGTCGAGCGCGTCGCGCAGGTCGCTATCGAGCGCGGTCAGCGTCGTGACGACGCCCTCGAGCAGCTTCTTCTCGCGACCGAGCGCCTGGGCGTTCTTCGAATCGTTCCAGACGTTCGGGTCTTCGAGTTCCTTGTTGACTTCGGTCAGACGCGCAGCTTTGGCGTCGTAGTCAAAGATACCCCCGAAGCTCGCCCGCGCGGTTGCGCAGGTCGAGCAGGGAGCTTTCGATCGCGTTGAGACGTTCCGCTTCCATGATCGTTCGCTATTCTTGCTTCGTAAAAAAGCGGAATTATAGCCGATCGGCAGGGTTGCCCGGTGACGCAAACGGTGCTCGCACGCGTGCCGCGGCCCCGTCCGGCGCGGCACGCGTGCAGCGCCGGGCATCGCGGGCCGGGCGGCCCGCGCTCAGCCGGCCGCGTGTTCGACGATCAGCTGGACGCGCGTGACGCCATTCCACGTGTCGGCGACGAGGCGGTACGCGACCAGCGCGCTCTCCGGCAGCGGCTCCGTGTGGTTGAACCAGATCGCGCTGAAGCGCTGGCGGCCGCGCGCCAGCTGCAGCTTCAGATGCTTTTCCTTCACGAGCGACTGGGACACGACGTCGAATTCGCCCGAGAAAAGCGGGGCCGGAAAGCCTTGCCCCCAGACGGCCTCGTCGAGCAGTCCGACGAACTGCGGCGTGAAGTACGCGTCCTCGAGTTCGCCGTCGGTTTCGATCACGCGGGCGAGCGCGTCGTCGGACAACCATTCGCGCGCGACGGCCTCGAACGCGGCGGCAAAGCGCGGCACGTTCTCGGTGTCGAGCGTGAGGCCGGCCGCCATCGCATGGCCGCCGAACGCGACGATCAGGTCCGGTTCGCGCTTCGACACGAGGTCGAGCGCGTCGCGCAGGTGGAAGCCGGGAATCGAGCGGCCCGACCCCTTGACCCGCTTGCCTTCGTCGTCCGCGTGCGCGAACGTGAACGACGGGCGGTGGAATTTTTCCTTGAGCCGGCCGGCGACGATGCCGATCACGCCCTGGTGCCACTCGGGGTTGAAGAGGGTGATCGTGCATGCGTCGGCCGGATCGACGTCGGCGAGATCGGCGAGCGCCTGCTGCTGCATGCCGGCCTCGATTTCGCGGCGCTCGCGGTTCATCACGTCGAGCTGCTGCGCGAGATCCCATGCGCGGCCGATGTCGTCGGTGATCAGGCACTCGATCCCGAGCGACATGTCGGAGAGCCGCCCGGCGGCGTTCAGGCGCGGGCCGAGGCCGAAGCCGAGGTCGAAGCCCGACGCCGTGCGTGCTTCACGTGCGGCGGCGCGGAACAGCGCGGCGATGCCCGGCTGCATGCGGCCGTTGCGGATCCGCTGCAGCCCCTGCGCGACGAGTACGCGGTTGTTGCCGTCGAGCCGCACGACGTCGGCGACGGTGCCGAGCGCGACGAGGTCGAGCAGGCCGTCGAGGCGCGGCTCGGCTTCCTTGCTCGCGAAGGCGCCGCGGCGGCGCAGCTCGGCGCGCAGCGCGAGCAGCACGTAGAACATCACGCCGACGCCCGCGAGGTGCTTGCTCGGGAACGCGCAGCCGGGCTGGTTCGGGTTGACGATCGCGCGCGCGGTGGGCAGCGCGTCGCCGGGCAGGTGGTGGTCGGTCACGAGCACGTCGATGCCGCGCGCGTTCGCGGCTTCGACGCCGGCGACGCTCGCGATTCCGTTGTCGACGGTGATCAGCAGGTCGGGCTTGCGCGCGGCCGCGAGTTCGACGATCTCGGGCGTGAGGCCGTAGCCGTATTCGAAGCGGTTCGGCACCAGGTAGTCGATCTGCGCGCCGAACATCCGCAGGCCGCGCACCGCGACCGCGCAGGCGGTCGCGCCGTCGCAGTCGTAGTCGGCGACGACCAGCAGGCGCCGCTTGTCGGCGATCGCGTCGGCGAGCAGCGACGCCGCGTCGGCGCAGCCCTTGAGCTCGGTGGGCGGGACGAGGCGCGCCAGCGCGGTCTCGATGTCGGCGGGGGACTGCACGCCGCGCGACGCGTACAGGCGCGCAAGGACGGGATGCAGGCCGTGGCGCGCGAGCACTTCGGCGTCGGCGGGCGCGACGGGGCGGGTAACGATCCGGGTCATACGGGGTCTGCTTGTTATTCGAACAGGGAGGCCAGCGCGCGGCGGCGCCAGAATTTGCGCAGGTCGCCGCGCGTCGCGTGCAGCGTCACGGAACTCGTGTCGCCGCACAGCGTGATATCGACGCTCGCGAGCTCGCTGGATTGCAGCGCGGCGAGGACCGGCGCGAACCAGTCGCGCTCGAGCGCGGCGAGTCCGTCGTGCCAGCGCGCCCAATCCTGCTCGATGAACGGGGTGGTCAGCGTCGGCAGTTCGACGAGCGTCGCGCCGTCGGCGGCGGGCAGCGTGCCGAACGCGGCCGGCAACGCGCCGGCATCGGCTTGCGCGGCGCGCGCAAGGCCGAGCGCCGCGGGCGATGCGGACAGCACACGCGCGAACGGCTTGCCGACCGGCTTCAGCGTGCCCTGCGCATGGAACCAGATCGAATTGACGGCCGGCAGGCCACGCGCCTCGCGGGCCTCGTTGACCGGATGCTGGAACCACGCCATCTGCACTTCGTTCTGCAGCTTCATCCACATCCGCGAGCGTTCGCCCGTATGGGCCTCGTGCGGCAGCCAGATCTCGATGTTGCGGCCGCTCGCGCGCAGCGGCGCGGCGCCGGCGAGGCGGGCGAGCTGATCGCTCGACAGATACCAGCGTGACGGGTTCGGCGCTTCGAGCCGGACGCCGAGCTCCTCGATCAGCGGCCGCGCGACCGCGAGCAGCGCGGCTGCGTCGCCGTCGGCGAGCGCGAGGGCGGCCGGATCGACGAGCACCAGGTGATCGTGCGCGATTTCGACGTGGACGGGCTCGACGCAGGCCCACGCGTGGGCGCCGGGGTCGCCGCCGTCTGCCAGCAGCATGTAGGGCGCGAGCGGCGCCTCGTCCGCGGCGTTGCCCTGGGTCGCGCCGAACTGGCGGGCCAGCCAGCGCTCGTGCGGCAGCGTGCGCTGGAAGTCCTCGCCGGCCACGCGCTCGACGAGGCTGGCGCGGGCGAGCAACTTTTCGAGCGCGGGGCTGTCCAGCGTGTGCAGGGACGAGGCCGCATCGGCCGCCGACGGCAGCGCGAACGGAACGAGAAAATGGAGGCGTCGGTCGTGCATGATGGTGCGCATTGTATGGCAAACTGCGCGCGTGATCGGGCCGGCTGACGGCCCGTTCGCGTCCGGCGGCCGTTTTTCGACCGTGCCCGGGCCGGTGGCCGCCACCGCGCGGCGGTCCGGCCGCGGGGCGCCTCCCCGCCGTAACCAGCAGAAAGGATTCGCTTGAAACTTCCGTACGAATGGCAGATCGGCTGGCGCTACACGCGCGCCGGCAAACGCACGACCGGTAACGGCTTCATTTCCTTCATCGCGCTCGTGTCGATGCTCGGGATCGCGCTCGGCGTCGCGGCGCTGATCGTCGTGCTGTCGGTGATGAACGGCTTCCAGAAGGAAGTGCGCGACCGCATGCTGTCGGTGCTCGCGCACGTCGAGGTGTTCTCGCCGACGGGCTCGATGCCCGACTGGCAACTGACCGCGCAGGAAGCGCGCCGCAATCCGTCGGTGATCGGCGCGGCGCCGTATGTCGATGCGCAGGCGCTGCTCACCCGCCAGGATGCGGTGAGCGGCGTGATGCTGCGCGGCGTCGAGCCGACGCTCGAGCCGCAGGTGTCGGACATCGGCAAGGACATGAAGGCGGGCCAGCTCGGCGCGCTCGTGCCGGGCCAGTTCGGCATCGTGCTCGGCGATGCGCTCGCCGGCAACCTCGGCGTGACGGTCGGCGACAAGGTCACGCTGGTCGCGCCGGAAGGGTCGATCACGCCGGCCGGCATGATGCCGCGGCTGAAGCAGTTCACGGTCGTCGGCGTGTTCGAGTCCGGGCACTACGAATACGACAGCACGCTCGCGATGATCAACATCCGCGACGCCGAGGCGCTGTTCCGGATGGCCGCGCCGACCGGCGTGCGGCTGCGGCTGAAGGACATGCAGAAGGCGCCGGACGTGGCGGTCGAGTTGTCGCATACGCTGTCGGGCAGCCTGTACATCCGCGACTGGACCCAGCAGAACAAGACGTGGTTCTCGGCCGTGCAGATCGAGAAGCGGATGATGTTCATCATCCTTACGCTGATCATCGCGGTGGCCGCGTTCAACCTCGTGTCGTCGCTCGTGATGACGGTGACCAACAAGCAGGCCGACATCGCGATCCTGCGTACGCTCGGCGCGCAGCCGGGGTCGATCATGAAGATCTTCGTCGTGCAGGGCGTGACGATCGGCTTCGTCGGCACGGCGTCGGGCGTCGCGCTCGGCTGCCTGATCGCGTGGAGCATCCCGTGGCTGATCCCGATGATCGAGCACCTGTTCGGCGTGCAGTTCCTGCCGCCGTCCGTGTACTTCATCAGCGAGCTGCCGTCCGAACTCGTCGCGAGCGACGTGATCCGGATCGGGCTGATTGCGTTCGTGCTGTCGGCCGTCGCGACGCTCTATCCGAGCTGGCGCGGCGCGAAGGTGAAGCCGGCGGAGGCGCTTCGCTATGAATGATCGCGCGACCGCATTCGCGGATGCAAAACAACACAACAGACAGGATTCGGCAGGTATGCAGGATTACGTGCTTCAGGCGCGCGGGATCACGAAGGCATTCGTGCAGGGCGGCTTCAACGTGCAGGTGCTCAACAATACCGAACTGACGGTGCGGCGCGGCGAGAAGCTCGCGGTGGTCGGCGCGTCGGGTTCCGGCAAGAGCACGCTGCTGCACGTGCTGGGTGGGCTCGACGAGCCGAGCGCGGGCGAGGTGTCGCTGCTCGGCAAGCCGTTCACGCAACTCGCCGAGCGCGAGCGCAACGAACTGCGCAACCGTGCGCTCGGCTTCGTCTACCAGTTCCATCACCTGCTGCCCGAGTTCACCGCGCTCGACAACGTCGCGATGCCGCTGCGCATCCGCCGAATGACGACCGAGGACGCGCGCGAGCAGGCCCAGACGATGCTCGAGCGCGTCGGTCTCGGCCCGCGTGCGAAGCACCGTCCGGGCGAACTGTCGGGCGGCGAGCGGCAGCGCGTCGCGATCGCGCGCGCACTGGTCACGAAGCCCGCGTGCGTGCTCGCCGACGAGCCGACCGGCAACCTCGACGGCACGACGGCCGACACGGTGTTCAACCTGATGCTCGAACTGTCCGAGACGCTCGAAACGAGCTTCGTGATCGTCACGCACGATCCCGATCTCGCCGCGCGCTGCGACCGCATCATGCGGCTGCGCGACGGCGTGCTGTACGAGGAACCGGCGCTGCCGGTGTAAGAAGCGAACGCGCTTGGCCTGCTGCCGGGGTCGTCCCGGTGCGGCGCCAGGGCGCAGGACTGCCGCCATGTGGATCGACACGCACTGCCATCTCGATGCCGCCGAGTTCGACGCCGACCGCGATGCGGTCGCGCACGCGGCGCGCGCGGCCGGCGTGTCGCGCATCGTGATCCCGAGCGTCGGGCGCGACAACTTCACGACGGTGCGCGAGCTCGCGCAACGCACGCCGGGCGCGGTCTACGCGCTCGGCATCCATCCGATGTATACGCCGTGCGCACGGGACGAGGATCTCGACCTGCTGCGCATGGAGATCGAGGCGAGCCTCGACGATCCGCGCTTCGTTGCGATCGGCGAGATCGGTCTCGACTATTTCGTGCCGGGGCTCGACGAAGACCGGCAGCAGTTCTTCTACCAGGGACAACTCAAGCTCGCGCGCGAATTCGATCTGCCCGTGCTGTGTCACGTGCGCAAGTCGCAGGATCGCGTGCTGGCCGGGCTGCGCCGGTTCGGCGTGCGGCGCGGCATCGCGCATGCGTTCAACGGCAGTTTCCAGCAGGCAGAAGCGTATCTCGCGCAAGGGCTGCATCTCGGCTTCGGCGGCAACGTGACCTTCACGCGGGCGCTGCAGATCCGCCGGCTCGCCACGGAGTTGCCGCTCGACGCGCTCGTCGTCGAGACCGACGCGCCCGACATCGCGCCCGAATGGGCGTACAAATCCCGCAACACGCCCGACCAGGTGCCACGCATCGGCGATGTACTCGCCGAACTGCGCGGGCTCGACACCGGCGCAGTGTCCCTATGCACTTCGGCCAACGCGCTCGCCGCGCTGCCGCGACTCGCACTTTCGTCCGCATAATCGTTGCCGGAAGGCGCCGCATTCGCCATGGCGGCGCCGGGTCGACGAGGAGGTGCGATGCGCGTGTGGTGGATCGCGTTCGCGCTCGGCGTGGTCGTACTGCAGCGGCAGGCGGCGTTGCCGGGTGCGTTCGCCTGGACGATCGGTGCAGCCGTGCTCGCGGGCTGCGCGGTGCTGGGCGTGTGGTGCATGCGCCGCCGGCGCACGCGGTCGACCGTCGCGCTCGGATGGATGCTATGCGCGCTCGCGGCCTGCGTCGCGGGGTTCGGCTACGCGGCCGCGCGGGCCGAATGGCGGCTGGACGACAGCCTGCCCGTCGAGTGGGAAGGGCGCGACATCGTCGTGACCGGTGTGATTCGGGGGCTGCCCGTGATCGACGAGACAAGTGCGAGGCTGCTGTTCGCCGTCGAGTCGAACGATGCGGGGCTGGCTCGTTTTCCGCCGCTGATCCGGCTGTCGTGGCGCGCGTATGGCGCATCGGCGACACGCGATCCACTTCCCGATCTGCGTGCCGCACAGCGCTGGCGTTTCGTCGTGCGTCTGAAGCGCCCGCATGCCGAGGCCAATCCCGGCGTGCGTGACAGCGAGGCGGCGTGGCTGGCCGCAGGCATTCGCGCGATCGGCTATGTCAGCGCGCCCGGGCGGGCGGTATTGCTCGATGCGCGCGTATCGGGATGGCGTGCCTCGATCGATCGGCTGCGCGATGCGCTGCGCTCGCGTATCGCCGAGGCGCTCGGCAGCGACGCCAGCCATCGCGGCATCGTCGCCGCACTCGCGATCGGGGATCAGTCGGGCATCGGCGACGACGATTGGCGCGTGCTGCGCAGCACGGGCACGAGCCACCTGGTCGCGATCTCCGGCCTGCATGTCGGGCTCGTCGGCGCGATCGCGGGCGGGCTCGTGTCGATGGTCTGGCGCCGCCTGCGCTGGCGCGCACGGGCCGCGACGCTCATGTTGCCGGCGCCGTACGCCGCCGCGCTCGCCGCGCTCACCGCCGCGGCCGGATATGCGGCGCTCGCCGGTTTCAATGTACCGGCGCAGCGCGCGTGGTGGATGATCGCGGCCGGCGGCATCGCGTATCTGGCCGGGCGCAGCGTACCGACTTCTGCGGTGCTGTGCGCGGCACTCGGCGGCGTGTTGGTTGCGGATCCGTGGGCTGTGCTGTCGGCCGGGTTCTGGCTGTCGTTCGGGGCGGTTGCCGTGATCCTGATGGCCGTGGCCGGTTGGCGTGGCGTGCGTGAGCCCGATGCGGAACGCGAGGAGGGGGATGGCACGGCAGGCTTGTCGAGCCGGTTGCGTGCGTGGGGGGCACGCGCCGGGCGCCGTATCGCCGAGGCCACGCGCGTGCAGTACGCGGTGACGATCGGTCTCGCTCCGCTGACGGCCGCATGGTTCGCGCAGATCTCCCTGTCGGGCCCGTTCGGCAATGCGTTTGCGATTCCGTGGGTCAGCTCGGTCGTGACGCCGGTCGTGCTGGCCGGCATCGCGCTGCCTGCGCCGTTTGATGCGTATGCGTTCCGGCTTGCGCACGCGGCGCTCGAACCGATGATGACGTTGCTCGGGCACCTCGCCGACTGGCCGGCGGGCGTGTTCTGGTTGCGCATGCCCGACGGGCCGGTGCTGGTGCTGGCCTGCGTGGGCGTCGCATGGGCGCTGATGCCGCGCGGCTGGCCGTTGCGCTGGGCGGCACCGCTCACGTGGCTGCCGCTCGTCGCGCCGGCAGCCGATACGCCGCCGCCGGGCGGTTTCCGGCTGACCGTGCTCGACGTCGGGCAGGGCGCGTCGGTGCTGGTGGAGACCGCGCGGCGCACGGTGCTGTTCGATGCGGGGCCGGGCGCGGAGTCGACTCATGCCGGCGCGCGGATCGTTGCGCCGGCACTGCGTGCGCGTGGCATCGCGGTGATCGATTCGCTCGTGCTCAGTCACGCGGATGCCGATCACGCGGGCGGTGCGCCAGCCGTCTATGCGGCAGCCGACGTCCGACAGCTGCTGGCCGGCATTGCGCCGAACAGCCGGCTGTGGCGCGACGCGGCAGCCGCCGGCGTCGCCGACCGGCTGCCGTGTGTGGCCGGGCAGCACTGGACCTGGGACGGCGTCGCGTTCACGATGCTGTGGCCGCAGGGCGGCCCGGGTGCGGGTACCTCGAATGGGCAGTCGTGCGTGCTGCGCATCGACGCGGGCGACACGTCCGCACTGCTGACGGGCGACATCGAGGCGCGCGCCGAACGCCGGCTCGTGGACGCTGCGCGCGACGCGCTGGCCGCGCAGATCCTGGTCGTTCCGCACCACGGCAGCCGCACGTCGTCGGTCGAGCCTTTCCTCGATTCGGTCGGGCCGCGCGTCGCGGTATTTCCTGTAGGCTATCGCAATCGTTTCGGGCATCCGCACCGGACGGTTCTCGCCCGTTACGAGGCGCGCGGGATTCCGCTGCCGCGTACCGATCGCGACGGTGCCGTGCGGTTCGACGTCGCACCGGCCGACGGCGGGTTTGCTTTCGAGCGTTATCGCGACGTTCGGCGACGGTACTGGATGGACCGGTGATCGCGGCGAGGGCCGGCGTAGCGAGAAAGAAGGCCCGGGACCCGCGCATCATGTCGAAGCATGGGCCCGGCAGAACACGAAGCAGAGGGCCGGGGCTGACCCCGGTCGACCGCGAAGCATCGGACTGGAGTAAGCGCTGACGCGCTAACTCCGGCCGACCGCGAAGCATGGGACCGGAGTAAGTGCTAAAGCACTAACTCCGGTCGACAAAGGAGACATCGGCGTTTGAAGGACATCCTCCATTTCTCGCACGCGAACGGCTTCCCGGCGTCGACGTACCGGACGATCTTCGCCGAACTGGCCGACGACTACGAGCTGCGCTACATCGAACGGATCGGCCACGACCGCCGCTACCCGGTGACGCGCGACTGGCCGCATCTCGTCGAGCAACTGCTCGATGACATCGGCAGCCGCTACGAGCGTCCCGTCTGGCTCGTCGGTCATTCGCTCGGCGGCTACCTGTCGCTGATGGCCGCGCTGAAGAAGCCGCAATGGGTGCGCGGCGTCGTGATGATCGATTCGCCGATCATCGCGGGCTGGCGCGCCGGCGCATTGCGTGCAAGCCAGTGGGCGGGGCTCGACGAGCGGCTGTCGCCGGCCGCCGCGACGCGCAACCGGCGTACGCGCTGGGTGAGCCGCGATGACGTCTGGCGGCATTTCCGCGAGAAGCCGGCGTTCGCCCGCTGGGACGAACGGATGCTGGCGGACTACATCGACTACGGGATTCCACAGGCCGGTGCCGACGGCGAGCGGGCGCTCGCGTTCGACCGGCAGGTCGAATACCTGATCTACCGGACCCTGCCGCACACGCTCGGCCCGCGGCTCGCGCACGGCGCGCCGGTGCCGCTCGGTTTTCTCGCCGGCACGCGTTCGCGCGAGGTGCGCCAGGTCGGGCTCGATGCGACGCGCCGCGCGGCGCGCGGTCGCGTCGAATGGCTGGAAGGCAGCCACCTGTTCCCGATGGAGCGGCCGCTCGAGACCGCCCGCGCATTGCAGCGGATGCTGAATTCGCTGAAGGCGGTGGAGGGCGATGTGACGCAGGGCGGTGCCCCGCTCGCGAAGCGCGCCTGACGCACGATTGGGCGGCCGGGGCGCGCCTGCGATGCGCGCGGTTGCGCCGGCCGGCGGGCAGCTTCGCCCCGGCGCGCACGGCTGGTGCGGGTCGGCGCGAAAGGGCGCGATCATCGAGTCAATTGCTGAGAGAAGGGCGGGCTTTACGGTATAATCCGTTTTTCCCGCGAGCATCCAGCGATGACCAAATATGTTTTCGTCACCGGCGGCGTAGTTTCTTCCCTTGGCAAGGGTATTGCCGCCGCTTCCCTCGCCGCGATCCTCGAATCGCGCGGTCTGAAAGTCACCCTCCTCAAACTCGATCCCTACATCAACGTCGACCCCGGCACGATGAGCCCGTTCCAGCACGGCGAAGTGTTCGTGACGGAAGATGGAGCGGAGACGGACCTCGACCTCGGCCACTATGAGCGCTTCATCAGCACGAAGATGCGCAAGGCCAACAACTTCACGACCGGCCAGATCTACGAATCGGTGATCCGCAAGGAACGCCGCGGCGACTATCTCGGCAAGACCGTGCAGGTCATTCCGCACATCACGAACGAAATCCAGGCGTTCATCGAGCGCGGGGCCGCGTCGGCCACCTGCGGTGAGCCGGATGTCGCGATCGTCGAGATCGGCGGCACGGTCGGCGACATCGAATCGCTGCCGTTCCTCGAAGCCGCGCGCCAGATGAGCCTGCGCCTCGGCCGCAACAGCGCGTGCTTCGTGCACCTGACGCTGGTGCCGTACGTCGCGACGGCCGGCGAGCTGAAGACGAAGCCGACCCAGCACAGCGTGCAGAAGCTGCGCGAGATCGGCATCCTGCCGCACGTGCTGCTGTGCCGTGCGGACCGCCGCATTCCGGACGACGAATCGAAGAAGATCTCGATGTTCTCGAACGTGCCGGAAGACGCCGTGATCTCGGTGTGGGACGCCGACAGCATCTACAAGATTCCGCAGATGCTGCACGACCAGGGCCTCGACCGCATCATCTGCGAGGAACTGAAGCTGTCGCCGAAGGACGCCGACCTGAGCATGTGGTCGGAACTCGTCGAGAAGCTCGAGAACCCGAAGCACGAAGTGACGATCGGCATGGTCGGCAAGTATGTCGACCTGACCGAGTCGTACAAGTCGCTGATCGAGGCGCTGCGCCACGCATCGCTGCACACGTCGACCAAGGTCAACATCGAATACATCGACTCGGAAGAGATCGAGTCGAACGGTGTCGACAGCCTGAAGCACCTCGACGCCGTGCTGGTGCCGGGCGGTTTCGGCCGTCGCGGCACGGAAGGCAAGATCGCGGCGATCCGCTATGCGCGTGAAGCCAAGGTGCCGTATCTCGGCATCTGCCTCGGCATGCAGCTCGCGGTGATCGAGTTCGCGCGCGACGTCGTCGGCCTGAAGCAGGCGAACAGCACGGAATTCGAGCCGGACACGCCGGAACGCGTGGTCGCGCTGATCACCGAGTGGTACGACCGCGACGGCAAGGTCGAGACGCGCACCGAGGAATCCGATCTCGGCGGCACGATGCGCCTCGGCTCGCAGCGTTGCCCGATCAAGCCGGGCACGATGGCCGAAGAGATCTATGGCAAGGACGTGAACGAGCGCCATCGCCACCGTTATGAAGTCAATAACCGCTTCGTGCCCCAGCTCGAAGCCGGCGGCCTTATCATCAGCGCCCGTACCCCGAGCGAGGATCTGCCGGAAATGATGGAGCTGCCGCGTTCGATGCACCCGTGGTTCGTCGGCGTCCAGTTCCACCCGGAATTCACGTCCACGCCGCGTGACGGTCATCCCCTCTTCAAGTCGTTCGTCGAAGCTGCGCTTGCCAACAAGCAAGCGCGCGGAGTGTAAGCATGAAGCTGTGCGATTTCGAGGTCGGTCTCGACAAGCCTTTCTTCCTGATCGCGGGTACCTGCGTCGTCGAATCGGAGCAAATGACGATCGACACGGCAGGCCGCCTGAAGGAGATCTGCGAGAAGCTGAACGTTCCGTTCATCTACAAGTCGTCCTACGACAAGGCGAACCGCAGCTCGGGCAAGTCGTTCCGCGGCCTCGGAATGGACGAGGGCCTGCGGATCCTGTCCGAGGTGAAGCGCCAGCTCGGCCTGCCGGTGCTGACCGACGTGCATTCGATCGAAGAGATCGAGCAGGTCGCGTCGGTCGTCGACGTGCTGCAGACGCCGGCGTTCCTGTGCCGCCAGACCGATTTCATCCATGCGTGCGCGCGCTCGGGCAAGCCCGTCAACATCAAGAAGGGCCAGTTCCTCGCGCCGCACGACATGAAGAACGTGATCGACAAGGCGCGCGAAGCGGCCCGTGAAGCGGGGCTGTCGGAAGACCGTTTCATGGCGTGCGAGCGCGGTGTCTCGTTCGGCTACAACAATCTCGTGTCGGACATGCGTTCGCTCGCGATCATGCGCGAGACGAGCGCCCCCGTCGTGTTCGATGCGACCCACTCGGTGCAGTTGCCGGGCGGGCAGGGCACGAGCTCGGGCGGCCAGCGCGAATTCGTGCCGGTGCTCGCACGGGCGGCGGTCGCGACGGGCGTCGCGGGCCTCTTCATGGAGACGCACCCGAATCCGGCTGAAGCAAAGTCGGACGGCCCGAACGCGGTGCCGCTGAACCGGATGGGTGCGCTGCTGGAGACCCTCGTCACGCTCGACCAGGCGGTGAAGCGCAATCCGTTCCTGGAAAACGATTTCAATTAAAGATCGAATGAACCTTGCGACGGCTTCGCGCGTCAGTAGCGAAAGCGGTTCAGGCGCGTGCGCCGTCGCAGTTTGAAGAATCCATCGTCATTCTCAGAGGAAACCCATGAGTGCAATCGTAGATATCATCGGCCGCGAGATTCTGGATTCGCGCGGCAACCCCACCGTCGAATGCGACGTGCTGCTCGAATCGGGCACGATGGGCCGCGCGGCGGTGCCGTCGGGCGCGTCCACCGGCTCGCGTGAAGCGATCGAACTGCGCGACGGCGAAGCCGGCCGCTACAACGGCAAGGGCGTGCTGAAGGCAGTCGAGCATATCAACACCGAAATCTCCGAAGCCATCATGGGCCTCGACGCGTCGGAACAGGCGTTCCTCGACAAGACGCTGCTCGAGCTGGACGGCACCGACAACAAGTCGCGCCTCGGCGCGAACGCGATGCTGGCCGTGTCGATGGCCGTCGCGAAGGCAGCCGCCGAAGAGGCTGGCCTGCCGCTGTACCGCTACTTCGGTGGTTCGGGTGC
This sequence comes from Burkholderia aenigmatica, assembly GCF_048627025.1. Lineage (NCBI taxonomy): Bacteria > Pseudomonadati > Pseudomonadota > Betaproteobacteria > Burkholderiales > Burkholderiaceae > Burkholderia > Burkholderia aenigmatica. The sequence goes on along the minus strand of NZ_CP184468.1, from coordinate 2,425,383 downwards.
CATGCAACTGCCGGTGCCGATGATGAACATCGTCAACGGCGGCGCGCACGCGAACAACAGCCTCGACATCCAGGAATTCATGATCGTCCCGGTGAGCCAGCCGACGTTCCGTGAAGCCCTGCGTTGCGGCGCGGAAGTGTTCCACGCACTGAAGAAGATCCTGAGCGACCGCGGCATGAGCACGGCAGTCGGTGACGAAGGCGGCTTCGCGCCGAACTTCGGCAGCAACGACGAGTGCCTGTCGACGATCCTGCAGGCGATCGAGAAGGCTGGCTACCGTGCCGGTGAAGACGTGCTGCTCGCGCTCGACTGCGCGGCATCCGAGTTCTACCACGACGGCAAGTACCAGCTCGCGGGCGAAGGCCTGCAACTGTCGTCGGCCGAATTCACCGACTACCTCGCGACGCTCGCGGACAAGTTCCCGATCGTGTCGATCGAGGACGGCATGCACGAAAGCGACTGGGAAGGCTGGAAGCTGCTGACCGACCGCCTCGGCAAGAAGGTGCAGCTGGTCGGCGACGACCTGTTCGTCACGAACACGCGCATCCTGAAGGAAGGCATCGAGAAGGGCATCGCGAACTCGATCCTCATCAAGATCAACCAGATCGGTACGCTGACCGAAACGTTCGCGGCAATCGAGATGGCGAAGCGTGCCGGCTACACGGCCGTGATCTCGCACCGCTCGGGCGAAACGGAAGATTCGACGATCGCGGACATTGCGGTCGGCCTGAACGCCGGTCAGATCAAGACGGGTTCGCTGTCGCGCAGCGACCGTATCTCGAAGTACAACCAGCTGCTGCGCATCGAGGAAGATCTCGGCGACATCGCAAGCTACCCGGGTAAATCGGCTTTCTATAACCTGCGCTAACGCGCTACTATCGGGTTCGTCATCTCGACGCCGCTCTGTGCATGTGCGCGGAGCGGCGCTTCTTATATCTGCGGTTCTTACATGCGGCTTGTCACTGTCGTCCTGATTGCCCTGCTGGCGCTCATTCAGTACCCCCTATGGTGGGGACACGGCGGCTGGCTGCGGGTGCATGAATTGCGTCAGCAGCTTGACGACCAGCTCCAGAAGAATGCGGACGAGAAGCTGCGCAACGAGCGCACCGCCGGCGAAGTGCAGGATCTGCAGAGCGGCACTGCGGCCATCGAGGAGCGCGCGCGCTACGAGATGGGCATGGTGAAGGACGGCGAGGTGTTCGTGCAGTTCGTGTCGCCGAATGCGCCGGCCGCGCCGCTGAACAACACGCCGTCGAATACGTCGACGCGCGGTGCCGTATCCGCGGCGCCGGTGCGTGTCGTGCCGAATCCGCAGTCGATCGCGAAGCCGTCGCGGCATCATGGCGGCGACAAGGGCAAGGCCGCTCATCACTGAGCGCAATTGCTCGAATCCATTGAAAAAGCGCGGGAAATGCCGCGCTTTTTTATTTCCTGCCGGTAGTCAATCGGCTGAGCGATGCACGCTCACCACCACCATCCTGGGTAGCCGTAGCTGATACCCGTGCCCCAGCGATTGCCCCATCCGCCGTAATACCCGCCGTAGACGGTGACGGGCGGCGGCGAGTAATAGGCCCACGCGCGCGCCGCTGCCTCCGCTGCGATCGCGCTGTTCTGTTCGCGCAGCACCTGCTGGTCGATCTCGTCGTAGCGCTTGCGTTCGGCGCTCGACAGCGCGCGCGGCTGGCCGCCCGATGCACCGGGTTCGGGCAGGCGGCTCAGGATCGTGGAAGTCGGCGGCGGCATCGCGCAGCCGGCAAGGGCGAGCGTGCCGGCGGCAACGCTCGTCAGGACGATGGTGCGGAACGATCGATGAAACGGTCGATGAAGCGGGCGATTCATGTGTTTCTCCTGCAGCGCGCCGACGACGGGAGGCGGCTTGCGCCGAAGTACGAGACTTCGGCGCCGGAGCCGTGCGTGCGACGCTCGTGCGTCATTATGCGCCCGTGCCCGGATGGCGGGCACCGGGCCGCTGCCCAGCTCAGTGACGCTGGTCGGTGGCGGGCGCGATGCCCGTCTCGACGCCGGGGGCCGCGAACAGCTGCGCGACGTCGACCGGATCGAATTCGTAGCGCTGATTGCAGAACTCGCAATGGATCTCGACGTGGCCGCGCTCGACGATCACGCTGTCGACCTCTTCGCGGCCGAGCATGCGCAGCATCGCGCCGACCTTCTCGCGCGAACACGAGCACTGGAAGCGCGTGCCGGCCGGTTCGAAGTGCTGCACGTTTTCCTGCCAGAACAGCCGGCGGAACACCACTTCCGGTTCGACTTCGAGCAGTTCCTGCGCGGACAGCGTGCCGCCGAGCGTGCAGACGCGCTCCCACGTATCGGTATCGGTTTCGGCATTACGCGGCACGATGCCGCCGTCGCCCGGCAGCTTCTGCAGCAGCATGCCGACCGCGCGGTCGCGATCGGCTGCGAGCCACATCCGCGTATCGAGCTGCTCCGAGTGATGCATGTAATGCTCGAGCACCTGCGAGACGGATTCGAGCGGGCCGTCGACGCCGTTCAGCGGCACGATGCCCTGATACGGCTGCTGGCCCGGCAGCTTGTCGGCCGGGTCGAGCGTGATCACGCAACGGCCGTGACCGCTCGCATTGACGAGCGACGGGAAGCTCGTGTCGTCGCCGATCGTCTGAGCGGCATCGCCGGCGAACTTCGCGGTGGCCCGCATCGACAGATCCGAACCGCACTGGACGACCAGCATCTGGACCGGCCCGTCGCCGAAGATCTGCATGATCAGGGTGCCGTTGAATTTCAGGTTCGCGGACAGCAGTGCGCACGCGGCCATCATCTCGCCGAGCACCGTGCGCACGGGGGCAGGGTAGTCGCGGCGGGAGAGCACTTCCTGCCACGTATTGCGCAGCGAAACGATCTCGCCACGCACGGGCGCCGCATTGAACATGAATTTCTGTAACTGGTCGCTCACTCTTCTTCCTTGAAATCCGTGCGAATCACCCGATCCGCACGAGTTGCTCCTTGAAATGCGCACGCCGCTCGATGTACGTCTTCGCGTTCGTGCGCAGCCGCGCAATGTCTTCCGCCGACAGCTCGCGCACGACTTTCGCCGGTGCGCCGAGAATCAGCGAGTTGTCCGGGAACGTCTTGCCTTCCGTCACGACCGCGCCGGCACCAACCAGACAGTTGCGGCCGATGACCGCTCCATTCAAGACCACCGCCTGGATACCGACCAGCGAACCTTCGCCGATCGTGCAGCCGTGCAGCATGGCCTGATGCCCGATCGTCACGTTCTCGGCAATCGTCAGCGGAAAGCCGGGGTCCGTATGCAGTACCGCGCCTTCCTGGACGTTGCTGCCCACGCCGACGGTAATCGTCTCGTTGTCGCCACGAATCGTCGCGCCGAACCAGACGCTCGCGTTCTCCTCGAGCACGACCTTGCCGATGATGGCCGCCGTATCGGCGACGAATACGCTTTCGTGGATCGTCGGGGCCGTATCGCCCAGCTTGTAGATCGTCACGGTGTCTCCTTGTCTCTTCGATGATGGGCGCCGGTAGAATGGCGCGTCTGGTTTGCCCGGCGCATTCGCATTGCTGCATTGCGCCGCGGAACAATCGCCTATTGTAAACCGTCGCGTGCGTGCGCTCCCGGGCCGCGCACGCGGGGTGTCCCCGTTCATGAGCATGGAGTCTTCTTCTTTCGGCAATGCGCCGGCCTGCGTGCGCCGCGCCGCGCTCGCCGCGTTGCGTGACACCGAACCCGCGGCCAAGGCCGCCCGGGTGCGCGCGCTCCACGAGGCGCTGCTGGCCGGGCAGGCGGCGATCGCCCCGTCGCTCGAGTTGCCCGAACCGGCCGATCTGCCCGGCCGCCCGGTGCGGCCGCCGCTCGTCGAGCCGCGCCAGCTCGAGCGCCGCAGCATGCGTTCGCCCGAAGGGCGCGCCGTGCTGCTGCACGCGCTGGCCCATATCGAGTTCAATGCGATCAATCTGGCGCTCGACGCGGTCTGGCGTTTCGCGGGTTTGCCGGGCGCGTTCTACGCGGACTGGCTGAAGGTGGCGGCCGAGGAGGCCTATCACTTCACGCTGCTGTCCGACCGTCTGGCGGCATTCGGGCATGCGTACGGCGATTTTCCCGCGCACAACGGTCTGTGGGAGATGTGCGAGCGGACCAAGGGCGACGTGCTGGCGCGCATGGCGCTCGTACCGCGCACGCTCGAGGCCCGCGGGCTCGACGCATCGCCGCCGATCCGCGCGCGGCTCGTCCAGGCGGGCGACGATGCGTCGGCCGCGATCCTCGACGTGATCCTGCGCGACGAAATCGGCCATGTCGCGATCGGCAACCACTGGTTCCGGCACCTGTGCGACGAGGCCGGCCGAGATCCCGTGCCGACCTACCGGCAGCTTGCCGAGCAGTATCATGCGCCGCGGCTGCGGGGGCCGTTCAATTTCGATGCGCGTCGCGATGCGGGATTCGAGCAGGCCGAACTCGACGAACTGGCCGCGCAGGACGGAGCGGACGGAAGCGCGCCACGCTAGCCGGCTCGCGTTCGGGTGCGTTTCGGCGGCTGTCGGCCGTCCGTGTGCCCGGCAGATGGCGTTTGCCGGCGGCCCCTCGCGTCCTGGAGCCGCTAGAGCGGTGCCTCGATTGCCGGACACCGGAAGGAAGGCGTCGCCGCTATAATCGAACGATCATTCTTTTTTCTGGCGGCTGCAATGAGTGCCTCGAGTTCTGTTTCCGATTTCGTCACGGTGCGCGGCGTCAAGCTGCATGTCCGGCGCTGGGGCCGGCCCGATGCGCCGACGCTGTTCATGCTGCACGGCTGGATGGACGTCGCGGCGTCGTTCCAGTTCGTCGTCGATGCGCTCGCGGGCGACTGGCAGGTGATCGCGCCCGATGCACGCGGTTTCGGGCTGTCCGACTGGCCGGTCGCGCGGCAGGGCGGCGGCCACTACTGGTTCCACGAATACCTCGGCGACCTCGATGCGCTCGTCGACCACTATGCGCCGACCGGCGAAGTCAACCTGGTCGGGCACAGCATGGGCGCGAACGTCGTGTGCCTGTATGCCGGCGCGCGGCCGGAGCGCGTGCGGCGCGTGGTCGATCTCGAGGGTTTCGGGCTCGCGCCCGCGCGGGCCGAGCAGGCGCCGCGCCGGCTGCGCGGCTGGCTGGACGAGTTGCGCGAACCGCCCGCGCTGCGCCCTTATGCGTCGCTCGACGACGTGGCGGCGCGCCTGACCAAGACCAATCCGCGGCTCGCGCCGCATCGCGCCGCGTTCCTCGCCGCGCACTGGTCGAAGCGCGGCGACGACGGCCAGTACCATCTGCTGGCCGACCCCGCGCACAAGATGCCCGGCCCGCAGCTGTACCGGCTCGACGAAGTGATGGCCACCTGGGCACAGGTACGCGCGAAGGTGCTGCACGTCGAGGCCGTCAATTCGCCGACGCTGGCGCACATCGCCGGCGACATCCCGCTGCCGGAATTCAAGGCGCGTTTCAACGCGTTCCCCGACTGGCGCGAGAAGCTCGTCGAGGATGCCGGCCACATGGTGCATCACGACCAGCCCGAGCAGATCGCGGCGCTGATCGAGGCGTTCTGCGCGTAAGCGCGCGGCGGCAGCGGCGGGGCAGGCGGGCGGCGCATTGCCGCGTTGCAGTAGAATGAAGCCTTACCTGCCATGCCGACAATGAACGCCGATCTCCACTGCCATTCGAATGTTTCCGACGGGTTGCTGTCGCCTGCCGACGTCGCACGCCGCGCCCATGCCGGCGGCGTGACCCTGTGGGCGCTGACCGACCACGATGAGATCGGCGGCCAGGCGGCGGCGCGCAGCGAGGCGGAAGCGCTCGGCATGCGCTACCTGAGCGGCGTCGAGATTTCGGTCACGTGGGCGTCGCGCACCGTGCACATCGTCGGCCTGAATGTCGATCCCGCGAACCAGGTGCTCGTCGACGGCCTGTACCGTACGCGCCACGGCCGCGCGGCGCGTGCGGTGGCGATCGGCGAACAGCTCGCCACGCTCGGCATTCCCGGCGCGTACGAAGGCGCGCTGAAGTACGTGTCGAATCCCGACCTGATCTCGCGCACGCACTTCGCCCGCTTTCTCGTCGAGAACGGCCATGCCACGTCGACGTCCGATGTGTTCGATCGCATGCTCGGTGACGGCAAGCCCGGGTTCGTCCCGCACCGCTGGGCGACGCTGCCCGACGCCGTCGCGTGGATTCGGGCGGCCGGCGGCGAAGCCGTGGTCGCGCATCCGGGCCGTTACCGCTATACGCCCGTCGAATTCGACGCGTTCTTCGGCGAGTTCATCGATCTGGGCGGCCGCGCGATCGAGGTCGTCACCGGCAGCCATACCCCCGATCAGTACCGCGAATACGCGGACGTCGCACGCCGCTTCGGCTTCGAAGCGTCGCGCGGCTCGGATTTCCATGCGCCAGGCGAGGGCCGTGTCGAGCTCGGCAGCCTGCCGCCGTTGCCGCCCGACCTGACACCGGTCTGGGAGCGCTGGCTCTGACACCGGGCGGCGGCCCGCCGCCCGCGTTGCCTCTGGCGCGCGCATCCGATTTTTCCCCCTTTACGACCCCCCATGTCCCAGTTCTTCAGGATTCACCCGGATAATCCGCAGCCGCGCCTGATCAAGCAGGCCGTGGAGATCGTCAGCAAGGGCGGCGTGATCGCGATGCCGACCGATTCGAGCTATGCGCTCGCGTGCCATCTCGACGACAAGGACGCGGTCGAGCGCGTGCGCCGGATTCGCGGCCTCGACGAAAAGCAGCACCTGTCGCTGCTCGTGCGCGACCTGTCGGAGCTCGCCAACTTCGCGATGGTCGACAACCGCCAGTACCGGCAGATCAAGTCGGTGACGCCCGGCCCGTACGTCTTCATCCTGCAGGCGACGAAGGAAGTGCCGCGCCGGCTGTCGCACCCGTCGCGCAAGACGATCGGGCTGCGCGTGCCCGATCATGCGATCACGCTCGCGTTGCTCGAATCGCTCGGCCAGCCGTTGCTCGGCACGACGCTGATCCTGCCGCCGGACGACGAGCCGCTCAACGATCCCGAAGAAATCCGCGATCGGCTCGAGAAACAGGTCGACCTCGTGATCGACGGCGGCGCATGCCCGCGTGAGCCGTCGACGGTGATCGACCTGACCGGCGACGAGCCCGAGCTCGTGCGCGCGGGGCGCGGCGCGCTCGAGCCGTTCGGACTCTCGGCGGCGTAAGCGCGCCGTTCCATTTTTTGCGCGAGTGCGCTTGTTACAATAACGCGATATGGATGCTTCCCTGATACAGACCATCGCCGTCTACGCGCTACCCGTGATCTTCGCGATCACGTTGCACGAGGCCGCGCATGGCTACGCCGCCCGCCTGCTCGGCGACAATACCGCCTACGTGATGGGGCGCGTGTCGTTCAACCCGATGCGTCACATCGATCCGATCGGCACGATCGCGATCCCGCTCGTGATGTATTTCCTGACCGGCGGCGCGTTCCTGTTCGGCTATGCGAAGCCCGTGCCGGTGTCGTTCGGCAACCTGCGCGATCCGCGCTGGGGCAGCCTGTGGGTATCGCTCGCGGGCCCGGCCTGCAACTTCGTGCAGGCGCTGATCTGGGGCGTGCTGACGCTCGTGCTGCCTGCCGTCGGCATCGACGAGCCGTTCTTCACGCGGATGGCGTTTGCCGGCGTCAGCGCGAACCTCGTGCTCGGCGTGCTGAACCTGTTTCCGCTGCCGCCGCTCGACGGCGGCCGCATCCTGGCGGCGCTGCTGCCGACGAAGCAATCGATCGCGCTGTCGCGCATCGAGCCGTACGGTTTCATCATCGTCCTCGTGCTGGTCGCGACGGGCGTGCTGACGAACTTCTGGCTGCGCCCGCTCGTCAACGTCGGCTACGCCGTCCTGAGCGCCATCCTGTCCCCATTCGCTTCGCTTCTCTAACGACAATCATGTTCCCTGAACGTATTTTCTCCGGCATGCGACCCACCGGGTCGCTGCACCTCGGTCACTACCACGGCGTGCTGAAAAACTGGGTGAAGCTGCAGTCCGAGTACCCGTGCTTCTTCTGCGTCGTCGACTGGCATGCGCTGACGACGCACTACGAGACTCCCGAGGTCATCGAGAAGAACGTATGGGACGTGCTGATCGACTGGCTCGCGTCCGGCATCGATCCGGCGCAGGCCACGCTGTTCATCCAGAGCAAGGTGCCCGAGCATGCCGAACTCGCGCTGTTGCTCGGCATGAGCACGCCGCTCGGCTGGCTCGAACGCGTGCCGACCTACAAGGAACAGATGGAGAAGCTGAAGGACAAGGATCTGTCGACCTACGGCTTCCTCGGCTACCCGGTGCTGATGGCGGCCGACATCCTGCTGTATCGCGGCTCGCTCGTGCCGGTCGGTGAAGACCAGGTGCCGCACGTCGAGATGACGCGCGAGATCGCACGCCGCTTCAACTACCTGTACGGCCGCGAGCCGGGCTTCGAGGAGAAGGCGCTCGATGCCGCGAAGAAGCTCGGCGGCAAGCGCGCGAAGCTCTATCACGAGCTGCGCAACGCGTATCAGCAGGAGGGCGACGACGAGGCGCTCGAACAGGCGCGTGCGATGCTGCAGGAATCGCAGAGCCTGTCGATGAGCGACCGCGAACGCCTGTTCGGCTACCTCGAAGGCGCGCGCAAGATCATCCTCGTCGAGCCGCAGGCGCTCCTCACCGAAGCATCGCGGATGCCGGGCCTCGACGGGCAGAAGATGTCGAAGTCGTACGGCAACACGATCGGCCTGCGTGAAGACGCCGAGACGATCACGAAGAAGGTCCGCACGATGCCGACCGATCCCGCGCGCGTGCGCCGCACCGATCCGGGCGATCCCGACAAGTGCCCGGTGTGGCAGCTGCACCAGGTCTATACGGACGAAGCGACGCACGACTGGGTGCAGAAGGGCTGCCGCTCGGCGGGCATTGGCTGCCTCGATTGCAAGCAGCCGGTCGTCGAAGGCATCCTGCGCGAGCAGCAGCCGATGCTCGAGCGCGCGCAGAAGTACATGGACGATCCGTCGCTGCTGCGCGCGATCGTCGCGGACGGTTGCGACAAGGCGCGCAAGTACGCGACGGAAACGATGCGCGACGTGCGTGACGCGATGGGCCTGTCGTACAACTGATCGACCGCATGAGCGCATCCGTCATCGCCGCCGCGGGCGGCCACGTCGCCCAGGCCGAGCCGTCGCGCTGGGTCGCGCAATGGTCGCGACTCGTGCCGCCAGGCGGCGCGGTGCTGGATGTCGCTGCGGGCGGCGGCCGCCATGCGCGCTGGTTCGCGTCGCACGGGCATCCGGTCGTCGCACTCGACCGCGACCCGGCCGCGCTGGCCGCGTTGCGGGCGATCCCGGGCGTCGATGCCCGCGACGCCGATCTCGAAGGCGCGCCGTGGCCGTTGCCGGCCGGCGAGCCGTTTTCGGCGGTGATCGTCACGAATTATCTGCATCGTCCGCTCTGGCCCCATCTGCTCGATGCGGTGGCGCCCGGCGGCGTGCTCATCTACGAAACCTTCGCGCAAGGAAACGAAACGGTCGGGAAACCGTCCAACCCCGCGTTCCTGCTCGCCCCGGGCGAGCTGCTGGACGCCGTGCATGGCCACCTGCGGGTGGTCGCGTACGAGGACGGGTTCGTCGCCGCGCCGCGCGAGGCGTTCGTGCAGCGTCTCTGCGCAGTGCGCGAGGGCGCGACCCCGAAGGCGGGGGCGGGAATTCCACGTTACGAACTGCCCGGCTAATCCGCTACAATCTCAACGTTTACCGGTACATAATCTTTCGCGTTTCATGGCTAACGGCACCCAAGACGGCATTCAAATCCGCGGCAGCATCCCCGCGATCGTCACCCCGATGCTCGAAGACGGCAGTCTCGACCTGCCGGCGTTTCGCAAACTGATCGACTGGCATATCGCGGAAGGCACCGATGCGCTGGTCGTGGTCGGTACGAGCGGCGAGTCGGCAACGCTCAACGTCGAAGAGCACATCCTGATGATCCGCACGGCGGTCGAGCATGCGGCGAAACGCATCCCGATCATCGCGGGCGCGGGCGGCAACTCGACCGCCGAGGCGATCGAGCTGACGAAGCAAGCGAAGGCGGTCGGCGCGGACGCGACGCTGCAGGTCGTGCCGTACTACAACAAGCCGACGCAGGAAGGCATGTACCGTCACTTCAAGACGATCGCCGAAGCGGTCGACCTGCCGGTGATCCTGTACAACGTGCCGGGCCGCACGGTCGCCGACATGGCGAACGAGACGACGCTGCGCCTCGCGCAGGTGCCGGGCATCATCGGCGTGAAGGAAGCGACCGGCAACATCGATCGCGCCGCGCACCTGATCAAGGCCGCGCCGAAGCACTTCGCGATCTATAGCGGCGACGATCCGACCGCGATCGCGCTGATGCTGCTCGGCGGCCACGGCAACATCTCGGTGACGGCGAACGTCGCCCCGCGCGCGATGAGCGACCTGTGCCGCGCGGCGCTGGCCGGCGACGTAGAGACGGCTCGCGCGCTGCACATGAAGCTGCTGTCGCTGCACAAGAACCTGTTCATCGAGGCGAACCCGATTCCGGTGAAGTGGGCGCTGCAGGCGATGGGCAAGATGCAGGGCGGCATCCGGCTGCCGCTCACGGCGCTCGACGAGCGCTGCCACGAAGCCGTGCGTTCGGCCCTCGTCGAGGCCGGCGTCCTCGCCTGATGCCGAGGCGGCCGCGTCCTGCGGCCGCCGGCTCGAACCCTGATCAACCCGCACCGGCCGGCTCCGTCCGGCGCCGCTCCTGACGAGCGTTCTAGCAAGACGAAGGATTTCATGAAACGTTTCGCCTTTTCCTCTCGCGCCATCCAGATGTCGGTGATGGTGCTGGCGCTGGGCGCGCTCGCCGGCTGCGATACGCTGAACGACTATCTGGCCCCCGACCGGGTCAACTACAAGAACACCGGTTCGGCGCCGCCGCTCGCGGTGCCGAGCGACCTGAAGCCGGTGCCGACGACGCAGCAGTTCGTCGCGCCGCCGAGCAACGCCGGCCTCGGCACGCTGCCGCCGCGGGTCACGACGCAGGCCGGCAACGCGACCGACGGCATCCCGAGCGCGCAGGATCCGCTCGGCATGCACATCGAGCGCGACGGCGACCGCCGCTGGCTCGTCGTCGATGGCCGCACGCCCGAGCAGCTGTGGCCGATCCTGAAGGAGTTCTGGCAGGAGAACGGCTTCTCGCTGAAGACCGATGCACCGTCGACGGGCATCATGGCCACCGACTGGGCCGAAAACCGCGCGAACATCCCGGACGACTGGTTCCGCCGCACGATCGGCAAGGTCATCGATTTCGCATACTCGTCCGGCACGCGCGACCGCTTCCGTACGCTCGTGAACCGCACGTCGGACGGCAACACCGACATCTCGATCACGCACAGCGCGATGGAGGAAATGATGGTCGGCCCGCAGGGCGGCACGTCGTCGCGCTGGGAAGAGCGTCCGCGTAACCCGGTGCTCGAAGCCGTGTTCCTGTCGAAGCTGATGCAGAAGTTCGGCCTGACCGATACGCAGGCGAAGCAACTGCTGACCGATGCGCGTCCCGCGACGGCACCGGCGCAAGTCAGCGACACGAGCAGCGGCGGCGCAACGCTGCAACTGGCCGAGTCGTTCGATCGCGCATGGCTGCGCGTGGGCCTGGCGCTCGACCGCACCAACTTCGCGGTCGACAATCGCGATCGCGAGAAGGGTGTGTACACCGTGCGCTATGCGAACACGATGGAAGAACTCAAGCGCGACGGCCTGTTCGGCAAGCTGTTCTACGGCGGTCCGTCGGCCGCGAAGCCGGGCAAGGAATTCATGGTCAACGTGCGCGCGCAGGGCAACGGCAGCACGCAGGTCGCGGTGGTCGGTGCAAACGGCCAGGTCGACAACTCGTCGGACGCGCAGCGGATCATTTCGCTGCTCCACGCGCAGCTGAACTGAGCGCGTGCGATTCGCCAGCCTCGGAAGCGGCAGCGAAGGCAACGCGCTGGTCGTCGAGGCCTCGAGCGGCACGACGACCACCCGCGTGCTGCTCGACTGCGGCTTTTCTGCCAAGGAGGTCGAGCGCCGGCTCGGCCGACTGAATCTCTGCATCGGCGATCTCGATGCGATCCTCATTACCCATGAACACAGCGACCACGTCGGCAGTGCGCTGACGCTCGCCCGCCGCGCATCGCTGCCGCTCTACATGAGCTGGGGCACCGCGCGCGCGGTCGGCGCGGACGAGGCCGACGTCGATCTCCACGTGCTGTGGGGCGACGAGACGGCCGCGATCCGCGATCTGGCCGTGATGCCCTATACGGTCCCTCACGATGCGCGCGAACCGCTCCAGTTCGTCTTTATGGACGGCTCCAGCCGGCTCGGCGTGCTGACGGACGTCGGGATGGCCACGCCGCACATCACGGCCGTCCTGAGCGGTTGTGACGCGCTGGTGCTCGAATCCAACCACGACACCGCGATGCTGGCCGGGAGCCGCTATCCGCAGTCGCTGAAGGTGCGCATCGGCGGCAACCACGGCCACCTGAGCAACGACGCCGCGGCGGATATCCTCGCGTCGCTCGAACGCAGCCGCCTCCAGCACCTGGTCGCGGCGCACCTGAGCCAGCAGAACAACCTGCCGGAGCTGGTCCGCCAGGCGTTTGGCGGGGTACTGGGGACGAGCGGAGAGGACGTGATCGTGGCCACGCAGGACGCGGGCTTCGACTGGCTCACGCTCGGATGAGCGGGGCAGGGCCGCTGCGGCGGCCCGGTACGACTGGCGGGCGACACGCGCGAAAACGGCAGACGTAAAAAAACCGGCCCTCGGGCCGGTTTTTTTTCAGCTGACGCTGAGGCTTACTGGCTTGCGCCCGAAGCCGGAGCAGCCGTCGCTGCCGAAGCAGCCGACGCCACTGCAGCAGCAGCGTCGCTCGCAGCAGCCGTTGCCGACGAAGCAGCGGCCGTAGCGTCGCTCGCAGCACCGGCAACTGCCGAAGCAGCCGTCGAAGCAGCAGCAGCTGCGTCGCTTGCAGCCGACGAAGCAGCTTGATCAGCGCTCTTGTTGCAAGCAGCCAGTGCAACAGCAGCCAACAGGGAAGCTACGAGGAGGGATTTCTTCATGATCACGTCCTTTTATGGTTAAAGGTAAGCAACAGCGCGAAACAATACCGGTAATGTGCTCCAACACCGACCTGGGCCGCTGGTGGAGATGCACTTCTAGAGCGTGAATCTTCCCTACGGCTTGGGCGGAAATTATATGCACTTTCCTATCGACCGTCGACAAATGCGGGGTCAATACGTTGTCTTTCCCATACAGAATTTGATCCGTACGGGCATACGGGGCGACTCACACTAATTCCGGTTTCCGACCCGTATCCAGCCCGCACGATACCACTCGTGCAACAAGGCTGTCATTGAGGGAACCCGGGATAGTGTTACAAACCGTTTCGCCTCCATTTGGCGTTGATTGGCCAGTTCGGGCAGCCATTCGCTGGCTTGCTCGAGCGGTCCTTCCTCGCCATTTATGAAGTACGAGCGCGCGTTATACATCAATGCGGCCTTTCTGTCGAGACACACGCCGCGGCGTGACGCTTGCGTGACGAACGCGGCCTCGGACAGCGGGCGCGCCGGCGGGTCGAAAACGACGTTCGGCTTGGGTTCGCTCAGGTAGCAGCCGAGGAATTCGGCGACGTCGCGTTTGCGCCAGCGGATCGCGTCGACGATCTCGGCCACGCGCTCGACCATCGCCGGAGGCAGTTGCGCGGGCGTGTCGACGGCCGGCTGCTTCGGATCGCGGTAGAGATCGTCGCCACACGCGTCGCGCAGGCCGCCACGCTCCGCGAGATAGTACAGGAACTGGGCGCCCAGCTCGCCGGCGGACGGGGCCCGGAACCCGATCGAGCAGGTCATGCATTCGCCTTCGGCCACGCCGTCGTGCGCGATGTGCGGCGGCAGGTACAGCATGTCGCCGGGCTCGAGTACCCATTCGTCGCTCGGTTCGAAGTTCTCGAGGATCTTCAGCGGCACGTCCGGCTGCAGCGACAGGTCCTTCTGCGCACCGACACGCCAGCGGCGCCGGCCTTCGACCTGCAGCAGGAAGACGTCGTACGAATCGAAATGCGGGCCGACGCCGCCGCCGTCCGTCGCATACGAGATCATCAGGTCGTCCAGGCGCGCGTCCGGGATGAAGCGGAAGCGGTCGAGCAGCGCGCGCGCCGCGTCGACGTGCAGGTCGAGCCCCTGTACGAGCAGGGTCCAGGCCTTGCGCGTGGTGGCCGGCAGCGAGCCGGGTTCGAACGGGCCGTGCGCCAGTTGCCACTTGTTACGAAAATGGGTGATCAGTCGCGATTCCGCGTCATAGTCGGCGGCGAGCTCGAACAGCGCGTCGCGCGAGACCGGCGACGCGACGCCGGGGATCGCCTGGCGGATCAGCAGCGGCTTCTTCTGCCAGTAGCCGCGCATGAATTGCGCCGGCGTAAGACCGCCGAGCAGCGGTGTGGGAAGATCGGAAGGCGGCGCGCCGAGCGGGGCGGTAGCGGCATCCCGCGGTTCGGCTTGAGACCGGTTGCGCATCGTATAATGAGAGTTGTATTTGGGAGAATTGGATGAAAATCGCAAAAAACACCGTCGTGTCGGTCACTTACAAGCTGTCGGATGCACAGGGCAATCTGATCGAGGAAAGCGACGAGCCGATGGTCTATCTGCACGGCGGCTATGATGGCACGTTCCCCAAGATCGAGGAACAGCTCGACGGCCATGAGCCGGGCTACGAGGCGCAGGTTCAGCTCGAGCCGCAGGACGCGTTCGGCGACTACGATCCCGAACTCGTGAAGATCGAGCCGCGCGATCGTTTTCCCGAGCCGCTCGAAGTGGGCATGCAGTTCGAAGGCACGCCGGAAGACGGCGACGAGGAAGTCGATTCGCTGATCTACACGGTCACCGACATCGCCGAAGACAAGGTCGTGCTCGACGGCAACCACCCGCTGGCAGGCATGGCGCTGCGTTTCGCGCTCACCGTGAAGGACGTTCGCGAAGCCACCGAAGACGAAATCGAGCATGAGCACGCGCATGGCGCGGAAGGGCTCGAGATCGTCGACGAGGACGAAGACGAAGACGGCGAAGCACCGTCAGGGCGTACCCTGCACTGAGCTCGCAGGCAGGCCGGGCGCCGGCCCCGATGCAGGGGCGGGCGCAGGCCACGACGCGCCGCCCGGGGCGGCGCCGTCGCCCTGCAGTGGCGGCGCGACCGACGACGAGTCGGGCAGCGCCGGCAATGCGGGGATTTCCGGCATCTGCGGCAGCGGGACGTCGTCGCGCGGCACGAGCGGCAGCGCGGGCGGCACGGGCAGGTTCTTCGGCACCTCCTGCAGGCTCAGGTTGAAGATCGTCTGCCGGGCCGGCGACACGCTCACCTTGACCCACTGATTCGTCGGATGGCGCGGTCCGATCGCGACGCGCGTCACGTTCCCGATCAGTTCACCGTCGTCCGCACGCAGCGGGCGGTCGATCAGAAAGCCGTTCGCCAGCGGTTCGCCGCTCGCGTGCATCACGAGTATCGGGCCGCGGAACGTCGCCGCCGCCTTCACCAGCGTTCGTTTCAACTCACGGAAGCCGTCGCGCACGCGCGGCCGGTTGAAACGCAGCCATGCGAAGCGTTCCGCGCGTTCATAGCGTTCGAATTGCGGATCGCCTTCGAATATCACCACCATCGCACGTGCCTCGCGCCGTTTCGCGTATTCGGCCGAGTGGTCGATCCAGAAACCGTTCGCGATGATGCGATCCTCGAACTCGCCGTTGCGACCGCCGGCCGTCAGGTAGTGGTTGTTCGGCGCTGGCGCGTTGAGCGCGACGTAGACGATGTCGTCGCGCATCCAGCGTGCATTTTCCCGATACGGCCGGAACCGAGCGACTTCGCTTTCCCGCGTGATCTGCAGCGCGCCGGGGTCGGGCAGCGCCGATTCGGCGAGCAGCGTCTGCCGCAGGAAATCGAGCCGCTCGACCGGATCGTAGCCGCCGCCGGCCGCGGTGTTGCACGTTACCCAGTCGTCGTGGCCGGGAATGAACACGAGCGGCACGCGTGCCGCATCCAGGATCGCGCCGCGCTGCGAATACAGTGCATCGCGGCACGCTTCCTTCGAACCCTTGAGATCGCCCGCATAGACGACGAACGCGAGGTTGCGCTCGCGCGCGATCGCATCGAGCAGCCGCTGGGCGGCCGGCTCGTCCGCCGGGGTGTTGATCACGCCCGACACGACTGCGAACGAGTAGGGCGCGGTGCTGCGCTTCGGCGGCGCCGCCAGTGCGGCGGCCTGCGCGAGCGCGAGCACGGCGGCGACGAGCGCGGCGGCGGTGCGCGCCGGCAGGCCGCGCGGGATGCGCTTACGCGTGCCCGTCGGCATCGTGCGACCGGACCAGCGTGCGCAGTTCGTACAGCAGGTCGAGCGCCTCGCGCGGCTTCAGATCGTCGGGATCGATGTCGCGGAGTTTTTCGAGCGCCGGATGCGGCGTATCGGGCAGCGCAGGCGCGTCTGCGCATTCGAGATCGTCGGCGGCTACCGGCGGCGCGCTGAACAGGTCGAGCTGCGGCGTGTGTTGCGACGCCGACTGTTGTTCGAGATACGCGAGGTGCTTGCGCGCGGCGCGGATCACGGGCGCCGGAACGCCGGCGAGCTGCGCGACCTGCAGGCCGTAACTCTGGTTGGCCGGGCCTTCGTTGACCGCGTGCAGGAACACGATGCCGTGGCCGTGCTCGACGGCCGACAGGTGGACGTTGGCCGCTTGCGGGAATTCGGCCGGCAGTTGCGTCAGCTCGAAGTAGTGCGTCGCGAACAGCGTGTAGCACGTGTTGTGCGCCAGCAGGTGGCGCGCGATGGCCCACGCGAGCGCGAGGCCGTCGAACGTCGACGTGCCGCGGCCGATTTCGTCCATCAGCACGAGGCTTTGCGGCGTCGCGTCGTTGAGGATCGCCGCGGCTTCGGTCATCTCGACCATGAACGTCGAGCGGCCGCCTGCGAGATCGTCCGCCGCGCCGATGCGCGTGAAGATCCGGTCGATCGGGCCGAAGCATGCCGACTTGGCCGGCACGTAGCTGCCGACATAAGCCATCAGTGCGATCAACGCGGTCTGCCGCATGAACGTCGACTTACCGCCCATGTTCGGGCCGGTGATCAGCAGCAGCTTGCGCTCGGTGCCGAAGCGGCAGTCGTTCGCGATGAACTGTTCGACCTGCGCTTCGACGACCGGATGGCGGCCCTGTTCGATTTCGATGCCGATCTCGTCGGTGAAGGTCGGCGCGACCCAGTCGAGCGCGCGGGCGCGTTCGGCGAATGCGGCGAGCAGGTCGAGTTCGGCGAGCGCCGACGCGACGCGCTGGCACTCGGGGATGAACGGCAGCAGCGCCTGCAGCACCGCGTCGTACAGCGCTCGCTCGCGTGCCAGTGCGCGCTCCTGGGCGGACAGTGCCTTGTCCTCGAAGGTCTTCAGCTCGGGCGTGATGTAGCGCTCGGCATTCTTCAGCGTCTGGCGGCGGCGGTAGTCGTCGGGCACCTTGTCGGTCTGGCCGCGCGTGACCTCGATGTAGAAGCCGTGCACCTTGTTGTATTCGACGCGCAGGTTTGCGATGCCGGTGCGCGTGCGCTCGCGCGCCTCGAGATCGATCAGGAACTGCCCGCAGTTCTCCGAGATGTCGCGCAGCTCGTCGAGCTCGGCGTCGTAGCCGCGCGCGATGACGCCGCCGTCGCGCACCATCGCGGCCGGCTCGGGCGCAATGGCGCTCGTCAGCAGGTCGAGGCATTCGGCGGGCGGTGCCAGTGCTGCGTCGACGCGGGTGAGTGCGTCTGCATTGGCGACGATCGCGCTGATGCGCTCGCGCAGTGCCGGCAGCGCGGCGAACGTGTCGCGCAGGCTCGACAGGTCGCGCGGGCGTGCGGACAGCAACGCGAGGCGCCCGGTGATCCGTTCGACGTCGGCGATCTGGCGCAGCGCGCTGCGCAGCGCGTCGAGGCTTGCGTTTGCCGGTGCATCGAGCAGCGCGCCGATCGCCTGCTGGCGCGACTGCGCGGCGACCGACGCGCGCGGCGGGTGATGCAGCCAGTGGCGCAGCAGGCGGCTGCCCATCGTCGTGCAGCAGGTGTCGAGCAGCGAATACAGGGTCGGCGACTCGGTACCGCGCAACGTTTCGGTCAGTTCGAGGTTGCGGCGCGTGGCCGGATCGAGCCCGATGTACTCGGTTTCGTTCTCGACCTTCAGGCTGCGCACGTGCCGCAGCTGCTGGCCCTGCGTGGCGGCCGCGTAGAGCAGCAGCGCGCCGGCTGCGCCGCATGCGCTCGTCAGAGAATGCGCGCCGAAACCGTCGAGGCTCGCGACGTCGAGCTGGTCGCACAGGCGTTGCGTGCCCGATGCGATGTCGAAGTGCCATGCCGGTACGCGCTTGCTTGCGCCCGCGCCTGCGGGTACGGCATCGGTCGCGCCGTCCGGCGTCAGGATCTCGGCCGGCCGGATGCGCTCGAGCGCGGCAGCGAGCTGTTCGGGTTCGATTTCGGCAAGCCGCAGCGCGCCGCTGGCGAGGTTCAGCCACGCGAGGCCGACATTGACCGCGACGCCACGCTTGTTGTGGCCCGTGCACATCGCAAGCAGGTAGACGTCGTTCTTGTCGGACAGCAGCGCGGCATCGGTCAGCGTGCCGGGCGTGACGACCCGCACGACCTTGCGCTCGACGGGGCCCTTCGACGTGGCCGGATCGCCGATCTGCTCGCAGATCGCGACCGATTCGCCCATCTTCACGAGCTTGGCGAGATACTGCTCGACTGCGTGATGCGGTACGCCCGCCATCTTGATCGGCGTGCCGGCCGATGCGCCGCGTTGCGTGAGGGTCAGGTCGAGCAGGCGTGCGGCTTTCTCCGCGTCTTCGAAGAACAGCTCGTAGAAGTCGCCCATCCGGTAGAAGACAAGCGTGTCGGGATGGTCGGCCTTGATGCGCAGGTACTGCTGCATCATCGGAGTGTGGCCGGCGAAGGCGTCGGGCGACAGCGTGGTCATAAGTCAGGCGTGAAGTTGTTGCTTTGGTTGCCCGAGTTTACCAGTGGCTTCGATGTACACGCGCGAAGTTGGCTGTTTGGCCAGTTGTCCGTGACGACGAGCGGCAACTGTCGGCCGATAGCGGCGGTTCGACATCCTGGTTCACTTCGTCAACAATTGCGTCTTGCGTCGGCACGCCATCGATGGGTAACCCAATGCGAACCACTGAAATGCCGGAACCCCGTCTCGGGGCCATCGTCGTGCTCAACGGCCCGAGCAGCGCCGGCAAAAGCACGTTGTCCAGGTTTCTGTGCGAGAACCTGGACGAGCATCATTTGCACGTCGAGCTGGATGTATTTCGAAACATGGAGCCGCCCAACTATTGGGCGGTCGAGAAGCCGTTGGTGCAGATTCGTGTGGCCGCGCTGTGCCGGGCGATCAACGCCACCGCGGCCACCTTTTCCAGGCACGGCCAGCCGGTGATCGTCGATCATGTCCTGTCGACCGACGCGTGGCGCTACATGCTTGAAGATCTTGTCGGCCTGCCGGTATTCATCGTCGGCGTTTTTTGTTCGCTCGACGTGCTGATCGATCGCGAGCGTATGCGTGGTGATCGCAAGCTCGGACTGGCCGAGTCTCAATACGACGCGATTCATGCCGGCCGCCACTACGATCACGTCGTGGACACGTCGTCGGCAAACGAGATCGATTGCGGTCAGGCCGTTCTGAAGTGGCTACAAAGCGGGCCGGTTCCTGCCGCCTTCCCGAAAATGCACCGGGAGTTTTTCGGTCACTCAGGTGACGCGGCTGTTGGCTAGCAACAGCCGATCCCGAAAGGGCGAGCGCAGGTTCAGGGCCATACCTTGTCGGGCAAGATACAGGTGCGGCTGCATCGTCCGGGCGTGGCCTGCTGAGGCACGCCTGACTCGGCGCGCGAACCGCCGCGCGCCGACCCTGTCCGGCACCTCAGGCCGTTTGCGCCGACGTCATGCTGAGCGCCACCGCCTGCGCGACTTCGATGCCGTCGATGGCTGCCGAATAGATGCCACCGGCATACCCCGCGCCTTCACCCGCCGGATACAGGCCTTCGACGTTCATGCTCTGGTAATCGTCCTTGCGTCGAATCCGGATCGGTGACGAAGTGCGCGTCTCGACACCGGTGAGCACCGCATCGTGCATCGCGAAGCCGGCGATCTTCTTGTCGATCTGGGGCAGGGCTTCGCGGATCGCTTCGATCACGTAGTCCGGCAGCGCTGTGCTCAGATCGGTCGGGTTCACGCCCGGCTTGTACGACGGCTCCACGGAGCCGAGCGACGTCGACGGCCGGCCGGCGATGAAGTCGCCGACCAGCTGGCCCGGCGCGCGGTAATCGCCGCCGCCGAGTTCGAACGCGCGCTCTTCCCATTTGCGCTGGAACGCGATGCCGGCCAGCGGGCCGCCGGGGTAGTCGTCCGGCGTGATGCCGACGACGATGCCCGCATTCGCGTTGCGCTCGGCCCGCGAATACTGGCTCATCCCGTTGGTGACCACGCGGCCAGGCTCGGAGGTGGCCGCGACCACCGTGCCGCCCGGGCACATGCAGAAGCTGTAGACGGCCCGGCCATTGCTGCAGTGGTGGACCACCTTGTAATCGGCCGCACCGAGCTGCTTGTGGCCCGCAAACTTGCCGAAGCGGCTGCGATCGATCAGCCCCTGCGGATGTTCGATACGAAAACCCAGCGAGAACGGCTTGGCTTCGACATAGACGCCGCGGTCGTGCAACATCTGGAAGGTGTCGCGCGCGCTGTGGCCCACGGCCAGCACCACGTGGTCGCACCGCAGCGTTTCGCCGTTCGAGAGGGTCAGCGAGCGTACCTTGCCCTGATCGATCTCGATGTCGTCGACCCGCGTTTCGAAACGCACTTCGCCACCCAGCGCGTGGATGGACGCACGCATCTTTTCCACCATGCTGACGAGGCGGAACGTGCCGATGTGCGGCCGGCTCAGGTACAGGATGTCTTCCGGTGCGCCTGCCTTGACGAATTCGTCCAGCACCTTGCGGCCGTAGTGGTTCGGATCCTTGATCTGGCTGTACAGCTTGCCGTCGGAAAACGTCCCGGCCCCGCCTTCACCGAACTGCACGTTGGATTCGGGGTTGAGCACGCTCTTGCGCCACAGGCCGAAGGTGTCCTTGGTACGCTCGCGCACGGCCTTGCCGCGTTCGAGGATGATCGGGCGGAAGCCCATCTGCGCGAGGATCAGCCCCGCGAACAGGCCGCACGGCCCCATGCCGATCACGACCGGGCGCAGGAAATTACCGTGCTCGGGTGCTTTCGTGACGAAGTGGTACGCCATGTCGGGCGTCACGCCGCAATGCGGCTGGCCGGCGAGGCGCTTGATCGCGGCCGCTTCGTCCGTCACTTCGACATCGACGATATACGTGAGCTTGATGTCGGCGCGCTTGCGCGCATCGTGCGCGCGGCGGAACACGGTGTAACGGAGGAGCCCGTCTGCGGCCACGCCAAGCTCCGCGAGGCGCTCGCGAATCGCGGCCTCGAGCGCGCTTTCGGGGTGGTCGAGGGGGAGTTTAATTTCGCTTAGCCGTAACATGGGGACTCGGATGCGATTGCCACGGCGTCGTGGCGGTGTTGATACGGGCGGGGGCAGGCCGGCGGTGTTGTCCGCCGTGCGGGCGTGCCGGACGCAAACCATTCATTGTCATTGCGGGATGCGCGGTGCAGGCGACAGTACGCGGACCGGCCCGAACAACTCAAGCAACTTCAGGATAGGCGCACGAAGCGGCCCTTGTGCGGGAAGATTGTCCCGCCTCCCGGCAACCGGGAGGCGAACGACGCATCGTCATGACGATGCCCGCGAGCGGTGTGCGCGAAAGCCGCGCCATGCAGGCGCGGCCGGGGCTTACTCCGCCGCCGGATGCACGCGGGTGTAACCCTTCAGGATCGTGATCATCTGCGCGTAGATCTTCGGGTTCGCTGCGACGATTTCGTGGCGATGCAGGAAATCGGCGTCGCCCGTGTAGTTGCCGACGAGGCCGCCGGCCTCGGTGATCAGCAGGCTGCCCGCAGCCATGTCCCACACGTTGATGCCCTGTTCGAAGAACGCGTCGAGGCGGCCGGCCGCAACGTTCGCGAGATCGAGTGCCGCGGCGCCCGGGCGGCGCAGGCCCGTGCAGGCTTGCGTCATTTCGGTGAAGAGGCGCGCGTAGGCATCGAGGCCGTCCTTTTCACGGAACGGGAAGCCCGTGCCGACCAGTGCGTCCGACAGGCGGTCGCGGCGGCCGACGCGGATGCGGCGGTCGTTCAGGTACGCGCCGCGGCCGCGGGTGGCCGTGAACAGGTCGTTCTTGTTCGGGTCGTAGACGACTGCCTGCGTGACGACGCCCTTGTGCTCGAGCGCGATCGATACGCAGTAGTACGGGAAGCCGTGGATGAAGTTGGTCGTGCCGTCGAGCGGATCGATGATCCACTTGAATTCGGATTCGTTCTCCGATTCGCCCGATTCTTCCGCGAGGATCGCGTGGTCGGGGTAGGCGGTCTTCAGCGTCTCGATGATCGCGTCTTCGGCGGCCTTGTCCACTTCGGTGACGAAGTCGTTCTGCTGCTTCTTGCGGATCTCGATCAGGTCGAGATCGAGGGACGCGCGATTGATGATCTGTCCGGCGCGGCGCGCAGCCTTGACAGCAATGTTGAGCATGGGATGCATGAGCCTGGATCCTGTAGCCGGCGGCACGGGCCGCCACGAAGTGGAACAACCGCCCGGCACGGCGCAAACGTGGCAGGCGAGGTGAGACGCGAATTGACAAAGAACGGGGTACGACCCGCGCCGCACGGAGTGCGACGCGTAAAGGCATGATTTTACCCGATTTTCGGCGGTTTCAGGCGACCGGAATACGGGGAAACCCCCACTATCCGTCCGGACGAGTGGGTTTGCCGCGGCGATGGCGATACCATACTGCCATTCTGATGAACCGAGTCGTATCGTAGTGGAAACTCCGCAGAACACCGCCGCGCCGTCCGAGCCGGGCGCGGCCTCGTCCCGGCCGCCGTCCGGCGGCTTCACGTCCACCCGTTTCGTGCTCGTCGAGCCGAGCCATCCCGGCAATGTCGGAGCGGCCGCCCGCGCGCTGAAGACAATGGGTTTTTCGCGTCTCGTGCTGGTCGCGCCGCGCGTGCCGCACGTGCAGAGCGATCCCGAGGCGATCGCGATGGCCAGCGGCGCGGACGACGTCCTCGCGTCCGCGCATGTCGTGCCGACGCTCGGCGACGCGCTGTCCGGCGTTCACTGGTCGATTGCGCTGACCGCACGCACGCGTGAATACGGGCCGCCGCGTCTCGCGCCGCGTGCAGCCGCCACGCAGGCGTGCGCACAGGTCGGCACGGGCGACATCGCGCTCGTGTTCGGCAACGAGCGCACGGGCCTCGCGAACGAGCATGTCGAGCAGTGCAGCGCGCTGGCGCACATCCCGGCGAACCCGGCCTACAGTTCGCTGAATCTCGCCCAGGCCGTGCAGGTGCTCGCGTACGAGCTGCGCGTCGCGTTTCTCGAACAGGCGAGCGAGCCGTCGGCGCAACCGTCGGGCGAAGCCGGCACGCTTGCGCAGAGCGACGAGATCGAGCGGATGTACGTGCACCTCGAGAACGCGCTGATCGCGCTCGATTTCCTCGATCCGCGCAACCCGAAGAAGCTGATGCCGCGGCTGCGGCGCCTGTTCGCGCGCACGGGCCTCGAGCGCGAGGAGGTCAATATCCTGCGCGGCGTCGCGAAGCACATCCTGCTGAAATCGGGCAAACCGGGCGGCGACGCGTAAGCGGCCGGCGCACCGGCTGACGGATGTCGCGGCGCGCGTAGCACCTCCCCGTCGGGCAGGTGCTACGCCGTCCGCGGGAATCGCCGCGGCCGATCGCTCCACCTGGTCGACCCTTCCGCAAACGCCCCCGCAGCAAGCGTTCCGCCCGAATACCCGCGCCGGCGGCGGGGTGAACGCGCGGGCTCGTGCGGCCGTGCGCGACTCGCCCTACAATCGCCGAACGTCATAAGTAAATTACCCGGCGCGATAACGGCCGGCCATTGCCGGCGATGCGCGCCGGCCTTTTCCCAGACCACATCATGTTCACGAGACTGCGCGAAGACGTTGCAACGATTCGCGAGCGGGATCCCGCCGCTCGCAGTGCATGGGAAGTGCTGACCTGTTATCCGGGGTTGCATGCGCTCGTGCTGCATCGTTTCGCGCACGCATGCTGGCGCGTGAAGCGCTACTGGCTCGCGCGTTTCGCGTCGCAGGCCGGCCGGTTCCTGACAGGCATCGAAATCCACCCCGGTGCGACGATCGGCCGGCGCGTGTTCATCGATCACGGCATGGGTGTCGTGATCGGCGAGACGGCGATCGTCGGCGACGACTGCACGATCTATCAGGGCGTGACGCTGGGCGGCACGTCGCTCACGCGCGGCGCCAAGCGCCACCCGACGCTCGAAGCCGGCGTGATCGTCGGTGCGGGCGCGAAGGTGCTCGGCAGTTTCACCGTCGGTGCGGGCGCGAAGATCGGTTCGAACGCGGTCGTCGTGAAGCCGGTGCCGGCGGGCGGCACGGCAGTCGGCAATCCGGCGCGCATCGTGATGCCGGCACAGCCGAAGCCGCAGCCCGAGCGCGCGGCGTTCTGCGCATACGGGATCACGCCGAATGCCGACGATCCGATGTCGCTCGCGATTCACGGGCTGATCGATCACGCGGCGAAGGAAAGCCGCCGCGTCGACGAGATCGTCGCGGCGCTCGAGCGGCTCGGCACGCATCTGGAAACGCTGCAGGGCGCCGACGCGGCGCGCCTCGATCTGCGCCGGCTGTCGGCCGTGCTGGAAGGCAAGTCGGTCGAACGCCAGGCGTAATTCAGCGGAGGCCCGCGGCCGCCGGTCGGTGAGGCAACCGCGGCGTCAGTCGAGCGGCATCGCGTGGATGCCTTCCGCATCGACGCGCAGGTAGCCGCCACGCGGCTTGCCGTGGTCGAGATCCCAGTCGGGCAACACCCAGCGGATGCCGCCCGGTTCGGCGTGGCTCGCGGGGCGGTGCGTGTGGCCGTGAATGATCACGCTCGCGCGGCTTTTCCGGAACAGCGCGGCCACGCCTTCACGCGTGACATCGTAAATCGCCGAGGCGGGGCGCATCCGGCCCGCTTCGCTGTTCGAGCGCATGCGCTGCGCGAGCGCGCGGCGCCAGCGGAACGGCCAGGCGAGAAACAGCCATTGCGCGACGCGGTTGCGTGCGAAGCGGCGGAACAGCTGGTAGCCGCGGTCGGCCGTGCATTGCGCGTCGCCGTGCGCGAGCACGATGCGCTGGCCGAACGCCATGATCAGCGAAGGGTCGGGCAGCAGCATCGCACCGGCTGCCTTCATGAAGCGCCGGCCGAGCAGGAAGTCGCGGTTGCCGTGCATCACGTAGAGCGCGATGCCTCGCTCCGAGAACGTGTGCATCAGCGCGGCCATGCGTGCTGCAAACGGATCGTCGTCGAGGATGTCGTCGCCGATCCAGTATTCGAACAGGTCGCCGAGGATGAACACCGAGTCGGCGCTGTCGGCGGTGTATTTCACGAAATGCTCGAACGCGGCGACCGTCTTCGGAATCGCTTCGCTCAGGTGCAGATCGGAGAGAAACAGGAACGGGCGTGCGGCTTGCGCGTATTCGCGCTCGCCCGGCACGCCCGCGGAGACGCTTCGCGGCGGACTCTCCTGCAACATCGAAGTGTCTCCGTATCCGTGCGTCAGACCACGACGGCCTTTTCGATCACGACGTCGTCAGCCGGCACGTCCTGGTGGAAACCAGCGTTGCCCGTCTTGACGCCCTTGATCTTGTCGACCACGTCCTGGCCTTCGACGACCTTGCCGAACACCGCGTAGCCCCAGCCCTGCGGCGTCGGCGACGAGTGGTTCAGGAAGTCGTTGTCGTTCACGTTGATGAAGAACTGGGCGGTCGCCGAGTGCGGATCGTTCGTGCGCGCCATCGCGACCGTGTAGTTGTCGTTCTTCAGGCCGTTGTTCGCCTCGTTGTCGATCGGCGCATCGGTCGGCTTCTGCTTCAGGCCCGGCTCGAAGCCGCCGCCCTGGATCATGAAGCCGTTGATCACGCGATGGAACACGGTGCCGTCGTAGTGGCCCTTCTTCACGTAGTTCAGGAAGTTCTCGACCGTCTTCGGTGCCTTCGCGGCGTCGAGCTCGAGCTTGATCACGCCGTGGTTCGTATGCAGTTCAACCATGATGAATTCCTTCGGTAAGGCGGTTTAAATGGCACGCGGCCGGTCGTGCGACGCGGCCGCGTGTGGCGCCGGACGTGCCGGCAGGTTCTTACTTCGAAACGACGCTGGCCGATTCGATCACGATCGGTTGCGCGGGCACGTCCTGCATCGGGCCGCGCGAGGTCGTCGCGACGCCTTCGATCTTCTTCACGACGTCGAGACCCGACACGACCTTGCCGAACACCGCATAGCCGTTGCCGTCCGGGTTCGGGTAGTCGAGGCCGCTGTTGTCGACCGTGTTGATGAAGAACTGCGCGGTGGCCGAGTTCGGATCGCTCGTGCGTGCCATCGCGATCGTGCCCGTCAGGTTCTTCAGACCATTGCGGCTCTCCAGCGGGATCGGCGCGCGGGTCGGCTTCTCCTCGAAGTTGGTCTTGTAGCCGCCGCCCTGGATCATGAAGCCCTTGATCACGCGATGGAAGATCGTGCCGTTGTACTGGCCGGCCTTCACGTAATCGAGGAAGTTGGCGACGGACTTCGGCGCCTTCTCCGGGTAGAGCTCGACGCGGATGTCGCCCTGCGAGGTCTTCAGCTGCACGACGGGGTGCGCGGTAGCCGATTGCGCGAACGCAGGTGCGGTCGCGGTCGCGAGAAGGGCGGCGCCGCCAAGCGCCAGCAACAGACGTTTCATTGCGATCCTCAGGTTGGGAGGGAAAGAAGGCCGCGCCGCTTATTGCGACGGCGCGACGTACGGCGCCGCCAGTGCACCCGACGGACCGCTGAACTGGAACGTCGGCGACATCGGCAGCGTGGTGGTGCTCACGTTCGCAGCTGCGCGGTCGGTGTAGTCGCGCGTGGCCGGTGCGGCCGCGCGGGCGTTCGGCGCGGCCTTCGGCGGCGACACGATCTTCTGGAGATCGGCGAGGCGCTGCGCGGTCGCGCCGCTCGTGCGGCCGAGCGATTGCGCGCGCTTGTACGACTCGGCCGCGAGGCGCAGGTACAGGTCGCCGAGGTTCTCGTACGCGAGCGAGTAGCTCGGGTTCGATTGCGTCGCCGTGACGAGCGCGGTGCGCGCTTCGTCGTAACGGCCATGCTTCGCGTAAAGCGCCGCAAGGTTGTTGTACGGCTCGGGCAGTTCGGGGTACGCCTGCGTGATCGCGACGAACTGCTGGATCGCGTCGTCGTCGCGGTTCAGACGGGCCAGCACGGTGCCGCGCTTGAACTGCGCCTGCACGTCGTGCGGGTTCGACGCGATGCGCGCGTCGAGCTGCGCGAGCGCCTGCTTCCACTGCTTGCCGGCGATCGATGCGTCGACTTCGGGCGTGCCGTCGGCGGTGGCCGGGGCCTTCTGCGCATGCGCCGCGGGGGCCGCGAAAAGCGTCAGCGCGACGCCCATGACGGTGGTCGCAACGAGGGTCGCAGCGCTCTGCGCGCGGCCGCGATGAGGTTTCATAGGCGTAAATCGGAATGTTATACTCCGAGCCATTCTAACAAAACGTCTGCGCGTTCCGGCGAGCGGCAGACAGTCTTTCTTAGCCTCTCGTGGCCGTCACCGCTGTGCTTGCAGCCTGACCGCCCCATGTGATATCGAGGACGCTCGGCCTTGCGCCGCAGCAGATGGTCCGTCCGTTTCGCATGCTGGGCGAGCTTCGCCAGGGCGGTTTCCTTCGGCTCACGGTTCATCTCTATGGAATCACTGCGCATCTACAACACGCTCGCGCGTGACAAGCAAGTTTTCGTGCCGCGCCAGTCCGGCGAAGTGCGGATGTACGTATGCGGAATCACCGTATACGACTATTGTCACGTGGGCCACGCGCGCATGCTGGTCGTGTTCGACCTCGTCCAGCGCTGGTTGCGTGCGATCGGTTACCGGGTCACGTATGTGCGCAACATCACCGACATCGACGACAAGATCATCCGCCGCGCGGTCGAGAACGGCGAGACGATCAAGTCGCTGACCGACCGGTTCATCGGCGCGATGCACGACGATGAAAGCGCGCTCGGCATCCAGCGGCCCGACATCGAGCCGCGCGCGACCGAGTTCATTCCGCAGATGCTCGGCATGATCGAGACGCTCGAGACGAACGGCTACGCCTATCAGGCGACCGACGGCGACGTCAATTACTCGGTGCGCAAGTTCGCGAACTACGGGAAGCTGTCGGGCAAGTCGCTCGACGATCTCCGCGCGGGCGAGCGCGTCGCCGCGAACGATGCGAAGGAAGATCCGCTCGATTTCGTGCTGTGGAAGCGCGCGAAGCCGGAAGATCCGGAAGGCACGTCGTGGGCGTCGAAGTACGGGATGGGTCGCCCGGGCTGGCACATCGAGTGCTCAGCGATGGGCTGCACGCTGCTCGGCGAGCATTTCGACATCCACGGTGGCGGGCAGGATCTGCAATTCCCGCACCACGAGAACGAGATCGCGCAGAGCGAAGGCGCGACCGGTCAGACGTTCGTCAATTACTGGATGCACAACGGCTTCGTGCAGGTCGACAACGAGAAGATGTCGAAATCGCTCGGCAACTTCTTCACGATCCGCGAAGTGCTCGAGCGCTACGACGGGGAAGTCATGCGCTTCTTCATCGTGCGCACGCACTACCGTTCGCCGCTCAATTACAGCGACGTGCATCTCGACGATGCGCGCGCGTCGCTCACGCGCCTCTACACCGCGCTGAAGGATGTCGAAGCCGACACGCTCGCGCTCGACTGGAACGAGCCGCACGCGCAGCGTTTCGCCGCCGCGATGAACGACGACTTCAACACGCCGGTCGCGGTGGCCACGTTGTTCGAGCTGGCGGGCGAGGTGAATCGCACGCGCGACGCGTCGCTCGCGCGGCAACTGAAACAGCTGGCGGGCCTGCTCGGCCTGCTGGGCCGCGAACCGCGCGCGTTCCTGCAGCAGGCGTCCGGCGCCGCGCAGGCGAACGGGCTCGCCGCCGACGAGATCGAAGCGAAGATCGCCGCGCGTGTCGCGGCGAAGCAAGCGAAGGACTATGCCGAAGCGGACCGGATCCGGGCGGAACTGCTCGAGACCGGTATCGCACTTGAAGACAAACCGGGCGGATCGACCGAATGGCGTCGCGTATGAGCGCGGTGCGTTCCACTGACCGATCCGTCAGGTAGGAGGCAAGATGGCAACGGCCAGAAAAGCGCCGGTCAGGCGCGCGACCCCGGTCGCCGCGCGTCCGGCAGCCAAGCGCGTGCCGCCGGCGAAGACGGACGCGACGCGCGCCGTGCCGAACGGCGCGCTCAACGGTCATGCGCAGCCGGCGGCTGCGCTGCCGGCCGCCGACGCGGCCCGCAAGGCCCGTGCGTCCGAAGCGGGCGGCGAGGAGGTGGTCGTGCGTCCTGCGTACTGGGATAAGGCATGCGCCGACCTCGTCAAGCGCGACCGGATCCTGAAGAAACTGATTCCGAAGTTCGGTCCCGCGCATCTCGTGAAGCGCGGCGACCCGTTCGTCACGCTCGCGCGCTCGGTGGTCGGCCAGCAGATCTCGGTGCCGTCCGCGCAGTCGCTGTGGGCACGCATCGGGGATGCCTGTCCGAAACTCGCCCCGCAGCCGGTGATCCGGCTCGGCGCGGACAAGCTGATCGCGTGCGGGCTGTCGAAGCGCAAGACGGAATACATCCTCGATCTCGCGCAGCATTTCGTGTCGGGCGCGCTGCACGTCGACAAATGGACGTCGATGGACGACGAGGACGTGATCGCGGAACTCACGCAGATCCGCGGCATCAGCCGCTGGACGGCGGAGATGTTCCTGATCTTCAACCTGTCGCGGCCGGACGTCCTGCCGCTCGACGACCCGGGCCTGATCCGCGCGATCAGCGTCAATTACTTCAGCGGGGAACCCGTCACGCGCAGCGAGGCGCGCGAGGTTGCGGCCAACTGGGAACCGTGGCGCACCGTCGCGACCTGGTACATGTGGCGCAGCCTCGATGCGCCCGACGCCACCTGAGCCGTGGCTATCGGGTTTTAAACATCAATAGTTGAGAGCCGGTTTTGAGTGCCGCCCGCGCGGGTAGAATACGCGCTGCCGCAAGACCCAAGGATTCAAACACATGAAGACCACGTTTCTGGATTTCGAACAGCCGATCGCCGAACTCGAGGCCAAGATCGAAGAGTTGCGATTCGTGCAGGACGACTCGGCTGTCGATATTTCGGAAGAAATCGAGCGGCTGTCGAAGAAAAGCCAGCAACTGACGAAAGACCTCTACGCGAATCTGTCGCCGTGGCAGGTTTCGCAGATCGCGCGGCATCCGCAGCGCCCGTACACGCTCGATTACGTTGCGGAACTGTTTACCGATTTTCACGAGCTGCACGGCGACCGTGCGTTCGCGGACGATGTGTCGATCGTCGGCGGTCTCGCGCGCTTCGGCGGCCATCCGTGCATGGTGATCGGTCACCAGAAGGGCCGTGACACCAAGGAGCGCGCCGCGCGCAACTTCGGGATGCCGCGTCCGGAAGGCTATCGCAAGGCCGAACGCCTGATGCGTCTCGCCGAGAAGTTCGGTCTGCCGATCTTCACGTTCGTCGACACGCCGGGCGCGTACCCGGGCATCGGCGCGGAAGAGCGCGGCCAGTCGGAGGCGATCGGCCGTAACCTGTACGTGATGGCCGAGCTGAAGACGCCGATCATCACGACGGTGATCGGCGAGGGTGGTTCGGGTGGCGCGCTCGCGATCGCGGTGGCCGACACGGTGATGATGCTGCAATTCTCGACCTACTCGGTGATCTCGCCGGAAGGTTGCGCGTCGATCCTGTGGAAGAGTGCCGCGAAGGCGCCCGAAGCCGCGGAAGCGCTGGGCCTGACCGCGCACCGCCTGAAGGCGCTCGGCCTGATCGACAAGATCATCAACGAGCCGCTCGGCGGCGCGCATCGCGATCCGAAGGGCATGGCCGCGCTGCTGCGCCGTGCGCTCGCCGATTCGCTGCGCCAGTTCCAGGGCATGAGCATCGATGCGCTGCGCGAGCGCCGCTTCGAGCGCCTGATGGCCTACGGCAAGTACAAGGAAACCACGCCGGGCGCATGACCGGCTGCGTCTTCCATTCGTGCGCCGCTGCGCGCGCGCTCCTCTCGTGATTCCGCCAACCGAATTCTCCGCCGACCGCGTCGTCCTCGATGCGGTCGGCGTTGCGCTTTCCGGCATGCCGCCCGATGCGCGCATCGCGATCGCCTACAGCGGTGGCCTCGACTCGACGGTGCTGCTCGATGCGGCCGTGCGCGTCGCGGGCGCGTCGCGCTGCGTCGCGTTGCACGTGCATCACGGGCTGAGTGCGAACGCCGACGCGTGGGTTGCGCATGCCGAGGCGAGCGCGGCCGGGCTCGGTGTCGCATTCGAATCGATGCGCGTCGACGTGCCGCGCGACAGCGGCCTCGGTGTCGAGGCGACGGCGCGGGAGCGGCGCTATGCGGCGCTCGACGAGATGTGCGAACGCCACGGCGCGGCTGCGCTGTGGCTCGCGCAGCATGCGGACGACCAGGCCGAGACCGTGTTGCTGCAGTTGTTGCGCGGCGCGGGGATCGCAGGGCTTGCCGCGATGGCGCCGCGTTACCGCCCTGACGGCGTGAGCGTCGAGCGTGTGCGCCCGCTGCTGCGACTGTTGCGAGCGCAACTCGAGCGCTATGCGACGCAGCACGACCTGGCATGGATCGACGACGAATCGAACAACGACACGCGCTACGCGCGCAATGCGCTGCGCATCGACGTGCTGCCGGCGCTGGCCGTGCATTTCCCGGGCTTTCGCGACGCGCTCGGCCGCGCGGCTCAGCATGCGGCCGCTGCGCAGCGACTGCTCGACGACCTGGCGGAACTCGACTTCGCCGTTGCCGCGCGCGATGACGGGCATGCGCTGTTGCGCGACGCGCTGGTCGCGTTCGACGACACGCGTGGCGCGAACCTGCTGCGCTTCTGGATGCGCCGGCTCGGTTTGCCGGGCGCGTCGGCTGCCCGGCTCGCCAACATGATGCGGCAGTTGCGTGCCACGAATGTCGCCCATGCGCTGCGCGTCGATCACGCGGGGCAGTGCCTGCGGCTGTATCGCGATGTCGTCTACTGGGAAGTGGGCGACAGCAGCGAACCGGCCGATGACGGCACCGGGACGCCGCACCCGGAAGCGGCGCTGGCATGGGACGGGCAGGAAGTCTGGCACCTGCCGGGATGGCGCGGCACGTTCGTCTTCGCGCCGGCCGACGCGGGAAGCGCCGGCGCGGTGCCGGAGGGGCTGCTGCGCGGCGCGCGGCTGGTAGCGCGTGCCCGTGCGGGCGGCGAGCGGATGCGCACGTCGCCGGGCGGGCCGGGTCGCACGCTGAAGAACCTGTTCCAGGAACGTGGCGTACCCGCATGGCAGCGCGACGTGCCGCTGCTGTTCGCCGGCGACCAGCTGATCTACGTGCCGCGTCTTGGCGTGAACCGCGATGTCGGCGTGTCCGGCGACGGGGCATCCGGTCGCGGTGCGTGGCGCCGGATCGAGTGGCGTCCGGACCTGCTGATCGCATGATGGGGGCAGGCTGCCTGCGACGCCATGGCGTGCCCATTTTCACCATTTGGTAAACAGCGCCGGAACGACCTCGGACGCGGCGCGCGGCTTGTCAAGCGGGCCTCTATCGGGTACGCTCGGTCGTTTGCTCGGCTCGATTTTTGAGCGATTTGTGCAGGTTTTCCGCGTGACGTACCCGGTTTGCGCGGCCTGATCGGCCTTCCGGGCAAAATCCGTCACGCTTGCGTGTTGCGTCCCAGCCGTCCCCCTCGTCGTCCGTCCACAGCCACAAGCCGCGTGACCGAACGGCTACGCGGCCTGCCCAGCGCGCCCGTGCGGTTTCTCCTCCAGTTCAGAACGACAATGGCACTCATCGTACACAAATACGGCGGCACTTCGATGGGCTCGGTCGAGCGCATCAAGAACGTCGCGAAACGCGTCGCAAAATGGCATCAGGCCGGGCACCAGATGGTGGTCGTGCCTTCGGCGATGTCCGGCGAAACCAACCGTCTGCTCGGTCTCGCGAAAGAGATTTCGAGCCAGCCGAGCCCGCGCGAGCTCGACATGATCGCGTCGACCGGCGAGCAGGTCAGCGTCGGCCTGCTGTCGATCGCGCTGCAGGAAATCGGCGTCGAGGCCGTGAGCTACGCGGGCTGGCAAGTGCCGATCAAGACCGACAGCGCGTTCACGAAAGCGCGCATTCACTCGATCGATGACGAGCGCGTGAAGGCCGATCTGAATGCCGGCAAGGTCGTGATCATCACGGGCTTCCAGGGCGTCGATCCGGACGGCCACATCACGACGCTGGGCCGTGGCGGCTCGGATACGTCGGCGGTCGCGGTCGCGGCTGCGCTGGGTGCCGAAGAGTGCCTGATTTATACGGACGTCGATGGCGTCTACACGACCGATCCGCGCGTCGTCGAAGAGGCGCGACGCCTCGACCGCGTGACGTTCGAGGAAATGCTGGAAATGGCCAGCCTCGGCTCGAAGGTCCTGCAGATCCGCTCGGTCGAATTCGCCGGCAAATACCAGGTGAAGACACGCGTGCTGTCGAGCCTGACCGATCCGCTGATTGCGCTCGACGAAGAAATGCGCTCGGGCACCCTGATTACTTTTGAAGAAGACGAGACCATGGAAAAGGCAGTCATTTCCGGCATCGCGTTCCAGCGCGACGAAGCACGCATTGCTGTGATGGGCGTGCCCGACAAGCCGGGCATCGCGTATCAGATCCTCGGCCCGGTCGCGGATGCGAACGTCGACGTCGACATGATCATCCAGAACCAGAGCGTCCAGGGCAAAACCGACTTCACGTTCACGGTCGGCCGTGGCGACTACCAGAAGGCGATGGACATCCTCACCAACCAGGTGAAGGGCCACGTGAACGCCGAGCAGGTGCAGGGCGACCCGAAGGTGTCGAAGGTGTCGGTCGTCGGCGTCGGCATGCGTTCGCACGTGGGCGTCGCGAGCAAGATGTTCCGCACGCTGTCGGAAGAGGGCATCAACATCCAGATGATCTCGACGTCCGAAATCAAGATTTCGGTGCTGATCGACGAGAAATACATGGAGCTGGCCGTCCGCGCGCTGCACAAGGCATTCGAACTCGACCAGGCGTCGTGAATTTTTCGTGATGCGTTGAAGAAAATGCATCACGGAAATTGACGTACGGTTCGAAACCCTATATTATCTTGTTCTCGTCGCACTGCCTCCCTGGTGCGAGCGAAAGTTTGGGAGACGTGGCCGAGAGGTCGAAGGCACTCCCCTGCTAAGGGAGCATCTGGGCCAAAACCTGGATCGAGGGTTCGAATCCCTCCGTCTCCGCCAAAAGCGGTGACAAAGCCCCGCAAGTTCTCGGACTTGCGGGGCTTTTTCTTTTTCCGGCGCTGAAGTACCGCTCACTGGTGTACCTCTTCACTCGAAGAGGGTCAATGAAACTGCCTGTTCGCATCCTCCTGTCGCGCGCCACGGTATCTGCTACTACCTTCACCGGTACGCCATTGCTGGTAAGCGACGTGAGAAGAGTCTGTCTCCAAACACCAAAAATCTAATTGTTGCCAAGAAGAAGGCCTTGATGGCTTCGGCTATCCTTGTCGCAGACAAAAAACAGGTGAGCTTGCCAAACATGCCCAAGGATAAAGAACTCATGGATGGGGTCTTGGGGAAGATCCAGGAGCAGGTGCGCGATCTTGAGGTTGTGTATTCCACACCTCCAGGGCACAGCACCACCATGAAGGCTGATCCCAACGTGCCCGGCGATCTGGACGCGCTTATGAAGGCTTCTGAGGCGTTTGGGAATGGTGGGCTGGGGCAATCTTTCAAACGTGCTCCGGATGATGCTACGCAAGCACCATCACAGCCTGTTGTGTGCGCATCTATCGCAGTGACTGCGCCAGTGGCGCCAGCTCACGTTGTCATTCAAACCCCTCGGGTCAGCGTTACAGAATTCCCCGAGCCGGTTGTAGCAGGGCTGACCGTGCAGACAGCCACCAGCCGCTTCGCAACGCGCCACAAAGCCAAGCTGGCACCCAAAACGCTCGACGAGTATCGGCAACGTCAGTTGCGCTTCCAAAACTGGCTTGCCACGCGCAAGCACACTGAGCACGATCCGATCCGTGCAGGTAGTTCTTTTATCGCATATCAATCAGAACCGTCGGCTAATTTCTAGATGAAGCACGATCTCTACCTTTTTGAAAACCTCTTGACTGCAACCTCGCGTGAAGAATTGCACAATGGGGTGGTAAAGCTTGCTGGCGAGTTCGGTTTCCCGAGCCTGTTCTTTTCTCCTTTGGTCGATAGCGGCGGAGCAAAAAAATTCTTCCGAGACCATGGCCAAATTGCGCCGGAGCACCTGCCCGCCAGAAATATATACACAACCTATCCTGAATCATGGTTAGTGCGTTATCAGCAAGCCGAGCATATTCACCGTGATCCGGTCGTTCGACAGGCAACTCAAACAACCCTGCCGATTTATTGGGATCGATCTTCTCAAGGGCGCAATGTCGTCTTCGACGAAGCACGCGAGCACGGGCTTGCCGAAGGAATCACCATCCCGATTCACGGTGCGAACGGCGAGTGGTCCCTCTTTAGCGTCGCGTCCGACTCCTCTCTGCGCCATGACCGCTCGCATGCGTCTGCCTTCGTTGGCCAAATCCAGCTTTCGGCCTTCTACATGAGTGAGGCAGCGAGGCGTCTCGGTGAGCCGACGGGATTGGCAATCCGAGCTTTGACCAAACGGGAAAAAGAGTGCCTACTCTGGGCGGCACAAGGGAAAACTTCGTGGGAGATCGGCAACATCTTGTCTATTTCGGAGCCGACGGTGGTCTTCCATTTGACGAATGCCAAAAACAAACTTCAAGCCACAAACAGGCGTCAGGCTGTCGCCAAGGCAATCAGTCTCAGGCTGATCCAGCCGTAACCACGAAACCTATAAGAACTTATAGCTATCAAAAAAATTTCCTTTAAGTGACTATGCATCCACGTAGACGGCGAACCATCGCTAAATTTATGGTTCCCGTTCTTTGCGCAATATGTATCGGGGGTGAGCATGCAGGTCTATGAGGGGAGTTTGATAGAAGGTGGCGTGAGCAGCGCTGATGGGCGGTGGAAAAAATACACCTACCTGAAAATCGGAAATCAGCAAATCAACAATGTTCGGATTGACATGAAGTTTGACCGCGTTTTGCATGGTCAAATTGACCGCGGCACCGTTAAGCTGTGGATAGAGCGCTGGTTTTCAAGAAACATAATTATTGGGATTACTCAATCTGACGGGCAAACATTCCGTCAGGGGCTTGGGGTATTCTATTCGTTGTTGTTTTTTTCTTTGGCGCTCGGCACAATCTTCCTTCTTGTGTCTTTCTCCAGGGGTGGCTCGCTAGCCTTAGTTCCAGCAGCACTTTTATATCTCACGGGCCTCATTCCGTGGAGCTTCATCAAGAAGGTCAGGTCAATAAAATCCGACCACACATATTGAAAAATGGAATTCCAAAACAGAAAGCACCCTGATGGGTGCTTTCTGTTTTGGTGCGGCTGATCAGTTGGCCTTGAACTCAGTGTCCGTACGAGAGATCCGTGCTGATGGCGCTTGGCAAGTCCATGAGCATGGACAGCCCCGATGGGCGTCTCGAGTCACCTTTATTCCGCAGCGGGTGCGGAGTGGGGATATTCTTGATCTTCTGGTAATTTTCCAACTCTTGTATGTGTGACCCCGTATCCGCCAGTAACGGCGGCTGAACCCCGGAAGATTGTGGTCTTCCCGGGTTTTGTTTTTTGGCTCGGATCGACAACGATCAAAACGACTATCAAAGCGGTGGCTGCTTCAAGACACACTGTCGACGAACACGCGAGTCGACATGGCCCAGCCGAAATGATGGACGACCTCATTCAACACGTGTTGTTGCTGTTGGTCGGTGAACGCCGCGGTGGCATCACTCAGCACGATCGGTTCATAGCCGAGATCGTGCGCGGCGCGCAGGGTCGACTCAATGCATACATGGGTGGCATAGCCTGCAAGGTACAGCCGTGTGATGCCCTGGCCACGCAGATAGTTGTCCAGGTCGGAAGCGGAAAAAGCGCTGGCGCCCGCCCGTCCGCTGACAACGAATTCATTTTCGAGCGGGGCATACGGCCCATGGAACTGCCAACCGCTATCTTGCTTCTGCCAGGTGCCGGCCTTTTGAATTGCGCCACGCAGACCGAATCGAGCACGCCCCAACTCTCGGTAGTCCGAGGACATCTGCAGCGTCGCGTGAATCACGGGCATGCCCGCTTGACGTGCTGCCGCCAGCGCAAGCTTGGCGGCTTCCTGCGACTGGGAGAACGGATGCTCATCCTTGATCAGCCGCCTCAATTTGCCTTCCGGAGCAAGCCATTCGTTGACAAATTCGATCATGAGCAGCGCGGATCGACCGTCGTTCGGCACGTTGGGTATCGGTTGGCGTGCAGCTGCGGCAACGCTGACTTCAGGCTGCGACGATGGAGGGGCTGCCTCACTGGCGTCGGTTGCCATGGCGGACAACAAGAACAGTCGCGAGAACCAGCTTTGCGTGAATTTCAACATGTCTACCCCCTCTTCAATCAGTGAGGGTTCGACTATAGGGATGAACCAGTGTCACGATAAGGCCTTAGAATTCAGACTTATTGTGAATTGAGGGAATGGCAGAGTGGATCCATTTACCGATATCAGCACCTTTGTCCGGGCTGCCGAGGCCGGCAATTTCACGCGTGCTGCACGGTTGCTTCAGCTCAGCCCCTCAGCCGTGAGCAAGGCGGTCGCACGCCTCGAAGCTGAACTGGGGGTTCGGCTGTTTCACCGTTCGCCGCGGCAGATCACCTTGACCGGGGATGGCGAGCTGTTCTTTGCAGTCTGCCGCCAGGGAATGACGGACATCGAGGACGCTCG
The DNA here is from genome assembly GCF_048627025.1 of Burkholderia aenigmatica. Classification (NCBI taxonomy): domain Bacteria; kingdom Pseudomonadati; phylum Pseudomonadota; class Betaproteobacteria; order Burkholderiales; family Burkholderiaceae; genus Burkholderia; species Burkholderia aenigmatica. The sequence continues at coordinate 2,387,315 of NZ_CP184468.1, read as the reverse complement.
CAGCAGGCTTGCGGGTGCGTCGCAACCATGGCGGGGCAAGTTGCGGCTCTGCGTCCCGGTGAGTTTCGGCCAGTATGTGCTGGCGCCTGCGCTCGGTGAATGGCTGAGCGCACATCCCGGGCTGGATATCGAACTGGCCCTGACGGATCGTCACGTTGACATGACGGCCGAGCGTTTCGACCTGGCCGTGATGTTGGGAGAAGTGCCTGACTCCCGACTGGTGGCGCGCCCGTTGCCCGCCCATCGCTTCGTGACGGTCGCTTCGCCGGCCTACCTGCAGTCGCGGGGTGTGCCCGATACGCCAGACGACCTGGTCGACCATGTCTGTCTGCGTTATGTGATGGTCAACAGCGGACAATTCCGAGACTGGACGTTTGTTCGTGGCGGGGATCAGTACCGCCATTTCCCCGTGGGGCCGTTGGCCAGCGACCATGCGTCAGCGCTCCTGTCGTTGTCGGAAGCCGGGGGCGGTATCTTGCAAGCTCCGTATTATGTCGTCGCGTCGTCGTTGGCCGCGGGGCGACTTGTTCCTGTCCTCGGCGACTTCAAGAGTGTCGGCGCCCCTTTGTCGGTGGTCTACGAGAAAGCTCGCCAAGCCTCTGCGCGCACCCGGCTTGCCGCCGACTTCTTGTTGGCGCTTGGCGAGCGGCTGTCAGGTTGATGCGGGATTCAAAGTCATCGCGCCACTTGTCGCGATGGCGCAGGGCGCATTGCTGCTCGCGCTCGAAACGTTCTCCGTCGTACTCCACTCGCGCGCATTGCAGGATGTCGCGCGTGGCGACGCAAGGCGATCGTCACGACGCCGGCGCCGAAGTCGGCTCCGCCCGCCGCAAACTACATGCTCGACGGGCGCAATATCGTCGATGCGATGACGCTCGCGTTGTCCATTTTCCCGCGCAACACGACCGCCATCGCACGGTGACGACGCACATATGGGGCCGCTCGAGTCATCCATGATCGCGGTTGGAAAGTGAAGGATGCGGGCGTAGCGACCATTCGCTCGACCTGCATCGTGTAAGGCAAAATGAAATATAAATGAAAGTATTGATGTAAGGATTCGGCGCCATATGCTCGCCGTCCTGCCGGGCACCAACAAGCGCATTCCGACCCTCCGAAATGGCACGCCGACGTCAAAAATGCGGCGCTGCGTCGTTTTTCGCGATCGTCCTCGTCGGGCAATACAAAAAATTACTCATAAAAATCATGGTCCTAGGCTGACGCCAAAAATCTGCGCATTGCTGCGATGCAGAAAATAATCAATCGCCTTATGCTGGTTAACCCGATCGCGTTTGAGCGGCGTCAAGTTTTCCGATGATGTCGCTTTACATTTTGCCAACACTGGCGATTCACGAAATCTATCTGTCGATTTGATTTCGTTCCTTTCGTCTCGCCTGTCCCCGATGCAGTGCGCGACTTCATCAAGGCCTAGTTGACATGCATGATTTCCCCTTCCTGAGCCTGGCCATCTGGGCTCCGATCCTGTTCGGCGCGTGCCTGCTGCGCGCCGGTTCCGATCAACATCCACGTCGAACGCGGCTGATTGCGCTCGTCGGCGCGCTGGTGGGGCTGGCGGCGGTCGTTCCGCTGGTCGCCGGTTTCGATGCGCACTCGGCTGCGATGCAATTCGTCGAAAGCCGCAACTGGCTGGCGGCGTTCAATTCCGGATGGCGGGTCGGCATCGACGGCGCGTCGCTGTGGCTCGTCGTGCTGACCGCGTTCACGACGCTCGTGGTGGTGGTGGCGTCGTGGGAGTCGGTCACGGTGCGTGTCGCGCAGTACTACGCGTCGTTCCTGATCCTGTCGGGGCTGATGGTCGGTGTGTTCGTCGCACAGGACGGGCTGCTGTTCTTCATCTTCTTCGAGGCGACGCTGATCCCGCTTTACCTGCTGATCGGTACGTGGGGGCGGGAGCGTCGCGTGTACGCGGCCGTGAAGTTCTTCTTCATCTCGTTCGCCGGCTCGCTGATGCTGCTGATGGCGATGCTGTACCTGTACGCGCAGTCGCATACGTTCGACATGGCCGTGTGGCGCACGCTGCAGCTCGGCTTCGCACCGCAGTTGCTGGTGTTCCTCGGCTTCTTCGCCGCGTTCGCGGTCAAGGTGCCGATGTGGCCGGTCCACACGTGGCTGAGCGACGTCTACACCGACGGCCCGACCGGCGCCGCGCTGATGCTCGCGATGCTCAAGCTCGGCGGCTACGGGTTCCTGCGCTTCGCGTTGCCGGTCACGCCCGATGCGAGCCACTTCTTCGCACCGGCCGTGATCGCGCTGTCGCTGTTCGCGATCGTCTATGCCAGCCTGATCGCGCTCGCGCAGACCGATCTCGGCAAGCTGCTCGCGTATTCGACGGTCGCGCACATGGGGATCGTGACGCTCGGGCTGTTCCTGTTCAACCGGATCGGCGTCGAAGGTGCGATCGTGCAGCTCGTGTCGTACGGCTTCGTCGCGGGCGCGATGCTGTTGTGCGTGAACGTGCTCGTCGATCGCACGAAGCAGCGCGAGATCGCCGCGTACGGCGGTGTGGCGGGCGTGATGCCGCGCTTCGCGACCTTCACGGTGCTGTTCGCGATGGCCAACGTCGGCCTGCCGGGCACGTCGGGGTTCGTCGGCGAGTTCATGGTCATCATGGGCGCGATCCGCTTCAATTTCTGGATCGGCGCCATCGCGGCGCTGACGCTGATCCTCAGCGCGTCGTACACGCTGTGGATGCTCAAGCGCGTCGTGTTCGGCAAGGTCGCAAGCCAGCGAATCGCGAAGCTCGCCGACCTGAACCGGCGCGAGATCGTGATGTTTGCGTCGCTCGCACTGGTCGTGCTGGCGGTCGGCATCGATCCGAAGCCGTTCACCGATGCGATCGATCCGACCGTCGGCAGGCTGATCGAAGACGCGAGCCATTCGAAGCTGCCGACCGGGGATGGCCCTGCGCAGCCGCAGCCGTCGTACATGGCGTCGACGCGCATCTGAGCGCGGCACGTCGCGCGAGCGGGGCGCATCGCACGGCGGTGCGGTCGTTGCACGCGCATCGATCGCGGTCCGGCGCAGGCAGCGCCGGGCCCGCTTTCGGCTGCGTGAAATTGCCCCGCGACAATCTGTCTCACGGCAGATTCTGCAATGATGATTTTCCGCATTAGCTGGTTTTTCATCGCACTCGCGCGACGTATGATTCGGCCACTTTCGTGGATCGAATGCGCATCGGGCGTACGCAAACGGATTCAATGACCCTCGGGCTGTGTGATGAAAAGAAAAGCTTCAAAAGGCGGAGTGGCGCTGATGTCGATCGGCGCGGCTTTGAGCCTGTCAGGCTGTAATTTAGATGTACTAAATCCGAAAGGAAGCGTGGGCGCTGCCGAAAAGGCGCTGATCGCAACGTCCACCTGGGCGATGCTGATCGTCGTCATTCCGGTGATCCTGCTCACGCTGTGGTTCGCGTGGCGTTACCGCGCGTCGAACCGCAACGCCACCTACGCGCCGAACTGGTCGCACTCGACCGCGATCGAGGTCGTGATCTGGACGGTGCCGACGCTGATCATCCTGTTCCTCGCCGTGCTCACGTGGAAGACCACGCACGAGCTCGACCCGTACAAGCCGCTCGAGTCGTCGGTGAAGCCGATCGACGTCGAGGTCGTCGCGCTCGACTGGAAGTGGCTGTTCATCTATCCGGAACTCGGCATCGCGTCGGTGAACCAGCTCGCGATTCCGGTCGGCACGCCGGTGAACTTCCGCATCACGTCGGATTCGGTGATGAACTCGTTCTTCATTCCGCAGCTCGGCGGCCAGGTCTACGCGATGGCCGGCATGCAGACGCGCCTGCACCTGATCGCCGACGAGCCCGGCAACTACGCGGGCACGTCCGCCAACTTCAGCGGCCGCGGCTTCTCCGACATGAAGTTCCGCACGCTCGCCGAGCCACGCGAACAGTTCGATGCATGGGTGCAGAAGGTGAAGGCGTCGCCGGACCGGCTCGACGCGACCGTGTACGGCACCGTCGCGCAACCGAGCGAGAAGGCGCCCGTGCGCTACTTCTCGTCGGTCGATCCGCGACTCTTCCACAACATCATCGCGAAATACAACGATGGCCACGTCCTCGACCTGAAGGACGCCGCCTGCGGCACGAAGGGGTAACGCATGTTCGGCAAACTCACACTCTCGGCGATCCCGTTCGATCAGCCCATCATCATGGGGGCCGGTGCCTTCATGGGGCTGGTCGTGCTGGGCATTCTCGCCGCGCTGACGATCACCGGCCGGTGGAAATGGCTGTGGACGGAATGGCTGACCACGGTCGACCACAAGAGACTCGGCGTGATGTACATCATCGTCGCGCTGATCATGCTGCTGCGCGGCTTCGCCGACGCGATCATGATGCGCATGCAGCTCGCGCTCGCGTACAACGGGCCCGGCTACCTGCCGCCGCACCACTATGACCAGGTCTTCACGGCTCACGGCGTGATCATGATCTTCTTCATGGCGATGGTGTTCATGGTCGGCCTGATGAACCTGATCGTGCCGCTGCAGATCGGCGCGCGCGACGTCGCATTCCCGTTCATCAACTCGCTCTCGTTCTGGATGACGGCCGTCAGCGCGATCCTGATCAACGTTTCGCTCGTGATCGGTGAATTCGCGCAGACCGGCTGGCTCGCGTATCCGCCGCTGTCGGAGCTGCAGTTCAGTCCGGGGGTAGGGGTCGACTACTACCTGTGGGCGCTGCAGATCTCGGGCGTCGGCACACTGCTGACCGGCGTGAACTTCTTCGTGACGATCATCAAGATGCGCGCGCCGGGCATGACGCTGATGAAGATGCCGGTGTTCACGTGGACCGCGCTCTGCACGAACGTGCTGATCATGGCGTCGTTCCCGATCCTGACCGCGACGCTCGCGCTGCTCGGCCTCGACCGTTACCTCGGCATGCACTTCTTCACGAATGAAGCCGGCGGCAACGCGATGCTGTACCTGAACCTGATCTGGGCATGGGGTCACCCTGAGGTGTACATCCTGATCCTGCCGGCGTTCGGCATTTTCTCGGAAGTCATCGCGACGTTCGCGAAGAAGCCGCTGTTCGGCTACAAGACGATGGTGTATGCGACCTGCGCGATCATGGTGCTGTCGTTCCTCGTGTGGCTGCACCACTTCTTCACGATGGGCTCGGGTGCGAACGTGAACGCGTTCTTCGGCATCATGACGATGATCATCGCGATCCCGACCGGCGTGAAGGTGTTCAACTGGCTGTTCACGATGTATCGCGGCCGGATCGAATTCACGACGCCCGTGCTGTGGACGATCGGCTTCATGGTCACGTTCACGCTCGGCGGCATGACCGGCGTGATGATGGCGATTCCCGGCGCGGACTTCGTGCTGCACAACAGCCTGTTCCTGATCGCGCACTTCCACAACGTGATCATCGGCGGCGTGCTGTTCGGTTATCTCGCGGGCTTCAACTACTGGTTCCCGAAGGCGTTCGGCTTCAAGCTGAACGAGAAGCTCGGCAAGGCCGCGTTCTGGTTCTGGCAGATCGGTTTCTACGTTGCATTCGTGCCGCTCTACGTGCTCGGCTTCATGGGCATGACGCGCCGGATCAACCACTACGACAACCCGGCCTGGCATCCGTGGCTGCTGGTCGCCGCGTTCGGCGCCGTGCTGATCGCGATCGGCATCGCCTGCCAGCTGCTGCAACTGGTGGTCAGCATCCGTAACCGCAACCTGCCCGAGTACCGCGACACGACGGGCGATCCGTGGGGTGGCCGCACGCTGGAATGGGCAACCTCGTCGCCCCCGGCCGACTACAACTTCGCGGTGATCCCGCAGGTGCGCACGCTCGACGCGTATGCGGACATGAAGGCACGCGGCGAAGGCCGGCCGAACCCGGCGTCGATTCGCGACATCCACATGCCGTCGAATACCTGCGCGGGTCTCGTGATCGCGATCTTCAGCCTGGTGCTCGGCTTCGCGCTGGTGTGGCACATCTGGTGGATGGCGATCGGCGGGCTCGTCGGGATCATCGCGACGCTCGTGATCTACAGCTCGCGCGATAACGACGGCTATTACATCCCCGCGTCGACGGTGCGGAAGATCGAAGACAAGCAGCCGACGAAGCGCGTGGCTGCGCGCGTCGACGACGTGGAACTGGAGGCCAACTGATGTTGCAGAAAACCTTGAGCGCAACCCTGCTCGAGCACGACGACCATCCGCCGTCGCACTCGGTGTTCGGGTTCTGGCTGTACCTGATGACCGACTGCGTGATCTTCGCGGCGCTGTTCGCGACGTTCGCGGTGCTCGGCCACCAGTATGCGGGCGGCCAGACCGCGAAAGACCTGTTCGACATTCCGGGCGTCGCGGTGGAAACCGCCGCGCTGCTGCTGTCGAGCATCACGTACGGTTTCGCGATGCTCGCGGCGTACAAGCAGCGGCGCGGTGCGCTGCTCGCGTGGCTCGCGGTGACGTTCGTGCTCGGCGCGGCGTTCCTCGCGATGGAACTGCGCGAGTTCTCGCACCTGATCGCGGAAGGCGCGGGCCCGCAACGCAGCGCGTTCCTGTCGGCGTTCTTCACGCTGGTCGGCACGCACGGGCTGCACGTGACGGCCGGCCTGCTGTGGATGATCGTGCTCGCCGGGCAGATCGTGTTCCGCGGCGGCGACCTGACCGATCGCGACCTGCGACGCCTGACGTGCCTGAGCCTCTTCTGGCACTTCCTCGACATCGTGTGGATCTGCGTGTTTTCCTTTGTCTATCTCGCGAGCGTGATCTAAATGGCCCATTCGCATTCGTCTCAACTCGAAGAAGGGCACGGCAGCGTCGGCGGCTACTTCGCCGGTTTCATCCTGTCGGTGCTGCTCACGGCCGCGTCGTTCGGCCTCGTGATGGGCGGCGTGCTGTCGCCGCACGCGTCGCTGATCGCGCTTGCCGTGCTCGCGTTCGTGCAGATCGTCGTGCACCTCGTGTACTTCCTGCACATGAACGGCTCGTCGGGCCAGCGCTGGAACGTGATGGCGTTCAGCTACACGGTGCTGACCGCGGCGATCCTGATCATCGGCACGCTGTGGGTGATGCACAACGTCAGCATGAACATGATGTCGCGCTGAGCGGCATCGCGGCGCAGCGGTCGAATTCCATGCGCTTTCATGAACAAAAGGCGGCACGCGAGTGCCGCCTTTTTGTTTTTTCCGGCCGGGATGCGCCGGGCAGCGGGGTCAGTGCGGGGTGCCGGCATCGGCCGTCAGCGCATGCGTGCAGTCCGCACGGTACTCGGCGGCGAGCCGATGCTTCGCACCGTCGAGATCGTCGGGGTAGTAGGGGCTCGCGTGCGCGGGATCGTAGCCGACCTGTTCGAGTTCGGTCAGTTCGCGCACGAGGTCGGTACGCGTGACGTCGTGGCCGGTGTGGACGAACGGGTAAGCGTTGCATTCCTGCGGCGTCAGGTGAGGTGCCGCGAACGCGGCGGTGCTGGCGCATGCGAGCAGCATGCAGGCGACGGTAGTCGACAGTTTCATCCGGTGGCTCCTGGTTTCGCGGCCCGATGCCGCATGACGTCAGCGTAGGCGGCACCCGCGACGGGGCGGGCGACGCCCGGATGAAACATCTTTTACCCGTGCGCCGAGGGGCTGGATGAAGCAATTTTCATGTAACGCCGGACGGCGACCGGGTCGTCTACGATAGTCGCGGGCGCATGGCGTGCGCCCGTCATGACGTTCATTGCGAGGGCAACCATGCGAGTACTGACGGTCGAGGATGATGCGGTGACCGCGAACGAAATCGTCGGCGAACTGACCGCGCGCGGGTTCGAGGTCGAGTGGATCGACAACGGCCGCGAAGGCATGCTGCGCGCGATGAGCGCATCGTACGACGCGATCACGCTCGACCGGATGCTGCCGGGCGCGGACGGCCTCGCGATCCTGACCGCGATGCGCACGGTCGGCATCGATACGCCGGTGCTGATGCTGAGCGCGCTCGGCGATGTCGACGAGCGCATCCGCGGGTTGCGCGCGGGCGGCGACGATTACCTGACGAAGCCGTTCGATTCCGGCGAGCTGAGCGCCCGCATCGAGGTGCTGCTGCGTCGCCGGCAGGCGTCGGGCGTGCCGCAGCAGACGCTGTTGAAGGTCGGTGCGCTCGAGCTCGACCTCATTTCGCGCTGCGCGCGTCGCGGGGCCGACGAGATTCCGCTGTTGCCGACCGAATTCCGCGTGCTCGAATTCATGATGCGCAATGCGGGCCAGACGATCACGCGCACGATGCTGTTCGAAACCGTGTGGGGCTATCACTTCGATCCCGGCACCAACCTGATCGACGTCCACATGGGCCGGTTGCGCAAGAAGATCGATCCGCCCGGCGCGAACCCGATGATCCAGACGGTGCGCGGCTCGGGCTACATGCTCGCGTGACGGAGGCCAGGATGGATGCGGCTCGCGCGGCGAACTTCACGCGCCGCTGGCACACGACGACGTTTCGCTGGCTGTGCGCGTATGCGGCGATCTTCTCGGTTTCGCTGCTGCTGCTCGCGGGCGTGATCAGCGTGGCCGCGACGCACACGATGACGCGCGACACCGACGAAGTGCTCGCGTGGCAACTGATCTATTTCGATTCGATTCCCGATGCCGAGCTGCCGCTCGCGATCCATCGGCGGCTCGAGCACGAGCACATGCATACCAGCTTCTACGGGCTGTTCGACGCGAACGGGCGCCGCGTGGCCGGGGACATTGCAACGCTGCCGGTGCTGCGCACGGATCGCGACGGGCGCACGCTGAACCGCACGCTTGCGCCGCTCGACGGCCAGCCCGCGCCGATCACGCGCGCGATGGCCGTACGCCGCGACAACGGGATGACGCTGGTGGTCGCGCGCGACCTGTCGCATTTCATCCAGATCCGCGATGTCGCGATCCGCGGGCTCGTGATCGGCGGCGTGATGATCCTGATCGCGGGCATCGCGGGCGGCAGCATGCTCGGCATGCGGCAGATGCGTCGCGTCGCCGCGATCCGGCGCGTCACGCGGCAGATCGCCGAGGGCGATCTCGGCAAGCGGCTGCCGGTCGGACGCCATGACGAACTCGATCTGCTCGCGCATCTCGTGAACCACATGCTCGACGAAGTCGAGCGGCTGATGGGCGAGGTGCGTCATACCTGCGACGGTATCGCGCACGATCTGCGCACGCCGCTCGCCCGCGTGCACACGATGCTGGCCCGGCTCGCGGAGCAGCCGTTTTGCGCGGACGACCCTGCGTCGTCGGCACTGCTCGCGTCGGCGCGCGACGAGACCGACCGGTTGCTCGAGCGCTTTCGCGCAATGCTGCGCATCTCCGAGATCGGCACGCTGAGCCGGCGCGGCGGCTTCGCCGCGGTCGACGTCACGGTGTTGCTGCGCGACGTCTGCGAGCTCTACGAACCGCTGGCCGAAGCCGTCGACGTGTCGTTCGAGCTCGACGCGACACCGGTCGACCGTATTCATGGCGATCGCGCATTGCTGTTCGAGGCGTTCAGCAATCTTGCGGACAACGCGATCAAGTTCACGCCGCCAGGCGGGCGCGTGCGCGTGGCGCTCCATGCGACACCGAGCGGGCCGCTCGTGCGGTTCGAAGACACCGGGCCCGGCATCCCGCCCGACGAGCGCGACGCGGTGCTCGAGCGCTTCTATCGTGGCGAGCGCACGCGGCATGTGAGCGGCTCGGGACTGGGACTGAGCATCGTCTCGGCGGTGATGCGCGTGCACGGCTTCGAGTTGCGAATCGGCGATGCGCCACTGGCTGGTGCGGCGATCACGGTCGAGTGCTGGCCGCGCTCGCTCGCATGACGGCGTCAGGGAACCGTCGATGCGCATCCTGCTGATTTCCCCGCCGAACCCGGAAGCCACGCGGCTCGACAAGGCATTTCGCGAGAGCACGCATGGCGTCGAGCGCGTCGACGGATGGCGCGACGGCTGCTTCGTGGCGACGCAGGAGCGGTTCGATGCCATCGTGATCGTGGCGTCCGACACGGCTGCCGGCCCGGCGATCCTCGATGCACTGCCGCGACTCGCCGCATCGGCCGAAGGCGCGACGATTGCGACGATCGTGGCCGGCGCGACAGCCGCGCAGCGCGCGCAGATGCTGCAGGCCGGCTGCGACGTGTGTCTGGCGCATCCGTGTTCGTTCGTGGAACTGCATGAGCGGTTGCGGGCGCTGTGGCGCCGCACGGGCGTCATCGCGATGCGCGAGTCGGTCCGGCTCGACGCGACCACGCGCGCACTCGAAGAGCCTGGCCGGCGGCTGGCGCTCAGCACACGGGAATTCCGTCTCGTCGAATGCCTGCTGCGCGAATCGGGGCGGCCGGTCGGGCGCGATGCCGTGTTGCGTTATGCGTGGGGCGATGCCGATGTCGAACCCGAGACGGTCAACGCGCTGGTCGTGCGGTTGAGGCGCAAGCTGGCCGCGCATGCCTTTTCCGCGCGTATCGAGACGGTCGCGCGATTCGGGTTCAGGTTCGACGCGGGCGGATGACGACGCGGGATCGCGTCGCGCTTGAGGATGGCACGCATGCCGCGCGTCGCGCGGCATGTTCGATTGCGTGCGGTCAGTGCGAATAGAGTTCGCGGTTGAGCTGCGCGAGCTGGCCGTCGCGTTCGGCGCGGACGAGCTGGCGATAGACTTGCGCGCGTGTCAGCGGCGTTGCCGGCCGTGGGTTCCATGCCGGTTGTTGCGACGACAACGGCGCGGTCGCGGTCGCGGCGACCGTCTGCGGTGCAGCCGCGGTGTCGGGCTGCGTCGCGCTGGCCCGGCCGGGCAGCGCGATGCAGAGCGCGGAAAGGGCGGTGGCGAACATCAATGTCTTCATGGCGTGATCCTTGTCGAAGGTCGAAGGCCGGTGTCGCGGATGCGATGCCGGCCTGAAACACGTTATCGGGTGCGCCCCTGCGGGCGCCCGGCGTGCCGATGAAGAAACGTTCATGAACGCGCGTCGTGCCAGCCGCCGCCGAGCGCGCGTACGAGCCCGACGGATGCCTGCAGGCGTCGGGCGTCGACGTCGAGCGACGCGATCTGCGTATCGAGTTCGGTCGTCTGCGCGGTGACCACGTCGAGATAGCTGACCGCGCCGTCGCGATAGCGCGACATCGCCAGCGCAAGCGAATGCCGCGCCGCGACGAGCGCCGCGTCGTCCTGGTCCGATTCGTCGCCGAGGCGGTGCAACTGCGCAAGATCGTCCTCGACCTGGCGGAACGCCTGCAGCACGACGGCGCGATAGCGTGCGCCCTGTTCGTCGAACTGCGCACGCGCGTTGCGTACGCCGGCGGCACGCCGTCCGCCGTCGAACAGCGTCATGGCGAGACGCGGTCCGATCGACCAGATCTCGTTTGGCGCAGCGAGCCACGGCGAAAACGTATTGCTCTGGAAGCCGGCGTCGAGGCCGAGCGACAGGTCCGGGAAGTAGGCGGCGCGTGCGACGCCGATCCGCGCGTTCGCGGCCGCGACGCGGCGTTCGGCGGCGGCGACGTCCGGCCGGCGTTCGAGCAGCGTCGATGCGAGCCCGGTCGGAATCGACGGCACGCCCGGCAGCGCCGCAGCGGGCGGCAGCGAGAACGTCGACGCGGATGCGCCGACGAGTGCCGCGATCGCATGCTCGTCGAGCGCGCGACGGGCCGCGATGTCGGACGCGCGCGCTTGCGCAAGTGCGAGTTGGGTTTGCGCACGCGACACGTCGAGCCCCGACGCGAGGCCGCCGCGATGGCGGCTGACCGTCAGTTGCCATGCACGGCGGTACGTGTCGATCGTTTGCGCGAGCGTGTCCGCTTCACGGTCGAGTCCCGCGAGGTCGAAGTAGGTGCTGGCGACGCCGGCCTGCAGGCTGAGCCGGACCGACGCGAGGTCGTCGTCGGCCGCCTGCGCGTCGTCGCGGCCGGCCGCGACCGTGTTGCGGACCTTGCCCCACAGATCGACGTCGTAGTCGAATCCCGCTTCGAGCGTGTTCGACTCATAGGTGTCAGGCTGGCCGCTGCCGCGCAGCGGGCGGCGCGCTGACTGACGGTCGCGGTCGGTCTCGGCATCGATACCCACGGTCGGCAGCAATGCCGCATGCGCCTCGTCGAACAGCGCGGCGGCTTCGTCGTGCCGCGCGACGGCGGCGGCCAGGTCGGGATTCGCGCATGCCACGAGCGGTTCGAGCCGGTCGAGTGTCGCGTCGCCGTACACGCGCCACCAGCCGTCACGTGGCAGGCGATCGGCCGGTGCGGCATCGACCCATGCCCCCGTTTCGCGAAACGCGGTCGGCACGGGAACGGCCGGCGCGCGATAGGTCGGCGCCAGCGAGCAGCCGGCGAGCAGCGCGACACTGCCCAGGCATACAGCGAGCAGACGGTCAGCCATGCGCACGCTCCGTCGTCGCGGCGCTGGCGAGTCGCACGGGATCGCCGTCCGCGAGCGAATCGGGCGGATTGTCGATCACGCGGTCGCCAGCCGCGAGCCCCGACGCGATCTCGACGCGCGTGCCGAGATCGGTCGCGATCGATACGTTGCGCAGCCGCGCATGCCCGCTTGCATCGAGCACGGCAACTTGCAGCCCGTCGTGGCGGAAGATCAGCGTGCTGGCCGGAATCGTCAGCGCATGCGCGGCGCCGGGCATCGCGATCCGCACCTGCGCGTATTCGCCCGGGAACAGCGTGCCCGCCGGGTTGGCGATCGAGAATTGCGCGAGCAGCGTGCCGGAGGCCGGGTCGATCGATTGCGCGGAATCGGCGAGCGTGGCGTCGAACGTCATGCCGGGGCGCTCGGGGACCGTCAGCGCGACACGCATGCCAGTGCGGATCGCGGCGGCGTCGTCTTGCGGGACGTGGACGTACAGTCGCAGCCGCCGCGCATCCGAGACGGTGAAGAGCTCGGCGCCGTTGCCGCTGCCTGCATCGATCAGCGCGCCGACATCGGTCTTGCGGGCCGTCACGATGCCGTCGAACGGCGCGGTGAGCCGCTTGAACGACTCGAGCGCTTCGAGCCGTCGCACGTTGGCGGTGCTTGCCGCGACGGCCGCGCGTTTGGCGTCGAGGTCGCTGCGTTTCTCGTCCGCTTCCTGCTGCGAGACGGAATCCTGTGCGAGCATCTCGGCCCAGCGGGCGGCCGTGACGGCCGCAAGCCGTTCGTTCGCCGTGGCGCTTTGAAGGTCGGCGCGTGCCTGCTGCAACTGCTGGTCGAGATCGGGCGTGTCGATCGACGCAAGCAACTGGCCGGCCTTCACATGCGCGCCGATGTCGGCATACCACGCGTGCAGATAGCCGGGCACGCGCGCGTAGATCGGCGCGTCGACGTACGCGTCGAGCCGGCCCGGCAGCACCAGCGCGTCGGCCCCGGCCGGCTGCGGTGCCACCGTCGCGACGGTCGGGATCGCCTGTTGCACGGTCCAGGCGGCCACCGCGTGCGCATCGTGCATGCGTGCGACGAGTCCGGCCGCCGCGACGGCGAGCGCGGCGACGGCGCCCGCGATCGCGAGCGGTTTCAGATAGCGCGGCGTGCCAGGGGGGCGGACGTCGAATTCAGTGGACATGTTGTTCTCCCGGAGTGAGGGGCAGGGATTCGGAACGAGGCGCGCGATCGCGCCGGTGGACGAGGCTGAACACGACGGGCACGAACACCAGCGTCGCGACGGTCGCGCACAGCAGGCCGCCGATGACCGCGCGGCCGAGCGGCGCGTTCTGCTCCCCGCCGTCGCCGAGACCGAGCGCCATCGGCGCCATGCCGATGATCATCGCGAGCGCGGTCATCATCACGGGCCGAAAGCGCGTGAAGCCGGCCTCGAGCGCGGCGACGGCCGCGTCGGCGGTATGCGCGAGCCGTTCGCGCGCGAAGGTCACGACGAGGATGCTGTTCGCGGTCGCGACCCCCATGCACAGAATCGCGCCCGTCAGTGCCGGCACCGACAGCGGCGTGCGCGTGACGAACAGCATCCAGACGATGCCGGCGAGCGCCGCGGGCAGGCCGCTCACGATCACGAATGCGTCGCGCCACGAATGGAAGTTGACGACGATCAGCAGGTAGATCAGCAGGATCGCGCCGGCGAGGCCCGCGAGCAGCCCGCCGAATGCGCTGTTCATCGTCTGTACCTGGCCGCGCACGGTGACGCGCGATCCCTTGGGCAAGCCGGCCGCGCTGTCGCGCAGCACGCGTTCGATGTCGGCGCTGACCGCACCGAGATCGCGATCCTGCGTCGTCGCGAAGATGTCGTACAGCGGTGCGATGTCGTAGTGCGACACGACCGCGTCGGTCTGTCCGCGCACGATCGTCGCGAGACCGCCGAGCAGTTGCGGCGCGCCCGTGCGGCCCGTGACGGGCAGCGCGCGCAGGTCCGACAGCGACGTCATCCGGTACTGGGGCGTCTGCGCGACGATCGGATACGACACGCCGTTGTGTGGATCGAGCCAGTAGGTCGGCGACACCTGGCTCGTGCCGGACAGGCTCGCCACCACGGCATTGGTGACATCCTGCTCGGTGATGCCGAGTTGCGCGGCACGCGTGCGGTCGACCGATACCGTGAACTGCGGATAGGTCGACGCCTGCTGGACACGCGCGTCGGCAACCCCGGGCACGCGGCGGATACGCCGCAACAGCGCGGTGGCATAGGCGCGGTTGGCGGCACGGTCGGGGCCCGTCACCTGCACGTCGATCGGGGCGGGCGCGCCGAAGTTGAGGATCTGGCTCACGATGTCGGCGGGCAGGAACGAGAACGTCGCGCCGGGAAACGTGCGCGGCAGCACCGTACGCAACTGCTTGACGTAGTCGGCCGTCGGCGCGTGGTCGCCCGTGAGCGACACGAGGATGTCGCCGTCCTGCGGGCCGATCGTGCCGCTGTTGCTGTACGTGAGGTTGATCCCGCTGTTCGGCAGCCCCATGTTGTCGACGATGCTCGCGACCGCGCGCGGCGGCACGACGCGGCGCACCGTCTGCTCGACGTGGTCGAACAAGGCGGCCGTTTCCTCGATGCGCGTGCCGATCGGTGCGCGCACGTGGATCGCGATTTCGCCCGCGTCGACCGACGGGAAGAAATTGCGGCCGAGCCACGGCACCAGCACGAACGACACCGCGACCGCGGCCAGGAACAACGCGACGAAGCGTGCGCGATGGGCGAGTGCGAGGCCGAGCACCGTGCGGTAGCCGGCGCGCAACGCGGCGAAGCGGCGTTCGAACCCCTGCTGGAACGCGACGAGCGGATTGCGCGAGTGCGGCGGCGGGAACGGCGCGCCGTGTGGCGCGAGCACGGCTTCCGGATGCGCGGCATGCGGCTTCAACAGGTAACGGGCCATCATCGGCACGAACGTGCGCGACAGCACGAACGACGCGATCATCGCGAAGATCACGGCTTCGGCCATCGGCACGAACAGGAAGCGGGCCACGCCATCGAGCAGCAGCATCGGCACGAACACGATGCAGATGCACAGCAGCGACACGAAGGCCGGCGCGACGATCTGCGACGCGCCGTCGAGGATCGCATCGCGCACGTTCTTGCCCTGTTCGAGGTGCCAGTTGACGTTCTCGATCGTGACGGTGGCATCGTCGACGAGAATGCCGACCGCGAGCGCGAGTCCGCCGAGCGTCATCACGTTGAGCGTCTCGCCCGCGGCCGCGAGCGCCGCGATCGCGGCCAGCACCGCGAGCGGAATGGAGGCGGCGATGATCAGCGTCGAGCGCCAGCTGCCGAGGAACAGCAGGATCATCGCGGACGTGAGCGCGGCGGCGATCAGGCCTTCGCGCGCCACGCCGCTCACGGCGCCCTTGACGAACACGGACTGGTCGCCCATCACGACGAGCCTGAGTGACGGCGGCAGGGTCGCCTCGATGCGCGGCAACTGCGCCTTGACGCCCGAGATGATGTCGAGCGTCGACGCCGAGCCGCTTTTCAGCACGCTCATCAGCACCGCGCGACGGCCGTCGACGCGCACGATGTTGCCCTGCGGCGGATAACCGTCGCGGACGTGCGCGACGTCGCGCATGAAGATCACCGCGCCGTTCACGGACCGGATCGGCAGCGCGTTGAGCTGGTCGATGGTCAGCGGGCTGTCGTTGAGCCGGATGTTGTATTCGAAGCCGCCGATCTTCTGCGTGCCGGCCGGGATGATCTGGTTCTGCTGCGCCAGCGCGGTCGCGACGTCCTGCGCGGACAGCCCCTTGGCCTGCAGCGCCTGCGGGTCGAGATCGATCTGCACCTGGCGCACCTTGCCGCCGTACGGCGACGGAATCGCGACACCGGCGACGGACAGCAGCTGAGGCCGGATCACGTTGGTCGCGTAGTCGCCGAGCTGCTGTTCGTTCAGTGTGTCGCTCGTCAGCGCCAGCTGCAGCACGGGCACGGTCGATGCGTTGTAGTTGAGGATCTGCGGTGGCGTGGTGCCCGGCGGCATCTGCTTGAGCACGGTCTGCGAGATCGACGTGACCTGCGCGGTCGCGGTGCGGATGTCGACGGTCGGCTGGAAGAAGATCTTGACGATCCCGAAGCTGCGGAACGACTGCGACTCGATGTGCGCAACGTCGTTGACCGTCGTGCCGAGCGTGCGCTCGTAGTAGGTGACGATGCGCCCGGCCATGTCGGCCGGCTGCAGGCCCGAGTAATTCCACACGACGCTGATGACCGGAATCCGGATGTCGGGGAAGATGTCCGTCGGCGTGCGCAGCGCCGCGAGCGGCCCCGCGATCAGGATCAGCAGTGCGAGGACGATGAACGTGTAGGGGCGCGCGAGCGCCAGTCGGACGAGTTTCAGCATCGGCGAGTTCTCCGCCGGCGCGGGGCGCCGGCCTGTCAGCGAAGTGCCGAAGCGCGGCGGGAGCCCGATTCGGCTCGCGCAGTGTGCGTGGCGCCGCTTAACGCGGGGCGCCGGCCAGGATGAAAGATGTTTTAGGAAACGGGCGCGAGGGGCAGGACGGGCGTCGATTGTTACAAGACGTTAGCGCGGGCTCCTCGTTGCGATGCGGCGCATCAGTTCTTACAAAGTGGAAATATGCGGAGACGGCGCTTGCCGTTATAGTCGAATCACACATGAAACAACCAGAAGAGGAATCCATGAAGACTTTGCGTGTTGCCTCGCTCTTGACCGGTATGACGGCCTTGCTCGTGTCGGGCGCAGCAATGGCAGGAGTCAATGTCGGGATCAATCTCGGCGTTCCGGCGCCGGTCTACGTCGCGCCCGCACCCGTGTATGCGCCGCCGCCTCCGCCGCCGGTCGTCTATCAGCCTGCGCCGGTCTACGCGCCGGCCCCTGTCTACGCGCCGGGGCCGACCATCGTGATCGGCTGGCATGGCGACCGCTACTGGGACGGCCGTCGCTACTGGGGCCGTGACGAGTGGTACCGCCATCACGGCCGCGGCTGGGGGGGTGATCGCGGCGATCGTGGCCACTGGGACAACGGCCGCCACAACGGCTGGCACTGATCGGCAGGGCGCGCCCGCCTGATGCGCGCGCCCGCGATCCGCTCGTGAAGAAACCGCCCGCGTGGCGGTTTTCTTTTGGCTCGCCGGCTTGAATGGGTAGAATCGTCCCTCGTTACTACCCTCATTCGACCGACAGGGCCTCTATGACGAAGGGTTCGCCCCGGGCCGCCGCCGCGCGTGTCCGCTCCGGTGCGATGCGTGCCGTACGGGCTGCCGGCCGCACGGCCGCGGTGTTCGCGCTGCAAGCGGTGCTGGCCGCGACCGCTGCGCACGCGGCCTACGCCATTGCACAGTACGGCGAGCCGAAATATCCGCCGGGCTTCAAGCATTTCGACTACGTCAACCCCGATGCGCCGAAGGGCGGCACGCTCGTGCTGGCGAACCCGAACCGGCTGACGTCGTTCGACAAGTTCAACCCGTTCACGATGCGCGGCAATGCCGCGCCGGGCATCGACATGCTGTTCGAGAGCCTCGCGACCGGCAGCTCGGACGAGCCGGCGTCCGCGTACGGGCTGCTCGCCGACGACATCGACATCGCGCCGGACCGCCGTTCGGTCACGTTCCACCTGAATCCGCGCGCACGTTTCTCGAACGGCGATCGTGTCACCGCCGACGACGTCAAGTTCTCGTTCGATACGCTGAAGAGCAAGCTGGCCGCGCCGCAGTTCGGCGCGTATTTCGCAGAGATCACGAAGGCCGTGGTCGTCGATCCGGCCACCGTGCGCTTCGAGTTCCGCAGCGCGAACCGCGAACTGCCGCTGATCGCCGGCGGTGTACCGGTGTTCTCGCACAAGTGGGGATTGCGCGCGGACGGCTCGCGCATCCCGTTCGACCAGCTCGCGTTCGAGCAGCCGATCGGCAGCGGCCCGTACCTGATCGAGCGTTACGACAACGGCCGGAACATCACCTATCGGCGCGACCCGGCATACTGGGGCGCCGACCTGCCGGTACGGGTGGGCACCAACAACTTCGAGCGGATCGCCTACAAGCTCTACGGAGAAGGTGTCGCGCGGCTCGAGGCGTTCAAGGCAGGCGAATACGATGTGCTTGTCGAGAACATTGCGCGCAATTGGGTGCGGCAGGATATCGGCAAGCGTTTCGACAGTGGCGAGTTGATCAAGCGCGAGTTTCGGCAGCACAACGGCGCGGGCATGCAGGGTTTCTTCATGAACCTGCGCCGGCCGCTGTTTCGCGATGTGCGTGTGCGCCAGGCGCTCGATCTCGCGCTCGACTTCGAATGGCTGAACCGTCAACTGTTCTATGGCGCTTATACGCGCCTCGACAGTTACTTTGCCGATACCGACTTGCAGGCAACCGGCTTGCCGGGGGCGGGCGAACTCAAGCTGCTTGAACCGTTGCGCGCGCAACTCGATCCGGCCGTGTTCGGTCCGATGGTCGTGCAGCCGAGTACGAACCCGCCCAATTCGCTGCGCGCGAACTTGCTGAAGGCGCGTGCGTTGCTCGAGCAGGCGGGCTGGACCTATCGTGACGGCGCGTTGCGCAACGCGCGGGGAGAGCCCTTCACATTCGAGATCCTTGACGACGCGGGCTCCCCGTTCAAGGCGATCGTGGCGGCTTACCAGCGCAATCTTGCGAAGCTCGGCATCGACGTACGCTTTCGCACGGCCGATTACGCGCTGCTGCAAAAGCGCCTGGACGCGTTTGACTACGACGTGACACCGATCCGTTACGTCGGGGTGCAGGTGCCGGGTGCCGAGCAGTTCGCACGTTATGCCAGCAAGTTCGCGGATGAGCCGGGGTCGGACAATGTCATTGGCCTGAAGTCACCGGCCGTCGACGTACTGCTGCACGCGCTCGCCGTCGCGCAGACGCGCGACGAGCTGCTCGACGCGACGCACGCGCTCGACCGCGTGCTGATGCACGGCTACTACGCGGTCCCGCAGTGGTACAGCACGACGCACCGGATCGCGTACAAGCGCACGCTGGCCTATCCGCAGACGCTGCCGCTGTACTATTCGGCCGAGGGCTGGGTCGTGTCGACCTGGTGGGCGAAGCCCGATCACTGAGCCACGCCGCCCTAACGTCCAACCCCGCCTACCGATCGCGAGTCGACGCCCTATGTGGAGCTACATCCTCAAACGCCTGCTGCTGATGATCCCGACGCTCATCGGCGTGCTGACCCTCACGTTCGCGGTGATCCAGTTCGTGCCGGGCGGCCCCGTCGAACAGGCCGTGCAGGAATTGCGCAAGGGCGCGACGGAACCGGGTGCGGCGCCATTCGGGATGCGTGCGCATACCGGCGTCGACGCGCAGCAGCTCGCGCAGCTCAAGGCGCTGTACGGTTTCGACAAACCGCCGCTCGAACGCTACTGGCTGATGCTGAAGCGCTTCGCACGCTTCGATCTCGGCGACAGCTATTTCCGCCACCAGAGCGTGTGGTCGCTGATCGTGCAGAAGCTGCCCGTGTCGATCAGCATCGGTTTGTGGACGTTCTTCCTCACGTACCTCATATCGGTGCCGCTCGGCATCGCGAAGGCGGTGCGCAACGGTTCGCCGTTCGACGTCGCGACGAGCCTCGTCGTGCTCGTCGGCTATGCGATTCCGGGCTTCGTGCTCGGCGTGCTGCTGCTCGTGCTGTTCGGCGGCGGCTCGTTCTGGCAGCTGTTCCCGCTGCGCGGGCTCACGTCGGACAACTTCGCGCAGCTGTCGCTCGTCGGCAAGGTGCTCGATTACCTGTGGCACATCGCGCTGCCGATCACGGCCTCGGTCGTCGGCAGCTTCGCGGTCGTCACGATGCTCACGAAGAATGCGTTCCTCGACCAGATCCGCCGGCAATACGTGCTGACCGCGCGCGCGAAGGGGCTCTCCGAGCGCAGCGTGCTGTGGAAGCACGTGTTCCGCAACGCGATGCTGCCGCTGATCGTCGGCTTCCCGGCTGCGTTCATCGGCGCGTTCTTCACCGGCAGCCTGCTGATCGAGACGCTGTTCTCGCTCGACGGCCTCGGGCTGCTGTCGTACGAATCGGTCGTGCGGCGCGACTATCCGGTCGTGCTCGGCACGCTGTACCTGTTCACGCTGATCGGGCTCGCGACCAAGCTGATCTCCGATCTCTGCTATGTGTGGGTCGATCCGCGCATTCAATTCGACACCCTGGAGCGCTGACATGAAACCGTCCGTCTGCATGCCCGGCGTCACCGGGCGAGGTGCGCGATGAACCGGACCGTCGTGTCTTCCCGCATCGACGCGGCGCGCGCCCGCGTGTCGCCGTCGCCCGCGCGCCGCGTATGGCAGCGCTTCCGGCAGCAGCGCCTCGGCTACTGGAGCTTCGTGATCTTTTTCGTGGCCTTCGCCGCGAGCGTGGCCGCGCCGCTGTGGTCGAACGACAAGCCGCTCGTCGTGCGTTACGACGGCCAGTACTATTTCCCGCTGTTCCATGCGTATCCGGAGACGACCTTCGGCGGCGATTTCCCGACACCGGCCGACTATCTCGATCCGTATGTGCGCAAGCGGCTCGAGGCGCCCGGCAACTTCGTCGTCTACCCGCCGAACCGTTACTACTACGACACGTTGAACTACTTCTCGAACGTGCCGAACCCTGCGCCGCCGTCGCGCGCGAACTGGCTCGGCACCGACGCGCAGGGGCGCGACCTGCTTGCGCGGCTCGTGTACGGGTTCCGCGTGTCGGTCGAGTTCGGGCTGATCCTGACCGTGATCGGCACGCTGCTCGGAATTGCCGCGGGCGCGGTGCAGGGCTTCTTCGGCGGACGCATCGACATCGTCGGGCAGCGGCTGATCGAGATCTGGAGCTCGCTGCCCGAGCTGTACCTGCTGATCATCTTCGCGTCGATCTTCGAGCCGAGTTTCCTGCTGCTGATCGTGCTGCTGTCGCTGTTCGGCTGGATCGGGCTCGCCGATTACGTGCGCGCGGAATTCCTGCGCAACCGCACGCAGGACTACGTGCGCGCGGCGCGCGCGATGGGGCTCACGAACGGGCAGATCATCTGGCGCCACGTATTGCCGAACAGTCTCACACCGGTGATCACGTTCCTGCCGTTCCGGATGAGCGGCTCGATCCTGGCCCTCACGAGCCTCGATTTCCTCGGGCTCGGCGTGCCGCCGCCGACCCCGAGCCTCGGCGAGCTGCTCGCGCAGGGCAAAGGCAATCTCGACGCCTGGTGGATCTCGCTGTCGACCTTCGGCGTGCTGGTCGCGACGCTGCTGCTGCTGACCTTCATGGGCGATGCGCTGCGCAACGCACTCGACACGCGGATCGCCGATTCGGTGCGCGCGGCGGGAGGCCAGCGATGAGCGAGTCGACCGTACCGACGCAGCAAGCGCCGCTGCTGTCGCTCGAGCATCTGCATGTGCGCTTCGGCGACACGGTCGTGGTGGACGACGTGACGCTCGCGATCGGCCGCGGCGAGCGCGTCGCGCTGGTCGGCGAGTCGGGTTCGGGCAAGAGCGTCACCGCGCTGTCGATTCTGCGGCTGCTGCGCGACGCCGACGTGAGCGGCACGATCCGCTTCGCGGGGCAGGATCTGGTGGCGAAGAGCGAGCGCGAGATGCGCGGGCTGCGCGGCTCGGACATCGCGATGATCTTCCAGGAGCCGATGACGGCGCTCAACCCGCTGTATACGATCGGCGTGCAGATCGGCGAGACGATCGTGCTGCATGACGGCGTCTCGGCTGTCGAGGCACGCAAGCGGGCGATCGCGTTGCTCGCGCGCACGGGCATCGCGGAGCCGGAGAAGCGGGTCGACAGTTATCCGCACCAGTTGTCGGGCGGCCAGCGGCAGCGCGCGATGATCGCGATGGCGCTCGCGTGCCGGCCACGCCTGTTGCTCGCCGACGAACCGACCACCGCGCTCGACGTGACGATCCGCGCGCAGATCGTCGATCTGCTGCTGGAACTGCAGCGCGAGGAAGCGGAAAAGCGCGGGATGGCGATCCTGCTGATCACGCACGACCTGAATCTCGTGCGGCACTTCGCGGATCGCGTCGCGGTGATGGAGCACGGCCGGCTCGTCGAGAGCGGGCCCGTCGAGCGGATCTTCGCGGACCCCGAGCATCCGTACACGCAGCGACTGCTGAACAGCCGGCCGCAACGCACGGTCGCGCCGGTGATGCCCATCGCGCCCGTCGTGCTCGACGCGCACCACGTGAGCGTGCAGTTCGCACGCAAGCGGCCGGGCATCGCGGGCTGGTTCGGCACGGTGCCCGTGACGGCGGTCGCGGACGTGTCGGTGTCGGTGCGGCAGGGCGAGACGCTCGGCATCGTCGGCGAATCGGGGTCGGGCAAGTCGACGCTCGCGATGGCGCTGCTCGGCCTGCAGAAGACGGCTGGCGGCACGATCGAATTCCAGGGGCGCGCGCTGTCGACCTATCGCGGCCGCGAGCAGACCGCGCTGCGCTCGAACATGCAGGTCGTCTTTCAGGATCCGTTCAGTTCGCTTTCGCCGCGTCATACGATCGAGCGGATCGTCGGCGAGGGGCTCGAGCTGCATCGCCCGGACATGACGCCCGATGCGCGTCGCACGAAGTCGCTCGCGGTGCTGCGCGAAGTCGGCCTCGACCGCACGGTGCTGCACCGGTATCCGCACGAATTCTCGGGCGGGCAGCGCCAGCGGATCGCGATCGCGCGCGCGCTGGTGCTGGAGCCGCGCATCCTGATCCTCGACGAGCCGACGTCCGCGCTCGACGTGTCGATCCAGCAGCAGGTGCTGAAACTGCTCGCGAATTTGCAACAGAAATACAACCTCGGCTATGTATTCATCAGCCACGATCTCGAGGTGATCGGGGCGATGGCGCACCGCGTCGCGGTGATGCAGGGCGGGGCGATCGTGGAGTCGGGCGAGGTGGCCGACATCTTCACCAAACCGACACATCCTTACACACAAAAGCTGTTGAAAGCGGTCTGGAAAGCGTGATAGGCCGCCAATGGTCTGACCATCTCGATTGTATTTATTAATTTGTTTTGACAAACGATTACGCGCTGGCTAGTATCGACCGAAATTTTCCGCCAATCAGCTGATTTTTAAGCACATTCCATCGACCAATGCAGCATCGATCCCTGACCCAGGCATGCGCGCGCACCATCGCCGGGCTGTTCATCGGCGCCCTGTTCGCAGCAGCTCCCGGCGCGTTCGCCGACGAAGTCAGCAGTTTTAACCAGAATGTCACCAATTCGACTCAGATCGGGTCGGGTTCCTCCCTCCAGCAGACCAGCGCGCAGCCGTCGAGCGGCGGTGCGAAGTCGTTCCTCGCCGGCATGGCCGGCAAGGCGGGCGACGTGGTGGTCGGCGCGCTGAACATGATCGGCGTGCGCTACCGCTGGGGCGGCAACTCGCCGGATTCGGGCCTCGACTGCAGCGGCTTCGTGCGCTACGTGTTCCAGGACACGCTCGGCATGTCGCTGCCGCGTCGCGCGGAAGAGATGAGCCGCGTCGGCGAGAAGGTGAGCATGAGCAACCTGAAGCCGGGCGACCTCGTGTTCTTCAACACGATGCGCCGTACGTTCTCGCACGTCGGCATCTACATCGGCGACAACAAGTTCGTGCACTCGCCGTCGACGGGTAGCACCGTCCGCGTCGACGATCTCGACAGCGGCTACTGGGAAAAGCGTTTCACCGGCGCGCGCCGGATCGAATCGGAATTCCCGATGAAGCCGGAAGATCTGCGTCAGCGCGTGCGCGCGACGATCGGCGACGATTCGGCGAACGGCAACAACTGACGTTCGACGGCCAGTCCGGCCGGATCGAAAAAACCCTGTCACCGAAAGGCGGCAGGGTTTTTTGTTTTGGGGCGGTGCAAACGGTGAGCCGGCAGCCGCCTCGCCGTACACAGGCCGGCGGCGCGCGCCGGCCAGCGCACGGTGTGCTTACGCGGCAGCCACGCCACGCGCTGCCGCGAGCTTGCGCTGCAGTTCCGGCATGATGCGCGCGACGGCTTCCTCGCCCGCGAGGATGGCGGCGTTGCGCTGGTTGAAGTCGCTGCCGCCCATCGCGTTGAGACTCGGGCGGATCACGACGTCCGCGTACTTGTCGAGCTCGTAGGTCTTGATCGTCTGGCCCATGATCGTGAAGGTCTGCAGCAGCATCTCGATCGGGTTGTTGGTGGCCGCGCCGTCGGGCCGGGCCGAGATGTCGACCGCGATCACGAAGCTCGCGCCCATCTTGCGCGCGTACGAAGCGGGCACCGGGCTCACGAGGCCGCCGTCGACATACTCGCGGTTGCCGATCTTCACCGGTTCGAACACCGACGGCACGCTGCACGACGCCCGCACCGCGAGCCCCGTGTTGCCCTGCTGGAACAGGATCGGCTGACCGTTCTGCAGATCGGTCGCGACGATGCCGAGCGGCTTCGCCATCTTTTCGATCGGCCGGTTGTTGAGCGTCTTGTTCAGGAAGTTTTGCAGCGCCACGCCCTGCAGCAGCCCGCGCGAGCGGAACGGCAGCGCCCAGTCGCTGATTGCCGCCTGGTCCATGTCGAGCGCGATCTTGTTGATCTGCAGCGCGCTCATGCCCGACGCATAGAGCGCGCCGACCACCGAGCCCGCGCTCGTGCCCGCAACGATTTCGACCGGGATGCCACGCGCTTCGAGCGCCTTCAGCACGCCGATGTGAGAGAAGCCGCGCGCGGCGCCGCCGCCGAGCGCGATGCCGATCTTCACGGGCTTTTCCTGCGGCTGTGCGGTGGTGGGGCGGGATTTGTCGCCGAACGACGTGCAGGCGGCGAGGCTGGCGGACGCGGCGGCGATCGTGAAATGGCGGCGCGACAGGCGAGGGGACGACATCGAATGGTTCTCCGGCGGCTTGGCGGCGGGTTACACGGCCCGCGGCGGCGATAGGTTCCGAGCGGCCGCGCAGCGGGTTCCGTGCGGCCGGTGCCGCGCCGGCTGGCGGCCGCGGCGCGCACATCATAAAGCAAGCGGCGCGCTTGGCGCGATGTCCGGCGCGAGTATAATTCCGGCTTCTTTCCCGTTCCGGGCGTCGCCGGCCCCATTGCTGTCCGGGCTGCCGCCGTCGATCCCGCGTCGAATCATTCATGCGCCCCAGGCGTTCGAGTTACCGTTTATGACCCGTCCTGTCCGTACCCGCTTCGCGCCGAGTCCCACCGGCTTCATCCACCTCGGCAACATCCGCTCCGCGCTCTATCCGTGGGCGTTCGCCCGCAAGATGAAGGGCACGTTCGTGCTGCGCATCGAGGATACCGACGTCGAGCGCTCGTCGCAGGAAGCGGTCGACGCGATCCTCGAAGGGATGCAATGGCTCGGCCTGGATTTCGATGAAGGTCCGATCTATCAGATGCAGCGGATGGACCGCTATCGCGAGGTGCTCGCGCAGATGCTCGAGAAGGGTCTCGCATATCCGTGCTACATGTCGGCCGAGGAGCTCGACGCGCTGCGCGAACGCCAGCGCGAGGCCGGCCTGAAGCCGCGCTACGACGGCACGTGGCGTCCGGAGCCCGGCAAGGTGCTGCCGGAGCCGCCGGCC
Source organism: Burkholderia aenigmatica (assembly GCF_048627025.1). Taxonomy (NCBI): domain Bacteria; kingdom Pseudomonadati; phylum Pseudomonadota; class Betaproteobacteria; order Burkholderiales; family Burkholderiaceae; genus Burkholderia; species Burkholderia aenigmatica. The sequence continues at coordinate 2,361,501 of NZ_CP184468.1, read as the reverse complement.
GGCGTGAAGCCGGTGCTGCGCTTCCGCAATCCGCTGACGGGCACGGTCGTGTGGGACGACGCCGTGAAGGGGCGTGTCGAGATCTCGAACGAGGAACTCGACGACCTCGTGATCGCGCGCCCGGACGGCACGCCGATCTACAACTTCTGCGTGGTGGTGGACGACATGGACATGGACATCACGCACGTGATCCGTGGCGACGACCACGTGAACAACACGCCGCGCCAGATCAACATCCTGAATGCGCTCGGCGGCGAGCCGCCCGTCTACGCGCACCTGCCGACCGTGCTGAACGAGCAGGGCGAGAAGATGAGCAAGCGGCATGGCGCGATGAGCGTGATGGCGTACCGCGACGCGGGCTTCCTGCCGGAAGCCGTCGTCAACTATCTCGCGCGCCTCGGCTGGTCGCACGGCGATGCCGAGATCTTCACGCGCGAGCAGTTCGTCGAATGGTTCGATCTCGAGCATCTCGGCAAGTCGCCCGCGCAGTACGACCACAGCAAGCTGAGCTGGCTGAACGCGCATTACATCAAGGAAGCGGACAACGCACGCTTGGCCGAACTGGCGAAGCCGTTCCTCGCCGCACTCGGCATCGACGATGCGGTGATCGCGACGGGCCCCGCGCTCGAAGCCGTGGTCGGGCTGATGAAGGATCGCGCGACGACGGTCAAGGAGATCGCGGAAGGCGCCACGATGTTCTACCGTGTGCCGGCTCCGGAAGCCGATGCGCTTGCGCAGCACGTGACGGATGTCGTGCGTCCGGCGCTGGCCGATCTCGTCGCGGCGCTGAAGGCGGCCGACTGGACGAAGGAAGCGGTGTCCGCCGCGCTGAAGGCGACGCTCGGCACGCACAAGCTGAAGATGCCGCAACTCGCGATGCCGGTGCGTCTGCTGGTGGCGGGTACGACGCACACGCCGTCGATCGATGCGGTGCTCGTGCTGTTCGGTCGCGACGTCGTGGTGTCGCGCATCGAGGCCGCGCTGGCCTGAGGTTCGGGGGCGAGCGAAGCTGCCCGTGCGTGACATCGCGGCAGCTTCGCAAAAAATTTCGCTCGAATCGCAAAAAGGGTATTTACAAGTTCAAAGTAGCTCCATATAATCTCATTTCTGTTCTGCAAGGGGGTATAGCTCAGCTGGGAGAGCGCTTGCATGGCATGCAAGAGGTCAGCGGTTCGATCCCGCTTACCTCCACCATCAGAACAAGCTGGATTGATTTGCGAAGCAGCAGTGGTAGTAATAAATGCTTCACAAAATGATTCAAAGCAGTTAGAATTTCGGCCTTCGCTGTTGATTGAAAAGTGAATAGCGAAAGTCAGACAGATCTGAAAAGATTTTGTCCCCTTCGTCTAGAGGCCTAGGACATCACCCTTTCACGGTGAGTACAGGGGTTCGAATCCCCTAGGGGACGCCAGATTCAGCGGCGTTTCATAGAAGTGTCGCAACGCTTGCAGGAACGTAACCGACGTCCTGCAGGTGAGGGTAAGAAAGCTGGAGCGGTAGTTCAGTCGGTTAGAATACCGGCCTGTCACGCCGGGGGTCGCGGGTTCGAGTCCCGTCCGCTCCGCCAGAACGAAGCCCGTTCAAGACGTTTTTGAGCGGGCTTTTGTATTAAAGATGTAAGCAGTACGTTGTCCCCTTCGTCTAGAGGCCTAGGACATCACCCTTTCACGGTGAGTACAGGGGTTCGAATCCCCTAGGGGACGCCAGATTCAGCGGCGTTTCGTAGAAGTGTCGCAACACAGGCAGGAGCGTGACGGTGTCCTGCAGGTGGGAGTAAGAAAGCTGGAGCGGTAGTTCAGTTGGTTAGAATACCGGCCTGTCACGCCGGGGGTCGCGGGTTCGAGCCCCGTCCGCTCCGCCAGAACGAAGCCCGTTCAAAGAACGTTTTTTGAACGGGCTTTTGCATTAAAGATGTAAGCAGTACGTTGTCCCCTTCGTCTAGAGGCCTAGGACATCACCCTTTCACGGTGAGTACAGGGGTTCGAATCCCCTAGGGGACGCCAGATTTCGGCGTCGTTCGAACAAACGATGCGCCGGCAGGAAGTAACCGACGCCTGCCAGGCAAGCAGCAAGACTGGAGCGGTAGTTCAGTCGGTTAGAATACCGGCCTGTCACGCCGGGGGTCGCGGGTTCGAGTCCCGTCCGCTCCGCCAGAAAATGAAGAAGCCCGCCTTGTGCGGGCTTTTTCATTTGCGCTTCCGGTTGCGCCCGCTCGCGGGCGCGAGACTGCGGAGTGGAGGAAGCCGCCTGCGCGGCTTCCGGCGGGACTCGAAGGGCTGCGCTTGCAAGCGCAGCCGCGGCCTGCGGGATGTAGGCGAGTCCCGTCCGCTCCGCCAGAAAATGAAGAAGCCCGCCTTGTGCGGGCTTTTTCATTTGCGCTTCCGGTTGCGCCCGCTGGCTGCGCGTAACTTCCGGTCATCCGACGTCGAGCCGCTACGAGAAATCCGCGATTGCATCCGCACGCGACTGCGCTATCGTGGCGGGATGCGTTCTTGACCCCTGCGCGATGCTCGATCCGACCGACCTGCGACTCCTGTATCAGCTCCGGCCCGCGGAGGCTGGCGATTTTCCGTTTGCCGAAGCGCTGACGCACGGCAACATGGGCGGCTATTACAAGCGCCATGGGCTCGTGTGGCGCAGCGACCTGTTCTACGCGAGCTGGCGCGAATCCGAGAACTTCATCCTCGAGGCCGACGGCGAACGCATCGGCGTGCTGCGCGTGACCGAGGAGGGCGACTCGCTGCACATCCGCGACGTACAGATCGCGGCCGGCCATCGCGGGCAGGGTGCCGGCACCTACATGCTCGACATGTCGCACCGCTGGGCGCGTGCGCGCGGGCTGCACGAGCTGCAACTGCGCGTGTTCGTCGACAATCCTGCCGCGCGTCTCTACTTGCGCATGGGCTATCAGGTTGCCGGGTCGCGGCTCGCGCAACTGGGCTCGATCCGCCACATGGTGCGGCCGGTCTGACGGTCGGCGACCGGAGCGGGGCGTTCAGCGGGCGGCGCTGATCGCGTCGTCGTCCGGGGTTTCGTCGTCCACGAGGCGGCCTTCCGGGCCGCGGTGCTCGTAGCCGCGCAGCATGAATGCACGCGGGCTTTCGCCGAATGCACGCCGGAACATCGCCGAAAAGGCGCTCTGGCTCTGGTACCCGAGTTCGCGCGCGATATGCGACAGCGGGCGCCCCTGGTTCAGCAGCGGAATGGCCCGTGCCAGCAGCGCCTGCTGACGCCACTGCGAAAAGCTCACCCCCAGTTCCTGCTTGAACAGCCGCGAAATCGTACGCGTGCTCGCGCCGACCTCGCTGGCCCAGTGTTCAAGCGACTCCGCGTGCGCCGGGTGCGCGAGTACCGATTCGCACAGCATGCGCAGCCGCTTTTCGTCGGGCATCGGCACGGCGAGCGGCAGCGGTTCGGCGTGGCTCAGCTCGTCGAGCACGAGCCCGCACAGCAGGCGCTCGCGCGCGGTGCTCAGGTCGCGCGCGTCGAGTGCGACGATCAGCTCGCGCAGAAGGCCCGTCACTTCGACCACGCGGCACGCATCGAGCCCGTCGGGCACGATCGACTCGTCGATGTACAGCGTGCGCAAATACGCCTCTTCGACGATCACGACCTCGTGCGTCACGTGCGGCGGCACCCAGATCGCGCGGGACGGCGGCACCATCCATGTCGTGCCGGTCGTCGCGACGCGCAGCACGCCGCGCGACGCGTACGCGAGCTGCGCCCACGCATGCGTGTGCAGCGGGATGCGATACCCGGTATTGACCTGCCGTGCGCGCACGCGCATCGGATGGACGGTGGTCGGCGCGAATTCGGGCGGAATGTCGATGACGTACGGGTTCGATACGTCGGCTTGGGCGGGCGGATTCATGGACGATTCGGGCAGCGCGGCGGCGATGCCGTTATTGTAGAAGGCGCCGCGAAAGCGCATGCGGCGGTTTGTCGGGCGATCATGCCGCGTTCAAATGAACTTTGTATGGGAGCCCGGCGATTTCGGGGCGGCCCGGAGCCGGGCGAGCTCGAGGGCTCGAACCATCTGGCCGGTATCGCGGTCTATCGATGCGTGGGCGATTCCGCGCGAATCGCGCCCGAACACGGCAACATACGAATCGAAGAGGAGAACCACGATGCGTTACGTATTCGTCTACGGCACCTTGAGAAACGGGGAGGCCAACGACATCGGCCACGCGGCCGCCAGGCACGGGATTGCTGCGCCGACGCTGCTTGGCGCCGCCGCGCTGCCGGGCGAACTGTACGATTTCGGTACCTATCCGGGGATGATCGCCGGGGCGGCCGGCCAGTCGCTCGTCTGGGGCGACGTCTACGAGGTCGACGACCGGCTCGTTCCCGTGCTCGACGAGATCGAGCGCGTCTATCCGGGTGTCGACTCGCTGTTCAAGCCGGAAGACGTGACCGTCGAACTCGGCGGCCGGCAGTACGCCTGCCTGTATTATCCGGTCGCCGCGCACGCGACAGCCGGGCGTCCGCGCATTGCGTCGGGCGACTGGGTTCAGCACCGGCGGGAGCGGGAAGCCGTGTGACCGGTTGTGCGGCAGCCGCAGTAGCTGATCTTGCCGCAAAAGAAAAAGCGCCCCGAGGGGCGCTTTTTTGATGCCGTCATCGCATGCGATCGGCGCCGACGCAGGGCCGGCACCGGTCGCGGCGGGCAGCTTCGTCAGATTTCCTCGTACAGCGGCAGCGTCAGGAATTCGGTGAAGCCTTCCGACGTCGACATCTGCTCGAAGATCGCCGCGGCGCGCTCGTACGGCTGCGTGTTGCCGCCGACCGACCGCTTCACGTTGTCGAGCTCGGCCTTCGCATATTCGCGCACGAGTTCGGCCGTGACCTTGCGGCCGTCGTCGAGCACGCCCTTCGGCGAGCGGATCCATTGCCACACCTGCGAGCGGGAGATCTCGGCCGTGGCCGCATCTTCCATCAGGTTGTGGATCGGCACGCAGCCGTTGCCGTCGAGCCATGCGCCGAGGTAGTGGATGCCGACGTTGATGTTGTTGCGCAGGCCGGCTTCGGTGATCGGCGCTTCCGGCTGGAAGTCGAGCAGGTTCTTGCCTTCGACCTGCACGTCGTCGCGCTGCTTCGCGATCTGGTTCGGCTGGTCGCCGAGCACCTTGACGAATTCTTCCATCGCGATCGGCACGAGGCCCGGGTGCGCGACCCAGCCGCCGTCGTAGCCGTCGGTCGCGTCGCGCTGCTTGTCCGAGCGCACGCCGCCCATCGCCTTGTCGTTCGCTTCCGGATCGTTCTTGATCGGGATCAGCGCGCTCATCCCGCCGATCGCCGGCGCGTTGCGCTTGTGGCAGGTCTTCAGCAGCAGCAGCGCGTACGCGCGCATGAACGGCACCGTCATCGTGATCTTCGAACGCTCGGCGAGGCAGAAGTCGCGGTCGTTCTTGAACTTCTTGATCGCCGAGAAGATGTAGTCCCAGCGGCCGGCGTTTAGGCCCGAGCTGTGTTCGCGCAGTTCGTACAGGATCTCGTCCATCTCGAACGCGGCGAGGATCGTCTCGATCAGCACCGTCGCACGGATCGTGCCGCGCGGCACGCCGACGGCTTCCTGCGCGGCGACGAAGATGTCGTTCCACAGGCGCGCCTCGAGATGGCTTTCCATCTTCGGCAGGTAGAAGTACGGGCCCGAGCCGCGCGCGAGCAGTTCCTTCGCGTTATGGAACAGGAACAGCGCGAAATCGAAGATGCCGCCGGACACGCGCTGGCCGTCGACCGTCACGTGCTTTTCGTCGAGGTGCCAGCCGCGCGGACGCACGATCAGCGTCGCGACCTTGTCGTTCAGCTGGTACGACTTGCCGTTCTGCTCGAGCGAGATCGTGCGGCGCACCGCGTCCTTCAGGTTGATCTGGCCGTCGATCTGGTTCGTCCAGCTCGGCGCGTTCGAATCCTCGAAGTCCGTCATGTACGAATCGGCGCCCGAGTTCAGCGCGTTGATGATCATCTTGCGCTCGACGGGGCCCGTGATTTCGACGCGGCGGCATTGCAGGTCGGCCGGCAGCGGCGCGACTTTCCAGTCGCCTTCGCGGATCGTCTTCGTCTCGGCCAGGAAGTCGGGGCGCTCGCCTGCGTCGAGGCGTTTCGTGCGCTCGACGCGCGCCTGCAGCAGCGCCTGGCGGCGCGGTTCGAACGTGCGGTGCAGCGCCGCGACGAGCGCGAGTGCTTCGGGCGTCAGGATTGCTTCGTAACCCGGCTGGATGTCGCCGGTGATCGCCATGCCTTGCGGCAGCGTGATCGGGGTGCTCATGAGTCTCATCTCCTTGGTCGGTCAGTTGCGGTTTCGGTGAAGGGGGAAGGCGGCAGCGCTGCGAACGTCATGCACCCGGGCCGGGGCGCGTGCGGTTTGCGGATCTGCCGGACGGAGCCGGGGTGGCGAGGAATGCGAGCAGGTCGGCCATGCCGGTGCCCGTGCCGTCGGGCGGCGCGCCGAGTTCCTCGGCGGGCGCGCCCGTGCGGTTGAGCCAGAACGTCGTGTAGCCGAACCAGACGGCGCCGGCGACGTCCCACGCGTTCGACGACACGAACACGATGCCGCGCCGGTTCGGCCCGAACGCGGCGGTGCCGAGCGCGTAGGCGGCCGGGCTCGGCTTGTACGCACGCACGGTGTCGGCCGACAGCACGCGATCGAACAGTCCGGTCATGCCGGCGCTCTTGATCGCGATGTCGAGCATCTGCGGCGTGCCGTTCGACAGGATCCCGAGCGGCGGGCGCGGGTCGAGCGCGCGCAGCTTGCGCAGCGCGGGCACCGTATCGGGATAGGTGGACAGGCACGCGTATTCGTCCATCAGCCGCTTCTCGGCCGCGCTGTTCAGCGCGAGCCCGAGCCGGCGCGCGGCGAACCGCAGCGCATCGAGCGTGATGTCCCGGAACGGGCGATAGCGCGCGCCGGCCGGATCGGCGAGCGTGCGCAACTGCGAGTATTCGATCTGCTTGCGTCGCCACAGCTGCGACAACCGTTCCCCGTGACCGGGAAACATCTGTTCCGCCGCGGCCAGGACCGCACGCACGTCGAACAACGTGCCGAATGCGTCGAAGAGGATTGCGTCGGGAGAGGAGAGTGTCGTTGTGGCCGACATAGCCTTGCGCTCCAGTTTCAGAGGTCAGGTAAATTCTATTCGTGATCGTATGCGCTAAAAAAGACGCTAAACATCACTTGATCTTTTACTTTCATATACCTAATCTTGAGCGGTTTAAGCTATTTGAAGGGCGGCAGCGCCGCCCCTGCGAGTCATGGACCGGTTCAAGCAGATCGAAACGTTCGCCGCGGTCGCGGCAAAGGGCAGCCTGTCGGCGGCCGCGCACGCGGAAGGCGTCGCACCGGCGATCATCGGCCGCCGTCTCGATGCGCTCGAGGAGCGGCTCGGCGTCAAGCTGCTGGTGCGCACGACGCGCAAGCTCACGCTGACGTTCGAGGGCTCGGCGTTCCTCGAGGATTGCCAGCGCGTCATCAACGACATGCAGAACGCGGAGGCGAGCGTGTCCGCCGGCGGCGTCAAGGCGAGCGGCCACCTGCGCATTTCCGCGCCGGCCGGCTTCGGCCGGCGGCACGTTGCGCCGCTCGTGCCGGAATTCAGCGTCGGGCATCCGGACGTGTCGGTCACGCTCGACCTGTCCGACCGGATGGTCGACCTCGTCAACGAGGGCTTCGATTGCGCGGTGCGGCTCGGCGAGCTGCCCGACTCGTCGCTCGTGTCGCTGAAGCTCGGCGAGAATCGCCGCGTGTGCGTCGCTTCTCCCGCGTATCTCGCGCGGCGCGGCACGCCGGCCACGCTCGCGGAGCTGGCGCGGCACAACTGCCTCGCGCTCGCGGCAAACGCGAACCAGCAACGCGGCTGGGCGTTCCAGGAGGACGACAAGGTCGTGTCGATCCGCGTGAACGGCACGATGGAATGCTCGGACGGCGCGGTGCTGCACGAGTGGTGCCTCGCCGGCCATGGCCTGGCCTGGCGCTCGTGGTGGGAGGTCGGCGAAGACATCGCGGCCGGCCGTCTCGTCAGCGTGCTCGACGCCTTCGCGGCTCCGCCGATCGGCATCCACGCAGTGTTTCCGCAACGCCGGCATCTGCCGCTGCGCGTGCGGCTGTTTCTCGATTACCTGAAGCACACCTACGAGCAGCCCGGATATTGGGGCGAGTAGGCCGCGCAGGCCCGCGCGTTTCCGATATGAGGGCGAACCCGCTGCCGGTGCCGATTGCGCGGTTTCGCGCACTACACTCGTAGCAGGCATGTCCGACGCGTCGCGGCCGGCCCGGTCGGGATCGCGGCGAGCGGCGTGCGATTGACGAAGGAGGGCGCGATGTTCCGGCACATCCTCGTTCCAACCGACGGTTCCGAACTGTCGCAGAAGGCGATCGACGGCGCGATCGACCTGGCTCGCGCGGTCGGTGCGCGCGTTACGGCGTACGCGTGCCTGCCGCAGTATCCGTACTCGCCGTTTTCCGAAGTGATCATCGAGCCGCCCGCCGATTTCCGGGCGCGCAGCGAGCGCGAGGCGCGCGCGCATCTCGACGAGGTCGAATCGGCCGCGAAGACTGCCGGCGTCGACTGCGACACCTGGACGAGTGTCCATCCGTCGCCGTATCTCGGCATCATCGAGGCGGCCGAACGCGGCGGCTGCGACGTGATCTTCATGGCGTCCCACGGACGCCGCGGGCTCGGCAGCTTGCTGATCGGCAGCGAGACGCAGCGCGTGCTGACCCATACGAAAATTCCGGTGATCGTCTATCGGTAGGGCGGTGGGGCCGTGGCCGCGGGACGGCAACGCGATCGACGCCGCAGAAAAAGGGCGCGCCGGACGAAGCCGGCGCGCGTCGTTGCTGGCGGCACGCAGGCCGCGCGGCCGGTCGCGCATGACATCGCGCGCCTGCCGTCTCCTCCCTGATTGTTGTCCGGTGGCCGATGCCGCGCCGTCGCGTGACGGGCCGGCATCGGCGTGACGCTTGCGCGTCGTGCGCTGCTTACGCGACCTTCTTGCCGTCGAAGAACTGCTCGTCTTCGGTCGAGCCGTGCAGCGCAGTGGTCGACGCTTCGCGTTCGACCGTCTGCGTCACCGCGTCGAAGTAGCCGGTGCCGACTTCGCGCTGGTGCTTGACCGCCGTGAAGCCCTTGTCCGCTGCCGCGAACTCGGCCTGCTGCAGCTCGACGAACGCGCTCATCTGTGTGCGCGCATAGCCGTGCGCGAGGTTGAACATCGAGTAGTTCAGCGCGTGGAAGCCGGCCAGCGTGATGAACTGGAACTTGTAGCCCATCGCGCCGAGTTCCTTCTGGAACTTCGCGATCGTCGCGTCGTCGAGGTTCTTCTTCCAGTTGAACGACGGCGAGCAGTTGTACGACAGCATCTTGCCCGGGAACTGCTTGTGGATCGCTTCCGCGAACTTCTTCGCGTACTCGAGATCCGGCTTGCCCGTTTCGCACCAGACGAGGTCGGCGTACGGCGCGTACGCGAGACCGCGCGAGATCGCCTGCTCGATGCCCGGCTTCGTGCGGAAGAAACCTTCCACCGTGCGTTCGCCCGTCAGGAACGGCTTGTCGTTGCCGTCGACGTCGGACGTGATCAGGTCGGCCGCTTCTGCGTCGGTGCGGGCAACCAGCACGGTCGGCGTGCCCATCACGTCGGCCGCGAGACGCGCTGCGGACAGCTTCGCGACGGCTTCACGCGTCGGGACCAGCACCTTGCCGCCCATGTGGCCGCACTTCTTCACCGAAGCGAGCTGGTCCTCGAAGTGGACACCCGACGCGCCGGCTTCGATCATCGCCTTCATCAGTTCGAACGCGTTCAGCACGCCGCCGAAACCGGCTTCCGCGTCAGCGACGATCGGTGCGAAGAAATCGACGTAGCCTTCGTCGCCCGGGTTCTTGCCTTCCGACCACTGGATCTGGTCGGCGCGCGTCAGCGTGTTGTTGATGCGCTTCACGACGAGCGGCACCGAGTTTGCCGGGTACAGCGACTGGTCCGGGTACATTTCGCCCGCGACGTTCGCGTCGCCGGCCACTTGCCAGCCGGACAGGTAGATGGCCTTCAGGCCGGCCTTCACCTGCTGCATCGCCTGGTTGCCGGTCAGTGCGCCGAGTGCGTTGACGAACGGCTCGTGGTTGATGAGGCTCCACAGCTTTTCCGCGCCGCGCTTGGCGAGCGTGTGCTCGATCGGGATCGAACCACGCAGGCGGACCACGTCGTCAGCCGAGTAGCTGCGCTTGATGCCCTTCCAGCGCGGATCGGTTTCCCATTGCTGTTGCAGTTCCTGTGCCTGTTGCTGACGCGACATGATGAGCTCCTTGATGCGGTGCGATGCCTGATGGGTTGAATCTGACAGTGGTGAGGCTGTTCTCGAAGCCGGGAGCGGGGTGTTCCGGTTCGCGAGGTCTTGTATAAGAGTCTAGGCAAATCGACCGGAGCGGGACAGGGGGCTTGTCGGGGAGTGGGGTAAATTTTTAGTTGTTTTAAATCAATATCTTGAAACTTAGATTTCGAGATAAGAAATGCTTTTTTCCATCCCGCAATCGCCCGGGTTGTGCCGCGCAGCATGATTTTTTACGACACAAAAAAATTTTCCGTATCGTGAAATGTGGGGCGGGACGAAAAAAAACCGGCGCAGATGCGCCGGTTGGCTGGATGGGCAGGGCGGTTATCCGCGGGTCTGCCCTCCGTGGGGCGGCCAGTGGCCGCCCGTGCGTGCTTACGACGCGTTGCCGCGACGTGGGCCGCCGCTGCGTTGACCGTCGCGACGCGGGCCGCCGTCACGGCTGCCACCCGGCTTGCCGCTCCAGCCGCCGCCATTGCCGCCGCCGTAGCTGCGGCCGTTGCCGTTGCCGTTGCCGCCATAGCCACCGCCCGGCTTGCCGCCGAAACGGCGACCGCCGTTACCGCCGCCCGGACGGCCGCGGCCGCCGTTGCCGCCGTTACGCGGGGGCGCCTTGCGCGGCTCGAAACCTTCGATCACGTTGACCGGCAGCGGCGAGCGCACGAAGCGCTCGATGCGCTTGAGCGCGCCTTGCTCGGCGTGGTGCACGAGGCTCACTGCCGTGCCCGAACGGCCTGCACGGCCGGTACGGCCGATACGGTGCACGTAGTCTTCCGCGAACTTCGGCAGGTCGTAGTTGAACACGTGCGTGATGCCCGGGATGTCGATGCCGCGTGCCGCGACGTCGGTGGCCACCAGCACGCGCACACGGCGCTCGCGCAGCGCACGGATCGTGCGGTTACGCGCGCCCTGCGGCAGGTCGCCGTGCAGCGCAGCCGATTCGAAGCCTGCGTCGGCGAGACGGCCGGCGAGCTGGTCGGCGTCGATCTTGGTCGCCGTGAAGATGATCGCCTGGTCGAGCGCGTCGTCGCGCAGCAGGTGATCGAGCAGGCGATCCTTGTGATCGCGGTCGTCGACGTAGTGCACGGTCTGCGCGATGTTCGCGCGCGACTCGAGGCGCTGCTGGATCTCGATGCGTTCCGGATCCTTCAGCAGGCGGCTCGTCAGCGAACCGATCTTGCCGTCGAGCGTCGCCGAGAACAGCATCGTCTGGCGCGACTCGGGCGTCGCGTCGACGATCGTTTCGATGTCTTCGATGAAGCCCATGTCGAGCATGCGGTCGGCTTCGTCGAGCACGAGCATCTTCAGCTCGGACAGGTCGATGCGGCCACGCTCGAGGTGGTCGAGCAGACGGCCCGGCGTGGCGACCAGGATTTCCGGGTTCTTCGCGAGCAGCATCAGCTGCTGGCCGTAGGCGACGCCGCCGAGGATGCTGACCGTGCGCAGGCGCTTCAGGTGCTTGCCGTAGGTCGTTGCGGCCGTGGTGACCTGCATCGCGAGTTCGCGGGTCGGCGTCAGCACGAGCAGGCCCGGGCGCGCGACGGGTTGCGGGCGGCGCGCGCGGCGGTCGCCCTGGTTCGGTTCGCGCGGCGCGCGCGGTTGCTGCGCCTGCGCCTTCTGGAGCTGCGCGAAACGTTCGATCGCGGGCAGCATGAATGCGGCGGTCTTGCCCGAACCGGTCGGGCTCGAGACCAGCAGGTCACGGCCGGCGATGCCGGCCGGAATCGCGCGCTGCTGGACCGGCGTCGGCTTCACATAGCCGGCGGCCTGCAGCGCGGAGACGATCTCCGGCGACAACCCGAGCGACGCGAAGTTCGGCTCGTCCGACGCCGGTTCGACCGCGGCCGGTGCGGCGGCGTCGTCGAGACCGAGCGCCTGGTCGGCGATCGCGTTGAGCGGGCTGGAGTTGATGCTCGAAGTCATAACAATCCTTGAAACACAGTGGGTGAAACGTCGGCGCCAATCGCGCATACCCAAGTCGTCGGATTCAGCGAGCAAATCGGGAAACGGGTGCAATCCGCCGAACCTTCAGCGGATGAGGCATTAGAAGCTGTTTTGGGTGCGGCGCGCTTCAGGAGCGGGGCCGCCAGCCTGATAAGTGACGACCGCGAAGGTCGAAGCAGGAGGGGACAGGTTCTAAACCGGATTGGAGCTTAACGCTACGAGGCGTCAGGCCGGAACGGCTTGCGAGCCGAGCGCGGAAGATGACGCAGGCAGCATTATAAAGAGATTTGCTGCGCTGCGCCACTGATTTGATTGCCTATTGCGGCCGGGGGCGATTCGGTCAGGAAGCCGTGCCGTTCTTCAGCGATTCGACGAGTTCGATGTACTGCTGCTTCGCCGCATCCTGCGACGTGCCCTTCAGTGCATCCCACGCGTCGTACTTGTATTTGCCGACGATGTCGGTGAAGCCCGGCTTGTCGCCATGCGCGTCGCCGTCGGTCGCCTGCTTGAAGAGCGCGTACAGGCGCAGCAGGGTCAGGTTGCCCGGACGTTCGGTCAGTTGCTTGACGTCGATCTGGGCCTGGTCGAATTGGGTGGTGAGTTCGCTCATCGGGTGTCTCCGTAAGGGTTTCAGGTCGGGCGATCTTAACAAGCGGACCGCCGCGCGGGGTCGAGCGATCCTTCCAAACCGCCATCGGGCACAGCGCACACGCACGGATCGGGCCCGATCGCCCGTGGGAGCGGGGCGCCGCATTACAATGTCGCCCATGACGCAAACAGTGCTCCTCGCCATCGATACGTCGACCGAATACTGCTCGGTCGCGCTGCTGCGCTCGGCCCACGCCGATGACGCCGTTTCCACCCCGCAAACCTGGGTCCGCCACGAGTTGACGGGCGCCGTGTCGAGCACGCGCGTGCTGCCGGCCATCCAGGCGCTTTTCGCCGAATCGGGGCTGACGCTCGCCGATTGCGACGCGATCGCGTTCGGCGCGGGCCCCGGCTCGTTCACGGGCCTGCGCACCGCGACGGGCATCACCCAGGGTCTCGCGTTCGGGTGCGGGCTGCCGGTCGTGCCGATCGGCACGCTGCTCGCGTGCGCCGAGCACGCGCGGCTGCGCGCGCCGGGCACGAACCGCGTGCTGGCCGCGCTGGATGCGCGGATGGATGAAGCCTACTGGGCGGACTTCGCGTGGGACGACAGCGTCGGCGACTGGCGCACGCTGCATCCGGCCTCGCTCGATGCACCGGGTGCCGTCGGCGTGCCCGATGCGCCGTTCACGCTCGCGGGCAATGCTGCCGCCGCGTTCGGCGCGCAGTTGCCGGCCGCGGCGCACGCGGCCGTGATCGACGGCGACGCGATGCCGCACGCGCTGGCGGTCGCCCATGCCGCCCTGCGCGCGTTTCGTGCCGGCCGTGCGGTGCCGGCCGATCAGGCCGCGCCGGAGTACGTGCGCGACAAGGTTGCGCAGACGACCGCCGAGCGCGTCGCGGCACGGGCCGCGCAGACGGGCGGAGCGAAGGGATGACGGGCGTACTGCTGAGCGACAGGTATCTGGCGCCGATGACGGATGCCGATCTCGACGAGGTCGTCGCGATCGAGCACGTCGCGTATGAATTCCCGTGGAGCCGCGGCAACTTCGAGGATTCGTTGCGCAACGGCTACCTGGGCGTGTGCCTGCGGCACGTGACGGGTGCGCTGATCGGCTATTGCGTGCTGATGCCCGTGATCGACGAGATGCACCTGCTGAACCTGTGCGTCGCGCCGGCTGTGCAGCGCGCGGGGGCGGGCCTTGCGCTGCTGCGCGAGGCCGTGCGCATTTCGCGCGCGGAGGGGCTCGACGGCGTGCTGCTCGAAGTGCGGCCGTCCAATCTGCGCGCGGTCCAGCTGTACGAGCGTTTCGGCTTCGTGACGATCGGCCGGCGCAAGAATTATTACCCGGCGAAGCATCACAGCCGGGAGGACGCGATCGTGATGCGTCTGACGCTGAACAAGGACGAAGGGGACGCGCATGGCATGGGCTGAAGCGGCGCTCGAGGAAATAGGCCTCGCGCAGATCTGGGTGCGGCGCGGGCAAAGCGCGGATGCGGGCACGGACGAGGGCGCGACAGCCGAAGCGCCCGCCGCCGCGCAAACCGGCATGGCGGAAGCCGCACCGGCCGCCGCAATCGAGCGACCTGCACGCACCGCGCGTGCGCCGGTGCAGGACGAGGCGCCGCCGGCCGTCGCGCGTAGCCGCGATGCTGCGCCGGCTCGCGAGCCTGCTGCTCCGGCGCGGCGCGTCGACGACGGCGACCGCGCGCCGGCACCGGTCGAGCCGATTGTGCCGATCGCGTCGACCGACACGATGCCGCCGATGGACGACACACCGCCTGCCGACGCCGACGATTTTGCGTGGTTCGACGCGGCGCCGCCGGGCGACCCCGTGCCGGTGCTCGAATCGCGTCCCGTCGGTACGCCGGTTGCCGCACTCGACTGGGATGCGCTGGCCGCGCGCGTGGCCAACTGCACGCAGTGCCGGCTGTGCGAGAAGCGGACCAACACGGTGTTCGGCGTCGGCGACCGCGAAGCGGACTGGATGCTGATCGGCGAAGCGCCGGGCGAGAACGAGGACAAGCAGGGCGAGCCGTTCGTCGGCCAGGCCGGCAAGCTGCTCGACAACATGCTGCAGTCGCTGTCGCTCCAGCGCGGCGACAACGTGTACATCGCGAACGTGATCAAGTGCCGGCCGCCGGGCAACCGCAATCCGGAGCCGGACGAGGTCGCGAGCTGCGAGCCTTATCTGCAGCGCCAGGTCGCGCTCGTGAAGCCGAAGCTGATCGTCGCGCTCGGCCGCTTCGCCGCGCAGACCCTGCTGAAGACGGACGCGAGCATCGCGTCGCTGCGCGGTCGCGTGCATACGTACGAAGGCGTGCCGGTGATCGTGACCTATCACCCGGCGTACCTGTTGCGCAGCCTGCAGGACAAGTCGAAGGCCTGGGCCGACCTGTGCCTCGCGCGCGACACGTTCCGGCGCGCAGAGGGCGTCGACGCGAACGGGCCGGCCGGACAATGACGGCCGGCGCGGCGGTCGCATTCGTCGATACGCTGCACGACGTCGCGGTTCGGGATCTGGGCTGGCTGCTGGCCAGCCCGAGCCTGCTCACCGCGGTACCGGACGCGCCGCTTGCACGCCCTTGGCCGGATGCGGCCGGACAGTCGGCCGTCGAAGCATGGCTCGCCGCGCTCGATGCGCAGCCCGAGCCGCTGCATCGCGCGCTCGACGGGTTCCGGCCCACCCGGCTCGGCCGCTACGCCGAATGCCTGCTCGAATATTTCCTGACGCACGGGCCGTCGCTGCGGCTCGTCGCGGCCAATCTGCCGCTGCGCAGCAACGGCAAGACGCTCGGCGAAGTCGATTTTCTCGTCGACGCGCCGGACGGGCGGCGCCTGCACTGGGAACTCGCGGTGAAGTGCTATCTGTGCGCGCCGGTGCAAGCCGGTGCGTCGCTCGCCGATTTCGTCGGCCCCAACCTCGTCGACCGGTTCGACCGCAAACGCAGCCGGTTGCTCGATCACCAGCTGCGGCTCGGCGATCGCGACGGGTTTGCGCGGCTCGGTTACGGCGCGCCGTCCGACGCGCAGATGTTCATCAAGGGCTGGTTGTTCTATCCGTACGAGGCGCCGTTACCGCCGGTGTCCGCGGAAATCGCGCCGGATCACCCGCACGGTTTCTGGCTGACGCACGCGCAGTGGCCGGCCTGGGCGGCCGCGCAGCGTGCCGGCGCCGCATGGAGCGTGTTGCCGAGGCTGGCGTGGCTGGCGCCGCGACGTGTCGCCGCCGATGCCGGATTCGACCCCGAGCCGTTGGCGGCCGCTTTGGAGCTGCCCCCCGTGTTGACGGCCCGCGAGGCCCCCGCGCTGATCGGCATTCATGAAAAGGGGAGTGACGGCACGTGGCGCGAACGGGCGCGCGGCTTCGTCGTGCCGGACGACTGGCCGGTACGCGCACAGGCGTTCGCGGCACAGGATCACTGACGCCGCGTCAGCCGGCGTTCACCACCAGCGATGGAAGTGATGGACAGGGCCGACGCCGTGGCCGACGTCGAGGTGGCCGCTCGCGACGATCGCGCCGGTCAGATAGGTCTTGGCTTCGCGCACCGCGCTTTCGAGGTCGGGCTGCTGCGGCAACAGCGCGGCGATCGCCGACGACAACGTACAGCCCGTGCCGTGCGTGTTGCTGACCGGCACGCGCGCGCCGTCGAGCCGCACGGTGCGCGTCGCTTCAACGAGCCAGTCGGGGCTCGCGGACGCGTCGGGCAGGTGGCCGCCTTTCATCAGCACGGCGCGCGCGCCCGTCCGTAACAATGCCTGACCTTGCCGGACCATGTCGGGTTCCGTGGTTGCGGGCACATCGTTCAGCAGCGCGGCCGCTTCGGGCAGGTTCGGCGTCACGACCGTCGCGAGCGGCAGCAGCGCCTCGCGCAACGCGTCGACGGCATCGGGCGCGAGCAGCGCGTGCGCGCTCTTCGAGATCATCACCGTGTCGAGCACGACGAAGCGCGGCGCGTAGCGGCGCAGCGCGTCGGCGACCGCGTGCACGATCGCCGCATTCGCAAGCATCCCGATCTTGACCGCATCGATGCGGATATCGCCGAACACCGCGTCGAGTTGCGCGGTCACGAACGCGGCATCCGGCGCATGCACGCCCGTCACGCCGCGCGTGTTCTGCGCGGTCAGCGCGGTGATCACGCTCGCGCCGTACGTGCCGAGTGCGGAAAAGGTCTTCAGGTCGGCCTGGATGCCGGCGCCGCCGCCCGAATCGGAGCCGGCGATCGTCAGGATGTTGGGTATCGGGTGCGTCATCGGGGCAGCGCGCCGGTTCGAAGACCGGCGCTGGCGGACGGAAACGGGAAGTGTAGCGTCAGTGCCGCGATTCGCCGATCAGCGCGACCGAGTCGAACTGACGCTGGTTCGCCTGGTGGCGGCGCATCACGAGCCACATCGTCAGGCAGACGAACGTGCCGAACAGCACGATCACGACGCCGACCGGCACGTCGAGCCACACGAGCACCGCATACAGGCACAGCATCACGAGCACCGACAGGTTCTCGTTGAAGTTCTGCACCGCGATCGAGTGGCCGGCCGACAGCAGCACGTGGCCGCGATGCTGCAGCAGCGCGTTCATCGGAACGACGAAGTAGCCGGACAGCGCGCCGACGCAGATCAGGAAGATGTACGCGATGATCAGGTAAACCGGCAGGCGCAGGTGGCCCAGGTGCGCGGCCCAGTGCGGCGGGAACAGGTCGCGCGAATAGAACGCCATCAGCATCACCGCGATGCCCATGATGATGCCGACCGGCAGGACGGTCAGCGACTTCTTGAGCGGCACCCGGCTGGCCGCGGCGATCGCGCCGGCCGCGACGCCGAAGGCGACGACCGCCTGCAGCAGCGCACCCTCGGACAGCGACATGCCGAGCGACACCTCGGCCCATTTCAGCACGATGAACTGCAGCGTCGCGCCCGCGCCCCAGAACAGCGTCGTGACCGCGAGCGAGATCTGGCCGAGCTTGTCGCGCCAGAGCACCATGAAACAGTCGGCGAAGTCGGCCACCAGCTTGATCGGCCCGTGTTGCTGCTTCGGGTAGCGCGCGCCGGTATCGGGAATGCGCAGATTGAACAGCGCGGCGATCACGTAGATCAACAGGATGACCGCGATCGCGGCTTCGGCTGGCGTACCGATCCACGCCGGCGTATGCGCGATGACGTGCGACGCGATATGCGGACTGATCAGCGCGCCGCCGAGCACGGTGCCGAGGATGATCGAGCTGACGGTCGTGCCTTCGATCCAGCCGTTCGCCGCGACCAGCCGGTCGGCCGGCAGCAGCTCGGTAAGAATGCCGTATTTGGCCGGCGAGTAGGCCGCCGCGCCGAAGCCGACGATCCCGTACGCGATCAGCGGGTGGGCGCCGAACAGCATGATCAGGCAGCCGATCACCTTGATCGAGTTGGTGATGAACATCACGTGGCCCTTCGGGCGCGAATCCGCGAAGGCGCCGACATACGCCGCCAGCACCACATAGGACAACACGAAGAACAGCTTCAACAGCGGTGTCATCCAGTTGGGTGCGTGAAGGTCTTTCAGCAGGGCAATGGCGGCGATGAGGAGCGCACTGTCGGCCAGCGACGAGAAAAACTGCGCGGCCATGATGGTGTAAAAACCTTTTTTCATCTGATGCGATGCTTTCGTCGCTGCGGCAGGGCCGCGTAGGCCGCCTGGTATGCGATCGGCTTATTCCGTTCGAAATGGGTTGTGCGCACGGCTTTATAACATGAAAATACGCCAATTCGGACTAGCAAGATTCCCCGATCGTTCCGCAAATTGTCGGCTTCAGTGCTCAAAAGGCGCGGTAAGCTGATGATTCGCAAGCGTCTTTACGTAAATTTCCCATGCCGCGCCCGATCTCCGCCACCATCCACACCGCCGCTCTCGCGAACAATCTCTCCGTCGTCCGCCGCTTTGCCGGCCCGTCCAAGGTCTGGGCGGTCGTCAAGGCCAACGCGTACGGCCACGGTCTCGCCCGTGCATTTCCCGGCCTGCGCGGCACCGACGGTTTCGGCCTGCTCGACCTCGACGAGGCCGTCAAGCTGCGCGAGCTCGGCTGGGCCGGCCCGATCCTGCTGCTCGAAGGGTTCTTCCGCTCGACCGACATCGACGTGATCGACCGCTACAGCCTGACGACGACCGTCCACAACGACGAGCAGATGCGGATGCTGGAAACGGCGCGGCTGTCGAAGCCCGTCAACGTGCAGCTCAAGATGAACAGCGGGATGAACCGCCTCGGCTACCTGCCGGAGAAATATCGCGCCGCGTGGGAACGCGCCCGCGCGTGCCCCGGCATCGGCCAGATCACGTTGATGACCCATTTTTCGGATGCGGACAACGAGCGCGGCGTCGCCGAGCAGCTCGCGACGTTCGAGCGCGGTGCGGAAAACATTGCCGGCGCGCGCAGTCTCGCGAATTCGGCGGCCGTGCTGTGGCATCCGGATACGCACTTCGACTGGGTGCGGCCGGGGATCGTGCTGTACGGCGCGTCGCCGTCCGGGCTGTCGTCCGATATCGCCGACACGGGGCTGAAGCCTGCGATGACGCTCGCGTCCGAGCTGATCGCGGTGCAGACGATCGCGAAGGGGCAGGCCATCGGTTATGGCTCGACGTTCTCCGCGCAGGCGCCGATGCGGGTCGGCGTGGTCGCCTGCGGTTACGCGGACGGCTATCCGCGGGTCGCGCCGGAAGGCACGCCGGTGATCGTCGACGGCATCCGCACGCGGATCGTCGGCCGCGTCTCGATGGACATGATCACGGTCGACCTGACCCCGTGCCCGCAGGCCGGCGTCGGCGCGCGCGTCGAACTGTGGGGCAACGCGTTGTCGATCGACGACGTCGCCCGCCATTGCGGCACGATCGGCTACGAGCTGATGTGCGCGGTCGCCGGCCGCGTGCCCGTGCGCGCGGAATAAGGGCGTCGCGCGTGGCCAAACAGAAAACCGTATACGTCTGCAGCGAGTGCGGCGGACAGACCCCGAAGTGGCAGGGCCAATGCCCGTCATGCCAGGCCTGGAACACGCTGGTTGAATCGGTCTCCGAATCGCCGGCTGCCCATCGTTTCCAGTCGCTCGCGAAGCGGGCGCCCGTCCAGCGTCTCGTCGACATCGAAGCGGCCGATGTGCCGCGCTTCTCGACCGGCATCGGTGAATTCGACCGCGTGCTCGGCGGCGGGCTGGTCCCCGGCGGCGTCGTGCTGATCGGCGGCGATCCGGGCATCGGCAAGTCGACGCTGCTGCTGCAGTCGCTCGCGGACATCGCGAGCGAGCGGCGCGCGCTCTATATCAGCGGTGAGGAATCGGCCGCGCAGATCGCGTTGCGCGCGCAACGGCTTGCGCTGCTCGACGGCGGTGCGGTGGCGGACGAACTGAAGCTGCTCGCCGAGATCCAGCTCGAAAAGATCCAGGCCGCGATCGACGCGGAACGGCCGGACGTGGCCGTGATCGACTCGATCCAGACCGTCTATTCGGAAGCGCTCACGTCGGCGCCGGGCTCGGTCGCGCAGGTGCGCGAGTGCGCGGCGCAGCTCACGCGCATCGCGAAACAGTCGGGCACCGCGATCATCATGGTCGGGCACGTGACGAAGGAGGGCAACCTGGCCGGCCCGCGCGTGCTCGAGCACATCGTCGACACGGTGCTGTACTTCGAGGGCGACACGCATTCGTCGTTCCGGCTCGTCCGTGCGTTCAAGAACCGCTTCGGCGCGGTCAACGAACTCGGCGTGTTCGCGATGACCGAGCGCGGGTTGCGCGGTGTCGCGAATCCGTCCGCGCTGTTCCTGTCGCAGCACGAACAGGTCGTACCTGGCTCGTGCGTGCTCGTCACGCAGGAAGGCACGCGCCCGCTGCTGGTCGAAGTCCAGGCGCTCGTCGACACGGCGCACGTGCCGAACCCGCGCCGGCTCGCGGTCGGCCTCGAGCAGAACCGGCTCGCGATGCTGCTCGCGGTGCTGCACCGGCACGCAGGCATCGCGTGCTTCGACCAGGACGTGTTCCTCAATGCGGTCGGCGGCGTGAAGATCACCGAGCCGGCTGCCGACCTTGCGGTGCTGCTCGCGATCCATTCGTCGATGCGCAACAAGGCGCTGCCGAAGGGGTTGATCGTGTTCGGCGAAGTGGGGCTGGCGGGCGAGATCCGGCCGTCGCCGCGCGGGCAGGAACGCTTGCGGGAGGCGGCGAAGCTCGGCTTCACGTCCGCGCTGATTCCGAAGGCGAATGCGCCGAAGCAGCCGATCGAAGGGCTGAACGTGATGGCCGTCGATCGGCTCGAACAGGCGATCGACCGCGTGCGCGATCTCGAGTGACCGGCCCGGCAGGCGCTCGGGCCGTGCCTGCCGGCGATCTGTCGCGTAATTCGTTGTAAAGAATATGTAGGGTTCTGTAACCCGCCGGACATCGCTTTTCCCTATCCTTTGCCGGATTGTCGAACCGCGCAATGCGAAGGGATCCTATGTTGAAATCGTATGGGGAAGCGCCGAGCGGACGCCTTTACAACCTGCGTGGCTGCCGCGTGTCGGAGCCGATTCGCCAACCTTGGGGCGGCGGATGCCGGATCGTCGAATGGATCGACGACGAAGGGCGCCTGGCGCGCAAGGTCGTGTCCGAGGACGTGACGGAAGCGGAGGTCGCTGCCGCGATCCGGCGGCCGACCGAAGGGCGCCGCCACCTGATGGGCGACGACGAGCAGATGCCGCGCGACACGTTGCCGCGCCGCTGATCCGGCAAGCGCGGCGAGCAGCCGGCGAGCGGTGTGACGACGGTAAGTGAATGAACAGGCCGGGCCCGTGCGCCCGGCCTTGTCGCATCTGGGCCCACTGAGGGCCAGATGGTTTTTGAGGTGCTGCGATACCAAGGTATCGCAGCGCAGAGGCCGCCGGTACGCCGGGCTGGCGTATCGGCATAGTGGCCGGCTGCGCCGCGACAGCGTTCAGCCGATCTGTTCGAGCTCTTCCTGCGCGGCGAGCCAGCCGGCCTCGACCGTTTCGAGACGCGTGTTGACGTCCCCGAGCTTGCGGATCGCGTCGGTCAGTTCCGTCTTGCGCTCGGCTTCGTAGCTCGCCGGATCGGCGACGAATGCGTCGAGGCGCGCCTTCTCCGCGTGCAGCGTCTCCATTTCCTTTTCGAGCTTCGTGATACGCGTCTGCAGCGGCTTTTTCAGCACCGACAGGCGCTGGCGTTCCTCGGCAGCCTGACGCTTCTGGTCCTTGCGGTTGGCTGCGGCGCCCGCACCCGAAGAAGCCGCGCTGTCGGCCTTCGCGGCGGCGCGCTGCTCGGCCGCGTGCTGCAGCAGCCAGTCGCGGTAGTCGTCGAGGTCACCGTCGAACGGCTGCAGCCGGTGCTTCGCCACCAGCATGAACTGGTCGGTCGTCGCACGCAGCAGGTGGCGGTCGTGCGAGACGAGGATCAGCGTGCCTTCGAACTGCGCGAGCGCCATCGTCAGCGCATGACGCGTTTCGAGGTCGAGGTGGTTGGTCGGTTCGTCGAGCAGGAGCAGGTTCGGCTTCTGCCAGATGATCAGCGCGAGCGCGAGGCGTGCCTTTTCACCACCCGAAAACGGCCCGACCGGCGTGGTTGCCATGTCGCCCGAGAAGTTGAAGCCGCCGAGGAAGTCGCGCAGTTCCTGCTCGCGCGTGTCGGGTGCGAGCCGCGCCAGATGCGCGAGCGGCGAATCGTCCTCGCGCAGCGTTTCGAGCTGGTGCTGCGCGAAATAGCCGATCGTCAGCCCCTTGCCGTCGCGGACGTGCCCCGACAGCGGCGCAAGCGTGCCGGCCAGCGTCTTGATCAGCGTCGACTTGCCCTGGCCGTTCGCGCCGAGCAGGCCGATACGCTGGCCGTTCTGGATCGACAGCGCGACGCGCTCGACGATCGGGATTTCCGCGCCGCCGTCGGCGTGGTAGCCGCAGCGGACGTCTTCCATCACCATCATCGGGTTCGGCGCGGCATCGGGCGTGCGGAATTCGAACGTGAACGGCGACGCGATGTGCGCGGGCGCGATCAGCTCCATCTTCTCGAGCGCCTTCATCCGGCTCTGCGCCTGCTTGGCCTTGGTCGCCTTGGCCTTGAAGCGGTCGACGAAGCTCTGCAGGTGCTCGATCGTCTTCTGCTGCTTCTCGTAGGCGTTTTGCTGCAGCGCCAGTTGCTGCGCGCGCAGCACTTCGAATTGCGAGTAGTTGCCACCGTAACGCTTCACCTGGCGGTTTTCCAGGTGCAGCGTGACGTTGCAGATCGAATCGAGGAATTCGCGGTCGTGCGAAATCACGACCAGCGTGCCGGGGTAGCGGTGCAGCCAATCCTCGAGCCAGACGATCGCGTCGAGGTCGAGGTGGTTCGTCGGTTCGTCGAGCAGCAGCAGGTCGGAGCGGCACATCAGCGCCTGCGCGAGATTCAGGCGCATGCGCCAGCCGCCGGAGAAGCTGGCGACGGATTCGCGCGTCTGCGCGAGCGTGAAGCCGAGGCCGAGCAGCAGCGCCTCGGCGCGGGCGGGCGCGGTGTAGCCGTCGGCGTCGGCGAACGCCGCGTGCGCGTCGGCTTCGGCGGCGCCGTCATGCGCGGCGGAAGCGGCGGCGATGCGCGCCTCGATCTCGCGCAGCGCGGCGTCGCCGTCGAGCGTGTAGTCGAGCGCGGAACGATCGGCGGCGGGCGTTTCCTGCGACACATGGGCGATTCGCCACGACGGCGGCATCGAGAAATCGCCGCCGTCCGAGTGCAGCTCGCCGCGCAGGACCGAGAACAGGGTCGACTTGCCGGCGCCGTTCGCGCCGATCAGGCCGGCTTTCTCGCCGGGATTGAGCACGAAGGAGGTCGACTCGAACAGCGGCTTGGTGCCGCGCGCAAGGCTGAACTGATTGAAACGGATCACGGCGGAAATGACTGGCCAAAACCGCTATTCTAGACTGCGCGCCGCTCGCGCCGGGCATTGGCCGTTCGGCGGATGCCGCAATGGGGCAATTTCGCCTAGACTCCACGTCGATCCGGTTTCATAAAAGGAGTGCCCGATGTCCACCCTGTATTCGTTCAGCGCAGAGACGCTTGCCGGCGCGCCGGCCTCGCTCGATGCGTATCGCGGCAAGGTGCTGCTGATCGTCAACACCGCGAGCGAGTGTGGTTTCACGCCGCAGTACGCGGGCCTGCAGAAGCTGTACGACCAGTACGCGTCGCGCGGCTTCTATGTGCTCGGCTTCCCTTGCAACCAGTTCGGCAAGCAGGAGCCCGGCGACGCCACGCAGATCGGCGCGTTCTGCGAGCGCAATTACGGCGTCACGTTCCCGATGTTCGCGAAGATCGACGTGAAGGGCGACCATGCGCATCCGCTGTACCGCTACCTGACCGACGAGGCGCCCGGCATTCTCGGCCTCAAGGCGATCAAGTGGAATTTCACGAAATTCCTGATCGATCGCGAAGGGCGCATCGTCAAGCGCTATGCGCCGTCGACCAAGCCCGACGAAATCGCCGCGGATATCGACAAGCTGCTGTGACGGCGGCTGGCGGCGTTCGCGGCAGCGGGGCGGATCGCACCGCGGCCGTCGTCGCGATCCTTACAGGATCGGTGCGAACAGCCGCGCGACGTGCATCGCGATGCGCCGCCACGCAGGCGACTGGCGGTATTCGGTCGCATCGACCTCGTACGCCTGCGCGAAATCGGCATCGAGCATCGCCTCGACCTCGTCGGCGAACGTGCGGTCGACGGTCAGCACCATGATCTCGAAATTGAGGCGGAACGAGCGGTTGTCGAGATTCGCGCTACCGATCGCTGCCGCGATGCGGTCGATCAGCACGACCTTCTGGTGCAGGAAGCCGGGCCGGTAGCGGAACACCTTGACGCCCGCCTCGACCAGGTCGCGCGCGTACAGCTTCGACGCTTCGAATACCACGTAGTGATCACGCCGGCTCGGGATCAGGATGCGCACGTCGACGCCGCGCATCACGGCGAGCTTCAGCGCGGAGATCACGGCTTCGTCGGGGACGAGGTACGGCGTGGTGATCCAGACCCGCTCGCGCGCGGCGTTGATCGCCTCGACGAAGAACAGCGAGCCCGTCTCCTGCTTGTCGGCCGGCCCCATCGGCACCGCGAGGCAATGCATGTTGTCACCGGGCTGCGCGGGCGGCGGCAGGGCGAGCGGCGGCAGCTTCTGCGTCGCCCAGTGCCAGTCTTCGGCGAACACGTACTGGATGCTCGCGACCACCGGGCCGCGGATCTCGATGTGCGTGTCGCGCCACGGCGACAGGCGCGGCTTCGCGCCGAGATATTCGACGCCGACGTTGTGGCCGCCGACGAACGCGCGATTGCCGTCGACGACGACGATCTTGCGGTGATTGCGGAAGTTGAGCTGGAAGCGGTTCACGAACTTCCGGTTGGTCGCGAACGGATGAACCTCGACGCCGCCCCGGCGCAAGGTGTCGACGTAGCTGTGCGGCAGGTCGAAGCTGCCGATGCTGTCGTACAGCAGGCAGCAGCGCACGCCGGCCGCCGCGCGTGCGAGCAGCGAGTCGCGCAGCATTCGGCCGAGCGCATCGTCGCGCACGATGAAGAACTGCACCACCACGTAGTCGCGCGCGGCGTCGATGGCCGCCAGGATCGCCGAGAACGTCGCGTCGCCGTTGACGAGCGTGCGCACCGAATTGCCGCCGAGGAACGGCATGCCGCCGAGCCGCGTGAGCGCGAGCACCGCCGCCTGGCCGATTGCGTCGGCGGCCGGCCCGTCGGTCGCGTCGGTGCTGAGCCAGGGCGAGCGCGGTGTGTGCATGCGCAACATTTCCAGCTCGTGGCGGCGGGCGTCGACGTAGCCGGAGAACTTGCTGCGGCCGAGGAACAGGTACGGAATGAGCGTCAGGTACGGCATGGCCGCGAGCGAGACGGCCCACGCGATCGCGCCTTGCGACGTGCGCGTGTTCATGATCGCGTGGCACGCCGCGACGATCCCGAGCACGTGAATGGTCAGGATCAGGGTGCCGAGATGTAGCCAGTCGAGGGTCATGGGCGCGTGACGGACTCCTGAGGTCGCGCGGCCGGGCGGCCGCCTACGCGCATCTTACCCAACCGTGCGGCGCAACGGTGCACCGCACGGTGGGCGAGCCGGGACGGCTCAGGCCTTGCGGGGCAGGTCCGACGCCTGAATCAGGAAGACGGCGTCGTCGCCCGCGCTGGTGGGCAGCCACGTGAGCTCGAGGCCGCCGAACGCGGCTTCGACGTTTTCGCGCTCGTTGCCGATCTCGACGACGAGCACGCCGTCGTCGTGCAGCCAGCGGTGCGCTTCGGCGACGATGCGTCGCACGATGTCCATGCCGTCGTCGCCGCCCGCGAGCGCCATCTCCGGCTCGTGCCGGTATTCGGGCGGCAGCGCGGCCATCGACGACGCATTCACGTACGGCGGGTTCGTCAGGATCACGTCGTAGCGCGAGCCCGGGTCGGTGCGGAACGCGGGCAGCGGCGCGTAGAGGTCGCCGTGGTGCAACCCGATGCGGTCTTCGAGGCCGTAGTCGCGCACGTTGATCTCCGCGACTTCGAGCGCCTTGTCGGACAGGTCGACCGCGTCGATCTCGGCGTTCGGGAACGCGCTCGCCGCGAGGATCGCGAGGCAGCCGGAGCCCGTGCACAGCTCGAGCACCGCGCCGACCTGCTCGGGATCGGCGACGTACGGCTGCAGCCCGTCGTCGAGCAGTTCGCCGATGAACGAGCGCGGCACGATCACGCGCTCGTCGACGTAGAAGCGGTGGCCGTGCATCCACGCTTCATGCGTGAGGTACGCGGCCGGCACGCGGTCGGCCGCACGCCGTTCGATCACCGCGAGCACGGCCGCGATTTCGTCGGGCAGCAGCCGCGCGTCGAGGAACGGCTCGAGCGTGTCGAGCGGCAGGTCGAGCGTGCGCAGCACGAGGTAGGCCGCTTCGTCGTACGCATTGTCGGAGCCGTGGCCGAACGCGAGCTTCGCCTTCGAGAAGCGCGTGACCGCGTAGCGCAGCAGGTCGCGAACAGTTGCAAAAGGTGTCGTCATGCGAGGCTCCATCAGGCGATCAGTTGTTCGAGCACGCGGCGGTACACGTTCTTCAGCGGGTCGACGAAGCGCACTTCGATGTGCTCGTCGATCTTGTGGATGCTGCCGTTCGGCGGGCCGAACTCGATCACCTGCGGGCAGATGCGCGCGATGAAACGGCCGTCCGACGTGCCGCCCGTCGTCGACAGCTCGGTGGTGATGCCGGTCTCGGTGCGGATCGCGTTTTCCAGCGCGCCCGACAGCTCGCCGCGCGGCGTGAGGAACGGCAGGCCGCTCACCGACCACTTCAGCGTGTATTCGAGGCCATGCTTGTCGAGGATTGCGTGCACGCGTGCCTGCAGACCCTCGACCGTGCTGGCGGTCGAGAAACGGAAGTTGAATTGCAGGTCGGCGTGGCCGGGAATCACGTTGGTCGCGCCGGTGCCGGCGTGCAGGTTCGAAACCTGCCAGGTGGTCGGCGGGAAGTATTCATTTCCTTCGTCCCACTGCTCGGCAGCGAGCTCGGCGAGCGCCGGCGCGAGCAGGTGGATCGGGTTCTTCGCGAGGTGCGGATACGCGATGTGGCCCTGCACGCCCTTGATGACCAGTTCGCCCGACATCGAGCCGCGGCGGCCGTTCTTGACGACGTCGCCGAGCTCGGCGGTCGACGTCGGCTCGCCGACGATGCAGTAGTCCATGCGTTCGCCGCGCGCTTCGAGCAGCTCGACGACCTTCACGGTGCCGTCGGTGGCGGGGCCTTCCTCGTCGCTCGTGATCAGGAACGCGATTGCGCCGCGGTGGTCGGGATGGGCCGCGACGAATTCCTCGGACGCGACGACGAACGCCGCGAGCGACGTCTTCATGTCGGCCGCGCCGCGGCCGTACAGCTTGCCGTCACGATGGGCGGGGATGAACGGCGGCGAGCTCCACTGCTCGAGCGGGCCGGTCGGCACGACATCGGTGTGGCCCGCGAACGCGAGCAGCTTGCCGTCGCGGCCGTCGGTGCCGCGCTTGACGGCCCACAGGTTGGTCACGCCGTGCGACGCGATGGTCTCGCATTCGAAGCCGAGCGCGACAAGGCGCTCGGTCATGATCTGCTGGCAATGCTGGTCGTCGGGCGTCACGGACGCACGGGAGATCAGCTGTTCGGTAAGGGCTAGGGTGGTGGACATGGTTCGGACCACTTTCGATAAAAAATGCCGGCGCGGTGGCCGGCAGCGACAAGACGTCGGGCTGCGCCGACGGGCGCAGCGCGGGCAGCCCTATGCGGCAAACAGCGCCGCGTATTGATCGGCCGCGAAGCCGAGCGACTTCACGCGGCCGTTGACCACGAGCACGGGGCGCTTGATGACCGACGGCTTGTGGATCATCAGCGCGACCGCGCCGGACTTCGTTTCAGCGGCCGCCTTCATCGCGTCGTCCAGGCCGCGCCACGTCGTGCCGCGCTTGTTGACGAGCGCGTCGAGCGACACGTCCTTCAGCCAGTCTTCGACGAGCGGCACGCTGACACCGAGCTTCTTGAAGTCGTGAAACTCGAATTCGACGCCGTGGTCGTCGAGCCACACGCGGGCCTTCTTCACGGTGTCGCAGTTCGGAATGCCGTAGACGACCACAGTACGCTTCGCCATCAGTCGCCTCGCAGCAGCTCGTTCAGGCCGACCTTCGCGCGGGTCTTCGCGTCGACTTTCTTGACGATCACTGCGCAGTACAGGCTGTGCGAGCCGTCCTTCGACGGCAGGTTGCCGGCGACCACGACCGAGCCGGCCGGGATGCGGCCGTAGCTGACTTCGCCGGTTTCGCGATCGTAAATCTTGGTGCTCTGGCCGAGGTACACGCCCATCGAGATCACCGAGTTTTCCTCGACGATCACGCCTTCGACGACTTCCGAGCGCGCGCCGATGAAGCAGTTGTCTTCGATGATGACCGGGTTCGCCTGCAGCGGCTCGAGCACGCCGCCGATGCCGACGCCGCCCGACAGGTGCACGTTCTTGCCGATCTGCGCGCACGAACCGACCGTCGCCCACGTGTCGACCATCGTGCCTTCGTCGACGTACGCGCCGATGTTGGTGTACGACGGCATCAGCACGACGTTCTTCGCGATGAACGAGCCGCGGCGCGCGATGGCCGGCGGGACGACGCGGAAGCCGCCCGCGGCGAAATCTTCAGCGGTGTAGTTCGCGAACTTCGACGGCACCTTGTCGTAGAACTGCGAGTAGCCGCCGGCAGGCATCGGCGCGTTGTCCTCCAGGCGGAACGACAGCAGCACGGCCTTCTTCAGCCACTGGTGCACGGTCCAGTTGCCGTCGATCTTCTCGGCAACGCGCAGCGCGCCTTTGTCGAGCTGCTCGATCGCGTGCGCGACGGCTTCGCGGACGTCGGCCGGTGCGGCCTTCGGCGACAGCTCGGCGCGGTTGTCCCAGGCGGTATCGATGATTTGCTGAAGTTGTTGCGACATGTTCGTTTTCGCAGGAGATGGATGAAGTGTTCGGGATGGACGATTACCGCGCGAGAGACCGGCAGAAATCGACGATGCGTTGCGCGCCCTCGACGCATTCGGGGGTGCCCGCGACGAGCGCGATCCGGATGAAATCGCGGCCCGGATTCGTGCCGTGCGCATCGCGCGCCAGGTACGAGCCGGGCAGAACCGTCACATTATAGTCGGCGTACAGGCGACGGGCGAACTCGGTGTCCGACAGCCCGGTGCGCGACACGTTGGCCCACAGGTAGAACGCGGCGTCGGGCAGTTTCACGTCGATCACGTCGGCGAGCATCGGTGTGACCGTATTGAACTTCTGCAGGTACAGCGCGCGGTTCTCGCGCACGTGCGCCTCGTCGTTCCACGCGGCGATGCTCGCGTGCTGCCAGACCGGCGACAGCGCCGCGCCGTGATACGTGCGGTACAGCAGGAATTTCTTCAGCAGCGCCGCGTCGCCCGCGACGAAGCCCGAGCGCATGCCCGGCACGTTCGAGCGCTTCGACAGGCTCGACAGCATCACGAGCCGCTCGAAGCCGCGGCCGAGGCGGTGCGCGGCCTCGAGGCCGCCGAGCGGCGGCGCCGCTTCGTCGAAATAGATTTCCGAATAGCACTCGTCGGACGCGATCACGAAACCGTGGCGGTCGGACAGCGCGAACAGCTCGCGCCAGTCGTCGAGCGTCAGCACGGCGCCGGTCGGGTTGCCCGGCGAGCACACGTACAGCAGTTGCGTGCGCGCCCAGACTTCGTCGGGCACGGATGCGTAGTCGCACGCGAAGTTGCGGGCCGGGTCGCTGTTCGCGAAATAGGGTTCGGCACCGGCCAGCAGCGCCGCGCCTTCGTAAATTTGATAGAAAGGATTCGGACAGAGTACGATCGCCTTCTCGCCCTGTTCGGACGGGCGTGCGTCGATCACCGTCTGCGCGAGCGAGAACAGTGCCTCGCGCGACCCCGACACGGGCAGCACCTGCGTGGCCGGATCGATGGCCGGCAGCCCGTAACGGCGCTCGAGCCAGTGCGCGATCGACGTGCGCAGCGCGTCCGAGCCGGCGGTGGCCGGGTACGACGCGAGACCGTCGAGCGCGGCCACCACGGCGTCGCGGATCAGCGCCGGGGTCGCATGTTTGGGCTCGCCGATGCCGAAGCTGATCGGTTTGAGGGCGCCGGAGGGCGTCACGTCCTTGAACAGGGCGCGCAGCTTTTCGAAGGGATAGGGCTGGAGCGAGTCGAGTCGAGGGTTCACGGGCGAAGCGGCCATCGCGGCCGGTTGGAGCGAAAGAAGCGGCGGGCGCGCCGCGCGGCTGCGAACGGGCGCCGATGGCGCGCGGGTCGCAACGGACGATTATAGCGTGACGGAATGCGGTCACGGCCTGCCGGAACGGCGGCCGGGCCGGCTGAATAAAGGGTATTGAACCAAATGAATAACGCGGTACGCGGCAGTCTGCCGACGCTGGCCATCCTGATCGGCGCGTCGGTATGGGGCCTGATCTGGTATCCGCTGCGGATCCTGGCGTCGCTCGGCGTGACGGGCACGCTGGCGAGCGCGCTGACGAGCCTCGTCGCTTTCCTGTTCGTGATCGTCGCGCGACACCGCACGATCGCGACGCTGCGCTGGCACTGGGTGCTGCCCGGCATCGCGGTCACGGCCGGCGTGACGAACCTCGGGTTCGTGTGGGGCACGATCCACGGCGAGGTGCTGCGCGTGATGCTGCTGTTCTACCTGACCCCCGCGTGGACCGCGATCTACGCGCACTTCCTGCTGCGCGAGCGGCTGACCTGGGCCGGCGCGGGGCTTGCAGCGCTGTCGATCGGCGGCGCGATGCTGATGCTGTGGTCGCCGAAGCTTGGCCTGCCGCTGCCGGCCAGCCCGGCCGAATGGGCCGGGCTCGCGGCCGGGTTGAGCTTCGCGATGAGCAACGTGCTCGTGATCAAGGCGAGCCGCGAGCTGCCGGAGATGCGTGCGGAAATGCGCACCGCGACGCTGTTCGGCGGCGCGGCCGTGTTCGGCGCGATCGCGTCGCTGTTCGAGGGGATACCGGCTGCGCCGGCGGGCGGCCACCTCGGTACGGCCGCGCTGATCATCGTCGCGATCGGCGTGACGATGGCGTCCAACAACCTGCTCGTGCAATACGGGCTGGCGCGCGTGCCGGCCAACCGTGCGTCGATCATCATGCTGTTCGAGATCGTGATCACCGCGCTGTCGGCGTGGGTGTTCGCGAACGAGCTGCCGACCGCGCGGGAGTGGGCGGGCGGCGTGTGCATCGTGCTGGCGACGCTGCTGTCGAGCCGGGTCCATCGTGCCGCGCCGGCACCGGACAAACCCGGCGACGGTCGGGACGGTGCACGCGCGATGGTATGATGGAAGCCGTTTGCGGGGCCCAACGCTGTATGCGCGCGGCCCCGCTTTTGAATTCCGGGGCGCATCGCGCGCATGGGCCGTCCGGCCTCGCGCAGTGCGGCTCCGTCCGTTTCACACCTTCTTCACATCCGATACCGCCGTGCGTCTGAGCTCGATCAAACTCGCTGGCTTCAAATCCTTTGTCGATCCCACGCATTTCCAGGTTCCGGGCCAGCTTGTCGGCGTGGTGGGCCCGAACGGGTGCGGCAAGTCCAACATCATCGACGCCGTGCGCTGGGTGCTCGGCGAGTCGCGCGCGTCCGAGCTGCGTGGCGAGTCGATGCAGGACGTGATCTTCAACGGCTCGACCGCCCGCAAGCCCGGCAGCCGGGCCAGCGTCGAACTGATCTTCGACAACTCCGACGGCCGCGCAGCCGGCCAGTGGGGCCAGTACGGCGAGATCGCCGTGAAGCGCGTGCTCACGCGCGACGGCACGTCGAGTTACTACATCAATAACCTGCCGGCACGCCGCCGCGACATCCAGGACATCTTCCTCGGTACCGGCCTCGGGCCGCGTGCGTACGCGATCATCGGGCAGGGCATGATCGCGCGGATCATCGAGGCGAAGCCGGAAGAGCTGCGCGTGTTCCTCGAGGAAGCCGCGGGCGTGTCGAAGTACAAGGAACGCCGCCGCGAGACCGAGAACCGCCTGCACGACACGCGCGAGAACCTGACGCGTGTCGAGGACATCGTCCGCGAGCTCGGTGCGAACCTCGAGAAGCTCGAGGCGCAGGCCGTCGTTGCGACCAAGTACAAGGAACTCGTCGCCGACGGCGAGGAGAAGCAGCGCCTGTTGTGGCTGCTGCGCAAGAACGAGGCGGCCGGCGAGCAGCAGAAGCAGCAGCGCGCGATCGAACAGGCGCAGATCGACCTCGAGGCGCAGACCGCGAAGTTGCGCGAGGTCGAGGCGCAGCTCGAGACGCTGCGCGTGGCGCATTACTCGGCGAGCGATGCGATGCAGGGCGCGCAGGGTTCGCTCTACGAAGCGAACGCCGAGGTGAGCCGCCTCGAAGCCGAGATCAAGTTCATCGTCGAATCGCGCAATCGCGTGCAGGCGCAGATCGCCGCGCTGAATGCGCAGCGCGAGCAATGGCGCGCGCAGGCCGAGAAGGCGCAGGACGAGCTCGAGGACGCCGAAGAGGCGCGTGCGATGGCCGACGAGAAGGCCGCGCTCGCCGAAGACAACGCAGCCGCGAAGCACGACGCGCTGCCGGCGCTCGAAGCCAAATGGCGCGATGCGCAGGCGCAGCTCAACGACGAGCGCGCGCGGATCGCGCAGACCGAACAGTCGCTGAAGCTCGAAGCCGCGCACCAGCGCAACGCCGACCAGCAGCTCCAGCAGCTCCAGCAGCGCCATGAGCGCCTGAAGAGCGAAGCGGGCGGGCTCGACGCGCCGGACGAGGCCCAGCTCGAAGAGCAGCGCATGCAGCTCGCCGAGCAGGAAGAGATCCTGGCCGAAGCGCAGGCGCGCCTCGCCGACGCGCAGGAAACGGTGCCGCGCCTCGATGGCGAACGCCGTGCCGCGCAGGAGCGCGTGCAGGCCGAAGCCGCGCAGATCCACCAGCTCGAGGCGCGTCTTGCCGCGCTGAAGCAGTTGCAGGAAAACGTGCAGACCGAAGGCAAGGTGCAGCCGTGGCTCGACAAGCACGAGCTCGGCGCGCTGCCGCGTCTGTGGAAGAAGCTGCATGTCGAAGCCGGCTGGGAAGCGGCGCTCGAGGCCGTGCTGCGCGAGCGCCTTGCCGCGCTCGAAGTGTCGAACCTCGACTGGGTGAAGGCGTTCGCCACCGACGCACCGCCCGCGAAGCTCGCGTTCTACGCGCCGCCCGCGGCCGGCGAACCGCCCGCGGCCGTGGCCGGGCTGCGTCCGGTGCTGTCGCTCGTGCGCATCGACGATGCGGGCATCCGCGCGGTGCTGAACGACTGGCTCGGCAACGTGTATGTCGCCGACGACGTCGCGCAGGCGCTCGCGACGCGCACGCAGCTGCCGGCAGGCGGCGCGTTCGTCGTCAAGGCCGGCCATATCGTCACGCGTGTCGGCGTGCAGCTTTATGCGGCCGATTCGGAGCAGGCCGGGATGCTGGCCCGCCAGCAGGAAATCGAAAACCTGACGCGCCAGGTGCGCGCACAGGCGCTGCTCGCCGACGAGGCGCGCACCGCCGCCGTGCGCGCGGAAGCCGCGCACACGCAGGCCACCCAGGCGCTCGGCGACGTGCGCGCACAGGCCGAGCGTGCGACGCAGCGTGTGCACGCGCTGCAGATGGACGTGCTGAAGCTTGCACAGGCGCACGAACGTTACACGCAGCGCAGCACGCAGATCCGCGAGGAACTCGAGGAAATCGGCGCGCAGATCGAAGAGCAGCGCGCGATGCGCGCGGAGTCGGAAGCGAATTTCGAGCGTTTCGACGGCGAACTCGCGGAACTGCAGGCGCGCTTCGAGGACAACCAGCTCGCGTTCGAAGCGCTCGACGAGTCGCTGACGCAGGCGCGCCAGGAAGCACGCGACCTGGAGCGCGGTGCGAACGACGCGCGCTTCGCCGCACGCAATGCAGTGACGCGGATCGACGAGCTCAAGCGCAGCATTCAGGTCGCGCACGAACAGAGCGAGCGTGTTGCTGCGTCGCTGGAAGACGCGCGCGCCGAGCTCGAGACGATCAACGAGCAGACCGCGCACACGGGCCTGCAGGACGCGCTCGAGATTCGTGCGGTGAAGGAAGAGGCGCTGCAGGCTGCGCGGATCGAACTCGACGACCTGACCGCGAAGCTGCGCGCGTCGGACGAGCAGCGGCTCGTCGCCGAGCGCTCGCTGCAGCCGCTGCGCGATCGCATCACCGAATTGCAGTTGAAGGAGCAGGCCGCGCGCCTGTCGGTCGAGCAGTTCGCCGAGCAGCTCGTGACGGCCGAGGTCGACGAGGTGGCGCTGTCCGCGAAGCTCACGCCGGATCTGAAGCCGTCGTACCTGCAGGGCGAGGTCACGCGCCTGAACAACGCGATCAACTCGCTCGGCCCGGTGAACATGGCCGCGCTCGACGAGCTGAAGGCCGCGAGCGAGCGCAAGGTGTTCCTCGACGCGCAGTCGGCCGACCTGATCGACGCGATCACGACGCTCGAGGACGCGATCCACAAGATCGACCAGGAAACCCGCACGCTGCTGCAGGGCACCTTCGACGAAGTCAACCGTCACTTCAGCGACCTGTTCCCGCGCCTGTTCGGCGGCGGCCAGGCGAAGCTGATCATGACGGGCGACGAAATCCTCGATGCCGGCGTGCAGGTGATGGCGCAGCCGCCGGGCAAGAAGAACGCGACGATTCACCTGCTGTCGGGCGGCGAGAAAGCGCTGACCGCGACCGCACTGGTGTTCGCGATGTTCCAGCTGAACCCGGCGCCGTTCTGTCTGCTGGACGAGGTCGACGCACCGCTCGACGATGCGAACACCGAGCGTTTCGCGAACCTCGTGCGCGCGATGTCCGACAAGACGCAGTTCCTGTTCATCTCGCACAACAAGATCGCGATGGAAATGGCGCAGCAGCTGATCGGCGTGACGATGCAGGAGCAGGGTGTGTCGCGGATCGTCGCGGTGGACATGGAAACCGCCGCGGGTTTTGCCCAGAATTGACGTTTGACGAAACCGGACTGCGTTCGCGCGGCGCATGGGCGCCCGTTCGCGGTTCCGACGAACAAGAATTGCTGATGGAGCGTGCATGGACGAGTTGACACTCGGTTTGATCGGCGCGGGCGCCGTCGTGGTGGGCGGCGTCGTGGTCTACAACGCATGGCAGGGCGCGAAGGTGCGGCGCAAGATGCCGCGCCCGATGCCGGAGGAAGCGGCCGAGGCGATGAACCGCCCCGAACGCGAAGAGGAACTGCCGTTCATCGAGCCGGTGCGTCAGCCGGTGCGGCGTGAACCCGCGGCCCCGGTCGCGGCGGCCGCCACGGCCGGCACGACGGCCGAAGTCGCGCGCGTCGAGCCGACGTTCGGTGGCGCAGCGCCTGCCGACATGCCGGCCGATCTGCAGGCCGAGGCGACCGGCGTCGACATGCCGGCCGAGTCGGTCGAGCCGGTGGCCGGCGACGAAGCCGTGCCCGCCGCCGCGCATGAAATGCACGCTGAACCGGCCGAGCAGGCCGAACCCGTGCTGCCGGCTGCAACGACGATCTCGTCGGCACCGCCGGCGATCGTCGACCGCCGGATCGATTGCATCGTGCCGATCCGCCTGGGCGGGCCGCTGCCGGGCGACAAGATCCTGCCGGCCGCGCAGCGGCTGCGCCGCGCGGGCAGCAAGCCCGTGCATATCGAAGGCAAGCCGGAAGGCGGCCAGTGGGAGCTGCTGCAGAACGGCGTGCGCTACGAGGAACTGCGTGCGGCCGCGCAGCTCGCGAACCGCAGCGGCGCGCTGAACGAGCTCGAGTTCTCCGAATTCGTGACGGGCGTCCAGCAGTTCGCCGACGCGATCGACGGCGCACCCGAATTCCCGGACATGATGGAAACGGTCGCGATGGCGCGCGAGCTCGACGCCTTTGCCGCGCAGTGCGACGCGCAGCTGTCGGTCAACGTGATGTCGGACGGCGCGCCGTGGTCGGCGAACTACGTGCAGGCCGTGGCGTCGCAGGACGGGCTGCTGCTGTCGCGCGACGGCACGCGTTTCGTGAAGCTCGACGCGAAGCAGAACCCCGTGTTCATGCTGCAGTTCGGCGACACGAACTTCCTGCGTGACGACCTCACGTACAAGGGCGGCAACATGATCACGCTGGTGCTCGACGTGCCGGTGGCCGAAGAGGACATCCTGCCGTTCCGGCTGATGTGCGACTACGCGAAATCGCTGTCCGAACGGATCGGTGCACGGGTGGTCGACGATTCGCGCCGGCCGCTGCCGGAGTCGACGCTGGTCGCGATCGATCAGCAACTGATGAAGCTGTACGCGAAGCTCGAGGAAGCCGGCATCCCGGCCGGTTCGCCGGTCACGCGCCGCCTGTTCAGCCAGTAACGCGCGCCCGGCGGGCGGCGGCTTTCGGCGCCGTCGCCCGTCGCTGCAATGCACCGTGCTTGTGTGCACTGCAGCGGGCCCGCGCGGCACGCATCGCGTGCCCCCGCTGCGGCGTCAAACTGAGATAATCGGAATTCCGATTTTTCAGAACGACTCTGCCGCCAGCATGGCCCGAACCCAAGCCGAACCGCCAGCCAGCCAGCCCGACGCGCGCGCCGCGTGGCTGCGCGACCAACTCGAGCGGGCGAACTACGCCTATTACGTGCTCGACCAGCCGGATCTGCCCGACGCGGAATACGACCGGCTGTTCCGCGAACTGCAGCAGCTCGAAACCGACCATCCCGAACTCGTGACACCCGATTCGCCGACGCAGCGCGTCGGCGGCGAGGCGGCCGGCGGCTTCACGCCGGTCGTCCATGACGCGCCGATGCTGTCGCTGAACAACGGCTTCGCCGACGAGGACATCGCCGCATTCGACAAGCGTGTCGCCGACGCGCTCGACAAGACGACCGATCTCGCCGGTTCGGTGACGGAGCCCGTCGAGTACGCGTGCGAACTGAAGTTCGACGGCCTCGCGATCTCGCTGCGCTACGAGCAGGGCGTATTCGTGCAGGCGTCGACGCGCGGCGACGGGACGACGGGCGAGGACGTGACCGAGAACGTGCGCACGATCCGCTCGATTCCGCTGAAGCTGAAGGGCGATCACGTGCCGGCCGTGCTCGACGTGCGCGGCGAGGTGCTGATGTTCAAGCGCGATTTCGCACGCCTGAACGAACGCCAGCGTGCGGCCGAGCAGCGCGAATTCGCGAATCCGCGCAACGCGGCGGCCGGCAGCCTGCGCCAGCTCGACTCGAAGATCACCGCGCAGCGTCCGCTGTCGTTCTTCGCGTACGGGATCGGCGTGCTCGACGGGATGCCGATGCCCGATACGCACAGCGCGCTGCTCGACTGGTACGAGTCGCTCGGCCTGCCCGTGAACCGCGAGCGCGCGGTCGTGCAGGGCGCTGAAGGCTTGCTCGGGTTCTTCCGCAGGATCGGCGAGAAGCGCGAGTCGCTGCCGTACGACATCGACGGCGTCGTCTACAAGGTCAACCGGCGCGACGAACAGGAGCGCCTCGGCTTCGTGTCGCGCGCGCCGCGCTTCGCGCTCGCGCACAAGTTCCCCGCGCAGGAAGCGCTGACCAAACTCGTCGCGATCGACGTGCAGGTCGGCCGCACGGGTGCGATCACGCCGGTCGCGCGCCTCGAGCCCGTGTTCGTCGGCGGCGCGACCGTGACCAACGCGACGCTGCACAACGAGGACGAGGTGCGCCGCAAGGACATCCGGATCGGCGATACCGTGATCGTGCGCCGCGCGGGCGACGTGATTCCCGAGGTGGTCGGTGCGCTGCTCGACCGGCGTCCGTCCGACGCGGCCGAATTCGTGATGCCGACCGAATGCCCGGTGTGCGGCTCGAAGATCGAGCGCCTGCCGGACGAGGCGATCGCGCGCTGCACGGGCGGCCTGTTCTGTCCGGCGCAGCGCAAGCAGGCGCTGTGGCACTTCGCGCAGCGCCGTGCGCTCGACATCGACGGGCTCGGCGAGAAGATCATCGACCAGCTCGTCGAGCTGAATCTCGTGCGCACGCCGGCCGACCTGTTCAATCTCGGTTTTGCGACGCTCGCCGAGCTCGACCGGTTCGCCGAGAAGTCCGCACAGAATCTGCTCGATTCGCTCGAGAAGGCGAAGCACACGACGCTCGCGCGCTTCATCTACGGGCTCGGCATCCGTCACGTGGGCGAATCGACGGCGAAGGATCTCGCGAAGCATTTCGGCTCGCTGACGCCGATCATGGACGCATCGCTCGAAGAACTGCTCGAAGTCAACGACGTCGGGCCGATCGTCGCCGAGTCGCTCCACCAGTTCTTCGCGGAAGAGCACAACCGGACCGTGATCGAGCAGTTGCGCGCGCCGGGCAAGGTGACGTGGCCGGAAGGGCCGCCCGCGCCGAAGGCGCCGCAGGGCGTGCTGGCCGGCAAGACGGTCGTGCTGACGGGCACGCTGCCGACGCTCACGCGCGATGCCGCGAAGGAAATGCTCGAAGCGGCGGGCGCGAAAGTGGCCGGTTCGGTATCGAAGAAGACGGATTACGTGGTCGCGGGCGCCGAAGCCGGCAGCAAGCTCGCGAAGGCCGAGGAACTCGGCATCCCCGTGCTGGACGAAGACGGCCTGCACCAACTCCTGGAGGGCAATACGCCATGATTCGCGAGATCCTGAAGATGGGCGATCCGCGCCTGCTCGAAGTCGCCAAGCCGGTCGAGCGGTTCGATACACCCGAACTGCACGAGATCGTCGCGGACATGTTCGAGACGATGCACCATGCGAACGGCGCCGGGCTGGCCGCACCGCAGATCGGCATCGGGCTGCAGCTCATCATCTTCGGCTTCGGCAACAACAACCGCTACCCGGATGCGCCGCCGGTGCCCGAGACCGTGCTGATCAACCCGAAGGTCGAGTACATGCCGCCGGACATGGAAGAGGGCTGGGAAGGCTGCCTGTCGGTGCCGGGCATGCGGGGCGTCGTCAGCCGCTACGCGAAGGTGCGCTACAGCGGCTTCGACCAGTACGGCGAGAAGATCGATCGCGTTGCCGACGGTTTTCATGCACGCGTCGTCCAGCACGAATACGATCACCTGATCGGCAAGCTGTATCCGATGCGGATCACCGATTTCACGCGCTTCGGTTTCACGGAAGTGCTGTTCCCGGGGCTCGATCCGGCTTCCGACGACTGATTGCCCGGCGCGCCCCGTTTCTCGCCGACAAGAAAAAAGCCCGCTTGCGCGGGCTTTTTCATTGCGTGGCACGCGTGTGGCGTGCCCGCGGTCAGAACGTCTCGTCGGCCGACAGATAGCGCCATTGACCCTGCGGCAGGGCGCCGAGCATCACGCGGCCCATCCGCACGCGCTTCAGGCCGATCACGTCGAGGCCCACCAGTTCGCACATGCGACGGATCTGGCGCTTCTTGCCTTCGCGCAGCACGAAGCGCAACTGCTCGCCGTTCTGCCAGCTGACCATCGCGGGCTTCAGCGCGACGCCGTCGAGCTCGAGGCCGTGGCGCAGCTTCGCGAGCGATTCCGCGGGGAAGTGCTGGTCGATGTCGATGAGCCGTTCGCCGAAGCGCACGCGCACCAGGTACTCCTTGTCGATATCCGACTGCTCGCCGATCAGCTGCTTTGCGATCACGCCGTTCTGCGTCAGCACGAGCAGGCCGGTCGAATCGATGTCCAGGCGGCCGGCCGGTGCGAGTGCGTGCAGGTGCTGCGGCGAGAAGCGCACCGGCGAATGGTCGCCGCTCCAGCGGTTCGCGCGCGTGATCAGCACGGCAGCCGGCTCGTAGCCGTCTTCCGCCTGGCCCGACACATAGCCAACCGGCTTGTGCAGCAGGATCGTCACTTGCGCGGCCTGCGCGGCGCTCGCCCGTTCGTCGATCTCGATCTTCTGGTCGGCGCGTACCTTGGTGCCGAGCGTGTCGATGCGTTCGCCGTCGACGAGTACCCAGCCCTTTTCGATCCATTCGTCGGCTTCGCGGCGCGAACACATGCCGAGCTCGGACATCCGTTTCGACAGGCGCATCAGGCCCGATTCGTCGCCGTAGTCGACGTCGGCTGCGGCGCGCTTGACCGGTTGCGCGGTCTTGACCGCGCCGAACGAGCGGCGCTCGCCGTCGCGTGCGGGGCGGGCCGGGCGGTCGCCGAAGCTGCGCTTCGTGCCTTCACCGGCGGGCTTGTCGCGATACGACGGGCGCTTGCCGTCGTCGGCGCCTGCGCGGCGCGGGCGGTCATCGTCGTTGCGGCGCGGCGGGCGATCGGACGACGTGCGGCGGTCGCCGAAGCTGCGCTTCGCGCCTTCGCCGGATGCGTTGTCGCGATACGGCGCGCGTGCGCCGCCTTCGCCACCCGCGCGACGCGGACGTGAGTCGTCATCGCGGCGCGGCGGACGATCGGACGACGTGCGACGGTCGCCGAAGCTGCGCTTCGCGCCTTCACCGGACGCGTTGTCGCGATACGGCGCGCGCGGGCCACCTTCGCCACCCGTGCGACGCGGACGTGAGTCGTCATCGCGGCGCGGCGGACGATCGGACGACGTGCGACGGTCGCCGAAGCTGCGCTTCGCGCCTTCGCCGGATGCGTTGTCGCGATACGGCGCGCGTGCGCCGCCTTCGCCACCCGTGCGACGCGGACGTGAGTCGTCATCGCGACGCGGCGGACGATCGGACGACGTGCGACGGTCGCCGAAGTTGCGCTTTGCGCCTTCGCCGGATGCGTTGTCGCGATACGGCGCGCGTGCGCCGCCTTCGCCACCCGTGCGACGCGGACGTGAGTCATCATCGCGGCGCGGCGGACGATCCGACGACGGGCGACGGTCGCCGAAGCTGCGCTTCGCGCCTTCACCGGATGCGTTGTCGCGATACGGCGCGCGCGGGCCACCTTCGCCACCCGCGCGACGCGGACGTGAGTCGTCATCGCGACGCGGCGGGCGATCCGACGACGGGCGGCGGTCGCCGAAGCTGCGCTTCGCACCTTCGCCGGCCGCGTTGTCGCGATAAGGGGCACGCGTGCCGCGTTCGGCACCGCCGTCACGCGGCGCACGCTTGGCCGGCGCGCGATCCGCGCCCGGGCGCTCGGCGCCCGCGGCAGCGCGCGGCTTGAACGTGCGTTCGCCGGCGGCGGCCGGGGCGGCCTTCTTCGGGCGGGCCGGCTTGTCCCCTGCGGGCGGCGCAGCGGGACGCACCGCCTTGCGGGCGACGAGGCTGCCGGAGCGGACAGGGGCGCGGGTCGGCGACGCCGGCTTCGGATTCTTGACGGTTAATTTGGTGCGCATAAACGCTGGAATTCATTCAGACTGCGATCGCACGCAGCAATTCGGTTTCGAGCTGGATCTGCAGGCGGTTGTCGGACAAGCCGGCACCCGCGAGCAGGAAGATGTCCTCGACGCGTTCGCCGAGCGTATTGATCCGCGCCGCGTGGACGCCGATCCGATGCTCGGCGAGTACGCGCGCGATCGAATAGAGAAGGCCCGGCCGGTCGTTGGCCGACACGGACAGGATGTAGTACTGGCCGCGCTCGTCGGCCCGCAGGTCGACGCGCGGCGTGATCGGAAACGTCCGGGACAGCCTCGACAGGCGGCCCTTGGACGGCTCCGGCAGCGGGGCGGTTTCGGTGAGCCGCGACGCGAGCTGTTGCTCGACGAGATTCGCGATGTCGCGGTACCGCACGTCACGTTCGGTCTGCGTGACGATGAAGTTGTCGAGCGCATAGCCGTGCCGCGTCGTGCTGACGCGTGCGTCGAGCACCGACAGCCCGTTGCGGTCGAAATACGCGCAGATGCCCGCGAACAGGTCGGGGCGATCCTTCACGTACACGAGCACCTGCAGCGCGTCGCCGATCGGCGACGGCCGCGCGCGGACGATCGCGGTTTCGGCGTTCACGTGCCGGTACAGCACGCGTGTTTGCCAAGCGATGTCGGCCGCGTCGTGACGCAGGAAGAAGCCGACGTCGAGCTGATCCCACAGCGCGCGGTGTGCGTCGTCGGGCACGGTTTCCAGGCGCAGCAGCGCGAGCGCCTGCTCCTGCCGCGACTTCAGCTCCGAATGCGCGTCGGGGTTGGCGCCGCCGAGCACCGCGAGCGTGATGCGGTACAGATCCTCGAGCAGCTTGCCCTTCCACGTGTTCCACACCTTCGGGCTCGTGCCGCGGATATCGGCGACGGTCAGCAGGTAGAGCGCGGTGAGGCGCCGTTCGTTGCCGACGAGTTCGGCGAAGCGCTTGATGACTTCGGGGTCGCTCGTGTCCTGCTTCTGCGCGACCTGGCTCATCGTCAGGTGATGCTGGACGAGCCACACGATCAGCGCCGCGTCGTCGCCGGGGATTCCGTGTTCGCGGCAGAAGCGCCGCGCATCGGTCATCCCGAGTGTCGAGTGGTCGCCGCCGCGGCCCTTCGCGATGTCGTGGAACAGCGCCGCGACATACAGGACCCACGGACGCTCGAAGTTGCCGATCAGCTGGCTGCAGAACGGATATTCGTGCGCATGCTCGGCGACCGCGAAACGGCGGATGTTGCGCAGCACCATCAGGATGTGCTGGTCGACCGTGTACACGTGGTACAGGTCGTGCTGCATCTGGCCGACGATGCGGCGGAAATTCAGCAGGTAGCGGCCGAGCACGCTCGTCTGGTTCATCAGCCGGAACGCGTGCGTGATCCCTTCGGGTTGCTGAAGGATTCGCATGAACGTGTCGCGATTCTGCGGGTCGCGGCGCCACGCGTTGTTCATGATCTCGCGCGAGTTGTACAGCGCGCGCAGCGTGCGCGCGGACAGGCCCTTCACGCCGCGGGTCGTCTCGTACAGCAGGAACGCTTCGAGGATTGCGTCGGGGTGGCGCTCGAACACGCCGTCGTCGACGATCTCGAGCATGCCCTGCTTCTCGACGAAGCGGTCGGGCGACAGCACGCGCGTGATGCCGCTCGTCGCGGGGAACAGCTGCGCCTCGATGTTCTGGATCAGGATCGTCGCGAGCTGCGTGACGGCTTTCGCGGCCCAGTAATAGCGGCGCATCAGCTGTTCGCTCGCGCGCTTGGCCTGCGTCGGCTGGTAGCCGAAGCTCTCGGCGGCCTGCGTCTGCAGGTCGAACACGAGCATGTCCTGGCGGCGGCCGGCAATCACGTGCAGCCGCGCGCGCAGCGTCTTCAGGAATCCCTCGTTGCGGCGCAGCTCGCGCGCTTCGCGATCGGTGATGAGGCCGCGCGTGTCGAGCTCGCGCCAGCTGCTGCCGAAACCGGCCGCGCGCGCGATCCACAGGATCGTCTGCAGGTCGCGCAGCCCGCCGGGACTTTCCTTCACGTTCGGTTCGAGGCTGTACGGCGTGTCCTGGAACTTCGCGTGGCGCTGGCGCATCTCGAGCACCTTCGCGGTGAAGAACGCGCGGGCGTCGAGCGCCTCGTGGTAGCGCACCGTGAAGCGCTCGAACAGCGCGGTGCTGCCGACGATGCGGCGCGCTTCCAGCAGCGAGGTCTGCACCGTGACGTCCTGCGACGCCTCCTCGATGCACTGCGCGACCGTGCGCACGCTGCTGCCGATCTCGAGGCCGAGATCCCACGCCATCCCGATGAAGCGCTCGATGCGCGCATCGAGCGCCGGGTCGTGCGCATCGGGCAGCAGCACGAGGATGTCGACGTCGGAATAGGGCGCGAGCTCGCCGCGCCCGTAGCCGCCGACGGCGACGAGCGCGAGCGTCGCGGGCAGCCCGCAGTCGTCCCATACGCGCTTCAGCGCATCGTCGGTGAGTTTCGACAGCGCGTGCATCAGCGATGCGACGTTCGTCGCGCGGCGGAAGCGCTCGAGCATCTCCGTCTTGGCGGCCTTGAATTCGGCGCGCCGCGACAGCGCGTCGGGCGAAGGGGCGGC
Source organism: Burkholderia aenigmatica (assembly GCF_048627025.1). Classification (NCBI taxonomy): domain Bacteria; kingdom Pseudomonadati; phylum Pseudomonadota; class Betaproteobacteria; order Burkholderiales; family Burkholderiaceae; genus Burkholderia; species Burkholderia aenigmatica. The sequence continues at coordinate 2,317,388 of NZ_CP184468.1, read as the reverse complement.
GTGAGCGCTCATGGGCGGCTGTTCAGGTGCGGGCAGGGCGGGCTGGCGCGGCGGCGCTCAGACCGCGGCGGCCGGTTGCGCGAACACGGGGCGCGCCGGCGTGCCGGCCGATACGGTCAGCACTTCGTAGCCGGTTTCGGTGACGAGCACCGTGTGCTCCCACTGCGCGGACAGACTGCGGTCGCGCGTCTTGACCGTCCACTGGTCGGGCATCGTGCGGATGTCGCGCTTGCCGGCGTTGATCATCGGCTCGATCGTGAAGATCATCCCGGCCTTCAGTTCGATGCCCGTGCCCGGACGGCCGTAGTGGACGACCTGCGGATCCTCGTGGAACACCGTGCCGATGCCGTGGCCGCAGTATTCGCGCACGACGCTGTAGCCCTGCGCTTCCGCGTGCTTCTGGATCGCGTAGCCGATGTCGCCGAGGTGCGCGCCGGGCTTGACCTGGTCGATGCCGAGCCACATGCATTCGTAGGTGGTCTGCACGAGGCGCTTCGCCATGATCGAGCCTTCGCCGACGATGAACATCCGGCTCGTGTCGCCGAAGTAGCCGTTCTTGATCACGGTGATGTCGATGTTCAGCGCGTCGCCGTTCTTGATCACCTTCTCGCCGGGGATGCCGTGGCAGATCACGTCGTTGACCGAGATGCAGGTGGCCTTCGGGTACGGCGGATAGCCGGGCGGCTGGTAGTTCAGCGGCGCGGGGACCGTGCCCTGCTCGTTGAGCATGAACTCATGGCAGAGGCGGTCGAGTTCGGCGGTCGTGATGCCCGCGACGACGTGCGGGGTGATGAAATCGAGCACTTCGCTCGCGAGACGGCAGGCGACGCGCATCTCGGCGATATCGTGTTCGTTTTTGAGCGTAATAGCCATCGAGGTATGCCTGGAATGCGGTGAATTGACGGATTATCGCACCTTCTGGCAGGCGTCGCAGCCCCTGCCGGCGGTGCGGATGCGGGTTTTCGCGGATTGTCCGCCCCGTCGCCGCGCGGCAAGCAAAAGTGGTGAGCGACTTGAGAGCGGACAAATCGGCGTGCTATACTCTTTGGCTAAGTCGATATCCAAATGCCGCACTTGCCCCGTTTTGGGGTGGCATGGCGGTGAAAGGCTTACGGCACGGGCGTTTTGCACGTGTCGAATCGCAAGCCGGCGCAACCAGGGTGCCGGCCGCGTGGAATCGGACCCTCCGGGGCAGGTTCGCGCGGCGGTACGGCGGCCGGCTTAAGACCCAACCCTCGTGGAGAATTTACATGGCAGTTACGATGCGCCAAATGCTGGAAGCGGGTGTCCACTTCGGTCACCAGACGCGCTTCTGGAACCCGAAGATGGCTCCGTTCATTTTCGGTCACCGCAACAAGATTCACATCATCAACCTCGAAAAGACGCTGCCGATGTTCACGGACGCACAGAAGTACGTGCGCCAGCTGGCAGCGAACCGCGGCACGATCCTGTTCGTCGGCACGAAGCGTCAATCGCGTGACACGATCGCTCAGGAAGCGCAGCGCGCAGGCATGCCGTTCGTCAACGCACGCTGGCTCGGCGGCATGATGACCAACTTCAAGACGCTGAAGGTATCGATCAAGCGCCTGAAGGACATGGAAGCGGCAGTCGAGGCAGGTGAGCTCGAGAAGATGAGCAAGAAGGAAGCGCTGCTGTTCGAACGCGAAATCGCCAAGCTGCAGAAGTCGATCGGCGGCGTGAAGGACATGGGCGGCATTCCGGACGCAATCTTCGTCGTCGACGTCGGCTACCACAAGATTGCCGTTACCGAAGCGAATAAGCTGGGCGTGCCGGTCATCGCCGTGGTCGATACGAACCACTCGCCGGAAGGTGTGGATTACGTGATCCCGGGTAACGACGACTCGAGCAAGGCAGTCGCACTGTACGCTGAAGGCGTGGCCGACGCGATCCTCGAAGGCCGTGCAAACGCGGTCAACGAAGTGGTCCAGGCTGCACGCGGCGACGACGAGTACGTCGAGGAAAACGCGTAACTGGCCCCGAGCCGGCGCAAAAAGGGGGCTCTCAACAGGCCCCCTTTTTTTAAGCTTGTGCGCCGGACCTGATCGCGCCGATTTGGTGCGGGTCCGGAAACGAATCTCGGCCGTTCGCGTCCAAGCGGGCGGCGTTGTGAATACAGACTCAAGGAGCGAATGATGGCGGCAATTACCGCAAGCATGGTGGCAGAACTGCGCGCAAAGACCGACGCACCGATGATGGAGTGCAAGAAGGCGCTGACGGAAGCTGATGGCGATCTGGCCAAGGCTGAAGAGCTGCTGCGCGTCAAGCTCGGCAACAAGGCGAGCAAGGCGGCATCGCGCGTGACGGCAGAAGGCGTCGTCGCATCGTTCGTCGGCGGCAACGCAGGCGCGCTGGTCGAACTGAACTGCGAAACCGACTTCGTCGCGAAGAACGACGACTTCCTCGCATTCTCGAAGACGGTTGCAGAACTCGTTGCGACGCAAAACCCGGCTGACGTGGCTGCGCTGTCGGCACTGCCGCTCGAAGGTTCGACGGTCGACGCAGTGCGCCTGGCACTGATCGGCAAGATCGGCGAGAACGTCTCGATCCGCCGTTTCGTCCGTTTCGAAACCGCAAACAAGATCGCAACGTACCTGCACGGCGCGCGTATCGGCGTGATCGTCGAGTACACGGGTGCGGAAGAGCAGGTCGGCAAGGACGTCGCGATGCACATCGCGGCGATGAAGCCGGTCGCACTGTCGTCGGCTGACGTGCCGGCAGAACTGATCGAGACGGAACGCCGCGTGGCCGAGCAGAAGGCTGCGGAATCGGGCAAGCCGGCCGAGATCGTCGCGAAGATGGTCGACGGTAGCGTCCAGAAGTACCTGAAGGAAGTGTCGCTGCTGAACCAGACGTTCGTGAAGAACGACAAGCAGACGATCGAGCAGATGCTGAAGGCAGCGGATTCCGCTGTGCAGAAGTTCTCGCTGTTCGTCGTCGGCGAAGGCATCGAGAAGCGCCAGGACGACTTCGCCGCCGAAGTGGCCGCGCAAGTCGCAGCAGCAAAGCAGCAGTAAGCCGTAAGCAGTCAGGCAGTATCCGCGGCGGGCGTCCGCTCCGCCGCGGTCGGCGCCGCCGCCGGCCGGCCGGGAAACCCGGTCCGACCGTCGGCGCTTGCCCGAATCAGTATTTCGCCCCTACAGTTCGTGGTTGTCATCCTCTCGTCGCTCGGAAGCCCCTATGTCCAATGCCTATAAACGCGTCCTTCTCAAACTCTCCGGCGAAGCGCTGATGGGCGACGATGCCTTCGGCATCAATCGCGCGACGATCGAACGGATGGTGGCCGATATCGCCGAAGTCGTGCGTCTCGGTACGCAGCTCGCGGTCGTGATCGGTGGCGGTAATATTTTCCGCGGTGTCGCGGGTGGCGCGGCCGGCATGGATCGCGCGACGGCAGACTACATGGGGATGCTCGCGACGATGATGAACGCGCTGGCGCTGCAGGACGCAATGCGCCACGCCGGCATCGAGGCGCGCGTGCAGTCCGCGCTGCGCATGGACCAGGTCGTCGAGCCGTACATCCGGCCCCGCGCGATTCGTCAGCTCGAGGAAGGCCGCGTCGTGATCTTCGCGGCCGGTACCGGCAACCCGTTCTTCACGACGGACACGGCCGCCGCGCTGCGCGGTTCGGAAGTGGGCGCCGAGGTCGTGCTGAAGGCGACCAAGGTCGATGGCGTATATTCTGCCGATCCGAAGAAGGATCCGTCGGCCACGCGCTACACGACGATCACTTTCGACGAGGCGATCAGCCGCAACCTGCAGGTGATGGACGCGACGGCCTTTGCGCTGTGCCGCGACCAGAAGCTGCCGATTCGCGTGTTTTCGATCAACAAGCCGGGCGCGCTCAAGCGCATCGTGCTGGGCGAGGACGAAGGTACGCTCGTCCACGTGTAAACTCCCGCGGATGCGGGTCATCGGCCGCGGCGCGCCAGATGCGCCGGGCGGGGCCCGCGTTCTTTGAAGGTTTGAAGGTTCGGAGGTTGAAATGAGTGTCGCTGATACCAAGAAGGGCGTCGAGCAAAAGATGCAGCGCTCGATCGAAGCGTTCAAGAACGATCTGGCAAAGATCCGTACGGGCCGTGCACACACCGGTCTGCTCGATCACGTTCAGGTCGACTACTACGGCTCGATGGTGCCGATCTCGCAGGTCGCGAACCTGACGCTCGTCGACGCGCGCACGATCGGCGTGCAGCCGTGGGAAAAGAACATGGTGCAGAAGGTCGAGAAGGCCATCCGCGAAGCCGACCTGGGCTTGAACCCGGCCACGTCCGGCGACCTGATCCGCGTGCCGATGCCCGCGCTGACGGAAGAGCGCCGCCGCGAACTGACCAAGGTCGTGAAGGGCGAAGGCGAAACGGCCAAGGTCGCGATCCGCAACCTGCGCCGCGACGCGAACGAAGCGCTCAAGAAGCTCGTGAAGGACAAGGAAATCTCGGAAGACGACGAGCGCCGTGCGAGCGACGACGTGCAGAAGCTGACGGACAAGCACGTCGCCGAAATCGACAAGCTCGTGCAGACCAAGGAAGCCGAGATCATGACGGTCTGACGACCGTCCTCGCGCGCCGCCTTCTTCCCGCATTACTGTCTCAACGGCCATGACCTATACCAGCTCTACCGTTCGCGTGCCTGACGTCGGCGTCGTGCCGCGTCACATCGCGATCATCATGGACGGCAACGGCCGTTGGGCGACCGAACGCCGCTTGCCGCGCGTCGCGGGGCACACCCGTGGCGTCGATGCCGTGCGGTCGGTGGTCGAAGGTTGCGCGCGCGCCGGCGTCGAATACCTGACGCTGTTCGCGTTCAGTTCGGAGAACTGGCGCCGGCCGAACGACGAAGTGTCGTTCCTGATGCGACTCTTCATCACCGCGCTCGAGCGCGAGATCGGCAAGCTCCATGCGAACGGGATCCGCCTGCGTGTCATCGGCGATCTCGACCGCTTCGAGCCGCGCATCCGCGAACTGATTCGCCGCGCCGAAACCAAGACGGCGCGCAATACCCGTCTGACGCTCACCATCGCGGCCAACTACGGCGGCCGGTGGGACATCCTGCAGGCGACGAAGAAACTCGTCGAGCAGGCCGTGCGCGAAGGTCGCGAGGTCGAAGTGACCGAGGACGCATTCGCGCCGCACCTGGCGATGGCCTATGCGCCGGAGCCCGATCTCTTCATCCGTACCGGCGGCGAGCAGCGCGTCAGCAACTTCCTGCTGTGGCAACTCGCGTACGCCGAATTCTATTTCACCGACAAATACTGGCCGGATTTCGACGGCGCGGCACTGGCCGACGCCATGGCGTCGTATACGGAGCGCGAGCGCCGTTTTGGCCGCACGAGCGCACAGCTCGAACCGCAATCGCAGAACGCCGACTCCCTTTCATGCTGAAAACCCGTGTGATCACGGCGATCGTGATGCTGGCGGTGCTGCTGCCGGTGACGCTGTTCGCGCCGCTCACCGCGTTCGGCGCGCTGATCGGCGTCGTGCTCGTGTTTGCCGCGTGGGAGTGGGCGCGCCTGCTCAAGCTCGGCGGTGCCGGCCCGGTCGTCTATGCGGTCGTCGCGGCGCTGGCGCTCGCGGCCACGGCGCCGCTCGGCGTCGACGCGGCTTCGTCCCGTCCCCTTTTCATGGCAGCCGGCGTGTTCTGGCTGCTGGTCGGCCCGTTCACGTTGCGGCGCAAGCCTGAACTCGCGGGCGGCGTATGGCGGCCGTTCCTGCTGGCGGCCGGCCTCGTGGTCTTCGCGGCCTGCTGGCATGCGCTCGTCGCGGCGCGCGCGCAGGGCGTGCCGTTCGTGCTGTCGCTGCTTCTGGTCGTCTGGCTCGCCGATATCGGCGCATACTTCGCGGGCAAGGCCTTCGGAAAGCGTAAACTGGCCATCACGATCAGTCCCGGCAAGAGCTGGGAAGGCGCGATCGGTGGCTGGCTCGCCGTGATGGTCGTCGCCGGCGTCGCGATGGCCGCGCATGCGTTCGAGCCGACCCTGTTTTCTGCGTTCGCCGCGCGCTACGGGATGCCCGGCGCGTGGGCCGCACTGACGTTGCTGGTCGCGTATAGCGTGATCGGTGACCTGTTCGAGTCGCTGCTGAAGCGGCAGGCGGGCGTGAAGGATTCGAGCGGACTGCTGCCGGGTCATGGCGGCGTGCTCGACCGTGTCGACGCGCTGCTGCCGGTGCTGCCGCTCGCGATGCTGCTGCTTGGTTAAACCATTATTTCTGTTATGCAAAAACGTCTGACATTGCTCGGTTCCACGGGCTCGATCGGAGACAGCACGCTCGACGTGGTCGCGCGCCATCCCGAGCGCTTCTCGGTCTATGCGCTGACCGCACACCGCAACGGCGACAAGCTGGTCGAGCAGTGCCTGCGCTTCGCGCCTGAAGTCGCGGTGGTCGGCGATGCGCAGACGGCCGCGCACGTCGAAGCGAAGCTGCGCGCGGCGGGCAGCAAGACCACGGTGCTGTACGGCCCGCAGGCGCTCGTCGATGTCTCGAAGAGCGACGGCTGCGATACGGTCGTCGCGGCGATCGTCGGCGCGGCCGGCATGGCGCCGAGCCTCGCGGCCGCGCGCGCCGGCAAGCGCATCCTGCTCGCGAACAAGGAAGCCCTGGTGATGTCGGGCGCGATCTTCATGGACGCGGTGCGCGACCATGGCGCGATCCTGCTGCCGGTCGACAGCGAACACAACGCGATCTTCCAGTGCATGCCGCGCGACGCGGCCGAGCACGGCGGCATCTCGAAGATCATCCTCACCGCGTCGGGCGGCCCGTTCCGCACGCGCGAGCCGGCCACGCTCGTCGACGTGACGCCGGACGAAGCGTGCAAGCACCCGAACTGGGTGATGGGCCGCAAGATCTCGGTCGATTCCGCGACGATGATGAACAAGGGCCTCGAGGTGATCGAGGCGCACTGGATCTTCGGGCTGCCGGGCGACCGGATCGACGTGCTGATCCATCCGCAGAGCGTGATCCATTCGCTCGTGTCGTACCGCGACGGCTCGGTGCTCGCGCAGCTCGGCAACCCCGACATGCGCACGCCGATCGCGCACGCGCTCGCGTTCCCCGAGCGTGTCGATGCGGGCGTCGATCAGCTCGACCTCGCGCAGATCGCCCAGCTGTCGTTCGAGAAGCCCGATTACGCGCGCTTCCCGTGCCTCGCGCTCGCCTTGAAGGCGCTTGAGGAAGGCGGTATCGCGAGCGCTGCATTGAACGCAGCGAACGAAGTGGCGGTCGAAGCGTTTCTCGAGCGCCGCATCGGCTTCATGGCGATTGCGGCGACGGTCGACGCCGTGCTCGGCACGCTGCCGAACCGCACGCCCGACGGGCTCGACGATGTCCTGGCGGCGGATGCCGAGGCGCGCCGCCTCGCCGCCGAAATCATTGCGAAAGCGCCTGCGCCACGCGTGGAGCGCACTGTCTGAATGGGGTGCTCATGAACGTGCTGGTCGAACTGATCGCGTTTGCGGTGGCGATCGGGGTGCTGGTCGTCGTGCATGAGTACGGACATTATCGCGTCGCGCGCTGGTGCGGCGTGAAGGTGCTGCGTTTCTCGATCGGCTTCGGCCAGCCCGTCGCGCGCTGGGTCAGCCGCCGGACGGGCACCGAGTGGACGCTGTCCGCGCTGCCGCTCGGCGGCTACGTGAAGATGCTCGACGAGCGCGATCCCGGCGCCGGCATCCCGCCCGAAGAACTCGGGCAGGCGTTCAACCGGCAATCCGTCTACAAGCGCATCGCGATCGTCGCGGCCGGGCCGATTGCCAACTTCCTGTTGGCAATCGTGCTGTTTTCCGTCGTATTTGCGAGTGGCGTGACCGAGCCGGCTGCGATCGTCGCACCGCCGGCCGCCGGCACGCTGGCGGCGCGCGCGGGCTTCGACGGCAGCGAGACGATCGTGTCGATCCGCAACGCGCAGGGCGGCGAGTCCGAGCCGGTGCGGTCGTGGTCGGACCTGCGCTGGAAGCTGCTGGCGGCCGCGTTCGACCACCGCGAGATCGTGCTCGGCGCACGCGACGGCAACACGACGTTCGATTTCCGCGTCGACCTCCGCCATGTTCCCGAAAGTCAGCTCGACGACGATTTCATGGCCCATCTGGGCTTCGAGACCGGCGGCGGCACGCTGTCGGTCGCGTCGGTGCAGCCCGGCAGCGCGGCGGAGCAGGCGGGCCTGAAGTCCGGCGACAAACTGGTCGCGCTCGACGGCAAGCCGATCGGCGGCGCGTCGCGCTTCATCGATTTCGTGAAACACCATGCGGGCAAGCCGCTCGACCTGCAGATCGAGCGCGACGGCGCCGCGCAGACGGTGTCGATCGTGCCGCAGACGCAGCGCGACGACGAGTCGGGGCAGCAGGTCGGCCGTATCGGCGCGGCGCTGTCGATGCATACGCCGTCCGTCGACGTCCGCTACGGGCCGATCGAGAGCCTGCAGCTCGGCGCGCACCGTACGTGGGACATCTCCGTGTATTCGCTGCGGATGTTCGGGCGCATGATTACGGGCAATGCGTCGCTGAAGAACCTGTCCGGCCCGGTGACGATTGCCGACTACGCGGGCAAGAGTGCGCGGCTCGGTCCATCAGCGTTCCTGTCGTTCCTCGCCCTTGTCAGCATTAGCCTTGGCGTCCTGAACTTGTTGCCGATTCCCGTTTTGGACGGGGGGCATCTGTTATATTATGCGGTTGAAGCTGCGACCGGGAAAGCCGTCTCGGAGCGCTGGCAACTGATTCTGCAAAGAGCCGGGTTGATCTGCATCGTCGCATTGTCGGCGATCGCGCTGTTCAACGATCTGGCTCGGTTAATCCATTTCTGAAGCGTCAGGCGGCGGCCGCTAGGCAGCCGCCTGATTTGATGCAGCTAAATATTGGGGATGCATGTTGTTCAAACCTCATCGCTTTGTACCTAAGACAGTTGCAGCGGCCGCGCTCGCCGCGCACGGCCTCGCGGCCCATGCAGCGGCACCGTTCGTGGTGCAAGACATCAAGATCGAGGGGCTGCAGCGCGTCGAAGCGGGTTCGGTGTTCGCCTACCTGCCGATCAAGCAGGGCGATACCTTCACGGACGACAAGGCATCCGAAGCAATCCGCGCGCTGTACGCGACGGGCTTTTTCAACGACGTACGCATCGCCACGCAGGGCAATGTCGTGATCGTGCAGGTGCAGGAGCGTCCGGCCATCGCGTCGATCGACTTCACCGGCACGAAGGAATTCGACAAGGACAACCTGACGAAGGCACTGCGCGCAGTCGGTCTCGCCGACGGCCGCTATTACGACAAGGCGCTCGTCGACAAGGCGGAGCAGGAGCTCAAGCGCCAGTACCTCACGCGCGGCTTCTACGCGGCCGAGGTGAAGACGACGGTCACGCCGGTCGACGCGAACCGCGTGTCGATCCTGTTCGCGGTGGCCGAAGGCCCGAGCGCGAAGATCCGCCAGATCAACTTCATCGGCAACAAGGCGTACAGCACGAGCACGCTGCGCGACGAGATGCAGCTGTCGACGCCGAACTGGTTCTCCTGGTACACGAAGAACGACCTGTACTCGAAGGAAAAGCTCACGGGCGACCTCGAAGCAGTGCGCTCGTACTACCTGAACCGCGGCTATCTCGAGTTCAACATCGAGTCGACCCAGGTGTCGATCTCGCCCGACAAGAAGGACATGTACCTGACGGTCACGCTGCACGAAGGCGAGCCGTACACGGTGTCGGGCATCAAGCTGTCGGGCAACCTGCTCGATCGCGAGGCCGAACTCAACAAGCTGATCAAGATCAAGCCGGGCGATCGTTTCTCGGCCGAGAAGCTGCAGCAGACCACCAAGTCGATCGTCGACAAGCTCGGTGAATACGGCTACGCATTCGCGACCGTCAACGCGCAGCCGGAGATCGACCAGGCAAACCACAAGGTGAACCTGAACCTCGTCGTCGATCCGAGCCGCCGCGTGTACGTGCGCCGCATCAACGTCGTCGGCAACACGCGCACGCGCGACGAAGTGGTGCGCCGCGAAATGCGCCAGCTCGAAAGCTCGTGGTTCGATTCGAACCGCCTCGCGCTGTCGAAGGATCGCGTGAACCGTCTCGGCTACTTCACCAACGTCGACGTGACGACCGTGCCGGTCGAAGGCACGAACGACCAGGTCGACGTGAATGTGAAGGTCGATGAAAAGCCGACCGGCGCGATCACGCTGGGCGCCGGCTTCTCGTCGACGGACAAGGTCGTGCTGTCGGCCGGCGTGTCGCAGGACAACGTGTTCGGTTCGGGTACCAGCCTGTCGGTGAACGTCAACACCGCGAAGAGCTACCGCACGCTGACCGTCACGCAGGTCGACCCGTACTTCACGGTCGACGGCATCAAGCGGATCACCGACGTCTTCTACCGTACGTACCAGCCGCTCTACTATTCGACGAGCTCGAGCTTCCGGATCATCAGCGCGGGCGGCAACCTGAAGTTCGGCATTCCGTTCTCGGAAGTCGATACCGTCTACTTCGGCGCCGGCTTCGAGCAGAACCGTCTCGACGTCGATTCGAACACGCCGCAGAGCTACCAGGACTACGTGCAGCAGTTCGGCCGCGTGTCGAACACGGTGCCGCTGACGGTCGCGTGGTCGCGCGATGCGCGTGACAGCGCGCTGATTCCGAGCCGCGGCTACTTCACGCAGGCGAACATGGAGTACGGCGTGCCGGTCGGCAAGATCCAGTACTACAAGGCAGACCTGCAGGCGCAGTACTACTATTCGTTCTCGCGCGGCTTCATCCTGGGCATGAACATCCAGGGCGGCTACGGCAACGGCATCGGCAATCCGTACCCGATCTTCAAGAACTACTACGCTGGCGGTATCGGCTCCGTGCGTGGCTATGAGCCGAGCTCGCTGGGACCGCGCGACTCGAAGACGGGCGACCCGATCGGCGGCTCGAAGATGCTCGTGGGCAACATCGAGCTGACGTTCCCGTTGCCGGGCACCGGCTACGACCGCACGCTGCGCGTGTTCACGTTCGTCGACGGCGGCAACGTCTGGGGCAACGCGCCGGGCGGCACCGCCACGGGCGCGAACGGCCTGCGTTACGCGTACGGCGTCGGCCTCGCGTGGATCTCGCCGATCGGGCCGCTCAAGCTGAGCCTTGGCTTCCCGATTCAGAAGAACGAAGGCGACAAGTACCAGAAATTCCAGTTCCAGATCGGGACGGCGTTCTGATCGAACGCATGACAACAGCAACGAGAGGGTAATTTTGCTAACCGGTAAGTTTTCGAAACGAGTGATGTGCGCGCTGACCGTTGCGCTGGCCTTGGGCGCGGCGACGGTGCACGCACAGGACGTCGCCCGCATCGCGGCGGTCAATTCGGATCGGATCCTGCGCGAGTCGGCGCCCGCGAAGGCGGCGCAGACGAAGCTCGAAGCCGAGTTCGCGAAGCGCGACAAGGATCTGCAGGATCTGGCGGCGCGTCTGAAGTCGATGTCCGATTCGCTGGACAAGAACGGTGCGTCGCTGTCGGCGGCCGACCGCGCGCAGAAGCAGCGCGATCTCGCGCAGCTCGATACCGACTTCCAGCGCAAGCAGCGCGAATTCCGCGAAGACCTGAACCAGCGCCGCAACGAGGAGCTGGCGGCCGTGCTCGAGAGGGCGAACAAGGTCATCAAGCAGATCGCCGAGCAGCAGAATTACGACCTGATCGTGCAGGAAGCCGTGTACGTCAGCCCGCGCATCGACATCACCGACAAGGTGCTCAAGGCGCTCGCGTCCGGCTCGACGAACTGAACGGAGCAGACGACGAATGGCATTGACGCTTGAGGATCTCGTAAAGCGATTCGGCGGCGAGATCGCCGGCGACGCACAGTGCAAGGTGAGCGGGCTCGCCCCGCTCGACCAGGCAGGCCCGCAGCAACTCGCGTTCCTCGCGAATCCGAAGTATCTGTCGCAGGTCGAGTCGACCCGCGCCGGCGCGGTGCTGATCGCGCCGAAGGATCTGGAAAAGCTGGGCGCGGCCGCTAGTGGTCGCAATTTCATTGTCACGCCGAACCCGTACGCGTACTTTGCGCGCGTCGCGCAGATGTTCATCGATCTGGCGACGCCGCCGCGTGCCGCCGGCGTGCATCCGAGCGCGACGATCGATCCGGCCGCGCAGGTCGCCGCGAGCGCGGTGATCGGCCCGCACGTGACGGTCGAGGCCGGTGCGGTGATCGAAGACGGCGTGCAGCTCGACGCGAACGTATTCGTCGGCCGCGGCACGACGATCGGCGCGGGTTCGCACCTGTATCCGAACGCCTCGGTGTACCACGACTGCAAGATCGGTCCGCGCGCGATCATCCATGCGGGCGCCGTGATCGGCTCCGACGGTTTCGGCTTCGCGCCGGATTTCGTCGGCGACGGCGACGCGCGCACCGGCAGCTGGGTCAAGATCCCGCAGGTCGGCGGCGTGTCGATCGGCCCGGACGTCGAGATCGGCGCGAACACGACGATCGATCGCGGCGCGATGGCGGATACCGTCATCGAGGAGTGCGTGAAGATCGACAACCAGGTCCAGATCGGCCACAACTGCCGGATCGGCGCCTATACGGTGATCGCCGGCAGCGCGGGCATCGCGGGCAGCACGACGATCGGCCGCCACTGCATGATCGGCGGCGCGGCCGGCATCGCCGGCCACGTGACGCTCGGCGACTATGTCATCATCACCGCGAAGTCGGGTGTATCGAAGTCGCTGCCGAAGGCCGGCATCTATACCAGCGCGTTCCCGGCCGTCGACCACGGCGAATGGAACAAGAGCGCCGCGCTCGTGCGCAACCTCGACAAGCTGCGCGAGCGCATCAAGGCGCTCGAAGCCACGCTCGCCGCCCAGGGCGGCACGGACGCCTGAGCGCATCATGCGAGACCTCGAACCGGGTACGGCCAGCGCAACCGGCCCGGTTTGCCAGACTGGGCCGCACGGCGGCCCGCTTCAGCCTTTGCATCACCACCGCGCAGCCTCTGCGTGAGACGAACCATCATGAGCACTGAAAAAATCAATCTCGACATCCACAAGATCCTCACGCTGCTGCCGCATCGCTACCCGATTCTGCTCGTCGATCGCGTGCTCGAACTCGAGCCGCACAAGGGAATCAAAGCGCTGAAGAACGTGTCGATCAACGAGCCGTTCTTCCAGGGGCATTTCCCGAAGCGGCCGGTGATGCCGGGCGTGCTGATCCTCGAGGCGCTCGCGCAGGCCGCGGCGCTGCTGACCTTCTCGGAAGAGCAGCCGAAGGATCCGGAGAACACGCTGTACTACTTCGTCGGGATCGATGGTGCGCGCTTCAAGCGTCCGGTCGAGCCGGGCGACCAACTGATTCTGAACGTGACGTTCGAACGCTACATCCGCGGCATCTGGAAGTTCAAGGCGGTGGCGGAGGTGGACGGCAAGGTGGCCGCGGAAGCCGAACTGATGTGCACGGTCAAGACGACCGACGTGGCGCCCTGAGCGACGCGTCACGCATAGGCAACGCAACGCGACACATCACATCGAGAGGCAACGGCGCATGACCAGGATTCATCCCACCGCGATTGTCGAACCGGGCGCGCAGATCGACGAATCGGTCGAGATCGGCCCGTACGCGATCGTCGGTCCGCACGTCACGATCGGCGCGCGCACGACGATCGGCTCGCACAGCGTGATCGAAGGCCATACGACGCTCGGCGAGGACAACCGCATCGGCCATTACGCGTCGGTCGGTGGTCGTCCGCAGGACATGAAGTACAAGGACGAGCCGACGAAGCTCGTGATCGGCAATCGCAACACGATCCGCGAATTCACGACGATCCACACGGGCACCGTGCAGGACGGCGGCGTGACGACGCTCGGCGACGACAACTGGATCATGGCCTACGTGCACATCGGCCATGACTGCCGGGTCGGCAATCACGTGATCCTGTCGAGCAACGCGCAGATGGCCGGCCACGTCGAGATCGGCGACTGGGCGATCGTCGGCGGTATGTCGGGCGTGCACCAGTTCGTGCGCATCGGCGCGCACTCGATGCTGGGCGGCGCGTCGGCGCTCGTACAGGACATCCCGCCGTTCGTGATCGCGGCAGGCAACAAGGCCGAGCCGCACGGGATCAACGTCGAAGGGCTGCGCCGGCGCGGCTTCTCGGCCGATGCGATCTCGGCGCTGCGCAGCGCGTACCGCGTGCTGTACAAGAACGGCCTGTCGTTCGAGGAAGCGAAGGTGCAATTGCGCGAGCTGGCAGAGGCGGGCGGCGACGGCGATGTGCCGGTGAAGGCGCTCGTCGATTTCATCGACGCGTCGCAACGCGGCATCATCCGCTAAGCGATGCCGCTTCCGACCACTCAGCTCCGGCTCGCGATGGCGGCCGGCGAACCGTCGGGCGACCTGCTCGGCGCGTCGCTGCTCGGCGGGCTGCGCGAGCGGCTGCCCGACTCGGCCCAGTACTACGGGATCGGCGGGCAGCGGATGATTGCGCACGGCTTCGACTCGCACTGGCAGATGGACAAGCTGACCGTGCGCGGCTATGTCGAGGCGCTGGGTCAGATTCCCGAGATCCTGCGGATTCGCGGCGAGCTGAAGCGCCAGTTGCTGGCCGAGCGGCCGGACGCGTTCATCGGCATCGACGCACCTGATTTCAACTTCAACGTCGAGCAGACGGTGCGGGACGCGGGCATTCCGGTGGTCCACTTCGTATGCCCGTCGATCTGGATATGGCGTGGCGGCCGGATCAAGAAGATCGCCAAGTCGGTCGACCACATGCTGTGCCTGTTCCCGTTCGAGCCGGCGATTCTGGACAAGGCAGGCGTCGCGTCGACCTACGTCGGCCATCCGCTCGCCGACGAAATCCCGCTCGAGCCCGACATGCATGGCGCGCGGATCGCGCTCGGCCTGCCGGCGGACGGCCCGGTGATCGCCGTGCTGCCCGGTAGCCGGCGCTCGGAAATCGCGCTGATCGGCCCGACGTTTTTCGCGGCGATGGCGCTGATGCAGCAGCGCGAGCCGGGCGTGCGCTTCGTGATGCCGGCGGCGACGCCGGCGCTGCGCGCGCTGCTGCAGCCGCTCGTCGACGCGCATCCGCAACTCGCGCTGACGATTACCGATGGCAGTGCGCAGGTCGCGATGACGGCCGCCGACGCGATCCTCGTGAAGAGCGGCACGGTCACGCTGGAAGCCGCGTTGCTGAAGAAGCCGATGGTGATCTCGTACAAGGTGCCCTGGCTGACCGGGCAGATCATGCGCCGGCAGGGTTACCTGCCGTACGTCGGCTTGCCGAACATCCTGGCGGGGCGCTTTGTCGTGCCTGAGCTGCTGCAGCATTTCGCGACGCCCGAGGCGCTCGCCGATGCGACGCTCACGCAGCTGCGCGATGACGCGAACCGCCGCACACTGACCGAAGTATTTACCGAAATGCATCTTTCGCTGCGGCAGAACACGGCCGCGAAGGCGGCCGAAGCGGTCGTGCGCGTGCTCGAACAACGCAAGGGGCGCGCATGACCGCAGTACGTGCACCACGCCGCCGCGCGTCGAGCGACGTGCAGGGCGGCTTCGATTTCAGCCGTCCCGACGAGATCGTCTGCGGCGTCGATGAAGCGGGCCGCGGCCCGCTCGCGGGGCCGGTGGTGGCCGCCGCGGTGATCCTCGATCCGGCGCAGCCGATCGACGGGCTCGACGATTCGAAGGCGCTGTCCGCGAAGAAGCGCGACGCGCTGTACGAGCTGATCGTCGCGCGCTCGCTGTCGTATTGCGTCGCATCGGCGAGCGTTGACGAGATCGATACGCTGAACATCCTGCACGCGACGATGCTCGCGATGAAGCGGGCCGTCGAGGGCCTGTCGGTCCTGCCGACGCTGGCACAGATCGACGGCAACCGCTGTCCGACGCTGACGGTGCGCGCCGAGGCGATCGTCAGCGGCGACGCGCTCGTGCCGAGCATCTCGGCCGCGTCGATCCTCGCGAAGGTCACGCGCGATCGCATGCTCGTCGATCTGCACGAACGCTTCCCCGTGTACGGCTTCAACGTGCATGCGGGCTACGGCACCGCGAAACACCTCGCCGCGCTGCGCGAGCACGGCCCGTGCGAAGTGCATCGGCGCTCGTTCGCTCCCGTGCGCGCGGCACTCGAACTGATTCGATGAAAAGCATTACTTCCCGCGACAACCCGCTGTACAAGCGCCTGAAGGCGCTCGCGGGCTCGACGTCCCATCAACGCCGTGGCGGCCAGGCGCTGCTCGAAGGATTCCATCTCGCGAGCGCGTACCTCGATACGGGCGCGACGCCCGAGCTGTGCGTGGCGACCGAAGGCGCACTCGGCCACGCCGAGGCGCAGGCGATCGTCGCGCGCATCGATGCGCAACGGATCGTCACGCTGCCCGACGCGCTGTTCGGGCAGTTGTCGAACGTCGTCAACGGCGTCGGCTTCCTGCTGCTCGTCGACCGGCCGGCGCAGCCGCTGCCCGAGCGCGTGACGCAGTCGTCGGTCGTGCTCGACGGCGTGCAGGACGCCGGCAACGTCGGCTCGATCCTGCGCAGCGCGGCGGCCGCCGGTGTGCGCCACGTGTTCTGTGCGCCGGGTACCGCGTACGCATGGTCGTCGAAGGTGCTGCGCTCGGGCATGGGTGCGCATTTCCTGCTGTCGATCCACGAGGACGTCGAAGCCGATGTGCTCGCAGAACGCCTCGATGTCCCGGTTGCGCTGACCGATTCGCACGGCGCGCAGGCGGTCTATGACTGCGACCTGTCGGGCCCCGTGGCGTGGGTGTTCGGCAACGAGGGGGCGGGGGTGTCGGCGTTCTGGCGCGATGCGGCCACGCATCGCGTGACGATCCCGCAGCCGGGCGGGATGGAATCGCTGAACGTGGCGGCCGCGGCAGCGGTCTGCCTGTTCGAGCAGGTGCGTCAGCAGCGGCGTGCGTGACGCCACGCGCGTGCTTTTGCCGCCCCATTAAAAAAGGCCGCGTTCGACGCGGCCTTTTTGTTTCCGGCGGCGGCCAGGCCGCCGCGAGCGCTCAATCTCAGTACGACTGCCGGTCGAGACGGATTTCCTGGAGGATCGTCGTCGCGATTTCCTCGATCGACTTGTGCGTCGACGACAGCCACTTGATCCCCTCGCGGCGCATCATCGCTTCGGCCTCGTTGATCTCGTAGCGGCAGTTCTCGGGCGCCGCGTACTTGCTGCCCGGCCGGCGTTCGTTGCGGATCTCCGACAGGCGCTGCGGGTCGATCGACAGCCCGAACAGCTTCTCGCTGTACGCGGCCAGCGCCGACGGCAGCTTGCCGCGCTCGAAATCCTCCGGAATCAGCGGGTAGTTGGCTGCCTTCACGCCGTACTGCATCGCGAGATACAGGCTCGTCGGCGTCTTGCCGCTGCGCGACACGCCGACGAGGATCACGTCGGCCTCCGACAGGTTGCGATTCGACTGGCCGTCGTCGTGCGCGAGCGAGAAGTTGATCGCCTCGATCCGCGTCTTGTATTCCTCGGTGTCCGCGTTCTGGTGGCCGCGGCCCATCGCGTGGCTCGACTTGAGCTCCAGCTCCTGCTCGAGCGGTTCGACGAAGCGCTGGAACATGTCGAGCACGAGCGCGTTCGAGCGCTTGACGATGTCGTTCGACTCGCTGTCGACGAGCGTCGTGAACACGATCGCGCGGCGGCCGTCGTGCACGGCGGCCTCGTTGATCTTCTCGAGGGTCGCGTAGGCCTTGTCGAGCGAATCGACGAACGGCACGCGCACGAGGCGGAATTTCTGGTCGAACTGGGAGAGGATCGAATGCGCGAAGGTTTCGGCAGTGATCCCGGTGCCGTCGGAGACGATGAATACGGTAGGCAGCATGAATCTGGGCGTCGAACGTGAAGGGCGGTTGCGCGGGCGGCTGGAGGTTCGCCTCCAGACGCAGTGACAAGGTCGCGCCACATCCGGCAGCCGGCACGGTAGAATAGCGGCAACCTGTTGGATAAGCAATTGCGGGGGCAGGGCGCGAACGGCGCCCCACGCTACGCCGCGCGATTCCAAAATTCCCGGCAAGTTTGGCGATTCGTCTGCAAATATCGCCCTTCTGCCGGGATTTTTGCAAATCGGGTCGGAAGATTTTCCGCCGTTGCGATTGTTTATCTAACAGGTTGCGCAAGACGCGCCGCGCCTTTTTGCAAGCGCCCGCGTCCGAGCCCACTTGCGCAATCGAGCATTTTTTTCACACTTAGGGGCTTGTATGACTAACGCAGCAAACGTCGCAAAGGACCAGGCGTATGTAATTCCGTTCGAGCAGTTGCGGATGACCGATGTGGAGATCGTCGGCGGCAAGAATGCGTCGCTTGGCGAAATGATCAGCCAGCTTTCCGAAGCAGGCGTTCGTGTACCCACCGGTTTCGCCACGACCGCGCTCGCGTTCCGTGATTTCCTCAAGCACAACGACCTTACCGATCGCATCGCCAAGCGTCTCGAGTCGCTCGACATCGACGACGTGAAGGCGCTCGCCGAAGCCGGTGCCGAAATCCGCAAGTGGATCGTCGATGCGCCGATGCAGGCACGTCTCGAGCAGGAAATCCGCGAGCAGTTCGAAGTCCTGAAGAACAGCTCGCCGGGCGAGCTGTCGTTCGCCGTGCGTTCGTCCGCTACCGCGGAAGACCTGCCCGACGCATCGTTCGCCGGCCAGCAGGAGTCGTACCTGAACGTCGTCGGCATCGAAGACGTGCTCGATCGCATGAAGCACGTGTTCGCGTCGCTGTATAACGACCGCGCGATCTCGTACCGCGTGCACAAGGGCTTCACGCACGCGGAAGTCGCGCTGTCGGCCGGTGTGCAGCGCATGGTCCGCTCGGACGTCGGCGCCGCCGGCGTGATGTTCACGATCGACACCGAATCGGGCTTCAAGGACGCCGTGTTCATCACGTCGAGCTACGGCCTGGGCGAAACCGTCGTGCAGGGCGCCGTGAACCCGGACGAGTTCTACGTGTTCAAGACGACGCTCGCACAGGACAAGTACCCGATCATCCGCCGCTCGATCGGCTCGAAGCTGATCAAGATGGAATTCACGCAGCCGGGCGAGCCGGGCCGCGTGAAGACGGTCGACGTGCCGCACGAACAGCGCAACCGCTACTCGATCACCGACGAAGACGTGATCGAGCTGGCGAAGTACGCGGTCATCATCGAGAAGCACTACCAGCGTCCGATGGACATCGAGTGGGGCAAGGACGGCCGCGACGGCAAGATCTTCATCCTGCAGGCACGCCCGGAAACGGTGAAGAGCCAGGCAACCGGCAAGGCCGAGCAGCGCTTCAAGCTGAAGGGCCAGTCGCAGGTGCTGGCGACGGGCCGTGCGATCGGCCAGAAGATCGGTGCGGGCCCCGTGCGCGTGATCCAGGATCCGTCGGAAATGGAACGCGTGCAACCGGGCGACGTGCTGGTGGCCGACATGACCGACCCGAACTGGGAGCCGGTGATGAAGCGTGCAGCCGCGATCGTCACGAACCGCGGCGGCCGGACCTGCCACGCGGCGATCATCGCGCGTGAGCTCGGCGTGCCGGCAGTCGTCGGCTGCGGCGATGCGACCGACATCCTGAAGGACGGCGCGCTCGTCACCGTGTCGTGCGCGGAAGGCGACGAAGGCAAGATCTACGACGGCCTGCTCGAGACGGAAGTCACGGAAGTGCAGCGCGGCGAACTGCCGGAAATCCCGGTCAAGATCATGATGAACGTCGGCAACCCGCAGCTCGCGTTCGACTTCTCGCAACTGCCGAACGGCGGTGTGGGTCTCGCGCGTCTCGAGTTCATCATCAACAACAACATCGGCGTTCACCCGAAGGCGATCCTCGAGTACCCGAACATCGACCAGGACCTGAAGAAGGCGGTCGAGAGCGTCGCGCGCGGTCACGCATCGCCGCGTCAGTTCTACGTCGACAAGCTGACGGAAGGTGTCGCGACGATCGCGGCGGCGTTCTATCCGAAGCCCGTGATCGTGCGTCTGTCCGACTTCAAGTCGAACGAGTACAAGAAGCTGATCGGCGGTTCGCGTTACGAGCCGGACGAGGAAAACCCGATGCTGGGTTTCCGCGGCGCGTCGCGTTACATCGCTGAAGACTTCGCGCAGGCGTTCGAGATGGAGTGCCGTGCACTGAAGCGCGTGCGCGACGAGATGGGCCTGACCAACGTCGAGATCATGGTGCCGTTCGTGCGTACCGTGAAGCAGGCGGAGCGCGTCGTCGGCCTGCTCGAGAAGTTCGGCCTGAAGCGCGGCGAAAACGGCCTGCGCCTCGTGATGATGTGCGAAGTCCCGACCAACGCGATCCTCGCCGAAGAGTTCCTGGAGCACTTCGACGGTTTCTCGATCGGTTCGAACGACCTCACGCAGCTCACGCTCGGCCTCGACCGCGACTCGGGCATGGAACTGCTGGCTGTCGACTTCGACGAACGCGACCCGGCCGTCAAGTTCCTGCTGAAGCGCGCGATCGACACCTGCCGCAAGATGGGCAAGTACGTCGGCATCTGCGGCCAGGGCCCGTCCGATCACCCGGACTTCGCTCAATGGCTGACGGACGAAGGCATCGTGTCGATCTCGCTGAACCCCGACACGATCATCGATACGTGGCAGGCGCTCGCCAACCGGAAGTAACGGTCGGTAACTTGCCACCAACGAAGGAGCGGCGCTGCTGCTCTTTCAATGAAGGCAAATTGCAAGGTTCATGCTATAAACACCCCGGTAGACACCGGGGTGTTTTTGTTTGTCGGTACGAACCGGGCCGCCCCAAGCGTGCCGACCGCTCTTTCGGGAGCCGCGAACAAATCGATCCGGAACAGCGCTTCAGCGCGTATTCTGGTTCTATGCCACGCAAGTGAACGCGGCGGATGTTTTTCTGGAGACCACAATGATGTCGGGGCATCTGTTCTGGTGGGTCGCGGTGGGCGTGCTGGTCGTGGCCGAGTTGCTGACGGGCACGTTCTATCTGCTGATGATCGCGCTCGGCTTTCTCGCGGGCGGGCTGCTGCAGCTGGCCGGTTTCGCGCCGCACGTGCAGTTCGGCGCGGCGGCCGTGGTCGCGATCGTCGCGATGATCGTGTTGCGGCGTTCGGGGCTCGGCCGCAAGCAGAAGCGCGACACGTCGACCAATCCCGACGTCAATCTCGATATCGGCGCGACCGTCACGGTCGACGCGTGGCGTGACGGCCGCGCGCGCGTGCAGTATCGCGGTGCCGACTGGGACGTCGAGCTCGAGAACGGCGAGCGCGACGATGCGCACGTGTATCAGGTGAGTGCCGTGCGCGGCAATTGTCTCGTGGTCGTAGCGAAACCCGCGGGCTGATCGTCCGCCGATACAACAAGGAGGGAATACTTCATGGATTCGCTGATCATCTGGGTGGTTCTGCTCGTCATCGCGATCGTGATCGTGTCGAAGACGGTGAAGATCGTGCCGCAGCAGCATGCATGGGTGCTCGAGCGCTTCGGGCGCTATCACGCGACGCTGTCGCCGGGTCTCAATATCGTGCTGCCGTTCGTCGATCGCATCGCGTACCGGCACGTGCTGAAGGAAATTCCGCTCGACGTGCCGAGCCAGGTCTGTATCACGCGCGACAACACGCAGTTGCAGGTCGACGGCGTGCTGTACTTCCAGGTGACCGATCCGATGAAGGCGTCGTACGGATCGAGCAACTTCGTGCTCGCGATCACGCAGCTCGCGCAAACCACGTTGCGTTCGGTGGTCGGCAAGCTCGAACTCGACAAGACGTTCGAGGAGCGCGACTTCATCAACCACAACATCGTGTCGGCGCTCGATCAGGCCGCGGCGAACTGGGGGGTGAAGGTCCTGCGCTACGAGATCAAGGACCTGACGCCGCCGAAGGAAATCCTGCACGCGATGCAGGCGCAGATCACCGCGGAGCGTGAAAAGCGCGCGCTGATCGCCGCATCCGAAGGCCGCAAGCAGGAGCAGATCAACCTCGCGTCGGGCGCGCGCGAAGCGGCGATCCAGAAGTCGGAAGGCGAGCGACAGGCCGCGATCAACCAGGCGCAGGGCGAAGCGGCCGCGATTCTGGCGGTGGCCGAAGCGAACGCGCAGGCGATCCAGAAGATCGCGAACGCGATGCAATCGCAGGGCGGGATGGACGCGGTGAACCTGAAGGTGGCCGAGCAGTATGTCAGCGCATTCTCGAATCTCGCGAAGCAGGGCAACACGCTGATCGTGCCGGCGAACCTGTCGGATCTCGGCACCGCGATCTCGTCGGCGCTGACGATCGTCAAGAGCGCGGGGGCGGCTTCGGGCGGGAAGGCCTGAGTCCGGATTTACGCGGCGCGCTGGTGGCCGCCGCGTGCGATCGGCGTGCGGCGAATCGTCGCGGAGCCGGGCGCGGATGATGCCCGTGCGGCACCGTCGACGGCGCCTTTCTTCAGTCGATACGGGCGGTATGGCGTGCCGAGTGTCGCCCTTGTAGCCGGCGCGCCCGATTCACCTGGCCCAAAGCAACACGGCCCGCTTCGAGCGGGCCGTGTTGCTTTGCGAAGCGCGTCGCGCGCGTCAGGTGCCGGCGCGCATGATGCGGGCCTTTTCGCGTTCCCAGTCGCGCTTCTTCTCGGTTTCGCGCTTGTCGTGCAGCTTCTTGCCCTTCGCGAGCGCGATGTCGCACTTCACGCGACCGCCCTTGTAGTGGAAGTTCAGCGGCACGAGCGTGTAGCCGCGCTGCTCGACCTTGCCGATCAGTTTCTTGATTTCCTCGCGGTGCAGCAGCAGCTTGCGCGTGCGAACCGGGTCGGGCGTGATGTGGGTCGAAGCCTCGGGCAGCGGGCTGATATGGGTGCCGATCAGGAAGATCTCGGCGTGCTTGATCACGACGTAACCTTCCCTGATCTGGCCGCGCCCGGCGCGCAGCGCCTTGACTTCCCAGCCCTCGAGCACGAGCCCCGCCTCGTAGCGTTCCTCGATGTGATAATCGAAGTGCGCTTTCCTGTTGTCGATGATGCTCATGAAAGGATCGGGCCAACTCGTTTAAAATCACGATTTTAGCAAAGCGGGGCGGGAATCGCCCGGCTTGCGTTCTCACCTTAAGCGATGCCGCGCGATTTATGGCAGATGTCCAGAAAACCGTATTGATCCGTCATTCGGCGGAACAGATGTTCGACCTCGTCACCGACGTGGCCGACTACCCCAATTTCCTGCCCTGGTGCGGCGGCGTCGAGATTCGCCGTCAGGACGAGAGCGGGATGGAAGCGCGCATCGACATCAACTTCAAGGGCATCAAGCAGCATTTCGCGACGCGCAACACGCAGCAGCGCCCGTCGCGGATCGACATGGAGTTCACGGACGGCCCGTTCAAGAAGTTCACGGGCGCGTGGCGCTTCACGGCGCTGCGTGCCGATGCGTGCAAGATCGAATTCGCGCTGCACTACGAATTCTCGAGCATCCTGCTCGAGAAGATCATCGGGCCCGTGTTCAGCCACATCGCGAACACGTTCGTCGATTCGTTCGTGAAGCGCGCCGACCAGCGCTACGGGAAGGGGTGACGCGATGCTGTCGATCGAAGTCTGCTACGCGCTGCCGGATCGCCAGACGCTGATTCCGCTGTCGCTGCCCGAAGGGGCGACCGTTCGTTCGGCGATCGACGCGAGCGGCGTGCTCGCGCTGCACCCGGAAATCGATCTCGCGAACGCGAAGACGGGCGTGTACGGCAAGCTTGCGCCGCTCCACGCGCCGCTCGCCGACCACGACCGTGTCGAAATCTACCGCCCGTTGATCGTCGATCCGAAGCTCGCGCGCCAGCGGCGCGTCGACAAGTCGCGCCGCGCCGGCTCCATCGAGGGCCGCAAGTGGATGCACAAGGACGCGCGCTGACGCGGGCCGGTTCGCGGCTTACACGCAGTTTCGTCTGATCAAACGCCGCGGCGCTCAGTGGGCCGCGGCGTTTGCATTTGCCGGCGCGCTTCCCGACGTATCGCCGCCGGCTGGCGTGTTGCCATGTTGCCGCACCGATCCGTAGACGCCCGCGAGCAGCAGCACCAGCGCGGCGATTTCGAGCGCATGCGGCATCCGTTGGTCATACACGAACGCGTAAAGCATCGCGAACACGGTTTCGAACACGATCAGTTGGCCCGACAGCGTGAGCGGCAGCCGCTTCGACGCGGCATTCCACAGCCCGTTGCCGAGCCACGACGCGCCGATCGCGAGCACGAGGTTCAGCAGCCAGAACAGCTGCCAGCGCGACGCCGGGACGGCTGCCTGCACCGTGCCGACCGGCAGCGCGAGGATCGCGATCCAGACGAGTCCGCCGATCAGGCCCGTCACGACACCCCACAGCACCGACCACTCGTTGCCGCCGAAATGATGATGGCGCTGAAGATAGCGGGCGTTCGCGACCGCATACCAGGTCCAGCTCGCGAGCGCGCCGGCTGCGCAGGCAATCCCGGCGAGCTTCTGGCCGAGCGTCGTCGCATGCGCGGCCTCGGACGTGAACAGGTCGACGTTGATGCAGACGATGCCCGCGATCACCAGCGCGAGCGGGGCCGCGAGCCGCCGCAGCGGCACGGCGCCGTGGTCGCCGAGGCCCGCGAGCGTGACCGTGACGGGCAGCACGCCGACGATCAGGGAGCTGGGTGCGATGCCGATCAGGTGCACGGCGCCGGACAGCAGCATGTAGTACGCGACATTGCCGACGACGGCGAGCCTGACCAGCGCGACGAGATCCTCGCGGGTCAGCCGCGCGAGCAGAGAGCGGGCGGCCGGCAGCGCGGCTGCCAACGAGACGAGGCCGTACATCGCGTAGCGGCCGGCGCTCAGCAGCAGCGGCGAGAAGTCGGTCAGCAGCCGCGGAACGAGAAACACCATGCCCCACAGGGCACCTGCCAGGACACCATAGACCACACCGCGCTGCATCGACCGCTCCGAACACATGACTGACGAGCGCGCATCTTAGCGACGCCGTTGCGTCGTCGTCTTGTTCATTCCTGCACTCGGTGCCGGGCGGGGCGCAGGCGTGCTGCGCCCGGGAGCGATCGCGGCAGGCGGCGGATCATTCGTCGGCAGAATCGGGCGCGGCTCCCGCGTTGTTGCCCGACGTCCGCGCCCGCGCGGGCCGGCGCACGGTGCGCAACGTGCCGCTGTTGCCGCCGCCGCAGTAGAAGCGGTCGTGGCCGTCCGATTCGAGCCCCGATACGCCGACCCCGGCCGGCATGTCGACCTGCTCGAGCACGCGGCCCGTGCGCGGATCGATGTGCCGCAGGTCGGCCTGGTCGGCTTCCCAGGTGCCGTGCCACAGCTCGCCGTCGACCCACGTCACGCCGGTGACGAAGCGGTTCGATTCGATCGTGCGCAGCACGGTGCCCGATTGCGGATCCACCTGATGAATCTTGCGTTCGCGGTACTGGCCGACCCACAGCGTGCCTTCCGCCCATGCCAGTCCCGAATCGCCGCCGCCGCCGGGGGCGGGAATCGTCGCGAGCACGCGGCCCGATTCGGGGTCGATCTTCTCGATGCGGTCCTCGACGATCTGGTACAGGTGGCGGCCGTCGAACGCCGAGCCCGCATGCGCGGCGACGTCGAGCGAGCGGACCGTCGTGCCGCGTTCCGGGTCGAGCGCATTGAGCTTGTCGCCGGACGCGTACCACACGTACTGCCCGTCGAACGTGACGCCATGTACGCCGTCGACGCCCGGAAACGGGCCGTATTCGCGAAGGATCTCTGCACTGGAGCGTTTCATGTTCGTCACCTCGTCGTTCGGTGAGGTCATCCTAATCGCCCGGCAGCGGGGCAGGGAGTAACAAGGTCGTCGCGAAACCGGGCAGCGGCGGTGTCATCCAGCGGCGCGCGCGGCCGCGGCCGAGCGCCTGGACCTTGTCCGCTTCGGCGAGCGCGTCGAGCGCGCGCTGCACGGTGCGCTGGCTTGCGCCGAGGGCCAGCGCGAGCGCGGAGCTCGACCACGCTTCGCCATCGGCGAGGAGCGCGAGCACGGCTGCGTGGCGATCGTCGACCGGGCGCGCCAGGACGACGGTCTCGCGTACGCCGAGCGGTTCGAGCGCAAAGCCGCGCGGCGTCGCGATGACGTTTGCGAGCGGCCTGAGCATCGCGCGCAGCCGGCCCATCTCGACGCGCAGGCGCGCGCGATGCGATTCGTCCGCGTGTTTCGCGCGGAACGCGGCCGCGACGAGCGCGTTGCGCGACACATCGGCCGGCCATGCCTCGCCGAGCGCGCGGGCGAGCACGAACAGCACGGGCCGCCGCGCGAGCGACACGGTCGTGCGCGCGTCGCGCACCGTGTGGCGGCACGCATCGACGACGAGCGCGTTCGATGCGAACAGCGTCTCGACTTCGTCGAGTTGCACGAGCCGCGACGTGCCGCGCGCGATGAGGCGCGCGGCCGGCGCGTCGAGCACGCGTGCCGCGGTGTCGACCTCGGCCGTGAGCGCGGCGATGCCGGCGTCGCCGGCCGCGGCGCGTGCTCGGGCGAGCGCCGCGCGGGCCGTGTGCGTGCGGATGCGGCGCATCGCGATGCCGGCCGCGATCAGCTCATGGGCGGCGCGCGATGCGGCCGGGAGCGGCGCGGGATCGAGATTCGCGAGCATCCGTTCGGCATCGTCGAGCTGACCGATCAACAGCAGCCGGCGCACGCCGAGATAGCGCGCATGCGCGGCGTTCGCGCGGTCGCCGTGCGAGTCGAGCGTCGCGCAGGCGGCATCGAGCGCGCGCGTCGGCCAGCGCAGGTCGCGCGACGCGAGCGCGATCTCCGCTTCCGCGACGACGCAGCGCGCACGCGCCACGGCCTCCCTGGCGCCGAACGCGCGTGCGGCGCTGCGCACGAGTGCACGTGCGCGTTCGAAATCGCCGAGCTGCGCCATCGCGATCCCGCGCAGCGCGAGCGCCGGTGCATCGTCGCGCAGCGCGACGCGGTTCAGCGCGCCGAACGCGTCACCGGCCGCGAGCGCGCGCGCAGCCGCCGTGATCAGCGAATCCATCCGAATCCCGACACACTTGTCACTCCCTCCGGCCCGATGCCCGCCACTAATCTAGCACCATGCACACGGCGCCGGACGCCGTGCCCGGAAACCCATCGGAAGGAGGCACCCGCAATGACGACCCATCTCACCGGAACGCGCGACGAATGGCTGGCCGAGCGCCGCGCGCTGCTCGACGCGGAAAAGGCGCTGACCCGGCAAAGCGACGAACTCGCACGGCGGCGCCAGGCACTGCCGTGGGTGCGCGTCGACAAGACCTACCGGTTCGACACCGAAGACGGGCAGGCAACGCTCGACGACCTGTTTCGCGGCCGGTCGCAACTGCTCGTCTATCACTTCATGTTCGGCCCCGACTACAAGGCTGGTTGCCCGTCGTGTTCGTCGATTGCCGACGGTTTCGACGGCTTTGCCGTGCACCTGGCGAACCACGACGTGACGCTCGCGGCCGTGTCGCGCGCGCCGCTCGCGAAGCTGCTCGCTTACCGGCAGCGGATGGGGTGGAGCTTCCCGTGGGCGTCGTCGGTCGGCAGCGATTTCAACTTCGACTTCAATGTGTCGTTCACCGAAACGCAGCAGCGCGCGGGCGACGTCGAGTACAACTACGCGCGGGCCGGCCACGCAATGGACATGGATCCGCCGCCGGCCCCTGTCGTGGAGTTCGCGGCGACCTGCGGCACCGATGCGGTCACGTATTCGCTCGACCGGCCGGGGATGAGCGCGTTCGTGCGCGAGGACGGCGCGGTTTATCACACGTATTCGACCTACGCGCGCGGGCTCGACGGGCTGTGGGGGATGTACCAGTGGCTCGATCGCGCGCCGCGCGGGCGCAACGAGACCGGCCCGTGGTGGCGCCGTCATGACGAGTATGCACGCGGCTGAGCGCGCCGGCGACGAGTGGAGGCGGGCGATGACACGGCGGGCGGCCGGCGATGCGGGCCCCGATTCGCGGGCCTTCGGGGCGGTGTTGGTGGCCGTGTTCGCCGTCGCCGCGATCGCGACCGTCGCGCAGCACGCGTCGATGGCCGCGATGGGGGGCGCACCGGTGTCCGGCGGCTGGATGTCCTCGGCGGCATGGCAGCGGCCGTGCGGATGGGGCGCCGGCCGCACGTTCGCGGCGTTCGCCGGCATGTGGGGCACGATGACGGTGGCGATGATGCTGCCCGTGCTGGCGCCGGTGCTCTGGCGATACCGGCAGAGCGTGGGTTCGTTGGCCGCGGCGCGTTCGACCTGGCTGGTCGTTGTAGCCGGCGCGGGATATTTCGCGGTATGGATGGCGCTTGGGGCGCTTGTGTTTCCTGCTGGCGCCGCGCTGACCGCCGCCGCTGTCCGACTGCCGGCGCTCGCCCGTGCGATGCCGTTCGCGGCCGGTGCGATCGTGTCCGGTGCGGGGGTGTGGCAGCTTTCGGCGTGGAAGGCGCACCGGTTGGCCTGCTGCCGTCACGCGGCGGCGCACGCAGGCCTGTCGCGGGCGGGCACGGGCGCCGCCTGGCGGCACGGCGTGCGAGCCGCGATGCGTTGCGGCGCCTGTTGCGGGAACCTGATGGCGGTCGCGCTGGCAGCCGGCGCGATGGATCTGCGCGTAATGGCCGTCGTGACGGTCGCGATGGCCGCCGAGCGCCTGGTGCTGGCTGGCGGGCGCGTCGCGCAGATCGTCGGCTGGGGCGCGATCGGGGCAGGCAGCGCGATGATCGTGCGCGCGGCCGGGCTCCTGTGAGGCCGCGGCGCGAGCCACTTTGGCCGTCGCCGCGCGGCGCTCGACCGCGGCCGCTACCGCCGTGCAGCGCGGTCGCGACGGGCGCACATGCGGTGTCGCGGCCCGTTGCGCGAATGGCGCGATGTGGCGGTGAAACGAAAGGCGATCGAAAACGAACCGAACGGCGAACCGAACGATTCGGCCCCCGAACGGAGGAAAGCGGCTAAGCCGTTGTTCGTGTTGTGAAAATTCGCAGCGCTTCGCGTATAATTCGCTTTTGCGCCCATAGGATTTGCCATGCGTCTGATCCAAAAAGCACTCACTTTCGATGACGTGCTCCTCGTTCCCGCCTTCTCCGACGTTCTCCCGCGCGACACCAGCCTCAAGACCAAGCTGACCCGCAACATCTCCCTGAACATGCCGCTCGTGTCCGCCGCCATGGACACGGTCACCGAAGGTCGCCTCGCGATCGCGATGGCACAGCAGGGTGGCGTCGGTATCGTCCACAAGAACCTGACGCCGGCCGAACAGGCTCGCGAGGTCGCGAAGGTCAAGCGTTTCGAATCGGGCGTCGTCCGCGATCCGATCACGGTGCCGCCGCAAATGAAGGTGCGCGACGTGATCGCGCTGTCGCGCCAGCATGGCATCTCGGGCTTCCCGGTCGTCGAAGGCCCGCTGCTCGTCGGCATCGTCACGAACCGCGACCTGCGTTTCGAAACCCGCCTCGATGAGCCGGTCAAGTCGATCATGACGCCGCGCGAGCGCCTCGTCACGGTCAAGGAAGGCACGCCGCTCGCCGAAGCGAAGGCGCTGATGCACAGCCACCGCCTCGAGCGCGTGCTGGTCGTCAACGACGCGTTCGAACTGCGCGGCCTGATGACCGTCAAGGACATCACGAAGCAGACCGAGCACCCGGATGCGTGCAAGGACGAACACGGCAAGCTGCGCGCAGGCGCGGCGGTCGGCGTCGGTCCCGACAACGAAGAGCGCGTCGAGCTGCTGGTGCAGGCCGGCGTCGACGTGATCGTCGTCGATACCGCACACGGCCACAGCAAGGGCGTGCTCGAGCGCGTGCGCTGGGTCAAGCAGAATTTCCCGCACGTCGAAGTGATCGGCGGCAACATCGCAACGGCCGCCGCCGCGAAGGCGCTCGTCGAATACGGCGCGGATGCAGTCAAGGTCGGTATCGGCCCGGGCTCGATCTGCACGACGCGGATCGTCGCCGGTGTCGGCGTGCCGCAGATCAGCGCGATCGCGAATGTCGCGGAAGCGCTGAAGGGCACGGGCGTACCGTGCATCGCCGACGGCGGCGTGCGCTTCTCGGGCGACGTGTCGAAGGCCCTCGCGGCCGGCGCGAACGCGGTGATGATGGGCAGCATGTTCGCGGGTACCGAAGAGGCGCCGGGCGACGTGTTCCTGTACCAGGGCCGCCAGTACAAGTCGTACCGCGGCATGGGTTCCGTCGGCGCGATGAAGGACGGCGCGGCAGACCGCTACTTCCAGGACAACTCGGCGAACATCGACAAGCTCGTGCCGGAAGGCATCGAAGGCCGTGTCGCGTACAAGGGTTCGGTCAACGCGATCCTGTTCCAGCTGGTCGGCGGCGTGCGCGCGAGCATGGGCTACTGCGGCTGCAAGACGATCGACGAGCTGCACGACAAGGCTGAATTCGTCCAGATCACCGCGGCGGGCATGCGCGAGTCGCACGTGCACGACGTGCAGATCACGAAGGAAGCGCCGAACTACCACGTGGACTGATCGCCGATGAAACCGCTGCTGCGAGCCGTGTTGATCGTCGATGCCGTGTTGCTGCTGGCGTTCGGCGTGCTGTTCGTGCTGACGCCCTGGCAGTCGCTGTTCAACGCGCTGCAGCTGGCGAGCGTCCAGCCGGCGATGCTCGGCCAGGCGTTCGGCATCGCGTTGCTCGGGCTCGCGTGGCTCGCGTTTCATGCAGCGTTCAACGGGGATCTCACCGCGCCCGTCGCGCGGTCGGTCGGCCACGTGTACTGGCTGACCGGCGTGCTGACGATCGTCTGGTCGATCGGCACCGGCAGCGGTCCCGCGCTGGCTGCCGCCGGCCGGGTGCTGTCGGCCGTGGCCGGTGTCGTGCTGATCGTGCTCGGCCTCGGCGGCGTGCGGCTCGCATCGGCCGTGCGCCGGCGCGAGAAAGCGCAGGCGCTCGACGCGCGCGCGCCGGCGCAGCGTCCGGCCGAGCCGGCGATGGCGCCCGCGTCGTCGTCCGCGCCACAGCGTGTCGAACCCGTCGTCAGCCGTCCTGCGGCATCCGCTGCATCGTCGCCGGCTTCATCCGGCTCCAGTCAATCGTCAGGCGGCGTCGCACTCGACGAACGCCCGCCGATGCAGGATTGACCGGCCATGCGTCGCGCGTGCTGCCTTCCGCCCGACGCCGCTGTCCATGCTATTGACGCAGCGCATGATGTAAATGATGCGCTGCTTTTCTTATTCTCTTCATCCCGTCCGCAGCCATGCACGACAAAATCCTGATTCTCGACTTCGGTTCGCAAGTCACCCAACTGATTGCGCGACGCGTGCGCGAAGCGCACGTCTACTGCGAAATCCATCCGAACGATGTGTCCGACGACTTCGTCCGCGAGTTCGCGCCGAAGGCGGTGATCCTGTCGGGCAGCCACGCGAGCACGTACGAAGACCATCAGCTGCGCGCGCCGCAGGCCGTATGGGATCTCGGCGTGCCGGTGCTCGGCATTTGCTACGGCATGCAGACGATGGCCGTGCAGCTCGGCGGCAAGGTCGAGTGGAGCGACCACCGCGAATTCGGTTACGCGGAAATGCGCGCGCATGGCCATACGCGCCTGCTCGACGGCATCGAGGATTTCAAGACCGACGAAGGCCACGGCATGCTGAAGGTCTGGATGAGCCACGGCGACAAGGTCGCCGAGCTGCCGCCGGGCTTCGCGCTGATGGCGTCGACGCCGAGCTGCCCGATCGCCGGCATGGCCGACGAGGCACGCGGCTACTACGCGGTGCAGTTCCACCCGGAAGTCACGCACACGCTGAAGGGCCGCCAGATCATCGAACGCTTCGTGCTGCAGATCGCCGGCGCGAAGCCCGACTGGATCATGAAAAACCACATCGAGGAAGCCGTCGCGAAGATCCGCGAGCAGGTCGGTGACGAGGAAGTGATTCTCGGCCTGTCGGGTGGTGTCGATTCGAGCGTCGCGGCCGCGCTGATCCATCGCGCGATCGGCGACCAGCTCACCTGCGTGTTCGTCGACCACGGCCTGCTGCGCCTGAACGAAGGCAAGATGGTGCTCGACATGTTCGAGGGCCGCCTGCACGCGAAGGTCGTGCACGTCGACGCGGCCGATCAGTTCCTCGGCCACCTGGCCGGCGTGACCGATCCGGAAGCGAAGCGCAAGATCATCGGCCGCGAGTTCGTCGAGGTGTTCCAGGCCGAGGCGAAGAAGCTGTCGAAGGCGAAGTGGCTTGCGCAGGGCACGATCTATCCGGACGTGGTCGAATCGGGCGGTACGAAGACCAAGAAGGCGACGACGATCAAGAGCCACCACAACGTCGGCGGCCTGCCGGAAACGCTCGGCCTGAAGCTGCTCGAGCCGCTGCGCGACCTGTTCAAGGACGAAGTGCGCGAGCTGGGCGTCGCGCTCGGCCTGCCGCCGGAGATGGTGTACCGCCATCCGTTCCCGGGCCCGGGCCTCGGCGTGCGGATCCTCGGCGAAGTGAAGCGCGAGTTTGCAGACCTGCTGCGCCGCGCGGACGCGATCTTCATCGAGGAACTGCGCAACACGACCGCGACCGCGCACGATGCGGCTGCCGGCCTGTGCGGCGAAGCCGATGTCGGCAAGAGCTGGTACGACTTGACCAGCCAGGCGTTCGCGGTGTTCCTGCCGGTCAAGTCGGTGGGCGTGATGGGCGATGGCCGCACGTACGACTACGTGACGTCGCTGCGCGCGGTGCAGACGACCGACTTCATGACCGCACACTGGGCGCATCTGCCGTACGCGCTGCTCGGCCGCGCGTCGAACCGGATCATCAACGAAGTGCGCGGGATCAACCGTGTCGTGTACGACATCTCGGGCAAGCCGCCGGCGACGATCGAGTGGGAATAAGCGTTCGTGCTGAATCGGCGTTCGATTCTGCCCTCGTCGTTGCGCATCGGTTGATAGCGCGATAGGGCGTGAGCGGATGGCGGGTTCAGCGTGTTCGCTGTCCCGGCACGGACCGGGACAAGAAACGGCTTGGCGATTGCCAAGCCGTTTTTCGTTAACGCGTCGCCTGAGTCACGAAACGGCGTGCGTCATTCGTGACGCGGCAATCCGTTGTGCGCCCGATGGCGATCGCTCGCGTCCGCCGATCGAATCTCACGCATGCGAGTCCACGAGCGAACGCAGGTACGTCGGCACTTTCGCCTTGGCCGTTGCCTGGACACGCGCCATGAGCGCGTGATCGATGCGATTCAGCCCGTAAGTCCGCGCAATATCGTGCTGCAATCGGCACCACAGGTGACCGGCCATCTCGGCATCGACCATCGCCCGGTGCGCGCGGCCCGATTTGGGCAACCGCAGCATATCCACCAGGCTCGACAGGCGGTGACTCTGTGCATCCGGGTAGATACGTCTCGCCACGAGCATCGTGCACGCAAAGGCATGCTCGGCCGACATGCCGAGCAGCCCGAGTTCCGCCTGCCAGAACCGTTTGTCGAAGCCGGCATTGTGCGCGACGACCGCATGCTGGCCGACGAACGCTGCGGCTTCCTTCATGACTTTCGATGCCGGGGGCGCCGATGCAATCATCTCGTTCGTGATGCCGGTCAGCGCGACGACATCGGACGGTATGCGCCTGCCTGCATTCATCAGGCTCTGAAAACGGTCGACGACCTGTCCGTCCCGGAGCAGGATGACGGCGATTTCGGTCGCACGGTCGCCCATATTCGGCGAAAGTCCGGTTGTTTCGAAGTCCAGTACTGCGACGGTTTGCATGGTCGAATCCTGTTGCTTCACGCGGTGTCGTTAGAGTGGCCGAGAGGTTAGCATCTCCAGACCCGCGACAGGTTCGTTCAGCGCGGGAAACGACCATCCTTGCGGCGAGCGCCGACCCGATCCGCCATTGGCGCTGCGGGACGCACGACGATGCAACAGGGTGCCGGCCGCCGACTATCGGCAGCCCATTGGCCCGCGCGTCATGCCGCCAGACCGTTTTCGCCTTCAACCATCCGGATCGGGCCCGTGGTTTGTCCCGCACCCTGCCTGATGCTGAACTCGATCAGATCTTCGAAAATCTCCCGTTGCCCGGCAGGCAGCACAGGCTGCAGCGTCTCGCGGCGCTTGTCCGCATCGCACATCGATTCCACCAGCCATCCCGTCAGATAGACCGACGCCAGGCATCCGCCCGCGGTCGCGATGTTGCCGTGGCATACCAGCGGCTGGTCCAGCACGTCCAGCCCGAGTGCCTGCAAACCCTTGCGCGCGTCTGGATGCGTCGTGGCGCGACGCTCCGGCAGCAGCCCGAGCCGCTCGAGAATGAAGGCGCCGCCGCAGATCGATCCGACCAGCTGGCGCTCGGGATCGAGATCGAACGACGGCAGGAAGTCGGGATGGGCCAGTGCGGCCGGTACGCCTTCCTTGCCGCTCGAAAAGAGCACCGCGTCGGCGTGATTGGCATCGGCAAGCGGGCCGTGCGTCGGGATGGCCAGACCATGTGCGGAATGCAGCACCGGCTGCGCTCCCAGGATCCGGACGCGCCAGTCGCGGTTGTTGCGGCCGAGAATGTCCCACATCAGGAACAGGTCGACGTCGGTAAACCGGTCGAATGCGACGAGAGCGATGTCTTTCAAGGTGGACTCCATGCGTAGTGGCGGGCTGCCGGAAGCGGCGGCGGCCGTGATAGAGTTCGCAGCCTATCTGTCCATGCCGCACCATACACAGCCTGTATGGCGATGACGATGAGCACACTGACGCGAAACGACTGGATTGCAGCGGGCTTCGACGCCCTCGACGGGGAAGGGTATGCGGGCATTTCGGCCGAAAGCCTCGCGCGACGGCTGAACGTGACCCGCGGATCGTTCTATCACCACTTCCGCAATCGCGAGGATTTCGTCAGGACCTTGCTGACCGCGTGGGAGAGCGACTACACCGCACGCATGCTCGCGTACGCGGCAGACGGCCGCAGCGCGGGCGACACGCTGACGCGCTACCTGCACATCGCCGCGGAGAAGCGGCCCGGCCGTGAAATCGCGATTCGCGCGTGGGCGCTGCACGATCCGCTGGTGGCGGAATTCCAGCAGCGCGTCGATGCGACGCGCCTGGCATTCGCGGTCGAGACGTCCCGCCGCTGGGCCCGCATGCCGGGTGAAGCCGAGATCGTGGGACAGCTCGCACATCTCTGTCTGATCGGCGGCCAGCAGGCCGGGCTGCGGCGCGATGCCGAGCGGTTCAACGGCTTCATGCAGCGCGCGTTCGCGGCCGTGGGGAGCAGGCTTGCGCGAGGACGCGCGTAACGGTGCGATGCGCGCGATACCGGTGAGGCAGGGATGTCACGGGTATCGCGGCATCGAACGCGCTCGGATGCGCGGGTGGGTCGTCGACGAAAGCGCACGACGCGAAGCCGCAAGCAGATGCCATGCGCTTGCGTGATACCGCTCAGGCTTGATCGCCCCCGCGATAACGCAGGTGAATCAACGGATAAGCGCGACCTTGTCCATCGAGCGCCGATCGCCCGGTGCGCTCGAAACCGAGCCGTTCATAGAATCCCGCTGCCGATTCGTTCTGTTCGTTGACGTCAGTCGACAAGTCGGGATGACACTTGAGTGCAGCCTCCACGAGCAGGCGTCCGATCCCCGCGCCATGATGAGCAGGATCGATGAACAGCGCTTCCATGTGACTGCCGTCGAGCAGCATGAAGCCGATCGCACGGTCGGTATCGTCGACGGCGAGATCGAGCGGTGCACCGGGCAGGAACGCGACGACTTCGGATTCGATCGCGCGACGGTCGTCGTCGCTCAGGAAGTGATGCGTGGCATCGACCGCGCTGCGCCAGATATCGAGCACGCGTGGGCCATCGGCCGGGGTGGAGTGGCGGATTCTGATCATGATTTGATTTGTTGTTTTGGTCGCGATGCAGGCAGGTGGCCGGCGCCGTCAGGGTCCCGATCGGGCTGACTGCAGGGCGACGCGAAAAGTAAGCATTATGTCAGGTTGGGGCGCGACGCGTTTCGGCCAGGGCTGCCGCCCGTTCCACCGCCCGCCGCGCCACGTCCCGCACGCCCGCACTCATCGGCAGATCGTCACGATCGAGTTCGGCGAGATCGAACCAGCGCGCTTCGAGTGCATCGTCACCCGCAACGGGCATGCCGCGCAGCCACTTGCACAACACGGCGACCAACACGTAATGCTGGCGCAGGCCGCCATTGGCATCGTGATCGAACGCATCCAGTGCGGTGAACACGTCCAGCGCTTCGACGTCGATCGCGGTTTCTTCGGCGATCTCGCGCACGGTGGCGCGCGTGACGGTTTCGCCCGCTTCGATCTTGCCGCCGGGAAACCCCCAGCAGCCGGCATCGGGTGGATTGGCGCGGCGAACCATCAGCACGTCGCGCTCGCGGAGGACGACGCCGATCACGGCGGGAACGGGGCGCACGATCGGCGCGGGCGACGAATCGGACATGATGGTTCTATGCGTCGAAGCGTGGGCAGGTGAGCGACGTCAGGCGACGATTCATCGCCCGTCCTCGGTACGCTGCTCGATCGCGCGGATCACGGCGACCATGTCGGCGGACCCATGCCCGGCCTGTTCGGTCTCGCCGTAAAGCGCGTGGCAGATATCGAGCAGCGGCGACGCGATGCCGATGCTGCGCGCCGATTCGGCGACGAGGCGCGCATTCTTCAGCACGTCGGTGATCGCGGCCTGCACGGAGAAATCCGCCGCGACGAGCTTGCCGATCTTCACGCGCGACACGTCGCTCGCCATCGGGCCGGCATTCAGCACGTCGGCGAAGCGGGCGAGATCGATGCCGTGGCGCTGCGCGAAATGCGTGGCTTCGGTCAGGCCGGTGACCATCGTGATCAGGAACAGGTTGACGGCGAGCTTCATGGTCAGCGCCGACGGCACCTCGCCGCAGATGAAGCTGTCGCGGCATAGCGGCTTCACGAGCGGGCGGACCGCGTCGACGTCGTCCGGCGCACCGGCCAGCATCACGACGAGCTGGCCCGCTTCGGCCGGCTTGCGCGACCCCGACACGGGTGCCTCGACGTAGCGGCCCGACGCGGCCGCGATCTCGTCGGCCAGCGCGCGCGAGTATTCCGGCGACGTGGTGCCCATGTTCACGATCACGTGGTCGCCGACGCGACGACTGAAGTCGGGCGTGCCGCGCCCGAGGACGGTGTCGATCGCGGTGTCGTTCGCGAGCATCAGGATCACGGTGCGGCAGGCTGCGAACACGTCGTCGGCATGCTCGGCGATGCGTGCGCCGGCGTCGCGCAGCGCGTCGTCGCTGCCGTGGGAGCGGCTCCATGCGACGAGCGGCGTGCCGGCCCGCGCGAGATTGAGCGCCATCGGCGTGCCCATCACGCCGAGGCCGATGAATCCGACTGCCGTTTGCATGTCCTGACTCCCGCTGTGAGTGGAGACGATCGTGGCCGTCAGTATCGCAGCGTTTTCGCTCGCGTGTCGGCGATGCCGCGCGTGTCGCGCAGGAAGCGGTTCTAGCGAGGCGACGGCGCTGCGTTCATGCCGGCCAGATACGGCCACGGATAGATGCCGCGTGCATGGCCGTCGCCAAACGCGAGACGGATACCGTAGCCGGCCGGTTCCACATCGTCCAGCGTGAGGTCGGGCCGCACGTCGACCCGGCCACCGTCGTACCGGATCCGACGGCATTCCGCGCACGGGCAGCCGCTGCGCAACTGCGCATAGCCGATGCGCTGCGTGTCGCCGTCCGGCCAGCGCAGCGTCAGCGCGCGTGCCGGATGATCGAGCACGATTTCGGTCGGCACGATCATCGCGAAGCCTCGTCGATCTGCCGGATCGCGATCCGCACGGCCTTGCGAACCTCGGGGTCGCGATCCTCCAGTGCGGTGTGCAGCGCGGGCAGGGTTGCGCGCTCGCGCAGTTCGCCGAGCGCGAGCGCGGCCTCCTTGCGCAGGTTGCCGATCGCATGCGTGAGCAAGGCGGCGATCGCCGGGGCGGCGGTGCTGTCGCGTAATTGGCCGAGCGCGCGGACGGCGCGCAGGCGTACCTGCCAGTAGTCGTCGTCGACCGCGGCGACGAGCGGTGCGCTCGCAGCGGAGATCCGCAGCTTGCCGAGTGTCGCGGCCGCTTCCTCGCGCACTTGCCACGCGGGGTCGCGCAGTGCGGCGAGCAGCGCCGTCGCGACGGGCGCGTCGCCGGGCGCGGCGAAGCCGAGCGCGCCGACCGCCGCACGTCGTACGTCCGCATCGGTGTCGGCCGTCGCGACGCGCGCGAGCGGCGGCAACGCATGCACATCCTTGAGCCAGCCGAGCACCGCGACGGCCTCGGCGCGCACGGCGGCCGCGTCGGCATCGAGCGCGTGCAGCGCGGGCGAAAACGCATCGGGGTCGCGCAGTTCGCGCAGGCCGCGCAGTACGGCGCCGCGCACGAACGGTTCCGGCCGGTCGGCCCAGCGACGCAGCACCGCGCCCGATGCGGCGTCCTTCAGTTCGGACAGGCTTTGCGCGGCGGTGGCGCGTACACCGTCGTCCGGGTCGAGCAGCGCGCCGCACAGTGCGTCGACGACATCGGGCTGCTCCCACGCGCCGAGCACGCGGGCGGCTTCGCCGCGTACGTCGGCCGACGCATCGTCGCGCAGTGACGCGACGAACGCGGGTACGCAGTCGGGATCCTCGAGATCGGCGAGTTCGAGCAGTGCGATGCGGCGCACGGACGCGTCGGGCGC
This sequence comes from Burkholderia aenigmatica, assembly GCF_048627025.1. Lineage (NCBI taxonomy): Bacteria > Pseudomonadati > Pseudomonadota > Betaproteobacteria > Burkholderiales > Burkholderiaceae > Burkholderia > Burkholderia aenigmatica. The sequence goes on along the minus strand of NZ_CP184468.1, from coordinate 2,278,907 downwards.
GGCGAGGCGGGCGACGAGTGCGGCCAGGTCGGGATCGTGCGCGCCGGGCAGCGGGGAAGCGAAGGCAGAGGCGGTCATGGGTAAACGGTCGGGGGAGGGTGAGAGCCTGCCGCGCGCACGATCAGCGCAGCAGGTACGGGATGTCGACCTTGACCGCGCCGGTCGGGCAGTCGCGCTCGCACGGCATGCAGTACCAGCACTCGTCGAACTGCATGTAGGCCTTGCCTTTCGCTACGTCGATCGCGAGCAGGTCGAGCGGGCACACGTCGACGCAGACGGTGCAGCCCTTGTCGGCGATGCACAGATCCTCGTCGATCGTGACGGGCGCGCTGCTGCGCAGGAAGATGTCGTGCGGCGTATGGGGCACGGTTGGGCTCCTCAGAGGACGGCCGCGGGCGCGGCCGGTTCGCGGATGCGCAGATGCGCGTAGGCGCTGCGCTCGTCGTCGGCGAGCGGCACGACGTAGGGTTCGACCGCTCGCTTCTCGCTGCGCATCGCGCCGTCGGCGCCCTTGCGCAGCCACGTGTGGCAGAACCACTCGGCGTCGTTGCGCTGCGGAAAGTCGACGCGATGGTGGTACAGCCCCCAGCGGCTCTCGGTGCGGAACAGCGACGCGCGCGCGGCCATTTCCGCACAGTCGCGGATCGCGCGCACCTCGGCGGCGCGCATTAGTTCATGCGGATGATCGGCTTTGATCGATTCGATATCCTCAGTAATGGCGTCGAAACGTTGCAACCCGATTTCCATCTTGCGCGTCACCTTCGGCGGCTGCAGATAGTCGTTCACCATGCGACGCAGCTTGTATTCGACCTGCGCCGGCGCCAGGCCGCGCTCGCGCAGCAGCGGGGCAAGCACGCGGGTGCGCTCGGTGGTGACCTGTTCGTCATCCACCGGCGCATGCGCGCGGCCGGCCACGTAGTCGGCCGCATTCTGCCCGGCAAACCAGCCGTACGTAAATGCACCGAGCATGTAGTTGTGCGGGATGGCCGCCATGTCACCGGCCGCGTAGAGCCCCGGCACGGTCGTCTCCGCGCGAGCGTTCACGTACACGCCGGATGCGCTGTGGCCGCTGCAGAAGCCGATCTCGGAGATGTGCATCTCGACCATCTGCTGCCGGTAGTCGGTGCCGCGCCCCGCGTGGAAACGGCCGCGGCTCGGCCGTTCGTTCGTATGCAGGATCTGCTCGATGGTCTGGATCGTTTCTTCCGCGAGATGGTCGAGCTTCAGGAACACCGGGCCGTTGCCGCTTTGCAGTTCCTGGTAGAACTCCCACATCATCTGGCCGCTCCAGTAATCGCATTCGATGAAGCGTTCGCCCTTGCCGTTCGCGGTGAAGCCGCCGAGCGGGCCCGTCACGTATGCGCACGCGGGACCGTTGTAGTCCTTGATCAGCGGATTGATCTGGAAGCATTCGAGGTTCGCGAGCGCGGCGCCCGCGTGATAGGCCATCGCGTAGCCGTCGCCTGCGTTGGTCGGGTTCTCGTAGGTGCCCATCAGGTAGCCGGACGCCGGCAGGCCGAGCCGGCCGGCCGCGCCGCAGCAGAGGATCACGGCCTTCGCGCGGATCACGTGGAACTCGGCCGTGCGGCAGTCGAAACCGAGCACGCCGCTCGCGCGGCCCTGCGCATCGGTCAGCACGCGCGTTGCGACGATCCGGTTCGTGATCGCGATGCGTGCGCGCTTCAACTGCCGGTAAAGCACCTTCTTGATGTCGTGGCCTTCGGGCATCGGCAGCACGTACGCGCCCATGTGATGGACCTTCTTCACCGCGTAGTCGCCGGTGCCGTCCTTCTCGAACTTCACGCCCCAGCGGTCGAGCTGCTCGATCGTCGCGAAGCTGTGCCGCGCATACGCATGCACGGCTTCCTGGTCGACGATCCCGTCGTTGGCGATCGTGATCTCGCGCGTGTACTGCTCGGGTGTCGCGTGCCCCGGGATCACCGCATTGTTCAGGCCGTCCATCCCCATCGAGATCGCGCCGCTGCGCTTCACGTGCGCCTTGTCGAGCAGCAGCACGCGCAGCGACGGGTCGCGTTCCTTCGCCTTGATTGCCGCCATCGGGCCGGCCGTGCCGCCGCCGACCACGACGATGTCGTATTCGAGCACATGAGTAATCATCGTTGTGTCCTTGCAGGTTTGCGCGGTTTCTGGCGGTCGATGCGCAGCCGGTACTGGAAGGCGTCGCCGCGGAAATACAGATATTCGAAGTCGATCGGTGCGCCCGATGCGTCGTGCGTGAGGCGCTCGATGCGCAGCACGGGGCTGCTTTCCTCGACATGCAGTGCATCGACGATCTCGTCGTCGGCGAGGATCGCGTCGATCGACACGTCCGCATGGCCGAGCGGGATGCCGCAGTCGTTTTCCAGGACCAGGAAGATGTCGCGGGTCGCGAGATCGGCGGCCGCGAGGCGCTTGCCGAGGGCTTCGGGCACCCAGGTCTGTTCGAGCGACACCGGCTCGCGATTCAGCAGCCGCACGCGATGAATCTCGACGAGCGGCGCACCTTCGGGCACGTTCAGCTTGGTCGCGAGATGGTGGTCGGCCTTGACGGTGCGGAAACTGCGCACCTGGTTGACGATCTCGTAGCCCATCGACGACATCGCCTCGGCGAAGCCCTGCAGCGACGTCACGTTCTGGAACGCCTTCGGCTTCGACACGAAGGTGCCCTTGCCGTGCAGCTTGAACAGCAGTCCTTCCTTCTGCAGATCGCCGAGCGCCTGACGCACCGTGATACGGCTGACGTCGAACGTGGCGCAGAGTTCGTGCTCGGAAGGCATCCGGCTGTGCGGCGCATAGGTGCCGTCGAGAATCCGCGCGCGCAGGGTGTCCTTGATCTGCACGTAGAGCGGGGCCGCCGACAGTGGCACGACGTTGGGTGAAGTCATCGGTCAACTTGTTATGACAAGATCGCTCGAGTGTAGTCAGCGTGATCGCGGGTCCCAACCAACGATTTCTGATTTGAACTTTCCGATTCCGGAAAAGCACGCTGGCAGGGGACAGACCGACCGGACGATCCGCCGGTGCGGGCAGGGCGGATCGGCGGACCATAAATAATTCGCCGGCGCGTGTTCCCCGCATGTCGATTTCCCGATGCGTCGCCCGTCGTATCCATGTCGACCGGACATGGCGCCATGCGGGTGGCACCCGGTCCCGGGCATTGTCGTAACGAAAAGGAGGCACGCCATGCCGGATTCCCGATACCGCTGGGTGATCGTCGCCGCAGGCGGCCTGATGGGCTGCATCGCGGTCGGCGCGATGTTTTCGCTGCCGGTGTTCCTGCGTGCGATCGCACGCGACACCGGCTGGTCGATGACCGGCATTTCCGGCGCGATGACGCTCGGCTTCATCGCAATGGCCTTCGCGAGTATGGGGTGGGGCAGCCTGTCGGATCGCATCGGCACGCGCCCGGTCGTCATGACGGGCGCCGTCCTGCTGTCGGCGAGCCTGGCGCTGGCGAGCCGCGCGCCGTCGCTGCTCGCGTTCCAGCTGACTTTCGGCCTCGCCGTCGGCGGCGCGACGGCCGCGATATTCGCGCCGATGATGGCGTGCGTGACCGGCTGGTTCGACACGCACCGCAGCCTGGCGGTGTCGCTCGTGTCGGCCGGGATGGGGATGGCGCCGATGACGATGGCCCCGCTGGCCGCGTGGCTCGTGTCGGTGCGCGACTGGCGCACGTCGATGCTGCTGATTGCGGTGCTGGCGGCCGTCGTGATGATTCCGGTGTCGCTGCTGGTGCGCCGGGCGCCCGCGCTCGACGGTGCGCCTGCGGCCCCGGTTGCCCCTGCACCGGCGGACGAACCTGCGGCGATGTCGGTCGTGGATGCGTTGCGTTCGCCGCAGTTCATCGTGCTGCTGCTGACCAACTTCTTCTGTTGCGCGACGCATTCGGGCCCGATCTTCCACACGGTCAGCTATGCGGTGACATGCGGGATCCCGCTGATCGTCGCGGTATCGATCTACAGCGTCGAAGGGCTCGCCGGCATGGGCGGCCGGATCGTGTTCGGGATCCTGGGCGATCGCATCGGCGCGAAGCGCATGCTGGTGGCCGGGCTGCTCGCGCAGGCGCTCGGTGCGCTCGGCTATGACTTCGTGCGCACGCTCGACGGGTTCTACGTGATCGCGACGCTGTTCGGCTTCGTCTATGCGGGCGTGATGCCGTTGTATTCGGTGCTCGCGCGCGAGAATTTTCCGCAGCGGATGATGGGCACGGTGATCGGTGGCTGCGCGATGGCCGGCGGCCTCGGCATGGCCGCGGGGCCCGTCGCGGGCGGCCTGATCGTCGATGCGTCCGGCAGCTACCGCTGGCTCTACATCGGTTCGTGCGCGATCGGCATCGGCGCATGCCTGATCGCATGGATGTTTCGTCCGTTTCCGCAAGCGCGGCCAATGCGGGCAGCCGCATGACCGTGGTTCGACCATGCGTCGAGTATCGTGCGGGGCACGGCAACTGATCAGGAAAGCGAACGATATGCCGCGCTAGTCGTGCGAGCCCGCCCGGAACACGCTGCGCAATTCGTCGTGGTTGTGCACGTTGAGCTTGCGATAGATCTTGCGCACGTGATCGATGACCGTGCTGTTGCGCAGCGCGAAGCCGCTCGCGATCTCGCTGTGAGAGCGGCCGAGCACGAGCTGCGTGCAGAGTTCGCGCTGGCGTTCGGTCAACCCGAATTCGAAGCCGAGCCGTTCGATCTCCAGTTCGAGCGGCGGAAAATGTTCGATGTAGATCACGATCGAGAAATCGCGCTGCACGGGGCGTGCGTCGGCGAGGCGATAGGCCTTGAAGCGAAAGCGGCCGGCGGTATTGCGGCGCTCGAGCGTCGCCGGTGGCGCAGGGTGTCCGCGCCAGATCCGGTTGACGCTCGACAGCAGCGGGGCGAGCCAGTCCGGCAAGTGGTCGTGACGATAGAACGCGAGCGGTTCGCCGGTCGCGAGCGACAGCATCCGGATGCTCTCCGTGTTGTGCAGCAGGAGCCGGCCGGCGCCATCGACGACGACGATCGCGGACAGGCTGCCTTCCGCCTCGTGCAGCGGCAGTTGCGCGGGCCGCGACAGCGCGTGCGCGAGATGTCTGGCGACGGGTTCGATGTCGCGATGATTCTTTTCCGAGAATGGACGACTGCCCGGCGCGCGTGACAGCTGCAGGCTGCCCCAGCCGCGCGTGCCGTCCGTCGCGGTCAGTTCGAGACAATGACGCATCGAGGTCGGCTGCCACAGGTCCGCATACATCTCGCTCGACAGCAGCTCGTCGTCGTAGTGCGCGCTGTTGACGAAGCCGCGGCCGCGGCGCATCGCGTCGGAGAACGTGACGCCGAGCACCTCCTGCCGGGCGGTGTTGTGCACGTTCATGAAGTACGACGGCAATACCGTGTAGACCGTGTCGTTCTCGCTGTAGACGTCCGACAACGCGTAGTGCTCGTCGGCGTAGAAGAACATGCCCCAGTCGGCACCGACGATGTGCCGTGCGGCTTCAATCACATGAGGAATGACGAGACGCGGCTCGACGCCGAGCGAACAGAGTCGTCGAATGTGACTCGCCAGCGCGACGTGCTTGTCGGACATGAAGACGCTCCTCGAGCGTGCATCGGACTCGCGCGCCGCGTCGTAGTGACGTGGCCGATTGCGCATGCGCCGTCCTGTCTGTCCAGCTTAGACGCCCAACATGACAACGACCGAAATTACCCCCTTTCAAGGGGGCGTCAAAGCGGCACGTGGTTTCTATCATTGCTCCATTCCGGTTGTATTCACGTGACGAACATGCCGTTGCATTCGGCGTGCGGCATTCGTCCGATTCAACGTGAATGCAACCGGAATATCCGATTCGCGATGCGGCGGGACGCACGAGCCACACAACTCGAAACGCGCAATGTGGCCGCAACACGAAATCGCGCATGTCTATGCGCCAGCCCCGGGGGGAAACAGAGGGATTGCCAGCAAGGATCGACGTTGCGTGCACGCCGGATACGACGGCACGCGAGCAGGACGTCGAAGTGCGCGGACGGCGGGAAGCCGGCGCCGCCCGCGTCGTTGGGGGGTATTGCAGCTTCATGTGAGGTGCCACGATGAAGACCATGTACAAGGCGGCGCTGGCCGCAATCTGCGTGCTGGGCGCGGTGGGGCTCGCGCAGGCGCAGGAAGAGAGCGCGCCGACGTCGACGCCGCCGTCCGATGCCGCGATCAGCGCGACGTCGATGGGCAGCATGCCCGGCGCAGGGTCGCAGGCGGGGAGTCCGACCGCGCTCACGCGAGCGCAGGTCCGGAACGAACTGCTGCGCGCGCAGAAGTCAGGCGAACTCGATCGGCTCAACAATCAGTTGTACAACGGACAGTAGCGGCGGACGTGACGACGCGGCCGTCGCGAAACGGCTGCGTCGACGGCGGCGCCGGGTATCGGCGGCGTGCGGAAATGGGGTGCGACCATGCGTGGCCACGAGCCGGCATGGTCTTAAACGGGGTTGGAACAACGCTCGCGCAAGCACGGCGCGAGCGTGTCGTCAATGGCATATCGAGCATTCGTTCGAAGTGCCTGTCACACGTGCGTCACCCTGCTAGAATTCGGCTGCCGCATTGTTTCGATTGACCGATGAGATTGCTTGACGCCCTGGTCGAACAACGTATTGCCGCTGCTGCCGCGCGGCGCGAGTTCGACGATTTGCCGGGTACCGGCGCGCCACAGGCGCTGGATGACGACCTGCTCGTACCCGAGGAGGTGCGGGTGGCCAACCGTATCCTGAAGAATGCGGGCTTCGTGCCGCCGGCTGTCGAGCAATTGCGCGCGCTGCGCAACCTGCACGACGAAGTGCAGGCGGTCAGCGACCGTGCCGCGCGGTGCCGGCTGCAGGCGAAGATCCTCGCGCTCGACATGGCGCTCGAATCGCTGCGCGGTGGCCCGATGGTGATGCCGCGCGACTACTGCCGGCGCATCGCGGAACGCCTGTGCGAGCGCGGGCTCGACGAAGCGTCCGCCGAAGCGGGGCCGATGTGACGTCCGACGCGCTGCACGACGCAGCCGGGTCGGCGGCCGCTCCGGCGGCCGAATCTACCGCCGATTCTCCCGTTCCCGTTCCCGAAGCCGCGCCCGTATCGGCGCGCGATCTGCATTTCATGCGTCTTGCGCAGGCCGCCGCCGAAGAGGCGCGCGCGGCCGGCGAAGTGCCGGTCGGTGCGGTGCTCGTGCGCGGCGACGAAGTGATCGCACGCGGCTTCAACCATCCGATCGGCGGGCACGACCCGTCGGCCCATGCGGAAATGGCCGCGCTGCGCATGGCCGCGCAGCATCTGCAGAATTACCGGATGCCCGGCTGCGAGCTGTACGTGACGCTCGAGCCGTGCCTGATGTGCGCGGGCGCGATCATGCATGCGCGCATCGCGCGGGTCGTCTACGGCGCCGCCGACCCGAAGACGGGCGCCTGCGGCAGCGTGATCGACGCGTTCGCGAATCCGCAGTTGAATCACCATACCGAAGTGACCGGTGGCGTGCTCGCCGACGAGTGCGGTGCCGCGTTGAAGTCGTTCTTCGCCGAGCGCCGTCGTGCGTTGCGCGAAGCACGGCTGGCCCGCGACGCCGAATCCGGCACGTCATAGGCGCGCCCGCCGCGCGCGTCGCCCGGCGCGAGCCGGGCGTCCACGGTTCCGTGAACCGGAGACGGTTCAGGCCCTCTAAGCAGGTTTGACGACCCGACACCCTTCGCCATGTCCTTCCAGCCCGCCGCGTCCTACACCATCCGCCTGCTTGCGCCGTCCGGCTATCCGCACGACCCCGACGCGATCAATCGCGCGCTCGAGCGCCTCAGCACCGCGCAGCACCGCATCGAGAACATCGAGGCGACACAGCGGCGCTTCCAGCGGTTCGGCGGCACCGACGGCGAGCGGGCGGGCGACCTGAACCGCCTTGCCGATCCCGAACGGCCGCTGCCGGACATCGCGCTCGCGGTGCGCGGCGGTTACGGCGCCGCGCGCATCCTGCACGGGCTCGACTATCGCGGGCTCGAACGCAGGCTGCGCGACCAGCCGGTCGCGCTCGTCGGTCACAGCGACTTCACGGCACTCCAGCTCGCGCTGTACGCGAAGGCGCGCATCAAGACGTTCGGCGGCCCGATGCTGTCGGCCGACTTCGGCGCGGAAACGCCGAGCGATTTCACGATGCAGCACTTCTGGCAGACGCTGACGCAGCCGAGCACGACGATCATCGCCGAAGCGCCGCAGGTGCAGACCGTCAACGTGACGGGCACGCTGTGGGGCGGCAACCTCGCGATCCTCACGTCGCTCGTCGGCACGCCGTACATGCCCGACATCGAAGGCGGCATCCTGTTCATCGAGGACGTCAACGAGCAGCCGTTCCGGATCGAACGGATGATCTATCAGCTGCACCTGTCGGGGCTGCTCGCGCGGCAGCAGGCGCTCGTGCTCGGCCAGTTCACCGGCGCACGGCCGTTCGAGTACGACAACGGCTATGACATGCAGGCGATGATCGAGCAGGTGCGCGCGGTGGTGGGGATTCCGGTCGTCACGGGGCTCCAGTTCGGCCATGTGCCCGACCTGTTGACGCTGCCGTTCGGCGCGCAGGCGCAACTGGTCGCGAATGCGCACGGTTTCCGGCTCACGCTGTCGGACTATCCGCATCTCGGCTGAGGCAGGCGCGATCGAGCGAAAGGCGGGTTTCCCGCCTTTTTCTTTATGTAAGCGCGCAACTAACGGTCTATATTTTTCGTCGACACCAACAGGGCCCGCACCGGATATTGCACCAGTTTTGTCAACAAAATAGCCGGAAGGGTATACGACGAGAAGGGCCTCTGTCGTGCGTCTTGGCCTTGTCGTGCCTGGATTCGGCGCATCGTGCACCGAACGGGGTCGCATCGATGCACGCCGATTGTGCGCAATGCCGGAAAAGAATTGTTGACAATCTTTATGTCCGCCCTAGGATGAGGATCATCACACGATGCCGATCATGAACGAGCCCGAATCCCACCCGTCCGGTGCAGCCAGTCCCGAAGCGATCGCCGAGCGGATCCGCACGGCGATCCTCGAGCATCGGCTCGCGCCCGGCGCGAAGCTGACGGAGGCGCAGCTCTGCGATGTGTTCAACGTGAAGCGCGGGGCGATCCGCCAGGCGCTCGCGCAGCTCGCAACCGACAAGCTGGTCGATCTCGAGCCGAACCGCGGTGCGTTCGTCGCGAGCCCGACGCTGCAGGACGTGCACGAGGTGTTCGAGATGCGCCGGATCATCGAGCTCGCCGTGGTCGAGCGGCTCGCGACCGGGCCCGGCGCGAAGCGGCTGAAAGGGGTTGCCGCGCTGATCGAGAAGGAACGCAAGGCGTTCGAGCGGCACGACTTCGCCGCCTGGATCCGCCTGTCGGGCGAATTCCATACGACGCTTGCCACGCTGATGGGCAATGCGACGCTCAGCGAGTGCCTCGAAGGGCTCGTCGCACGCTCGACGCTGATGTCGGCGCTGTACGAATCGCACGGGCGCAGCCCGTGCTCGTGCGACGACCACGACGAGATCCTCGGCGCGCTGGAGGCGGGGGATCCGAAGCGGGCGGTGACGCTGATGGCGCACCACCTGCAGCATGTCGAACTGAAGATGCTGGACCGGCCCGCGCAAGGGCAGGTCGATTTGCGCGAAGTGTTCGGCGGCGCCTGAGCGGCGACGCGAACCCGGCCGCGCGCCACAAGAACGAGCGAAATGCAGGCCCGCGGTGTATGCCGAGGGCCGCTGGTCCGACTCCGGGCGTCGATCCGGAGCGATATCGATGACGGTGGAGCGGCCGCGCGGCCGCGTCAAGGAGAAGTCATGGCTCAGTTCAGTGTGGCGCACGACAGCGCCTATCCGGCGGAAGAAGGCGGCGAGGGCGACGATCCGGCACTGCCGAACGGTTACAGCGAACGTCTGTACAACGAAGATTTGGCACCCCTGAAAAATCAGACATGGGGTTCGTACAACATCTTCGCGTTCTGGATGTCGGACGTGCACAGCGTCGGCGGCTACGTGTTCGCGGGCAGCCTGTTCGCGCTCGGGCTGACGAGCTGGCAGGTGCTGATCGCGCTGATCGTCGGGATCGGCATCGTGAACCAGCTGTGCAACCTGATCGCGCGGCCGAGCCAGCAGGTCGGCGTGCCGTATCCGGTCGCGTGCCGCGCGACGTTCGGCGTGCTCGGCGCGAACGTGCCGGCCGTGATCCGCGGGCTGATCGCGATCGCGTGGTACGGCATCCAGACCTATCTCGCATCGAGCGCGCTCGTGATCGTCGTGCTGAAATTCTTCCCGCAATGGCTGCCTTATGCGGATGTCCACCACTACGGCTTCCTCGGGCTGTCGGCGGTCGGCTGGGCCGGCTTCATGCTGCTGTGGGTGCTCCAGGCGTTCGTGTTCTGGAACGGGATGGAGACGATCAAGAAGTTCATCGACTTCGCGGGGCCGGCCGTCTACGTCGTGATGTTCATCCTCGCCGGCTACATGGTGTGGCGCGCGGGCTGGCGCAACATCGGCATCAATCTCGGCGGCGTGAAGTACCACGGCGCGGAAGTGATTCCGGTGATGATCACGGCCGTGTCGCTGGTCGTGTCGTACTTCTCCGGGCCGATGCTGAACTTCGGCGACTTCTCGCGCTACTGCCGCTCGTTCGGCGAAGTGAAGCGCGGCAATTTCTGGGGGCTGCCCGTCAACTTCCTCGCGTTCTCGCTCGTCACGGTGATCACGACGGCCGCGACGCTGCCGGTGTTCGGCGAACTCATCACCGATCCCGTCGAGACGGTCGGCCGCATCGACCATCCGACCGCGGTGATCCTCGGTGCGCTGACGTTCACGATCGCGACGATCGGCATCAACATCGTCGCGAACTTCGTGTCGCCCGCGTTCGACTTCTCGAACGTCGCGCCGCGCCTGATCAGCTGGCGCGCGGGCGGGATGCTCGCGGCCGTTGCGTCGATCTTCATCACGCCGTGGAACCTGTTCAACAACCCGGCCGTGATCCACTACACGCTCGACGTGCTCGGTGCGTTCATCGGCCCGCTGTACGGCGTGCTGATCGCCGACTTCTACCTCGTCAAGCGCGGCCGGCTCGTGCGCGACGACCTGTACACGATGTCGGAAAGCGGCACGTACTGGTACACGGGCGGCGTGAACCGCCGCGCGCTCGCCGCGCTGCTGCCGGCCGCGGTGATCGCGATCGTCTGCGTGATGGTGCCGGGCTGGCAAGGCGTCGCGAACTTCTCGTGGTTCATCGGCGCGGGGCTCGGCTTCGTGTTCTACCGGCTGCTCGTGAGCGCGAAGGCCTGAGGAGCGTGCGATGAAGATCCGACTGATCAATCCGAATACGACGCAGCGGATGACCGACGCGATGGGCCGCTGCGCGCGCGAGGTCGCGGCCGCCGGCACGGAGATCGTGGCGGTGAGCCCGCCGATGGGCCCGCCGTCGATCGAAGGCTATTACGACGAGGCGCTCGCGACGCCGGGGCTCCTCGCCGAGATCGCGCAGGGCGAGCGCGACGGCTGCGATGCGTACGTGATCGCATGCTTCGGCGATCCGGGCCTCTACGCGGCGCGCGAGCTCGCGCGCGGGCCGGTGATCGGCATCGCCGAGGCCGCGATGCATGCGGCGAGCGTGCTCGCGCCGGGCTTCTCGGTCGTCACGACGCTCGCGCGCACCTGCGGGATGGCGTGGCACCTCGCGGAGCGCTACGGGATGAAGCGCTTCTGCCGCAACGTGCGCGCGACCGACGTCGCCGTGCTCGAACTCGACCGGCCGGGCTCGGCCGCGCGCCGGATCATCGTCGACGAATGCCGGCGCGCGCTCGACGAGGACGGCGCCGACGCGATCGTGCTCGGTTGCGCGGGGATGGCCGAGTTCGCGCACGAGATCGAGCAGCAGATCGGCGCCCCGGTGGTCGAGGGTGTCACGGCGGCCGTCAAGTGGGCCGAGGCGCTCGTCGCGCTGCGCCTCGCGACCGCGAAGCGCGGCGACTACGCGCGGCCGCTGCCGAAGCGCTATGACGGCGCATTCGCCCGCTTCAGCCCGCCGGACGGGGATGAGGCGGAACCGGTCCCGAATTTGCCGCAACCGCACATACACACCGTCTGACACGCACTATCTGCGCCGCTGTATGGGCGCGTATGGGCGTTTTCGCTACACTGGGCCGTCATCGCATCGGCTTGCGCAGCCGGGCTCCGGCCCCCGCGCAGTCGATGCGAACCCATTATTTCAGCGAGCTTTCGCCGCACTTCGAACCATGTCACTCGATCCCAACTATCCTCGCGACCTGATCGGCTACGGCCGCCATCCCGTTCAGGCGAACTGGCCGGGGCGTGCCCGCGTCGCCGTGCAATTCGTGCTGAACTACGAGGAGGGCGGCGAGAACTGCGTGCTGCACGGCGATCCGGGCTCCGAGCAATTCCTGTCCGAAATCGTCGGCGCGGCCGCGTATCCCGACCGCCACATGAGCATGGAGTCGATCTACGAATACGGTTCGCGGGCCGGCGTATGGCGCATCCTGCGCGAATTCGAGAAGCGCGGGATGCCGCTGACGGTATTCGGCGTCGGCATGGCGATCGAACGCCATCCGGAGCTCGCGCGCGCGTTCGTCGAGCTGGGCCATGAAATCGCGTGCCACGGCTGGCGCTGGATCCACTACCAGAGCATGACGCCGGAACTCGAGGCCGAGCATATGCGCCTCGGGATGGAAGCGATCGAGCGCGTGACGGGCGAGCGCCCGCTCGGCTGGTACACCGGCCGCGACAGCCCCAACACGCACCGCCTCGTCGCCGAATACGGCGGCTTCCTGTACGACTCCGACAACTACGGCGACGACCTGCCGTTCTGGATGGACGTCGACGTGTCGGGCGGCAAGAAGTCGCCGCAGCTGATCGTGCCGTACACGCTGGACACGAACGACATGCGCTTCGCGACGCCGCAGGGCTTCAACACCGGCGATCACTTCTTCGACTACCTGCGCGACGCGTTCGACGTGCTGTACGCGGAGGGTGACGAAGCGCCGAAGATGCTGTCGATCGGCATGCACTGCCGGTTGCTCGGCCGGCCGGGCCGGTTCCGCGGGCTGCAGCGTTTCCTCGATCACATCGAGAAGCACGATCGCGTATGGGTGACGCGCCGTGTCGATATCGCGCGTCACTGGCGTGAACATCATCCGTATCAGCCCAATCATCGAAACGAAGGGAAAGCATGAAGGCGATGCGCTACACGTTGGATCAACTGAACACGATGGCGCCGAGCGCATTTGTCGCGGCACTGTCGGGGATTTTCGAACATTCGCCGTGGGTGGCCGAAGTCGCTGCGGGCGAGCGTCCGTTCGCGAGCATCGACGCACTGCACAAGACGATGTCGGGCGCGGTGGAAACGGGCGGCGAAGTGCGCCAGCTCGCGCTGATCAACGCTCACCCGGAACTGGCCGGCAAGGCCGCCGTGCGTGGCGAGCTGACGGCCGAGTCGACGCGCGAGCAGAGCGGCGCGGGCCTCGACCAGTGCACGCAGGAAGAGTTCGACAAGCTGCTGACGCTGAACCGCACGTATCGCGAGAAGTTCGGCTTCCCGTTCATCCTCGCGGTGCGCGGCTATGACCGGCACGGCATCATCGCGAACTTCGAGTCGCGCGTGAATCATTCGCGCACCGAGGAGCTGCGTGCGAGCCTCGACCAGATCTACCGGATCGCGCGCTTCCGCCTCGACGACCTGATCGACGCCTGACACCGCAATACGGCCTGCTGCGTCGCAGCGGCCTGATCGCATCACTGAAACAAGGAAACATCATGGCTGTTCCGCTTCTCGATCCCAACGCCCCCGACTTCACGCGGCGCTACGTGAATCTTGCCGACCCGCGTCTCGGTGCGCAGGCGCTCGAAGCCAGCGACGATTTCTTCGCGCCGAAGGATCGGATGCTGAACCCCGAGCCGGCCGTCTTCATCCCCGGCAAGTACGACGACCACGGCAAGTGGATGGACGGCTGGGAAACGCGCCGCAAGCGCACGACGGGCTACGACTGGTGCATCGTCAAGCTCGCGCGCCCGGGCGTGATCAAGGGCTTCGACATCGACACGAGCCACTTCACCGGCAACTTCCCGCCGGCCGCGTTGATTGAGGCCGCGTTCGTGGCCGACGGCGCGCCGACGCATGCGACCGAGTGGGTCGAGATCGTGCCGTCGACGACGCTGCAGGGCAACAGCCATCACTATGTCGAAGCGAGCGACGCGCGTGCGTTCACGCACCTCCGCGTGAACATCTACCCGGATGGCGGCATTGCACGCCTGCGCGTGTACGGCCAGCCGCAACTCGACTGGGCCGGCGCGAGCGCGACCGAGCAGTTCGATCTCGCGGCAATGGAAAACGGCGGTTACGTGGTGGCCGCGAACAACCAGCACTTCGGCGTCGCGTCGAACCTGCTGCTGCCGGGCCGCGGCGTGAACATGGGCGACGGCTGGGAAACCCGCCGCCGTCGCGAACCGGGCAATGACTGGGCGATCATCGCGCTCGCGCAGCCGGGCGTGATCCGCAAGATCGAAGTCGATACCGCGTTCTTCAAGGGCAACTATCCGGACCGCTGCTCGATCCAGGCTGCGTACGTGTCGGGCGGCACGGACAGCTCGCTGATCACGCAGTCGATGTTCTGGCCCGTGCTGCTCGGCGAACAGAAGCTGCAGATGGACAAGCAGCATTACTTCGAACACGATATCGCGTCGCTCGGCCCCGTCACGCACGTGCGACTCAACATCATTCCGGACGGCGGCGTGTCGCGCCTGCGTCTGTGGGGGACGCTCGACAAATGAAGACGCTTGCCATCGAACCGCTGACCAAGGAAGCGTTCGCGCCGTTCGGCGACGTGATCGAAACGGAAGGCGCGAAGCAGATCCCGATCAACCTCGGCACCACGATCCGCTTTCACGATCTCGCGAAAGTCGACGTGACCGATGAAGACGGCCGCACGCTCGTCAACCTGTTCCGCGGCCAGCCGCGCACGCTGCCGTTCGAAGTGAAGATGCTGGAGCGGCACCCGCTCGGCAGCCAGGCGTTCGTGCCGCTGAACGACCAGCCGTATCTCGTCGTCGTGGCGCCCGCGGGCGATCTCGATCCGGCGAAGATCCGCGCGTTCGTGACGAGCGGGTGGCAGGGCGTCAACTATGCGAAGGGCGTGTGGCATCACCCGCTGATCGCGCTTGGCGGCGTCAGCGACTTCATCGTCGTCGATCGCGGCGGCGACGGCCTGAACCTGAACGAGCAGGACCTGCAAGAATCGCTGTGGCTCACCGACGAGGCGCTGCACGCGCTGACCGCCTGAGTCGCTCACGTATTCGCGACTGATTGCCTGTCGAAACCCGCGCAATTTGCGCGGGTTTTTTTTATGCCCGGTCGCTTTCTCGCGATTCAGGTCGCCGCGGTTTTGGGCGTGTCGCGCGAGCTACCGACGCCGCGGCGCCGGTTCGCGACCGGCGCATGTTGCGCCATCAGCTCGGCGACCCAGTCGATGAAGACACGCAGCTTCGCGCTGACGTGCCGGTTCGGCGGGAACGCGACGTACATCGGCATCGGTTCGAGCTGCCATCGCTCGAACAGCGGCACCAGGTCGCCGCGGGCGCGATGCGCGCCGGCCATGTAGTCGGGCAGCCACAGAATGCCCAGCCCGGCGAGACCGGCCTCGAGGTACGCGTTGCCGTCGTCGACCGCGAGCACGTAGCGTCCGCGCACCGTGACCTGCTCGCCGTCGCATGCCATCTCGAACGGCAACGCCTTGCCGGTGCGTGCCCACAGAAAACCGATGATCCGATGATGCGTGTCCTCCAGCTCGTCCGGATGCGTCGGCGTGCCGGCGCGGGCGAGATAGGCCGGCGACGCGTACACGCCGAGCCGCAGGTCGCCGACACGGCGCGCGACCAGTGCGCGGTCGGTCGGTTCGCCGCCGCGCACGACGCAGTCGACGTTTTCGCCGATTACGTCCACCACGCGGTCGCTCACGCCCATGTCGAGCTGGAGGTCCGGATAACGCGCATGGAACGCGGGCAGCGCGGGGATCAGGATCAGGCGCGCGAACGGGCTCGGCACGTCCACGCGCAGTCGCCCGCGGGGCGACGCGGAGGCCGCGGACAGGCTCGTTTCGGCATCGTCCATGTCGGCCAGCAGCCGCACGACGCGGTCGTAGTACGCGGCGCCGTCCGCGGTGACGACGACCTTGCGCGTCGTGCGGTTGAACAGCTTCACGCGCAGCCGCGCTTCGAGCTGTTGCACGAGTTGCGTGACGGTGGTGCGGCTCATGTGCAGCGTGTCGGCCGCCTTCGTGAAACTGCCGGCTTCCACCACGCGGGCGAACGCCTGCATTGCGTCGAATCGATCCATCGGGTTACGGCTCCGCGTCGGTCGGAATTGTTTGGGACGTGCAAACAGTGTTGGACAGGGTTGCCGGTTTATTCGCCGGGCAACGATCCTTAAAGTGCCTTCATCGTTGATGCCGGGGCGGTTGCGCCCCACAAACCGAAGGAGGTGTTGGATGGTAAAGCGTAGCGTGGTTTTCCCGCCCGGTCGCCAGGCGCTGTACGACCGCAACCGTTATTCGCCGGCGCTGCGCTCGAACGGCTTCCTGTTCGTGTCCGGGCAGGTCGGCAGCCGCGAGGACGGCTCGCCCGAGCCGGAACTGGGCGCGCAGGTCCGCCGCGCGTTCGACAACCTGAATGCGGTGCTGCGCGCGGCCGGCTGCACGTTCGACGACGTCGTCGACGTGACGGTGTTCCTCGTCGATCCCGAAGCGACGTTCGAACGGATCTGGGCGATCGTCCCCGAATACTGGGGCGACGCGCCGCATCCGACGCTGACCGCCGTCGGTGTGACCTGGCTGTATGGCTTCCAGTTCGAGATCAAGGCGATCGCGCGGCTGCCGGAGACGGTCGACGGGTGAGCCGTGCCCAACCCCGGGCCTGCGCGTCACGGTGCGACGGGCGGCTCCTGTTCGTACGCGCGATGCAGCAGCGCGACGAACGACGATGAGTCGGGCAGCGTCGCTGTGCCGAACCGGCGCACGGCGATCCCGGGCGTCCACGAATTCATCACGACGGCGCCGGCCAGCGACGACAAGTCGGCCGGCGTCAGTTCGCGATCGTGCTGCGCGACGCCCAGGCGTGCCAGTTGCCGGCGCAGGATCCCCATCGTGACGCCGCCGAGCATGCCGGCCACCGGCCACACGACCGCATCGCCGGTCCAGAACGCCAGATTCCAGATCGAACCTTCGCTGATGCGCCCGTGGCGATCGACGAAGGCCGCATCGTCGAACCCCTGCGCGATCGCGCGGCGCAGGAAGTGTGTTTTCGCGACTTCGCCGACGTGCTTGATGTCCGGCAGCACGCGCTCGTGTTCGAACGACGCAAGATCGAGCGGGCCCGCCGGCCCCGACGACGGCGCGGCGGTGCGGACCAGCACGTCGAGCGCTTCGTCGTCGCGCGGCGCGACGAATTCGCCCGTCGTCGCATGCACGGTTGCCGTCAGCGACAGCGCAGCCGGTGCGCGATCGAGCGCAGCGCGCAGGAGCGTGCGAATCCGGTCGTCGGGCAGCGCCTGGCCGAACAGCGCGTTCGACGCATCGCGCAGCCGCGCGAGATGCAGGTCGAGGCCGCGCACGCGGCCGTCGCGCACCTGCATCGCGGTGAAATGCGCATGGCCGGCGAACGCGAGCGCGGCGAGCGCGTCCGGGGTGGCGGCAACGCCGTTGAGCTGGACGACGGACGGGAGCGGGGCAACGGTCATCGATGGATCTCCGGGTTCGGTCGCGAGCGGTGGGGCAGCTCGCCACATCTTCAAGAAAGCCTATTGTTTGCCGATTGATGGCCGCTTGAAAAACGAGTAGTTTTGGAACGGTCATCAAATCCGGTTTGAAGATCGATGGAACGCATGTGGCCCGGTACGCGCGCGCTGAGGACGTTCGATGCGGCGGCGCGGCACCTGAATTTCTCGCGGGCGGCCGACGAGGTCGGGCTGACGCCGGCGGCCGTCAGTCACCAGATCAAGGAAATCGAGGCGCAGCTCGAGATGGAGCTGTTCGTCCGCACGAGCCGCAGCATCCGGCTGACACCGGCCGGTGTCGTGCTGGCGGCTGCGGCAGCCGATGCGCTGGCGGGGCTTCAGCGTGCGACCGTGCGGGCGCGGCGCATCGCGCGGGAGCAGACGGAGCTGCGTGTGTCGGTCGGTGCGCGCTTCGCGACGCACTGGCTGCTGCCGCGCCTGCCGCGTTTCAGGGCCGCGCATCCGGCGTTCGAGCTGTCGTTCGACATCACCGACCGGTTGCGCGATTTCGAAGACGACGACGTCGACGTTGCGATCCGCTTCGGCACCGGGCGTTATCGCGACGCGTGCGCGCAGCGCCTGTTCGATACGTCGGTCGTCGCGGTCTGCAGCCCGGCGCTGTTGTCGTCCGGGCCGCCGTTGCGCAAGCCGCGCGATCTGCTGCGTCACACGCTTTGCCACGTCGATTGCGAAGTCGACGGCGTGACCTGGCCGCGTTGGTCGGCCTGGATGGCTGCCGCGGGCGTCGACGGTTGCGACGACAGCCGGTGCATGTCGTTTCCGGATTCGAGCCACGTCGTGCAGGCCGTGACGGACGGCACGGCGGTCGGTCTTGCAGAGCCGCACATGATTGCGCGCGATCTCGCGGAAGGGCGTGTCGTGCAGTTGTTCGACGTGAATGTCGAGGTGGCGCCCGGCCTTGCGTATCACGTCGTGTATCCGGAGCGCACGCAGGACGATCCGCGTATCGTCGCGTTGCGCGACTGGCTCGCGGAAGAAGTCGCGACGATGCGCGCGTAGCGATGGTGGTGGTGGCACGTGCTATCGTGCCCGCATCGCCACCGCACGATGCCCGACTCCGGGCTTATTCCTCCGATGAGCCAGCCTGAAAACGACCTCGCGATCCTGCTGCGCACGATGCAGCCCGAACTGCATCCGGGCGCGTTCGCGTTCGCATCGCTGCCGCCTGATACGGACGTATCGTTATCCGAAGTCATTGCAACGTTCCGCGAAGCGGAAGGGCTGACGGTCGTCGTCGACGAGGAGGCGGCCGCGCGCCACGGCTGGCCGGTGTTGTTCCGTGCGGCCTGGATCACGCTGACCGTGCATTCCGACCTCGCGGCCGTCGGCCTCACGGCGGCGTTCGCCCGCGCACTCGGCGCAGCCGGCATCAGCTGCAACGTGATGGCGGCCGCCTACCACGATCACATCTTCGTGCCGTTCGACGACGGCCCGCGCGCGCTCGATGCGCTGGTCGCGCTCCAGCGCGACGCGATGCGCAGCTGACGCGCGAAGGGCATCCGGCGCACGCAAAAAAAACGGGCCCGTCACCGGGCCCGCGAACGGAGAGGATTGCGCCGTAACCAACATCCGGCGCACGGCGGCTTACTTGTTTGCGCCACCCTCGAACCAGGCGGCGAGCTTGGTCCGCTCGTCGTCGGTCATGTGCGTGACGTTGCCGATCGGCATCGCCTTCAGGCGCACGGCCTGTTCGTAGATACGCTGCGCGTTCTTCGACACTTCGTCCGGCGTGTCGAACATCACGCCCGCGGGGGCGCTGCCCATCAGCGTCGGCTTTGCCGAGTGGCATTCCATACAGCGTTGCTGCAGAACCGGCATGATGTCGGCGATCACGATCTTCGGCGCGTTGGCAGCTTGCGCTTCCGGCGCGACCGGCTTCGGCATCGTCCAGACCAGCGCGGCCGACAGCAGTGCGACGCCGCCGATCGGCAGGTACCACAGCTGCTTGCCGCGGTGACGCATCACGAAGAACTGGCGGATCAGCGCGCCGGCCAGCATGATCATCACGAGCACGACCCAGTTGAACTTGTTCGTGTAGGTCATTGCATAGTGGTTCGACAGCATCGCGAACACCACGGGCAGCGTGAAGTACGTGTTGTGCACCGAGCGCTGCTTGCCGCGCTTGCCGTAGATCGGGTTCGGCTCTTCGCCCTTGAGCATCTTGTCGACCATCTTGCGCTGGCCGGGGATGATCACGAAGAACACGTTCGCCGACATGATCGTCGCGAGCATCGCACCGACGATCAGGTACGCGGCACGGCCTGCGAAGATGTGGCACGCGAGGTAGGCGGCGGCGACCACGTAGATGCCGACGCAGATGCCGAGCACGCGGTCGTTGGTGCCGAGGATGCGGCACAGCGAGTCGTAGACGATCCAGCCGGCCGCGAGGAAGCCGAGTGCGGAGGCGACGGCGACCACCGGGCCCATGTCGAGCACGCTCTTGTCGATCAGGTACGTGTTCGGCGCGAGCAGGTACAGCACGAAGAACAGCGAGAAACCCGACAGCCAGGTCGTGTACGACGGCCACTTCGACCAGTGCAGGTCATCCGGCATTTCCGGCGGAGCGACCGTGTACTTCTGCATGTTGTAGAAACCGCCACCGTGGACGTGCCACAGTTCGCCGAACACACCGCGCTTGCGCTGGTTCGGGTCGGTTGGCGGTTTCAGGCTGTTGTCGAGCGCGACGAAATAGAACGACTCGCCGATCCACGCGATGGCGACGATGACGTGCAGCCATCGCAGCGCGAGGTTCAGCCAGTCGGTGATGAAGCCTTCCATGAAACTCCTCCAGACTCAGATTTTGTCTTGATGTGGGCGCTGATGCGATGTCAGCTGCCGCGATAGGTGCTGTACGACCACGGCGACACGAGCAGCGGCACGTGGTAGTGCGAGCCGGTGTCGGCGATGCCGAAGCGGAGCACGACGCGATCGACGAAACGGGGTTCGGGCACCTTCACGCCGAGCGACGCGAAGTAGTCGCCGGCATGGAACACGAGTTCGTATTCGCCGGCGGCGAGCGCGGCGCCTTCGAGCAGGGGTTCGTCGCAGCGGCCGTCGCTATTGGTCAGCACGGTCTTGATCGCGCGGCGCGATTCGCCGTCCAGCGCGTAGAGGTCCACCTTGATTGCAGCGCCGGGACGGCCGTGCGCCGTATCGAGTACGTGGGTAGTGAGCTTTCCCATTCGCAATTGTCCTTGTGTGAATGCGAGGTTCGGCGGCGACTCGATCCATTGACTGTGCGGCGGATCGAGGCTCCACGTCACGTGGCTACATACCCGTCGGCGAGATTGAAGCGAGCGCCGTGCAGGCATTGTAAAAAGGTTCCCCGCGCAAATACGGGCGCGATATCAAAGATAATGCGCCGCGCATGAGCGGCTGTCGACGGCACGCCGGATCGGGCTTCCGGCGGGCGTTTCGGGCCTCCGGCGGGGCGTTGCGCGGCGTACCATATCGAAACCGTGAAACGCGGTATTCCGGATCGCGCATTGTGTGCGGCGCGCGCTTGGGCGATCCTCCCGCCGTGCGCGTCGGCCCGTGGCCGGCACGTACCCCGAAGACGGCGAGCACGCCGGGTAACCGGGCCAGGGCGTTCGAACGGACGCAGGCACCGGAGCGTGCCGCGGTTCAGCGTTCGAACGGCTGTGTGACCGCCTCCAGGATCAGCCCCTGGAAGCAGACCGACGCGGAGAACGCATGAACCTCGAGCAGCACGCCGGCGCACGCGCGCCGAACACTTCCTCATCCCGCCCGAAAACCCTGCTGGTCAAGCACGCCGACGTGCTGGTGACCATGGACGACACGCGCCGCGAACTGCGCGACGCGGGGCTCTACATCGAAGACAACCGGATCGTCGCGGTCGGACCGACCGCCGAGCTGCCCGACACGGCCGATGAAGTGCTCGACCTGCGCGGCCACCTCGTGATCCCGGGGCTCGTGAATACGCACCACCACATGTACCAGAGCCTCACGCGCGCGGTGCCCGCGGCGCAGAATGCCGAGCTGTTCGGCTGGCTCACGAACCTGTACAAGATCTGGGCGCACCTGACACCCGAGATGATCGAGGTATCGACGCTCACCGCGATGGCCGAGCTGCTGCAGTCGGGCTGCACGACGTCGAGCGATCATCTGTACATCTACCCGAACGGCAGCCGCCTCGACGACAGCATCGGCGCCGCACAGCGGATCGGCATGCGTTTTCACGCGAGCCGCGGCGCGATGAGCGTCGGCCAGCGCGACGGCGGGCTGCCGCCCGATTCGGTCGTCGAGCGCGAGCCCGACATCCTGCGCGACACGCAGCGCCTGATCGAGACCTATCACGACGAAGGTCGGTACGCGATGCTGCGCGTGGTCGTCGCGCCGTGCTCGCCGTTCTCGGTGAGCCGCGACCTGATGCGCGACGCGGCCGTGCTCGCGCGCGAATACGGCGTGTCGCTGCACACGCACCTCGCGGAGAACGTCAACGACATCGCGTACAGCCGCGAGAAGTTCGGGATGACGCCGGCCGAATATGCGGAAGACCTCGGCTGGGTCGGCCACGACGTGTGGCATGCGCACTGCGTGCAGCTCGATGACGCGGGCATCAGCCTGTTCGCGCGCACCGGCACGGGTGTCGCGCACTGTCCGTGCTCGAACATGCGGCTTGCGTCGGGTATCGCGCCGGTGAAGAAGATGCGTCTCGCGGGCGTGCCGGTCGGCCTCGGCGTCGACGGCTCCGCGTCGAACGACGGCGCGCAGATGGTCGCGGAAGTGCGGCAGGCGCTGCTGCTGCAACGGGTCGGTTTCGGACCCGATGCGATGACCGCGCGCGAAGCGCTCGAGATCGCGACGCTCGGCGGCGCGAAGGTGCTGAACCGCGACGATATCGGCGCACTGAAGCCCGGCATGGCCGCCGACTTCGCCGCGTTCGACCTGCGCCAGCCGCTGTTCGCGGGCGCGCTGCACGATCCGGTCGCGGCGCTCGTGTTCTGCGCGCCGTCGCAGACGGCGTACACGGTGGTGAACGGGAAGGTGGTGGTACGGGAGGGACGGCTGGCGACGCTCGACCTGCCGCCCGTCATCGCGCGTCACAACGCGCTCGCGCAGGCACTGGTCGAGGCATCGCGCTGAGGGAAGCGTGAAGTTGTCCGGCGGCTGCCTTGCCGCCGGGCGTGCCGCCAGCATTCGCCGTGCCGCGCCGGGACGGCGCGGGCGGTGCGTGCCGTTACGGCTCGATCAGCGTGCGGGTGGCTTCGGCGACGAGGCTGCGCAGCCAGCGCACTTCGTCGGAGTAGTGGCAGCGTTCGTGCCACAGCTGGTAGTACTGCATCGGCGGGAAGTCGAGCGGTGCCGGCACGACCGACAGCGGCAGGAACTTCGCGTAGTGATCGGCGAACAGGCGCGTCGTCGTGAAGATCAGGTCGGACTTCACGAGCACGTAAGGCGCAAGGTTGAAGTACGGCAGCGTGACGACCACGTGGCGCTTGAGCCGTTCGCGCGCGAGATGCACGTCGATCGCGCCGCGCTGGCCGACCGAGTACGGCGTCGGCGCGAGATGCGGTGCGTTCAGGTACTGATCGAGCGTGAGCCCGCCGCGCTTTGCGAACGGGTGCGTGTTGCTCATCAGGCAGACGATTTCGTCGACGAACAGGTTCGACAGGTGCAGCTGCTCGGGCGGCTCGGGCCAGTTGCCGACGACGATGTCGAGCTTGCCGTCTTCCAGCGCGAGCTCGTAGTCGAACGCGGGGCCGAGCGAGTGGAATTCGAGCGTCGCGTTCGGCGCGGCCTGCCGGAAGCGCTCGACCACGGTCGGCACGAACAGCACGTTCAGGTAATCGGGGCAGCCGATCCGGTAGCAGCGGATCGACGTGGCCGGGTCGAAGTTGTGCTGCTGGAACTTGATGCGCTCGATTTCACGCAGCGCGTTCTGCACGGGCTCGAGCAGACGCAGCCCGTATTCGGTCGGCACCATGCCGGATTTGCCGCGCACCAGCAGCGGATCGCCGGTGATGTCGCGCAGGCGCCGCAGCGCGGCGCTGATCGCCGGTTGCGACTGGTTCAGTTTGACGGCCGCGCGCGTGACGCTGCGCTCCATCAACAAGGTGTGCAAGACGCGCAAGAGGTACGTGTCGATCGCCTCGCGTTGCTGACTCATGATATCTCCGTTTTATATGTCTGGGCTGATCGAGGGGGCAGGGGGGTATATCGTTTTTAATATGAAGCTGGCCCAGCGTCAAGGGATGGATACCCGCAGACGTCCGCCGGCCGGGCCGCGACGAGGGGCCCGAACGGGGTGCGAAGCGAAGCGCGCGGCGCCGCCCGGACCCGTGTTGCGCGGATCCGGATCGCGGCGCGGCGTGTGATGCGGCGTGCGCGTCAGTCGTCGATGCGCATGCCGACCTTCAGCGTGACCTGCCAGTGAACGACCTGGTCGCCTTCGATGTGGCCACGCGTTTCGGTCACCTGGAACCAGTGCAGGTTGTGCAGCGTCTTGCCGGCTTTCGAGATCGCGTTGCGGATGGCGTCGTCGCTCGATTGCTTCGACGAACCGGTCAGCTCGATCATCTTGTACACGTGGTCGCTCATGATGCGCTCCCTGGGATATCGGTATGGATGGCCGGTGCAAGCCGTGGTCCCGAAGCGGCGCCGCGCGTGCCCGGCTTCTTGAGTGATAGGTATGATGGGCGGCAAGTTCAACCCATATCGGAGACGAGGAACATCGTGGAAGTCGGATTTTGCGGACCGGGATTGATGGGCGCGCCGATGATTCGGCATTTGCTGGCGGCCGGGCATCGGGTCAGCGTGTGGAATCGCTCGCGCGACAAGGCCGAGGCGCTCGTGAAGGACGGCGCGCAGGTGGTCGGCACACCGCGCGAACTGGCGGAGCGCGTCGAGACGGTATGCGTGTGCGTGCTCGACGGCCGCGCGGTGGGCGACGTCGTGTTCGGCGAGCACGGGCTGCTCTCCGGTGACGCCGCTACGCGTCGCCTGCAGCGCATCGTCGATCATTCGAGCATTCCGCCCGCCGCCACGCGTGATTACGCGGCGCGCGCGGTCGCGCTCGGCGTCGGCTGGGTCGATGCGCCCGTATCGGGCGGCGTGCCCGGCGCGCAGGCCGGCACGCTCGCGGTGATGGCCGGCGGTCGCGCGGCCGATCTCGACGCGGTGCGGCCGCTGATCGACACGTATGCGTCGCGTATCACGCACATGGGCGACGCGGGCGCGGGGCAGACGGCGAAGCTGTGCAACCAGGCGATCGTCACCGCGACGGTGACCGCGATCGCCGAGGCCGTCGGTCTCGCGCAGGCGAGCGGCATCGATGCCGCGCGGCTCGCCGAAGCGCTCGCGGGTGGCTGGGCCGATTCGGTGCTGCTGCAGACGTTCGTGCCGCGCATGACCTCGGGCGGTCATGCGCCGATCGGCGCGCTCAGCACGTTCCAGAAGGACGTCGATGCAATTGCCGACGCGGCGCGCGACACGGGCGCGGTGATGCCCGTGTCGGCCACTGTGCAGCAGGTGTTGCGGCTCGGCGCCGCGCAAGGGCTCGCCGGCGCCGATTTCGCCGCGTTCATCGACATCGTGCGGCCCGGCAACGGGCGTCAGCAGGCGTCGTGACGGGCAAGCGGGGCGCGTGAATGGCAGATGGGCCGCCCGGAGGCGGCCCATCGAATGGCAGGCGGATCAGCCGAGGGAGCGAGGTGTCGTGTCGCCGGCGTTCTGGCGGCCGAGCCCGCCGCGCAGGCTCGCTTTCGTGCCTGCACCAAACTCGGGCAGGATGCGCGCACGCGCACGGCTGGCAAACACGAGGAAGCCGAAGCCGTTTGCTTCGTACCAATATCCACCGTTCTCGAGGCCGTCCAGCGGCTGCTCGAGCGCGTTGGCGATCGATTCGATGCAGCGCTTGCGCAGCTCGGCAATGGCGGGATAGGGCGGCTGGGCACCGCGCACGCTGCACAGGAGCACGTCGAGACCGGGCAGCACATGCGCGTACAGGACGGGTTCGTCCTGCGCACGGGCGCGGGCAATCTTGGTGTCGAGCTGGGCAAACGGTTTCGAGTGGCGCAATACCGCGAGGAATGACTCCTGGCCATCCTGCTGGGCACGCCGACGTTTTTTCGGGAAGGACATAAACACTCGCCTCAAAAACAATTGCAAGAAATGCGGCACTTTCATGCGACCCACTCCCGGCTATGTACGCCGCATGTCGATCCTTTATAGCACACGAAAATGCTGCCTTCGTGCAGTACGACGATCAATGTCTCCCGTCGACCTGCTCGCCATGATCGACACAGCCAGCGTCTTGGCGCCCGTACTGTCGTTTAGTCTCCATCATAGACCTGCTTTCCCCGCGCGTGCATTCGCCCGTCACAAAAAAGTGAGATGGGCCGCATGCGGCGGTGCATCGCGCGCGCAACAAAAAGGCCCGCACGGGGCGGGCCTGGCAGGCGGGGCGCTCGGCGATCAGCGCTGCTTCAGCGAATCGCGGATCTCGCGCAGCAGCACGGTGTCTTCCGGCGTCGCGGCCGGCGCGGCTTCGTCCGGCTTGCGCAGCTTGTTGATGAATTTCACCATCAGGAAAATGATGAACGCGAGGATGACGAAATTGATCGCCACGGTGATGAACGAGCCGTAGCCGAACGCGGCGACACCCGCGGCCTGCAGGTCCTTGAACGAATCGGGATTACCCTTGAACGTCGGAGGGATGGTGCCGAGCAGAACGAACTTGTTCGAGAAATCCAGACCACCGGTCAGCACGCCGATGACCGGCATGATGAGGTCTTTCACGACCGAGTCGACGATCTTCGAGAACGCGCCGCCGATGATCACGCCGACGGCGAGATCCATGACGTTGCCCTTGACGGCGAACTCCTTGAATTCCTTGATGATGCTCATGAGCGGCTTTCTCCTGGTTGGGGCGAGGGGAGGCGTGCCGCGACGCGCAGGGATGCAGAGCGTCGAATGAGGGTCGGTGGCACGCCGATGGCCGCATGATAGCGAACGCTCCCCATTGCCGGTAGTCCATCTTGAAATGATTGACAAATCCGCGCGTTGGCGCGGCCGGCAGGCAGGGGAGCGTGGCGTGCGTGGCAGCGCGTTGCGGGTACGTCGACGCGCTGCGTAGCGTCAGGTGTTGTCGTCGGTCCAGCCGTCGTTGTTGCTGCCGAGATCCATGCCGCCGCCGCCGTTGCCGTCGCTCCAGTTCGAACTGTCGCCGCGGCCGAGGTCGAAGCCCGGATCGTTCTCCTGCCGGCGGCGCTCGCCGTCGACGATCACGTCGCGTTCGACCACGCGCTCGCGGCCACCCGACATCGCCTCGCCGAGCAATACGCCGGTCAGCAGCCCGCCCATGCCGCCGCCGAAACCGCCGCCGCCTTGCTGGATCACCACCGGCGGTTGCTGTTGCGGGTACGGCTGCTGCGGATACGGCTGGCCTTGCGCGCCCGTCATGCGATCGGCTTCCTGCGCATACACGGAGCCGCTGCCGTTCACCGGTGCCGCGGGTTGCGCGGCCGGATCGGGACGACCTTCGACGCGTGCCTTCACGCTCGCATGGCGCTGTTCGAGTTCATCGACGCGATAGGGTGGCACCGGATTCTTGCCGTTCGACAGCGTTTCGACGAGCGTGCGCGCGTCGGTCTCGATCGCTTCGAGTTCGCCGGTGAGCGCCGCGGCGCCGGGCGCCGTCGACAGCTTCGCGTCGAGTTTCAGCGGGCGGATGTCGTTCAGCACGTCGGTGGCACGCTTGAGCTGCGTGCGGCGTTCGTCGTCGACGCGGCTGTCGTCGGCCGTGCGTGCGCGCCGCAGCGTCCAGCGCAGTACCAGCGCGATCACCGCGACGATCAGCCCGAGGCCGATCCACATGCCGGTCGACGGGCCGTGTTTCTCGGCCGGCGCGACGGCGGGCGCGAGCGACGATTGCAGCGTGCCGGCCTGCGTGGCCGACGGCACGTTGCCGCTCACGCGCGCGGCGTCGGCGCGGATGCGCGACTCCGTCTGCGCGAAGCGCGACGCGTCGGTGAACTTGAGCTGCGGATCGAGCGACTTCGCGCGTTGCAGTTGCGTGAGTGCGTCGGACGCGCGGCCTTCGCGGTCCAGCACCTGCGCATACAGGTAGCGCGCGTGCGCGTTGTTCGGATGGGCGTCGATGACTTGCGACAGCTGCGTGTCGGCTTGCTGCCAGTTGCGTTGCGCGATCGATTGCTCGACCTGCTGCAGCGACGGGACCGCAAACGCGGCGGACGACAGCAACATCAGCGAGAGGCCGAGTGCGGCGAGAGATTTCTTCATGGTCGAACCGGGCGCAGGCGCCCGTCTCCTGACGATCGGTTCGCGCCGCGCCCGGGGCGGGCGGCGGCGCGGTTGCCCGCAGTGGCCGTTACTGCGCGGGCGTGTCGAGCTGCTTCTTCAGCGCGGCGAGGCGATCCTCGACCGACGGGCCCTTGTTCAGCGCGGCGAGCTTGTCATCGAGCGCCTTGCCGCTCGACGTGTCGGCCGAATTCAGGCGCGCGTCCGAGCGTGCGTTCTGCAGCGCGACCTTGTCCTCGAGCTTCTGGAAGTCCTCGGACAGGTTCTTGCCGCCGATGCCGCCCAGGGCACTGGCCGCGACGTCCTTCGCCTGCGCGATTTCCTGCTTGGCCTGCAGGATGTTCGAACGCGCATTCAGGTCGTTGCGGCGCTGGCGCATGTCGGCGATCTGCCCCTTCAGCTTGTCGACCGACGGCTCGAGCGTCGACAGTTCGGCCGCGAGCGCGTCACGCTCGGCTTCCGCGTTCGACTGTGCGCCGAGTGCCTCGCGTGCGAGTGCTTCATCGCCGGACTGCAGCGCGCGCTTCGCGCCGTCCTCGTACTTCTTCACCTTGTCGTCGGCCGCATCGCGCTTGCTGCGCTGGGTCGCGACCTGTGCTTCGATTTCGATCAGCGAATTCTCGGCACGGCCGATGCTGTCGTCGAGCTCCCGCACGATCTGCCGTGCGTCGCGCGACGGATCCTGTACCGAATCGGCCGCATCGTTCAGCAGGCCTTTGATCGTGCGCGAAACAGAGTCGAAAAGCGACATGAAATCCTCCGTGGTTGAAAGGCGCCGCGTGACCGCGGCAGTGCCCGTTGCGAGCCGGTTCCGACCCGCATGAGCCGGCGGATATTACACCACCGGTTCACTTAAATACGGCTTAAACGCGCGAGTTCAAGCGGCTTGCGCATCAGGATGTCGAACCTTTCGCGATTGAAAGAAAATCGACTGTGCGCGCCATATTGCGTGTCCATGATAGGCAGAGGATGCCGACAATACGTTCCTTAAATCACGGCATTGCGGGAATTTTTACAAAAAATCGCGAAGCCACCCGGTCGATTTCATTAAAATGCGCTGTCACGTCGCGGGAACGGATCGCCGCGCGGCGGGGTCTGTCGACGTGACAGCCGCATCACGATGTCTCTGCTCTGATTCATTCGCCTGCATTTCCGCATGCGTCCGAGGGCGCCACGACCGCCCGCCATTCCGACATGCCAATTATCAAACGACCGCCTTCTTCTTCCGACAGGAACGAACCCCACTACACGCTGCGCCGTTCGCCGTCCGGAGCCTATTACCCCGATGAGGATGACCGCGACGACGATCGCCGCACCCAGCGCAGCGGCGGCGGGGGCCGCCGCCGCGGATTCGGCTCGCGCGTCATGCTGTGGTTCGCCGGGCTGTTCGCGATCGCCGCGATCGTCGGCGCGCTGATCGTCGGCTACGCGCTGGTCGTGATGGCGCCGCAACTGCCGTCGCTCGATGCGCTGACCAACTACCAGCCGAAGGTGCCGCTGCGCGTGTTCACGGCCGATCACGTGCTGATCGGCGAGTTCGGCGAGGAGCGCCGCAGCCTCGTGCGCTTCCAGGAGATTCCGGACGTGATGAAGAAGGCGGTGCTCGCGATCGAGGACTACCGCTTCTACGAACACGGCGGCGTCGACTTCGTCGGCATCCTGCGCGCGGGCGTGGCCGACCTGATGCACGGCGGCGCGCGCCAGGGCGCGAGCACGATCACGATGCAGGTCGCGCGCAACTTCTTCCTGTCGAGCGAGAAGACCTACACGCGCAAGATTTACGAAATGCTGCTCGCGTACAAGATCGAGAAGGCCCTGACGAAGGACCAGATCCTCGAGCTGTACATGAACCAGATCTATCTCGGCCAGCGCTCGTACGGCTTCGCGGCCGCCGCGCGCGTGTACTTCGGCAAGGACCTGAAGGACATCACGCTGGCGGAAGCGGCGATGCTCGCGGGGCTGCCGAAGGCGCCGTCCGCGTATAACCCGGTCGTCAACCCGAAGCGCGCGAAGGTGCGCCAGGAATACATCCTGAAGCGCATGCTCGAGGTCGGCTACATCACGCAGCCGCAGTACGACGAGGCCGTGAAGGAAGAGATCCACGTGCGCACGCCGGGCAACCAGTATGCGGTGCACGGCGAGTACGTCGCCGAGATGGTGCGGCAGATGATGTACCAGCAGTACAAGGACGAAACCTATACGCGCGGGCTGACCGTCACGACGACCATCAACTCGTCCGACCAGGAAGCCGCGTACCAGGCCGTGCGTCGCGGCATTCTCGACTACGAGCGCCGCCACGGCTATCGCGGGCCGGAAGCGACGATCAAGCTGCCCGCGGCCGGCGACGACCGCGACGAGGCGATCGACGACGCGCTCGCCGATCACCCGGACAACGGCGACCTGCAGTCGGCGGTCGTGCTGTCGGCGTCGCCGGGCGCGGTCGAGGTGCAGTTCGTCGGCGGTGCGACCACGACGATCGGCCCGGCCGGGCTGCGCTTCGTCGCGGCCGCGCTCGGGCCCCGCGCGAACGACACGCTGCGCATCAAGCCGGGCTCGGTCGTGCGCGTGCTGAAGGACGGCAAGACGGGCTGGCAGGTGGTGCAGCTGCCGCAGGTCGAAGGCGCGCTCGTCGCGATCGCGCCGCAGGACGGCGCGATCCGCTCGCTCGTCGGCGGCTTCGACTTCAACAAGAGCAAGTTCAACCACGTGACGCAGGCGTGGCGCCAGCCGGGCTCGTCGTTCAAGCCGTTCATCTACTCGGCGTCACTCGACAAGGGCATGGGGCCGGCGACGATGATCAACGACGCGCCGCTGTACTTCCCGCCGAGCGTGCCGGGCGGCACCGCATGGGAGCCGAAGGACGACGACCAGCCGGACGGCCCGATGACGATGCGCACCGGCCTGCAGCGCTCGAAGAACCTCGTGTCGATCCGGATCCTCGCGTCGATCGGCACGCAGTATGCGCAGCAGTACGTGACGCAGCGCTTCGGCTTCGATCCGGCGAAGACGCCGCCGTACCTGCCGATGGCGCTCGGCGCGGGCCTCGTGACGCCGCTGCAGCTCGCAACCGGCTATGCGGTGTTCGCGAACGGCGGCTACAAGGTCGATCCGTACCTGATCGCCGAAGTCGACGACGCACGCGGCCAGCCGCTGCAGAAGTCGCAGCCGGTGCTCGCCGGCAGCACGGCGCCGCGCACGATCGAAGGCCGCAACGCGTACATGATGAACAGCCTGCTGCATTCGGTCGCGACGGCCGGCACGGGCGCGGGCACCAACGCACTGGGCCGCAGCGACCTGCAGGGCAAGACCGGTACGACGAACGACGCGAAGGACGGCTGGTTCGCCGGCTACCAGCAATCGCTCGTCGCGGTCGCGTGGATGGGCTTCGACCAGCCGAAGAGCCTCGGCAGCCGCGAATTCGGCGCGCAGCTCGCGTTGCCGATCTGGGTGAACTACATGCGCACCGCGCTGAACGGCGTGCCCGAGCAGCAGATGCCGATCCCGGACGGCCTGACCTCGATCGACGGCGAGCTGTACTACGCCGATCGCACGCCGGGCAACGGCTTCGTCGCGAACGTCGACATCAACCCGGCCGAGAATTCGATCAGCGCGAACGACGCACTCGGCTCGGCCGGTGCGGCAGGGCTTGCACCGCCGCCCGTCACGCCGCAGGAGAAGCAGCAGATCATGGACATGTTCGAGAACAAGTAAGCGGCACGCCGCGGTTCCGGCATGCGACGGGCGCCTTCGGGCGCCCGTTTTTTTTGCGCGGATTTTCGGCAGGGAGAAGGGGCGTCAGAACGCCGCACAGGCCGGCACGAGCGTGATGCCGACCGATTGCTGCCGGAAGCGCACCACGTACGCCTGCCGGATCGCGGCGAGCCGCGCGCGCGTGTCGGGCGTATCGTCGGCGATGATACGGATCACGAAGCTGTCTTCGCGGGTGATTTCGCCGCTTGCGTGGTCGCGCCACTGGCCGTGCGTGTCCCAGTAGGTGAGGCCGTCGGGGAACCGCGGCGTGACCGTGTCGGCGAGGAACGTCGCCCGTTCCGCATCGGTGACGGGGCCGCGCCCGGCGATGTCGCGCCCGAACAGCAGGTCGGCCTGCAGCATGCGGTGCTCGCCCGGCTGCGCGCAGGCCAGCGGCGCGCCGTCGACGGGCGAGGACGGTGCCGCGCAACCGGCGAGCAGCGCGATCGCGACACTGCCGACCATTGGCGCCGCGCGGCGCCACCCGGTCGCGGCGCATGCGGCCGACGGTCGCATCTGCCCATTTCGTGACGATCGACCTCCGAGCGCGCAAAACGCTGCGCGCTCAACCACTTGCGTGTTTGTCCGGCGGGTTATCAACAGGGCTGTCAACATAATCTGGGGATAACCCTGGGTTTACCCTCAAGTGCCCGATGCGGGGTCAGTGTTGCAATTTCGCGTGCGCGAGATGCATGCCGAGTGTGCCGGGGTCGGTATTGGTGCCGGATAGCAGCACGCCGACACGCTTGCCCTGCAGCGTTTCGCGCAGCGGCCCGAGCAGTGCGGCCAGCGCGGCCGCGCACGCCGGTTCGACCGACAGTTTCAGGTGCGAGAACAGGAACAGCATTGCGGCACGCAGCGCGTCGTCGGACACGGTGACGATGCGGTCGACGTGACGCCGGCACAGCTGATAGCTGTATTCCTCGGTATGCGGCGCCATCAGCGAATCGGCGATCGTCTGCATCGCGCTCATCTTGATCGTGTGATTTGCCGCGAAGCTGCGGCTCATCGCGTCGGCGCCTTCCGGCTCGACGCCGTACACGTGCACGCGCGGATTCGCGAGCCGCAGCGCGGTCGCCATGCCGGCTGCCAGCCCGCCGCCGCCGATCGGCACGATCACCGCGTCGAGGTCGGGCGTCTGCGTCGCCCATTCGTAGCCGAGCGTCGCGGTACCGAGGATCGTGTGATAGCCGTTGAACGGATGGATGAAGAAGCGGCCTTCCTCGGCCTCGATCCGCCGGACGAGATCGAACGCCTGCGATGCGCTGCCGGCCAGCACGACTTCCGCGCGGTACTGCTTGCACTGCGCGATGCGCGTCGGGCTCGCGGTATGAAACATCACGACCTTGGCGCTGCTGCCGAGCCGCATCGCCGCATACGCGACGGCCGCCGCGTGATTGCCGGCCGACACGCAGGTGACGCCGGCGTTCTTGCGCGCCTCGTCGAGCGCGAGCAGGTGCGTGAAGGCGCCGCGCGCCTTGAAGCTGCCGCTGGCCTGCAGCAACTCGAACTTGAAGTTGACGTGCGTGCCCTCGAGGGACGGCAGGTCGGCGCGTTCGAACACGGGCGTGCGCGCGACCCAGGGCGACAGTGCGAAATGCTGCGCGGCGATTTCGTCGAGCGTCGGGATCGGCTCGCCGTCGATCGTCGTATGGGCGGTGCCCTGGCGTTCAGTCGACATGACGTGGCGGGTGGCGGAGTGGGCCGGCCCGCACACGCGGGCCGGCGTGGCGGGAGGCAGTCAGTGCGCGTCGACCGACATGCTGCGGATGAACTTGCGCAGGAACTGTTCGCAGCCGGCGAGCTGCGCGAGCTCGACATATTCGTTCGGCTTGTGCGCCTGCTCGATGTTGCCGGGCCCGCATACGACGCTCGGGATGCCCGCGCGTTCGAACAGGCCGGCCTCGGTGCCGTACGCGACCTTGCGCTTGTCCTGGTCGGCCGTCAGCGCGCGCACGAGCTGCGTGATCGCGGCCTGTTCGGTGGCGTCGAGGCCGGGCGCCGCGGCGATCTTCGAGAATTCGATCGCGGCATTCGGATGCTCGCGAAGCATCTGCGGCAGCAGCGTTTCCCGGGCATAGGCTTCAATGCGCGTGAAGATCTGCTCGGGGTCGAGCGTCGGCAGGTTGCGGAACTCGAAGTCGAACCGGCATTCGGCCGGCACGGTGTTGATCGCGTTGCCGCCCTGGATCGTGCTTGTTTGCGCAGTTGTGAACGGCACGTCGTACAGCGCGTCGAACGGGCCTTCGGCGCGGAAGCGGTCGGCGATGTCGCGGATGTGGCAGATGAGGCGCGCCGCATACTCGATCGCGTTCAGCCCCTTCGGCGTCAGCGACGAATGCGCCGCGTGGCCGCGCACGCAGCAGCGGTACGCATTGATGCCCTTGTGCGCGATGATCGGCCGCATGCTGGTCGGCTCGCCGACGATGCAGCCGGACGGCTGCACGCCGCGCTTGACCAGATCCGCAATCATCAGCGGCGCGCCCGCGCAGCCGATTTCCTCGTCGTAGGACAGCGCGAAATGGATCGGCTTCGCGAGCCTGGTCGCCTGCATCTCGGGCAGCAACGCGAGCGCGGTGCCGATGAAGCCCTTCATGTCGCAGGTGCCGCGGCCGTACAGGCGGCCGTCGCGGATTTCCGGCGCGAACGGATTGCTGTCCCATTGCTGGCCGTCGACCGGCACGACGTCGGTATGCCCCGACAGCACGATGCCGCCGTTCGTCGAGCCGTCGTGCGCGGGCACGGTCGCGAACAGGTTGGCCCAGCCTTCGCGCGGATCGTGCGTGATCGTCGATGCGATGCCTTTTGCGGCGAGCGCGTCGCGTACCGTTTCGATCAGGCCGAGGTTCGGCACGCGGCTCGTCGTGTCCATCGACACCAGTTGCTTGATCCAGGGCAGGCTGACGAGCGACGCGTCGCCTTGGTCGGCGGCGGACGACACCGTCGCGTCGAGAGTGGACATGGCAAGACTCCGTCTGATGAATGGGAAAATCATACTCAAAAACGCGTCGGCCCGCCTTCGCCGGACGCGATGCGGTGCAGCAACGCCGCACCCGCCAGTATCGCGTCAGCGCACCGCGGTAGCCGCTCCTTGCTTGGGGCCGAGCGCGCGCAGCGTTTCCTTGATCGTCGACACGCGGATCGCGAGATCCGGCGAGCGCGTCTCGATGCGCAGCTTGTCCTGGCCCGCGAGCTTGATGTGCCGGTGCTTCTGCACCATCTCGATGATCCGCATCGGATCGATCGGCGGATTCGGCTCGAACTGCAGCCCGATCGCGACCTCGCTCGCATCGATCTTCACGATGCCGAGCGGCTTCGCGGCGATCCGCAACCGGTGCGTCTCGACGAGCGCGTGCGCTTGCGGCGGCAGCTTGCCGAAGCGGTCGATCAGCTCCTCCTGGATACCGTCGATCGCGTCGCCGTGCTCGCAGTTCGCGAGCCGCTTGTACAGCGACAGCCGCTCCTGCACGTCCGCGCAGTAGTCGGCCGGCAGGATCGCCGGGGCATGCAGGTTGATTTCCGTCGTCGCGGCGAGCGGGGCGGTGAGGTCGGGCTCCTTGCCGTTCTTCAGCGCCTTCACCGCGTCGTTCAGCATGTCCGTATAGAGCTGGAAGCCGATCTCGTGGATCTCGCCCGACTGCTTGTCGCCGAGCACTTCGCCGGTGCCGCGGATCTCGAGGTCGTGCATCGCGAGATAGAAGCCCGAACCGAGTTCCTCCATCTGCTGGATCGCTTCGAGCCGGCGCTGGGCCTGCTTGGTCAGCGCCTGCGGATCGTGGACCAGCAGGTACGCATAGGCCTGGTGATGCGAGCGGCCGACGCGGCCGCGCAACTGGTGGAGCTGCGCGAGGCCGAACTTGTCCGAGCGGTGCATGATGATCGTGTTCGCGCTCGGCACGTCGATGCCGGTCTCGATGATGGTCGTGCACAGCAGCACGTTCGCGCGCTGCGCGACGAAATCGCGCATCACGCGTTCGAGTTCGCGTTCGTGCATCTGGCCGTGCGCGATCGCGATGCGTGCTTCGGGCACGAGCGCCTCGAGCATCGTCTTGCGGTTCTCGATCGTCTCGACCTCGTTGTGCAGGAAATACACCTGACCGCCGCGCTTCAGCTCGCGCAGCATCGCCTCGCGGATCACGCTTTCTTCCTCGCGGCGCACGAAGGTCTTGATCGCGAGGCGCTTCTGCGGCGCGGTTGCAATGACCGAGAAATCGCGCAGCCCTTCGAGCGCCATCCCGAGCGTACGCGGGATCGGCGTCGCGGTGAGCGTCAGCACGTCGACTTCCGCGCGCAGCGCCTTCAGCGCTTCCTTCTGGCGCACGCCGAAGCGGTGTTCCTCGTCGATGATCACGAGGCCGAGGCGCTTGAACTGCACGTCCGACGACAGCAGTTTGTGCGTGCCGATCACGATGTCGACGCTGCCTTCGTTGATCTGCGCGATCGCCGCGTTGACTTCCTTCGCGGTCTTGAAGCGCGACAGCTCGACGATCCGCACCGGCCAGTCCGCGAAGCGGTCGGCGAAGGTCTGCGTGTGCTGCTCGGCGAGCAGCGTGGTCGGCGACAGCAGCGCGACCTGCTTGCCGCCCAGCACCGCGATGAACGCGGCGCGCAGCGCGACCTCGGTCTTGCCGAAGCCGACGTCGCCGCACACGAGGCGGTCCATCGGCTTGCCGCTCGTCATGTCGCCGATCACGGCCGCGATGGCGGCTGCCTGGTCGGGTGTTTCCTCGAAGCCGAAGCTTTCGGCGAACTTCACGTAGTCGCGCGGATCGAGCGAGAACGCGTGGCCTTCGCGGGCCGCGCGGCGCGCGTACAGGTTCAGCAGCTCGGCGGCCGTATCGCGGATCTGCTGCGCGGCCTTGCGCTTCGCGCGCTCCCACTGGCCGGAACCGAGCGCGTGCAGCGGCGCGCTGTCGGGATCGGCGCCGCTGTAGCGCGAGATCACGTGCAGTTGCGCGACGGGCACGTAGAGCTTGCTGTCGCCCGAGTATTCGAGATGCAGGAATTCCGTCTCGCCTTCGCCGAGATCCATCGACACGAGGCCCATGTAGCGGCCGATGCCGTGCTGCGCGTGGACGACCGGGTCGCCGACCTTCAGCTCCGACAGGTCGCGCACCATCGCGTCGACGTTGCTGGCCTGTTCCTGCCGGCGGCGGCCCGCGCGGCGGCCGAGCGCGCCGTACAGTTCGGTCTCGGTGACGACCGCATAGCCTTCGCCCGGCACCGCGAATCCGTTCGCAAGTGGCGCGACGCCGAGCGCGAAGCGTTCGTCGCTTTCGAGCCAGCCCGCGAAGTGGTCGTTCGACGCGGGGCGCAGGTGGTGTTCGGCGAGCAGCTGCAGGATCGTCTCGCGGCGGCCGGCCGATTCGACGGTCAGCAGGACGCGCTTGCCCGACGATTCGACGAACGTGCGCAGCGACGCGAGCGGATCGTCGGCATGGCGATCGACGGTGAGCTCGGGTAGCGCCGTCGCCCAGCCGCCGGCCGGCTGCGCGGGCAGCACGACGCGGGCGAACGGCTTCGCGAATGCGAAGAAATCCTCGTCGGACAGGAACAGCCGCTGCGGTTCGAGGATCGGCCGCTCGCGATCGTGCGCGAGGAACGCATGGCGCTGCTTCGTATCGGCCGTGAAGCGGCGGATCGACGCTTCGAGATCGCCGGTGAACACCAGGTGCGCATCCTGCGGCAGGTAGTGGAACAGCGTGGCGGTTTCGTCGAAGAACAGCGGCAGGTAATACTCGATGCCGGCCGACGGCACGCCGTTGCCGATGTCCTTGTAGATCGGCGCGCGGCTCGGGTCGCCTTCGAAGGTCTCGCGCCAGCGGCTGCGGAAGGCCGTGCGCGCGGCTTCGTCGAACGGAAACTCGCGGCCGGGCAGGAGCCGCACGTCGCGCACCGGGTAGAGGCTGCGCTGCGTGTCCGGGTCGAACGCGCGGATCGAGTCGACCTGGTCGTCGAACAGGTCGATCCGGTACGGCAGCGGCGAGCCCATCGGGTACAGGTCGATCAGCGAGCCGCGCACGCAGTATTCGCCGGGCCGCACGACCTGGCTCACGTGCTCGTAGCCGGCCAGCGTGAGCTGCGCCTTCAGCTTCGCTTCGTCGAGCCGCTCGCCCTGTGCGAATGCAAACGTGTACGCGGCCATGAACGACGCGGGCGGCATCCGGTACAGCGCGGTGGTCGCGGGCACGAGCAGGATGTCGCAGCGGCCCTCGCCGAGATCGTGCAGCGTCGCGAGACGCTCGGATACCAGGTCCTGGTGCGGCGAGAAGGTGTCGTACGGCAGCGTTTCCCAGTCCGGCAGCAGGCGCACGCGCGCGTCGGGCGAGAAGTAGCGGATTTCCTGCGAGAGCCGTTGCGCGTCGACCGCGTTCGCACAGATCACCGCGAGGAGCGGCACCTCCTGGCGGCTGTCGGCGAGATAACGGGCGATGGCGAGCGCGTCGGCGGAACCATGCGCGCCGTCGAAGGCGAAACGCTGGCCGGACTTGACGCGGGCAATGGGCGAGGCGGACGGGGTGGAAGCGTTATCTGGCATAGGGACGACAGGGGTGGCGTGCACGGGCGCATCGCGGTGCGCCGGTCGAGACGAAAGACCTATTATAAAATCCGCTTCTCGATTTCATCTTTCCGGCGTTTCCCTTCGTGACTCCCCGACTTTTCGCCCTGATTCCCTGTGCCGGCACGGGCAGCCGCTCCGGTTCGGCCGTGCCGAAGCAATACCGCACGCTGGCCGGCCGCGCGCTGCTGCACTACACGCTCGCCGCGTTCGACGCGTGCAGCGAATTCGCGCAGACGCTCGTCGTCCTCTCGCCCGACGATTCCCATTTTGACGCGCGCCGCTTCGCGGGGCTGCGCTTCGCGGTGCGCCGCTGCGGCGGCGGCTCGCGCCAGGCGTCGGTGCTGAACGGGCTGCTGGAGCTGGCCGAGTTCGGCGCGACCGACCACGACTGGGTGCTGGTGCACGACGCCGCGCGCCCGGGCATCACGCCGGAGCTGATCCGCACGCTGGTCGCGACGCTCAAGGACGATCCGGTCGGCGGCATCGTCGCGCTGCCGGTGGCCGATACGCTCAAGCGCGTGCCGGCCGGCGGCGACGCGATCGCGCGCACCGAGTCGCGCGACGCGCTGTGGCAGGCGCAGACGCCGCAGATGTTCCGCATCGGCATGCTGCGCGAGGCGATCCTGCGCGCGCAGCGGGAAGGGCACGACCTGACCGACGAGGCGAGCGCGATCGAATGGGCCGGCCATACGCCGCGCGTCGTGCAGGGCAGCCTGCGCAATTTCAAGGTCACGTACCCGGAAGATTTCGCGCTCGCGGAGGCGATCCTCGCCGCGCGCCCTGCGAACGCCTCCTGACATTTACCCCCTCTCAATCGGAACACGCATGGATTTCAGAATCGGACAAGGCTACGACGTGCACCAGCTCGTCGAGGGGCGCCCCCTCATCATCGGCGGCGTGACGATTCCTTACGAACGCGGCCTGCTCGGCCACTCGGACGCGGACGTGCTGCTGCACGCGATCACCGACGCGCTGTTCGGCGCGGCAGCGCTCGGCGACATCGGTCGCCATTTCTCCGACACGGACGCGGCTTTCAAGGGCGCCGACAGCCGCGTGCTGCTGCGCGAGTGCGTGGCACGGATCAAGGCGGCCGGCTTCACGATCCAGAACGTCGACAGCACAGTGATCGCCCAGGCGCCGAAGCTGGCACCGCATATCGACGGGATGCGCGCGAACATCGCGGCCGATCTCGGGCTGCCGCTCGATCGCGTGAACGTGAAGGCGAAGACCAACGAGAAGCTCGGCTATCTCGGCCGCGGCGAGGGGATCGAGGCGCAGGCCGCCGCGCTGCTGGTGAAGCAGGGCGGCTGACGCCCGGCCGCGGCGTGCGGTTCGACCGCCGCGCCGCGCCGCGTCGCGGAAATGAAAAATGCCACGCGGATGCGTGGCATTTTCGTTTGGTGCGGCGACCGGGCCGGCGTGGCTGCCGGCCGGGTGGTGCAACCGCTTATTCGCCTTCAGCGGCGATGACTTGCGCGGCGGCGTTGATCACCGACGCGATACGGCCGACGTCGCGCAGCTGCGTGACAGTCATCCCTTGCTCGTTCTTCAGCAGCGCATAGTGCGACTTCACGCAGAAGTGGCACTTGCCGACGATCGACGCGGCGAGCGCGTACATCTCGAACTTGCGCTTGTCGACGCCGCCGTGGGTCGCATACGCGCCCATCCGCAGCTCGGCGCGCTGCGTCTTCAGGTCGGCGTCGTCGGCCATCTCGACATACGGATACCAGGTGTTGTTCATCCCCATCAGCGCGGCCGCCGTCAGCACGGCGTTCGTCTCTTCGGGCGACAGCACGCCGGCTTCGCGGATCGTCTTGATGAGCACCGTGCTCTTCGCTGCGATCGCCGCCGCCAGCGCGACGCCGACCGCGTCGGTGCCTTCGAGCGACGAGCGCGAGATCGTGCCGTCGAGGTTCAGGCGAATGTCCTTCGCGTAGTCGGGAATACGTGCCTTAATCGAGTCGATGAATTCCATTGACATCTCCTATGGGTTGGCCGTTAAAAAAGCCCGCAGGCAGGACGTGCGCCGCGGGCTTCGTGCATCGATGCGCTTACAGCGTTGCGCCGCCGACTGCACGGTTGCACGGGCACAGTTCGTCCGTTTGCAGGCCGTCCAGAATACGCAGGACTTCTTCCGGGCTGCGGCCGACGTTCAGGTTGTTCACCGAAACGTGCTGGATCGTGTTGTCCGGATCGACGATGAACGTTGCACGCAGGGCCACGCCGGCTTCCTTGTCGCGCACGCCGAGCTGGTCGATCAGCTCGCCCTTGACGTCGCCGAACGAGTAGTGGTTCAGCTTGTTCAGGTCCTTGTGCTCACGGCGCCATGCGAGCTTGACGAATTCGTTGTCCGAGCTGCCGCCCAGCAGGATGGCATCGCGCTCTTCGAACTGCTTCGTGAGCTTCGCGAACTCGACGATTTCCGTCGGGCACACGAACGTGAAATCCTTCGGATAGAAGTAGATGATCTTCCACTTGCCCGGGAACGACGCTTCGGTGACGGTCTCGAATGCCGACTGGCCGTTTTCCTCGTGATTGTTGAAGCCCGGCTTCGCGGCTACGACGGTGAAAGCTTCGAGTTTATCGCCCACGGTTTTCATGCGGATACTCCTGTATGAGTTGGGAAGAAGACTGAGTCAAGCTACCTCGGTGCTGCAACGATGATGTGACAGCATGGGTAAGACTGTAACACTATTAGTTAGTCACTTCAATAGATTTTGACTAACGACCCTCATAGCTTTTTTCAACCGGATCGATAGTGTGCAGTGCAAGAAGCGTGCGCGAGCGCGTCACGCAGTCGCACGCGCCTTGCCGGCGCCGGGGAATTCGAGCGTGACTTCGAGGCCCGCTTCGGGGTTGCGGTTGCGCAGGCGCAGCGCGCCGCGATAGCGGCCCACGAGACGCAGCACGATCGCCATCCCGAGGCCCGTGCCGTCCGCCTTGGTGCGCGCGGTGTCGACGCGGTAGAACGGCCGCATCACGAGCGGCAGTTGATCCTCGGGGATGCCGGGGCCTTCGTCGCTCACCGACAGCTCGACGCGCGCGTGCGACACGCGCGTCTCGAGCGTGATGCGCGACACGCCGTCCTGCTTGCTCTGGCCATACTTGCGCGCGTTCTCGACGAGGTTGCCGATCACGCGGCGCATGTCGGTCTCGTCGGCTTCGATCACCGCACTCGGCGCCAGCCGCGTGCGGATCTCGACGCCGTCCTCGCCCGACACGCGTGC
The DNA here is from genome assembly GCF_048627025.1 of Burkholderia aenigmatica. Taxonomy (NCBI): domain Bacteria; kingdom Pseudomonadati; phylum Pseudomonadota; class Betaproteobacteria; order Burkholderiales; family Burkholderiaceae; genus Burkholderia; species Burkholderia aenigmatica. Next base: position 2,237,298 of record NZ_CP184468.1, on the reverse strand, counting down.
GGCAACTTCCTGCGCGATCGACGACAGGTCGACGGGCTCCGGTTTGCGTTGCGACGGGCGCGCGTAGTCGATGAAGGCCGCGATGATGCGATCCATCTGTTCGATGTCGTCGACCATCGCGTCCTTGGTCGCCTGGTCGGACGGGCTCATCTCGGTTTCGAGCCGCAGCCGCGCGAGCGGCGTGCGCAGGTCGTGCGAGATGCCCGCGAGCATCAGCGCGCGGTCGGCCTCGAGCTGTTCGAGGTCGCGCACCATCTGGTTGAAGCTGCGATTGGTATCGGCCGCGACGCCCATTCCGCGCTCGGGCAGCAGCTCGGGTGTCTGACCCGAGCCGATCTGCCGCGCGGCGAGCGCGAGCCGCGAGAACGGCCGGTTCACCAGGCTTGTGATGAACGCGGAGCCGAATAGCGACAACGCGAGCGCGAATAGCCCCCAGCCGGCCCACTGCAGGCCGGTGACGTTGTCGAGCTGGTCGCGATCGAGCGCGACCCAGTAATCGTCGTCGTCGATCTTGAAGCTGATCCACACGCCGGGAATGTCGTTGACCGACTGCGCGATCACGGTATCGTCGCCGAGACGGCTGCGGATGTCGTGTTCGATCAGGCGGTTCAGCGATTCGTCGGGCTGCAGCTTGAACTTGTCGGTCTTTTCGCGCGGGTACACGCGCACGCCCTCGTTGCTCTCGAGATCCTGCAGCAGCGCGCGCCGCAGATCGGGATCGGAATAGAGCAGGGCGGTGCGCGTGAGCTTCACGATCGCGACGAGCTGCAGCGCGACGCGCTGCGCACGCGGCTCGCGCTCGATGACGCGAAAGCTCTGGAACCACGCGGCGAGACTGACCGAGATCAGCAGCGCGATCAGCAGGAAGGTGCGCCAGAACAGCCCGCCGAACGCGAGCTGCAGGAGGCGCCGGTCGATACGCATGGGACGGGCCGTGGGCGGGCGAAACCGGAAAGGAAAAAGATCAGGCCGCGCCGTCCGGGATGAACACGTAGCCGAGGCCCCAGACGGTCTGGATGAAACGCGGGCTGCCCGGATCCGGTTCGATCAGCTTGCGCAGGCGCGAGATCTGCACGTCGAGGCTGCGGTCGAACACTTCGTATTCACGGCCGCGTGCGAGTTCCATCAGCTTCTCGCGCGACAGCGGCTGGCGCGGATGGCGCGCGAACACCTTCAGCACCGAGAATTCGCCGGTGGTGAGCGGAATTTCCTGGCCGGATTTCGTCAGCGTGCGCGTCGCGAGGTTCAGCGAGAACTCGCCGAACTCGAACACCTCGGTGGTTTCCGACGGCGCGCCCGGCAGTTCGGCCGGCGCCTGGCGGCGCAGCACCGCATGAATGCGCGCAACGAGCTCGCGCGGGTTGAACGGCTTCGGCAGGTAATCGTCGGCGCCCATCTCGAGGCCGACGATGCGATCCACATCCTCGCCCTTCGCGGTGAGCATGATGATCGGCGTGCGGTCGTTGCTGCCGCGCAGGCGGCGGCAGATCGACAGGCCGTCTTCGCCCGGGAGCATCAGGTCGAGCACGAGCAGGTCGAAACGCTCGCGTACCCAGAGCTTGTTCATTGCGGTCGCGTTTTCCGCGACGTAGACATTGAAACCCTGCTCGCCGAGATAGCGGCGCAGCAGATCGCGCAGGCGCGGGTCGTCGTCGACGACGAGAATCTTGGAGGGGTTTTTCGTTTCCATGATCGGCATCTTATCGCGAATGGGAATTGACGCACGGCCGCGTATTTTCGTGCGTTACAGTCGGTTACAAAATTTACCCGTAGTGTCGCGCGGAGTAAAGGCAGGCTATAGAGATTCCTTTACTCGAAGCCGAAATTCGGTAGATACTCCCCTGCACTCCATCTTTCATCTTTGCACACCCGAATTCCGCAGGGTTTTTCAAGTACCAGAGGTAGCCGGTTGCCGCGTGACGAAGGGAACAAATCGACCAAAGAAGCGAGGACGGTCATGCGATCTGCCCGGATTGCAGTGATGCTGACGATCGCACTTGCCGGTCCGTATGCGTCGAACTTCGCGTATGCGCAGCGCCCTGAGCAGGGCGCATCGTCGCGCAAGCTGCCGCGCGGCAAAGCGCCGCAGTCCGATCGTGCCGCCGAGATGACGGTCCGTTCCGCCGTGCCTCCCGATCTCGAACAGCGCCGCCGCGACGGGCACATGACGCCCGAGGAGCGCCACCTTTTGCGCCAGCACATCGAGGACGCCGTTCGCGAGCTGTACAAGCGCTGACGCGCCGTTTTTCGCGCTGCGCGAAATACCTCGCGCGGAAAAGATTCGTAGCAATTTTTCCGTCAACTTTCGCCTGCCGAATGCCGTTGTACCGGCATCCGCACCGCCGGTGCGTTCCGGGAGTCCATGACGATGAAAGCGAACGCTGCCGCACCGGCGCCGTCGCCCGCTATGCAGTCGCCGCTCGACGCCGACGATGCGTTGTTTTTCCTGAGCCGTACCGGCTTTTCTCCCGCACCCGCCGATGTCGCGCGCATCGTCGGCATGACGCGCGCGCAGGTCGTGGCCGACACGCTCGGCAACGTGCGCCGCGACCCCGTCACGACGTGGCCCGACTGGATCGCCGAGCTGCCGCCGACGCGCGCGCAGCGCCAGGCACTGACCCCCGACATGCGGCGCGACGAGCAGCGCGAGCGCAACGTTCGGTACGATGCGCTGCGCGCGGCGTGGGTCAACGAGATGATCGTCACGCCGTCGCCATTGACCGAGCGCATGACGCTGTTCTGGCACGGACACTTCACGTCGGGGCAGGACAAGGTGCCTTACCCGCAGACGATGGCCGCGCAGAACGCGCTGTTTCGCCGCGAGGCGCTCGGCAACTTCGGCACGCTGCTGCACGCGGTCGCGAAGGATCCGGCGATGCTGCAGTATCTCGACGGCGCGAGCAATCGCAAGGGGCGCCCGAACGAGAACTTCGCGCGCGAGGTGATGGAGCTGTTCACGCTCGGCGAAGGGCATTACACGCAGTACGACGTGACCGAAGCCGCGCGCGCGATGACGGGCTGGACGGTCGATCCCGATACCTATCGCTTCGAGGTGCGGCCGGATTTGCACGATGCGGGCGACAAGACGATCCTCGGCGAAACGGGGCCGTTCGACGGCGACGGCTTTCTCGACATCCTGCTGAAGCGGCCCGGCACCGCGCGCTTCATCGCCGGCAAGCTGTGGCGCGAGTTCGTGTCCGATACGCCCGACCCGGCGGCGCTCGATGCGGTGGCCGAGCGGTTTCGCACGAGCGGCTACGACATTCGCGCGGCGCTCGCCGCGCTGTGGTCGACCGACGCGTTCTGGGATCCGCGCAACCGCGGCGTGCTCGTCAAATCGCCGGCGGAATTCGTCGTCGGGTCGGTACGGCTGTTCGACGTTTCATACGGCGATCCGCAGATGCTTGCGAACACCGTGCGCACGCTCGGGCAGAACCTGTTCTACCCGCCGAACGTGAAGGGCTGGCCGGGCGGCGCGCTGTGGATCAACAGCACCACGCTGCTCGCACGCAAGCAGTTCGTCGAGCAACTGTTTCGCGCGACGGAAACGGCCGGCATGCACCCGCCGGCGCATGCGATGGCGCCGCCCACGAATGCCCGCGCGCACACGATGCCGGTGGTCGATACGGCGTCCGCCGCCGGTATGCGCGGTGCGCCTGCCAAGCCCGCGCGCGCCGGCCTGCGTTTCGACCTCGAGCGCTGGCTGGCGCAATATCGCGCGCGGCCGCAGGCAATCACGGGCTTGTCGACCGAGCTTCAGTTGCAGCATGCGGTGCTGCAACTGTCGCCGGTCGCGGCGATCGACACGGATTCGACCGGCAGCGCATATCTCGAGGCGCTGCTGATGGATCCGGCCTATCAACTGAAATGATTCGAACGACGATGAAGCGGGGCGCCGGTGCGGCAAAGGTGCCGGGCGGCGAACCAAAGGATGCGCGATGAACCGACGTGATTTTCTGACGCTGACGGGCGCTGCGGCCGCGGCCGGCGTGTCGCTGTGGCAGGCGCCCGCGATGGCCGCGACCGGGCGGCCGCCAGTGGCCGGGTATGCGAACGTGTTGATCCTCGTCGAGCTGAAGGGCGGCAACGACGGCCTCAACACAGTGGTGCCGTACACGGATCCGCTGTACTACCAGTTCCGGCGCAGCATCGGCATCAAGCGTGAGCAGGTGCTGCAACTCGATGCGCACACGGGGTTGCATCCGTCACTCGCGCCGCTGATGCCGCTGTGGCGCGACGGGCAGGTCGCGGTCGTGCAAGGCGTTGGCTATCCGCAGCCGAACCTGTCGCATTTCCGCTCGATCGAGATCTGGGATACCGCGTCGCGCTCGGATCAATACCTGCACGAAGGCTGGCTCACGCGCACGTTCGCGCAGGCGCCCGTGCCGCCCGGTTTCGCGGCGGACGGCGTCGTGCTCGGCAGCGCCGAGATGGGGCCGCTCTCGAACGGCGCGCGTGCGATCGCGCTCGTCAATCCCGCGCAGTTCATCCGTGCGGCCCGGCTCGCCGAGCCGTCGTCGCTGCGCGAACAGAACCCCGCGCTCGCCCACATCATCGACGTCGAGAACGACATCGTGAAGGCGGCCGACCGGCTGCGCCCGCGCGGCGGGATGCGTGAGTTCAGGACGGCCTTTCCGGCAGGCGCGTTCGGCACGTCGGTCAAGACCGCGATGCAGGTGCTGGCGGCGTGCGAAGCGTCCGGGCCCGGCGCGCAGGACGGTGTCGCGGTGCTGCGCCTGACGCTCAACGGCTTCGATACGCACCAGAACCAGCCGGGGCAGCAGGCTGCGCTGCTCAAGCAGTTCGCGGAAGGGATGAGCGCGATGCGCGGTGCGTTGATCGAGCTCGGGCGCTGGAACCAGACGCTTGTGATGACGTATGCGGAATTCGGACGGCGCGTGCGCGAGAACCAGAGCAACGGCACCGATCACGGCACGGCCGCGCCGCATTTCGTGATGGGCGGCCGCGTGGCTGGCGGGCTATACGGTGCGGCACCCGCGCTCGGGCGGCTCGACGGCAACGGCAACCTGCCGGTCGCGGTCGATTTCCGCCAGCTCTACGCGACCGTGCTCGGGCCGTGGTGGGGGCTCGACGCGACGCGCGTGCTGCAGCAGCGCTTCAATACGCTGCCGTTGCTGAAGGCGTAGGGAGTCAGCGCCGGCGCGCGGCACGCCACGCGATCCACAGCTTGCGGATCGGCGTCAATGCGATGCGCTGGTGCAGTACCTGGTAGCCGTCGCGCTCGATTTCGTCGAGCAGCGAGCCGGTCAGTGCGATCTGCGCGCGCAGCGTGCGTTGCGCGCGGCGTTCGGATGCGGGGATTGCCGCTTCGGCGGCCGCGAGCGCTTCGCGCGCGCGGGCCGTCTGGAATTGCAGCAATTCGGTGAAGGCCGGGCTGTAGCGGCGGTTCAGCAGATCGGCCGCGGTCACGTTGTAGCGCTGCAGTTCGTCGATCGGCAGGTAGATGCGGCCGTGGCGCGCGTCGTTGCCGAGTTCCTGCACGAATTGCGCGAGCATCAGCGCGCGGCCGGCGTCCGCGGCCCACGGTTGCGGGTCGGCCGGGTTCGCGGCGCTGGCGCGCGCGACCAGCGACGCGAAGACGCCGCCGACCTGCGCGATATAGCGCTGCAGGTTCGCGAAATCGAGGTAGCGCGCCTGTTCGAGATCCATCCCGTAACCGTTGACGAGCGTGCGCAATGCGTCGGCCTCGGCGGCGATCGCCGGATGATGCTGCGCGAGCGCTTTCGTGACCGGGTGCGACGGCTGCCCGTCGGCCAGCGCCGCAAGTTCCTTGTGCCACCACGCGAGCTTCGTGTGTCCGATGGTCGGGTCGCTGGTTTCCTTGACGGTTTCCTCGAGTTCGCGGCGCAGCGCGAACAGGGCGGTCAGGCGCGGTTGCGTGGCGAGCGGCGCCTGGCGCAGCGCGTAATAGACGCTGGAGCCCGCAGGGGCGGCCTTTTGCTGACAGTAGTCGTCGAAGTTCACGGGCGGAATCGTGTGGGGGCGGGTTCGGGGGACGCGCGGCGGCGCGGTGCCGAAACGTCGAGCGCGGCATTCTAGCACCGCTGCACGACGGGTGCCGGCAGGGGCGAGACAATGCCGCGCGGATCGGGTAGAATCTCGCGCTCGCCTGATCGGGCGTGCCGGTTCCAGGCCGGCGCGATGTCCCGGGCGCATGGAAACGCATCTTGCGTGCCGTGCGATCAGGCGGCAGAAATGCGCGTGAGTGGCGAAATTGGTAGACGCACCAGGTTTAGGTCCTGACGCCCGCAAGGGTGTGCCGGTTCGAGTCCGGCCTCACGCACCAGAAGTCGAATGCGCCCCCGTCAGGGGCCGTTCACTAAAAAGCGCTGTCGGTCGATTGACCGCAGCGCTTTTTTGCTGATGCCGGTGCTTTTCACGGCACGCGGGTCTGTACGACGCTGAACGAAAATTCGTGCCGCGTACACTTTCGTGTTCACCTGGATATCGGGGCGCAGTCCTCAATCCGTGCACGCGCCCCGGCCCGCGAGCTAACCGCGGGGATTCCCGCCTCATCTGAAACAAGCCCCACACCCAGCGCCGCACGTCACCCGACCGCCGCGCTTCGTCATGTCAGGCGCGCCTATTCCCAGAAACTCCGGATCGCGACTGCCACGATCACCGGCACCGAGAACACCAGCGGAATCGCGAAATACTGCGCTTCGCGATCGACGACCCAGCTATAGATCACCCACGCCGCGCCGATCGCGAACGTGATGAGGCCGACCGTCACGGCGGCGATGTTCAGGACGAGCTTCGAAGGCTGGCGGCGCGTCTTGGCATCGTCATGGTTATCGTGCGGGGACGATTTCATCGGAAGAGTGCGGCTTCGCGCCGAAACGGGGATAAAAGCACAGGAAACCCCATCCGCTCCGATCGCGCAAGAGGGCCGGCGCAGGCCGGCCCTCCGTCGCGTCTTCCCGCGCGCACTACAACCCGAACGACACCGCCAGTTCGTCGAGCAGTTCGCGCTGGAATGTGACGAACCGCTCGCCCGGCTGCTGCGCGAGCGCGAGGTCGAGCATCGGATCGGTGACCTCGGTGCGAACGCCCGCCAGCTCCTCGACGATCGCGAGCCCGCAAAACGGCACGTACGCTTCCGAATACCCACCTTCGTGAACGACGACGAGCCGCCCGCCGCAATGACGCTGCGCGGCCTCCATCACTGCGCGCGTCATGAACCGGTAGCTGTCGGTATGCAGCTGCATGCGCGCGAGCGGATCGACCGCGCTCGCGTCGAGGCCGCTCGCGACGACGATCAGCTCGGGCCGGAAACGCTCCAGCGCCGGCAGCACGATCCGTTCGAACGCGTAGCGATACGCATCGTCACCGCTGCCCGCGAGCAGCGGCACGTTCAGGTTCGCGCCCACGCCAGCGCCTTCGCCACGATCGTCCGCGCCGCTGTAGCCCGGCGGGAAGCAGCGGTCCTGGTGTAACGAGATCGTCAGCGTGTCCGGATCGTCGTAGTAGATCGACTGCGTGCCGTTGCCGTGATGCACGTCCCAGTCGATCACCGCGACGCGCTCGATGCCGTGTTTCGCACGGGCGGCCTCGATCGCGATCGGGATGTTCGCCAGCAGGCAGAAGCCCATCGGGCGATCGCGCAGGCAGTGGTGGCCGGGCGGCCGCGACAGCGAGAACGCGTTTGCCGCACGCTCGCCGAGCACCGTATCGACGGCCGCGATCGCGAGGCCGGCCGACAGCGCGGCGATCTCGTAGCTGCCTTTGCCGAACGGCGCGAGATCGCCGAGGTCGCCGCCATTCGCATCGCTGAGTGCGCGGAACGCGTCGAGATAGTGCGCGGGATGAATGCGCAGCAGATCGGTGGTCGATGCTGACGCGGCGCCGCGCAGGTCGAGCTGCGCGGCCAGACCCGACGCCTGCACGAGCGACAGGAAACGGCGCTTCGAATCGGGCGATTCCGCGTAGCCCGCGCTCGACGGCGGTTGGACCCAGCCGCCGACCGGGAAGAACAGCGCGTGCGTGCCGCCCGTATGCCAGAAGGTGCGTTCGTCGGTGAAGAAGGCAGTGCGATTCATGGATGTACGTGACCTGTCACGGTTGGGAGGAAATGGAAGGGCGCGTGCGGTGGTCGATGTGGCGCAGCGCGGCGAAAGACACGACCGCGACGGCCGTCGCGGCCGCGAACAGCGCGTGCATCGTGCCGCCGGCATCGAGCATCAGTCCGGCGAGCAGCGGGCCGGCCGCGAGGCCGGCACCGATCACGAAATTGAGCGTGGCGACGAGGCGGCCCGACGTGTCGATCTGCGCGACGGTCGCGAGGATGAACGGCAGCACGAACGTCCACGCGAACTTGAATGCGAAGATCGCCGCGCTGTAGCCGCCGGCGTGCCGCATCACGGCGAGCGCGACGAGCGAGGCCGCCAGCAGCGCGTAACCGGCCGCCAGCATCGCGCGCCGCGGAAGCCGGCCGCCCGCGCACGACGCGAGCGCCGCGCCGGCGATGCCCATCACGCTCGCGATCGCGAGCACGTTGCCGGTCGACTGCGGATCGAGTCCGGCATCGCTCGCGGCACGGCTTGCGAACGTCCACACGCTGCCGATCGCGAGATAGAACGTCAGCACCGCGCCGATCGCGAGCATGACGAAGCTTTGCGGCGTTTGCGCCGCAGTACCGCGCGCGTTTTGCGCAGGCGTGGTGCGCGCGCCCAGCGATGACGGAAAGCCGCGCGACAGCGGCGCCGCGAGCAGCGCGAGCACGGCGAGCGCGACATACAGCGCGCGCAGCCCGAACGCCGCGAACACATGCGGCAGCACGAACAGGCCGATCGCGCCCGCGATCAACTGGCCGACGACCCACAGGCCGTACACGCGATCGCTGTTCTCGCTCGTCGCGGCGCTCGTCATGCAGAGCACCATCAGCGAGCCGCCGCCGAGCGCGGTGACGGCGCGCAGCGCGAGCAGCGCGACGAAGCCCGGCATCCACAGCGCGGTCAGCAGGTTGCCCACGCCGAACAGCACGATGGCGAACGCGGCGACGCGACGTGCGTCGATCCGGCCGAGCCACAGGTATGACGGCACGGTCGCGAGGCTGAACGCGCCGAGCTCGACGAAGAAGTAGGTGCCGATCTGTGATGCGGATAGCCCGAGCTGCGTCGCGAGCTGGCCGGCGACGGCGGGCGCCACGAGCAGTAGCAGCGGCGTGATGGCCGCGAACACGACGAGCGCGACGAGCGTCGAGCGCGCGAAGGTCGAGGCGCGGCCGTCGGGCGGGAGTGCGGCATCCGGAGAAAGGGTTTTCATGGCGGGCTCTCGTGTGGGGATTCAGAACAGGTGGTACATGCCGACCATCGCGCCGAACTGCGATGCGCCAGCGAGCGGCGTCGGGTCGTATTCGTAGACGGTCTGCGAACTCTGGCCGCTGTTGCGCGCGTAGCCGAGATTCACGTACGCGACGGTGCGTTTCGACAGCGCGTACGTGCTGCTCGCGATGAACAGCGTCGGGTGGCCGATCGCAGGCGTGTGCGAGTCGGTGTGATAGACACCTGCATTCAGGCCGATCTCGCTCGACATCTGGTAGCGCGCACCGCCCCAGACGATCGTGCGCGCCGCGTCGAGGTCGCCGGTCAGGCGTTCGACACCTGCATAGACGGTGAGCGGCAGCGCTGCAAACGCATAGCGCGCGGCGAGCGTGCCGAGTTCTCTGCGTCGTGCGGACGTGTCGTCGGCCGCTGATACATCGCCGTGCGCCTGATGCAGCACCGCGCTGACCGACAGGCCGTTGCTCGTGTACTGGCCGCCGAGTTCGAGCACGCGTCCGGCGCGTGTATTGCCGGCGACGCCGGACGTCGCGGCGAGCGCCTCGACATCGAAGCCGGCGAACGTCGGCGACTGGTACTTGACCGAGTGGTCGATGAAGTTCGCGTTCATCGGCACGATGACGCCCTGGCCGCTGTACGACGCGTACCAGAGCGGGTCGTAGAACAGCGTCTTGTCGAACAGCACGCTGAATTGCCGGCCGAGCGTGACGGTGCCGATGGGCCCCGCGATGCCGACGTACGCGCCGCGGAAGAACGCATAGCCGGGCACGGTCGCGGTGCCGTCGTTGAGGTTGAGGCCCTGCTCGAGCTTGAACAGCGCACGCCAGCCGCCGCCGAGATCCTCGTGGCCCTTCAGCCCGATCTGAGAAGGCAGGATGCCGTAGTTCTGCAACTGCACGGCCGAGTGGTGCCCGTCGGCATGCGTCAGGTATTGCACGCCGGCGTCGAGCGCACCGTACAGCGTGAGGGACGACTGCGCGTGCGCGGCGACGCTGCACGCGGCAAGCGTCGCGACGGCTGCGGCCGTGCGGATGAAGCGGGGTTTCGTCACGTGGGGTTCTCCATACCGTCCTGCATCGGTTTGTCGTTGGTGTTGTCGCGACGCAGTGTCCGCAGCGGGAAAGCCTTCGAACAGTCGTCCAGATGAACGGTGCGGAAAACCCGCGGTGCGCGGCATGCACGCGGCGCGCTGGTGTGGCGCGGTGTGCTGCGGAGCAGCAACGTGCGGGGCACCGTTCAAATGGATGGGGCTGGCGCCCGTTCCGGCACCGTGGCCCGTCAAAAAAGCCGATCGCTATAATCGGCCGGTGTCGTTGCGCACATCAGCAGCCCGATCGGGCAGGGGAGCGGAAGGTGAGGATCACGACGGATATCGGGCAGGATCTCGATGCGCTGCGCGACGTACCGGCCGCCATCGTGCTCGACGACTTCGCCTGGCCGCCGCTGCCGTCCCGGCGCGCCGATTTCGACGGCGTCACGCGCGGCGACGCATCGCAGCGTGAACTCGGGCTGATGCTGCTGGACCTGTATGCAGTTGCCGCCCGGTCCGCCATCGGCGAATTCGAATACCGGTTCTTTTCGCTGCTGCAGGCGCTCATTCCGTTCGACGCCGCATGGACGGGCGTCGCGACCCATGTGCCGACCGGCCCCGTGATGCACAACAGCTTCCTGTACCGTCTGCCGCACGCGTTCTTCCGCGACTGGAAGCGCGTGCGCGATTGCGACCCGCTCGCACACCGCACGCTGCGCGGCGCGCACGGCCATGCGGTCCGGTTGTCGGTCGTCGAACCGGGGCTCGATGCCCGGTTTCGCGACTGGTGCGTGAAATACGGGCTCGCGCAACTGATGTGCGTGTGTACGCTCGATCGCCGTTTCGGTCTGACGACGTTCATGTCGATCTACCGCCAGGGCCTGAATCGGCCGTTCAGCGACGACGACGCACGCCGGTTCGAGGAAGTGATTCCGCATCTCGCGGCCGCGTTGACGATCAATCGCGCCGCACAGCTCACGCGCGAGCGCGGCGATACGGTCGCGCCGGCGGCGCGCGCCCTGTGCGACAACTTCGGCGTGCTCCACCACGCCGATCACGGGTTCGACGACGTGTTGCGTACCGAATGGCCGGCATGGGCCGGTGCGCGCGTGCCGGAGCCGCTCGTCGCGCACCTGCGGCGCCAGTCGGGCCAGCCGTTCGTCGGCGATGCGTTGCGGATCCAGTGCGTGCCGGTTGCGGGGCTGTTCCAGATCGAGGCGCGGCCGCGCTCGCTGCTCGACCGCCTGAGCCCGCGCGAGCTCGCGGCGATTCGTTACTACGGCGCCGGGCGCTCGCACAAGGAAGTCGCGCAACAGATGGCGATTTCGCCGACGACCGTGCGCCACTATTTGCGCTGCGCGTATCGCAAGCTCGGCATGCACGACAAGAGCCAGATCGCCGGCGTGCTCGGCGCGACGGGCGGCGCGGCCGACGACGAGCCGGTGGAAGCCGGCGGCGAGCCGCGCTGAATCGCTCGAATGCTGCGTGTTCCACGCGCTCGCGCGAATGGTTGTGCCCGCAACCATTGAGCGTTATGCTCGTCAGCTCCCAGGAGACGGAATTCCATCATGAACGACACGAATTCAGGGTCGGTGCGCGCGGCGGTGGTCGGGGTCGGCGCGATCGGCGGGTTGCTTGCGGCGGCGTTGTCGCGGGCCGGCATGACCGTGAGCGCGTACGCACGCGGCGCGACGCTCGACGCGCTGAACACGCACGGCGTGCGCGTGATCGACGAGGCGGGCGCGACGTCGTCGGTTCCGGTGCGAGCAAGCGACGATGCGGCCGCGCTCGGCGTGCAGGACTACGTGGTGATCGCGTTGAAGGCGCATGCGCTGCCGGCGCTGGCCGCGCGCATTGCACCGCTGGTCGGGCCGGATACGGTGATCGTCGCGGCGATGAACGGGCTGCCGTGGTGGTTCACGCACGGGCTCGAAGGCGCGCTGGACGGCGTGCCGCTCGATGCGGTCGATCCGGCCGGTGCGGTATCGGCGGCGTTGCCGCCTGCACAGGCGATCGGGTGTGTCGTGCACCTGTCGTCGAGTACCGACGCGCCGGGCATCGTGCGCCGCGGGCGCGGCAACCGGCTGATCGTCGGGGCGCCCGATGCGCGGCTCGACGTCGCTACTGCGCGCTTCGCCGCAGCGCTCGCGGCGGGCGGTTTCGACGTCGAGTCGACGCCCGCGATCCGGGCCGAGATCTGGACGAAGCTGTGGGGCAACATGAACATGAATCCGCTCAGCGCGCTGACGGGGTCGACGTCCGAGCAGTTGCTCGACGATCCGTTCACGCAGGATCTCGCGCTGCGGATGATGGAGGAGGCCGCCGCGATCGGCGCGAGGCTCGGCCTGTCGACCGGGATGAGCGGGCCCGAGCGGATCGCGGTCACGCGCAAGCTCGGTGCGTTCAAGACGTCGATGCTGCAGGATTTCGAAGCGGGGCGCGCGCTCGAGATCGGGCCGATCCTCGGCGTGTTTCCGGAGCTCGGGCGCAAGCTCGGCGTGCCGACGCCGTATTGCGACGCGGTACTCGGGCTGCTCCGGCAGCGCGCGACGAACAGCGGGCTGTAACGCGTGCCGGGCGCCTGCATGCGCAACGCTGGTGAGGCGAGGCGCTGCGGGCCGCTAGCCGTACGCAACGCGTGACGCAAAGCGGGCCGCCCGCGTCGCGGGTGAGGCGACCGGGGCGGCCCGTCGAATTCATCGGATCAATGCAGCGGGCGCCGTGCCCGCGTTGTCGCTCAGTCGTCCCGCTCGGTTGCGTGTGCGACGACCTTGTCGAGCAGCCGCTCGAACGTCTGGCGTTCGCTGTCGGACAGGCACGCGAGCAAGCCGTCGTTCCACTTGCGCACGATCGGCATGATCTTGCGATGCAGCGCGCGGCCGTCGGCGGTCAGCGCGATCAGCACGATCCGGCCGTCCTCCTCGCTCGCACTGCGCGCGAGCAACCCCTGGCGCAGCAGCGCCTCGGCCGCCCGGCTCGCCTGGCTTTTGTCGAGATTGGTGTGGCGCGCGAGATCCATGATCGAGAACGGGCCGAAGGCGCCGACGGCGGCGATCACGCGCGCCTCGGGCAGCGAGATGTCGAGCTTGTGCCGGTACACCTCGCCGATCCCGCGGTCGGAGCGCTTCGTGAGCGCGTGGAGGCGATAGGTCAGAAACTGATCGAGCCCGGCTTGACGGCCTTTCATGTCGAATCCTGAAGAAAAAGGGCGGGCCCGATTGTTCCTGTATCGCGCGCTCGGGTCAACGGTCAGTGTGCGCCGTATTTCAGGCGCGTCAATTGCTCCGCTTCGTTCGCGAGCAGATTGGCCGCGTCGCGGATCGCGACGTCGAGCGTGATCGGCCCGGGAGCCGGCGAGAAGCAGCCGGAAAAATGTTCGGACAGGCGCGGCAGCGCGGCCGGGTCGACCGCGCCGGACAGCAGCGACGCGGGCACGCCCGCGGCCTGCGCGTGGCGGCACGCGATGAACGGCGCCTTGCCGTGCAGCGTCTGCACGTCGGAGCGGCCTTCGCCGGTGATCAGCCAGTCGGCGCCGGCGAGCGCCGCGTCGAGGCCGACCTGCCGCGCGACCACTTCGGCGCCCGCTTCGAACTGCGCGCCGAGCATATGCAGCGCGAAACCGAGGCCACCCGCGGCACCGGCGCCCGGCAGGTCGCGGCCACGGCGGTCGAGCACGGCTTCGAGCAGGTCGGCGAAGCGGGCGAGGGCGGCGTCGAGGGTCGCAACCTGCTCGGGCGTCACGCCCTTTTGCGGGCCGAACACGGCGGTCGCGCCGTGCGCGCCCGTCAGCGGGTTGTCGACGTCGGACATGCCGATGAATTCCGTTTCCTTCAGGCGCGGGTCGAGCCCCGACGCGTCGATGCGGGTGATGTCGGCGAGCCGCGACGGCACCGGCTCGACCGGCTGGCCGCCCGCGTCGAAGCACTGCAGGCCGAGGCCGGCGAGCAGCCCGGCGCCCGCGTCGTTGGTGCTGCTGCCGCCGAGTGCGACGAAGAAGCGGCGCACGCCTTCGTCGAGCAGCGTGCGGATCGCCTCGCCCATCCCGCGCGTGCTGCGCGCGTCGACCGGCACGCTCATGCCGACCGGATCCGTGATGCCGACGATCTCGGCCGTCTCGACGATCGCGGTGCGCGCGTCGATCACGCCGACCGCCGCGTCGTGTGCCGCGAGCGACGCGCCGGCCACCCGCAGCGCGCGCCGCGTACCGCCGCCTGCCAGCATCGCGTCGAGCGTGCCTTCGCCGCCGTCAGCCATCGGGCAGCAGCGCACGACCGCATCGGGGCGGGCGCGGCGGATGCCGGTGGCGATCGCCTCCGCGACCTGCTCGGCGGAAAGCGAGCCTTTGAACGAATCGGGCGCGATGACGACGACAGGCGCGGACGGGTGTTGCGGCATGGTGTCTCCGGAAGGCGTGATTGGTGTGAGGAATGAATGCGGCCGCGACGGCGGCATACCTTCAATCGGAGCTTACAGGATGGCGGGCCCGTGGTGGATACGGCGTTCGGCATAGCGGCGATCCGCGCGCATTGCCGTGCAAAGGGCTGCCGATGCGGGGCAGACGCATGTGCGTCGCGCTGATCTGGCGGCGTGAGGAAAATTGTTTGCTAGAATAGTCGATTCTTCCGGCCAAAGCCGTGCTCCGAGCCGCTTGCGCTAGCCATCCGGCGCGTGCAGGGATGGCGTGGCGCTCCGGCGCGGCGAGTGGATGTGACGCACATCCCGCCGCAGGCAGGCACGGCAAGGAAAACCCGATTCGCTCGAATAATTTTAGGACGATTGAAGCCATGGCTAACGTTGTTGAGAACCTCGGCAAGCTTGAACGCCGCGTGACGATTTCCCTGCCGAAAGACACCGTGCAGAAGGAAATCGACGCCCGTATCCAGAAACTCGCGAAGACCGTGCGCATGCCGGGTTTCCGCCCGGGCAAGGTGCCGGTGAAGATGGTCGCGCAACAGTACGCGGGTCAGGTCGAAGCAGAAGTGCTGAGCGACAAGATCGGCCAGGAATTCTTCACGATCAGCCGCGCGGAAAACCTGCGCGTCGCTGGCCAGCCGAGCTTCGAGCCGAAGCAGGAGCAGGCTGAAGGTGCATACGCGTTCGACGCGACGTTCGAGGTCTACCCGGAAGTGAAGATCGGCGATCTGGCGACGGCTGAAGTCGAGCGCTCGACGACGTCGATCGGCGACGCCGAAATCGACCGCACGCTGGACATCCTGCGCAAGCAGCGCGTGCACTACCACGCACGCGGCGAAGCCGGCGAGCACGGTGACGGCGGCGCAGACACCGCAGCCAAGGACGGCGACCGCGTGACGGTCGACTTCGTCGGCAAGATCGACGACGTCGCCTTCCAGGGCGGCACGGCCGAAGATTTCCCGTTCGTGCTCGGCGAAGGCCGCATGCTGCCGGAATTCGAAAAGGCAGCGCTGGGCCTGAAGGACGGCGAATCGCGCACGTTCGACCTGGCATTCCCGGAGGATTACCACGGCAAGGACGTCGCGGGTAAGACGGCGCAATTCACGGTCACGATGAAGAAGATCGAGTGGCCGCACCTGCCGGAAATCGACGGTGAATTCGCGAAGTCGCTCGGCATCGAAGACGGCGATCTCACGAAGATGCGCGGCGAGATCAAGGAAAACCTCGAGCGTGAAGCGAAGCGCCGCACGCAGTCGATCGTCAAGAACCAGGTGATGGACGCGCTGCTGAAGATTTCCGAACTCGACGTGCCGAAGGCGCTGATCGAGCAGGACCAGCAACGCCTCGTCGAAATGGCTCGCCAGGATCTGGCGCAGCGCGGCGTGCCGAACGCGAAGGACGCACCGATCCCGGCCGAGATGTTCGCCGAGCAGGCAGAGCGCCGCGTGAAGCTGGGCCTCGTGCTGGCCGAACTCGTGAAGTCGAACAGCCTGGAAGCGAAGCCGGAGCAGATCCGCGCGGAAGTCGACGAGTTCGCGAAGAGCTACGAAGACCCGAAGGAAGTGGTCCGCTGGTATTATTCGAACCAGCAGCGCCTCGCCGAGATGGAAGCGTTCGTCGTTGAAAGCAACGTCGTCGATTTCGTGCTGGGCAAGGCGAAGGTGACGGACAAGGAAGTGAGCTTCGAAGCACTCGCGAGCGCATCGGCGCAAGCGTAAGTGTTGCTCTAGCGGCGTGCCGGCTGTCGGAGCGACGGCCCGCACGCCGTTTTTACGTCAAGCGCACGGTTGCCATTAATATGGCGATTGAGCGGGCGGCTTCCTTCCGTTCAATTTTCCATTCGAACAAGGTTCATTGAATGATCACTCGCGCTGAATTGCTGGACATGCTTGCTTCGAACGCGCCGCAGGGTTTCGAGGCGCAAGCGCTGGGGCTGGTGCCGATCGTCGTCGAAACGAGCGGCCGCGGCGAGCGTTCGTACGATATCTACTCGCGTCTCCTGAAGGAGCGCCTGGTGTTCATGGTCGGCGAAGTGAACGACCAGACCGCCAACCTCGTGGTTGCGCAGCTGTTGTTCCTCGAGAGCGAGAATCCCGACAAGGACATCAGCCTGTACATCAACAGCCCGGGCGGGTCGGTGTCGGCCGGCATGGCGATCTACGACACGATGCAGTTCATCAAGCCGGACGTGTCGACGCTGTGCATGGGCCTCGCGGCCAGCATGGGCGCGTTCCTGCTCGCGTCGGGTGCGAAGGGCAAGCGTTTCGCGCTGCCGAACTCGCGCGTGATGATTCACCAGCCGCTCGGCGGCGCACGCGGCCAGGCATCCGACATCGAGATCCAGGCACGCGAAATCCTCTACCTGAAGGAGCGGCTGAACCAGTTGCTCGCGCAGCACACGGGCCAGGACGTCGAGCGCATCGCGCGCGACACCGACCGTGATAACTTCATGTCGAGCGAGGATGCGAAGGCGTACGGGCTGATCGATCAGGTGCTGCTGAAGCGCCCGTGAGCTTAAGTGGGGTGCCGCCCCGATTCGTGCGGCGCCCCTGCGACGTCCCGAACGCCCTGAGCATCTGCGGCAAGCGCATCCAGCCGGCTCCGGTCGCGCCCTAGGCGCGGCGCTCGGAGCATTCGGCGTATCATGTCATCTACCTGTCCGGAGGCTCTACATTCATGGCGGACAAAAAAGGTTCGAACAGCGAGAAGCTGTTGTATTGCTCGTTTTGCGGAAAGAGCCAGCATGAGGTGAAAAAACTCATCGCTGGCCCGTCGGTGTTCATCTGCGATGAATGTATCGACCTTTGCAACGAGATCATTCGCGACGAGGCGGCTGCCGCCGGCGTCGAGGCCAGCCTGTCCCGGTCGGATCTGCCGAGCCCGCAGGAAATTCGCGACATCCTCGATCAGTACGTGATCGGCCAGGAGCGCGCGAAGAAGATCCTCGCGGTGGCTGTGTACAACCACTACAAGCGCCTGAAGCATCTCGACAAGAAGGACGACGTCGAGCTGTCGAAGAGCAACATCCTGCTGATCGGCCCGACGGGTTCCGGCAAGACGCTGCTCGCGCAGACGCTCGCGCGGTTGCTGAACGTGCCGTTCGTGATCGCCGATGCGACGACGCTGACCGAAGCCGGCTATGTCGGCGAGGACGTCGAGAACATCATCCAGAAGCTGTTGCAGAACTGCAACTACGAGGTCGACAAGGCTCAGCGCGGGATCGTCTACATCGACGAAATCGACAAGATCAGCCGCAAGTCGGACAACCCGTCGATCACGCGCGACGTGTCGGGCGAGGGCGTCCAGCAGGCACTGCTGAAGCTCGTCGAGGGCACGATGGCGTCGGTGCCGCCGCAGGGTGGCCGCAAGCATCCGAACCAGGATTTCATCCAGGTCGATACGACCAACATCCTGTTCATCTGCGGCGGTGCATTCGACGGTCTCGAAAAGGTGATCACCGATCGTACCGAGAAAACCGGCATCGGCTTTGGCGCGACGGTCAAGAGCAAGCAGGAACGCGACGCGGGCGAAGTGCTGCGCGAAACGGAACCGGAAGACCTGATCAAATTCGGTCTGATCCCCGAATTGATCGGCCGCCTGCCGGTGGTCGCGACGCTCGGCAAGCTCGATGAAGCTGCGCTGATGAAGATCCTGGTCGAGCCGAAGAACGCGCTCGTCAAGCAGTATCACAAGCTGTTCGCGATGGAACGCGTCGAGCTGGAGATCCGGCCGGGCGCACTGCAGGCAGTCGCCCGCAAGGCGATCCGCCGCAAGACCGGCGCGCGCGGTTTGCGTTCGATCATCGAACAAGCGTTGCTCGACGTGATGTACGAACTGCCGACGATGAAAGGGGTCAGCAAAGTCATCATCGACGAGAACGTCATCGAAGGCGACGGCAAGCCTTTGCTGATCTACGAGGACGCGCCGAAGGTGGCGGGTTCGAACTGACCGGCTTGCCGACGATGTTCTGCGAAAAAGGCCGTTCATGAGACCGTGGGCGGCTTTTTTTCGTTTATCTTGTGGGTAACTCTGACTCGACACGCGGTGGTTACTTTCTTACCGAATATTTCCCGCACTTGAAGGCTTGCAATTCGTTGTGGCGGCCTCAATTACCGAACAATTGATTCCACTCATGGGGAAATGAAATGTCAGGCACCCAACTTCTCCCGCCGGAACGCATCACGCTCCCGCTGCTGCCGCTGCGGGATGTCGTCGTTTTCCCGCACATGGTGATTCCGCTCTTCGTGGGCCGGCCGAAATCGATCAAGGCCCTCGAAGCAGCGATGGAAGGCGGCAAGCACATCATGCTCGTCGCCCAGAAAACCGCGGCCAAGGACGAACCGACCGAAAAGGACATGTACGAGGTCGGTTGTATCGCCAACATCCTGCAGATGCTGAAGCTGCCGGACGGCACCGTGAAGGTGCTCGTCGAGGGCCTGCAGCGCGCGAAGGCGTTGTCGATCGAAGAGCAGGAAACGCAATTCTCCTGCGAAGTGATGCCGCTCGAGCCCGATCATGCCGACAGCGCTGAAACGGAAGCGCTGCGCCGTGCGATCGTGTCGCAGTTCGACCAGTACGTGAAGCTGAACAAGAAGATCCCGCCGGAGATCCTCACGTCGCTGTCGGGCATCGACGAAGCAGGCCGTCTCGCCGACATGATCGCCGAGCGCCTGCCGCTGAAACTCGACCAGAAGCAGCACATCCTCGAGATGTTCCCGGTCATCGAGCGCCTCGAGCACCTGCTCGCGCAGCTCGAAGCCGAAATCGACATCCTGCAGGTCGAAAAGCGCATCCGCGGGCGCGTGAAGCGCCAGATGGAAAAGAGCCAGCGCGAGTACTACCTGAACGAACAGGTCAAGGCGATCCAGAAGGAACTGGGCGAAGGCGAAGAGGGTGCCGATCTCGAGGAACTCGAGAAGCGCATCAACGCCGCGCGCATGCCGAAGGAAGCCAAGAAGAAGGCCGACGCCGAGCTGAAGAAGCTGAAGCTGATGTCGCCGATGTCCGCGGAAGCGACCGTCGTGCGCAACTACATCGACACGCTGATCGGCCTGCCGTGGCGCAAGAAGAGCAAGGTCAACAACGACCTGTCGAACGCCGAGCAGGTGCTCGACGAGGATCACTTCGGCCTCGAGAAGGTCAAGGAACGCATCCTCGAGTATCTCGCGGTGCAACAGCGCGTCGACAAGGTCAAGGCACCGATCCTGTGCCTCGTCGGGCCCCCGGGCGTCGGCAAGACCTCGCTCGGCCAGTCGATCGCCCGTGCGACGAACCGCAAGTTCGTCCGGATGGCGCTCGGCGGCGTGCGTGACGAAGCCGAGATCCGTGGCCACCGTCGTACGTACATCGGTTCGATGCCGGGCAAGATCCTGCAGAGCCTCACGAAGGTCGGCGTGCGCAATCCGCTCTTCCTGCTCGACGAAGTCGACAAGATGGGCATGGATTTCCGCGGCGATCCGTCGTCGGCGCTGCTCGAAGTGCTCGATCCGGAACAGAACCACACGTTCGCCGACCACTACATCGAGGTCGACTTCGACCTGTCGGACGTGATGTTCGTCGCGACGTCGAACTCGCTGAACATCCCGCCGCCGCTGCTCGACCGGATGGAAGTGATCCGTCTGTCGGGTTACACGGAAGACGAGAAGGTCAGCATCGCCCAGCGTTACCTGCTGCCGAAGCAGAAGAAGAACAACGGGCTGAAGGAAGGCGAGATCGAGGTCACCGAACAGGCGATCCGCGACATCATCCGCTACTACACGCGCGAAGCCGGTGTGCGTTCGCTCGAGCGTGAAGTGTCGAAGATTTGCCGCAAGGTCGTGAAGATGCTGCTGCTGAAGAAGGCATCGGGCGCGATCAAGGTCGACGGCGAAAACCTCGATACGTTCCTCGGCGTGCGCAAGTACGACTTCGGCCTCGCGGCGAAGGAAAACCAGGTCGGTCAGGTGACGGGCCTCGCGTGGACGGAAGTCGGTGGCGATCTGCTGACGATCGAAGCCGCGGTGATGCCGGGCAAGGGCAACGTGATCCGTACCGGTTCGCTCGGCGACGTGATGAAGGAGTCGGTCGAGGCGGCACGTTCGGTCGTGCGCTCGCGTTCGCGTCGTCTCGGCATCAAGGACGAAGCGTTCGAGAAGCAGGACATCCACATCCACGTGCCGGAAGGCGCGACGCCGAAGGACGGTCCGTCCGCCGGCGGTGCGATGACGACCGCGCTGGTGTCGGTGCTGACGGGTATCCCCGTGCGTGCCGATGTCGCGATGACGGGCGAAATCACGCTGCGTGGAGAAGTCCTGCCGATCGGTGGCCTGAAGGAGAAGCTGCTCGCCGCGCATCGCGGTGGCATCAAGCTCGTGCTGATCCCGGAAGAGAACGTGAAGGATCTCGCCGAGATTCCGGACAACGTGAAGAACGCGATCGAGATCGTGCCGGTCCGCTGGATCGACAAGGTGCTGGAACTCGCGCTCGAGCGTTCGCCGACCCCGCTGCCGCCGGAAGAAGAGGCGAAGGCGGCGGCACCGGTCGCCGATGCGGCGAAGGATGCCGGCTCGACGGAATTCGTCAAGCACTAAGCATTGGGGCACCGTCCTTCCTGACGGTTGTTCACGAAACCCGCGGCGTGGCCGCGGGTTTTTTTATGCGTGTCGGAATCGTGTGCGAGAGCGTTTAAAAAAATTCACGTCAGGGCTTTGCAAAATGATCGGGTATGAATTAAACTTGCGGGCTCGCTGGTTGTTGATGCCGAAACGCAGATCGCAGCCAGAACGAATCGGAAACGGGTGCTTAGCTCAGCTGGTAGAGCGGCGCCCTTACAAGGCGTAGGTCGGGGGTTCGAACCCCTCAGCACCCACCAGTTTCCTGATTCAGCCAGACCAAGGAGCGGTAGTTCAGTCGGTTAGAATACCGGCCTGTCACGCCGGGGGTCGCGGGTTCGAGTCCCGTCCGCTCCGCCAAACAAACGAAAGTGCCCGCCTTGTGCGGGCATTTTTGTTTGTGCGTTCAGTTGTTGCGCCCGTTGTCGGGCGCGTGGCTGCGGAGTGGAAGAGGTGCCCCGCAGGAGGGCGACTTCGGTCCGCTTCGCCGCTCAAGCGAAAATGCCCGCGTTACGCGGGCATTTTTGTTTTGTGCGCCTGGTTGTCGCGTCGTACTCGCCCACAGCACGTCTGCTTTTCTCCCGTCCCACCCCGTATGTTGTAATATCGGTCGTTTTGTCCAATTTTCCCGTCACGCATGCTCGATTTCTTCCGTAATCACCAGCGCCTGATGATGGCGCTCCTGCTCCTGATCGTGTTGCCGGGGCTGGGTTTCGTCGGGATCCAAGGCTTCCGCGGCTTCTTCGACGATAGCGCGAACGTCGCGGCAGTCAACGGGCACAAGATCACGCGGGCCGAATTCGACGGCGCGTTCCGCCAGCAGATCGACCAGGCGCGCCAGGCACTCGGCGGGCAGTTCGACATCAAGATGTTCGATACGCCCGAGCACCGCAAGCAGGTGCTCGACGGCCTGATCCAGCAGCGCGTGCTGGCCGACGAGACCCAACGTCTGCACCTGACCGCATCCGACAACGCCGTGCGCGAAGCGCTGATGAGCGACCCGATGATCGCGTCGCTGAAGAAGCCCGACGGTTCGATCGACGTCGAGCGCTACGCGCAACTGCTGTCGTTCCAGGGGATGACGCCCGAGCAGTATCAGGAGCGCGTGCGCTACAGCCTCTCGCTGCAGCAGATTCCGGCCAGCATCGTATCGAGCGCGTTCACGCCGAAGAGCCTCGCGCAACGCCTGTCCGAACTCGCCGCGCAGCAGCGCGAAGTGCAGCCGCTCGTGCTGAAGACGAGCGACTTCGCCGCGAAGGTCCAGCCGACCGATGCACAGCTCACCGCGTACTATGACGCGCACAAGCAGAGCTTCGCGACGCCGGAGACTGCGACGATCCAGTACCTCGTCTATTCGCCGGCCGCAGCGGCTGCGAGCGCGCAGCCGACCGACGCGGACATCAAGAAGTTCTACGACGACAACCCGACGCACTTCCGCACCGAAGCGCAGGTTCGCGTGAGCCACATCTTCATCGCCGCAGCGGGCAGCGCCAGCGCGGCCGACAAGGCGGCAGCGAAGACGAAGGCCGAGCAACTGCTGGCCGACGTGAAGGCGCATCCGGACCAGTTCGCGCAGATCGCGCAGAAGAGCTCGCAGGACGCACCGTCGGCCGCGAAGGGCGGCGACCTCGGCTTCATCACGCCCGGCTCCACGGCGGGCGGCAAGGCGTTCGACGATGCCGCGTTCGCGCTCAAGCAGGGCGACGTGAGCGGTGTCGTGCAGTCGGATCTGGGCTTTCACATCCTGAAGGCCACGGAAGTGAAGCCGGCGGCCGTCAAGCCGTTCGCGGACGTGAAGGATCAGATCGCAGCCGACCTGAAGCAGCAGTACGCATCGAAGGCGTTCACGGACAACGCGGAAGGGTTCACGTCCACCGTCTACGAAAAGGCGAAGACGCTGCAGCCGGCAGCGGACAAGTACAAGCTGACGATCCAGACGGCTACCGTCACGCCGACGCCGAATCCGCAACTGCCGCCGACGAGCCCGCTGAACAATCCGAAGTTCCTGGCCGCCGTGTTCGCCACCGACTCGGTGAAGAGCCAGAACAACACGCAGGCGATCGACGTCGGCAACAACACGCTGATCTCGGCGCGCGTGACCGACTACAAGCCGGCTGCCGTGCCCGCGCTCGACGCGATCAAGGACGTCGTGCGTCAGAAGGTCGTCGCCGAGCAGGCCGCGGAACTCGCGAAGAAGGACGGTGCGGCGAAGCTCGCCGAACTGCAGAAGTCGAAGTCGACCGACGGGTTCGCGGCCGCGCAGAAGGTGTCGCGCACGCAGTCGCAGGGCCTGACGCCGGCTGCGCTGAGCGCCGTCTACAAGATCGACGCGAAGACGCTGCCGGCCTACGTCGGTGTCGATCTCGGCGCGGACGGCTATGCGATCTACCGCGTGAACGCGGTGATCCCGGGTTCGGCGGTCGATCCGCAGCAACTGGCGGCCGCGCAGCAGCAGATGGCGCAGGTCGACGCACAGAGCGAAGGCGAAGCGTATCTCACCGCGCTGCGCGATCGCTCGAAGGTGAAGCTGTACGGCTCGACGGCCAGCCAGTCGCAGAACGGCGACAACTGATAGTCGTTTCGCACGCAACAAAAAGCCCCGCTTCATGCGGGGCTTTTTGTTTTCCAGCGACGGCTGCTCGTCAGCCGCGCGGCTTGCCGAGCAGTGGTTTCAAGGCCGGCCACACGTTGTCGAGCAGAATGCCCTGCGCTTGCTGTGCAGGGTGCATCTGGTCGGCCTGGAACATCTCGGGCTTGTTCTCGATGCCGGCCAGCAGGAACGGCACGAGCGGCACGCCGAGATCCTTCGACAGCCGCGTATAGACGGCGTGGAACTTCTGCGTGTAGTCGGGGCCGTAGTTGGGCGGCACGTACATGCCGACCAGCACGACCTTCGCTCGCGCCTGTCGCGCGCCGGCGATGATGTCGCGCAGGTTCTGCTCGGTCGTCGCAAGGGGCACGCCGCGCAGCGCATCGTTCGAACCGAGCTCGACGACGACGATCGACGGCCTGAGTCGCTGCAGCACCGCGGGCAGGCGCGCACGGCCGCCGCTCGTGGTGTCGCCGCTGACGCTGGCGTTCGCGACGCTATAATCGATTCGCTCGGTCGTGAGCCGTTGCCGCAGCAAAGCCACCCAGCCGGTGTCGCGCGGCAGCCCGTATTCGGCCGACAGGCTGTCGCCGAGCACGACGATCACGGGCGGGCCCGATGTCGCGGGCGTCGTCGCGGCGCGTGCCGGCACGGTGGCGGCGAGCAGGGTGCCCAGCAGCGCGGCGACCGCCGCGCGTCTTTTCCAGCGAAATGTCGTGTCCATGTTCAAGATTACCGATCCGATCATCGAAGTCCATGACGTGTGCAAGCGGGTTGCCGATGCAACGGGCGAGTTGACGATCCTCGACGGCATCACGCTCGCCGTGACGCCGGGCAGCAGCCTGGCGATCGTCGGCGCGTCGGGGTCGGGCAAATCGACGCTGCTCGGCCTGCTTGCGGGGTTGGACAGCGCGACGAGCGGCACGGTTCGCCTGCTCGGTCGTGCGCTCGACCAGCTCGACGAGGATGCGCGCGCCGCGCTGCGCAATGGCTCAGTCGGGTTCGTGTTCCAGTCGTTCCAGTTGATGCCGCACCTGACGGCGCTCGAGAACGTGATGCTGCCGCTCGAACTGCAGGGTGGCATCAGCGCGCGCGACGCAGCCGATCGTGCCCGGGCGCTGCTCGTGCAGGTCGGTCTCGGCGAGCGCACCGCGCATTATCCGAAGCTGTTGTCCGGGGGCGAGCAGCAGCGCGTCGCGCTTGCGCGCGCATTCGTCACGCGCCCGGCGATCCTGTTCGCCGACGAGCCGACCGGCAGCCTCGATGCGGCCACCGGCCATGCGGTCATCGACCTGATGTTCGAACTCAACCGCACGCACGGTGCGACGCTCGTGCTCGTCACGCACGATGCCGAACTCGCGCGCCGCTGCGCGACGACGGTGACGCTCGACGCCGGGCGCATCGTCGCACCGCAAGCCGCGTCGCGCGGCGCCTGAATTTTTCGGCCGACCGCGCAGGCAGGGCTGCGCGGCCGGCATCGGCATGACGCCGTTGCGTCAGTGCGTCAGCGTTTCAGCGCCGCGCGGGCGCGCTCGATCAGCGCCGTGGTCGACGAGTCGTGCTTCGCCGGATCGACCGACTCGGCCGACAGGTCGGCTTCCACCACCTTGCCGAGAATCTTGCCGAGCTCGACGCCCCACTGGTCGAACGGATTGATGTCCCACACCGTTGCCTGCACGAGCACCTTGTGTTCGTACAATGCGATCAGCGCGCCGAGCGTGCGCGGCGTCAGCGCGTCGACGAGCAGCGTCGTCGTCGGGCGGTTGCCCGGGAACGTCAGGTGCGGCGCGAGCGCTTCCTTGCCCGGCCCCGCGACCTGGCGCGCTTCGTCGAGCGTGCGGCCGAGCATCAGTGCCTCGCTCTGCGCAAAGCAGTTCGCCAGCAGCTTCGGATGATGGCTCGCGAGCGGATGCTCGGGGGTCAGCACCGCGATGAAGTCGATCGGCACGATCGTCGGCCCCTGGTGCAGCATCTGGAAGAACGCATGCTGGCCGTTGGTGCCCGGCTCGCCCCACGTGACGGCCGACGTCGGGTAATCGACGAAGGTGCCGTCCAGGCGCGCGGATTTGCCGTTGCTCTCCATTTCGAGTTGCTGCAGGTACGACGGCAGATAGTGCAGCGCTTCCGAATACGGCGCGACGAGATAGCTCTGCGACCCGAAGAAATTCCGGTACCAGATGCCGATCAGGCCGAGCAGCACGGGCAGGTTGCGTTCGAGCGGCGCTTCGCGGAAATGGCGGTCCATGTCGTTCGCGCCGGCCAGCAGCTCGTCGAACTGCTCGGGGCCGATCGCGATCATGATCGACAGACCGACTGCCGACCACAGCGAATAGCGGCCGCCGACCCAGTCCCACATTTCGAACACGTTGTCCGCGGCGATGCCGAACTTCACGACTTCGGCCGGGTTCGCCGACACGCCGACGAAGTGCTTCGCGAGCGCGTCTTCGGGGCAGCCGCGCGCGACGAACCAGTCGCGCAGCGAGCGTGCGTTCGTCATCGTCTCGAGCGTCGTGAAGGTCTTCGACACGATGATCGCGAGCGTTTCCTCGGGGTCGACCTGTTCGAGCACGCGTGCGAGATCGGCGCCGTCGACGTTCGACACGAAATGCGTGGAGATGTCAGGCGTGGCGACGTGGTGCAGCGCATGCACGACCATCTTCGGCCCGAGATCGGAGCCGCCGATGCCGATGTTGATCACGTGGCGGATGCGCTTGCCGGTGTAGCCCGTCCACGTGCCGCTGCGCACGGCGCGCGCGAAGGTCGCCATCTTTGCGCGCTCGGCGCTGATCTGTGCATGGAACGGCGCTTGCGGATCGGTCGCGCGCAGCGCGGTGTGCAGTGCGGCACGGCCTTCGGTCGGGTTGACGATGTCGCCCGCGAACATCGCATCGCGTCGCGCTTCGACGCCCGCGTCGCGCGCGAGCTGCACGAGCAGGCGCAGCGTGTCGTCGTTGATGCGGTTCTTCGAGAAATCGGCTGCGAGGCCGCCGCCCGCGAGCGTGAAGCGTTCGGCACGGGTCGGCGTGCGATCGTTTTCCGGTGCGAACCAGTCGCGCAGCCGGGCGTGGCGGATCTGCTCGAAGTGGGATTGAAGGGCAGTCCAGGCGGGGAGCGATTTCAGCGTCATGGCGGTTCGAGTGAAGCGTGAATCGGGAGGAATGCCGCGCCGGCTCATCGTGATCGGAAGGCCGGCGGACGAGAGGGCCCGCCGTGCGGCGGGGCAGTCAGTATAGCGGCGTTATGTGTCGGCGCGCGGCGACGCATAAAAAAGGCGATTGATCAGCGTGCGCACCATCGGCGCGAGTTCGCCGGCCGTGAGTCCGGCCGGGCCCGTGCAGTTTGCGGTCAGCGTGTCGGCCGCGAGGCCGTGCAGGTAGACGCCTGCGAGCGCCGCTTCGTATGGCGCGACGCGCTGCGCGAGCAACGCGCCGATCAGGCCGCCGAGCACGTCGCCGGTGCCGCCGGTGGCGAGCGCCGCGTTGCCGGTCGGATTGATCGTCACGCGGCCGTCGGGCGCCGCAATCACCGTGCCCGAGCCTTTCAGCACGACGATGGCGGCATGGCGCGCGGCGAGCGCCTGCGCGGCCGCGACGCGGTCGCGCTGGACCGTTGCGGTGTCGCTGCCGAGCAGTCGCGCGGCCTCGAGCGGGTGAGGCGTCAGCACGCACGGATTGCCGCGCGCACCGCGCGTGGCGACCGCGGCCGCGAGATCCGCATGCGTCGCGACGAGGTTCAGCGCGTCGGCATCGAGCAGCGTCGCGGCGTCGTGCGCGAGCACGTCGCGCACGAGCGTCGCCGCGGCTTCGCGCGTGCCCAGTCCGCAGCCGGCCGCGATCGCGGTCATCGCGTCGAGATCGAGGCCGTCGGCCGGGTGCAGCATCAGTTCGGGGAACGGCGGGTCATACGGCGGCGCGCCGGCGCCGAGGAAACCGACGTGCACCTTGCCGGCACCCGTGAACAGCGCGGCGCGGGCGGCCAGGATCGGCGCGCCGCACATGCCCGTGTCGCCGCCGAGCACTGCGAGGCTGCCGAACGTGCCCTTGTGGGACGCGAAGGCGCGCGCGGGCAGGGCGGCGGCGAACTGCGCGGGCGCGTTCAGCACGATGGCCGGCGCGGCGGGCGGTGCGACGTCGAGCGAGGCGACGTCGATCTCGCCGGCGAGATCCCGGCCTTCGCCGGTATAGAGGCCGGGCTTCGCGCCGATGAAGGTGAGCGTATGGGTGGCGGCGACGGCGACGCCCGCGCCGACGATCCGGCCCGTATCGCTGTCGAGCCCGCTCGGCACATCGAGCGCGAGGACGTGGCCGCCGCTGCGCGCGTGCGCGGCGATGCGCGCCGCCTGCTCGGCGAATGCACCGTCGAGCGCGCGGCCGAGACCGATGCCGAACAGCCCGTCGACGATCCACGCATAGCCGTCCAGCGAAGCCGGTGGCGTGGCCGCCAGCGGCACGCCGGCTGCGCGCGCGAGGCCGAGCGCCCATTGCGCGTCGTCCGGCTTCACCGGCACCGGCATCCATGCCTGCGTCGCGACGCCAAGCTGCTGGAGGTGCGCGGCGGCAACCAGCGCGTCGCCGCCGTTGTTGCCCGGGCCGACCGCGAACCAGACGGGGCGGTCGTCGCCGGCCGCGCGCTCGGACAGCCAGCGCGCGGCGGCGGCGCCGGCGCGCGCCATCAGCGTATGCGGCGGCAGCGCCGCGGCGGCGCGGGCTTCGGCCGTGCGCAGGTCGGCGACGCGCAGCAGCGCAACGGGATCGGAATCGGGGAGCGGGCGGGTAACGGTCATCGCGGGGTCGTGGCGGCTGGCAAGGCGGCCGCCGGGGACGAGCCCGCGGCGGTCAGGTCGTGAAGCGCCCGGCGCGCAGCGCGGCGAGCGTGTCGGCGGGCCAGTGTTGCAGGTCGCCGCCCAGATAGTCGGTCACCACTTTAGCAGACCCGCATGCGAGCCCCCAACCGGCCGGGCCGTGCCCGAAATTGACGAATACGCGCGGATGCGGGGTCGGACCGACGACCGGCAGGCCGTCCGGCGACAGCAGCTGCATGCCTTGCCACGACAACGCGGCCGAGATCCTGGCGGCACCAGGCACCCAGTCGTGGACGGCCTGGCCGAGCAGCGCGAGCGCCGCCTCGGACAGTGGCTCGGCGAGCGGTTTCGCGGTGTCGGGCACGCTCTGCAGCACGGCGCCGCCGCCGACGCGCAGCCGCTGGTGAGTGCGCGTGATCGAGATCCGCTTGATCGAATCGATGACGTTCAGGTGCGGCACGTGTTCTTCGTAGGCGATCGGCGCGGTGAGCGTATGGACGCGCACCGGATGCAGCGGCAGGCGCCAGCCGAGCCGGGCGAGCAGCGGCAGGCTGCCGGCGCCGGCGGCGACCACGATCGCGTCGGCGGAAATCACGTCGACCTCGCGCGCATTCGACGCGCGCCGGTCGCCGGTCGGGACGAGCTCGACCGCGGCGCGGCCCGTGTCGACGCGGATCGCGGCGACTTCCGCGCCGAAGCGGAACTGCACGCCATGCTCGTCGAGCGCCTGCTTGACCAGCTTCGTGAACAGCGGGCAATTCCCGGTGCGTTCGGTCTCGAGCAGCACGCCGCCGGCGAAGCCGGGCTCGGCCGGCACCGACGGCTCGATGGCCGCGCATTCGTCGGCGGAGAGCAGGCGGTACGGCTGGTCGAGCGTGCGCAGCAGGTCGAGCGCGGGCTGCATCGCGTCCCAGTCGCGCGGATCGCGCACGACGTGCAGGATGCCGGGCTTCTGGTCGAATTCGAGTTCGAGGTGCGTCTCGATGTCGGCGAGCGTGTCGCGCGACGCGTCGATCAGCGGGCGCAGCCGCGCGTACTGGGCGGCGAACGCGTCGGGCTCGCGCAGCGTGCCGAGCTGCTTGACGAAGCGGCGCACGCCGCCGTTGAAGCCCGGCTTGTAGACGATGCCGCTGTCGCGCGGCTGGCGCTGGCGCATGAAGGTCGGGCCGAACCAGACGTCGAGCGGGCTCGGCTGCAGCGCGCCGCCGTCGCCGTAGGTCGCACCCTGCGCGACGGTCGCGTGGCGTTCGACCACGCACACGCGGTGGCCAGCCGCGCGCAACTGGTAGGCGGTGGCGACGCCGCTGATTCCGCCGCCGATGACGATGACATCCATGGATTGCTTCGATGACGGGCGACGCGCAGGCGCCGTCCGGTGAGAATTCGCTGAGGGCCCCGGCCCGGTGAACCCGGAATGATAGCGCCAAAATCGCGCGAACCGGCGCCGGGCGAGCAGGGATCGTGCAGCCGCGCCACGGCCGCCGGTTGCCGCGCCCGCGCAGGGCGGCCCGGCGGGCGATCCGGTGAGCGATCCGTGCACGGCGCGCACCGCGGCACCGTTGCGGTGCATGCGGGCTGCCGAACGGCCGGTCTTGGGCGACCGACTTCCGGGTATAATTACGGCCTTCGTGCGACACGCACGCTCGTGTCCGGGTAGTCCCAACGTAAGGGACATCGACTAGCAGTGTCTGGAGGGGAAACCTTGACCGGCTGCGAGAAGTACACCGCGGTGCATCACGAAGAAGCGCGAGCTTCCGAGTGCAACTGCCCACAAGCGCTGTACTTTTTATTGGTAACGAAGCGAACCCGGTTGGGTACTCCGGGTGTCGCCATAGGCGATGTTCGGTGTGCTGCATTCAACTGGACATCGCATTGCATTGGCCTGATTACCGTCAGGACCCGCCCAGTCAGCGGCTTCACCTCCGCCGACTCGGTGGGGTGTTGTATGCAATTCCTCAAGACATGCGTGGCTTGGGGTTTCGAAGCTTGAGACGAGCGAAAGCTCGGTGTGTCATTGTTCAATCTCTCAGTGGTCGGGAGATAGTGAACCTGTTGTACGACCAGCAGTAGCCTAGGGAGACATGCGTCACTGGTAACGGTGGGGTGTGAAGCTCTCCCGACAATGAAGCCCCCGGATGTATCGGGCGCGTGGAGATCGTGAGATCTCCACGTGGAGATTCGGAGCAGCAATCGGATCGAGGAGCTAGGCTGACTGGCAGGGTCAACGTAAGTGAACTGCTGATAAACCTCGTAATAATTGTGGTGCCAAAGCTGCTGTTAGGCATCGACCAAAAGGTGCGCGGTCGGATAACCCGCTGAAGGTTCGGGTTACGTCGTCATCGGACCGCCGGGGAAGAGGCAGGACCTAAACCAGTCGTGTGACACGCCGGGAACGTGGTAAGCCCGTATGGCTGCCGGGCCATTGGCTCGGCAGGCAGACCGCAAGGGATGTTGTTGGCCGTGCGGGTATGGGAGGACGGAAAAAGCGAATGCCGGGTTGTAATGGCTCGGATAGGGGTTGAGACATCACCCCACGCGAAAGCGGGCAGACTTCCGTCTGGTCTACCGTCGCAAGACGGCTGACTAACCCTCAAGCTGAAATAGTGATTGCTGGTGGTTTCTTAGCCATCAGTGTTGTTCTTTTCCCTTGTGGGAGCAAAACGCTCCCGCAAGGGGCGTGTTGCTTTCCGCGAAGGGATTCACTTCTTTGAGCAGGAGAGCAGCATGAAAGTATCTACCCGTAAGGGTGGGTCTGCGCTTTCCCATGCGCCGAACCACTGGCACGACGTCGATTGGCGTCGCGTGGAACGGAACGTGAGAGGGATGCAGATTCGAATTGCGAAGGCGACGCGGGAAGGTGACTGGCGCAGGGTGAAAGCCCTGCAACGGATGCTGACCCGCACGTTGTCCGCGAAGTTGTACGCGGTACGACGTGTTACGCAAAACCAAGGTGCGCGAACGGCTGGAGTCGATCGCGAACTGTGGGACACGCCTGAGAGCCGATGGGAAGCTGTCGGCAGGTTGAAGCGGCGCGGATACAGGCCTCTGCCATTACGGAGGGTCTTTATCCCCAAGGCCAATGGGAAGTTACGCCCTCTGGGCATACCGACCATGCGGGACAGGGCGATGCAAGCCTTGTACTTGCTGGCCCTGGAGCCGGTGTCGGAATCGACGAGCGACCCGAACTCATATGGGTTTCGGATCAACCGCTCAACGGCCGACGCCATGTCGCAGTTGTTTGTCTCTTTGGCTCAGAAAGCTTCGGCCCAATGGGTTCTGGAGGCAGACATCAAAGGTTGCTTCGACTACATCAACCATGACTGGCTGGCGAACCACGTCCCAATGGACAAGGGGATTCTCCGGAAGTGGTTGAAGGCTGGCCTGATTTACGAAGGGCAGCTACAGGCGACTGAGGCCGGTACGCCACAGGGAGGCATCATTTCCCCGACGTTGGCCAATGTGACGCTGAATGGGCTTGAACGAGAACTTGCGGGGCATCTGAATGCCACGTTCGGGATTGTTCGGGCCAAGAAGCTGAAGGTGAGAGTGGTGCGGTACGCCGACGACTTCGTGATCACCGGCACTTCGCAAGAGGTGCTAGAAGACGATGTCAGACCTTGGGTGGAAGCCTTCCTCGCACAACGAGGACTGCAACTTTCCGAGGAAAAAACGCGGATCGTCCACATCAACGACGGTTTCGATTTCCTTGGGTGGAATTTCCGGAAGTACTCGGGAACGCTGCTCATCAAACCGAGCAAGAAGAACGTAAAGACGTTCTATCGCAAGGTCGAGGAAACAATCAGCGGTAACAAGGCGGCGAAGCAGGAGAGCTTGATCCTTCTGCTGAACCCGATGCTACGGGGATGGGCGCAGTATCACAGCCCCGTAGTTGCCAAGCAGGCGTACACCCGCATGGAGCATCTCGTGGTCAGGAGGCTCTGGCGGTGGTCGAAACGGCGGCATCCAAACAAGGGTAAAGACTGGGTGAAGAGGAAGTACTTTCACACGGTCGGAAACCGTAATTGGGTGTTCGCGGCGCCCACGGTGCGCGAAGACGGCAGTAAGGGCCTTCTGGAGATGTACCAACTCAGCGGTACGGAAATCAGAAGGCACAAGAAGGTGAGAGGGGACTTCAATCCCTTCGATCCCACGATGGAGCAGTACGGCGAAGAGTTGCGGCAGGAGCGTATGTGGAATTCGATGCGCTATCGGAAGCAATGGGCCTCGCTGTACATGTCACAAAGCGGCTGTTGTGCGCATTGCGGCAGTGCCCTGACGGACGAGACGGGTTGGCACGATCATCATCTGGAATATCGGATGCATGGCGGATCGGACTCTCTCTCCAACCGGGTTTTGCTACATCCGGACTGTCATCGGCAGGTGCACGCCGGTAAAATTGCAGTAACTAAGCCGGTCTGGCCGTAGGCCAGATTTTGCTCTTGTAGGCTTGAGCCGTATGCGAGGAAACTCGCACGTACGGTTCTTAGGGGGCCCTTCTTCCGTAAGGAAGGGGGGCTACCCTACCTTTCGCCCCACGTCGCCACCTTGCGCGACTCATCGACGTCAGTCCAGCCCATGGCTCACTTCTCGTGTTTTCCCGGCGCTTCGGCCCTCTCCGATTTCCGTCAAACCCGTCTGCTCGACACGCTCAAGCAAATCGACGCCAACATCGTCGCGGTGCGCGGGCAGTTCCTGCACTTCGTCAATGCGGCCGAGCCGCTGTCGGCCGACGACAGCGCGCGCATCGATGCGCTGATGCACTACGGCGCGCCGTTCGAGCCGGCAGCCGAGAAGGGTACGGCCGAGACCTTCGTCGTGCTGCCGCGCTTCGGCACGGTCTCGCCGTGGGCGAGCAAGGCGACCGACATCGCGCAGCACTGCGGCCTCACGCAGGTGCGCCGCATCGAGCGCGGCATCGAATTCACGGTCACGCTGAAGTCGGGCCTGCTCGGCGGCAAGAAGGCGCTGTCGGACGACGCGCGCGCAGCCGTCGCGGCCGCGCTGCATGACCGGATGACCGAAAGCGTGGTCGCGGCACGCGACGACGCGAAGCACCTGTTCGACGAACTGCCGGCCAAGGCGCTCGCGAGCGTCGACGTGCTGGGCGTCGGCCGCGGCGCGCTCGAACGCGCGAACGCCGAGCTGGGCCTCGCGCTCGCCGATGACGAGATCGACTACCTGGTCGACGCGTTCCGCAAGCTGGAACGCAATCCGACCGACGTGGAACTGATGATGTTCGCGCAGGCGAACAGCGAACACTGCCGCCACAAGATCTTCAACGCGCAGTGGACGATCGACGGCGAAGCGCAGGACATGTCGCTGTTCGCGATGATCCGCAACACCGAGAAGCTGAACCCGCAGGGCACGATCGTCGCGTATTCGGACAACTCGTCGATCATGGTCGGTGCCGAAGCCGAACGCTGGTTCCCGCGCAACGCAGGCGCGGCCGGCGAGCCGGGCGAGCGCTACGGCCGCCACACCGAGCTCACGCACACGCTGATGAAGGTCGAGACGCACAACCACCCGACGGCGATCTCGCCGTTCCCGGGTGCGGCGACCGGCGCGGGCGGCGAGATCCGCGACGAAGGCGCGACGGGCCGCGGTGCGCGTCCGAAGGCCGGCCTCACGGGCTTCACCGTGTCGAACCTCGACCTGCCGGATGCCCGACAGTCGTGGGAAAACGCACGTGACGCGGCGCAGCCGGTCGGCGAGCGCAACCCGAACGACGCGCACGGCCCGTACGGCCGTCCGGACCGCATCGCGTCGCCGCTGCAGATCATGATCGACGGCCCGCTCGGCGGCGCCGCGTTCAACAACGAATTCGGCCGCCCGAACCTCGGCGGCTACTTCCGCGTGTACGAGCAGAACGTCGGCGGCAAGGTACATGGCTATCACAAGCCGATCATGATCGCGGGCGGCCTCGGCAACATCGCGGATCAACATACGCACAA
The DNA here is from genome assembly GCF_048627025.1 of Burkholderia aenigmatica. Taxonomy (NCBI): domain Bacteria; kingdom Pseudomonadati; phylum Pseudomonadota; class Betaproteobacteria; order Burkholderiales; family Burkholderiaceae; genus Burkholderia; species Burkholderia aenigmatica. Next base: position 2,202,621 of record NZ_CP184468.1, on the reverse strand, counting down.
GCACGACGTGCCGGCAGGCTCGCTGCTGATCCAGATCGGCGGCCCCGGCATGCGGATCGGGATGGGCGGCGGCGCTGCGAGCTCGATGGCGACCGGTGCGAACACGGCCGAACTCGACTTCGACTCCGTGCAGCGCGGCAACCCCGAAATCGAACGTCGCGCACAGGAAGTGATCAACGGCTGCTGGCAGCTCGGCGCGGAAAACCCGATCCTGAGCATCCACGACGTCGGTGCGGGCGGCCTGTCGAACGCGTTCCCCGAGATCGTCGACGGTGCGGGCAAGGGCGCGCGCTTCGAGCTGCGCAAGGTCGCGCTCGAGGAATCGGGCCTGTCGCCGCGCGAAATCTGGTCGAACGAAGCGCAGGAGCGCTACGTGCTGGCGATTGCACCGGCCGACCTGCCGCGCTTCGAGGCGATCTGCGCACGTGAGCGTTGCCCGTTCGCGGTGGTCGGTGTCGCGACCGACGAACGCCAGCTGAAGCTCGTCGACGACGAAGCAACGGGCGCCGACGAATACCCGGTCGACATGCCGATGGAAGTGCTGCTCGGCAAGCCGCCGCGCATGCATCGCGACGTTACGCGCGTGGCAACCGAGCGCGCCCCCGTCGACGTGACGGGCATCGCGCTGTCGGAGGTCGCGGTCGACGTGTTGAAGCACCCGACGGTCGGCAGCAAGTCGTTCCTGATCACGATCGGCGACCGTTCGGTCGGCGGCACGTCGGTGCGCGACCAGATGGTCGGCCCGTGGCAGGTGCCGGTGGCCGACTGCGCGGTCACGGCACTCGACTACGCGGGCTTCAAGGGCGAGGCGATGACGATGGCCGAGCGCACGCCGCTCGCGGTGATCAACGCGCCGGCCTCGGGCCGCATGGCGGTCGGCGAGGCGATCACGAACATCGCGAGCGCGCCGATCGCGTCGCTCGACAAGCTGAAGCTGTCGGCGAACTGGATGGCTGCGTGCGGCACGGCCGGCGAGGACGCCGCGCTGTTCGACACGGTCAAGGCGATCGGCATGGAGCTGTGCCCGGCACTCGGGATCGGCATCCCGGTCGGCAAGGATTCGCTGTCGATGAAGACGAAGTGGGACGAGCAGGGCGTCGCGAAGGAAGTGGTGTCGCCGGTGTCGCTGATCATCTCCGCGTTCGCGCCGGTCGAGGACGTGCGCCGTCACCTGACGCCGCAGCTGCGCCGCATCGCCGACGCGGGCGACAGCGTGCTGATCGCGATCGATCTCGGCCGCGGCAAGAACCGGATGGGCGGCAGCATCTTCGCGCAGGTCACGCAGCAGGTCGGCAACACGACGCCGGACGTCGACGACGCGGAAGACCTGAAGCGTTTCTTCAACGCGATCCAGTCGCTCAATGCGCAGGACAAGCTGCTCGCGTACCACGACCGCTCGGACGGCGGCCTGTGGGCGACGGTGTGCGAAATGGCGTTCGCGGGCCACGCGGGCGTGTCGCTGAACGTCGACATGCTGACGCTCGACCCGAATCACGAATCCGACTACGGCGACGCGAAGGACTGGGCGAAGCAGACGAGCGGCCGTCGCGAAGACCGCACGCTGCGCGCGCTGTTCTCCGAGGAACTCGGCGCCGTCGTGCAGGTGCGTGCGTCCGACCGTGATGCGGTGCTCGGCGCGCTGCGCGAGTTCGGCCTGTCGGCGTGCTCGCATGTGATCGGCTCGGTCAACGACCGCGACGTGATCGAGGTGTACCGCGACGCGAAGAAGGTCTTCGACGCACCGCGCAGCGAACTCCATCGCGCCTGGAGCGAAGTGAGCTGGCGCATCGCGCGCCTGCGCGACAACCCCGCGTGCGCGGATGCCGAATACGACGCGCTGCTTGACGTGGCCGATCCGGGCCTCTCGCCGGTGCTGAGCTTCGATCCGGCCGACGACATCGCCGCGCCGTTCATCGCGACCGGCGCACGGCCGCGCGTCGCGATCCTGCGCGAGCAGGGCGTGAACTCGCATCTGGAAACGGCCTACGCGTTCGACCGCGCGGGCTTCGATGCGCACGACGTGCACATGAGCGACCTGCTCGCCGGCCGTGCAACGCTCGCCGATTTCGCGGGTGCGGTCGCATGCGGCGGCTTCTCGTACGGCGACGTGCTGGGCGCGGGCGAAGGCTGGGCGAAGACGGTCCGCTTCAACGCGAACCTCGCCGACATGTTCTCGGCCTTCTTCGCGCGTCCCGACACGTTCGCGCTCGGCATCTGCAACGGCTGCCAGATGCTGTCGAGCCTCGCGTCGATGATCCCGGGCGCGGAAGCGTGGCCGAAGTTCACGCGCAACAAGTCCGAGCAGTTCGAGGCGCGCTTCTCGTTCGTCGAAGTGGAGAAGTCGCCGTCGATCTTCTTCGCGGGCATGGAAGGTTCGCGGATTCCGGTCGCAGTCGCGCACGGCGAAGGCTATGCGGACTTCTCGCAGCAGGGCGACATCGATCGCGTCGCGGTCGCGATGCGCTTCGTCGACCACCGCGGCGAAGCGACCGAGGGCTATCCGTTCAACCCGAACGGCTCGCCGGCCGGCATCACGTCGGTCACGACGGCCGACGGCCGCTTCTCGGTGCTGATGCCGCACATGGAGCGTGTGCATCGTACCGTCGCGATGAGCTGGCACCCGGAAAGCTGGGGTGAAGCGAGCCCGTGGATGCGCGTGTTCCGCAACGCGCGCCGCTGGATCGGCTGATCGGGATGATGTTCGACCCGAACGCGCCGGTCGAGGTCGTCACGCTGCGCGACGCGCGCGCGAGCGAGGCCGACGCGATCGGTCGCGTGATCGTTGCCGCGTTCGCGGGCGAACCGGAAGGCGGGCAGTTCGAACGGCGGATCGTCGACACGCTGCGGGTGGACGGTGCGCTGAGCGTATCGCTCGTCGCGGAGCGCGACGGCCGCCTGATCGGGCACGTTGCGTTCTCGCCGGTGTCGATCGGCGGCGAACCGTTCGACGGCTGGTACGGGTTGGCGCCGCTCGCGGTGCTGCCCGACTGCCAGCGGCAAAGTATCGGCGCGGGGCTGGTGCGCACGGGGCTCGACGCGTTGCGCCGGCTTGGCGCGCGCGGCTGCGTCCTGCTCGGCGAACCTGCTTATTACACGCGGTTCGGCTTTGCGCCATCCGGCGACATCGTGTTCCCGGGCGTGCCGCCCGAGTATTTCCTGGCGCTGTCGCTCGACGATTCGGCGCCACGGCCGTCGGGCGACGTTCGTTATCACGACGTGTTCTATCCCGCGTAGCGCGAGTCGATCTGGTGCACGCGAAAGGCCGCTCTTCGGAGCGGCTTTTCTTTTGGTGGAGGTGGAGCGCGGCGCAGCGTGATGCACCGGCAGTCAGTGCGCGGACCATAAAAAAACCGCTCCGAAGAGCGGCTTTTCGATGCGCGTGCGGCGCGTGCCGGCGTTACTTGACGGTCGCCTGCTGGCGCAGACCTTCCTCGAACGCCTGCAGCTTCTGCTGCACGAGCTGCTGCGCGATCTGCGCCTTCACCTGCTCGAGCGGCGGCGGGGCGACGTCGCGGATGTCGTCGACGCGGATGATGTGCCAGCCGTACTGCGTCCTCACCGGCGTGTCGGTCATCTGGCCTTTCTGCAGCTTCTGCGCAGCTGCCGCGAATTCCGGCACGTACGCCTTCGGATCGGACCAGTCGAGATCGCCGCCGTTCTTGCCCGAACCCGGATCCTTCGAGTATTGCTTCGCGAGATCCTCGAACTTCGCGCCGGCCTTGATCTTCGCGATCAGGTCCTTCGCCTGCTGTTCGTTGTCGACGAGGATGTGGTGCAGGTGGTATTCGCGGTTGCCGCCGGCGCTCTTGACGAGGTCGTCGTAGCGCGCCTTCACTTCGGCGTCGGTCGGCTGGTTCTTCTTCAGGAAGCTCTCGATCATCGAACGCAGCACGACGGTCTGCTGCGCGACGGCGACTTGCGCCTTCACGTCGGGACGGTTCGGGATGCCTTCGCGGATTGCTTCCTGCATCAGGATTTCGCGGTTCACGAGTTCCTGGCGCACGGCCTGCTGCAGTTGCGGGCTGTCGGCCTGGCCTTGCTGGACGAGCTGAGCCACCATGGCGTCGGCGCGCGACTTCGGAATCGGCGTGCCGTTGACGACAGCGATGTTCTGGGCAAATGCCGGTGCCGCTGCGAAAGCAGCCGCCGCGACCCACAGGCGGGGGGATTTCAGGATCATCGGGAATTCCTAATGAGACTAGATTGAAGATTCGTTGAATTCTTCGGGCGTGTAAGCCACGATCGCGAGCGCGTGAATGCCGCGCTGCATCGCATCAGCGAGCGCATCATACACCAGCCGGTGCCGCGCGACGCGCGGCTTGCCCGCGAAGGCGGCCGACACGATCGTGACCGTGAAGTGGCCGCCGGCGGACGCGCCGGCATGGCCCGCGTGCTGCGCGCTGTCGTCGCGCACGGTGAGCGACAGCGGGGCGAGCGCCGCGTTGAGGCGCGCTTCGATCAGCGCGATGCGTTCGTCGGGCGACGCGTGGAGAAAGGCGTCCGTCATGTCACTCGTCCTTCAGGTATTTCGTGAGCCACAGGCTCTGCAGGATGATGAACACGACCATCGCGCCGGTCGTGCCGAACAGCTTGAAGTTCACCCATTGCGATTCGGTGAAGTTGTGCACCACGTACAGGTTCGCGACGCCGAGCACCGCGAAGAACAGCGCCCAGGCGACGTTCAGCTTGTCCCACACGGGGTGCGGCAGCGTGAGCTGCTTGCCCATCATCTTCTCGATCAGGTTGTTGCCGAACGCATAGCGCGCGGCGAGCAGCCCGATCGCAAACAGCCAGTACAGCACAGTCGGTTTCCATTGAATGAATTTCTCGTCATGCAGGACGAGGGTGGCGCCACCGAAGACGACGATCACGCCGAGGCTGACCCACAGCATCGTGTCGACCTTCCGGTGCCGGAAGGCGACCCATGCGACCTGGGCCAGCGTCGCGACGATCGCGACGGCGGTGGCGGTAAAGATGCCCCAGACCTTGAAGGCGACAAAAAACAGGATGATCGGAAACAGATCGAACAGGAATTTCATGGCGCTCGCAGCTGCGTGAAAGGCCGCTTGCGCGGCCTTTCACCGTTGTAGGGACCCGCCAGGCACCGCTGGAGCGGATCGGGCGGCGGCGTGGGGCGCCCCGCGGATCCGCCCGGCGCCGCTCATTCGTTTTCGGGTCGGGACTCGAAGTTTAACGCAGCCGAATTGATGCAGTAGCGCAAACCGGTCTGGTCGCGCGGGCCGTCCTCGAAGACGTGGCCGAGATGCGCGCCGCAGTGGTTGCAGCGCACCTCGACGCGCACCATCCCGTGCGAGTAGTCGACCTTTTCGTCGATCACCTCGCCGTTGAGCGGCTTGAAGTAGCTTGGCCAGCCGCAGCCCGAATGGAATTTGGCGCCGGATTCGAACAGCGGCGTGCTGCAGACGACGCAGTGGTAGATGCCGGTGTCTTCGGTGTCGGTGTATTCGCCGGTGAACGCACGCTCGGTGGCCGCGTGCTGCGTGACTTCGTACTGCATCGGCGTGAGCCGGCGGCGCAGTTCGGCGTCGTCCTTCTGGTACGGGAAGGTCTTGTCGTCGGAATCGTGGGACATGTGGGGTTCTCCTGATCGGTCGGTCGATACGCGCGGGTTGGGGCTCAGGACGAGCAGCTCACTTCGAGCGACCCGGCCCAGTCGGGCGGCAACGCCGCGTACGCTTCATGCTCCGGTTGTTCGTCGAACGGCCGGCGCAGGATCTGCGCGAGTCGCTCGACTTCCGAAAAATCCTTTTCCTTCGCGCGCCGGATCGCGACTTCGGCCAGATGGTTGCGCAACACGTATTTCGGGTTCGCACGATTCATCGCGGCCGCGCGTGCGGCGTCGTCGCGCGTTTCCTCGGACAGCCGCGCGCGATAGAGGTTCGCCCACGCATCGAATGCGTCGCGGTCGATGAACAGGTCGCGCACCGGCGCGTCGCGGCTCGCGTCGTGCTTCGAGATCTGTGCGAGCCGGCGGAACGTCAGCGTGAAATCCGCGTGGCTCGCATGCATCGTTTCGAGCAGCTTGTTGGCGAGCTCGGCATCGTTCTCGCGTTCGAGCTCGAGGCCGAGCTTCGCGCGCATCGCGCGTTCGAGCGCGGGGCCGAAACGTTCCGGGAACTTCGCGAGCGCGGCCTGCGCGTCTTCCACCGCACGCTCGGCGCGCGCGTCGTCGTCGGCGATGCCGTGCTGCAGCCCGATCAGCGGCAGCAGCGCCTGCGCGAGGCAATAGCAGTTCCAGTGCGCGATGCGCGGCTGCATCCGGTACGCATAGCGCCCGCTCGTATCCGAGTGATTGCAGATGTGGTTCGCGTCGAACGCGTCGACGAAGCCGAACGGGCCGTAGTCGATCGTCACGCCGAGGATCGACATGTTGTCGGTGTTCATCACGCCGTGGCAGAAGCCGACGGCTTGCCATTGCGCGACGAGGTCGGCCGTGCGCAGCGTCGCGGCCTCGAGCAGCGCGAGGTACGGATCGTCGGCGCCGCGGCAATCCGGGTAGAAGCGGTCGATCACGTGATCGGCGAGCTGGCGCAGCAGGTCGGGGCGATCGTTCGAGAAGAAGTGCTCGAAGTGGCCGAAGCGCACGAAGCTCTCCGACACGCGCGTGACGACGGCCGAGGTCTCGATCTCCTCGCGCACCACCGGCTGGTCGGAGCCGATCACCGTCAGCGCGCGCGTGGTCGGGATGCCGAGGTGATGCATCGCTTCCGAGCACAGGAATTCGCGGATCGACGAGCGCAGCACCGCGCGGCCGTCGCCCATCCGCGAGTACGGCGTGCGGCCGCTGCCTTTCAACTGCAGCTCGTAGCGGCGGCCATCCGTGCCGGTGCGCTCGCCGATCGTCAGCGCGCGGCCGTCGCCGAGCTGGCCGGCCCACACGCCGAACTGGTGGCCGGAATACACCGATGCGTACGGCATCGCGTGCGCGGGCCAGTCGCGCGTCGGATTGCCGGCGAACAGCTCGGCGAAGCCGGGCTGCGCGGCGATCGACGGCGGCAGGTCGAGCAATTGCGCGACTTCATCGGAAAAGCCGACGACGTACGGCGCGGCTAGCGGCGCGGCCGGCAGCCGCGTATGAAACGCGTCGCCGAGCGTGACGAACGCACCTTCGGCGGGTGCGCCGAGCGTGGCGGCGAGGTCGGGGAGAGTGTCAGCCGGATCGGCTTCGCTTCGGGAAAACGACATGTTGAGCGCCTCTGGGTAAGCCGATATTGTAAGGCGGCGCCGCGCCGCCCGCATGGTGGCGCGCGCACCGTGCGCCACGCCCGTCCGGGGCCGCTGACGGGCGCGTCGCAGAGCACCGATTCGCATCCTCACGGAGAACAAGACGATGGGTAAACCGTTGCTGGGCCAGATGATGGACATGCCGTTGCTGGTGTCCTCGCTGATTTCTCATGCCGCACGGCATGCCGGCGATACGGAGATCGTGTCGAGGCGCGTGGAAGGCGATCTGCATCGCTACACGTACCGCGATTGCGAACGCCGCGCGAAGCAGCTGGCGCAGGCCCTCGCGCGGCTCGGTGTCGAGACCGGCGATCGCGTCGGCACGCTGGCGTGGAACGGCTACCGGCATCTGGAAGCGTATTACGGGATCGGCGGCATGGGCGCCGTGTGCCACACGATCAACCCGCGCCTGTTCCCCGAGCAGATCGCGTACATCGTCAATCACGCGGACGACCGCTACGTCTTCTTCGACATCAATTTCGCCCCGCTCGTCGACGCCATCGCGCCGCAATGCCCGCACGTGAAGGGCTGGGTCGCGATGACGGACGCCGCGCACCTGCCGTCCGGCACGACGCCGTTCCTCTGCTATGAAACCCTCGTCGAAGCGGAGGACGGCCGCTACGACTGGCCGCGCCTCGACGAGCAGCAGGCGTCGGGGCTCTGCTACACGTCGGGCACGACCGGCAACCCGAAGGGCGTGCTGTATTCGAACCGCTCGACCGTGCTGCACGCGTACGGCGCCGCGCTGCCCGACGCGATGAACCTGTCCGCGATGGACGCCGTGCTGCCCGTCGTGCCGATGTTCCACGTCAACGCATGGGGGCTGCCGTACGCGGTGCCGCTCACGGGCGGCAAGCTCGTGCTGCCCGGCAAGGATCTCGACGGGAAATCGCTGTACGAGCTGATGGAAGCGGAGCGCGTGACGTTCTCCGCGGGCGTGCCGACCGTGTGGCTCGGGCTGCTCAATTACATGCGCGAAGCCGGCGTGCGCTTCTCGACGCTGAACCGCACGGTGATCGGCGGCTCCGCGTGCCCGCCCGCGATGCTGCGCACCTTCGAGGACGAATACGGCGTGCGCGTGATCCACGCATGGGGGATGACCGAACTGTCGCCGCTCGGCACGCTCGCGAAGCTCAACTGGGCGCAATCGCAGCGGCCGCTCGACGCGCAGCGCAAGCTGCTCGAGAAGCAGGGCCGCGTGATCTGCGGTGTCGACATGCGCATCGTCGGCGAGGACGGCCACGAGCTGCCGTGGGACGGCGTCGCGTTCGGCGAGCTGCAGGTGCGCGGCCCGTGGGTGATCGACCACTACTTTCGCGGCGAGTCGTCGCCGCTGTCGGACGGCTGGTTCCCGACCGGCGACGTCGCGACGATCGACCCCGACGGCTTCCTGCAGATCACCGACCGCAGCAAGGACGTGATCAAGTCGGGCGGCGAGTGGATCAGTTCGATCGACATCGAGAACGTCGCGATCGCGCACCCGGGCGTGGCCGAGGCCGCGTGCATCGCCTGTGCGCATCCGAAATGGACCGAGCGCCCGCTGCTCGTCGTGGTGCCGCGCGAAGGGGCGAACCTGAGCCGTGACGCGCTGCTCGCGTTCTACGAAGGCAAGGTCGCGAAATGGTGGATTCCCGACGACGTCGTGTTCGTCGAATCGCTGCCGCATACCGCCACCGGCAAGCTGCAGAAGCTGAAGCTGCGCGAGACGTTCCGCGATTACGTGTTGCCGACGGCGGTCTGCGAGCCGTAACGCCGGCGCCCGGGCCAGAAGCGGCTCGCGCAGCGGTCGCCCGATCCGTCCCCGGATCGGGAATAAAATTCAAATTGAACGACCGTGCTTTTTCGTTGTATGCTGCCTCAGTTCATTCGGACATGCGGCTGTTCGACCGCGCACAATGAAGCGCAGCCACCCCGGCGCGCGATGCATGGAGGCAGGCAGATGGCAGTGGATTACTCGACTCGCGACGGCGTGGCCGTCCTTACGCTCAACAATCCGCCCGTCAACGGGCTAGGCCTGTCGACCCGTCAGGGCGTCATGGACGCGCTCGATCGCGCTGCGCAGGACCCGTCGGTCACGGCCATCGTGCTGACCGGCGCGGGACGCGCATTCTCGGGCGGCGCCGACATTACCGAATTCAATACGCCGAAGGCGCTGCAGGAGCCGACGCTGCACACCGTGATTCGTGCGGTGGAGGCGAGCGCGAAACCCGTCGTCGCGGCGCTGCACAGCGTCGTGATGGGTGGCGGCCTCGAGCTCGCGCTCGGCGCGCACTACCGTGTCGCGGCACCCGGCGCGCAGGTCGCGCTGCCCGAAGTGAAGCTCGGCCTGCTGCCGGGCGCGGGCGGCACGCAGCGCTTGCCGCGCGCGGTAGGGCTCGAAACCGCGCTGAACATGATCGTGTCGGGCGCGCCCGTGCCGTCGGAGCAGCTGGCGAAGAGCGGGCTGTTCGACGAAATGGCCGATGGCGACCTGCTCGACGCGGCCGTCGCGTTCGCGCGCAAGGTCGGTGCCCAGAAGGGGCCGCATCCGCGCGTGCGCGATCGCAAGATCGTTCACCCGAACGCCGCGGGCTTCATCCAGTTCGCGCGCAATTCGGCGAAGGCCGCCGCACCGAACTTCCCCGCGCCGCACAAGTGCATCGACGCGATCGAGGCCGGCGTGCTGCATGGTTTCGACAAGGGCAGCGTGGCCGAGCGCGACGGTTTCGTCGCGCTGATGATGACGCCGGAAAGCCGCGCGCTGCGGCACGCGTTCTTCGGTGAGCGCGCGGCGAGCAAGATTCCCGATGTGCCGGCCGATACGCCGCTGCGCGAGATTCGCCGCGTCGGCGTGATCGGTGCGGGCACGATGGGCGGCGGGATCGCGATGAACTTCATCAACGCAGGCCTGCCCGTCACGCTGCTCGAGACGAAACAGGACGCGCTCGAGCGCGGCATCGCGACGATCCGCAAGAACTACGACGCGCAGGTGAAGAAGGGCAAGCTCACGCAGGAAAAGCTCGACGCGCGCATGGCGCTGATCACGCCGACGCTGTCCTACGACGACCTGAAGGACGCCGACCTGATCGTCGAGGCCGTGTTCGAGGAACTCGGCGTGAAGGAGCAGGTGTTCACGAAGCTCGACGAAGTTGCGAAGGCGGGCGCGATCCTCGCGTCGAACACGTCGACGCTCGACGTCGACAAGATCGCGGCGTTCACGAAGCGCCCGCAGGACGTCGTCGGCATGCACTTCTTCAGCCCGGCGAACGTGATGAAGCTGCTCGAGGTCGTGCGCGGCGCGCAGACCGCGAAGGACGTGCTCGCCACCGTGATGGCCGTCGCGAAGAAGATCCGCAAGACGGCGGTCGTGTCGGGCGTGTGCGATGGCTTCATCGGCAACCGGATGATCGAGCAGTACATCCGCCAGGCGCTCTTCATGCTCGAGGAAGGCGCGCTGCCCGCACAGGTCGATCGTGCGATCGAGAAATTCGGTTTCGCGATGGGGCCGTTCCGGATGAGCGACCTCGCCGGCAACGACATCGGCTGGGCGATCCGCAAGCGCCGCTACGTCGAGCAGCCCGATCTCCAGTACTCGAAGATCGCCGACCGCCTGTGTGAGCAGGGCCGCTTCGGCCAGAAGACGGGCGCCGGCTGGTACGACTACGTGCCGGGCGAGCGCAAGGCGAAGCCGTCTTCGCTCGTCGACGAGATGGTCGTCGCGTATTCGAAGGAGCGCGGCGTCGAGCGGCGCAAGATCGGCGACGACGAGATCGTCGAGCGGCTCGTGTTCGCGCTCGTCAACGAAGGCGCGAAGATTCTCGAGGAGAAGATCGCGTCGAAGGCGTCCGATATCGACATGGTCTACCTGACCGGCTACGGCTTCCCGCTGTGGCGCGGTGGCCCGATGCTGTACGCGGACGTGGTCGGCCTCTACAACGTCGAGCGCGCGATTCGCCGCTACGCGGCCGCGCCGAACGGCGACGCATGGCAGCTCGCGCCGTCGATCGCGGAGCTCGCGAAGGCCGGCCGCGGGTTCAACGGCTGACGCGCCGGATCGCGGCGCGACGCATACCCGGAGAAACGCAATGAAACGCACCGACGACGTACTGCTCGTGATCGACGTGCAATACGACTTCATGCCGGGCGGCGCGCTCGCGGTGCCCGACGGCGACGCGGTCGTGCCGGTGATCAACGCGCTCGCGCAACGCTTCGACCAGGTCGTGCTGACGCAGGACTGGCACCCGCGCGAGCACGTGTCGTTCGCGGCGAACCATCCGGGCCGCGAACCGTTCTCCACGCTCGCGCTGCCGTACGGCGAGCAGGTGCTGTGGCCCGTGCACTGCGTGCAGGACACCGAAGGCGCGGCGCTGCACCGCGATCTCGACATCCCGCATGCGCGGCTCGTGATCCGCAAGGGCGGCGACGCGCAGGTCGACAGCTATTCCGCGTTCGTCGAAGCCGACCGCACGACGCGCACCGGGCTCGCGGGTTATCTGCGCGAGCTCGGTGCGAAGCGCGTGTGGTGCTGCGGGCTCGCGACCGACTATTGCGTCGCGTGGTCGGCGCTCGATGCGCGTGCGGCCGGTTTCGAAGCCGCGGTGATCAACGATGCGTGCCGTGCGATCGACCTGAACGGGTCGCTCGCCCACGCATGGCAGCAGATGCAGGCAGCGGGCGTCGCGCATGTGACGTCCGCGGGCGCGCGCCCGGCGGCGTAGCGCATTCCCCATCCGATTCAGGACATGAAGCAGGACCGAAGGAGACTCGCATGACCGAAGCCGTAATCGTATCGACCGCCCGCACGCCGCTGGCGAAATCCTGGCGCGGTGCTTTCAACATGACGCACGGCGCGACGCTCGGCGGCCACGCGGTCGCGGCCGCGCTCGAACGCGCGAAGCTCGACCCCGCACGCGTCGAGGACGTGATCATGGGTTGCGCGAACCCCGAAGGCGCGACCGGCGCGAACATCGCGCGGCAGATCGCACTGCGCGCGGGGCTGCCCGTGACCGTGCCGGGGATGACGGTGAACCGTTTCTGCTCGTCGGGGCTGCAGACCATCGCGCTGGCCGCGCAGCGGATCATCGCGGGCGAAGGCGAAGTGTATGTAGCGGGCGGCGTCGAATCGATCTCGTGCGTGCAGAACGAGATGAACCACCACATGATCCAGGAAGGCTGGCTGGCCCAGCACAAGCCCGAGATCTACTGGAACATGCTGCAGACGGCCGAGAACGTCGCGAAGCGCTACGGCATCTCGAAGGAGCGGCAGGACGAGTACGGCGTGCAGTCGCAACTGCGGGCCGCGGCCGCGCAGGAAGCCGGGCGTTTTCGCGACGAGATCGCGCCGATCACCGTGCTCGCGGGCATCGCCGACAAGGCGACGGGCCGCCTGTTCACGAAGGAAGTGACGGTCTCGGCCGACGAAGGGATCCGCCCCGACACGACGCTGGAAGGCGTGTCGAAGATCCGGTCGGCCGTGCCGGGCGGCGTGATCACCGCCGGCAACGCGAGCCAGTTCTCGGACGGCGCGTCGGCCTGCGTCGTGATGAGCGCCGACGTCGCGCAGCGCGAAGGGCTGCAGCCGCTCGGCGTGTTCCGCGGTTTCGCAGTGGCCGGTTGCGAGCCGGACGAGATGGGCATCGGCCCCGTGTTCGCGGTGCCCAAGCTGCTGAAGCAGGCGGGGCTGAAGGTCGACGATATCGGTCTGTGGGAGCTGAACGAAGCGTTCGCGGTGCAGGTGCTGTATTGCCGCGACACGCTCGGGATTCCTGAGGACCGCCTGAACGTCAACGGCGGCGCGATCGCGGTCGGCCATCCGTACGGCGTGTCGGGCGCGCGCCTGACGGGCCATGCGCTGATCGAAGGCAAGCGGCGCGGCGTGAAGTACGCGGTCGTCACGATGTGCATCGGCGGCGGGCAGGGCGCGGCCGGCCTGTTCGAAATCCTCTGATCTTTGGCAGGAGGCGGCCGCGGTTTCGCTTCGGCGAAGCGGGCGGCCGCGACGCGAATCGGCGCGATCGAGTCGCCATTCGAAACAATCGGGAAGCAAAAGGCGTGCGCTCGGCGATGCCGTTTCCCCTTACTTGTCAAACGAATTGCCCCACCTATACTTGCTCTGACATTTGCCTTTCGGCACGATGGGCCGGATCGTGCGTTATGCGATCCGTGCCGCGAAGGTTCGAACCAACGCAGCAGACCGACCGGGGACCGAATGAGTACGACCTATGCAGCCGGGGAACCGCCGCGCGTCGTCAGCGCGGCCGCGAGGCTCTACGCGAAATGCCTGCTGGTCGGATTCGCGTTGCTGCCCGCCTATCTGATCGCCTATCTGTGGTTCTTCAGCGACCCGCACGTCGTGTTCGAGAGCCACGCATTCCATGAAATCGCGATTGCTGCCGCGACCCTCGAAGGCGCGTTCGTCACCTACGTGACGTGGGTGTGCTACCGGTCGTCCGGCGAGCCGCTGCTGCGCTGGCTGACACTTGGCTTTCTTGGCTTCGCGATGATCTATGCGTTGCACGGTGCGTTCACCGGGATGGCGCATCACAACATCTGGCTGTTCCTGCTGTACGGGCCCGCGTCGCGGCTCGTGATGTCGATCCTGCTGCTCACGGGCCTGATGTCGTATTCGCGTCCGCCTGATCGCTTCGAGAAACGCACGAGCGTGCGCACGTGGCTGCCGTGGATCGCGTTCTTCGTGATCGTCAACGTGGCCGTGGCGTACATCGCGTATTCGCCGATTGCGGGCGCGCTGGGCACGCGGCTGTCGATGGAAGGCGGCGCGCTCGTGTTCTCGCTGCTGAACGTCGCCGTGCTGCTCGCGCGGCGGATCCGCTCGCCGCTGATGGTGATCTACGGCGTGTCGATCATGGCGTTCGCGCTGTCGTCGCTCGCGTTCATCCTCGGCAAGCCGTGGAATCACATGTGGTGGCTCGCGCACGCGATTTTCGCGGGCGGCTTCTTCCTGCTCAGCTACGGCGTCGTGCAGGCGTTGCAGACGACCCGCTCGTTCTCGGCGATCTACAGTCAGGAAGACCTGATGAGCCGGCTGTCGGAATCGATGGCGCGTACCGAGAGCGCGCTGCAGGAACTGCGGCGCACGAACCAGAAGCTCGAATACATGGCCGCGACCGATCCGATGACGGGCGCGTCGAACCGCCGGCAGTTCATCGCGCAGGTCGAGCGCGAGATGGTGCGGGCCGAGCGCGACGGCACGCCGTTCTGCCTGCTCGCACTCGATCTCGACAATTTCAAGAACATCAACGATGCATACGGGCACCAGATCGGCGACGAGGTGCTGCGCGGCGTCGTGCGCCAGTGCCTCGATGCGATCCGGCCGGCCGGCGGGCTCGCGCGGGTCGGCGGCGAGGAGTTCATGGCGCTGTTGCCGGATATGCCGCTCGAAGGCGCGCGGATGACGGCCGAGCGTGTGCGTTCGTCGATCGCGAGCTCGCCGTTCGGGCTCGATTTCAAGCGCGTGCAGGTGACGGTCAGCGTCGGCGTCGCGCAATACGGGGCCGACGGCAGCACGGTCGATGCGTTGCTGCGCGTGGTCGACGAACGGTTGTACCAGGCGAAGCGGGAAGGGCGGAACCGGGTCGTCGCGCGGTGATGCGGGTTTGCGCGGCAAGCGGGCGCCGGTGACCGGACGCGGGACATTCGGCAACGCGGGCACAGAGGCTGTGTCGAGCGCCTCGATCTCTAAGGAAGCCCCGGAGGCGGTAGCGCCCTCGGGGCTTTTGCATACCCGGTCAGCACGCGACTGGCGATCCGCTACCGCGTTGCCAGAGCCGCCGCGCTCTTCTTCGGCTGAGCATCCTGCATCTGCTGCGACGCCTGCCACCAGTACTTGCCCGTGCGCTGCTGCGGATCGCGGATCGCGAGATACGTGGTGCTCCACAGTTGTGCGGCGTTCGCCTCGGTCGCATCCGCGCTGCGCGTGCCGAACGCATCGGTCTGGTACTTGCCGTTCACGTAGGACCACGTCCACATTTCCGACGTCCGCATGTCGCGTCCGTTCGAGATCACCTGCCAGATCGTCTGCCGCGCCTGCGTGAGCAGCGCGCGCGTCGCGGCCGACAGGTCCTGGCGCGCGAGCTGATGATCGAGCCCGGCCACCCACATCGCCTGCTGCCAGGACCAGATCACCGTGCCGTGATACGCGGAACTGGTGAACTTCGGCCACAGCGCCTGGCTTGCATACGCGGGGTTCGCGATCAGCATGCCGGCATCGGTCACGAGCCCGGTCGGGAACGGCCGCGTGACGTCGGTGACGATCCGCTGAAGCGTATCGTCCGGCGGCGTGCCGAACAGCAGCGCGAAGCCGCCGTCCGAATTCATCACCGGAATCGGGTTGCCCTGCTGATCGAGCGACAGCGCGTAGAACGACAGCGGTGTGCCCGGTGCAGCGCCGGCCGGCACGCCCGCGGACGGCGCATAGGCCGACACGTCGGTGGCTGCCTGCGCGGCCGGCACGCTGACCTGGAACAGCGGCGGCGCCTGGGTTTCCCAGGTGGCTGCCTGGTTCGCCGTGTTGGCGAGCGTCGCGCGTTGTCCGGCATCCAGGTAAGGGTCGAGCAGCCCGCGCGTGAGGAACGCGTTCGCTGCGCGAAGCGCGGCCGGCACGAGCACGGCATTCACGTCATACGGGTAGACGCCGCCGCCGAGCCCGTCGGTGCTGTCGCGCCAGTTGCCGACGATCTCGCCGGGCCGCAGGTGGATCAGGTTCGCGACTGTCGGCTGCTGCGCGAACGGCTGCGCGGTCGTCGCGACATGCAGCAGGTTGACGACCAGACGGCTGCCATGGGTCTGCCCGTCGCTGCCGCGCTGCGCGAGATAGGCGGCCGCGCGGGCCTGGCCGCGCGTATCGTCGATCAGCCACGCGGCCGCGATCGGCGCGAGCAGGTAGTCGCTGTCGATCATCTTGTAGTCGTAGGTCGGCGTCGGATCGTTCGGCCGCCCGTTCTTCTGGTTGTCGACGAGCGCGAATTCGCCGATGCCTTCCTCGTGCGCGACCTTGCCATCGGTCGACAGCCGGCCCAGCACCGACGACAGGCCGGCCTCGATCGCCGCGGGTTCGAGTACGGGCATCAGCATGCGCACCGAGATCAGCGTGTCGCGGCCGAAGTAGGTGTCGTACTGCCACGAGCCGGCCAGCAGCTTGTCGTGGAAGCTCAGGAACTCGAGCACGTTCTGGCTTACCGGGTCAGGGTTCACCGATGGCGCGAGCAGGTCGGCGCGCGTGATCGGCGACAACGGCGTCTCGCCCGACAGCGCATCGACATGCAGCCGCAGCGTGTGCGAGCCCGCCGGGGCGCTCAGGACGAGCTTGCCGCCCGCTGCCGGCGCGATGCTGCCGCCGTCGCGCAGCGTGATGCGCAGTGAGTAGCCGGGCGCGCCGTCGATCCGGTCGCGTTGCCATTGCGCGGCGCTGCCCTGGACCGTCGGCGCGGTGAGGATCTGCTGCGGAATCGTTGCACCGCCGTTGAAGTCGCGCAGGAAGCGCACGTTGCTGAGCACGCCCTGGCGGATCGTCAGCGTGTCGGTGTCCACCGACACGTCGGCACCGATGCCGTACAGCGGGCGGCCGTGCGTGTCGGGTGCCGACAGCGCGGACGGCGGCGTGTCGAGGCTCCAGTTCACCGGCTGCGCGGTGTCGTCGAACCACAGCCCCGTGCCGCTGTTGCCGGCGGGGAAGACCACGAGCAGGCGGGGTTTCGTCGACGAGCGTACCAGCAGGTGCGCGGCGACGTTGTCCTGCCGGTAGAACGCGTTGATCTGGCCGCCGGTGTCCATCCGGAACGACAGCGCGGCGGTGTTCGACGGCGGATTGCTCGATTTGACGTCGTCGTCGTTGCAGGCCGCGAGCAGGCTGGCGCAGATGAATCCGAGACACAGCGACTTCACAAGGCAATGCATGTTGATGTCCCTCCTGATGACTGGCGATTTTTATGGGAATTATCGAATGAGCGGGTGCTCGGTCTGCTGCGTCCGGAATTGCATAATTCCTGGAAATGATGGAATTAATCAGGACGTGATTCTGAGGCGAACTGAATGAGAAATAACCGGTTGGCGGTTAATGCCGGAATTGAAAACAAAAGGAGGCGATGCCCCGGCTGGGCACGGAAAACTTCTCTGCTGGCGTTTCGGTACAGTACCGGCGCTGGTGTGTGCGGCGCGAAAAACGAAATGTAAGCCGTCGTAGGGGATTCTAAAGTTCGGATAAAGTCGAAGTCAATAATGATTTCAGGGTTTTCGAATAATGCTCTGAAATGAGGTCGCAATTATTGCCTGTCGGGTCGGTAAAATATGCGAATTCATGAGGACATGGAGGTGCGCTGATTATCGATTTTGGTGAAAATGGATTGGCAATCAATATCCGTATTGGCGATTGATTACGAGCCGGAATTGAATCGTGACGGTTCGCCTGTTGCCGTGTCTTGGGCGGTGCAAACGGAAGGCGCGGAATGCGATGGATTCGGCAATGCGGAGCGATGAGCAACCGGCGTTCCAGCGACCGGACCGGCGGATGATCCGGGGAACCGGACGCCATGCGATCGCGCCAACGACGTCGGCAAGTTTGGTAGGCTGGGGGCCCGCCATCGTTTATCGAATCGACGCAGTCGGCCACTGATGCGATTCGATATCCGTCTTTTGCGGGACTGACGATTTTGCGACAGAGCGACCCTTCATCGATGGTCGATGGCGGGTGACGTCACCTTCACTCCGGAGAATGCGCCGTGCTGCACGTGTCCGACGATTCAGTGGTCGTATTGGTAGATTTTCAGGCGCGGCTGATGCCAGCCATCCACGAAGGGGTATCCGTCGTCGCGCAGGCTGTCCGACTTGCCCGTATCGCGCAGATAGTCGGCGTGCCGGTGATGGGTACCGAGCAGAGCCCCGTCCAGCTGGGCCGGAACGTACCGGAGATCAAGGAGCTGTGCTCGAACACCGTCGTCAAGGATCATTTCGACGCGTGCGCGGAAGGCCTGGTCGATGCATTGCCGGCCGGGCGCAATAGCGTCATCGTCGCCGGTTGCGAGGCGCACGTGTGCGTGTTGCAAACGGCGTTCGGGCTGTTGCGCAGCGGCCGCAAAGTCACGGTGGTCAGCGATGCCGTGGGGTCGCGCAAGACGATCGACCGGGACGCGGGGATCGCTCGGCTCGGGGCGGCGGGGGCGCAAATCGCGACGGTCGAGATGATCGCGTTCGAATGGCTGGGCTCCAGCCGTCATCCGCGTTTTCGCGATGTGCTGCGCCTGATCAAGTGAGTCGCGGCTGATGCCCGCTCGATCCCTGCCTTTCAGCACGCGGCTGCGCTGTCCGGGGCGCGAGCGAATGGCGGGGCGGTGGAACATGCGTGACCGGCAAGTGTTTCAGCCGGAACGGCGGATCAACACGAACAGGCGCAAACGAAGTGATCCGACATATGGCCACGACCAGGGCGATCCAGGCGTCAAAGAGGAAGGCTCGTTGAGCGCTTGATCTCCTTGAGCGAAAAGCCGGTGTACATCTCCTTGATGTTGCCTAGGGTGCGGATACGGTGCATCGCGAGTTGATGAAAGGACTCCATGTCGCGGACGACCACCTGTAGCAGATAGTCGTATTTGCCCGACACGTTGTGGCAGGCCACCACGTTGGGAAGGGCCATCACTCCAGCTTCGAACGTACGCATCGCCTTCTCGGAGTGACTGTCGAGCATGATGTTGATGAAGGCAAACAGTCCCAGCCCGAGCTCCTGCTGATTCAAGGTTGCGTGATAGCCCTGGATCACCCGCGTCTCCAGCCGCTTGAGCCTCTTCCAGCAAGCGGGCGCTGACAATCCAACCCGTTCCGCAATTTCCGCGTTTGCGAGTCGGCCGTCGGCCTGCAGCAATTCCAGAATCTTCCGGTCGGTGTCGTCCAGATCCGTCATCTCGTGTTCCCCTCGGTCGCTGTGTGCATCCTGGCCCGCGCACGCTGGCACGTAAAAAAGCCCCCAGCATGCCGTCCTTAGGACCGGCCAGTATCGAACCCAAGCCGGTTAATTATATTTTCTCGATCCGACAAACGGCTTGCGTTCGAGAAATCCTATTAACCGTTCCATCGACGATCATTAACCGAACGGGAGCGGGCGGGCAGGGTGCCATCGGCGCCTCTGAACGACGTCCGCCAAGTTCGAATGGCCGAGCCTCAAGACGGGTCAGGCCGCCCACATAAAAGAAATGGAGGAGTCAGTTGAGTTTGTTCAGAACCAAGGATCTTGCGGCGATGGTCGCAGCCAGTCACGCGCCACATGGCCTGAAAAAGGTGTTGGGGCCATTCGATCTCATCCTGATGGGGATCGGCGCGATTGTGGGTACCGGCATCTTCGTGCTGACCGGCACCGGGGCGCTGACCGCCGGCCCGGCGTTGACCATCTCGTTCGTGATCGCGGCGCTCGCGTGCGGATTCGCGGCGATGTGCTACGCGGAATTCGCGTCGTCGGTGCCGGTGGCGGGTTCGATCTATACCTACAGCTATGCCACGATGGGCGAGTTGGTGGCATGGATGATCGGCTGGGACCTGATGCTCGAGTACGGCCTGGCGAGTTCTGCGGTGTCGGTGGGCTGGTCAGGGTACTTTCAGTCGCTCATCGGCGGATTCGGGCTGCATCTGCCGGCCGCGCTCTCGGCCGCTCCCGGCGCCATTCCCGGCGTCCAGACGTGGTTCAACCTTCCGGCATTCCTGATCATGCTGGTGTTGACCGCCATGTTGTCGCTCGGGATGCGGGAATCGGCCCGGATCAACAACGTGATGGTGGGGTTGAAGGTCGGTGTCGTCCTGTTGTTCATCGTCGTCGGCGCACGTCACGTTCAACCGGTGAACTGGCATCCGTTTACGCCCTTCGGTTACTCGGGCGTATTCAGCGCTGCGGCACTGGTGTTTTTCGCGTTCATCGGTTTCGACGCGGTGACGTCCGCCGCCGAGGAAGTGAAGCGACCTGCGCGGGATCTGCCGATCGGCATCATCGGATCGCTGGCGGTGTGTGCGGTGTTGTACGTGGTCGTGTCCGCAATCATGACCGGCATCGTTCCATACCAAAAGTTCCTGGGTGTCGACCACCCTGTGTCGCTTGCGCTCCAATACGCGGGAGAGAATTGGGTCGCCGGATTCGTCGATCTCGGCGCGATTCTCGGCATGACCACCGTCATTCTCGTGATGACCTACGGCCAGACGCGCATCGTGTTTGCGATGTCTCGCGATGGCCTGCTGCCGAAGCGACTGTCGAGCGTTCATGCCAATCTCGGCACGCCGTTCTTCGCGACCTGGATCGTCGGAATTCTGTTCGGCCTGGTCGCAGCGGTCGTACCGCTCAACGTGTTGACCGAACTGATCAACATCGGAACGCTGGCGGCGTTCAGCCTGATTTCCGTCGCCGTCATCATTCTGCGCAAGACCCGGCCCGATCTCCCGCGCGCATTTCGCTGCCCGGCTGTGCCGCTCGTCCCGATCCTCGCGATTGCATTCTGCATCACGCTGACGGCCTTCCTGCAAGCCACGACGTGGATCGCGTTTCTGGTCTGGCTCGCGATCGGGCTCGTGGTGTATTTCACGTACGCGCGGCAACGGTCGCATCTCAACTGACTTCGGGGCAACACGACGGATGTCGGTTGCGTGCCATTTTCATTTAACGAGTGAACACACATGGGATACGACTTTGACCGCTTGATTTCCCGCCGTGGCACCAATGCCTTGGCGGAAGAGGGCTTCGAAAACTACCTCTTCGGGGCCGATGGTGCCCGCCCGTCGCTTGGCAGACCGACGGAAGAATTGATCTCGATGTGGGTCGCCGACATGCAGTTTGCTGCACCGGATGCAGCGCTCGACGCGATCGCTGAACGCTTGAGGCATCCGGTCTTCGGCTACACGATGAACTTCGACGATCAGCTCTATCAGGTTTTCCATGCCTGGTGTGTCGAGCGGTACGACTGGCGCTTCACGCGCGATGAGATGCAGGTGTCGCTGGGCGTCATACCGGCACTCTTCGGTCTGGTCGAGTACATATGCCAACCCGGCGACAAGGTACTCACCCTGGCGCCGGCCTATGGCTACTTCAAGCATGCGACGGTTCAACGCGATCGTGAGTTCGTGACGTCATGCTTGCTCGTGTCCGACGACGGCGAATACGCAATTGACTTCGACGACTTCGCGTCAAAGGTCAGCGATCCGGCGGTCAAGCTGTTTTTCCTTTGTCATCCGCACAACCCGACCGGCCGCATCTGGACCGACGACGAACTGCGTCGCATGGGTGAGCTTTGTATCGCGAACGGCGTCAAGATCGTTTCCGACGAGATCCATTGCGATCTGCTCAGAGCCGGTCGCAGTCACACGCCGTTGGCCAAGCTGTTTCCTAAAAGCAGGGACATCATCACGTGCATGGCCGTCAGCAAGACCTTCAACCTGGCCGGGATGATGATTGCGACGGTGATCATCCCCGATCCGGAATTGCGCGACGCATGGAAGCGGCGGCATTACCCGTTTGTGAATCCGCTCAGTCTGGCAGCCGCGACGGGTGCGTACAGAGATGGCGCACCGTGGCTGGAGGCGTTGTGCTCGTACCTGGACGGTAACTTTGCATGGACACGACAATTTCTGAACGAGCATCTGCCCGAGGCCGGATTCCGTGTGCCTGATGCAACGTACCTGGCGTGGATAGACCTGCATGCCTACTTCGACGAGTCAGTGAATCTGACCAGATTCTTTCTGGAAAAGGCCGGGGTCATTCTCGAGGGTGGCGAGATGTTTGTCGAAAACGGTCGTTGCCGCGTACGGCTCAATCTCGCGTGCCCGCGCGTCCAGGTGCAACGCGCGCTCGAAAGGATGCGCGATGCGATCGTCGATTATCGCGACGCCGTCGCGTCCATTGCTCAATCCATCCAAGTGTCTGTGTAACGGAGAAAAATGATGGTCGATTGGAACGAGTATCGTGAGCAACTTGTGCGGCGATTCAGGGAATTCTCGACGCTCGCCCCGGACACGATGAAAGGCATTGTGTCGCTTGGTCAGGCTGGTGAGAAGACCAATTTCCTGGATGCAAAGACAAGGGAACTGATCTCCCTTGCTGTTGCCGTGACCACGCGTTGTGACGGTTGCATTGCATTCCACGCAAGCGAAGCGAAGAAGGCAGGTGCGACGGTCGACGAACTGTCGGAAGCGCTCGGCGTCGCGATCCATCTGAATGCCGGCGCCACGCTGGTCTATTCCGCGCGCACGCTCGACGCCTTCGACAGGGCCTGACGGGGAGTGGTACGCGCGGACAGCACTTTCTGTCGCGCGGGCTCGAAACCTCGCCGTCGCGGGCGGGGCGAGGTTTCTCGGCCGCCGACGGCGTTCAGGCTGCTGCCGCCTGAGGAACCGAGTCGCGCTGCTCGCCGCCCAGGATATCGATGAGACTGGTGAACATCCGCCCCAATTCACCGGTCATCAGCGTGACATCCGAGTCGAAGCGTTCAGCGTCGTTCTGCGCGGTCGGATCCGCCGCTTCCTTGATCACGTCGAGCGGCGTAACGCGCTTGATCGTCAGCGACGGCGTCAGCACGAAGGAGATCCGGTTGTCCCAGGTCATCGCAAGGCGCATGCATTGTTTGCCGGCCTCGATGTGCCGGCGCATGTCGTTCGCTTCCAGCGCGTGGCCGACGTATCGCACCGTGGCGCCGCCTTCGCCGCTCGAGCGCAACTCGGCGTCCTGGTCCACGGTGAATCCGCCCGGCGCCTCGCCGGACAACAGCCAATCCGTCATCGCGGCGACCGGCGAACGCACCACTTGAACACCGGCGAGCGGCAACTGATCGATCGATTTGACGAGCAGGCCGCGAACGTCGTCGGCAAGCGCCTGTGACGCCGCATCGATGACGAGCCAGCCGTTCACCGTATCGATCCACACGCGGGTATCGCGGCGAATGGTGAATGCGCGCGGGAGCAGTTCGTCGGTCACCTGCTCCTTGAGTTCGCGCATCTGTTTTCGCCCTACCTTGAAGCCCTGCTGCTCCTCGACTTCGAGCGCGCGGTCCTTGGTCACCTGATTGACGACCGACGCCGGGAGCAGCTTCTTCTCGGCACGAAACGTCAGCAACATCTGCCGGTTGATCGAATATACGAGCGCGCCGTCGTCACGCGGCGACGCCCATCCTTGGCTCTGCATCTCGACGCTGTTGCCCGGCTGAAACGCGTGGGGCGCCAGCCATTTTTCCATCTGATCGGGGGTAACGGCCCAAGGTGCCGGAAGACGATGAAGCTGAAGGTTCTTGAACCACATAGGAGTACGGGCAAAGCGCACCATTCTATATGACGGTGATGATTGCGGTGCAGATTCGGTCGCTCGGCGTGAGGGTTCAGATCGTTGACGGTCGTAGCGCCGGGTACGTGGGCATCGGTCGCCAAATTCGCTAGGGAAGGGGGGCCACGCTCTTCGCCGCGACATCAAAGCGAGCACATCGTTTGCGGTGACCGAGCGCACGGGGCGGTTCCCGATGTACAGGTACGCATCGGTTTCGAGCATGCGCAGCATCTCGCCAAAGAGTCGCTCAGTCCACGTCGTTCACTTCTTCTCCAGCCACTCGTCGCTGATTGCTCGAAAACGTGCTTTGCCTGCATTGATCCGCGCCGACAGGACGTCCTGTCGCATATGGGACGGGTGCAGTCCCTTCTTGACGAACTCGCGGGCATCGTCGCATTCAGCACGCGCGTCTTGAAGGCTGATGCTGCGACATTCGCCGATAGCAAAGAGATTCTCCTTCCCGTCCATTCTGTACGTGTATCGCCTGAGCCTGGAGTCGGATGGATACACCAACAGATCCTGTCCATTGATGTCGGCAAGTTTGGTAGGCTTGTCGTCTGCCTTTGCTTGTCGGATCTTGTTGTCGTCAAGTGGCACGGTGACAAAGCCGGTATCGTCGTCGGGTGATCGAAACGATACCCGCTTCATTACCCGCATCTTTCTCGACCGGACGCAATTTCCAGCGAACGCGAGCCAACGGCGAAAGGGCGTAAGATGCCCGATTGGCAAGGGTGACAGGCAAGTCGCCGAACCAGAACGAACAGGAGCAACCGAAGTGATCCGACATATCGTCATGTGGAAGTTGAAGGAATCGGCCGAAGGCGCGACGCGCGCCCAGAACGCGCTGAAGCTGAAGGAAAAGCTCGAAGGCTGCCGCGACCTCGTGCCGGGCACGCTGCAGATCGACGTCGGCGTGGCGACGCCGGGCCTCGACGCCACCGCCGACATCGTGCTCGTGTCCGATTTCACGGACAAGGCCGCGCTCGACGCCTACCAGGTGCACCCGGTTCACCAGGAAGTGAAGAAATTCGTCGTCGCGGTGGCCGAGTCGCGCGAGTGCGTCGACTACATCGTCGACAGCGCACGATGAGCGACGCGGCAACCCCGACGGACGGCCCGTCGATCGAAAGCCCGTTCGTCGACATGCTCGGTGTGCAGCTCGTGTCCGCGAAGGACGGCGCAAGCGAGATTGTGCTGCCGCTCGAAGAGCGGCACATGAACACGTGGAGCATCGCGCACGGTGGTGTGACGATGACGCTCGCGGACATCGCGCTTGCGATGGCGGCGCGCAGCCTGACCGACGACGGTATCGGCGTCGTCACGGTCGAGATGAAGGTGAACTTCATGCAGCCGGGGCGCGGCGAGTTGCGCGCTTACGGACGCGTGATGCATCGCTCGACGACGATGGCCTACTGCGAAGGCGAAGTGCGCGACAGTGACGGCAATTTCGTCGCGAAGGCGCTCGGTACGTTCAAGTACATGCGGCGGCTCGCGGTGGGCCGCGACATCAAGCGGCAACGCTCGCGCACGGCGCCGGACGCCCAGCCCGGCCCGAGCGACGCGTAAGCGCCCGGACGCACGGCCCTGCCTCTTCACAGGCAGGGCTGTTTTGTTTTATGGAGCGCATTGGCGCACCGGAATTTCGAAACGCACGGCGCGCCACGCTCGCACGACGCGCGCATGGCATCATGCACGCTTGTCCGTTCACGGCGTCGCGCAGGCGCCGTCCTCAACCGATGCCGCTGAATCCGAAGATCGCCCAGGTGCTCGACATGATCGAGCGTGCGAAACGTCCGTCCTACCATCACCAGACGCCACAGCAGGCGCGCGCCGCGTACGAGAAGAGCGCGCCGATCCTCGACGTCGCATCGGCGCCGATGCATTCGGTCGAGGAATGCGTCGTGCCGACGCGCGACGGCCGCACGATCGGTGCACGGCTGTACCTGCCGGTCGCGCCGAGCCTGGCGGAGCCGCTGCCCGCGCTGGTCTATTACCACGGCGGCGGCTTCACGGTCGGCAGCGTCGATACGCACGATGCGCTGTGCCGGATGTTCGCGCACGATGCGCAGTGTGCGGTGCTGTCGGTCGGCTACCGGCTCGCGCCCGAACACCGGTTCCCGACCGCCGTGAATGACGCCGACGACGCATTGCAATGGCTGCATCGCGAAGCCGCCACGTTCGGCATCGATGCCGAACGGCTGGCGGTCGGTGGCGACAGCGCGGGCGGCACGCTCGCGACTGTCTGCGCGGTGCTCGCGCGCGACGCAGGCATTCGCCTGGCGCTGCAGATGCTGATCTACCCGGGCGTGACGGGCTTCCAGGACACCGAATCGCACGCACGGCTCGCGAACGGCTACCTGCTGACGCAGGACACGATCCAGTGGTTCTTCACACAATACGTGCGCGATCGGGCGGACCGAGACGACTGGCGTTTTGCGCCGCTCGACGGCACGCGCGACGCGCCGTCGTTCGCGGGCGTCGCGCCGGCGTGGATCGCGACGGCCGAATACGATCCGCTGAGCGACGAGGGCGCCGCCTATGCGGAGAAGTTGCGTGCGGCGGGCAACGCGGTCACGCTGGTCTGCTACGCGGGGATGATCCACGAGTTCTTCAAGATGGGCGGCTACGTGCCCGAGGTACGGGCCGCGCATGCCGACGCGGTCGCGGCGCTGAAAGCCGCATTCGACGACGTTTGACGACGGGCGCTTGACGGCGAGCGCGCCGCGTGGAGAGCAGCGATGACGGACGGCGTGGTGGAAACGGGTGACTGGACGGCACTGGGCGGCGACGCCGCGCGGATCCGCGACGCGGTGTTCGTGCGCGAGCAGCAGATTCCGCCGGAATGGGAGCTCGACGACGACGATCTGCTGTCGCTGCATGCGGTGGCATACCGGATCGATGCGTCGACGGGCGTCCGCCGTGCGGTCGCGACCGGGCGGCTGCTGCCGTCAGGCACGATCGGCCGCGTCGCGGTGCTGGCCGACGCGCGCGGGCAGGGCGTCGGGTCGGCCGTGCTGAACGCGCTGCTGGATGCGGCGCGGCGGCGTGGTGAAATCGTCGTGCGGCTCTATGCGCAGGATTCGGCCGTGTCGTTCTACCTGCGGCACGGCTTCGCGGCAGTCGGTGAACCGTTCGTCGAAGCCGGCGTGCCGCACGTCGAGATGGCGCGCGCGCCGTAGCGCGGCGCCCGCTCGCGTGCTCAGCGCGGCGGGGTCGCGTCGAGGTCGAACGTGAACGCGCGCTCGAACGTGCCCGGGCGGACGGTGCGGTGCGAGCCGTCGTCGTCGCAACGTTCCTTGATCTCGACCGTCAGCCGCACGCCTTCCTTCATCGTGACGCGCAGCGCAGTCGTGCCGCGCGTGCCGTATTCGGGGGTCTCGATGAACGCGGCCGACAGCGCACGCTCGCGCTCGATCGGAATGCCCGTGTGCGGCAGCGCGTCGTCGTCCGCGACATGCGGGTCGCGCATCAGCGCAATCAGTTCGTCGAGCGACGGGGTCGGATTGTCGGTGAGCAGCGTGCCGAGTTCCGCGCGCTTGCGTACCACTTTCGGCCAGGGCGTATCGAGCCGCGCATTCGACAGTGCATGCACGCCGGGCGCGATCGCGACCGGTGCGGCGACACTGCTTTCGCCTTCGGGTGCGCGATTGCAGAACCACGCGAGTTCACGCCGCCGCCAGTCGCCGACGAGCAGGTTGAAGCCGTTGTAGACGGCCGCATGCTCGGCCAGCTGCCCGAGGTAGTCGAGCGGCGCAACGGACGGGCCGCCGAGGAAATCGGACACGAGCTTGCCGCGGGTGGGGGCACCCGCGCGGATGTCGAACGGCGCACGGTAGTTCGTCAGCGCGGCGAAACGGCCGTCCCGCGATACGCCGAGCCATGTGCCGCCCGCTTCGAGATCGCGGCCGGCCAGCACGCCCGGTACATCTTCCCACCACGAGAGCGGCGCGCTGGTCCGACGAAAGAACTCGTCGCGGTTGGCGGTGAGGGTAAAGACGGGACCGGCGGCGGCATCGGGCTGCCAGTCGAAGGCAATCAGACACATCGGGTGAATCTCTCGCAGGAAACATCGGGCACCGGCTGCGACTCGCGAGCCGGCGCGCGAACGGGTTGTCAGTGCGTCACGCTTCCGTCGGCCACGCGTACGGCAGCGTATCGAACGCGAGCGCCGGACCGTCGGCCGAACCGAGGTGCACCGTGCCGTTGTCGAGCGCGGCGAGCTTGATCTCGACGAGCGCGTCGACACCGCCCGCGGGCGCGGCCGCCGCGTTGACGATCATCCCGCACGGCTGGCCGGGATCGTCGCTGTGGAACAGCTCGACGCCGGCATGCACGGTATCGGTCTCGCCGGCGATGTGCGCGAGGGCGGTGCGGCGCTTGATCGTGCCGCGGTACTGGCTGCGCGCGACGATTTCCTGGCCCGGGTAGCACCCCTTGCGAAAGTTAACGGCGTCGATCACGTCGAAGTTGACCATCTGCGGCACGAACTGTTCGACGGCAGGCTGCGTGATGCGCGGTTCGCCCGCGCGGATGTCGAGCCAGTCCCATACGGCCGGCGACACGACCGGCAGCGTATCGCCGAGCGCGGCGATGCGTGCGTCGACTTCCGCGCGCGGGCCGATCCACAGGTAGCGCTTGCGGCCTGCCGCATCGGGCACGCGGATCAGCGTGCCGGCCGGGCCGTCGACCTTCACGTGCACGCCGTCCGGCAGCGCGTCGAAGATGCCCGACAGCGCGTCGCGCACGTCACCTGCGAACCCGACCACCGCGAGCGCGTCGCTTGCATCGGTCAGCTTCGCTTTCGCGCGCAGCACGAACATCGACAGCCGCTTCTGCACGGCGGGCTGCACGTCCTTCGACACCAGCAGGCGCACGCCGTGGCCGGCGCGCCACGTGAGGAACGAGCCGAGGAGACGGCCCTTCGGCGAGCAATAGCCGGACAGCCGCGCAGTCGCGGCGTCGAGATGTTCGATGTCGTTGGTGAGCTGGCTGTGCAGGAACGTTGCGGCGTCGTCGCCGGCCACGTCGATCACGCCGAACTGCGGCAGCGGCATGCAGGCGCCCGGCGCGTCGAAATCGGCGGCGGACGGGCGGGGGAAAACGGGGAGCGAGGCAGGTGCGGCCTGGGCAGCCGGTGAAACGAACGATGTGCTCATGGAATGAGGGAACAGTCAACCCTGACTTTGACGAAGGCGAGCAAGTATTATATGGGTCTTACCTGAGTCACGTTTCCATGTCCCTACTGAAGAAATGCGCCGCGACGATCGTGGCGCTGGCCGTCGTTGTGGCCGCTGCCGGCGCGGGCGGCGGGTATTACTGGGCAACCCGGCCGCTGCTGCTGGGTTCGGCATCGCTCGACGTCACGATCAAGCCGCGCAGCACCGTGAAGAGCGTCGCGCTGCAGCTCAAGCGCGGCGGCGTGCCGGTCGAGCCGCTCGGTTTCGTCGCGATGACGCGCGTGCTCGGGCTGTCGAGCCGGCTCAAGTCCGGCAACTACGAATTCAAGACCGGCATCACGCCTTACGAGGTCCTGCAGAAGATCGCGCGCGGCGACGTGAACGAGTATGTCGCGACGATCATCGAAGGCTGGACCTTCAAGCGGATGCGCGCGGAACTCGACACGAACCCCGATCTCGCGCACGCGACGGCAGGCATGAGCGATGCCGAGCTGCTGCGCGCGATCGGCGCGTCGGATAACGCGGTGCAACGCGGCAGCGGCGAGGGGCTGTTCTTCCCCGACACCTATCTGTTCGACAAGGGCACGAGCGACCTGAACATCTACCGGCGCGCGTACCATCTGATGCAGACGCGTCTGGACGAGGCCTGGGCGGCACGCGTGCCAGGCCTGCCGTACAAGACGCCTTACGAAGCGCTGACGATCGCGTCGATCGTCGAAAAGGAAACGGGCCACGCGGCCGATCGCGCGTTCGTCGCGGCCGTATTCGCGAACCGGCTGCGCATCGGCATGCCGCTGCAGACCGATCCGTCGGTGATCTACGGGCTCGGCGACGCGTACGACGGCCGTCTGCGCAAGCGCGACCTGCAGGCCGACACTCCTTACAATACCTACACCCGACGCGGGCTGCCGCCGACGCCGATCGCGTTGCCGGGGGTGGCCGCGCTGCAGGCGGCGATCAATCCGGCACAGACGAGCGCGCTCTATTTCGTCGCGAAAGGCGATGGCACGAGCGTGTTCTCGGACACGCTCGGCGACCACAACAAGGCCGTGGACAAGTACATACGAGGTCAATAATGGCGAGCGGTAAATTCATCACGTTCGAAGGGATCGACGGGGCGGGGAAGACCACCCACCTGCAATGGTTCTGCGAACGCCTCCAGGGCAAGCTGGCTGCGGCCGGCCGGCAGGTCGTCGTCACCCGCGAGCCGGGCGGCACGCAGCTCGGCGAGAAACTGCGCGAGATCCTGCTGAACCAGCCGATGGATCTCGAGACGGAAGCGCTGCTGATGTTCGCCGCGCGCCGCGAGCATCTCGCGCTCGTGATCGAGCCGGCGCTCGCGCGCGGCGACTGGGTCGTGTCCGATCGCTTCACCGATGCGACGTTCGCGTACCAGGGCGGCGGCCGCGGGCTGCCGCGCGACAAGCTCGAGACGCTCGAGCGCTGGGTGCAGGGCGGCTTCCAGCCCGACCTGACGGTGCTGTTCGATGTCGCGCCGCAGGTCGCGAGCGAGCGCCGCGGCGCCGCGCGCATGCCCGACAAGTTCGAAAGCGAGTCCGACGCGTTCTTCGCGCGCACGCGCGGCGAATACCTGCGGCGTGCGGAAGAGGCGCCGCACCGCTTCGCGATCGTCGACGCGACGCAGACGATCCCCGAAATCCGCCAGCAGCTCGAACGCGTGCTCGCCGCGCTGTAATTCGCAAGGAACGCACCACATGATCTATCCGTGGCAGACCGACGACTGGAACCGCCTGCAGCAGCTGCGTGCACAATGGCCGCACGCGCTGCTGCTGCATGGCCAGGCCGGGATCGGCAAGCTGCAGTTCGCGCAGCATCTCGCGCAGGGCTTCCTGTGCGAATCGCCGCAGCCGAACGGCGAGCCGTGCGGCACCTGCGCGGCCTGCACCTGGTTCTCGCAGGGCAACCATCCGGACTACCGGATCGTGCTGCCCGAGGCGCTGGCGGGCGAGGCGCCGGGCGCCGCGGACGACGCGAAGGCGGCCGACGCGGACGAAGGCGGCAAGAAGACGCGGGCGCCGAGCAAGGAAATCAAGATCGAGCAGGTGCGTGCGCTGCTCGACTTCTGCGGGGTCGGTTCGCACCGCGGCGGCGCGCGCGTCGTCGTGCTGTATCCGGCCGAGGCGCTCAACGTCGCCGCGTCGAACGCGTTGCTGAAAACGCTGGAGGAACCGCCGTCCGGCGTCGTGTTCCTGCTCGTGTCGGCGCGCATCGACCGCCTGCTGCCGACGATCATCAGCCGCTGCCGGCAGTGGCCGATGGCCGTGCCGGCGCCCGACGCGGCCGCGGCCTGGCTGGCCGCGCAGGGCGTCGAGCATGCGCCCGCGCTGCTTGCCGAGGCCGGCGGCGCGCCGCTCGCCGCGCTGGCGCTCGCGAGCGACGAGAACCGCCCGCTGCGCGACTACACGCTCGGGCAGCTCGCGGCCGGTGCGGCCTGCGATCCGTTCGCGTGCGGCGAGACGCTGCAGAAGCTGCCGGTGCCGCTGGTGCTCGGCTGGCTGCAGC
Organism: Burkholderia aenigmatica; assembly: GCF_048627025.1. NCBI lineage: Bacteria > Pseudomonadati > Pseudomonadota > Betaproteobacteria > Burkholderiales > Burkholderiaceae > Burkholderia > Burkholderia aenigmatica. The sequence goes on along the minus strand of NZ_CP184468.1, from coordinate 2,171,403 downwards.
GCTGGCTGTACGATCTGCTCGCCCAGCGGATGGCGGGCGCGCCGCGCTACTTCCCGACGCACGCGGCGGCGCTCGCGCGTTGCGCGGAGGCGGTCGATGCGAACGCGTTCGCCCGCTTCATGAAGGCCGTGACGCGGCAGCGGACGGTCGAGAACCATCCGCTCAACGCGCGGCTCGTATTCGAGGAATTGTTTCTTGGATACCGGGAAATGTTCGCGTGATCCGGCATTGTTTCTTGCGGGTTGCGAAACGATGACCGGCCCACGCCGCGACGCGACCGTGGCCGGCCGGCCCGCGAACGCCGCCCGTTGCCGCATGCCGGCGCGCGCATGAGCGCCCGCCTTACGTATTAGGAAACACGATGTTCGTCGACTCTCACTGCCATATCAATTTCAAGGGCCTGGCCGACCGCCTGCCGGCCGTTCTCGAGAACATGCGCGAGCACGACGTCACGCACGCGCTGTGCGTATCCGTTGATTTCGAGACGCTGCCGGAGGTCCTGGCGATTGCGGACGCGCACGACAACGTCTATGCGTCGGTCGGCGTGCATCCCGATCACGAGGACATGCGCGAGCCGACGCTCGCGGAGCTCATCGAGCTGGCTGCGCACCCGAAGGTCGTCGCGATCGGCGAAACGGGCCTCGACTACTACCGTCTCGAAGGCCGCTCGATCGCCGACATGGAATGGCAGCGCGAACGCTTTCGCACGCATATCCGCGCGGCGACCGCGACGATGAAGCCGCTGATCATCCACACGCGCTCGTCGTCGGAGGACACGCTGCGGATCATGGCCGAGGAGCGCGCGGACGTGCCGGGCGGCGTGATGCACTGCTTCACCGAGCCGTGGCCGGTGGCCGAGCAGGCGCTCGCGCAGAACTTCCACATCTCGCTGTCGGGCATCGTCACGTTCAAGAACGCGACCGACGTGCAGGACGTCGCGCGGCGCGTGCCGCTCGACCGGCTGCTGATCGAGACCGACTCGCCGTACCTCGCGCCGGTGCCGTATCGCGGCAAGCCGAATGAACCTGCGTACGTCAGCCATGTCGGACGCTTTATCGCATCCGAGCGCGGCATCGCCGTCGAGGCGCTGGCCGACGCGACGACGCAGAACTTTTTCCGGCTGTTCAAGATCGCCCGCTAACGACGTGCGCGCAGCCGACAACCCAGGGAAGGAGCCCACAACAATGACGAAGCCGATCAACCCTCTGCCGAAACGTGCACTCGTTGCCGCCGCGCTCGTCGCGAGCGGCCTGTTCGCGGCAGCCGGCGCGCATGCCGAATCGCTCGATGCGATCGTCAAGGCCGTCAAGTTCGACGACATCGCCGACATCGGCAAGCAGCTCAAGAGCGGCAAGCTCGACCCGAACACGATTGCGCCGAACGGCGACCCGCTGATCGTGATCGCCGCGCGCGAGAAGTCCGACAAGGTCGCGGCGGCGCTTGCCACGACGCCGAACGTCGATCTCGAGAAGGAAGACAAGGCCGGCGAAAACGCGCTGATGCTCGCGTCGCTGAACGGCGATGTCGGCCTCGCCAAGCTGCTGATCGACAAGGGTGCGGAAGTCAGCAAGAAGGGCTGGGCGCCGCTGCACTACGCGGCCACCAACGGCCAGGACGCCGTGGTGAAGCTGCTGCTCGACCACGACGCGTATATCGATACCGCGTCGCCGAACGGCACGACGCCGCTGATGATGGCGGCACGCGGCAACCATGCGTCGACGGTCAACCTGCTGCTCGACCAGGGCGCCGACCCGCAGGTGAAGAACCAGCTCGGCATCACCGCGCTCGAATTCGCGAAGCACTACAAGGCGCCGGACGCGATCGACATCCTGAGCAAGCGGACCGAGCGCGTGGGTGGATCGGCGCCGGCAGATGCACAAAAGAGTGCAAAATGACGGTTTTCGGTGCGGCAGACGGTGCCCGCCCGGCCGGATTCCGGCCGGAGCAGGGCGTCCCGGCGCCGCGCCGGCCAAGGCAGCAGGCGGTCTCGGGCCGCATTGACATAAGGAACACCATGTTGCGCGCAATGTTTTGTGCCGCGGCGTTTGCCGTGCCGTTGTCGGCGGCGGCTTTCACGGGCGCGGATCTCGACCGGCTGTGCGCGAAGACGGACGTCAAGTCGCGGGCGTCGTGCGCGGCCTACATCGAAGGCGCTGCCGACGGCGTCTACAACACGATCGACGCGATCGGCGGCACGACCGGGCCGCGGGTCGGCCAGTATTTCTGCCTGCCGCCCGACATCCGGGCGCAGCAGATGACCGACGCGGTGCGCAAGTACATCGCGGAAAATCCGAAGCTGGCCGACTACAACGCGAGCACCGCGGTGTCGCTTGGTCTCGGCAAGGCGTTTCCCTGCAGGAGCGGCAACTGATCTGACGCCGTGTCCGGGGCCTGCGCATGGCCCGGACGTCGCCGACGCATCCAGGACGAGGCGTGCGCGCCTCATCACCCACGGGCGCCGATGATTTCAATCGAGGAACTGCAGCGCATCACCGATGCGCCGCTCCATTCGTGGCTCGGCACGCTGGGCGTGTCGGTCATCGTCATACTGGTCGTCACGATCGTGCACCGTCTCGGCGCACGCATCGTCAAGCGCATCGCGCAGCCGTATCCGTTGATGAGCGCGATCCTGCGCTACATCGACCGGCCGTCGCTCGTCGTGCTCGCGCTGCTGGCGCTCGAATTCCTGTGGGTCCAGGCGGACGACGGCATGTCGTTCGTGCGCGGCATGCGCACCGCGGCGGCGGTTGGCTCCATCGTGTCGCTCACGTGGCTGCTGGTGCGGCTCGCCGCCGGCGTCGGCGACGCCATCATCCAGGCGCATCCGATCGATACGGCCGACAACCTTCAGGCCCGGCGCATCCATACGCAGGCCAGGGTGCTCGTGCGGACCGTGATGGTGCTGATCGTGATCATCGGTACCGGCGCCGCGCTGATGACGTTCCCGAACGTGCGCCAGGTCGGCGCGAGCCTGCTGGCGTCGGCCGGCGTCGCGGGCCTGGTCGCCGGTATCGCCGCGCGGCCGGTGCTCGGCAACCTGATCGCCGGGCTGCAGATCGCGCTCACGCAGCCGATCCGGCTCGACGACGTGGTCGTGATCCAGGGCGAGTGGGGGCGCATCGAGGAAATCACCGGGTCGTTCGTGTCGGTGCGGCTGTGGGACCAGCGGCGCCTCGTCGTGCCGCTGCAGTGGATCATCGAGAACCCGTTCACGAACTGGACGCGCAGCAGCTCGGAAATCATCGGCACCGTCTACCTGTCGGTCGATTACCGCACGCCGCTCGCGCCGCTGCGCGAGGAGCTCGCGCGGCTCGTTCATGCGGCGCCCGAGTGGGACGGCCGCGTGCAGGTGCTGCAGGTGACCGACGCGACAGAGCGTGCGATGCAGTTGCGTGCGCTCGTCAGCGCGGCCGATTCGTCGTCGTGCTGGGATCTGCGCTGCCGCGTGCGCGAAGGCTTGATCGCATACCTGCAGGACCGCTATCCGCAATGCCTGCCGCGCAGCCGGATGGAGCTGTATCCGCACGAATCGGCGCCGGATGAGCCGAACCCCGAACGGCCGCACGCGCGGCCGCCTGCCGCCAGCACGGCGGCCAACACCGCGGCCGATCCGCAGGCTGCCGAAGGCCGCTGAACGCGGCCCGCTCACCCTCCATCGTCATGACCGCGCTGAACACGCTCGCCATCGCCAATTACCGCTCGCTGCGCGAGCTGATCGTGCCGCTCGCGGCGCTCAACGTCGTCACGGGCCCGAACGGCAGCGGCAAGTCGAGCGTGTACCGCGCACTGCGGCTGCTTGCCGACACCGCACAGGGGCGCGTGATCCCGTCGCTGGCCCGCGAAGGCGGCTTGCCGTCGACGCTGTGGGCAGGCCCCGAGCGCTTCTCGCGGGCGATGCTGGATGGCGATGCACCGGTCACCGGCACGGTACGCAAGGGGCCCGTGAGCCTGAAGCTCGGCTTCGCCTGCGACGATTTCGGCTATTCGATCGATCTCGGCATGCCGATCCCGAGCAGCTCGCAGTTCTCGCTCGATCCGGTGGTCAAGCGAGAGTGCATCTGGGGCGGCGCGCTGTTGCGCCCGTCGACGTTGCTGGTCGACCGGCAGGGCGCGCAGATCCGCGCGCGCACCGCATCGGGCGACTGGCAGACGATTCCGCAGCCGGTGGCCAGCTTCGACAGCATGATGACCGAGTTCGCCGATCCGACCGGCGCGCCCGAGATGATCGCGGTGCGCGAGCGGATCCGCTCGTGGCGGTTCTACGACCATTTCCGGACCGATGCGCAGGCGCCGGCGCGGCAGTCGCATATCGGCACCCATACGCCGGTGCTCGCGGACGACGGCGCCGACCTGGCCGCCGCGCTGCAGACGATCCGCGAAATCGGCGACGGCGCGGCACTCGATGCGGCGCTCGACGACGCGTTTCCCGGCGCGTCGGTCGAGATCGACAATCCGGGCGGCCGTGGCCGCTTCGACGTGCTGATGCGCCAGCCGGGGCTGTTGCGGCCGCTCGCGGCGGCCGAGCTGTCGGACGGCACGCTGCGCTACCTGCTGCTCGCGGCCGCGCTGCTGACACCGCGGCCGCCGGCGCTGATGGTGCTGAACGAACCGGAGACGAGCCTGCACCCCGATCTGCTGCCGGCGCTCGGCCGCTTGATCGCGCAGGCGGCACAGCGCTCGCAGGTGCTCGTCGTGTCGCACGCGGCGCGGCTCATCGCGACGCTCGAGCGCGAGGCCGGCTGCGAATCGCTGGTGCTCGACAAGCAGCTCGGCGCGACGGGGCTCGTCGATGCCGACACCCGCGACCTGCCGGCATGGAAGTGGCCGTCGCGCTGACGAGCGGGGCGGCCTGCGTGCGGGCGTGATGGCCGCGTTGGGGCCGGATCGACCCGGCGGGCGGAATGTATCCTGCCTGTAACAACACCCATAAAATGCAAGGCGGGCGGTCCCGGGCAGCGGGATCGCGAATAATAATGAGATATCTGGCTGGCGCCGTGCCGGCCGGTGCCGTATGGGGGCGAGCGGGTTGCGCAAGCGCATACGTCCGCCGGCCGTGCCGCAACGGACAGGACACAGGAGACGTGGACCATGAGAATTGCCCAGATCGCGCCGCTGACCGAATCGGTGCCGCCGAAGCTGTACGGCGGCACGGAGCGCGTCGTGTCCTACATCACCGAGGCGCTCGTCGAGCTCGGCCATGATGTGACGCTGTTCGCCAGCGGCGATTCGACGACGCGGGCGAAGCTCGAGCCGGTCTGGCCGCGCGCGCTGCGGCTCGATTCGTCGATCCGCGACCGGGTCGCGCCGCACATGCTGCTGATGGAGACGGTCGCGCGCCGCGCGAAGGATTTCGACGTGCTCCATTTCCACATGGACTACTACTCGTTCTCGGTCTTCAACCGGCAGGAAACGCCTTACGTGACGACGCTGCACGGCCGGCTCGACCTGCCCGAGCAGCAGCCGGTGTTCGACACGTTCAACACGGCGCCGGTGATCTCGATTTCGAACGCGCAGCGCCAGCCGCTGCCGCAGGCGAAATGGCTGACGACCGTCTATCACGGGCTGCCCGATACGCTGTACATGCCGCAGCCCGTCGAGCCGCGCTATCTCGCGTTCCTCGGCCGCATCTCGCCGGAAAAGCGGGTCGACACGGCGATCCGCATCGCCCGTCAGTGCGGGCTGCCGATCAAGATCGCCGCGAAGATCGATTCGGCCGACCAGGAATACTTCGAGCGCGAGATCAAGCCGCTCTTCGCGCTGCCGCACGTCGAATACATCGGCGAGATCGCCGATCACCAGAAGGCCGAATTCCTGTCGGGCGCGCATGCGCTGCTGTTTCCGATCGACTGGCCGGAGCCGTTCGGCCTCGTGATGATCGAGGCGATGTCGTGCGGCACGCCGGTGATCGCGTTCAATCGCGGCGCGGTGCCTGAAGTGGTGGACGAGGGCGTGTCGGGTTTCATCGTCGAGGATGAAATCAGCGCGGTGGCCGCCGTGAACCGGCTGCACCTGCTGCCGCGTGCGCGTGTGCGGCAGCGCTTCGAGGCGCGCTTCACGTCGCGCCGCATGGCGCAGCAGTATGTCGACGTCTACCAGTCGGTGATCCGCGCGCAGAAGCGCTCGCGCTTCAAGGTGATCGACTCGACGACCTGACGCGCATGGCGCACGGCGCGCGCGGATAAAAAAACGGCGATGCCCGCAAGGACATCGCCGTTTGCGCATGGCCCGCGCGTAGTGCGCACGGGCAGTGCGTCAGCGTCAGATCTTCAGCTTCGAGACCTTGGTGCCGTTGATCGACACGTCGCCCATCAGGCCCGCGTTCGTCAGCACGATGACCTGGACCGGCGCGGTGGCCGTGGTCGTGTCGACCGCGCCGTTCGCGCCCATCTTCACGAGCGCGACCGACGCGCCGGCGCCGGCTGCCCAGCCGTCCGAGCCGCGGAATTCGTCGAGCGCTTCCTGCGTCATGAACAGGAACACGATCGCCTTCGACTGCGCACCGGCCTGCAGGCCGACCGACAGCGACGACGTGTTGTAGTAGCCGACCGTGCTGCCGCCGACGCGCAGTGCGCCGTTGCCTGACTGGCCGCCAACGATGAAGCCGGCCTGGATCACGTCCGGGAAGACGAGCACGCCGCGCGACTTCGCGACGAGTTCACGCGAACCCTTGACCGTGGAGTACATGCGCGACAACGTGGCGTCGACGCTCGAGTCGATTGCCTGGCGCTTCGACGCGTTGGTTGCGGCGTTGTCCGGCTTGTCCGGGGTGGTGGTGCAACCGGTGAGCGCGAGGCTACCGACGATGAGCGCAGCGGCGGCTTTCAGCACAAGATTCCGTTTTTGCATCGTTCTTCTCCATCGGATGATGTTCGGAGTGAGTCTCGCTCAGGGAGCGGATCACGTCGGCAGTTATATCACAGCGGATTACAGCCTCTTTTCGTTGCGACGTGAAAAAGCGTCAAATCGCGCGGGGATGTCGCGGCGCGCCAACGGACGAAGCGGCGCCCGCGCGCCGAGGTCGGGTCGGCATGCGGGAAACACGGCGGTCGATCGGACGGCGGCGCCTGCCGCGCGCATCAGTGCGTGACGGGCGGAACAGGCGGCTTGATCGGGGGACGGCGCAGCGCGCGGCGGATCAGCGCGATCACGACGCCGCAGGCGAACAGGAACGCGGCCGGCACGACCCAGTAGCCGACGAACGCATGCCACAGGTAGCTCGCGAGCGTGCTGCGGCGCACCACGTATTCGTCGCGGGCCGCCTGCTGGCGCGGCGCATTGGCGGCGAGCACGTCGGCCGGGCAGCCGGCCGCGCGCGCCTCGTCAGGATCCCCGTGGCACTTCGCGGCGGCGCCGGCTGCCTGCTGCGCGTCGGTGAGCTGCCAGGTGGTCAGCGCGAGCTGCAGGTCCGCCTTGTTGTACGCCATTTCCTCGCGGATCTCGCGCACGGCGACGATCGCAACGGGCACGGCCCAGAATACGATCACGATCAGCCAGCGGCGGAACCAGCGGTGTTGTCTCCATGCCATCCATGCCTCCGTTTGACGCGCGTACGCGTCTGTCTCGAGGGCGGCCCGATGGCGCTTCTTGTACTTGGATGGGCCGCGTTGCAGCCATCATAGAAGAAAACGCGGCGAATTGCCGCACCACGTGGCGGTGCCGGTCCGGCGGGCCGGGAAAGCGGGGCGGGACGCGTGACAAAAGCGCGGGGGCGGGGTGCGTCGATGCGCGTGCAACGAAAACAAAAATGCCGCGCCCGCCGAAGCGGTGCGCGGCATTCGAGACGGGAGCGCCGGGACTCAGGCGGCCGGCTGGCTGCTCAGGCAGCTCTTCATGAACGCCTTGCGGTCGTCGCCCTTCTTGCCGGTGGCCTGCGTGTTGCACGCCTTCATCTTTTCCTGCTGCGACATTGCTTTCGCGGGCTTCGCCGACAGGCAGTCCTTCATGAACGCCTTGCGTTCGTCGCCCGTCTTGCCGGCTGCCTGCGTGTTACAGGCCTTCATCTTGTCCTGCTGGCTGTTCGCCGCGAACGCGGGGGAAGCCAGCATGCCGCCGAGAAGCACTGCGGCTACGAGCGATTGAATTTTCATTTCGACACTCCCATGGGGTGAATTGCGTGTTATCGACGCCGTCACGAAGCACCGCGCGATGGGGATAGGGCCGCATCGCGCCGCGCGCACCGATTATGGCAAATCAATGTGAAAACACCAAAACGGCACTTCCTATAACGTTGCGGATACCACGGCCGTTGACGGCGCGCCCGGCCGGACGATCGGGACAAACCATGAGGTGCGCCGGCCGGCCTCGACCATCGCGCCGGAACCTGCCGGATCCCGGCCGCAAGCCTTTACAATCGCGGCCATGAATACTCCGAATTCCGTATCCCCTTCGTCCGCGGCGGCCCTGCCGCGCATCGCCGTGCTCGCCACCGGCGGCACGATCGCCGGCGCCGCGCCTGACGCGGCCAGCACGGCCGGCTATCAGGCCGGTGCGCTCGGCGTCAATTTCCTGGTCGACGCGGTGCCGGCGCTCGCGTCCGTCGCGCGCATCGACGCCGAGCAGATCGCCAGCATCGACAGCAAGGATCTCGCGCTGCCGCTGTGGAACACGCTCGCCGCACGGATCGACGCGCTGATGGCCGATCCGGCGATCGACGGCATCGTGATCACCCACGGCACCGACACGCTCGAGGAAACCGCGTATGCGCTGCACCTGGTCGTCACCGGCGACAAGCCGGTCGTGCTGACGGCCGCGATGCGCCCGGCGACCGCGCTGTCGTCCGACGGCCCGCTGAACCTGCTGAACGCGGTGACGGTGGCCGCGCATCCGTCCGCGCGCGGGCAGGGCGTGCTGGTCGCGTTCAACAACCGGATCCACGGCGCGCGCGATGTCGTGAAGACGAGCACCTATGCAGTCGACGCGTTCCAGTCGCCGGAACTCGGTGCACTCGGCTGGGTGCAGGACGGCCGGGTCGAATTCGCACGCCGCGTCACGCGTTCGCGCGACACGCAGCTGGCGATCGCCGCAACCTGGCCGCCCGTCGAAGTCGTCGCCAGCTATGCGGGCGTGACGCGTACGACAGTGGACGCGCTTGTCGCCGCCGGCGTGCGTGGTCTCGTCGTCGCGGGCACGGGCAACGGGTCGATCCATGCGACGCTGCAGGCAGCGCTGGCCGATGCGGTGAACGCGGGCGTTGCGGTGGTGCGCGCGTCGCGCGTCGGGTCGGGGCACGTGATGCGCAACGGCGCCGCGAACGACGATGCGCTCGGCTTCGTGAGCGCAGGGTCGCTGAACCCGTTCAAGGCACGCGTGCTGCTGATGCTCGCGCTCGCGAACGGCATTCACGGCCGCGACGAACTGCAACGCCGGTTCGATACGCTGTGACCGGCTGACCGAGACGCGCGGCTCGGGCCGCGCGCGTCACCATGAAAAAAGGCAGGCCATCGGCCTGCCTTTTTTGCGTCCGTCAGTCCGGCAGGAATGCTCAGGACTGCGGCGGAATCACGAGCTTCTGGCCCGGGTAGATCCGGTCCGGGCTCGACAGCATCGGCTTGTTCGCCTCGAAGATCACCGGGTACTTGTTCGCGTCGCCATAGACTTCCTTGGCGATCGCCGACAGCGTGTCGCCCGACTTCACGTCGTGGTACTGCACTTCCGGATCGTCCGGTTGCAGATCGTCGTCGTTGACACCTGCGACGCCCTGCACGTTGCCGGCCGCGACCTTGACCTTGGCCTTCGTGTCGAGGTCGGCGACGCTGCCCGTCAGCGTCACGGTGCGCGACGCGCCGTCGAACGCCACGGTCAGGTTCGACGTATCGAGACCCTGCGTGTTGATGTAGTTCTTGATGGCATCGGCCGCAGTCTGGTTTGCGGCATTCGGATCTTCCGCTGCTTGTGCGTCGGCATGACCCAGCAGTTTTTCACCCGCCTCTTTGATAAACGAAAGAAGACCCATCGTTGCACTCCTTAGGTGGTTGAAAAGAAAACGCGCCGTGAAGTGGCGAAAAAAACACCGCGCTGGGCGCGGTCACCGGAGGTGAACGCAAGCGCGGCGGTTTTCTCGAAAGGCGTGGCGAAAGTGTAGGCGTTCAGCGCGACGATTGCATGAAAAATCGCACGCTTGAACGTAAAGAAATGTAATACGCGAAATCCGACAGGCGGACACCCGACGACGACGTCTGACCGACCAAGGCTTCCCCGGCGCCGCCGGGTGCCGCTGCGGACCCCACCACGCCGCTCTCAGCCCAGAGCGGCGTTTTTCGCCCCGTCCCGCATGCCGACGGCAGTGCAGGGCGGGGCGCCCCACCGTGATGCGCGAGTGCGTCGCGCATCGATGCGACCGGCCGTGCCGGTCACGTGTGTCATTCGCGTGTCCGTCATCGCGACGGACCACGCGTTGCTGCGTCTACAGAAGGCGGCCGGGCGAGGCGGCCCGCGTTCAGCCTGCCGTCTTCTCGATCTCGAAGTTCGACATGATCTCGAGCGCACGCACGAGTGCCGAGTGGTCCCATGCCTTGCCGCCGTGCGCTGCACACACGCTGAACAGCTGCTGCGCGCTGGCCGTGTGCGGCAATGCGAGGCCGAGCTTGCGTGCGCCGTCGAGCGCGAGGTTCAGGTCCTTCTGGTGCAGCTCGATGCGGAAGCCCGGATCGAACGTGCGCTTCGTCATCCGCGCGCCGTGCACTTCGAGGATGCGCGATGCGGCGAAGCCGCCCATCAGCGCCTGGCGCACGCGCTCAGGATCCGCGCCCGAGCGGGCGGCGAACAGCAGCGCTTCGCCGACCGCTTCGATGTTCAGCGCGACGATGATCTGGTTCGCGACCTTGCAGGTCTGGCCCGCGCCGTTGTCGCCGACGAGCGTGATGTTCTTGCCCATCTTCTCGAACAGCGGCTTCGCGCGCTCGAATGCCTGTTCCGGGCCGCCGACCATGATCGTCAGCGTCGCTTCGCGTGCGCCGACTTCGCCGCCGGACACCGGCGCGTCGAGGTAGTCGCAACCGAGCGCGTTGATCTGCTTCGCGAATTCCTGCGTGTCGAGCGGCGAGATCGAGCTCATGTCGATCACGAGCTTGCCGGCCGAGAGACCCTTCGCGACGCCGTCGTCGGCGAACAGCACGTTACGCACGTCCGGCGTATCCGGCACCATCGCGATGATGATGTCCGCGTTCTGTGCGACTTCGGTCGAGTTCGCGACGACCTTCGCGCTGGCGCGCAGGTCGTCCGGGATCGGGAATGCGCCGTTCACGACGAGCTGGTGGTCGCCCTTGAGCAGGTTGCGCGCCATGTGCGCGCCCATGATGCCGAGGCCGATGAAACCGATGGTTGCCATGTGAAAGTCTCCTATAGGGGCGTATGCGGGAAGGGCGGTGCTCAGGCGGCGCGGCGCGCCGAACCGGCTGCGCAGCCGGCGACGCTTTGCAGCCAGCCGAGGCCTTCCGTCGTGGTGGTGCGGGGCTTGTATTCGCAGCCGACGTAGCCGGCGTAGCCGAGCCGGTCGAGCAGCGCGAACAGGAACGCGTAGTTGATCTCGCCCGTGCCCGGCTCGTTGCGGCCCGGGTTGTCCGCGAGCTGGACGTGGCCGATCGAGGCGAGGTTGCGTTCGATCGTCGCGGCCAGTTCGCCTTCCATGCGCTGCATGTGATAGATGTCGTACTGCAGGAACAGGTTGTCCGAGCCGACCGCGCGGATCACGTCGAGCCCTTCCGACGAGCGGTTCAGCGCGAAGCCCGGGATGTCGAAGCTGTTGCACGGCTCGACGAGCAGGCGGATGCCTTCGCGCTTGAGCGCATCGGCCGCAAAGCGCAGGTTGTCGACGATCGTGACGAACGTCTTGTCGCGCGCGGTGCTCGCCGACGGGATGCCGACGAGGCAGTTCAGCTGCGGCACCTTCAGCGCTTTCGCGTACTCGATCGCACGGCCGACCCCTTCCTGGAATTCGCCGACGCGATCGGGCAGGCACGCGATGCCGCGCTCGCCCTGGTCCCAGTTGCCGGCCGGCAGGTTGTGCAGCACGAGGCGCAGGCGATGCGTCTCGAGCCGCTCGGCGAGTTCCTCTTTCGCGTACGGATACGGGAACAGGAACTCGACGGCGTCGAAGCCCGCATCGGCGGCCGCCTTGAAGCGGTCGAGGAACGGCACTTCGTTGAACAGCATGGTCAGGTTTGCAGCAAACTTCGGCATGAGCTAAGCCTCTTCGGTCGGTCAGTCAGTCAAAAATGTCGTGCGCTTCAGTCGAGCATCGAGATCGCGGTCGGGGCGTGCTCGGCCTTTTCGGCGAGATCCTCGAATTCGTTGATCGCGTCGATTTCGGTGCCCATCGAGATGTTCGTCACGCGCTCGAGGATCACTTCCACGACCACCGGCACGCTGAACTCTTCCGCGAGCGTTTGCGCCTGGCGCAGCGCCGGCTCGATCTCTTCCGGCTTGAACACGCGCAGCGCCTTGCAGCCGAGGCCTTCCGCGACCGCCACGTGGTCGACGCCATAGCCGTTCAGTTCCGGCGCATTGACGTTGTCGAACGCGAGCTGCACGCAGTAGTCCATGTCGAACGCGCGCTGTGCCTGGCGGATCAGCCCGAGATACGAGTTGTTCACGACGACGTGCACGTACGGCAGCTTGAATTGCGCGCCGGCTGCCAGTTCCTCGATCATGAACTGGAAGTCGTAGTCGCCGGACAGCGCGACGATCGGGCGGCTCGGGTCTGCTGCACGCACGCCGAGCGCGGCGGGGATCGTCCAGCCGAGCGGGCCGGCCTGGCCGCAGTTGATCCAGTTGCGTGCCTTGAACACGTGCAGGAACTGCGCGGCGGCGATCTGCGACAGGCCGATCGTGCTGACGTAGCAGGTATCGCGGCCGAACACCTTGTTCATCTCTTCGTACACGCGCTGCGGCTTGACCGGCACGTTGTCGAAGTGCGTCTTGCGTTGCAGCGTGCGCTTGCGTGCCTGGCAGTCGGCGACCCATGCGCTGCGGTCCTTCAGCTTGCCGGCCGCCTTCCATTCCTGTGCGACGGCGACGAACAGTTCCAGTGCCGCCTTCGCGTCGGACACGATGCCGAGATCCGGGCCGAACACGCGGCCGATCTGCGTCGGCTCGATGTCGACGTGCACGAACTTGCGGCCCTTCGTATAGACCTCGACGCTGCCCGTGTGGCGGTTCGCCCAGCGGTTGCCGATGCCGAGCACGAAGTCGGACGCGAGCATCGTGGCGTTACCGTAGCGGTGCGACGTCTGCAGGCCGACCATGCCGGCCATCAGCGGGTGGTCGTCCGGAATCGCGCCCCACGACATCAGCGTCGGGATCACCGGCACGCCGATCGTTTCGGCGAACTGCACGAGCAGGTCTTCCGCCGCCGCGTTGAGCACGCCGCCGCCCGACACGATCAGCGGCTTGTCCGCGTCGTTGAGCATCGTGAGCGCCTTCTCGATCTGCGCGCGGGTAGCCGCGGGCTTGTAGACCGGCAGCGGTTCATACGTGTCGATGTCGAATTCGATTTCGGCGAGCTGCACGTCGATCGGCAGGTCGACCAGCACCGGGCCCGGACGGCCCGAGCGCATCAGGTGGAAAGCCTGCTGGAACACGCGCGGCACGAGCGCGGGCTCGCGCACGGTGACGGCCCACTTCGTGACGGGCTTCGCGATCGATTCGATGTCGACGGCCTGGAAGTCTTCCTTGTAGAGGCGGGCGCGCGGCGCCTGGCCCGTGATCGCGAGGATCGGAATCGAGTCCGCCGATGCGGAGTAGAGGCCGGTGATCATGTCGGTGCCGGCGGGGCCCGACGTGCCGATGCACACGCCGATGTTGCCCGGGGCCGCACGCGTGAAACCTTCGGCCATGTGCGACGCGCCTTCGACGTGGCGGGCCAGCACGTGGCTGATGCCGCCTGACTTGCGCATCGCGGAATAGAACGGGTTGATCGCTGCGCCCGGCACGCCGAACGCGGTCTGGATGCCTTCCTTCTCGAGCACGAGCACAGCTGCGTCGACGGCTCTCATCTTGGCCATGAATGTCTCCTTGAATGTGATGGATCTTGCGAATCGGTCTGTTGGGAACACTTTAGGGACGCAGGAAAGGTTTGATAAGATCAGCCGGAGTCGCTTTTTTCGAAACTAAAAGTATGGAATGACGGCCGGACGGGGCTTTCCGCCGGTGTCGGAACGGAGACGGGAGATGGATCGCTTCAAGCAGATCGAGACGTTCGTGCGGGTGGCCGATGCCGGCAGCCTCGCGGCGGCGGCGCTCGAGGAGGGGGTGTCGCCGGTCGTGCTCGGGCGGCGCATCGACGCGCTCGAAAAGCGTCTCGGCGTGAAGCTGATGTACCGCTCGACGCGGCGGCTGGTGGTCAGCGAGGAGGGCGCCGCGTTCCTCGAGCGCTGCCGCGGCCTCCTGTCCGAATGGGACCAGGCCGAGAACGAGCTGGCCGCCGGACGGCGCGCGGTCAGCGGGCACCTGATCGTGTCCGCGCCCGCCGCGTTCGGGCGCAAGCACGTCGCGCCGCACGCACCCGGTTTTCTGGTCGACAAGCCCGAGATGCAGCTGTCGTTCAACCTGACCGACCGCGTCGTCGATCTGGTGCGCGAGGGCTATGACCTGTCGATCCGGATCGGCGGCGCCGTCGATCCGAACTTCGTCGCGGTGAAGCTCGCGTCGAACCGGCGCGTCGTGTGCGGCACGCCCGAGTATTTCCGCCGGCATGGCCGGCCGAAGTCGCTCGACGACCTGCTCAAGCACAACTGCCTCGCGTTCAACCTGCAGGGCGGGCAGAACCGCGGCTGGTATTTCCAGCGCCACGGCAAGATCGCGACGATGCGCGTGGCGGGCAATCTCGACTGCAACGACGGCGAGCTGCTGCACCGCTGGGTGGCCGAAGGCCTCGGGCTCGGCTGGCGCTCGACGTGGGAAATCGCCGCGCAGCTCGAGACGGGCGAACTCGAGACCGTACTCGACGAGTATGCGCTGCCCGACTACGACATCCTCGCGGTCTACCCGCAGCAGCGCTACGTGCCGGCGCGCGTGCGCTACTTCATCGACTACCTGCGTGCCGCTTACGCCAGCCCCGGTTACTGGAGCACCACGCCGTAACCGGCGCGGACGGCCCGGCCACCGGATCGCCCGACGATTTTTTACGCGTCCGGCGCACGGCGCGGGAATAAACTCGACGCAACGGCGGTAAGGTCATCGAGCGCGCACGTTGCCGGTCTGTCCGGGCGCCGTGCGCGGAACGGGCGCGGCGTCGGCCGCCGGGACCAGGGAGGCCATGTGGGGCAAGCCGGACAGGCGGTCGATGAGCGGTCGGCGGACGACGCGGTTGCGCGCGGCGAGCGGTTTCGCGCGCTCGTGCTGCCGCATCTCGACGCCGCGTACAACCTCGCGCGCTGGCTGAGCGGCAGCGCCGGCGATGCGGACGACGTCGTCCAGGATGCGTGCATGCGCGCGCTGCGCTTCGTCGATTCGTGCCGCGGCGACAACGCGCGGCCGTGGCTGCTGACGATCGTGCGCCACACCTGGTACACGGAATGGCGTCGCCGCACGCATGCGCACGAGGTCGCGCTGCCCGACACGCTCGACGACACCGACGTACCCGACGACTGGCAACCGGCCACCGACGATCCGCTTGCGCACCTGCTGCGTGGCGAGAACGTGCGGCTCGTGAACGAGGCGCTCGCGAAGCTGCCGCCTGAATATCGCGAGGTGCTGGTGCTGCGCGAGATGGAGGACCTGAGCTACCGCGAGATTGCGGCGATCGCGGACGTGCCGGTCGGCACGGTGATGTCGCGGCTGGCGCGTGGCCGGCGCAAGCTCGCCGCGTTGCTGGGCGGCGCGCCGGCATCGGCGGCCGAAGGCAGGCCGGGCCGTACGCCGGCTGGCGGAACCGCATCGGAGGCGATCGATGGACTGTAACGAAGTGCGAGCGTTGCTGGACGCGGACGTCGACCGCGAGCTGTCGGCGCCCGATGCGTTGCGGGTCCAGCAGCATGTCGAAGGGTGCGAAGCGTGCCGCCGCGAGCGCGCGCGAATCGTCGCGCTGGGGCGGGCCGTGCGGCAGGCCGACTACCATCGGGCGCCGGACGAACTGCGGGCGCGCATTCTGGCAAGCCTGCCGGTGGCGGACGAGGCGGCTGTCGGGGTGCTGTCCCGCCCGGAACCGGCACCCCGGCCCGAAGCCCGACCGCAGCCGCAGCCGCAGCCGCAGCCGCAGCCGCAGCCGCAGCCGCGCGGCCGCCGCTGGTTCGCCTGGCCGGGCGGGCGCGGCATGTCGACGCGGCCGGCACCCGCCGGCCCGGGGCCGCGCGTGGCGGCGCTGCCGGGGCTCGGCTGGGGCGTGGCGCTGATGGTCGCGCTGGCCGCGGCGGCCGGGATGGCGCTCACTGCACACCACGCCGAAACCGATCGCACGGTCGACGAACTCGTGGCGAGCCACGTGCGGGCGGGCCTGTCGGCGCGCGACATCGACGTGATTTCGACCGACCGGCACACGGTGAAGCCGTGGTTCAACGGCCGGCTCGACTATGCGCCGCCGGTCGAGGATCTCGCCGCGAGCGGCTTCGCGCTGGTCGGCGGCCGGCTCGATTACGTCGGGCATCGCCGCGTCGCGGTGCTCGTGTACCGCTATCGGCAGCACGTGATCGACGTCTATGTGCGGCCGGCCGGCGAAGGCAACGCGCAGGCGCCGTACGCGACCGTGTCGCAGGGCTACGCGCTCGACCGCTGGGACGCTGCGGGGATGACGTGGTGGGCCGTGACCGACGCCGAAGCGCCGGCACTGACCGCGTTCAGGACCGCGCTCGACGCGCGGCTCGCGGGGGCGCGCAGCGAATAGCGGCGGGGCCGCCCGCATCGCTGAAGGGGGCGAGGCGCGGGCAAGGGCGCCTGCGTCGGGCCCGCCGGAGGGCGGGCAGCCGGCGCGGATCGCACCGGCAAACGATCCGACCCCGAACGTGAAACGACCGCCCGCTGGCCGTTTCGGCGCCGCACACGGCTCAAGTCGTTGAAAACACGGCCGAATCCGGCGGGAAATCATCGATCGACCTTGCGTATGCCCCGTATCCGGGTTAGAATCTTCGGCTTCTCACTTGCCACACCGGTTCAGACGCCCGGGTGGCTTTAATCCATAAGGAGTGTGTATGCGTCATTACGAAATCGTATTCATCGTGCACCCCGATCAGAGCGAGCAAGTGCCCGCGATGATCGAGCGTTACAAGACCACGATCACGTCGCACGGCGGCCAGATCCACCGTGTCGAAGACTGGGGCCGTCGCCAGCTGGCCTACATGATCGAGAAACTCGCGAAGGCTCACTACGTCTGCATGAACATCGAGTGCGACCAGACGACGCTCGACGAACTCGAACACGCGTTCAAGTTCAACGACGCCGTGCTGCGTCACCTCATCGTCAAGATGAAGAAGGCCGAAACCGGCCCGTCGCCGATGATGAAGGAAGTTCAGCGCGAAGAAGCCAAGAAGGCGGCTGCAGCTCAGCCGACCGAAGCGCAGGCTTAAGTTCGTCGTTATTTAAGCCATCAAGGAGCGCGCCACTCACGTGAACAGGTTGCAATTGACGGCAAGCGTCGTCGAACGTGCACCGGTGCGATATACGCCGGCAGGTGTTCCGATCGCAAGCGCCACGTTGCATCACCGCACGGAAGTCGTCGAAGCAGGCATTCCCCGTCAGGTCGAAATGACGATCGAGGCGGTGGCGGCCGGTGAGGCGAGCGGCAAGCTGGAAAGCCGTGAAATGGGCGTCGAGACGCTGTTCACGGGCTTCCTGGCAAAGAAAAGCCGCAACGCGAGAACCTTGGTGTTTCACATCACAGCATTGCAGGACATTGGAAAGGACTGAACATGGCCCGCCCCACTGGTAAGAAATTCGACAAGCGTCGTCAGCAACAAAACCCGCTCTTCAAGCGCAAGAAGTTCTGCCGCTTCACGGCAGCCGGCGTCGAGCAGATCGACTACAAGGACACGGAAACGCTGAAGGACTTCATCGGCGAAAACGGCAAGATCACGCCGGCTCGTCTGACGGGTACGAAGGCGCACTATCAGCGTCAGCTGGACACGGCAATCAAGCGTGCGCGTTTCCTCGCGCTGCTGCCGTACACCGATCAGCACAAGGCGTAATCAGGCGACGCAATAAGGAGAATTCGAATGCAAATCATTCTGTTGGAAAAAGTCGCCAATCTGGGCAACCTCGGCGATATCGTCAAGGTCAAGGACGGTTACGCTCGCAACTTCCTGATCCCGAACCGCAAGGCTCGCCGTGCAACGAAGGAAGCGATCGCTGAATTCGAAGTTCGCCGCGCTGAACTCGAAAAGATCGCCGCTGAAAAGCTGGCAGCATCGCAGGCAGTCGGCGAGAAGCTGAACGGCCAGTCGTTCGAAATCACGCAGAAGTCGGGCGTTGACGGCCGTCTGTTCGGCTCGGTCACGAACGGCGACGTCGCGGAACTGCTGAAGAAGGCAGGTTTCGAAGTCGAGAAGCTGCAAGTTCGCATGCCGGAAGGCCCGCTGAAGATGATCGGCGAGCACAGCGTCCAGGTCGCGCTGCACACGGACGTCGTCGTCGACGTCACGATCAACGTGATCGGCGACCACGCGTAAGCGTACGCAAGCTTTCCGGGCGGCTTCCGCCGTCCGGACAAGGGCAGGCGCCCGGGAAACCGGGGCCTGCCTTTTTTATTGCCCGCTCGCCGGCGACTGCCTCTCGCTGGCGTCGTCGTAGGTTATTCGCGATAATCCCAACCCATGAACGCGCCGCAAGATCCTCAAATCGAATCGCTGAAAGTCCCGCCGCACTCGGTCGAAGCCGAACAATCGGTGCTCGGGGGCCTGTTGCTCGACAACGCGGCCTGGGACCGGATTGCCGACTTCCTGTCGCAGGGCGATTTCTACCGCTACGACCACCGGATCATCTACGAGCACATCGGCCGCCTGATCGCGTCGACACGCCCGGCCGACGTCGTGACCGTGTACGAAGCGCTGACCACGTCCGGCAAGGCCGATGACGTCGGCGGGCTCGCGTACCTGAACGCCCTCGCACAGAACACGCCGAGCGCCGCGAACATCCGCCGCTATGCGGAAATCGTGCGCGACCGCGCGGTGCTGCGCCGGCTCGTGTCGGTCGCCGACGAAATCTCGGCCGATGCGTTCAACCCGCAGGGCAAGGAAGTCCGCCAGCTGCTCGACGAAGCCGAGTCGAAGGTGTTCTCGATCGCCGAAGATGGCGCGCGTGGCAACCAGGGCTTCCTCGAGATCGGCCCGCTGCTGACCCAGGTCGTCGAGCGCATCGACACGCTGTACCACACCGCGAACCCGAGCGACGTCACGGGCACGCCGACGGGCTTCGTCGACCTCGACCGGATGACGTCCGGGATGCATGGCGGCGAACTGATCATCGTCGCGGGGCGCCCATCGATGGGTAAGACGGCCTTCTCGATGAACATCGGCGAATACGTCGCGGTCGAGTACGGGCTGCCGGTGGCGGTGTTCTCGATGGAAATGCCGGGCACCCAGCTCGTGATGCGTATGCTCGGCTCGATCGGCCGGCTCGACCAGCACCGGATGCGGACGGGCCGCCTGACGGACGAAGATTGGCCGAAGCTGACGCACGCGGTGCAGAAGATGAGCGAGGCGCAGCTTTTCATCGACGAAACGGGCGGCCTGAACCCGATGGAATTGCGCTCGCGGGCGCGGCGTCTTGCGCGGCAATGCGGCAAGCTCGGCCTGATCATCGTCGACTACCTGCAGCTGATGTCGGGTTCGTCGCAGGGCGAGAACCGCGCGACCGAAATTTCGGAAATCTCGCGATCGCTGAAGAGCCTCGCGAAGGAACTCGACGTGCCGGTGATCGCGCTGTCGCAGCTGAACCGCGGCCTCGAACAACGCCCGAACAAGCGCCCGGTTATGTCGGACTTGCGTGAATCTGGCGCAATCGAACAGGATGCGGACGTGATCCTGTTCATTTACCGTGACGAAGTTTACAACCCGGACAGCCCCGACAAGGGCACGGCCGAGATCATCATCGGCAAGCAGCGTAACGGTCCGATCGGCCCCGTTCGACTCACGTTCCTGGGGCAATACACGAAGTTCGACAACTTTGCAGGGGCGCAGACCTTCTACGGCGAGTAACGCCGGTTTGTAAAGTCCTAAATCGCCAAGCGTTGTATCCAATCCCGGCGCGCGCATGTGCGCGCGTCGCGTCGCGACCGAAAACGGTACAATGTCGCCCGTTTTCGTGACAGTAGTTTGACAATCTCTCAGGAATCCCATGTTCGGTCGATTCATGCCCACCGAGGGCAAGTTCTTTGAACTTTTCAATGCGCACGCGAAGTACATCGTTTCCGGTGGCCGCGAGCTCGAACTGCTGATCGACAATCTCGCCGATGCCGAGATTCACAAGCAAAACGTGCAGACGGCCGAAAAGGCCGCAGACAAGCTCACGCACGAAACGATCGATCTGCTGCACAAGACCTTCATCACGCCGCTCGATCGCGACGAGATCCACAAGCTGATCACGACGATGGACGACATCCTCGACCTGATGGAGGACGTCGCGACGGCTGTGTCGCTGTACGACGTGCGTGCCGTTACGTCGGAAGCGAGCCAGCTCGCGCACATCGTCACGCAGTCGGCGCAGCACGTGCAGCAGGCCGTCGGCATGCTGTCCGACATGAAGCAGTCGGCGCAGATCCTCAAGGCGTGCGAGGAAATCGACCGCTGGGAGTCGGAGGCCGATCGGGTGCTGCGCGCGGCAATGTCGAAGCTGTTCCGCGAGGAAGACGACGTGAAGACGCTCATCAAGCTGAAGGCGATCTACGAGCTGCTCGAAGAGATCACCGACAAGTGCGAGGACGTCGCGAACATCATCGAAGGCATCGTGCTGGAAAACGCCTGAGCGGACCACGATGCATTCGATACAACTCGCCCTATGGATGGTCGCGACGCTGGTGCTCGTCGCGCTCGTATTCGACTTCATGAACGGCTTTCACGACGCGGCGAACTCGATCGCCACCGTCGTGTCCACCGGGGTGCTGAAACCCCAGCAGGCCGTCGTGTTCGCGGCGGCGTTCAACGTCATCGCGTATTTCATCTTCCACCTGAAAGTCGCGCAGACCGTCGGTAAAGGCACGATCGATCCCGAGATCGTCGACCACTACGTCGTGTTCGGTGCGCTGATCGGTGCGATCGGCTGGAACGTGATCACGTGGTACTACGGGATTCCGTCGAGCTCGTCGCATGCGCTGATCGGCGGCCTGGTCGGCGCGGCGCTCGCGAAGTCCGGCTGGAGTTCGCTGAACATCGACGGGCTGCTGAAGACCATCGCGTTCATCTTCATTTCGCCGCTGCTCGGTTTCATCCTCGGCTCGCTGTTCATGCTCGGCGTGTCGTGGCTGTATTTCCGTACCGCGCCCAGCAAGGTCGACCGGCGCTTCCGCCGGCTGCAACTGCTGTCGGCCGGGCTGTACAGCCTCGGCCACGGCGGCAACGACGCGCAGAAGACGATCGGCATCATCTGGATGCTGCTGATCGCGACGGGCTATGCGTCGGCGACCGCCGATGCGCCGCCCGCGTGGGTGATCGGCGCGTGCTACCTGTCGATGGGCCTCGGCACGCTGTTCGGCGGCTGGCGCATCGTGCGCACGATGGGCCAGAAGATCACGAAGCTCAAGCCGGTCGGCGGTTTCTGTGCGGAAACCGGCGGTGCGATGACGCTGTTCCTCGCATCGTTCCTCGGCATTCCGGTGTCGACCACGCACACGATCACCGGCGCGATCGTCGGTGTCGGCGCGACGCAGAAGTTGTCGGCCGTGCGCTGGGGCGTCGCCGGCAACATCGTGTGGGCATGGGTGCTGACACTGCCCGCGTCCGCACTGTTCGCGGCGGGCGGATGGTGGCTTGGCCACCAGATCTTCTGATCACCGACGCGGACGGATCGACATGAAATGCGCCGCAAGCCGAAAGGCTGCGGCGCATTTTCTTTTGGAACGGGGTGTTCGTGGCGGACGATGAGCGACGGATGCGGGCCGAGGTGGCCGGCGTGGCTGGCGAAGCGGGTCAGTAACTTCCGTTCGCGAACCGTGCAATCGGATCGTCTGCGGTGGCAGTGCGCGGGCTGGCGGGGGCGGATTGCGTCGACGCGCGCAATACCTGGACAGGGGCGGGTTCGGCGTTGCGCGGTGACGTCGCTGCGACGGCGGGCGGCGGCTCCGCATCGAAGGCGGCAGCCTGGGCCGCCGTCAGGGCCGTCGTCGGAATCCGTGTGCCGACCTCGGCTGGGCCGGCCGGCGCGGTATTCGCCGCCACGGCGGCGGTGCCCGTGCCGTCATTCACGGACGTTGCCTGCTGTTGAGCGGCCTGCATGCGCGGCGGCGGCGGTTCATACGGGTCGGCCGACGCGGCTGCAGGGGCGGCCGCGGTGGTCGACGCGACCTGCGTGGCCGGCATGACCGGTGCGGGTGCCTGGGCCGCGGCAGGTTGCGGCGGTGCATAGGCCGGTTGCCGCGGCGCGGCGGCAGTCACGACCACCGGGGCAGGTGCGACCGCCGGCGCGCTGCGCGGCTCGTCACGCTTCGCCTCGTAGGTCGGCGCATCGAACGGCGTAGGCGCCCCGCGCGGCGGCGCGACCCGGCGAATGCCGTCGAATCGCTTGGCCCAGTACGGGTTCGTCAAGTAGTCGAGCCGTACGGTACCGCCCGTCGACGGCGCGTTGACGAAGCGCAGCTTGCCGACATAGATGCCGACGTGCGAATGCGGCCGTCCGGTCGTATTGAAGAAGATCAGGTCGCCTGGTGCGACCTGGTCGGGATCGATCGACACGCCGCGGCCGCTCATGTCGGCGGTCGTGCGCGGCAGGTTCACGTCGGCCGCGCGGCCGATCACGTAGCGCACGAGCCCGCTGCAGTCGAAGCCGCTCGTCGGCGTGTTGCCGCCCCAGCGATACGGGACGCCGACGAGGCTCATCGCCTGGATCGAGATTTCTTCCTGGCCGACGCTGTGATCGACGAACTTCGGGAAATTGGCGGGGGCGGGGAATGCGCGCGGCGTCGTGATCTTCATGCCCGAGGCGGGACGCGATGCCGACTGCGGCGGCACGCTGGAGCAGGCCGCAAGCAGTGAAACGACAGCAACGGGAACCCAGATTCGAAGCATGGCAAGGCGGGCGAGCGCGACACGCTCGCGAATCGTATGACAACAGACAGACCCGATGGTAGACGCTCCGGCGGGGCTTAAGCAACCATTCTTGAGAATTTACTTGAAGTTTCGCGCGTAAACCGGGGTGTTGCGTGACGATGTATTACTTGTGATTTCGACCCCAAATAAAAACGGCGCTCCGGAAACGGAGCGCCGCGAGGCGTCGGGTGCCGGCCGACGGGCCGGCACAACGCGTGATTACAGGATGTCCGACGCGTAGTCGGCGAGCCGCGAGCGTTCGCCGCGCGCGAGCGTCACGTGGCCGCTGTGGCCCCAGCCCTTGAAGCGGTCGACCACGTACGTGAGGCCCGAGCTGCCTTCGGTCAGGTAAGGCGTATCGATCTGCGCGATGTTGCCGAGGCACACGATCTTCGTGCCGGGGCCCGCGCGCGTGACGAGCGTCTTCATCTGCTTCGGCGTCAGGTTCTGCGCTTCGTCGATGATCAGGTACTTGTCGACGAACGTGCGGCCGCGCATGAAGTTCATGCTCTTGACCTTCAGGCGCGAACGGATCAGTTCCTGCGTCGCCGCGCGCCCCCATTCGCCGGCAGCGTCGTCGGTCTTCTGCAGCACTTCGAGGTTGTCGTCGAATGCGCCCATCCACGGCTGCATCTTCTCTTCCTCGGTGCCCGGCAGGAAACCGATGTCCTCGCCGACGGGCACGGTCGCGCGCGTCACGATGATCTCGTTGTAGCGCTTGTCGTCGAGCACCTGCGCGAGGCCGGCCGCGAGCGCGACGAGCGTCTTGCCGGTGCCGGCCTGGCCGAGCAGCGTGACGAAGTCGATCTCGGGGTTCATCAGCAGGTTCAGCGCGAAGTTCTGCTCGCGGTTGCGCGCGGTGATGCCCCACACGTTGTTCTTGTGGTGGCTGTAGTCGCGCAGCGTCTGCAGCAGCGCCGTCTTGCCGTTCAGTTCGCGGACGATCGCATGGAACGTCGGCTCGCCGTTCTGCGGCTCGAGATAGACGAACTCGTTGACGAGCATCGACGCGACGAGCGGGCCCGTCACGCGGTAGTACGTGGTGCCCGTCTTCGTGTCCTGCCAGCTCTCCATGCCCTTCGCATGCTTGGTCCAGAAGTCCTGCGGCAGTTCGCGCACGCCGTTGTACAGGAGGTCTTTATCCTCGAGCACCTGGTCGTTGAAGTAGTCTTCCGCGGGCAGGCTGAGCGCGTGCGCCTTGATCCGCATGTTGATGTCTTTCGACACCAGCACGACCTGGCGATCGGGCCGGTCGCGCTGCAGCGCGCGCACGACGCCGAGGATCTGGTTGTCGGCCTTGCCTTCGGGCAAGCCTTCGACGGGCGCGATGTCCGCAAGCTTCGTCTGGAAGTACAGGCGGCCGAGCGCCTCGCGGCTGCCGAGGCGCGACAGCGGGATGCCGGCCGTGATCGGGCCGGCATCGGCGACGAGCGCGTCGAGCGTGCGGCTGACCTGGCGTGCGTTGCGCGCGACTTCGGACATCCCCTTCTTGTGGTTGTCGAGTTCCTCGAGCGTCATCATCGGCAGATAGACGTCGTGTTCCTCGAAGCGGAAGAGGCTGCTCGGGTCGTGCATCAGCACGTTGGTGTCGAGCACGAACAGTTTCTGCAGTTCGGCTTCGGCGGGCTTGCGGCTGCGCGACTTCGTCGCGGCGCCGGTATCGCGCGCGGGGGCGGCGGCCGGTTTGTCGGCAGCCGGTTTGTCGTTGCGTGCAACGACCGGTGCCGCGGGTTCGGCGGGCGCCGGCATCGGCTGCAGCAGGGCAGCCGTCTGTTTGGTCTTGCGGCCGCGTGCGGGTGCGCTCGCGGCATCTTGCGCCGAAGACGCGACGGCGCGCAGCGGCGCGGCCGTGTTTGCGGCTTCGGTCATCGGTTGGGCCACGCTAGCCGGACCAAAGTCACCGGCTGTGGATGCGTCCCCTTCGGCGGATTTCTTCGCGGCTTTCGCGGGCCGCGCTTTCGCCTTGTATTCGTCGGGCGGCAGCAGGCTGCCGAGCTTGCTGGGGGGAGTAGGCAAAGGCATGGTGTCCCTCGGGAGGAATCGTGTCGCATGGCGTGCGCCGCTGATCGCATCCTGCGTGACGTAGACGCATGCAGTTTGCGCGCGGTGGCGCACAGGAAGTTCGTCTAGCCGGTTCGCCTAGGTGTCGGTCAGCTCCTTGACGCGGTGAGGGCCGGACCGGGGGCCGGCGCGCGATCCATAAAAAAAGCCGCTGCCTCGTCGAAAGAGGCATGCGGCTCGGCTGATACCGTCGTAATGCGCGTCAGGTGCCGGCAAGCATCGCAACGAGCACCGGCGCAGCTACGAGAAATATGGGGCGAACTGGCATTCATTGCGGCCCAATATAACGCGCCTCAAAGCGCTTGTACAGCACTTAGCACGTCGTCCACATGACCCGGTACCTTGATGCCGCGCCATGCCTGGCGAAGCACGCCGTCGGCGTCGATCAGGAACGTGGAACGCTCGATTCCGCGTACTTCCTTGCCATACATTTTCTTCATCTTGATGACATCGAACAGCGCGCACAGCGCTTCGTCGGCATCGGAAATCAGCGGGAACGGCAGTTCGAGCTTTGCCTTGAAATTGTCATGCGAGCGCAGGCTGTCGCGCGACACGCCGATGACTTCCGCACCGGCTTTCTTGAACTTCGGATAGAGATCGCGGAACTGCAGCCCTTCGGTCGTGCAGCCCGGCGTGTTGTCCTTCGGATAGAAGTACAGCACGAGCTTCTTGCCCTTCAGGTCGGACAGCGAAATGTCGCCGCCCGTGGCCGGTGCGGTGAAATCGGGAACTTGACGGTCAACTTCGACGGACACGTGTTTCTCCTGTTGTTATGGAGGCGCACAGCCGCCGCGATGCGTGCGGGTGGCGCGCGGCGGCAACTGTGCGGGAAGGTCTGGAGAGCGGCGCCGGCGTGCGCCTGGACGAACTCAGTCGGGCTGGACGATCAGTTCGCCGGAGCGGCCGGGGATTTCGCCCCACGTGACAGGGTACGATGGCAGCGAGTCGCGGTCCAGCGTCGCGTGATAGTCGCCCATCGTCGCAAACGTGTGGCCTTGCGCACGCCAGCCGGCGAGCAGTTGCTCGAACACGGGCGCGAGCTTCTGGCCTTCCAGTTCCGCATGCAGCGTGAACACCTGGTCGTGCGGATTGGTTTCGGTGAACTTGAGGATGTGCGCGGCGACGTTGTGCGTGTCGACGCCGTCGATGCCGAGCACTTCGTCGAGCGTCGGCAGCGTGGTGGGCATCTGCACGTGCGACAGCGTGCGGCCATCGACGACCGGCAGGTACGGCGAGTGGCCGCGACCATCGGACGCATAGCGCATCCCCCAGGCGTCGATCTGCTCGAATGCGGAATCGTTCATCTGCCAGCCCGCTGCGCCGTGCGTGACGGGCGGCGCACCGAAGATATCGATGAAGCGCGCGTGACTCTTCTGCATTTCTCGCGCGGTCCAGTCGCGGTCGCGCACGCGGACGTTGTCCTGCCAGTACACGTGATCCCACGTGTGGATCCCGCATTCGAAGCCGGCTTCGTGAATCGCGCGCATGTCGGCGATCGCACGGCGGCCGATGTCGGGGCCCGGCAGCAGCACGCCGTACATCAGCTGCTTCACGCCGTAGTGCTCGACCACCGACGTGCGCGACACTTTCTTCAGGAAGCCGGGGCGGAACACGCGCCGCAGCGCCCAGCCCGTGTGATCCGGGCCGAGGCTGAAGAGGAAGGTCGCGCGCGCACTGAAACGGTCGAAGATGCGCGCGAGGTTCGGCACGCCTTCGCGCGTGCCGCGCAGCGTGTCGACGTCGATCTTGAGGACGATACGAGCCAAGCGAGCGTCCCGATCAGCCTTGCTGTTCGACGAGCGCGCGCGCGTCGGCGACGTGGCCGCGATACGCTTCGAAGATGTTGCGCAGTGCGTCGTCGAACGTCGCTTGCGGCGCCCAGCTGAGTTCCTGCATCGTGTTCTCGATCTTCGGCACGCGGTTCTGCACGTCCTGGTAGCCGTTGCCGTAGTAGGCGCCGGACGTCGTCTCGACGAGCTTCACCTGCTTGGCCGAATCGGCGTACTCCGGGAATTCGGCCGCCAGTTCGAGCATCTTGTGCGCGAGTTCGCGAACCGAGAAATTGTTCTTCGGATTCCCGATGTTGTAGATCTTGCCCGACGCGACGCCGTCCTTGTTCTCGATGATCTTCATCAGCGCGCTGATGCCGTCGCCGATGTCGGTGAACGCGCGCTTCTGCGAGCCGCCGTCGACGAGGCTGATGTTCTCGCCGCGCACGATGTGGCCGAGGAACTGCGTGACCACGCGCGAGCTGCCTTCCTTCGGCGTGTAGATCGAGTCGAGGCCCGGGCCGATCCAGTTGAACGGGCGGAACAGCGTGAAGTTCAGGCCTTCCATCCCGTAACCCCAGATCACGCGGTCCATCAGCTGCTTCGAGCACGCGTAGATCCAGCGCGGCTTGTTGATCGGGCCGTAGGTGAGGGCCGATGCATCCGGGTCGAACTGCTCGTCCGAGCACATGCCGTAGACCTCGGAGGTCGACGGGAACACGAGGTGCTTGCCGTACTTGACGGCGGAACGCACGATCGGCAGGTTCGCCTCGAAGTCGAGTTCGAACACGCGCAGCGGCTGCTGGACGTAGGTGGCGGGCGTCGCGATCGCGACGAGCGGCAGGATCACGTCGCACTTCTTCACGTGATACTCGACCCACTCCTTGTTGATCGTGATGTCGCCTTCGAAGAAATGCATCCGCTCGTGGTTGACGAGGTCACCCAGTCGATCGGTCTGCATGTCCATGCCGAACACTTCCCAATCGGTGGTTTCAAGAATGCGCTTGGACAGGTGATGGCCGATGAAGCCGTTCACACCCAGGATCAGGACTTTTTTTGCTTTCATGAATGACGGGAAGAATGAATGAACTGCGCGAATTCCGCGGGCGTCACGACGGTTTCGCTGCCGTCGCGCTGCTGCCACAGCTCGAGAATGGATAGGGCGCGGCTGTCGCCGCAGACGCCGAATAGCGCATTATCGCTTACGTGCAGGCCGGGCGGCAAATCCGCCGCGGCGGCGGCGGCCGCGCTGCCGGGTGCCGCGAGGCGCGCGCGCGCGATCACGAAACGCGTGCCGTCGACGTCCGTGAACGCGCCCGGATACGGGGGCGCGACCGCGCGCACCAGGTTATAGACCTGCGCGGCCGGCTTCGACCAGTCGACGCGGCCATCCTCGGGCTTGCGTCCGCCGTAGTAGCTGCCGGTTGCGAGATCGTTCGGCAGGTGCGGCGCCTCGCCTGCGAGCAGTGCGGGCAGGACGCGCCAGAGCGTCTGTTCGGCGGCTACCGTGACCTTGTCGAACACCTGCGTGGCCGTGTCGTCCGGCAGGATCGGCACCGCGGTTTGTCCGATGATTGCACCCGCGTCGGGCTTGGCGGCCATCTCGTGCAGCGTCGCGCCGGTTTCGGTTTCGCCGTTCAGCACCGCCCAGTTGGTCGGTACCCGACCCCGGTATTTCGGCAGCATCGAACCATGCATGTTGTACGCACCGCGCGGTGCGATCGCGAGCAGGTCCACCGGCAGCATGTGCCGGTAATAGAACGAGAAGATGAAGTCGGGCTGCGCGTCGGATACCGCGCGGCGCAGCGCCGGATCGGCGGGATCGGCCGGCGTGACGACCGGAATCCCGTGCTCGGCGGCGACGGACGCGACACTGCCGAACCAGATGTTCTCGTTCGGGTTGTCCTCGTGCGTGACGACGAGTGCGACGTCGACACCGCGCGCGAGCAGCACCTGCAGGCACCGCACGCCGACGTTGTGATAGGCGAAGACGACTGCGCGTGGCTTCATTGCGTGGCCTCCGAGCGGTTTGCGCCGGCCGGCACCGCCGGCACGCCGTCGTGCTGTTCGAGCACGGCCTGGATCAGGTAGCGCGGCCGCGCGCGCACCTGCTGGTAGATGCGGCCGACGTATTCGCCGAGCAGGCCGAGCGCGAAGATGATCACGCCGAGCAGGAAGAACGTGATGGCGAACAGCGTGAACACGCCTTGCACTTCCGCGCCGACGATGAAGCGGCGCACGAGCAGCAGCACGAACAGCGCGGCGGAGCCGATCGACAGGATCACGCCGATGAACGACAGCCACTGCAGCGGCACGACCGAGAAGCCCGTCACGAGGTCGAAGTTCAGCCGGATCAGGCTGTACAGCGAGTACTTCGACTCGCCGGCGAAACGCTCCTCGTGCGCGACCTCGATCTCGGTCGGGTTCTGCGCGAACGTATACGCGAGTGCGGGGATGAACGTGTTGACTTCGCCGCACACGTTGATCGTGTCGATGATGCGGCGGCTGTACGCGCGCAGCATGCAGCCCTGGTCGGTCATCTTGATGCGCGTGATGCGCTCGCGCAGACGGTTCATCATCTGCGACGCCTTGCGCCGCCACAGGCTGTCCTGGCGCTGCTTGCGGATCGAGCCGACGTAGTCGTAGCCCTCGCGCATCTTCGCGATCAGCTTGCCGATTTCCTCGGGCGGGTTCTGCAGGTCGGCATCGAGCGTGATGACAATCTCGCCGCGCGATTGCGCGAAGCCGGCGAGGATCGCCATGTGCTGGCCGTAGTTGCCGTTGAGCAGCACGATGCGCGTCGTGTCGGGCCGTACGTGGAACTGATCGGCGAGCATCGCGGCCGAGCGGTCGCGGCTGCCGTCGTTGATCAGGATCACTTCGTACGATGTGTCGAGTGCGTCGAGCGCCGGATACAGCCGCGCGAACAGCGCAGCGAGGCCGTCTTCCTCGTTGTACACGGGGATGATGATCGATACTTCGGGCTGCCCGGCGACCGGATGCCCGGCGCGTGCTTCAAGGTGACTCATGTACGCTTATTTTCCGTATTGTTCGCAAATCTGGTTGATGGCGTCGACCACGCGACGCACGTCGCCTTCCGTCATCTGCGTGAAGAGCGGCAGCGTGACGGTCGACGCGCCGTACCGTTCGGCGTGGGGGAACATGCCCTCCTTGAAGCCGCGCGCACGGTACAGCGTGAAAAGATGGATCGCCGGGTAGTGGATGCCGGTGCCGATGCCGCGTTCCTTCAGCTGCGCCATGAACTCGGCGCGCGAGATCGTCAGCCGTTCGAGCGGGAGCGTGATCAGGAACATGTGCCAGTTGCCGTTCTCGAATTCGGCGATCGGCAGGCCGACGCCGAGCTTCACGGCCGCACTGCCGTCGAACGCGGCGAAATACGCGCGCGCGAGCGCGCGGCGCTGCGCGGTGAAGCGCTCGAGGTGGGGCAACTGGCCGAGGCCGACGCGCGCCGCGACGTCGGTCAGGTTGTACTTGCCGCCGAGCACGTCGCAGTCCATCCCGTCGAAGCCGGTGCGCGTGATGCCCTGCAGCCGGTACTTCTGCGCGAGCGTCGCTTCTTCCTCGTTGTTCAGCACGAGGGCGCCGCCTTCGATCGTCGTCAGGTTCTTGTTCGCGTGGAAGCTGAACGACACGATGTCGCCGATCGCGCCGATGCGCTTGCCGTTCCACGTCGAGCCGAACGCCTGCGCCGCATCCTCGATCACGCGCAGCTTGTGCGCGCGCGCGATCGCGTACAGGCGGTCCATGTCGACCGGCAGGCCGGACAGGAACACGGGGATGATCGCCTTCGTGCGCGGCGTGATCGCCTGCTCGAGCTTGTCGAGGTCGATGTTGCGCGTGACGGGGTCGATGTCGGCGAACACGGGCGTCGCGCCGGTTTCGATGATCACGTTGCTGGTCGAGACCCACGACGCCGGCGTCGTGATCACCTCGTCGCCGGCACCGACGCCCGCGATGCGCAGGCCGATCTCGAGCGTGCAGGTGCCCGAGTTGAACGCGCGGACCGGACGGCCGCCGCAGTACTCGGACAGCGCCGCTTCGAATTTCTGGCTCTGCGGGCCGGTGGTGATCCAGCCCGAGCGCAGCACTTCGACGACGCCCTGGATGGTTTCCTCATCGATCTCGGGGCGGGTGAACGGCAGAAACGGAGCGGTAGTCTGGCTCATGTACGCTTTGGCCTGTAATGGCGTGTAATAAAAGGGTCGGGCGGTCCCGGCCGAAACCGGCATTAGACACCGGTTGGCGGAATCGCACCGTGATTTTTTGTAGGCGGACGCTTAACGCGGCGGCCTTGCTCAGCTTCGCGCGAGGACCAGCACGCCGATCAGGATGATGCCGATGCCGATGAGCCGCTGGACCGACAGCACTTCGCCGAACAGGTACCAGGCGGCGAACGCGTTGACGACGTAGCCGAGCGACAGCATCGGGTACGCGATCGACACGTCGACCCGCGACAGCCCGAGGATCCAGACCACGACGCTCAGCACGTAGCAGCCGAGGCCGCCGATGATCGGCAATTGGGTCGCGATCTTCAGGCCGACCGGGATGATGTTCGCACGGCTGAATTCGAAGTGTCCAACGGCGTTGACGCCGGCTTTCAGCAGAAGTTGCGCACAGGCGTTGAGCATCACGCCAGTGATGATGCAGACGAACGAAACGGGATTCATGCGGCGGGCGTCCTTACGATTGCGGTTTCTCGACGATCACGCGGCGGTTGTCGCGCGCAACGACGCGCATCGGCACGCCTTGCTTGACCAGGGTGTCGTACTGGCCGGGCGACATGATCGCGAGTGCATGGGTTTCCTGCTTCCAGCGCGTGATCCACTCGTCGACGGTCGGAATCCACTTGTTCGGCTCCATCGAGATCCCGAACGCGAGCTCGTCCTGGCGCTGGACCATGATCGTCGTGTGGCCCATATAGAACGGGAACGTGTGGTCGAGCATCTCGATCGAGTAGAACGGCGTGTCGGCCGGCAGCTTCGCGAGTTCGGCGCGTACCGCGGGCGCGAGCAGCGCGCCCGAGCTGTAGCGGCCGAACTCGTCGTGGCCGGTACCGCCGATCGTGCCGAACGCGAACCAGGCGGCGCCGAACGCGACGAGCGCGGCGGCCACGCTCGCGCGGCGGTTCAGCCACGCGGCCGCGAGCGTCAGGGCGGCCGCGATCGCGAGGCCCGCGTACAGCCACATCTGGAACGCGCGGTACAGCGCGTTCGGCGTGCGGGCGTCGCCCTGGTACGCGAGCGCGATGATCCCGAACGCCGCGACGACGAAGAAAACGAGATAGCCGAGCAGATGGCGGCGGAACCGGTCGGCGCTCATCAGCGGCAGGTACGCGCCGATGATCAGCGCGAGCGCCGGCGCGACCGGCAGCACGTACGAGATCAGCTTCGAATGCGACGCGCTGAAGAACAGGAAGATGAATGCGCTCCAGATCAGCAGCACGAGCATCGGCGAGAAGCCGTTCGGCTGGCGCGGCATCCGCAGCGCATGGCGGATGCTCTGCCACGCGACCGACAGCCACGGCAGGAAGCCGACCAGCAACACGGGCACGAAGTAGTAGAGCGGGCCCGGGCGGTTCTGTTCCGGGGTCAGATACCGGCGGAACTGCTGGACGATGAAGAAGAAGTTGAAGAACTCGGGGTTGCGCTGCTGGACGAGCACGAACCACGGCGTGACGATCGCGAAGAAGATCACGAGGCCGCTCACCAGGTACAGGCGCTTCCACAGCGCCCAGTCGCGCGCGATCAGCGTGTAGAGCACCAGCACGGCGCCCGGCAGGATCAGGCCGACGAGGCCCTTCGACAGCACCGCGAACGCCATCGCGGCCCAGCATGCCCACATCCAGCCGCGCGCCGCGGCCGGGCGCAGCCCGGGCCGCTGCGCGAGCAGCAGCGAGCACAGCGACAGCGTCATCCAGAACGCCAGCCCCATGTCGAGCGCGTTGAAGTGGCCCATCAGGTTCCAGTACGGCGACGACGCGAGCACGACGGCCGCGAGGAAGCCCGACAGCGGGTTGAACAGGCGCGCGCCGGTGAAGCCGATCAGCAGGATGCCGGCGAAGCTGGCGACGGCCGTGTAGAGGCGGGCCTGCCATTCGCCGATGCCGAACCACGCGAACGTGAGCGCGTTCATCCAGGTCTGCAGCGGCGGCTTCTCGAAGTACTTGTAGCCGTTGTAGCGCGGCGTGATCCAGTCGCCGGTGACGAACATCTCGCGCGCCATTTCCGCGTAGCGGCCCTCGTCGCTCGGGATCAGGTGGCGCAGCCCGAGCGGCGCGAACCAGACGATCGCGAGCGCGATGACGAGGAGGACGAGCGTGATGCGATTGAGCGGTAGCCTCGACGGCGTATCGTTCATGGATTTTCAGCCTGTTGGTTATTGTGACGGGCCGCCGGCGGGTTGCGCCGGGGGCGGGCGGCCTGGCCGGGCCGATCCGGGGGATCGACCCGCTGCGCCGGCCCGAGTTTTACCGCATCGGGGATTAACGTTCAATTAAGAGCGCGGCGGCGACTTTGCGGCCTTCGGCCATCAGGATGTTGTAGGTGCGGCAGGCGGCCTGGAAATCCATCGTCTCGACGCCGATCCGCTTCGCGGTGAGCGCCGCGACGAGCCGCGGGTGCGGGAAGCGCAGCCGCGCGCCGCTGCCGAAGATCACGAGTTCGGGCGTCGGGTCGAGCAGCATCGCGAAATGCTCGGGCGCGAGCGCGTCGAACGACGACACGGGCCATACCTGGACCGGCGCGCCGGGCAGTACGATGACGCTCGTTTCATGGCGTTCGAGATTGACGTCGACATAATCGGGGCCGTAGCCGGTGACGGTGTTGAGCGCGCCGCTCGCGTCCTGGTGCAGTTTCAAATCGGTATTCCGCGGTTCCGTAGGGGAATGTGGTGCAGGGCCACACGGGCCCGGATGGCCGGTTTCGCTTGCCTGAGCACGCGGGACGCCTGACGGCGCGGCCCCGGCGCGGCTATGGTGCATTGCGAAAGTCAGCCAAAATCCGCTAAATTATAACTTTTTGGTCGCCCCCGGGCGCCACTTGCGTCGCGCGTCGCCACAAGCCGCGCCCGACCGCCCGCTTTTTCCCAGTCTAGACAGCGCGCACAGACCGGCCGCTTTCCAGTTTTGATCCCGTCCCCCCGGCCGCAAGGCCAACCCAGGAACCGTGTCGTCGTGAAACCGATTCAGAAGTCGAACAAGCTGCTCAACGTCTGCTACGACATCCGTGGCCCGGTGCTCGAGCACGCGAAGCGCCTCGAGGAAGAAGGCCACCGCATCATCAAGCTGAACATCGGCAACCTCGCGCCGTTCGGTTTCGACGCGCCGGACGAGATCATCCAGGACATGATCCGCAACCTGCCGACGTCGTCCGGCTATTCGGATTCGAAGGGCGTGTTCTCGGCGCGCAAGGCCGTGATGCATTACACGCAGGAAAAGGGCGTCGTGGGCGTCGGCCTCGACGACATCTACATCGGCAACGGCGCGTCCGAGCTGATCGTGATGGCGACCCAGGCGCTCCTGAACGACGGCGACGAAGTGCTGCTGCCCGCGCCCGACTACCCGCTGTGGACGGCGGCGGTCAGCCTGTCGGGCGGCACGCCGGTGCATTACATCTGCGACGAGCAGAACGCGTGGATGCCCGATCTCGACGACATCCGCCGCAAGATCACGCCGAACACGAAGGCGATCGTCGTGATCAACCCGAACAACCCGACGGGCGCACTTTATTCAGACGAATTGCTGCTCGAACTGCTCGCAATCGCGCGCCAGCACGGGCTGATCGTGTTCGCCGACGAGGTGTACGACAAGATCGTCTACGACGGCCTCGAGCACACGGCGCTGGGCTCGCTGTCGGAGGACGTGATCACCGTCACGTTCAACAGCCTGTCGAAGAGCTATCGCTCGTGCGGCTACCGCGCGGGCTGGATGGCTGTGTCGGGCCTGGGCGGCGACAACCGCCGGCACGCGAAGGACTACCTCGAGGGGCTCGGCATCCTGTCGTCGATGCGCCTGTGCGCGAACGTGCCCGGGCAGTTCGCGATCCAGACGGCGCTCGGCGGCTACCAGAGCATCAACGAGCTGATCGTGCCGAGCGGGCGCCTGTACAAGCAGCGCGAACTCGCGTATGACATGCTCACGTCGATCCCGGGCGTGACCTGCGTGAAGCCGCAGGCCGCGCTGTACATGTTCCCGCGCCTCGACCCGAAGCTTTATCCGATCCAGAACGACCAGCAGTTCATTCTCGACCTGCTGCTCGAGGAGCGCGTATTGCTCGTGCAGGGCACGGGCTTCAACTGGACGACGCCGGACCACTTCCGCGTGGTCTTCCTGCCGAACCTCGACGATCTGACCGATTCGATCAACCGGATCGCACGCTTCCTCGACGGCTATCGCAAGCGCCATACGGCGTAAGCGGCAGCCCGGACGAAACCTATTCTTTTTACTCATCGATCACACGCAGCATGGAACCGATCAAAGTTGGCCTGTTGGGCTTCGGCACGGTAGGCAGCGGCACCTTCACGGTGCTGGGCCGCAACCAGGAAGAAATCAAGCGACGCGCGGGGCGCGGCATCGAGGTGACGCGCATTGCGGTGCGCAACCCGGCCAAGGCGCTGGCTGCGCTCGGCGGCGACGCCGGCGCCGCGCAGATCACCGACGATTTCAACGCAGTCGTCGATGATCCGTCGATCGCAATCGTCGCCGAGATGATCGGCGGCACGGGCATCGCGCGCGAGCTCGTGCTGCGCGCGATCGCGAACGGCAAGCACGTCGTGACGGCCAACAAGGCGTTGCTCGCGGTGCACGGCACCGAGATCTTCGAGGCCGCGCGCGCGAAGGGCGTGATGGTCGCGTTCGAAGCGGCCGTCGCCGGCGGCATCCCGATCATCAAGGCGCTGCGCGAA
Organism: Burkholderia aenigmatica; assembly: GCF_048627025.1. Classification (NCBI taxonomy): domain Bacteria; kingdom Pseudomonadati; phylum Pseudomonadota; class Betaproteobacteria; order Burkholderiales; family Burkholderiaceae; genus Burkholderia; species Burkholderia aenigmatica. Next base: position 2,135,489 of record NZ_CP184468.1, on the reverse strand, counting down.
GGCCTGACCGCGAACCGCATCCAGTACATCGCGGGCATCATCAACGGCACGACCAACTACATCCTGTCGGAAATGCGCGACCGCGGGCTCGACTTCGCGACCGCGCTGAAGGCCGCGCAGGAGCTCGGCTACGCGGAAGCCGATCCGACCTTCGACATCGAAGGCGTCGACGCCGCGCACAAGGCGACGATCATGAGCGCGATCGCGTTCGGCGTGCCGGTGCAGTTCGACCGCGCGTACGTCGAGGGCATCAGCAAGCTCGACGCGACCGACATCCGCTACGCGGAAGAGCTCGGCTACCGGATCAAGCTGCTCGGCATCACGCGCCGTGCCGAAAACGGCATCGAGCTGCGTGTGCACCCGACGCTGATCCCGGAGAAGCGCCTGCTCGCGAACGTCGAGGGTGCGATGAACGCGGTCGTCGTGCACGGCGACGCGGTCGGCACGACGCTGTACTACGGCAAGGGCGCGGGCGCGGAGCCGACCGCATCGGCCGTGGTCGCGGATCTCGTCGACGTCACGCGCCTGCACACGGCGGACCCCGAGCACCGCGTGCCGCATCTCGCGTTCCAGCCCGACAGCCTGTCGAACACGCCGATCCTGCCGATCGAGGAAGTGACGAGCGGCTATTACCTGCGCCTGCGCGTCGCCGACCAGACCGGCGTGCTGGCCGACATCACGCGCATCCTTGCTGCGTCGGGCATCTCGATCGACGCGCTGCTGCAGAAGGAATCGGAGCAGGTCGACGACGCGAACGGCGAAACCGACATCATCCTGATCACGCACGTCACGCTCGAGAAGAACGTGAATGCGGCGATCGCGCAAATCGAGAGCCTCGAGACGGTGGTATCGAAGGTGACGAAGCTGCGCATGGAAGCGCTGAACTGAGCTGAGGACGACATGAACTACATCTCCACGCGCGGCGCCGGCATCGGCGAGCGCCACACGTTCTCCGACATCCTGCTCGGCGGTCTCGCGAAGGACGGCGGGCTCTACCTGCCGACCGAGTATCCGCAGGTGTCCGCCGAGGAGCTCGCACGCTGGCGCACGCTGTCGTACGCGGATCTCGCGTTCGAGATCCTGTCGAAGTTCTGCGACGACGTGCCGGCCGACGACCTGCGCGCGATCACGCGCCGCACGTACACGGCCGACGTGTACAGCAACACGCGCCACGGCGAGAACGCAGCCGACATCACGCCGCTGAAGACGCTCGGTACCGAAAACGGCGCGCCGATCTCGCTGCTCGAACTGTCGAACGGCCCGACGCTCGCGTTCAAGGACATGGCGATGCAGCTGCTCGGCAACCTGTTCGAGTACACGCTCGCGAAGCACGGGCAAACGCTGAACATTCTCGGCGCGACGTCCGGCGACACCGGCAGCGCGGCCGAATACGCGATGCGCGGCAAGGCCGGCGTGCGCGTGTTCATGCTGTCGCCGCACAAGAAGATGAGCGCGTTCCAGACGGCGCAGATGTTCAGCCTGCAGGATCCGAACATCTTCAATCTCGCGGTCGAAGGTGTGTTCGACGATTGCCAGGACATCGTCAAGGCCGTGTCGAACGATCACGCGTTCAAGGCGCAGCAGAAGATCGGTACGGTCAACTCGATCAACTGGGCGCGCGTCGTCGCGCAGGTCGTGTACTACTTCAAGGGTTACTTCGCAGCGACCCAATCCAATGACGAGCGCGTGTCGTTCACGGTGCCGTCGGGCAACTTCGGCAACGTCTGCGCGGGCCACATCGCGCGGATGATGGGGCTGCCGATCGCGAAGCTGGTGGTCGCGACCAACGAAAACGACGTGCTCGACGAGTTCTTCCGCACCGGCGCATACCGCGTGCGCAGCGCCGAGAACACCTATCACACGAGCAGCCCGAGCATGGACATCTCGAAGGCATCGAACTTCGAGCGCTTCGTGTTCGACCTGCTCGGTCGCGATCCGGCGCGCGTGATGCAGCTGTTCCGCGACGTCGAGGAGAAGGGCGGTTTCGATCTCGCGGCGAGCGGCGATTTCGCGCGCGTCGCCGAGTTCGGCTTCGTGTCGGGCCGCAGCAGCCACACCGACCGCATCGCGACGATCCGCGACGTGTTCTCGCACTACGACACGATGATCGATACGCACACGGCCGACGGCGTGAAGGTCGCGCGCGAGCATCTCGACGCAGGCGTGCCGATGGTCGTGCTCGAGACGGCGCAGCCGATCAAGTTCGGCGAGACGATCCGCGAAGCGCTCGATCGCGAAGCCGAGCGTCCGGCTGCATTCGACGGGCTCGAGGCGCTGCCGCAGCGCTTCGAGGTCGTGAAGGCCGACGCGCAGCAGGTGAAGGACTTCATCGCTGCCCATACGGGCGCATGACGCACGGCCGGGCCGCGGGCCCGGCTGCGCAGGACGGCCGGAATGCCGATTCGTCGAACGGATCGGGGTTCCGGCCGTTTCGTTTGGTCACTGCCGCACGATTGCCGCCGTACCGCGCGCGAAACAAGTGCCAGACCCGCGCGTTCGCGCGAATCACAGTTTCCGCATGTCCGCCATATCGCGCGCCCGCGCGACGGCGTCGCTACAATGACGTATTGCCTCCCACGATCCCCGATTCCATCGATGTCGAACCCGAATCCCGCGGCGCCGCGCGCGCCGATGCTGTCGACCGCCGAGGCGCTCGCCGCGCTGCTCGAGGCCGCGAAGCCGTTGCCCGGCACCGAAACCGTCGCCACGCTCGACGCGCTCGGCCGCGTGCTGGCGGCCGATGTGAGCTCGCCGCTCGACGTGCCGCCGATGCATACGAGTGCGATGGACGGCTATGCAGTGCGCGTCGCCGACCTGCTGCATGGCGAGCGGCGCTTGCCGGTGTCGCAGCGTATTCCGGCCGGGCATCCGGCCGCGCCGCTCGCAGCCGGTACGGCCGCACGGATCTTCACCGGCGCGACGGTGCCGCCCGGCGCCGACGCCGTCGTGATGCAGGAGCAGGCGTCGGCCGACGGCGATGCGGTCGAGATCCTGCACACGCCGAAGGCCGGCGAATGGATCACCGCGCAGGGCGCGGATATCCGGCAGGGCTCGGTGATCCTGCCGGCCGGTACGCGGCTCACGCCGCAGGCGCTCGGCCTGGCCGCATCGGTCGGCTGTGCGCAGTTGCCGGTCGCGCGGCGGATTCGCGTCGCGGTGTTCTTCACCGGCGACGAGTTGACGATGCCGGGCGAGCCGCTGAAGCCCGGCGCGATCTACAACTCGAACCGCTTCACGCTGCGCGGGCTGCTGGAGCGGCTCGGCTGCCACGTGACCGACTACGGGATCGTGCCCGATTCGCTCGCCGCGACGCGCGACACGCTGCGCGAGGCCGTACGCGATCACGACGTGATCCTGACGAGCGGCGGCGTGTCGGTCGGCGATGAGGATCACGTGAAGCCGGCCGTCGAGGCCGAAGGGCGGCTCGCGCTGTGGCAGATCGCGATGAAGCCAGGCAAGCCGCTTGCATACGGCGCGGTGCGCCGCGGCGATGAACGCCCCGATGCGCATTTCATCGGGTTGCCCGGCAACCCGGTGTCGAGCTTCGTCACGTTCCTGCTGTTCGTGCGACCGTTCCTGCTGCGCCTGTCCGGCGTGCGCGACGTTGCGCCGCGCGCGCTGTCGCTGCGCGCCGACTTCTCGCAGAGCAAGGGCGACCGGCGCAACGAATTCCTGCGTGCGCGCGTGAACGCGGCGGGCGGCCTCGACCTGTTCCCGAACCAGAGCTCGGCGGTGCTGACGTCGACGGTGTGGGGCGACGGCCTGATCGACAATCCGCCGCAGCACGCGATCAGCGCCGGCGAGACCGTGCGTTTCATTCCGTTTTCCGAACTGCTGTCGTAACCCGGCGGCTTCCCGAACCATGAAGATTCAGCTGAAATTTTTTGCAAGCGTGCGCGAAGCACTGGGTGTTGCCGACGAACAGGCCGACGTGCCGGACAGCGTCACGACCGTGGGCGACGTGCGCGCGTGGCTGCGCGTGCGCGGCGGTGCGTGGGCCGAGACGCTCGCGGAAGGGCGCGCCCTGCGCATGGCGTGCAATCACGAGATGACCGATCCCGACACGCGGCTCACCGAGGGCTGCGAAGTCGCGTTCTTTCCGCCGGTGACGGGCGGTTGAGGCACCGGCGATGGCAACGGTACGAATCCAGACCGACGACTTCGACCTGAACGCCGAAGTCGCGGCATTGCGCGCGCGCAACCCGAAGATCGGCGCGGTCGCGTGCTTCGTCGGCACGGTGCGCGACCTGAACGAAGGCGATTCGGTGGCCGCGATGGAGCTCGAGCACTATCCGGGAATGACCGAGAAGGCGCTCGAGAAGATCGCCGCCGAGGCCGGCCGGCGCTGGCCGGGCATCGACGTCGCGATCGTGCATCGGGTCGGCAGGCTTTTGCCGCTCGACCAGATCGTGATGGTTGCGACGGTTGCGTCGCACCGCGGCGATGCGTTCGCGTCGTGCGAGTTCGTGATGGACTACCTGAAGACCGAAGCGCCGTTCTGGAAGAAGGAAACCACGCCGGATGGCGAGCGCTGGGTCGATGCGCGCAGCACCGACGATGCCGCGCTCGCGCGCTGGGGCATCGAATCGGGCAACACGCGGCGCTGAGCGTGGCGCCTGCGTCGTGCGGCGAGATGCCACATGCGCGCAAGGGTCGCGCGTGGCGGCTACCCGTTACGCGTCCGGGTCGGTGCTGCGCCCGATGATCTTCGTCGGAAACGGCTCGCCGCGGGCACGCGACGGCAACGCGTGCGGATCGTCGCCCGCGTCGCGACGGCGCGGCGCGATCGCGTCGAGCAGCGCCTGCTGCTCGGGCGGAATCTGGTAGTCCCAGCCGAACCGGCTCAACTGCAGGCTCTGCGCGATCCGCAGCGCGGGTTCCATGAAGCGGATCGCCGCGGGCGGCGCGTAGCGCGCCTCGACGGTCTTCAGGAACAGCGACAGCCAGCGGCTGAAATGGGTCGGCTCGATCCCGTCGAGCGGCTGGTGCGCCTGCTGCACGTTGCCGCGATAGCCCTTGGTGCCGAGCACGAGGCTCGACCAGAACGTGACCATCTTCGGCAGGTGGTCGTCCCAGCGGCCGGCCAGCTTCGCGTCGAACACGGGCCCGAGCAGCGGATCGGCGCGTACGCGGTCGTAGAACGCGTAGACGAGATCGCGAATGTTCTCTTCGGTCGGCTCGGTGTCGCGAGGGCGGGCCGGTGCGGTATCGGGCGAGGCGGGCAGGACGGTCATGGCAAAAGGGCCGGGAGAGAGGGGCAACGACGGGGTGGCGGCGCGGGCATCGTGGAGGACGCCGGCCGGATTTTGACGCAAAATAGCGTCCAGCACCCCCTGAAAAACGTGTAGATGTCATGAATCTTATTGCGCGCGCGCCATCCCGGCAACCCGGGGCCGCGGAACAGGGCCACTAGTCGGCCCCGTGCGCATCCCGATCGGCCCGGCTCACGTAATCGGGGCATGATCGATCTTTTCCGTATTCGCCCATGAGACTCACCGACTACACCGACTATTCGCTTCGCGTGATGCTGTACCTTGCCGTGCGCGGCGATGGACTCGCGACGATCCAGGAGATCTCGGATGCCTACGGCATCTCGAAGAACCATCTGATGAAAGTCGTGCAGCAGCTCGGCGAGCTCGGATGGGTCGACACCGTTCGCGGCCGCAACGGCGGGCTGCGACTGTTCCCCGAATCGCTGCAACTGACCGTCGGCCAGGTCGTGCGCGAAACCGAGAACGATTTCGCGCTGGTCGGCTGCTTCGCGGCCGAGGGCGAGTCGCGTGGCTGCGTGATCGAGCCGCAGTGCCGCCTGAAGGGTGTGCTGGCGGCCGCGCGCGATGCGTTCTTCGCCGAACTCGACCGTCACACGCTCGGCGAGCTGGTCGAACACGCTGAGCCGCTCGTCGCATTGCTCGGCATCCGTCCGGCCGTGCGCGTGCGTGTCGTGACGGAAGACGCGGCCGCATCCATCGAGCCGCCGTCGACGGCGGGCTGACAAGCACGCGCCGAGCGTTGCGATCCGGCCGTGGCCCGTCCCCGGGCCGCTTCAGGGACATCCATCGATTTTTGCGCTGAATCAACCCGAATTTCGCTTGAAAGCCGCATAACCATCCTCATCTTGGTGTTAATCGAAAATTGGAGGTCTCGACTAAATGAGAATCGACAAGCTCACCACCAAGTTCCAGGAAGCACTCGCGGACGCGCAAAGCCTCGCGGCAGGCCGCGACAATCAATACATCGAACCCGTTCACGTTCTCGCGGCGCTGGTCGCGCAGCAGGACGGCTCCGCCCGCTCGCTGATGTCGCGCGCGGGCGTTCACATTCAGGCGCTGCAAGGCGCGCTGAACGAGGCCATCTCGCGCCTGCCGCAAGTGACGGGCACGGGTGGCGACATCCAGATCGGCCGTGAGCTGGCCGGGCTGCTGAACCAGGCCGACAAGGAAGCGCAGAAGCTCAACGACACGTTCATCGCGAGCGAGATGTTCCTGCTCGCCGTGTCCGACGACAAGGGCGACGCCGGCAAGCTCGCGCGCCAGCACGGCCTCACGCGCAAGGCGCTGGAAGCCGCGATCGCCGCCGTGCGCGGCGGCTCGCAGGTGCACAGCCAGGACGCGGAAAGCCAGCGCGAGGCGCTGAAGAAATACACCGTCGACCTGACCGAGCGCGCCCGTGCGGGCAAGCTCGATCCGGTGATCGGCCGCGACGACGAAATCCGCCGGTCGATCCAGATCCTGCAGCGCCGCACCAAGAACAACCCGGTGCTGATCGGCGAGCCGGGCGTCGGCAAGACCGCGATCGTCGAAGGGCTCGCGCAGCGGATCGTCAACGGCGAAGTGCCCGAGACGCTGAAGGGCAAGCGCGTGCTGTCGCTCGACATGGCCGCACTGCTCGCAGGCGCGAAGTATCGCGGTGAATTCGAGGAGCGCCTGAAGGCGGTGCTCAACGACATCGCGAAGGACGAAGGCCAGACGATCGTCTTCATCGACGAAATCCACACGATGGTCGGCGCGGGCAAGGCCGAAGGCGCGATGGATGCGGGCAACATGCTGAAGCCGGCGCTGTCGCGCGGCGAGCTGCACTGCATCGGCGCGACCACGCTCGACGAATACCGCAAGTACATCGAGAAGGATGCTGCGCTCGAACGCCGCTTCCAGAAGGTGCTCGTCGACGAGCCGAGCGTCGAGGCGACGATTGCGATCCTGCGCGGGCTGCAGGAGAAGTACGAACTGCACCACGGCGTCGACATCACCGACCCGGCGATCGTCGCCGCGGCCGAGCTGTCGCACCGCTACATCACGGATCGTTTCCTGCCCGACAAGGCCATCGACCTGATCGACGAAGCCGCTTCGAAGATCAAGATGGAAATCGATTCGAAGCCCGAAGAGATGGACAAGCTCGACCGTCGTCTGATCCAGCTGAAGATCGAGCGCGAAGCCGTGAAGAAGGAGCAGGACGAAGCGTCGCAGAAGCGCCTGCAGCTGATCGAGGAAGAGATCGACCGCCTCGGCCGCGAATATGCGGACCTCGAGGAGATCTGGACCGCCGAGAAGGCCGCGGTGCAGGGTAGCGCGCAGCTCAAGGAAGAAATCGAGAAGGTGCGTGCGGACATCGCGCGGCTGCAGCGTGACGGCAAGCTGGAGAAGGTTGCCGAGTTGCAGTACGGCAAGCTGCCGCAGCTCGAGGCGCAACTGAAGCAGGTCACGCAGGCCGAAGAGCAGGAGCAGCACAACCCGACGCGTCCGCGCCTGCTGCGCACGCAGGTCGGCGCCGAGGAAATCGCGGAAGTCGTGTCGCGTTCGACCGGGATCCCGGTGTCGCGGATGATGCAGGGCGAACGCGAGAAGCTGCTGCACATCGAGGAAAAGCTGCATGAGCGCGTGGTCGGCCAGCACGAGGCGATCAGTGCGGTGGCCGATGCGATCCGCCGTTCGCGTGCGGGTCTCGCCGATCCGAACCGTCCGTACGGCTCGTTCCTGTTCCTCGGCCCGACGGGGGTCGGCAAGACCGAGCTGTGCAAGGCGCTGGCGTCGTTCCTGTTCGATTCGGAAGAGCACCTGATCCGCATCGACATGAGCGAGTTCATGGAGAAGCACAGCGTCGCGCGGCTGATCGGCGCGCCGCCGGGCTATGTCGGCTACGAGGAAGGCGGCTACCTGACGGAAGCCGTGCGCCGCAAGCCGTACAGCGTGATCCTGCTCGACGAGATCGAGAAGGCGCATCCGGACGTGTTCAACGTGCTGCTGCAGGTGCTCGACGACGGCCGCATGACGGACGGGCAGGGGCGCACGGTCGACTTCAAGAACACGGTGATCGTGATGACGTCGAACCTCGGCTCGCAGGTGATCCAGGCGATGACGGGTGCGCCGCAGGAAGAGATCAAGGACGCAGTGTGGCTCGAGGTGAAGCAGCATTTCCGCCCCGAGTTCCTGAACCGGATCGACGACGTCGTCGTGTTCCATGCGCTCGACCGCAGCAACATCGAGTCGATCGCGAAGATCCAGCTCGCACGCCTGCACGAACGGCTCGCGAAGCTCGACATGGCGCTCGACGTGTCGGAAGCAGCGCTCGAACAGATCGGCAAGGTCGGCTACGATCCGCTGTTCGGTGCGCGTCCGCTGAAGCGCGCGATCCAGCAGGAGATCGAGAACCCGGTCGCGAAGCTCATCCTCGCGGGCCGCTTCGGTCCGAAGGACGTGATTCCGGTCGACGTCCACGACGGCAAGTTCGTGTTCGACCGCGTCGTTCACTGATCGCAGGCCATTGGCCGCCGCCCGGTTCGCACCGGGCGCGCAAAAACAAACACCCCGCCTCGGCGGGGTGTTTGCTTATGGAGCGTCGCAACGACGCGGCGCGTCAGCCCTGCTTGTTGCCGCCGAACATGCCGGCGATCTGCGACAGCGAGCCGAGCACGTTCGACGGGTCGACCTGCGCCTGGCCGTCGGCCGGCACCGCGCCGTCCGGCGTCGCGTGGTTGACGACGTGCGGCAGCACCTGCGCGAGCACGGTCGAGGCCATCGACGGATCGACACCGAACTTGCTCGCGAGCGCACCGATCGCGTCCGAGCCGAGCACGTTCTGCAGTGCGTCCGGCGAGATCGGCTGGTTCTGGCCGTTGCCGACCCACGAGCCGATGATGTCGCCGGCGCCGCCAGCCTTGAACTTCTCGATCAGGCCGTTCAGGCCGCCCGGCTGGTTGTTGATGAATTCGAGCGCGGTCGTGATCAGCGCGCTTTGCGAGTTGCCGCCGGCCTGGCCGCCGATCAGACCGCCAACGATGTCGAGGAGACCCATGGTTCTTCACCTTTACTGAAAAGGGCGCCACGCAGCGGGCGCCCGTTGAACGAATGCCGCGCGCACGCCGTCGCGCGCGCGGCGCATATCAGGCGCCCGACGCCGCGGCGGCGGAGGCTGCCTTGTCCTTCTTGCTTTTCTTCTTGGAACCCTTCGTCGCTTTCGTCGACGATGCTGTGGCCGGTGCGCTCGCACCCGCATCGGCGGATGCCGCCGCTGCTGCGGCCGCTTTTTCCTTCTTCGTCATGCGCTTGGCCTTGGCCGGCTTTGCCGCCGCATCCGGCGCGCTTGCCGCCGGTGCGGGTGCGGTGGCCGTCGTGCCGGCCGTCGCGGTCGTGGACGTCGACGCGGTGCCTGCCGACGTCGTGGCCGACGTGGTCGCCGACGTCGTCGCGGCCGGCTTCGACAGCTTCACGCCCTTCGGCGGCGTCGACGAGCCGCCGATCGTCAGACCGTTTTCTTCGAGATGCCCGACCGACTTCGTGCCGAGGCCCTTGACGCGGTTCGCGAGATCGTCCGCGTCCTTGAACGGGCCGTTCTTGGTGCGTTCGTCGATGATCGCCTTCGACTTCACGGGCCCGAGACCCTTCACGGATTCGAGCGTGGCCTGGTCAGCCGAGTTGACTTCGACGGCCGCGGCGAGGCCTGCGGCGAGCGACAGCGATAGCGCGACGAACAGCATCAGCAGCTTCTTCAGCATGGCAAAGGCTCCCTGGTTCTGACGGATGAATGGCTGTTGCAACGGACGGCGGGACGAGGCGCGGCCGGGCGTCGCCGTTAAGCATAGGACAAATGCGTGCCCTTTTTAAGACAGGCTGACCGAATCTTGCTGAAGGCTTGCGGCGCTGTAAAGACCGAAACCCGCGCCGCGCGGCGATTTTGACCATTGTTTACGGTGTCGCAGGGGTGTCGCCGATGATCGTCGCACTGGCTGTTCGACAGGGCTTGACTTAGAGTGAACTCTAACTCCTAACCTTGTTCCTGCCATGTCGAAAACCGTATCCCAACCTTCCTCCGCCGGCCCGCTGACGATCGGCCAGGTCGCCGAAATGACCGGCCTGTCGACGCATACGCTGCGGTACTACGAGCAGGCGGGCCTGCTGCGCGCGATTTCGCGCACGGCGGCCGGGCACCGGCTCTATGCACCGGCCGACCTTGACTGGCTGGCCTTCGTGATGCGCCTGAAGGCGACCGGCATGCCGATCGCGCAGATGCAGGCATTCGCGGCGCTGCGCGCGCAAGGCGAGCCGACCTTCGGTGCGCGGCGCAGCCTGCTGGTCACGCATCGCGACGCGGTGCGCGCGCATATCGCGGAGCTGCAGGCGAGCCTCGACGTGATCAGCGACAAGATTGCGTACTACGAGGCACAGGAGCGGGATGCGGCGCGACGGGCGAAACCTTCTCACTCTCCCTCGGAACAGGACGGACACAATGGAACGACTCGTTGAAGACCGCTACACGCGCGGCTGGAACAAACTGAAGGAAATCGACGGCGAAGTGGGCGAGCGCGTGATCGCGGCCCTCGCGCCGATCGCGCCGGACTTCGGGCGGCTCCTGGTCGAATTCGGTTTCGGCGACATCTACAGCCGGCCGCAGCTCGACCTGAAAGCGCGCGAAATTGCGACGATCGCGGCGCTGGCCTCGCTCGGCAACGCGCAGCCGCAACTCAAAGTGCATATCGAGGCCGCGCTGAACGTCGGCTGCACGCGCGACGAGATCGTCGAGGTGTTCATGCAGATGGCCGTCTATGCAGGTTTTCCGGCCGCGCTCAACGCGCTGTTCGCCGCGCACGAGGTGTTCGTGCGGCGCGACGAAGCCGAAGCCGCCAGCAAGTCGGGTGACACCGCGAACGCGCGTGAAGCGGCGGCGCATGCGTCATGAGTGGTAGACGCGCCGGCGGCGCGTCACGCGCGGTGCGGCGCGACGATCCGGTGCTTCGCGATACGCCGGTACAGCGTCGCGCGCGAGATGCCGAGTGCCTGCGCGGCCGGGTCGGGCCGCCAGCGGTGCGCGGTGAGCGCCGCGACGATACGGCCGCGTTCGTCGTCGGGCAGCGCGCCGGGCGCCACGCCACCGAGTTGCGCGGCGATATCGGCCGGCAGGTCATGCCGCGTGACGCGTGCGGCGTCGCACACCGCGCACGCATAGCGCAGCACGTTGCGCAACTGCCGCACGTTGCCGGGCCACGGGTACGCGGCAAGCTGTTCGGCGAGCGTTGCATCGAGCGTCAGCACGTGGCCGGTGGCCTGCGCCTCCTCGGCGAACACGGCGGCAATCACGTCGCGCACGTCGGCGCGCTCGCGCAGCGGTGGCAGTTCGAACGTCGCGCCGCTCAGCCGGTAGTACAGATCCTCGCGGAACGTGCCGTCGGCCACCATCCGCGCGAGATCGCGGTGCGTCGCGCAAATCACGTCGAGATCGACGCGTACGGGCGTATCGCTGCCGAGCGGCACGACTTCGCCATCCGCGAGCACGCGCAACAGGCGGGTCTGCAGCGCGAGCGGCATGTCGCCGATTTCGTCGAGGAACAGCGTGCCGCCGTCGGCGAGTGCGATCTTGCCGCGCGCGCCGTGCTTGCGCGCGCCGGTGAACGCGCCGGCCGCATAGCCGAACAATTCGCTCTCGATCAGCGCTTCCGGTAGCGCGCCGCAGTTGACCGCGACGAACGGTCGCGCGCGCCGCGCCCCGGCGTCGTGGATCGCGCGCGCGAACACTTCCTTCCCCGCACCGGTTTCGCCGAGCACGAGAATCGGCAGCCGCTTGCTCGCGACCCGCAGCGCGAGTTCGGCCTGCTGCGCGATATGTGAGTCGCTGCTGTTCAGGAACGGTGTCAGCGCGCCGACGTGGCGTTGCGCGGTGCCCGGGCGGCGCGTGGCCGTGCCGGGTTCGCGGCCGATGCGCCGTAGCGGCGCACGCAGCCGCGCATAGAGCGGCGCGCCGGTCGCGCGCAGCCGCAGCGCGACGATCGCATCGAGCCGCGCGGCATCGCGCAGCGGCATCTCGGTCGCATCGAAGATCTCGTCGATATGGCGCGGTTCGCGCAGTGCCGGCAGCGCATCGCGCGCCTGCCGGTTCGCGGCGACGATATTGCCGCATTCGTCGAACGCGATCAGCCACTCCGGTTGCGCTTCGACGTAGTGACGATTCGGATGCCCGAACAGGATCCAGTGCTGCGCGGTGCTGTGCACGAAGTAGCCGTCCTCGATCAGTGCCGCGCTCTGCCGCACGAGCTGATAGACGAGACGCTGACTGTCGCGGCCGTCGGGCGAATGAACGGCCGACGCGTCGAGCACGCCGATCAGTTCGCCGCACGGCGAGAAGATCGGCGCCGCGCTGCAGGTGAGCGTCGTGAACGCCGCGCGAAAGTGATCGGTCTTGTGCACGGTGATCGGCGCGAGATCGGTCAGCACGTTCGCGACACCGCAGGTGCCTTCCTCGCTTTCCGACCAGCACGAGCCGATGTGCAGCCCCGCGTGGCGGAAGTCGTTGCGGCGCTCACGATCGATCCGGTAGTCGATCGTCACGCCGTGCGCATCGGTCAGCATCACGCAGTAGTCGGCGACGCGAATCATGTCGTGCAGCCGCGTCAGGCACTGGCCCGACGCGCGCAGGAAGGCTTCCTCCTTGTCGCGCACTTCGCGCAGCTCGGCCGCGGTCAGCACGCGCGGGCCGATCGACGAAGCGGGGTCGAGACGGTAGCGCTCCAGCGATCGTTGCCACGACGACACGAGGCGCGTGGAATCGGCCGGCGCGGGCAGGCGTCCGGCGAGCGCGCCGAGCACACGGTCGGCGTGCTGGGCCTGGGGGACGGCGTAGGGCATGGTCGGCTCCGGTTCCGTACGGCGGGGAATGCGATGTTCTTGTAGCACATCCCGCACGGCGGATCACATTGCATCGCAGCACGCGGCGGGCGTGAGACGTTCGTCTCACCGGTATCGCGGGCTGTCTCGTGTCGTTGAGACGCGCTCATCTGCGACAGGTGGCGGTCGTCCGGCATGACGCGGCATGCTCGGCGCCGCGATACCGCGGGGTTTGCAGGCGGAACGGTGCGCTTGCACCAGCGTCGCGGTGGTCGTTTGGTCGCATCGGCGATGTGAGACGAACAGGCCGAATTGCCGCGTGTTCCGTCCTTCCAGCATCGAATCAGGAACACCTGCATACCGGCTGCTCCAGCATTCACAAGGGTTTCACGTTCATCGCATGCACGATGGCACGCCGCTTGCAGAGATCACGGGCAAGTCGGCGCGGTCGCGTCGATGACGACGATCCGCCGCCCGGTGATGGCAGCGGACGAGACAGGCAGGACCGCGGCGCACGCCAATGCACCGCGGCCGGCCAACTGGATGGAGACGAACCCGTGACGACGCCCGTTACCGTCGGTGTGATCGCGAACCCCGCATCGGGGCGCGACATCCGCCGCCTCACGACGCATGCCTCCGTGTTTCCCACGGCCGAGAAGGCGAACATGATCGTGCGCCTGCTGGCCGGCCTCGGCGCGATGGGCGTCGAGCGCGTGCTGACGCTGCGCGACCGCACGGGCATTGCGACGCTGCTGCTGCGCGCGATCGACACGCATCGTGCGGTCGCGCCGCACGAGCGCTGGCCCGAGGTCGAATTCGTCGACCTGCCGATCACCGATACCGTCGCCGATACGCAGGCCGGTGCCGCGTACCTGCACCGGATGGAAGTCGCGCTGATCGTCGTGCTCGGCGGCGACGGCACCCATCGCGCGGTTGCCGCGCACTGCGGTGCGACACCGCTCGTCGCGCTGTCCACCGGCACCAACAACGCGTTTCCAGAACATCGCGAAGCCACCGTCGCGGGCGTCGCGGCAGGGCTCGCCGCGACCGGCGCCGTGCCGGCCGAAGTCGCGTTCACGCGCAACAAGCGGCTCGTCGTGCGCTGCGTGGCGGGCGCGCAGCCGGGGCGCGAGGAGATCGCGCTCGTCGACGTGTGCGCCGCGCGACAGCGCTTCATCGGTGCCCGCGCGATCTCGGGATCCGACGACATCGATTCGCTCTACCTGACGTTTGCGGAACCGGACGGGATCGGCCTGTCCGCGCTCGGCGGCGCGTGGGCGCCGCTCGAACGTAGCGCGCCGCACGGGCTCGCGATGCGCTTCGCGGCCGAAGGCAAGACGGCCGGCACGCCGCTCGTCGCGCCGATTGCGCCGGGCCGCGTCGATCGCGTCGTGATGCGCAGTTGCGAGCGGCTCGAGCCGGGCGCGTGGCAGACGATCCCGTTCGAGCGCGGCACGCTCGCGTTCGACGGCGAGCGCGAGATCGAAGTCGCGCGCGGCGATCGCTACGAGATCTCGCTCGACTGGCGTGGGCCGCTGACGGTCGACGTCGGCCGCACGCTGCGCTACGCGTCGTCACGCCAATTGCTGCGCGAGGCGGGCGAGTGGCGCTATTGAGACACCGTTTTACCGAGCGGCATTTCGGCATCCATAACGATCATCAAGGAGACATCGCCATGACAGCTTCACTCGAAGGACAGGTCGCCATCGTCACGGGCGGCGCGCGCGGTATCGGCCGAGGCATTGCACTGACGCTCGCCGGCGCGGGCGCCGACATCCTGCTGGCCGATCTGCTCGACGACGCACTCGACGCCACCGCACGCGAGATCCGCGCGCTCGGCCGCCGGGCGACGGTCGCGAAAGTCGACGTCACGCAAGCCGCACAGGTCGACGCGATGGTCGCGCAAGCGCTCGCCGACCTCGGCCGGCTCGACATCCTCGTGAACTGCGCGGGCGTGATCAGCATTCATCCGGTTGCCGAGCTGACCGAGCGCGACTGGGATTTCGTGATGGACGTGAATGCGAAGGGCACGTTCCTCGGCTGTCGCGCGGCGCTCACGCATCTGAAGGCGCAGGGTCGCGGCCGGATCATCAACGTCGCGTCGATCGCCGGCAAGGAAGGCTTTCCGAATCTCGCGCATTACAGCGCGTCG
The DNA here is from genome assembly GCF_048627025.1 of Burkholderia aenigmatica. Lineage (NCBI taxonomy): Bacteria > Pseudomonadati > Pseudomonadota > Betaproteobacteria > Burkholderiales > Burkholderiaceae > Burkholderia > Burkholderia aenigmatica. The sequence goes on along the minus strand of NZ_CP184468.1, from coordinate 2,120,246 downwards.
AAATTCGCGGTCGTCGGCTTCACGAACGCGCTCGCGAAGGAGCTCGCACGCGACGGCGTGACCGTCAACGCGATCTGCCCCGGCATCGTGCGCACCTACATGTGGGACCGGCTGTCCGACGAATGGAAGACCGACGGCGAATCGGTCGAGGAGTCGTGGCAGCGGCACCAGTTGACGCTGATCCCGCAGGGCCGCGCGCAGACGTCGGAAGACATGGGCCGGCTCGCGCTGTTCTTCGCGACGATGGACAACGTGACGGGCCAGGCCGTGAACGTCGACGGCGGCTTCACGTTCCACTGACGGCCGCGGGCCCGACAATCCGCCGCCGCGGCCCGGCCGAGGCGGCATTCGCAGTCAGACCTACCCAGGAGACACACATGACAGCTTCGACACAGCTCAGCAGGGACAAGCTGCTGGACGCCTACCGGCTGATGCGCACGATCCGCGAATTCGAGGAACGCCTGCACGTCGAATTCGCGACCGGCGAGATCCCCGGTTTCGTTCACCTGTACGCGGGCGAGGAGGCGTCCGCGGTCGGCACGATGCTGCACCTCGGCCTCGACGACTACGTCGCGACCACCCACCGCGGCCACGGCCATTGCATCGCGAAGGGCGTCGACGTGCACGGGATGATGGCCGAGATCTACGGCAAGAAGACGGGCGTCTGCCACGGCAAAGGCGGCTCGATGCACATCGCCGACCTGTCGATGGGGATGCTCGGCGCCAACGGGATCGTCGGCGCGGGCGGCCCGCTCGTCTGCGGCGCGGCGCTCGCGGCGAAGCACAAGAAGACCGGCGGTGTCGGCGTGTGCTTCTTCGGCGACGGCGCGTCGAACCAGGGCGTGATCTTCGAATCGATGAACCTCGCGTCGGTGTGGCGGCTGCCCGCGATCTTCGTTGCCGAAAACAACGGCTACGCGGAAGCGACGTCGTCGAGCTGGTCGGTCGCGACCGACAACATCGCCGATCGCGCGAACGGGTTCGGGATGCCGGGCGTGATCGTCGACGGCTTCGACTTCTTCGCGGTGCACGAAGCGCTTGGCGAGGCCGTCGAGCGCGCGCGCAACGGCGGCGGCCCGACGCTCGTCGAGGTGAAGCTCACCCGCTATTTCGGCCACTTCGAAGGCGATGCGCAAACCTATCGCGCACCCGGCGAGGTGCAGAAGCTGCGCGACGAGAAGGACTGCCTGAAGCATTTCGAAACGTGTGTCGTGCGTGCCGAAGCGCTGACGACCACCGACCTGCGCGCGGTCGATGCACAGGTGAAGGCGCTGATCGACGATGCGGTCGCGCAGGCCAAGGCCGCACCGCTGCCCGACGCGGCCGACCTGCTGGCCGACGTCTACGTGTCGTACCCGTGAGCGCGGCCTGACACCGCGGCCGGCACGGCGAACCGAACATTCCAGGAGACAGACATGGCAAGGAAGATCACTTATTCGCAGGCGATCAACGAGGCGCTCGCGCAGGAAATGGCGCGCGACGACAGCGTGATCGTGATGGGCGAAGACAATGCAGGCGGCGCGGGCGCGCCGGGCGAGGACGACGCGTGGGGCGGCGTGCTCGGCGTGACGAAGGGGCTGTTCCACAAATTTCCGGGCCGCGTGCTCGATACGCCGCTGTCCGAAGGCGGCTACATCGGCGCGGCGGTCGGCGCGGCCGCGTGCGGGATGCGGCCCGTCGCGGAGCTGATGTTCATCGATTTCATGGGCGTGTGCTTCGACCAGATCTTCAACCAGGCCGCCAAGTTCCGCTACATGTTCGGCGGCAAGGCCGTGACGCCGGTCGTGATCCGCGCGATGTACGGCGCCGGCTTGCGCGCGGCCGCGCAGCATTCGCAGATGCTCACGTCGCTGTTCACGCACATTCCGGGGCTGAAGGTCGTGTGCCCGTCGACGCCGTATGACGCGAAGGGGCTGCTGATCCAGGCGATCCGCGACAACGATCCGGTGATCTTCCTCGAACACAAGCTGCTCTATACCCGCGAAGGCGATGTGCCGGAGGAGTCCTATGCGATTCCGTTCGGTGAAGCCAACGTGATGCGCGACGGCGACGACGCGACGATCGTCACCTACGGCCGCATGGTGCACCTCGCGATGGACGCGGCCGCGAAGCTCGCGAAGGACGGCATCCAGGTCGACGTGATCGACCTGCGCACGACGTCGCCGCTCGACGAGGAAACGATCCTCGAAAGCGCGGAGCGCACCGGGCGTGTGGTGGTCGTCGACGAAGCGAACCCGCGCTGCTCGATCGCGACCGATATCGCCGCGCTCGTCGCAAAACGCGCGTTCCATGCGCTGAAGGCACCGATCGAGCTGGTGACCGCGCCGCATACGCCCACGCCGTTCGCGAGCGTGCTGGAAGACCTGTATATCCCGTCCGCCGATGCGATTGCGCAGGCGGTCCTGAAGACGAGGAGCTGACACGATGTCGATTCACATGATCACGATGCCCAAGTGGGGGCTGTCGATGGAGCAGGGGCAGGTCAACGGCTGGCTGAAGGCGATCGGCGAACGCGTGACGAAGGGCGACGAAGTGCTCGACGTCGAGACCGACAAGATCTCGTCGGGCGTCGAATGCGCGTTCGACGGCACGCTGCGCCGGCAGGTCGCGCAGGAAGGCGAGACGCTGCCGGTCGGCGCGCTGCTCGGCGTCGTCGCGGCCACCGACGCGAGCGATGCGGACATCGATGCGGCAATCGCCGATTTCCAGCGTGATTTCGTGCCGAGCGCGGCCACCGACGAAGCGGCGGGACCGCAGCCCGAAAAGGCGCAGATCGGCGGCCGGACGGTGCGTTTCCTGAAGCTCGGCGAAGGCAGCGGCACGCCCGCCGTGCTGATCCACGGCTTCGGCGGCGACCTGAACAACTGGCTGTTCAATCACGCGGATCTCGCCGCGCACCGGCCGGTGTGGGCGCTCGACCTGCCCGGTCACGGGGAATCGGGCAAGGCGGTCGAGACGGGCAGCCTCGACGAACTGGCCGACGCGGTGCTCGCGCTGCTCGATGCGAAGGGCATCGACCAAGCCCACCTGATCGGCCATTCGATGGGCGGCGCGGTCGCGATGGCGGCGGCCGAGCGCGCACCGCAACGCGTTGCGTCGCTGACGCTGATCGCGAGCGCGGGGCTCGGCACCGACATCAACCGCGCTTACATCGACGGCTTCGTCGCCGGCAACAGCCGCAACACGCTGAAGCCGCACCTCGGCGCGCTGTTCGCGGACAACGCGCTGGTCACGCGGCAACTCGTCGAGGATCTGGTCAAGTACAAGCGGCTCGAAGGCGTGCAGGCCGCGCTCGAGAAGATCGCGCAGGCCGCGTTCGATGGCGCCGCACAGCGGCGCGTGTTCCGCGACCGGCTCGCGGCGCTTGCGCCGCGCACGCTCGTGATCTGGGGCGAGCGCGACCAGGTGATCCCCGCGCAGCATGCGCAGGGCCTGCCGGACGGCGTGCGTGCCGAGGTGATCGCCGGCAGCGGGCACATGGTGCAGATGGAGGCGGCCGCCGACGTGAACCGCCTGATCGTCGCGTTTCTCGGAGGCTGACGATGGCCGCCGCGCTCGAACGACCCAGCCTCACGGCGCTCGGCCAGCCGGGCGCGCGAAGCCGCGACAAGCTCGCGCGCATTCCGGTGCGCGTCGAGCCCGCGGCCGGCGCGGCGTTGCCGAAGCCGCCGTGGCTGCGCGCGCGGCCGATGATGAGCGCGGCGGTCGCCGACATGGCGACCGTGCTGCGCGACCATCGGCTGCATTCCGTCTGCGAGGAGGCGATGTGCCCGAACATCGGCGAATGCTTCGCGCAGCGCACCGCGACCTTCATGATCATGGGCGGGTTGTGCACGCGGCGCTGCCCGTTCTGCGACGTCGCGCACGGCCGTCCCGAGCCGCTCGATCCCGACGAGCCGGCGCGGCTGGCCGAGGCGGCCGCGGCGCTCGGGCTGCGCTACGTCGTGATCACGTCGGTCGACCGTGACGATCTGCGCGACGGCGGCGCCGCGCATTTCGCCGCGTGTATCGCGGCGGTGCGCGCGAGCGTGCCGGGCATCGGCGTCGAAGTCCTGACGCCGGACTTCCGCGGCCGCGTGGCCCGCGCGCTGGAGGCGCTGTCGACGGCGTGGCCCGACGTGTTCAACCACAACATCGAGACGGTGCCATCGCTGTATCGTGCGGCACGGCCGGGCGCCGACTATCGCGGCTCGCTCGAACTGCTCGCGCAGGCGAAGCGGGCGCGGCCGGGGCTGGTGACGAAATCGGGGTTGATGCTCGGGCTGGGCGAGTGCGACGACGAAGTGCGCGACACGCTGCGCGACCTGCGTGCGCATGACGTCGACGTGCTGACGCTCGGCCAGTATCTCGCGCCGTCCGCGCACCATCTGCCCGTGCGACGCTACGTGAGCCCGGACGCATTCGCCGCATGGCGCGACGAAGCGCTGTTGCTCGGTTTCAGGGAAGTCGTCGCCGGCCCGCTCGTGCGGTCGTCGTATCACGCGGCGGACGTGCTGGAGGAGACGTAACGGGCGGCGCGTCAGGCGGACGTGGATGCGGCCGCATGCGCGCGACTGACGCGGCGCAGATACAGCACGAGCCCGGCGCCCGCGAGCACCAGGCTGATCGTGTTCGCAAACCAGAAGCCGCGCGCGCCGGTCAGCCACGCGGGTGCGATGCCGCCCACGTCGAAGCCGAGCGCGTAGCCGCCGCTGAGCCCGACGCCCCACAGCGCGACCGCATAGATCACGGTCGGCACGACCGCGACCTTGTAGGCGCGCAGCACGAACGCCGACGTGACCTGCACCGCGTCGAAGACGTGGTAGCACGCGACGATCGCGACCAGCGGCATCGCGGCCGCGGCGACGGCCGGGTTCGGCGTATAGCCGCCGATGATCAGCGGTCGCAGCACGAACACGAGCAGGCCGTAGGTTGCGGCAATGCCGCACGCGAAGATCACGCTGTGCCGGCCGAGCAGCCGGGCTTCCTCGGGCCGTCCGGCGCCGAGCGCGCGCGCGACCAGCGTCGACGCCGCCACGCCGATCGACAGCGGTGTCATGTACAGCACCGCGCCGATGTTGCCGGCGATCTGGTGGCCGGCGAGCGTCGTCGTGCCGAACTGCGCGATGAACAGCGCCATGCACGTGTACGACGTGACCTCGATCAGGTACGACAGGCCCATCGGCACGCCGAGTTTCAGGATTGCCTTCTGGCGTTCCCAGACCGGCCAGCAGAAGCGCGAGAAGATCGCGAGCGGCGCGAACACGTCGAGCTTCGCGAGCAGCGTGTAGCCGATCAGCGCGAGCGCCCAGTTGATCAGCGTGCTCGCGAGCCCGCAGCCCGGGCCGCCGAGAGCGGGCACGCCGAACCCGCCGAAGATGAACCACACGTTGAGCGGAAACTTGAGCAGCAGCGCGCCGATCTGCAGGATCATCGCGAGGCGCGGCTTGCCGGCCGCATTGGTCAACGCGTTGTAGATGCGGAACACGAGGCTGGCGGGCAGCCCGTACGACAGGATGCGCAGGTAGTCGACGGTGCGGTCGTGCAGCGCGGCGGGCGTGTGCGCGACGCGCAGCAGCGGCTCGGGAAAATGCAGCAGGAGAAAGCCGGGCACCGCGAGCAGCAGCGCGAGCCACAGCGCCTGGCGCACTTCCTCGCCGATCTCGGCATAGCGGCGCGCGCCGTACAGTTGCCCGGTGATCGGCTGCAGCGCGGACAGGATGCCCGTCAGGCCGATATAGATCGATATGTAGATCGACGAGCCGAGCCCGAGCGCGGCTAGGTCGACGGCCGAGTAGCGCCCGACCATCGCGGTGTCGATCACGCCGAACGCGATGATCGCGAGCTGGCCGACGAGCACCGGCCACGCGAGACCGACGATCCGGCGGATGTCGCCGAACATCGTCAATCGGCCGGCTGGCGGCGCGGCGGACGTCGCTTGACGGGAGTCTTCGGCCGTTCGATGCGCTCGTACAGGCGGAAGCGCTCGTCGCGGTCGGCGACGCGGCGGCCTTCCCACACGAGACGCCACACGTATTGCGACATCGAGCTCGGCTCGCCGAAGTCCGCATGGTCCTGACGCAGGATCAAGTCGCAGTCGCCGGAGAAATCGAAGCGCATGTTGCCGAAATACGCGAAGGTCGCGATCTGCGCGTCACCGAGCCGCACGGGCGAGATGCACTCGTAGTCGGACGGCAGGTGCACGGCGATCTGCTGGGCGACATCGCGATAAGTCCGGCCGTAGTTGACGATCGGCAGCCACAACGTCATCAGCAGCACCCACATCAGCGTGGTACCGGCGCCCGACAGCACGACGCTGCGCCACAGCACCTTCGGATGCCGCGAGATGCGCCAGCGCACGAGGAAGCACCAGCACACGGTGGCGATCACCGCGCAGATGAACGACAGGATCTTGAAGTGGGGCTCGTAGCCGGGCACGAGGCGCGCGAGGTTGCGCGCGAGCGGATGCGGGAAGCCCGTGAGCGACGCGAGCCACACGAGCCACACGAAGGTGCCGAGGATCGTGAAGCTCAGCACCGCGAACCAGTCGATCGCGTTGATCGCGCCGCGCTTGAGGGTCGGCAGCGCGAACGTCGCGAGCACTGCGAGCGGCGGCAGCAGCAGCATGTACATGCGGTTCGACTGCTGGCTCTGGAGGATCACGAGTGCGACGAGCGGCACGGCGACCGACAGCGGAATCGCGATGTGCGCCCGGCGGCGCATGCCGGCCCAGCTCCACCACGCCCAGATCGCGAGCGGCCAGGCAGGCCACGTGAACAGCGGCAGGTTCTTCGCCGCATAGCCGAGCACCGTGGTCGGCGGGCCCGAAAAGCGCATCAGGCTGCCGTGGATCCACTGGTTGAAGAACCATGCGGCGTCGTCGGGCGCCGCGACGAACGCGGCCAGCGGCCACAGCGCGAAGATCGCGGCCGCGAGCGGCACGCCGATGAGCGGCAGGCGCAGGTTGCGCATCTCGGGCGTAACGAGCCACAGGACGGCCGTACCGGCGAGCAGGGCGACGACCAGCACCGGGTTGCCGGACAGCGCGACGAGGCCGATTGCGAGGCCCCACCACAGCGCGCCCTGCATCGGCTTGTCGATGCCGCGCACGATCCCGTAGACGAGCATCGCGATCCACGCGAATTGCGCCAGCTGCGGCGTCGTTTCGTGGCCGCGCTCCGCGAGGCCGAAGCAGGCGACGAGCACCAGCAGCGCGCCGTCGGCGAGCGTGCGGCCGTAGTCGCGCGGCTCGGGTTCGCCGCCGAATGCGTATTTGAACGGCTGGACTTCGGCGCGCCGGCCGAGCAGGTAGGCCGCGTACCAGACGAATGCACACGCGACGCAGAACAGCACGCCGGTATCGACACGCGACGCGTTGCTCGCGTCGACCCATGGGCCGAGGCCGCGGATCGACAGCGCACCGAGCCAGTAGCTGAGCGGCCCGTCGGTCGTGATGTACTTGCCGACCAGGTTCGGCAGCAGCCAGTCGTGCCAGCCGCCCTTGGCCATCGTCCACATCACGCCGAAGCCCGCCGCGTCCTCGTTCTTCCACGGGTCGCGGCCGAACAGGCCGAACGCTGCGTAGACGAAGCAGAGCGTGAGCAGCAGCCAGCGCGGCAGCGCGCGCGTGGCGGAGGCGGTGAGACGGACGACAGGCTTCATGCAGATGAGCGATTTGTTATGGGCGGGTGGCCGGCGCGGATGCGCGCGGTCGAGCCGGTTTCGAGCATCCGGCATTGTAGACGCGCCCGCTGTTGCGCGTCAGGTCGTTGCCGGGCGTCGGCTGGCGCCTGCCGGGCGAGCAGAGACAAAAAAGGGCAGCCTGGGCTGCCCTTTTGTGCGACACCGGTGCGTTGCAACCACCGGATGCAATGCGAAGCTTACTTCGCCTTGCCGCTGGCGCGAACGCCGAACTTGTTCTTGAACTTCTCGACACGGCCTGCCGTGTCCATGATCTTTTGCTGACCCGTGTAGAACGAGTGCGATTCCGACGACACTTCGATCTTGGCGAGCGGGTAGGTCTTGCCGTCGAGTTCGATGTTTTCGCGCGTCTGGATCGTCGAGCGCGTGATGAACTTGAAGCCGTTCGACATGTCTTGGAAGACGACTTCGCGGTAGTTCGGGTGGATGCCTTCTTTCATGGTCTTTCCTTGGTGAGAGCGGTAGCCAACCCGCCGCTTGCCGTGCCGGAACGCGCAGATTGCGCATACCAGACGACGCCAAGCCCGGCGCGAGCCACTTGCCTAAGGTCGAAAAACGGCGATTATGCCAGAAAATCAGATGGTTGACGAATAATTTTCATGGTGCGTCGAGCGCGCCGGTGCCGGCCGGATCCTGCCGGTAGTAGCGCGCGAGCAGCCGGTACAGCTCCGGAAATTCGGACTCGAACGCTTTTGGCCGTACGAACAGCGCTTCGCTGCAGATCGCGAAGAATTCCGACGGGTGCTCGGCCGCGTAAGGGTCGATCAGCGAGTCACGCTCGAAGCGCGCCCACGCGCGGTCCGGCACCGCGTCGACGCGTGCGCAGAACTGGTCGTACGCGTGCTCGAACACGTCGGCCCACGCCTGGGCGTCGAGGTGCGGCGCATGCCAGCGGCGAAATAGGGGCGGATAGCCGTCGGCCGCGCCGTTGATCATGTCGATCATGTGCGCGAATTCATGGATCACCGGGTTGTACGCGCTGTAGCCGTCGGTGATCTGGGCATCCTCCCACGACAGGAACAGCTGTCCGCCTTCCCACGCCTCGCCGGCTGCCTCTTCCTCGACTTCGTGCACGACGCCGTCTTCGTCCTGCACGGTCTTGCGGATCAGGAAGCCGCCCGGGTACAGCACGATGTCGCGCCAGCCGTCGTATAGCGACAGATCGAGATTGAGCACCGGCAGGCAGGCCTGCGCGGCGATCGCGACGATCATCGCGTCGGTCAGCTCGAGCCCGTGCGCGGTCGAGAACGATTTCTTCGCGATGAACAGGCTCGTCAGTTCGCGCAGCCGGCCGAGCGCGTCGGGCGCCAGCGCCGCGAGGAACGGCAGGCGCTCGACGGTGTCCTGCCACAGCGCGTCGGGGATCGGGTGGCTGCGCAGCGCGCGGTCGCGGCGGCGGTCGTCGAGCCAGCGGGTCAGTTTCGAGAGCATGAAGGCGGCTCGCGGAAATCCAAAGCCTGTCTTTTAACTCAATCGATCTCTTTTTGCCATGCCGCGAAGAGGCCGCCGACGAGTGCCACGCCCGCCAGGAAGTAAAAGCCGTCGAGCGACGCGAGGAACGACGCCTGTTGCGCGACCATCCGCGCGATCGACGCGATCGCGAGCGCGTGCGCTTCGTTCAGTGCGTGACCGGCGGCCGCGTAGCTGCGCGTGAGCGTGTCGACGGTCTGCTGGAACAGCGGGTCGAACACGTTCGCGCGCTCGACGAGCCGTGTCTGGTGCAAGGCGAGCCGGTGCTGCTCGACGATGATCACCGACGACGTCGCGAACGAGATCGTCAGTTGCCGCACGATGTTCTTCAGCCGGTAGCCGTGCGTATATTCGTCGATCGCGAAGATCCGGAACGTCAGGTTGGCCACCGGCAGCACGATGAAGAGCAGCAGCAGTCCGCGCAGCAACAGCGGGACGATCAGCGCGGCTTCACCGACCTGCGGCGTCATCCGCGTCATCCACAGCGCGGCCGTGACGGCGATCGCGAACCCCGGCACGACGAACCATTTCTTGTGCGTGACGAATTTCGCGTAGCGCAGGTACGCGAACAGCGCGGTGGCCGAAATCAGCGACATCGTACCGACCAGCCGCCCGGAATTCTCGACCGGGTAGCCGAGCCCGCCTTCGAGAAACCGTGACGTCAGGTAGCTGAAGCCCGTCGACTCGTAGTAATAGAACATGTACAGCAGCAGCCCGACCTGGAACGTCCGTTCGCGGAACGCGTGCAGCCGCACGAGCGGCGTCGGATGGTTCCACTGGTGATACGCGAACCACGCAAGCGCACCGATTCCCGCGATCGTCAGCAGGATCAGCATCGGCGAGCCGCTGTAGAGCTGGTAATGCACCTGCTGCAGCACGATCTGCAGCGCGCCTTGCGCGAGCGCGAACACGACATACGGCCAGAAGTGTCCGGAGCCGCGTTCGTCGTCGGGTGTCCGGCCCGAATCGGGCAGCGTGAGCAGCGCGAGGATCGCGAACGCGATGCCGGCGGGCGCCGAGCACGCGAACAGCGCGCGCCACGTCGAATGCGCGACGAGCAGGCCGCCCACGATGGGCGCGAGCGCGCTGCCGAGCAGGATCATGATCAGGAACGCGCGCGTCGCGGGCGGCCGTTCCTGCGGCTTGAAACTGATCTGGATCAGGATCCGGCACGCGCCCATCATCGGGCCGATGAAATACCCCTGGAAGCCGCGCGCGAACGCGAGTTCGAGCGACGTATCGGCGAGCGCGGCCGCGATCGCGCCGAACGAGAACATCAGCATGCAGCCGGCGACGTAGCGGCGATGGCCGAGCCGGTCGACCCACCATTGCTGTTGCAGGATGCCGAGCACGGCCGTGACCGCGTAGGCGCTCGACGACCACACGAGTTCGTCGGGCGACGCATTGATGCCGCCCGCGATGTAGCTCGCGAAGAACGAGAAGATCGCGTTGTCGAAGTAGTCGATGCCGGTGACGAGCGCGAGCGCCCACGGGAACAGGTCCGCGCGCAGGTTCGCGCGGCTCCATAGCGGCGGGCGACCGGGCATCGCATTCATTCGCGAGCCTTGCGCGTGCGCCGCGTGCCGGCTTCGGCCTGCCGCTGTGCGATCAACGCATCGGCGTTTTCGCCGGCAAGACGCCGTTCGACGTAGTCGATGTCGTGCTGCAGTTCCTTGCGCAGTGCGACGGCTTCCTTCAGTTCGCGCTGGACGGCCGCGATCCGCCGGTCGAGCGTGTCGACCTGCTCGGCCAGGCCGGTACGGATGTCGCGCAGCGACGCGTCCGAATAGCGGCGCCGGCCGTCGCCCGTTTCTTCCAGCGGGCGCTTCAGCATCTCGGTGATGCCGTGCAGCGAGAAGCCGAGTGCGCGCAGCCGCAGGATGCGCGCGAAGCGCTCGAGGTCGGCTTCGTCGTAGAGACGGTAGCGGCCTTCGCTGCGCGTCGGCGTGACGAGCCCGCGCTCTTCGTAATACTTCAGCGTGCGCGGCGTGACGCCGAGCCGCGATGCGGCATCGCTCACGGTCAGCAGCGGGGCGGAGGCGTCGTTCGACATCGGGAGGCGCGGCGTGGGTTGGGACGATGACGCGATTATAGATCAACCTGTACGTTCACGTTCAGGTTGGCACCGAAAAACGGCCGCCGGGCAGAATGCGCGGGCGGCCGTTCTTTTGGTGCGGGGCGGGGGGATCAGCCGCCGCGGCGCATCAGGTCGAAGAACTCGGAGTTGCTCTTCGTCTGGCGGATCTTGTCGAGCAGGAATTCCATTGCTTCGACTTCGTCCATGTCGTGGATGAACTTGCGCAGCACCCAGATCTTTTGAAGGATCTCGGGCTTGATCAGCATTTCTTCGCGACGCGTGCCCGACTTGTTCAGGTTGATCGACGGATACACGCGCTTTTCCGCGAGACGGCGCTCGAGGTGCACTTCCATGTTGCCGGTGCCCTTGAACTCTTCGTAGATCACGTCGTCCATGCGGCTGCCGGTTTCGATCAGCGCGGTGCCGATGATCGTCAGCGAACCGCCTTCCTCGATGTTGCGCGCCGCGCCGAAGAAGCGCTTCGGACGCTGCAGTGCGTTCGCGTCGACACCACCCGTCAGCACCTTGCCCGATGCCGGGATCACGGTGTTGTACGCGCGTGCGAGACGCGTGATCGAGTCGAGCAGAATCACGACGTCGTGCTTCATTTCGACGAGGCGCTTGGCCTTCTCGATCACCATTTCGGCAACCTGGACGTGGCGCGTGGCCGGTTCGTCGAACGTCGATGCGATCACTTCGCCGGCGACCGAGCGCTGCATTTCGGTCACTTCTTCAGGGCGTTCGTCGATCAGCAGCACGAACAGGATCACGTCCGGGTGGTTCTGCTTGATCGCGTGTGCGATGTGCTGGAGCATCACGGTCTTGCCGGACTTCGGCGACGCGACGAGCAGGCCGCGCTGGCCTTTGCCGATCGGCGCGATCATGTCGATGATGCGGCCCGTGACGTTTTCCTCGCCGCGCATTTCGCGTTCGAGCGACAGCGGCTTGTTCGGGTGCAGCGGCGTGAGGTTCTCGAACATGATCTTGTGTTTCGAGGCCTCGGGCGGCTGCCCGTTGACTTTGTCGACCTTCACCAGCGCGAAGTAGCGCTCGCCGTCCTTCGGCGTGCGGACTTCGCCTTCGATGGTGTCGCCGGTATGCAGGTTGAAGCGGCGGATCTGCGACGGGCTGATGTAGATGTCGTCGGTGCTCGCGAGGTACGACATTTCCGGCGAGCGCAGGAAGCCGAAGCCGTCCGGCAGCACTTCGAGCGTACCGTCGCCGAAGATCGTCTCACCCGTCTTGGCGCGCTTTTTGAGAATGGCGAACATCAACTCCTGCTTGCGCAGGCGGTTCGCGTTTTCGATCTCCAGGCCATTGGCCATTTCGATCAGTTCGGAGACGTGCAGAGACTTGAGCTCGGATAAATGCATACGGAGAACCCGCCAGGGAGGAGACGACGAAAGAAATAAAGGGAGGAGGGCGAGCGGAAGCGCTCAGAGACTTAAATGCGTCTTGTAGACGTTTTTTAATTCTAGCATAGGCCGATTCGCGCTTGAGCGAGCGATCGGCGGCTTGATGCCGGACGTGTTGCCGGTTGACAACACGTCCGCGGAACTGCCTGTATTACAGGTGGCTGTCCAGGAATGCGGTGAGCTGCGACTTCGACAGCGCGCCGACCTTCTGCGCAGCGGCTGCGCCGTTCTTGAACAGGATCAGCGTCGGGATGCCGCGCACGCCGAACTTCGCGGGCGTTGCCTGGTTGTCGTCGACGTTGATCTTCGCGATCTGCAGCTTGTCGCCGTAGTCCTTCGCGACTTCGTCGAGGATCGGGGCGATCATCTTGCACGGGCCGCACCATTCGGCCCAGAAATCGACGAGCACGGGCTTGTCGGACTTGACGACGTCCTGTTCGAACGATGCGTCGCTGATGTGTTTGATCTGTTCGCTCATTGGGTCAATACCTCTTACGGTTCGGGGACTGCCTGCTTGCGCGTTGCGGCGCGCCGGCCGCCGTGGGCTGCCGGCCGCTGCGGCAGGTCACTCCGCTCTCCGGAAAGGAGGGGTGTAAGCGCTGCATGCCGCGGCTCGCGGGTCGTTCGGGCGTCATATTAGCCTAAATTGCTATCTGCTGCGGGCGGCGATAGTAGCCGCTACGCGAGTAGGGGTACGACGCGACGTTCGACCGTTGTGTCCAGCAGATGGAGGCCGGCCCGCAAATTACAAGAGGTGGGTGCGCAGGCGATTCGATTCGGGCGGCCATCGTGCAGCCCGGCGCACGACGGTTTGTCTGGTCAAATTCGCATTGGTGCGAACAAACGGTCGCATTCGTTCGGAAGCGGTGATAGAATATGCCGTGACGGGCCTCCTCGCATGGTGGGGCGGTGAACCTGGTCAGGTCGGGAACGAAGCAGCCACAATCGTTTTCCGCCAGTGCCGAGGGTTGGGCTCGTCACCTTCCTTCTCGCCCCGTTCGCCGGGCGTTTTTTATTTCTGCATCACACTCCGTTTTTGCCTGCGCATTGCCTGTCTTCCGCACCGTTTCGCGTGTCGGCGCGACGCAGCGTTACTGATACAATTTCCCGATGACCTATCAAGTTCTCGCACGCAAGTGGCGTCCGAAGGATTTCGCTTCGCTCGTCGGCCAGGAGCACGTTGTCAGGGCGCTTACGCACGCGCTCGACGGCGGGCGTCTCCATCACGCCTATCTGTTTACCGGAACCCGCGGTGTCGGCAAGACGACGCTGTCGCGGATCTTCGCCAAGGCACTCAACTGTGAAACCGGCGTCACGTCGCAGCCGTGCGGCGTGTGCCGCGCCTGTCGCGAGATCGACGAAGGGCGTTTCGTCGATTACGTCGAGATGGATGCTGCGAGCAACCGCGGCGTCGATGAAATGGCCGCGCTGCTCGAGCGCGCGGTGTACGCGCCCGTCGATGCGCGCTTCAAGGTCTACATGATCGACGAAGTGCACATGCTGACGAATCACGCGTTCAACGCGATGTTGAAGACGCTCGAGGAGCCGCCGCCGCACGTCAAGTTCATCCTCGCGACGACCGATCCGCAGAAAATTCCCGTCACCGTGCTGTCGCGCTGCCTGCAGTTCAACCTGAAGCAGATGCCGGCCGGGCACATCGTGTCGCATCTCGAACGGATTCTCGGCGAAGAGCAGATCACGTTCGAGCCGCAAGCATTGCGCCTGCTCGCGCGTGCCGCGCAGGGCAGCATGCGCGACGCGCTGTCGCTCACCGACCAGGCGATCGCCTATTCGGCGAACGAGGTGACCGAGTCGGCCGTGTCGGGCATGCTCGGCGCGCTCGACCAGACTTACATGGTGCGCTTGCTCGACGCGCTTGCCGCGGCCAGCGGCCCGGAAATCCTCGCGATTGCCGACGAGATGTCGCTGCGCAGCCTGTCGTTCTCGACCGCGCTTCAGGATCTCGCGAGCCTGCTGCACCGGATTGCGTGGGCACAGTTCGCGCCGGGTTCGGTGCTCGACGAATGGCCCGAAGCGAGCGACCTGCGCCGCTTCGCCGAGACGCTGAGCCCCGAGCAGGTCCAATTGTTCTATCAGATCGCGACGGTCGGTCGCGCCGAGCTCGGCCTGGCGCCGGACGAATACGCCGGTTTCACGATGACGCTGCTGCGGATGCTCGCGTTCGAGCCGGCGGTTGCCGCCGGCAGTGCGCCGGGTGGCCAGCCGGCGGTGCCGCGTGCGGTGCCGGGTCCGCGCGTGGTGGCGGCATCGGCCGCTGCGGCGAAGCCGGTATCGGCCGCACCTGTCGAAGCATCGCGGCCGCAAGCTGCTGCACCGGCTGCGCCCGCGGCGCCGGTTGTGCGTGCAGCGCCGGTGCAGTCCGGCGACGAAGCAGGCAAGCCGCCCGTGAAGCCGGCTGCCGTGCAGGCATCTGCGCCGGCCCCGGTTGACGCGCCCGTCATCGAGACGCCCCAGCCGCAGGCGGCCGCAGCACCGCAAGCAGAGCCGGCCGGTGACAATCCGGCACCCGTCCGCAAGGAACCCGAGCCGCCTGCTGCCGTTGCGCAGCGAAGCGACGAACCGGCCGTGCCGGCCGAACCGGTGCCGCGCGCTGCGCCGCCCGAGCCCGCCGCGCGTCCGGCAGCGCGTTCCGGCGGTGCCGCCGCCGCGCTCGACGTGCTGCGCAATGCGGGGATGCGCGTGTCGTCCGACCGCGGGCGCGCAGGCGCCGCCGCGAAACCGGCAGCCCAGCCGGCTGCCGAGAAGCCGGCCGCGCCGCGTCCCGCCGCCGTACAGGTGCCGACGCCGCGCGCTGCGGCCCGTGCGCCGCAGGCGGCCGAATCGCGCCAGGCCTCGCCGCCGTGGGAAGACATTCCGCCGGACGACTACGTACCGCTCAGCGCCGACGAGATGTTCGGCGGCCCGCCCGACGATGGCTTCGTGCCGGTGTTCGACAGCGGCCCCGACGATGTGCGCGTGATGCCGCAGCCGGCGGACACCCGTCCGTCCGCACCGGCCGACACGCGCCCGTTGCCGCCCGCGATCGCACTCGATCCGGTTGGCTTCGACGGCGAATGGCCGGCGCTGGCCGCGCGGCTGCCGCTCAAGGGCGTCGCGTACCAGCTCGCATTCAACAGCGAACTGACGGCCGTCGATGCGACGACGTTGAAACTTTCCGTGCCGGTGCCGCAATATGCGGACGCCGCGCAGGTGGCGAAGCTGAAGGCCGCGCTGGCCGATGCGCTCGGCAAGCCGGTCGAGGTGGCCGTCGAAGTCGGGCCCGCACGGCGCACGGCGGCGGCACTCGATGCGGCCGCGCGCGCGGCGCGCCAGCGCGAGGCCGAGCAGGAGATTCACGGCGATCCGTTCGTCCAGCAACTCGTGCGCGAATTCGGTGCGCGCATCGTCGAGGGTTCGGTGCGCCCGCTCGCCGACGCGGCGCCGGACGGCCCGCCGCCGACGCTGCATTGAACTGACCGCCCCGCGACAGGCACAATCACGCCCACACATTGGCCGGCACGCGCCGCGTGCCGGTTTTCACACGATCAAGAAGGAGTATTCCCATGTTGAAAGGCAACCTCGCCGGACTGATGAAGCAAGCGCAGCAAATGCAGGAAAACATGAAGAAGATGCAGGAGCAGCTTGCGCTGATCGAAGTCGAAGGGCAGTCGGGCGCCGGCCTCGTCAAGGTGACGATGACGTGCCGCAACGAAGTGCGTCGCGTGTCGATCGACCCGAGCCTGCTCGCGGACGACAAGGACATGCTCGAGGATCTCGTCGCGGCTGCGGTCAACGACGCCGTGCGCAAGGCCGAAGCGACGTCGCAGGAAAAGATGAGCGGCATGACGTCGGGCCTGCCGCTGCCCCCGGGCTTCAAGCTGCCGTTCTGAGCGCAGCGTCCGTGCCACTTTTTGCTGCCGTATGAAACAGCCGTCCGCCCTGTCCGCTCTCGTCGAAGCGTTGCGCGTGCTGCCCGGCGTCGGGCCGAAATCCGCCCAGCGCATGGCGGTCCACCTGATGCAGCACGATCGGGAGGGCGCGGAGCGGCTCGGCCGGTCGCTGCTGTTCGCAACCGAGCACCTGCAGCACTGCGAGAAGTGCAACACGTTCACCGAAGCGCAGATCTGCGAGGTCTGCAGCGACGAAGAGCGTGATCCGACGCTGCTGTGCGTCGTCGAGACGCCTGCCGACCAGATCATGCTCGAGCAGACGATGACTTACCGCGGGCTGTATTTCGTGCTGATGGGCCGGCTGAGCCCGCTCGACGGGATCGGCCCGAAGGAAATCCATTTCGACCGTCTCGTGCGGCGCGCGTCCGATGGCGTCGTCAAGGAAGTCGTGCTCGCGACCAACTTCACGAACGAGGGCGAAGCCACCGCGCACTACCTCGGCCAGACGCTGAAGGCGCGCGGGCTCGCGGTCACGCGCCTCGCGCGCGGTGTGCCGGTGGGCGGCGAGCTCGAATATGTCGACGCGGGCACCATCGCCCGCGCGATGCTCGACCGTCGCACGATGTAAGCCGGGCGCCGCCGGCCGGCGGCGCCGTTCCTCATGCCAGGGAGACACATGAGCACCAGCCAGGGCCCGCTCGCGGGCGTCAAAGTGCTCGAATTCGGGACGCTGATCGCGGGACCGTTCGCGTCGCGGCTGTTTGCCGAATTCGGCGCGGAAGTGATCAAGATCGAGGATCCGAACGGCGGCGACCCGCTGCGCAAGTGGCGCAAGCTGCACCCGGAGCAGGGCGGCACGTCGCTGTGGTGGTCCGTCCAGGCGCGCAACAAGAAATCGGTCACGCTCAACCTGAAGGCCGATGCCGGCAAGGCGATCGCGCGGCAGCTCGCGCGCGAGGCCGACATCGTGATCGAGAACTTCCGCCCGGGCCTGCTCGAAAAGCTCGGGCTCGGCTACGACGTGCTGTCGGCCGACAACCCGGGTCTCGTGATGGTGCGCCTGTCCGGCTACGGGCAGACGGGCCCGTACCGCGACCGGCCCGGCTTCGGCGCGATCGCCGAATCGATGGGCGGGCTGCGTCACATCACCGGGTATCCCGACCTGCCGCCGCCGCGCATCGGCATTTCGATCGGCGACTCGATCGCCGCGCTGCACGGCGTGATCGGCGCGCTGATGGCATTGCATCACCGCAAGGTCAACGGCGGTGCGGGGCAGGTGGTCGACGTTGCACTGTATGAAGCCGTCTTCAACATGATGGAAAGCGTGGTGCCCGAATACGGCGTGTACGGGATGGTGCGCGAGCGCACCGGCGCGTCGCTGCCGGGCATCGTGCCGTCGAATACCTATGCGTGCCGCGACGGTAGCATCGTGATCGGCGGCAACAGCGATCCGATCTTCAAGCGGCTGATGAAGGCGATCGAGCGCGACGACCTCGCCGACGATCCCGCGCTCGCGCAAAACGACGGACGCGTGCCGCGCACGCAGGAGATCGACGACGCGATTGCCGCGTGGCTCGCGCCGCGCACGATCGACGAAGCGCTCGTCGTGCTCAACGCGGCCGATGTGCCGGCCGGGCGCATCTACAGCGCCGCCGACATGTTCACCGATCCGCAGTTCGTCGCGCGGCAGATGATCCAGCGCTTCAAGCTGGCCGACGGCACCGACATTCCGCTGCCGAACATCACGCCGAAGCTGTCGGACACGCCGGGCGAAACGCGCTGGCTCGGGCCGGAACTCGGCGAGCACACGGACGAGGTGCTGCGGGGCCTCGGCTACGATGCGCAAGCGATCGCCGCACTGCGCGACGCGGGTGCAATTTGAGCATCCTCGGGCCTGTCGCTTCACGCCGGGCTCCCCGAAGGGGGTATTCCCCAAGGGGGCGCCGTTGGCGGCGGAACACCCGGGGCGGTTCGACGCTTTCCTGAGCGCGCGGAACGCCGCCGCGCAACGCGGCGGCACAGCGTGCGCGGGCGCCCGCAACGGTCCATCCGCAGCCGCCGGACTGTCGCTCTCGCGCCATCTTTCCTCGGTTACAATCGCCGGATGCGAATCCTACTCAGCAACGACGACGGCTATCTCGCCCCCGGTCTCGCCGCGCTCAGCGACGCGCTGCAGCCGCTGGCCGAACTCACGGTGATCGCGCCCGAGCAGAACTGCAGCGGCGCGTCGAATTCCCTCACGCTGTCGCGGCCGCTGTCGGTGCAGCGCGCGGCGAGTACGGGTTTCTTCTACGTGAACGGCACGCCGACCGATTCGGTGCACGTCGCGTTGACCGGGATGGCCGACGCCCGGCCGGATCTCGTCGTTTCCGGGATCAACAACGGCCAGAACATGGGCGAAGACACGCTCTATTCGGGGACAGTTGCGGCCGCCACCGAAGGCATCATGTTCGGCGTGCCGGCCATTGCGTTCTCGCTGGCCGACAAGGGCTGGGCTCATCTGGCGGACGCCGCGCGCGTCGCCGCGGAAATCGTCGCGCACTACCTTGCGCATCCGCTGCCGGGCCAGCCGCTGCTGAACGTGAACATTCCGAACCTGCCTTACGACGAACTGAAAGGCTGGAAGGTCACGCGCCTCGGCAAGCGTCATCCGTCGCAGCCGGTGATTCGCCAGACCGACCCGCGCGGCGAACCGATCTACTGGATCGGCGCGGCGGGCGACGCGATGGACGCCAGCGAAGGCACCGATTTCCACGCGGTCGCAAACGGTTTCGTGTCGATCACGCCGCTGCAACTGGACCTCACGCATACGCAGATGCTTCCCGCGACGCGCGAATGGGCGCGCGCCGGAGGGCGGGCTTCATGAGCGGCGAGCGCGCGAAGCGGTTCCCGCTCGCGCTCGAAGATCTCAAGCGAGCGCCACGCAAGTCGGAAGGTCGGGCCGGCGAACGCCATGCGGCGGTCGCGGTATCGAAGGCCGCCGACAAGCCCGCCGCCGCGCTGAAACCGGTTGCGGTGAAGCCTGCTGCGGCGCGCACGGCGTTGCCCGGCTCCGCGGCCGCGAAGCCCGCGACCGCGCCGAAGCCGACCGTGCTGAAGCCTGCGATGCCGAAGCCGGCCGCACCGAGCGTCGCGCCGGCCGGCGCGTTCGCGCTCACGTCGGAACGTGTGCGCGAACGGATGGTCGAACGGTTGCGCGCGAACGGCGTGACCGACGCGCGCGTGCTGGAAGCGATGGCGGCAGTGCCGCGTCACCTGTTCGTGGATCCCGGGCTTGCGACGCAGGCCTACGAGGATTCGGCGCTGCCGATCGGCCATCAGCAGACCATTTCAAAGCCGTCGGTTGTCGCGCGCATGATCGAGCTCGCGATGGCCGGCCGCACACTCGAGCGCGTCCTCGAGATCGGCACGGGCTGCGGCTACCAGGCCGCCGTGCTGAGCCACGTGGCACGCGACGTGTATTCGATTGAACGCATCAAGCCGCTCTACGAGCGCGCGAAGCTGAACCTGCGGCCGCTGCGCGTGCCGAACATCCGTCTGCACTACGGCGACGGGCGTGTCGGCCTGCCGTCCGCGGCCCCGTTCGACGCGATCGTGATCGCGGCGGCGGGGCTCGACGTGCCGCAGGCGCTGCTCGAGCAGCTCGCGATCGGCGGGCGGCTCGTCGCGCCGGTCGGCGCGCAGAGCGGGCAGCACCAGGTGCTCACGCTCGTCGAGCGCGTCGCGCACGCGCAATGGAGAGAGTCACGGCTTGATCGCGTTTTCTTTGTCCCTTTAAAATCCGGAGTAATTTGAAACCGATGAGTATGTTGCGCGCGATGCAAAACAACCGTTCCAGGGAACCGCTCACGCTCGCCCAGCGCGCGATCTGCGTAGCTGCGTTCTCCACGCTACTGGCCGCCTGTGCGACGCGGCTCGACAACGCGCCCGTCGTCGATCGCTCCGGTTCGCTCGGCACGACCGGCACCGCGCAGCCCGCGGCGCCGCTTCCCCCTGCGCCACCGGGTTACTACCGGGTGAAGCCGGGCGACACGCTGTACCGGATCGCACTCGAAAACGGGCAGAACTATCGCGACATCGCCGCATGGAACAACCTGGCGAACCCGAATCAGATTGAAGTCGACCAGCTGCTGCGCGTTTCGCCGCAGGCCGGTGCCGCCGTTGCGGGCACGCAGGTCGCCGCGCCGATCGCGGGCGCAGCCGTTGCGACCGCGCCGCTCAGCAGCGGCCCGGCAACGCCGTCCGCCGGCACGTCGTCCTCGGTTGCGCCGCCGCCTGCCGCGGCAGCCGCATCGAGCGATACGGCCGCCGCGCCGAGCGGCCCCGTGACGTTCGCGTGGCCCGCGCGCGGTCCCGTGCTGAACGGTTTCGACGACGCGAAGAACAAGGGCGTCAATATCGGCGGTACGGCCGGCGAGACCGTGAAGGCGGCGGCCGACGGCCGCGTCGTCTACTCCGGCAATGGCCTGCGCGGCTACGGCAACCTCATTATCATCAAGCACGATGCAACTTACCTCACGGCGTATGCACACAATCGCGCTTTGATGGTAAAAGAGGGGGACGCGGTAACGAAGGGGCAGAAGATCGCCGAGATGGGGAATAGCGATTCCGACCGCGTGATGCTGCATTTCGAGGTTCGCCGGCAGGGTAAACCTGTCGATCCGCTGAAGTATTTGCCGCCTCAATAACCGAGACGACCATGCCGAAATCGAAGCGCCACGAGCCGCAAGCCGAGTCTGAGAAGATCAGTCGTGCCACGCAAGCGTCGGTGGGGCGAGCTGGTGCTTCGACGGACGACGAAGACGACGTCGCGGACAACGAGCGTGACCTCGAGGCACGCGACGCCGACGCGGACGGTGGCGACGATGAGCGCGAAGGCCGCCCGGAGGCGGCGCCCGACGTCGACGATTTCCGCACGATGCTGCAGGCCGAGCTCACGGCCGACACGATCCAGCATTACCTGAACCGCATCAGCGTGAAGCCGCTGCTCACCGTCGAGGAGGAGCAGCGCTATTCGCGTCTGGCCAAGGCCGGCGAATTCGAGGCGCGGCAAGTGATGATCGAGCGCAACCTGCGCCTCGTCGTCAGCATCGCGAAGGGGTATCTGAACCGTGGCGTGCCGCTGCTCGACCTGATCGAGGAAGGCAACCTCGGCCTGATGCACGCGATCGAAAAATTCGACCCGACGCGCGGCTTTCGTTTTTCGACCTACGCGACGTGGTGGATCCGGCAGAGCATCGAGCGGGCGATCATGAACCAGGCCCGCACGGTGCGCCTGCCCGTGCACGTGATCCGCGAGCTGAACCAGGTGTTGCGCGCGAAGCGCCACCTCGAAAAGAATTCGATGTCGACGGGCGAAGCGGCCGAGCGCCGGGAAGCCAGCATCGACGACATCGCCTATCTCACCGGCAAGACCGCCGAGGAAGTCACCGATATCCTCGCGCTCAACGAGCACACGGCGTCGCTCGACGCGCCGCTCGACCTCGATCCTGCGAGCAGCCTGCTCGACCTGCTGCCCGACGACCAGAGCCAGTCGCCCGACGCCGAGGTGCAACACCGCGAGCTCGAGACGCTGACGCGCGCGTGGCTGTCGCGGCTGTCCGACAAGCATCGCCATGTGATCGAGCGCCGCTTCGGCCTGAACCACATCGAACCGGCGACGCTCGAGGAGCTGGCCGACGAGATGGGGCTCACGCGCGAGCGCGTGCGCCAGATCCAGCAAGAAGCGCTGGTGCGCCTCAAGCGGTTTTTTGCCTCCAACGGCGTGCGCAAGGACGCCGTTCTGTAACTGATGACTCCGATTCTTGTTTTTGACATCGAGACGATTCCCGATGTCGACGGCATTCGCCGTCTGGAAGACCTGCCTGCGACGCTCGACGATGCCGCGGTGGCCGAACATGCGTTCGCCGCCCGTCGCGAGAAGACCGGCAGCGATTTCCTGCCGCACCACCTGCAGCGTATCGCAGCGATCTCGTGCGTGTTCCGCGACAACAACGGTTTTCGCGTGCGCTCGCTCGGCACGATGCAGGACAACGAGGCGACGCTGATCCAGTCGTTCTACCGCGTGATCGAGAAATACACGCCGCAACTCGTGTCGTGGAACGGCGGCGGCTTCGATCTGCCGGTGCTCCATTACCGCGCGCTCGTGCACGGCATCCCCGCGTCCCGCTACTGGGATCTCGGCGAAGACGATCGCGAATTCAAGTGGAACAACTACATCTCGCGCTACCACTCGCGGCATACCGACCTGATGGATGTGCTCGCGATGTACCAGGCACGTGCAAACGCGCCGCTCGACGCGCTCGCGAAGATGTGCGGCTTTCCGGGCAAGCTCGGGATGGACGGCAGCCAGGTGTGGCCGGCGTTCCAGAACGGGCAGATCGAGGAAATCCGCAATTATTGCGAAACCGACGTCGTCAATACCTACCTGCTGTATTGCCGGTTCCAGTTGATGCGCGGCGGTCTCACGCCGAGCGAATACGCGGATGAAATCCTGCTCGTGAAGAACTCGCTTGCACAGGAGCCTGCGTCGCACTGGGCCGAATACCTGGCCGGCTTCGACGCGTAGCGCGGGCGGGGCGCGCCGCGGCCGGCGTCTTGATCAATCGAGTTCGAGCAGCACCGGCTGGTGATCCGACGCGCGCACATCGCCGTCGATCTCGCAGCGCGTGATGCGCGGCAGTAGCGTATCGGTCACGAACACGAAGTCGCACGCGAGCGGCCCCTCCGACCATTGCACCGTATCGTAGACGCCCGCCGTCGGCGGTGGCGTGCGGCCGGGGTGCCGAGCGACCCATGCGTCGACGAAACGCGGCGCGTCTGCGATCGGCTCCAGGAAGCGGCAATAGGCTTCGCTGCCGAATGCGCTGTTGAAATCGCCGCAGACGATCGCATCGCACGGCTGGCCGGTCGCGCTGAATGGTCCCTCGGCGGTTTCGGCGGGCGCCGGTCGTGCCGCGTGCGCGCAGGCCTCGCGATGCCGGCCGCGCAGTGCGTCGACCTGAGCGAGCCGCTGGCGCGCCGAATAATATTCCAGATGCGTGGTGACCACCCGCAGCGGCCCGAAGGGTGCCTGCAGCTCGACGTCGAGCGCGACGCGCGGCATCGACGGCGCGTCGGCGTCGGCCGGCCACGGCAGCAACTGGCGGAGCACGCGCCCGACCGGGAGCCGGGTCGCGATCGCGTTGCCGAACTGGCGGCGCGGTGCACCGGCTTCGATGGGCGGCAGGTCGGCGCCGATCGCTTCGACGATCGTATGGCCGGGCAGCAACGCCGCGAGTTCGGCGAACTGGTCGTTGCCGGGCCGGCCGGGCAGTGCGCCGAAGCCGCGCGTGACTTCCTGCAGGCATAGCACGTCGAAGTCGCCGAGCCCGCGGATTGCCGCGACGGTCCGCGAAAGATCGACGGCGCCGTCCGCGTCCCGACCCCATTGGATGTTCCAGTCGATCAGTCGCATGGTCGAATCTCCTGTCGGGCGGATTGCGGGCGAGGGCGGGTCCTGACCGGCTCCGCGGTCGCCCTGGCCAAGGGTGCTCCCGGGCCGCCTGTGTGGCCGCTCCCGCGCAATGCCGGGGCGCCTATGCTTAAGTATCGACGCTTGCCTCATGCAAAGCGGGCGATGCGGGCCTTCGTCGTCTACAATCTCGCCTTCTTCAACGTTTGTCAGGAAAAGCTGGTGTCCGAAGCCGTCCCCACTTCTGCGCGCAAATCAAGAAATGCGCCCGTCGCGCCCGGGCCCGCCCCGGTTCTCGAGATCGAATCGCTCGACATGGAAGCGCGCGGTGTCGGCCGCACGATCACCGAGGACGGCGAGCCGGGCAAGGTCATCTTCGTCGAGGGGGCGCTGCCGGGCGAGCGCGTGACCTATTCGAGCTTCCGCCGCAAGCCGAGCTACGAGCAGGCGACGGTTGTCGACATTCTGCGCCCGAGCGTGATGCGCACGCAGCCGAAGTGCACGTTCTTCGGCACCTGTGGCGGCTGTTCGATGCAGCATCTCGACATGCGCGCGCAGGTGGCGGTCAAGCAGCGCGTGCTCGAAGACAACCTGTGGCACCTGGCAAAGCTGCGCGCGGAAACGATGTTCGCACCGATCCACGGCCCGTCGTGGGGCTATCGCTACCGTGCACGCCTGACCGTACGCAACGTCGCGAAGAAGGGCGGCGTGCTGGTCGGATTCCACGAGAAGAAGAGCAGCTACGTTGCCGACATGACGAGCTGCGAAGTGCTGCCGCCGCATGTGTCGGCGATGCTCGTGCCACTGCGCCGGCTCGTCGAAGGGCTGTCGATCCGCGATCGGATGCCGCAGATCGAGCTCGCGGTCGGCTCGGAAGTCACGGCGCTCGTGCTGCGCGTGCTGGAGCCGATCAACGCGGACGACGAGGCGCTGCTGCGCGCGTTCGCGGACGAGCACAAGGTGCAGTTCTGGCTGCAGCCGAAGGGCCCCGATACGGTGGCGCCGTTCTATCCGCTCGACGTGTCGCTCGACTACACGCTGCCGGAATTCGGTATCCGCATGCCGTTCAAGCCGACCGATTTCACGCAGGTCAACCATCAGATCAACCGCGTGCTGGTGGGCCGCGCGCTGCGCCTGCTCGCGCCGTCGCGCGACGACCGCGTGCTCGACCTGTTCTGTGGGATCGGCAACTTCACGCTGCCGCTCGCGCGGCTGTCGCGCGAAGTGATGGGCATCGAGGGCAGCGACACGCTGACGACGCGTGCGCTGGCGAATGCGCGCGAGAACGGTGTCGACGGCCACACGACGTTCGCGTGCCGGAACCTGTTCGAAGTGACGGGCGACGACATGCGTGCGCTCGGCGCATTCGACAAGTTCCTGATCGACCCGCCGCGCGAAGGCGCGCTCGCGGTGTCGAAGGCGCTGGCCGAGATCGCGCAGAGCGGTGAGGGCCCGCTGCCGAAGCGGATCGTCTATGTGTCGTGCAACCCGTCGACGCTGGCGCGCGACGCGGGCCTGCTCGTGCACGAGGCCGGCTACCGCCTGAAGGGCGCCGGTGTCGTGAACATGTTCCCGAATACGTCGCACGTCGAATCGATCGCGCTGTTCGAGCGCGACTGAACGCCGGGCGGCGGACGAAAAAAAACCGGCCCGCGGGCCGGTTTTTTCATGTTGCGTGGCGAACGTCAGTTGCGGTTGCCGCCGAAGATGCCGAGCAGCGCGAGCAGGTTCGTGAACACGTTGTACAGGTCGAGGTAGATCGCGAGCGTGGCCGAGATGTAGTTCGTCTCGCCGCCGTTCACGACGCGCTGGACGTCGAACAGCATGTACGCGGAGAAGATCGCGATCGCGAGTACCGACACGGTGAGCATCAGCGCCGGGAGTTGCAGGAAGATGTTCGCGACCGAGGCGAGCAGGATCACGATCACGCCCATGAACAGCCACTTGCCGAGCCCCGAGAAGTCGCGCTTGCTGACGGTGGCGATCGTCGCCATCGCGGCGAAGATGATGCCGGTGCCGCCGAACGCGAGCATGATCAGCGACGGGCCGTTCGAGAAGCCGAGGATGAAGCTCAGCAGCCGCGACAGCATCAGGCCCATGAAGAACGTGAAGCCGAGCAGCACGAACACGCCGGCCGCGCTGTTTTTCGTCCGCTCGATCGCGAACATGAAGCCGAACGCGATCGCGAAGAACGCGAGCAGGCTCATCATCGGGCTCGTGGCCGCGAACAGCGAGAAGCCCGTCGCGACGCCGACCCAGGCGCCCAGCACGGTCGGCACCATCGACAGCGCGAGCAGCCAGTACGTGTTCCGCAGCACGCGGTTGCGAACCTCGGCGGTGCTGACGGAACCGCCGCGGCCGAAATTGTACGGATAGTCGTTCATGGTTTCTCCTAACATTGAACGCATGGGCGTCCGGGGCCGGTTCGGCGCGCGCGGTGTGCGGCGCAGCAAACCGGAGCAGCTATGGCTAAGATACGTTCCGTGCCGGGAGGTTTCAATGGCCGGGCGGCACAAAACATATGGATTCTGAACCTTTCATGCGTGTAAGGGTTCAATCGCAATGATACACGGGATCGTGCTACAATAGCGGATTCATTTGAACCTGTAACTTCTTAATTTTTTGGAGTTTTTATGGCAATCGAGCGCACCCTGTCGATCATCAAGCCGGATGCGGTGGCAAAGAACGTGATCGGCCAGATCTACAGCCGTTTCGAAGGCGCCGGCCTGAAGATCGTCGCATCGCGCATGGCACACCTGTCGCGTGCTGACGCAGAGAAGTTCTACGCGGTTCACGCAGCGCGTCCGTTCTTCAAGGACCTCGTCGATTTCATGATCTCGGGCCCGGTGATGATCCAGGTTCTGGAAGGTGAAGGCGCGATCCTGAAGAACCGCGACCTGATGGGCGCGACGGATCCGAAGAAGGCAGAAAAGGGCACGATCCGCGCCGACTTCGCCGACAGCATCGACGCGAACGCCGTTCACGGCTCGGACGCTGCTGAAACGGCAGCGGTCGAAGTCGCGTTCTTCTTCCCGGAAATGAACGTTTACTCGCGCTAAGCCCTGGCTGGCAGCAAGTAGGCAGGATTCAGCGCACGCGGCAAGGCAGCACATCATGACGAGCGAAACTTCCGTCAATCTTCTCGACTTCGATGCCGAGGGTCTTGTCGCGTACTGCGGCAGCCTCGGCGAGAAGCCGTTCCGCGCCAAGCAGTTGCAGCGCTGGATCCATCAGTACAACGCTGGCGATTTCGACGGCATGACCGATCTCGCGAAGTCCTTGAGAGAAAAACTCAAGGGCCGCGCGTCGATCGGCATGCCCGAGATCGCCAGCGATCACGTTTCCGCCGACGGCACACGCAAGTGGCTGATCGACGTCGGAAACGGCAATGCGGTCGAAACCGTGTTCATCCCGGAAGAGACGCGCGGCACGCTGTGCGTGTCGTCGCAGGCCGGGTGTGCGGTCAACTGCCGCTTCTGTTCGACGGGCAAGCAGGGCTTTTCCCGCAACCTGTCGACAGCCGAAATCATCGGCCAGCTACGGATGGCCGAATTTGCGTTGCGAGCGTCGCTGGGCCGCGCGCCCGGCCCGAACGGCAAGGCCGAACGGGTCGTCACCAACGTGGTGATGATGGGCATGGGCGAGCCGCTGCTGAATTACAGCGCGGTCGTGCCGGCGATGCGGCTGATGCTCGACGACAACGCGTACGGCCTGTCGCGCCGCCGCGTCACGCTGTCGACGTCCGGCGTGGTGCCGATGATGGATCGTCTCGGCGCCGAGTTGCCGGTCGCGCTGGCCGTTTCGCTGCACGCGCCGAACGATGCGCTGCGCGACGAGCTGGTGCCGCTCAACAAGAAGTATCCGCTGCGCGAGCTCATGGCGGCTTGCCAGCGTTATCTGAAAGTCGCCCCGCGCGACTTCATTACTTTCGAATACTGCATGCTGGACGGCGTCAACGACACCGAAGCGCATGCGCGCGAACTGCTGGCCGTCACGCGCGACGTGCCGTGCAAGTTCAATCTGATCCCGTTCAATCCGTTTCCGGAATCGGGCCTCATCCGCTCGAAGCCGGAGCAGATCAAGCGCTTTGCACAGGTTCTTCTCGACGCGGGTGTCGTCACGACCGTGCGCAAGACGCGCGGCGACGACATCGATGCCGCGTGCGGCCAGCTGGCCGGCGCAGTGAAGGACCGCACGCGCCTCGCGGAACGAACGGGTGTGGCAGGAAAAATCATCGAAGTTCGGTCGGTTTGACATGGACGCCTGGCCGGGGATGCCAGGACCTTTGGGCGGTACAACACGCGAATAGCGATCGGTCGCGGCGCCTCGGCGTCGCGCATGGTATGGACAGTTGCGGGTGCTGCCGGCAGGAGCCGGCGGCGGCCGCCAGTGAAGAAGAATCGACGCGAGGACAAGGATGAGTGAGCCGCAGCCGTCTAACGGCGCAGAGACGAATGGCGCGAAGCCGGCACCGGCAGGGTTGGAATCGCTTGCGGCGGTCGGCAGCCGGCTGGCGCAGCTTCGGGAGGCGAGGGGTTGGACCGTCGACGACGTGTCGGCGCGACTCAAGGTCGCACCGCAGAAGCTTCGGGCGCTCGAGGCCGGTGACATCAGCCATTTGCCCGGTGTGACGTTTGCGCTCGGCGTCGTGCGCAGCTACGCGAAGATGCTCGGCGTCGATCCGGAACCGTTCGCGCAGGCGTTGCGCCGTGAGCGCGGGGTGCCGGAAGTCGACCTGTCGATGCCCGCGTCGTCGGGGACGGATCTGCCGCGCGGCCGCGTGTCGATTCCGCTGGGCGGGTCGTCGCGGCATCACCCGTGGCTGTGGGGCACGGCGATCGTCGTCGTCGCGGTGGTTGCGGTACTGATGTGGCACACTGGCGGCGATTCGGCGAGCCTGCTCGCGCGCTTCAAGAGCGGCGACGCGGAGCATGCGTCGGCCGCGAGCGTGCCGGCTGGATCCTCGTCGTCAGTCGAAGAGGCGGCATCGAGTGGTGCGTCTGCCGTGGTCGCGAATGAGGTTCCGGCCCCGGCTGCTGCTTCTGCCGCCCCGGCGCCGGTCGTGGCGTCGGCTGCTCCGGCACCTGCACCCGTGGCGCCGGTCGTGACGGCGGCTGCGTCGCAGCCCGTCGTGGCAACGACGGCGGCCAGCGCCGCTGCGCCGGCCCAGCCGGCGAGTGTCGTGGTGGCGGCCGGCCAGTCGATGATCGAGTTGAAGGTCAAGCAGGACAGCTGGTTCAGCGTGCGTGACAAGAGCGGCAAGGAGCTGTTCTCCGGGCTGGTGCACGGCGGCGAGGCGAAGCAGGTCGCTGGCGACGGGCCGTTCAAGGTCACGATCGGCAATAAGGCAGGCCTCGATACGGTTGCGTTCGACGGAAAACCTGTCGATCCGGCAAAATATTCGGCAGCGCGGGGTAATGTGGCGCGGTTCACGTTGCCCTGACGTCAAGCGCCGTGGCGAAGGCCTGTCGTCGATATCGGCAGGCCGTGAGGGCACGGCGCTTTTTCAATTCATGCGCCGCGCCGCGGCGCATTCCGCGTAAATGGATCTATCGATGCAATCCGAAGCTCAATCCCCACGCAGCAGTCAGATTTGTTCAACCGAGCCGGTGTTCGGCGGGCATCAGCCGCGCCGCGTATCGCATGCGGTGGATGTCCGTTGGGGCGGGCAGCTCGTGACGATCGGCGGCGACGCGCCGGTGCGCGTGCAGTCGATGACGAATACCGACACGGCCGACGCGATCGGCACGGCAATCCAGATCAAGGATCTCGCGAATGCGGGCTCCGAACTGGTGCGCATCACGGTCAATACGCCCGAGGCCGCGGCCGCCGTGCCGGCGATCCGCGAGCAGCTCGACCGGATGGGCGTGACGGTGCCGCTCGTCGGCGATTTCCACTACAACGGCCACCTGCTGCTGCGCGACTACCCGGGCTGCGCGGAGTCGCTGTCGAAGTACCGGATCAACCCGGGCAACGTCGGCCAGGGCGCGAAGCGCGACACGCAGTTCGCGCTGATGATCGAAGCGGCCGCCAAGTACGACAAGGCGGTGCGGATCGGCGTGAACTGGGGCAGCCTCGACCAGGACCTGCTCGCGCGCATGATGGACGAGAACGGCGCGCGTGCGCAGCCGTGGGATGCGCAGAGCGTGATGTACGAGGCGCTGATCCAGTCGGCGATCGGCTCGGCCGAGCGTGCGGTCGAACTGGGCCTCGGCCGCGACCGCATCGTGCTGTCGTGCAAGGTCAGCGGCGTGCAGGACCTGATCGCCGTGTACCGCGAGCTCGGCCGCCGCTGCGGCTTCGCGCTGCACCTCGGGCTGACCGAGGCGGGCATGGGCTCGAAGGGCATCGTCGCGTCGACGGCTGCGCTCGGCGTGCTGCTGCAGGAAGGGATCGGCGACACGATCCGCATCTCGCTGACGCCGGAGCCGGGCGCGCCGCGCACGGGCGAGGTGATCGTCGGCCAGGAAATCCTGCAGACGATGGGCCTGCGCTCGTTCGCGCCGATGGTGATCGCGTGCCCGGGCTGCGGCCGCACGACGAGCACGTTGTTCCAGGAACTCGCGATGCAGATCCAGACCTACCTGCGCGAGCAGATGCCGGTCTGGCGCAAGGAATATCCGGGCGTCGAGAAAATGAACGTCGCGGTGATGGGCTGCATCGTCAACGGCCCGGGCGAATCGAAACACGCGAACATCGGCATCAGCCTGCCGGGTTCGGGCGAAAACCCGGCCGCACCCGTCTTCATCGACGGCGAGAAGGTCAAGACGCTGCGCGGCGAGCGGATCGCCGAGGAATTCCAGCAGATCGTCAGCGACTACGTCGCACGCAATTACGGCCGCGCTGAGGCCACGAACTAATTCGTCCACACACACGATGACTGAACAAAAACGCAAGATCGAGAAGCTCACCGGCGTCAAGGGCATGAACGACATCCTCCCGCAGGATGCCGGCCTTTGGGAGTTCTTCGAAGCCACCGTGAAATCGCTGCTGCGCGCATACGGTTACCAGAACATCCGCACGCCGATCGTCGAGCACACGCAGCTCTTCACGCGCGGCATCGGTGAGGTCACCGACATCGTCGAGAAGGAGATGTACAGCTTCACCGACGCGCTGAACGGCGAGAACCTGACGATGCGCCCGGAAAACACCGCGGCGGTCGTGCGCGCGTCGATCGAGCACAACATGCTGTACGACGGCCCGAAGCGCCTGTGGTACATCGGCCCGATGTTCCGTCACGAGCGTCCGCAGCGCGGCCGCTACCGCCAGTTCCACCAGGTCGGCGTCGAGGCGCTCGGCTTTGCGGGTCCCGATGCGGATGCCGAGATCATCATGATGTGCCAGCGCCTGTGGGACGACCTCGGCCTGACCGGCATCAAGCTCGAGATCAACTCGCTCGGCCTCGCCGAAGAGCGTGCCGCGCACCGCGTCGAACTGATCAAGTACCTCGAGCAGTTCGCCGACGTGCTCGACGAGGATGCGAAGCGTCGCCTGTATACGAACCCGCTGCGCGTGCTCGATACGAAGAACCCCGCGCTGCAGGAAATCGCGCAGAACGCGCCGAAGCTGATCGACTTCCTCGGCGACGAGTCGCGCGCGCACTTCGAAGGGCTGCAGCGCCTGCTGCTCGCGAACAACATCCCGTTCAAGATCAACCCGCGTCTCGTGCGCGGCCTCGACTACTACAACCTGACCGTGTTCGAGTGGGTCACCGACAAGCTCGGCGCGCAGGGCACGGTTGCGGCCGGTGGCCGCTACGATCCGCTGATCGAGCAGCTCGGCGGCAAGCCGACCGCCGCGTGCGGCTGGGCGATGGGCATCGAGCGGATCCTCGAACTGCTGAAGGAAGAGGATCTCGCGCCCGAGCAGGAAGGTGTCGACGTGTACGTCGTGCACCAGGGCGAGACCGCACGTGAACAGGCGTTCATCGCGGCCGAGCGCCTGCGCGATACGGGCCTCGACGTGATCTTCCACTGCAGCGCCGACGGTGCGCCGGCCAGCTTCAAGTCGCAAATGAAGCGAGCCGACGCAAGCGGCGCTGCGTTCGCGGTGATCTTCGGTGAAGAAGAGGTTGCGAACGGGACGGTGGGCGTGAAAGCGCTGCGCGGTGCGGGCGGAGATGGGGAAAAGAACGTTCAGCAGACCGTACCGGTCGAAGGCTTGACCGAATTCCTAATCAATGCGATGGTTGCATCCGCCGAAGACGGCGACGACTGATCGCGCTGGCATCCGCTCGACAAGAAAGGCCTGAACAGGAAGGAATCGCTCGCCGATGAGTTATCACGACGAACAAGAATCGATTGAAAGTCTCAAGGCGTGGTGGGCCCGCTGGGGTAACCTCACCACGTGGATCGTGCTCGCGGCGCTCGTCGTCGCGGCCGGTTTCAACGGCTGGAACTACTGGCAGCGCCGTCAGGCTGCCGAGGCGTCCGGGCTGTACGAGCAGGTCCAGAAGGCCGCCGCCGCGAACGACAAGGCGACGATGGCCCGCGCGGCCGCCGACATGGAAGACAAGTTCGGCAGCACGCCGTATGCGCAGATGACGGCGCTCTCCGCCGCGAAGACGCTGTACGCGGCCGGCGACGCGGCAGGTGCGAAGGCGCAGTTGCAATGGGCCGTCGATCACGCCAAGGATGACGAGTACAAGCAGATCGCGAAGCTGCGTCTCGCGGCGCTGCTGCTCGACGAGAAGGCGTACGACGCGGGCCTCGCGCTGCTGTCGGGTACGCCGGTCGATGCATTCAAGGGCCTCGTGGCCGATCGCCGTGGCGATCTGCTTGCTGCGCAAGGCAAGACCGACGATGCGCGCGCGGCTTACAAGCTTGCGCTCGACGGCCTGTCGAAGGACGACCAGTCTGCGCGCCAGCTCGTTCAGTTCAAGCTGGACGCGCTCGGCGGCTGAACCCTGGTCCCCTCAACCTCTTAACTCTGCTTCGCTAACCGATGAATTTGCTGAAACGTTACGCTGTGCCCGTTGCCTGCGCGGCGGCTGTCCTCGCATTGACGGCCTGCTCGTCGACGAAGGATGCGCGCCGCGTGCCGACGCCGCTCACCGAGTTCAAGCCCCAGATGGACGTGCAACAGGTCTGGAAGGCGGGCGTCGGCAAGGGCGGGCGCTACCTGTTCTCGCCGGTGGCCGTAGGCGACGCCGTCTATGCGGCGGGCGAAAACGGTTCGGTCGAGAAGATCGACGCGAAGACGGGCCAGACGCTCTGGCGCGCGAAGGTCGGTTCCGACCTGTCGGCCGGTGTCGGCAGCGACGGCAACCTGACCGCGGTCGGCGCGCTGAAGGGCGGCGTGTTCGTGCTGGGCCCGGACGGCAAGCAACTGTGGAAGACCAGCGTGCAGGGCGAGATTTTCTCGCCGCCGCTCGTCGGCAACGGCCTTGTCGTCGTCCGCACGATCGATGGCCAGGTGATCGCGTTCAACGCGCAGACGGGCGAGCAGAAGTGGAACTACCGCAACCGCGCGGTGCCGCTGAACCTGCGCGTGTCGGCCGGCATGACGTTCGCGGGTGACGCGGCGGTGCTGGCGGGCTTCCCGGGCGGCGGGCTGGTCGCAATCAACCTGCAGACGGGTGAGCCGTTCTGGCAGACGCCGGTGTCGTTTCCGAAGGGCGTGACCGAGGTCGAGCGCATCAACGACGTCAGCGGCCCGCCGACGCTCGTGGGCGCGGAAGCCTGCGCGGTGACGTTCCAGGGGCAGCTCGGCTGCTTCGATGCAAACTCGGG
This sequence comes from Burkholderia aenigmatica, assembly GCF_048627025.1. NCBI lineage: Bacteria > Pseudomonadati > Pseudomonadota > Betaproteobacteria > Burkholderiales > Burkholderiaceae > Burkholderia > Burkholderia aenigmatica. The sequence goes on along the minus strand of NZ_CP184468.1, from coordinate 2,086,530 downwards.
CCGCCCGCTGTGGGAAAAGGCGTTCTCGAGCCGCAGCGGTCTCGCGCAGGATGATTCGGTGGTCGCCGGCGGCGACGACTGGTCGGTCGTGACGGCGTACGATGCCGCTTCGGGCAACGAGCTGTGGCGCAACGACAAGCTGAAGAGCCGTGACGTCGGCGTGCCGTATCTGCTCGGGCACGCGGTCGTGATGGGCGATTACAAGGGCTTCGTGCACTTCCTGTCGCGCGAAGACGGCAGCTTCATCGCACGGATGAAGACCGACGGCAGCGCGATTACGGCGGCGCCGGTCCTCGCGGGCAATACGCTCGTCGTGCAAACGAAGGACGGCGGCCTGTACGGATTCCGTCCGCGCTGACGCGCAGGAAACATGCGCGGCCGCGGTGTGACGGGCTTTGTCCCGCGCACCGCGGCCGCGCGATTTGAAGGCGGCCGGTGCTCCCGGCCGCTCGGTATTTGAAAGGCAGTTCGAGACGAAAGACGACGGCGCGCAACGCGCGCCAGGCGCGCGCATCCGGCGCGGCGCGAATTCGTGATATTTTCATTCAGCGCAGCCGCCCGCAGCAGCGGGCCTCCCGCTGCTGCGCTTCACCGTAGAAAACACAGATGAAACCGGTCATTGCCCTCGTTGGGCGCCCCAATGTGGGGAAATCCACGCTGTTCAACCGGCTCACGCGCTCGCGTGATGCGCTGGTCGCCGACTTGCCGGGCCTGACGCGCGATCGCCATTATGGCGAAGGGCGCGTCGGCGAGCGGCCGTACCTGGTCGTCGATACGGGCGGCTTCGAGCCCGTCGCGAAGGACGGCATCCTGCACGAGATGGCACGCCAGACGCGGCAGGCCGTCGAGGAAGCCGACGTCGTCGTGTTCATCGTCGACGGCCGCAACGGGCTCGCGCCGCAGGACAAGTCGATCGCCGACTACCTGCGCAAGACCGGCCGGCCGATCTTCCTCGTCGTCAACAAGGCCGAGGGGATGAAGTACACGGCGGTCGCGACGGACTTCTACGAGCTCGGGCTCGGCGATCCGCGCGCGATCTCGGCGGCGCACGGCGACGGCGTCACCGACATGATCAACGAGGCGCTGGATGTCGCGTATGCGGACCGTCCGGAGGAAGAGGACGAGAACGACCCGTCGCGCGGCATCAAGATCGCGATCGTCGGCCGCCCGAACGTCGGCAAGTCGACACTCGTGAACGCGCTGATCGGCGAGGATCGCGTGATCGCGTTCGACATGCCGGGCACGACGCGCGATTCGATCTACGTCGACTTCGAACGTAACGGCAAGAAATACACGCTGATCGATACGGCCGGCTTGCGCCGCCGCGGCAAGGTGTTCGAGGCGATCGAGAAATTCTCGGTCGTGAAGACGCTGCAGTCGATCTCCGACGCGAACGTCGTCATTCTTCTGCTGGATGCGCAGCAGGACATTTCCGACCAGGACGCGCACATCGCCGGCTTCGTCGTCGAACAGGGCCGCGCGCTCGTGATCGGCGTCAACAAGTGGGACGGGCTCGACGAGCATGCGCGCGAACGCGCGAAAGCGGATTTGACCCGCAAGCTGAAATTCCTCGACTTCGCGAAATCGCACTTCATTTCGGCCACGAAGAAGACGGGTATCGGCACGCTGATGCGCTCGGTCGACGACGCATACGCGGCGGCGATGGCGAAGCTGCCGACGCCGAAGCTCACGCGCGCGCTGATCGAGGCGGTCGAGTTCCAGCAGCCGCGCCGTCGCGGCCCGGTGCGTCCGAAGCTGCGCTACGCGCACCAGGGCGGCCAGAATCCGCCGATCATCGTCATCCACGGTAACGCGCTCGACGCCGTGACGGAAACGTACAAGCGTTACCTGGAAAACCGGTTCCGCGAAACTTTCTCACTGACAGGGACTCCATTGCGCATAGAGTTCCGTTCGTCGAACAATCCGTACGCGGACAAGAGCTGAAGACGCCTGTTTCACGCGTCCCGCAAGGGGTTGGCCGCAAGGCCTACGCCCCGGGCGGGCCAGGCAAAATCGGCTATAGTGTAGCGATTGGCGCCGGATCTCTTTTTCTTCGCCGCCAATCCAGATCAACCTGCAAAAAAAGATGGAGTACGCCATGAGCAACAAAGGGCAATTGTTACAAGACCCGTTTTTGAACGCACTGCGCAAAGAGCACGTTCCCGTTTCGATCTATCTCGTCAACGGCATCAAGCTTCAAGGGAACATTGAATCGTTCGACCAGTACGTCGTGTTGCTCCGTAATACGGTGACCCAGATGGTGTACAAGCACGCCATCTCGACGGTCGTGCCGGCGCGCCCGGTGAATTTCCACCCGGACGCGGAAGCCTCGTCCTAACCTATCGCAGCGGCCGGCATCCGGTCGCCGCGAGCGACCGATGCCAGCCGCCTTATCTTGACACCTGAAAATTTGATCAACGCAGCGCTCGTCGGCATCGATTTCGGCAAGACCGATTTCGAAGCCAGTCTCGAAGAACTCAGTCTTCTCGCCTCCAGCGCCGGGGCCCGTCCCGCCGTCACCCTCACAGGCCGTCGCGCCAGTCCCGATGCCAAGATGTTCATCGGCAGCGGCAAAGCCGAAGAACTCCGGCTCGCCTGCGACGCGCACAACGTCGAAATCGTCATCTTCAACCACGCACTGGCGCCAGCCCAGCAACGTAATCTGGAGCAGGCACTTAACAGGCGTGTGGTCGATCGCACCAGCCTCATCCTCGACATCTTTGCGCAGCGCGCCCGCAGCCACGAAGGCAAGCTGCAGGTCGAACTCGCACAGCTTCAGTATCTGTCGACGCGACTCATTCGCGCATGGACCCACCTCGAGCGTCAGAAGGGCGGTATCGGCCTGCGCGGCCCGGGTGAAACGCAGCTCGAAACCGACCGCCGGCTGATCGGCGAGCGCATCAAGATGCTGAAGTCGCGGCTCGACCGGCTGCGCCGGCAACACAGTACGCAACGCCGGCAGCGCGCGCGCAGCGGCACGATGTCGGTGTCGCTCGTCGGCTATACGAACGCGGGCAAGTCGACGCTGTTCAACGCGCTGACGAAAGCGCAGGCGTATGCGGCCGACCAGCTGTTCGCTACGCTCGACACGACGTCGCGTCGCGTGTACCTCGGCGACGAGGTCGGCCAGATCGTCGTGTCGGATACGGTCGGGTTCATCCGCGAGTTGCCTCACCAACTGGTCGCCGCATTCCGCGCGACCCTCGAGGAAACGATCCACGCGGATCTGCTGCTGCACGTGGTCGATGCGTCGAGCGCGGTCAGGCTTGAACAGATCGAGCAGGTCAACGGCGTGCTGCACGAGATCGGCGCGGACACGATCCGCCAGGTGCTGGTATTCAACAAGATCGACGCCGTGCCTGAGCTGGCGGCCCGCGGCGACGCGGTCGAGCGGGACGAGTATGGTAATATTTCGCGCGTCTTTTTGAGCGCGCGCACCGGTCAGGGTCTTGACGCGTTGCGTGCCGCCATCGCCGAAATCGCCTCCGCGGAACACCTTTCCAGCGCGACGTTACCCAACGGCGCGTTCGACGGCGCTCCCGCTGAACCACACGAAGACCACACGATTTCCGAACACGGGCGCTAACCGGTCCCGGCCGGTTCGCCGGCGTCTAATCTGGTGAACAAACTCTGGTGAACGAATACAACGAGCGGAGTACCTGGCGGCGGATGCGCGCCTTGCTGTCGATCAACGATCCCCGCTGGGGACGCGGCGAAGGCAATGGCAAGGATGGATCCCGTCCCCGTGCGAACGAATCGAAGCGGCCGCAAGGCGGCGACGGCGATGGCCCGCCCGATCTCGACGAGATGTGGCGCAACTTCAACCGACGCCTGAACGGCCTGTTCGGCGGCAAGGGCGGCAACGGCTTCCGTCCTGACAACGGGCGAGCCGCGCGAGTCGGCGTCGGCATCGTGATCGGCGTGCTGGTCGCAGTCTACGCGGGCAGCGGGCTGTTCGTCGTGCAGGACGGCCAGACGGGCGTCGTGCTGCAACTCGGCAAGCTGTCGGGCACGGTCGGTCAGGGCGTGCACTGGCGCGCGCCGTATCCGTTCGCGTCGCATGAGATCGTCGATACGTCGCAGGTCCGCTCGATCGAGATCGGCCGCAACAACGTCGTGCGCCTCGCGAACGTGAAGGAAGCGGCGATGCTGACGCGCGATGCCGATATCGTCGACGTGCGTTTCATCGTCCAGTACCGGATCCGTTCCGCGACCGATTACCTGTTCCGCAGCGTCGATCCCGAGCGCAGCGTCTCGCAGGCCGCCCAGGCCGCGGTGCGTGCGATCGTCGGTACGCGCAGCGCGGCCGACGTGCTGAACCAGGATCGCGATGCGCTGCGCGAGCAGTTGTCTACCGCGATCCAGCGCGATCTCGATCGCTACCAGTCGGGGCTCGAGGTGACGGCCGTCACGATGCAGAGCGTGGCGGCGCCCGAGCAGACGCAGGCCGCGTACGGCGAAGTCGCGAAGGCGCGTGATGAACGCGAGGCCGCGAAGCGTGCTGCACAGGCATATGCAAGCGACCTGCTGCCGAAGGCGCAGGGCGATGCCGCGAAGCTCGTCGACGAAGCGAAGGCGTATGCCGATCGCGTGGTCACGGAAGCCGAAGGCGATGCCGATCGCTTCAAGCAGGTCTATGCGCAGTACTCGAAGGCGCCCGCGGTGATCCGCGAGCGGATGTATCTCGAGACGATGCAGGAAATCTATTCGAACTCGACGAAGGTGTTCGTCGGCAACAAGGGCGGCAACAGCGTCGTGTATCTGCCGCTCGACAAGCTCGTCGAGCAGGGGCGGCAAAACGCCGCGGCGTCCACTGGCGCAGCCGCGCCCGATGCGGCGTCGGCACCGGCGGCCGTCGCGCCGGCTGCAGCGGCACCCGCGAGTGCGGCGTCGGCAGCGTCGGGCAACGACGTGCTGCGATCGCGCGAAGCGTTTCGCAGCCGGTCGCGCGAAGACGATCTGAAGTAACGGGGAGCGCAGAACATGAACCGAATCATTGCGCTCGTCGTCGCAATCGTGATCGTTGCCTTCGCGGCATCGTCGACCGTCCTTACCGTCGATCCGCGCCACACGGCCGTGCTGTCGGGGCGCGACGGCGCGCAGCCCGAGCTGGCTGGCCCCGGCATCCATTTCAAGTTGCCGCCGCCGCTGCAGACGGCCACGCTGATCGACACGCGCCTGCAATCGCTCGAGTCGTCGGATCCGCTGCAACTGGCAACGGAAGACAAGCACGACCTGCTCGTCGCCTATGCGGTGAAATACCGGATCAGCGATCCGATGAAGTATTTCACGGCGACGGGTGGCGACCCGGCGGCAGCCGGCGAACGTCTGGCCGGCGCGCTGAAGAGCGCACTCGGCGACGCGTTCGGCAAGCGCGCGCTCGACGACGCGCTCGGCGGCCAGCGTGCGATCGCCGATGCGGCCCGCGACGAAGTGAAGGCGAAGGCGTCCGGGTTCGGCGTTGACGTGGTCGACGTCCAGCTGATGCGCGTCGACTTGCCCGCCGCGCAGACCGATGCCGTCTATCAGCGGATGATCGGCGCACTGCGCGATCAGGCCGCGCAGGTGCGTGCGCAAGGCGCGGCGGACGTCGAGCAGATCAAGGCCGATGCCGAACGCGAACAGCAGGCCGTGCTCGCGAACGCGTACAAGTCCGCGCAGACGATCAAGGGCGAGGGCGATGCGAAGGCTGCGACGATTGCCGCCGACGCGTTCGGTCGCGATCCGCAGTTCTATCAGTTCTACGCGAGCCTGCAGGCTTACCGGAACACGTTCAAGCGCAACGACATCATCGTCGTCGATCCCGACAGCGAGTTCTTCCGCTTCATGCGCAGCCCGACGGGCGGTGCCGCACCGGCGGCGCCTGCTCCCCGCAAACACTGACCTTGGGGCGCCGCGTCGAGCGGCGCCGTCGCTCGCATGGACCTGGCTGGCTCGTTGTTGCTCGCAGTAGCGCTGATGCTGATCATCGAGGGGGCGTTCCCCTTCGTGTTTCCCGTCGCCTGGCGCGACACGTTTCGTAGAATAGCTGAGCGGCCGCCGCATCATATCCGGATCGGCGGGCTGATCGTGATGGTGCTCGGGCTTGTACTGCTGCTGCTCGCGACCTGACCGGACACCCGATCCGGACGGCGCATCCGCCGTTCGTCCCGCCCGAATTCAGAATTTCCGATTCACATCGCGGCGCGCGTGTCGCGCGCTGTTTCCCGTCGTAGGACCGTACCGATGTCGACCTGGTTACTTCCCGAGAATATCGCCGACGTACTGCCGTCGGAAGCGCGCAAGATCGAGGAGCTGCGCCGCAGGCTGCTCGACCGCTTCCGTTCGTACGGCTACGAAATGGTGATGCCGCCGCTGCTCGAGTATCTCGAGTCGCTGCTGACGAGCGGCGGCGCCGACTTGCGCCTGCGCACCTTCAAGCTGGTCGACCAGATGTCGGGCCGCACGCTCGGCCTGCGCGCCGACATCACGCCGCAGGTCGCGCGGATCGACGCGCACCTGTTGAACCGTCAGGGCGTGACGCGCCTCTGCTATGCGGGCCACGTGATGCATACGCGTCCGCGCGGCCTGCACGCAACGCGCGAGCAGATCCAGATCGGCGCCGAAATCTATGGGCATGGTGGGCTGGAAGCCGACCTCGAGATCCAGCAACTGATGCTCGACGCGCTGCATCTCGCGGGGCTGTCGCGCATCCGTCTCGACCTCGGCCACGCGGGTGTGCTCGCGGCACTGCTGGCGCGCGACGCGCAGGCTGCCGAGCGCGGCGAGTCGCTGTACGACGCGCTGTCGGGCAAGGACGTGCCGCTGCTGAACGAACTCACCGACGATCTCGGCGCCGATACGCGCGCCGCGCTGCGCGCGCTGCCGCATCTCTACGGCGATGCGAGCGTGCTCGCCGAGGCGCGCGCGCGGTTGCCGGTGCTGCCCGAAATCACGCGGGCGCTCGACGATCTGGCGCAACTCGCGGCGCAGGCGAAGGGTGTCGAAGTGGCGATCGATCTCGGCGACCTGCGCGGCTACGCGTACCACAGCGGTGCGATGTTCAGCGCCTACATCGATGGCGTGCCGAACGCGATCGCGCGGGGCGGCCGCTACGACCACGTCGGCCAGGCGTACGGCCGTGCCCGTCCGGCTACGGGCTTCTCGCTCGACCTGCGCGAGCTTGCGCGGATCTCGCCGGTCGAGGCGCGCGGCACCGCGATTCTCGCGCCGTGGGCACAGGACGACGCACTGAGCACGGCCGTTGCGGCGCTGCGCGATGCGGGCGAAGTCGTGATCCAGGCGCTGCCGGGCCACGATCATGTGCTCGACGAGTTTGCCTGCGACCGTTCGCTCGTCGAGCGCAACGGTGCATGGGTGGTCGAACCCCGATAAACAGGCGTTCGCGGGACGTGCTTCGGCGTGCATATCGTTGAAGCGAAACGGAAAAATTCGGAATCGCCCGCGAACATAGGTAGAATACGTTTTTAACCAGCTAACGAATCAACATGTCTGCCAGCGCAGTGAACGTGACTCCCGGGCGCAATGTCGTCGTCGTGGGAACGCAATGGGGTGATGAAGGCAAGGGCAAGATCGTCGACTGGCTGACGGACCACGCTCAGGGCGTCGTGCGTTTCCAGGGCGGTCACAACGCCGGCCACACCCTCATCATCGGCGGCAAGAAAACGATCTTGCGCCTCATTCCGTCGGGCATCATGCGTGAAGGCGTCGCCTGCTACATCGGCAACGGCGTCGTCCTGTCCCCCGAAGCACTGTTCAAGGAAATCGGCGAGCTGGAAGAAGCCGGCGTGAACGTGCGCGACCGTCTGTTCATTTCCGAAGCCACGACGCTGATCCTGCCGTACCACATCGCGATCGACCAGGCGCGCGAAGCGCGCAAGGGCGCGGGCAAGATCGGCACGACGGGCCGCGGCATCGGCCCCGCGTACGAAGACAAGGTCGGCCGCCGCGCGCTGCGCGTGCAGGACCTGTTCGACGCGAAGACCTTCGCCGACCGCCTGCGCGAAAACCTCGATTTCCACAACTTCGTGCTGACCCAGTACCTGGGCGCCGCGGCCGTCGATTTCCAGGCCACGCTCGACACGATGCTTGGCTATGCCGATCGCCTGAAGCCGATGGTGGCCGACGTGTCGCGCCGCCTGTACGACGCGAACAATGCGGGCCAGAACCTGCTGTTCGAAGGCGCGCAGGGCACGCTGCTCGACATCGATCACGGCACCTATCCGTTCGTCACGTCGAGCAACTGCGTCGCAGGTGCGGCGTCGGCCGGCGCAGGCGTCGGTCCGCAGAAGCTCAACTACATCCTCGGCATCACGAAGGCCTATTGCACGCGCGTCGGCTCGGGCCCGTTCCCGAGCGAACTGTACGATGCGGACAATCCGCAGCGTCAGGAGCAGGTCGGCGTCACGCTCGCGAACGTCGGCAAGGAATTCGGTTCGGTCACCGGCCGTCCGCGCCGCACGGGCTGGCTCGACGCGGCCGCGCTGCGCCGCTCGATCCAGATCAACGGCGTGTCGGGCCTGTGCATGACGAAGCTCGACGTGCTCGACGGCCTCGACGAAGTCAAGCTGTGCGTCGGCTACAAGATCGACGGCAAGGATGCGGACATCCTGCCGCGTGGCGCCGCCGACGTGGCGCGTTGCGAGCCCGTCTACGAAACGTTTGCAGGCTGGAAGGAAAGCACGGTCGGCATCAAGACGTGGGAAGCACTGCCGGCGAATGCGCAGGCTTACCTGACCCGCGTCCAGGAAGTGGCTGGCGTGCCGGTCGACATGGTGTCGACGGGCCCGGACCGCGACGAAACGATTCTGCTCCGCCATCCGTTCAAGGTGTAATTTCCAGATGACGCAGCAAATCACGATGACGGCGGCAGACTTGATGACTGATCCGCGCAACGACGACAAGAACCTGTGGGTAGGCTGGGACGAGTATCACCGTCTCATCGAGCTGCTCGCGCTCCAGGTTCATGCATCGGGCTGGAAGTTCGACCAGATCCTGTGCCTCGCGCGCGGTGGCCTGCGTGTCGGCGATCAACTGTCGCGCATCTACGACGTGCCGCTCGCGATTCTCGCGACGAGTTCGTACCGGGAAGCGGCCGGCACGGAGCAGGGCGATCTCGACATCGCGCAGTACATCACGATGACGCGCGGCAACCTGGCGGGCAACGTGCTGCTGGTCGACGATCTCGTCGATTCGGGCGTCACGCTTGCGCGCGTGCAGGAGCACCTGAAGGAGCGCTATCCGTCGGTGACGGCCGTGCGCTCGGCCGTGCTCTGGTACAAGGGGTGCTCGAAGGTCAAGCCCGACTATCACACGCAGTTTCTGCCGACGAATCCGTGGATTCATCAGCCGTTCGAGGAGTGGGACACGGTTCGCCCGCACAACCTCGAGGCGTGGATCAAGCGCGGTCGCGCACAGCGCGACGGTTCGGGCGCGTAAGCGGCCGGCCGATCGAAGGAAAGCCTTGTACGGCGCCGCTTGCGGCGCCGTTTTTCATTGGGGCGACATGCGCGCCGGCGCTGTGCGCGCCGCGGATCCGGTAGGCAGACGGCGCTGCCGCGGCTATGATTGGCAGCCCTGCCACAGCTTGCGCCGGATTGCATGCGCAGCGTCGATTACGTGGTTCCACGGCAACAGAGCAGGGCGGCGTTTCACGGGGGCGCGAGTAGAATAGCGCTCGTTTTGTCCGACCCGGACCCGATTATTACGCTTCATATGAACGACACGATCCAAGCGACCGACGCAGCACACGCGCCGCATTCGACGCAACAACACTCGATGCGGGCGCTAGCGATAGCAGCCATCGGCGTCGTGTTCGGCGACATCGGCACCAGCCCGCTGTATTCGCTCAAGGAGGCGTTCAGCCCCGCACACGGCATTCCGCTCACCGAAGGATCGATTCTCGGCGTGATCTCGCTGCTGTTCTGGGCAATCATCCTGGTGGTCGGCATCAAGTACCTGCTGTTCGTGATGCGGGCCGACAACAACGGCGAAGGCGGCGTGCTCGCGCTGATGGCGCTGTCGTTGCGGCCGCTCAACTCGAAATCCCGTGTGACGGGCGCACTGATGGCGCTCGGCATCTTCGGCGCCTGCATGTTCTACGGCGACGCGGTGATCACACCGGCGATCTCGGTGATGTCGGCGGTCGAGGGTCTCGAAATCGCGACGCCGCACCTGTCCCACCTCGTACTGCCGATCACGATCGTGATCCTGATCGCGCTGTTCTGGATCCAGCGTCACGGCACCGCACTGGTCGGCAAGCTGTTCGGCCCGATCATGGTGGTGTGGTTCGTCGTGATCGCGGCGCTCGGTGTGTATCACATCGCGCGGGTGCCGGGCATCATGGCGGCCATCAACCCGTATTACGCGGCGTCGTTCATGGCCGATCACCTGCTGCAGGCCTACGTCGTGCTCGGCTCGGTCGTGCTGGTGCTGACTGGCGCGGAAGCGCTCTACGCTGACATGGGCCACTTCGGCGCGAAGCCGATCCGCATCGCTGCCTACGGGCTCGTGATGCCGTCGCTCGTGCTGAACTACTTCGGCCAGGGCGCGCTGCTGATCCAGAACCCGAAGGCGATCGAGAACCCGTTCTTCCTGCTGGCACCCGAATGGGGGCTGCTGCCGCTCGTCGTGCTGTCGACGGTCGCGACCGTCATTGCGTCGCAGGCGGTGATCTCGGGCGCGTATTCGCTGACGTCGCAGGCTATCCAGCTCGGCTATGTGCCGCGCATGAAGGTGCTGCATACGTCGGAACTCGCGATCGGCCAGATCTACGTGCCGGTCGTGAACTGGCTGCTGCTGTTCGTGATCCTCTGCATCGTCATCGGCTTCAAGAGTTCCGACAACCTCGCGGCCGCGTACGGCATCGCGGTGACGGCGACGATGGTGATCACGACCGTGCTCGCCGCGGTCGTGATGGTGAAGGTGTGGAACTGGAACCGGCTGCTGGTCGGCGCGATCATCGCGGTGTTCCTCGCGGTCGACCTCGGCTTCTTCGGCGCGAACCTGCTGAAGGTCGCGCAGGGCGGCTGGCTGCCGCTCGGCATCGGCGCGCTGCTGTTCTTCCTGCTGATGACCTGGTACAAGGGGCGTCACATCGTCAAGGAGCGCACGGCGGCCGACGGTATCCCGCTCGAGCCGTTCCTGCAGGGGCTGCTCGCGCACCCGCCGCACCGTGTGTCGGGCACCGCGATCTACCTGACCGGCAACGACAAGCTCGTGCCCGTCAGCCTGCTGCACAACCTGAAGCACAACAAGGTGCTGCACGAGCGAACCATTTTCCTCACGTTCGTCACGCGCGACATTCCTTACGTGCGCGACGACAAGCGCCAGACCTCGCGCGATGCGGGCGGCGGGCTGTACATCGTCAAGGCGGAGTACGGCTTCAACGAGACGCCGGACGTGAAGGCGGTGCTCGAGGAATTCGGCCGCACGCACGACATGACGTTCGAGCTGATGGATACGTCGTTCTTCCTCGCGCGCGAAACGGTCGTGCCGACGCATCTGCCCGGGATGTCGATCTGGCGCGAGCGCGTGTTCGCGTGGATGCACCAGAATGCCGCGAAGCCGACCGACTTCTTCTCGATCCCGGCGAACCGCGTGGTCGAGCTCGGGACGAAGATCGAGATCTGATGTGCGGTGTGTGCGCGGGCCGTCCGGCCGCGCACCGTGTTCGCCGCAGCCATAAAAAAGCCCGCCTTTCGGCGGGCTTTTTTGTGCGTCGCGAAAGCTTGCGCGTGCTCAGCGCTTCAGCTTCGCGAACGCCGCAGCCATCGCGCCGGCCGGTTCCGGCTCGCGCGAACGCTGCGGGCGGGCGGCGCCGCGCCCCGCGTTGCCGCGATCCTGGCCGCCGCGCGACGACATGCCGGGTGCTGCCGCGTCGTCGTCGAGGCGCATCGTCAGCGCGATGCGCTGGCGCTTCACGTCGACGTCGATCACCTTCACCTTGACGACCTGGCCGGCCTTCACGACTTCGTGCGGGTCCTTGATGAACTTCGTCGACATCGCGGACACGTGGACGAGGCCGTCCTGGTGGACGCCGATGTCCACGAACGCGCCGAACGCGGCGACGTTCGTCACGACGCCTTCGAGCGTCATGCCCGGCACGAGATCCGACACCTTCTCGACGCCTTCGCGGAACGTTGCGGTCTTGAATTCGGGGCGCGGATCGCGACCCGGCTTCTCCAGTTCGGACAGGATGTCGCGCACGGTCGGCAGGCCGAAACGTTCGTCAACAAATTCCGTCGGGGACAGGCCCGACAGCGCTTCGCGGTTGCCGAGCACGTCGTCGATGCGCTTGCTGATCTTCGCGAGCATCCGTTCGACGACCGGATACGCTTCCGGGTGCACCGACGAGCGGTCGAGCGGATTCTCGCCGCCGTTGATGCGCAGGAAGCCGGCGGCCTGTTCGAAGGTCTTGTCGCCGAGGCGCGGCACCTTGCGCAGGTGCTCGCGCGACGGGAACGGGCCGTTCGCATCGCGGTAGTCGACGATGTTGCGCGCGAGCGTCGCGTTCAGGCCCGATACGCGGGCGAGCAGCGGGGCCGACGCCGTGTTCGCGTCGACGCCGACCGCGTTCACGCAATCCTCGACGACCGCGTCGAGCGAGCGGGCGAGTTCGCGCTGGTTCACGTCGTGCTGGTACTGGCCGACGCCGATCGCCTTCGGCTCGATCTTCACGAGCTCGGCGAGCGGGTCCTGCAGGCGGCGTGCGATCGACACGGCGCCGCGCAGCGATACGTCGAGCTCCGGGAATTCCTTCGCGGCGAGTTCGGACGCCGAGTAGACCGACGCGCCGGCTTCCGACACGACGATCTTCTGCAGGCGCAGTTCCGGGTGTTTCGCGATCAGCTCGCTCGCGAGCTTGTCGGTTTCGCGCGACGCGGTGCCGTTGCCGATGCTGATCAGCTCGGCTTGCGTCTGTGCGGCGATGCGGGCGAGTTTCGCGATCGAGCCGTCCCAGTCGCGGCGCGGCTCGTGCGGGTAGATCGTGTCGGTCGCGAGCACCTTGCCGGTACGGTCGACGACCGCGACCTTCACGCCCGTGCGCAGGCCGGGGTCGAGACCGATCACGGCCTTCGGGCCAGCCGGCGCGGCCAGCAGCAGGTCGTTCAGGTTGCGCGCGAACACGCGGATCGCTTCCGTTTCGGCCGTTTCGCGCAGTTGCGTGAGCAGCTCGTTCTCGATGTGCGGCTGCACCTTCACGCGCCAGCACCAGCGGCACACGTCGGACAGCCACTTGTCGGCCGGACGGTTCTGGTTCGCGATGCCGAAATGGCGCGCGATCATCGCCTCGCCGGGATGCGGCACCTGCGCGTCGAGCTCTTCGCCGAGGCCGAGCTTGACGGTCAGCACGCCGGCATTGCGGCCACGGAACAACGCGAGGGCGCGGTGCGACGGCACGGTCTTGATCGTTTCCGCGTAGTCGTAATAGTCGCGGAATTTCTCGCCTTCCTCGTTTTCCTTGCCCTCGACGACGGCCGACGACACGACACCCTGGTTGTGCAGGTAGTCGCGCAGCTTGCCGAGCAGCTCGGCCGTCTCGCCGAACTGTTCGGACAGGATGTCGCGCGCGCCGTCGAGCGCGGCCTTCACGTCGGCGACGCCTTTCTCGGCGTCGACGTACGCGGCTGCCTCGGCCTGCGGGTCGAGCAGCGGGTTCGCGAGGAGCGCCTGGGCGAGCGGCTCGAGGCCGGCCTCGCGGGCGATCTGCGCACGCGTGCGGCGCTTCGGCTTGTACGGCAGATAAAGGTCTTCGAGCACCTGCTTGCTGTCGGCCGCGTCGATCGCGGCGCGCAGTTCGTCGGTCAGCTTGCCCTGTTCGTCGATGCTCGCCAGGATCGTCGCGCGGCGATCCTCGAGTTCGCGCAGATACAGGAGGCGTTCCTCGAGCTGGCGCAACTGCGTGTCGTCCAGGTTGCCGGTCACTTCCTTGCGGTACCGGGCAATGAACGGAACGGTCGAGCCTTCGTCGAGGAGTTGCACGGCCGCCGCGACCTGGCGCGGCTGGACGGACAGTTCGGTGGCGATGCGCTGTACGATCTTGAGTGCTACGGTTTCCGTCATGTCGTGGATGATCTGCCTGCTGAAATCGCGGCGCGGGCCGGCAGGCCCGAAGCGGCGGGCTGCGTGGCGGGCCCGACGGGCCAGATGCCGCGGGTGAGTGAAGCGGGGCATTTTGCCATAAATGGCGGAGCGCCCAGCCGGGGGTGATAGAATTTGACACATGTCCCGCAGCTTTCCTACGACGTTGCCAACTTCCCGAATTTCTCTCGTCGCGCTCGGCGCAGCGCTCGCCGCGGCTTTGTCTGCGGGGCCTTCCGGCGCGTTCGCGCAGGCTTCGGGCGCCACCGCGCCGGCCGCCGCCGCGGCTGCGCCCACGACAGCCACAACCGCACCGGATTTCGACGCCCGTCAAAAAGTGCTCAATCAACGCTCCGCGGAAAACGATTATCGTTATGCGGTGGCCGAGCACGATTGCTACAGCAAGTTCTTCGTCAATCACTGTCTCGGCAAGGCGCGTGAGCAGATGCGCGACGAGCGGGCGAGCATCCGCCAGGAGCAGCTCGCGCTCAACGACGAGCAGCGGGCGGTGCGCGCGCAGCAGCGCGACCAGCAGCAGGCGCTGAAGCAAGCGCGGGATGCGGCGGAAGCGCCGCAGCGCGCGGCGAACGACGCGGCAAACGCGGCTGCGTTCCGCGACAAGCAGGAGCAGAATGCGCTGAAGCAGGCGCAGCGCGGCGCGGAAGCGCCGCAGCGCGCGGCGAGCAAGCAGGCATACGACCAGAAGCAGGGCGACTTCCAGCGCAAGCTCGACCAGGCGCACCAGCAGGCCGCGCAGAAGGCGCAGGAGCGGGCGGACAACGCCGCGCGCTACGAGCAGAAGCAGAAGGAAGCCGTGCAGCACAAGGCCGATGTCGAGCAGCGCCAGAAGGAAGCGGCCGAGAAGGCGCAGCAGAAGCAGCAGCAGGGGCAGTAACGTGTTGGATTGATCCGGAATCAGTCTCGCGCGCTGGCACGCCAGCCGGCGCGCTGCTTCGATGAGGAGGCAAGTATGCAAAACCGTCCCACGGAACAGCAGCAGGAATTGCACAACCGTTTGGCTGCATTGCAGGAGCAGCACCAGCAGCTCGCTCGGGAGATCGAGCTGAAGGAAGGACACTCCGACATCGACGACATCACGCTGCACCGGCTGAAGAAGGAAAAGCTGGCGGCCAAGGACAAAATCATTTTGCTGCAATCGCAGCTGGAACCGGATAAGCGCGCCTGAGCGCGGCCTGGCAAGCGCCGGCGCCGCCCGGGCGCTGGACACAGGAACGCTTGCCTTGAATTCACCGCTTGAAGCCACCCCCGATGCCCGGCGCGACGAGTCGTCCGCCGGGCGTGTTCGTGCGCCCGAAGGCACCTTTGAGCTGAGCCGCAAACGTGTCGACGAACTCGACACGATCTTCGGCGAAGGCGGGTTGCTGGCGCGTGCGATCGACGGCTATCGGCCGCGTACGTCGCAGATCGAGATGGCGCGTGCCGTCGCGTCCGCGATGGAAGCGTCCGCGCGCCGGATGCCCGAGCCCGAGATCTTCGAAACCCGCAAGCGGCCGGCGCGTCGCCTTGGCGACGGCGACAAAACGGCCGAACCGGGCTCGGACGCCGCTGCGGCGGCCGAGCCCGACAGCGACGCCGGCGACAATACGCTGATCGTCGAGGCCGGCACGGGTACCGGCAAGACCTATGCGTACCTCGTGCCCGCGATGCTGTGGGGCGGCAAGGTGATCGTGTCGACCGGCACGAAACACCTGCAGGATCAGCTGTTCCAGCGCGATATCCCGACCGTGCGCAACGCGCTCGCGGTGCCGGTGTCGGTCGCGATGCTGAAGGGCCGCGCCAACTACCTGTGCCACTACTACCTGCAACGCACGGCCGACAACGGCCGGTTGCCGTCGCGGCAGGATACGGCCTATCTGCAGGAAATCGTCCGTTTCGCGAAGATCACGAAGAGCGGCGACAAGGCCGAGCTCGCAAGCGTGCCGGAAACGGCGCCCGTGTGGTCGATGGTCACGTCGACGCGCGACAACTGCCTCGGCCAGGAATGCCCGCATTACAAGGATTGCTTCGTGATGCAGGCGCGGCGGGAGGCGCAGCAGGCCGACGTCGTCGTCGTCAACCACCACCTGTTCTTCGCGGACATCATGCTGCGCGATACGGGGATGGCCGAGCTGCTGCCGAACGCGAATACGGTCATCTTCGACGAAGCGCACCAGCTGCCGGAAACGGCGACGCTGTTCTTCGGCGAGACGCTGTCGACGACGCAGATTCTCGAGCTCGCACGCGACACGGTGGCGGAAGGCTTGAGCCATGCGCGCGACGCGGTCGAGTGGGTGAAGCTCGGCGGCGATCTCGAGCGCGCGGCGCGCGACTTGCGCCTTGCGTTCGCGAACGACCAGATCGTCCGCATGTCGCTCGCCCAGCTCGGCGACGATCACCCGATGTTCGGCGCGCTCGACGCGCTCGAGGCGGCGCTCGACGCGCTGGCATCGGCGCTTGCGAGCCAGGCCGAACGGGCGGAATCGCTCGGCGCGTGCCTGCGGCGCGCACGCGAACTGCAGGACCTGCTGGCCGGCTGGGTTGCGCCCGGCGCGACGGAGGCGGCTGCGAAGGCCGACGCGGCGGCGGCCGGCGACAAGGCGTCATCCGACGGCGATCCGAACGAGAAGGTGCGCTGGGTCGAAGTGTTCGCGCATACCGTCCAGCTGCACGAAACGCCGCTGTCGGTCGCGCCGATCTTTGCCAAGCAGCGCGCGGGCGTGCCGCGTGCCTGGGTGTTCACGTCGGCCACGCTGTCGGTGCGCGGCGATTTCACGCACTACGCGGCGCAGATGGGCCTCAGCTCGCGTCGCTCGATGACGCTCGCCAGTCCGTTCGACTACCAGTCGCAAGGGCTGCTGTACGTGCCGCGCAACCTGCCGCAACCGTCTTCGCCGGCATTTACCGATGCCGTCTTCGACGCCGCGCTGCCGGCGATCGAGGCGTCCGGTGGCGGCGTGTTCATGCTGTGCACGACGCTGCGCGCGGTCGACCGGATCGCGTCGAAGCTGCGCGACGTGATCGAATCGCGCGGCTGGAATACGCCGCTGCTCGTGCAGGGCGATGCGAGCCGTACCGAACTGCTCGACCGTTTCCGCGCTTACGGCAACGCGATCCTGGTCGGCAGCCAAAGTTTCTGGGAAGGCGTCGACGTGCGCGGCGATGCGCTGTCGCTCGTCGTGATCGACAAGCTGCCGTTCGCGCCGCCGGACGATCCGGTGCTGGCTGCGCGGCTCGACGCGCTGACGAAGAAAGGGCTGAGCCCGTTCGCCGTGCACCAGTTGCCGCAGGCCGTGATCACGCTGAAGCAGGGGGCGGGCCGGTTGATTCGCGCGGAGACGGATCGCGGCGTGCTGATGATCTGCGACACGCGGCTCGTCGACAAGCCGTACGGGCGCCGGATCTGGCAGAGCTTGCCGCCGTTCAAGCGGACCCGCGAGATCGCGGTCGTCCAGGACTTCTTCGACGAGCACCGTTCGGCAAAGCGCACGTGACGGCGTGCGCGGCGATCGTCGCGCCCTCGCACCGGCGCCGCCTGAATGCGGCGCCCATAAAAAAACCCGGCTCGATGGCCGGGTTTTTTGTTCGTGCAGCGGGTGCTGCACGGAGCGTTCGTCAGAACTGCCACCACGACTTCTTCGTGCCGGGGCGCGAGTGGCCCGTGACGTACGGGCTGTCGGGGAACGTGCCTGCGAGCACGCGCTTCGTGTCCTCGGCGAGTTGCGGCTGGTTCAGCTTGCCGTACGACAGGATCATGATGTGCAGCGCGTCCTCGATCGCCGGGGCGCCCTTGTAGTCCTTGATCGCGAGCTGCGCACGGTTGATCGCCGCGACGTAGGCGCCGCGCCGGTAGTAGTAGTCGGCCGCGTGCACTTCGTGCGAGGCGAGCGCGTTGACGATGTAGCGCATCCGCGCGGCGGCGTCGGGCGCGTACTTGCTCTTCGGGAAACGGTCGACGACGACCTTGAACGCATCGTACGATTCGCGCAGTGCCTGCGGATCGCGCTCGCTCATGTCCTGGCCGGAGAAGCGTCCGAACAGGCCGAGATCGTCGTTGAAGTGGATCATCCCCTTCAGGTAGTACGCGTACGGGATATCCGGGTGATCGGGGTGGAGCTGGATGAAGCGATCGACGGCCTGGTCGGCGGCGGCCGCTTCGTTGTCCTTCCAGTTGCAGTACGCGACGTTGATCTGCGCCTGTTGCGCGAAGTGGCCGAACGGATCGCGGCCTTGCAGCGATTCGAAATATTTCGCGCACTTGCCCCAGTCGCCGCCGGACAGCGCGTCCTGGGCCTCTGAGTATAATTTGTTGTTCGACCAGGTAGCCGTCTCGTCCTGCTTCTGCGGCAAGCCGTGGCAGCCGGCGATGAGGGCCGCGGCCGCTACCGCCGCAGCCCGGGCGGCGACGGTGATGGCCGTGCGTTTGGTCGAATTCATCATGCTCGCATGTCCTAGCTTCAAGTCTCGGTGACCCAGTCTAAATGACCCGTTCAAGTTCGCAGAATGCCCAGCCGGGCACACCAAATCGCGAAGATTATAGCCCAAGCGATCGGCCCGCCGACGCTGCCTCGGGGGATTCCCTCGATGACGATCTGACCGGCGACGCAATGCAGCCGCCCGTCGTGCCGTCCGCGGCGGTCGATGAGGCGCCGCGCGTCGTCGAAGTGCCGCTGTCGCTCGCGGGCGAACGACTCGACAAGGCGCTTGCCCAACTGTTCCCCGAATTCTCGCGCAGCCGCCTGCAGAGCTGGATCGAGGCGCAGCGCGTGCTCGTCGACGGCGCGCCGGCCAAGATCCGCCAGCCGGTGCCGCTCGGCGCGAAGATCGAGCTCGTGCCCGACCTGCTCCCCGAGCAGCTCGCCTTTACGCCGGAGCCCGTGCCGCTCGACGTGATCTACGAGGACGACGCGCTCGTCGTGATCAACAAGCCGGCCGGCCTCGTCGTGCATCCGGCCGCCGGCAACTGGAGCGGCACGATCCTCAACGGGCTGCTGCATCGCTATGGCGACGCGGCGGCCGGCCTGCCGCGCGCAGGGATCGTCCACCGGCTCGACAAGGAAACGTCGGGCCTGATGGTGGTGGCGCGCACGCTGGCCGCACAGACGGACCTCGTGCGCCAGTTGCAGGCCCGCACGGTGAAGCGCCGCTATTTCGCGCTCGTGTGGGGCACGATGCCCGAGGAAGGCACGATCGACGCGCCGATCGGCCGCGATCCGCGCGAACGCACGCGCATGGCCGTCGTCACGGGCGCGTCGGGCAAGCCCGCGCGCACGCATTTCCGCACGGTTGACACATGCCTGTGGCAACGTCAGCCGGTTTCGGCGATCCAGTGCGATCTCGAGACCGGTCGCACGCACCAGATCCGCGTGCACTGCGCGCATGCCGGGCACCCGCTGCTCGGCGATCCCGTGTACGGGCGCGCGCGTGGCAAGCGCTCGGTCACGCCGCTGCCGGACGGGTTCGCGCGGCAGGCGCTGCATGCGTGGCGGCTCGGTCTCGTGCATCCGGTCACGGGCAAGGCGATGCAATGGCGCTGCCCGCTGCCGGACGACATGAACGCACTCGTCGCGGCGCTCGGCTTCGGGCAGGGCGACGAGGAATTCGACGACGATGACGGTGTCTACGACGATGACGATTTCGGCGACGAGTATCAGGATGACGAGCCGGACCTGGACGATGAGGAGGAGTGAGTGCCGATGACGAACCTGGCGCCGTTGACGTGGCAGGACTGCGTACAGCCCGACTGGCAGGTGTCGCCGCGCGTGCGCGCGCTGATCACGACGCGCGACGGCGGGCTGAGCGAAGGCCCGTACGGGCGCTGGCAGGGCGGAGACGCGCTGCCGGGCGGGATGAATCTCGGCCTGCATACCGGTGACGACCCGGCCCATGTCGCCGGGAATCGCGCGCGCCTGCTCGCGCTGGCAGGCCAGTCGAGCGCTGCCTGGCTCGAGCAGGTTCACGGCGCGCAGATCGTGCGCGCGGACGAGGTGATCGCAGCGGCGCCCGCGGCTGCGGTGCCGGTGCAGGCCGATGCGAGCGTCACCGACCGGGCGGGTGCCGTCTGCGTCGTGATGGTCGCGGATTGCCTGCCCGTGCTGCTGTGCGACGCACAGGGCCGCGCGGTCGGCGCCGCGCATGCGGGCTGGCGCGGGCTGGCGGCCGGCATCGTCGAGCAGACCGCGGCGCGTGTCGCGGCACTCGCGGGCGGTGCGACGGACGCGCTTCATGCGTACCTCGGGCCGGCGATCGGCCCGCGGGCGTTCGAGGTCGGCGCCGACGTGCGTGACGCGTTTCTCGACACGGCCCCGCAGTCGGAGCATGATGAAACCCGGCTTGCGTTCGTCGCGATCGATGGCGCGCCCGGCAAGTTTCTGGCCGATCTCTATGCGCTCGCGCGCCTGCGTCTCGCGCGTGCGGGCGTGGCGCACGTGAGCGGCGGGGCGGCCTGCACGGTCACCGAACAGGCGCGCTTCTATTCGTACCGGCGCGACCGCGTGACGGGTCGCATGGCGGCGGCGATCTGGCTGGCCGATTGACGGGATGCGCATGCGCGTGGGGTTTGCTGCGCCGCAAAATCGGGTTATCTCGATATTTAGGCGGTCATGCCGCGCGGCATGCGCGATTGAATGAAAAATCGCAAAGTCAAGTCGGCCAAAATGTTTTATGTTTCGCCGGAACCCTTGTCCCGTCTGTTGCGCGAGGATTATCTCCGTGCGGAAATGGTCAGTGGTTTGACATGGCGCTTCACATGGGGAAAACGATAATGATAAAAATACCGCACTGCGGCAGAATCTGGAGACGCCTCTCCAGAGCATGACGGCCCGGCTCGCCGCCGGCATGCCGCGCGCGAGCAGGATTTCACGATAGACGCTCACGAATCACCGGTAAGGCAGGTAATGACAGCATCGAAAAAATCGTCGACGTCCGCTCAGGCGGGCACTTCCACGGGCAGCATTGGTTTCGATCCGGCCGCCCAGCCGATGCAGCAGATGTTCGAGTCGTGGTTGAACGCGTGGCGCGGTTTTGCAGATCCGGCACGCGCCGCGACTGCGTCGGCCACCGTGAATCCGTTCGCAACATTCCAGTTTCCGACATCGTTTCCGTTCCAGATGCCGTCGATGCCATCGATGCCCGATCTCGGCGCGATGGCATCGCCGTTCGCCGGGCTCAAGCTGCCGGCCGCCGCGATTCCGCCCGAGCGGCTGCAGGCGCTGCAGGCCGACTACGCGCGCGATTGCATGGCGCTGATGCAGCAGGCGGCCGCCGCGAAGCTCGAGTCGCCCGAACTGAAGGACCGCCGTTTCAGCGGCGATGCGTGGAAGGCGTCGCCGGCGCATGCGTTCGCGGCGGCGTGGTATCTGCTCAACGCGCGTTATCTGCAGGAGCTGGCCGACGCGCTTCAGGCCGATCCGAAGACGCGCGAGCGCATTCGCTTCACGGTCCAGCAATGGACGGCCGCGGCCGCGCCGAGCAACTTCCTCGCCCTCAACCCCGACGCGCAGAAATCGATCCTCGAGACGCAGGGCGAAAGCCTGCGGCAGGGGATGATGAACCTGCTCGGCGACATGCAGCGCGGCAAGATTTCGCAGACCGACGAATCGCAGTTCGTGGTCGGCAGGAACCTCGGGTGTACGGAAGGTGCGGTCGTTTATGAGAACGACCTGATCCAGCTGATCCAGTACACGCCGAAGACGGACACCGTGTTCGAGCGGCCGCTGCTGATCGTGCCGCCGTGCATCAACAAGTTCTACATCCTCGACCTGCAGCCCGAGAATTCGCTCGTCGCGCATGCGCTGTCGAACGGGCACCAGGTGTTCCTCGTGTCGTGGCGCAACGCGGACGCGTCGGTCGCGCACAAGACGTGGGACGACTACATGAACGAAGGGCTGCTCGCGGCGATCGACGCGGTGCAGCAGGTCAGCGGGCGCGAGCAGATCAACACGCTCGGCTTCTGCGTCGGCGGCACGATGCTCGCGACCGCGCTCGCGGTGCTCGCTGCGCGCGGCGAACATCCGGCTGCATCGATGACGCTGCTCACCGCGATGCTCGACTTCACCGACACCGGCATTCTCGACGTGTTCGTCGACGAGGCGCACGTGCAGATGCGCGAGCAGACCATCGGCGGCAAGAACGGCACGCAGCCGGGGCTGATGCGCGGCGTCGAGTTCGCGAACACGTTCTCGTTCCTGCGGCCGAACGACCTCGTGTGGAACTACGTCGTCGACAACTACCTGAAGGGCCGCACGCCGGCGGCGTTCGACCTGCTGTACTGGAACAGCGACTCGACGAGCCTGCCGGGCCCGATGTACGCGTGGTACCTGCGCCATACCTATCTCGAGAACAAGCTGCGCGAGCCGGGTGCGCTGACCGTGTGCGGCGAATCGGTCGACCTGACGCTGATCGACGTGCCGACCTTCATCTACGGCTCGCGCGAGGATCACATCGTGCCGTGGCAGACGGCCTATGCGTCGACGTCGATCCTGTCGGGCCCGCTGAAGTTCGTGCTGGGCGCGTCGGGGCACATCGCGGGCGTGATCAATCCGCCGGCAAAGAAAAAGCGCAGCTACTGGGTCAACGACGGCGACCTGCCCGAGTCGGCGGACGCGTGGTTCGCCGGTGCGGCCGAGCAACCGGGCAGCTGGTGGACGACCTGGGTCGAATGGCTCGACCAGTACGGCGGCCGCAAGGTGGCGCCGCCCGCCCAGCCCGGTACTGCGCAGTTCCCGGTGATCGAACCGGCGCCGGGCCGCTACGTGTTGCAGCGCGATTGACGAAAACCGGACAGCGGCGCACGCTGTCCGATGCACCGCAGTTTTTTTAACAGGGCCGGTAGCGATGCGCCGTGTCGTGCGGGCCTGGAGGAAAGGGAAATGACGGACGTAGTGATCGTATCGGCCGCGCGGACCGCGGTCGGCAAATTCGGCGGTTCGCTTGCGAAGATTGCGGCGCCGGAGCTGGGCGCGACGGTGATCCGCGCGGTGCTGGAGCGTGCGGGCGTGAAGCCCGAGCAGGTCAGCGAAGTGATCATGGGCCAGGTGCTGACGGCCGGTTCCGGGCAGAACCCGGCGCGCCAGTCGCTGATCAAGGCCGGGCTGCCGACGGCCGTGCCGGGGATGACGATCAACAAGGTGTGCGGCTCGGGCCTGAAGGCCGTGATGCTGGCGGCGAACGCGATCGTCGCGGGCGACGCGGAGATCGTGATCGCAGGCGGTCAGGAGAACATGAGCGCGTCGCCGCACGTGCTGCCGGGCTCGCGCGACGGCTTCCGGATGGGCGACGCGAAGCTGGTCGACACGATGATCGTCGACGGCCTGTGGGACGTGTACAACCAGTACCACATGGGCATCACGGCGGAGAACGTCGCGAAGGAATACGGGATCACGCGCGAAGAGCAGGACGCGTTCGCGGCGCTGTCGCAGAACAAGGCGGAAGCCGCGCAGAAGGCCGGTCGCTTCGACGACGAGATCGTGCCGGTGGCGATTCCGCAACGCAAGGGCGAGCCGCTGCAGTTCGCCACCGATGAGTTCGTGCGTCACGGCGTGACGGCGGAATCGCTGGCCGGGCTGAAGCCGGCGTTCTCGAAGGACGGCTCGGTGACGGCGGCAAACGCGTCGGGGCTGAACGACGGCGCGGCGGCGGTGCTGGTGATGTCGGCGCAGAAGGCGGCGGCACTCGGTCTGACGCCGCTGGCGCGGATCAAGGCATACGCGAACGCGGGCGTGGATCCGAGCGTGATGGGCATGGGCCCGGTGCCGGCATCGCGCCGTGCGCTGGAGCGCGCGGGCTGGACGCCGGGCGACCTGGACCTGATGGAGATCAACGAGGCATTTGCGGCGCAGGCGCTGGCGGTGCACAAGCAGATGGGCTGGGACACGTCGAAGGTGAACGTGAACGGCGGGGCGATTGCGATCGGCCACCCGATCGGCGCGTCGGGCTGCCGGATCCTGGTGACGCTGCTGCACGAGATGGCCAAGCGCGATGCGAAGCGCGGGCTGGCGTCGCTGTGCATCGGCGGCGGGATGGGCGTCGCGCTCGCGGTCGAGCGTCCGTAACCGGCCATTCGCGACCCGCGAACCGAATCCGGGTGCCGGCCGATTGCGGCTTCGGCCGGCGTCCCGTGAAGTCAGAGGGGGCCTCAGGCAGCTCTCGAAACCAAAAAATGGAGTGAGATTTATGTCTCAGCGAATTGCGTACGTAACGGGCGGGATGGGCGGCATCGGCACCAGCATCTGCCAGCGTCTGTTGAAAGACGGCTTCAAGGTGGTCGCAGGTTGCGGCCCGAACTCGCCGCGCCGTGTGAAATGGCTCGAGGACCAGAAGGCGCTCGGGTACGATTTCATCGCGTCGGAAGGCAACGTCGGCGACTGGGACTCGACCAAGGAAGCGTTCGACAAGGTCAAGGCCGAAGTCGGCGAGATCGACGTGCTGGTCAACAACGCGGGCATCACGCGCGACGTCGTGTTCCGCAAGATGACGCACGAAGACTGGACCGCCGTGATCGACACCAACCTGACGAGCCTGTTCAACGTGACGAAGCAGGTGATCGACGGGATGGTCGAGCGCGGCTGGGGCCGGATCGTCAACATTTCGTCGGTGAACGGCCAGAAAGGGCAATTCGGCCAGACCAACTATTCGACCGCGAAGGCCGGCATCCACGGCTTCACGATGTCGCTCGCACAGGAAGTCGCGACGAAGGGCGTGACGGTCAATACCGTGTCGCCGGGCTACATCGGCACCGACATGGTGAAGGCGATTCGCCCGGATGTACTCGAGAAGATCGTCGCGACGATCCCGGTGCGGCGTCTCGGCGGGCCGGAGGAAATCGGTTCGATCGTCGCGTGGCTCGCGTCGAACGATTCCGGTTTCGCGACGGGCGCCGACTTCTCGCTGAACGGCGGCCTGCACATGGGCTGAGCGTCCGCGCTGCGCGGGCCGGGTGGCCGCGCAGCCGGGCGTGTTCCGAAGGCCCCCGCCTCCCGGATTCGGGCGGCGGGGATTCGTCACTTGCGCTACGCTGCACTCAAAGGCGTTACATGACTACTACAAAGAAGACGGCCGAACGGCTCATCAAGAAGTACCCGAACCGCCGGCTCTACGATACCGAGACAAGCACGTACATTACGCTGACCGACGTGAAGCAACTCGTGCTGGAGCAGGAGGACTTCAAGGTTGTCGATGCGAAATCCAGCGAAGACCTGACGCGCAGCATCCTCCTGCAGATCATCCTCGAAGAGGAAAGCGGCGGCGTGCCGATGTTCTCGTCGTCGATGCTGTCGCAGATCATCCGTTTCTACGGGCATGCGATGCAGGGCATGATGGGCACGTACCTGGAAAAGAACATCCAGGCGTTCATCGACATCCAGAACAAGCTCGCGGATCAGTCGAAGAACCTGTACGAAGGCAATGCGATGAATCCGGAGGTCTGGTCGCAGTTCATGAACATGCAGGCGCCGATGATGCAAGGGATGATGACCAGCTACATCGAGCAGTCGAAGAACATGTTCGTGCAGATGCAGGAGCAGATGCAGAACCAGGCGAAGTCGATGTTCAGCACGTTCCCGTTCAAGCAGCCGGGCGCGACGGAGCCGGAAAAGAAGTAACGGTTTCGCGGCAGGCCGACCGCGGCGGGCAACCCGTCGGGCGTCGGTGCCGCGAAGCCACGCGGTGCGGGTCGGCCGATCGTGCATACGGGCGCGACGATGTGCGGCCGCCGCCTGCCGAACCCTCTCGCCGACGGTCGTTCATGGCCGTCGGTACCGAATGCGCGCGCCGGGTCGGGCGTGCATGACCGTTGTCCAGTCGATCGAGATCCAGCCACCTACGCAGGAAACCCGGAACATGCCACGCCGGATGGTGTGCATTCCTGCCGGCGCGCGTACCATGAGCGGCGCTGCACGGCGAAGCATGGACGCTGCCTTCTGCGAAATGCGTATCGGCGACCGGGCACGACAGGCCGTGATGGGCGATGCGGCATCGATGCAGTGCGACCAAGAAAAACCGATTGAGAGAGAGCATGCGAGGGATTCGAATGGCATGGGCCCGCAGGCTGGCCGGTCTTGCTGCGATATTCACGATGGGCGTTGGCGTGGCGGTACCGGCCTTTGCGATGGATTGCGCGAAAGCCGTGCAACCGATCGAGAAGCGCATCTGCGCGAACGCCGCGCTGCGCGCGGCCGACGCGCGCATGAATTCGGCTTATGCGGGTGCGTTGAAGGCCGCGCCGGATACCGCTATCCGCGACATGCTGGTGCGTAGCCAGCGCCGCTGGATCGACGCGCGCAACAACCGTCTCGACGCCGATTACGAAGGCCACCCGCTGGCCGTCGACGAAGTGCGCAAGGCCATCGATCGGCGCACCGCCGTGCTGGCCGATCAATCGAGCAAAGGCTTGATCGCGCGTGCGCAGGCCGAGCGCCAGTGGCTCGCGAAATATACGGGCGGCCCGCTCACCGGTTTCGATGCAAACTGCGATTTCCTTCCCGACGATGCGAGTGGCGCGCACGTTACCTACGCGTGCTTTGGTGCGGTCCATGTGCAGCATCGGGCGCGGGTCTGCAGCCAGAGCGAGGACTGGGCGACCGGCGCGGTCTATCAGTACCGGTCGGTGAGCGCGGCGGACGGCGGGAAGGTGCGCCCCGTGGCGTTCTGCGAAGCGCAGGCGCATGGGAGTGCGTGCGACAACGGTGGAGCGCATTCGGCGTGGATGCGGGCGGGGACGTCCGGTGGCGATAATCACGCGTCAGCGCCGGTAGCCGGGTTGCCGCAACTCGATGCGGAAATGTGGCCGATCGGCGATGGAGACGATGCGATGTGGTTCGAACGGTGCCTGAAGGCGTCGGTGTTTCCGGACATGCGGTGACGCGCCGGATCGAGTGTTTGAGCAGGGCCCGCCTCGGCGGGCTTTTTCGTTTCCTTAGTCCGCGTCAGGCGCAGCGGATGTCGATCGATTGATCGTTTTGATGCCAGGCCGAGCGAGCGGGCGAGATGATTCGCGATGCCGGGCGGCAGGCAACCGCCCAGCGGCGAAGAGGGGCGGACGGTATAGTCGGAATCCCGCAACGTCCGAATGTCATTCATGGGAAACAACATGCTCCGCGTCGTCGTGGTCGGCGGCGGCATCGTCGGCGCATCCACCGCATGGCATCTTGCGCGATCGGGCGCGCAGGTCACGCTGCTGGAACAGCAGGTGACGGCCGCAGTCGGCGCGACCCACTGGTCGTTCGGCTGGGTGGGTACCGGCAGCGCGCTTCCTTCTGAAAACCCGTCCAGCTTCTCCCGCACGCTCGCAGCGCTCCCGGAGTTCGCCCGGCTGGCGCGCGACCTGGGCCCGTTGCCGGTGACGACGCGCGGGGCGCTCGTCTGGCTGGACACGGATGCGCAGACCTCAGCATTGATCGACGAACAGCGCGCGGCCGGCGTGCACATGGAAGCGTTGGGCCGTCGAGAGGTGGCCCGGATGGAGCCGCGTCTTGCGCGGCTTCCCGAGTTGATTGCATGGGCACCGGACGATTTCGTGGTCGAGCCGATCGACTTGACGCATCAGTTGCTGGCCGGTGCGCATGCGGCCGGCGCGCAGGTTCGGTGCGGTTGCGCAGTCGACGCGGTCGAAACGCGCAATGGACGCGCTGTCGGTGTGCATACCGCGCATGGGGATGTGCCGGCGGATGTCGTCGTCCTGGCGAATGCCGCTTCCGCGGTTGCCATCGCCGCGGGCCTGGGCGTGGCCTTGCCCGTTCGCGAGAAGCCGGCCGTGTTGATGCGTTTCGCTGCGGAGCCGGGCCTCATCAGCCACCTGCTCTACGGACAGGATCTTGAAGTGCGTGTCGGCCCGTCGGGCAGCCTGGTGTCGGCCGCGGATGCTCCGGAAGAGGGTGACAGCGGGCTTGCCGCGCTCGCTGCCCGTACCGCCTCGGACATTTCGGCGCTGTTTGCCGATCCGCCGACCCTGACGCCACTCTCCGCGAAATCGGCGCTTCGGCCGATGACGAACGACGGGGTGCCGATCAACGGATTTCTGCCGGGTGTTGCAGGGGTTTATGCCGTCGTCGCGCATCCCGGCGTGATCCTGGCGCCGCAGCTTGGGCGACTGGCAGCGAGCGCGATCACGGGCGCGTAATTCGACGCACGCGCCCGTCAGGAAGATCAGGAAGGGGTGACACGCGTCGTGATGCTGCGCGCAGCGCCAGGGGCGGCGCTGCAGCGTTGTCGGTTCAGACGAGAGTCACGCGTCTCGCGTAGTCCGTCAGTGCATCGGATCGAAATCCTGCCCGTCGTCCGACGGAGGCAGGTCGAGCACGAGCTTGACGGCGCTGTAGTTGGCCTTGAGCGAAAACACGCGGCCGATCACGAAAAACGTCTGTCGCGAATTCTCGAGTTCGACGAAGTCGCCCGGTTGCGGCACATGCGCGCCCTGGTCATACGAAAAGCTGGTGCTGGTCTGTTCGCCGATGGCTTCCGCTGCGTGCTCGGTGAATTCGATCGTGATGTGGGTGGTCATGCGAGCCCCGTTGGGTCGATTGAAAAGGATGGACGCGTGGATTTTCTCATAGCGGGCTGCGGCGACGGGGCGATTCTTGCTGGCTGACGGGCGTTGGGGACAGAGCCGCAACGCGGCTGCGCCAGAAATGAAGGGGCATATCGGAGCAGGCTCGGCAGCAGGCCCGGAACGCACCGGGCATTCGAGCGGGCGACGCGTATCGTCGTCAACCGCTCGTTTTTGGATCGCCGGACACTAAATCGCTGTAAACTCACGCTTTTGCTGCCACGCCCCCACATTCCAGATGTCCCAATCCCCCAAAGTAGGGTTCGTATCCCTCGGGTGCCCGAAAGCGCTCGTCGACTCCGAACAGATCATCACGCAACTGCGCGCCGAAGGTTATGAAATCTCCGGCACCTACGACGGTGCCGACCTCGTCGTCGTGAACACCTGCGGCTTCATCGACGAAGCCGTGCAGGAAAGCCTCGACGCGATCGGCGAAGCGCTGACCGAGAACGGCAAGGTGATCGTCACCGGTTGTCTCGGCGCGAAGTCGAGCGCGAGCGGCTCGAACCTGATCGAGGAAGTCCACCCGAAGGTGCTCGCCGTCACCGGCCCGCACGCAGTGGGCGAAGTGATGCAGGCCGTGCATTCGCACCTGCCGAAGCCGCACGACCCGTTTACCGATCTCGTGCCCGCGGCCGGCATCAAGCTCACGCCGCGCCACTACGCGTACCTGAAGATTTCCGAAGGCTGCAACCACCGCTGCACGTTCTGCATCATCCCGTCGATGCGCGGCGACCTCGTGTCGCGCCCGGTCGCCGAAGTGATGCTGGAAGCCGAGAACCTGTTCAAGTCGGGCGTGAAAGAACTGCTCGTGATCTCGCAGGATACGAGCGCGTACGGCGTCGACGTGAAGTACCGCACGGGCTTCTGGAACGGCAAGCCGATCAAGACGCGCATGACCGACCTGGTCGCCGCGCTCGGCGAACTCGCCGCGCAGTATGGCGCATGGGTGCGCCTGCACTATGTGTATCCGTATCCGAGCGTCGACGAAGTGATCCCGCTGATGGCCGAAGGTCCGTTCAAGGGCCACGTGCTGCCGTACCTCGACGTGCCGTTCCAGCACGCGCATCCGGAAGTGCTGAAGCGCATGAAGCGTCCGGCGAACGCCGAGAAGGTGCTCGAGCGCGTGCAGAAGTGGCGCGAGATCTGCCCGGACCTGACGATCCGCAGCACGTTCATCGCGGGCTTCCCCGGCGAGACGGAAGAGCAGTTCGAAACGCTGCTCGACTTCATCCGCGAGGCGGAACTCGATCGCGTCGGTTGCTTCGCGTATTCGCCGGTCGAAGGCGCGACTGCAAACGAACTCGACGGTGCGCTGCCGGACGAAGTCCGCGAAGAGCGCCGCGCGCGCTTCATGGAAGTCGCCGAGGAAGTGTCGGCGAACCGCATCCAGCGCAAGGTCGGCAAGACCCTCAAGGTGCTGATCGACGAAGTCAGCGAGGAAGGCGGGATCGGCCGCACGGCGGCCGATGCGCCGGAGATCGACGGTGTCGTCTATGTCGAGCCGGCGGCGAAGGCATCGAAGCGCTACAAGGTCGGCGATTTCGTGTCCGTGAAGATCACGGGCGCCGACGGTCACGATCTGTGGGGCGAGGTGTAAGCGATGAGCGCCGCATTTCCGGAGATCCTCGCGCTCGGCGAGGCGATGATCGAATTCAACCAGTCGCAGCCGGGCCGGCCTGAATTCCTGCAGGGCTTCGGCGGCGACACGTCGAACTTCTGCATCGCCGCGGCGCGCCAGGGCGCGTCGACGGGCTTCGTGTCGGCGATCGGCGACGATCCGTTCGGCCGCTTGCTGGCCGACATGTGGCGCGCGGAACGCGTCGACACGACGTACGTGCGGATCGACCGTGCGGCGCCGACCGGCGTGTATTTCGTCACGCACGGCGCCGACGGTCACCAGTTCGACTACCTGCGCGCGGGCTCGGCGGCGAGCCGCTATGCGGTGGGCGACCTGCCGCTCGACGCGCTGGCCGCCGCGAAGGCCGTGCACCTGTCGGGCATCAGCCTCGCGATCAGCACGGCTGCGTGCGACGCCGCGTTCGCGGCGATCGACCATGCGCGCCGCCACGGCGCGAAGGTCAGCTTCGACACGAACCTGCGCCTGAAGCTGTGGCCGCTGCCGCGCGCTCGCGCGGTGATGCGCGAGGCGCTGCGCCAGACGGACATCTGCCTGCCCAGCTGGGACGACGTGACGGCGCTCACGGGCGCGAACGATCGCGACGCGATCGTCGATGCGATGCTCGAACACGGGCCGCAGGTCGTCGCGCTGAAGCTCGGCAAGGAAGGCGCTTACGTGGCGACGCCGAACGAACGGCGTGTCGTGCCGGGCTTCACGGTTAACGCCGTCGACGCGACAGGTGCTGGCGACTGCTTCGGCGGCGCTTTCGTCGCGCGGATCGTCGCGGGCGACGATCCGTTCGCGGCAGCGCGTTATGCGAACGCCGCGGCGGCACTGTCGACGACGGGCTACGGCGCGGTCGCGCCGATTCCGCACCGCGATGCGGTGGAGCGCCTGATGCAAGGCTGATGCGGCATGCGCACGCCGGCCACGGCACCGCACGAACGCTTCATTCGATCAGCAGGATGAGGAGCCGACATGCAACGTGAAGGGGTGGTGGTGAGCGGCGTGCGTACCGCGATCGGCGATTTCGGCGGCAGCCTGAAGGACATCGCGCCGATCACCGTCGAGGCGCCGTACGAGTTGCAGCGCATCGGCGGCGGGCAGCGCATCGCCGCGATTTTCGAGCGAATCTGAAGCAAGGAGCAACACAAGGTGGGTCGATATTCGCAATGGCAACGGGCGCTCGTCGTCGCGGGCGCGCTGGCGGCGGGCATGGCGATGCCGGGTGTGAGCGCGGCGCAGGCCGTCGCGCCGGGCGTGCAGCAGGATGAACCGGCACTGGCGCGGCCGCTGAAGCCGAATCCCGAGTTCGCCCGCCTGCCGCGCTACGAAGGCACGCTCGGCGACCGGCCGATCGTCGTGCATCTCGGCCCGAAGACGGACGAGGAAGGCGTGCACGGCGAATACCAGTTCGCCGATACGGGCGAAGTCGTGCTGCTCGCGGGCGATCGCGATGGCGACACGCTCGAAATCGAGGAATCGAACGACGGCACGAACATCACCGGCGTGTGGATCGGCCGCTTCGACGCGACGGGCGACCTGAAGGCCGACCGGATGAATTCGGACGAGTCGGATCCGCAGCCCGTCGTGCTGCGGCTTGCGCCGGGCAAGCGCGCGGCGCTGCAGGTGCGCGACGGCCGCGTGCAGGAAATCGAGACGGTGGGCGGCGTCGTCAACCTGCGCACCGACGACTGAACCCGCGCTGGCTCGGTGCGCGCGGCGCGCATTGTACCGGGCCAGCCGCGCCGATTTTGGCTAATCTAGCGACATATTCCGCAACCGAACGGCCTCGTGCCCGGCTTCCTGTCATGACTGCATCCACTCCCAAGCGCGCGCTGCAAACCCGTATCGTTCAACCCGACGACGTGATCCCGGAAGGCTTCCGTTCGTTCGTGCCGCCCGTCGCGCGCGCGTCGACGGTCGTGTTCCCCGATCTCGCGACGATGCGTGCGCTCGTCTGGCACAACGACAACCAGTGGCGCTACGGGCTGCATGCGACGCCGACGTCGCTCGCGCTCGCGCAGCGGCTCGCCGAGATCGAGGGCGGCACGCATGCGCTGCTGCAGCCGTCGGGCCTCGCGGCCATCATGAACGTCTACTTCGGGATCGTGAAAGCCGGCGACGACGTGCTGATTCCGCACAACGTGTACGGGCCGAACGCCGATTTCGGCAACTGGCTCGCGAAGGATTTCGGCATCACCGCGCGCTTCTACGATCCGCTGATCGGTGCCGGCATCGCCGACCTGATCCAGCCGAACACGCGGCTGATCTGGATCGAGGCGCCCGGCTCGGTGACGATGGAAGTGCCCGATGTGCAGGCGATCGCGGCGGCCGCGAAGGCACGCGGCGTCGTGACCGCGATCGACAACACGTTCTCGGCCGGGCTCGCGTTCAAGCCGTTCGAACACGGCGTCGACATCTCGGTGCAGGCGCTGACCAAGTACCAGTCGGGCGGCAGCGACGTGCTGATGGGTGCGACGATCACCGCGAATGCGGAACTGCACGCAAAGCTGAAGCTCGCGCGGATGCGCTGCGGCGTCGGCGTGTCGGTCGACGATTGCTCGCTCGTGCTGCGCAGCCTGCCGAGCATGCAGGTGCGCTTCGACGCGCACAGCAAGAGCGCGCTTGCGCTCGCGCAATGGCTGAAGGCGCGGCCGGAGATCGCGGCGGTATTGCACCCGCAGATCGCCGATTGCCCGGGGCACGCATCGTTCGTGCGCGACTTCACCGGCGCGGGCGGGTTGTTCTCGGTGGTGTTCGACGAACGCTACAGTGCGGAGCAGGTCGACCGCTTCGTCGAGTCGCTCGAACTCTTCGCGATCGGCTGGAGCTGGGGCGGCGCGTGCAGCCTTGCGATGCCTTACGACGTCGCGTCGATGCGTCCGGACTGGCCGCATCGCGGCACGCTGGTGCGTTTCTATGTCGGCCTGGAAGACGAAGCCGACCTGCGTGCGGACATCGAGCGCGCGATGCAGGCTGCGCTGGGCTGATCGCTAGTCGATTACGTTCAGCAGAAAAACAAAACGCCGGCGCGATGCAATATCGCGCCGGCGTTTTTCATTGCGGATTCCGCAGGATCAGAACAGCCGCAGCAGCCCGTCGAGGCCGACGTGATCGAACGCGACCGTCGCCGCGTCGCGCACGACGGGCTTCGCGTGATACGCGACCGACAGCCCGGCTTCGGCCATCATCTTCAGGTCGTTCGACCCGTCGCCCATCGCGATCGCACGGCTCGGCTCGAGGCCGAGCGACGCGCACGTCTCGCGCAGCAGGCGCGCTTTCACGTCGGCGTTGACGATCTCGCCGAGCACCTTGCCGGTCAGCTTGCCGTCGACGATCTCGAGCGTGTTCGCATGGGCGTAGTCGAGGCCGAGGCGCGCCTTCAGCCGCTCGGTGAAGAACGTGAAGCCGCCCGACACGAGCAGCGTCTTCATGCCGGCAGCCTTCACGCCGGCGAGCATTTTCTCGGCGCCCGGCGTCAATTGCAGCCGCTCCTCGTACACGCGTTCGAGCGCGTGCGCGTCGAGCCCGGCCAGCAGCGCGACGCGGCGCGTGAGGCTTTCGTTGAAGTCGCGGATCTCGCCGCGCATCGACGCTTCGGTGATCTCGGCGACCTGCGTTTTCAGTCCGCAGAAATCGGCGATCTCGTCGATGCACTCGATCGTGATCAGCGTCGAATCCATGTCCATCACGGCGAGCCCGAAATCGCCGAGCGTGCGGCCGGCCTCGACGAACGCGAAGTCGAGTGCGTGCGTGCCGCAGTACGCGTCGATGTCGAGGCGTTGCGCCGGGCTCGCGTCGTCGATCCGCAGCGCGTGATCGTCGATCCGCACGATGCGGGTGCCGCGCGACAGCGCGAGCAGCGGTTTGTGATGGGCGTCCGACAGCGGCGCAAGACTCTGGATGACGAGGTTGTGGGTCATGACGGGATGGTTGGGAAGCGAATGAAGTGCGGATGCGGCCACCGGGTGGCCGCCTGCCGATGCGGGCCCCGTCCGGCGTCGGGCCCTTGCGTGGCGAACGCGCCATTGTAGCCGGTTGGCCGCGCGCGGCGGTCGGGGGCGGATCGAAACCGTGCGCGGTGCGGCGGTCATTACTGGTCCGCGCGATCCCAGTACGGTGGATCGCCGAAATGCTCGGCCAGGAACGCGATGAAGGCGAGCGTTTTCAGCGGGACGTGCGCGCGGCTCGGGTAGACGGCCCAGATCGCGATGTCTTCCGCGAACGGATAGTCGTCGAGCACCGTGACGAGCGCGCCGCTCGCGAGCAGCGGGCCGACGTCCCAGGTCGACTTGATCGCGATTCCGAAGCCGTCGACGAGCGCTTCGCGGATCGCCTCGCCGTTGCTCGCGACGAGCCGGCCGCCGACCCGCACCGTGAGCGGGCCTTGGGGCGTGGCGAACGACCAGTCGCGCTGGTCGCCGAGGATCACGCACTCGTGTTGAGCCAGGTCGGCCGGATGGCGCGGCGTGCCGTGCTCGGCGAGATAGGTGGGCGAGCAGCACAGCACGCGGCGGTTCGCGGCGAGCTTGCGGGCGACGAGCGTCGAATCCTTTAGCGTGCCGAGGCGGATCGCGACGTCGTAGCCGTCGTCGACGAGGTCGACGATCTCGTCCGACAGCCGCAGGTCGAGCGACACGGACGGATAACGGCGCAGGAACGCGGGAATCACTGGCGCGACATGCTGGCGGCCGAACGACGACGACATCGACACCTTCAGCCGCCCGTACGGCTCGGTGCGGCCGTGGCCGACCGACGCGCGCGCGGCGTCGGCGACCGACAGCAGCGTATCGGCGTGCGCCATGAAGACTTCGCCGTCCTGCGTGAGGCTGATGCGGCGCGTGGTGCGGTGCAACAGCCGTGCGCCGAGCTGGCGCTCGAGCTGCGCGATGCGGGCGCTCGCGACCGCGGCCGACACGCCGAACTCGCGCCCGGCCGCGGTGACGTTCGCGAGCAGCGCCGCGCGCACGAACAGCGCGACGTCGAGCAGG
Source organism: Burkholderia aenigmatica (assembly GCF_048627025.1). NCBI lineage: Bacteria > Pseudomonadati > Pseudomonadota > Betaproteobacteria > Burkholderiales > Burkholderiaceae > Burkholderia > Burkholderia aenigmatica. The sequence goes on along the minus strand of NZ_CP184468.1, from coordinate 2,051,294 downwards.
TCGAGCGGTTTGTCGGGGGCCGGAATCGGATCGGAGGCCATTATTCTGAAAATCCTGAAAATGTTTCAGGAAATATAGCGGTTTTCTCAAATGATCGGGTTGCCTACGATGACGTTCATGGGGCCGCGCCGTGGCCCGGAGGATTTCCTGAAGGAGTTTCGTGATGAAAGCCGTTGGACTGACCCGTTATCTGCCGATCGACGACCCGCAGGCCTTGCTCGACGTGGAGCTGCCGCAGCCCGTGCCGGGCCCGCGCGACCTGCTCGTGAAGGTCGAGGCGATTTCCGTGAACCCGGTGGACACCAAGGTGCGCGCGCCGAAGCCGCAGGTCGAGGACACCCCGCGCGTACTCGGCTGGGATGCGGCCGGCACGGTGGTCGCGGTCGGTGCCGACGTCACGCTGTTCCGGCCCGGCGACGAAGTGTTCTACGCGGGCAGCATCACGCGGCCGGGCGCGAACAGTGAATTCCATACGGTCGACGAGCGGATCGCCGCGCTGAAGCCGCGCACGCTCGATTTCGCCGCGGCGGCCGCGCTACCGCTCACCGCGCTGACCGCTTGGGAAGCGCTGTTCGACCGGCTGCGCGTGTCGCCGCAGGGTGCGGACGCCGGCAAGTCGGTGCTGATCATTGGCGGCGCGGGCGGCGTGGGCTCGATCGCGATCCAGCTCGCGAAGACGCTCGGCAAGCTGCACGTGATCGCGACCGCGTCGCGGCCGGCCTCGGCCGACTGGGTGCGCGCACTGGGCGCGGATACGGTGGTCGACCATTTCGGCGACTTGCCCGCACAGTTGCGCGAGGCCGGGCATCCGAACGTCGACTACGTGCTGATTTTCAACGACACGGATCGTCATTTCCCTGCCGCGGCGGAAGTCATCCGGCCGCAGGGCGGCATTTGCACGATCGTCGAGAACGGCAAGCCGGTGCCGGTCGAACTGCTGAAGGCGAAGAGCGCCGCGTTTCACTGGGAATTCATGTTCACGCGTGCAATGTTCGAGACGCCGGACATGATCGAGCAGCACCGGATCCTCGGCGAAGTGGCGCGGCTGGTCGACGGCGGCACGCTGCGCACGACGCTCGGCGAGCAGCTCGGCCCGATCAATGCGGCGAACGTGCGGCGCGCGCACCAGCTGCTCGAGGCCGGGCGCGCGATCGGCAAGCTCGTGCTGAGCGGCTTCTGAGCCGGCATCGCACGTAAGGTTGCGGCGCCGCGAACGCAAGCGGGGTAACACCCGATGCGTTTGCGGCGCATTGCCCGCCGCTTGGCGGTAGACTGGCAGCGCATCATGCATCGAAAACCGCGCGGCACGCGCGTGCCGCCGCATACCAAGGAGGTCAGCATGAGCCAACGCAGCTTGTCAGTCGCCGCATCGTGGTCGGTCGTGCTCGCGGCGGCGTGCGTCAGCGCGAGCGTATTCGCGGCGCCGCCGGTCAAGGGCAGCCTGAAGGGCGGCGGTACCGGACAGCTCGAATACACCGTCAAGGTCGACTCGAAGACCTTCGGCAATACGCAGGAGACCCGCAAGATCCGCTCGGGCGAGACGGACGACTTCAACTGGAAGTCGGTGCCGCCGAGCGGGGCGGTCGCGATGCCGGACGGGTGCCCGAACGCCGACAGCCTGCCGCGCGACGAGAACGGCGCGATGGTGCGCCAGACCCAGGTGCGGCTCGCGCCGTCGATCGACGCGAAGGGGATCGCCAACGTGCAGATGAGCTTCCAGGCGGCCGCGCCGAAGGGCACGCGCAACGTGACGGTCGGCGGCAAGTCGCTGCAGTGTCCGGACGTCGTGTCGGTGAGCCAGGTGAAGTGGGTGTCGATCTCGACCAACGGCGGGTCGAAGTCCGTCGCGATGAGCGATGGCACGAAGGTGACGGTGTCGATCAAGCGCTGAGCGGTGCGCGCGGGCTGGTGCCGGAGCCGGTGCGCGCACAACGGCTTCGACTCGCGCCTGCCCCGCGCACGTGACCGTTTCGTGTCGCCGTCACGGTGAATTCCCGCGACCTGCTTCGCGGTAGCATGCATGCTGCCTCAGCGGCATGGCAGCCGTTCGACGTACGACAGCATCGCGTGGCGACCTGCGTGACGTCATGCGATTGTCACGCTATGCTCGCCCGCATCATCACCTTCCTGTCACGACATCCCGATGAAATACCGAATGCGCGCGTGGCTGTGTGCCATTGCGTTCGTCGCCGCGCACGCGCACGCGGCCGACGATTGTGGTTTTGTGAAAAAGGTCGAGTTGCCGTCGCGGCAGCAGGTGGCCGTCGTGTCGAGCGGTGCGCTCGAGCCGTGCTCGACCGGCAGTTACGCGGTGCGCGTGTATTCGACCGCGCATGCGGCTCCTGGCTTCGATACCGACGATTACGTGACGGGCGCGCTGCATGCGCGTGACGGTACGGTCACCGATGCATTCACGGCCGACCTCGGTGCACGTGCGCCGCAGGCGCTCGTCGTGACGACGCGCTCGGCCGGCAGTGGCGGCTATGTCGGTGCGCAGGCCTATGTGACGACGCCGCGCGCGGTGCGGCTCGTTGCGTCGGTCGACGGGCTCGCGCCGGACGCGGACATCGCGGCCGCGTTGCGGCAGGCGCTCGGCAAGCGCCGCGGCGTGCGCTGACCGGCGAACCGCGCGAACGCATCGCGCGGTGACGCCGCGTGTCAGTGCGCGCGTTCTTCGAGCCGCGCGGCGAGAAAGCGGTGATCGGCCGAGAACAGCCGGCGGTAGGTCATCAGCACTGCACCGACGGTGCCGAGCGCGGAGGCCGCGGCAATCAGGAACATGATCACAATCTGGTAGCGCACGGCCTGCAGCGGCGACTGGCCGGCCAGCACCTGGCCCGTCATCATCCCCGGCAGGCTCACGACGCCGACGACGGCCATCTGGTTCAGCGTCGGCAGCATGCCCGCCCGCACGGCCTGGCGTGCAGCGTCCTGAGCGGCTTCCCAGCGCGTCGCGCCGAGCGCGAGTGCGGTTTCGACACGGTCGCGGCGCGCCGTGAGCTCTTCCATCATCCGTTCGACGCCGAGCGACACGCCCGTGAGCGTATTGCCGAGAATCATCCCGAGGATCGGAATCGCGTATTGCGGTGCGTACCACGGATGGATGCGGATCACGACGAACAGGCCGACCGCCGCGACGAACCAGCTGCTGAACCAGATCGACGCGATGCTGTCGATGCGCTGGCCGCGATACGTGCGCTTGCCGCGCCCCGCGCCGGCGAACCCGGCGATCAGCGTCATCAGTGCGGTGAGCGGCAGCACGACGTACCAGTGCGGATGGCCGAACACCCAGCCGAGCACGTAGCCGATCGCGAGCAACTGCACGACGGTGCGCACGGCCGCGAGCCCAAGCTTGCGGCCGAGGCCGAGCGACAGTGCCATCGAGATCGCGCCGTTGACCGCGACCAGCGCGGCGGCGATGCCGACGTCGACGAGGCTCAGGTCCTGCAGGACGGGACTCATTGCGTTGCCTCCGTCGGGTTGGCCACGTGCATCACGCCAGCCTGCATCACGAGCCGTATCGTGCCGATTCGCGCGGCCTGGGCGGGATCGTGCGAGATCCACATGTACGCGCGGGCGTCGGGCGCCGCGTCGAACCATGCGCCGACGAGCGCCTCGATCGCGCGCGCCGATTCGGGGTCGAGCGCGGACGTCGGCTCGTCGAGCAGCAGCACGTCGGGATCGAGTTGCAGCACGCGCAGCAGCGCGGCGATCTGCGCTTCGCCGCCCGACAGGTCGCTCGCGCGCTTGTCGAGAAAGTCGGGGCCGCGGCCGGCCTGCGCGGCGAGCGCTTCGGCGCGCGCGCGATCGAACCCAACGTCGCGATAGATCGCGAGCGAATACGGATAGCGCAACTGCGATTCGACGGTACCGTCCATCTGCGCGGGGCGCTGGCGTACATAGGCGACGCTGCGCCGGTAGCGCGGGATCGCGCTGCGCCGGATCCCGTGGCCGCGCCACAGGATGTGGCCGCCGTCGAGCGGATCGAGCAGCGCGAGTGCGCGCAGCAGCACGCTCTTGCCCGACCCGGACGGCCCGGTGATAGCAATTCGCGATCCCGCCGCGAGGCTGAAATCGGTCGGGGCGAGCAAGGTCTTGCCGCTGCTGGCGTCGCGCCGCGTGATGCGCTGTGCATCGATGAGGCCGGTGGGGGCTGTCATGTCACAAATGAAAAAAAGCGTTAATGGCGCCGAAACGTCACCAGGGCGTGCGTCATAATACCGATTGAAAAGCCGCGGGTGTCGTGCGCCGTTCGTCCACGCAAGCGGCCCGGCATGGTGCGGCAACATTTCAGAACAACAACGGAACCGCCATGACGCTAACCCGAGCCATCGGCAAATCGGCTGCATGGATCGTCGGTATCGTCGCGGTGCTCATCGCGGCGGCCGGCGTCTTTCTCTTCGCCTTCGACTGGAATCGCGCGAAGCCGTGGGTCAACGAGCAGGTCACAGCCGCACTCGGCCGCCCGTTCGCGATCAACGGCGACCTCAAGGTCGGCTGGCGCCGCCCCGACGGCGAAACCGGCTGGCGCGCATGGGTGCCTTGGCCGAGCTTTTCGGCCACGCACCTCGAAATCGGCAACCCCGACTGGGCGAAGACGCCCAAGTTCGTCACGCTCGATGCCGCGCACTTCGATCTCGCGATCCTGCCGCTGCTCGCGCATGAAATCGTGATCCCGTCGATCGACGTCGTGAATCCGGCCGTCGACCTTGAGCGGCTCGCGGACGGCCGCAACACGTGGACCTTCCAGTTCAAGCAATCGGCGCAGCCGTCGCCGTGGAAAGTGCGGCTCGACAGCTTCGGCTTCGCGAAGGGCACCGTCACGTATCGCGATGCGATCACCAAGGCCGACCTGACCGTCGCGATCGATACGCTCGGGCAGCCGATTCCGCTCGGCGATGTGCTGAAGGAGCAGGAGCAGACGTCGCGCGCGGCATCGGCGCAGCGTGTCGGCAAGCACGGCGCCGCGCAGCTGAGCGCGAAGGCCAACGCGGAGGCCGCGTCGAGCGCTTCCGCCGCGCAGGCTGCGAGTGGCGCGTCGGCGGCGGGTGCGTCCGCTGCGTCTGCCGTGGCGTCGGCTTCGTCCTCGTCCGCGTCGTCCGCCTCTTCGAAATCGGCCGCTGCCGCCGCGTCCGGCGCCAGCGGTGCGAGCAGCGTCGCGGCGCCCGCGAAGCCGTCCGGCCCGACCTATGCGTTCGGGCTGACGGTCGACGGCCGCTACAAGAACGTGCCGATCAGCGGTACCGGCAAGCTCGGCGGCGTGCTCGCGATCCAGGATGCGTCGCGGCCGTTCCCGCTGCAGGCCGACGTGAAGGCCGGCGACACGCGGCTCGCGATCGTCGGCACGCTGACCGATCCGATGCATCTTGCGGCCATCGACCTGCGGCTGTGGCTGCAGGGCACGTCGATGTCGCATCTCTATCAGCTCAGCGGCATCACGCTGCCCGATACGCCGCCTTACGCGACCGAAGGGCGGCTGATCGGCAACTTCAAACGGAAGGCCAGCACGTTCCGCTACGAGAATTTCAACGGCCGCGTCGGCGGCAGCGATCTCGGCGGCACGCTTGCGTACGAGCAGCGTGAGCCGCGGCCGAAGCTGTCGGGCGAACTCGTGTCGAACCTGCTGCAGTTCTCCGATCTCGCCCCGGTGATCGGCGCGGATACGGCCGCGAGCAAGGCCAAGCGCGGCGACACGACGAAACAGCCGTCGAGCCGCGTGCTGCCGGTCGAGACGTTCCGTACCGACCGCTGGCGCGCGCTCGACGCGGACGTCAAGTTCACGGGCCGCAAGCTGGTCAAGAGTTCGGACCTGCCGATCACCAACCTGTACACGCACATCGTGATGCAGGACGGCGTGCTGTCGCTCGAGCCGCTGCAGTTCGGCGTCGCAGGCGGCACGCTCGCGACGACCGCGCATCTCGACGGCAGCGGCACGCCGCTGAAAGGCCGCTTCACGGTGGCCGCGCGACACCTGAAGCTCAAGCAGCTGTTCCCGGCGCAGAAGGTCATGCAGTCGGCGCTCGGCGAGATCAACGGCGATGCGTCGCTGTCGGCGACCGGCAACTCGCCGGCCGCGCTGGCCGCGACGTCGAACGGTGAAGTGAAGGCGCTCGTGACGGACGGCCGCATCAGCCGCCTGCTGATGGAAGCGGCGGGGCTGAACGTCGCGAACGTCGTCTACGAGAAGCTGTTCGGCAACAACGACGTGAAGATCAACTGCGCGGCGGTCGACTTCGTCGCGACCAACGGGATCCTCGACCCGAAGGTGTTCGCGTTCGATACCGACGACGCGCTGATCAACGTCGACGGCCCGATCAGCCTGCGCGACGAAACGCTGAACCTGAAGATCCATCCGCACACGAAGGGCTTCCGGATCTTCTCGCTGCGCTCGCCGCTGTATGCAAAGGGCACGTTCAAGAACCCGGACGTCGGCGTCGATGCGGGCGCGCTCGCGCTGCGGGCCGGCGCGATGGTCGGGCTCGGGCTGATCAATCCGTTCGCCGCGTTGATCCCGCTGATCGCGCCGAGCAACAACAAGGACGTGCCGTGCTCGGAGCTGTTCGGGCAGATGAACGCGAAAGCGGCGCAGCGGGCGGCGGCGAAGGCCGGCAAGTAAGGGAGCAGTGCGGCGACTGGCGGGGCGCTCAGGCGTGGCCGGTCGCCCCGCACGGCGGGTGAATTGGCGGGGCCGGAACGGGTGCGGTCGGCAGTTTCTCCGACACCTGCTAAAATACACGGTTTTCCGTCGATTTCTCTCTTAACGGGACCTGCCGTGCTTTCTACTGCCAACATCACGATGCAATTCGGGCCGAAGCCCTTGTTCGAGAATATCTCGGTCAAATTCGGCGAGGGCAACCGCTATGGTCTGATCGGCGCGAACGGCTGCGGCAAGTCGACGTTCATGAAGATCCTCGGCGGCGACCTCGAGTCGAGCGCCGGCAACGTCGCGCTGGAGCCGAACGTGCGTCTCGGCAAGCTGCGCCAGGATCAGTTCGCGTACGAAGACGTGCGCGTGCTCGACGTCGTGATGATGGGCCACACCGAGATGTGGGCCGCGATGACCGAGCGTGACGCGATCTACGCGAACCCGGAAGCCACCGACGACGACTACATGCACGCCGCCGAGCTCGAAGGCAAGTTCGCCGAATACGGCGGCTACGACGCCGAGGCGCGCGCGGGCGCACTGCTGCTCGGCATCGGCATCGAGGAGAAGTTCCATACCGGCACGATGGCCGACGTCGCGCCGGGCTGGAAGCTGCGCGTGCTGCTCGCACAGGCGCTGTTCTCGAAGCCGGACGTGCTGCTGCTCGACGAACCGACCAACAACCTCGACATCAACTCGATTCGTTGGCTCGAGCACACGCTCAACGAGTACAACTCGACGATGATCATCATCTCGCACGATCGTCACTTCCTGAACGCGGTGTGCACGCACATGGCCGACATGGACTTCGGCACGCTGAAGGTCTGGCCGGGCAACTACGACGACTACATGCTCGCATCGGCACAGGCGCGCGAGCGTCAGGCCGCGGCGAACACGCGCGCGAAGGAGCGCGTGGCCGAACTGCAGGACTTCGTGCGCCGCTTCTCGGCGAACAAGTCGAAGGCCCGCCAGGCGACCAGCCGCGCGAAGCAGATCGACAAGATCAAGATCGAGGAATTCAAGCCGTCGTCGCGCCAGAACCCGTTCATCCGTTTCGAGTTCGAGAAGAAGCTGCACAACGTCGCGGTGGTGGCGGAAGACATCACGAAGAAGTACGAGCGCACGATCTTCCAGAACTTCAACCTGTCGGTGCAGCCGGGTGAGCGCATCGCGATCATCGGCGAGAACGGCGCGGGCAAGACGACGCTGCTGCGTTCGCTGCTCGGCGCGCTCGCGCTCGAGCACGGTACGGTGAAGTGGTCCGAGAACGCGAATGTCGGCTACATGCCGCAGGACACGTACGAGGAGTTCCCGAACGACATCACGCTGATGGACTGGATCGACCAGTACCGCAAGGACGGCGACGACGAAACGATGGTGCGCGGCACGCTGGGCCGCCTGCTGTTCTCGTCGGACGACATCAGGAAGTCGGTGAAGGTGCTGTCGGGCGGCGAGAAGGGTCGCATGATCTGGGGCAAGCTGATGCTCGGCCGCCACAACGTGCTGCTGATGGACGAGCCGACCAACCACATGGACATGGAATCGATCGAGTCGCTGCAGATCGCGCTCGAGCAGTTCGAAGGCACGCTGATTTTCGTGTCGCACGACCGTGAGTTCGTGAGCGGGCTGGCGAACCGGATTATTGAAGTGCGGACTGATGGGACGTTGTTCGACTTCGGTGGGAATTACGAGGAGTTCCTGACGAGTCAGGGGCAGGAGTAATTGTCCTGACGCTTCCGCTCATGCGTCACGGCCTGGCAGTAGGACGAAGCCGGGACGCATAGAACGAAGCTGCCAGAAACGCATTGGGCCCGCATCGACAACATTGTCGATGCGGGCTTTTTCATTGCCGCACCGGTGAGACCCGGCGGCGTCGTGAATTCCCGTTTCCTTCCGTCAATCGACTTCGGGTAAATTACGCTCCGAATACCTACCTAATTTCCGACCCGGAGCCGCCCCCTCGATGCAGGACCATCCTCTCCCGCTCGATCTATCCGGCCTTTCGCCAAGCCTGTACGCGCAAGGCACCGAGGAAGGCATCCTGTCGCGCCTGATGGAGCGGATCGCGCCGACCAACCGCTTCTGCGTCGATATCGGTGCAAGCGACGGCCTGCGCAACAGCAACACGGCGCGGCTGCTGCGCGAACAGGATTGGTCCGGCGTGCTGGTGGAAGGCAGCGCGTACCGCTTCGGCAAGCTTGCCGCCCATTACGCGGGCGCGGATCGCGTTCGCTTGCACCACGATCGCGTTCAGCCCGACACGATCGACACGTTGCTCGCCGACGCAAACACGCCAACCGACTTCGACCTGCTGTCGATCGACATCGACGGCAACGACTACTGGGTCTGGCGCGGCCTGCAAGCATTCCAGCCGCGCATCGTCGTGATCGAATACAACCCGTACTACACACCGCCCGAGCGTTGGGTCATGTGCTTCAACCCGGAACATGAATGGGACGGCTCGACCTATTACGGCGCGAGCCTCGAATCGCTTGTGCATCTCGGCAAGCAGAAGGGCTATGAACTCGTGTGCTGCGACGACATGGGCAACAACGCGTTCTTCGTGCGGCAGGACCTGTATCCGTTGCTCGGCATCGCAAACAACGCGCCTTCGGTGCTGTTCCGCCCGGCGATGTACAAGGTGCGCTACGTCGGGCACAACACGTTCCTGAGCGGCCATCCGTATCGATTCGGGCCGGCCGAGCATATCTGAATGGACTCGCTCGCCGCGACCTTCGACGAGATCCGCGACGCCTATGCGTTGGGCCGCAGCGGGCCGCCGCGCCAGGTCGGCGAACGCGTGTGGCATCTGCCGACCGATGACGGCGGCGTAGCGATCAAGCTCTACGCATCCGAACATCATGCGCGTGCGGCCAAGGAAGCTGCGGTGCTCGCGCACTTCGAGACGCACGGCGATACACGCTTCCATGTGCAGGCGTTGAAACGCACGGTGGCCGGCACACCGATGTGGACGGGGTCAAACGCCCACGCGATGCTGACGCGCTGGGAAACCGGCCAGTCCAGGACCTACGACACGTTTTCGCCGGCCGAATGGGATGCGCTCGGCGCGAGTCTGGGCGCGTTGCACACGAGCCTCGAACAGCTTCATCTGCCGGCGCTCGACACGATCCACGCCCGGCTGACCGCGATCGACGCGGACGCGGTGCGCCGCAGCCTGCTCGATGCGCTGGATCGCGCACGTTCGAGCGACGCCGCCGAGAACCTCCGCCGCTACGTCGATCTCGCGCTGCGCCTGCTCGATCGCTACTATCCAGGCAGCATCGACGCGTTTCCCGCCGACGATCCGCAGCACCCGATCCACAACGACTACAACCAGTTCAACTATCTGTTCACGGGCACGCTGCCGCCGCTCATTCTCGACTGGGAAGCGTCAATCGGCGCGCCGCGCGAATACGAACTGGTGCGTTGCCTGAACCATCTGCCGCTGGAGGCGCCGCATCTGGCGCAAGCGTTCGTGCTGGCGTATCGGCGGGCCCGGCCGGTGGATCCGGCACGCATTGCATGGGCGGTCGATGCCGCGTGCCTGCAGCACGCGCTCAAGCTCTGGATCGTGCACGGCTGGCTCGACGATCCGTCGCGCTTTGCATCGCATGTGAGCGGCGCGGTGACGATGGCGTCCGCGATGGTGGATGCGCGCGACCGTCTCGTCGATTTCTTTTCCCGATGCATCGAAGCAGGACGCTGAAGTGAATGCGAATCTGAACCGGATCTCGAATCCGACGCCGCCAGGCGAGCGGCAGCATGTGTTTCCGCCGCCGCTGGATCGCGACTATCGCGTCGAAGACGGGCGCGTGCTGACGCGCTCGCTGGAAGCGCATATCGTCGATCACTGCAACCTGACCTGCGCGGAATGCTGCTCGCTGTCGCCGCTGCTGCCCGAGTGGTACGCGAGCCCCGCATCGCTCGAGGCCGATCTGCGCCGCGCCGCGAAGGTGCTGCGTCCGCGCATGTTCAAGCTGGTCGGCGGCGAGCCGCTGCTGCATCCGGCGCTCGTCGAACTCGTCGAGCGCGTGCGCGCCACGGGCATCGCGCCCGTGATCTCCGTCACGACGAACGGCCTGAAGCTCGGCGAGATGACGGATGCGTTCTGGCAGGCGGTGGATGCGCTGACGATCTCGCGCTATCCGAAGCCGTCGCTGTCGCCCGAGCTGGTCGCGCACATCGAGCATCAGGCCGCGCGCTTCGACGTGCGTCTGAACTGGAAGGTGCAGGACGTGTTCACGACGATGAACCGCACGCAACCCGGCACCGATCGCGACGAAGCACAGCGCCTCTATCAGGATTGCTGGATCCGCGAGCGCTGCCATATGATTCGCGACGGCATGTTCTACACGTGCACGCGTCCGGCGCATTTCCATACGCTCTACAGGGGCGAGAAGGATTTTCAATCCGACGGCCTGCCGCTGCGCGACGACGCGGACATGCTCGACGCGATGCTCGCCTATCTGCACCGCGACGCGCCGCTCGAAGCGTGTCTGCATTGCCAGGGCGGCAGCGCGCCGGTGGCGCCGCATCGCATCCTCAAACGCATTGAAGTGGACTCCTTGAAGGCACGTTATCCATGATCGTCGGCACGCGCGACCTGTTCGGCTTCGACCGGCTTCACTATCATCCGCGCAGCGGTACGACGGCGTCCGGCATCCGGGCCGTCCTGCGTGCAGCGGGGCAACCGGCCGGCGAGCTGGACGCGGCGGCCATTGCTGGCTATCTGAGCGGCGAGCGTCTGATCGGCCGCACCGTGCTGCGCGACGTGCGCGCGGTGCCGCCCGGCCATGCGCTGATCCGTTCGCCGCAAGGGCTGACCGTGCAGCCGGCCCCCGAGCAGCCGCAGCACGCGGATCTGGAAACCGTGCTGCGTGCGTCGCTGCAGCGCGCGCTCGACAGCGGCAAGCGTGTTGCGCTGGCGTTGAGCGGCGGGCTCGATTCGGCGCTGCTGCTCGCGTTGCTGCGCGAACTCGGTGCGCAGCGGCACGTGACGTCCTACATCCTCGTGACCGACATGCCGGACTATTGCGAGCGCGATGCCGCACTCGAACTGGCCGGGCAGATGCAGGCGAACGTGAAGATCGTGCGCGCGAACGAGGCCGATTTCGTCGCGGCGCTGCCGAGAACGACGCATGCGGTCGAGGAGCCGATGTTCAACTTGCATCCGGTCGCGAAGCTGCTGCTCGCCGACGCGATGGCCGCGGACGGTGTCGAGGTGGCCATCACGGGCGACGGCGCGGACCAGGTGCTGCGCCGCGACCAGTCGGCCAACTATCTGCCGCTGTGCCATGCGTTGTTCGATGTGGCGTCGGTCGAGCTGCATCCGCCGTTCGTCGACGATGCCGTCGTCGCGCATCTGACGAGCATCGCGCCCGATCCGGACAAGCAATGCCTGCGCGATCTCGGTGCGCGCCTGAACCTGCCGGACCGGCTCGTGCACGGCCCCAAGCGCGGTCGGCTCGCCCCGGCGATGGACCTCGCGACGCTGCTCGATCGCGACCGTACGCATGCGCTGGCCGGCAAGCTCGGTCTGGCCGTCCCCACGCTGCAGACGGACAACGAACGCGTGCTGTGGACGACGCTGTCGCTGATCCTCGATCATTTCGACGCCCTCGATGCCGCGCATCGCCCAACCTGAGCCGCTCATGAAACGCATCCTGTTCTGCGTGGTGCCAGAGAAAGGGCACGTCAATCCGTGCATCGGCCCGGCCCAGCATCTGCGCGATGCCGGCTGCGACGTCGCGTTCTATGCGCCGGCCGACATCAGCGCACAGCTCGACGGCGCTGGCGGTTTCACATTTGTGGGGCCGCGCGAGACGCCCGAGCGCCACGACCTGTCGCGCGGCGCGAGCTTCGCCGCGAACATTCGCGACGCCGACTGGCTGCGGCACTGGATCCGCACACTGCTGATCGATCTCGCGCCCGCGCAGGTGGACGGCATCCGAGCGGTGCTACGCGACTGGCGGCCCGACGTGGTGGTGATCGATCCGCTGCTCTATGCGGCGGCGATTGCCGCCGAGCTGGAAGGGCTGCCGTGGGTTTCGATGTCGAATTCGCTGAATCCGGTGCTGCCGGACGATCTCGATTCCGAACTGCTGCGCACGGTGCGATGGCTCGCGCCGGAACGCACGCGCCTGTTCGCGCGCTACGGGCTCGATGCGCGTTTTCGCGGTTGCGACATTCTCTCTCCGCACCTGACGCTCGCGTTCACGACCGATGCGTTGGTCGGCGCACCGCCGCACGGTGTCGAGCTGGTCGGTCCGGCACTGCCGTCCGGCGCGCGCGGCGACGAGACGCCGTTTCCGTGGGAGCGCCTCGACGCCGATCGCCCGCTCGTCTACATGTCGCTCGGCAGCCAGCTTTACTACCATCCCGACGTGTTCGCGAAAGTCATCGAGGCGGCGCGCGCGACGTCGGCGCAACTGGTGTTGTCGGTGGGCGAACTGGTCGATTCGGATCTGCTGCCGACCGACGACGAACGCGTCGTCGCGGTGCGCTACGTGCCGCAACTGGCGCTGTTGCAGCGCGCGCACGCGTTCGTCAGCCACGGCGGCGCGAATTCGGTGATGGAGTCGCTTGCATGCGGCGTGCCGATGCTGCTGTCGCCGTTCTGCAATGACCAGTTCCATTCGGCGCACTTCGTCGAGCGGGCCGGCGCGGGGTGCGTGCTGGATCTGCAGCAGGCCGGCGTGGCGGACATCGCCGATGCGCTCGAACGCCTGTTGCGGCCTGGATCGCTGCGCGAGCAGGCGGCGCGGATCCGTGCGAGCTATGCGCGCGACGGGTCGGCCGAGGCAGCGCGCCTGATCAGCGCACTCGCTTCAGGAAACCGCCTGGCGACAGCGTCATGAGTACGCGGTCCTCGATGTCGTAGTCGACCTCGAACCGGTCGTCGCGGGCGAGGAATTCATGCGCGGCGGTGGCTGGGTTGTTGCCTTTGCCGTACGGCTTGCCGTCGAACATCGACGCGGGCAGGTACTCCATGATGGTATCCATCACGATCGCGTAGCTGTCGGGCGTCACGAGCGGCGCATAGCATTCGAGTTCGCGCAGCACGTGCGCGTGAGTGTGCGTGAGATCGAGGATCGCCATCACGCGTGCGCCGTCCGGTATCAGTGCGCGCACCGACGCAAGCGTGTCGGCCGCGCACGATTCGCCTTCGATCAGCGTCATGCGGTGGGCGAGCCGGTGCGATTGCAGGCGCTGCCTGACCTCGTCGCGCAGGCGCGGCTCGATCGCGACGACGCGGCCGCTGTCGCCCGCCAGTTCCAGCATCGACGCGGAGAATACGACGCCGCCGCCCGCCGCGATGCCGGTCTGCACGATGCAGTCGGGACGCACGCGCCAGATCAGTTCCTGGAGCGCGAGCATGTCGCCGGGCAGATGGAAGAAGCGCTCGCCGAGCCAGCGCGTCTGGAACAGATGGTCGAATTCGGCAGCGCGCGTCAGCCATTCGATGTTGATGTCCCGCATGCGGGCCGAAGGACGCTCTGACATGGTCAATGCAACGAGTAGGAGTGACGTGAAAACGCTGGAACCGTGGCTTCACCGGTACTGGAACCTCGGGCCGGCGCGCCTGCAGGCGCTGGCGTCGGGCCATACTAACAAAACGTATCTCGTCGAGTGCGATTCGGCGCGCGCGGTGCTGCGCGTGTCGTGGTCCGGGAAGCCGGTCGAGCAGGTGCATCGCGAGGTAGCGATACTCGGCCATCTGCGTACTGCGCCGATGCTGCCCGCGCTGCCGCGCCTGCGGCCGACCGTGGATGCACAGTCCGGTGTGCGGCTTCCCGATGGAAGCTGGCTGCATCTGTTCGAGCATATCGACGGCATTCCCGGCCTGCCGGACGAGGGGCGCGCGGGCGCGATCGATGCGATGCGTGCGCTCGCGCAGTTGCATGCCGCGCTGGCGGCGATACCCGCGACCGAATCGGCGCCGCTGGCGTGGCTGTCGGCGCGTCACGCACGCGTAGCGGCGCGTGCCGCGCCGTCGTTGCCGGGAGACCTGAACGACCACTACGAGACGATGATCCGGCTGATCGGCGCACAGCTCGACACGGCAGCGCGCTGGCTGACGGGGGCGGTGCACTGGCTGCACGGCGACTATCACGCGGGCAACCTGCTGTACGTGGGGCACGCAGTGAACGGTGTGCTCGATTTCGACGATGTCGGACAGGGCGCGCAATGGCTCGAGGCGGCCTTTGCGCTGTTCGCGCTGTCGCGCGATGCGGGCAGGGACGATCGCTTCGTATTCGATATGCAGCGCTGGGACGCCGGCCTGCAAGCCTATGCAGCGACGCGGCCCGATCCTGCGCCGGACTGGATGCATGCCCGCCGCGATGCGCTGATGGCCCTGTTCTGTGCAGACCAGACGCTGATCCACCTCGAAGCCGCGCAGCGCGGCCTGTGGACGCCGGGGCCCGGCATCGGCTTTCTCGGCGGCTGGCGGCAGTTGCTGGATGGCGCGGCGCCCGGACGCTAGCCGGCTGCCGATTCAGCGCTGCCGATTCAGGAACAGGCGCACCGCTTCGACCGTATTGGGCCGCGCGTCGCCGTGCCGCGATCCGTCGTGCAGGCAGAACAGCACGTCGCGCTGTCGTGCCGTGCTGGCATCGACATGCGCGCACATCGCGTCGAACAGCGCCTGCGGCGACGGCGCCGGCCGCTGCCAGTCATCCAGTATCGCGGTCCAGCCCGTGTGTTCGCGCTGCAGCCGCGCCAGTACGCCGGCGCGATTGTCGTGCGGCATCAGTCCATAAGGCAGGCGCAGCGGGATCGTGTCCGGCACAGGAACGCCGGCCTGGCGACAGGCGTCGCGGATCAGCGCGTCGGTCGTCTCGATCTCGTCGATCAGCGCGTCGTCCGCCAGCGCGCCGGGCCTCGCGTGCGAACGGGTGTGATTGCCGAGCCGATGGCCTTCGCTCGCCATCCTTGCGGCGACGTCGAGCGCTCCGCCCGTCAGGTGCTTGCCGAGCAGGAAGAAGGTCGCCTTGCACGACGCGTCGCGCAGGACATCGAGCAAGGCAGGCGTTGACGGGCCGGGGCCGTCGTCGAAACTGAGGTGAATGGACATCGCGAGCGGGGGGGCCGTTCAAGGTGTACCGGAAGAACGATAGCGCAAGTCGCGGCGAGCGGCGGCCGGCGCGTTCATCGGCCGGCTACTGGATTCGCTCGATGGCCAGCGGACAGGTGCCGACCCGGCGCAACCGTGTGCCGGTCCACTCATAGAAGAGCCGGGCCGCTTTCTTGCTGTCGTAGTCGCAGTCGTCGTTGAAGCAACCCGCGATGATCAGCAGCCTGCTGTCGGCGCGGAAATCGACGCGCTCGTCGTCGTTGCCCATCACACCCGCGACGGCCTGCACGCCGGGCATCGTGTAGGTCGCGCCCGTGTACTTGTCGACGATCGCAAAATTCCGGCAATCGGTTCCGCAACCCCAGATCGCGACGCGGTAGTGGCCGGCGAAATTCGCCGGTTGCGTGAACTCGTCGCGAATCACGGTGCGGTAGAGGCGGGCTTCCTTGCTGGTCAATCGTGGCGCGTGGGCCGTGGTGTGCGGCGCGGGTGCCGTGCGCGCCGGATAACGTTCGAACGACGGTGACGGGCAGTTTGGGGCGGCCGCCGCGGTGACGGGCACCGGCTGGGCAGCCGCTGCCGCTGCCGCAGCCGAGCCGGCCAGCATGGCCATGGTGCTGGCCGTCAGCAGAAGTCGGTATGCGCGCATCACGCGATCGTCCTTGCAGGGTAGAGGAACAGGTCGCCCCGCGCATGGCGGCCGTGCATTCGTTTGCCGAGGTCGCGGTGGGGCGGGACCCGACGGCCCCGCCGCGCGATTCTATGACGCTTTGCCCGCGCCGGCACGCGTTGTTACCGGCGTCCGATGCGGCCGCGCGAAGGGCATGGCGGCCTGATGACCGCAAGCCGGACCGGTCGTCAGCGCGACGACCGATCCGCGCTCAAGCGTCGCACGCTTCCCACGCGTCATCCGTTATGGCTCGCTCCGCGAGCGCGACGTAATCGCCGGCTGCCGTCCGTTCGACCCGGGCGTCGACGCGATACGCGCGCCGCAGGTGCGGCGGTGTCAGGACTTCGGCGGGGGTGCCGTCGGCGACGAGGCCGTCGGTGCCGAGCAGCGCGAGCCGGTCGCAGAATCGCGATGCGAGATTCAGGTCGTGCATCGCGACCAGTACGACCGCACCGTGTCGGCGTGCCGCGTCCCCGACCGCCTCCAGCGCGAGCAATTGCCAGCGCAGATCGAGCGCGCTCGTCGGTTCGTCGAGCAGCAGCAGCGGCGTGTCGCGCACGAGCACCTGCGCGAGTCCGACGATCTGCCGCTGTCCGCCGGACAGCCGGTCGAGCGGCGACATCGCAAGCGCTTGCAACCGCAATCGCTCGAACACGTTCTGCAGGCGCAGGTCGCGCGCCGCGTCGGACAAACCAGGGCAGGTCGCGCGCAATGCACTGCGGACGGCTTCGTACACGAGCAGCGACGACGGTTGCGGCAGCGTCTGCGGCAGGTAGCCGACCTGCCGCGTGTGTTCCCGGCGCGCGCCGCGCAGCAGGTCGAATCCGCCGAACGCTGCGTTGCCGCGTGCGGCCGCGAGCCGCGCGAGGGCGCGCAGCAGCGTCGATTTGCCGACGCCGTTCGGTCCGAGCAATCCGACCATCGTGCCCGGCGCCACGGGCGCGAGCGACAAGCGGTCGAGCACGACCTTCGCGCCATACCGCACGACGAGGTCGTCGACGCACAGCGTGCGCTTATCCATCGAGCCTCCTGCGCCGGCTGACGAGGATCATGAACAGCGGCACGCCGACCAGCGCGGTGATGATCCCGATCGGCAGCGTCACGCCGGGGATCAGCGCCTTGCTGAGCACGGACGCGCCGGCCAGCATGATCGCGCCGGCGAGGGCGGCGCCGGGCAGGTAGTAGCGATGCTCGTCGCCGACGAGCAGGCGTGCGACGTGCGGCCCGACGAGACCGATGAACCCGATCGTGCCGACGAACGATAGCGCGGTGGCCGACAGCAGGCTGATGCGGATCAGCGCGACGAGTCGCAGCCGCTCGACCGCGATGCCCATGCTGCGCGCCTGTTCGTCGCCGGCGCGCAGCGCCGTCAGCGACGCGACGTCGAAGCTCGCCCACAACGCGCACCCGGCGAGCATGCACGACAGCAGCGCGATCTTGCCCCACGTCGCGCGCGCGAGGCTGCCCATGCTCCAGAAGACGATCTGCTGAAGCGCGTTCGCGTCCGCGAGAAACTGCAGCAGCCACAGCAGCGCCTCGAAGCTGAACATCAGGCCGATGCCGAACAGCACCACGGTTTCGGTCGTCGCGCCGTGGCGCCACGCGAGCCAGACGATCAGCAGCGTCGCGAGGCTCGCGCAGCCGAACGCGCCGAGCGACAGCGCGATGTTCTCGTTCCAGAGCACGACATGCCAGCCCGAGATCACGACGAGCGACGCACCGACGCTCGCGGCGGCCGACATGCCGAGCGTGAACGGGCTCGCGAGCGGATTGTTCAGCACGGTCTGCATTTCCGCGCCGGCGAGGCCGAGCGACGCACCGACGAGCACGGCCATCAGCGCATAAGGCAGGCGCACGTCCCAGAGGATCACGCGCTGCTCGAGCGGCAGCGCGTCCGGCCGGAACAGCCCCGCGACCAGATCCGCGATCGGGAACGGCGACGGGCCGGTGCCGATGTCGACGACGAGCAGCGTGCCGAGCACACAGGCGAGGCACATCAGCGCGCCGACGCGCCGCGCGGCGACTGCGCGGTAACGCAGCTTCAGCGAAGCGGACGAGCGGCGCGAAGGCGACGATGCGGGCGACGCGGTGCTCATGCGGCCGCTCCCGCGACGGCTTCGGCCGCGATGCGCGCCGCCAGCATCGCGCTGGGCACCACGACGCCGCCATGATCCTCTCCGTCGATCAGGCGGAACGTCGCGTCGAGGCCCGGGCGGGCGCCGACGCGACTGACGAAGTCGCGCGCGGAGCTGACCTGCTTGCGCGCCTGCTGCCGGCGCATGCGTTCGGCGTCGGGATTCGGCGTGCCTTCTTCGAGACTGCCCGCGGTGACCAGCAGCCGCAGCGCGGGCGAAAGCGGCGCCGCTTGCGCGGCGAAACGATCCGCATAGGGCAGCAGCGCGCGGTCGCCCCACCAGATCGACGGGCTGGCCGCGACATACCGCGCGAACAGGTGCGGGCGCGTCAGCATCGCGTACAGCGTCAGCAGGCCGCCGTACGAATGACCGAACAGCGTCTGGCGTGCCGGGTCGACGGCCACCTGTTGCGCGAGCCAGGGCTGCACGTCGTGCTCGATGAAATCGAGCAGGCGGTCGGCGACGACACCGCGGCCGTCCGGCAGCGGCGCGAGCGTGTAGTCGTCCGCGCGGGCCGTCATGTCGTAGGCGGCGTCAGTCGGATAACCGATGCCGATCACGACGGGTTCAGGATCGGCCGGGGCGTCTGGGCGTGCGCGCCGGTTGCGCACGAGTTGCGCGGCGAGCGGGAAGAGCGCGTTGCCGTCGAGGACGGTCAGTACCGGATGGGATCCCGTAACGGCCCGCTCGGCGGGCAGCGCGACGAACAGGCGGCGGGGCTTGCCGCCGACCGTGACGTCGAACTGGCGGCTGTTCGGCACCTGCACGGCGGGCGCGGCGTCGAGCGCGGGCCAGTCCGGTGCGCGCGCGGCGAGCGCGGGGGTGAGGTGGGCGCCGAGCGGGCCCGCGAGGCCGGCGACGAGCAGCGAGCGACGCATCGTGGAAGCGGGGCGCGACATGTCAGGACCCTTCCTGCACCCAGTATTCGCCCTGCAGCGGAACCGGCTGGAAGCGTTGCACCATCGTGTCGAGCGTGCGGCGCGGATCGATGTCGGCGAACAGCGCCGGATGCAGCCATTTGGCCATGGCCTGCACCGCGACGACGTTGAACGGCGAGTTGTAGAAGTGATGCCAGATCGCATAGGCGCGGCGCTCGCGCACCGCGCGCAGCGGCGCAATCTGCGGGCGCTGCAGCGACCGGTCGAACGAACGGGTAGCGGTGTCGCGCGACACGCCGGCGCCGAGCGCGATGCGCAGCGGCGCACTTTGCAGTGTCTGCGTCGAGCCGATCCCCGTGCCGATGTAGAAATCGGGCTGGCGGCTGAGCAGGTATTCCGGATTCAGCGTGCCGTGCTCGCCGGGCACGCGGCTTTTCGCGATGTTGTTGCCGCCGGCCGCGTCGAGCAGGTGCCCCATCATGCCCGTCATCGTGTCGCAGCAGTCGCTCGACAGGCCGACTCGGCTTTCGAGGAACACGCTCGGCGCGACCGCGTGCGCGTTCGCGAGCCGCGTACGGACGAGATCGAACTGCGCCTGCCAGTACGCGTTGAAATCCGCCGCGCGCTGCGGCGCGCCGAAGACCTGGCCGAGCAGCGCGATGCTGCGCGTCGTATTGACGAGCGGGTCGTGCCGGAAATCGACGAAGACGATCGCAACGCCGGCGGCTTCGAGCCGCGCGAGCGTCTCGCGGTCGCGCTCGCCGGGGCCGTGGCCGCCGCCGAGGCCGAAGATCGCGACCTGCGGGCGCAGCGCGAGCGCGCGTTCGTCGCTGAAGCTGCCGGCCTGCGAGCGGCCGATGCGCGGTACGTCCTTCAGGCGCGGAAACCGCTCGAGCCATTGCCCGTAGCTGGCCGGATCGAGCTGTTCGAAATCGCCCATCATGCCGACGAGGCGACGGGTGGGATCGGCGTCGACGACCGCCAGCGCGGGCAGCAGGCGCCCTTCGCCGAGCAGCACGCGTTCGACGCGCGCGGGAATCCGGACTTGCCGACCGGCGAGGTCGGTCACGGTGGTGTCCGCGCATGCCGCCTGCGCGACGAACCCGCTGCACAGCCATGCGACCAGCATGGCCCACATTCCACTTGTCTTTCTCACGCGACTCCCGATACGATGTAAATGAGAACAATTCGCATTTAATTGTAACCGAGCAGTCGGACATCGCGGGATGCCGTCTGTTTGTTCCAACGACGAAATAGTTTGTGCGGGCCCATGGCGCCCGACACACGCAACGGGGTATCAAGACATGACAGCGCAGACTGCAGCTGCTTTCCAATCCGACGGCCACCGCCACGACGCGCACGTCGCGCGAATCCGCGAGGTGCGACCGGGCCTGCGCATCCACGCGGACGACGCGACCGACGAATTCGACGCGGTGATGTCAGGGCAGTGCACGCCGGGCCTGCATCTCGTGCTGCTGCTCGAAGGCGCGCTCGACGTGTCGTACGGCGACCGGCGCGTGGTGCTGACGACGGATGCGCACCGCGCGAGCCGGGCCCCGGTGCCGCGGCCCGCGGTGCGGATGCAGTCGTTCCTGCTCAACGCGGTGCAGCCGGATACGTTCCGCCGGCGGCTCAGCAAGGGCGGCTATGCACGGCGGCTCAGTCTCGCGATGTCGGGCGAGTGGCTCGGGCATCTGCAGGCTGCGAGCCGCGGCATGCTGCCGGAGCGGCTGGATGCGATGCTGTCCGCGCACCTGGCGATCCGCTTCTGGCAGCCGACGCCGCGTGCGACGGCACTGGCCGAGCAGATCGTGCGGCCGCCGACCTATCAGCCGATGCTGCAGGCGATCTATCTCGAAAGTCGCGTGCTGGAATTGCTGGCCGAGGCGTTCGCGCCGCTCGAGGCGGAGGCGATGGACGCCGCACCGGCGCAGGATGCGGCGCTCGGATCGCGCGACTACCGCCGGATGGCGGAATTGCGCGCGTTCCTGGCGAGCGATGCGGCGCAGGACTTGTCACTCGACGATATCGCGCGCCATGCCGGCATGAGCACGAACGCGATGCAGCGGCAGTTCCGGTCAGCCTACGGCACGACGGTATTCGACTTCATCCGCGAACATCACCTGCAGCGCGCGCGGCTCGCACTCGAGCGCGACGCGGTGAGCGTCAAGCAGGCTGCGGCGCTGGCCGGCTATACGAGCGCCGCGAATTTCGCGACGGCCTACAAGCGCCGCTTCGGCGTCACGCCGACGCTCGCGCGCCGTAGCGACCATCGCTGACGAGGCCGCCGCCGCGGCTCAAACGAGTTTGTAGCTTACGCAAAGGTTTCAGCGTATTACATGTTTCATAATGCAAATGAGAATCAATCACATCATGAAACATCGAAAGCGCCACCATGTCGAGTCAAGCTGCACACTTTGCATTGAAGCCGGCCGTCGTTGCCGGCCTGTACCTGATGGGCGTGTCGAGCGCGTGGGCGCAGACGCCTGATCAGCCCGCCGGGCCCGCCGGCGCACCTGCCGTCCCGGTTCAGGCGGTTGCCGGCGATCCGCCGGATCCGGCCACGTTGAAGGCGGTCGTCGTGACGGCCAGCCGTCGCGAGCAGGCGATCCGCGAAGCGCCCGCGAGCATCTCCGTGATCACCCGCGACGACATCGAGGCGAAGCCTTATACGTCGGTTGCCGAGATCGTCAACAACGTCGAGGGCGTGAGCGTCGTCGGTGCCTCGCCGAACGACCAGGACATCTCGATCCGCGGGATGCCCGGCGAATACACGTTGCTGCTGGTCGACGGCCGTCGCCAGAACACACGTGAAACGATGAACCGCGGCAGCTCGGGCGTGCAGTCGAACCTGATGCCGCCGCTGTCCGCGATCGAGCGGATCGAGGTCGTGCGCGGGCCGATGTCGTCGCTGTACGGTGCCGATGCGATGGGCGGCGTGATCAACGTGATCACGCGCAAGGTGCCGAAGCGCTGGGGCGGCACGATCACGGCCGGCAGCGTGTGGCAGCTCGAATCGAACCAGGGCGATACGCAGAGCGTCGACTTCTGGCTCGGCGGCCCGCTGAAATCCGACGTGCTCGGGCTGCAGGCGTCCGGCCGGCTCCTGCATCGCGGCGAGGACGACATCTTCTACGCGAAAAGCGGCACGGGCGGCGCGAACGGGCAGCGGATCGGCAGCTTCGACGTGAAGCTGGCGGCGAAGCCCACGCGCAACCAGGACGTGAGCGTGAACATCGGGCGCGAGCAGCTCACCTACCTGAGCACGCCGGGCAAGAGCGCGGCGCCGCTCACGCCACGCACCGCCGCGACGGCGCTGACCGAGACGCGTCACGTGCGCGACTACTGGGGCATCACGCACGACGGTCGCTGGGGTTTCGGCAACACGACGCTGTCGCTCTATGGCGAGCGCGGCGTGCAGGACCAGTGGACGCCCACCGGCCGCGACGCGATCCGGCCCGCGCTGACCGACACGATCCTCGAAGGCAAGGCCGAGGTGCCGTGGTGGGGCGAGCGCAACATCCTGACGGTCGGCGGCCAGCATATCTGGTCGACGCTGTCGGGCGTGGCGCGCCAGGATGCGGTGCCGCAGGGCCATGCGGCGAACTCGGACCGGATCCGGCGCAATGCGTGGGCGCTGTTCGGCGAGAACGACTACTTCTTCAACGACCGGTTCACGCTGACGACCGGCGTGCGGCTCGATCACGACGATCGCTACGGCAGCCACGTGAGCCCGCGCATCTACGGCGTCTACCAGCTCAGCCAGGCGTGGACGGTGCGTGGCGGCGTGTCGACGGGCTTCCGGCCGCCGTCGTTGCGCCAGAGCACGGGTGGCTACTGCATGACGTCGGGCGGCGCGGCGGGGGCGATGCCCGGCACGCTGTGCGGCAATCCGGATCTCAAGCCCGAGACGAGCCTGACCGAGGAACTCGGCGTGCGCTACGACCTCGGCGACACGTATGCAGGGCTGACACTCTTCAACAACCTGTTCAAGAACAAGGTGGCCAGCTACGACACGGGCAAGGCCGATCCGCGCTCGCCGGGCCGCAACATCTACGTGTACGACAACATCGACCGGGTCAAGCTGTACGGCCTCGAACTTGGCGCGGGCACGCGCGTGATGCGCACGCTGAAGGTGTCGGGCACCTACACGCTGACGCAGTCGCGTCGCGAAGGCAGCGGCGAGAAGGCGTTCAACGGCAGCTCGCTCGACGGCTATCCGCTCGACAAGACGCCCAAGCACAAATTCAACGTGCAGGTCGACTGGACGCCGACCGCCAAGCTCGACCTGTACGCGACGGCGAACTACATCGGCAGCGAGTCCTGGGCGGCGTTCCGCAACGGCGCGCAGGGTGTCCGCGAACGGCCGTCGACGACGACCTTCGATCTCGGCGGCCGCTACCGGATCGACAAGCGTTTCTCCGTCAACTTCGCGGTGCTGAACCTGACCAACAAGATGGTTCCGATCGACGATCGCACGCGCACGACCGGCCTGAACGGCAACTGGCTGGTCGATCAGGGGCGCCGCGTCGCGGTGAGCCTCACCGCCGAAATGTGACGACACGGCCGGGGCGACGCCGCGCCGGCCCTTCAATCTGGAGATGAATGCGATGAATGCAATATCCCGTCCTGCCGATCTATTAGCACCCCAAAACATGTGGGATCTGTATCGCGCGGATGCGCCGCTGTTTCTCGCGACACCGGCCCATACGCTGCTCGCAGCCGATCCTGCGGAAGCGATTCCGCATGCGGATACGCCGCTGGCCGCGCGCGTGACGGAGGCGCTGCGCCGTGCGCAGGCGCAAGGGCATGCCGGCGCGGCGGTGGTCGGCGCCGTACCGTTCGACGCCGATGCGCCGGCCGCGCTGCGGGTGGCGCACACGATGCTGCGTGCGGCACCGCGCGGCGTGCCGCGGGCGCCGGAACCGTCCGGGCTGCGCTATGCGACGCGAGAGGTGCCGGCGGCCGATGCCTATGCCGATGCAGTGGCGCACGCGGTCGCGCGCATTCGCGCGGGCGAGCTCGACAAGGTCGTGCTGGCGCGCACGCTGGAAGTCGACGGCGAGCAGCCGGTCGAGGTCGCGCCGCTCGTCGCGCGTCTCGCGGCCCGCAACCCGCACGGCTATACGTTTTCGGTCGATCTCGGCGAGGGGCGCACGCTGCTCGGCGCGAGCCCGGAGCTGCTCGTGAACCGCTTCGGCGGCATCGTGCGCGCGAATCCGCTGGCCGGCTCCGCGCCGCGCAGCCGCGACCCCGTCGAGGACCGCCGTCGCGCAGAGGCGCTGCTGGATTCGGCCAAGGATCTCGACGAGCACCGGGTCGTCGTCGAGGCGGTGCGCGACAGCCTCGCGCCGTACTGCCGGCATCTCGACGTGCCGGCGCGCCCGTCGCTGATGCACACCGAAACGATGTGGCACCTGTCCACCGAAGTGCGCGGCGAAACGGAAGCCGACGCGTTGACGCTCGCGCTTGCGCTGCATCCGACGCCGGCGGTCTGCGGTGCGCCGCGTGATGCGGCCCGCGCGTGCATTCGCGCGGCCGAGCCGTTCGACCGCGGGTTCTACGCGGGGATGCTCGGCTGGGTCGATGCGCGCGGCGATGGCGAATGGATCGTGACGATCCGTTGCGCGCAGGCGTTCGATCGCACGCTGCGGCTCTATGCCGGAGCGGGTGTCGTCGCCGAGTCGACGCCCGAAGGCGAGCGGGCCGAAACGGCGGCCAAGTTCAGGACGATGCTGGATGCGCTGGGGATTCGCCACGACGCGGCATCGGGCGGCGCCCGGGAGGCGGCATGACGATCGCGCATGGCACGCCGTGGCCGGCCGCGCTGGCCGACACGTACCGGAAAAAGGGCTATTGGCGCGGCGAATCGTTCGCCCGGTGGTTCGATGCGCGCGTCGCGCAATTCGGCGAACGGACGGCGCTCGTGCAGGGCGACCTGCGCTGGTCGTACCGGACGCTTGCGCGCGAGGCGCAACGCATTGCGCGCGCGCTGAGTGCGGCGGGCATCGCGCCAGGCGATCGCGTGGTGTTGCAATTGCCGAACTGCGCGGCCTTCTTCGCGACGACGTTCGCGCTGTTCCGCATCGGCGCGTTGCCGGTCTTTGCATTGCCCGCGCACCGGCGTCGCGAGATCGGTTTCTTCTGCCAGCACGCGGGCGCGGTCGCCTACATCGCGGCGCAATCTCACGATGGTTTCGACTACCGGTCGCTCGCGCGCGACGTGCAGGCCGACGCGCCGACGCTGAAGCACGTGTTGTTCACGACGCCGGGCAACGCCGGGCTCGATCTGCCCGATGCGCCGGACGCCGCATTGCCGCCCGGGCCGCTCGCGCACGAGGTGGCGTTCCTGCAGTTGTCCGGTGGCAGCACGGGCACGCCGAAGCTGATCCCGCGCACGCACGACGATTATCTGTACAGCGTGCGGGAGAGCGCACGCATCTGCGGGCTGAGCGAACGCACCGTCTATCTCGCCGCGCTGCCGGCCGCGCACAACTACGCGCTCAGCTCGCCGGGCTCGTTCGGCGTCTTCGACGCGGGCGGCACGGTCGTGCTGTGCGACAGCGCCAGCCCCGACGTTGCATTCGAGCTGATCGAACGTGAATGCGTGACCGTGGTCGCGCTCGTGCCGCCGCTCGTGCTCGTGTGGCTGACGGCCGTGGCGCGGCGCGGCGGCGCGCCGGCGAGTCTCGAACTCGTGCAGGTCGGCGGGGCGCGCTTCGATCCGGCACTGGCCGCGCGCGCGGCGGACGGCTTCGGCGCGCAGCTCCAGCAGGTATTCGGGATGGCGGAAGGGCTCGTCAACTACACGCGGTTGGGCGATCCGCGCGACGTCGTGATCGCGACCCAGGGGCGGCCGATCTCGCCGGACGACGAGATTCTCGTGGTCGACGACGACGATCGGCCGGTCGTACCGGGCGAGGTCGGTCACCTGCTGACGCGTGGCCCGTACACGATCCGTGGCTACTACGACGCGCCGGCGCACAACGCGCGCGCGTTCACCGCGGACGGCTTCTATCGCACCGGCGATCGCGTGCGGATCACCGACGGCGGCTATCTCGTCGTCGAGGGGCGCGCGAAGGACCAGATCAATCGGGGCGGCGAAAAGATTCCCGCGGAGGAGATCGAGCACCTGCTGCTGGCGCATCCGGGGGTTGCCGACGCGGCACTCGTGCCGATGCCGGATCCGTATCTCGGCGAGCGCAGTTGCGCGTACGTGATTCGCGGTACGACGGCACCGAGCGCGGCGGATCTCGTGCGGTTCGTGCGCGAGCAGGGCGTCGCGACCTACAAGGTGCCGGACCGGATCGAGTTCGTCGACGCGTTCCCGAAGACCCCGGTGGGCAAGATCGACAAGCGGGCGTTGCGGCAACGCATCGCCGATTGCCTGGCCGACCTGCCTGCCTGACGTCCGGTGCCGAGGCAATTCCCGATCCATTCATTGTTACGTCGCTTCACGACGCATTCCAACATGGCCATTCCGAAAATCGCTTCCTATCCGATGCCGGCCGACCTGCCGGCCAACCGCGTGACCTGGCAATTCGAGCCGCACCGCGCGGCGCTGCTCGTGCACGACATGCAGGACTATTTCCTCGACTTCTACGATCGCGGCGCGGCGCCGGTGCCGTCGTTGCTGACCGGCGTGCGGCGCCTGATCGATTTCGCGCATGCGACGGGGATGCCCGTTTATTACACCGCGCAGCCGGCGACCCAGGCGCCGGCGGATCGCGCGCTCCTGACCGACATGTGGGGCCCGGGACTGACCGCGCAGCCGGCGCGCGCGGCGATCAGCGAGATCGTCGCACCGGCGCCCGGCGACACGGTGCTCGACAAATGGCGCTACAGCGCATTCCGGCGCTCGGATCTCGATGCCCGGCTGCGCGCACAGGGGCGCGACCAGCTTGCGATCTGCGGGATCTACGCGCACATCGGCTGCCTGATGACTGCGTGCGACGCCTTCATGCGCGACATCAAGCCGTTTTTCGTCGGCGATGCGCTCGCGGATTTCTCGGAGCGCGAGCACCGGATGGCGCTCGAGTACGTCGCGGGACGCTGCGGCAGCGTCGTGTCGGTCGACACGCTCGTCAGTGCTGCCCACGACGATCTCGCGACGCCGACCCTCGACGACGTCGCGCGGCTGGTCGCCGAAAGCCTGCGCATGCCGGCCGCGACGCTGAGCGCGGACGCCAACCTCGTCGATTGCGGCGTCGATTCGATTCGCATGATGACGTTCGTCGAGCAGTGGCGCGCCGACGGGCACGACGTCACGTTCGTGCAACTCGCCGAACAGCCGACGCTGGAAGCGTGGACGCGCCTGCTGCAACGCACCGCGCAGGTGCCCGCATGACCGGGCACGACATGCCCGGCATCCGTCCGGCGCCGTTCGCCAGCACGGCGGAAGTCACGCTGGCGCAGGCCGATCGCGTGCTGTTCAAGCTGTGCAAGCACTACGCGATCAAGGTGCCCGTCGTGTTCGACGCGCACCGTGCGACCGTCGACTTCCCGTACGGCACCTGCCGGATGCAGCGGACCGACGATCGGTTGCGGATGCGCTGCGAAGCCGATACGGCCGACAAGCTCGCGCAGATCCAGTACGTGATGGACGAGCACCTGGTGCTGATGTCCCGCAATCGCGAACTCGTGATTGCGTGGCAGCAGGCCGAGTGACGGCGTGCATTTCCGGTTCAACGCTTATTCGCGATATCTCCATTCATGCAACTCGAAGAACGACCGATGGAACGGCCGATACGCGCGACATCCGCGCAATACGGAATCTGGGTCGCGCAACAGGTCGATCCCGACGATCCGGGCTACCTGACAGCCGAAACCGTCGAACTTGACGGCGCGCTCGACGTCGATGCGCTCACCGGGAGCGTCGAGGCGGTGCTCGATCATGCCGACGCGCTGCACATGCGTTTCGCGTGGGCCGACGATACGCTCTGGCAATATCGCCGCGCGCCGGCCACGCGGCTGCCGCTCGTGGACCTGTCGATGCAGGCTGATCCCGGGCAGGCGGCGCGGGACTGGATGAAGGCCTCGCTGTCGGTGTGCTGCGATGTCACGTCCGATCCGCTGTATCGCACGGCGTTGTTGCGACTCTCGCCGACGCGGCACTGGTGGTATCTGCAGGTCCATCACATCGTGCTGGATGGCTTCGGCTACGGGCTCCTGCAGCAAGCCGTCGCGGCACGCTACAACGCGCGTGTCGGCAAGGCGCCCGTGCCGACGTTGCCCGACTGGCGTGTGGATCGCGTGGTCGAAGCCGAGGCGAGTTATCGCGCGAACGGCGGCTTCGAAGCCGATCGCGCGTTCTGGCGCGGATATCTGCGCGACCTGCCCGCGCCGCTCGAGCTCGCGCCGAAGCAGGACGTGGCGCCCGATGCGTCGCGGGCCACGCGCGTGATCGACGGCGCCCGGCTGGCGCGGCTCAGGGATGCGGCGGCGCATGCGGGCGTCGACTGGAACGCGTGGCTGCTGTGCGCGACCGGGATCTGGCTGGCAAGACAGGGCGGGCAGCGCGACCTGACGCTCGGGTTGCCGGTGATGAACCGGCTCGGCACGCCGGCGCTCGGCGTGCCGTGCATGGCGATGAATATCGTGCCGTTTCGCGTGCATGTCGACGCAGGCCATTCGCCGCGCGATCTCGCGCGTGCCTGCTCGGATCAGCTGCGCGCGATTCGGCCGCACCTGGTTTACCGGTACGGCTGGATTCGCGGCGATCTGGGCCTGCTCGAGCGCAACGTGTTCCTGTTCAACCAGGCCGTCAACGTGATGCCGTTCGAGCGGCAGGTCGCGTTTCGCGGGCTGGCGAGCGATACGCGCGCGGTAAGCGGCGGGCCGGTGAAGGACCTGAACGTGACGCTCGCCGTGCGCGGCGGCGCGTGGCATCTGACGCTCGAGGCCAATCCAAATGCGTACGACGCTGATACGCTGGCGGCGTACGTGCAAAGCTTCGTGGACTGGCTCGACACGTTCGCCGCGTGCGCGGCCGACGAACCGGTCGCGCGCCTGCTCGACGACATGCCGCCGCCGTCGATCGTGCGTGGCGCGCCGCTCCCCGGGCCGCACGACGACGTGATCGCGCTGATCGAACGCGCGGCACGCGACGCGCCTGCGCACACGGCGATCGAAGCCGGGGAGCGTCGTGTCGACTATCGCACGTTGCTCGCCGACGCCGCGGCGCTGGCGGACGCGCTCGCCCGGCGTGGCGTGACGCAGCAGACGCGCGTCGCGATCGCGGCGCCGCGTGCGCCGGACGTGATCGCTGCCATGCTGGCCGTCCTGAAGCTGGGCGCCGTCATCGTGCCGCTCGACCCGGACGGGCCGCCGCAACGCACGGCTGCGATGCTCGCGGACGCGTCGCCGGCGATCGTCATCACGCGTGGCGCGCACCGCGCATGTGCGGGCGCGTGCCCGGTGTTCGATCTCGACGCGGCGCGCGCGCTGGCGACGCGGCATGCGCCGACCGGCGACGCACCGGTGCCGGATTCGCTGCCCGCGTATCTGCTGTACACGTCGGGATCGACCGGCCGCCCGAACGGCGTGCTGACCGGGCGCGGCGCGCTCGGCCAGTTCGTCGCGAGCACACGCGACCTGTATTGCATCGGGCCGGGCGATCGCGTGCTGCAGTTCGCACCGCTGCATTTCGACGCGAGCTTCGAGGAAGTCTTCGCCACGCTGTGCCATGGCGCGACGCTCGTGCTGCGGGACGATGCGATGCTCGATTCGGTCGACACGTTCACGGCGGAAGTCGAGCGGCGCGGCATCACCGTGCTTGACCTGCCAACCGCCTACTGGCACGTGCTCGCGCATGCGCTCGACGCACGCCATGCGCAGCGCCTCGACCGTGTGCGCCTGACGATCATCGGCGGCGAGGCCGCGTTGCCGGAGCGGATCCGGCGCTGGCGCGCGCACCTGCCGGACCGGGTGCTGCTCAATACCTACGGACCGACCGAGGCGACGATCATCGCGACCGCGGCATGCGTCGGCGGCCCGCAGGCAGTCTGGCAGGAGGGCGAGCCGGTGCCGATCGGCACGCCGCGTGCGGGCGTCGACGCGTGCATCGTCGACGGGCGCGCGTACCCGGTCGCCGCGGGGTGCACTGGCGAGCTGGTGCTGTGCGGCGACGGGCTGGCGCTCGCGTATGCGGGCAACCCCGCGCTGACGGCGGAACGCTTCGTCACGTTGCCGCGCGGCGGGCAGCGTGCGTACCGCACCGGCGATCTCGCGACGCTGCGCGACGGCCGGCTCTATTTCGAAGGCCGGATCGATCACGAAGTGAAGATCAGCGGCGTGCGCATCGACCCGCGTGAGATCGAGGACGCGCTGCTGCGCGAACCGGACGTGCGCGAGGCGGCGGTCGTCGCTTCCCGCAGCGGTGCCGGCACGGTGACGCTCGCGGCGTTCGTCGCCGGGTCGGCCGAGCCGGCCGCGTTGCGCATGCAACTGGCGCAGCGGCTGCCGGCAGCGGCGATTCCGGACCGCTGGCACGTGCTCGAACGGCTGCCGCGCAACGCGAACGGCAAGATCGATCGCAACGCGCTGCAGCGCGCCGATGCGCGCCGCGACGAGGCGGCCGACGATCCGCGCGCCGGCGCGCTCGAGCGGCAGGTGATGGCCGTGTGGCGGAACGTGCTCGGCGATGTCGCGCTGACGCCGGGCAGCAATTTCTTCGACATCGGCGGCAAGTCGCTGCAAGCGATGCAGGCGAGCGCGAGGCTCGCGGCGGAACTCGGGCGCGACGTGCCCGTCTCGATGCTGTTCCGGCATCCGACGATCGCGATGCTGACAGCCGCATTGCGCACGCCGCTGGCGTACCGGCCGCGCACCGAGCGCAACGCGTTCGCGCCGCACCTGGCGATCCAGTCGGGCTCGGGCGCTGCGCCGCGGCTCATCTGCATCCATCCGGCCGATGGCCTCGCGTGGAGTTACCTGCGGCTGGCCGCCTATCTGCCCGACGCGACGATCGACGGGTTGCAGCTTTCGGTCGACGACACGCGCGATGCAGCCGATTTCGACGCACTGGTGCAAACCTATGTGCGGCGCGTAAGGGCATTGCAGCCCGACGGGCCGTATCACCTGCTGGGCTGGTCGCTTGGCGGCGCGCTGGCGTATGGCGTCGCCGCGGCGCTGGCGTGCGACGGCGACGCGGTCGGTACGCTCGCGCTGATGGACAGCTATCCGTCGTCGGCATGGACGGCGCAGCCGATGCCGGCCTGCGGCGACGCGCTGCGGATCCTGCTGACCGTCAATGGCGACTTCGATACGGCCGACCTGTCCGACACCGTGCTGCGACAACGCCTGCTGCGCGCGAACAGCCCGTTCGCGGCGCTCGGCGGCGCCGGCCTCGATGCGTTCGTCGCGGCGACGCTGCGGCAGATGCGCCTGTTTCGCGCGGCATCGACGCCGCGCTACGACGGCGAACTGCTGCTCTTCAACGCGACCCGCAAGCGGCAGGGCATGCCGACGCCCGAGCGCTGGCATGCGCATCGGCCTGCGGGGACGCTGACCTGCCATGCGCTCGACTGCTCGCACGACGGCATGTCGGACCCCGAATCGATGGCGGCGATCGGCGCCATCCTCACCGAACGGCTCGCCGCAACGGCGGGCCCGGATCTTCAATCACGGAATTCGAATCGATGAACAGCAATCCGAACCTGACTTTCCCGGCAGGTATCGCCGTCGTGACCGGTGCGGCGCGCGGCATCGGCGCCGCGGTCGTGCGCGCGCTTGCCACGCACGGCGTGGACGTGGCCGCCTTCGACATGGACGGCGACGCGCTGGCGCGTACGATCGCCGACCACCCGCCGATGCCCGGGCGCGTGCACGCGTTTTCGGTCGACGTCGCCGACGCGCGTGCGGTGCAGGCGGCCGTCGAACGGGTGGAATCATCTGTCGGCCCGATCGGCATGCTCGCCAACGTTGCCGGCGTGCTGCGGCTTTCAAGCGCGGCGTCGCTGACGGACGATGACTGGGCGCACTGCTTCGCGGTCAATGCCGACGGCGTGTTTCATCTGTCGCGCGCGGTCGCGCCGCTGATGGTCGCGCGCCGGGTGGGCGCCATCGTGACCGTCGGATCGAATGCGGCGCTCGTGCCGCGCACGCAGATGGCGGCGTACGCGGCATCGAAGGCGGCAGCCCATCAGTTCACCCGTTGCCTCGGCCTCGAACTGGCCGGACACGGCATTCGCTGCAACATCGTCGCGCCGGGATCGACCGACACGCCGATGCAGCGTCAGCTCTGGCATGGCCCGGAAGGCCCGGCGGGCGTCATCGCGGGGGCGCTCGACACCTACCGGAACGGTATTCCGCTCGGCCGCATCGCGATTCCCGACGATATCGCCGAAGCCGTGCTGTTCCTGCTGTCCGACGCGTCGCGTCACGTGACGCTGCACACGCTGTGCGTGGACGGCGGCGCGACGCTCGGCGCATGACGCGCGAACGGTTTCCGGAGCCCTCGTCATGAAACACTTCACTGCCACTACCGAACAGGGCGCGGCGGGCGCATTCGTGCAGCCGCATCATGACGAGCGGCTGCGCGTCGGCGCGCCGCTGCCGTCACCCGACGCGCTGCGCCGCGACGTGCCGGCCTCGTTCGCCGCGCGGGCGACCGTCGACGCGGGGCGCGCGCAGTTGCGGGCGATCCTCGAGCGGCGCGATGCGCGCCGGATCGTCGTCGTCGGCCCGTGCTCGATCCATGATCCCGACGCCGCGCTCGACTACGCACGGCGTCTCGCCGCGCTCGCGCATGCGGTGCGGGACACGTTCTGCGTCGTCATGCGCGTGTACTTCGAGAAGCCGCGCACGACGGTCGGATGGAAAGGGCTGATCAACGATCCGGGGCT
Organism: Burkholderia aenigmatica; assembly: GCF_048627025.1. NCBI lineage: Bacteria > Pseudomonadati > Pseudomonadota > Betaproteobacteria > Burkholderiales > Burkholderiaceae > Burkholderia > Burkholderia aenigmatica. The sequence continues at coordinate 2,018,048 of NZ_CP184468.1, read as the reverse complement.
CGACGGCAGCCATCGCATCGAGGACGGCCTGCGCACCGCGCGGCAGCTGCTCGCCGACATCAATGCGATCGGGTTGCCGGCTGCGACCGAAGCGCTCGACGTGATGACGCCGCATTATCTGGGCGATCTGGTGAGCTGGGTGGCGGTCGGCGCCCGCACGACCGAGTCGCAGATCCATCGCGAGATGGCTTCGGGTTTGCCGATGCCGGTCGGTTTCAAGAACGGGACGGACGGCCAGATCGACGTCGCGGCTCACGCGATGCTGGCCAGCATGCGGCCGCACACGTTCATCGGGATCGACGGGGCCGGCCGTCCCGCGCTGCTGCACAGCGCCGGCAATCCGCATGCGCATCTCGTGCTGCGCGGCGGCCGACACGGACCCAACTACGACACGGCATCGGTCGCGGCCGCGGCAGACGCGTTGCGGGCCAGCCGCTTGCCGGCGAACGTGCTGATCGATTGTTCGCACGCGAACTGCGGCAAGCAGGCGATGCGGCAACTCGCCGTGCTCGACGACGTCGTCGAGCAGATGCGCGCGGGCGACGACGCGATTCGCGGCGTGATGCTCGAAAGCTTCATCGAGACGGGCGCGCAGCCGCTCGGCGGCGCGCTGCGCTACGGCTGCTCGGTGACCGATCCGTGCATCGGCTGGGACGCGACCGCGGATGCGTTGCTGCATGCACGCAACCGCCTGCTCGCGCGAGCGGGCTGACCGTGGCCGGCACCGGCCGGCCTCCTTCATTTCTCCAACGCGACTCCAACACGAACGAATCATGTCGACCCCTTCCGCTGACACCCTGAACCCGCCGGCCGAGGCCGGCGCGTCATTTTTGCCGCTGCTGCTCGCGAACTTCGCGATGGTGGCGGGAACCTATGCGTTCGTCACGATCGCGGGCCCGATGGCGCGGCGCATGCATCTCGAACCGCTGCACGTCGGTGCGATCATCGGCATTGTCGGGCTCGTGTGGATGCTGGTCGCGCCGCGCTGGGCGCGGGTCGCGGATCTGCGCGGACGGCTGCCGGCCATGCGCGCGGCGATCGGCGGCTTCATCGCGAGCTCGCTGCTGTTGACGGCGTACGTCGGCTGGGCGCTGCGCGACGGCGGTACGGCCGTGCCGGCCGTCTGGGTCGGCTTCGTCGCGCTGCTCGTCACGCGTGCGGCGATGGGCGGTTGCTATGCGGGCTTGCCGGTCGCCGCGACCGCGTGGATCGCGGACCGCACGGCCGTGGCGGGGCGCGCGGCGGCGATCGCCCGGTTCGGTGCCGCGGGCGCCGTCGGGATGGTGATCGCACCGCCGCTCGCGGGCTGGATCGCGGGGTACGACATGACGCTTGCGCTGGCCGTGTTCGCGGTGTTGCCGCTCGCCGGGCTGGCCGGGTTGCGCGGCCGGCGCGACGGTCACGACGGCGCGGTACGGCAGGCACCGCCTCGCCTGAAACCGACCGAGCCGCGCCTGCGGCTGCCCTGGTTCGGCGCGCTGGCGCTTTACAGCGCCGTCATGATCGCGAACAGCGCACTCGGGTTCTACGTGATCGACCGCCTGGGCGTGAGCGCGCAGGCCGCGCCGCTCACGACCGGGTATGCGCTCGGCAGCGCGGGCCTCGGGCTGATCGTGACGCAGGCGCTGGTCGGGCGCTTCCGGTCGGTTGCGCCCGTGCAGTGGCTGCGCTGGGGCGCGCTCGCGGGCGGCGCCGGATTCGCGTCGGTGCTGATGGCCGAGGCCACGCAGCCGCTCACGCTGTGTGCGAGCTATCTCGTCGCGGCATGCGGGATGGGCGCGGCGTTTCCGGCCGTGGCGGCACTGGCGAGTGCGCGGGTGGCGCCGCACGAGCAGGCTGCGTGCGCGGGCGCGATGTCGATGGCCCAGGGGCTCAGCATGGTGATCGGGCCGCTGGCCGGCGCGATGCTGTACGAGCTGCATCCGGCCATGCCGTTCGCGTCGATCGGCGTGATGCTGGCACTCGTTTCCGTTGCCGCTTCATGGCCGGGAGCGCGTGCGGCGGACGCATAGCGGCGCACCTGCGCGCGCCGGGCGACTCGCCGCGATACGTGCGGCGCGAACGAGGGCCGGAGAGCCGACGCGTGACGTCAAGCTTTGTCAAATTGTGGCGATATCACGATGCCTGACGTTTCAGGCCGCGTCCGAAGGCTGTCATGCCCCGGTTGATTGAGTATCCTTGAATTCGATTCGCGGTACTCATGCAATCACAACCGGGAGGCTTCACATGAATGCACGTCTATACCGCGCGACCCTTGCCGGCGCGCTGATCGGATTGCTCGCGCCGTTTTCGGTGGCGCATGCACAACTTGGCGACGTCCTGAAGCAGGTCGGCGGCGGCGGCGATTCAGGCAGCAGCGCAGGCGGTGCGCTCGGCAACCTTGGCGGCCTCGGCGGCGCATTGACGGGCGGTGGCGGTGCGTCGCTGATGCCGGGCAGCACCGGCAACGTCGCGGGCCTGCTGCAGTTCTGCATCCAGAACAACTATCTCGGCGGGGCGTCCGGCGGCGCGTCGTCGGTGAAGGACGCGCTGATGGGCAAGCTCGGCGGCAACGCGTCGTCCGACAGCGGCTATACCAGCGGCGCGAGCGGCGTCCTCGACGCCGGCAACGGCAGCAAGCTCGACCTGAGCGGCGGCGGCCTGAAGCAGCAGGTGACCAAGCAGATCTGCGACAAGGTGCTGACGCAGGCGAAGTCGCTGCTGTAAGTTTTCCGGCGCGTGGCGGTGCCGGGTGCGCGACGTACCTGCGCAGGTCATGCCGGCTGTCACGCGCACATCATCGACGCAAAGACGGGCGGCCGCGCGATGCCGCGGCCCGCGCGCATGGACTCAATCGGCCAGCCGCTTGTCGGCGAGCGCCTTGCAGCAGTCTTCATAGACCCATTGCACGAGTTTCGCCCGATAGTCGAGATCGTCGGTATCGACGATTTCCTCGACCGCGTCGCGCGCCCACGACGCATCGACGAACCCGGCATGCCGCTTCGCGATGTCCTGCGCGAGCGCGGCGAGCCTGGCGACCACGAGCCAGTCGGCCTGACGGTGATGGCGGTCGAGCCAGCGGTGCGCGGCCTGGACCTGGAACGTGGCGTCCGGCCACGATTCGTTGAGGTAAAACGCGCCGAGGTTGCCGCAGGTGAGCCAGCAAAGCAGCTCGAGGCGGTCTTGCGAGCCGAGGATATGGGGTGCGTCGGACATGGCAGCGCTCACGAAATACGTCGATTCCGGGCGGCGCCGGTTGCAATGAGCCGGTGCCGATAATAAAAACATAGCACGATGCGGGCCCGGCCGCGCACCCGGGCGGATGCTGACATGGCGGTGACGAAACGGACGCTGCGCGGGCGTGGATGGCCGACGGCGAAGTGAGGGGGGCAGCGGGAACGGAAAGTGCGGGAGCGCGTGACGAACCACGCGCCAGGATGCGGCCGGGGAACGGCCGCTTGCGCTGCGAAGCGGGCCCGTTGCCGGGCTCGCCGCAGCCCGGCGCGCGGGCTGCGGATGAGGCGGTTCAGGTCGTCGTGTGCGTGGCGCGCGCGATCGAGCGGATGCTGCGCTCGACGCGGATCAGGATGATCAGCACCGCGAGCGACACGAACGAGTACAGCGCGACGAGTGCGGCGACGCCGGCGTAGCGCGCGGTCTGGCCGTTCTCGGCCGCCGTTTCTTCCGCGGCCTTCTTCTCGTTGTCGATCGCGGTGCGGCGTGCGTCGTAGCGCTCGGAGAAGTCGCGCATGACCGCCGACACGACGTCGGTGTACGCCTGCTCGCGCGCATATTCGTCGCCGTGTCCGGTGACCTTCTTCTTGACGCTGGCCGCGACGTCCGCGCGCGACAGCACCTTGTCGAGATACGCGATCTGCTGCTCGTAGTACGCGACGTCAGGATGGTCGTCGTCGCCGAGCACGCGCTGGAACGACGGCTCGTATGCGTCGCGATCGACCGCGTAGTCCGACGACAGGGCCGCGCGGCCGTGCTTCTGCACGATGCCGGACAGTTGCGTCGACAGGCGCAGCGCGGGCGACGCGTTGTCGTCCTTGGCTGCCGCGCCGTCGGCGGCCGGCGTGGCCTTGGCGGGTGCGTCGTTCTCCCACGCGAACGATGCTGGATCGACCTGGATGGCCGAATCGACCTTCGGCGGTTTCGACAGGCGCGCATCGAGTGCGACCGCGCCGAATATGACCCCGCCGATCAGGACCGCGGTCGCGAACAACAGCACGATCACGCGCAGTACCTGAAGATAGCCGCCCTCGATTTTGGTCAGGATGCTCAAGGCATTCTCCTTTCTTATGATGAATGAGGCGCCGAGGCTAAAGAGCTTTCGAATGGCTGTCAATCGTCATACCGGCCGACCGAAACGCTCGCTAGAATGTCGGCTTTCCTGGAGGCGGAAAACGATGAAAATCTACGACCAGTTCTATATCGACGGCGCGTGGCGCAAACCGGCCGGCACCGGCACGATCGACGTGATCGACTCGGGCACCGAAGCCGTGATCGGCCGGATTCCGGAAGGCGTCGCATCCGACGCGCAGGATGCGATCCGCGCGGCGCGCGCAGCCTTCGACGCATGGGCGGCCACGCCGCCCGCCACGCGCGCGGGCTACCTGCGCAAGATCGTCGAGCATCTGCAGGCGCGCAGCGAGGAACTCGCGCAGTCGATCACCGGCGAAGTCGGGATGCCGATCAAGCTGTCGCGCGCGATCCAGGTCGGCGGCCCGATCTACAACTGGAAGGCGTACGCGAAGCTCGCCGAGTCGTTCGAATTCGAGGCACAGGTCGGCAATTCGCTCGTCGTGCGCGAGCCGGTCGGCGTCGTCGCGGCGATCACGCCGTGGAACTACCCGCTCAACCAGGTGACGCTGAAGGTCGCGCCGGCGCTCGCGGCCGGCTGCACGGTGGTCCTGAAGCCGTCCGAGGTTGCGCCGCTCAACGCGTTCATGCTCGCCGAGGCGATTCACGAAGCCGGGCTGCCGGCCGGCGTGTTCAACCTCGTGTGCGGCTACGGCCCGGTGGTCGGCGAGGTGCTGGCCACCGATCCGGACGTCGACATGGTGTCGTTCACGGGTTCGACGCGCGCCGGCAAGCGCGTGGCCGAGCTGGCGGCCGCGGGCGTCAAGCGCGTCGCGCTCGAGCTGGGCGGCAAGTCGGCCTCGGTGATCCTCGACGATGCCGATTTCGCGACGGCGGTGAAGGGCACGGTCAACGCGTGCTACCTGAACGCTGGGCAGACCTGCTCGGCGCACACGCGCATGCTGGTGCCGGAAGCGCGCTACGACGAGGCGCGCGCGATCGCAAAGGCGGCGGCCGAAACCTACGTCGCCGGCGATCCGCGGCAGGATGCGACGCGTCTCGGCGCGCTGGCATCGGCCGTGCAGCAGCAGCGTGTGCAGGACTACATCCAGCGCGGGATCGACGAAGGCGCGGAGCTCGTGACGGGCGGCACCGGTTTGCCGGAGGGGCTCGCGAAGGGCTTCTTCGTGAAGCCGACGGTGTTCGGCCGCGTCGATCCGAAATCGACGATCGCGCAGGAAGAGATCTTCGGGCCGGTGCTGTCGATCATCACGTATCGCGATGAAGACGAGGCCGTGCGGATCGCGAACGATTCGCCGTACGGGCTCGGCGGCGCGGTGTGGGCCGGCAGCGACGAACGCGCGATGGGCATCGCGCGCCGCATCCGCACCGGGCAGGTCGACATCAACGGCGGCACGTGGAACATGGCCGCGCCGTTCGGCGGCTACAAGCAGTCGGGGCACGGCCGCGAGAACGGCGTGTACGGGCTCGAAGAATATCTCGAGTACAAGTCGATGCAGCTCAAGCCCGCGAAGCCGGCCTGAGCGTTGCTCACGGCCTCAATCACGGCCTGAACCGGAAACGGCACGCTCGCGTGCCGTTTTTTTATTGACGGCCGTCAAGGTGCGCGTCGGTGGATCGTCGATCATCGCGGTTCCGATGTTCCGATGAGGTAACCGATGACCGTACGCACTTCCTTTCCGCCGCTGACGATTCGCGGCCGCACCTTGCTGCCTGTCGTGCAGGGCGGCATGGGCGTCGGCATTTCCGCGCACCGGCTCGCGGGCAGCGTCGCGCGCGAAGGCGCGGTCGGCACGATCGCGAGCATCGACCTGCGCCACCATCATGCCGACCTGCTCGCGCGTTGCCGCGCACAACCCGATCGCGCGACGCTCGAAGCCGCGAACCTCGAGGCGCTCGCACGCGAGATCCGCCTCGCGAAGACCTACGGCGAAGGGCGCGGGATGATCGCGGTCAACGTGATGAAGGCGGTGAGCGCACATGCGGATTACGTGCGGGTCGCATGCGACGAGGGGGCCGATGCGATCGTGATGGGCGCGGGCCTGCCGCTCGACCTGCCCGATCTCACGCAAGGACACGACATCGCGCTGATTCCGATCCTGTCGGACAGCCGCGGGATCGCGCTGGTGCTGAAGAAGTGGATGAAGAAGGGGCGCCTGCCCGACGCGATCGTGATCGAGCATCCGGCGCATGCAGGCGGCCATCTCGGCGTCACGCAGATCGACGACATGCACGACGGCCGGTTCGATTTCGCGCGCGTGCTCGACGAGACCGCGCAGGTGATGGCGTCGCTCGGGCTCGCGCGCGAAACGATCCCGCTGATCGTTGCGGGCGGGATCAACAGTCACGACACGGTGCGCGCGGTGTTCGAGGCCGGCGCGAACGGCGTACAGGTGGGGACACCGTTCGCGGTGACGGAAGAGGGCGATGCGCATCCGCACTTCAAGCGCGTGCTCGCCGACGCGACACCCGACGACATCGTCGAATTCGTCAGCGTGACGGGGCTGCCCGCACGCGCGGTGAAAACGCCGTGGCTCGATCGTTACCTGCGCAACGAGACGCGCATCCGTACCAAGCTCGGCGCGCTGAAGCAGCGCTGTCCGACCGCGCTCGAATGCCTGAGCGTATGCGGCTTGCGCGACGGCATCGAGAAGTTCGGCCATTTCTGCATCGACACGCGGATGGCGGCCGCGCTGCGCGGCGACGTCGCGAACGGGCTGTTCTTCCGCGGCCGCGAAGCGTTGCCGTTCGGCCGTGCGATCCGCAGCGTGCGCGATCTGCTCGACCTGCTGCTGACGGGCGGTGCGGCGGAGCCTGCGGCAAACCGTCCCACGTTTACGCTGGCTTGACGGATATCAAGATGACGAAAAGACCCTACAGGGAGAATGGAAACCATTCTTTGGGGGTCCGTACCATGCATAAAACGATTCGAACTTGTGTCACCGCTGCGGCCGTCGCAGCCGCTTTCGCCGCGATGCCTTCGCTGTCGCACGCGGCCTCGCCGGGCGACGGCATCAATCAGGGCGATGTCCTGGTTCGACTGCGCGCGATCAGCATCCAGCCGAACGAACGCGCGAGCGACACGCTGGGTGCGCTCAACGTCGGCGTGAACAACGCGATCGTGCCCGAGCTCGATTTCACGTACATGATCCGCGACTACCTCGGGGTCGAGCTGATCCTCGGCACGTCGCGGCACCAGATGACGTCGAGCGTCGGCAATCTCGGCGGCGTGGGCGTGCTGCCGCCGACGCTGCTGCTGCAGTACCACTTCAATCATGCCGGCAAGGTGCGTCCGTACGTCGGCGCGGGCGTGAACTACACGTACTTCTACAACAACGGGCTCAACGTCGGCGGGCAGGGCGTGTCGATCAACAAGAGCAGCATCGGCCCCGCGCTGCAGTACGGCGTGGACGTGCAGGTGACGAAGAAGGTCTTCGTGAACGTCGACGTGAAGAAGATCTGGATGAGCACCGATGCGACGCTCGGCGACAAGGGCATCGGCACGCTGCACATCGATCCGCTGATCGTCGGCGTGGGCGTCGGGATGAAGTTCTAGACGCGGCGCGAAAAGAACAGAGTTGGGGTTGGCGGCATGGCGGTCGGCATGCCGCTCTTTTTTTGCGCGGCGGATTTACAGCTTGTCGTACTGGAAGCGCATCGCGGTGCCTTCGCGCGAGATGCGCTCCCAGATCGCGCGCTTTTCGTCGTCGCTCAGGAACACCCAGTTCGACACTTCGGCGGCCGTGCGGCCGCAGCCCTTGCAGACTTCGTCGAAGAGGGTCGAGCACACGCCGATGCAGGGGCTGTCGGGCAGGTCGTGGAGATTGGAGGCCATCGGAAGGGTTCACGCAGTTGAATCGTCAGCCGCCATTTTAATGCATCGCGGCCGGTCGGTCGGGCGGGCGCGGCCAGCATGCCGTACTGGTGCAGCGGCGTGACAGTACGGCCGGGTGCCGGGCGCAGCCGCCGGGCGGCCCGCGCGTCCGGCCGGCGAACGCGCGAGCCGCCGCCTGTTTTTCCCGGTGGACAGCCGCCGATTAACCGATAGAATTCCCCGGGAACGCCCCGTCGCACGGGCGGCCTGCCTGGCCGGCGGCGGGAATCTGTTCCGTTTGCGCGACACCGCCATGATTTTTTTGTGACGGGGCACGAATGATGGTAGTTTTCGGGGTTTTCGAGGGGTGGCGCGCCAGAATGCGCCGCCATGACGAGGCAGACGGCAGCCGGGCAACGTGTCCGGTCGGAGGGAGAACGGGATGAAAGCAAAGGTAGTGGGCCGGTTCGCAGCGCTCGCGCTGTGCGTGGGTGCATCGGCGGCATCGGCGAAGGATACGCAGCTCAATGTCTATAACTGGTCGGACTACATTGCGAAGGACACGATCCCGAACTTCGAGAAGCAGACGGGCGTCAAGGTCCGCTACGACAACTACGACAGCGACGACACGCTGCAGGCGAAGCTGCTGACGGGCAGCTCGGGCTACGACATCGTCGTGCCGACCAGCAACTACGCGGGCAAGCAGATCGCCGCCGGCATCTTCGCGCCGCTCGACAAGTCGAAGCTGCCGAACCTCAAGTACCTCGATCCGCAACTGATGGCGCTCGTCGCCGGCGCGGACCCGGGCAACAAGTTCTCGGTACCCTGGGCGTACGGCACGACCGGTCTCGCGTACAACCTGACGAAGGCGCAGCAGGCGCTCGGCAAGGTGCCGCTCGACAACTGGGACATCCTGTTCAAGCCGGAAAACATCTCGAAGCTGAAGACCTGCGGCGTGTCGGTGCTCGACGCACCCGACCAGATGTTCGCGGCCGCACTGCACTACATCGGCAAGGATCCGATGAGCACGAACCCGGCCGACTACAAGGCGGCGATGGAAGTGCTGAAGAAGATCCGCCCGTACATCACGCAATTCAACTCGTCGGGCTACATCAACGACCTGGTCGGCGGCGACATCTGCTTCGCGTTCGGCTGGTCGGGCGACGTCGTGATCGCGAAGCATCGCGCGATGGAAGCGAAGAAGCCGTACAAGATCGAGTACTACATTCCGAAGGGCGGCGCGCCGGTGTGGTTCGACGTGATGGCGATCCCGAAGGATGCGAAGGACAAGGATGCCGCGCTGCAGTGGATCAACTACATCGAGGATCCGAAGGTTCACGCGGCGATCACGAACGCGGTGTACTACCCGAGCGCCAACGCCGAGGCCCGCAAGTACGTGCGGCCCGACGTCGCGAACGACCCGGCCGTCTATCCGCCGGCCGACGTCGTGAAGACGCTGTTCCTGCTCAAGCCGCTGCCGCCTGAAATCCAGCGTCTGCAGACGCGTCTGTGGACCGAGCTGAAGTCGGGCCGCTGACACGCACCGATGTTCCCAGCAGTCATGAAGCCCCTGGTACCCCCGGGGGCTTTGTTCGTTCAACGCAGGAGAGAAGCAGCACATCATGAATAGCCAGTCGGGTGCGCCGGTCGCGGGCGCGCCGTCCTCCGTTTCCTCCTCCGGCGCCGATGCGCGCGCCGAGACCTTTGTCCAGATCGTCGACGTCGTCAAGAAATTCGGCGACACCGAAGCCGTGCGCAGCGTCAACCTGACCGTGCGCCAGGGCGAGCTGTTCGCGCTGCTCGGCAGCTCGGGCTGCGGCAAGTCGACGTTGCTGCGGATGCTCGCGGGCCTCGAGACGGTCACGTCGGGCAAGATCCTGATCGACGGCGAGGACCTCGCGCAGATGCCGCCGTACAAGCGGCCCGTGAACATGATGTTCCAGTCGTATGCGCTGTTCCCGCACATGTCGGTCGAGTCGAACGTCGCGTTCGGTCTCAAGCAGGAAGGCACGCCGAAGGCCGAGCTGAAGGAGCGCGTCGCATCGGTGCTCGAACTCGTGCAGATGAGCAAGTACGCGAAGCGCAAGCCGCATCAGCTGTCGGGCGGCCAGCAGCAGCGCGTCGCGCTCGCGCGCTCGCTGGTCAAGCGGCCGAAGCTGCTGCTGCTCGACGAGCCGATGTCCGCGCTCGACAAGCAGATCCGCCAGCGCACGCAGATCGAGCTCGTCAACATCCTGAACAGGGTCGGCGTCACCTGCATCATGGTCACGCACGACCAGGAAGAGGCGATGACGATGGCGAATCGCCTCGCGGTGATGAGCGAAGGGCAGATCGTGCAGATCGGCTCGCCGAACGAAGTGTACGAATATCCGAACAGCCGCTTCTCGGCCGAATTCATCGGCTCGACGAACCTGTTCGAAGGCGTGACCGTCGAAGACGAGCCCGACCACGTGTACATCGAATCGCCGGAGCTGCCGAGCCGGCTGTACGTGAGCCACGGGATCTCGGGCCCGCTCGGGATGCCGGTCACGGTGTCGGTGCGCCCCGAACGGATCGCGCTCACGCGCAAGCCGCCCGAAGGCGCGTTCAACTGGGCGCGCGGCCGGATCAGCAACGTCGCGTACATGGGCGGCTACTCGCTGTATCACGTGAGGCTCGACGCGGGCAAGACGGTGATCGCGAACGTGTCGAGCCTCGCGATTTCCGAGCTCGACACGCCGTCGCTCGGCGACGAGATCTACGTGCGCTGGAGCGCGACGGCCGGCGTGGTGCTGACGTCATGACCACGTTCAAGTCCATGCTCTCGTGGCCGGTGCGGCGCTTCAACCTGACGGGCGCCACGGCGGTCGTCGCGGGGCCGTTCACGTGGCTCGTGCTGTTCTTCCTCGTGCCGTTCGTGCTGGTCGTCAAGATCAGTTTCGCGGAGCTGCAGCTCGGCATCCCGCCGTACACGGAGCTTGCGTCGTACACCGACGGCGTCGTGCACGTCGCGCTGAACCTGTCGCACTACGCGTTCCTGTTCACGGACAGCCTGTATTTCGCGACCTACGTGAACTCGGTGTGGGTGGCCGCGATCACGACGCTGCTGTGTTTGCTGATCGGCTATCCGATGGCGTACTACATCGCGCGCTCGAACCCGGCGACCCGCAACCTGCTGATGATGGGCGTGATGCTGCCGTTCTGGACGTCGTTCCTGATCCGCGTGTACGCGTGGATCGGCATTCTGAAGAACAACGGGCTGCTGAACAACTTCCTGATGTGGATCGGCCTGACCCATACGCCGATCGAGCTGTATCGCACCAACTACGCGGTGTACATCGGGATGGTGTATTCGTACCTGCCGTTCCTCGTGATGCCGCTGTACGCGCACCTGGTGAAGATGGACCTGCGCCTGCTCGAAGCCGCTTACGACCTCGGCGCCAAGCCGTGGAAGGCGTTCGTGCAGATCACGCTGCCGTTGTCGAAGAACGGGATCATCGCGGGCTGCCTGCTCGTGTTCATCCCGGCGGTGGGCGAGTACGTGATTCCGGAGCTGCTCGGCGGCGCGAACACGCTGATGATCGGCCGCGTGATGTGGAATGAGTTCTTCAACAACGCAGACTGGCCGATGGCGTCGGCCGTGACCTGCGCGATGGTGCTGCTGCTGCTCGTGCCGATGGCGATGTTCCAGCACTTCCAGGCGAAGGAGCAGGGAGGCCGCCGATGAAGCCGAATCGTTACCTGCAGTTCGCGGCGCTGTTTGCCGGCTTCGCGTTCCTGTATATCCCGATCGTCAGCCTGATCGTCTATTCGTTCAACGAGTCGAAGCTCGTCACCGTGTGGTCGGGCTTCTCGTTCCGGTGGTACGCGGCGCTCGTCGAGGACGACGAGCTGCTGACGGCCGCGTGGCTGTCGCTGAAGATCGGCGTGCTGACCGCGTTCGCGTCGGTGATCATCGGCACCTGGGCCGGTTTCGTGCTCGCCCGGATGGGGCGCTTTCGTGGCTTCGCGCTGTTCAGCGGGATGATCAACGCGCCGCTCGTGATTCCCGAGGTGATCCAGGGGATCTCGCTGCTGCTGCTGTTCATCGAACTGGCGAAGTGGATCGGCTGGCCGGCCGAGCGTGGCGTGTTCACGATCTGGCTCGGCCACGTGATGCTGTGCATCTCGTACGTGGCCATCATCGTGCAGTCGCGCGTGCGCGAGCTGAACCCGTCGCTGGAGGAAGCCGCGCTCGATCTCGGCGCGACGCCGCTGAAGGTGTTCTTCACGATCACGCTGCCGCTGATTTCGCAAGCGCTGATCGCGGGCTGGCTGCTGTCGTTCACGCTGTCGATCGACGACCTCGTGCTGTCGGCGTTCCTGTCGGGTCCCGGCTCGACGACGCTGCCGCTCGTGGTGTTCTCGCGCGTGCGCCTCGGGTTGAATCCGGAGATGAATGCGCTTGCGACGCTGTTCATCGTCGCGGTGACGGCCGGCGTCGTGATCGCGAACTTCGTGATGCTGCGGCAGGAACGCAAGCGGATGGCAGGATTCGCGACCTGACGTTCAGGTTGTGATCGCGATGGACAACGCCCGGTGCCGACGACGAGTCGGGCCGGGCGTTTTGTTTGACGAGACGGGCTTGCAGATATGCCTCGCAAAAGTGCCGAAGCCGCTCCGGATTGCCGGCGGGCGCCACGGGAGAAAAAATTGAAGATTTCTGATTGGCTCGGCGCAAGTCTGACTGCCGCGATCGCGGCCGGCTTGCTCATCGGCATTTTGTCCGTCAGGGATTTCGGCGGTGTGTCGATCGTTTTTTCCGCGGTTGCTTTCGCGGTCGCATTGCCGGTGGCCATGCTGCTTTCGTATCCGGTCTATTGGGCTGGCACGCGACTTCCGCGGAAGGCAGTCTTGCCGATGCTGGTCATCGTGGGCGGCGTTGCAGGATCGATCGTTCTTGCGGTTTTGACCAATGCTGCATGGCCGGACTTCGGAAGGCACGGAGAAATGGTGTTGCTGTATGCGGCAATCGGAGCGATGTGTGCGGTTTCGGCACTGGGGTATGTCGAGCGATCCAGCATTGCCGGCAGGCTGCGTGAATGGCTCAAATGACGGTTACGCCGCAGCTGTTTTGATGACGACGGCCTATCGTTTCGTTGGCCGGTGGTGCCCGTTGCAGTAAAAAACGCCCGGTGCCGACGACGAGTCGGGCCGGGCGTTTTGTTCGGTGGCGCTGCGCGCTGGTCTGAGCCGGTCAGTACGCGAAGCTCTTGCCAGGCGTTGTCCAGACTGCCGTGGCGGCCGTGCACGGCTGGAGCGTCAACGCGCCGCCGGCGGCAGGCGCCAGGCAGCGGCCTGTCGACTGCGACACGAGTTGCGCCGAACCGGGTGCCGTACCGGCGTTCACCCGCCATTGCTGAGCCGCCGCACCGGCCGCGCACGTGCGCAGCAGCGCGCCGTTGGTTTGCGCGGTGAGGCAGTAGCTGTACTTGGTCTGCAGCGTACCGTCACCCGCAACGACCCACAGTTGCGGATTGAAGTGCGTGCCGCCGGACGTGCGCACCGATGCGAGCGTCGGGCACGCACCGAGCACGGCCGGATGGCCTTCGGCCAGGCCGCCGGACGCGGTCAGGCAGGTACCGTTCGCTTTCACGAGGCCGGCCGCCGATTGCTGCGGGCCGCCGATCAGCGTCGCGGCGCCGTTCGACACGGACGCATTCGCATCGCTGGCCGGGCAGGTCTTGTTGACCGTGACCGACGGCGCCGGCACCGTCACCGCGTTGCCGATCGCGTCGTACGCGCGAATGCTGAACTGCGCGTCCGTGTACGCGATCGACGTGCAACTCGTGCGGCTCGAGTTCCAGTCGAAATATTCGACCCACTGGCTGATCGACGAGACGGGCACCTGCGTCTGCGTCGTGCCGACATAGATGCTGCCGATGTCGAAGCTGTCGCCGGCCGAACCGGGCGTCACGTCGGTGACGTTGCTCTTGAACCAGCCGGGGCCCTGGTTCGCGTCGGGCGTGATGCGGAACCGGTAGGTGTGGCCGGCCTGCCAGTCGTAGCGATAGCGGCACTGCGCGCCCGCGCTGCCGTCGGTCGCCGAGCCGCTGACCGTGCAATAGCTGCCCGCGCCGATGCCGGCGCTCGCGGGCGTGCCGGGCTTCGCGGCGGTCGCGCCCCACAGGCTGAACAGGAATTGCTTGCCGACGCCTTCGCTGGCCGACACCAGCTCGGTCGACTGCAGGCCGGTATAGCCGTGCAGCGAATTGACCTGGTTCGACCAGAACACGTTCGAGTTCGGGCCCGGGTCCGTCTGCGGCGTGATGAACAGGTCGAGCGTGCCGACGCTGCGCACCGTCGACGGAAACCACGTGTTGCTGTAGAGGCCCGGCGTTGCGCCGAGGAAGCCGGAGAGCGTGGGTGCCGTGGCGGCGGACAGCGTCGCGAGCCCCGCGGCCGTGTCGGCCGCGATCGTGAAGCTGCGCGCCCCCGCCGGCGGCAACGCCGCGACGGGCGGCACGTCGAGCGTGAAGCCGAGCGTGCAGGTGCCGCCGGCCGGCACCGTCATGCCCGACAGTGCGGCGCGCGACGCCCCGTCGTCGGTGAGCGTGCCGCCGCAGGTGCTGGTGAGACCGTTCGCGCTGAAGCCGACCGGCATCCCGATGAACAGCCCGGCGGCTGCGGGCGCGGTGCCGGTGTTGGTGAGCTTGAGCGTGGCCTTGTCGGTTCCGCCGACCGATGGCGACAGCGTGGCGAGCGTCAGTGCGGCGGTGTAGGCAGGGGTGGCGAAAGCGGTGAGCGGTGCGAACAGCAGCGTGGCAATCGCCGCGCATCCTCGTGTGCTGATGGCCATTACAGGAATCCTTACTAGTTGTTAGATTCGATACCCGTCGCGATGGCGACGCGACACGAATCTAGCACGGGACTCCCGGCGAATTGTGAAGATTTCGGCATGGCGGGCTCATCGCGATCGTGCGCGGGTTCGTTGCCCGCGCCCGATCGTATGCCGCGTTACGCGCCGAACGCCGCCTTCGCCAGCAGCCCGAGCGCGACGCACACGAGCACGGCCGCGAACCCGGCCTGCACGTGCCGCGCCGCGAGGTGGTGCGACGCGCCGCGGCCGGCGGCCATGCCGAGCGCGGTCGCGACGGTGAACCACAGCGTCACGTCGAGCGGTGCGCGCGTGCCCGATACGAGCGTCGCGAACACGCCGCCGGTGCCGACGAGCGCGATCACCATCAGCGACGTCGCGACGACGCCATGCATCGACACGTTCGTGAACTTGCGCAGCATCGGCACGATCACGAAGCCGCCGCCGACGCCGAGCAGCCCTGTCATCAGGCCCGTCATCGCGCCGGTTGACGCCAGCGCGACGCCGACCGGCCAGGACCACACGAGCCGGCCCGTATCGGGATTCACGCGGCCGACGCACAGCGGCGACGCGTCGGCGTCGACCGGCGCGTGCCGCAGCGCCTGCCGCAACAGGCGGCCGGCGACGACCAGCATCGTCAGTGCGAACAGCGCGAGCAGCAGGCGTTGCGGCAGCACGTGCGCGAGCCGCACGCCGAGCGTGGTCAGCGGCACGCCGGCCACGGCCATCAGCAGCGCCGCGCGATAGCGCACGAGCCCGCGGCGGAAACCTTCGAGCGCGCCGAGCGCGGCGCTGCCGGCCACCGCGACCAGCGCGACGGGCGTGGCCTGCTGCATCGGCCAGCCCATGCCGACGACGAGCGCGGGCACCGCGAGGATGCCGCCGCCGGCGCCGGTCAGGCCGAGCACGGCACCGACGAAACCGCCCAGTACGAGGGAAATCAGCATGACGTCAGCGGGCTCCGGTCAACGTGCGATCGCGGGCTTCGCGAGCCATTCGCGGCCCTTGAGCATCGCCTTCCAGTAGAGCGGCGGCAGCACGCGTTCCTTGAGCAGCCACGCGAGCCGCGACGGGCGCTTGCCGTCGATCAGCCACGCGGGGAAGGTCGGTGCGACCTTGCCGCCGTACAGGAACTCGGCGAGCACGATCTTGCCGCGCTCGACGGTGAGCGGGCACGAGCCGTAGCCGTCATACGCGGCATCGCCGTGCGCGCGGCCGAGCGACGCGAGCAGGTTGTGCGCGACGACGGGCGCCTGCTTGCGGGCGGCCGCGGCCGTTTTCGCATTGGTCGTGTTGGTCGCGTCGCCGAGCGCGTAGATGTCCGGGAACTGCCGGTGCCGCAGCGTCGCCGGATCGACGTCGATCCAGCCGGCCGCGTCGGCGAGCGGGCTCGAACGCACGAAGTCGGGCGCCTTCTGCGGCGGCACGACATGGATCATGTCGAACGAACGCACGACGGTTTCCTTGCCGCCGTCCGGCAGCGCGCGCGCGAACGTCGCGCGGCGTGCGGGCCCGTCGATCGAGACGAGGTTGTGGCCGAACGACAGCGCGATGTCGTAGCTTTTCACGTACTCCATCAGCGCGGGCACGTAGTCGGCGACGCCGAACAGCGCGCCGCCCGCATTCAGGAACTCGACGTTCGCGGCCTCGAGGCGGCCCGCGCGCCGCCAGTGGTCGCACGACAGGTACATCGCCTTCTGCGGCGCACCGGCGCACTTGATCGGCATCGGCGGCTGCGTGAAGAGGGCGTTGCCGCCGCGGAACGCGCGCACGAGCTCCCACGTGTACGGCGCGAGATCGTAGCGGTAGTTCGACGTGACGCCGTTGCGGCCGAGCGTGTCGGCGAGGCCGTCGATCGCGTGCCAGTCGAGCTTGAGCCCCGGGCACACGACGAGCTTGCGATACCCGATGCGGCGGCAGCCGTCGAGCACGACCGTCTGTGCGTCGGGCTCGAAGCCCGCGACGGCGGCCTGGATCCGGTGCACGCCGCGTGGCAGCACGTCGGTCATCCGGCGCGCGGTGGTCTCGGGCCGGAACACGCCCGCGCCGACCATCGTCCAGCCCGGCTGGTAGTAGTGGACGTCGGCCGGATCGATCACCGCGATGTCGAGCGATGCGTCGCGCGCGAGCAGGCTCGACGCGACCGCGATGCCGGCCGCGCCCGCGCCGACGATCACGATGTCGTGCCGCGCGTCGACGGCCGGTGCCGCCTGCCTGCCGCCTTGCACGACCCGCGAGGCGAGCGCGCGCAGGTCGTAGCCGGCCGCAGCAGCCGTCGCGACGATGTCGTTCAGCGGGCGCAGGCCGGCTTGCGACAGCGCCCACAGCGTGGCCGAACGCGTGCCGCTGCGGCAGTACGCGAGCACCGGGCCTTCAAGCGACGCGACGAGCGCGCCGAACTGCGCGGCCTGGTCGTCGGTCACCTTGCCCGTATCGACCGGCAGGTAATGCACGTCGATGCCGAGCGGCGCGGCGGCCGCGCGGATCTCGGTGACGGTCGGCTGGTCGGGGCCTTCGCCGTCGGGGCGGTTGCAGATGATCGCGCGGATGCCGGCCGCGTGAAGCGCGGGCAGGTCGGCCGCCGCGATCTGCGGCGAGACCGACAGCGCGTCGGTCAGCTTGCGGATGGTCATGTCGGGGTTCTCCGGGTGGGGCGCGCGGCTCAGATCGCGTCGAGCGGGATCTTCAGGTAGCGCACGCCGTTGTTTTCGGGCTCGGGCAGGTGGCCGGCGCGCATGTTGACCTGCACGGACGGCAGCATCAGCACCGGCATCGCGAGCGTGGCGTCGCGCGCGGTGCGCATCGCGACGAAATCGTCCTCGGTCACGCCGTCCTTCACGTGCACGTTCGCGTGGCGCTGCTCGGCCACGGTCGTCTCGAATTGCACGTCGCGGCCGCCTGGCTGGTAGTCGTGGCACAGGTACAGGCGCGTGTCGGGCGGCAGGCCGAGCACGCGCGCGATCGAGCGGTACAGCGTGCGCGCGTCGCCGCCCGGGAAGTCACAGCGCGCCGTGCCGTAGTCAGGCATGAACAGCGTGTCGCCGACGAAGGCCGCGCGCTGCGTCGCGTCGTCGACGCAGTACGTCATGCACGCGGGCGTGTGGCCCGGCGTATGCAGCGCGCGGATCGTCAGCGCGCCGAGCGCGAGCGTGTCGCCGTCGTCGAGCAGCCGGTCGAACTGGCGGCCGTCCTGCGCGAAGCCGGGGCCCGCGTTGAACAGCGTGCCGAACACGTGCTGCACGCGGCGCACGTGCGAACCGATCGCGATCCGGCCGCCGACGTGTTCCTTCAGGTACGGCGCAGCCGACAGGTGGTCGGCGTGCACATGGGTTTCCAGCAGCCAGTGCACGTCCGCGCCGAGTTCGGCGACGCGGGCGATCAGACGGTCGGCGCTGGCCGTGTGCGTGCGGCCGGATTTCGGGTCGTAGTCGAGCACGCTGTCGATCAGCGCGCACGCGCGGCTCGCGGTATCGAGCAGCAAATAGCTGACGGTGTGGGTCGCCGGGTCGAAAAAGCCTTCGACCGACAGGGTGGTGGCATCGCTCACGGGGTGTCCTCGATCGGGTTCTGCATCTTTCATCGTGATCGGTAATTCAAGAAGCGTGCCAGCCTGCATCGCAGTGCCGGCGGATCTGCCAGGGACTTGATTTGGTTCGGGTTTTGGGCGCGGCCGCAGCGATGCGCGGGCGTCGGCGGCATCCGTCCGACACTGTGGACTGCCATAACTGGCAGTGTCGTGGCAGAATTGGCAGTCCGCCTGGCAGTTCGTCAGGCAGCCCCTTCACCGAGCGTCCGCATGAATCCGCACGACACCATCCCGATCGTCCCCGCGCCGCGCCACGACGTCATGCCCGACGTGCGCGCGCTCGTTGCGTATCTCGAGCAGGATCCGCAGCCGATGATCGTCGTCGATCCCGACTACCGCATCCTCGCGGCGAACGATGCGTACCGGCGCCAGTTCGGCGTGGCCGGCGTCGAGCACGTGGGCCGGCACTGCTTCGAGGTCTCGCATCACTACGACGTGCCGTGCGACCAGGCCGGCGAGCATTGCCCGATGAAGCAGGCGCTCGAATCGCGCGGGCTGAACCGCGTGCTGCACATCCACCACACGCCGCGCGGCCCCGAGCATGTCGACGTCGAATTGCGGCCGATCTTCGATGCGCACGGCAACGTGATCGCGTACGTCGAGCGGCTGACGACGGTGCGCAGCGCATCCGCGCAGCCGAGTGCGGAAGGGCTCGTCGGCGGTGCCGACGCGTTCAATGCGGCGCTCGGCGCACTGCAGCGCGTGGCGCCCTCGATGCTGCCGGTGCTGCTGCTCGGCGAATCGGGCACCGGCAAGGAGCTGTTCGCCCGTGCGCTGCACGAGGCGAGCGATCGCGCGATGGGGCCGTTCGTCGTCGTCGATTGCTCGGGGATTGCCGAGACGCTGTTCGAGAGCGAACTGTTCGGCTACGAGAAGGGTGCCTTCACGGGGGCGAACCAGCGCAAGCCGGGCCTCGTCGAGACCGCGCAGGGCGGCACGCTGTTTCTCGACGAGATCGGCGACGTGCCGCTGCCGATGCAGGTGAAGCTGCTGCGGCTGATCGAGTCGGGCACGTTCCGCCGTGTCGGCGGCGTCGAGGCGCTGCGCGCGGATTTCCGGCTGGTCGCGGCGACGCACAAGCCGCTGCGCGAGATGATCGACGACGGCCGGTTCCGGCAGGATCTCTACTACCGGATCAATGCGTTTCCGATTCCGCTGCCGGCATTGCGCGACCGGCGCGGGGACGTCGCGCTGCTGGCCGAGTCGATCCTGCGGCGGATCGCGAACGCGCGCGCCAGTGCGGGCGACGCGGGCGCGCGGCCGTTCGCGGCCCGGCCGTTCGTGCTGACCGAGCGCGCGCGCGCGTGTCTCGATGCGTATGCGTGGCCGGGCAACATCCGCGAGCTGCGCAACGTGCTCGAGCGCGCGTGCCTGTTCGCGGACGACGGGACGATCCGCGTCGAGCATCTGCCGGCCGAGCTGGTTGTCCCATCGGCGCTACCGCAGGAGGGGGCGGCTGGTGTGCTGACGGATGCCGAACTCGTGCGGATCGCAAGCGGGTTCGCCGGCACGCGCAAGGCACTGGCCGAACGGACGGGAATGAGCGAGCGGACGCTGTACCGCCGCCTGAAGGCGCTCGGGCTCGGGTCGCGCGGCGGGTGAGCGGGGCGCATCGAACGGGTGGCGGCGCGATGTGCCCATGCGGATAATGGCGCGTTCAATCCGGGGTCGTCTTCATTCATGAAACAGGTCTTTGCCGCGAGCCGCTGGCTCGCCGTTGCCGCCGTCGCGTCGTGGCTCAACCCGGTGCAGGCTGCCGAAACCAAGTGGACCGACGCGGCCGGCGCACATGCCGTCACGTTCGCGACCACCGAACAGGGCGACGACGTGCATCTCCGGGTGGTCGGCACGCTGAACCGGCAGCCCGACTGGTCGGTGCGTGACGACGTGACCGAATGCGGTGAGGACAAGGTGCTCGACGTCGTGCCCGCGTCGGTCGAGATGCCGGACCTGCTCGGCAACGGCCGCAGGCAGTTCCTGTTTGCGTACAAGATCGGCTGCCGCGGTGACGTCAGCCCCGATGCAGTCAAGTACTTCCTGATCGACCAGGGGAAAAAGTACGTGCTGCGCGGCGAGGAAGTGCTGACGCACCGGGGCAAGCGTTTCGACGGCGGCGCGGCGCCCGTGCCGAATGCGGACCTGAAAGCCCAACCCGCGTTCCTGCGCTACATGACGAAGCATTGGCACGGGATCAGCGTGCGTGACTATCAATAGGCACGCGCTCGGCGGTCGCGACGGTGCGTGCGATACGCGCCTGTCGAGGAGGGTCGAACATGCCGCACGATAAGAAATCATGTCAGTGCGACGATTAATTATCGTTTTACGATAATTATCGGTGTACACTCGACGCACGTTCATTCCCCGTCGAGGACTTCGCATGCATTCCGATCGCATTGCCCGTATCAGCCAGTGCATGGCTGCCGTCACGATGTCGTTGATCGTCGGCCTGTTGGTGCTTAACGCAGCGTTCTGGGCCTTTCCGTCGTTGATCCTGACTCGTACTGGGCCCGGGTTTGCATTCGGCTTGTCTGACTCGGTGATCTCCAACCTGAACGTCGACGTCGCTGCGTTCCCGTGGTGGCAGAAGGTCGGCGGCTTTCTGTTGTCGGGCGTACCGCTCGTCGCGCTTGTGCACGGCCTGCGTCACCTGCGTCTGCTGTTCCGCACGTATGCGCACCGCGACTACTTCTCCGCGCAAGCGGCCGGCCATCTAGGCAAGACCGGGCGCGCGATCGGCCTGTGGGTATTGCTGAGCGTACTGTGCGAACCGCTCCTCAGTATGTGGGCGACGATGCTCGAACCGGTCGGCCAGCGCATGGTCAGCATTGGCTTCGGCCTGCCGTACGTCGTCGCGCTGTTCACCGCGGCCTGCATTGCCGTGATCGCACACATCCTCCGGCAGGCGAGTACGCTCGATGCCGAGCATCGCCAGTTCGTCTGAGGCGCGCCATGTCGATCGTGGTCAAGCTCGATGTGATGCTCGCGACGCGCAAGGTCCGCTCGAAGGATCTCGCGGCGGCCGTCGGCATCACCGAACAGAATCTGTCGCTGCTCAAGCAAGGGAAGGTCAAGGGCATCCGTTTCGCGACGCTCGAGGCGATCTGCCGCTATCTCGACTGCCAGCCCGGCGACCTGCTCGCGTTCAGCGATGACGGCGTCGGTGAGCCGGACTGACACGTCGCAACCGCCAGGTGCCGAGGTGGCGGGGCGGCGCCGGTCGCGCGTCGTTGCGCCGGCCGCGCGCCGTGCACGGGTTGCAAAGGGTGAAGCGGGCGGCGCGCGGGCAATCCGCCCGCCGCCCGTACCGTCATGCGCTCAACGCGCTCGACGTGTTCATTGCGCAGGCGCAAGCTGCGCCATCGCGTCCCGCACGAAACCGATCAACGTGTCGTCGATCCACGAATCCTGCGTCAGTGACGGCTCGTTCATCATCGCGTGGCGGAATTTCGCATGCGTGGCCGGATCGGTGCCGGCATAGCTGCAGAACAGCGCGAGCCAGCGCTGCGCGAGCGCGCGGCCTTCCGGTGAATCCGGCCTGGCGCCCGCATCGATCGCATCGCGCACGTCGCCCATCAGTTGCGGCCATGCCATCGCGCTTTCACCGTAGTGGGCCCGCATGAAGCGGATCTCGTCCGGCGCGAGATACTTCTCGAAGATCCGCATCTTCGTTTCCGACGACGCGCGCAGCACATAGTCGCGCAGCGCAGTCGAAATGCCGATCTTCGACTGCATCGCCGGTTCGTGTTCGTGCATCAGGTTCAGCTTCGCCAGCAGCCGCGGGTCGTTGTTCGTGTCGCGCACGAGCAGCGCCATCCAGCGGCCGGCGAGCACACGGGTGCGGTCGTCCTCGGCGGGCACGCCCGCGTCGTGCAGCGCGCGAACTTCATCGACGAGCGCGATCCATTCGGCGTCGCCCGCCTGGCTCTTCTGGTACATCGGCAGGCGCGCGAGTTCTTCCTCGGAAAAATATTTGTCGTACACGGTCATCAACTCCAGTGTGGTGAGCCAATCAGCCAGCTCCGGCTCCGTGCCCGCGGCAAGCTGCGCATGCAGGCTGACGAGCCGCTCGCGCAGCTGCGCGGTCTGCGCAAGCTGACGGTCGAGCAGCGCGATCTGCTTCGCGACGAGCTCGACGAGCGGGGTGTCGGGCTGGTTCAGGTGGTCGCCGATTTCGGTGAGCGACAGGCCGAAGCGACGCAGCGCCTGGATCTGGTGGAGCCGGGCGATGTCGTGGCGGTCGTACAGCCGGTAGCCGTTGTCGGCGCGCGCCGAAGGCGTCAGCAGACCGATCGCGTGATAGTGATGAAGCGTGCGGACGGTCAGCCCGCTGCGTTTCGCCAGTTCTCCCACTTTCAGTCGCATTCGTTCCTCCGTTCGGTACGCACACTGGAGTCTCGAACGTTACGCTACGTGAGGGTCAAGCGGAAGATCGGGAATCGGGTGCGCGGGGGAATTTCGCGCGCACCCGATGGCAGGGCCGGCTTATTGCGGCACAGGCGGGGTGTCGGCGGTGGCGGCGCGTGCTTGCTGGCCGGTTGCGTTGTCGGCCGCCTTGTCGGCCTTGCCGGACGGGCCGGACTTGTCGGCCTGGTCGACCGGCGGCGTGCCCATCGCCTGGTAAAGCCGTGCGGTATCCGCGAACCGCGCGCCGGTCGCACGGATCTCGTCGAGCCGCGCGTTGCGATACTGCAGCTCGCTGGCACGCGCGGCCGATGGCGGCAGCGCGCCGAGCCGCACGCGGGCCGCCGCGTCGTCGTACGCGCCGCGCGCGGACAGCGCGGCGCGGGACGACGCGTCGAGCGCCTCCGCATCGTGTTCGAGCGCCGCGAGTGCATCGGCGACGTTCTGGAACGCGCCGAGCACGGCCTGCTTGTACTGGTCGACCGCGGCCTCGTAGGTCGCCTTCGCCGCGCGGCGCTGCGCGAGCAGGGCACCGCCGTGGAAGATCGGCTGGCTCAGCGATGCGCCGATGTTCCAGATCGAACCGGCGCCCGACAGCATCGTCGGCCAGCTGAAGCCGCCTTTGCCCATCGCAGCCGACAGCGACAGCTGCGGGAACATCTGCGCGGTCGCGAGGCCCACTTCGGCCGCGGCCGCCTTCAGCCCCGCGTCGGCCGCCTGGATGTCCGGGCGGCTTTGCAGCAGGTCCGACGGCACGACGACGGGCACCTGTTCGGGCAAGTGCAGATCGGCGAGCGTGAGGTCGGCCGGCGGCCGGTCGGGCGTGCGGCCGACCAGCACCGCGAGCGCATGGCGTGCCGAGTCGCGTTGCTGGCGCAGCGCGGGCAGGCTCGCCGCGAACGTGTCGGCGCTTTGCCGCGCGTTCAGTGCGTCGCTGCGCGAGGCGGAACCGAGCGCGTAGCGGCGTTCGGCATCGTGCGCCTGGTCATTGGCGAGCGCGACGAGCCGCTCGGTCGTGTTGATCTGCGCATTCAGCACCGACACCGTGATCGACGCGGTGACGATGTTCGCGGCCAGCGCGCGCCGCGCGGATTCGAGCTGGAACGCGCTGACGTCGACGCGTCGTGCCAGCGCGCGGTTCGCGAAACGCGACACGCCGAACAGGTCGATCGTGTAGCTCGCCTGCAGCTGCCCGACGAACGTGTCGTACAGCAGTGTCGGCGCGCCGAGCGCGGGAATCGGCACGCCGAGTGCGCGCTGGCGCGTGGCCTGGCCGCCCGCTTCGATCGACGGCAGCATCGAGCTGCCGATCTGCCCGCGCAGCTGTTCGCGCGCGGCATCGAGCGAGTGCGATGCTGCGCTCAAGGTCGGGCTGTTGCGCAGCCCTTCATCGACGAGCGCATTCAGCGCATCGGAGCGGTACTGTTTCCACCAGTCGGGCACCGGCTGCGCGCCGACCTCGAACTGCTGCGCGACGCCTTGCGCGGACACCGTCTGCTGGACTTGCGGCGTGGTGCCGTAGTGCGCGGGAGACGGCATCGCGGGCGGCTCGCCGCTCGGCGCGAACCAGGAACAGCCCGCGAGCGGGCCGGCGAGGCTCGCCACGGCGAGTGCCCGCACGGCTTGGGTTTTCAGGTTCATCGATCGATCCATGGTCAGGCTCCCGACGGCGCGGCAGGCGTGCCGCCAGGCGGCGGGCCGTCCTGCGGGTCGCGTTCGTCGTGCTTCACGCGGAACCACGTCGCATACAGCGCGGGCAGGTAGAACAGCGTCAGCACGGTCGCGCTCGTGATGCCGCCCATCAGCGCGGTCGCCATCGGCCCGAAGAAGTTCGAACGCAGCAGCGGGATCAGCGCGAGCACGGCGGCCGCGGCCGTCAGCGTGATCGGGCGGAAGCGCCGTACGGTCGCGCCGATGATCGCGTCGATACGCCGGTGGCCGACCGCGATGTCCTGCTCGATCTGGTCGACGAGGATCACCGAGTTGCGCATGATGATCCCGAACATCGCGATCACGCCGAGCATCGCGACGAAGCCGAACGGCTGGCCGAACAGCAGCAGCGTGGCGACCACGCCGATCAGCCCGAGCGGCGCGGTCAGCACGACCATCAGCACGCGCGAGAAGCTCTGCAGCTGGATCATCAGCAGCGTGAACACGGCGATCGCCATCAGCGGCATCTGCGCATTGATCGACTTCTGCGCCTTCGCGCTTTCCTCGACCGAGCCGCCGATGTTGATCTGATAGCCGACCGGCAGCTGCGCGCGCAACGCGTTCAGCTTGGCGTCGACCGCGTGCGTGACGTCGATGCCCTGCGCGCCGGCCCGCACGTCCGACTGCACGGTGATGGTCGGCTGGCGGTCGCGCTCCCATACGACGCCGTATTCGAGCGTCGGCTTGAAGCGGCCGAGCGAGCCGAGCGGCACCGGGCCGTTCGGGGTCGGCAGCGCGAGGCCCGCCAGCTTCGCGGGGTCGACACGGTCGGCCCGCGGCGCGCGCAGGTCGACCGCGATCAGCTTGTCGCGCTCGCGGTACTGCGTGACGGTCGTGCCGGACAGCGTCATCGCGAGGAAGCTCGATACATCCTGCGACGTGACGTTCAGCTCGCGTGCCTTCTTCTGGTCGATCTCGAAGCGCACCGAGCGCTCGGCCGGCTCGTCCCAGTCGAACTGCACGTTGACCGTGCGCGCGTCGCCGCGCATCGTCGCCGCGACTTTCTCGGCGATCGAGCGAACCGTCGCGATGCTGTCGCCGCTGACGCGGAACTGCACCGGGTAGCCGACCGGCGGGCCGTTCTCGAGCCGCGACAGCCGCCAGCGCACGGCCGGGAACTGCTCGCGCAACGTGGTTTCGAGCCAGGTCGCGAGCTTCTCGCGGTCCTTCACCGATTTCGCGGTGATCACGAACTGCGCGAAGTTCGGCAACTGAAGCTGCTGGTCGAGCGGCAGGTAGAAGCGCGGCGCGCCGCTGCCGACGAAGTTCACCGAATGATCGATCTCGGGACGCTTGTCGATCACTTTCTCGAGGCGTTCGGTCTCGCGCAGCGTCGCCGCGAACGACCCGCCTTCGGGCAGCCGCAGGTCGACGAGCAGCTCGGGGCGGTCGGAACTCGGGAAGAACTGCTGCGGCACCAGCGAGAAGCCCATCAGCGCGACGACGAAGAGCGCGCCGGTGATCAGCAGCACGACGAAGCGCCGCTCGATGCACCAGTCGATCCAGCCGCGCAGCCGCCGGTAGAAACGCGTGTCGTAGATGTCGTGCTCGTGGTCTTCCGGCAGGTGCGCCTCGTGCGCGTGCCGCTTGCGCTCGGGCAGCAGGTGGAAGCCGAGCAGCGGGATCAGCACGACCGCCGCGAACCACGACGCGATCAGCGCGATCGCCGACACCTCGAAGATCGAGCGCGTGTATTCGCCGGTGCTCGATTTCGCGAGCGCGATCGGCAGGAAGCCCGACACGGTGACGAGCGTGCCGGTCAGCATCGGGAACGCGGTGCTCGTGTAGGCGAACGCGGCGGCGCGTGCGCGCGTGTAGCCCTGTTCGAGCTTCACGGCCATCATCTCGACGGCGATGATCGCGTCGTCGACGAGCAGCCCGAGCGCGAGCACGAGCGTGCCGAGCGACACCTTGTGCAGGCCGATGTCGAACAGGTACATGAAGAGGGCGGTGACCGCGAGCACGACCGGAATCGAGATCACGACCACCATCCCGGTGCGCAGGCCGAGCGACACGAGGCTCACGACCAGCACGATCGCGACGGCTTCGGCGACGGCCTCGAGGAAGTCGTCGACCGAATGCTCGACCGCATGCGGCATGCTCGACACCAGCGTCAGCTTGAGACCGGCGGGCAGTTGCGCCTGCAGGTCCTTCGATTCCGCGTCGAGTGCCTTGCCGAGCCGAATCACGTCGCCGCCCGGCTGCATCGTGACGCCGATGCCGAGCACAGCCTTGCCGCCAGCACGCATCTGCGTGACGACAGGATCGTCGTAGCCGCGCTTCACCGTCGCGAGATCGCCGAGCCGGAAGGTGCGGCCGTTGATGCGGATCAGCGTGTCGGCGATCGCGTCGACGTTGTCGAACTGGCCGCTCGGCCGCACGAACACGCGATCGTCGGCGGTCGTCAGCGTGCCCGCCGACGAGATGTCGTTCTGTGCGTTGATCGCCTGCCCGAGCTGCTGCGGCGAGATGCCGAGGCGCGTGAGCTGCGCGTTGTTGACCTCGATGAAGATCCGCTGGTCGGGGTCGCCGAAATAGTCGACCTTGCCGACGCCCGGCACGCGCAGCAGCACGGTGCGCAGCTGGTCCGCGTAGTCGTGGAGCTGCGCGGGCGTGAAGCCGTCGCCTTCGAGCGTCCAGATGTTGGTGTAGACGTCGCCGAATTCGTCGTTGAAGAACGGGCCCTGCACGCCGGGCGGCAGCGTATAGCCGATGTCGCCGACTTTCTTGCGGATCTGGTACCAGGTCTCGGGCACGTCCTTCACGGGCGCCGAATCCTTCATCGTGAAGAAGATCAGCGATTCGCCGGGGCGCGAATAGCTGCGCAGGAAGTCGA
This sequence comes from Burkholderia aenigmatica, assembly GCF_048627025.1. Lineage (NCBI taxonomy): Bacteria > Pseudomonadati > Pseudomonadota > Betaproteobacteria > Burkholderiales > Burkholderiaceae > Burkholderia > Burkholderia aenigmatica. The sequence continues at coordinate 1,990,561 of NZ_CP184468.1, read as the reverse complement.
TGGCCGGCGTTTCCTGCAGCTTGCGGCCGATCCGGTCGGTCACCTGTTCCTGCACCTGCCGCGCGGTCGCGCCGGGCCAGAACGTGCGGATCACCATCACGCGGAACGTGAACGGCGGGTCTTCGGACTGCGCGAGGCGGGTGTACGCGAGGATGCCCGCGAGCGTCGCGAGCGCGATCAGGTAGACGACCAGCGCCTGGTGGCGCAGCGCCCACGCCGACAGGTTGAAGCGGCCTTCTTCGTAGGAAACGCTCACGATGCGAAGTCCTCCGGATGCAGCGGCGCGATCGCGCGGACCTTCTCGCCCGCGCTGACCGTGTGCACGCCCTGCAGCACGACGCGTTCGCCGGGCTGCAACCCGTGCGACACCGTCACCGTGCGCTCGTTGAAGCGCGCGACGTCGACGCGGCGCAGTTCGAGCGTGTCGTCCTTCGCGCGCACGACCCACACGGCCGGTTGCGGGCCGTCGTGGAACAGCGCGGTCGCGGGCAGCGTGATCGACGGCGCGTCGCCGGCGGCCGGTGCGCCGTCGAACGCGACGCTGGCCGTCATCCCGAGGCGGATTGCCGGATCGGGCGCGGCGAGCGTGAGCTTCACGCGATAGGTGCGGCTCTGCGGATCGGCGGCGGGTGCCACTTCGCGCACCTTCGCGGCGAACTGGCGGCCCGGCAGCGACGGCAGAGTGACGGTGGCCGTGTGGCCGGGCGTGAGCGACGCGAGCGCCGCTTCAGGCACGTCGCTGACGACGTCGACGTCGCCCGACCACGCGAGCTGGTAGACGGCCTGGCCGGCCGACACGTTCTGGCCGGTGTCGGCCTGTTCGGCGGTGATGTAGCCGGCGTGATCGGCGACGAGCGTCGCGTAGCGGAGCTGGTTCTTCGCGAGCGCGAGCTGCTGCTGCGCCTGGTCGCGCTGCGCGAGCGCCGACGTGTAGCTGTTTTCCGTCTGCTCGAGCTGGGCGGTCGCGATCAGGTTTTCACGTGCCTGCGCGCGATCGCGGTCGAGCTGCTGCTTCGCGAACGCGAGGCTGTGCGTCGCGGCATCGAGTTGCGCCTGCGCGCTCGCGGCGTTCTTCTCGACGTCGGACGGATCGAGCAGCGCGACGACCTGGCCGACCTTGACCGTATCGCCGAGGCGCACCTTGCGCTCGATGATCTTGCCGGCGATGCGGAACGACAGCGGGGTGGCGTAGCGCGGCTGGATTTCGCCGGGGAGCGTGCGGGCGACCGCGGCGTCGTCGGCATGGGCGGGCAGCGCGACGACCGGGCGCGGGGCGGGCGGCGCGGACTCTTTCGGATGACAGGCGGACAGGACGAGCGCGGCGCCGATCAGCAGCGCGGCGCGGGAACCGGAGCGATTCACGAAACCCCCAGATGAGGTGAGAGCGAGAGCGGAACGAAGCCGGCAAGCGCGACGGGCGCTTGCCCCGAGCGGCGCCGGCACGGGCGCGCGGACAAGATCTTTCGGAAACTGTGGCGAATTCTAATACACACCTGTATCCGAATGCAAAGATGAATCCGAAAGGTAAATAGTGCTAGACTGCGCGCCATGAAACCACAGCGCTTAACTCGCGAGCAGAGCAGGGACCAGACGCGCGAACGTCTGCTGATTGCCGCGCACCGTATTTTTCTGAAGAAAGGCTATGTGGCCGCGAGCGTCGAGGACATCGCGGCAGCGGCCGGCTATACGCGCGGCGCGTTCTACTCGAATTTCAGCAGCAAGTCCGACCTGTTGCTGGAGTTGCTGGAGCGCGACCACGCGGAAGTGCAGGCCGACTTCCAGGCGATCTTCGACGGGGGCGGATCGCGCGAGCAGATGGAGTCGATGGCGCTCGCGTATTACCGGACGCTGTTTCAGGACGACGAATATTCGCTGCTGTGGGGTGAGGCGAAGCTGCAGGCGGCGCGCGACGCGAAGTTCCGCGTGCGCTTCAACCAGTTCCTGCACGGCAAGCGCCTGCAGATGGCCGAGTTCATCAAGCGTTTCGCCGAGCGCGCGGGCACGCCGCTGCTGTTGCCGGCGGAGACGCTGGCATTCGGGCTGATGTGCCTGTGTGACGGCGTGCAGTCGTACTACACGGCCGATCCGCAGCACGTGTCGGCCGAGGTGGCCGAATCGGTGCTCGCGGGGTTCTTCGCGCGCGTGGTGCTCGGGCGCGCGCCGGACTGAGCCAGCCCCGGCCTCGAGCCGTGCTCGCGCTGCCGGGGGCGAATCGCCCGGTCAGCGCTCGCCGGTCATCCGCCGGTACGCATCGAGCAGCGACGTCTTGTAGACGACCCCCGCGAGCGTCGGCTCGGCTTCGCTTTCGATTACCGGCAGGCGTTCGCCCTGGAACGCCATGAAGCGTTCGAGCGCGGTGGCGAGCGGCATGTCGGGCGTGAGCAGCGGAAACGGCGTGTGTGCGTAATGCGCGGCCGTCTTGTCGGTCGTGTCGCGCTTGTCGAGCAGGTCGGACGTGATGTCCTTCAGTGCGACCGCACCGCGAAAACGCCCGGTGTCGTCGGTCACGTACAGATACTTCACCGGATATTCGAGAAACACGCGCGTCATGTCGGCGACGCTCGCCGTGAGCGGCACGACCGTCTGCGCGGGCTGGATCAGCTCGCGCATCTGCGTGGTGCGGATCCGGCTGCGTTCCTCGGCATCCTGGTGGTGATGCAGCGTGATCTCGTACATCGACGTCGTACCGGTCGCGCGCGCGACGAAGTACGCGAATACGCAGGACGCCAGCAGCGGCAGCACGACCTGGTAGCTGAGCGTCATCTCGAAGATCATCAGGATCGCCATCAGCGGCGCCTGCGTGGCGCCCGTCAGGAACGCGCCCATCCCGACGATCGCGTACGCGAAGTACGCCGACGTATGGCCGGGCCACACGGCTTGCATCGCGAGCCCGAACAGCGAGCCGAACACCGCGCCGACGAACAGCGTCGGCGTGAACACCCCGCCGATCGCGCCGGAGCCGACGGTGGCGGAGGTCGCGATCACCTTGAACACGAGCACCGCGACGAGTGCCTGCCAGGTCCACGGCGAATGGAGGATGTGGTTCACCACGCTGTAGCCGTTGCCCCACACGTCCGGCACCCATACCGAGATCACGCCGACGACGAGGCCGCCGAGCGCGAGCCGCACGGGCAGCGGCACGGGCAGCCGCTTGAACTGGTTCTTCGAGGCATCGAGCAGGTGCAGGAACTGCGGCGCGAGCACGCCGCACAGCGCGCCGAGCACGACGAACAGCAGCACTTCGGGGCCGGTGACGGCCGGAAACACCGGCATCTCGTACGGCGGCCGGTAGCCGCCGAATTCGCGCATCACGATGTTCGCGACGACCGACGCGACGATCATCGGCCCGAGACTTTCCATGGCGATGCCGCCGAGCACGATCTCCGATACGAAGAAGGCGCCGGCGATCGGCGCGTTGTACGCGGACGTAATGCCGGCCGCCGCCCCGCACGCGACCAGCAGGCGCAGGCGCGGCGGGTCGAAGTGCGCGAAGCGGCCGACGAGCGACGCGGCAAGCGCCGCGAGCTGCACCATCGGGCCTTCGCGGCCGATCGAGCCGCCGCTGCCGATCGTCAGCAGCGACGAGACGCTGCGCCACAGACTCTGGCGGACCGGCACGACGCCGTTGCCGAGCGCGACCGATTCCATGTAGTCGGTCTTGCCGGCTTTCTTGTCGCCGCGGGTCGCGAGCAGCAGCACGCAGCCGGCAAGGAAGCCGCCGGCCGCCGGCATCCAGAACCGCACGTACCACGGCAGGCGCTTGGCCATCTGCACGAAGCTGCCGCTTTGCCCTGAGATCAGGTGCTGCATCAGGTCGATGCCTTCGCGGAACGCCATCGTGGCAAAGGCGCCGCCGACGCCGACGATGGCTGACCAGATCAGCATCGTATGGGCGTCCGACAGGCGGAACAGCGTTTGGGCGCGAGTGCGCAGCTTCAGCAGGAACGAGAGCACGGCTGAACGAGGGCGATGGAAAACGACGCGAAGCATAGCACTGCGCCGCGCCCGCGGGACCATCCCGTCGGGCGCGGCGCGCGAAGTGTCACGGGCGGGCAACTCAGCCAAGCCAGTGCTGCACGGCCCAGGTGATCCCGTAGCCGCCGGCGATCAGCCACACGTACAGGATCAGGCCGGTCATCAGCGCACGCGGGCCGGCTGCGCGGATTTGCGCGACGCGGGTTTCGATGCCGAGCGCGGTCATCGCCATCGTCAGCGCGAAGGTGTCGAGCACGTTCAGCGTGTGGGTGACGTCGGTGGGCAGCACGTTCAGCGAATTGACGATCACGAAGCCGAGGAAACCGAGCGCGAACCAGGGCACGGCCACCTTGCGCTTGCCTTGCGCGCCGCCGGCGGTGGCGCGTGCCGAGCGGGCGAGCCACCAGCCGAGCACCAGCAGCACCGGAACCAGCAGCATCACGCGGGTCATCTTGACGATCGTCGCGATGTGCGCGACCTGCGGGCTGATGTCGCTCGCCGCGCCGACCACCTGCGCGACCTCGTGGATCGTGCCGCCGAAGAACAGACCGAGGCCGGCCGGATCGAGATTCAACAGCCCGGCGTGATACGCGATCGGGTACAGGAACATCGACAGCGTGCCGAACAGCACGACGCTGCCCACGGCCATCGCGCTCTGATGCGGCTTCGACTGCAGCGTCGACTCGAACGCGAGCACCGCGGCCGCGCCGCAGATCGCGCTGCCGGCGGCGGTCAGCAGGGCCGAATCGCGGTCGAGCTTCATGATCTTCATGCCGGCCCAGGTGCCGATCACGAGCGTGCTGACGACGACCAGCACCGACACCGTCAGGCCCGGCAGGCCGACCTGCGCGATTTCCTGCAGGCTCACGCGCAGCCCGAAGAACGCGACCGCGATGCGCAGCAGCTTGCGCGCGGAGAAGTTGACGCCGGCCGCCCAGCTGGCCGGCATGCCGTCGCGCAGCGCGTTGCCGTACAGGGCACCGGCGACGATGCCGACGATCAGCGGCGACAGGCCGAGCCCCGCGATCGCGGGAAGCTGGGACAGGCTCGTGACGGCGGCGGCGAACAGCGCGACGAACAGCACGCCGTTCAACTGGCCGCGCATCGACGGCGCGGCGGGGCTGAGATGGGGAGTCGGAGCAGTGGACATGGAAGCACCGTGATGGAGCGTGTTGCGATGCTGTAATCCTAATTTCGTTATATCGATATGAAAAATTGTGATTTGTGACGTAAACTATCCGGAAAGCCGATAATTTATCCCCATGACCCCGGATCAACTGATAACGTTCGCCGCCGTCGCCGAGCACCTGAACATCAGCCACGCCGCCGTGGCGCTGCATCTTTCGCAGCCGGCCGTGTCGGGCCAGTTGCGGCTGCTGCAGGACGAATTCGGCGAGCCGCTGTACCAGCGCGAAGGTCGCGGCATCCGCCTGACCCCGGTTGGCGAACAGCTCGCGCAGTACGCGAAGGCGCAGCGCGACACCTTTGCACAGGCGCGCGCGTTCCGCGACGCGGTGCGCGGCCTCGAGGCCGGCACGCTGCGCATCGGTGCGAGCACGACGCCCGCGAGCTACCTGCTGCCGTACCTGATCGCCGCGTTCCAGCCGCGCGCGCCGCGCGTGGCGATCCACACGATGAGCGGCAATACGGCCGACGTGGTCGCGGCGCTGCCGACGCTCGATATCGCGATGATCGAAGGGCCGCCCGGCGAGGCGCTGCCGCCGGGCACCGCGGTGCATGCGTGGCGCGAGGACGAGATCGTGGCAATCGTGCCGACCGGGCATCCGCTGGCCGCGCCCGAATACGCGTCGGGGGTCACGCTTGAAGCGCTGGCCGCCCATCCGCTGGTGTTGCGCGAGGCGGGCTCCGCCGTGCGGCAGCTCGTCGAGCGCGCGTTTGCGCATGGCGCGGCGCCGATGCGCGTCGCGTTCGAGATCGCGGGCGTCGAGGCCGTGAAGGAAGCCGTGCGCGCCGGGATGGGGGTCGGGTTCGTGTCCGCGATGTCGCTGCGTCACGACGATGCCGCGCTCGTGCTGCGCTCGCTCGCGCCCGCGCCGCTCACACGTCACTTCTCCATCCTCGTGCCGCACGGCGGCGCGCCGTCGCGGGTCGCCGCGCAATTCCTCGAGATGAGCCTCGCGCACGACCTCGCCTGAGCGGCCGAACCCGGCCCGGGCACGCGCGATGCGGGCCATCGGGTGCGCGTTCGCGTCGGGTTCCGTCTTAGGGATTTCCTCTATGGTGTGGGTCCGACACGAAGCGCACCATCCGTCTCAAGCAAATGGAACCGGTTCCAATCCGGTGAAAAGGGCAACATGACAGACATCGTGATCGTGGCGAGCGCATTCGGGATGGACCGCGTGCGTCAGGAGGGCCACAGCGCATTCGTCGCGACCGCGGCGGCATCCGGTGCGACCGGTTTCGAGGTGCGGCGTGAGCTATTCGCGTCGGAAGACGACGCGGCACCCGGCGCGCTGACCGCGCTCGGTGCGCAACTGGCCAGCCACGGGCTGTGGTCGGTCTATTCGACGCCGGCCAACCTGTATACGGAAACGGGCGCGCTCGATGCGGACGCATTACGCAGCACACTCGTGGAAGCCGACGCGCTCGGCGCGCGTTTCGTGAAATTCCAGCTCGGCGGTTTCGCCGGCGACGCGCATGCGGCCGACATCGTCGCGCTGTCGCGCGGCGCGCGGGCCCGCGTGGTGGTCGAGAACGGCCAGCTTCCGGTCGGCGGCGCGCTCGCGCAGTTCCGCGGGCTGTTCGACGCGCTGGCCGCGGCCGGCATGCCCGATGCGCTCGGGATGACCTTCGACATCGGCAACTGGCAGTGGCCGGGTGAAGCGCCGCTTGATTGCGCACAAGTGCTCGCGCCGCATGTGGAATACATTCATTGCAAGGCAGTCGAGGGTGAGGGTGCGCGTCGTTTCGCCGCCGCACCGGCGCCGAACGATCCGCTCGTGACCGGCGTGCTCGCGGCGCTGCCGCAGCAGGCGCCGCGCGGCATCGAGTTTCCGTTCGACGCGGCCGACCTGGCGGGCGATGCGTGCCGACGCGTCGCGTGGCTCGCCACCGCGTGACGGCGGCAGGATCCTGGAGAGTTCATTCATGAAAGCAGCACTCGATGTTGTGACCTACGGCGAAGCGATGGCCATGTTCGTCGCGAACGAGCCCGGCCACCTCGCGCATGCGACGCAATTCGCGAAGCGGATCGCGGGCGCCGACCTGAATGTCGCGATCGGCCTGTCGCGGCTCGGTTTCCGGGTCGGCTGGATGAGCCGCGTCGGCCGCGATTCGTTCGGCGGCTACGTGCTCGACACGCTGGCGCGCGAGGGCATCGACGCGTCGTGCGTGACCGTCGACCCGCGTTACCCGACCGGCTTCCAGCTCAAGTCGCGCAACGACGACGGCTGCGACCCGACCGTCGAATATTTCCGCAAGGGCTCGGCCGCGAGCCACCTGTCGTGCGACGACTATGTGGCCGACTACGTGCTCGGCGCACGCCACCTGCACCTGACGGGCGTCGCCCCGGCGATTTCCGCGACGTCGTGCGAGCTCGCGTTCAGGCTGGCGCGTGAAATGCGCGCGGCCGGCAAGTCGATCTCGTTCGACCCGAACCTGCGCCCGACGCTGTGGCCGTCCGCCGACGTGATGGCGAAGACGCTGAACGCACTCGCGTCGCTGGCCGACTGGGTGCTGCCGGGCATCGCCGAAGGGCGGCAACTGACCGGGCACGACACGCCGGCCGACATCGCGGGCTTCTATCTGGCGCAGGGCGCACGCGGCGTCGTGATCAAGCTCGGTGCCGAAGGCGCGTACTACCGGACGGCCGACGGCCGTGACGGAACCGTGACGGGCGAGCGCGTGCAGCACGTCGTCGACACGGTCGGTGCCGGCGACGGCTTCGCGGTCGGCGTGGTCAGCGCGCTGCTGGAAGGCAAGACGATCGAGCAGGCCGTGGCGCGCGGCAACCGGATCGGCGCGCTCGCGATCCAGGTGATCGGCGACTCGGAAGGGCTGCCGACCCGCGCCGCGCTCGATCGAATCGAAAACGTCAGCAATCGCGCGGATCGCTTAGAGGAAACCTTCACCGCGTAATGAGAGGCCGGACACGGCACAATCCTCGGACTCAATTCGTCGTGCTTGCGCACGGCAACATCCGGGACCGGGACGCGCGCCGAAGCGTGCGTTCCGACCGCGAAGCATAGGACCAGAGTAAGCGCTGAAGCGCTAACACTGGTCGACCGCGAAGCATGGGACCGGAGTAAGCGCTAAAGCGCTAACTCCGGTCGACATAGGAGACATTCTGATGGCCAATACGCTTGCTGCCCGCCGCTGGTGGACGATCATGCCGATCGTCTTCATCACGTACAGCCTCGCCTACCTCGACCGCGCGAACTACGGGTTCGCGGCCGCGGCCGGCATCAACCAGGACCTCGGGATCAGCAAGGGCCTGTCGTCGCTGATCGGCGCGCTGTTCTTCCTCGGCTACTTCTTCTTCCAGATTCCCGGCGCGATCTACGCGGAACGCCGCAGCGTGAAGAAGCTCGTGTTCGTCAGCCTCATCCTGTGGGGCGCCTGCGCGGCGCTCACGGGCGTGGTCAGCAACATCCCGTCGCTGATGGCGATCCGCTTCGTGCTCGGCGTGGTCGAGGCGGCCGTGATGCCGGCGATGCTGATCTACATCAGCAACTGGTTCACGAAGAACGAGCGCTCGCGCGCGAACACGTTCCTGATTCTCGGCAACCCGGTCACCGTGCTGTGGATGTCGATTTTGTCGGGCTATCTCGTGCACGAATTCGGCTGGCGCCACATGTTCATCGCCGAAGGCGTGCCGGCCGTGCTCTGGGCCGTGTGCTGGTGGTTCCTCGTGCAGGACAAGCCCGCCGATTCGCCGTGGCTCAACGCGCAGGAAAAGCGCGACCTCGACGCCGCACTTGCGGCCGAGCAGGCCGCGATCAAGCCCATGCGCAACTATGGCGAGGCGTTCCGCTCGCCGGCCGTGATCAAGCTGTGCGCACAGTATTTCTGCTGGAGCATCGGCGTGTACGGCTTCGTGCTGTGGCTGCCGTCGATCGTCAAGAACGGCTCCGACCTCGGGATGGTCGCGACCGGCTGGCTGTCCGCGCTGCCGTATCTCGCCGCGACGATCGCGATGCTCGCCGCGTCGTGGGCGTCCGACAAGGTCGGCTCGCGGCGCGGTTTCGTGTGGCCGTTCCTGCTGATCGGCGCGGCCGCGTTCGCCGCATCGTACGCACTCGGCTCGTCGCATTTCTGGATCTCGTATGCGCTGCTGGTCGTGGCTGGCGCCGCGATGTACGCGCCGTACGGCCCGTTCTTCGCGATCGTGCCGGAACTGCTGCCGAAGAACGTCGCCGGTGGCGCAATGGCGCTGATCAACAGCATGGGCGCGCTCGGCTCGTTCGTCGGCTCGTACTTCGTCGGCTACCTGAACGGGGCGACCGGCTCGCCCGTCGCGTCGTACGCATTCATGAGCGCCGCGCTCGTCGCCGCGGTGATCCTCACGCTGTCCGTCAAACCCCAGGCGCGCGATCCGCATCCGCTCGCGACGCCGCTGCAAGGAAAATGAATCCGATGAAGCCCCGTATCGTCGCGTACAAGCCGCTGCCCGATGACGTCCTCGCGTACCTGCGCGAGCATGCGGACGTCGTGCAGGCCGACGGCGCCGCAGCCCTCGCCGATGCGCTCGGCGACGTGGACGGCGCGATCGGCGCGAGCCTGAAGGTCACGCCGCAGATGCTCGACCGCGCGCCGCGGCTGAAGGCGTGGTCGACGATCTCGGTCGGCTACGACAACTTCGACGTCGCGGATCTCACGCGGCGCGGGATCGTACTCGCGCATACGCCGGACGTGCTGACCGAGTCGACCGCCGATACGGTGTTCTCGCTGATCCTCGCGTCGGCGCGACGCGTGGTCGAGCTGGCCGAGTGGGTGAAGGCCGGCAACTGGCATCACAGCATCGGCCCCGACCTGTACGGCACTGACGTGCAGGGCAAGACGCTCGGCATCGTCGGGCTCGGGCGGATCGGCGGCGCGGTCGCGCGCCGCGCAGCGCTCGGTTTCCGGATGCAGGTGCTGTACGCGAACCGGTCCGCGCATGCGGAAGCCGAGGCGCAATACGGCGCGCGGCGCGTCACGCTCGACGAGCTGCTCGCGCAATCGGATTTCGTGTGCCTGCAAGTGCCGCTGTCGCCGGAAACGCGTCACCTGATCGGTGCGCCCGAATTCGCGAAGATGAAGCGCGGCGCGATCCTGATCAACGCGTCGCGCGGGCCGGTGGTCGACGAAGCCGCGCTGGTCGATGCGCTGCGTGCGGGCGCGATCCGCGGCGCGGGGCTCGACGTGTTCGAGAAGGAGCCGCTGCCGGCGGATTCGCCGCTGCTGCAGATGAACAATGTCGTCGCATTGCCGCATATCGGCTCGGCGACGCACGAGACACGCCACGCGATGGCGCGCTGCGCCGCGGAAAACCTGGTCGGCGCGCTGGCCGGCACGCTGCGCACGAATCTCGTCAATCCGGATGCGCTCGCGCGCGCCTGAGCGGCGGCGGGTAACGGGCCAACCACGGGCCAACCACGGGCCGACGTCCGGCCGGCAGGGCGCCGGCTTCGTTAGAGTCGATGGTCTTGGTGCCGGAGGGCTGGCTGCGTTATGATCGCCCGCGCGTCGCATCGACGGGCCGGCATCGCTGCCGGCCGCGTCCCGCGACGGGTATCCGCGCCAGGTCCGGTGCGGCCGACTGCTTTTGCACGTGACCGGGGCGGGTGCCGACGCGCCGGCGCCGATCGTCGCGAAGCAGGGGATCGGCGCAAGCGCTGAAGGGCTATGCTGGTTGACTGCGAAGCATGGGGGGCGGTGTGAGCGCTGAAGCGTCAACGCTGGTCGACCGCGAAGCATGGGGTCAGCGTAAGCGCTAAAGCGCTACCGCTGACCGACCGCGAAGCATGGGGCCCGCGTAAGCGCTAAAGCGCTAACGCTGGTCGACCGTGAAGCATGGGGTCAGCGTAAGCGCTAAAGCGCTAACGCTGACCGACAGGAGATTCCACCGGGTGGCTTACGTTTCCAACAACAAAGGTCCGTCTGCTCACGAAGCGGCGCGGATCGTACGTCGCGAGGCACGACAGTGACCGATTCGCAACCAACCACGACGCGTCCGGCGACGATCAGCGATGTCGCGCGCGAGGCCGGCACCGGCAAAACCAGCGTGTCGCGCTACCTGAACGGCGAGACGCACGTGCTGTCCACCGATCTGCGCCAGCGGATCGAAGCGGCCATCGCGCGGCTCAACTACCGGCCGAACCAGATGGCGCGCGGGCTCAAGCGCGGCCGCAACCGGCTGCTCGGCATGCTCGCGGCCGACCTGACCAATCCGTACACCATCGAAGTGCTGCAGGGCGTCGAGGCCGCATGCCACGCGCTCGGCTACATGCCGCTGATCTGTCACGCGGCAAACGAAGTCGAGATGGAGCGCCGCTTCCTGCAGCTGCTCACGACGTACCGCGTCGAAGGGCTGATCGTCAACGCGCTCGGCGCCGACGAGGACGTGCTGCGCCCGCTGCGTGGCGCCGGCATCCCGGCCGTGCTCGTCGACCGGACGGTCGAAGGTTTCGAGGCCGACCTGATCGGCCTCGACAACGCGGATGCGATCGAGACCGCGCTCGCGCACCTGGTCGAACACGGCTTCGACGCGATCCATTTCGTCGTGCAGCCGTTCGAGCGCGTCAGCTCGCGGCGCTTGCGCGAGGCCGCGTTCCGCGCGGCACTGGCGGCGCGCGGGCTGACGGTGCCGTCGACGGTCGTGCTCGACCTGAACGAGTCCGACGCGACCGCGGCGGCGCTTGCCGACATCGATGTCCGCATCGACGACGCGGCACGGCGCGGCGTGCGCGCGGCGTTGTTCGCCGCGAACGCGCCGGTCGCGCTCGCAATCGCGCGCCACCTGCGCGCGCGTTTCGGCACCGCATGGCAGCAGAAGGCGGCGCTGCTGTCGATCGACGATCCGGAGTGGGCGGAGCTGATCGGCATCACGACGATCCGGCAGCCGACCTACGATATCGGCTACAAGGCCGTCGAATTCGTGCACGAGCGGATCGACGGCGCGGCGGGCGATGTACGCGTCTCGCTGTTGCCGGGCGAGCTGGTTGCGCGCGCGTCGACCGCAAGCTGAGTATCATTCGGGGCACGCAGCGCGCCAGGTGCGCTGCCCCGAACAAGGAAATACATGACTGTCGCTCCCGTCACGCTGGCGGTGCTGATCGCCGCCACGCTGATCATCGCGCTCCTGCCGCTCGTCCTCTACCGACTCCTGCGCAAGCCGCTGGCGCTGAACCGCCGCGACACGATCGTCGGCGTGACCGTCTTCACGCTGTTCGCGATGATCCTCGAACGCGCGTTCCACGGGCTCGTGCTGAGCCAGACGCCGCCGGATGGCTGGCTCACGCAGCCGCTCGCGTTCGTCGCGTACAGCGCGCTCGCGACCGCCGTGTTCGAGGAAGTCGGTCGCTATCTCGGGATGCGTTTCCTAAGCCGTCGCTACGGCCCGTCGGCCGGCGACAGCCGCGGAATCGGCTACGGGATCGGTCACGGCGGTGCCGAAGCGTGGTTCGTCGGCGTGCTTGTGTGGGGCCAGTGGTCGTATCTCGCGTGGCTCGCGAGCCGCGGCCAGCTCGAGACGCAGCTCGCCGACCTGCCGGGCGATACCGTCGTGCGGCTGCACGTGATGCTCGCGACGTTGTCGGCACAGTCGATCCTGCTGTTGCTGCTCGAACGCTGCGCGGCATTCGTGCTGCAGCTCGCGCTGTCGGTGCTGGTCTGGCGCGGCGTGCGCGCCGGCCGTGCGGGCGTATTGCCGCTCGCGATCGTGCTGCATGCGCTCGCGGCTGCGCCGGCGCTGCTGTACCAGGTGCGCGTGCTGCCGGCCGGCTGGGTCGAGGCCGCGTATTTCGTGCTGGCCGCGATCCTGGTCGTCGTGCTGGTGAAGACGTGCCGGCCGTCGCAAGCGGCAGCCTGACGGGAGAGACGGGATGGACGACTATCTGATCGAATGCCAGAGCGCTGAATTCGATGCGCTCGCACGCGTGATCTGCGATCTCTTTCCGGAGCAGACGCGTTTCGCCGAAAGCAGCGACGCGCGCGGGCGGTTCCTGTCCGTGCAGTGGCTCGCGATGCGTTTCGGCTCGGCGCCGAAGCGAATGACGCTCGATATCCGTATCGTGCCGGCCGCGCTCGCGCGCTATCTGGCGCTCAAGCCGATGCAGCGGGCACGCAGCCATGCGGTGCTGCATGCGTATACGGAAGCGATGCTCGGGTCGCTCGAGGAGCGGCACGCGGCCGGCGAGGCCGTCGAGCGCGATGCCGAACTCGAACTCGACGAAGACTTCGCGTGATGGTTTGCGCCGGCGAGATGCCGGCGCGCCGCATCATGCGTCGCGGTAGACCTGCGCGAAGCGCTGCGCCTGTACGACACCGTAGTCGCCGGGCGCGTACTGCATCACCCAGTCGCCGGCGACGCCGCGCAGCGTGTCGCCGTTTTCCGAGCGGGCGATCGTGAACGGCTCGTCCATCCGGCGTGCGAGCACGACGGCCGGCCGGTTCCGGTAAGCCCCCGGTGCGCCGTGTGCGAGTGCCGGATCGGCGGGCAGGTATTTGGCGTCGAAGCGCGCGCGCGACACGACCCAGCGGTCGCCGGTCGAGCCGGTGATCAGCGCGTCGCCTGCCACATAGCGGTTCGGGCCTTCGAGGCTCATCAGTTCGCCGTCGGCATCCGCGAAGGAAACAGCGACGGTTTCGTCCTTGACGACGCGACGGGCCTGCGGGTCGGTACGCAGGTCGATGTGCTTGAGTTCGAGCATGGCGGGGAAGTGCGGGAAAGCTGGAAAAGCCGGCAGCTTATCCCGAATCCGGCGCGCCGTGTGACGCGCCGGTCACCGTTAGGGCGCGGCGCCGTTCGGCCCGGACGGGCGGCACGGCGCCGGCGGGGCGGGTGTTACTGCTGCGCAGGGGCGCTGGCGGCCGGCGCGGCTGCCGCCTTGCCGTCCTTGCCCTTCGTCTTGCCCTTGCCGCGGTGCTCGCCGCCGTGGTGCAGCCAGCTGCGGAACGTCGTGTCGGCCAGCGCCTTCTGGTCGGCCGGGAAGCTCTCGTACAGCGGTGCGAAGGCGTCGGCGAGCTTCTTCGCGCCGTCGGCGTTCGCCTGCGACAGTTCCGCATACTGCTTCATGTCGTCGAGCGCGGAGACGTCGTGTTTCGCCATCCGTTCGCGATAGAGGCGGCCCATCGTGTCGCCGTTGTCGCGCATCGTGTCGGCGAACGTCTTCCACTGCGGTTCCTGCGCCGACGTGATCTTCAGCTGGTCGTGCAGGTACTTGATGCGTTGCTCGACGCGCGCTTCGTGACGTTCCGCGCGCTGCTCGGCGCTCGGCGCCGAAGCCGCGGCCGTCGTGGCCTGGGCGGGCGCTTGCGGCTGCGCCGGGGTTTGCGCGAACGCGCTGGCTGCAACGACGAGCGTAGCGAGGGTGAGCGAGATTTTCTTCATGGTTGGCTCTCCGGGGTGGTGTCTTGCGAGCGGGCGCGGCGGCAAGTGCCGCAAGCGCGCTTCTCGCGTCGCCCGTTATTAGTAGCACGTTGCGTGCGGCGCAGCAGTGAATGCGACACTTGCTTACATCCGATACGAATCGAAATTGAAAGGTTCGTATCGGATCCGGGCAAGGTCGTTTGGGCGCGCCGGCGTTCGGCGCTATCATCGCGTCACCTTCCACTCAGCCGGCGCGTCGTGCCCCGGCCCAGCCTCATGCGTCCACCCCGCCTCGACCAACTCGACGATCTCGACCGGCAACTCGTCGCGCTGCTGCAAGCCGATGCGCGCGCCAGCGTCGCGGATCTCGCGCGCCAGCTCGACGTGGCGCGCACGACGGTCGTCGCACGCATCGCGCGGCTCGAACGCACCAACGTGATCGCCGGCTATAGCGTCCGGCTCGGGCAGGACGTGCTCGACGCGAGCATCTACGCGTATGTCGGCATCATCCTCACGCCGAAGTTCGGCAAGGACGTGTTGCGCAAGCTCGACCGGATGCCCGAAGTGCAGTTGCTGTGCGCGGTGAGCGGCGAGTACGACTACGTCGCGTGGCTGCGCGCCGATTCCCCCGAACGGCTCAACGACCTGCTCGACCAGATCGGCACGCTCGAAGGCGTCGAACGCACGACGACGTCGATCATCCTGTCGCGCAAGATCGATCGCGGGACGATCGGCGGCTGACGCGCGTCAAGCGCGGTGTCCGTCGTGCCGTGCGTGCTGCGCCGGCGTATCGGTACGGCCGTCGTGGTGCGCCGCGCCAGGCGGACGCGCAAGCGGAATCCGCACCGAGATGCGCAAGCCGCGCGATGCCGCGTCGTCCGCATATGCGAGCGTGACGTCTGCGCCCATCCGGTCCGCGACGATCTTCACGATCGACAGGCCGAGCCCGGAGCCGATCTGCGCGCTGCCGGGCACCCGGTAGAACGGATCGAACACGCGCTCGCGTTCGTGCGGCGCGATGCCCGGCCCGGTGTCGGTGATCGTCACGCACGCGTGCGTGTCCGTGCGTTGCGTCGACAGGTCCACGCGTCCGCCCGGCGGCGTGTAGCGGATCGCGTTGTCGACCAGGTTCATCACGAGCGACACGAGTTCGAGCTCGTCGACGGGCACGGAGATGTCCGGGCCGTCTTCGATGCCGATGTCGAGGGTTTTCGCATCGGCGAGCGGCATCAGGTCTTCCAGCACGCGGCGATAGACCGCATGCACCGACACGTCGCCGGGCGGCGCCGCTGGCGCGCTTTGCGCCCGTGCGAGTGCGAGCAGTTGCCCGATCAGGTGGCGGCTGCGGTCGAGCCCGCCGCGCAGCGCGGCGAGCCGCGCACGCGCATCGTCCGGCAGGTCGGCATCGGCGAGGCGCTCGGCCTGCAGCGACATCGCCGTGAGCGGCGAGCGCAGTTCGTGTGCGGCATCGGCGACGAAGCGGCGCTGCGCGGCGACCGACTGCGCGACACGCTCGAGCATCCGGTTGATCGCGACGACGAACGGCCGCACCTCGACCGGCACGCGATCGGCCGGCACCGGGCGCAGGTCGTGCTCGTCGCGCGCATCGATGCCGGCGGACAGCGCGGCGACCGGGCGGAACAGCTTGCGCACGAGATCGGCGACGAGCAGCAGCAGGATCGGGACGAGGATCAGCAGCGGCAACGCGGTGCGCCACGCGCTTTCGCGTGCGACGTCGTCGCGCATGCCGGCTTCCTGCGCGACCGCGATGCGCTCGCCGTTCGCGAAGGTCCGGACCATCACGCGATACGTGCTGCCGCCGGCTTCGACCGTATGCAGCCCGTCGGCGAGCGTCGGCGCCAGCGCCAGCCGCGGCGCGCCGTCGCCGCCCGGTTGCGGTGCGCCGCCGAGCGGCTGCACGAACACGCGCGACAGCTCGTCGCTTTCGCGCGCCGGCCCGCCGGCGGCGGCATGGAGCGACGGCGCGCGCTGGCGGTCGAGCAGCGTCGCGACCTCGCGCAGCACGTCGTCCTGCAGCTCGTGCGCTTCGTCGAATGCCGATGAAAACGCGAACGCGGCTGCGGCCGTCGCGACGACCAGGATTGCGGCCGACAGCGCGACCGACAGGCGAAACCCGATCGACTCGCTCAGGCGTTTCTTGAAACCATCCATCCCGCCCCCCTGACGTTCTTGATCACGGTGCTGCCGAGCTTGCGGCGCAGCGAATGGATCAGGAATTCGACCGCGTTGCTTTCGACTTCCTCGCCCCAGCCGTACAGGCGATCCTCGAGCTCGCGCCGCGACAGGATCGCGCCCGGGCGCACCAGCAGCGCGCGCAGCAGCGAGAATTCGCGATTCGACAGCGGCACCGGCGCGTGCCCGTCGACGGTGGCCTCGCGCGTCGCCGGATCGAGCGACACGATCCCGTTGCTCAGCAGCGGCGCGGCCGAGCCGGCCCGGCGCCGGATCGCGACGCGGATCCGCGCGAGCAGCTCGGCCATCTCGAACGGCTTCACGATGTAGTCGTCGGCGCCGCCGTCGAGGCCGCGCAGGCGATCGTCGAGCCCGTCGCGGGCCGTGACGATCAGCAGCGGTGCGCTGGCGTCCTTCGCGCGGATGGCGGCCAGCACGTCGAGCCCGTCGCGGCCGGGCAGGCCGAGGTCGAGCAGGATCAGGTCGTAGGGCTGCGCGGCGAACGCGGTCAACGCGTGCGCGCCGTCGGTGACCCAGTCGGTGGCGTATGACGCATCCTTCAGCGCGGCATGGACGGCCTCGCCGATCATCGGGTCGTCTTCGACGAGCAGTATTCGCATGCGTGTTCTCCGTGCCGCGCAAACGCCGCCAGCGTATGCGATTCCCGCGCGGGCGTCACGCGTCGCGTGTCGCGCGCGCGGCAATCCTCATTTGCCGCTGAACCGGTCGAGGGCCGCGAGCAGGCTCTTCATCGCGGCGGCCGAATCGGCCTGGGTCGGATGGTCGGCGCGCAGCGCGGAAAGCGCGCGGTCGATTTCCTGGTCGACCATGTGCCAGTCGGCGGCGGCGCGCGGCTTGAGACCGGCTTCGGCCGAGTCCCACGCGATCTCGAGATCCTTGATGCGCGTTTTCGCGCCGGGCAGGTCGCCCTTGGCGACGAGCGCGTTCACGTCGACGGCGATCGTGCGGAATTGCGACAGGTCGCCGAGCTTCGATGCGTGGGCCGCTGCCGGCGACGCTGCGGCCGAGGCGGGCAGCGAGCTCGATGCGTTCGCATCCTGCTGCTTCGAACAGCCGGCGGCGGCGCTCAACAGGGCAATCGTGGCTGCGGCAACGGCGAGACGGGAAACGGGATGGGGGATGCGCATGGCGTGTCCTCGATTCGATGAACGGAAAGTACGGAAAGAACGGAAAGGAAAGAGCGTCATTCGGCGGACCCGGCGCGCGTGCGCGGGCCGCTGCCGAACTGCGCGACGGCGACGAGCAACACGATCACGGTCAGGAACAGCAGGCTCGTCCATGCGGCGCCGAAGCCGAGCCCGCCATAGGTGCGGGCCTGCGTGAGCAGGTCGCCGAGCGACGCGCCGAACGGGCGCGTCAGGATGTAGGCGATCCAGAACGTCAGCACGGCGTTGACGCCGAGCCGCCACATCGCGAACACGGCCGCGATCAACGCGCCGAAGCACAGCGCGCCGAGCGTGAAGCCGAGCCCGAGCGCCTCGGTCGCGAGATCGCCCGCGGCGGTGCCGAGCGCGAACGTGCAGAGGATCGCGGCCCAATAGAACAGCTCGCGCCGCGGCGTGACGATCGTCTCGATCGACAGCGTGCCTTCGACGCGATGCCACACGAAGAAGATCGCGGCGAGCGCGACGGCAAACGCGGCGGTGCTCGCATAGAGGCTGACGTTCAGGCCGTCGGTGAGCAGGTCGGTGATCTGCGTGCCGACGATGCTGACCAGCACCACCGTGAGCCAGTAGATCCACGGCACGTAGCGGCGCGTGCGCAACTGCAGCCACAGCGCGACTGCGAGCAGCGCCGCCATCGCGATGCGCGTGACGGTCTGGCCGAGCCCCGCGTTGACCGCGAGAAAGTCCGCGCCGGTTTCGCCGACCGTGGTCGACATGATCTTGATGATCCAGAACGAGAGCGCGACGTCGGGCACCTTGTTCAGCCAGTGCGACGTGCGGTTGACGGACAGGGATTGCATGCGATGCCTCCTTGGCGATCGGGTGGTCGGCATGCAGTCTGAAACGGAAGACTTAGGCCAGCCATAGCGAGGCCGGCAGCGGGAAAAAAGCGTCGTTTCGACGTTTCGACGAAATGTGTCGTCGAAGCGTCGAAATTATCGGTCGTTTCGCATCATTCTTCGTCTTGGAACTGATTTTGAGCGTCCCTAAACTGTGTTCATGGCTCAACGCCGTTCACAACACCAACCCATCATCAGGAGATAAGCGCATGAAAATCGCCATCGTCGGCGCAGGTCTGATCGGCCACACCATTGCTCACATGCTGCGTGAAACGGGCGACTACGAAGTCGTCGCGTTCGACCGCGATGCGGATGCGCTTGCGAAGCTGTCGCGTGAAGGCATCGCGACGCAACGGGTCGATTCGGCCGACGCGAACGCGATTCGCGAAGCAGTGAAGGGCTTCGATGCGCTCGTCAACGCGCTGCCTTACTACCTCGCGGTCAACGTTGCCGCCGCTGCGAAGGCTGCCGGCGTCCACTACTTCGACCTGACCGAAGACGTCCGCGCGACCCACGCGATCCGCGAACTGGCCGAAGGCTCCGACCGTGCGTTCATGCCGCAGTGCGGCCTGGCACCGGGCTTCATCGGTCTCGCCGCACACGAGCTCGTGAACGGCTTCAGCGAAGTGCGTGACGTGAAGATGCGCGTCGGCGCGCTGCCCGAGTATCCGACCAACGCGCTGAAGTACAACCTGACGTGGAGCGTCGACGGCCTGATCAACGAATACTGCCAGCCGTGCGAAGCGATCCGCGACGGCCGCAAGCAGTGGGTGCAGCCGCTCGAAGGCCTCGAGCACTTCTCGCTCGACGGTACCGAATACGAAGCGTTCAACACGTCGGGCGGCCTCGGTACCCTGTGCGAAACGCTGTCGGGCAAGGTCGAGACGCTCGACTACAAGTCGGTGCGCTATCCGGGCCACCGCGATCTCGTGCAGTTCCTGCTCGAGGACCTGCGCCTGTCGACCGACCGCGACACGCTGAAGTCGATCATGCGCCGTGCCGTGCCGTCGACGAAGCAGGACGTCGTGCTGGTGTTCATCACGGTGACGGGTGTGAAGGACGGCCAGCTGGTGCAGGACGTGTTCACGCGCAAGATCTTCGCGAAGGACGTGTGCGGGATGCACATGAGCGCGATCCAGATCACGACGGCCGGCGCGATGTGCGCGGTGCTGGATCTGTTCCGCGAGAAGAAGCTGCCGCAGAGCGGTTTCATCCCGCAGGAAAAGGTGTCGCTGAAGGCGTTCCTGTCGAACCGCTTCGGCAAGCTGTACGAGGGCGGCACGATGGAGCGTGCGCACGCGGTGGCCTGACCACCCGCCAACCTCCGGCACGAGGGCCTTACGACGCCGGGAGCGCAGCAGCGCTTCCGGCGTTGTTTTTTGCGGGTAACGAAACAGAAGGGCCGGTCAGGCCGGCAGCGGCGGGACGATCGTTGCCGCCGGCGGAGGCGGCGCGATGCGGTACAGCAGCGCATCGACGTCCTTGTCGGAGGGGGCGGTGTTGTCGAACATCACGATGCCGTCGCATTCGTGGCCGGTCGGCACGAAGCGGCGCTGCCGGTATTCGTCCCAGTGCGCGAGCTTGTAGGCATCGTTCGGGTTGCCGCGCGCGACGATCCGCTGGTGCGCGACGTCTTCCGACGTGTGAACCCAGACGACCGTCAGCGTGACGTCGGGCGCAATGCCGAGCCACGCGCGGTCGAGAATGCGGCGATCGCGCACTTCGCGCGACAGCGGGCCGACGACGAGTGCGCCGATGCCGAGCGCGAGATTTTCACGGGCCGTGTCGAGCAGGCCCTGGTATTCGGGATCGCGCAGGTGCTTCAGGTAGAGCGGGCTGTCGCGGTCGTTCGGATCCTCGGTGAGCGCGCCCATCGCGGCCGAGCTGTAGCGGCCGTACAGCGTGTCCTTGTCGAGCAGGCAGAACGCCTCGCCGGTCGCGCGCATCAGCGGCCCGATGAGCCGCTTCGCGAGCGTGGTCTTGCCGGTGCCGGCGTGACCGCAGAAGAACACCAGATGCGTCACGAAGCCTTGCCTCCCGACCGCGGGCTCGACGCGCCGTTGCGCTTGTCGCCGCGCGAGAAGACTTCCGCTTCCAGCCACATCGCGTTGATGATGCCGAAGCCGAGCGCCACGCCGATGCCGAGTATCCACGAGAAATACCACATGGGTCTGTCTCCTTGACGGTTGGGCCGCACGGCCGTGCGGCGTGTGGTTCGAAGTGTCCCGATACGCATGCTGCGGTGCATGCAGCCCGATCATGACCAATATCGCCGTGCCGCGCAAGCCGGGCCGCCTGCGCAGCAAACCGGTAAACTGATGCGCAAACCGCAACATCACGGACAACATGCTGATCAACTGTGCTGCATACCAGGACGGCCGCAAGCTGGCCGACATCGATATCGACGCCATCAGCGACTACGTGTCGAAGCCCGAGTGCTTCGTGTGGGTCGCGCTGAAGGATCCGACGCCTGCCGAACTCGACCTGATGGGCGAGGAGTTCGGGCTGCACGAACTGGCGCTCGAGGATGCCCGCAAGGGGCATCAGCGACCGAAGATCGAGGAGTATGGCGATTCGCTGTTCGCGGTGCTGCATATGGTCGAACTGGACGACGACGATGAATTGAATGTCGGCGAGTTGAACGTGTTCGTCGGACCGAACTATGTGCTGTCGATCCGCAACCATACCGAGCAGGATTTTCGCGACGTGCGCAAGCGTTGCGAGCGCGAGCCGCATCTGCTCCAGGAAGGCTCGGCATTCGTGTTCTACGCGCTGATGGACCAGGTCGTCGACCGCTATTTCCCGATCCTCGAAACGCTCGGCACCGAACTCGAGGCACTCGAGGACCGCATCTTCGCGAAGGCCACGCCCGCGTCGTCGCGCGCGATCATCGAGGATCTCTATTCGCTGAAGCGCCGGCTCGTGATGCTGTACCAGCACACGGCGCCGTTGATCGAGCCGCTCGCGAAGCTCACCGGCGGGCGCATTCCGCAGGTCTGCAGCGGCATGGAGCCGTACTTTCGCGACGTGTACGACCATTTGCAGCGGATCGTGAAGACGATCGAAGGGCGGCGCGAGATGGTGGTCACGGCGATCCAGGTCAATCTCGGGATGATCTCGCTGGCCGAAAGCGAAGTGACGAAGCGGCTCGGCTCGTTCGCCGCGCTGTTCGCGATCCCGACGATGATCGCCGGCATCTACGGGATGAACTTCGCGAACATGCCCGAACTGCACCTGAAATACGGTTTCTACGGCTGTATCGCCGTGATGGTCGTCGCCGATTTCGCGCTGTGGTGGCGATTCAAGCGGGCAGGGTGGCTGTAGTCCCGCGTCGCGCCTAGCGCGGCGCGTGCTTGCCGATCACGACTTGCCACGGACGCACGCGCCACGATTTCACGACGCCGTTCTGCACGTACGGATCGGCGCGTGCGAACGACTCGGCCGCCTCGGGCGAATCCCCTTCGAACACGAGCACGGCCTGGTCGGCCGGGTCCGACAGCGCGCCGGCGAGCACGAGCTCGCCGCGCTCGGTCGCGGCCTGTGCCAGCGCGAGGTGCTGGGCGCGGAACGGTTCGCGACGGGACAGGTAATCGTCGACGAGTTCGTAGATCAACTGGTAATGCATGGTGGCTCCGGTAGGAATCGCGGCGGCCGGTGGGTGTGTCAGCGCGCCGTCGGTCAGTCTGCTGCGGGCAGTATAGGGCAGGCGGACGGTAGCGGCACGACAGGGGCGGCGGCGCGCGTTCGTGCCGATAAACGCAACTAACGGTCTGGGCGCCAGCCGTCCTGAAATCCCGGCCGCAACGCGCCTTCGATGCAGCCAGGTCTACAGGCCGGCGCCGGCGGCCGGTTCCTACGCCTTGTAGCCGATCGTGCGCAGCAGTTCCTTGCGCCAGCGGACGTCGTCGTCATTTTCGACACCGAGCGGCCCAAAGCCGTCGACGACGCCGACGATCCCGCGTCCTTGCGCGGTTTCCGCGACGATCACGTCGGTCGGGTTCGCGGTGGCGCAATAGATCCGGCAGACCTCCGGCACGGCCTTGATCGCATTGAGGACGTTGACCGGATAGAACCCGTCGCCGAGGAACACGATGAACGCGTGACCGGCGCCGATCGCACTGGCGTTGCGGCATGCCAGTTCGACGAGCGCCGCATCGGTGCCGGAGTGGCGCACCAGCCGCTTGCCCGAGGCCTCGCAGAAGGCGAGCCCGAAGCGGATGCCGGGCACGGTGCCGACCAGCGCCTCGTGGATGTCCTCGACGGACTTGATGAAATGCGACTGGCCGAGGATGAAATTCACGGTCTCGGGCTTGTCGACGGCAACGGTTTGCAGTTGCAGCATGGCGGACCTCGTCTCGCGATGCGGCGCGTGCGCCGCAATGGGCTCTTCAAGCTTAATACGCGGCGGCCGGCGACGAAAGCCGCGCGGGCGGCCTATCCTTCGTTGTGTGTGGCGCGCGCTGCGCGAAGGCAACGGAGGCAGACATGGACGTGCGACAAGGCTTCGTCGACTGCGTGGGGCGCACGCCGCTGATTCGCCTGACGAAGCTCAGCGCCGAGACGGGCTGCGAGATCCTGGGTAAGGCGGAATTCATGAATCCGGGCGGGTCGGTGAAGGACCGCGCGGCACTCTACATCATCCGCGATGCCGAGCGGCGCGGCGTGCTGAAGCCGGGCGGCACCGTCGTCGAGGGCACGGCGGGCAACACCGGCATCGGTCTCGCGCACATCTGCGCGGCGCGCGGCTATCGCTGCGTGATCGTGATTCCCGACACGCAATCGCCGGACAAGATGGCGATCCTGCGCACGCTCGGCGCCGAGGTACGCCCGGTACCGGCGGCGCCCTACCGTGACCCGAACAACTATCAGAAGATTGCCGGGCGGCTCGCGGACGAACTCGACAACGCCGTGTGGGCCAATCAGTTCGACAACGTCGTCAATCGTCAGGCGCACTACGAGACGACCGGGCCCGAAATCTGGCGCGATACGGCGGGCACGATCGATGCGTTCGTCTGCGCGACCGGAACGGGCGGCACGCTGGCCGGCGTGAGCCGTTATCTGAAAGAGCAGAATCCCGACGTCCGGATCGTGCTGGCCGACCCGCACGGCAGCGGGCTCTATGGCTACGTGAAAACGGGCGACCTCGGTGCGGAAGGCAGCTCGATCACCGAAGGCATCGGATCGACGCGCGTCACCGAGAACCTGGCGGGCACGCCGATCGACGACGCCGTGCGGATCGACGATCAGCAGTGCGTGACGATGGTCTACCGGCTGCTGCGCGAGGAAGGGCTGTACGTCGGCGGATCGAGCGGCATCAACGTCGCGGCGGCGGTCTGGCTGGCCGGCCGGATGGGCCCGGGGCACACGATCGTGACCTTGCTGTGCGACCGCGGCGACATCTATCGCGCGCGGCTTTTCAATCGGGAATGGCTGCGCGAAAAGGGGCTGGACCCGGGGACGGAACCCTGGAGTTGAGCCAGTGTGCGGCGCGGGAGAGGCGAGGATTTCCATCCGCCCGAATGCGACCTATGCTGAACGAATCCGGAGCGAACTTCGTTCGCCCGATCGTTCAGACGAGGTGTGCCATGCCTGTGTCAGCCACCCTGCAGGATTGCCTGCGTCAGAAGTCATCGCGGTACGAAGTGGTGTACCACCCCTATAGCCATACGAGCATGGAGACGGCCGCTGCCGCGCATATTCCCGGCGATCGCCTCGCGAAAACCGTGCTCCTTGAAGACGACGAAGGCTACGTCGCCGCCGTATTGCCGACCACATATGCCGTGCGCCTGTCGGATCTCTGGGTGAAGACGGGACGCCATCTCGTGCTCGCCCGGGAGGTCGAACTGCGCGAGCTGTTCAAGGATTGCGACATGGGTGCGCTGCCGCCGGTTTGCATGGCGTACGGAATGAAGACGTTTCTCGAGGAACGTCTCGCGCAGCAGCCGGAAGTCTATTTCGAGGCCGGCGACCACGAAGCGCTGATCCACATGATGCAGGATGAATTCCTGATGCTGATGGAGACGGCCGAGCGCGCGCATTTCTCGCACAAGATGCAGGGCATGCAGTCCTGACGTGCGCGGCGCGTGGGTACGGGGCGATGCGCGTGTGACAACGCTGCGTGTCGGGGGATGGGGTGTGTCGCGAGACAGTTAATTCGATGTACGAAACTATTTTGATTGCCTGGTGAGGGTGAGTTCAGGCTGAAATTTGTATCGTATTGCAGATTAACTGCCTGGATATCGATGCTGCTTCGGACGTTTTTAGGAAGCGGTGTAGACCAGCTCGATGCGGTCGACAAGCGTATCGGGCGACCGGTGCGGACGTCGACGAGGCGAGGGCGCACACCCTGCCGCTCCCTTCCCGGACGGCTCATTTTGGTGCAGCGCGGGAAATATGCCGATATTTATGTTGAATCGGCTTAATATCCTATTTTGCATATATCCATACAATTAAATTACTGTTTTAATAATAAAAGTTTGATTTGTGCTTACTGGAATATTATTTGAATAAACCCTCCAAACTTTGTATTCGGGTATCAAATAAAGTTTGACGTCAAAATTTTTTCCTTGCTATCTTCTGCTCCCAAGTGAACGGCACAAATGACATCACCGTGTAACGAACGGCGAACCGTCATGCGAAACGCGAGGTGCCGCCCGCTCAGCTGACAATTGCCTGACCGTGCAGGCGCGTGGTTTTCCGGTTCAATGCCGGGCCGCGCCGGCCGGAACGATTCCTTGAAAAAGAATGAATTGGAATTCGAATGCAATTCTTTCAATTCGGATTGCTAATTGAATTTGAAATGAAATGTTCGGGTTGATGCGGTGGCGATGCCGACCTGGCTTCGCCGCCGGCAGCAATCCGAAACTGGGCGAATCGCTTGGGGGATGGGATGGTGGGCATGAAAGTCGAAGAACGTCTGGTTACGTCGAACAGCGGACTGGCTACGCTGGGCCGTCCGCGAGAGTTCGGCAAGAAGCAACAGAATCCGGTGCGCCGGTTCGGTGGCATCGGAATCGTCCTGGTGCTGCATGCAGTGCTGATCTACGCGCTGCTCAACGGCCTCGCGACGAAAGTCGTGCAGGTGATCCAGCATCCGATCGAAACCCGCATCATCGAGCCGGTCAAGCCACCGCCGCCACCGCCGATGCCCGTGGTCAAACTCCCGCCGCCGAAATTCGCGCCGCCGCCGCCGCCGTTCGTCCCGCCGCCGGAAGTGCCGGTGCAGGCGCCGCCGCAGGCGACGATCACGCACCAGTCGGCCCCGGTACCGTCCGCGCCGGCCGTGCAGGTGCCGGTCGTGGCGCCTCCGGCCCCGGCCAAGCCCGTCAGCCATGACGTAGGTGTGGTCTGCCCGAATTCGGACACGCTTCGCGCGTCGATCCAGTATCCGAAGGAAGCGCAGGAAAACAACATCACGGGCGACGTGACGATCGAGTTCGTCGTGGATGCGGAAGGGAACATCACGAACGAGCGCGTGGCGCAGTCGGCGGATCCGATCCTCGATCGCGCGGCCTACAACACCGTGAAACGATTCAAGTGTGTCGCGCAGGGCCAGTCGGTGCGGGTCCAGGTACCGTTCTCGTTCAATCTGAATTGATGCAGTGGGCGGCCCGGCGCGAACCGGGCCGGGGAAAACCATCTCGAACTGACGTATTAAGTTCACCGAAATAATTGGAGTGGGGAATGACGAAGCGTTCACTGGCCGCGCTGGCGGCAAGCATCCTGATGTCCGTCGCCGCAATCGACGGGTTCGTTGCGCCGCAGCTCGCCCATGCGCAGGCAAGCGGCGCGGCCGGCACATCGGCGCAGGCCGCGGCGCCGTCGGCCGCACCGGCCCCGGCTCCGGCCGCTGCCGAGCCGGCTCCGCCGCCTGCGCCGGCCACGACGGAAGCGGTCGAGAATCCGTACGGGCTCGGCGCGCTATGGAAGAACGGCGACTTCGTCGCCCGTTTCGTGCTGATCCTGCTGGTGATCATGTCGATGGGAAGCTGGTACATCATGATCACGAAGTTCGTGGAACAGTTGCGCGCGAATCGCCGCGCGAAGCTGGCGGACGCGCAGCTCTGGTCCGCGCCGTCGCTGGCCGAGGGCGCCAAGCTGCTCGACGAGGCGTCGCCGTTCCGGTTCATCGCCGAAACGGCGATCGAGGCCGGCGAGCACCATGAAGACGCGCTGCTGGAAGCGGTGGACCGCAACACGTGGATCGACGTCTCGGTCGAGCGCTCGATCACGAACGTGTCGAACCGGATGCAGGACGGGCTGGCCTTCCTCGCCACGGTGGGCTCCACCGCGCCGTTCGTCGGGCTGTTCGGCACGGTCTGGGGGATCTATCACGCACTGACGGCCATCGGCATTGCCGGCCAGGCGTCGATCGACAAGGTCGCGGGCCCGGTGGGCGAGGCGCTCATCATGACCGCGATCGGCCTCGCCGTCGCGGTGCCGGCGGTGCTCGGCTACAACTTCCTGGTCCGGCGCAACAAGTCGGTGATGGAGCGGGTCCGCAACTTCGGCGCGCAACTGCATACGGTGCTGCTGGCCGGCAATCGGCGCCCGGTGCGCGCGGCGGCGTCGCCGGCAGCCGCGTCGCTTGCGAACTGATCGGCTGACGGAGACGCGCGATGGCCATGAACGTCGGGCAGGACGATAGCGACGAGGTGATCGCCAACATCAACACGACGCCGCTCGTCGACGTGATGCTGGTGTTGCTGATCATCTTCCTGATCACGATTCCGGTCGTGACGCACACGATCCAGCTTCAGCTGCCGAAGGAGACGGTGCAGCCGCTGCAGACGACACCGAAGAGCATCGAGATCGCGGTGAACCGCGACGGTGATTTCTTCTGGGGCGAGCAGCTGGTGGACGCACAGACGCTGCTTGCGAAGCTGAAGGGCGTGTCGCAGCAGCAGCCGCAGCCGAGCGTCCACGTGCGCGGCGATCAGAACACGCGCTACGAGTTCATCGGCCGGGTGGTCACGATGTGCGAGCGCGCGGGGATTGCGAAACTGTCGTTCATTACGGAGCCGCCTGCGCGCGGGGGGTAGTCGCGCACGGGAATGGGGGTGAAACAGGGGGCCGGCGGCAGGGTTGAGGCACTGACGCTGGCTGACGGTGACGCACTGGGCCGGTGTAAGGGCAAAAGCGCCGGCGCGGGTCGACCGTGATGTATGGGGCTGCGTGGGTGCTGAAGCGCTAACGTGGATCGACAGGAGTCGACGATGGGAATGAATGTGCCTTCGGGCGGAAGCAACGCCGAACCGGAAGTGATGGTCGATATCAACACCACGCCGTTGATCGACGTGATGCTGGTGTTGCTGATCATGCTGATCATCACGATCCCGATTCAGATGCATTCGGTGAAGATGGACCTGCCGGTCGGTAATCCGCCGCCGCCGGCCACGCCGCCGGAAATCGTGCAGATCGACATCGACTTCGACGGCACGACGACATGGAACGGTGCGCCAGTGCCGGACCGCGCGGCGCTCGAGTCGAAACTGACCCAGGTGGCGGCGGAGCCCGTGCAAGCGGAGATCCATCTGCGCCCCAACAAGCTGGTGCCGTACAAGGATGTGGCCGCCGTGCTCGCGTCCGCGCAACGCGTGGGCGCGACCAAGATCGGCCTGATCGGTAACGAACAGTTCATGCAATGACGACACGGACGAGCCGATGAACCAGCGACGATGGAAACGGATGATGGCGGTGACGGCGCTCGGCGCGGCAGGCATGCTCGGACGCCCGGCGTTGCCGGCGGACGCGCTGCGGCCGGACGTGGCGAAGCCGTTGGCGGCCGCACAGGAGCTGTACCGGGCGCACAAGTATCGCGATGCGCTGGGCAAGATCGCCCAGGCGGCCGCCGTGCCGAACCGGACGCCGTACGAAACCTATATGGTCGAAGAGATGCGCGGCGCGGCAGCGATGGCGGCCGGCGACTCGGGCACGGCTGCGCAGGCGTACGAAACCGTGCTGAATTCGGGGCGGCTGTCGGGCGAGGATGAGCAGCGGACAACGGCGGCGCTGGCCGGCATCTACTTCCAGCAAAAGAACTATCCGCTCGCGATCCGGATTGCCCAGCGCTACCTGAAGGCAGGTGGATCGGATCCGGAAATGCGCACGCTGCTCACGCAGTCGTACTACCTGTCAAACGATTGCGCACCGCTCGTGAGTCAGTTGAAAGCGAGCACGGACGCGCAGGCGAATGGCGGACACGCGCCGGATGAAGGGCAGTTGCAGATGCTGGCGACCTGCGCGCAGAAAGTGAAGGACGGCAACGCGTATCGCAGCGCACTGGGGCTGCTGGTGGCCTACCACCCGAGTCCCGCGTACTGGGACGAAATGGTCACGGCCATTCGCGGCACCCCCGGCTATCTGCCGTCGCTCGACCTCGACATCTACCGGTTGCGGCGGGCGACAGGCTCGCTCGCGTCAGCGAACGCGTACATGGAGATGACGCAGCTCGCGCTGGTGGCGGGGTCGCCCGCCGAAGGCAAGCAGGTGATCGACCAGGGGTTCGCGTCCGGCGTACTCGGCAAGGATGCACAGGCCGACCGCGAGAAGCGGCTGCAGGCATTGGCCGCGAAGCGCGCGCAATCGGGCGGCGACGCCACGACGCCTGCGACGCCGATCGATACGGGCATGAACCTCGTCTTCGAGGGCCATCCCCAGCAGGGGCTGCCGATGATGGAGCAGGCGATCGCGAAGGGCGGGATCGAGCATCCCGATGCGGCGCGACTGCGGCTCGGCGAGGCGTACTACGTGGCCGGCCAGAAGGCGCGTGCGGTCCAGGTACTGCGCACGGTGAAGGGAACCGACGGTTCCGGTGACCTCGCGCGCCTCTGGACGGTGGTGGCATCCCGGTAACGCAACGGAAGGGTCCGACGGCGCACAACACGGGCGCGGTCGGCAAGCGGTGTGCCGCCGCGACAACACCGATGCACGACGGGCAGGTCAGCCGATGGAAAGGGGCAGCCTTGTTGATTAGTAAACCGAACGAAATGTGCGAGGGCTGCGTGGCCGCACGACGCGGGTGCCATGCCGCGCCGCGCGTGGCTCTCAGGCCACGGAAGCGTGCAGCCGGGTATCGCGCCGGGCCGGTCGCGTCACGGCATGGGGCGCGTCTTGACGACATCAAACCGATTTCGACTGCGAGGGTCCGTCTTTCCATGGTTTTGCCCCCTGATGAGTCGGTGCTCGTCGCCGTGTCGCTAGGCAACAAGATCCGGGCGCTGCGCCAGCGCCTGAAACTCACGCTCGACGAAACGTCGACGATCGCCGGCATTTCGAAACCGTTCCTGTCTCAAGTCGAGCGCGGCCGGGCGACGCCGTCGATCACGTCGCTGGTCCGGATCGCGAAGGCGCTGGGCGTGACGATGCAGTACTTCATCGATACGCCGACGGAGGCGCGCTCGGTATGCCGGGGCAACGCGCTGCAGTATTTCCAGTTCACGAACTCGGCCAGCCTGTTTGCCAGGCTGACGAACCTGGTGGACGGTCGCAAGCTCGACGCGATTCTCGTCCGGATGCCGGCGGGGCAGTTGTCGTCCGAGATGACGACGCATGCGGGCGAGGAGTTCGTCTACGTCCTGCGCGGGCAGGTAGCGCTGACGCTCGAGGATTGCACGTTCACGCTGAACGAGGGCGACACCGCGCATTACGAATCGACGATGCCGCATGCGTGGCGCAACACGGCCGACGAAGAGGCGGTGATCGTCTGGGTCGGAACGCCCAGGCTGTTCTAGCGACGGCGGCCGCAGCGGCAAGCCGCCACGAAGGAGAAGTACCCGATCGGCCGCGGAGGGTGTGCATCAAGGCGCGCGCACAGGCTCGCCTTGTACGGAACCCGTTGTCCGTCGAATCGGGAGGAAGCAGGCAATGCGCTCAATGTAGGTGTTTAGTATGACGAATCGAAATAGAAAACGACGGTGATGCTGGATGGTGCGGGTGATCCGAGGCCGATCCGTTCGAGTCGTGGCAGCGAAAGCGTGGCAATCGCGGGTTCCGGTACACGGGCACCCAGGACGCGCAAGGAATTCACAAGGTTCCGGCGCACAGCAGGTGGGGTCTTACTACGAGCGAGAGGGAACGAGATGAAGCAGAGAGTTTTGGCGTTGGCCATCAAGAGGATAGTCTGGGCGGAGCTGGCGCTGACGGCCGCACTGGCGCCGCCGGCGTTCGCCCAGAGCCAGCCGGCGCCGGGCGCCGTCGCGATCGCGGATGCGGTCGCGAACGGCGCGCCCGTGACCGTTGCACAGGCGAGCGGTACGCCGGGTGCCGCCGCTGCCACGGGCACCGCGGCACCCGATGCGACAGCAGGCGCAGCAGGCGCGGCAGCCGAAGCGACGCCCGCCGCACCCGGTGCGAACGGGCAGGGCAAGGTCGCGCAGATCAAGCGATTCGAAGTGACGGGTTCGCTGATCCGGCAGGCCGACAAGACCGGTTTCCAGCAGGTGCAGACGATCACGCCGAAGGAAATCCAGGCCAGCGGCGCGGTGACCGTCACCGACTTCCTGCGCGACGCGGCGGCCAACTCGGCGAACAGCTGGGGCGAAGGGCAATCGGGCAATTTCGCGGCCGGCGCGGCCGGCATCGCGCTGCGCGGCCTGTCCGAGAAGTACACGCTCGTGATGGTCGACGGCCAGCGCGTCGCACCGTACGCATTCTTTTCGAACAGCGTCGACTCGTTCTTCGACCTCAACACGATTCCGCTCAACGATATCGAGCGGATCGAAATCGTGAAGACGGGCGCCGTGTCGCAGTACGGGTCGGACGCGATCGGCGGTGTCGTCAACATCATCACGAAACACAATTTCCGCGGCCTGCAGCTCGACGGCAGCCTCGGCAGCGCGATCAACGCCGGTAACGGCGACGGCACGGTGAAGTTCGGCGTGCTCGGCGGCTTCGGCGACCTGAACGCCGACCGCTTCAACGTGACGGCCGCAGTCAGCTACTACAAGTCGAACGGCTTCACGCTGGCCGACCGCGATTCGACGCGCAACCAGGACTTCACGGGCAAGCCGGGCGGCTTCTCGCTGCTCGCGCCGTCGTACTGGAACATGCCCGGCGGCGTCGCGCAGGCGCTGAGCGGGGGCTGCCCGTTCGGCGGCTCGGTGCGTCCGGCCGTGTCGAATTCGTTGTCGGCCGGGTCGCCGGGCACGGTCTGCGCGTACAACACGGCCGAAAGCACGTCGATCCTGCCGATGACCGAGCGCCTGAACGCGAAGCTCCACGGGGACTTCAAGATCGACGACAAGACGACCGCGTTCGCGGATTTCCTCGAGAGCTACAACACGACCACGACCAACGACGGCCTGTGGAACAACGTGATCGGCAATTCGCAGAACCCGGCGCTCGTCTGGAATCCGCAGACGAAGCTGCTGTCGCCGTTCAATTTCACGGTACCGGTCAGCAACCCGTACAACACGACAGGCGCGGCCACGCCGCTCACCTATGCGTTTCCGAACACGGTCGCGCAGAAGACCTGGGCCAACTACTGGCGTGCGGCCGTGGGTATCAAGGGGTCGTTTACGCTGCCGTACGGCGACTGGGACTGGGCGACGTCGGTCAGTCACTCGCAGAGCACGGTGTCGAACGTGTTCACGAACCAGCTGAACGTCAATGCGCTGAACAACATCTACCAGAACGGGACGTTGAACTTCGCGAATCCGGCGGCAACGCCGAACGCGTTCAACGGGCTTTATCAGAATGCGAACAACCTCGGCATCTCGAAGCTCGACACGATCGACGCGACGGTATCGACGCCGAACCTGTTCCATCTGCCGACGGGCGACGTCGGCATCGGCTTCGGTGCGCAGTTCACGCACCAGAGCGAAATGCTGACGCCGGGCGCCGAATACATGAGCGGGGCCGTCATCACGCCGGACCTCGAAACGGTGGATGGCCAGCGCAACGTCGCAGCCGTCTATTACCAGATCAACGTGCCGATCCTCGAGAACCTGACGTTCAGCCAGGCGGGCCGCTACGACCACTATACGGACGTGGGCGGAGCCTTCTCGCCGCGCTTCGCGTTGCGCTACCAGCCGATCAAGGCGCTCACGCTGTATACGTCGTACAACCGCGGCTTCCGCGCGCCGACCTTCGTCGAGGACAGCAAGTCGCAGACGCTCGGCATCCAGGTCGATCCGGCCACCGGCCAGAACTACACGTCGATCACCGTCGGCAACCCGAACCTCGCGCCGGAACGCACGCGCAACTTCAACATCGGCTTCCAGGTGTCGCCGAGCCGCTACACGGATCTCGGCTTCGACTGGTACAAGATCCGCATCGACAACGTGATCGGCCAGGGCGCACCGTCGCAGATCGCGACCGACCCGACGACGGGCCAGTTGCTGTACAAGGTGATCCCGTACCAGAACCTCGGCTACCTCGACACGAACGGCTTCGAAGGCACGTTCCGCCAGGGCCTGCCGCTCAAGGGCTGGGGCACGCTCACGCTGTCGGGCGACTGGGCGTACATCAACAGCTACAAGATCGGCTTCCCGGGCGGTACGCCGGTCAATGGCGCGGGCAACAACTTCACGATCACGCAGCCGTTCGGCGGCAGCTTCCCGCGCTGGCGCGGCAACACGACGCTGGACTGGAACTACCGGAAGTTCGATGCGGCGCTGACGTGGCAGTTCACGGGCCCGTACGCACAGAACCTCACGCCGGCGCCCGCGCCGTCGAAGGTCGGTTCGTACAGCCAGTTCAACCTGATGATGTCGTACACCGGCTTCAAGAACTGGACGATCTACGGCGGGATCAACAACCTCTTCAACCGCACGCCGCCGTACGACCCGATCTTCGCGAACGGCACGCTGGACCAGAGCGGGTACGACACGTCGGTGTATTCGTATATCGGCCGGTTCGCGCAGATCGGCGCGACGTACAAGTTCTGATGGCGATCGCGATGCACTGACAGGCTTTAGACCGGCCGCTCCACGTCCACTACCCCCTTTTCGGAGCGGCCTTTTTTCGCCTGGCGCCACGACGGCCCGCAACCGGGACGCGCGGCGGCGCAGCTCATCCGATCGTGAACAGCACGAACCATCCGCGGGACGCAGCCGGCATGCGGCGTCCGGCACAGGCATCGACCGCGCGCAGGCGTCACGCCCGCACGCTTCCGGACAGACTGACCATGAGACAGTTGAAATGGCGACGGGCACGCGTACCGCGCCACGCGCACCTGAAGCGCACGCTTACGCGGATGCGCGCCGCCACGCGCGCCGCGCTGCTCGTATGCGCCGCGTGGCTCGTGTCGGGCGGCGTCATGCCGCAGGCTGCGCTCGCGGTGCAGGCGATCTCGCAATACGATCATCCGAAGTATCCGCCGGGCTTCACGCATTTCGACTACGCGAATGCCGATGCGCCCGACGGCGGCACGCTCCAATTTGAAAACTACGATGAAGCGCAAAGCTACGATTCGCTGAACCCGTTCCTCGTGCGCGGCGCGCCCGCGCCGGACATCAAGAACCTGATGTTCGACACGCTGATGCAACGCAGCTGGGACGAGCTCGCTTCCGAATACGCGCTGATCGCCGACGACGTCGACGTCGCGCCGGACGGGCTGTCGGCGACGTTCCACATCAATCCGGCCGCACGCTTCTCGAACGGCGACCCGATCACCGCGGCCGACGTCAGGTATTCGTTCGATACGCTGACGAGCCCGCAGGCCTCGCCGCTGTACAACGCACAGTTTTCGATCATCAAGCGCGCGGTGGTCGTCGACGGTCACACGGTGCGCTTCGAGTTCAAGCACGCGGAGCGCGACGCCGCGCTGATCGCGGGCGACCTGCCGGTGTTTTCGCCGAAATGGGGGCAGCGCGCGGACGGCACGCGCCCGCCGTTCGACCAGATCGCGAACGTGCCGCCGATCGCGAGTGGCCCGTACCTGATCGACCAGCGCAAGAACGACAAGCAGATCAGCTACGTGCGCGATCCGCACTACTGGGCGGCGAACCTGCCGTCGCGACGCGGCATGTTCCGCTTCGCGCACGTGTCGTTCAAGCTGTACCTGGACCAGTACACGGCGCTGGAGGCGTTCAAGGCCGGCGACATCGACGCGCGCATGGAATACAGCGCGACACAGTGGGCGCGCAAGTACGTCGGCAAGAATTTCCGCAACGGCATGCTGAAGCGCGGCGAGTTTCCCGACGGCCCCGCGCAGATGCAGGGTTTCCTGATCAACATGCGCAAGCCGATGTTCCAGGACGTGCGGGTGCGGCATGCGTTCGCGCTGGCGTTCGACTTCGACTGGATGAGCCGGATGATGTTCTACGGGCAGTATCGCCGTACCAATAGCTTCTGGGAGGCGAGCCCGTTCGCGGCATCCGGTATGCCGAGCGAGAAGGAGCTTGCGCTGCTCGAACCGTTCCGTTCGACGTTGCCGCCGGAGGTGTTCGGCCCGATGGTCCAGCAGCCGTCGACGCTGCCGCCCAACTCGTTGCGCGCGAACCTGAAGGAAGCGCGCGACCTGCTCGCGCAGGCCGGCTGGCATTACCGCGACGGCGCGCTGCGCGACGCGAACGGCACGCCGATGACGATCGAGATCATCGACGACCAGCCCGGCATGGACCGCCTGATCCTGCCGTACACGCAGGCGCTCGCGATGCTCGGCATCCACGCGTATCTGCGCGAGATCGACAGCGCGGTCTACCTGAAGCGTCTCGACAATTTCGAGTACGACATGACGACGTACATCTACCTGCCCGTGACGATCCCGGGGGCGGAGCTGACGCGCCGCTTCGGCAGCGCGGCCGCGTCGCAGCCGGGCTCCGAGAACTATCCGGGCGTGAAGTCGAAGGCCGTCGATGCGCTGATCCGCGCGGCGCTCGCGGCCGACACGCTCGACGATCTCGAGACGGCCACGCACGCGCTCGACCGCGTACTGATCAACCTGTACGCGGTGATCCCGCAGTACTACCTGCCGAATGCGCGGATCGCATACAAGGCGACGCTCGGCCACCCGGCGATCGTGCCGGATTCCTATCAGTACGAGGACTGGATCATCGACTACTGGTACGTGAAGCAGCCGGCGGCGACACCCGCGCCGGCGGCCTGACGGGAGAACGACGATGCTGGCATACATACTCAGGCGTTTGCTGCTGATGATCCCGACGCTGATCGGGGTGGTGACGATCACGTTCGCGGTCACGCAGTTCGTGCCGGGCGGCCCGGTCGAACAGGTGCTCGCGCAGTTGCGCCACGGCAGCGCACGCGGCGGGGAGGCGGGCGGTGGAGGCGGTGGCTACCACGGCAGCCAGGGCGTCGACCCGCAGCAGATCGAGCAGATCCGCAAGCAGTTCGGCTTCGACAAGCCGCCGCTCGAACGCTACGTGCTGATGCTGAAAAGTTATTCGACGTTCGACCTCGGCCAGTCCTATTTCGCGCACCGCAGCGTGTGGGCGGTGATCCGCTCGAAGCTGCCGGTGTCGATCACGCTCGGGATGTGGACGGTGATCCTCACCTATCTGGTGTCGGTGCCGCTCGGCATTGCGAAGGCGGTGCGCAACGGGTCGCGGTTCGACACCGTGACGAGCGTGCTGGTGCTGGCCGGCTACGCGGTGCCGGGCTTCGTGCTCGGCGTGCTGCTGCTGATGCTGTTCGGCGGCGGCACGTTCTGGCAGGTGTTCCCGATGCGCGGGCTCACGTCCGACAACTTCGACGACCTGACGCTGATCGGCAAGGCGCTCGACTATCTGTGGCACATCGTGATGCCGGTGACGGCGTCGGTCATCGGCAACTTCGCGATCGTCACGATCCTGACCAAGAACACGTTCCTCGAGGAAATCGGCCGGCAGTACGTGCTGACCGCACGCGCGAAGGGCGCGCCGGAGCGCGACGTGCTGTGGAAGCACGTGCTGCGCAACGCGGCGATCCCGTTGCTCACCGGGCTGCCGGCCGCGTTCGTCGGCGCGTTCCTGAACGGCAACCTGCTGATCGAGACGCTGTTCTCGCTCGACGGCATGGGGCAACTGTCGTACGACTCGGTGATCCGCCGCGACTATCCGGTCGTGCTCGGCTCGCTGTTCCTGTTCACGCTGATCGGCCTGCTGACCAAACTCATCGCGGATATCTGCTATGTCCTCGTCGACCCCCGTATCCAGTTCAACCGCCTGGACCACTGACCAGGCCTGCGCCGCATGCGCGGCGTCGCCGTCGCCATGGCGGCGCACGTGGCTGCGCTTTCGCGCGCAGCCGCTCGGCTACTGGAGCCTCGTGATCTTCACGGTGCTGTTCGCGCTCAGCCTGGGTGCGGACCTGCTGTCGAACGACCGGCCGCTGATCGTGCGCTACGACGGACACTATTACTTTCCGATCGTGAAGGACTATCCGGAGACGGCGTTCGGCGGCGACTTTCCCGC
The DNA here is from genome assembly GCF_048627025.1 of Burkholderia aenigmatica. Taxonomy (NCBI): domain Bacteria; kingdom Pseudomonadati; phylum Pseudomonadota; class Betaproteobacteria; order Burkholderiales; family Burkholderiaceae; genus Burkholderia; species Burkholderia aenigmatica. The sequence continues at coordinate 1,953,483 of NZ_CP184468.1, read as the reverse complement.
GATGACGAACTATCTCGATCCGTATATCCGCACGAAGCTCGAGTCGCATGGCAATTTCGCGATCTATCCGCCGAACCGCTATCGCTACGACACGATCGACTATTTCGCGTCGCGGCCGTATCCGGCGCCGCCGTCGGCGAGCAACTGGCTCGGCACCGACCAGTTCGGCCGCGACGTGCTCGCGCGGCTGCTGTACGGCTTTCGGCTGTCGGTGCTGATGGCGTTCGCGCTGACCGTGTCGGGCGTGCTGGTCGGCGTGCTGACGGGCGCGCTGCAAGGCTTCTACGGCGGCCGCACCGACCTGGTCGGGCAGCGCCTGATCGAGATCTGGAGCGCGCTGCCCGACCTGTACCTGCTGATCATCTTCGCGTCGATCTTCACGCCGTCGCTGTGGCTGCTGTTCATCCTGCTGTCGATGTTCGGCTGGCTCGTGCTGTCCGATTACGTGCGCGCCGAATTCCTGCGCAACCGCGGGCTCGACTACGTGAAAGCAGCGCGCACGATGGGGCTGACGAACGCACAGATCATGTGGCGCCACGTGCTGCCGAACAGCCTCACGCCGGTGATCACGTTCCTGCCGTTCCGGATGAGCGCGGCGATCCTGTCGCTGACGAGCCTCGATTTCCTGGGCCTTGGCGTGCCGCCGCCGACACCGAGCCTCGGCGAGCTGCTGCAGGAGGGCAAGAACAATCTGGATGCGTGGTGGATCTCGATCGCGGCGTTCGCGGCGCTGGTGGTGACGCTGCTGCTGCTTACCTTCATGGGCGATGCGCTGCGCAACGCGCTCGATACGCGTACGCGCGGCTCGGCATTTGGCGGAGGGCGGTGATGACGAGACCGTTGCTGCAGATCGACGGGTTTTCCGCGCATTTCGGCGCGAATACGGCCGTACAGGACCTGAGCCTGTCGATCGGCCGCGGCGAGCGCGTGGCGCTCGTCGGCGAATCGGGGTCGGGCAAGAGCGTGACCGCACTGTCGATCCTGCGGCTCGCGCAGCAGGCGACGCTGTCGGGGCGGATGCTGTTCGACGGCGAGGATCTGCTCGCGAAGACCGAGCAGCAGATGCGCGGGATCCGCGGCGCCGACATCGCGATGGTGTTCCAGGAGCCGATGACGGCGCTCAATCCGCTGTACACGATCGGCAAGCAGATCGCCGAGAGCCTTCGGCTGCACGAGGGGCTGCGCCCGGGCGACGCGCGCGAGCGCGGGATCGCGCTGCTGCGGCGCACCGGGATTCCGGAGCCGGAGCGGCGCATCGACAGTTTTCCGCATCAGCTGTCGGGCGGGCAGCGGCAACGCGCGATGATCGCGATGGCGCTGGCCTGCCGGCCGCGGCTGCTGCTCGCGGACGAGCCGACGACGGCGCTCGACGTGACGGTGCGCCAGCAGATCGTCGACCTGCTGATCGAGCTGCAGGAGCAGGAGGCCGCCGCGCGCGGGATGGCCGTGCTGCTGATCACGCACGACCTGAACCTCGTGCGGCGCTTCGCGCAGCGCGTGGCCGTGATGGAGAAGGGCGTGCTGGTGGAGACCAACACGACGGCCGCGCTGTTCGCGGCGCCGCAGCATCCGTATACGCGCCGGCTGCTCGACAGTGCGCCGCAACGGGCGATCGAGCCGGTCGCCGCCGGTGCGCAGACGATCCTCGACGTCCAGCAGCTCGCCGTCGACTATCGCATCGCGGCAAAGGGCTGGCGCTCGGTGCTCGGCAAGACGACGTTCCGCGCCGTGCATGACGTGCAGCTGAGCCTGAAGCGCGGCGAAACGCTCGGGATCGTCGGCGAGTCGGGTTCGGGGAAATCGACGCTTGCGTCGGCGGTGCTCGGCTTGCAGCGGCCGGCGTCGGGCGGGATCGAGATCGACGGCATGCCGCTCGCGTCGCTGCGCACGACGCAGGGCCGCCGCACGCTGTACGGGCGCATGCAGGTGGTGTTCCAGGATCCGTTCGGCTCGCTGTCGCCGCGCATGACGGTCGAGCAGATCGTCGGCGAGGGGCTGGGCGTGCACCGGCCGCAGGTGACCGGCGACGCGCGGCGGGCGCGGATCGCCGCGCTGCTGCAGGAGGTCGGCTTGCCGCCCGAGTCGATGCTGCGCTATCCGCACGAATTTTCCGGCGGGCAGCGGCAGCGGATCGCGATCGCGCGGGCGCTGGCGGTGGAGCCGGAACTGCTGGTGCTCGACGAGCCGACGAGCGCGCTCGACGTGTCGATCCAGAAGCAGGTGCTGAATCTGCTGACGAATCTGCAAAAGAAGTACAAACTCAGCTACCTGTTCATCACGCACGATCTGGCGGTGATGCGCGCGATGGCCCACCGGGTCATCGTGATGAAGGCGGGGCGCGTAGTCGAGGCGGGCGAGACGCTCGACGTGCTGCATGCGCCATCCCATCCGTATACGCGAGCACTGCTCGCGTCGTCCATGCTGGCGCCGGAGCGCGGCCCGCAGGAGCAGCAAGAGAGAACCGATGATTGACGAGAACCGGGCGCCGGGCGCCCGAGCCGTGCAGGCGGCGCAGGCGTTGCGCAGCGACGCCGATTTCTGGTCGCTGCGCATCGTCGACGAGACGATCGACGAACATGCGGTGCGCAACGACGTCGCGCAACCGTTCTCGCGCACGCGCGAGCGCGGTGCGATGCTGACGGCCTGGGCCGGCACGGGCGCGGGCTATGCGGCGACGCCCGACCTGTCCCCGGCCGGGCTGCAGGCGGCGCTCGACATCGCGACCGCGCGGGCGCGGGCCAGTGCGCCGTGGGCGCTGGTCGATCATCGTCACGCCGCGCGCCCGCAGGCGAGCGGCACGTATGCGTCGCCCGAGGTCGATGCGGCACTGCCTTCGCGCGCGGAATGGATCGAGCGTCTCGCGCACGAATGCGCGGCGGCGAACCTCGGCGCGCGCATCGTCGAACGCGCGGCGAGCGTGATGATCGTGCACACCGAGCAGTGTTACGTGACGAGCGACGGCGTGCGGATCGACCAGCGCTTCCGCTTCCTGATGCCCGAGCTGCAAGCCGTTGCCCACGGCGACGGCGACACGCAGACGCGCTCGCTCGGTCAGTCGGGCACGCTCGCGCAGGGCGGCATCGACGTGCTGGCACGCTACGGCTTCGACGGCGCCGGCGTTCGGGTTGCCGACGAGGCGCTGCAGCTGCTCGCCGCGCCGAACTGCCCGACCGGCCGGCGCGATCTGCTGCTGATGCCGGACCAGATGATGCTGCAGATCCACGAGTCGATCGGCCATCCGCTCGAACTCGACCGGATTCTCGGCGACGAGCGCAACTTTGCCGGATCGAGTTTCGTCCGGCCGGAGATGGTCGGCCACTATCAATATGGTTCGCCGCTGCTGAACGTCACGTTCGATCCGGAGCCGACGGCCGAAGCCGCGTCCTATGCGTTCGACGACGACGGCACGCCGGCGCGCAAGCAGTACCTGATTCGCAATGGCGTGCTCGAACGGCTGCTCGGCGGGGCGCTGTCGCAGCAGCGCGCGGGCCTGCCGGGCGTGGCCAACTCGCGCGCGTCGGGCTGGAACCGCGCGCCGATCGACCGGATGGCGAACCTGAACGTCGAACCCGGCGACCAGTCGCTCGACGCGCTGATCGCGGGCACCGAGCACGGGATCCTGATGCGCACCAACACGTCCTGGTCGATCGACGACCACCGCAACAAATTCCAGTTCGGCTGCGAATTCGGGCAACTGATCGAGAACGGCCGGCTCACGCAGGTCGTCAAGCGCCCGAACTACCGCGGCATCTCCGCCCAGTTCTGGCGCAGCCTGCGCGCGGTCGGCGATGCGAGCACGTTCGGCATCTACGGCACGCCTTACTGCGGGAAGGGCGAGCCTGCGCAGATCATCCGTGTCGGCCACGCCGCGCCGGCCTGCGTGTTCGCCGGCGTCGACGTATTCGGAGGGGCGTGATGACGGGATTCGATCCGATGGCGCGCCAGGCCGGCATCGACTGGCATGCGTATTTCTCCCGGCTCGCCGAGGACGCACAACGGCTGACGACGCCGGCCGAAACCGTGCTGCTCGGCTTCTCCAGCGAAACCTCCGACTTCATCCGCTTCAATGGCGGCAGGATCCGCCAGACCGGGCGCGTCACGCAGGGGCGGTTGTCCGTGCGGCTCGTCGACGGGGCGCGGCAGGCGCACTCGGCGCTGACCGTGTGCGGCGATCCGGCGGCCGACCTGCGCGAGCTGGCGGATGCAATTGCCGTGCTGCGCGACGGCCTGCGCGATGCGCAGGACGACCCGCACCTGCTGTTCGATACGTCGTCGTGGGTGCAGGAAACGCGCCGCACCGGGCGTTTGCCGGATGCGGACGGGCTCGCGCGAATCGTGGCCGAATGCGCGCGCGGGCTCGACTTCGTCGGCTTTTACGCGGGCGGCACGCTGGCGCGCGGCTTCGCGTCGTCGACCGGCAGCCGCGGCTGGTACGAGGTCGAGAATTTCAACTTCAGCTGGTCGCTATACGACCCGAGCGGCCGCGCGATCAAGACCGTCTATGCGGGCGACGACTGGCGCGATGCGGCGTTCGCGGCCAAGGTCGACGCGGCCGCCGCGCGGCTGCCCGTGCTCGGCCGCACGCCGAAGGCGCTGGCGCCCGGGCGCTACCGCACCTATTTCGCGCCGGACGCCGTCCACGAGATGACGAGCCTGCTCGGCTGGAGCGGCTTCTCGGCGCGCGCGCTGGCGAGCGCTCGCAGCCCGCTGCATCGTCTGTACGCCGGTGAGGTCGCGCTCGATCCGCGCGTATCGATCACCGAGGATTTCTCGCTGGGCATCGCCCCGGCGTTCAACGCGGACGGCTACCGGCGCGACAGCGTGCCGCTCGTCGTCGAAGGGCGGGGCGCCGGGCAGCTCGTATGCGCACGGACCGCGCGCGAGCAAGGGTGCGCGCCGAACGGCGCGGACAACGGCGAATCGCCGCAGTCGCTGACGATCGCGGGCGGCACGCTCGCCGATGCCGACGTGCTGGCCGCGCTCGACACGGGGCTCTACGTCGGCAACCTCTGGTACCTGAACTTCTCGGATCCGATCACGTGCCGGATGACGGGGATGACGCGGTTCGCGACGTTCTGGGTCGAAGGCGGGCGCATCGTCGCGCCGGTCGACGCGATGCGGTTCGACGACAGTTTCTACCGGCTGTTCGGGTCGGAGCTCGAGCAGCTCGGCGCGGCACCGGCGCTGCTGGCGAACGACGACACGTACGGCGAGCGCGCCACCGGAGGCGCGCAGCTGCCGGGGCTGCTCGCGCGTTCGTTCGAGCTCACGCTGTAGCGCGTTCGCCGACACGTGCCGATGCCGTCATTCTTCATCGACCGCCCGGTATTTGCGTGGATCGTCGCGCTCGCGATCGTCGTCGCGGGCGTGCTGGCCATTCCGCAACTGCCGATCGCGCAGTATCCGCGCCTGGCGCCGCCGCGGGTGGTGATCACCGCGTCCTATCCGGGCGCGTCGACCGAGACGGTCGATGCCGATGTCGGCAGCATCATCGAGGAAAGCCTCGACGGCGCTGACGGCCTGCTGTACTACGAGACGAGCAGCGACGGCCACGGCAACCTCGAGATCGACGTGACGTTTTCGCCCGGTACCGATCCGGACATCGCGCTCGTCGACGTCAACAACCGGTTGAAGCAGGTCGAGCCGCGGCTGCCGCAGCAGGTCGTCCAGCAGGGGATCGGCGTGTTCAAGGCGGCGAACACGTTCCTGATGCTCGTCACGCTGACGTCGACCGACGGCACGCGCGATTCCGCGCAACTCGGCGATTACCTGAACCGCTACGTGCTGCGTGAGCTGAAGCGCGCGCCGGGTGTCGGCGCGGCCGAGCTGTGGGATGCCGACGAGGCGCTGCGGGTCTGGCTCGATCCGGTCAAGTTGCGCGAATACGATCTCGGCGCCGACGACGTGATCGCGGCGATCAGCGCGCAGAACGCGACGGTCACGGCCGGCGCGATCGGCGACGCGCCGTTCGTGCGCGGCCAGCAGCTCACCGCGACGGTCGTCGTCAAGGGGCAGCTCACGTCGCCGGAGGAGTTCGGCCGGATCGTGCTGAAGTCGAAGCAGGACGGTTCGGCGGTGCGCGTCGCCGACGTCGCGCGCGTCGAAATCGGCCGCGACGACTATTCGTTCTATTCGCGACTGAACGGCCGGCCGGCGGCGACCGTCGGCATCCAGCTCGGCCCGCGCGGCAACGCGCTCGAAACGTCGAATGCGATCCGCGCGCGGCTCGCCGAGCTGTCGCGGACGCTGCCGCCGGGCGTCGCGGTCGAGATTCCGTTCGACGGCGCGCACTTCGTCAAGATCGCGATCCACGAAGTCGTGCTGACGCTCGTCGAGGCCGTCGTGCTGGTGTTCGGCGTGATGTGGCTGTTCCTGCGCGACCTGCGCTACACGCTGGTGCCGACCGTCGTGATTCCGGTCACGCTGATGGGCGCGTTCGTCGCGATGTGGGCGTTCGGGCTGTCGATCAACGTGTTCACGATGTTCGGCCTCGTGCTGGCGATCGGCATCCTGGTCGACGATGCGATCGTCGTCGTCGAGAGCGTGCACCGCGTGATGGAGGAGGGCGTGTCGCCGCGCGACGCCACGCGCCGGGCCATGAAGCGGATCGGCGGGGCGATCGTCGGCGTGACCGCGGTGCTGACTGCCGTATTCGTGCCGATGGCGTTTTTCCCGGGCAGCGTCGGCGGCATCTACCGGCAGTTCGCGGTGGCGATGATCGCGTCGATGCTGGTGTCGTCGTTCATGGCGCTGTCGCTCACGCCCGCGCTGTGCGCGAACCTGCTGAAGCCGGTCGCGCGACACGACGGCGGCACCGGCCGTGCGCGGCGACGCGGCATCGGCGCGCGTCTGGCCGACCGGTTCGGCGCGGCTTTCGCGCGCGCCGAATCCGGCTATCGCCGCGTCGCCGTGTTTGCCGTGCGTCGCACCGGCATGGTCGTGGCGGTCTATGCGGTGCTCGTGATCGGATGCGGGCTGCTGTACTGGATGATGCCGGGCGGCTTTCTGCCCACCGAGGACCAGGGGCAGTTGCAGGTGATGATCCAGTTACCGGCAGGCGCCACGCAGGCGCGCACGCTCGCTGTCGTCGAGCGTGTGGAGGCCATCCTGCACGGGGAGCCGGCAATTGCGAACGTGACGAGCGTGATCGGCTGGAGTTTCGTGGGCAGCGGGCAGAACGTCGGGATGGCGTTCGTGGAGCTGAAGGACTGGGCGAAGCGCGACGTCGACGCGATGGCGTTGCGCGACCGGCTCAACGCGCGCTTCGGCGCGATCCTCGACGGCGACGTCGAGGCCGCGCTGCCGCCGTCGGTGCGCGGCATCGGGCATTCCGACGGATTCACGTTCCGGCTCGAGGATCGCGGCGGAGTCGGGCTCGACGCGTTGAAGGCGGCTCGCGAGCAGCTTGCCGAACGCGCGAAGGCGGATCCGTTGCTGTCTGCCGTGCATTTCGAAGACCTGCCGGATGCGCCGCGTATCGAGCTCGATGTCGATCGCGCGAAGGCCTATGCGCTCGGCGTACCGTTCGAGCGGATCGCGGGGCTCTTGGGCGGCACGTTCGGCTCGAACTACATCAACGACTTTCCGGCGTCGGGCCGGATGCGGCGGGTGATCATCGAGGCCGATCCGGTTGCCCGCGCGACCGATACGCAACTGATGGCGCTCACCGTACCGAACCGCACCGGCGACATGGTGCCGCTGTCGGCCATTGCCGCGCCGCACTGGACGATCGGGCCGGTGATGCTGAACCGGTACAACGGCTATCCGTCGCTCGACATCAGCGGCCGGGCAGCGACCGGCACGAGTTCGGGCGCGGCGATGGCCGAGATGGAGCGGCTTGCCGCTGCGCTGCCGGCCGGGATCGGCTTCGACTGGGTCGATGCGGCGCGCGAGGAGCAGGTCGCCGCGCGGCAGACGCCGCTGCTCGTCGGGCTGTCGGTGCTCGCGGTCTTCATGGCGCTGGCCGCGTTGTACGAAAGCTGGACGATTCCGCTGTCGGTGTTGACGATCGTGCCGCTCGGCATGATCGGCGCGATTGCGGCGGTGCTCGCGCGCGGCATGCCGAACGACGTGTACTTCAAGGTCGGGATGATCACCGTGGTCGGGCTGGCGGCGAAGAACGCGATCCTGATCGTTCAGTACGCGCGCGACCTGGCCGGTCACGGCGTGCCGTTGCGGCAGGCGGTGGTCGACGCGGCCGCCGCGCGATTCCGGCCGATCGTGATGACGTCGATGGCGTTCCTGCTCGGGGTCGTGCCGCTCGTCCTGGCGACGGGCGCGGGCGCGGAAAGCCGGCGCTCGATCGGCACGGGCGCGTTCGGAGGCGTGCTGGCGGCGACGGTGTTCGGGCTCGTGTTTGCGCCGGTCGCGTTTCGCGTCGTGGCATCGGCTGGCCGGCGCGGCCGGCGGGTGGCGGTGACGAGGCGCGACGATCGACAGGCGGAGACAGTCGGGGAGTGACGCACCGCCGCCAGCGGATGGTCGGGCGTGGATGACTGACGGCAATGCCCATCGCATCGGGTTCGTCGAAGCGCACGGCGATGCGTCGAAACCCGCCGCATCGACGCGCGGGGCAAATGACACGCTGCCGGGTTGAAAATCCATAACTCTACGGTTATCATTCAGATTCATAACTTTTGAGCTATGGATTGGAACCTACTGCCAACGACCTGTTTGCCGCGCTGGGCGAACCGACCCGCAGGGCCATTTTTCAGCGGCTTTCCCATGAAGGCGAGCAGACGGTCGGACGACTGACCGCGCATGCGGGCGTCTCGCAGCCGGCCGTGTCCAAGCATCTGGCCGTCTTGCGACAGGCCGGGCTGGTGGAAGGGCGCCCGGAAGGACGAGAAACCTATTACCGCGCCCGTTCGGAGGGGCTTGCGCCGTTGATCGACTGGCTCGGCGTCTACGGCGTGTTCTGGCGGGATCGAATCGACGCGCTGTCGGACCTGCTGGACAGGATGGACACATGACTGCATCGCGAGAATCGCACAGCCTGGTCGTGGAGCGAAACCTTCGGCATCCGCCCGAAAAAGTGTGGCGCGCACTCACGCAATCGTGGCTGATCGGGGAGTGGCTGATGGCCAACGACTTCGTGCCTGAGGTCGGCCACCGCTTTACGCTGCGCGCGGCGCCGTTGCCCGGGTGGTCGGGCATCACGAATTGCCAGGTCATCGCGGTGGAGCCGGAACGGTTGCTCAGCTATCGCTGGGGCGATGGAACGGAATCCGCAAGCGGGCTGAAGACGATCGTCACGTGGACCTTGACGCCACATGAGGGCGGCACCGTGCTGCACATGGAGCAGTCGGGCTTCCCGTCTCCGACCGCGCTCAGCTACGTGCGCCTCGGCGCGGCCTGGCCTCGCTTTCTGGACAAACTGGATCAGATCATCGGCTAGTTCCGGCGACTGAACATCAACGCTTTCTTCTTCCCGATGGGGCCTGCTGGACGGCCGGCCCCAGGGGGCATGCTTGCCTGGCGCAAGCCATCGGCTTCGGCCGCACGTTCAAGGAATAGCAGGTATGTCGACTGTCCGAATCGCAATCATCTATCACAGCATGTATGGCCACACCGCCAGGCAGGCGGATGCGGTGCGCGCCGGCGTGGAACGCATTCAAGGCGCAGAAGCGCTGCTCCTGACCACCGAGGAGGCGCCGTCGCGCTGGGACGACCTGGCGTTGGCGGACGGCATCATCTTCGGCTCGCCCACCTATATGGCCAGCGTGTCCGCAGGATTCAAGATCTTTCAAGAGGCGACCTCGAACGCCGTTCTGGCCAAGGGCGCATGGCAAGACAAGGTCGCTGCGGGGTTTACGAACTCGGGCGCTCACGCCGGCGACAAGCTTGCCACCTTGATCCAGATCGCGCTGTTTGCCGCCCAGCACGGCATGCACTGGGTCAACCTTGCGCTGCCGCCGGCGAACAACTCCACCACGGGCTCGGATCGGGACTTGAATCGCCTGGGATTCTGGCTCGGTGCGGGAGCGCAATCCAATGTCGATCAGGCGGCCGATGTCGTGCCGCCGGAATCGGATCTGGCCACGGCGCGCCATCTGGGTCAACGCGTGGCCGAGGTTGCGATGCAACTCGTGCGCGGACGGGCTTGAATGCTGTCGCGTGACGGCAAATGGCTGCGGTGACGTTCATCGGCCCTGGTGACGGCCGGCTCGTCGCGTTGAGCGGTGCCGTGTCCTGAACCGTCCGGTTTCGGTCCATCGTTGCGGTTGGCGTGTCCGGGCAGATGGAGGGCATCGGCACGGGTGGCAGGTCAGGGTGGCTCACACTGCCGCACCTGACGCTGATTTCAATGCAATTGATTGCCACTCGAATTCGATTTCGGTTTGGGGCGTGGATTAACTGACATTAGAAACCTCCCTTCGTGTGGGGTTTTGAATGATTCAATACCTGAAAATATGCAAATGATTAAGATTAGGGCCTCTCGACCCGAGGACGGTGCGCGCGCAGTTGAAATCTGGCGAGGTGCGGTTGATGCGACGCATGATTTTTTGTCAGCGGAAGACCGCCGCGCGATTGACGAAATGGTGTGCGGCTTTTTGCCGCAAGCGCCGCTTTGGCTTGCCGTCGATGCCAATGATTATCCATTGGCCTTCATGTTCATCGAGAGCGGGCACATGCAGGCGCTATTCGTTGATCCGGCTTGTCGAGGGACGGGCATTGGCGCTGCGCTGGTTCGCCACGGACTGACGCTTCACCCGAACATGACGACTGACGTTAATGAGCAGAACAGTCAGGCAGTGGGTTTCTACGAAAAAATGGGCTTCAAGCGCATTGGCCATTCACCTGTCGACGATCAAGGCAGGCCGTACCCGCTGATTCATCTTGAATACCAAGGTTGAGCAGGATTGAAGTAATTTCGATAAGGCAGGGGAAACAATGACGAAGGTCGGACTGGTGGGTTGGCGCGGCATGGTGGGTTCCATGCTGCTGAAGCGGATGCGCGAAGAGGGCGATTTTTCGAGAATATCGCCGACGTATTTCAGCACGTCGGCGGCAGGGCGCACGTATCGTGACCCGCTTGGCGCCGAGCACCGTCTGCTCGATGCGAACTCGGTCGAAAGCCTCGGCGAGATGGACGTCATCATCACCTGCCAGGGCGGCGACTACACGAAGGCGGTGTATCCGGTGCTGCGTGCGTCGGGCTGGAGCGGATTCTGGATCGATGCGGCGTCCGCGAAGCGGATGGATGACGATTCGATCATCGTGCTCGACCCGGTCAACCGCGAACAGATCGAAGCCGGCATCGCTGCGGGCGTGCGCAACTACATCGGCGGCAACTGCTCGATCACGCTCTCGCTCATCGGCCTGACCGGGCTGTTCCGCGCCGGGCTCGTCGAATGGATGAGCATGATGACCTACCAGGCAGCGTCGGGCGCCGGCGCACAGCATGTGAAGGAACTGCTCGGCCAGATGTCGGCCGTCGCCAAGCGTGTCGACGACACGCTTGGCGATCCGAACACGCCGGTGCTCGACGTGCTGGCGAAAGCACACGCAGCGTCGCGCGCGAGCGACTATCCGGTCGAAGCGTTCGGCGCGCCCCTCGCAGGCAGCATCATTCCGTGGATCGACAGCGACCTCGGCAACGGCGTGAGCCGCGAGGAATGGAAGGGCGAAGTCGAGACGAACAAGATCCTCGGGCTGCCGCCGGGCACGATCCGGGTTGACGGACTCTGCGTGCGCGTCGCTGCGCTGCAGAGCCACTCGGCCGCGATCACGCTGAAGCTGAAGGAGAACGTCGAACCCGATCGTCTCGAAAGGCTGATTCGCGATGCGCACGAGTGGGTCGATTTTGTGCCGAACACCCGGCAGGAAACGATTCAACGGCTGTCGCCCGCTGCGGTCAGCGGATCGCTGAAGATCGGTGTGGGCAGACTGCGTCGCCTCAACGTCGAGCCGCAGATGTACAGCGTGTTGACCACGGGCGATCAATTGCTATGGGGGGCGGCTGAACCGCTGCGGCGCGTGCTGAACATGATTCTGAACGCGTAGTAGGTTTGCAGCGAGCAGGGCGTTTCAGCGATGGCGGAGCAACGTGCGCCGCCGTCGCTCGATCTTTCGGTGATCGCTTCGTCCCGATACGTGGAAAGCCCGACTCGATGCGGGTGGCGTCGACGCGCTTCGCGTCTGGAAAGCAGAGAGAAAAACCATGAGTGACATCATCATCGCAGGCGTTTTTATCGGCCTGATTGCCACCGCGCTGTCGGATGTGTGGGCCGTGTTTCTCGAAAAGGCGTTCAAGGTGCCGAATTACGGCTTCGATGTCGTGGGACGCTGGATCGGGCACATGGCACGCGGACGATTCTTCCACAAGCCGATTTTCGCGTCGCCGCCGATTCCGGGCGAAAAGGCGATCGGCTGGATCGCCCATTACGCATTGGGTGCGGCGTTCGGCTTCTTGCCGATCCTGCTCGGTGGCGGCACGGACTGGATTGCCCGTCCGACGTGGGCAGCGGCGATCGCAGCAGGTCTTCTCACGCTCGCGGTACCGTTCTTCATCGTCGTGCCTGCGTTCGGGATGGGTGTCCTGTGCTCGCGCACGCCGGATCCCTGGGCGGCACGTCGCCAGGGCGTTATCGCGCACCTGTACTACGGCATTGCGCTGTACATCGCCGCAATCTTCTTTGCGATGCTGATGCGCTAACGACGGGTGATGGTGAAGCATCGACTGCAAGCGGTCCATCCAGGAGATTTCGATGACGTGCGAAAAGTGTCGCAGCTTTGGTGGAACGCGCTCCAACTATGAATATCTGGGTATAAATATTTCCAGGCACGCGGAGTTGTACCAGTGCAAGCATTGTGGGCAATTTCTGGAGATTGTTGCGGAAGCTCGAGCGCCGTCTTTTCTTGCGCTCGAGCAGGCCAAGGAACATTTCCCGGATGCTCGCAAAGCGCTCGAAAAGAATGCGTCGCGAAAGTGAGGGGTGGCGGACTGAGCGAAATCCGCTGATGGCCAGGAGGTCGGTACTGGTTTGGCATCGTGATTGGACGAACAAGACTTTGGAAATGGGAGCGAAATTGCTTGAACGGACGGGTCACGGGGCTGTCTGCCACGCTAAAAACTTGATTTGACATAATCATAGTTATCGACATTTTTGTTGTAGGAGCAAAGTAGTAATGTCGCATCTGAGCAAAGTTGAAATGTCGTAGTTCGAGGGTTTCGGCGCATGCTGGCGGCGGTTCGAACTGCCGGAGCGCATCGTGGGCCAACCTGGACTGATCACCATGAGCATGCGGGAGCTGGATCGTCTGAAGGTCGTGGAAGCCGTGATCGAGCAGCGTCTGATGCCTTGGCGAGCCGCGGAGCGGCTTGGGATCAGTCGACGGCAGATTGAACGGCTGGTCGCCCGGTATCGGGCTGCTGGCCCGGCCGGTCTGCTTTCGCAGCGCCGTGGCCACGCGAGCAACCATCAACTGCCCGAGGATTTGGCGCATCGTGCCTTGAGCCTGGTTCGGGAGCGCTACGCCGATTTTGGGCCGACGCTGGCCTGCGAGAAGCTTTGCGAATGCCATGGGCTGCAGTTGTCGAAGGAAACCGTCAGGAGGCTGATGACAGACGCTGGGCTCTGGATTCCGCGCCGGCAACGACCGCCGAAGGTCTACCAGCCGCGAGCGCGACGGGCGTGCCTGGGTGAACTGATCCAGATCGACGGCAGCGATCATCGGTGGTTCGAGGAACGGGCGCCGGCCTGCACGCTGCTGGTGTATGTCGACGACGCGACGAGCCGGCTGATGCATCTGCACTTTACGGCAACCGAATCGACCTTCAGCTACTTTGAGGCGACGCGGGCGTATCTGGAGCGCTATGGCAAGCCGGTGGCGTTCTACAGCGACAAGTACAGCGTGTTCCGCAGCCCGAATGCGGGCAAGACCGGCAGCAGCGTGACGCAGTTTGGTCGGGCGATGTATGAACTGAACATCGACACGTTCTGCGCGAACAGCAGTTCAGCCAAGGGGCGTGTCGAGCGAGCCCATCTGACGTTGCAGGACCGGCTGGTCAAGGAGATGCGCTTGCGCGGGATCAGCACGGTAGCCGACGCCAACGCGTATGCGCCCTCCTTCATCGCCACGTATAACGCCCGCTTCGCGAAGCCACCACGCAGCGACTTCAATGCGCACCGGCCGCTGCGTAACGATGAGAATCTGGATCGGCTGATGACCTGGCGCGAAACGCGCCGGGTATCGAAGTCACTGACGGTGTTGTACGACCGTGTGCTGTATCTGCTGGACGATACGCTCGAGAATAGGAAGCTGGTTCATCGCTATATCGACGTCTGGGAGTACCCGGACGGACGGATCGAAATACAGGCCGATGGCGAGGTATTGCGATGCCGCCTTTACGACAAGCTGGCGGAGGTTGATCAAGGCGCGATCATCGAACACAAACGCTTGAGTCACGCGCTGCAGGTCGCTGAAGCGATCCAGGCGCAGCGCGACAATCGACGGATCTCGGGATCGCCGTCGCGCGCCAATCGGGGGCTGCCGGTACGCGCCAAGGCATCGTTGCCCGGTGCCAAGAAGCAGCGTGCGTTCACCGAAGCCGACATCGAAGCAGCCATCCTGCAGGTCGCTTCGCAGACACATCAAGCAGAGTCGAACCGGCGGTCTGCCAAGGCCCGTGGGTGAACGTAAGCGCCCTGCTGCTTCAGGCTCGGCGCTTCAACACTGCATGACGGAAAACCGATGAAACATGCGACATCTGTATTTAGCTGGCGCTACGACATCTGAATCCGGGTATGACATTTGTTTGTAGCAGCCATATCCTAATGTCGTGTTCTGGCTATTTACAGATGTCGTGTTTTTGACCGCTGGCATGCTGGACGGCTCGTTGAGCAAGCGCGGAGCCGACCATGCAGCCAGCCGGATTGGTGACATTGACGATGCGAGAGCTTGATCGACTCAAGGTAATCCAGGCTGTGGTAGACACGGGTTTGAAGCCTGGACGTGCAGCCGAACGGCTGGGCCTGAGCGTGCGCCAGGTGGAACGGCTGGTCATCCGGTAGCCGGGTTCCTGGAGCGGATGTGCGACAGTGCCTTGCCCGTTCTTCCGCTACGAGCAGTTGCGTCGCGCGCGTGTCGAAGCGATCGCGGCGGCGGCGGCAAGGACCAACACCCGAATCGCCACAAGGTCGTGGGAGCCCGACCCGGAATCACGAATCAAGGGGGCGAACGATCCGCCGGCTCGGCGGACAGGCTCCTCAGCATGTCGGCAAACATGCTCGCCGCGCGGGTTCGCCCTGTCCTGTTCGACCATAGCAAGCCCAGATCACGCGACAGCTCAGGGCCCGTTATGCGCAACAGATTGACGTGTTCGAAGCGCGCACCGGCGCTTTCGGGAACGATGGCGGCAAGCTGTCCTTGCGCCGCGACGGCGAGAAGCGACTCGGCGGTATCCATTTCTACGGCGACTGCCAGATGTGCGCCGACATTTCTGAACGTTTCCTCGATCAGGATTCGTGTCGAAAATCTCGAAGTGAGCAGTGCCAGCGGGATCGAATCGAGTGCTTTCCACTGGATCCGGTGCTTCTTCGCGAGAGGATGGCTTCGGCCGACCGCCAGCACGAGTCGCTCCGTGAACAGATACTCCGATTCGACATCGTCGCGCGACGCGGGATGAAATGCGATGCCGAGGTCAAGCGCGCCCAGCGCCAGATTGTCTTCAAGCTCCGCCGCTAGAAGATCCCGAACCGAGATCCGCACTTTCGGATACCGCTGATTGAAGGTCGCAACGGCATCCGGCAAGAATGCAAGCGGAAACACGGGGATTGCACCGAGGGTGAAAGTACCCGCCTCGAGTGCCTTGAGTTCCTGCACGGCCCGTTTGGCGTGCATCGCTTCGTTGCATGCCCGAGCCGCGTAGTCGCGAAAAATGCGGCCTGCCTGCGTGAGCCGGATGCTGCGCCCGACCCTGTCGAACAGCGCGGCACCCAGTTCCTCTTCGAGCTGATGCAGCGCGTGTGACAGCGTGGATTGCGCGACGTACATCGTTTCGGCGGCCCGCGACAGGTTGTTCAGTTCAGCGATGGCCAGAAAATAGCGAAGGTGTCGCAGTTCCATAGGTGCCTGCCGTGGAGTTTTTTCACGATGCCGCGCACGCCCGAGAGAGCGGGCAATTCGATTGCGCCAGCGTAGCAACATCGATCGATACTGTCGAACGAATCCATCCAATTAATTCATTTTTTAGATCGTCGACGCTCACCTATCATCCGTCTTGTTGTCGGTAGTGGGCGCATGCGGCACGAGCGCGACCTGGCTGACAGCGCCCGAACCCGTGAGATTCAATCCGGAACATGAAATGAGCGACGCAATTTTACGACACCCGACTCCCCTGTCCCGCGAGGAATCCTGGGCTCGCGAATTCTCCGAAGCGATCGAAGTGCCCGCAGGGGCGAAAACCATAACGTTGAGCGGTGTAGGCGCGTTGCCGTCCAATCGGGATGCCGGGTCGCGCACGGTCGAGTATTTCGGCGACATGCAGACGCAAACAAGAAGCGTCCTGGACCAGATTCAGCAGATCCTGGAAGCCAGGGGATATGCACTTGGCGATGTCGTTGCTGTACAGGCCCTGTTCGTCGCGGATCTGGCGAATGACGGCATGCCGGACTTCGACGGCTTTTCAACGGTCTATCGCAACTACTTCGGGTCAAAAGCACAACCGAATTTGCCTGCTCGCACTCGCGCACAAGTTGTGCGGTTGGTCGAGCCGGGCTGGCTGGTCGAAGTGACCGTCACGGCAGCGAAGGTCGTCAACACCTGATACACACCCGATGTGTCGGCAACCCGCTCGACAATTGTGAAGGCGCGGCGCTTCAGGGCGGCGTGCGCCGAAGCGCGAATGTGAAGAGTGCTCACGGGTGCCGGGGATGTGCCGCGCCGCGGCCTGCCGATCAGTTCAATTCCTTGTCGTCGTCAGGATTCCAATTGACGTCAACGACTCGTGCGGATGAACTGGCGGGACCGAAGATCGCGAAACTGACGGCAGCCAGCAACCATGCCGCCAGGCCGCCGTAAAGCATGACCGAGCCGAAGCCATGAACGAGCGCGTCGTGGGTAATGCGCCCGGACGGATCGAGCGTCGGCAACACAGGGGCGAATTGCGCAAGGTGGGCAAGATTGCCGGTGGCAATGACCTCGGTCAACGCGCGTAATTGCAGGCCATCTGGAGCATCCGGCCAGGCGCTTTTCAGATACGCGAAGATGCTTTGAGACAAGATCGATCCCATCAATGCAATGTTGATCGCGAACGTGATCAGCCGCGCGCTCATGTCGATACCGGCGGCCATGCCTGCGCGGTCGCTCGATATCGAGCCCGTGACCGTATTGGTGACGGTCGTGTTGGTGAAACCGAGTCCGCACCCCGCTACCAGGCAACCGGGAATCGCGGTGAGCCAGCCGGCATTGGCCGCGCCGCTTCCGATCCGGATCAGGAAAAGGCCCAGGCCAATGGTGAACAAGCCAGCGGGAATGATCAGGCGCGGGTTGTACCGAAGCATCAGTCGTTCCGCGAGCGGCGGCATCACCAGCGTAGGAAGCGTATAGGCCAGCAGGCATGCGCCGGCGACGACGGGCGTGTAGCCCAGTGCACCCTGAAAGTAGATCGGCAGATAGATATTGAGCGGCCAGAAGCTGACATTCATCGCGATGGAGCCGACGAGCGCGCCGGAAAGCGGACGTATCCTGAATACGGAAAAATCGAACATCGGTTGGGGATGCCTGAATTCGATCACGATGAATGCAACGAGGCTGATCGTTGCCGCCAGCAAGACACCCATGCTGCCGGTGAAGCCGGCAGACGATCCTTGTGTAATGAAAAAGGTCGCGCCAAGTACCGCGAGCACCAGCGTGAACAGCCCCGCGAAATCCAGCTTCGTTTCGTGGCGATTCCTCGATTCTTCAACGTGGTTGAAAACGAGCACGCCGGTCAGCCCGGCGAGCAGCACGTGTATCAGGAAGATCCAGCGCCAGTTCGAGAGCGCCACGATCAGGCCGCCGACAAGCGGCCCCAGGCCGAGGCCGATGCCGAAGACCAGCCCCCAGATGGCAAACGCCCGGCTACGCGCCCTTCCCGTCTGGAATTGATGCGACAGCACCGCTATCTGGGAAATGATCATCGCACCGCCGCCCAGGCCCTGGAGGAATCGGCTGACGATCAGGAAGGACATGCTTTGCGCGAGACCGCACATCAGGGACGTCACTGCAAACCAGGCAAGACTCAGGACGAACATGCGCTTTCGCCCGTAACGATCCGCCAGTGTGCCCGTGACCATCAGGACGGTCGTGCAGGCGATGGTGTAGGCATTCATGACCCACTGCATGGACTTGAAATCGCCGTGCAGGACGGTCTGCAGCGTGGGGAGGATGACCGGCACACTGGATATTTCCAGGTGAAACATGACGCCGGCCAGACTGACCGCAGTCAATACGACGGCATGCTTGCGGGTATCGGAGATGAACATGGCTCGCTCGATTCGGATGGATATGAAGGGGCGAACAGCAGGGAAACGACTCAAGTTCGCCAGGCCATCCTACAAGCCGGTTTATCGTGGATAAACGGGATGCGATTCCATACAGAATGAACCTGCCTGTCCGGAATAATTCACACGCCGATGATGAATAACCTGAACTGGGTGCAATCGTTCGTGCGGGTCGCCGATACCCGCAGCTTTGTCGCCGCGTCCCGGCATTTGGGCGTATCGGCTTCTGCGGTCGGCAAGAATGTGGCACGGCTGGAAGCGCACCTCGGCGTCAGGCTGTTTCACCGCAGTACGCGCAGCGTGGCGCTCACCCCCGAGGGCGTCATTTTTCTGGATCGGTGCCGCCGCATACTGGGCGAGCTGGATCTTGCGGAGGTCGAGCTTCAGCAGCGCGCCGGCGCACCTCGCGGCAAGTTGCGGATCAGCCTGCCGCTCACCAGCGTGGTGACGCCGCAGCTCCTGTCCAGGTTTCATCGACGTTACCCGGAGATCGAGCTGGAGGTGGATTACTCCGATCGGCTGGTCGATGTGATCGACGAAGGTTTTGATGTCGTCGTTCGTTCAGGACAGCCGCGGGATTCGCGCTTGATCACACGCGTGCTGGGATCCTGCCGCCGTATCATCGTCGGGTCGCCGGACTATTTCGAACGGTACGGCATACCGGAACGACCTCGGGATCTCGAGCATCATGCGGTGCTGCTGTATCGATATCCGAGTACCGGGAAAATCCAGCCCTGGCCGTTCCCGGATGGAACGCCGATGGCCGAGATCAAGCTCAAAGCGGCCGCCGTCTCGAACATGAGCCCGTCGCTTCTCGCGTTGGCGTGTGACGGCGCCGGCATCGCCTGCCTGCTGGACCATGAAGTCAAAGACAAACTCCGGGACGGATTCTTGCGCCCCGTCCTCGAAGGGGACGCCGCGCCTTCCGTGACCTACCGGATTCTTTGGCCGCCGAGCAGGCAGCGCTCGCCGAAGGTAAGAGCGTTCGTCGACTGCATCACGGAAGAGGCAGCGTTGCACTAGCGGCTACTTTCTCGTCGCTTTCCGGTACGGATACATCACGGAAAGCGCGCGGGCGAGCGCTCGCTGCGACGAACCTTCGCCCGCACCGTCCGTGTCTTCCCGATATCGCAAAAGAACGGAACGCGCGGAGGCCGGCGGACCAGCGCGTCCCCGATGCGAGTATCGAAAGCGTTGCATCCCGCTTTGCGCCGCCGACCGTTGCGGAAGGGTTTGCGTCGGTTACCCGGATCCAGGGCGACTGATGCAGAACATCCAGCGCGAGCGACAGAATCGTCACGAACGCTGTTTCCGGCTCCGGTGACCGCCTGAACCCAAGCGACCGCGGCGCGACCGAACGCATCGCGCGAGGTCCGCAATCAATTCACCTGCCCCCGCCGTACCCCTACCCGGCAACGACCACTACTGCCGGCACCGCCCCGGCCCGTGCCCTCGTCTGCTTGACGGCATCACCGGCGCGTCGTCCGAGGCCGCGCAGCTTCGTCACCGCTTCGCGGCGGCGCCGGGGCCGAACGGCGGACGGGCGAGCCAGACCACCGCGATCACGGCGAGATACACGCAGCCGAGCGCGAACGAAACGTCGTTGAACGAGATCTGGTATGCCTGCGCGTCGACCAGGTTGCCCAGCAGCGTCGCCGCCCGCTGCGGATCGCCACCGCCGAGCCGCGCGACCTCGGTCCGCACGGCCGGATCGAACGGGCTCACGTGCTCGCTGAGCTGCGCATGGTGCAGGATCGCGCGCCGATCCCACAGGAACGACGTGATCGACACCGCGAAGCTCGCGCCGAGCGTGCGCAGGAACGTCGACAGGCCGGAGCCGGCGGCGATCTCGTCCGGCTTCAGGTCCGACAGCAGGATGCTGTTGATCGGCATGATGAACAGCGCGAGGCCGAGGCCCTGCAGCAGCTGGATCAGCGCGATGTGCGTGAAGTCGATGTCGGGCACGAAGCCCGCGCGCAGGAACGATGACGTGCCGAGGATCGCGAACGCGCAGCACACGAGCATGCGCATGTTGACGCGCGCCGCGTACTTGCTCATGAACGGCGTCATCAGCACCGGGATCACGCCCATCGGCGCGACGGCGAGCCCGGCCCAGAACGCCGTGTAGCCGAGCGTGCGCTGCAGCCACTGCGGCACGATCACGTTGACCGCGAAGAATGCGGAGTACGCGAGCACGAGCGTCAGCGTGCCGGCCGCGAAGTTGCGATGCGCGAAGAGCCGCAGGTTCACGATCGGATTCGGCTCGTTGAGCTCCCAGATCAGGAACAGCGCGATGCCGAACGCGGCGACCACCGACATCACGACGATGAACGTCGAGTTGAACCAGTCGGCCTCGTTGCCTTTGTCGAGCACGATCTGCAGCGCGCCGACGCCGACGATCAGCGCGGCGAGGCCGACATAGTCGACGCGCGCGGCAACGGTCGTCTCGACGCGGGCACGCATCTGTGCGAACACGCACATCGAGGCGAATACGCCGATCGGCAGGTTGATCAGGAACGCCCAGCGCCACGAATAATGCTCGGTGACCCAGCCGCCGAACACGGGCCCCGCGATCGGCGCGACGACGGTGACCATCGCGATCATCGACAGCGCGAAGCCGCGCCGCTGCGGCGGGTAGATCGACAGCATCAACGCCTGCGTGGTCGGGATCATCGGCCCCGCCACCAGGCCCTGCAGCGCGCGGAACGCGACGAGCTGCGGCAGGTTCTGCGCGAGGCCGCACAGGAGCGACGCGAACGTGAACGCGAGCGTTGCCCACACGAACAGCCGCACCTGCCCGATGCGCTTGACGAGAAACCCGGTCAGCGGCAGCGCAATCGCGTTGCTGACCGAGAACGTCGTGACGACCCACGCGCCCTGCGTCGTGCTCACGCCGAAGTTGCCGGCGATCGTCGGCAGCGATACGTTCGCGACGGTGCCGTCCAGCACCTGCATGAAGACCGCGAGCGCGAGGCCGAAGGTCGTCAGCGCGACGCTCGACGGACGAAAGCCGCTGTCGGCGGCTGCCATCGGGGCGCTCATCGCCCTGCCTCCGCGCGCCCTGCCGCCGGCAGGTTCGCATGGATGACATCGGCGATCAGGCTGTCGGCGCGTGCGAGCTCGTCGCGGTACACGTCGGTGTGGAATACCGGATCGCGCTGCTCGCGACGCGACAGCATCTCGCCGCTACGGTCGTGCTGGTCGACGCGTGCGTGCATCGACAGGCCGATGCGCAGCGGATGCGCGTCGAGCTGCGTTGGATCCGTCAGTTCGATGCGGACCGGCAGCCGCTGCACGATCTTGATCCAGTTGCCGGTCGCGTTCTGCGCGGGCAGCAGCGAGAACGCGCTGCCGGTACCGACCCCGAGGCTCTGCACGCGGCCGGTATAGCGCACCGCGTCGCCGTACAGGTCGGCGCTCAGTTCGACCGGCTGCCCGATACGCATGTGTTCGAGCTGCTTCTCGGTGAAGTTCGCGTCGACCCACAGCTCGCGCAGCGGCACGACCGCGAGCAGCGGCATGCCGGACGACACACGCTGCCCGACCTGGACCGTACGCTTCGCGACATGGCCGGTGACGGGCGTGACGACGTCGGTGCGTGCATGTGCGAGGAAAGCGGCACGCAGCCGTTCGGCCGCGGCCTGCACGTCGGGGTGCGACGCGACCGCGGTGTCGTCGATCAGCGCCTTGCTCGTCTGGTGCTGCTCGCTCAGCGTCGCGAGCGCGCTCTGCGCAGCCGCGTACGCGCTTTGCGCGGACGTCAGCGTGTCGCGTGCATGCGCGAGTTCCTCGCGTGAAATCGCGCCGGAGCGGCCGAGATCCTCGCGTCGGCTGTAGTCCGCCCTCGCCTTGTCGAGCGCGGTGCGTCGCGTGTCGAGTTCGGCGCGTGCGCCGCCGATGCTGTTCGCAAGCCCGCGCTCGTTGCTGTACAGGCCGCGCACCTTGCGGACCGTTGCCGCGAGATCGGCCTTCGCGGTCTCGAGCGTGATCTGCGCGTCGCTCGGGTCGAGACGGACGAGCGGCGTGCCGGCGTGTACGAGGTCGCCGTCGTCCGCGTCGATCGACACGACGGTGCCGGTCACCTGCGACGTCAGCTCGACGACGTTGCCGTGTGCGTATGCGTTGTCGGTGGATTCGTACCAGCGTCCGGCGATTGCGTACCAGATGCCCCAACCGACGAGTCCGAACGTGAATACGGTGACGAGCGCGCGCACGAGGTGCTTGCGTCGCGCGGGCGGCGGCGTCGCGGGCGCGGCCCCGCCCGGTGCCGGTTGCGTGCGGGTGTCCGACCCACTCGGTACGCGCGGTGCGCCGGTGTGATCGGCAGCCGGCTGCTGTCCGGCTCGGGTGGATTCGGCGGCGGCCGGCCGCGCGGGAGTCTGCAGGGAGTTGTCGCTGCTCATGGTTCGATGTCAGGGATGGTGGGTAGGTGTGGTGGCGAGCGCGGCGTCTTCCGGCTCGGCGCGGAAGCCGCCGCCGAGTGCGGCGACGAGCTGCAGTGACTGGTCCGCTCGCTGCGCGCGCAGCGCTGCGACCTCGCGGCTCGCGACCAGCAGTTGCTGGCGCACGACGAGCGCGTCGAGATAGCTGCCGACGCCGGCCCGGTAGCGCGCGTCCGCGAGCCGCCACGCATCGGTGGCCGAGTCGAACGCATGCCGCTGCGCATCGGCCTGCACGGCAAGCGAATGCAGCCGGTGCAGATCGTCGGCGACCTCGCCGATCGCCCCGATCAGTGCTTTGTTGTAGCCGGCAACCGCCAGGTCGTATTGCGCGTCGCGCCTGCGTAGCACGCCGCGCCGTTCGCCGCCGTCGAAGATTGGCAGGCTCACGGCCGGGCTGGCGTTGTAGGTGCGCGACGCGGCCTGAAACAGCGATGCGCCGCCGCGCGTCGCGAGCCCGATCAGCGCGGTGAGACTGACGTTGGGCAGGAAATCCGCACGGGCGGCCGTGACATTGCGGCTGGCTGCCTCGACCCGCCAGCGCGCAGCGACGAGGTCGGCGCGCCGGCCGAGCAGCGCGGCCGGCAGGTCGGCCGGCACCGCGAGCGCGGCGGCAGGCAACGGCGCGGGACGGACGAGCGCGAGGCCGCGATCGGGGCCCGCGCCGAGCAGGATCGCTAGCGCGATGCGCGTGCTGTCGATCGCCTGCGCGGTGCGGGCCTGCTCGCGCGTCGCGGCCGCGACTTCGCTTTCCGCCTGGCGTTGCTGCGCGACGTTGTCGATGCCTTTCGTGACGCGCTGGCGCGTGAGCACGAGCGCTTCGTCGGCGCGCGTGTATTCGGCCTGCGCGACGTCCTGCTGATCAAATGCGTACGCGAGATTCACGTAGGCGCGCGCAACGTTCACCGACAGCAGCACGCGTGCGGCTTGCGCATCGATCTGCGCGGCGCGCGCTTCGCCGAGTGCGGCTTCCCACGCGGCACGGCGGCCGCCCCAAAGATCGAGATCCCAGCTCAGGCCGAGATTGATCTCGCGCGTGTGGCTGAAGAAGCCGCCGCCCTCGCCCGACGAGAACTGGGTGCCTGACAGCCGCTCGGCCTTCGCGCTCGCGCGGCCGACGAGATGCGGCAGCCGCGCGGCCTGCGCCTCGACTACCAGCGCCTGCGCTTCGCGGGCGCGCGCATCGGCAGTCGCGAGATCGGGGTTGCCGGCGAGCGCCTCGTCGATCAGGGCAGTCAGTTGCGCATCGTTAAGCGCACGCCACCAGTTGGCGGCCGGCCAGTCGGCGGCCGGCGCATGCGCGAGGCTGCGCGATGCGGCGAGCGCATCGGCATTGCGCAACGTGCCGGCCGGCGCGAGCCCGTCGCGGTTCGCGCACGCGCCGAGCATGACGAGCGCCGCGGCGGCTGCCATTCGCGACACGCTACGCCGCGCGCCGGCATGGTGTGTCCAGGGAGCAAGTGCTGCATGCATCGCATTCCTCTGCTTCGTATCGGTTTGAACATGACACGCATTGTTGGACGCTCCCGGACAAAGCTGATAATGTTATTTAGACAAAAAATAATGAATTCCGGCCATGCCCATCCGAGACCCTTCTCCCCCGCGCACCGTGCAGCGCGTCGACTCCGATCCGAGCGAGCGCGAGGACGGCCCGTCGCTGATCGCCGTCTGGGGCGAAGACGACGGCAGCAATACGTACCGGCTCGGCACCCGTGAGGTCGACTGGCACAGTCATCTGCGCGGCCAGGTGTTCTGCGTGGAAAGCGGTTTCGCACACGTGCGCACGCCGCACGGTTCGTGGCTGCTGCCGCCGCATCGCGCGGGCTGGATTCCGCCGGGTGAGCAGCACAAGGTCAGCATCAGCGGTGCGTTGAGCGGCTGGAGCGTCGTGATCGCACCGGCCGCGAGCCGGCGGATGCCGGGCCGGCCGTGCGTGATCGCGATCACCGAGCTGATGCGCGCGCTCGTGCGGCGCGCGGTGTCGTGGGCTGACCAGGATCGGCTCGATGTCGAGCAGGCGCGCATCAGCGTCGTGCTGCTCGACGAGATGCGTCGCGCGCCGCACGAGCCGCTGCACCTGCCGATGCCGCGCGACCGGCGGCTGCTGCGCATCGCCAACGGGATCCTCGGGCAGCCACACGACAGCCGCACGCTCGAAGCGTGGGCGGAATGGGCCGGGTTGTCCGCCCGCACGCTGAGCCGGCTGTTCGTCGCGGAAACCGGCACGAGCTTCGCGCAATGGCGTCAGCAGGCGCGTCTGACGCATGCGCTCGAACGCCTCGCGAATGGCGAGCGCGTCGCCGAAATCGCCGATGCGCTCGGCTATGCGACGCCGAGCAACTTCATCGCAATGTTCCGTCGCGCGTTCGGCGATTCGCCCGCGCATTACTTCGCGAAGCGCGCGCAGCCATAACGCGGCGCGGCTTTGCCCCGCTCCTATCCCCCTGCCGGTACAGCACCTGCCTTGACGTCGCTACAGCCGCCGCGCGACCGGCCGACGGGCTGACGATGTCGTGCCGGTACGCGTGAGCGCGCTGGATTGAATGCGGGTGCAGCGTATGGTCGCCCTCCCCTCCATCGAATCGATCGAGGAATACACGGGGATGGGCCGGGAAGTCGAACACCAGATGCGTTTTTGAAACGGCGAGTTTGGATATTTAATGGAGCTATTGTGATAAGAAAAGTTATCCAAATGGAATCGCCATGATCGAAACCAGACCATTCGAAAACGCCGGTCCGGCAACTCCACCGGACCGGAAAAACGCGTGAAATGACCGAGGCATGACGCGCATGGTCGCAACCGGGCGAATGTCAGCGCCGCGTGGCGAAGACGTCGATGCCGGTCAGTTCGGCGGACAGCGCCCAAAGGCGGGCGGCCTCTCCGGGATCGATCGCGTGCGGTCGCACCCCTGCTTCCTCGTCGCTCGTGGTCACGGTCGCGATGTCGCAATCCTCGCAGTAGACCCCGCCGAGATGTGCGAGGCGTGACGACGTCGCCGCCCACACCTGGGTCGCGGCACCTTGTGCGGTTGTCTTGAAAGTCGGATCGATGGGCGCCCCGTGCTCGTCCACCCAGCCTTGCGCCATCATTTCCGCGTGGGTCAGATGCCGCTGCAGCGGCGTGGCGATCTTGCCCGGATGCAGCGAGTAGGCCCTGACGCCGCTGCGCGCGCCGAGCGCATCGAGCTGCACCGCAAACAGCGCGTTCGCGGTCTTGGACTGTCCGTATGCGAGCCATTTGTCGTAGCCATGCGCAAACTGGACGTCGTCCCAGCGGATCGGCGACAGCCGATGCCCCAGCGACGACACCGCGACGATGCGTGCGCCGTGCCCATGCGCGAGCACGGGCCACAGTCGGTTGACGAGCGCGTAATGGCCGAGGTGGTTGACCGCGAACTGCGCTTCCCAGCCATCGCCGACGCGCGTCTCGGGGCACGCCATGATGCCCGCGCTGTTGATCACGATGTGCACGTCGCGCCGTGCGTCGACGAAACGTGCTGCGAATGCGGCTACGCTGGCCAGATCGGCGAGGTCGAGCGCGGTAATCTCGACGCCGCTCAGGCCGTGCGTCGCGGCCCGCGCGGCCTCGGGATCCCGTGCACCGACGACGACGTTCGCACCCGCTTGCGCGAGTGCGCGCGTCGTTTCGAGGCCCAGGCCCGAATGGCCGCCCGTCACGATCGCGGTCTTGCCGCCCAGATCGACGCCGGCCAGCACGTCGCTGGCAGTCGATGCGGAACTGAAGCCGGAATGCACGGGTATCTGATGACTCGTCATGGAAGACTCCTGAAGTGATGCATGGCGCTCGCGGCCGGGCGTCGGCCGCGTCGATGCATGGCATTCATTGTCGGGTGACGTTCCTGGACTGTGAATGCAATAAACTCCGGTTTTTCGTCGAGATCGTCCGAGGGGTGCATGGATCCGCTATCGGAGGTGCTGTCGCTGCTGGAAACGCGCGACTCCTATTTCACGGGCCTGCGCGCCGGTGGAGACTGGGCGATCGCCCTTCCCCCGCCCGACGGGATCAAGTTCAATGCGATCGTCGAAGGTTCGTGCTGGCTGACGGTCGATGGTGCCGGTCCGCCCGTCCGGCTGCGCGCGGGCGATTGCTTTCTGCTCACCGCGCCTCGCGCGTTCTGGCTGGCGAGCGATCCGGCCGTCGCGCCGGTGGCCGCGGCGGAGGTGTACGTGAATACCGAGAGCGGCATCGCGCACTACGGCGAGCCGACGAATTGTTTCCTGATCGGTGGCCGCTTCTCTTATGAGGACGGGGCGCAGCTGTTGCTTGGTGGCCTGCCTCCGGTGGTTGTCGTGAACGGAGAGTCGGAGCAGGCGGCGGTGATGCGCTGGGCGTTGCAGCAGCTCGCACACGAATTCGGCGCGTCGTCGCCGGGGGCGTCGCTCATGGTCAGGCAGCTCGGGCACATGATGCTGGTGCATATCCTTCGGCTCTACGTGACCGAGGGCGCGCCTGACGACACCGGATGGCTCGCCGCATTCGGGGATGCGCGGGTCACGGCGGCGCTCAGCGCGATTCACGCGGCCCCGGCACGACGCTGGACCGTCGAGGATCTTGCCGCGTGCTGTCATGTATCGCGTTCGACGTTCGCGCTGCATTTCAAGCGACGGATGGGATTCGGGCCGCTCGAGTACGTGCTGCGCTGGCGGGTGCAGCTCGCGATGCGCGAACTGCGCCGCTCGAACGTGTCCGTGTCGGCGATTGCGCAGCAGCTCGGTTACGACTCGGATAGCGCGTTCGGACACGCGTTCAAGCGCATCGTGGGTTGCTCGCCGCGCACCTATCGCGGTCTCGGCATCGATCCGGCCGGCTGAAATCCGGCTGCAACCCGGGGCAGGCGACGACAGCCGGCTCGCGAATCTATCGCCGTTCGCACTGCACCCCGATCACCACGCTATTTCCGTCGGACACCCTTACTGCCCGCGCTCCCGGCCGGTGACGCGGTTCACGCATGTGCCGCGCGACGGCAGCCTCCCTCCTCCCGATTTGTTCCCCCGACGCAAGACTGTTGCTCCACGGTGGGTGTTCGAGATCGTGACCGGCGCGCCTACAGTTGGTCCATCGGATTCATTGATCCGGTCGGCACCGAAGCCGAGAACCATTCACCTATCGAGGCATATCATGAGCGCATCCAAAGTCATCATCGTCACCGGCGCATCGCAAGGCATCGGCGCGGAAACGGTCAACGCATTCCGGGCCCGCGGCCATCGCGTCGTCGCCACGTCACGTTCGATCGGGCCGTCGAACGATCCTGATCTCGTCACCGTCGCGGGCGACATCGGCGATCCGGCCGTCGCACGGCGCGTGGTCGACGCCGCCATCGAACGTTTCGGCCGCGTCGACACGCTCGTCAACAACGCCGGCGTGTTCATCGCGAAACCGTTCACGCAATACACCGCGGACGACTATGCGCAGATCACGAGCGTCAACCTGAGCGGTTTCTTCCACGTCACGCAGCATGCAATCGCCGCGATGCAGAAGCACGGCAGCGGCCACGTGGTCAGTATCACGACGAGCCTGATCGATCACGCGAACAGCAATGTGCCGTCGGTGCTCGCGTCGCTGACGAAAGGCGGATTGAATGCGGCGACGAAGTCGCTCGCGATCGAGTATGCGAAGGCCGGCATCCGCGTGAATGCGGTGTCGCCCGGCATCATCAAGTCGCCGATGCATGCGCCCGAATCGCATGCGACGCTCGCGTCGCTGCATCCGGTCGGCCGCATGGGCGAGATGAGCGACATCGTCGACGCGATCCTGTACCTGGACTCGGCGCCGTTCGTCACGGGCGAGATCCTGCATGTCGACGGCGGCCAGAGCGCCGGGCATTGACGCGCAGCGTTGAAACCGCGAGCCGGCGCACCTATCGCGATGCGCCGGCCCGTTTGGCGCGTGTCGCGGCCACCGGCCTGGCGGGCGCGTGCGCCAGATGCTCGACGAGAAAATCGACGAATACACGCACGCGCGACGACAGAAAGCGCGCATGCGGATACAGCAGCATGAACGGCCGCGACCGGCCGCCCAGGCCGGGCAGCACTTCCACAAGCGTGCCGGCGCGCAGATCCTGCTCGACGATGAAGCGATAGGTCTGGAACAAGCCCGCACCGCTGCGCGCGAGCGTCACACCGGCAATGTAGTCCCCCGACGTACTGTAGCTGCCGGTCGTGGCGACATCGATTCCCTCCGATCCATCGTTGAACAGCCACGGAATCGGCCGCCCGCTGCTCGGCAGCTCGAACTGGATGCATTCGTGCGCATGCAGGTCGTCGATGGCGGTCGGCATGCCTGCGCGCTTCAGGTAGCCGGGCGTCGCGACGACCACGAGCTCGGCGTCCTCCAGCTTGCGTGCGACCAGGTTCGAATCGGCGGGCGCGCTGCCGCGGATCGCGAGATCGTAGCCTTCCTCGGCGAAGTCGATGTTGCGGTTGCTCAGGTGGGTTTCGACGCGCACGTCCGGGTACCGCTCGCGAAACGCCGGCAGCAGCGGCAGCACGCGATAGTGTCCGTACGGCGTCGGCATGCTGATCCGCAGCAAGCCGGCGGGCGTGGCCTGCTGGCCGGTCGCCTCGCGTTCCGCGTCGACGAGTTGCGACAGCGCGTCGCGGCATTGCTCGAAATAGCGGCGGCCGGAATCGGTCAGGCGGATCTGGCGTGTCGTGCGCACGAACAGCCGCACGCCGAGACGCTCCTCGAGCCGCGCGACCGACCGGCTGACCGCGGCCGGCGTGACGCTCGCCGCGTTGGCCGCCAGCGTGAAGCTGCCGAGTTCGGCGGCGAGACAGAACAGCTCGATGCTGCCGAGCAGCAGATCGTCGAATTGTCGTTGCATGGGGCGATTCCTGTCGTCTCCGGCGTGTGGCGTGCGATGAAGCCGAGTGTGCATGAATCTCGCGCGGGAAACCAGCAGGCGCGCATCGCGCGATTCGTTACACCGCGTCGTGAATCAATTGCGCCGCCGACATTTACCGGCTTCGGCCGCATGACTACAGTGGTTCACAGGCAGCACCGATCGCCCGAACCCTTATCCCGCAAGGAGCACGACATGACCGTCGAACAGAAGCTGGCCGACCTCGGCCTCGCGTTACCCGAACCGCCGAACCCGCTCGGCAGCTATACGGCCGTCAGCGAAGCCGGCAACCTGCTGTTCATCTCGGGACAACTGCCGCTCGTTGACGGCAGGATCGCCTATACCGGCCGCGTCGGCGAGCAGTTGAGCGCCGACGAAGGCAAGCATGCCGCCCGGCTTGCGGCGCTGAACGTGCTCGCGCAGATCCGCCGGCACCTGGGCGGGTTCGAACGCCTGCGCAAGATCGTGCGCGTCGAGGGGCACGTGAGTTCGGCCGACGGCTTTTTCGGGCAGCCGGCCGTGATCGACGGCGCGTCGGACCTGTTCGCCGCCGTGCTGGGCGGCAAGGCCGGACACGCGCGCTCGGCGTTCTCCCAGCGTCAGTTGCCGGCCGATGCGGCCGTGATTCTCGTCGTGATCGCCGAGATCGACCCGGCGTGACGGTTCGGCCGCCCTGCGGGGCGGCCAGCCATTTCCGGAGGGTGTTTTCGCCCGCCTTGCCCGGATGCGTTGCTTGTGCCGATCCTTCGAATATCAGGGATCGATCGCCGGGAATCCTTGTCTGGCAATGCCGCACACGTTCCAGATACATTGAAATACACAATATCGTATGCGATTTAATCGAATGCGCTTGACGAGGCCGATCGTCTCGACGAAACTCCATCGCATGCGATCGAATCGCATCTGAAACAAACCACCCAACTGACGGAGCAAATGATGAGCAAGATCGAAACAGTGCTGTACACGGGCAAGACGCATACGACTTCGGGCGGCCGCGACGGCGCGGCGCGCAGTTCCGACGGCCGCCTCGACATCCAGTTGTCGTCGCCGGGCAGCGCCGGCACCGGCACCAATCCGGAGCAACTGTTCGCGGCCGGCTGGTCGGCCTGCTTCATCGGCGCGATGCAGCTTGCGGCGCGTGCCGCGAAGGTGACGCTGCCGGCCGATCTTGCGGTCGACGCGGAAGTGGATCTCGGCACCGCCGGCAACGCGTACTTCCTGCAGGCCCGGCTGAACGTGAGCGTGCCGGGGCTCGATCGCGACGTCGCGCAGCGCATCGTCGATGCCGCGCACCAGACCTGCCCGTATTCGAAGGCGACGCGCGGCAACATCGACGTCGACATCCGTATCGCTTGAACGATGCATCGGGCGGCCGAGCGCCGCCTGCCGAATGCCCGATTCCTTTTCTTTCCTTTCGAGGTGAATGATGAATACCCGACTGATCGCCGCCCTGCTCGTCGCTGTTTCGGCCTCTGTTGCCGCACCGGCGTTTGCCAGCGAAGCCACCGTGACGCGTGCGCAGGTGCGCGCCGAGCTTACGCAACTGCAACAGGCCGGCTACCCGTTGAATCGCGCGACCGACGCAACCTATCCGGACGATCTTCAGGCTGCACTCACGCAGATCCATGCGGCCGATGCGGTCGCCCGCACCGAGCAGGCTTCCGGCTACGGCAGCAACGGCGATGCGGCGACGCAATCGGGCCGTCGGCATGCGGTCAGCGTGGCCGATCGCTCGGTGTATTTCGGTCATTGAGCGCGGCGCATCGTCGATACGCGAACCCTGATTCCTTTCTATCCCAGTCCTGTCGAGGTAAATGATGAAAACCCAATTGATCGCCGCCCTTCTCGTGGCCGTTTCCGCATCCGCTGCCGCACCGGCGTTCGCCGATGCAGCCGTCGTATCCCGCGCGCAGGTGCGTGCCGAACTCGTCCAGCTCGAACAGGCCGGCTATCGGCCGGGTCGCGCGAACGATCCGCACTATCCGGACGATCTGCAGGCCGCCCTGACGCGCATTCACACGAACGACACCGCCGTGGCCGATGCGGCGACGTCCAGCTATGGCAGCGATGCCGTCGCCGCGACGCAGTCGGGCAGCCGGCCCGCGACGCGGATCGCCGAGCGCTCGATCTACTTCGGTCATTGAACGAAACCGCGCACGTTGCGCAACCGCTGAATCCCCCCTTTCTTGTCGAGGTGAATGATGAAGACCCCACTGATCGCCGCCCTTCTCGTTGCCGTGTCGGCTGCTGTTGCCGCACCGGCGTTTGCGGGCGAAAGCACCGTGACGCGCGCGCAGGTGCGTGCGGAACTGGCCGCGCTGCAGAAGACCGGCTACCTGCCGAACCGGCCCAACGACCCGAACTATCCGGACAATCTCCAGGCCGCGCTGCGCCGGGTCCACGACAACGAGGCAGTCGCGGTCGAGTCGCAAGCGTCCGGTTACGGCAGCGATGCTGGCGATGCGACGCAGTCCGGCAGTCGCAGCGCGGTTCGCACGGTCGAGCGCTCGATCTACTTCGGTCATTGAGCATGGCGTGGCGGAATCGTCGAGCCCATCCGGGCAGCTCGGTACGACGTGCGAGAAACGGGGGCGCGCGAGCACGACGCGCGCCTCGTCGGTTTTCCGCAAAAAACAGCGTTGCAGGTCGACCTGCGCCCCACGCGTGCGTCGGCTCGGGATTCGATGGCGCGCGGCGCCGATGTGGTTGCCAACTCCAGCAACCAGCCAGTGTGGAAGAAGCGACCGCAGCGGTGGCAGGCCGAACAGCACCCCTGCCCGAGCGCGTTCACGATGATGGATGTCCCTCCGTCGATGGCCCGGCGCCGCTCGAGTTGAGTGATGGCGCATGGGGAAATCGGGCGATGTCGAGGCCGTGCAAAGTGGTTGCGTGCGCAACCGTATCCAGCTGCGGCCGCGCCCCCGGCCACTGCTGCCGGACCCTGTCGATCCGGCGTTCGAAGCGATACACGATGGCGGGCGGAAAGTTCATCCACGCGACGCCGATCCTGACGGCGCGAATGCGCATGGCCTCCAGATAGCGCGCCGGGATCGGGCAGCGCGGCACATACGTGAACTGGTAGAACGCGCCATCGGCGGCCAGGTGACGTGCGAACGCGCAGTGAACGATCGCCACGGCCTGTTCGACCGGCATCGCGACGAGCGGCAACCCGCTCACGATCGCATCCGCGCGCGCCCCGCCGAAAAAGTCGCCCGTCATGCCGAGTTGCGCGGCATCCATCTGCATGATCCGCAACGCGGGAAACTGCTGTCGCAGCGCGTTCGCGAAAGCGGGATCGGCTTCCACCAGCACCAGCCTGTCGTTCGCGACGCCGCGTGCGAGCAGCGCGCGCGTGAACACGCCGGTGCCCGCACCGAGTTCGATCACGGTGGCGCCGTCGCGCGGGATATCGGCGGTGATCAGTGCGGCGAGCGCCAGGCCGGACGGCGCGAGCGCGCCGACCCGGCGCGGATTGCGCAACCAGGTATGCAGGAACAGCATCCATTCAGGGATTCGCATCGACAGGCTCCAGGCGGGTTCGATCGGGCAACGACATGTCCGGCTAGGCGGCCGCTTGCGCGGCCAGGTAGCCCGCCGTGATGAACAGCGTGTTCCATAGCGCGATGCCGGCCGCGGCGCCCGACGCGAATCGCGCGAAGCTCGTTTCCAGCAAGCCGGCGAGCGCCGGGGCGACGAGCCGGACGAACGGCACCAGTTGCGACCAGAGTGCGAGCCGCGTGGGCCGCGTGCGGATTCCGTCGATCAGCGCGTCCATTCTTGCGGGCTGCAGCCTGCCCAGCGGCGCGACGCGGCGCAGCAGCGTCAGCACGCTGTCTTCCGGCCACAGGTTGCCGAGCGCGTAATGCAACAGGCAGCCCGCGAAGCTGCCGAGCGCCGTGACGACGATCGCTTCCGGCAGGGTCCATGCGCCTTGCGCGCTGGCGACGCCGATCATCGTCAGGAGCACGTGGGACGGCAGCACGGGGATCAGCCGTTCGATCAGCGACAGGCCGACGAGGCAGGCGATGCCGTTGGCGCTGGCCAGGCTGAGTGCGAGGCCGAACGGGACGAGCGTGGCGAGCTGGTTCATCGCGCGGCTCCCGCGCGGCGGGCGCGCAACGCGCACGACGTGCGCGACCTTCCATGCCAGAATGGCCCGCACCGGGGCGGTGCGAAGCGGGTGCTTCGGGCCGCATTGCGTTGCAGCAACGAAATTGAAGGACGTGACACGGTCATCGCGAGCCTCTCGAAAAAACGCCAGATGCATTGCACCGGCAATGCGGCGAATGGCACGCATCGTGGCCCCCAGGCTTTAAGAAGTTTTTAATCGCGGTCGGTCAGGCTGGCGACCTCGACATTCGAGGAGCGAAACCGATGCATATCCTGCTGGTGGAAGACGATGTCATGCTGGCCGACGCCGTTTGCGCGGGCCTTCGGCAGAACGGCTGGCGCGCGGACTGGTCGGCCGACGTGCCGGCCGCGCGGCTCGCGCTCGTCGGCCACGACTACGACGCGGTGCTGCTCGACCTGCAGCTGCCGGGCGCGTCCGGATTCGCGCTGCTCGGCGCGATGCGCGCGAACTACGACCCGACGCCGGTATTGATCGTGACCGCGCGCGATCAGTTGAGCGACCGGATCCGCGGCCTCGACGCCGGTGCCGACGACTATCTCGTGAAGCCGTTCCAGCTCGACGAGCTCTATGCGCGGCTGCGCGCGCTGACGCGACGCAGCCAGGGCCGCGTGTCGGAGCGTCTGATCTACCGCGACGTGCACGTCGATCCGGCGCGCAAGGCAGTCACGCGGGCCGGCGAACCCGTTGCGCTCAGCATTCACGAATACCGCACGCTGCTCGCGCTGATGGAGCGGCAAGGCCGCGTCGTCACGCGAGCGCAGCTCGAAGAGCGCGTGTACGGCAACGACAGCGAGATCGAAAGCAACACGATCGCGGTGTACATCCATCAACTTCGGCGCAAGCTCGGCGACGAACTGATCGTGACGGTGCACGGCTTCGGCTATCGCGTCGGGGAGAGCCCCGCATGAAGTCGCTACGCGTGCGCCTGCTCGCGACCGTGATGGCGGCGGTCGTCGTGTTCTGGGCGAGCTGGGGGGCGTTTCTCGGCATCGGCCTGTGGCGTGAGCAGCGCGGCTGGCGCGACAGCATGCTCGAGAGCGCAGCGCAACTATTGCTCCTGTCGTTGCCGGATGCGATCGATCGCCTGCCCGCGGCGAACGCCCAGGCGGTCGTACCGAACACCGCGTATGGCAAATACGACGTCGCGTTCCAGGTCTGGGTCGACGGCCGCAACGTGATGCACAGCGCAGATGCGCCGGGGCCGGCACTCAAGGCCGACCTGCGGGACGGATACGGGGTGAGCACCGGGCGTGGCGCCGCGCACGACGAGACCTGGCGGGTCTACTCGCTGTCGGATCCGGCGGGCCGGATTCACGTTCAGACGGGCGGCCCGGCCACGACCTGGCAGGAGAAGGCGAACAACGCGCTGCAACTCGGCCTGTTCAATACGGCGGTGATGCTCGGGATGCTGGGCGTCGTGATCTGGTGGGTGATCCGCTGGTCGTTCGGGCCGGTGCGCGAGGTCCAGCAGGCGATCCAGCGGAAGGCCGCGTTCGATTTCTCGCCGTTGCCGCTGGTGACGCTGCCGCGCGAACTGCGGCCGCTGGTCGAGTCGTTCAATCGCCTGCTCGCGCGGCTGAGTCAGGCCGTCGACACCGAGCGCCGTTTCATCGGCGATGCGGCGCACGAGTTGCGCACGCCGCTCGCGGCCTTGTCGGCCCAGGCCGAAGTGGCGTTGCAGGCGAACAGTCTGGCGGACAAGAACGAAGCACTGCGTCGGCTGGCAACAGGCGTCGAGCGCAGCGCGCGGCTATCCGGGCAATTGCTCGAACTGGCGCGGCTGGATGCCGGTTCGCGCGCCGAACAGCATGGGCCGGTGGAACTGTCGCGGCTCGTTGCGCTGATCGCGAGCGACTTCGACGCGGCCGCGCATGCGCGCGGACAGACGGTGCGGACCGCGGTCGACCCGGTGCGCGTCTGGGGCGATCTGGACGAGATCGCGATCGCGGTGCGCAACCTGCTCGACAACGCGCTGCGTTACGGCCGTGACGGCGGGCGGGTCGAGATCACGTGCGCCATCCCTGCCGATGCGGATGGCGCGCGGGTCAAGCTGCGTATCGCGGACGACGGGCCCGGCGTGCCGGTCGGCGAGCGCACGCGGATCTTCGAACGCTTTTACCGCGTACCGGGTACGGTGCAGCCGGGCAGCGGCATCGGCCTGTCGCTCGTCGCGCGCATCGCCGAGTCGCACGGCGGGTCGGTCGAGGTGACGGCCGGTATCGGCGGGAACGGGCTGGCGGTGATCCTGTCGTTCCCGATCTGGGTGGATCCGGAACGGTGGCAGCGCTAGTGCGGCGTGCCGTGCCGGCGACGCGATCGATATCGTTACGCCGCGCCCTGCCCGGCCGATCACGGTCTATGCTGTGCCACCGACACCTTCAATCGAGGAGCAGCCGATGTCCGATGCAACGACCGGAAACGCGACAGGCCGTGCGCACCCGCTCGACCACGTGGTGTGGAATGCGCTGACGGGCCGACAGCGCCGCTTGGCGCTCGGCAACGACCGGGCATGGCGGTTTCCGGCGGCCATCGCGCCGTTTGCGGCGATCGAGGACCCGAGCGCGGCCTCGTTCGACGCGTTG
The DNA here is from genome assembly GCF_048627025.1 of Burkholderia aenigmatica. Classification (NCBI taxonomy): domain Bacteria; kingdom Pseudomonadati; phylum Pseudomonadota; class Betaproteobacteria; order Burkholderiales; family Burkholderiaceae; genus Burkholderia; species Burkholderia aenigmatica. Next base: position 1,916,979 of record NZ_CP184468.1, on the reverse strand, counting down.
CGCGCCCTGATTGCCGCACACGGGCCGGCGGCGCTGGTCACGCCGGACGAGGTCGAGCTGCCGGCGGGATGGTCGGCGATCCGGCGCGCGAACCTGCTGCAGATGGTCTGGCAAGGGGCGCTCGACCCGGCGCCCGAATCCGGACATGTCACGCTCGCCGAAGCCGACGTGCCGGACATGCTCGCGCTGACCACGGCCGCGCAGCCCGGCCCGTTCGGCCCGCGCACGTTCGAGCTCGGCCACTACATCGGCATCCGCAGCGAAGGCCGGCTGGCCGCGATGGCCGGCGAGCGGATGCAGATCGACGGGTATACCGAGATCAGCGCCGTGTGCGTGGATGCCGCGTTCCGGCGGCAAGGGCTCGCGGCGCGTCTGATGCGGGCGTTGATTGCGGAGATCGATGCGCGCGCGGATACGCCTTTCCTGCACGTCCTCACGTCGAACCAGGTCGCGATCGAACGCTATCTCGCCCTTGGTTTCGCCATCCGCCGCGAGATGCACCTGCTGGTGCTGGGCGATGCGCACGCATGACGACGCGGCCGGCACGATACACGTGCCGGCCGCCGCTTGTCCGGGCGTTTATTCTTCGGTTGACTGGATCAGGTTGCCGCGCAGCGTGACGATCGCCTTCTGCATCTTCGCGAATTCGTCCGGCTTCAACCCGGTGGCTTCGACCAGATTCATGTCGAGCCCCTTCTCGCGCAAGCGGCGGCCGCTCTTCGTCAGGCTGACGAGCACCTGACGTTCGTCCGACGGATCGCGGTGCCGCTCCAGGTAGCCCATTGCCTCGAGCTTCTTCAGGATCGGCGTCAGCGTATTGGATTCGAGGAACAGCTTCTCGCCGAGCTGGCCGACCGTCTGGTTGTCCTGCTCCCACAGTGCAATGATCGCGATGTATTGCGTATACGTGAGGCCGAGCTCTTCGAGGATCGGTTTGTAGGCCTTGCCGAACGCGAGGTTCGCCGAGTAGATCGCAAAGCACAGGAACTCGGACAGCTTCGGCGCGGCGGCGGATGGGGCTTCGGTCGGTTTCATGAACGTCCTCCAGCGACGCGAACGGTTGCAGATGGACGCATTATATATCGCGTGCGATCTTATCGGAAGCATGATAATCGGCCTCGATGAACCGGCGGAGCGGCGTGACGCTGCCGGCGCGCCGTCAGTCCGCCCTGCGGCGCTTGCCGGTCTGTGTGCGGTTAACAGACAGCAGCGTGCATTGCACCGGATGCGCGATTTCGGTCGCGAGCCCGCCTGCTGCGAACAGCAGGATCATCAGCCAGCGTTTCATGCGTCCTCCACAACCGAGAGGCTCGCACCGTCGGCGACCGTCGCGTCGAGCGCATACGGGTCGATGCCGTCGAGACAGCCGAGATTGACGCGCCAGCAGGCGGGATCCCTGCGCGTCTGATGGAACGGGTAGACGCCGCAATGGCTGCAGAAATAGTGACGGGCCGTGCGCGTGTTGAAGCGGTAGCACGTCAGCGCGCCCTCGCCTTCGACGATCTTCAGTTCGCTGGCGGCGAACATCGGGCTCATCAACGCGCCGCGCCGGCGGCACAGGCTGCAGTTGCAGCGCGCTGCCGACGTAACGGCGGTTCGGACTTCGAATTTGACGGCCCCGCAATGGCAGGATCCTTTGAACCAGGTTGCAGACATGATGCACTCCCGAAGAGGTCATGCCTGCTTTATAGCGGACGCCCGAACGTGCGTTGTATCGCGATGTATCCACGGTTCGTGCAGATACAGAACATTGCAAATCGACGGCGATCGGGGTGCGTTCCCCGATCGCCGGCATGTGGCTGCGGCCCGTTGCCTGCGGATCGCGCGATCAATCCAGCACGTGCTGCATCCGCTCGATCGCCGCCCGCGTTTCGCGTTCGAGCGCGGCGAACAGCTCGGCCGCCGGCAGCGACCGCACGAGCGGCGCCGCCTGCCCGGCCCATTGCGCGCCGTAGCCGAATTCACCCTTCGCCTTCGCGGCCGCATGCAGCGCCTTGCCGGCGTCGTACGCGATCGGATACGCGGGCGTGGCCGGCGCGTGCGCATCGTCGCCGAGCGCGGTCAGCCGGTTGGCGATGCCGCGCGCGATCCGGCCCGAGATCGCGGCCGTGAACGTTGTGCGGCGCGCCGCGTCGCCGAGCAGCGCGCGGCGATAACCGTCGTCGATCGACGTCTCCGGGCACGCGACGAACGCGGTGCCGAGCTGGGCGGCCTGTGCGCCGAGCGCGAGCGCGGCGGCGATGCCCTCGCCGTCCATGATGCCGCCGGCGGCGATCACCGGCAGCGCGCATTCGCGCACGATCAGGCGCGTGAGCGCGAACGTGCCGAGCCGATCGTCGTGCGCGGTCGAATCGAACACGCCGCGGTGTCCGCCCGCTTCGATCCCCTGCGCGACGATCGCGTCGATGCCGGCGGCGGCGATCTGTTGCGCCTCGTCGAGATTCGTCGCGGCCGCGAACAGCGTGATGCCCGCGCGCTTGAGCGCGGCGATCACGTCCGCGGACGGCAGGCCGAAATGGAAGCTGACGACGGCCGGCTTCTCTTCGACGAGCATCGCCTGCATCGCTTCGTCCACGACGAAACTCGTATAGATCTCCGACAACGATGCGGGCGGCGTCGCGCCGTACTCGCGGAACGCCGGCTCGAGCCACGCGAGCCACGCGCGTTCGACGGCCGCGTCGGCGTGCGCCGGCTGGTGGCAGAACACGTTGATGTTGAACGGCCGGTCGGTGAGCGCGCGCGTGTCGCGGATCATCTTGCGGGCGCCGTCGGCGTTCGTCGCACCCACGCCGAGCGAGCCGAGCCCGCCCGCATTCGACACGGCGGCCGCCAGCGCCGGCGTGCTGACGCCGGCCATCGGCGCCTGGACGATCGGTGCGCGCATGCCAAGCGCGCGCAACAGTGTCCGGTTGTCGGTCGATTGATTCATGTTGCTTGCCTCCTGCAAGATCCGTCATCGAAATGCTTCGGCCGGATGCGGGCCGAAACGCGTGAGTCGGGTTCGGATCGGTGCGCGTTCGTCGTGCTGGGTGCGCAACCGGTCACGTGAAAGCGATGTCGAAAACGATGTGCCGCCGTGCGATGCAGTGTCTGCGACTGCGGCGTCCGCGATGCGCGGTGAACGCGTACGTAGTCGCCGCTTCCCGGCGCGCGCCCCCCGCAACTGCGCCCATCCTACGCCAGCCTGCGATCCGCCGGCCAGCCGCTATCGGCCGCGTGCCCAATGCGCGAGCCCCGCGCAAACTGCCAGCAGCGCGCCCGTGACGAAGAACACCGAATGCAGCCCCAGCGCGACGCCGATCTGCCCGCCGATCACCGGGCCGATCACCTGCCCGCTGAACTGCGCGGACTGCAGGTAGCCGAGCATCTGCCCGGTCGCACGCTCGTCGACCGATTGCCGCACGAGCTTGCCGATCGACGGCAGCAAGCCCGCGAGCGTCATGCCCATCAGCACGCGCAGCGCGCCAAGCTGCCACCAGTGCGTGACGAACGCCTGCGGCACCATCGCGAGCGCGGTCAGCAGCAAACAGCCGATGATCACGTTCCAGCTGCCGATCCGGTCGGCCAGCGCGCCGAGCCGTGCGGCGGTCAGCATGCTGCCGAGCGCCGAACACGCCATCACGACGCCGGCGATGCGCGCGAGGTGATTGCCACCGACCCCGAGGCCGCCGATATAGACGGTGATGATCGGCTCGATCGACATGTTCGCGAGCAGCACCATCATCGCCGTCACCAGCAGCGCGGCGACCGCCGCGCGATTCGTGCGGTGCGGTGTGCCGGCCGCGGCGCTCGTGGTGCGTGTTCGGGCATCGGTGCCCGCGTGGAAGTCTTCCTTCACGACGAAGATCGTCAGCAGCGCGGCGACGGCGATCATCGCGCCACCGGCGAAGAACGTGCCGCGAATGCCGAGCCAGCCCGGCAGCAGCCCGCCGACGAGCGGCCCGACCAGGTTGCCCGCAAGCGCCCCGGTCGACAGGATGCCGAGCGCCCAGCCGGCGCGCTCGCGCGGCGCCTGGGTGCCGACCATCACGGTCGACGCCGACGCGTAGCCGCCGACGAGCCCCGCGAGCAGCCGCAGCGCGACGAGTTCGACCACGTTGTGCGCGACGCCGATCAGCGACATCACGATCGCCATGCCGATCGCCGCGCGCACGAGCATCGGCTTGCGGCCGAAGCGATCCGCGAGGCGGCCCCACAGCGGCGCGGTGACGGCCGTGCCGAGAAACGTCGCGCCGAACGCGATGCCCGACCACTGGATCACGGCCGACTGCGCATCGACGCCGAGTTGCCGCACGTACAGCGGCAGGAACGGCAGCAGCATGCTCAGGCTGACGAGCGTCGTGAACGAGCCGAACACGCAGACGGCGAGATTGCGCCGCCAGTAGCGCGCGTTGCGATCGGCATAGCTGGCGGCGGGCCGTTCGGCCCGGGCCGCGGCGGGCGCGTGCGAGATCGTGCTCATTGCAGCCTCGCCGTCGCGGTCATCGGTGCGGGAAAGCCGTGCGCGGCGAAGCTCGCCGGCAACGGCACGCATGCGAACCGGGCAATGCCGAGAGCGGACACCACGCGGTGCGTCAGTCCGGCCGCACGGGCACGACGCGGGTCGGGAAGCGCTTGATGCATGTTGACCTCCATTCGCTGAACGGACGCCATGCGCGTCCATCGGTTGAAGGAAGTCTAGATTGAGTCGAATCCCGGGAGAATCCCCGTCATGCGAAAGCCATTCTTCCGCGCTCCGGTTCAATCGCCGTCGGTAATGGCCGCCAGCCGCGCGAAGTGCTCGCGCAGGCGCGGCGCCGCGAAATCGACGAAGGCACGCACCTTCGGTACCGAAAGGCGTCCGTAAGGCGTGACGAGATGGATCGGCAACGGCGCGTGTTCGCTGTCGCGCAGCACGATCCGCAGCGTGCCGTCCCGTACCGGTTCGGCGACGTGATACGAGAAGAGCCGCGTGACGCCGTGCCCGGCGACGGCCGACGCAACCGCGCCGCGGATCGTGTTGATGATGAAGCGTGGCGTGAACGGGACGACCTGCGGCAGCGCCGACGGCGTGGACGGCGGAAAGCTCCACGAATCGAGGCCGAAATGCGTCATCGAGATGATCCGGTGCTGCGCGAGATCGGCCGGCGTCTCGATCGCCGGATGCTGCGCCAGGTAATCGGGCGAAGCCACGACGACCCGCCGCACCGCGCCGACCGGAATCGCGACCAGCGTCGAATCGGTCAGGTGCGCGATTCGCAGCGCGACGTCCATCCCTTCGTCGATCAGGCTGACGGGGCGGTCGAGCAACTGCAGGCGGATCGACACGGCCGGATGGCGTTCGATGAATTCGTCGAGCAGCGCACGCAGCACGTCTTCGCCCGCGGCGACGGGCGCAGTGACCGTCAACAGGCCGCGCGGCGCCGAGCGTTCGTCGGCGACCAGCATGTCGGCTTCCTCGAGATCGGACAGGATGCGGCGGCACGCGGCCGCATAGCGTTCGCCGGCCTCGCTCAGCCGGATCGTCCGGGTCGTGCGGTACAGCAGCGCGGTGCCCGTATGTTCTTCAAGGAACGCAATCGCGCGGCTGACCGCCGCCGGCGACCGGCCGAGCTTCCGGCCTGCGCCCGCGAGGCTGCCCTCGTCCAGCGTGGCGACGAACACCTTCATCGCATCGATTCGATCCATGGTCTGGGCGGGCTGGGTGCGAACGGTCGTGTGAGGGGCGGCAGGCAAGCGAGCGAGCAGTCTACCGCACGCCGGCGCGGTGCTTGGCCCGGGGGATACTGCACTTGCGGTTTTGGCCCTACAATGCGCAGGCGAAGTAACCGCATGACCGGCCGTCAGGATGCCGCGTTCCTCGAACGCTGCGTCCGACATTCAAGCGGTTCCGCTGAATAACGAACAACATCCAAAACAGCACTCATGAAAAGAAGAACATTTCTCGCGCTGCCCGCCGTGGCAGCGTCCGGCATACTCGCCGGCTGCGCCGATTTCGGTCCCGCCACGAAAGCGTGGATGAAGGATTCGGAATACGACGAAACCTTGTCGACCTTCCTGATTACCGCGGACGGCAAGCAACTCGTCGTGCTCGGCCAGAAGTATCACTACATCTTCGAGATGCCGCCGGGCCTCGCGACGGTGCTCACCGCGCCCTATCGTCCCAAGATCCACACGGCGTTCAACGATTTCGAGACGCACGGCGACGCGATCACCGGTCGCTACACGATGAGGCTGGACTACCCGGATGCGCCGACCGGCTCCGACGTCCGCGAGCGTGCGCTCGCGGACGGTTTCAAGAAGGACCATGGCTACCTGACGTCGGAAGGCACGATCAGCGGCAAGCGCTATCTGCCGAACGATGTCACGCCTTCGTCGGTTCCGCAGGCGTTTAATCGTCCTTACCATGTCACGGTGACGGACAAGCTGACGGCCGTCGGCCACGGCGCCAAGCTGGCGTTGTCGCCGATCGCGATGGCGGCCGATGGCGCGCTGGGCCTGCTCGGCCTCGCCCTGTTCCCGATCGCGCTCACCACCTTCATCATCATGGCAAGTTGAGACCGGAGTCCAGGATGACATCCCCTGCCCGAAAGCTGTTCCGGATCGGCTGCGTGGCCACCTGCCTGGCCTTCGCGCAGCACGCGTGCGCCGAAGGCGACTGGGACGCCGCGCGCCATGTCCGGACCGACTGGGTGTTCGCGTCGATGAAGGAAAGCGACGTGCGGCCCACGCTCGATCGCGCGCTGAAGGATCAGGTGCGCTGGGCCGACCTGCCCGGCAACGCGCCCGATGCGGGCGCGTTCCGCTGCACGAAGCTAGCGTTGCCGCCGCCGTCGGCCGAAGCCCAGGCCGCGTTCGACGCGGCGCCGTCGCCACGCGGCCGCGAAGCCGACATCGCGTATGCGAAGGCGGCGTCGCTCGGTTCGTGGCGCGCGGCCGCGCGCCTGGCGAGCAGTTCGCTCGACGACGAGGATTGGGAAGGTGCGCAGCCTGCGATTGCGTGGTTGCTCGTTCATCACGTGCCGGCCGGCTACAACAAGCTCGCGGATGTCTTGCAGGCGATGTCGGGCTACGACGGCGAAACGCCCGGCGACGGCATGAGCGGGATGATCGCGTCGCTGCGCTGGCGCGCGGCCCGTGAAGGCGATCCGGTCGCGCAGATGGAGATGGCCGACCTGTTCGAGAAGCTGGGCAAGGCCGATCTCGTCACCGCGCTGCGCGCCTGCGCGACGCAGCAGAATCCGGCGCTGAAATGAAATGAGCCGGTACGCCGCGATGACGTGCGGCGTACCGGCTCGTGTGGTGACGGTGTCGCATCAGACTTCGTAGCGCACCGCGTGCGCTTCGGTGGGTAGCGGCAGATCCCAGCGCAGCAGCATCGCCTCGAGCGCGCGATTCGTCAGTGACGTGTCGCGCCGCGCGTTGCGACGCAGCAGTGCCGCGCGCGGCTGTTCGAGGTAGACGAGCGTCACGTCGGCGCCGTACGCAAACAGCAGGTCGAGCGTCTTCTTGCGCATCAGCGGCGACAGGTTCGTCGCGTTCCACACGAAGGGTTGCTGTTCGCGCAACAACGCCTTCGCGGCGTCGACCGCATGGTGCGCGACCGCGCCCTCGTTCTGGCCGTGGCGCAGCCCCAATGCATCGCGTGCATCGTCGAACGACACGACCGGCAGATCCGGATGATGCCGCGCAACCCACGTGTTCTTGCCCGACGCGGGCAGGCCCGACATCACGACGACCCGCGAGCCCGGCGTGCGGTACAGCGGATAGTCGGGATGCACGTCCGCGCCGCGAAAATAGCTGAGCGCCGTGTGCGCATCGGCGAACGCGCGTGGCTGGCCGTAACAGCCCTCTTCCAGCGCCTGCTCGCGCAACAGTTCGATGTTGTCGAGCACGCGCTGCGTGTCGTCGCAGATGCGCCCGCGAATGTCGGCTTCGGCGAGCAGGCACAGCAGCGGCAGGCTGACCTGCCACGACAGCTCGCGCGCGATGAACTCGGGCGTGCCACGGCGCGATCCGCTCATCGCGAAGAACGGCACCTGATGCACGGCGATCATCCGGCAGATCGCCTCGCGCACCGCGAACGGCATGCCGGCATCCCACAGCGCGATCCGTGCATCGATTGCGCCCTTGCGCGAGTGGCCGGGATGGCCGATCGCCCCGGTATCGGGATCGACGACCGTCGTGCTGTACTTGGCGATGTCGTGCAGCAGCGCGGCGAGGAACACGATCTCCTGATCTGCGCGCGACGCGGCCTGGTACTCGGGCAGCGCGAGCAGCGCATCGATCACCATCATCGTATGCGTCCACACGTCGCCTTCGCCGTGGTGCGCAGGCTCCTGCGGGGTCGTCTTCGCGTGTTCGAGCGCGGGAAACGCCGCGAGGCACGCGCGATAGTCCGGCTGCCGGCCGGGCGCAGGCACGAGCGCCTGCAGTTGTTCGTACTTCATGATCAAGACTCCTCTCGAAACGGCGCTCGGCCGTTCCGCATTCGTTGGTTCGGCTGCGCAGCGGGGATCGATGTCCACGTGACCGTCGGGCGCGACGCATACAGGTCGACCTCCGGCGCGAGCAGGTTCGGGATGAACGGCTGCTCCGAGTGATGGCGCGCCGATTCGAGAATGGCCTGCACGAAATCGTGGCGCACCCACTTCAGGCGCGCGGTCGTCGTGTCGTCCGTCTCGACCTTCACGTAGAGCCCTTCGGAGCGCTCCGACTTGTCGCACTGCTGCCATGCCCGCGCGAGGTCGAGCCCCTGCCGCCGCACCATGTCCTCGAACGCGCGACGCCAGTCCGGCGTCTTCGCGAGCGACGGGCCGAGCAATGCCTTCAGGTCCGCGAGCCGCGCCGGTGCGATGCCTTCGTACAGCACGGGCACCGACAGCACGGGCCCGTCGGCGAGCAGCGCGCGACGCGCGGGCGTCGACAGGAAGCGGCCCGTCGTGCGGTCGAACACGTCGAATTCGAAGAAGTGATGCGGCAGCGCGTCGTAGAACACCGCGTGCTTCTTGCTCATCGTCTCGCCGTACATCACGTAGCGATCGCCGAGGCGATCGAGCAGCCAGCCGACATGGGCGGCCGCCCAGGTCTTCACGAACCCGAATTGCCGCTCGCGGCCGCCGCCGGCCAGATAGTGGCCGCGCGACTGCAGCAGCAGTTCGCCCGCCGGGCTGAAGCTGATGCCCGTGTTTGCGCCATCGAGCTTTTCCTCGACGACGAGATGGGCGCCCGCGAGGGTGCGATAGGGAACGTGGTCGTGACCTTCGTCGCCGTCCTGCAGGCGCGAGCCTTCGAGATGCGGCGTGCGCGGGTAGCGGGCGAGGTCGAGCGATTGCGCGTAGGCGCGAAAATCCAGCGTCATGGTCTTTCTCCGGAAACAGGGGAAAAAGCCGACGACGTGAACGAACGATGGGGTGTGCGTTGCGGTGTCAGTGCTGGTCCGGGCGCGTTCCTGCGATCGACGTTCCGGCGCTGCGAGGCAGGCGGAAACGGGCAGGACGACACGCGGCCGGGACGGCAGTCGTCGGCGTATCAGGCGAAGGGACGAATGTTTGCGGGCACTTGGATCACCGATTCGATGAGGGTTCAGGGATGAAGCAGGCGGATGCTACGAAACGGCTTTTGTGCTGTCAAGCGTGGTTGGGCACATCCGTGGTGGCTGTCTGCGTACGTCGCATGCCTGCTGCGGCGCGTCGTGCGCGACATCGACGAGGGAATGATACGGATTCCTATGTGTATGATTTTCGCAACATCGAACGACGATTCGATGGACAGCGCTGCGCTGCCCGCTTGCTGCGACCGTCGCGAGCATGCTAGAGTCGCCGCCATTCCGATCAACCCCTCACTCGCAAGGAGAAAAAATCATGACGTCACGCCAACACTCCTCCCGTCGCGGGTCGTAGTTCGGGTTTTTCGCGTCCGTTCGTTTCATCGTTCACGCCAAGCAGCACCGCGCATCGCCATCACGGCGATGAGCCGGGTCGTTCCGATCCGGTCGTGCCGCCCTCTTCCCGACTTCCGATGTCGGGCAGCGCATCTGTGCGCTGCCTGCGCCATGGCCCGCCGTTCTTCCTTTTCATCGAACGGAAACCTCCATGGGCAATTCCATGCAATACCTGGCCAAGCACATCACGCTGTGCGCTTGTGCCACCACCTGGATCGAAGGTGAGGCGATCCGGCAGCTCGAACACGCTGCCACCCTCCCCGGCATGCGGCGCGTCGCCGGCATGCCCGATCTTCATCCTGGACGCGGCTACCCGGTCGGCGCTGCGTTCTTCTCGACGGGCCGGCTGTATCCGGCGCTGATCGGCGGCGATATCGGCTGCGGGATGGCGCTGTGGCAAACCGCGCTCGACGCGCGGCGCGTCAGCGCGTCGAAGCTCGCGAGCCGGCTCGGCTCGATCGATGCCACGCCCGATGCCAGCTGGCAGCCGTGCATTGCGGCCGCCGGCTTCGCGGATCACGCGTTCGCGGCGTCGCTCGGTACGATCGGTAGCGGCAATCATTTCGCGGAGGCGCAGCGGATCGACGCGGTGTACGACGCGGATGCCGTCCAGGCGCTCGGTCTCGACCGCGACCGTCTGCTGCTGCTCGTGCACAGCGGGTCGCGCGGCTTCGGCCAGTCGATCCTCGAGCAGCACATGCGCGAGCACGGCTACAACGGCCTCGACGACACCGATGCCGCCTGCACCGCGTACCTCGCGCGTCACGATGCGGCGTTGCGCTATGCGGTCGCGAATCGCGACCTGATCGCGCGGCGCATGCTGGCGCGCTGGCGTACCGACGGCCAATGCGTGCTCGACGTGAACCACAACCTGGTGAGCCGCGCGAGCGTCGACGGCGAGCCGGGCTGGCTGCATCGCAAAGGTGCGACGCCGGCCGATGCGGGGCCGGTCGTCATTCCCGGGTCGCGCGGTGACTACAGCTACCTCGTCGCCCCGGTACGGCCGGACGATGCGGCCAGCCTTGCGTCGCTGGCGCACGGTGCGGGCCGCAAGTGGGCACGTGGCGATTGCAAGGAGCGCCTCGAACGGCGCTTCACGCCGTCGCAGCTCACGCGCACGCCGCTCGGCAGCCACGTGATCTGCGAAGACCGCGAACTGCTGTACGAGGAAGCGCCGCAGGCCTACAAGCCGATCGACAGCGTCGTCGACGCGCTCGAGGCGGCCGGCCTGCTGCGCAAGCTCGCGCGGCTCGCGCCGGTGCTGACCTACAAGACGTCCGCGGAGGCTGACCGATGCTGATGCAGATTTCTTCGGCGCACGGCCCGCTCGAGTGCCAGCTGGCCGCGGCCCATGCATTGCGGCGCCTGCAGGCGGAAGCGGACGCGCAGCGCGTCGTCGTCACGGTGCTCGATGCGCAGCCGGGCGAACGGCCCGGCACGCTGCGCTCGGCGCTGCTCGATCTCGACGGCGCTGGCGCGCACGCGCTTGCCGACCGCTGGACGGGCACGCTGCAATGGATTTGCGCGAGCCCGTACCGGTTGCGCCATCCACGCAAGAACTGGTTCATCGGCGTCACGCGCTGTGCCGACTCACAGCCGCTGCCGGATGGCGATGTGCGGTTCGAAGCGATGCGCGCACGCGGGCCGGGCGGCCAGCACGTGAACAAGACGAGCTCCGCGATTCGGGCGACCCATGTCGCGACCGGCCTGTCGGTGCGGGTGGAAAGCGAGCGCAGCCAGCACGCGAACAAGCGGCTGGCGCTGCAGTTGCTGCAGGTGCGGCTGCAGCAGGAAGCCGACCGTCACGCGTCCGATGCACGCCAACAGCGGCGCATGCAGCACTTCGCGCTGGAGCGCGGCAACCCCGTGCGCGTGTTTTACGGGGCGGCGTTCGTGCCGGCTGACTGAGCACGCGATCCTGGCCGCCGGCGGCTGTTGCGCCGGCGGTCACACAACGGCGTTCATGGTTTTCCCGGCCTGCCGGTGGCGTGCAAGCGCAACCGGATCCGGGGCGTCAACGCGCGCCACGCAGGCTGCACGGGCCTGCCGCGGCCATGCCGGCCGCCGCGTGTTCCGCACCCTTTCTGCACAGGAAAGGACGCTTGAAACATCCGCAATTATCACGTGTCGCGGATTTGCCCACCATGTGCCGGACGATCGGTACAGCCCGCCTATCCGGCCCTTTCACGGGCCTTGCGGTGCCTGCCGCCACGTCGTGCGGCCGGGTGCAGTGCGCCGGTCGCGAACGGCCGGGCCACGCGCCACGGCGTATCGATAATCAGGAGACACGATGAACAGCCATTCCCTCGATCTCGGCGGCAACGCGGGCGAACCCGCGTCCGCACGACCGCCGGCCGCTGCCGCCGGCGTCGACGCCGATGCGTCGGCCCGCCCCGCCCGCCGTGTCACGCTCGGCGCTTTCATGGACGACCTGCCGGTTGGCGCATTGCACCGGTTCGTCGTCTGGGTGATCGGCATCGGGTTGTTCTTCGACATGTACGAGATCTTCCTCGTCAGCACGATCGGTTCCGCGTTGCAGAACGAATACGGGCTGAGCCGGCAGAGCACCGATTTCAAGCTGTTGCTGGCATCGGCATTCATCGGCATGTTCGTCGGCGCGATGTGCCTCGGCAGCCTCGCCGACCGCATCGGCCGGCGCAAGGCGTTCCTGCTGACGCTCACGTGGTACAGCGCGTTCTCGCTGGTCGGCGCGTTTTCGGTGAATGCCGACATGCTCGTCGCGTGCCGGTTCCTGACGGGCATCGGCGTCGGTGCGATCTACCCGGTCGCCGACAGCTTCCTGTCCGAAATCCTGCCGAAAGAAAAGCGCGGGCGGCTCGCTGCGTGGGCCTATACGACTTCCTATGTCGCGGTGCCGCTCGTCGGCTTCCTCGCGCTGTGGCTGAACCCGCTGCATGTGGGGGGCGTGGCCGGCTGGCGCATCATCCTCGCGATCGGCAGCCTCGGCGCGGTGTATGTGCTGCTCGTCCAGCACCGGTTGCCGGAGAGCCCGCGCTGGCTGCTCGCGCAAGGGCGCACCGCGGAGGCGCACGCGGCATTGCGGCGCTTTGCGGAAGGCACCGGCGTGCGCGTGCCCGAGCAGTTCGCGGAACCGGTCGAGCCGCAACGGCCGCTCGGGCTCGGCGAGCGTATCGCGCTGCTGCGTCGCGAGCCGTATGGTGCGCGCTACCTGATGCTCGCGATCTTTCACCTGTTCCAGGGCTTTGGTTATTACGGCTTCGGTACGCTGGCCGGTACGGTCGTGAAGAGCCGCGGTTTCGATGTGACGGACAGTACGCTGTTCATTGCGCTGTCGTTCATCGGCTATCCGATCGGCTCGCTGCTGTCGATTCCGCTGCTCAACTGGATCGAACGCCGCACGCTCGTGATCGTGTCGATCCTGTCGATCGCCGTGTTCGGGCTGTGCTTCGCATACTCGGGCCATACGATGCTGATCGTCGGCTTCGGGTTCCTGACGACCTGCGCGTCGAACGTGTTCAGCAACGCGTATCACGTGTACCAGGCGGAGATTTTCCCGGCGCGCGTGCGCTCGACGGCGATCGGCAGTACCTATGCGCTGTCGCGGATCGTCAGCGGTGCGTTGCCGTTCGTGTTGCTGCCGGTGCTCGGCAGTTATGGCGCGGGTGCGATGTTCGGCGTGATTTCGATTGCGCTCGGTATCGTCGCCGTCACGCTGCGCGTGCTCGGGCCGCTGACGACGCGGCGCAGCCAGGACGAGATCAATCCGGTGTGAGCGTGTTTCGATGCGGGGGGCGGGAACGCGCTCCCCGCATCATGTCTGGTGCGTCGCGACAAGGACGCTACGACGACATTCCCGCTTGAGAAACGACGACCGTAAATTCGATCCCCGATTCAAAATCCAGCGTCGTGGTCGAGAACCGCGGATCGTCGTCCAGATAGTGCTTGTACGGTCGAACCGCGTCCTCGGCCGTGTACATGTTGTCGGCCAGTACGATCGATCCCGGGCGTAGCAGGCGCTCGATCTCCTTGAACACCTTCAGATAGACGTCGGCCCATACGTCGATGAATACCATGTCGAACGTACCGTCCAGCTCGGCGACGATCTCGACGACATCGCCCTCTCGCACATCGACATAGGCGTCCAGGCCCGCCGTTCCGACGTGATCGCGCAAACGCGTGCACTTGAGCGCATCGCGTTCGGTCGCGACGACCACGCCGCTACCCAACGTGCGCAGCGCCTCGGCGAAATACAGCGTGGACACGCCGCATGAACTGCCGAGTTCGAGGATTCTCGCCGGTCGTTGCGAGAGCACCAGGTTGCGTAGAAATCCGCCCGTTTCCGGCGACACGGCCAACGACAGCGGACTGCCTTCCGCAGACGCGAAGTCGTCGCTGGACAGCCCGAACGTTTCGAGAAACCGCCCCCTCAGACGCGGTGCGATCGCTTCGTAGTCTTCGGCTAACGACAGAAAATCCGCGTTCGACCCCTGGAACTGTGCGCGGGCGCGGGCGATGATTTCGGTCCGGCTCTCTTCGTGGAGCCGTCGCAGAAGAACGGTGGTGGGTGAAGCCATGTGCGTTCCTTGGCGAAATTGATCACTTCGACGCTGTATCCAGCAACCGCCTGCCCCGTCAGGGTTGCTGCGCCGTCGCTCGATAGCGGCGATACACGGACGTTGCTATGCCGTTCGGGCGAGCGTGATCGCGTGTTCGGGGCACGCCGTCACGCACAGTCCGCATGACCGGCACGCATGCGCGTTCGGCGTGTAGGCGACTTTCATTCCATGCACGCGCTGCTTCAGGCGATGCATCAGATCGAGGCCGACGTAATCGGCCGGGTCGATGCGCCGGATCTCGAACACGTTCTCCGGGCAAACCGCGACGCAATCCCCTTTGCCTTCGCAACGTTTCAGATCGACGACCGGCACGATCACGCCCGGTTTCTGTTTGCAGTCGCCCGCTGATTTTTCGCGCACGTTCACTCCCCGTCGGGCCGGTTGCTGCCGGATCGCCACGCGGTCCGGAAATGCTCGCGCTCTTCGGGCGTCATGGATTCCCACTTGCGCCAGTGGCGCCGACCGCGCCAGCCGCGGTGTCCGCGGAATCCGCCGAACAGGATGCGGCTCAACACGAGCAGGCCCAGCGCATGGGCGAAGTCGATCGTGCGGGCGCCGATGAATAGCGCCGGCATCACCCAGTTCCACAACATCATGACGACCCATCCGAGCACCGCGATGGCGATCACCGCGAGCAGCGCCTTGCCGGCACATCTGATTCGAAAATTCATCTGTCGACTCCTCTAGGTATTGTCCAGTTCGTCATAAACAGGTTGCAGCCGGGCACGCAGATGCAAGACCGCATAGCGTTTGCGAGCGAGCAGCGTATTGAGCGCGACACCGCTTTGCGCGGCCATCTCCTTGAAGGAGCGGCCCTCCAGTTCGTGCGCGATGAATACCTCGCGCTGATTCGCCGGCAACTCGTCGAGCGCATCCTGCAGGGCCTTGAGCAAGAGCGTGCGCGCGTAGAGCGCCTCGGGGCCGGCATCGTGCGCGGGTAGCGCGAGGTCCAGGCGATACTCGTCGTTCGCGTCATCCTCGGCGTCGAACAGATCCGCCAGCGGCTGCTCCTTCTTCTTGCGAAAGCGGTCGACGATACGGTTGCGCGCGGCACGGAAAAGCCACGCGCTCGCCTGTTCGATTGGCGCGGGAAGCCGGTAAGCCTGAACGAACTCGTGAAACACATCCTGCAGAACGTCCTCGGCATCGTCCGGGTCGCGTATCCGACGCCGGATAAAGCTCACGAGCCTCGTTCGTTCACGCATCACGATCGCGGTGATGTCGCGGTCTGGGTCGGTCATCGTGCGTGAAGTGAGTGGCGGTCCATGTGCCTGAAGACGTTTCAGCCGCGCGAATATTGTGTCGAGTGTGAAAATTTACTGCGCGAGCGCGCGGGCTTTACGGGGGGATAGCGTGTACGGCGCCAAGCCCGGGGAACACGCGTGTTGTCCGGCCCGGAGGTCATCGCTGACGCAACTTGGCGCCATGTAAAGAGAGTGAAAGAAACGGGCCGGCGACGACGGTCAAAAGGTCACGACCAACCGTGCATGGTCTCCGACTGCCGCCGGCCCGAGGCGGCGGCAACCGACCGCGGCTGAGTGACAACGTTCAGCGAACGTCTCGTGCGAGAAAGACTTCGCGTGTCACACAGCCTCGATCCAGATCGGCTCTGCAGGATGATGCTCTTGAATGACGGCAACTGCTTGCACCATTGCCTGGACGTCTCCTGCGCGAGCATGGCCCGTGAAGTTCGTGACGAGCATTCCCGCAGAGCGAAGCGCAGCCATCTCTTCTTCAGTCAGTACGCCAGCATCCACCCACAGGCGATGAGCCTTGTTGTCGCGCCATAGACTTTCGAATGCGTTGACGCCGATCCTGGAGCAGGCAAAGAACACCATGTGCATCTCCGTCGTTGTGCAACTGGCCAAGTATCAGGCATCCGGCTCCACCGGGATCGCTTTTTGTCGTAGCGCGTCAGTCAGTGCCTGACCGGCGTCGGTGATGTGTGTAGCCAGGCGCTCGCAGGCTTCGTCGACCCGGCCAGCGCGTGCCGCATCGAATATCTCGACATGCTCGTTGTCGGAGCGCGCACGCCAGTCGAGCCATTTCCACGCGGCAAACAGATGGCGCGCGCTGGCCTGATGCAGATCCGCGATCACGGAGACGACCCGCGGCATGCCGCACGGCGTGGTGATCGCCTGATGAAAGCCTCGATTGATGCGTTCGAGCGTGGCGATGTCTCCCGATGGTGCGTCGCCCTCCAGAAAGGACGCAGCGCGTGCCAGGTCATCTTCGGTGTAGCGGGGAATCGCGTACCGGAGCGCGAGCGGTTCGAGCGCAGCCCGCATGCGGGAGACCTCAATGACCGCCTCCACATCGAGCGGCGCCACGCGCACCCCACGCCGAGGCTCCGCGATGACCAGCCCTTGTGCCTCGAGCCGGCGAAACGCTTCGCGGACCGGCACATGGCTCGTACTGAACGCGTCGGCCCACTCGTCCTGCTTGAGCCGCTCGTCCGGCGCAAGTTCACCCGAAACGATCCGGGTGGCAATCGACTGCGCGATATGCGCCGCAACCGAGCGATCGTCCTTGACATCGCCATTCATCTCAACCACCATCAGAATAGATTATCTATTATCTATAGTAACAGATCGGGAGACAGACATGCGCCACCGCCGCCCCGCCCGACTGCAGGAGATCGCCGGTATCGGCGTCGACCGCATGGGATCTATCGCGGACCACTCTGGCCGCGACGTGCTCCGGCTGGAGAATCTCGATACGGATATCCCGCCGCACGCCGATGCGCTCGCGCGAACGCGCGCGGCGGCGAGCGAGGATGCCGCGAATTCGTATCTGCCATTCGTCGGCCAGGACCGGCTGCGCGCCAGCGTTGCAGCGCACGTCACCGTGCAGACGGGGGTGAACTACCGGGCCGACAACGTCATCGTGTCGGCGGGTGGCCTGTCCGGCATCCTGAACGTCCTGCTGGCGGTGCTGGAAGTCGGCGACGAGGTCATTCTGACCGACCCGACCTATGCGGGACTGCTCAACCGCGTGCGGCTGGCCGGCGGCTCACCCGTGCAGATCCCGTTCAGCTTTCACCCGGGCGCGGAATGGAAACTCGGTCGCGCGGCGATGTCCGCCGCGTGTGGCCCGAAAACGCGCGCCATGCTGCTGATGTCCCCGTCGATGCCTTCCGGCGCGGTGCTTGACGAGGAGGACTGGGTCTTCGTCGCCGGTCTGTGCGTGCAGCACGATCTGTTGCTGATCGTCGACAGCGCGATGGAGCGGTTGTTGTTCGACGGGCGCAAGGTCGTTCATCCGGCTCGGCTGCCCGGCATGGCCGAGCGCACGATCACGGTGGGGTCGGCGTCGAAGGAGTTGCGGATGATCGGCTGGCGGGTGGGCTGGATCGTGGCGCCGGATGCGCTCATCCCCGATCTGGTTGCGGTGTCGCTCGCGAACGTGGTCGTGCCGGTCGGCATCGCGCAGGAGGCCGCCGCCCTCGCGCTCGAGCGCTCGACGATCGACCTGCCCGATTACGTCGCGGAACTGCAGCGTCGACGCGACGCGATTGCCGCCGAGCTTCATGGCCTGCCGTTCGGCATGCCTGCGGGCGGCTGGTCGATGCTGCTGCGCGTGTCGGATTTCGGTCTCACGGGTGAACAGATGTCGGAGCGGCTGCTCGAACTGGACGTATGCGCGACGGCGATGACGGGCTGGGGTCGGCAACACGGAGGCGCCTATATCCGTTTCGTCTTCGCGAACGAGCCGGTGAACCGGTATGCGGGATTCGGCAGGAAAGTCACCGAGGCACTCGGGATGTGAGGATGCCTGATTGAATTCCTCTGCCCGAGATTCTGCGGCCCGAGAACGGAACGTCATCAAAAAGCTCGGGAGGTGAATTCATGGCGAGTTAGCCCGCAAGGGATGCTATCCGGATGAGCTTCGATATCAAAAGGCGGTCGATGTAGCCGACGCAATCGGCCACGTGATTAACCGCCCTACTGAAGCCATTCGGACATTCGGGAAGCGGACGTTCGAAGCAACCTCAGATCTCGACAGTGATCGACCGCGTGACCACCCCGGTGCCTCCGGCCATCAATCGCGAGATCCTGCCGCCTTCGACATCGAGCATGACTTTGATGACGCTCGGCGATGGTTGCGGCATCAAGTGCCCTTGTTCAATGATGATTTCCGTGTCGCCTGCCCCCATCCGCTCGTAGAGCAGGCACGCCAGCGGCCCGGCTGCCGTTCCGGTCGCCGACTCTTCGGCAATGCCGAAACGCGGCGCGAACATGCGGGTGCCTGCATGGCGCCCGGGTATTTTCGTCGTCGTCGAGAAGACGTAGTAACCGATCAAATCCAGATCGGGGTTCTACGCCGGAACCCCAGAAAATTCCGTCATTCCACATTGTGAACGTCAATCGGTTTGTTGCCTGACGTGCCGAGCGAGTAACTCAGTCGGTAAATGCCTGCCCGAACTGCCGTGCCCGCTTTACATCGTCGGTATGCAAGTAAATCGACGTGGTCGAAATCGACGCGTGACGCAGGTTATCTCGTACGGCGCTCAGCTCAACCCCTCTGGCGATCGCGTGGGTCGCATGGGTGTGCCGCATCCAGTGCGGAGAGGCCCGATGCAGCTTTTCAGCCAGCACCGGATGGTCGTTCTTGATAATCTGCGCGACGAGCCGAAAAAACCGGCGCATGACTTCCCACAGCCGCAAGGGCTTGATGCCGGCATCGGCGTCGTCAAGGCTGCCAATCAGGGACGTGGTCGGATTCCAGTGAGCACGGCTGACAGGAAGCCCCCGCTCCTGCAGATATCGGTCCAGCGCTGTGCGCGCTAGGGGTGTCAGGGTAACGCGGGCTGGCTTGCCGCCCTTGCCGACCACGTGCAGCCAGTGATCACCGGCTGCGTCGACTTCGATGCTGCGCAGTGTGGCGTCAGCCAGTTCGCTGATCCGCAGTCCCGTTGCGTAGCCGAAATCCAGCATGAACCGCAACCGTTGCGCAGCGGGCGCCTGCCAGCCGTACGACCACTCGAGCCCGTTGGCGATGGTGCGCGTCAGCATCCATTCTCCTTCGGTGAAAGCGTGCGAGGTTTCAAGAGCCATGGCGCGCTTGCTGCCGCGTACCTTGATGCCGGAGAATGGGTTGGCCACGACGTAGCGCTGCTCGACCAGCCAGCGGAACATGGCGCTGAGCACGGCAAGCGCATGCGCAATCGAACGGGCCGAGAGGTTGTCGACAAACGGGCGCCAGTCCGTTGATGTGCGCGGCCGCGGTGGCCCGACCCAGCGTTCTCGCGGTGTAGGTCTGCGCAGAAACGCCCTGTAGTCGGTGGCATCCCGGGTGGTCAGCGAAGACAGCGCCTTGCCGCGAGCAACGATGCCCCAGAGAATCAGCCGTTCGGCTTCCTTGCGGTAGGCCCGCTGCGTGGCCGGGGATTCGTGCAACGCGAGCCATGCCTGGATAGCGTCGTAATCGTTGTCGACGCCGAGGATGCAGGCCGACACCGGTGCGCGGAAGGCGCCGGCGGATCCGTCGATCTCGTGCGGTAGCCGTAGTTGCTCCCAAGGCGTCACGACTGACTGCCGATCCGCGATGATCAGTGCGCGGGCCCGCTCCGTGAGCGCCGGGTACGCGGCAAAGAAGGCCTCGATCCTTCTTGCACTGGCCGGCCCGAGACCCGGAATGACGGTCCACCACTGCCGGCGACGCGGAATCCGTACCGTGAGATCGGCCAGGGTCCGGATGCCGGCCGCGTGCAGGGTGCGGGCAGCGCGATTCGGCAGCCAGTGCGCAATGTCGTCGCCGATCTGCGGAGCTGGCGCAGGCATGATGCGCAGTAGCTCGACAGCCTGCGTGGTGGCGCGCGCATGATGCATACGCTTTTGGGCCGGGCATTCGAACAGCGTGGCCAGATCTGCCCGCTGTCGGTTACGGGCATAAAGTGCCAGTTGCCGGCGGATCTGGCCGATGACGCCGCGGGCTGACTGGCTGTGGCTGAGCCGATCTTGCATGTACCGGTGTGCCGCCTCACGCGAGGATGCGCCCTCGTACCAGGCACGCAGCGCTGCCAGTGCATCAGCATCAGGAAAGTCGGTCGGGATGTCGGCGGCGGACGGGCTCGTGGGGCGCGTTTTCATGTCATCGAGTTTAATATGGAAACAATGCCACAGAGATAATAAAGCTTATCTCTGTAGAATGCGGGAGTTCAATATTTCTGTCGTACCCCATGTCGTGATATCACAAAATTGAAGGATCTGACGTTGCGTGGAGAGGATGGTCGATGATCAACAAGAATAAGCTGCTCAGCGTCTTTTCCGACGCCGAACAGGAAGCCCTGTATGGCCTGCCTGATTTCGACGATGCGCAGCGGCTGGAATACCTGGCATTGACCGAATCCGAACTGGCGCTCGCCAGTAGCCGGCCCTCCATACCCGCGCAGGTCTATTGCATCTTGCAGATTGGCTACTTCAAGTCCAAGCACGCCTTCTTCCGCTTCGATTGGGACGAGGTTGAGGACGATTACGATTTCGTGTTGAGCCGCTATTTCCACGGCGAGCCGTTCGAACGCAAGCCGATCACCCGGCACGAGTACTACGCCCAGCGCGAACAGATCGCTGAACTGTACGGCTATCGACCGTGGGTGGCCGCCTTCCTGCCGCAACTCATGCAGCAGGCCGCGCAGATCGTACGTCGCGACGTGACACCGGGATTCGTCGCCGCCGAGCTCATCGTGTGGCTCAATGAGCACAAGATGATCCGGCCCGGCTACACGACCTTGCAAGAGCTAGTCAGCGAAGCCCTGTCCGTCGAACGTCGGCGGCTGGGCGACCTGCTCACCGGCGTATTGGACGAATTGACCCAAACCGCGCTAGACCAACTTCTGGTGCGCGATGATACTCTGTCGAAACTGGCGGCGCTGAAACAGGATGCCAAGAATTTCGGCTGGCGTCAGATGGTCCGCGAACGCGAAAAGCGCGGCACGCTGCAGCCGTTGCACGAAATCGCCAGGACGCTGCTGCCCCGGCTGGATATCTCGCAGCAGAACGTGCTGTACTACGCAAGCCTGGCGAACTTCTATACCGTCCACGACCTGCGCAACCTGAAGGCGGATCAGGCGCAGCTCTACCTGCTGTGTTACGCCTGGGTGCGCTTCCGACAGCTCACCGACAACCTGGTCGATGCGATGGCCTTCCACATGAAGCAGCTCGAGGAAGAAAGCAGCGCGGGCGCGAAACAGTCACTCATCGCCGAGCAAGTAAAACGCCATCGGGAAACGCCGCAGATCGGCCGCCTGTTGTCGCTCTATGTGGACGACAGCGTAGCCGATCCGACGCCGTTCGGCGAGGTGCGTCAGCGCGCCTATAAAATCATGGCCAAAGATGTGCTACAAAACACGGCGCAACGCATGACGGTCAAGCCGCTGAGTCAACTGGCACTACACTGGTTGGCGGTGGACGGCCTAGCCAAACGTATTCGCCGTCACCTGCGCCCCTTGTACGTCGAGCTCGACTTCGTCGGCACCTCCCCAGACAACCCGTGGCTCGCGGCGCTGGCTTGGGTCAAGGGGGCCTTCGCCAAACAGCAGCGCCTGTCACAACGACCGCTCGCCGAATGTCCCGCGGCCACGCTGCCGAAGCGCCTGCGACCGTACCTGCTGATCTTCGGCGCTGATGGTCAGCCGACCGGTTTGCACGCCGATCGCTACGAATTCTGGTTGTACCGCCAGATCCGGAAGCGCTTCCAGTCGGGAGAGATCTATCTCGACGACAGTCTGCAACATCGTCACTTCTCCGACGAGCTTGTTTCGATGAACGAGAAGGCCGACGCGCTGGCGCAGATGGAGATCCCGTTCCTGCAGCAGCCAATCGATGCCCAACTCGATGCGTTAGCGGCCGAGTTGCATGCACAATGGCTGGCCTTCAACCGAGAGCTGAAACAGGGCAAGCTTACGCACCTGGAATACGACAAGGATACGCAGAAGCTGATTTGGCGCAAACCGAAAACCGAGAACCAGAAGGTGCGTGAGCAGGCATTCTACGAGCAACTGCCATTCTGCGATGTTGCCGACGTGTTCCGCTTCGTCAACGGCCAGTGCCAGTTCCTGTCGGCGCTGACGCCATTGCAGCCGCGCTACGCGAAGAAGGTAGCGGACGCCGATAGCCTGATGGCGGTTATCATCGCTCAGGCAATGAACCATGGCAACCATGTCATGGCGCGCACCAGCGACATTCCGTACCACGTTCTGGATAGCACCTACCAGCAGTATCTGCGTCAGGCGACGCTGCATGCGGCCAACGACTGCATCAGCAACGCCATCGCCGCGCTGCCGATCTTCCCGTACTACTCGTTCGATCTCGATGCGCTGTACAGCGCCGTCGATGGGCAGAAATTCGGCGTCGAGCGACCGACCGTGAAGGCGCGTTACTCGCGCAAATACTTCGGACGAGGCAAAGGCGTCGTCGCCTACACGCTGCTGTGCAATCATGTCCCGTTGAACGGCTACCTAATCGGCGCGCACGAGTACGAGGCGCATCACGTGTTCGACATCTGGTATCGCAACACGTCGGATATAGTGCCGACTGCGATCACCGGCGACATGCACAGCATCAACAAAGCCAACTTCGCTATCCTGTATTGGTTCGGGTTGCGCTTCGAGCCTCGCTTCACAAACCTCGATGACCAGTTGCAGGAATTGTATTGTATCGACGACCCGGCGCTGTACGAGAAATGCCTGATTCAGCCGATCGGACAAATCGATCGGCAGCTCATCACCAGTGAGAAGACAAATATCGATCAGATCGTCGCCACGCTGGGCCTCAAAGAGATCACGCAGGGCTCGCTGATCCGCAAACTATGTACGTACTCGCAGGAAAACCCGACACGTCGCGCGATTTTTGAGTTCGATAAGCTCATTCGTACCATCTACACGTTGCGTTACCTGCGCGACCCGCAGCTCGAGCGAAACGTGCATCGCTCCCAAAACCGCCTCGAGTCTTACCATCAGCTTCGTTCGACCATCGCCCAGGTCGGCGGCAAGAAGGAATTGACCGGCCGCACCGACATCGAAATCGAGATCAGCAACCAGTGCGCCCGGCTGATCGCCAACGTCATCATTTTTTACAACTCGGCGATTCTGTCGCATCTACTGACGAAATGGGAGGCCAGTGGCAACGCCAAGGCGCTGGCGCGGCTTACGCAGATATCACCGGCAGCCTGGCGGCATATCCTTTTGAACGGGCACTACACTTTTCAAAGCGACAACAAAATCGACCTGGACGCGCTCATTGCAGGGCTCGAATTGGAGTGATCGAATTTTCGGCGGTTCTGGCTTGGAATCCCTTATTCCTGTTACGGTGGAATACGATGCCACAACCAGGTAATCCTTTACCCCCAGCCGTGGTCAACACCTGGCGACTGAGCGTCGGCACGTCGCTGTTCGTGATCGATATCCTGGCCGACGGCAGCTGGCGACCGGCGTATATTGCGCCAAAGCGGCTGGGTGGCTGGACGATGGATGTGTTGCCGAACATGCCGCCGACGTTAGTCGATATCGCTCCCTCGGTACGCACCTGGGCGCGACAGTACGGCGCGAATGTAACGAACCGGCGCACGCCGGCGCGCCGGTTTCCCGCGCAAACCGCTTCTTCGAACAGGACGCCAGAATGAACATGCTGAAACGTCGTCTCGATGCGACAGACGAAAAGCTGCAGGAGCTGAAAACAGCCCGCAAAGCGGCAGCTAAGGCGCAGCGCCAGCAGGTCAAGCAAACGCGCGCGGATCGCGAGCGAAAGATCATGCTGGCCGGCGAGGCGTTGCTGCGGCGTGTCGATCGCGGCGAGTGGGATGAAGCCGATTTCCGCGCGATGATGGACGATTATCTGTCGCGGCCCGCCGATCGCGCGCTGTTCGAGCTCGACGATGTATAGCCTTTGATGTTCGACGTCGACGCACCGCACAGCCAGGTCGGCAAATGTTGATTTGATTCACGATGAAGGATGCCCGATGCTGCCAACGCTCCGCATGAACCGGAATTTTGTCGAGGCCTTGCTGGCCGAGCGCGCGCCCTGCTTTGCGATGGGACTCGTGGCCGAGGGCCAGACGCACTATGCTTGCCTGGCACTGCGGCCGGTGGATGACATTCCGAACGACGTAACACGCAGCGGTTTCAACTTTGGCCACTCGATACGCGGCACCGACGACTTCGAGGTCGTACACTTCGGCTTAGAGTTTTACGGCTACCGCATCTTCAATGCGCTGATCAATCCGAGCAACTTCATCGCCAGGACAATCCTGTCGCACATGGTCGACACGAAGGCGTTTTTCTTCTTCGCGGTCAACCCGTCAGGCGGTGTGACGGTGTTCAAGTCCGGCATCGGTGAATGCAGCCTGGACAGCATCGAGTCTAATCTCGAGCGGATACTGCGCTCGAGCACGTCCGATGCTCAGTACGACGCGGCGCTGACAACGTTCAGCGACCATCCAGATCCGGTCGGGCCGATGCTGCACTGGGTTTGCCGGGACTGCGAAGATTGTCTCGACCTGTCCCACAATGTAATCGAACTGGGCCCCGCGTAACGGTCCTGATGGTCCGTGTGACCGAGACCGTCATGTCACTCACCGGACGTCGCTCCAACATTCTTCGGCTGGAATAAGCCGATTAATGTTCACAATGTGGAACGACGGAATTTTCTGGGGTTCCGGCGTAGATCCCCTTGATCGGCGACGCGATGCCGCGATGCCGGCCCAGCTCGACCTTCATCTGCCGATGCGCGACATGCGGATGGTCGAGCGCCGCATCGAGCCCGAGCACCGGCGCGCACGGCACACCGCGGCGCATCAGCTGCTCGGCAAGTGCCGCGCCGTCGTGTCCGGCCAGCGCCGTTTCGAGCAACGTGCGTAGCGCGGCGCGATTCGCGCTGCGCGCGCGGTTGTCCGCGAAGCGCGGATCGTCGAGCCAGTCGCGCGTGCCGAGCACGTCGCACAGCCCCGCGAACTGCCCGTTGTTGCCCACCGCCAGAAAGATGTCGACGCTCGCCGTCGGAAAGCTGTCGTACGGCGTGATGTTCGGATGCGCATTGCCGGTGCGCACGGGGGCATTCCCCGAATGGAAGAAGTTCGGCGTATGCGGATGCAGGATCGACAGCGCGCAGTCGAACAGCGTCGATTCGACGAACTGGCCGCGGCCGCTCGCGTCGCGCTCGCGCAGCGCCATCAGCACGCCGAGCGCCGCATTCAGCCCGGTGACGAGATCGACGATCGGCACGCCGACCCGCAGCGGCGCGCCGCCGGCTTCGCCATTGACGCTCATCAGCCCCGCGAGCGCCTGCACGGCCGCGTCGTAGCCGGGCAGCCCGCCGAGCGGGCCGTCTGCGCCGAAGCCCGACACGCGGCAATGGACGAGGCGCGGAAAGCGCGCGTGCAGCGCGTCGAAGCCGAGCCCCCAGCGCTCCATCGTGCCGATCTTGAAGTTCTCGACGATGGCGTCCGCATGTTCGAGCAGGCCGAGCAGCCGCTCGCGGTCGGCGGCCTGCGTCAGGTCGAGCGCAATGCCGAGCTTGTTGCGGTTCACGCCGAGGAAGTACGACGCGGTATCGCCGTCGAACGGCGGACCCCACGTGCGCGTTTCGTCGCCGGACGGCGGTTCGACCTTGATCACCTCCGCGCCGTGGTCGGCCAGGATCTGCGTCGCATACGGGCCGCCCAGCACCCGCGACAGATCGATGATGCGCAATCCCGCCAGCGCGCCCTGCTGCTCGTGTTCCGCCATGCGTCCCGCTCCTGGTTCCGGTTGATCGGACTGCCGGCTCTGGCGGCCCAACGCCTGCGGCGTGACCTTCCGGATTCGGCGAATAATTCTTGTGTGTGAATTTATATTCACACCCGAGAATTATGTTGTCAACCCCGGCGGCACCCTGAGTCCGTGCGGATGACGCCGCCGCGCGCAAGTGGGGGCGACCCCGAACACGGGCCGGTTGCGGTAGCGCCCCGCCTTTCGCTAAGCTGGCGGGCATTCTTCATCTCAAAAAAATAGGACGGATTATTCATGAAACGGATGCTGCTGGCGGCCCTCATGCTGGCGTCGACGCTGGGCGTTGGACATGCGCAAACCCAGACGTTCCATTTCGGCGAAGGACAGACCGGGATGCCGGGCGCAGCGCCGACCGCACGGCCCGCGCCCGCGCGCCGGCACGTCACGCCGCCGCCCCACCATCGGCGTGCCGTTCACAAGCGCCGCCATCCGAGCCACGTGAAGCCGACGCGCAACGGGATCTATACGCACTCGTGATGCGTCAGCGGTCCCGCAGCGCCGTGCACGGAACTGTCACGAACCGCCGGTAGCATCGTTGCGGCTGCCTGTACGCCGTCGCGGCCCGCTGCCGAATGACACGCCGCCGACGCGCATTTTCTCCACGATTCAGCACCCGTTTTGCCGAACATGAGTACCGGGCCGGACACACTCGCCGTCATCAAGGAACGCGCCACGATCGTGTGCCGTCAGCGCAGCAGCGTGCTGCTGGTCGCCCGCACCGCGTCGCGCTGGTCGCTGCCGGGCGGCACGATCCGGCGTGGCGAGACGCCGCTCGATGCTGCACTGCGGGAGCTCGCCGAGGAAACGCGGCTGGAGGGGCTCGCGCTCGATTACGCGGTGCAGTTCGGCGGGCTGACGAAGCTCCATCACGTGTTCGTGGCCGACGTGCCGGCGCACCTGACGCCGCGTGCGAGCAACGAGATCGCCCGCTGCAAGTGGTTCACCGTCGACCGCCTCGACACGCTGCGTGCAAGCGTGCCGACGCGCAAGATCATCGAGTTGCTGCGTCTCGACTGTTTTTCGGCGATCGCGAACGGCCGGCTGCGCTGACGTCCACCTCGCCTGCGCCGCTCACCCGCGCAGGAACGGGCCGACCTTGCGCTCGAGCAACGTGACGAGTTCGGGCTGCATGTACGCGTAACGGTCGGGAATGTCGAGGCACACGATCTTCTTGTGCCGTAGCTGCGCGCCGAATTGCGCCGCCAGCCTCGCCTTGTGCGCCCGCTCCATCACGAACACGACGTCGGCCCAGTCGAGCTGCTCGGCGGACACGCGCGTGTCCGCATCGAGCGCGAGGCCCGCCGAGTCGGTGTCGACACCCGGCCACGCGGCGAATACCGCTTCGGCCGTCGGGCTGCGCAGCCGGTTGCGGCTGCAGATGAAGAGTGCCCGCGTCATGTCGTCTCGACGGTGCCCGGCGCCTGCGGGCTCACCCCTGCGGAATCGTGCCCGGCCGGACGTACGCGAGCATGTGCGGCACGTAGTCGGCCTTGCCGAGTTCGACGCCGTGGTGGCGCAGGATCGCGTACGCGGCGATCGCGTGGAAGTAGAACTGCGGCAGCGCCCAGTCGCGCGCGTACTGTTCGCCCGTCATGTCGAACGCGATCCCGTTCGGCATTTCGAGCGCGATCGGCAGCGCGGCACCGCCATCGAGCGCATCCGGCGCGAGTTCGTCGAGAAAGGCGAGCGTGCCGGCGAGGATCGCCTGCGCGTCGGCCAGCGAGCCGGGCTGCGCATCGGCATTCCATCCCGCTTCGCGCAAGGCCAGCAGCGCAGCCGGCAACGGTTCGCCGCGCAGCCGGTGGACGGGTTCCATCGCCTGGAAGCACGAGAAGCGCACCTGTGCGGCAAGCGGATACATGTCGGGCGCCAGCTTCAGCGACATCGCCGCGTCGGGCGCGTCGCCCGCGGCCTGCCAGTGTGCGACGGCCTTGTCGAGCCACGCGGTCTGCGCGCGCAGCATCTGGGTGAAGGTCGGAACGAGAAGTTGAGTCGGTGACACGCGTGCGCTCCTGTGTTGTGGTTTGCGCCACGATAGCAGTGTCGGCGCGAACCTGCATCCCGGTCTGGGCGATGAGCGCGATTAAATGCGGATCCGGTGACGTGGCGCATGGTGCGTGCAGGTGTTCGTCCACGCATCCACGCAGGATGATCGCCGCACGCGGCTGCCGCAACGCACCCTCAGGGCTTGCCGTGTCGCGCGAGGAACCGGTCGAGCTGCGAGGCGAACGCCTTGCCGTCGCGTGCGCTGAACGGCGCCGGCCCGCCCGTGTCGATGCCCGCGCTGCGCAACTGATCCATCATCGCGCGCGTCGACAGGCGTTCCTCGATGTTCTCGCGGCTGAACCAGTTGCCGCGCGGGTCGAGCGCATGCGCGCCCTTGTCGAGCACGGCGGCGGCCAGCGGGATGTCGGCGGTGATCACGAGATCCCCCGCTTCCACCAGCTCGACGATGCGCGCATCGGCCACGTCGAAGCCGGCCGGCACCTGCACCGCCTTGATGAACGGCGACGGCGGCGTGCGCAGAAACTGGTTCGCGACCAGCGTCACGCAGATTTCGGCACGACGCGCGGCGCGAAACAGCATGTCCTTGATGACGGCCGGACACGCGTCGGCATCGACCAGTACTTGCATGGCGGGTGTTTCCAGAGAGCAGCAGAAGCGGCGATCATAACGCACCGCTGGCCGCCCATCAGCCGGCGCGGCCCGTGTACAGCGCGTCGGCCGTCACCCACTGCGCGCCCCAGGCCGCCGCCAGCCGCGCCCCCTGCCCGATCCGTACCGCCGCGTCGTCGAAGTCGACGAACACGACGTGATCGGCCGCCGCGGGTTTCGCGGGTATCTCGCGCGTGCGTCCGTCGGACAGCACCCACAGCCAGCGCTGCTTGCCGGGCTCGCGCCGCGCCGCGCGCGCGAGCAATTGCGCGGCGGCCGCGATGCCGTCTGCGAGCGGCGTGCCGCCGCCACCTTCGACGGGTTCGAGCCAGCGCGCATTCCACCAGCGCGGCACGGCCGGGCCGAAGCGGCGCGCGGCGCCATTGCCGCCGAAACAGATCAGCGCGGTTTCGACACGGTCGCGCGCGGCCTGGTCGAAATACGCGACGATCAGCCCCTTCGCCAATGCGAGCCGCTCGTGCGACAACATCGACGCGGAACAGTCGAGCACGAAGCAATGCAGCGCGTCCGGCGTGCCGGCCCGTTTCCGGAAGCGCAGATGGCCGCGATGCAGCGGGCCGCCGCGTTTCGCGGCAAGCGTTGCCGGCCACGCCACGGTGGTGCCGGCACGTGCCGTGCCCGGCACGCGCGCGGCTGCGCCTGATTGCCATCGAGGACCGCGAACGGTGTTCGCAGCGGCGCCGGCTCGATGGCTCAGCGTTTTTTTAGCGGCAGCGGCACCACGCCTTTCACGTCGCGCAGCCCGGCCGGTTCGGGCGGCAGGTAGCCCCAGTCGCCCTGCGCTGCCGCGGCATCGTTCTGCGCAGCGCCCGATGGATCGTCGGGGCGCTCGCGCGCATCGGGCGGCGTGTGACCGTCGCGCTCGTCGTTTTTCTGCGGCGCTCGGGACGATGGCGGTGTGCCCGCATGACGCCGGTGCCGCAGCACCGCGTCGGCCACACGGTCCACATGCGACACCGTCACCGCATCGGCCTGCTCCAGTGCGGCGAGCGCGCGCGCCGCGCGCAGCATCACGAGATCGGCACGCAGCCCGTCGACGGCCGCGTCGATACACAACGCGCTGACGCGCGCATGGACGGCATCGTCGAAATCGAGCGCCGCCAGCCGTGCACGCGCCGCGTGAATCCGGTCGCCGAGTTCGCGCTGTGCGGATGCATGGTCTGCGCGGAACGCGTCCGGATCGAGATCGAACGCGAGTCGCGCCTTCACGATCCGCTCGCGCTGTGCGGCGTCGAAGCAATTCTCCAGTTCGACCATCAACCCGAAGCGGTCGAGCAGCTGCGGACGCAGCTCGCCCTCCTCCGGATTCATCG
The DNA here is from genome assembly GCF_048627025.1 of Burkholderia aenigmatica. Lineage (NCBI taxonomy): Bacteria > Pseudomonadati > Pseudomonadota > Betaproteobacteria > Burkholderiales > Burkholderiaceae > Burkholderia > Burkholderia aenigmatica. Next base: position 1,886,706 of record NZ_CP184468.1, on the reverse strand, counting down.
TCCCGATCAGCACGAAGCGCGCGTCGTGCGCGTGGGACACGCCATCGCGTTCGACGATGTTCACGCCGCTCGCGGCGACATCGAGCAGCGTATCGACGAGGCCGTCGGCGAGCAGGTTCACTTCGTCGACATACAGCACGCCGAGATGCGCCCTCGCGAGCAGGCCCGGCCGGAAGCGCACGCCGTTTTCAGCGAGGGCATGCGCAAGATCGAGCGTACCCGTCACCTGCTCGTCGCTCGCCGACAGCGGCAGCGTGACGAACTGCCCTTCGGGTAACAGCTCCGCGAGGCCGCGCGCCGCGGTCGATTTCGCGGTGCCGCGCGGCCCGCTGACGAGCACGCCGCCAAGCGACGGGTCGATCGCGGCGAGCAGCAGCGCCTGCTGCAATGCGTCCTGCGCGACGAGCGCCGCAAACGGAAAGACCGCGCGGGCGCGGTGCAGCGTCGGATCGGTCATCGCCGTCCCCCTTCCTGGAGTTGTTCGCTCGCGAGCCAGACCGCTTCGATCCGTTCGCGATAGTCGCCCGGCTGTTGCCACAGGCCGCGCTGCATCGCCTCGACGAAGCGTTCGCAGATGCCGTGCAGCGCTTTCGGATTGTGCCGTTCGAGGAACGCGCGGGTGGCCTCGTCGAACAGGTACGCGTCGGCGACGAGCGCGTATTGGTGATCCGACAGCACGCGCGCGGTCGCGTCATAGCCGTACAGGTAGTCGACGGTCGCCGCCAGCTCGGCCGCGCCCTTGTAGCCGTGCCGTTTCACGCCGTCGAGCCATTTCGGGTTGACGACGCGCGAGCGGATCACGCGCGCAATTTCCTCGCGCAGCGTGCGCATCTTCGGCGCGACCGGATTCGCGTGGTCGCCGTGGTAGATGCTCGGCTGCTGACCGGACAGATGCCGCACGGCTGCGGTCATCCCACCCTGGAACTGGTAGTAGTCGTTCGAATCGAGGATGTCGTGCTCGCGGCTGTCCTGGTTCTGCACGACGACGTCGATCGTCGCGAGCCGCTCGCCGAACACGTCGGCCGCCGCGTCGCCCGCGCTGTTCTGCGCATACGCATGGCCGCCCCACTGGCGGTAGGCATCGGCGAGATCCGCGTCGGTCTGCCAGCGGCGCTGGTCGATCAGGTCCTGCAGGCCCGCGCCGTAGCTGCCCGGCCGTGCGCCGAACACACGCCAGCCGGCGCGGCGCCGTGCTTCGTCCGGTGCCACGCCCTGCGCGACCCACTTCGCGCGTTCGCGCTCGATGCGCGCGCGGATCGGGTTCAGTTCCTCGGGCTCGTCGAGTGCGGCCACCGCCTGCACGGCCGCGTCGAACAGGTGCATCAGGTTCGGGAACGCGTCGCGGAAGAAGCCCGACACGCGCAGCGTCACGTCGATGCGCGGCCGGTCGAAGATCTCGATCGGCAGGATCTCGAAGTCGGTCACGCGGTGGCTGCCATGCGCCCATTTCGGCCGCACGCCGAGCAGCGCGAACGCCTGCGCGATGTCGTCGCCGCCCGTGCGCATCGTCGCCGTGCCCCAGACCGACAGACCGATCGCGCGCGGATAGTCGCCATGATCCTGCAGATGGCGTTCGATCAGTTGCTGTGCGGATTTCAGGCCGAGCGACCACGCCGCCTGCGTCGGTACCGCGCGCGTGTCGACCGAGTAGAAATTGCGGCCGGTCGGCAGCACGTCGGGCCGGCCTCGCGACGGCGAGCCGCTCGGCCCCGGCGGCACGAAGCGGCCGTCGAGCCCGCGCAGCAGCTGACGCATTTCCTCGCCGCCGCACGCGTCGAGCGCGGGCAGCAGCGTCGCACGGACGCGCTCGATCACGGCGAGCGTGTGCGGCCAGTCGCCGGGAGGCGTCGCATCGGTACCTGCGTTCCCGCCGTCGGCTGCGCACAGCCCGTCCAGCCACTGCTGCGCAAGCCGTTCGAGCCGTTCGCGCGTATCGCCCGCATGGCGCCACGGCGATGCGTCGAGCGCCTGCAGGATCGCCGGGCGCGGCCCGACCCACGGCGCGGCCCAGTCGGCCGCGAGCGGATCGAAGTCGTCGCCGAGTGCGAGATCGCGCGCGAGCGCGCCGATCAGTCCTGCGCGTGTGCCCTTGCCGTCGCCGACCGGAAAGCGCGCGAGCGCGAGCAGCGTGTCGCGCCGCTGGCGCTCGGCCGGCGATACGCCGAACACGTGCAGCCCGTCGCGAATCTGCGCTTCCTTCAGTTCGCACAGCCACGCGTCGACGCGCGTGAGCAGCGCATCCTCGTCGCCCGTATCGCGCGGCGGCGACACGCTCAGTTCGTCGTGCAGCCGGTGTTCGGCGATCGTCGCGAGGATCGTCTTGCGCAGCAGCTTCGCGCGCCGCCCGTCGACCATCAGCGCTTCGTAGTATTCGTCGACCTGCCGCTCGAGATCCTGCAGCGGGCCGTAGTTTTCCGCGCGCGTGAGCGGCGGCATCAGGTGATCGATGATCACCGCCTGCGCGCGACGCTTCGCCTGGCTGCCCTCGCCCGGATCGTTGACGATGAACGGATACAGGTGCGGCAGCGGCCCGAGCGTCAGGTCGGGCCAGCACGCGTCGGACAGCGCGACGCTCTTGCCCGGCAGCCATTCGAGGTTGCCGTGCTTGCCGAGGTGGATCACCGCGTCGATGCGATACGCATCGCGCAGCCAGAAATAGAACGCGAGATACGCGTGCGGCGGCACGAGATCCGCGTCGTGGTAGCTCGCGTAGTCGTTCTCGCCGCGCGAGCGCGACGGCTGGATGCCGACGAACACGTTGCCCGCGCGCCAGCCGGCGATCGTGAAGCGCCCTTGCCGCAGCGTCGGATCGGCTTCGGGCGGGCCCCAGCGCGCGTTCAGCGCGTCGCGCACGGCCGCCGGCAGCCGCGCGAAACGCGCGACGTAGTCGGCCAGCGGGAAGCTCTGGAATGCGGGGCGCAACGCATGCACGGCCGCGTCGTTGGTCACGCCTTCGGTGAGGCGCGCGATCAGCGCGTCACCGTCGGGCGGCAGGTCGGCCACCGCGTAGCCCGCGTCGCGCAGCGCCGCGAGCACGCGCAGCGCGGACGCCGGCGTGTCGAGCCCGACGCCGTTGCCGATCCGCCCTTCGCTTTGCGGATAGTTCGCGAGAATCAGCGCAACGCGCTTGTCGGCGTTGTCGAGCGTGCGCAGCCGGCACCAGCCGCGCGCGAGCGCCGCGACGAACGCGATCCGCTCGGCGTCCGGCTGGTAGCGCACGACGTCGACCTCGGTATGCGGGCAACGGTACGCGAGCCCCTTGAAGCTCACCGCGCGCGTGACGATGCGCCCGTCGACCTCGGGCAGCGCGATGTGCATCGCGATATCGCGCGCATGCAGCCCCTGGTTGTCGGCCACCCACGCGTCACGATTGCCGCCGGACAGGATCACCTGCAACACCGGCGCGTCGCCGGCGAGCACGTCGTGCTCGGGGCTGTCGATCGCGCCAGCTGCGAACGCGGTCGTGTTCAGCACGAGCGCGACGTCGTGCGTGTCGCAGAGCTGCGTGATGACTTCGCGGCTCACCGCGTCCTTCAGCGACGTGACCGCGATCGGCAGCGGATTCAGCCCTTCCTCGATGAGCGCATCGGCCAGCGCGTCGAACACGGCCGTGTTCGCGGCCTGCCAGTGCGCGCGATAGAACAGGATCGCGACGACGGGCGCGCCGGGCGTCCAGCGCGGCCGCCAGTCGTCGACGCTCGCGCGGTCGCGCGCCGGGTGATACAGCGCGGCGGCCGGCAGCGGGCGCGGCAGTTCGGGTTCGTCGCCGAACCCGAGCGTATGGAATGCAATGCTGCGCAGCAGCGCCTCGGCGTTGTGCACGCCACCTTCACGCAGGTAGCGCCACCACAGCCGGCACAGGTCGGGCGCGACCGTGCTCTTCGCGACGAGGTTCGGGTCTTCCTGCAGGTCGCCCGAGAACATCGCGAGCTGCTGCTTGCGCTTCGACGCGAGCGACACGGCCTGCTCGATTCCGTACGGCCAATACGCCTCGCCGCCGAGATGATCGATCACGACCGACTTCGCATGCTGCAGCACGTCGTCGACGTAGAAATCGACCGACGCCGGCTGCCGCAGGAACGTGACGTTCGCGAGCCTGACGCTCGGGAAGCCGGCCGGCAGGTGCGGCACGACGCTAGCCAGCAGCGACAGCGTCGTATCGGCCGAGCTCAGGATCACGATGTCGGCCGGCTGCTGGTCGATCCGGACGACGCCCTGCGTGTCGTCGACAAAGCCGCCCGGCGTGGTGCGCAGCAAATGCATCGTGGGTTACGCCTGTTGCGGCTCGGCCGCGCACGCGGCGTCGAACGCGCGTTGCAGCGCGGCCGCGTCGAGATCCTCGCCGATCAGCACGAAGCGGCTCGCGCGCGTTTCTCCGTCCTGCCAGCGACGATCGAAATAGCTGTCGAAGCGGCGGCCGACGCCCTGGATCACGAGGCGCATCGGCGCGCCGGGCAGCGCGGCGAAGCCTTTCGCGCGATAGATCGTGTGCGCTTCGACGACACGCTGCAGCGCGGCGATCGTCGCTTCGCGCGTGCCGGCGTCGCCCGACACGACGACCGAGTCGAAATCGTCGTGATGGTGATCGTGATCGCCGTCGTCGGCCGAGCCGTGATGGTCGTGACGCAGGTGGATCGTTTCTTCCGATGCCGATTCGAGACCGAGCAGCATCGCGAGATCGAGCTCGCCGCGCGTCGCGCGCACGATCTTCACCTGCGGCGGGATTTCGTCGCGAATCGCGGTTTCGATCTGCGCGAACGCTGCGTCGCCGACGAGATCGGCCTTGTTCACGATCACGAGATCGGCGGACGACAGCTGATCGGCGAACAGCTCGTGCAGCGGCGATTCATGATCGAGGTTCGGATCGGCGCGGCGCTGCGCGTCGACGGCCTGCGGGTTTTCCGCGAACTGGCCACTCGCGGCGGCCGGCCCGTCGACCACGGTCACGACCGCGTCGACCGTGAAGCTGTTGCGGATCGTCGGCCAGTTGAACGCCTGCACGAGCGGCTTCGGCAGTGCGAGGCCCGAGGTTTCGATCAGCACGTGGTCGATGTCCGCGCGCCGCTCGACGAGCGCTTCCATCACCGGATAGAACTCTTCCTGCACGGTGCAGCACAGGCAGCCGTTCGCGAGTTCGTAGAGCTGGCCCGATGCTTCGCCCTGCGCGCCTTCCGCATCCTCGCAGCCGATGCCGCAGCCCTTGAGGATTTCGCCGTCGATGCCGAGCTCGCCGAATTCGTTGACGATCACCGCGATGCGGCGGCCTTCGGCGTGCTGCAGGATGTGGCGCATCAGCGTCGTCTTGCCGCTGCCGAGAAAGCCCGTGACGATCGTGACGGGAAGCTTGCGCATGGTCATGGTAGGTCCTGTGTCGAAAATGGAATCAGCCCGGGATCGTCGCGTCGATGGCGGCGTGGCAGTTCATCTGGCGGATCGCGGGCATGCCGCCGCGCGATCCGGACGGACAGTCGCGGGACGGGCGGAACGACGAAGCGGACATGGTGCTTCCTTGCGAACGGTCGACATCGTGAATGCCAACACGGCTGCCGCCGGCCCGGTGCACGCCGCCTGCCGTTCGCCACGCCGGCCGGCGCGGGTTGGCGCGCAGGCGGATCGGCGGAGAAAGCGGGCAACACGCGGGTGTCGGGCCTGCTGCGGCCGTGGACGATGCGCCGCCTCCCCGCGGCGCTGAACCCCAACGTTTAGGCCGGTATCCGGGCTGACGAACACGCCGCTTCGCCTTCCCGGATGCACGCGGCATCCAGTGGCGGTCGTCCGCATGCGCGCGGCATGCGGCGAAGCGGCGTTGCGTGGCGCTTCTCGCGCGACGCGTTCGCTTACCGTTGCGGGGGCAGCACAGGTTGGCTCGACTGCGGCGCAGGCAGGCTCCCTGTTTCCCGTTTAACTGCGCGCGCCGGAGCGGCGCGCGCGAGCACCAAAACGCGTGCGAGTGTAGGCGGCGGTGCGGGGAGCGTCAAGGCGGAGCGGGCCACCGGGCCCGGTTCCGGATGGCCGGCGCACGTGGCCGAACGCCGTGCGCAGCGGTTCGCGCGGGTGGATCGCTGTGCTATCGTATGCGCCGCGTTCGGTGCTCGCATGCGCATTGCGCGCCTGCAGTTAAACGGGAAACAGGAGGCGGACCACCGCCCGGCCTGTGCTGTCCCCGCAACGGTACGCCGCCCGCGCGCTGCGCTTCCCCGCGCACGCGCCCAGGCCGCCCACGATGCCACTGCCCTTCAGCCGGGCGGGAAGGCTGCGGCCTGGCAAGCGGCCAGCCCGGATACCGGCCGACGCAAGGGGCGAGCCCGAGGCTCGCCGAACGCCCGATCCGCGGGGGACGGATGGGGTGCGCATTCCGCCCGCGTCCGCGCGGGCTTCGTTCGATCCGTCATGCGTTTCCTGTCTGCTGGCCGCCGCCGTGCCGCCCGCCTGCCCTGTTCCACTGTTTCGACACGGTGCGCACCGTGCCGCGCTCGATGAGCCGCGCCTGGCTCATCGGCGCCGGCCCAGGCGACGCCGACCTGCTGACGCTCAAGGCCGTCCGTGCGATCGGCGCGGCGGACGTGCTGCTCGTCGACGATCTCGTGAATCCCGACGTGTTGCGCCATGCGCGTGCCGATGCGCAGATCGAGCACGTCGGCAAGCGCGGCGGTCATGCATCGACGCCGCAGGAGACGATCGTCGCCGCGATGCTCGCGCATCTGCGCGCGGGCCGCAGCGTCGCGCGGCTCAAGGGCGGCGATCCGTTCGTGTTCGGCCGCGGCGGCGAGGAACTGGCCGCACTCGGCGCGGCGGGATTCCCGGTCGAGGTCGTGAACGGCGTCACCGCGGGCATCGCCGCACCGGCCGCAATCGGCATCCCGGTCACGCAACGCGGCGACGCGCAGGGCGTGATTTTCGTCACGGGCCACGGCGCGGGCGCCGGCGAACCCGACTGGCGCGCGCTCGCGGCCACGCGCATGACGATCGTCATCTACATGGGCATTCGCCGCCTCGACACGATTGCAGCCGCGCTGCGTGAAGGCGGCCTGCCCGGCGATACGCCGTGCGCGGCGATCGAGAACGCGACGCGCCCCGAACAGCGGCACGTGCTCGCGACGCTCGACACGCTCGTCGAACGCATCGGCGCGACTGGCATCGGCTCGCCGGCCATCGTCGTGATCGGCCGCGTCGCGGCGTTCGCCGACGATCCCGCGGTACGTGCCGCGCTCGGCAGCGGCGCATGATGCGCGTCGCGCTCGGCGTCGGTTTCCGCGCGGGCGTGACGGCCGCGCAACTCGATGCCGCGATCCGCGCGGCGCTGACCCTGTACCCGGGCGCCGAACCGGCGCTCGTTGCGACGCTCGCCGACAAGGCGCGTGCCCGCGCGCTGCGCACGCTGTGTGCGCGCCGCGGCTGGCCGCTCGTCGCGTTCGACGCGGCACGACTCGCGCGCCGTCCGGAGCTGGCCGCAAGCGGCCCGTCGGATGCCGCGCTCGCCCGCTTCGGCGTCGCGGGCGTGGCCGAACCGTGCGCGCAGCTCGCGGCGCCGCACGGCCGGCTGCTGGGCCCCAAATCGATCCGGGACGGCGTGACGGTCGCGCTCGCCGGCCCGCTCTGAACCCTTTGTTTCGCTTTCTTTCGACAGGACCAATCCGATGAAAACCGACGCCGAATCCCATCAACGGATGACCGAACGCCGCCGTGCCGGCCATGAGAAGAAGCAGGCCGCCGCCGTCAACGAAAAGGGCCTGCTGATCGTCAATACCGGCAATGGCAAGGGCAAGAGCACGGCCGCGTTCGGCATGGCCGTGCGCGTGCTCGGCCACGGCATGCGGCTCGGCGTCGTGCAGTTCATCAAGGGCGCGCTGCACACGTCCGAGCGCGACTTCCTCGGCGCGGTGGCCGAATGCGATTTCGTGACGATGGGCGACGGCTATACGTGGAACACGCAGAACCGCGACGCCGATATCGCGACCGCGCGCAAGGGCTGGGACGAGGCGCGCCGGATGATCGAGAGCGGCGACTACCGGATGGTGATCCTCGACGAACTGAACACGGTGCTGAAGTACGAATACCTGCCGCTCGACGAAGTGCTCGCGACGCTGGCCGCGCGCCCTGATTCGGTACACGTCGTCGTGACCGGGCGACACGCGCCCGACGCGCTGATCGACGCGGCCGACCTCGTCACCGAGATGCGGCTCGTCAAGCATCCGTACAAGGAACAAGGCGTGAAGGCGCAGCGCGGCGTGGAGTTCTGAGCGTGCCGGCCTGCCCCGCGCTGATCGTCAGCGCGCCCGCGTCGGGTCAGGGCAAGACGTCGGTGACGGCCGGTCTCGCGCGGCTGCACCGCCGGCTCGGCCGGCGCGTGCGCGTGTTCAAGACCGGGCCCGACTTTCTCGATCCGATGCTGCTCGAACGTGCGAGCGGCGCGCCCGTGCATGCGCTCGACCTCGGGATGGTCGGCGAGGCCGGCTGCCGCGCGCTGCTGGCCGACGCCGCGCGCGAGGCCGACCTGATCCTGATCGAGGGCGTGATGGGGCTGTTCGACGGTACGCCGAGCAGCGCCGACCTCGCGGCCGCGTTCGGCGTGCCGGTCGTCGCGGTGATTTCCGCGAAATCGATGGCGCAGACGTTCGCGGCGATCGCGTTCGGGCTCGCGCGGTTCCGGCCGGAGCTGCCGTTTCATGGCGTGCTGGCGAATCGCGTCGGCTCGGCCCGGCACGCGGAACTGCTGCAACAGGCGCTGCCCGACGACCTGCGCTGGCTCGGGCACATGCCGGCCGATACGGGCATTGCGCTGCCGGAGCGGCATCTCGGCCTGCACCAGCCGAACGACATCGACGATCTCGATGCGCGGCTCGATCGCGCGGCCGATGCGCTTGCGCAAACGGCGCTTGCCGAGTTGCCGCCGGCTGTTGCGTTCGCGGAACCGGATGCCACGGCGCCGCTGCCGCGTGGACTCGCCGGCAAGCGGATCGCGGTGGCGCGCGATGTGGCTTTTTCGTTCATCTATCCGGCGAATCTTGCGCTGCTTGAGGGGCTCGGGGCGCAGTTGCGGTTTTTCTCGCCACTCGCCGACGAATCCGTGCCGGGCGATTGTGACGCGCTGTTCCTGCCGGGCGGTTATCCGGAGTTGCATGCGACGACGCTCGCGGCCAATTCCGCGACCGCGCGGTCGATTCGCGCGCACGCGGCGGCCGGCCGGCCGATCGTCGCGGAATGCGGGGGGATGGTGTATCTGTGCGAATCGCTGACCGATGTGGACGGCGTGACGACGCCGATGCTGGGCGTGCTGCCAGGCCATGCGACGATGCAGCGCCGGTTCGTGGCGCTCGGGATGCAGCAGCTCGAAACGAGCAGCGGGATGATGCGCGGCCATACGTTCCATTATTCGCGGCTCGCGACGCCGCTCGAACCGGTCGCGAGCGCTGCGCGTCCCGATGGCGCATCTGGCAGCGGCGAAGCCGTCTATTGCCACGACGCGATCGTCGCGACCTACATGCACATGTACTGGCCGTCGAATCCGGATGCGGTCGTGGCGTTGTTCAGCGGGGAAGGAAGCGTTCTAGGCTGACCGATGCGGTGCCCGGATCGGGATCGCACAAGACATACAGGGATTGCTCGCCCCATCACAATGATCACGTGCCCGCTTTGTGCGACTACAGATGTTGTTCGATGTCCATTCGTTGGTGCAGGACCCGAATCACATCGATCGTGTATTCCGTTTCGCGATAGAACACGACGTGGGAGCCCACTGCGTACCGGAAATATCCATCGCGAACCATGCAAGTCCGACCGGCCTTCTCACCGCGCGCCAGTGCTTCCATTGTTCCGATCAGATCGCGGTGGTAAAGGTCAGCTTGCTTGTGCGACCAATGCACGGCGGTATAGCGCCAAATTTCTTCGAGATCGAGTTCAGCCAGCGGTGCAAGCTGAAGCTGCCTGCCTTTAACCGCCATGCGTCGCCCGCATGCGGGCCAGGAAGGCTTCGCTGTCGAATGGCTTGGGCGCTCCCGATGCCTCACCGGCCTTCAGCGCTTCCTGCAACGCACGCACCTGCGTTTCGTGTGACTCGAGAAGCCGCAAACCGGCTCGGACGACGTCGCTCGCGGAACCGTATCGTCCCGACTGAACTTGAGCGTCGACGAATTCGGCAAAGTGGTCGCCCAGGGAAACGGATGTGTTTCGCGACATGAGTCACCTCCTTTTCAATGCGGCCATCATATACCAAAGTTTGGTACTCCAGGCGCTCAGCCGCTGCGGCGACCTTGCCGATGTCCAGCCTCGCGCCGTATGTGTCGTTTCCCCGGTCACACCAGGAACGTCTCCGCGAGCTTCACCCAGTACGACGCGCCGGTGGGCAACGCCGCATCGTTGAAGTCGTAGCCGGGGTTGTGCACCATGCAGCCGCCCTCCCCGTCGCCGTTGCCGATGATCAGGTAGCAGCCCGGCCGCTTCTCGAGCAGGAACGCAAAATCCTCGCTGCCGGTGAGCGGCACCATCCCGTCGATCAGGTTCGCGTCGCCCACCCACTCGCGGGCAACGTTGCGCGCGAACGCGGTCATTTCCGCATCGTTGACGAGCACCGGGTAGCGGCGCTGGTAGTCGATCGTCGCGGTCGCGCCGAACACGGCCGCCTGCGCGTGCACGACTTCCTTGATGCGCGTCTCGAGCAGGTCGCGCACTTCCGGCTTCAGCGCGCGCACCGACAGGCGCATCTGCGCGCGATCGGGAATCACGTTCGGCGCCTCGCCCGCGTGGATCGCGCCGACCGTGACGATCGCCATGTCGAGCGGCGACACGTTGCGCGACACGATCGTCTGCAGCGCAATGACGATCTGCGCGCAGACGACCACCGAGTCGACGGCCTTGTGCGGCACCGCGCCGTGGCCGCCACGGCCCTGCACGTCGACGATCACCGTATCCGACGACGCCATGAACGGCCCCGGCAGGAAACCGAACTTGCCCGTCGGGAAGCCGGGCATGTTGTGCATCGCGAAGATCGCGTCGCACGGGAACTGCTCGAACAGCCCTTCGTCGAGCATCTTCTTCGCGCCGCCGAGCCCTTCCTCCGCCGGCTGGAAAATCAGGTTCAGCGTGCCCGAGAAGCAGCGCTCGCGCGCGAGATGCTTCGCGGCCGCGAGCAGCATCGCCGTATGGCCGTCGTGGCCGCACGCGTGCATCTTGCCGGCGATCTTGCTCTCGTACGGCAGGCCCGTCGACTCGTGGATCGGCAGCGCGTCCATGTCGGCGCGCAGGCCGAGGCGCTGCGTGCCGCTGCCGACCTTCAACTGCCCGACGACGCCCGTACCGCCGAGCCCGCGATGCACCGTGTAGCCCCACGACTGCAGTTGCGCCGCGACGAGGTCGCTCGTCGCGAATTCCTCGAAGCCGAGCTCGGGGTGGGCATGGATGCGGTGCCGGATCTCGATCATTTCATCGGCAAGGCCTGCGGGAATCACGCTGTGCGTCACGGTGTCGTCTCCTGTCCTGTGGGGAATATGCAGGCAAGGATAGTCAGTTAGATGGCAACCCGGAAGACCGAGAGTCGTCGTGGTAGCAACCGATGGTTGCCATGGGGGAATGCGATGCACGACGAGCGCAAGCCCGGCCATCCGGACGACTACCGCACGGGATCCGAGCGCCCGAAACTGTGCGCCACCCACCCATTCCCTGCGCATGAGCGCCCGATGACTATCGTCCGGTATCCTGAAATAGCCCATACACATCAAAGGCTTGTGAATTATTGTTCACTTTTTGACGGTCGTACATTTTTTGTGTACGCTGACAGAAAAGTGAACATGCGATTCCCTTCGATGCCCGCGAACCCTTCCCTCTCCCTGCCGGAACAGCACGTGCTCGACGAAGCCTGCGCCGCGTTCGAACGCGCGACCCGGCGCTTTCGCGCGCGGCCCGTGCGCGTGCCGGCCGCCTACAAGGCGCACGCCGACGCCATGATCCGCTTCGACGTTGCGGGGCAGGTATTCGAGATGCCGGTCGCGGTGCGCCTGCACGTCGAATCGCTGGCGGGCACGCTCGCGGCACTGCGCCGCGGCGGCGGCAACGCAGTGCCCGGCGAGCGCCCGCTGATGCTGGTCGCGCCGCATCTGTCGGCCGAACTGGCCGCCGGCCTGACCGACCAGGGCATCCCGTTTCTCGATACCGCCGGCAACGCATGCCTGATTCAGCCGGAGGCGACCGTGATGATCGCGGGCCGGCCGAAGCCCGCACGGGCACCGCGCCGGCAGTCGTCGCGCGCGACGACGCCGAAGGGGCTGGCCGTGATGTTCGCGCTCGCGACGCAGCCCGGCCTCGTCGCGCAACCGTATCGGGCGATCGCGGCCGCGTCGGATGTCGCGCTCGGCACGGTCAATCTGGCGATGGACGATCTGATCGCGCGCGGCCTCGTCGGGCAGCGCCGCAACGGCGAGCGCCTGCTTCCCGACTGGCCACGCTTCGTGCAGGAATGGGTCGCGCTGTACCCGAGCCGCTTGCGCGCGAAGCTGCCGAGCCGCCGGTTTGCCAGCCTCGCGCCCGACTGGTGGTGCGGCTTCGATTTCGCGGCATTCGATGCACGGCTCGGCGGCGAGCCGGCGGCCGACCTGCTGACGCACGACCTGAAGCCGGCCACGATCACCGTCTATACGCACGGCACCGCGTCGACCCGGCTGCTGCTCCAGGGCCGCCTGCGTCCGGACGAGCGCGGCGAGGTCGAACTCGTCGAAGCGTTCTGGCCGCCGTCTGCCGCGCTCGACTGGCGCGAACAGGAAGGACCGGTCGTGCCGCCGCTGTTGATCTACGCGGATCTCGTCTCGTCCGGCGACAGCCGCAATCTCGCCATCGCGGATCGCATCCATGACCGATATCTCGCCCACCCGCCCGCTTGAAGTCGACGCACGCCGGCCGCTGGAGCCTGCGGCGGTCGCGCTGCTGCAGGCCGTCAGCTCGGCCTGCGCACGCCTCGATGCGGCGTTCGTGGTGGCCGGCGCTACCGCGCGCGACATCCTGATGTGGCACGTGCACGGCATCCGGCCGGTGCGTGCAACGCGCGACGTCGACGTTGCCGTGTGCGCGGTGAGCTGGCCATTTCACGCGCAACTCGTCGACGCACTCGTCGCCACCGGGCAATTCGCGCGCGCATCGAAACAGCAGCAGAAACTGCTGTTCGACAGCGGCGCGCACGGTTTTCGCACGGAGCTGGACCTCGTGCCGTTCGGGCCGCTCGAAACGCCGCCGGGCGAGATTGCGTGGCCGCCCGGCGGGGAATTCGTGCTGAACGTACTCGGGTTCCAGGAAGCGGTGGACACCGCACAGCCGGTGTCGATCGACGCGCATACCGTGGTGCCGGTGGCCAGCCTGCCGGCGCTGACGCTGCTGAAGCTGCTCGCGTGGAAGGATCGGCGTGCGCGCCAGAACAGCGACGCGTACGACCTGCTGTTCCTGCTGCGGAATTTCCACGACGCCGGCAATCGCGAACGTATCTGGGATGATGCGCCGGACCTGCTCGAGACCCATGCGTTCCAGCCGGGGCTCGCCGCGGCCGCGCTGCTCGCGCGCGAGGCGCAGCAAATTGCTTCGCCGCCAACGCGCGACGCGATCCGCGCGCTGTTGTCGGACGCAGCGACCTATGCCGCGCTCGGCCAGGATCTGCTGGCACGCGCGTTCGCACTGTTGCCCGGTGAATTCAGCGACGACGTCGACCGGTATCTCGATGCGTTCCGCACCGCCTTTCTCGTCGATCAACCCGCGCCACGCACGTGACACGTCGCTGCGGAACAGCAGCGTGCGCGTACGGATACGAAGCTGCGCTCAGGCCGCCCAGTCTTCGAGCGCCAACCCGACAACACGGGCGAACTCGCGGCTGTTGTGCGTGACGAGCACCGCACCGGCCGCGATCGCATGCCCGGCGATCGACGCGTCGTTCGCGGCGATCGGCGTGCCACGCGCGGCAAGGTCGGCACGAATCGCGGCCGTTGCATCGACGGCCGCGGTATCCCACGACAGCACGCCATCCAGCCGCGAAACAAAGGCCGTCACGAGTTCCGCATGCTTCGGTGACGCCTTCCTGCCAACCGCGCCGAACCGCATTTCGGCGTACGTAATCGCCGAGACGACGATCCGGTGTTGCGCATTGACGCACGATTGCAGCCGCGACAGCACCACGGGAGGCCGCTCGCGCATGATGAACGAGCAGAGGTTCGTATCGAGCATGTAGAGCGTGATCACTGGCCGGACTCCGTCGGCGCGGCGCCACCACCGGACAGGTCGAAGCGGCCGGACTCGATGACGGCCGGACGTTCGGCGAGGAAGTCGGCGTCGGCCAGCGGTTCGCTCGCGAACGAGAGCCACGTGGGCCGCACCGGCCGTAGCAACAGTGTGTCGCCCTCGCGACGGATCTCGAGTTCCGTCACCCCCTCGAACTCTATGTCCTTCGGGATGCGGATCGCCTGGTTACGGGCGTTCTTGAAAATGGAAACGGTGCGCATGAGCCACTCCATGGGAGTACGATGCGCCCACTGTAGGCATATGCCGGCATATGTCAATTTGAGGGCGCACAAACCGGATGTCGCGCCCCATGCTGTCGCGGATGTATTTGCCATGTCGCGGGCCGCGCGGTCCATATCCCGAACGGCCGATGCCGGCGGGCCACGGCGCCGCGCGCAACGTCGCGCCGCACCGCGCACCCGCGCCGTCAGGGCAACCGGAAAGTGTCGAAGAATGTATCGCGCTCGATCACGGTGAGCGCTGCGCGCTTGTGCGGGAAATCGAATTCCTTCAGCGTGTAGAACCCGAGCCGGTGCATGTACGCGATGTGCCGCACGTGATCGACGCGCGGCTCGCCGACGAGCCGCTGCGTGCGCGGTTCGTCGACGAACATGTAGTGCAGCACCCCGCTCCACCACGCATGCAGCTTGCCGGCACTCTGGAAGCGCGAGTCGCCGATCAGCAGGTGCAGCCCGCGGTCGTAGTCGTGCGCCTCGTAGAACGGCGCGAGACGGTCCTCCTTCGCCCAGTAGAACTCGAAATAGCCGAACGGCGTGTCGTCGAAATAGCCGATCATCGGGTGCATGTGCGGATCGGCGAGCCGCTCCGCGAGATACGCCGCGTGCTCGTCGCGCGTGCCGCGCTGGTCCCAGAAATGCGCGACGCGATCGAGGTTCATCCAGTCGCTGAACAATTGCGCATGTTCGTCGATGTCGACGGTGCGCAGGCTGAACGTCATCCCGACCTGCGGCATGTCGCGCGCATAGATCTCGCCGGCCGGCGACGGCGGCCGCACCGGGTGCCGGTGGCCGTTCGTGATCGTGTAACGCAGCGGCATCCCGCCCGACGCAGGCGCCTTCAGCCACGGCCGCGGGTTCTGCCAGAACGTCGCGCGCGACACGGTGAGCCGCAGCGTGTCGCCGGCAACCTGCGCGCCGTCGATCACGCCCTCGCGCACCGCGCGCGCGACGTACGACGCAACGGCCGCCGCATCGGCGCCGCCGAGCGGCACCGTGAGCGTCGCCGCGTCGTAGCGCGTGTCGGTGTTGAACAGCGCGACGAACGCCGCGAGCAATCCGTCCGGCGCATCGTCAGGCCGCCACGCGTCGAGCGTGTGCTCGGCGACTGCCCTCGCCGGCCCGTGTGCGGCGCCGTCGAGCGCGGCGGCCACGTCCCCTTCGACGGCGTCAGCCGTGCCGGCCGGTTTCGTCAGCGTGTCTTCCATCACAGTGCTCCCGCGTCGTGGCGGTCGGCGAGGACGTGCAGCCCCCGCTCGAGCGCCGGAAACAGGCTGCGCTGGAAGTTGTTCCAGCGCAGTTCGAGAATCGTGTCGTCCGGCGCGATCGACGTGTCGAGCACGTCGCAGATCACCTCACCGGAATCGATGCCGTTGTCGACGTAGTGGAACGACGCGCCCGTCATCATCACGGGTTCGACGGTCGACGTCGCGCCGCTCGCCCAGTCGACCCGTTCGCCGCGCGCGCCGTGCAGCGCGTCGAGCGTCGCCCACGCGCCGCGCCGCTGGTACGGCGAACCGTCGGCGGTGATGCCCGGATGAATGTTGGCGATGCGCCGGTGAAAGCGCGCGCCGGGCCGCACGAGTTCGTCGAGGATCACGAGCAGCCCGTCGAGCACGACGACGTCGGCTTCGAGTTCGAGCAGGCGTTCGAGCAAGCGGCGCTCGAACGCCTGCTTGGCCGCGGCGCGCTCGCGCGCGTCGCGCGGCAGCCGCCGGTACGTCGACGGAATCGAGCAGAACAGTTCGTCGACCGGCCGGCCCTGCACCGCCAACCCTTCCGGCAGGATCCACGGGCGGCCCGGCGTGCGGGCGAAGCCGTAGTCGGCGACTTTCGCGCGGTCGGCCGGCGACCCGTCGTCGTCGTCGACGATCACGCCTTTCAGCGTGTAGCGCTCGCCGAGCGGCGAGTCGTTCAGGCGTTCGACGAGAAATTCGAGCGGCGCCTTCATGTAGCGCGTGCCGCCCTGATAGGCGACCGGCTGCCCGGCACGATCGGCCGCGCCGTTGCGCAGCGACTGGATGTAGACGAGATTTTTCTTCGGCATGGATGCGTCGTGGAAAAGCGGACGAAGGCGCCGCGGCCGGCCCGCGCCAGCCATGAAGGCCGGCCGGCGGGCCGCGGCGCGCATCGTCACCAGTTGTATTTCGCGGTCGCGATCACCGTGCGGTCGGTACCGAAAATGCAGACGTTCGTCGACTGGCAACCGCTGATGTAATGGCGGTTGAAGAGGTTCGTCCCGTTCACGGCGAAGCGCCAGTTACGCGTGTCGTAGTGCAGGCCCGCGTCGAACAGCGTGACGCTCGATACCGTCAGCGAGTTGTCGGCCGCACCGGCCGATGCGCTCTGGTAGCGAATGCCGCCGCCGAGGCCGAAGCCCTCGAGCGGCCCCGTGTGCCACGTCCAGTCGGTCCACAGCGACGCGATCTGGCGCGGGCGCGGCACATCGACCGGCCAGTTGTTCAGCGACACGTCGTTGGCCTTCACGTTCTTCACGTCCTGATACACGTACGACGCGATCACCGACAGGTTGCGCGTGACCTTGCCGGTCGCGCTCAGCTCGATCCCGCGCGAACGCACTTCGCCGGTCTGCACCGACTTCGTGATATCGGTCGGCGCCGGCGTGAGCACGTTGGTCTGGTTGATCTGGTAGATCGCCGCGTTCAGCATCAGGTTCTTGCCGGGCGGCTGCCAGCGCAGGCCGGCCTCGATCTGCTTGCCGCGCGTCGGCTGCGACAGCCCGCCGCCGAGCATGCTCACGCCGATCAACGGATTGAACGACGTCGCGTAGCTGATGTACGGCGACAGCCCGTAATCGCCCTGATACGTCAGACCCACGCGGCCGGTGAACGCCGTGACGTCGGCCTTCGACTGCGTGCCGCTGGCGCGGTCGTCCATCCGCATGTTGACCCAGTCCTCGCGGCCGCCCAGCGTCAGCGTCCAGCGGTTCCACTTGATCTGGTCCTGCGCGTACAGGCCGAACGTGTTCATCGTCGTGTACGTGTTGGTACGGGACGTCGCGTCGGGATCCGCGAACGCGCCCATCGTGACCGGCAGGTAGACCGGGTTGTACAGGTTCAGCGGCGGCGCCGCGGCCAGCCATTCGCTGTCGGTCGCCGTCTGCCGGTTGTACTGGAAACCGAGCAGCAGCGTGTGCTCGAGCGGGCCGGTGCCGAAGCGCGCCTGCGCGTTGTTGTCGATGTCGAAACGGCTGTAGTTCATCTGGAACAGGCCGGCCCAGCGCGACACGTCGGTCGTGCTGCCGTCGACGAAGCCGTTCCCGAACACCGACGCGTTGTCGAGCGACAGGTGCATCCAGCGCACGTTCTGGCGCAGCGTCCACATCGAGTTCAGATTGTGCTCGAACTGATAGCCGAGCGACCACTGCTTCTTGCGGTAGTAGTTGAAGTTCCCGTCGCCTTCGTAGATATCCTTATTGATCTGCCCGTTCGGGTTCGGCAGCACCGTGCCCTGCGCGGGCAGGAAGTTCGACGAGATGTCGCCCCAGTCCTGCAGGTAGGTCGCGGAAACCGTCAGCGACGTATCCGCGTTCGGGCGCCAGCGGAACGACGGCGCGAGCGCAATGCGCTGGTCGTTGTTCGGGCCGGTCACCGCGTTGCCGTCGCGCGCGACGCCGACGAACCGGTACGCGTACTTGCCGTCCGGGTCGAGCTTGTCGCCGACGTCGATCATGAACTGCTTGCGCGCATAGTTGCCGATCTGCACACCGGCCTCGCGCACGCGCTCGCCGTCGGCGAGCTTGGTCTGCACGTCGATGATCGCGCCGGGATCGCCCGCGCCGTACAGTACCGAGGTCGGCCCGCGCAGCACGCTGATGCTGTCGATCATGTACGGATCGACGCGCCAGCTCGCCAGGTTCAGCGTGTTCGGCACCTGCAGCCCGTTCACATACGCGGTCGGCGTGAAGCCGCGCAGCGCCGCGTACCAGTCCGAACGGTTGTCCGAGCCGTACGACGAGAAACCCGGCACGTAGCGCAGCGCCGCGTTCACGTCGGTCGCGCCCGTCATCTCGATCTGCTGCGCGGTGACGATGTTGATCGTCTGCGGAATCTCGTTGATCGGCGTATCGGTCTTGGTGCCGGTCCGGCTGCGCTTCGCGACGAGCCCGACCGTGCCGTCCCCTGCCGAGGCCGCGTTGACGTTGATCGTCGGCAGCGTGCCGGCCGCCGCACTGGCCGACCCACCGTTCTGCGCACTGCTGGCCGACGCCGCGGCGCCCGCGTTCACGGCCGGCGCCGTCTGGGCATGCGCGTGCCCTGCCGCCGCCCCGAACGCCACGCTCGCCGCGGCTGCGATCGCACGCAAACGCGTGCCTGTTGCCCACTCCATCTTTCTCTGCTCCAGTTTTTTCATGCGGTCTCCGACCGCGCCTTTGTCAAAGAGCGAAAGCCATCCGGCTTGCGCTCACCCCGTTGTCCTGTCGTTTTTCATGCGGTGCCCGGGCCGCGCCTTCTTCATGGGCGGGTGCGGTTCCGTGTTCGAGCGATGCGCAGATTTCGTCCGCGCGGCGCGCCAGTACCGACAGCAGCGTGTCGGACAGGCCGTGGCTGTCTTCGCAGCAGCCTTGCAGGTAGATGCGCGGCGCGAAGTGCTCGGGTGTCGCGAGCAGGTAGTCGCGCGCGACGTCGCCGCGCACCAGCGCATCGCCCAGGTGCGGCGCGAGCCCTTCGAGCAGCGCGGAATGCGTGTCGCGGCGGTAGCCGGTTGCCAGCACGAGCGCGTCGAAGCGCTCGACGCGCGTCGCGCCGCTCATCCGGTCGCGCAGCGTCAGTTCGATGCGGCCGTCGGCGCCGCGCACCGCGGCTTCGATCGCGCTGTTCGCGAGCAGCGCATGACGCGGCGTCCCGTCGATGCGCTGCAGGTACAGCATTTCGTAGATCTGTTCGATCAGCGGGCGGTCGACCACCGCGTAGTTCGTGTCTCGATAGCGCTCGAGCAGCGCGCGGCGCGCGTCGTGCGGCTGCGCATAGACGACATCGGTGAACTCGGGGCTGAAGATCTCGTTGACGAACGGGCTGTCGTCCGCGGGCTTCAGTGCGCCTGCGCGCATCACGAGGCTCGCGTCGACATGCGGGAAGCGGCGTGCGAGATCGATGAACACCTCGGCCGCGCTCTGCCCCGCGCCGATCACCGCGACGCGGCGGCGCTCGCCGTCCGGCGATGCGACGAGCCGGTCGATGTCGGTCAGGTACGACGACGAGTGGATCACGCGGTCGCGGCCGAGCGCGGCGAACGCGTCCGGAATCGCCGGCGTGCCGCCGACGCCGACCGACAGCGCGCGCGTGACGCGCTGGCGCTCGTGGCCCGCGGCGTCGCGCGACAGCACCCGCAGCGCATCGATCTTCGCGCCATCGCCGCGCACGGGCTCGATCGCGAGGACGGTCTCGCTGTAATGGACGCGATCGTCGAACGCCTCGGCCACCCAGCTCAGGTAGTCGTGGAACTCGACGCGGGTCGGATAGAAGTTCTTCAGGTTGACGAATTCGTTCAGCCGGCCGCGTTCGAACAGGTAGTTGATGAACGTGTAGGGGCTTTTCGGATCGCGCATCGTGACGAGATCCTTCAGAAACGAGATCTGCATCCGGCAGTCGTCGAGCAGCATCCCGCGATGCCAGCCGAATTCAGGCTGGCGCTCGACGAAGCAATGGGCAAACGTCCGCGCGCCGCTGCGCTCCGCGAGGCGCACGGCCAGCGCCAGATTCGACGGCCCGAAGCCGACGCCGATCAGGTCGAATACGGTTTCTCTCTGCATGTCTCAGCTCCCTTGTCGGTGAATCCGGCGCGTCAGACGTGACGGCCGGAGAAGAACGTCTCGCGCAGCGCGCGCATCCACAGCGGCTGCGCGTCGGCCAGCGCGAGACGGCGCTGCCGCGCGAAGCCATGCCGCGCGAGATGGTCGGCAACCCGCGCGTGGCCGGCCGGAACGGCACAGCCGACCGCTTCGGTACGCGGGTCGTCGAGAAACAGGTAATGGACGACGGACGGCAGCCAGCCGGCCACGCAATGCGGGCCGCGCCAGCGCGATTCGCCGACCAGCATCCGCAGGCCGCGGTCGTAGTCGCGCGCCGCGACGTGCGGCGCGAGCGCGTCTTCCTTCAGCCAGTACGCTTCGAAAAACGCGAACGGTTCGCCGTCGAAGCAGCCGACGAGCGGAATCACGTGCGGATCGGTGCCGGGCGCGGTGCCTTGCGCGCCGTCCGTGCCGGATGGCGCGGGTTGCATGGGTTGCGCGCCCGGCCAGCCGTCGCGCACGCGCGGTTCGCCGAACCAGCGCGCGAGTCGCCCGGTATCCTCGGCGGGCTGCCAGCCGCGCAGCATGAAGCGCACGCCGAGCGCCGGCAGGTCGCGCGCGTAGACCTCGCCGCGCGGCGCGGGCGGCCGGCGCGGATGGCGGCGGCCGTCGGTGAGCATCGGCAACGTCGCGCAGGGCAGATGCGGGCCGACGAGCCACAGATCGGCCTGCTGCGCCCAGCCCTCGCGCATGCAGCGTCCGCCGTCGGCGAGCACGCCGCTCGCGCGCAGCGCATCGAGCGCGACCGCCGGCCATGCGGCCGGGTCGAGCCGGATCGCCGCGTGGCGCGCGCTGTCCGAAAACGCCGCCGCCAGCGCGGCCAGCAGCGCGCGCCGCTGGTCGGCCGGCGCCGCGCGATGGTTGTACGCGACGAGGCGCAGCGCGCCGTCGTCGCCAAGTTGGGCGCGCAGCAACTGCGCGCCGATGCCGTCGCCCTGCGCGACGCGGATCTCCGCACCGTCGCGCACGGCGAACAGACCGTCCGCGAACGCGAGGCGGTAGGTATCGAGCATCGTGAATCCGTCCGGACGTACTTCAGCCAGCATGGCGTGCCTCCTGTCCCGTTTCCGTGAGCGCATCGAGTCGCGCGCCGAGCGCCGCGAGCGTCGGCGACGCGAATACGTCGGCAACCGTCAGCGCGTGACCGACGCGGCTGGCCGCATCGACGAAACGCACGACGTCGAACGAGCTCGCGCCGGCTTCGAACAGGTCGGCGCCAGGTTCGGGCGCGGCCGTCGCGAACGTGTCCGACCACAGCGCCGCGAGCACGGCAGCCGCATGCGGCGTACGTGACGGCGTTGCCGCGCATGAACCGCCTTGCGCCGGTGCGCGACGCGGCGCTTGTGCAACGGCACGCTCGTCGGGCACGCCGAGCGCCGCTTCCGACGCGCCGGCGAAGCGCGCGACTTCGTCGTGATAGAGATCGACGAGCGCATCGACGAAGCCGCGCTCGAGCAGTTCGTCCGCATACGAGAACGCGGCGCTCACGCGGCCGTCCGGATGCTCGACGACGTCCAGCTCCAGCGTGAACACGACGCGATGGCGCACGTCGTCGAATCCGGCCAGCGACAGGCCGGCCCAGTCGCGTGTCGCGGCACCGGCCGGGCGCAGGTAGTTGAACATCACCTGGAACAGCGGATTGGCCTGCGCGGCACGTGGCGCGCGCAGCGCCGCGACGACGTCCGCGAACGGCACGTCGGCGTGCGCGTAGGCCGCGAGCGCCGTGTCGCGCACTTGGGCGAGCAGGTCCGCCCGGCGCGCGGCCGGGTCGATCCGCGTGCGCACGACGACCGAATTGATGAAGAGGCCGAGCGCATCACGAGCCGCGTCGCCCGTCAGCTCGCGCGTCGACGCGAGCACGCCGACCGGCTGGTCGGCCGCCCCCGTCGCGCGGAACAGTGCGGCGTTGAGCGCCGCGTGCAGCAGCATCGGCAGCGTCGCGTGCGCGGCCGACGCCGTGTCGCGCGCCGCGCGGATCAGTGGGCCGTCGAAATCGAACGCGATGCGTGCCGCGCGCCATTGCGGCACGGCCGGCGCGTCCGCGCGCTGCGGCAGCACGCGCGCCGGCAGATCGGCGAGCGCATCGCGCCAGTAGGCGACGCGGGCCGGATGGCACGGCGCGGGCAGCACGAGTGGTACGGCCGGTTGGACGGCCAGTTGGACGACCGCTTCGGCTGGCACGGCGGCGACCTTTACGCGGGCGACATAGCGCGCACGAACCGCATCGAGCCACAGCTCGATCGATTCGCCATCCGACACGATGTGATGAATCGTCACCGACAACACGTGATCGTCTGCACCGAGCCGCAGTACCCGCGCGCGCCACAGCGGCGCATCGGCTGCGAGGTCGAACGGCGTGAGTGCATCCTCGTCGGTCAACGCCGCGGCGCGAGCCAGCACATCGGTTTGCGCCGACAGGTCGATCACCGGCAGTTCGACAGTTACGTCTGCGTCGATCCGCTGGCCCGGCAGCGCGCCGTCACGCGCAACGAGCCGCGCGCGCAGCGCGGGATGCACGGCCGCGACATCCGAGAAGGCGGCACGCAGCGCATCGACGTCGAGCGGGCCGCGCACACGCAGCGCGACCGGAATGTTGTATGCGGCGCTGTCCGGCTGCGCACGCCACAGGAACCACAGGCCGAGCTGCGCCGGCGACAGCGGCCACACGCCGTGTGCGTCCGGTTTGGCTACCGCGACACCCGGCGCCGCAGCACCGGCATGCGCGGCGCGCGGCGCATCGGCCACCTGCAACGCGTACTGCGCGAGCACCGGCGCCTCGAACAGCGCGCGCACCGGCACGTCGCGGCCGAGCCGCTCGGCCACGCGCGTCGCGACGCGCACGGCGGCGAGCGAATGGCCGCCGAGATCGAAGAAGTGATCGCCACGGCCCACGCGCTCGAGATTCAGCACGTCGCACCAGATCGCCGCGAGCGCGGCTTCGTCGCCGTCGTGCGGCGCTTCGTACGCACGCTCGATACGCACCGGCGCCGGCAGCCGGGCGCGGTCGACCTTGCTGTTCGCGTTGCGCGGCAGCGCGTCGAGCACGATCAGCTGCGCCGGCACCATGTAGTCGGGCAGCTTGCGGCGCAGGTGCGCGTCTAGCGTCGCGGCTTCGACCGGCTGTGCGGCCGCCCGTGCGTCGGCGGTCAGTTCGACATACGCGACGAGCTGCGCGAGTGCGCCCTGCCCGTGCACGACCGCGCACGCTTCGCGCACCGCGTCGTGCGCGGCAAGCTGCGCCTCGATCTCGCCGAGTTCGATGCGCAGCCCGCGCAGCTTCACCTGATGATCGACGCGGCCGATGAAGTCGAACACGCCATCCGCGCGACGCCGTACGAGGTCGCCCGTGCGGTACAGCCGCGCGCCCGGCGCGCCGTACGGATCGGGCACGAAGCGCTCGGCCGTCAGCGCCGGGCGGTCGAGATAGCCGCGCGCGACGCCGATCCCCTCGCCGCCCAGGTACAGTTCGCCGATCACGCCCACCGGCAGCGGATGCAGCCGCTCGTCGAGCACATGCGCGGTGCGTGCGCCGACCAGTGTACCGATCGGCAGGTACGCGGCGTCGCCGAGCTTCGCGAGTTCGTCGCCGGGCCGGAACATCCACAGCGTCGGCGTGATGACCGTCTCGGTCGGGCCGTAGCCGTTGACCACGCGCACGTTCGGCAGCGCGCGGCGCAGCATCGCGAACGCCTCGCGCGACGTCGCCTCGCCGCCTACCGTCAGCGAACGCAGCGTCGGCGGCGCACCATGCGCGAGCGCCCATTCCGCGAGCTGTGCGGCGCAGCCGGGCGGCACATAGGTCATCGTCACGCCGTCGCGGACCATCATCGCGCAGGTCTGCGCGGGCGGCCACAGCACGTCGGCCGTCACCGACACGGCGGCACCCGACATATATTGCGAAAACCAGCCTTCGTGCGCGCCGTCGAAGTTGACCGACTGGAACAGCAGAAACACGTCCTGCTCGCCCGCGCCGTAGCGTTCGGCGATCGCCGCGCAATGCAGCGCGAACGACGCATGGTCGACGATCACGCCCTTCGGCTTGCCGGTCGAACCCGACGTGTAGATCGCATAGGCCGCATGGCCCGGCAGCGCGTCCGGCAGCACGACGTGCGCGGCTGCGTCGAGTGCATCGACCTCATCGGCGCGCCACACGCGCAGATCCGGCAGCTCCGGCAGCGATGCGGCGCTCGCGCCGTCGGTCAGCACGTGCGCGATGGTTGCGTCGCCGACGATCTGCGCGAGCCGTTCGCGCGGATGCGCCGGATCGAGCGGCACGAACGCGGCGCCCGACTTCAGCACCGCGATCAGCGCGACGAGCAGGTCGACCGAGCGCTGCAGCGCCACGCCGACGCGCATTTCCGGGCGGACGCCGGCCGCCACCAGGTGACGTGCCAGGCGCGCGGCGCGCGCGTCGACTTCACCGCGCGTCAGCGCACGATCGATATCGGCCACGCCGCGTGCGTCGGGTCGTGCTTGCGCATGCGCGGCGATGCGGGCATGCACGGGCACGAACGGTTCGGCGTCGGTCGCGCCCGCCGGTGCGTTCCAGGCGAAGAGTTGCTCGCGCTCGTCGGCGGGCAGCCAGTCGAGATCGCCGACCGGCATGTCGGGGCGCGCAAGCACATCGGCCAGCAGCGTAACGAAACGCGCGGCCAGCCGGGCGATCGCGTCCGCATCGAACAGGTCGAGCGCGTAGATGAATGCGGCGTCGAACGTGCCTTCAGGCGTCGCTTCGACAGAAAGCGTCAGGTCGAATTTCGCGGACGGCGTGCCCGACGGCAGCAACGCGGCCGATGCCGTGCCGAGCGCCGGCAGCGCGCGGCGCTCGCCGTACGCGGCCATCACCTGGAACAGCGGATGGTGGCTCGCGCTGCGCGGCACACCGAGCGCGTCGGCCACCTGCTCGAACGGCACGTCCTGATGCATCTGCGCGTCGACGAGCGCACGCTGCGTGCGGGCGACCAGCGACGAGAAATCACCATGCGCGGGCACGTCGACATCGATCGCCAGCGTGTTGACGAAGAAACCGATCAGGCCTGCGACTTCTGCGCGTTCGCGGTTCGCGGCCGGCACGCCGACGCAGATCCGCGCGTCGCCGGTTGCGCGCGCCAGCAGCGCATCGAGTGCGGCGAGCAACACCGCGAACGGCGTGGCGCCCGATGCGGCCGCGAATGCGCGCAGTTGCGCACCGATGCGCGCGTTCAGCGAAAACACATGGCGTGCGCCGCGCGCACTGCGGCGCGCCGGCCGTGCGGTCGCGCCCGGCAGCGTCAGCACGCCACGTTGAGGATCGAGCCGTTCGCGCCAGAAAGCGAGCTGGCGGTCGCGTTCGCCGGCGTCGAGCCAGCGGCGCTGCCACAGCGCGTAGTCGGCGTACTGGATCGGCAGCGGCGCGAGCGGCACCGGCCGGTCCGACGCATACGCGCGATAGAACGCCGCGAGTTCCTCGAGCATCACGCCCGACGACCAGCCGTCCGACACGATGTGATGCACGGTCAGCGCGAGCCAGTGATGGGTCGCGTCGAAGCGCACCAGATGCGCGCGAACGAGCGGCGCCGCGCCGAGATCGAACGGCTCGGCTTCATCGGCCGTCGCGACGGCTTCCGCGCGGGCCGTGCGCTGCGCGTCCGGCAGCGCTTCGAGACCGGTTTCGCGCCACGGGCAGCGCAACGGCGCGTGGATCGTTTGCGCGACGCCGTCCTGCGCTTCGTCGAAGGTCGTGCGCAGCGCTTCGTGGCGTGCGATCAGCGCATCGCACGCAAGGCGCAGCGCATGCGCGTCGAGCGGGCCCGTCAGCGCCAGGCGCTCGGTGATGTGATACGCGTCGGGCGCATCGATCAGCCGCGCATGCAGCCACAGCCGCGTCTGTGCGAACGACGCCGGCACCCGGTCGCTGCGCGGCGTGCGGGGCGGGATCGGCAGCACGCGAAAATCGATACCGGCCGCACCGAGCTTGTCGATGAAGACCGCGCGCTGCGCGTCGGGCAGTTGCGCGAAACGCGTCGCGAGCGCGAGCCAGTCGGGTTGAACCTTCGTCATCCGTCGTCCTTATTGGGTTTCCAGTTCGCCGAGCAGCGCGTCGATCGCGCTCGCCGCATCGGTCGCGCCGCGCACCGCGCAGGCCGCGTCGATCGCCTCCGCGCAGCGCGCCAGCGTGCGCGTGTCGAACAGCGTGCGCAGCGGCAACGCGAGCCCCCAGTGCAGGTTTGCCTGCGCATGGGCTTGCGTCGCGAGCAGCGAATGGCCGCCGAGCAGGAAGAAGTCGCCGTCGCGGCCGATCGCGTCCACGTGCAGCACGCGTTGCCAGATCTCGGCGAGCGCGCGTTCAGTGTCGGTCGCGAGTTCGACTTCGGCTGCCGTTTCGCGTACCGGTGCGGGCAACGCATGGCGGTCGCACTTGCCATTCGGCGTGACGGGCAATGCATCGAGTTCGATCAGTTGCGACGGCACCATGTAGGCCGGCAATTGCGCGCGCAGCGCGTCGAGCAGCGCTGCCCGGTCGAGCGGGCCCGCGTCGCCGCATGCGACATAGCCGATCAGTTGCTCGTCGCGCACGATCACGACTGCATCGTTCACGCCGGGCGCCGCACGCAGCAGCGCCTCGATCTCGCCCGGTTCGATCCGTTGGCCGCGCAGCTTGACCTGCGTGTCGACGCGGCCGAGGTAGTCGAGCGCACCGTCCACGCGCCGGCGCGCGAGGTCGCCGGTGCGGTACATGCGCGCGCCCGGCACGAACGGATCGGGTACGAAGCGCTCGGCGGTCAGCGCCGGACGGCCGAGATAGCCGCGCGCGAGGCCCGCGCCGGCGAGATACAGTTCGCCGGTCGCACCGGCCGGCACCGGCTGCCATGCGGCATCGAGCACGTGCAGTTGCAGGTTCGCGATCGGATGGCCGATCGGCACCGCGACCGCATTTGCGTCGTCGGGGCAGCAGGTCCAGTGCGACACGTCGATCGCGGCCTCGGTCGGCCCGTACAGGTTCACGAGCGTCGCGTTCGGCAGCAGCCGCGCCATTTTCGCGACGAGCTCGGGCGCGAGCGCCTCGCCGCTCGCGACGATCAGGCGCACGCTGTCGCACTGCGTGGCGGCTGAAAAGTCGTCGAGATACGCGGCGAACGCGGCGAGCATCGACGGCACGAAGTGCAGCACCGTTACGCCGTGCGCATGGATCGCCGCAGCCAGACGCGCCGGATCGCGATGGTCGCCTGGCGCGGCGATCGCGAGCTTCGCGCCGATCGCCAGCGGCCACACGAATTCCCACACGGAGACGTCGAAACCGAACGGCGTCTTGTGCAGCACGACGTCGTCGCGTGTCAGCCGGTAGGCGTGCTGCATCCACGCGATCCGGTTCGCGAGCGCGCCGTGCGTGTTGCCGGCACCTTTCGGCTTGCCGGTCGAGCCGGACGTGTAGATCAGGTACGCGAGTTGGGCATCGTCGATCGTGGCAGGCGCGCTGGCAGCGTCGCTTTCGCTTTCGTCGGCGAGCAGATCCGCGACCGTCAGCAACTGCGTCGTTGCACCGTCGCCGAGCGCAGCTTCGACTGGTTCACGCAGATGCGCCTGAGTAATCGCGACGGCCGGCCGCGCGTCGCGCAGCAGGTAGGCGATGCGCTCGG
This sequence comes from Burkholderia aenigmatica, assembly GCF_048627025.1. Taxonomy (NCBI): domain Bacteria; kingdom Pseudomonadati; phylum Pseudomonadota; class Betaproteobacteria; order Burkholderiales; family Burkholderiaceae; genus Burkholderia; species Burkholderia aenigmatica. The sequence continues at coordinate 1,858,795 of NZ_CP184468.1, read as the reverse complement.
CCGGATAGTCGGGATCGACCGGCAGGTAGGCCGCGCCTGCCTTCAGGACGCCGACCAGCGCCATCACCATGTCGAACGAACGCTCGACACACAGCGCGACCGGCGTGTCGGGCTGCACGCCGCGCCGGCGTAGCGCGGCCGCGATCCGCGACGTGCTGACGTCGAGTTCGCGATAGGTTGCGCGATGCAAGCCGCCGTGAATGTCCGCGTATTCGAGCGCGATCGCGTCGGGCGTCGCCCGCGCCGCATCGGCGAATTGAAGATGCAGCGGCTGCTGTTGCGATGCCGGCCACTCGCGCGCGGTGTCTTGCGCCAGCGCCAGTGCATCGCGGGTTGCGTCATCTGCGATCGACAGCGCGCCGAGCAGCGCGTCCGGCGTGCGGGCCAGCGCATCGAGCGCACACGCGAATGCACGGTGCCAGGTTTCTACCTGCCGCGCGTCGACGCGCGCGGTGTCGTAGCCGTAGTCGATCGTCAACTCGGCGCCGCTCTCGATCACGAGCGTCAGCGCGAAGTCGGTCGCTTCGATGCTGCGCACGCCGCTCAACGCGAGCGCGCGCGGATCCGCGTCGCCCGCCGTGTCGTCGACCGGATAGTTCTCGAACACGACCAGCGTGTCGAACAACGCACCACCCGCCCCGCGCGCCCAGCGCTGGATGTCGGCAAGCGGCGTGTGCGCGTGCTCGGCAGCGGCCGCGTTGTCGCGTTGCAGCGTTTGCAGCCAGTCGGCCGCACGCTGCTGCGGCGCCGGTGCGGTGATCACCGGCAGCGTGTTGATGAAAAGACCGAGCACCGAGTCGACGTCCGCCAGCGCGTCGGGACGTCCCGCGACGGTCGCGCCGAACGCGACGGCCGGCTGGTGCGTCATCCGCTGCAGCGCGAGTGCCCAGGCGCCCTGCACCAGCGTGTTGACGGTCAGCTTCAGTGCCCGCGCGGTCTGCGCGACACGCGTCATCGCGTCGGCGTCGAGCGTCGCGCGCCACGTGACCATCTCGGCATCCGCCCGGTCAGCCGTGCGTTCCGCGATCAGCGTCGGTGCGTCGAGCCGTGCAAGGCGTGTCGTCCAGAAGCGTTCGTCGGCTTCGCGGTCGCGCGTGCCGAGCCATGCGATGAAGTCGCGATAGCGCAGTGCCGGGCGGCTCGCGAACGGCGACACGGCATCCGGGTCGCGATAGTCGCGCAGCACGTCCGCGAGCAGGCGCGCGGTGCTCCAGCCGTCGAGCAGCACGTGGTGGCGCGTCCATACGACACGCCATGCGTCGTCGGTCACGCGGATCAGCGTGAGCCGCATCAGCGGCGGTTCGCGCCAGTCGAAACCGCGTGCGCGGTCGGCCGCAAGCCACGCGTCGAAATCGGCGTCGAGCGTGTCGCCGCGCGTGCGCCAGTCGAGCTGTTCGACCGGCATTGGCGCATGGCGATGCACGCACTGCAGCGGCGCGGCTTCGTCCGGCATCACGCTCGTGCGCAGGATGTCGTTGCGCGCGATCGACGCTTCGAATGCGGCCGCGAGACGATCGGCATCGAGCGCGGTCGCGGTCGCGACGAGCTGGTTCACGTAGCTCGCGTGACCGGGCGCGAACAGCGCGTGGAACAGGATGCCCTGCTGCATCGGCGACAGCGGATACACGTCGTCGATCGTGCGCCAGTCGAGCGGCGCGCGTTCGATCGCGGCCTGCGTGAGACCGGCGGCCTGCGCGAGCGGGAAATCGCCCGGCGTCGCGCCACCGCCGCGATGCGCCACGCGCGATGCACACGCGTCGACGAGTTCGCGCAGCGCCGCCGCGAAGCGTTCGGCGAATGCGTCGATCGTCGCGCGCGCGAATTGCGGTGCGCCGTAGACCCAATGCACTTTCAGCGTGCGTGCGCCGTCGCGATCCGTGTCGAGGTAGGCGTGGATCGCGAGCGTATTGCCGAGCGGTCCCAACGGATCGCGTTCGACGCCGGTGCCGCCGAAGCGCGGCACGAGCGTCGCATCGCGCGGCGCGTCGAACTGGCCGAGATAGTTGAACGTGACGCGCGGGCGCGGCACGGCGGCCAGCGCCGCGCGCGTCGCCGCATCGCCGTAGTGTGCGAGCACGCCGAAGCCGAGCCCCTTGTGCGGCACCGCGCGCAGCGTGTCCTTGACCGCGCAGAGCGCGTCGCGCGCGGTGGCCGCGACCGGCAGCGTCACCGGGTAATGGCTTGTCAGCCAGCCGATCGTGCGGCTGGCATCGGCATCGTCAAACAGCGCCTCGCGGCCATGCCCTTCCAGCTCGACCCGGCACGATGCGGCACCGCTCACGCCGGCCAGTGCCAGCGCGAGCGCCGCGCCCAGCAGTTCGATCGTCTGCGTGCGATAGGCGGCATGCGCATCGGTCAGCGCCGCGCGGGTCAGTGCCGCGTCGATCGTCTGCACGACGACGGCGGCATCGGCGTTCGTCGCCGTTGCGTCGGGATGATCGGGCACGACGTCGTTGCCCAGCGCCATGCCGGCCCAGTACGCGGCTTCGCCCGCAAACGGCGATGCCGGTTCCGTTGCCGCACGCGCGAGTCGCGACGCCCATGCATCCGCACGCAGGCCCGGCTGCGACAGCCGGATCGGCGCGCGCTCGCATGCCGCGCGGTACGCGGTGTCCAGGTCGTCGAGCAGGATGCGCCACGACACGCCGTCGACGATCGCATGGTGAATCGCGAGATAGAGCTGCGTCGATCCGTCCGGCAGGCGTGCCGCGCATGCGCAGGCAAGCGGCCCGCGGCCGAGGTCGAGACGGCGCTGCAACGCGTCGAAGCGCGCGAGCGCGTCGGTTTCGTCGCGGGCAGAGACTTCGACGAACGGCAGTGCGTCGTACGGCTTCGCGGCATCGCTGGCGTGCCACGTGCCGTCCGCGCCGCGCGCAAAGCGCTGGCGGAAAGCGTCGTGATGGGTCAGCAATGATTCGAAGGCGCGCGCGAATGCATCGGCGTCGAACGGGCCACGCACGTCGAACGCGACCGACTGGTTCCAGTGGCCTGGATGCGGGATATCGAGCGCGAAGAAGCGCTGCTGCGCGGGTGTCAGGACCTGCGCCGCCACGGGCGCGCTGGCAACGGCCGCGACCGCAGGCTGTGCGGCAGCCACGTCTTCCGTCTTCGCGATGCGCGCGAGTTCGGCCACCGTCGGGCCATCAAACAGTTGCTTCGGCGTGAAGCGCACGCCGCGCTTGCGCGCACGGGCGATCACCTGCAGCACGAGGATCGAATCGCCGCCGAGTTCGAAGAAGTTGTCGTCGCGGCCGACTTGCGGCGCCTTCAGCACGGCTTGCCAGACTTCCGCGAGTACCGTTTCGACCGGGCCCTGCGGCGCATTGCCGGCCGCGCTCGCGACCGGCGCGGCCGCCTGTTCACGCAACGCGGCGCGATCGATCTTGCCGTTCGCGGTCACCGGCAGGCGCGCGAGCGCAACGAACTGCGCGGGCACCATGTAGTCGGGCAGCTTCGCGGCAAGCGCTGCGCGCATGGCGGCCTCGTCGAAGTTCGCGCCATCGCGCATCACGACGAACGTCGCGAGCCGCAGCCGGCCGTCGTGTTCGATCGCGAGCGTTTCGGCCTGCGCAACCGGGCCGGCCGCACGCACGGCCGCACTCACCTCGCCCGGTTCGACGCGGTAGCCGCGAATCTTCACCTGGTCGTCGATACGGCCGAGGAACGCAAGACGGCCATCCGCGCGCAACCGTACGCGGTCACCCGTACGATACAGCCGCGCGCCGGGCGCGAACGGATCGGGTACGAAGCGCTCGGCGGTCTGCGCCGGGCGACCGAGGTAGCCGCGCGCGACGCCCGGCCCACCCAGATACAACTCGCCCGTCGCGCCAGCCGGCACGCACGCGCCGAACGCATCGAGCACCAGCGCACGCGCATTCGGCAGCGGCAGACCGAGCGGCACGCTGCTCGCGGGATCGCGCGCATCGGCGGCAATCGACGCCGTGTCGCACGCGATCGCGCCGACCGTCGCTTCGGTCGGCCCGTAGTGGTTGATCACGCGGCAGGCGGGCGCAAGCGCGGCCAGGCGGGCGACGAGCGCCCACGTGAGCGTTTCGCCGCCCGTCACGAGCGCGTGGCGCGGCAGCACGTCGGCCGGTACACGGGCATCGAGCAGCGCCTGCAGGTGGCTCGGCACGATCTTCAGCACGCCGACCTCGCGACGACGCATTTCCTCGGCGAACAGGTCCGGATCGAACGCGCACGCGGCCGGCAACAGGTGCAGCGTGCGACCCGCGCACAGCGCGCCGAACAACGTCGTGTGGCCGAGATCGGCCGCGACGGTCGATACCATCGCGAACGACGCGTCCGGTGCGAACGCGAGTTCGTCGAGCATCCCCTGCACGTAGTCGGCCAGCGCGCCGTGTGACACGACGACGCCCTTCGGCGTGCCGGTCGAGCCCGACGTATAGATCAGGTACGTGCCCTGTTCCGGATGCGGTGCGATGCGCACGCCGGCTGCGTGCGCAAGCGTCGCGTCCTGCGCGAGCGCGTCGACGTCGAGCGGTTGTGCATCGATGCCGGCCGGCCAGGCGGCCGACTCCGCGACGAGCGCCCAGCGCGCGCCGCAGTCGGCGGCTGCCGCGGCGAGTCGCGCGGCCGGCTGTGCCGGGTCAAGCAATACGGCGAGCGCACCGGCCTTCAGCGCACCGAGCAGGCCGACGACGAAGCGTGCCGAGCGTTCGATGCAGACGATGACGGCCGCTTCGGCAGCCACGCCGCGCTCGGTCAACGCGCGTGCGATGCGATTCGATGCGTCGTCGAGTTCGGCGAACGTCAGCGATGCCGACGCATCGGCGAGCGCGACGCGATGCGGATACGCGGCCGCCTGTCGCGCGAACGCGGCGACGATGTCCGCATGTTCGACGCGCAGCGCGCGGCCGTCACGCGGCTGGCGCGAAGCGGCCGACGCGTCGCACGGCAGTACAGCCGTCGTTTGGTGCGGGTCGCGCGCGGCCGCACCGACGAGCGCCGCATAGCTGTCGAGCCATGCGCGCGCGGTGTCCGCATCGATGCAATCGGTCGCATAGGCCGCGACCAGCGCGATGCCGTTCGCATCGTCGGTGAAATCCACTGCGAATTCGAAGCGCGCGGCGAGATCGGGGCCCGGCGTTGCAACGGCCGTCGCACCCGGCAGCACGCTGTCGTGCCGCGCGTCGAACTGCTGCGCGAATTTCACGCGGAGCCATTCGTCGCCGCGCTTGACCGGCGGCTTCACCGCATCGACGACGCGCTCGAACGGCACGTCCTGGTGCGCGACCGCGTCGAGCGCCGCCGTGCGCGCCGCATCGACGAGCGCACGGAACGGCAGCGTCGGCGCCACGCGCACGCGCAGCGCGACGGTATTCAGGAACAGCCCGAGCAGCGCACGGGTTTCGGGGCGCTGACGATGTGCGACCGGCACGGCAACGACGATATCCGTCGTGCCGGTCAGGCGCGACAGCCACGCGTCGAGCGCAGCCAGCAGCACCGTGAAGGTGGTTGCCTGTGCGTCGCGCGCAAGTTGCCGCACGTCGGCCGCGACCGCGTCGGGCAGCCGCACCGACACGCGTGCGCCCTGCAGCGTGCGTACCGCCCCCGGCTGACGATCGACCGGCAGCGCGAGCGGGCCCGGCACGTCGCGCAATGCGCCGCGCCAGTAGTCGAGCTGACGCTCGCCCTCTCCGCCGGCCAGCATGTCCCGTTGCCAGTCCGCATAGTCGGCGTACTGGATCGGCAGATCGGGCAACGACGGTTCGCGGCCTTCGGCATATGCGCGATAGGCAGCCGACAATTCGTCGAACGCACAGCGCGAGCTCCAGCCGTCGGTAATCGCGTGATGCGCGGTCAGCAGCAGGCGGTGACGGTCGTTGGCGAGTGCGACTAGCGTCGCGCGCAGCAGCGGGCCGCGCGCGAGGTCGAACGGTTCGGCCGCATCGCGCTCGGCGAGACGCGCGGCTTGCGCGTCACGTGCGGCGGGCGGCTGGTCGCGCAGGTCGATGTCGGCGATCGACACCGGCAGGTGCGCATGAATCCGCTGCATCACGATGCCGTCGTCGTTGTCGACGAGCGTCGTGCGCCACGCTTCGTGGCGTCCGATCACATGATCGAGCGCGCGCTGCAGCGCGTCGCGGTCGAGCGCGCCGTCGATCGTCCAGTGCGCGGCGATGTGATATGCGGCACTCGCGTCACGCGTTTGCGCGAGCACCCAGAAACGTTGTTGCGCGAGCGAGGCGGCACGGTCGACGTACGGTGCGACCGATACGGCCGCTTCTGCCGGCAAACGGCGAGCGGGAATAGCGGCCAGCGGCTCGCCAGTTTCGCGCTCCGAACGATCGACCGCTTCGGCCAGTTCGAAGAGCGCCGGATCGGCAAACAGCGTATCGAGCCGCAGGTTCACGCGCGATGCGGCACGGATCGCCGCCTGCAACTGCATCGCGGCGAGCGAATCGGCGCCCAGCGCGAAGAAACGGTCATCGCGCGACGGCGTGACGTCGAGGCCGAGCAGCGTCTGCCAGAGGCCGGCGAGTTGCCATTCGGTCGGCGTGCGCGGTGCGTCGCCGCTGCCTTGCGCGGTGTCGCGCGCGGCGGCAATCTTCTCGCGCAGCGCGGCCCGGTCGATCTTGCCGTTCAGAGTATACGGCAGCGCATCGCACCGCACGAACCGGTGCGGCTGCCATGCGGCCGGCAGTTGCGCGGCCACGTGTGCTTTCAGCGCCGCATCGTCGGCTGCCGCGCGCAGTGCGACGCACGCGATCAGCCGCGTCGGCCCGTTGCCGGTTTCGGCGACCACGGCCGCGTCGGCCACGGCCGGATGCGAACGCAGGCATGCGGCGATTTCAGCGGGCTCGACGCGCACGCCGCGCACCTGGACCTGGTCGTCGAGGCGGCCGAGATAGTCGAATGCGCCGTCGTCGCGCAGCCGTGCGAGGTCGCCCGTGCGGTACACGCGCGCACCGGGTTCGCCATCGGCATCGGGAATGAAACGTTCGGCCGTCAGCGCCGGACGGCCGTGATAGCCGCGCGCGACGCAGACGCCGCCCAGCAGCAGTTCGCCCACGCCATCGGCTTCACCCCCGTCGACGCGCGCGACGCGCGGGCCGATCACGCGGCCGATCGGCAACGACGCATACGCATCGTCGGCGGCCAGCGCGGGCGTCTCGCCCGGCTCGACCGGCCACAGCATCGGCGAGATCACGGCCTCGGTCGGCCCGTAGCCGTTGATCAGGCGTGCCGACGGGAACGTGCTGCGCACGAATTCGAACGCCTGCTGCGGCAACGCTTCGCCACCGAATGCGAGCACGCGCAACGCCGGCGGCACGCCATCGCGCGCGGCCACTGCCGCGAATTCGCGCAGGTATGCAGGCGGGAACGCGGCCACGTTGACCGATTCACTCACCATCAGCGCATGCGCGGCATCCGGCGCGAACGGCTGCGGCGGCGCCACGACGATGCTCGCACCGGTCGCGAGCGGCGCGAGCCAGCATTCATGAGCGGCATCGAAATTGACCGACGCGAAATGCAGCAGGCGGTCGCCGGCCTCGATCGGCAGCGCGGCCGCGAGCGCGTCGCAGTGCGCGGCCAGCGGCCCGTGTTCGACGACGACCGCCTTCGGCGTGCCGGTCGAACCCGACGTATAGATCATGTACGCGGCCGAACGCGGGTGGACGGACACTGCTTCGTCATCGACGGCGATCGCGTGCCCGTCCGACGCTTCGACTGCCGCGTCAAACGCATGTTCGAACGGCTGGCCGAGCGCCGCACGGCCAGCCGCGTCGACGATCCCGTGCCGCAACTGCGCATCCTGGACGATCCAGTCGAGGCGCGCAGCCGGATGACGCGGATCGAGCGGCACGAACACACCGCCCGCCTTCAGCACGGCCAGCAGCGCGACGAACAGCTCGCCCGAACGCTCGACGCACACGCCCACCCGCACTTCCGCGCCGACGCCGGCCGCGCGCAGCTGCCGGGCCAGCCGCGACGCCCGCGCATCGAGCGCACCGCGCGACAGGCGCAAATCATTCTGGAAAGGGATCGCGATCGCGGGTGCGTCGGGCGCGATGCGCGCCAGTTCGCGGATTCGGTGATGCAGCGCAGTCGGGAAACTCGTCATGTGCGTGAAATCCTTCGGTCCGGCCGCTTCGGCCAAGTCTCGGGGCCGCTTGGGGCGGCTTCACTGATGTGACGAACGGCGCGGCCGATTTTTTACCGTTTTGTACGCAAAGCGCGTGCAAACGCTTTTTTTGAACACGCCGCTAAATATTTGCGCGGCCCGTTCGTCTATCAGGGAGGAAAGCCGGAACGGGGCCCCGCCTCGCCCGCCGCTTTCGCGTTTTCGCCTGCCTTCCCTTTACCGACGTTGCCGATGACAGCCGCCCACGAGCCTTCTTCCCCGCCGTCCCTCGACGCTTCCCCCGGCCGCCCCGCGGCGCGCCTGATCCTTGCGCTGCTGCGCGAAAGCCGCGCGTCGCTCGTGCTGGCGCTCACCGCGTGCGTGCTGAACGGCGTCGCGAGCGTGCTGCTCGTCGCGACGCTGAACCGCGCGCTCTCGCAGCCGGGCGCCGCCGACGCGTCGCTCGCGTGGCGCTTCGCGCTGTGCGCGGTAATCGCGCTCGTCACGCGGATCGTGTCGGGCACGCTGTTCGCGCGCCTGTCACAGGACACGATGGCGCGGCTGCGCGTGCATCTCGCGCGGCGCGTCGGCGCGGCCGAGCTGCGCGACATCGAGCGGATCGGCGCGGCGCCCGTGCAGTCGGTGCTGACCGACGACGCGACCAACGTGTCGATGCTGTTCTTCGCGCTGCCGAACCTGGTCATGCACGGCTCGATCGTGTTCGGCTGCCTCGGCTATCTCGCGTGGCTGTCGTGGCCGGTGTGCCTGCTGGCGCTGGCCGCGATCGTCGCCGGCTCGCTCGGCTATCACACCGGCGACCGCCGCGCGATCGCATCGCTCGAAGCGGCCGGTCAGGCGCAGGACCGGCTGTTCGGCTATCTCGGCTCGCTGTTTTCCGGCGCGAAGGAGCTGAAGCTGCACGATGAACGCGCCCGCCAGTTCGTCGACGGTCAGCTCGGCGCCGCGATCGGCGAAGTACGCGACCACCGCCGCCGCGCGTTCAGCGCGTACGCGGTCGGCGTCGGCTGGATCATCTTCCTGTTCTATGCGTTCCTCGGCGTCGCGTCGTTCTGGCCGCAACTCGGCGTGCATGCCGATCCGGCCGCGGCCGCCGGCTACGTCGTGGTGTTCCTGTTCATGCTCGTGCCGCTCGACGGGCTGCTGAACAACCTGCCGACCGTCAACGCGGCACGCGTGTCGCTCACGCGGATCGAAGGCGTGATGGCCGAATTCGGCGCGCTGCGCACGGTGCCGCCCGCGTCCGACGCACCCGACGTGCCGCCGGCCGGCGCCGTCACGCTGCGCGGTGTCACGCATGCGTACTTCCACGAACGCGACGAACGGATGTTCAGCATCGGGCCGATCGACCTGACGATCCAGCCGGGCGAGCTGGTGTTCATCGTTGGCGGCAACGGCAGCGGCAAGACGACGCTCGCGAAGGTGCTGACGGGGCTCTACGAGCCCGAGGAAGGCACGATCGAGGTCGACGGCCGCACGATCGGCTGGCGCGAGCGCGCCGCGTACCGGCAGCGCTTCAGCGCGGTGTTCAACGATTTCCACCTGTTCGATGCGCTGCTCGGCATCGTCGATCCCGACGATCCGTCCCGCGCGCAGGCCGACGCGCGCGCAAACGCGCTCGTCGCGAAGCTCGCGCTCGATCACAAGGTGAAGGTGGTCGACGGCGCGTTCTCGACCCGCGCGCTGTCGACCGGGCAGCGCAAGCGGCTCGCGCTCGTCGTCGCGTACCTGGAAGACCGGCCGTTCTACCTGTTCGACGAATGGGCGGCCGATCAGGATCCGTCGTTCAAGGCCGTGTTCTACGAGCAATTGCTGCCCGAGCTGCGCGCGCGCGGCAAGGCCGTGATCGTGATCACGCACGACGATCGCTACTTCGATCTTGCCGACCGCTTGCTGAAGCTCGACAACGGGCGCATCGTCAGCGACACGACGCCGGCGCGGTCACGCGCACAGGATGGCGTCGATGCGCTGAGCGCGTAACACGTCAGTCGATAAAAAAATCGCCGACGCGCTGCAGTGGCAGTGCGTCGGCGATTTTCGTTTCAGGAAGAAAGATTGGAGGCACGCGGTGCGTTCGTGTAAAGGCTCGCGCCGTTCACCGCCAGTCAGGCCAACCGAAACGCCCTGCCCATGGAAATCCAGGCGGCATCATCCGCCGATCGACCGCCGCGCACTCAGCGCGTGGCCGGCAGCTTCAGCATCGTCTCGGTCATCACGTCGGCCAGCTTCAGCGCCGACATCGGCCCGCCGAACCCCCAGATATTGCGTTCGATGAGCGCGATCCGGTGTTCCCGCATCGCGGGCACGAAGCGCCACACCGGCGAATCGAGTTTCTCGGACAACGGCACCTCCATTCCCGATGCGGTCACGAACAGCACGGCCAGGTCGCGCTGCCTGAGCAGGTCGGCCGACGTCACGTACAGCGTGCCTTCCCGCGTCGGCTTCTTCGGCCACGGATCGAGGCCGAGCACCCGCGCGAGGCCCGCCGACGTACTGTTGCCCGTATAGGCCCAGTAGCGGTCGGGCAAGCCCAGATCCTGCAGCAGCGCGATGCGCTCGCCCGTGCGCCCGGCGGCCGCAAGCCGCGCCGCATTGCGCGCGATGCCCGCATCGAGTTGCGCATCGACCGCCTGCGCACGCGCGTCGCGCCCCGTGACCGCGCCGATCGTCCGGAAGATCTGCCGCATCCAGTCGAGCTGCGTGACCGGCACACCGCCGTCCGACACGTTCGGGCTGAACTGGAACAGGATAGTCGGCGCGATCCGGTCGAGCGCGTCGAAAATCGGCGCATGCCGGAAGCCGACGCCGATGATCAGGTCGGGCTTGACCGCCGCGATCGCTTCGAGCCCCGGCTCCTGGCGCGAACCGATATCGGTCACGTTCGCGAGCCGGTCGCTTTGATAACCGAGCCAACCGGGATAAAACGCCGTATCGGCCATCCCGACCGGCACGAGGTCGAGCGCGATCATGCTTTCCGCGAACATGAAGTCGAGCGCGACCACGCGTTGCGGGCGCACCGGCATCGTCGCGCTCGCCTGCGACACGACGGGATTGCCGGCCAGCGACACGGCGCCCGGCGCACGCATGCCCTGCGCGCGATGGGCATCGAGGGTCGCGGCAACGGCGCCGGACGACGCGGAAAACGCGCCGCAGCACGCGGCGCCGAGCGCTGCGAGTGCGCGGAGCGCGTGCCGGCGGCCGGCATCCGTCACCGGATCGCGTCCTGCTCGGCCAGCGCCGTGTCGTCCATCGTCAGTAGCAGGGGGCAGCTTCCACACAGTTGCGTTTCTCCAGGAATTTCATAGCGCAGGCAGCACACGCGGCGCGCGCGAAATGGCGTCGGCAGCAGCGCCGAGCGCGGCACGGCATCGCGCACGGGCACGCGCAGCGGATTCGGTTCGCCGTGCACGCAGCTCGAACCGAACAGCCAGTCCGCATCGCGGACGGGATCGACGGCGCATGGCAGCGAACGATACGTATCGAGCAGATAGTCGAGCAGGTTGCCCGCGTTGCTCCACAGCACGCGCGGCGTGACGCGCCCCATCGCCGCGAGCAGGTCGATCACCGCGCCGAGATGCGCGACGAGCCCCGCATAGCGTGGCGCCGGGTCGTCGCACGGTTCGCCGAGGGCATCGTGCGTGAAGTACAGCGCCGCGGGCATCCCGTCGTCGAGCGCGACGAACGTGCGCTCGGGCGTCATGTCGAGCGGCCGGCCGAGCGTCAGCGCGGCGACGACGCCGGCCGGCGCCGCGCGGCCGAAATAGTATTTGCTCCATTGCGACATCAGCGCGCGCGCATGCTGCGCCGGATCGCCGCCGTAATGGCGGACCATCGCGTCGAGCACGATGTCGCGGTGCGCGGGCAACGCGCTGACCGGCACGATGAGGCGGCCCGGCGCGTGCGCGTCGTCGGGCATGCCGAGCCAGACGACGTCGAGGTGTTCGGCGAACGGTTCGGGCGCGAACGCCGAGAAGCGCGTGGCGCGCGCGCCGTCGAGCGCGGGCGTCATCGCCCTGCGCGCCGGGCGCGGCGCCCCTCGAGGATCAGCAGCCCGAGCAGGTACGGTGCGCCGATCAGCGCGGTCAGCACGCCGGCCGGCACTTCGCGCGGCGCGACGACGGTTCGTGCCGCGAGATCCGCCACCCCGAGGATCAGCGCGCCGCACGCGGCCGCGAGCCACAGCCGCGTCCGGTGCCGGCGCGCGCCGAGCATCGTTGCGACGTGCGGCGCCATCAACCCGATGAAGCCGACCGGCCCGACCGCCGCGACGGCCGCACACGCGGCGAGCGTCGCGATCGTCAGCGCAAGCGGCCGCAGCGCGGCTACCGGCAGGCCGAGCGCGGCCGCCTGGTCGTCGCCGAGCGCGAGCATGTCGAGCGGTTTCGCGAGCCACGCGAACACGGGCACCGCGAGCACGCACCACGGCAGCAGCATCGACACCTCGCCCCAGCTCCGGCCATAGGTACCGCCGACGAGCCACACGACGAAGCGCGCGGGCTGCACGCTTTCCTGCGTGATCAGCCATTGCGCGAGCGTGGTCCACAGCGCGCCGATCACGATGCCCGTCAGCGCCACCGCGAGCGGCGCGTAACGATGCCGGTGATTCAGCGCGAGCGTGATCGCGAGCGACAGCCCGCCGCCGATCAGTGCGGCGGCCGCGAGCGTCACGTGGCCCATCAGCGGCCACGTCGACAGCGCAAACAGCGTGACGAGCCCTGCGCCTTGCGTGACGCCGAGCACTTCGGGGCCCGCGAGCGGATTACGCACGACGCTCTGCATCGCGACGCCGCTGACCGCCAGCAGCGCGCCGGCAAGAAGCGCGCACAACAGGCGCGGCATGCGCAGGTCGATCAGCATCCGCGCGAGCGCATCGTGGCCGGACAACGCGGCCGACCAGCGCGCGATCGACAGCCACTCGGAGCCGGCCGACACGCCGACGAACACGACCAGCACGCCTGCCACGACGAACAGGACCGTGCGCAGCGGCCAGCCGAACCGTTCGAGCCAGCCGACGAGCCGAGTCGAACCGCCGCCCGCCGCGCGTTCGGCATCCGCGTGCAGCACGCCCGACCACGCGGCACCGCGCCGGATCATCGCCAGCATCAGCGGCGTGCCGACCAGCGCGATCGCGACGCCGGTCGACAGCGTGGCGTCGAGACCCGACGCGAGCACCGCGCTGTCGGTGACGAGGACGAGCGCCCCGCCCGCGAGCGCCGACAGCGGCACCAGCACGCCGAGCCGAGCCGCGCGCGCGCCGCGCACCTGGCGCAGCAGGTTCGGCGCGACGAGGCCGACATACGACAGCGGGCCCGCGATACTGACGGCCACGCTCGTGAACGCGACCGCGACGATCGTCGCGGCGAACCGCGTCGCGTCGACGCGCACGCCGGCCGCGGCCGCCGCCTCGTCACCGAGCGTGAGCGGATTCAGCGGCCGGATCACGAACGGCAATGCGATGAGCGGCACGACGAGCCAGCGCGCGGCGAGCGCGAGGCCCGTCGCGCCCGGCTGATAGAGGCTACCGTTGGCCCACAGCGCGGCCCCCGCGATGTTCTGCTCGAAGAACGCGAGCACGAGCGTCGACAGCGCGGCGAACAGCAGCATGCACACGCTGCCGGCGAGCACGAGGCGCAACGGCGTCGCACGCCAGCCGCCGGCCGCGACGATCGCGCAGGCGGCCGCGGCCAGCCCGCACGCGAACAGCAGCGGCACCGACGCGACGCCCGCCAGCGACGGCACCAGCATCGCCGCGAGCAGGCCGAGCTGGGCGCCGCCCGTCACGCCGAGCAGGTCGGGCGACGCGAGCGGATTGCGCGTGAGCGACTGGAACAGCGCACCCGCGATGCCGAGGCAGCCGCCCGCGACGAGCGCCGCCGCGACCCGCGGCAGGTTGAGGTCGAACAGGAACACGTGCGCGAGCGCGGCGGCATCGCTGCCGGGCACCGCGTCCCACCACACGCGCAGATCGGGGGCGACACGCAGCACTGCGAGTGCCGCGATCAGCGCGACCAGGCCGATCGCGATCGTACCGGCCCGGCCCGTTGCCGCGCCCTTCCCCGCCGCCGCGAGGCGCTTGCGCGTCGCGAGCGTCGTCATACGGCAAGATCCCGGTCGAAGACGCCGGCCGCCTGCGGCGCGCCGTCGGTCGACGGCCCGTAGGCCGGCACGCACATCGGTGCGCCCGTCTGCGGATGCGCGAGCTTCAGCATCTCGACGCCGAACGCCGCGCGCAGCCGCGCCGGTTCGAGCATCGCATCGGGCGAGCCCTGCGCGACGAGGCGGCCCGCGCGCATCAGCACGATCTCGTCGCTGTACGCGGCCGCCTGGTTCAGGTCGTGCAGCACCCACACGATCGTCAGCCCGCGTGCGCGGTTCAGCGCACGCAGCGCATCGAGGATGTCGAGCTGGTGATGGATGTCGAGATAGGTCGTCGGTTCGTCGAGCAGCACGATCGGCGCCTGCTGCGCGAGCGCCATCGCGATCCACGCACGCTGGCGCTCGCCGCCCGACAGCGCGCCGACGTCGCGGCCCGCGTCGTCGGCGAGGCCGCTCGTCTCGAGTGCCTCGCCGATCGCCGCATGGTCGGCCCGCGACAGGCCACGCAGGAAGCCGCCGTACGCATAGCGCCCGTACGCGACGAGCTCGCGCACCGTGAGGCCCGACGGAATCTGGTTGAACTGCGCGAGCATCGTCAGCTCGCGCGCGAGCGCGCGACGGCGAAACGACGCGAGCGGCTGGCCGTTGACTTCGACATGGCCGGCACGCGCGGGCTGCAGGCCCGCGAGCGTGCGCAGCAGCGTGCTCTTGCCGCAGCCGTTCGGTCCACACAGCGCGGTTACGCGGCCGGCCGCGATCGACAGGTCCAGCCCGTCGATCACGACATGGTCGCGATACCCTACCGACAGCCCGCGCGCGGCAAGCGCGGCGGTACTACGCGTCATCAATCCTCCGTTCGGTCACGCGGGACCGTGTAACTCTGCGCCATCGCGACGACGACCTTGCGCGGCCCCTCGAACGGGTCGCGCGCATGCGCGGTCAGCATGTTGTCGAGCATCAGCACGTCGCCCGTGCGCCACGGGAACACGATGCGCTGCTGGTCGAGCACACCGCGGATCTCCGCGAGCGCGTCCGCTTCGAGCGGTTCGCCGTCGCCGTAATACACGTTGCGCGGCACGTTCTCGAGCCCGACCGCGTCGACGAGCGCTTCCTGCATGTCGTCGTCGAGCGCCGACAGGTGAAACAGGTTCGCCTGGTTGAACCACACGCGGTCGCCCGTGCGCGGATGGCGCGCGACGGCCTGGCAGCGTTCGCGGGTGCGCAGCAGCAGTTCGCCGTCGTCGTCGGTGCGCCACGCGCATTCGATGCCGCGCGCTGCGCACATCCGTTCGACCTCGGCCGGCTCGTCGGTGCCGAACGACTGCTGCCACGGCAGATCGAGCCCCTGCCCGAAATTGCGGACGTACAGCAGCTCGCGCTGCTCGAAGCGCGCAATCAGCGCCGGATCGAGCGCGCGATAGACGGCGCGGCTGTCCGCGATCGGCGTCGCCCCGCCCTGCGGCGCCGCGAGCGCGCAGTGAAACCAGATCCGCAGCGGCCATTCGCGCGTGTACGACTGCTCGTTGTGCAGCGGAATCGCGCGGTGCGGCGGGTATTCGGTCGACGTGTAGACCGCGCCTTCCACCTGGCTGCGCGGCGTCGATGCGTATTCATAGCCGATCAGCGGATCGCCGAACGACGCCGCGAACTGCTGGAACGCGTCGATCGACGGCACGTGAAAACCCGTGAACAGCACGCCGCCCGCCCGTTCGAGCGTGTCGGCCGCGATCTTGCGCGCGAGCGGCGCGACGTCGTCGATCGACATCCCGTCGCTGCCGCGCGGCGACACGACGGTGGGCAGCCCCGGCTCGATACGCAGGTCGTCGAGCGTCGGCAACGTAAGCAGGGTCATGCAACGTCCTCTTCAGGTGGCGCGCCGGATCACGGCGCAGCGGGTCACGACGCGCGCGATGCGCGCTCGCCGTCCATCGCGCGGCGCAGGCTCGCGGGGCGCATGTCGGTCCAGACTGTCTCGATGTGCGCGAGACAGTCGGCTTTCGGGCCGCTCACGCCGACCTCGCGCCAGCCGGCCGGCACGGGCCGGAACGTCGGCCAGATCGAATACTGTTCTTCGTCGTTGATGACGACCGTATAGACGAGGTCGTCGGTGTCGGCGGAAGGCGTCGTGGCTTGCGTCATGATCGGAAATCGCTGAGGCGGTTGAAGGTGGCGAAGCGGCGGTGTCGGCCGCTCCTGTCTGATAGACGATTGGCCGGCGCGGTTTTTTACCGGCGCCGTGCGCGACCGCCCAGGAACACCGGGCACGCGACGCCGCGATGGCACGCGTCGAGGCATTCCGCGCAGTGGCGCTCCGCGTCGCGCACCATGAAATGCACGAGCGTCTGCGACACGTTCAGCGCGCGCGCCGCGGTCTGCAGCGTCTCCTCGCGCAGCCGCACCATCTCGAATGCCGCGCGGCTGCGCGCCGGCAGGTCGTCGAGGGCGGCCCACACGCGCCGCAGCGTGTCGCGCGTCAGCAGCGCGGCTTCCGGCGTCGGCTCGGGCGACGGCACGTCGAAGCCGTCGTCCTCTTCCGTGTGATAGACGTTCTCGAGGCTTTGCCGGCGGCACGCGTCGATCGACGCATTGCGCACCATCCGCGTCACGTACGCGACCGGCTGGCGCACCGCGTCCTGGTTCGGGAATTCGACGAGCTTCACGAACACGTCGTGTACGACATCCTCGGCGCGGCTCGCGCAGCCGACGAAGCCGCGCGCGACATTGACGAGCATCGTGCGATGCGAGATCAGCACGTCGAGCAATGCCCCCTGCGCACGGGGCTCCGCGGTACGGCACGCACGCAGCGGCCGATCGGAATTACGGCCGAGGAACGGGTTCGGCGCTGCCGCCGCCGGTCGGTCGAGCACTTCCGCCATCGCCATCGATCTGCTCCGTCAAATTCCGAGATAGCGCAATTTAACGTAAACGCAAATCATTCTCAATCCGATTACAGGATGACCCTTTCGACTACCAGGATTTGTCTGAATAATCGCCGGAATCGTTGCATGAACAGACGGGACGCGTGCGGCCGGTCGCGGCACGCGGCCACCCGCGCGTCCGTCCGGCGCGCATGGCTCGCGTCGCGCCGACACGATCTTTCACGAGTCTGACGAAACGCCTGCGCCTGTCATGCGCGGTAGCAACTTATTACCACGTGAAATTTTGAGGGCTCGTACGATCGACTTGCCGTTTCCAAGGGAGAACAACATGAAATCCATCGTGTTATCCGCTGTCATGGTGGGCGCGCTGTCGAGCGTGATGCTCACTGGTTGCGTCGCCTATCCTGCCCCGGCCGAAGTCACGATCGGCTGGCATGGCGATCGCTACTGGGACGGCAATCGCTACTGGGAGCGCCGCGACTGGGAGGCTCAGCATCCGGGCGGGCATGACGACCGCCGCGACGATCGCCGGGACGACCATCGCGACGACCAGCGGCCGCAGTGGTAAGGCCCCGCCGCTCCCGTGACCTGCAATTCAACGACCGCACCTCAACATGAAGACGCTACTGAAAACCCTGACCGTCGCGGCGCTCGCCGCTGCCGTACTCGTGCCGGCCATCGCCGAGGCGCATCCGCACCGGGTGTGTCACTTCGACCATCACCATCACAAGATGTGCCGCTGGGTGCGCTGAGCCTCGCGCAGCAGATGTGAAAAACGCCGGCAAGCCGGCGTTTTTTTCGTTTTACCGACTCTGCGGCAACACCCTGCGTCGCACGATGCAACGCACGCCGCTCACGCCGCACAGCGCTCAATACAGAAAAATCCGGATCGTCGCCGACGCGTCGAACGGCCCGATCTTCGGTGGTCCGAACGACTTGAGCACCGCATCGAGCAACACGGTCTGATTGGCGACGTTGGCCGCAAACTGCGCGAGCGTGAATTGCTTGTTGAATTCGATCGCCTTGCCCTGGCTGTCTTCCAGGCCAATGCCGAAGTTGCTCTTGCTTTCAGGCACCAGCAAGCCGTTCTGCACGTCGCCCTTCGTCGCTTCAAAGTAACCGTCGACGCGCACCGGGATGCTGCATTTCTTCGTCAGCGACAGCGAAAACCGCTTGCGCGGCACGGCCGGCAGGAAGCCATTGCCGGACGCCTGCACCTGGCCGAAATTGACGATACCGGGCTCGGGCGTCACCAGCACGTCGACGGTGCATGGCGTCGGCTTGAGTTTTTGCAGCCCGCTCAGGTAGTAGCGGAAACTTCCATTGCTGTTCAGCCCGCGCTCGCCGTCGAACTGGAACACCGCGTAGGTGTCCGACGGCGGCGTCACCCACGTTCCGCGCTTGCGCACGACAATCTGATACGTGATGCTGATCGGCACCTTGGGGCACCGCCCTTGCCCGACCTCCCAATCACTCAAATAGCACACGCCCACGGAGCTGCCCGTTTCGATGCGATCACCCAGCAGGCTGCCGTGCCCGAAATGGTCTTTGCCACCGTAGCGAATGCCGACTTCGAGCCCCCATGCAGCCGGATTCTGCGTCGCCGGATTCGCGTAGAAGTAAACCGGCTCGGGAAAGTTCTGCAGCCTGGGGATATCCTTGTAGCAATAGCCGGTCGTCGTGCGCGGTGGCGAGACCCAGATCACGTAGCCGTCCGGCGCGTCGGTCGGATACGACGCGACATTGCCGATCGATTCGGTCAGCGACATGCCGCTGCCGTTCGCGACACATTTCAACGCCCACGCCGGCTGCGCAAGCGCGACGAACAGCGCGAGCACACACCATCGGAGCCACTTGGGCATCCGCGTCGTCACCCCGCTTCGCGTGCCCCAGCTCATTTCTTCACGCTCTTGCACGCACCCGCCTCGCACGCATACTCCACCGCCACCTGGCCGCCGTAGTCGTCCACATGCGTGACGAACAGCGTCGACGGCGTCGCGGCCTTGAACGGCACGTCGGCCGAGCTCATCGGGCTGACCATCACCGGCTCCAGCGGCACGGGCGTCTTCTGTGCGCCCGACGCCACGTCGACGATCGTGATGTGATAGGGCGTCGGGTTGTCGAACACCAGCTTGTGCGCGGCCGCGTCCACCCGCAGCGTCATCGGCAGCGTCCAGTCCTCGTCGCGCACCGGCTGCACGGCCTTCGGCCGGTAGAACAGCTTCATCTGCGTATGCAGCGCGATCTGCAGCGAGTTCGGCACATCGCTCTTCGGCGGTACTTCGCGAATGTTCAGGTAGAACACCGTTTCGCGATCGGCCGGCAGCTCGGCACCCGGCAGCTTCGCGATCCGCAGCACGTTGCGCTCGTTCGCTTCGACACGCTGCAGCGGCGGCACGACCATCAGCGGCGACGTGATCTTGTTGTGTTTCTCGTCCTCGAGCCAAGACTGCACGAGATACGGATAGGTCGTGCTCTTGTTGGTGATCGTGACGATCGCAGCCTGTTCGCCTTCGTTGAAGATCACGCGTGTGCGGTCCGGCACGATCGCCGCCTGCGCGGCACCCGCGAGCAGCGCGCCGGCGGTGGCCAGCACGCACCATGCGCGCCGCGGAAAGGAAAGGGAGAGGGAATGGTTCATCGCTGGATCCGTGAAATCATCGTTCGACCCGCGCAGCCGCTGCATGCGACTCGCCGGGTGTCTGGCACGTCACCGGAATCGGCGTGCCTTCGAGTTGAAGCTGGTTCGGCAGTGCGTCGACCGTGCAAAGCGTGCGTTCGCCCGCCCGCACCGCGAGCGTGGATTTCGGCTGAACCTGGGTCAGGAACGCTGCACCGCCCTCGCCGACGATGCCGAGTTCCTTGCCGTTCACCGCGTCCTGCACGGACGCGCCGAACGGCAACGGCTTGCCGGTCGCATCGGTCAGCGTCAGGTACAGGTTGCTACCGCGCGCGGCAGTGAACTTCACGAAGCCGATCGCGCCGTCGGTCAGCACCATGCGCTGGATCGGGTTCGTCACCTGCACTTCGAGCGGCAGCTTCTCGACGTTGACGGTCGCGTCGTACACGTTGTACGGCGAGATGCCGTCGAGCACCCCATAGCCGCGCGAATCGGTATGCGTGAGCGAGCCGGACAGCGGTACGTCGGGCACGCCGTCGGTGGACACCAGCAAGCGCGTATCGCCCGCGTTGCCGTTCGCGTGCGCGGAGATGCCGTACTGCGTCGCGACGAACGAGCCGTCGACCTCGAGCGACGCGGCCGCATACGAATTGACAAGCGTCGACGCCTGCGCGGTGAGCTGGTACGTCGACGAGCGCTGCCGGAAGCTCGCGTTCGCCGATGCACGACCGTCGGTCGCGCCCGTGTTGATCTGGTAGGTACGGCCGTCCGCATCGTCGTAGATGTAGCCGGCGTTCACGCTCGTACTGCCGCTGCCCGTCGTCACGTTCGACGTGACGGTGTGCTTGACGCCGATCGGCAGCGTCGCGGTGACGGAGAACTGGTTGCCGCTCGCGCCCGCGCTCTGCGTGCGAAATGCCGACACGTTCACGCTTACGTTGCGCAGCGCGCCGATCGAGAACGCGCGCGTCAGCGTGATGCCGACGCGTTGCTCGGACGCGCGCGCCCAGTAGGTCGTCTGGTCGTACGAGAAATAGGTCGACGTGTCGCCGAAGCGCTTGGACATCGACGCCGAATAGCGCTGCTTGCTGTTGGCAAGGCCGTATGAAGTCGGATCGCCCGTGAACTGCGCGAAGTTCGTGTACTCGCGCTCCGAAAAACGGTAGCCGAAGAAGCGCACGTCGGCATCGAGCGTGTCGAAGTGCTTCGAATAGTTGACGCGGTACGAGTTGCCGTTGCGTGTCGCGCCGTTCCACCACAGGCGCGCCCGCGCATGCGTGACGTCGGCCGACAGCGCGCCGAACGATCCGAAATCGCGACCGAGGCCCAGCGCGATCGACGTATAGCCCGACGCGGCGATGAAACCGCCGTACACGGTGAAGTCCAGCGGCAGGCCGTATGCCACTTCGCCGAAACCGAAGAATGGCGTAATGCCGGCGCCGCCGAACTGGCGCGGCTTGCCGAGCGCCATCTTGTAGCGCAATTGCCCGGTACGCGCGAGGAACGGCACGGCGGCCGTCGTCACCTGGAAGCGCTGCACGCTGCCGTCCTCTTCCTCGACCGCGACGTCGAGCGTGCCCTGCACGCTCGTGTTGATGTTCTGCAGCGCAAAGGCGCCCGGCGACACGCGCGTCACGTACAGCACGCGGCCTGCCTGCGACACGGTCACGGTCGCGTTGGTGCGCGCGACGCCCGAGATCAGCGGCGCATAGCCGCGCAACGACGGCGGCAGCATGCGGTCGTCGCTGCGGATCGACGCGCCCGTCAGCGCGAACGTGTCGAAAATGTCGGAGCTCAGGTAGTCGTCGCCGAACGTCGCGGTCGACTGGATCGACGGCAGCGCGCGAAATGCGTAAAGCCGGCTGAAGCGGAACGTTCGGTCCGCGTACGCCGTGTTGCCGACGTTCGACTGCGCCTGGTAGTCGCCACGAAAGCGCCATGCGTCCCAGTTCGCGCCGATCGTCCCGTAGGCCTGGATCGAATTCGTCTGTCGGCCTGCCGCGCCGAAGCTGCGGTTGGTGTTCGCGATCACGCGATAGTCGAGCATCGCGCCGGGAATCCCTTCGGACCAGTTCTCCGGCGGCAGGTAGGTCGAATCGGTGAACTCGAGCGCGGCCTGCGGAATCGTGATCTTGAGCCGCCCGTCGCTTTTCAGGTAACGCACGGTCGCCCCTTCGATCGCCGTCAGGTCGACGCAGCTTCCGCCCTGGAAACGCGGCAGGTCCTTCGCAAGCGACGGCTTCAGGCCGAACCGCGCGACGAGTTCCGGACGCAGGCATGGCTTGCCCGCACCGGACGTGTCGACGGCCACGAACTCGATCGCCTGCAGCCCGAGGAACAGGTCGTTGACCTGCACGTCGAGCATGTACTCGCCCGGCAGCGTGAAGTCGGGCTGCGAGAACTGCGACAGGTCGACGTTGCTCGTTCCGCCGATGTCGAGGAACGACGAATTGAATTCCGTCGCATGGCTCTGGCTGCCGACAACCAGCACGGAGACGCAAAGGAAGGAATGTCTGATTCGCACGCGGCGCTACCGGAAGTCCGAGGAGAAGAAAACAGGAAGGAAAGAAGAGGGAGGAAGGGATGCACGCACCCCTCCTCCGATACAGGCGCTTACTCGTAGCGAACCGTGAAGTTCGCGACGCTGTCGGCCGTACCCGGCGTCACGCCGGCAGCCGTCGCTTCGTAGCGCGCCCCGAACGTCACGGTGTTGTTGCCCTTCGACAGCAGCGTCGGCGCAGCTTGCTCGACGCCGTTGTCGAGGTCTTCACCCGACGCGCTCTGCAGACGGATGCCGACGTTGGTTGCGGAACCGATCGTTGCGAGCAGCTTCGGCTGCGTTGCGTTCGACGTGCCTGTGAACGTGAACTTCGCCTGCTTCGACACGCTGGTGTCGCAATCCGTCAGCGTGATCTGGAACGTAACCGGCTGGGACTTGTCGCCAGCCTTCGTGAACGCGTTGGTCGGCACCTTGCCGAGCTGCACGGTCTGGTTGACCGAACCCGAATCGATGCCGCATGCGCCCGCGACGATCTCGCCCTTGAAGTTGATCGTGCCGGTGCCCGCTGCGAAAGCCGAGGTCGACAGGGCCGCGAGTGCGACAGCGGTCAGGAGGGATTTTTTCATGACGTTACCCGTAAGGAGTGCAAATGGAGTAGATGACGTGGCGGACACAAACGGCAGCGTGTGGTGGCTCCCGTCCGTCACGAGGCGGCATTATCGAGATAAACATGAAAGTTTTCTGTAAATCATTGTCAAATCCCTCTGACAATGTCCGATTCACCCCTCTAAATTCACACTCTTTCCCGTCAATTTTCAATCCGTTTATTTTTATCCGCAGTCCTTCTTTATTTTTCGGAAGCAATTGAAGATTAAAGATATTTCCGGTCGACAACCGACGCCACCCCGCTCCTCCTTGCTGGCAAAGGCTCCCGCAAGATCCCCCCGGAAAAAGACAAAACATTGTCCGGCTCCGCCATCGTTGTCAGACGACAACGCCAATATCAAATCATTTTCAACAAACAGGAAATTAACCGACGATTTAATCAAGCCAATTTTTTCGCGCAAACGATTGCGATATAAATACAAACGTTTTACTGCGACACTTTGCCGCCCTCATTATTTCCAATACATGGATTAATCCGGGCGTCAATTCCGGATCGGAAAGCGCGTGCCTGCGTGGCCGCCGGAACCCGACATCCGGGTCGCATCGCAGGCGCGAGAAAAGGAAAAATGAACCGCACACGTTTGCGCGGGATTGCGACACGAACGGTCGCCGGACGCAGGCCGTTCCGGAACGCGCATGTGCGCGCTGCCGCAGGATGAAAAACGTCCTGCCCGGCCTGTCGGAGGGGAATATCGGTGGGGAAAGATAGCGCGAGAACAGCGATATCGGTTGAAGAAAACGGCGGCGGCACGTCGCATCGTACCGCCGCCGTTGTGCCGCCTGACGCGCTGCCGCGTCAGGCGACGGGTATTACGCGGACGCCTCGGCCTCCGCCGACACCGGCGACCAGCCGCCGCCGAGCGCGCGGTACAGCGTGATCGCATTCGCGAGCCTGAGCTGCTTGAGCCGGATCAGCTCCTGCCCCGACTCGTAGGTACTGCGCTGCGCGTCGAGCAGTTCGAGATACGTCGCCACACCACCCGCGTAGCGGCGCTCCGCGAGCTTCAGCCGCGCGCCGTCGGCCGCATACACGTCCTGCTGC
This sequence comes from Burkholderia aenigmatica, assembly GCF_048627025.1. Taxonomy (NCBI): domain Bacteria; kingdom Pseudomonadati; phylum Pseudomonadota; class Betaproteobacteria; order Burkholderiales; family Burkholderiaceae; genus Burkholderia; species Burkholderia aenigmatica. Next base: position 1,834,885 of record NZ_CP184468.1, on the reverse strand, counting down.
GCGACGAGCTGGCGATCGATCCAGTCGCGCGCGGCGAATGCGTCGGCCACTTCGCGGAACGCGGTCTGCACCGTCTTCTCGTATTCGGCCACCGCGATGTGCTTGCGCGCGTTCGCGACGTCGAGGTTCGCGCGATTGCGTCCGCCCGCGAAGATCGGCAGCGTGATGCGCGGCGCGAACGTCCACACGCCCGTGCCGCCGGTAAACAGGCTCGAGAATGCGTCGCTGACCGAGCCGTAATCGGTCGTCAGCGTGATGCGCGGGAAGAACGCCGCACGCGCGGCGCCGATCTGCGCGTTGGCGGCCTTGAGCCGTGCCTCCGCCTGCCGGATGTCCGGCCGCCGCTCGAGGAGCGCACTCGGCGCGCCGGGCGCCACGGGCGCGATCGACAGCGTGTCGAGCGCGGTCGTGTCGCCGGGCGCGTTGCGCGCGAAATCGCCCGCGAGCAACTGCAGCGCCCGCACGGACTGCGCATGCTCGCGCTCCAGTGCGGCCTGCGACGCGCGCGCGGAGGCCACCAGCATCTCGGCCGAGCGCAGCTCGATCGCGTCGCTCGTGCCGGCTGCATAGCGGCGCTGCGTGAGCGCGGCCATGCGTTCGCGTGCATCCAGCGTACGCTGCGCCAACGCGAGCTGTTCGTGCAGCGAGCGCTCCGAGACGTACGCGCCCGCCACATCGGCAATCACGCCGATACGCACCGTGCGCTGTGCGTTGGCCGTCGCGAAATACTCGGCGAGCGCCGCGTCGGACAGACTGCGCACGCGGCCGAACAGGTCGAGCTCGTACGCGCTGATGCCGACGCCCGCGCGATACAGCCCGCTGATCGCGCTTTCGCGCACGACCGGATCGTACTGACGCGCACGGTCATAGCCCAGATTCGCATCGACCGACGGCATCAGGTCCGCGCGCTGCACGCCGTACAGCGCACGCGCTTCCTCGAGCCGGCCGGCCGCGACCCGCAGGTCGCGGTTGTTCGCGAGCGCCGCATCGATCCATGCCTGCAGCGCGGCATCGGTAAAGTACGTGCGCCAGTCGTCGAGCAGCGCGGCGTCGGCGGGCGACGTTGCGGCCGCCGCGGGTGCGGCACCGCCGTCGACCGGCGCATAGGTAGCCGGCACCGGCGCCGCCGGCCGCTCGTAACGCGGCGCGAGCGTGCAGCCGGCCAGCGCGAGCGCGGCGGCCAGCGCTACCTGAACCCGCAGCGCGGCGCGTGCATTGAGCGCAAACATCATTGGGAACCCTCCATCGTCGCCGGCTGCGCCCCGCCGCGCCGGCGCGGGCCGACGTCGAACAGGCGGCCGACGATCACGAAAAACAGCGGGACGAGGAACACCGCGAGCACGGTCGCCGTGATCACGCCGCCCAGCACGCCGGTGCCGATCGCCATCTGCGCGCCGGACGCGGCGCCCGACGCGAACGCCAGCGGCAGCACGCCGACGCCGAACGCGAGCGACGTCATCACGATCGGCCGCAGCCGCAGGCGCGCGGCCTCGAGCGCCGCGTCGACGAGCGACATGCGCTGCGCGACCAGGTCCTTCGCGACTTCGACGATCAGGATCGCGTTCTTCGCGGACAGCCCGATCGTCGCGATCAGCCCCACCTTGAAGTAGATGTCGTTCGGCATCATCCGCAGCGTGACGCCGAGCACCGCGCCGATCACGCCGAGCGGCACGACCAGCATCACCGCGAACGGAATCGACCAGCTCTCGTAAAGCGCCGCGAGCGCGAGGAACACGACGAGCACCGACAGCGCGAACAGCATCGGCGCCTGCGCGCCCGACAGCCGCTCTTCGAACGATTGCCCCGACCACGAGTAGCCGGTGCCGGCCGGCAGCTTACCGGCGAGCCGCTCGATCGCGGCCATCGCCTCGCCGCTGCTGTGGCCTTCCGCGGCCGAGCCGTTGATCGTGAACGACGGAAAGCCGTTGTAGCGCGTGAGCTGCGGCGGCCCGAGCGTCCAGTGCAGCGTCGTGAACGCCGCGAGCGGCACCATCTCGCCATGCGAGTTGCGCACGCGCAGCTTCTTCACGTCGTCCGGATCGAGCCGGTGCAGCCCGTCGGCCTGCACGATCACGCGCCGCACCTGCGTGCCGTGCATGAAGTCGCCGATATAGTCGGAGCCGAACATCACCGCGAGCGTCGTGTTGATCTCGTCCATCGACACGCCGAGTGCGGACGCCTTCGCGCGATCGATGTCGAGCTTCAACTGCGGCGCGTCCTGCGTGCCGGCGAACATCAGGTCGGTCAACGCCGGATCCTTGCGGCCCGTCGCGAGCAGCTGCTCGCGCGCGGCGCTGAACGTCGCGTAGTCGAGCCCGCCGCGGTTCTGCAGCCGGAAGTCGAAGCCGCTCGTCGAGCCGAGATCGGGCAGCGCCGGCGAGTTCATCGCAAACACCGTCGTGTTCGGCGTGCCCGCGAAGCGCTCGTTGATGCGCGCGACGATCGCCTGCACGTGCGCGTCTTCGGACTTGCGCTCCTTCCAGTTCTTCAGCGTAACGAAGATCATCCCGCCGTTCGGCCCTTCTCCGTACAGGTTGAAACCGCCGAGCGCATACGTGTAGGCGGCCGGCTCGTCGCGGCGGATGGTCGACTCGACTTCCCGCACGCTCTGCATCGTTTCCGCGAGCGGCGTGCCTTGCGGGCGGATCACCATCACCATGAAGTTGCCCTGGTCCTCGTCCGGCAGGAACGCGGTCGGCAGCTGCGTGAGCATCAGCGCCGCGGCCCCGGTCAGCGCGCCGTACACGACGAGCCAGCGCACCGGCTTCTTCAGCATCGTGCCGACGCGCGTCGCATAGCGCTGCGTCGAGTTTGCGACGAAGCGGTTGAACCAGCCGAAGAAGCCGCGCTTCTCGTGATGGTCGCCGGACACCGGCTTGAGCAGCGTCGCACACAGCGCGGGCGTCAGCGACAGTGCGAGGAAGGCCGAGAAGCCGATCGACACCGCGAGCGACAGCGCGAACTGCCGGTAGATGTTGCCCACCGCGCCACCGAAGAACGCCATCGGCAAGAACACCGACGTCAGCACCACGGTGATCCCGATGATCGCGCCGCTGATCTGCTTCATCGCCTTGACGGTCGCATCGTAGGGCCCGAGCCCCTCCTCGACCATCAGCCGCTCGACGTTCTCGACCACGACGATCGCGTCGTCGACGAGGATGCCGATCGCGAGCACCATCCCGAACATCGTCAGCACGTTGATCGAGAAGCCCGCCGCATACATCACGCCGAACGTGCCCGCGAGCGCGACCGGCACGACGAGCGTCGGGATCAGCGTCGCCCGCAGGTTCTGCATGAACAGGAACATCACGAGGAACACGAGCACGCCGGCCTCGATCAGCGTCGTGACGACCTTGTTCATCGACACGCGCACGAACGACGACGTCTCGTACGGGATCTGGTATTTCACGCCCGGCGGGAAATACGCGGACAGCTCGTCCATCGTCGCGCGCACGCGCTTCTCGGTGGAGACCGCGTTCGAGCCCGGCGCGAGCTTGATGCCCATCCCGGTCGCGACCTTGCCGTTCACGTACGACGGGTAGTTGTAGTCGTTGCCGCCGAACTCGATGCGTGCGACGTCGCGCAGGTACAGCGCGGAGCCGTCGGCCTGCGTGCGCAGCGCGATCGCGCCGAAGTCGGCGGGCGTCTTGAGCGGTGCATCGGCGAACACGGTCGCCGCGATCGGCGCGCTGGCCGGCACTGCGGTGCGGCCGATGTCGCCGATCGTCACGCGCGCGTTGTGTGCGCGCACCGCCGACGCGATATCGGACGCGGTGAGGCCGTGCCCGGCCATCTTCACCGGGTCGGGCCAGATCCGCATCGCGTACTCGGCGCCCCAGAACTGCACCTTGCCGACGCCCTCGACGCGACGCAGTGCCTGCACGACGTTCGCCGACGCATATTCGCCGAGCTGCACGCCGGTCATCCGCCCGTCGTCGGACGTCAGCGACACCACGAACTGGATGTTGTCGGCGGCCTTCTCGACCTGGATACCGTCACGCCGTACCGGTTCGGGCAGCCGCGCCTCGACCGTCTTCAGCCGGTTCTGCACTTCGACGGCCGCGAGATCGGCATTCACGCCCTGCTTGAACGTCAGGTACAGCGACGCCATCCCGGCGCTGCTGGTGGCCGACGTATACATCAGCCCCGGCGCGCCGTTCATTTCGCGCTCGATCAGCGCGGTCACCGATTCCTCGACGACCTGCGCGGACGCGCCCGGGTACGTCGCATAGATGCTGACGACGGGCGGTGCGATGTCCGGGTACTGCGCCACGGGCAGCGCGCGAATCGCGAATGCGCCGCCCAGCATGATGAAGATTGCGATCACCCACGCGAAGACGGGGCGATCGATGAAGAAACGTGCCATGGTGGTGTGGTGTTAACCAGTCAGGTTTGACGGGCGGCCGCCTGCGAAGCGGCTGCTGCCGGCACCGCCTGCGACGGCGGCGCCTGCTCGACGGGCTTGACGGCCGTATCGGGCGCGAACTGCGCGGCGTTGTCGACGATCACGCGCTCGCCGCCCGCGAGGCCGCGCGTGATGCGCCAGTCATGGCCGGTCATCTGGTCGGCCACGACCTCGACGTCCTTGACCTTGCCGTTCGTACCGACGACCCGCACCGACGTACGGTCGGTCGTGCGCAGCAGCGCATCGCGCGGCACGAGGATCGCCCGCTGGTCGACGGCCGTGTCGAGCGCGATCCGCACATACGCGCCCGGCAGCAACTCGCGCTCCGGATTCGGGAACAGCGCGCGCATCGCGACGGTGTCGGTGGTCGGATCGACCGCGAGATCGCTGAACAGCAGCTTGCCCTTCAGCGGATACGCGGTGCCGTCGGCGCGCAGCAGCGTCACCGCGATGTCGTGTTGCGCGATGCCCGTTGCCCGCCCGCTCTTCACCGCGCGGCGCAGCGCGTCGACGTCGGCGGCCGGCTGCGAAAAGTTCACGTAGATCGGATCGAGCTGCTCGACGGTCGTGAGCGGCGTCGCCTGGTCCTGGCCGACGAGCGCGCCTTCGGTCACGAGCGCGCGCCGTGCGCGGCCCGCGATCGGCGCGGTGACGGTCGCATAGTCGAGCTGCAACTGTGCCCGTGCGAGCTCCGCCTTCGCGGACGCGACGTCGGCCTTCGCCTGCGTGTCGCCGGCAACGGCCTCGGTGTGGTCGCGCTCGCTCACTGCGCGGTCGCGCACGAGATCGTCGTAACGGCGGCGCTTGTCGCTCGCCGCGAGCGCGGCGGCCTGCGCCTTCGCGAACGCACCCTGCGCGGCGTCGCGCGCAGCCTTCAGCGGCGCGGGATCGATGCGGAACAGCACCGCGCCCTGCTTCACTTCCTGGCCTTCCTCATAGGTGCGGGCGGTCACGATGCCCGCGACCCGCGCGCGCACTTCCGCCTGCCGGTATGCGTCGAGCCGGCCCGGCAGTTCGACGGTCATCGGCACGGCCGTCGGATGCACCGTCACGACCGTGGCCTGTTTCGCGGTCTCCGGCGCGGTGTCCTTGTCGCCCTTTCCACATCCGGCCAGGGCCAGCACGGCCGCCAGCGCGAACGGCGCCAGCCGGTGGCGCAACAGGGAGCGATTGTTATTCATGTGTGACCTCGGATCGATCGCCGCCGATAAAATGCGGCAGCTCAGGGTGGCCGATTATAATCAGTCACGACTGATTAAATACACGCCCCTTCAATCTGACCGTCACACTGTCTCAATAAAACGACAGCGAACTGTAAGGAATCTCAGGACATGGCCCGCAAGACCCGCGAAGAATCGCTCGCCATCAAGCACCGGATCCTCGACGCCGCCGAGCTCGTGCTGCTCGAGAAAGGCGTGGCGCAAACCGCGATGGCCGATCTCGCCGAGGCCGCCGGGATGTCGCGCGGCGCCGTCTACGGCCACTACCGCAACAAGATGGAAGTGTGTCTCGCGATGTGCGACCGCGCGTTCGCGCGCACGTCGGAAGGCTTCGACGCGGGCGAGGGGCTGCCCCCGCTCGCCACGCTGCGGCACGCCGCATCGCACTATCTGCAGGAATGCGGCGAGCCGGGGCCGATGCAGCGCGTGCTCGTGATCCTCTATACGAAGTGCGAGCAGAGCGAAGAGAACGGCGCGCTGCAGCGGCGCCGCATGCTGCTCGAATTGCAGATGCTGCGGATCACGAAGGCACTGCTGCGCCGCGCGATCGCGGCCGGCGAAATCGCCGCCGATCTCGACGTGCATCTGGCCGCCGTCTATCTCGTGTCGCTGCTCGAAGGCGTGTTCGCGTCGATGATCTGGACCAACCGGCTGCGCGGCAACCTGTGGAACGACGCCGAGGCCATGCTCGACGCCGGCTTCGACACCGTGCGCACGTCCGCCGCGTTGCGCAGCCGCGCGCACAAATTGCCGGACTGATTGAAATTGTCGTAATAAATGCTGATTTAACCCGATTTACCGCACTGCGAAACGAATGAGCTGACCCCCTTTAAAATTTTTAACGTTTCGCGGAACATCGGTAGACTGACGCTGTCATCTTTCTTTAGCGTCTTCGTGATAACCGGGTACGACCCGGTATGCACGCCGCCGTTCGAAGCGGGCCCGCCCCGCGCGTTGGGTCGAACGGAAACGACACAGGCCCCTGGCGGGGCCTGTTTTGTTGCACGCCCGCCGCCCGCCCCGTCGCTGCCCGACGGCTGTGCCGCCGGTGGACCCTGCCCACACCCCTTTGAACCGCTTTCCTGGATGTGGACACCTTGGTCAAGTCTGCCGCTACCCCTGATGCTTTCGCGCCCGGCCGCGCGCAGCGCATTGCGCGCGCGCTCGTGCCGGCCGCCGTGCTCGGCGCCCTCGCCGCCCTCGGCCTCGCCGCACTGCCGGCCGTGTCGCAATTGCCGGGCGCCGTCGACTCGGGCACGGCCGCGCTGCCGCAGCGCGTGCTGTCCGACACGCCGTTTCCCACCGCGCAGCATTTCGTGACGAGCGAGCTCGCCCGCACGATCGGCGAGCGCAACGATGCCGGCGAACGCCACGATCGCAGCCAGCAGCCGGGCCTGTTCGCACCGCTCAGCGCACACCGCAACGACATGCTCGGCTATGCGAGCCTGTTCCAGTTCGCGGCCCCTGAAAACCAGCACGGCATGCGCGCGGGCGACATCGAGCTCACGCTGTCCGATACGCTGAACCGTCTCGACGTGCCGCCCGAGGTGCGCATCCAGCTCGGCGATCTCGTCAGCGGCAAGGTCGCGATGCGTGCGAGCGCGCAGCGCGGCGACTATTACCGCGTCGCGTTCGAGTCGAACGACGGCACGCCGCGCCTCACCGCGCTCGAACTGCGCGTCGCCGGCCGCACCTTCGGCGCGATCTGGTTCCGCGCGCCGGGCGCCGAGCACGGCGCGTACTACGCGCTCGACGGCTCGCCGCTCGAAGCCGCCGCCTTCACGATGCCGGTCAAGTGGACGCGCATCAGCTCGTTCTTCGGCGAGCGCATCCATCCGCTGTCGCAAGCGATGGCGTTCCACACGGGCGTCGATCTCGCCGCGCCGACCGGCACGCCCGTCGACGCCGCGGCCGACGGCGTCGTGTCGTTCGTCGGTACCGATCCGGGCGGCTACGGCCACTACGTGATCGTCGATCACGCCGATGGTTATTCGACCTACTACGCGCACCTGTCCGCGTTCGCGCACGGCCTCAAGACAGGCGAGACCGTGAAGCAGGGCCAGCGCATCGGCTCGGTCGGGATGACCGGCGCCGCAACAGGCCCGCACCTGCACTTCGAAGTGCGCGTCGCGAACAATCCGGTCGATCCGCTCGTCACGCTCGCGAGCGCGCAGACGGCGCTGTCCGACATGCAGCTCACCGCCTTCCGCCAGGAAGCGGCGCAATGGCGCCTCCGCCTCGCGTCGATCAATACGGCGCCGTTCGCGTTCGCGCAGAACGACGGGCCGCTGTGGGGCGATTTCGCGATCGACACCTCGACGCTGCGCGCGGTCTTCAATACGCACTACGCCGCGTCGTGATGCACCTGCCGCCCGCCGTCGCTCGATGAACAGCGGCGCGCGCGGCCGGCCCTCTACCGTCCTTGTCCGTACTGCCTGGTGGGCTGTCGGCTGCGCAGATTCACCGACACATCCTCACCGGCATCGCGAGACAGCCGCAACATGCCTTTATCGTGCGGGTTCCGTGCACTCGCCCGCCACCTGCGCAGCGCGTTCCGCGCGCGGGCGACGCGACAGCAGCCAGCGTGCCACGCCGTCGAGCGACGTGCACAGCACCAGATAAATCAGCGCGACGAACAGGAAGATCGGCGCCGGATACACCATCAGCCGGTTGTTCACCTGCGTCGCGACGAACGACAGCTCCGGCACGCCGACGATATACGCAAGCGACGTGTCCTTCACAAGCGCGACCCACTGGTTGACGAACGACGGCGTCATGATCCGGATCGCCTGCGGCAGCAGCACGTAGCGCACCGTCTGCCAGCGCGTGAGCCCGAGCGACAGCCCGGCCTGCCATTGCCCGTCGCCCGCCGCGACGATGCCCGCATGCACCGCGTGCGCGAGATACGCACCGCCGATCAGCGCGAGCGCACACACGACCGTCGCAAGCCCCGGCACGTCCATGTGCAGCAGCATCGGCATCAGGAAGTAGGTCCAGAAAATCAGCATCAGCACCGGAATCGCGCGGAAAAAGCCGATGAACGCGAGCAACAGCACGCGCGCCGGGCCGCGCGCGAGCGCCATCGCAACGCCGAGCGCGATGCCGAGCACGGCCGATGCGACGGCCGACGCGATCGCGAGCAGCAGCGACAGCGCGGCCCCGCCGAGCGGCCCTTCCGGAAATGCGCCGACGAGCAGGTACGGCAGATTGGCGAACAGTAGCGAAAAATCCATCGTCAGCGCCCCGCTCCCAGCCGGTCGCGCCATTGCGTCGCCGCATACGCGCCTGCTTCGATCGCGGCCACCGCCGCGACGTACAGCACGGTCGCGACGCCGAATGCGGCGAACGTCTTGAACGTCTCGGTCTCGACCTGCCTCGATGCATACGACAGCTCGGCCACGCCGATCGCCATCGCGAGCGACGAGTTCTTCACGAGATTCATGTATTGGCCGAACAGCGGCGGCAACGCGATGCGCACGGCCTGCGGCAGCACCACGTAGCGCAGCGACTGCATCGGCGTGAGGCCGAGCGCAGCCGCCGCATCGTGCTGCGCGCGCCGCACGCCGCGCAGGCCCGCTTCGCATTCCTCGGCGACGAACGCGGCCGTGTACGCGCTCAACCCGACCCAGCCCGCGACGAATTCGAACGACGGCCATGCGAGCGTGAACGGGCCGATGCTCAACGCATGGCGCGCGTTCAGCCACGCGATCCACGTGTCGGGCAGCAGCGACGCGACACCGAAATACCAGAACAGCAACTGCACGAGCAGCGGCGTGTTGCGGAACGTGACGACGTACGCAGCCGCCACCGCGCGCGGCACCGTGCCGCGTGCATGCCGCATCACCGCGAGCAGCAGCCCACCGGCGGTCGCGGCGACGGCCGACGCAGCCGCGAGGCCGAGTGTCAGCAGAAAGCCCTGCCAGAGCCAGGACAGATATTTGGGAGCCAACCCGAGCATGCTGTGTTGCGGGCGCGAAGCGCGCGATCGGAAGAAAGCGGAAAACGCCGCGAGGCCGATGGTCCGGCCGAACGCGGCGCACGTGCGAGGCGGATCAGGTCTTGTCGCCGATCCGGAAGATGCGCGTGAGCGGCGTCTTCGTCGTCGGCCCGAACCATGCGTCGTAGATCTGCACGGCGCGGCCGTTCGCCTCGAGCCCCTTCAGCGTGTCGTTGACGAAGCCGAGCAGGCGCGTCTCGCCCTTCGGCACGCCGACGCCCATGTAGTCGTTCGAGATCGTGAACGCCGGGATCTCGTAATTCTGCTTGTCGGGCACGTTCGCGAGCAGGCCGATCAGCTTCGGGCCGTCCTGCGTGATCGCCTGCACGTTGCCGGCGCGCAGCGCGGCGAACGCGAACGGCGTGTCGTCATACGCGACGATCGTCGCCTTCGGGAATTTCTCGCGCAGCGTGATTTCGTTGGTCGTGCCCTTGTCGGCACCGACGCGCAGCGCGTTCAGCTGGTCGGCCGATTTCAGCACGCCCTTCTTCGCGAGAAACTGCTGGCCCGACGAGAAATACGGAATGCTGAAGTCGACCTGCTTCGCGCGCTCGTCGGTGATCGTGAAGTTCGCGAGCACCAGATCGACCTTGCCGGACGTCAGGAACGGGATGCGGTTCGCGGGGTTGGTCGGCTGGAGTTGCAGCTTCACGCCGAGCTTGTCGGCGAGTGCCTTCGCATAGTCGACGTCGAGGCCGACGATGTGATTGCTTTTGCCGTCGACATAACCGAACGGCGGGTTGCTGTCGAACGTCGCGACGCGCAGCACGCCAGTCTTCTTGATATCGTCGAGACGGTCCGCATGCGCGACAGTGCCTGCGGTAATGAGTGCAGCCCCGACGAGCCACGTAGCGAGCGTGTGGATTTTCATGAGCACGACCTGATTTGTTATGAAGGCCGCCGCGGATCGCGCGGCGGCCCGGTTCGAAGAACATCGCGACGGAGTGTGTCGTCGCGAAGCCGCTAACGTATCAGCGCGTGCGGCGAATCCGAACCAACAAATGGTGCTTTGCTCAGCGGGTTTCGTGATGAAGCGCGCCCATTGCGATGCGCGTCATCACGGAAACGTAAACGTGAATTCCGCCGCCCCGTTCGCGTTTCCGGGCCGCAGCTCGCCATCCGTGCCGGTGCGGATGTACCGCGCGCTCAGCGGGATCGTCGCCAGGTCGCCCGTGCGCCGCATCGGATAGGCGGTGCCCGTGCCCGGTTCGCCATAGGCAATCCGCTCGCCGGTCATCTCGTTCGTCATCACGATGTTGAATCCGTGCGCGACCGGCTGGCCGGCCGGTGCGTTCAGCTGCAGCAGCGTCTTGTCCGGATTCGGCTGCACGGCCTTGTCGCGGAAACTGATCGACGGCTTCGCCGCGGCCGCACACTGGCTGAGCGTGATATCGAAACTGACCGGCTTCGACATCGCGTGCAACGTCGGAAAATTGTTGATCGCGAAATTGCCGAGGGTCACCGGCACGATCATCTTCGACCCGACCTCGCAGCGGTTCGGCACGTGAATCTCGCACTCGCTGCCAATGCAGACGTTGCCGACGCCGACAAACGCCTTCACCTGCTTGCACAGGTTCGGAGGCGTCGTCTGCTCCGGCACCGTCACGGAGCCGCCCTCCGACGCGACACCTTTCGGCAAGTCGATCGCATAAATCGCGACGGTCGGATTGCCCGGCAGGTTTTTGACGACCAGCTTGCCCTGCGGCAACTGCGAAACCGGCTTGTCGAGCACCAGAAACTGCCGAAAGCGCATCACTCGCGAGTCGCTGCCGCCTTCGCCCGAGCGAATGAGCGCGTGCTTCGCGGTCGCCATCGGCAGCACGCTTTGCTGCAGCATCCGCTCGACGCTATCGCCGGACACGCCGGCCCATTTGAAGCCGATACCATTGACATTCGTTTGCGCGACGCCGTTCTCGACGAGACTGCCCGACGTCCAATGCGCCGCACCCACGAGTTCGTGCGCCGTCGGAGCCGAGCCGTACGTGAACGAGACGAAGAGCGACACGGTGCGTTGATACAGAGTCGCGTTTACCGCGGTCGTACTCGTCAACGGCGTCACCATGCTCCAGGGCGACGCGTCGATATTGCTGAAACTGCACTCCAGCGCCGTCGCGCCGGTACTGCCTTGCGCCATGACGTGCGTCCCGAATGCAAGCATCATGTATCCCGCCATCGCCAGGCGACGCAACGCCCGGCCGACTCGCCCGGGCCTGCGCCATTGAATCGTCTTCATGCTGTCTCCCGTTGCATCGGCGGCGGGCACCCGTCATGCGCGCCCGCCGCCTGTCGCATTACTCGATCACGCCGAGATTAAGACCGGCAACTTTCTGCAGCGCCGCCTCGCCGGACGTGACGCTGTTGCGGAAAGTGCCCCGGTTGACGCCGACGAGGCCGCCGAAGGTCTGGTACGACGACACGTTGATCCGCCCGCTTGCGGCCGAGCGCTCGACGAACCCCGCGTTCAGGCCGATCAGGCCGCCGAGCGTCGCGTAATAGCCGGCGCGAACCGCTCCCGACGCCGACGCATCGCGCACCGTGCCGAGGTTCTCGCCGGCAAACCCGCCCACGGTGCTCGACGAGCCGCCCGCCACGTTGCCGGTGGCCGACGCGATCTCGATCGTGCCGGACGCCGTGTTGGCGCCCGCGAAGCCGCCCACCGACGCATAGCTCCCGCCGGACACGTCGCCGCTCGCATCGACATTGGTCAGTGCCGCCGCGTTGCTGCCGACAAAGCCGCCCGTCTTGCTGTAGTTGCCGCCGACCGTCTTGCCGCGCGCGACCGAGTGGGCAATCCGGCCCCCGAGGTGACTGCCGACGAAGCCGCCGTTGGCGCCCTGGCCGCCGGTGACCGTGCCATGCGCTTCCGCCATGTCGATGCTCGCGTCGGCGCCCAGGTTGATGCCGACGAAACCGCCGGTCGACCCCGTCGATGCGCTCGTGACGGCGCCCAGTGCGTTGCTGTCGGCCACGATGCCCTGGTTCAGGCCGACGAAGCCGCCGATCGCTTGCGCGTATCGGCCGTCGACGAGACCGCTCGCGCTCGACCGGACGATCTTGCCGGTATTGACGCCGACGAGCCCGCCCACCGTGCCGCCCGAGCCGCCCGTCACGCGCCCCAACGCCGCGCCGTCGGCGATCTTGCCGAGCAGGTTCGCGCCCACGAGCCCGCCGACGTTCACGCCGGCGATACTGGCGCCCGATGTGGTGCCGCGACTGGTCGACCGCAGAATGTCGCCGCCCCGGTTCACGCCGACGAGGCCGCCGATCGACGCGAGATTCGAAGCACCGCCCGATACGGTCGCGTTGGACTCGCTGTCGAGCACGATGCCGCTGGACTGATCCACGCTGTTCTCGCCGACCAGACCGCCGACCGCATACGACATCCCGTTGCCCGCCACCGATCCGGCATACGACGCCTGGGAAATCTCGCCGCGATTGATGCCCACCAGGCCGCCCAGCGCATTGCTGCGGCTGGCGCCTGCACTCACCTGCATGCCCGTCGCGGTCACGTTCGCGATCTTGCCGGCGTTTTCGCCCACCAACCCGCCGATGGCCACCGGGCCGACACCGGACGACGCGCTGACGCGCAACGACTTCAGGTTGAGGTTCGCGAGGGTTCCCGTATTGCGGCCGAACAGCCCCGCATACGGGTCGCTGCTCGCGATGTTGAGGTTACTGATCGTGTTGCCGAGGCCGTCGAACACGCCGGCGAACGATGCGCCCGAGCCGATGGTCTTGAACGCGGTGCCGTAATAGGAGCCGGCGATGTTGTTGCCGAGGACGTACAGCCCGTCCAGATTCGCGTTGATGGCCTGCAACTGCTGCAGGTTCTGGATCACGGTATAGCGATAGCCGTTCGACTCGAACCCGGCCCCGGCGCCCGACAGGGTCACGGCTGCGGCGCCCGCGAGCGAATACGCGACGCCGTAGTCGAGCGTCAGCAGCGCGTTCGCGCCGGTCAGCGCCATCGGCGCCGCGATCCGCACGCTGCCTTTCGCGTCGATGGCCACGCGCGCATTCGCCCCGGTCGCACGCAACGCACCGTTGACCGATACGTCGCCTTGCCGGCTGACGAGCGTCAGCCGGTTGCCGCTGGCCCAGGTCACCGGCCCGTCGACCGACGTCGGGCCGCGCTCGGCGACCAGTTCGACGTCGGTGGTCGCAAGATTGCGCGACAGCGTGTCGGCCGCGATCGTACCCGGCTGGTTCGCGCCCGCCTTGACCGACACATCGGACGATGCGATGCGCCAGGTGCCGCTGCGGCCGTTGGTTGCGCGCGTGTCGACCATTGCGCCGAGCGCCACCTTCACGTCGGCGCCGCGGGTGTCGACCGTGCCGCCATTGCCCGGCGTCGTCGCGCTCGCGTTCAGCACGCCCGCGACGTTGACGCTACCGGCGTCGTAGCCGTCCAGCGAGATTCGGCCCGCAGTATTCTTCAGCGTGCGCGCCTCGATCGTGCCCTGGTTGTTGACCACCGTGCGCAGCAGCGTATCGGCGGTCTTCGCGCTCATCAGCACCTGCCCGCCATCGGCTTTCAGCAACTGCTCGTTGCTGACCAGCGCGTTGACGGCCGCCTGGCCGATCTGCACGCTGAGCAGCTTGCCGCCGTCGAAGTTCAGCGTGGCGTCGCTGCCCGCGGCCAGCGCGACGGTACCCATCTGCGCCTGAACGATCCCCCGGTTGACGACGGTCGCGCCGAGCAGCGCGATCGCGCCGCCTTCGCTCGCCACGAGATTGCCGTAGTTCTGTACTTCGCTCGGAGACTGGCCGGAGAACCGGAAGCGGTCGGCATCGAAGTCGTCGTTCTTGATGTCCAGCGTCGTCGCCACCAGGCCGCCGACGTTGATCTGCGCGCCCTTGCCGAACAGGATGCCGTTCGGATTGACGAGGAACACGCGGCCGTTCGCATCGAGATTGCCGTAGATTGCGCTGCCGTCCTGGCCGACCACCCGGTTCAGCGCGATCGACGTCGCGCCCGGCTGGTTGAACGTGACGCGCTGCCCTTTGTCGATGTCGAACGAGTGCCAGTCCGTCACCAGCTTGTCGCTGTGCTGGTTGATCGACATCTGCTGCCCGTTGCCGTAGCGAAGAATGTCGGCTTTCCCGGACACGATGTTCTCGCCGACCGGCAGCGCATACGCGGACGTCACCGCCGTGCCGCCCGCGAGCAGCACCAGCACCGCGACGACGCGCGCGCGCGTCGCGGACTTGCCGTGGCGGCGTACCCGTTCGCCGACCGCCTGCCAGACGCCCTGCCTGACGTTCCATACCAAAGCGTATGTCTTGTTCATGTTTGTTTTTCCGTGTTGTGGTTGAAACCCTGTCGATGCCCCCGACAGGACGGGTACTGCAAGGGCGGGGACGCGGCGGCCCGGCGCATGACGCCACGCGCCACCGGTCCGCTACGGTTCGAGCCGTGCCCGATAGGCCTGCGATGCGCCGCTGTCGTCGACCGCATCGAACACGATCTCGCCCGGCTGTTCGGCAGCCGGCGCACCGACCGGGATGCGGGCCTGGCCGAACGGCACGACATCCACGGCCCCGCCGGCCAGTGCGACCGGCACGCCGTGCAGCAGCACACGTGTCAGCGTCACGTAGTACGGCGTGGGATTGGTGGCGACGATCGATGGCGCGGCCGGCTGGCCCGTACGTGCCCAGGCCAGCGCGTTCGGCGCCTGCTCCGGATCGCCGGCCAGGCCGGGCGGCCGATACAGGAGCTTCATGCGCAGCCGATAGGCGATGTGCAGCGCGTTGCCGTGCATCGGCACGGCCGGCGGCACTTCGAGCAGGTTGATCCAGAAGCAGGACTCCCGGTCCGCCGGCAAGTCGCCGCCGACGAACTGCACGCGGAACGCCTGCGGCCGTGCCGGATCGAGTCGCGCCAGCGGCGGCGAGACGATGAACGGCACCCGCAAGCGGGCGGGATCGGCATTCGCGTCGCCCTCGTCGAGCCACGACTGAACCAGGATCGGCGCGTTGCCGCCATTGCGCGCGAGGATCGTCAGCGAACGCACATCGCCGGGATAGACGAAGCGGGTGCCGACCACGGACAGCGCCGCGTGGCCGGTGACTGCGACGATGCTCGCCGCGCACGCCACCGCCGCCACACGCGCGATGCGGGCAAGGCCGGCCCTTTCGCGCGCGCGGCGCGACGGCCGGAACGCCGCGAGAGCAGAACGGAAATCGAGACGGTGCATCAGGCCTATCGCTCCTTGCGCTGGCCGTTCGCCGGAACAGCGACGGGTGCAATCGTCGGCGTCGCGCGGCAAACGCGCGTCAGCGTCACGTAGCCTCGGGTCGTACGCTCCTGCGCGGGCACCGCGTAGTCGATCACGCACTGCTGATCCGCGCGCGTGCCCCATTCGACACGGATCTGCCCGTCGTCGTCGGGGCTGCGCACCAGCAGGCGGCTACCTTGCCCGACGCCACCCAGCATGGCGCCCGTGCGTGCGTCGAGCGCGCGCGCCGCGAACGGCAGCGGGCGCCCGTCGTCGGTCTGCGCGTCGATCAGCAGCGCGCGCGCCTTCAGCGTGTCGTACGACAGCATGACGACCGAGCCCGAGCGCGGCGCGACGCTGCGCGACACCGTCTTGACCTCGACATCCTCGGGGACGTCCTTCGGATCGATATCGACCTTGTTGAGCTGATACGGGATGAGGCTCGGCACGATCGCATACCCGAACCGGTCGACGCGTGCGCTCGTATTCGCCACCAGCGCGCCGCGCGCGTCCGGCGCGTGCACGACGCCGATCGTCTCGCCCAGGATAGGCGCCGCCGTCAGGCCTCCCGGGTGCAGCACCAGTCCGCCCGTCGCGTTCGCCGACGCCTGCTGGTAGTCGCGCCCGAGGCCGAGATTCGCCGACAGCGACGCGGCCGGCAACTGATAGCCGAGGCCGAAACTGCCCGACGACGCCCGGTTGTTGCCGTCGTAGCTCGACGACACCGAATACGAGCCGTCGCCCAGCTCGCCGAAACGGCCCGCCAAACTGGCCGTCGCGCTCGTGCCGGTGCTGCTGTCGTGCGTCATGAGCGTACTGAAGATCGGTGCACGCCGCGAATTGCGTCCGAGCGGAATCGACACGTTCACGCTGACGAGCGTGCTGCCCGTTCCGCCGCCGAACGATTCCCGCGTGGACAGGTTGCGCACGCGCTGCACCGATGCGGTCAACGTGGCGTCGCGCCATTGCGTGCTGTAGCCGAGCGTGAAGCTGAGCGACTGCCCGCTTCCCCCCCAATAGCTGAGCGCCGATCCGTTCGCATAAACGTTGCCCGACCGTCCGACCTGCTGGCTCACGTTGAGATCGACCCGATTGCGCAGCCGCGAAAACGACGCGACGCCGGCGCGCTCGTCGCTGCGGCCGTTCAGCAGCAACGCGTCGCGCAGGCCGAGATAGCCCTTCGTCGAGTAGCGATACGCGAGCAGCGAAAAGTTCGTGCCGCTGTTCGGCAGGTTCCGGCTGTACGACACGCGGACACTCGACCCGGTCAGGCGCTCGCGGCCTGGCGGCTGGGTCCGCGCGATCGTGATGTCCGTGCCGAAGCCGCCGATCGAGGTATTGAGCGCGACGCCCATCAGCATCGACTGGTAGCGGTTCGCAAACGCGGCGCCGCCATAGGCTGTCACCACGTTGCTGACGCCACGCTGCACCGTGAACTGGCCGACGTACTGCGTGCCGATATCGCCACCGAGCTCGATCGCCCGGCCCGCCATCGCGCTGAACCGCGTGCTGCCCGGGCGAAGCAGTCGGGCGGTCGTCGCGAACGGCACCACGAAGCTGCGCGTTTCGCCGTTGGCCTCGGTCACCGTCACGTTCAGGTCGCCGCCGTAGCTCATCGCCTGCAGGTTGTCGATCGCGAACGGCCCTGGCGCGACGGTCGTCTCATGAACGAGATAGCCGCGCTGGTAGATCGATACCTTGGCGTTCGTCTGCGCAACGCCTCGTACGACCGGCGCGTAGTAGCGCTGCTCGTCGGGCAGCATCCGGTCGTCGCTGGCGAGTTGCACGCCGCGGAACGACACTGCGTCGAACAATTCACCGCTGGTCGAACTTTCGCCGGCCAGCAACTGCGCGTGCCAGTCGGTCAGATCGGTTTGCGCGTAGACATAGCCACGCTGATAACGGGTGCCGCCGCGCTGCGACCACGTGAGGTTGCCGTTGTGGCGGATCCGGAAGCGCCCGGCGCTCGCCGCCATCGAGAGGCCCGTGTACAGCTGCGAGAATTCGTAGCCGCCGGAGCGTGTCGTGAATGCGCTGGCGTTGTAGTTCAGCAATGCGGCCGGCACGCCGTTCGTCCAGTTCGCCGGATCGACGTAGGTGCTCTGGCTGGCAAGCCGCATGTAAAACTGCGGCACCGTGAGATACAGTTTCTGTTCGGCCGCATCGAACGACAGTCCCGCGCCGGGTACGTACTGCGACAGCGCAGCATCGCAGATCAGCCCGTCGGGAATCGGATTCGGCGGCTGGCTGCCGTCCTGGCCCCGCGCACTGCGGTCGAGGTCGACGCCAGCCCGCTGCAACAGCCGCCGGTCGTAGCAAGGCAGCACGTCGCCGCGTTCATCGCGACGGAACGTGATGTCCTCCGCGCCGCGCCACTGCCCGTTGACGATCAGATCCGCACGATGCAGCCCCGGCACGACGGCGTTCGGACGTTCGAATGGCGCCGTATCGATCGGCTCGCTACCCGAGCCAACCATCAGCATCGAATCGTCGAAATGCGTCGCGCCGGCCGCCGGCACAGCGGGCAAGGCGTCTGAGGGCGCGTGGCGCGCATCGTCCCGCGTGGCCGTATCTGCGAAGGCGTCCGTACCAGACACCATCGCGACCGACGCGAATACCGAAGCGACTGCCAGGAGACAAGGCCGCCGCGGAAGCCGCGGCTCCCTCTCCGACGCGCACGAAGAATGAAAACCTGCTGAACTGCGCATGTGGATACATTAATTTCGCATACCGAATCTATATTGATGACTCGGCATGCTGGGCCGTGCCTTCTGAAAGCGTTGCGTTGGCCGACTGTTTAGTCGGACAGTTTTTTTGTTATCGTGCTGCGCCCGCCGTAGTCGTCGATGGCCATGTAGCGCACGGCCGTCGGGCGATGCGACTGCGTGGCGCCGCCCGGCAACGGGAAACGCTGGGTGCCGAACGGTGCGACCATCCCGCCACCGGCCGGGACAAAGGTGCCGCCGACATCGCCCTCGACCATCCCGAACGAGACGTAGTACGGCGTCGGATTGGACACCTCGAGCGACACCTGTCGCCCGCCCGCGCGCGACGCGTCGGCAGACACTTTCCAGATCAGTTTGTCCTGCGCCGTGTCGGCGTCGTTCGCGAGCGCCGCGGGCCGATAGAACAATTTGATGCGTGTTCGGAAAGCGAAGCGCAACTGGTTGTCCGCGTCTTGCTGCACCGCTGGCACCTCGAGCACGTTCAGCCAGAACACCGATTCACGATCGACGGGCATGGGCTCCTGCATGTTCGTGATGCGCAGCACAGCGCTCCGCCCCGCCTCGACGCGCACCAATGTCGGTGCAACGACAAACGGCGTGCGCATCTGCTCGGGCGGCACCTCGGTGCGACCGTCGTCGATCCAGCTCTGTGCGAGTACCGGCTCTGTGCCGGAATTTTCCATCCGGACCGTCACGTCGCGAGCCTGCTCGGGGAAAATCACCCGGGTACCATCCAGCAGAAGCGCCGCCTGCGCCAGCGTGGCGCAGGCGGCCCACGCCACGACGCCGGTCACGACTCGGAAATAAGGAATGCGAATTGACAAGGTCATGACGTGGAAGGGGAAAGGTGCCGATCAGTAGTAAGCGAGCATGTAGCGGATGAACGAATTGCCCGTCCCCGTACCAACCGTAGCGGCCGTCGACACGTACTGCGCCGTATAGCTCAGCGTCGCGGCGTTGTCCTTGATGGTCACGACCTGCGCCTCCGTGAGGTTCTGCGGCTTGCCGAGCACGATCTTGCCGGTCTTGCCGTTGCCCGCATCGTTGATCTGGATCTCGACGCCATCGGCCGGCTTGGTGCCGACGAGCTTCAGGTTGCCGGTGGCCGGATTGATGTTGGTCGAGACCGGATCGAAATCGATCACGACCTTCGTGCCGTTGGCGCAACCCTGGTTGCCACCGACCTGCAGATTGAACGGAACGGCGGTCGACGTTGTGCCGACCGTGGTGAACACCCCCGGACTGACTCGGTCGCCGAGCTTCACTTCAAGCCGGTTGCCATCGCCGGGCGTCTGGCCGTTGATGTTGCAGGTGACGTCGGTGATGTTGCCGTAAAAGGCCAGCTCGCCGTCGAATGCGTGAGCCAGCGACGGCACCAGTGCAACGCTCGCCATGCCCGCCACGACGCAACCGCGAAGCAAGTTCATTTTCATCTTTGAAGTTCCTTTCAAAATGGATGATTGTTCTCGGAACAGCCCGATCGGCTTGGGAATTTTCAGGAACGCCCGTTTTCCCGAAATGCAGATCGCATCGCCTCATCTCGAATCATTAAAATTTCCATTCAAGAAAATGACGACCTCGCCATTCTATTTACAGGGAAATTTTCTTCAAATAGTACAAGTAAGAAATATAAGGATCATTTACCGATCCGCCATATTGGCGCACGACGATCACCCCGACGGGCGCATTGGCCTTCTGGTCAGGCATTGACAGCAGCGTGCGCCATGCACGCAACGGCGGAGATTCAATACTCCCCGTCGAATAAATTCGAAACTATGAACAATTGAAATATTTAATTCAAAAACTAAAACAAAGCTAAATCCAAGATGAAAAATTGATAAATTTCCTATCCAAAAAAATACATATAGGACAAGTCCAATAAATTTCCCGCGCGCCATCTTTCCCTGGTCACGGATGGCAAACGAAAATCGCCAATCGACATGCCGGTCAGGTTTTCGAGATCGATTTCTCATCGCAGCGCCGCATTTCGCTGAATGCGTGTGCAGGCAAACCGCACGCGATCCGGCTCATGCGGCGCCGCCGGCGGGCTGGAATCGGTATCCGTCCGGAAGCGACGGCGGCCCGCCGCTTCGTGACGAGACGCGCGTTATCGCGCAAGCGTGGAACGTGGCAACGCGCGCGCCCTGCGCTTGCGTCATCCGGCGAGCGACGCCGCCGCGTCGACCAGGGTGATCACCGATCGCGTTCGCCCGGTGCACGGCGCCAGCCTGGAAACCATGCATGATCACAGGTGGGCTCATCGTGTTCCTCCTTGACGCGACGCGTCGTCGAACCGTCATCGGCCCGACCGATCCGGATCGCCGTGCGGACAGGCATCACCCATCATAGGTGTGCCGCCATGTGTCACCCAGTCCGCCAAACGGCCAGTGTGAAACGCCGCACAAAAAAAAGACGCCCGCTGCAAGCAGCGGGCGCGAATCCCAGTCAAGGAGGTGTCACACGAACTACGGATTCAGAATAAGGGGATCGCCTGCCCCGGACAACGAATCGATTTCAATATCGATATGACGGGATGCGCTCACGCCGGCACCTCCCGCGTCGAGCAGTGGATACCGCCGCCGCCCGACGCGATGCCGAGGATATCGACCTGCACGATCGCCCGGCTCCCCGCATATGGCCGGATCGCGGCGACCGCAGCCGCATCAGCCGCCGCGTCGTTGAACTTCGGCATGACGATCGCACCGTTGCAGGTGTAGAAATTGATGTAGCCGGCCGCGAAATTCGTCATCTGCCGGTCGTTCAGGCTCGTGCCGGCCGACGTGCCGAAATTGACCGGCGGCACCAGCTCGACGATCTGCAGCGGCCGGCCGTTCGCATCGGTCTGGCCCGCGAGCCGTTGCCGGTTGGCGTCCGTCAATGCGCGTTCGCCGGTCGAATTCGACGCGTCGTAACAGCACGCGACCACGCCCGGCGCGAGAAAGCGCGCATAGAAATCGACGTGGCCGTTCGTGATGTCGGTCTCGCCGGACGGTGTCGCCGCGCCGCCGGCACCGCCCGCGCCGCTGCCGCGCGGATAGGTCGCGGTGCCCGGCAGCCAGATGATCTTCCGCACGCCGAGCGTGCGCTGCAGTTCGGCGAGCACGGTGTCTTTCGCCGTCGGCAGCAGCGTCGCATTCGCGATCACGCCGTTCGGGATATCGAACAGTTGCGGATTCCGGTTCACGTGCAGCACGGACGACTCGGTGAGGATCGCCGTCGCGTCGCCGTCGAATTCGATCGCGCCACCCTCAAGCGTCAACGTGCTGCGGATCAGGTTCGCCCCTTTCGTCTGCGCCATCCAGCCCGCCACCGCTCTGTCGTGCCCGAACGGCTGGAAGAACTTGCCTGCCTTCGACCGGTTGCTCGCGGCCGCGACCTCGGGCGGAACCGTTGCGCCCGGACTCATGCCGGCGCCGTCGGTATTCGCGTTGCCCCAGCCGTTGAAATTGAAGCCGATCGCATTCAGCGCGTTGTCGTTCGTCGTATCCCTGACGAACAGGCACCCCGTGTCGCGCACCCAGAAATCGTTGAAGCCATCGGCGAGCGGCACGAGGGTGATCCCGCCCGCACCCGCGGCGCGTGCCGAATAGCGCGCATGCAGGTCGGGATTCGCCACGCTCGCGCTCGCGAGCAGAGCGCGAGCCGCGTCGAGATCCGCCGGCAGCACCAGCATGTCGACCGGTTCGGTCGCACCGATCGCCTTCGCGACGTCCATCAGGTCGGCCCGTACGCGGTCGATGCCGGCATCCGTGCTTTGCGGCGTGACAGGCACCCAGATGCCGTCCGCGCCGGACGCGAAGGCCATGCAGGTCGACGCGTGCGGCCCATCTTCGGCCGGCAGCCGGTACGCGACCCGCCGCGTCGACGGTGTCGTGCTCGACGGAGCGGAAGCCGCGCCGGATGCACCGTCGCCACCGCCACCGCATGCAGCCAGGCTCCCCAGTAGCGGCATGCCGAGAAAGGCGGCGGAATATCGGATGAAGCCGCGTCGGCCGGTATCAGGCGTGTGCCGCGTACGCTTGCCTGCACACGCGTGGTTACGTCGTTTCGTCATGTTTCAACTCCGTTGCGCGGTCGGCGCGCACGCGTGCGCGCCGGCTTCCGTCCCGCGAGACGGATTCCGCATTGTTCTCAGTAGTCCGGAACGAACCGCTGCCCGCTACGGCCGTGCGGGCCGGTCACGCATGCCGGCCCGCGGCCGCGCTCAGGCTGGCTGCTGTTGCGTGGTGCAGTGGATGCCGCCGCCGCCCGCGGCGATGCCGTCGATGTTCAGCTGGATGACCTCGCGCCCCGGAAACAGGTCGACGAGCGTGTCGCGCGTATTGCGGTCGGCGCGGCTGTCGCCGAACTCCGGCGCGATCACCGCACGATTGCACACGTAGAAGTTGATATAGCCGGCCGCGAATTCCGCGTTTTCGTATTGATGCCGGACGGTCTTCGGGCCCGGCAGCACGACGACCTTCAGCGGGCGGCCCTTTGCATCCGTGGATTTCCGCAGGATCTCCAGATGCTGCCGCGTCACCGCGTGGTCGTACGACGACGGATCGGTATCGAGCCCTGCCACCACGACGCCCGGGCTCGTGAAGCGTGCATAGAAATCGGTATGCCCGTCTGTGATGTCCTTGCCCGCGATGCCGGGCAGCCAGATGATCTTCTTCAGCCCGAGCAGCCGGCTCAGCTCCGCCTCGCACTGTGCCTGGCTGACGCCCGGATTGCGGTTCGGATTGAGCACGCAGCTGCGCGTGATGATCGCCGTGCCTTCGCCGTCCACCTCGATGCCGCCGCCTTCGAGCACCAGCCGCGTGTCGACCAATCGCGCACCGGCGCGCTCCGCCACGAACGGCGCGACTTCCGCGTCCTGGTCGTGCTCCTGCTTGTTGCCCCAGCCGTTGAAATTGAAGCTCACGCCGCCGAGCTGGCCCGACGCGTTCTTCACGAACACGGGCCCCGTGTCGCGCATCCACAGATCGTCAACCGGGTGCTGGACGAGCTCGACCGATGAACCGCACAGCCGCGACGCGATCGCATAGTCCTGCTCGCGCACCAGCATCTTCAGCGGCTCGTGCGCGGCGATCGCCTTCGCGATCGCGGCGAGGTTCGCGCGCGCGACGGGCAACAGCCGCGCGCCCCAGATGTCCTCGCTCGGACCGAACGCCATCCAGGTCGCGGTGTGCGGCGCACCTTCGTCCGGCATGTGCCAGGTTGCGCCCTGCTGCGCGTACGCGGCACGGCCGAGCAATCCGCCCAGCGTGCCGGCGGCCAGCGCCGCCCCCGATACGGACAGGCCGCGTTTCAACAGTTGACGTCTCGTTGTCATGGCATTCCTCTTTCTCGTGCCGGTTACTTCGTTTGCTTCGGTTGTTTCAATCGTTTCAGTGACGTCGTGACGCGCGGTCAAGGTCGCGCCGTCTTGAAGCCGAGCCAGGTCCGCCCCTCCAGACGCATCGCGGCCGGCGATTCGGCGATCGGCGTGAACAGCGTCCGCCGCGTCGCTTCGTCCGGATAGATGCCCGGATCGCGCACCAGCGCCGGATCCATCAGCTTCAGCGCGCCCTGGTTCGCATTCGCGTAGCGTGTCGAATTCGAGATCTTCGCGATCACGTCCGGGCGCAGGATGTAGTTGATGAACGCATGCGCGTTGTCCGGATGTTTCGCTGAGGCCGGAATGACCATCGCGTCGAACCACATCAGGGTGCCGATCCGCGGAATGTCGTACACGACGTCGCGTTTCGGATCGCGCGCCTTCGCCTTCTGCGCGGCCAGGTTGATCGCACCGGAGAAGCCCACCGTCACGCACAGCTCGCCGTCGATCAGCTCGTTGGCATCGGACGAGTTGACAAACTCGCGGATGAACGGCCGGATCTTCATCAGCATCGCCTGCGCGGCCGCATAGTCCTGCGCGGTCGGATGCATCGGATCGCGGCCGATATAGCGCAGCGCCAGCGGCAGCACGGTGCTCGCGGAATCCTGCAGCCCCAGCCCGCACTTCGCGGCGACGCGCGCCGCGATTTCAGGCTTGAAGAGCAGGTCGAGGCTGTCGGCCGGCATGTCCTTGCCGAGGATCGCGCGCACCTTGGCACGGTCGTAGCCGACGCCCACCGTGCCCCACATGTACGGCACCCCGTACTGGTTGCCCGGATCGGATTGCGCCATCTGTTTCAGCAGCGACCGATCGAGATACTTCAGGTTCGGCAGCCGGTTCTTGTCGAGCGTGCGAAACACGCCGGCCTGGATCTGCTTGGCCATGAAGTCGTTGGTCGGCCACACGAGGTCGTAGCCGCTGTTGCCGGTCAACAGCTTCGACTGCAGCGTCTCGTCGCTGTCGTACGCGTCGTAGCGCACCTTGATGCCGGTTTCCTTCTCGAAGCCGGCCAGCGTATCCGGCGCGAAGTAATTGCTCCAGTTGTACAGGTTCAGCACCTTCTCTTCGTCCGCGCGGGCCGCGCCGGCCAGCATGCACAGCGCGAGGCCCGGCACCGCGAAGCGCAACCATCCTTTTCGTTTCATCGCGCCGCCCTCATCGATAACACGACGACACACCGTCGCTGGTCAGCAACGTGCGATACATCTCCGGGCGGCGATCGCGGAAAAAGCCCCACGATTGCCGGTCGGCGCGGATCGCGTCGAGATCGAACGTATGCACGAGCACGGCTTCGTCGGTGCGGTTCGCCTCGGCCCGCTTCTCGCCGGTGTGATCCGCGATGAAGCTCGACCCGTAGAACACGCCCGTGAGCGCCCGCTGCTCCGGATTGCCGTTGCCGAAGCCGACTTCGCGGCCGATCCGGTTCGCGGCCACCACCGGCACCATGTTGGCGGCCGCGTGGCCCTGCATCGTGCGCTGCCAGTGGCCGGACGAATCGAACGCACTGCTGAACGGCTCCGAGCCGATGATGGTCGGAAAGCACAGGATCTCGGCGCCCATCAGCGCGAGGCTGCGCGCCGTTTCCGGATACCACTGGTCCCAGCAGATGCCGATGCCGATCCGGCCGAAGCGCGTGTCCCACACCTTGAAGCCGGTGTCGCCCGGCGTGAAATAGAACTTCTCCGTATAGCCCGGCCCATCCGGGATATGCGTCTTGCGGTAGACGCCGAGCACACGCCCGTCCGCATCCGCCACGGCGATCGAGTTGTACGCGGCATTGCCCGCGCGTTCGAAGAAGCCGATCGGCAGCACGATGCCGAGCTCGCCGGCCAGCGCCGCGAAACGGGCGATCTGCGCGTTGCCTTCAAACGGCTGCGCGAGTTCGAGATGACGCACGTTCTGGTCGAGGCAGAAGTACGGCATCGCGAACAGCTCGGGGCATAGCACGAGATTCGCGCCCTGCGCGGAGGCCGCGCGGATCAGGCGCTCCGCGGTGGCCATGTTGTCTTCGAGATTCCAGCTGCCCGACGCCATCTGGACGGCGGCGACGGTGATGTGTTTGGACGGCATTGCGATTGCTCCTCGGTAGGACCGGAAACCGCTGACGAAACGTCGCTCAGTTCGCGACGGACGGCTGCTGCTGCGTCGAACAGTGGATGCTGCCGCCGCCGATCGACAGCGTCGGGATCGGCAGCATCTCCACGTTACGCCCCGGAAACGCGCGACTGAATACCTCGCGCGCGGCCCGATCCTGCTCGACGCCGAACGCGGACACGATCACCGCGCCGTTCACCAGGATGTAGTTCGCATAGCAATCGCAATAGCGCTCGGAGCCGAAGCGTTCCGTGACGATCGGCGACGGCAAGTCGAGCAGCTCGAAGCGGCGTCCCGCCGCATCGGTCGCGAGCGCCAGCGCGCGGCGGTTTTCCTGCATCACGCGAAAATAGTCGCCCTGCTCCGGCAGCGCGGCCTGGCACAGCATCCGGCCGGGTGCGATGAACGATGCGATGCCGTCCACGTGCCCGTTCGTCTCCACTTCATCGGGATTGCCCGGCAGCCAAATGATCTTCTCGACGCCCAGCATGCGGCGCAGCTCCGCCTCGATCTCCGCGCGGCTCAGGTGCGGATTCCGATTGGGATGCAGCAGGCAGCTCTCGGTGGTGACCAGCGTGCCCTGCCCGTCGACATAGAACGAGCCGCCTTCCAGCACCATGTGCGAATTGAAGATCTCGGCGCCGGCCGCGCGGGCGATGTCCTGCCCGGCCTGCTGGCACCCGTCGTACGGCTGGTACTTCTCGCCCCAGCAGTTGAAGCGGAACACGGCTGCGCCCAGCCCGCGCTGTTCGCTCACCAGGAAGATCGGCCCGCAGTCGCGCAGCCAGTTGTCCTCGGCCGCGACCGGCAGCAAGTCGACGCTCGCACCGACAAGCTCGCGCGCGGCGTCGGCCTGGCTGTGATGAACAGCCACCACGCAGCGCTGGTAGCGGGCGATCGTCCGCGCAACCAGCGCGAATTCACGGCACACCTGCGCGTAATGGTTCCCCCACAGATCCTCGCGATCGTGGAGAACCGGCCATCCGAGCCACGTGGCATCCATGGATTCCCATTCCGCGGGCATCCGGTAACCGCGCTGGCGAGCATCAAAGCGACCCATCGTTCAGCCTCCGTTGTGATTGATGGCCGATTGTGCGTCAGGTTAAACTTGATGAATATTGATATTTCTTGGCGAATTCAATCAATTTACCTCATATCTCGATGCAACGCGTTCCATCCCTTAAACTGCTGACCGGCTTCGAAGCCGCGGCCCGGCTGGGTAATTTCTCGCGCGCGGCCGACGAACTGCACCTGTCGCAATCGGCGATCAGCCATCAGATCCAGCAGCTCGAAGCACAGCTCGGGCAGCCGCTGTTCCGCCGGCGCGGTCGTGGCGTCGAACTGACCATCGCCGGCGAGGTCCTGCAGCGCAGCGTGCAGCGCGCGATGGACACGTTGCGCGGCGGCCTCGACCGCATCGCGACCTACCTGAACCCGGGGCTCGTCGTGCTGGTATGTCCCGCGCCGTTGCTGCACGGCTGGCTGCAGCCGCGCCTCGAGCAGTTGCAGCAGGTCCTGCCCGACCTGTGCCCGCTGCTGTCGACCGACGAAACCGCGCGCTACGTCGACGAAATCGACGTCGACATGACGATCGGCACGCGGCCGATGCTGCAGCCCGGCCTGCTCGATATCCCGTTCATGCGGGACGAATGGGTGACGGTGTGCGCGACGCCGCTGGCCGAGCAACTCGAACGCGTGCCGCGCGACGCGCACCCGCGGCATGCGGGGCTCATCTGTCTCGAAGCCAGCCTGACCGACGAGCGACTGGCGACGGTGTTTCGCGAACGGCTGTCGGCGTTCCGGATGCACGCGATCTACGACGACCAGCGGCTCGTGCTGGACGCCGTGCTGCGCGGCCGCGGCATCGCCTGCCTGCCGCGCCTCGTCGCGCAGGCAGGCATCGACCAGCGCACCCTGACCGTGCTCGCCGATTACCCGCGCCTGCCCGGCACCACATGGTGGCTGTCGCGCATGGAAGGCCCGTCGCGCTCGCCGATCGTCGAGCGGATGTTCGAATGGCTGGTCGAGCAAGGCAGCCAGTCCGGCACGTCCGATCCGGCGCCCGCCCACGAACCGCCACCGCCCGCGTAATCGCACGCCGCAAAAAAAACGTCCCGCCGGCTGGCGGGACGTTCGTCATGATGCACAATGCGCGCAATGCGCAGCCGGTCACGGCTCGTGACGCAGATACCCTTCCTTGCTCGGGTCGCGCATCAGCCACGACACGAGCAGCGAGATCGCGCACAGCACGGTCACGTACCAGTAGAAGGTTTCCTCGCTGCCGATCGACTTGAACCACAGCGCGACGTACTCGGCCGAGCCGCCGAAGATCGCGTTCGCGACCGCGTACGACAGGCCGACACCCATCGCGCGCACTTCCGGCGGGAACATCTCGGCCTTGATCAGCCCGCTGATCGACGTGTAGAAGCTGACGATCGCGAGCGCGATCGTAATCAGCACGAACGCGGTCACCGGGCTCGTCACGTCCTTCAACGCATGCATCAGCGGCACCGTGCCGATCACCGAGAACGTACCGAACAGGATCATCGACGTGCGGCGGCCGATCTTGTCGGACAGCGCACCGAACACCGGCTGCATCAGCATGTAGACGAGCAGCGCGACGGTCATCACGTTGCTGGCCGTCTTCGCATGCATGCCGGCCGTGTTCACGAGGTACTTCTGCATGTACGTCGTGAACGTGTAGAAGATCAGCGAGCCGCCGGCCGTGAAGCCGACCACCGTGAAGAACGCGCCCTTGTGCTGCCAGACGCCGCGGATCGTGCCGGCGTTCTTCTTGTCGCGCGATTCGGTCGTCGACGTCTCGTCGAGTGACTTGCGCAGGTACAGCGAGATCAGCGCGGCCGCCGCGCCGACCACGAACGGAATGCGCCAGCCCCACGCTTTCAGTTCGCCGGCCGACAGCGTCTGCTGCAGGATCACGAGCACGAGCAGCGCGCACAGCTGGCCGCCGATCAGCGTCACGTACTGGAACGACGCGAAGAAGCCGCGGCGGCCCTTCAGCGCCACCTCGCTCATGTAGGTCGCGCTCGTGCCGTATTCGCCACCCACCGACAGCCCCTGGAACAGCCGCGCGACCAGCAGCAGCGCCGGCGCGAGCGCGCCGATCTGCGCATAGGTCGGCAGCACCGCGATCACGAGCGAGCCGCCGCACATCATCAGCACCGAGATCATCATCGCGTTGCGGCGGCCGTGACGGTCGGCGATGCGGCCGAACAGCCAGCCGCCGATCGGACGCATCAGGAAGCCGGCCGCGAACACGCCGGCCGTGTTCAACAGCTGCGTCGTCGTGTTGCCGCTCGGGAAGAACGCAGGCGCGAAGTACAGCGCGCAGAACGAGTAGATGTAGAAGTCGAACCACTCGACGAGGTTGCCCGACGAGGCGCCGACGATGGCGAACACGCGCCGCCGGGTGTCATGCGCGGACAGCGCAGCTTGGTCGGTCTGGACGTCCATGGATTGGTCAGTTCCTTTTAGTGCTTGCTGGGCGAGACGGCTGGGGGCCGCCGCGTGCGATCGCACGTGGCACCGGTTCCGGCGCACGGCGCTACAGGATTTTAGCGAAATGTAAAGTAACAGGCTCTCCGGGTTCGTCCGGATGTAGAAAATTTTTCTCCTGCCACGCGTTCGTCATATGAAAACGCCAGCCGCAAGGCTGGCGTCCGATGCAAACTTTCCGCTGGCGAGGTTCAGATCCGGACCTCCGGCGGCACGTAGCGGCACTCGTAGCGCTTGCGCACGGTACCGGCCTCGTCGACGCTTTCCAGGAACACGTCGAACTGCCAGAGCCGCGCCATGTGCTTGAGCACCTCGTCGCTGTCGTTCGACAGGTGGCGGTTGTCGGTCATGAAGTGGCGCAGCGTGAGGCTGCGGTCGCCGCGCGTGTTCACCGCCCACACCTGGATGTTCGGCTCGCGGTGATGGATGTCGTACTGCCTCGACAGCGCCTGCCGCACGTACTGATAGCCCGAATCGTCGTGAATCGCCGACACCTCGAGCGAATCGCGCATGTCGTCGTCGAGCACCGAGAACAGCCGCATGTCGCGGATCAGGCTCGGCGACAGGTACTGCGCGATGAAGCTCTCGTCCTTGAAGTTGCGCATCGCGTAGTGCATCGCCGGCAGCCACGGGGTGCCCGCGATCTCCGGAAACCACTTGTAGTCTTCTTCCGTCGGCGCTTCGCAGATCCGCCGGATGTCGCTCATCATCGAGAAGCCGAGCGCATACGGGTTGATCCCGCTGTAGTACGGCTTCGTGACGGGCGGCTGGTAGACCACGTTGCTGTGCGAATGCAGGAACTCCATCATGAAGCCGTCTTCCAGCTTCCCCTGGTTGTACAGCGTGTTCAGCAGCGTGTAGTGCCAGAACGTCGCCCAGCCTTCGTTCATCACCTGCGTCTGCCGCTGCGGGTAGAAATACTGGCCGATCTTGCGCACGATGCGGATCACTTCCCGCTCCCACGGTTCGAGCAGCGGTGCATTCTTCTCCGCGAAATACAGCAGGTTCTCCTGCGGCTCGGGTGGATAGCGGCCTTCCTGCTCCTCCATCAGCTCGGGCTTCTTGCCCGGCAGCGTGCGCCACAGTTCGTTCACCTGCGACTGCAGGTACGCCTCGCGCTCGCGCCGCAGCGCGGCTTCCTTCGACAGCGAAGGCTTCTGCGGCCGCTTGTAGCGGTCGACGCCGTAGTTCATCAGCGCATGGCACGAATCGAGCAGTTCCTCGACGCGGTCGAGCCCGTAACGCTCTTCGCATTCCGCGACGTAGTTCTTCGCGTACACGAGATAGTCGATGATCGCGTGTGCGTCGGTCCACAGCCGGAACAGGTAGTTGCCCTTGAAGAACGAGTTGTGCCCGTACGCCGCGTGCGCGATGACGAGCGCCTGCATCGTCATCGTGTTCTCTTCCATCAGATACGCGATGCACGGGTTCGAGTTGATGACGATTTCGTATGCGAGCCCCATCTGGCCGCGACGGTAGCTCTTCTCGGTCGACAGGAAGTGCTTGCCGAACGACCAGTGACGGTAGTTGACGGGCATCCCGACCGACGCATACGCGTCCATCATCTGTTCGGCGCTGATCAGTTCGAGCTGGATCGGGTAGATGTCGAGCTCGTATTGTTCCGCGACCTGCGAGATGTGCGTGTCGTATTCCTCGAGCAGTTCGAACGTCCAGTCGGACGGGCACGGCAGCGGCTTGCGTTCGGCAACGTTCATACGCGCTTCCTTTTGCCCTGGGCCGGGCAAGTCGGCGGCCGGCGGCGACGGTTCGGCCTGCCCGCGTTGCTGCGATGCGGCAGGACCGGCCGTGTCGTCGCCGGAAGGGCGCGGCGCATAGCCGCGCGACTCGTTGTGCAGATGGCGGGTCGTCATGACGTTTCCACCTGCTTTTCGAACAATTCGCGAAACACCGGGTAAATGTCGGCAGCCGATTCCACTTTTTTCATCGCGAGATGCGGCTGTGACAGGGCCAGTTGCGCGTATTCCAGCCACAGGTTCTGCTCTTCCGGCGCGACCTGGATATACGCGAAGTAACGCGTCTTCGTGAGGATATCCTCTTCCAGGATTTTGCGACACTTGGGCGAATCGTCCGTCCAGTTGTCGCCGTCGGACGCCTGCGCGCCGTAGATGTTCCACTCGGTCGGCGAGTAGCGCTCGTTCATCACCTTGCGCATCAGCTCGAGCGCGCTCGACACCACCGTGCCGCCGCTTTCGGTCGAATGGAAGAAGGTATCTTCGTCGACTTCCTCGGCGCGCGTGTGGTGACGGATGAACACGACCTCGATGCGCTCGTAGTTCCGTTTGAGGAACAGGTAAAGCAGGATGAAGAAGCGCTTCGACAGATCCTTGCGCTGCTCGTCCATCGAACCCGACACGTCCATCAGGCAGAACATCACGGCCTGGCTCGACGGTTGCGGCTGCTTCACGCGGTTGATGTAGCGCAGGTCGAACGGATCGATGAACGGAATCCGCCAGATGCGCCCCTTCAGGTGATGGATCTCGGCCTCGAGCACCGCGATCTCCGCGCGCCGGTCTTCCGGATCGCTCTTCATCGCCTCGAGCTGGGCCTCGAGTTCGCGCAGCTCGTTGACGAGCGGCGAGCCGAGCGCGATGCGACGCCCGAGCGCGCTGCGCAGCGAACGCACGACGTCGATGTTGTTCGGCGTGCCTTCCGCCGACCAGCCCGCGCGCACGTTCTTCCAGCTCGGCACCGTCAGCAGGTGCGTCTTCACGAGGCGCGGCAGTTCGAGATCGTCGAAGAAGTACTGCATGAACTCGTCACGCGACAACTCGAACACGAAGTCGTCCTGCCCTTCGCCCTCGTTGCTCGCCTGACTGCCTCCCCCGCCCGAGCCGCCCTGCGGACGCGGGATCTTGTCGCCGCGCACGTAGTCCTCGTTGCCGGGGTGCACGTATTCACGACGTCCGCCAGGGCCGTGCCGAAAATTCGGCTCCGCGATGTCCTTGCGCGGGATCGTGATGCTTTGCGTGCTCTGGATATCCTTGATGCTACGGTCGCGCACCGCGTCGGACACGGCACGACGAATGTAGTTCTTGACGCGACGCAGAAAGCGTTCGCGGTTGGCGATACTCTTGTTCTTGCCGGCCAGCCTGCGGTCGATGATTTGATGAAGCACTCCCGGTCTCCCGCTCGAAAGTCGATATGCCGGGACGCTCGCCGCACATGCCGTCTCCCGTCATGCGGGCGGCGTCTCTGAAAACACCCGTACGGCGACGCCGTACGGGCGCGGTACCGCGCGCGTCATGACGACTTGCGCACGCGCAGGTACCAGTCGCAAAGCAGCCTCACCTGCTTCGGCGTATAGCCCTTCGCGACCATCCGGTTCACAAAGTCCTCATGCTTGCGCTGTTCCTCCGCCGAACCCTTTGCGTTGAACGAAATCACCGGCAACAGTTCCTCGGTGTTCGAGAACATCTTCTTCTCGATCACGACGCGCAACTTCTCGTAGCTCGTCCACACGGGGTTCTTGCCGGCATTCGCCGCCCGCGCACGCAACACGAAGTTCACGATCTCGTTGCGGTAATCCTTCGGATTACTGATGCCGGCCGGCTTCTCGATCTTCTCCAGCTCCGCGTTCAGCGCGGCGCGGTCGAAGCTCTCGCCCGTATCGTGATCGCGGAATTCCTGATCCTGGATCCAGAAGTCCGCATACGTGACGTAGCGATCGAAGATGTTCTGGCCGTACTCCGAATACGACTCGAGGTAGGCCGTCTGGATCTCCTTGCCGATGAACTCCGCGTAGCGCGACGCGAGCACGTCCTTCACGAAGGACAGGTACTTCTGCTCGGTTTCCGGCGGGAACTGCTCGCGTTCGATCTGCTGTTCGAGCACGTACATCAGGTGCACGGGGTTGGCCGCGACCTCGCTCGAATCGAAGTTGAACACGCGCGACAGGATCTTGAACGCGAAGCGTGTCGACACGCCCGTCATCCCTTCGTCCACGCCCGCGTAGTCGCGGTATTCCTGGTACGACTTCGCCTTCGGATCGGTGTCCTTGAGGTTTTCGCCGTCATACACCTGCATCTTCGAGAACAGGCTCGAATTCTCCGGCTCGTGCAGGCGCGACAGCACCGAGAACTGCGACATCATTTTCAGCGTGCCCGGCGCGCACACGGCCTCGGCCAGCGACGAGTTGCGGATCAGCTTCTCGTAGATCTTGGTCTCTTCCGATACACGCAGGCAGTACGGCACCTTCACGACGAAGATCCGGTCGAGCAGTGCCTCGTTGTTGCGGTTGTTGCGGAACGCCTTCCACTCCGACTCGTTCGAGTGCGCAAGGATGATCCCGTCGAACGGAATCGCGCCGAAGCCCTCGGTGCCCTTGAAGTTGCCTTCCTGCGTCGCAGTGAGCAGCGGGTGCAGCACCTTGATCGGTGCCTTGAACATTTCGACGAACTCGAGCAGGCCCTGGTTCGCCAGGCACAGGCCACCCGAGTAGCTGTATGCGTCGGCGTCGTCCTGCGCGTACTGTTCGAGCTTGCGGATATCGACCTTGCCGACCAGCGACGAGATGTCCTGGTTGTTCTCGTCGCCCGGCTCCGTCTTCGCGATGCCGACCTGCCGCAGGATCGACGGATAGCGGCGCACCACGCGGAACTGGCGGATGTCGCCGTTGTATTCGTGCAGCCGCTTGACGGCCCACGGACTCAGGATGTTCTTCAGGTAGCGGCGCGGGATGCCGTACTGTTCCTCGAGGATCGGACCGTCTTCGTCGTAGTCGAACAGCCCGAGCGGCGATTCGTTGACGGGCGAACCCTTCAGCGAATAGAACGGCACGCGCTCCATCAGTTGCTTCAGACGCTCGGCGATCGACGACTTGCCGCCGCCCACCGGACCCAGCAGATAGAGGATCTGCTTCTTCTCTTCGAGCCCTTGCGCAGCGTGACGGAAATACGCGACCACTTGCTCGATCACTTCCTCCATTCCGTAGAACTCACGGAATGCCGGATAGACCTTGATGACCTTGTTCGCAAAGATCCGCGACAGGCGCGGCTCGTTGCGGGTATCGATGTGTTCAGGTTCCCCGATTGCTGCCAGCATGCGTTCACCAGCCGTCGCGTACGCGGATGGATCGTTCTTGCAGAGCGCGAGATACTCCTCCAGCGAGAGCTCTTCCTCTCGCGTTTTTTCGAAGCGGTTCGCGAAGCTGCTGTAAATATCCATGCTACCTCCCTCGCCTGAGTCTGAAGACGTGCCTGCCTTCGTACGACTGCGCAGAAGCAAGCGCGTTCGAATTCATCCTAAACCCTTTCTTATTTTTTTTCACGAACTCTTCGTATGAAGTTCGTCATTCTCGACAACACCGCTTGGACAACACATTTCGTCGTTTTACAATCGATCTCCCGAGCCGCAGAAACTGCATCCGTCACGTCTCGTCGAACGACGGAACGTCTTGTGCGTTGGACACATCCGACGTCGTCACTTCCCCCCTTCATCCCTATACGTTCGAGCAGCCGTTTGCGACGACACGTTACGCGCGCCGTTACAAATTTTTTTCGCAGCGCCCTTACGGAGATACCCGTACGACGGATGCGGGAACGTCACATGCAGCTGTGCACGCATCCGGCGATGCAGGTCACGCGATGCATGCGACGATGCACGATCGTCATTCATGCACATCGCGTGTCACATTTTTTTCCGGCGCAGAAACGACGACGCCCGCATATCGCGGGCGTCGTTCGTCACCAAATGGGGATAGATGCGCGGCACGCGCGAATCAGAAGGTCTCCCAGTCATCCGCGTCCGCGGTCACGGCCGACTGCGCGGGCGCAGCAGCGGCAGCGACCGGCTTGCGCATCGGCGCCGCTGCGGCCACGCGTTTCGGCGGTGCATCGCGATCGTCGCGCACAGCAGTTGCGCGTTGCGCAACGTCAGTCTGGACGGGCATGGCAACCGCGACGGAAGGCGCACGCGGCGCGTGACGCACCGCAACCGGCGCCGCGGCGCCCGGGCGTGACGCGTCGTCGTCGAGCTGGAATACCGCCGCTGTTTCACGCAGACGCCCGGCCTGTTCGTCGAGCGACTGTGCGGCGGCCGCGGCTTCCTCGACAAGCGCCGCATTCTGCTGCGTGACCTCGTCCATCTGTGCGACCGCGCGCGCCACTTGGTCGATCCCGCCGCTCTGCTCCTCGGACGCCGCTGCGATCTCGCCCATGATGTCCGTCACGCGCTGCACCGCACCGATCACGTCGCTCATCGTGCGCCCCGCTTCGTCGACCAGCGTGGAACCCGACCGGATGCGCTCCACCGACGCGTCGATCAGCACCTTGATCTCCTTGGCCGCAGTCGACGAACGCTGGGCCAGGCTGCGCACCTCACCCGCGACGACCGCGAAACCTCGGCCTTCCTCGCCTGCCCGCGCGGCTTCGACCGCTGCATTCAGCGCAAGAATGTTGGTCTGGAACGCGATTCCCTCGATGATCGCAATGATGTCTGCGATCTTCGCCGAGCTGTCGTTGATCTCGCCCATCGTGCCGACCACCTGGCCGACCACCGTATTGCCCTTGTTTGCAATCTCCGACGCATTCGCGGCCAGCGAACTGGCCTGACGTGCATTGTCCGCGTTCTGTTTCACGGTGCCGGTCAGCTGTTCCATGCTCGACGCGGTTTCCTGCAGCGCCGCGGCCTGCTCCTCGGTGCGCGACGACAGATCGATGTTACCGGCCGCGATCTGGCGCGCCGCGGTCGCGATCGACTCGCTGCCGCCGCGCACAGTGCGCACCGTGTCGACGAGCCCGCGCTGCATCTTGCCCAGGCCCTGGAGAAGCTGGCCCATCTCGTCATGCCGGTCCACGACGATCGGCCGGCGCAGATCGCCGGCGGCAATCGCGTCGAAATGTGCGAGCGCGTCGGCAATCGGACGGCCGATCGCGCGGCTCAGCGTCAACCACGACACCAGTGCGGCGCCGATCCCGGCCACGAGCGCGACGATCGACAGCACGCGCAGCGTGTCGAACGCCGATTCCGCATGATTGAAGCTCGCCTGCGCATCGGTGAACTGGAAGTTGCGCAGCGCCTCGCTGGCCACCGCGAGGTCGTTGTAGAGCACCTGGAGCTGCTTGGCGCCGTCGCCGATGCGATCGCGCTGATCCGCGCCAAGGACGCTTGCGAACGCGTCACAGCCGTGCTGCATCGCCTCGCGCTTCGCGACGACGTCCTGCGCGAGCCGATCCTCCTCGGGCCCGCGCGGCAGCGCCAGGTATTTCTGCCACCACGCGTCGGCCTGCGTGCGCATCGCGCGGCTACGCTCGACGGCGGCCGCCGCATCGGGCGTGCCGGCCAGCAGCGCCGCGCGGTCGAGCGCAAGACGCTCGCGCGCCGCATACATTTCCGCCATCGCCACATCGACCGCGCTCGGCATCTGGTTCGTGAAAATATCGCGCGTCGAGTCGTTCGAGCGCGTCATGCCGTACACCCCGAGCACGCCGGTTACACCCAGCAGCACCGCCAGAAATGCCATCGTCAAACCGATGCGCGCGCGAATCGTCAGGTTCCTGAACACCATCATCCATCCTGTGTTGCGTCATGAACGGGCCCGGCCCGTTGGCTCGAAGCATTGCTTCACCCGGTGCATTTACGACCGTGCACCGCACAACTTGATGGCGATCCCGCTATTTTTTCGAATTATTCGTCTGTTTATTACAAATAGCTGAATGAAAAATGCGCGTTTCGCGTGTGCCCGGGAAGCCAGGAGATGGAAGGCCCGCCACAGCCGGCGGGCGTCGCGGCGCCCGGCCGGCCGTCGTTGGCGACGAGCCGGCCGCGATGGGCGATCAGGCCCTATCGGCCAGTTCGGCTAGCGTTGGAATCGACGGCTGCGCGCCCGCTCGCGTGACCGACAGTGCCGCTGCGCGTTGCGCGAAGCGGATGGCCGTGTCGACGTCCGCGCCGGCCGCGAGCTGCGCGGCAAAGCCGCCGATGAAGGTATCGCCGGCCGCCGTCGTGTCGACGGCCTGCACGGCGGGCGCCGGATAATGCCGCGCCGCACCATCGGCCGTCAGCGCCAGCACGCCGCGCGCGCCCAGCGTGACCAGCACGTTGCGCGCGCCGCTTGCCTGCAGCGCCCGCGCGGCGGCTTCCGCCTCCGCCGGGTCGCGCACGGGCAGCGCGGTCAGCGCGGCGGCCTCGACCTCGTTCGGGATCAGGTAATCGACGAGCGGCAGCCAGCCGTCCGGCAGCGGTGCGACGGCCGGGGCCGGATTGAGCACCACCGTGCGGCCGAGCCGACGCCCGGCCGACAGCGCGGCGAACACCGCGTCCGGCGGCGTTTCGAGCTGGCAGATAACGACGTCGGCCGACGCCAGTGCGGCCTCGTGCTGCGCGACCGTATCGGTCGTGACCTCGCCGTTGCCGCCCGCGACGATCACGATCGCGTTCTGGCTCGCATCGTCGACGACGATCAGCGCAACGCCGGTCGCTGCCGACGCGCTCGTCGCGAGCCCCGCGCAATCGATCCCCTCGGCTTCGAGGCCCGCGCGCAGGGCCGCGCCATGCGCATCCGCGCCGACGCAGCCGATCATCGCGACTTGCGCACCAAGCCGCGCAGCGGCGACAGCCTGGTTACCACCCTTGCCACCCGCCGCCTGCGCGAACGCGTGGCCGGCGAGCGTTTCGCCCGGCAACGGCAGACGCGGCGCGCGCACGACGAGATCCATGTTGAGGCTGCCGACCACCGTCACGCGGCCGGCGCCCGGTGCGAGCGCCATCATGCGCGACCGCCGGAGACCGGCGGCTCGCGGTAGATCGCGGTCGATTCACGCAGCACGAGGCGCGGCGATACGACGCGACGGCGGCTCGGCACGGCCGTCGAGCCGCCACCGATCCGCTCGATTAGCGTCTGCGCGGCCATTTCGCCGAGCGCGCGCACCGACTGGCCGACCGTCGACAGCGCCGGATACGTGTAGCGGGAAAATTCGATGTCGTCGAACCCGATGATCGAGCAGTCGTCCGGCACGCGCATGCCGCGCTCGGCCGCCGCGCGCAGCGCGCCGACGCCCATCAGGTCGTTGCCCGCGAAGATCGCGCTCGGCCGCACCGATTCGAACAGCCGCGACGCCGCGTGATAACCGCCGAGGCACGAGAAGTCGCTCTCCGCGATCGCGCCCGGCACGATGTCGACCCCGCGCTCGGCCATCGCACGGATGAAGCCGTGCACGCGCATCGCGCTGACGGCCGTGTCGGTCGGCCCCGTGATGCAGCCGATCTTCGCGTGCCCGAGCTCGAGCAGGTGCCGCGTCGCCAGGTACGCGCCGCGCTCGTGGTCGATCTGCACGAGATCGGCCGCGAGCCCCTCGATGTTGCGGTCGACGACGACGAGCGGCGCGTGAATATCCGCGAGCGTCTGCGCGAGCACTGCATCCTCGCCGGCCGATGCGACGATCAGCCCGTCGATGCGCTTTTCCTGCAGCACGCGCAGGTAGTTGCGCTGCTTCACCGGATCGTCGTCCGAGTTGCAGAAGAACACGCAATAGCCGTTGGCCGCGCACTGATCCTCGATGCCGCGCGCAAGCTCCGCGAAGTACGGATTCGTGCTGTTCGGCACGACGAGGCCGATGGTCGCCGTCGCACGCGCCTTCAGCGAGCGCGCCACGGCCGACGGCACGTAATTCAG
Source organism: Burkholderia aenigmatica (assembly GCF_048627025.1). Lineage (NCBI taxonomy): Bacteria > Pseudomonadati > Pseudomonadota > Betaproteobacteria > Burkholderiales > Burkholderiaceae > Burkholderia > Burkholderia aenigmatica. The sequence goes on along the minus strand of NZ_CP184468.1, from coordinate 1,795,716 downwards.
CTCGCGGATTGCGCCCTCGACCTTCGCACGCACATCCGCGGACACCGGCCGCGAATTGTTCACCACGTGCGAGACGGTCGTAAACGACACGCCCGCCATGGCCGCCACATCCTTGATCGTCGCCATTTCCCGTTTCTCTCTGGTCTGTTCTGTCTGTCTTTCTACCGCACGCGTGTGCGCCGGCTGCGATACGTATCGAGCACGACTGCCACCACGATTACCGCGCCGGTGATGATCCGTTTCGTCGGTTCGTTCGCACCGATCTGCGCAAGCCCCGCGGCCAGCACGGAGATGATCAACACGCCGAAGAACGTGCTGATCACCGAGCCGCGCCCGCCCATCAGGCTCGTGCCGCCAATCACGACGGCCGCGATCACCTGCAGTTCGAGGCCCACGCCCGCGTTCGGGTCGGCCGCCTCGAGCCGCGAAATCTGGAACAGCGATGCGAGCCCGGCGAGCGCGCCCATCAGTGCGAATACGAGAATTTTATACGGCCGGGGGTTAACCCCTGCAAGTCGGACGGCTTCCTCGTTCGTGCCGATCCCGACGAGATAGCGTCCGAACACGGTGCGCGTCAGCACGAACTGGGCCGCGATCATCACCGCGACCGCGATCAGGAATGCCGGCGAGATGCCGAGCGCGATCGGGTTCGACAGGAAATCGAACGCGTCGCCGATATAGGCCGTGCGCGAATTCGTCAGCTGGTACGCGACGCCGCGCGCGGCCTCCAGCACGCCGAGCGACACGATGAACGACGGAATCCGCCAGCCGACCGTGACCGCGCCCGTCAGCGCGCCCGTGACGGTCGCGACCGCGATGCCGATCAACGCGGCCGGCAACGGCCCCCACTGCCATTTCAGCGCGGCGACGCTGACCATTGACGCGGCGAGCGCGAGCACCGAGCCGACCGACAGGTCGATCCCGGCGATGATCAGCACGAAGGTCATCCCGACCGACATCACGACGAGATCGGGAATCTGGTTCGCGATCGTGCTGAACGTGTCGTAGGTCAGGAAATGCGAGCTCAGCACCGAAAACAGCACGATCATCGCGGCGAGCGCGCCGGCGAGCCCGAGATAGTTCGACAGCCCGAGCCGCGTGCCGGACAGCGTGCGCGCGCGGCGCCCCGTCACGTCCTGCTGCGCGCCTGCGTCGGTCGGGGATACGGGAGGCTGGGTCATGGCTGTCGTCCTGTCGTCGAAGTGCCCGGAGCGGCGCCTGGCGCCTGCCCCGCGTCCGGATGCCGTGTGCCGCCCGGCGGCGTCTCGCGGCCGAAGCCGGCAAACGCCGCGGCCAGCAGCGCATCCTGGGTCCAGTTGCCGCGCTCGAACACGGCGGTCATGCGGCCGGCCGACATCACGCCGATCCGGTCGCAGATCAGCATCAGCTCGCGCAGGTCGCTCGACACGACGACGAGCGCGCGGCCTTCGCGCGCGAGCGCTCCCATCAGCGTGTAGATCTCGAACTTCGCGCCGACGTCGATCCCGCGGGTCGGCTCGTCGAACAGCAGCACGCCCATGTCGCGCGCGAGCCAGCGGCCGATCACGACTTTCTGCTGATTGCCGCCCGACAGCTCGCCGACCGCCTGCGCCGCACCGTGCGTGCGGATCCGCAGCGCATCGATCTGCTGCTCGGCGAGCGCCGTTTCGCGCGCGCTGTCGACGATGCCGCCGCGCGCGAGCCGGTCGAGCTGGCCGAGCGACACGTTCGCGGTGATCGACTGCGACAGCAGCAGTCCTTCGCCCTTTCGATCCTCGGTGATCAACGCGATGCCGTGCTTCACCGCCTCGACGGGCGAACCGATCCGCGCCGGCTTCAGCGGCTGGCCGACCGCAATCGTCCCCGCATCCGGCGTATCGGCGCCGTATATCAGCCGCAGCAGCTCGGTGCGACCCGCGCCGATCAGCCCGGAGATGCCGAAAATCTCGCCCGCGCGGACTTCGAGCGACACGTCGCGCACCGCCGTGCCGCGGGTGAGGCCCGACACGACGAGCCGCGGCGCGCCGATACGGCGCTCGCCGAGATCGATGTGCTCGCCGATCTCGCGCCCGACCATCAGCGTGACGAGCCCGTCGGACGTCGTCGCCGCCATGTCGCCAGCATGGACGAGCCGGCCGTCGCGCAGCACCGCGACCCGCTCGGCGACGCGCGCGAGCTCCTCGAGCCGATGCGAGATGTAGACGATCGCGACGCCGCGCGCCTTCAGCCGGTCGATCTGCTCGAACAGCAGCTCGACTTCGCGCGCGGTCAGCATCGCGGTCGGTTCGTCGAGAATCAGCACGCGACAGTCGCCGATCAGGTTACGCGCGATCTCGACCATCTGCTGATGGCCGATGCCGAGCGCGCCCACCGGCGTATCGGGATCGACGGTGTCGAGCCCGACCTGTGCCATCGCGGCCCGCGCATCGTCGCGCAGCCGCGCGCGATCGATGATCCCGAAGCGCCGCGGCAGGCGGTTCAGGAACAGGTTTTCGGCGATCGTCAGTGTCGGCAGCAGGTTCAGCTCCTGCATCACCATGCGTACGCCGAGCGCTTCGGCCTGGGTCCGGCTCGCCGGTGCATACGGCTGGCCGCCGAGCTGCATCGTGCCGGTGGTCGGTTCGACGAGCCCGCCGATGATCTTCGACAACGTGCTCTTGCCTGCGCCGTTCTCGCCCGTCAACGCAAGCGCGTGACCCGGCTCGAGCGTCAGCGTGACGTCGGCGAGCACGGGTTCGGCATAGGTCTTGCCGATGCCGGATACGGACAGCACGGGAGTGGCTGCGCGGGAGGGTTGGAAGGTCGGGTCCATCGCGATCCTGGTTGCGGCCGCGCGCACGCGGCGCGCGGGTGTGACGCTCACAAGTGCATGTGCATGCAGTGGCCGTGATCGCGCTCACCCCGGATAACGGCCGCCGCGCCAAATTCTTGAGGGTGGCGGCCGCATCGGAGCTGCATCACTTCGTCACGAGATCCACCGGCGTCTCGACCACGCCCGACATGTCGGCCTGCTTGCGATGCTCGGCGATCGCCTTGAGCGCCGTGTCGATGCCGAACACCGCCTGCTTCGCCGCGTACTGATCGGCGGTCGCGAGCACGCGGCCGTCCTTCAGCATCGGCTTGATCGCGTTGATGTTGTCGTAGCCGACCACGAGCACCTTGCCCTGCTTGCCGGCCGCGCGCACGGCCGACACGGCGCCGATCGCCATGTTGTCGTTGCCGCACAGCAGCGCCTTCAGGTTCGGGTATTCGTTCAGCATCGCGGCCGCGACCGCATTGCCCTTGTCGATCTCCCATTCGCCGGACTGCACCGACACGACCTTCATCCCGCCCGCCTTCATCGCGTCCTGGAAGCCGGCCGTGCGCTGCTGCGCGTTGGTGGTGGTCGACACGCCTTCGACGATGCCGACCTGATCGCCCGCCTTCAGCCGCTTCGCGAGGTAATCGCCGATCTTGCGTGCGCCCTTGCGGTTGTCCGGGCCGACGAACGGCACGTTCAGGTTCTTCGACTTCAGCACGTCGGGGTCGAGCCGGTTGTCGATGTTCACGACGATGATGCCCGCGTCGACCGCCTTCTTCACGACCGGCACGAGCGCCTTCGAATCGGCCGGCGCGAGCACGATCGCATCGACCTTCGACACGATCATCTGCTCGACGATGCGGATCTGGTTCGCGGTGTCGGTCTCGTCCTTGATGCCGTTGGTGATCAGGTCGAACTGGCTCGCGTTGTGTTTCTGGTATTCCTTCGCGCCCGTTTCCATCGTCAGGAAGAACTCGTTGGCGAGCGACTTCATCACGAGCGCGACCTTCGGCTTGGCCATCGATTGCGCGTAGACGGCCGGTGCGGCGGCGACCGCGACGGCGGCGAGCGCGGCGGTCAGGAAGCGACGGCGAAAGAGGACATTCATACACATCTCCTGGCGACTGGCCCCAAGGGCCTGACAATTGTTTGACTGTTGTTTTAATGTGAGCAAACGTTTGCGCCACACTACCCGGACAACGGCCATCGATGCTGCTGTCGGTACCACGGAATGGAAGCGAGGCAGACGGCCGACTGCCTGACGCGTGCTGTCGTTGACACGCCACCGCCGGCGGGACGCCGGCGGAGTGAAGGCTATGCTGTACCGATTCGTGTCGGCGCGCAACCTGTCTGATCAATATTTAAGGGTTTATTCGGAGCGCGCGTCACGCCGGATCATGCGGCGCCGGCGCGTCTTCATCAACCGACGGCGGCTCGCCGAACCGGTTCGCCTGCGGCGTGCCGGCGATGAAGCCGTTCATCACGAACAATGCGAGCGAGCCGACGATCGGCACGAACAACAACAGCATCCACCATCCCGACTTGTCGATGTCGTGCAGCCGCTTCACACCGACCGCAATCGACGACCACACCGCGATGACCGCGATGACGACGCCCACCAGCACCACAAGCAGCGGCAGATCGTCAGTCGACGAGCCGCGCGAACCCGCATCGAAAAACGCGCAGAGCAAAGCGTAAGCCAGCGCGTAGATCCACCACGGCAGACGCCCGATTCGGCCTTCGAAGGAAAAGAGAAACCATTTCAGATTCATTGTTTAGCGCTTCGTCACGTGTGTTGCGTACTGCGCAATATGTCGCCGAGTGTGTCGGAGCCGGCAATCCGGGCGCATGGTTCCATGAATGCGAACCGGCTGTCGGTCATGCGCCCCGCGGTTCGTTCCGGCGCGGCGCATTGCGCCGCCGTGCGGGCCTATCGGTCAGGAGCGTGGCCGAGGGCATCCGTCCGCCGGCATTCACGCGCATTGAATCACATCCGTGTGGAAACGGGTCGCCCGGTATGGCAGATGACAGCACCCGAAACGGGGCGCTCGAACGTGCTGTGTTGATGGTGTGCCGGCAGGCGACCGCATCTCGGTCGCCGCGTGGGGGGATGAATCGGACTGGAAACCGCGATGGCGGTCGATGATTCGGTGAATCGAACCACCAAGGCGGCGGCAGATCGCGTGCCGCCGCCCAATGCATGACAACCCGCGCAGGGACGTCGCGCCGTCTGCTGCAACGGCGCGGACGGCGCGCGACGCGCTGTCGTCAAACGGCTTCGCGCAACAGCCCCGCGATTTCCGCTTCGTTCAGGTGCGGCGCGAACATCTCGATCAGCCGGTACGCATACGCGCGCAGGAATGCGCCCTTGCGCAGCCCGACCCGCGTCGTGCTCGCCTCGAACAGGTGCTGCGTGTCGAGCGCGACGAGCCCCGTGTCGCGTTGCGGATCGTAGGCCATCGCCGCGACGACGCCGATCCCCATCCCGAGTTCGACGTAGGTCTTGATCACGTCCGCGTCGATCGCGGTCAGCACGACGTCGGGCACGGCCCCCGCCTGCGTGAACGCCTGGTCGATGTGCGAACGGCCCGTGAAGTCCTGGTCGTACGTGATGATCGGGTACTCGGCGATTTCCTCGAGCGTGAGGTTCTCGCGGCCGACGAGCGGATGATCCTTCGGCACGACCACCGTGTGGTGCCACGAATAGCACGGGAACGTGACGATGTCCGGGTAGCGGTCGAGCGCCTCGGTCGAGATGCCGAGATCGGCCTCGCCGTTCAGGATCATCTGCGCGATCTGCTGCGGGCTGCCCTGGCGCAAAGCGAGATGCACCTTCGGGAACACCTCGGTGAACTGCCGGATCACCTTCGGCAGCGCGTAGCGCGCTTGCGTGTGGGTCGTTGCGACGACGAGGTGGCCGCTGTCCTGGTCGGCGAACTGGCGCGCGACACGGCGCAGGTTCTCGGCATCGAGCAGCATCCGCTCGATCAGCTGGTGCACGGCCTTGCCGGGCTCGGTGAGCCCCGTCAGCCGCTTGCCGCGCCGGATGAAGATGTCGACGCCGAGCTCGTCCTCGAGATCCTTGATCTGCTTCGACACGCCCGACTGCGACGTGTACAGCACGTTCGCGACTTCCGTCAGGTTCATGTTCTGGCGCACCGCTTCGCGCACGAAGCGCAGTTGCTGAAAATTCATGGGTATGCCTCTTAGGCTGTCGTTGTTTGCTTGTGTAGTCGGAGCGGCACCCGCCCCCTCCTGCCCTGCACCCGCGCGTCAGCGCGCGGGGAATACGCGCACCGCGCGCGGCACGGCCGTCGCGCCGTCGCCGACCTGCAGCGACAGCGCACGCCACGCGTCGCGGTCGAGTTCGGCTTCGAGCGCGCCGCCTGCGCGCGCCTCGAGCTCCACGCGCACCGAACCGCCCAGCGGGATCACACGGCGCACGTCCACTGCGATGCCGTCGCGGTGCCCTTCGCCCGCCGGCCACAGCTGCAGGTCGTGTGGCCGCACGTACGCATTCGCGGGGCCCGCGAAATCGGCGTCGACCTCGATCGGCGCGGCTGCGCCCTCGGCGACGAAGCCGCGCCCGGCGACCGTGCCCGGCAACCGGTTGGCCGCGCCGAGGAACTCGTAGACGAACGCGCTCTGCGGATGATCGTAGACGTCCTGCGGGCTGCCGACCTGCTCGACGTGGCCGCGGTTCAGCACGACGATGCGATCCGCGACTTCCAGCGCCTCTTCCTGATCGTGCGTGACGAAGATCGTCGAGATGTGCAGGTCGTCGTGCAGACGACGCAGCCAGCCGCGCAGCTCCTTGCGGACTTTCGCGTCAAGTGCGCCGAACGGTTCGTCGAGCAGCAGCACCTTCGGTTCGACCGCGAGCGCGCGGGCCAGCGCGATCCGCTGGCGCTGGCCGCCCGACAGCTCGGACGGATAGCGCTGCGCGAGCCAGTCGAGCTGCACGAGCTTCAGCAGCTCGTGCACCTTGTCGCGGATCACGCTTTCCGACGGCCGCTCGCGGCGCGGCTTCACGCGCAGCCCGAACGCGACGTTCTCGAATACCGTCATGTGGCGGAACAGCGCGTAGTGCTGGAACACGAAACCGACCTGGCGCTCACGCGCGCCGACCGACGCGACGTCGAGCCCCTGCAGCACGACCTGCCCCGCATCCGCGTGCTCGAGGCCCGCGATCACGCGCAGCAGCGTGGTCTTGCCGCAGCCGGACGGCCCGAGCAGCGCGACCAGTTCGCCCGGCGGAAAATCGAGCGATACGTTGTCGAGCGCCGTGAAATCGCCGAAGCGCTTCTGAAGGTGACGGACGGTGATACCCATTCTGGTTGCCTCTTTACGATTTCGACGAAACGACGGCGACGGGGCCGGCATGTGCGGGAGCGGTATCGCGCGCGCCGGCCAGTTCGGCGGCCAGGTGGCGCTCGGCGAGCAGCTTCAGCGCGAGCGTGACGAGCGCGAGCAGCGCCAGCACCGACGCCACCGCGAACGCCGCCGCGAAGTTGTATTCGTTGTACAGGATCTCGACGTGCAGCGGCATCGTGTCGGTCACGCCGCGAATGTGGCCGGACACGACCGACACCGCGCCGAACTCGCCCATCGCGCGCGCGTTGCACAGGATCACGCCGTACAGCAGGCCCCACCTCACGTTCGGCAGCGTCACGCGACGGAAGATCTGCCAGCCCGATGCGCCGAGCACACGCGCGGCTTCTTCCTCGTCGGTGCCTTGCGCCTGCATCAGCGGAATCAGTTCGCGCGCGACGAACGGGAACGTGACGAAGATCGTCGCGAGCACGATGCCCGGTACCGCGAAGATGATCTGCACGTCGTGATCCTGCAGCCACGGCCCGAGCCAGCCCTGCGCGCCGAACAGCAGCACGTAGACGAGGCCGGAGATCACCGGCGACACGGAGAACGGCAGGTCGATCAGCGTCGTCAGCAACGCCTTGCCGCGGAACTCGAACTTCGCGATCGCCCACGACGCGCACACGCCGAACACGAGGTTCAGCGGCACGGCGATCGCGGCGACGGTCAGCGTCAGCTTGATCGCCGCCCACGCATCGGGGTCGGCGAGCGATTCCAGATAGAAGCCGATGCCCTTGCGCAGCGCCTCGACGAACACCGCGGCAAGCGGCACGACGAGGAAGAACGCAAGAAACGCCAGCGCGATGCCCGTGAGCAGCCAGCGCACGACGCGCGACTCGCTGACGGGGTCGAGCCGCTTTGCGGCGCGCCCTTGCGCAGCCGAAGACGGGGTTTTCAGCACGACGGTGGCCTCCTGGCTCATTGCTGGCCTCCTGCTGCGACGGCGGTGACGGTGGCGGGCGCGGGGCCGCTCGCGCCCTTGCTGGTGCGGCGCTGCAGATACCACTGCAGCGTGTTGATCAGCAGCAGCATCAGGAACGACACGACGAGCATCACGACCGCGAGCGCGGTCGCGCCCGCGTAGTCGTACTGCTCGAGCTTCGTGATGATGAGCAGCGACGTGATCTCGGATTTCATCGGCACGTTGCCGGCGATGAAGATCACCGAGCCGTATTCGCCGAGCGCGCGCGCGAACGCCAGTGCGAACCCGGTGAGGAGCGCCGGCAGCACGGCCGGCAGCACGACGCGGCGGAACGTCAGCCAGCGCGACGCGCCGAGGCACGCGGCGGCCTCTTCCTGCTCGCGCTCGAAATCCTCGAGCACCGGCTGCACCGTGCGCACGACGAACGGCAGCCCGATGAAGGTCAGCGCGACCAGCACGCCGGCCGGCGTGAACGCGATCTTGATGCCGAGCGGCGCGAGATACTGGCCGACCCAGCCGTTGGTCGCGTAGACGGCCGCGAGCGAAATGCCGGCGACCGACGTCGGCAACGCGAACGGCAGGTCGACGATCGCATCGACGAGGCGCTTGAACGGGAACGTGTAGCGCACGAGCACCCACGCGACGAGGAAACCGAACACGGCGTTGATCAGCGCGCCGCCGAGGGCGGACAAGAACGTCAGCCGGTACGACGCGAGCACGCGCGGCGACGTGACGGCGGTGACGAACTGGTCCCACGACAGCGTCGCGGTTTTCAGGAACGTGGCGGCGAGCGGGATCAGCACCACGAGGCTCAAATAGGCCACCGTGATGCCTAGCGTCACGCCGAAACCGGGCAGCGCGCTCGGCTTGCGAAAGGTGTACGTCGTCATCGGATGCTCTTGCTGGGTCGTTGCTGCTCACGGGTCCGACGCAAACGCCGGCGCGATGCATTGCGCCGGCAGCCGTCGGGGATGCGGCGCGCTGTCGTGGCGCGCCGCTGTCGTTATGGCGTTACTGCGGCTTGTAGATCGAATCGAACACGCCGCCGTCCGCGAAATGCGTCTTCTGCGCATTCGTCCAGCCGCCGAAGGTATCGTCGACCGTGTACAGCTTCAGCTTCGGGAACTGCTTCGTCAGCTCCGCCGGCACGTTCTTCGAACGCGGCCGGTAGTAGTTGCGCGCCGCGATCTCCTGGCCCTGCGGGCTGTACAGGAAGTTCAGGTACGCCTCGGCCAGCTTGCGCGTGCCCTTCTTGTCGACCACCTTGTCGACCACCGCGACCGGCGGTTCGGCCAGGATGCTCACCGACGGCACGACGATCTCGAACTTGTCGGTACCGAACTCCTTGACCGACAGGAACGCCTCGTTCTCCCATGCAATCAGCACGTCGCCGATCCCGCGCTGCACGAAGCTCGTGGTCGCGCCGCGCGCGCCCGAATCGAGCACGCCCGCGTTCTTGTAGAGCTTCGTGACGAATTCCTTCGCCGTCTGCTCGTTGCCGCCAGGCTTGTGCAGCGCGTACGCCCAGGCAGCCAGGTAGTTCCAGCGCGCGCCGCCGGACGTCTTCGGATTCGGCGTGACGATCGAGATACCCGGCTTGGTCAGGTCGTCCCAGTCCTTGATCCCCTTCGGATTGCCCTTGCGCACCAGGAACACGATCGTCGACGTATACGGCGACGCGTTGTCGGGCAGGCGTTTCTGCCAGTCCTTGTTGACGAGCCCCTTGTTCGCGAGCGCGTCGATGTCGTACGCGAGTGCCAGCGTGACGACGTCGGCCTGCAGGCCGTCGAGCACCGAGCGCGCCTGCGCGCCCGAACCGCCGTGCGACTGCTTGAAGTTGACCGTTTCACCCGTCCTGGCCTTCCACTCCTTGCCGAACGCCTGGTTGAAGTCCTGATACAGCTCGCGCGTCGGGTCGTACGACACGTTCAGGAACGTCGTATCGGCCTGCGCGTGCGTCGCGACGCCCAGCGCCGCCGCCGCGCCCAGCGCGAGTGTTGCGATCAGGCGGCCCACTCCGCCCACCAGCCCCGTATTGCGCTTGCCCATCCTTGGTTCTCCAGTGTTGTCGGTATTGCGATGTCGGGCCAGTCTAACGAACGGGTTACATGATTAAAAATAATCGTTCCTCATTTTTTAATACTCAAAAGTGCTAACGCAGACGGGATGGACGGTTGCGGCAGATGAACCGGCGTCCGGACGTCGCGAAATCGCGCCGGAACCGGCGTGATCGCGTCGAACCTCACGTAACACTTGAAATTCGCGAACTACTGTATAAAAATACAGCTCACTGTCTATCCATACAGTTCAGCCATGACCAAACTCACCGCCCGTCAGCAGCAAGTGTTCGACTTGATCCGCCGCGCGATCGAGCGCTCCGGATTCCCGCCCACCCGTGCCGAGATCGCGGCCGAGCTGGGCTTCAGCTCGCCGAATGCGGCCGAGGAGCATCTGCGCGCGCTGGCCCGCAAAGGCGTGATCGAGCTGGCCGCCGGTGCGTCGCGCGGCATCCGCCTGCTCGGCATCGACGACGCCCCGCACCAGTTCACGCTGCCGCACGCCGGCCTGATGCAGCTGTCGCTGCCGCTCGTCGGCCGCGTCGCGGCCGGTAGCCCGATCCTCGCGCAGGAGCACATCTCGCAGCATTACGCGTGTGATCCCGCGCTGTTCTCCAGCAAGCCCGACTACCTGCTGAAAGTGCGCGGCCTGTCGATGCGCGACGCCGGCATCCTCGACGGCGACCTCCTCGCCGTGCAGAAGCGCACGGAAGCGAAGGACGGCCAGATCATCGTCGCGCGTCTCGGCGACGACGTCACGGTCAAGCGTCTGATGCGCCGGCCGGGCGGTCTCGAGCTGATCGCGGAGAACCCGGATTACGAAAACATCTTCGTCAAGGCCGGCAGCGCGGAATTCGCGCTGGAAGGCATCGCCGTCGGGCTGATCCGCTCGGGCGAACTCTGACATTCCGTCTCGCTGAGGAGAACATCATGGAACGCCTTTCCCGTCTGCTGCCTTTCCGTCAATTCGGTCGCCTGCGTCACCTGCGCGGCCGCACGCCCTGCGCACCGCTGTCCGCGGCGGCGCCTGTGCAAGAAGAAGTCGCAGTCGAACGGCAGGCGTCCCTGCTGCCGTCGGCGCTCCCCGCTTTCGCGCGGGTATCGCTGAACGCCGGCCTGAATCACGCGGAACCCGCACGCCGCGCACCGGTGCGCGTCTATCACGGCCGCTCGCGCCTGATCATGGTCGGCACGATCGATGCCGTGTGCCGGATGATCGATCGCTGCATCGCAGAGGAACGATCGGCCACGCCAGGCGGTCTCTGATTGCGGAACATCCCCGCACCGGAGGCAACGTGACCGGATCGTCGAGCCGCGCCTGGCGGCTCAAGCCCCTGCTGATCGTCGTGCTGGCCGTCGCCATCATTGCGGCGATCGGCTATGCCTACGCGTCGCCGTACGTCGCGCTCGGTCGCCTGAAATCGGCGATCGATGCGCGCGACGCGCAGGCCATCAGCGAATATGTCGATTTTCCGTCGCTGCGCATCAGCCTCAAGCAGCAGGTCACGGAAGAGTTGATGCGCCGGATCGACGCGGTGAAGAAGAACAATCCGTTCGCGGTGATCGGCGCGCTGATCGGGTCTGCGCTGATCGGCCCGCTGGTCGATGCGTACGCGACCCCGGAGGGTGTGGCCGCGCTGATGAGCGGATTGCCGCCGCGTGGCAATCCGGGTGAGCGTCCACCGGAATGGTCGAATCTGCCGTCAGGCAGCAATGCACCGGGCAACGCGCCGGCCGCACCAACGGCCAATCCGGCACCGGCGAGCGCTGCGACTCCGGGTAGCAACGCAGCCGCTACGGCTGCGTCATCGCAACCACCCGCCGCTGCCGCACCGGCCAGCCCGGCCGATGCAACGCATTCGCCGCACCCGCAGCAAACCAGCGCCGGCTACCGGAATATCGACGAATTCGTCGTGACCTACCAGCGCAGTGCCGACGGCACGCGCTACGCGGCGATATTCCACCGCTTCGGCCTGTTCTCGTGGAAGTTGTCGGCGATCGACCTGCACGCTTGACCGGTCCTGACTGGCCACGGCCGGCGCCCGCGCCACTGACGTGGCACGACGCCTGACCGGCGCGGTTCGCCGGTCAGGCAGTCATCGAATCATGGGATCATTTGCCGTTCGCCGTGGCCGCTTCACGCTCGCGCGCGATTTCGGCCTTCTGCTCCTGCGCGGACGAACATGCAACCAGAATGCTGCAGTTCACGCGATCGAGCAGTTGCGTGTTACCCGAGCCCATCCACCATCTCGACAGCCCGCTGCGGCACCGATGGCCGACCACAACCAGGTCGGCCTGCAGTTCCGTCGCGAGATTCGCGATTTCGTCGATCGGATAGCCGAACGCGAAATGGCCTTCGGCCTGCACGCCGCGCTCGCGCAGCCAGTTCACCCCTTCCTGCAGGATTTCACGCGCGGTTTCCTCGAACCGGCCGCACGCGACGTCGGTCAGCAAACCCGCGCTCTGTGCAATGCTCGAGCGCATGTCGACGACCGACAGCAAATGCGTCTCGGCCTTCAGGTCCATCGCGAGATTGGCGCCGCAGCGCAATGCCTTGCGTCCTTCGAGCGTGCCGTCGTAACACAGCAGAATCTTGTTGTAGCTAGCCATGAAACCTCCCTATCGCAACAACGAGCCTACGCATTCATCATGGTGCGCCGCAATTCAGGACGCAAGGGATGGAAAACGCTGATTCGCCCCGCTCGGCGCGTGCGCGATGATGCGGTGCACGATCGGTGCGCGCATGCATCGCACCGTGCAGGCATGCCCTGAAGAGACGCAGCCGATGCACTAGAATGGCCCGTTCGTACTCCAGCGGGCCATCAGGCGCCGGCATCGTGCACTTCGGTCATGCCCGTGTGACACGCAATCGTCCGATCGGTTCGCCAACCGGCCACGCATCGGGCAGCGGAACGCTTCCGCGCCCGCTTACAACGACAACATGCCCATGTCCGTTGCACCGATCGATTTCCGGAACGTCGAAAAGCGTTATGGCGACAAGCTCGTCGTCAACGGCCTGTCCTTCACGGTACAGGCCGGCGAATGCTACGGCCTGCTCGGGCCGAACGGCGCAGGCAAGACCACCACGCTGAAAATGCTGCTCGGCCTCACGCATCCCGACGCGGGCACCATTTCGCTCTGCGGCGAACCGGTTCCATCACGCGCGCGGCATGCGCGCCAGCGCGTCGGGGTCGTTCCGCAGTTCGACAATCTCGACCCCGACTTCACCGTGCGCGAGAACCTGCTCGTGTTCAGCCGCTATTTCGGCATGTCCGCGCAGGCTGCGCGCGCGCTCGTGAAGCCGCTGCTCGAATTCGCGAAGCTCGAGAGCAAGGCCGATGCGAAGGTCGGCGAGCTGTCGGGCGGCATGAAGCGCCGCCTGACGCTCGCGCGCGCGCTCGTCAACGATCCCGACGTGCTGGTGCTCGACGAGCCGACGACGGGCCTCGACCCGCAGGCACGTCACCTCATGTGGGAACGCCTGCGCTCGCTGCTCGCACGCGGCAAGACGATCCTGATCACCACGCACTTCATGGAAGAAGCCGAACGCCTGTGCGACCGGCTGTGCGTGATTGAGGAAGGTCGCAAGATCGCCGAAGGCGCGCCCCACGCGCTGATCGAATCGGAAATCGGCTGCGACGTGATCGAGATCTACGGGCCCGATCCGGCCACGCTGCGCGACGAGCTGTCGGCGTTCGCGAAGCACACCGAGATCAGCGGCGAGACGCTGTTCTGCTACGTGAGCGACCCGGAACCGCTCAGTGCGCGGCTCAAGGGTCGCCCGGGGTTGCGCTATCTGCATCGCCCGGCCAATCTTGAAGATGTGTTCCTGCGGCTCACGGGCCGCGAAATGCAGGACTGATCGATCATGGACGTCCGCAACTATTCCACCGCCGCACCGTCGGCACCGCCGCGCGTGTCACGCTTCGCGATCGCGATGCCCGCCAACGCGACCAACTGGATCGCCGTCTGGCGGCGCAACTATCTCGTCTGGCGCAAGCTCGCGCTCGCGTCGATGTTCGGCAATCTTGCCGATCCGATGATCTATCTGTTCGGGTTGGGGTTCGGGCTCGGGCTGATGCTCGGCCATGTCGACGGCGTGTCGTATATCGCGTTCCTCGCGGCCGGCACGGTCGGGTCGAGCGTGATGATGTCCGCGAGCTTCGAGTCGATGTATTCGGGCTTCTCGCGGATGCACGTGCAGCGCACGTGGGAAGCGATCATGCATACGCCGCTCGCGCTCGGCGACATCGTGCTCGGCGAGATCGTCTGGGGGGCCAGCAAGGCGATGCTGTCGGGGGCCGCGATCATGCTCGTCGCGGGGGCGCTCGGTTATGCGCAGTTTCCGTCGATGCTCGCGGCGCTGCCCGTGATCGCGCTCGCGGGCCTCGCGTTTGCAAGCATCGCGATGATCGTCACGGCGCTCGCGCCGTCCTACGATTTCTTCATGTTTTATCAGACGCTCGTGCTGACGCCGATGCTGCTGCTGTCGGGCGTGTTCTTCCCGACCACGCAGTTGCCGCCGATCGCCCAGCACGCTGCGCAGGCGCTGCCGCTCGCGAACGCGGTCGAGCTGATCCGGCCCGCGATGCTCGGCCGGCCGGCGACCGACGTCGCGCTGCATGTCGCGGTGCTCGCCGGCTACGCGGTCGGCGGCTTCCTGCTGTCCGCGTGGCTGTTCCGGCGGCGGATGATGCGCTGACAGCCGGCGCACCGGGCACCGGCCTCATGCGACGACGTCACTCGTCGTCGTCGCTCCACGGAATCTCGACGTCGGTCAGGAACGCGACGGTCGCGAGCGGGCCACCTTCCTGGCGGCCGAGCTTGCCGTCCGCGCGATGCCATTCGACGCGGAACTGCGTGCCCGGATCGTCGGCAACCAGATAGACCGAGCGCAGCTCTTCCTTGTCGGCTTCGTCCACCGGGCCGTCGAACGACACCAGCATCTTCTGCGGCCACAGGCCGTTGACCGGATCGTAAATGCGGTCGCCTTGCGGAATGTCGATGCTGGCGTCGACGCCGATCGTTGCGGAGGCCTCGATGATCATCGTGCCGAGTGCGTTCAGCACGGCAGTCGCCCGCGCGGAATTGGCCTGGCGGATCGCGAGATCGCCGCGCGTCAGCGCCTTTTCGAGTCGAGGATGGATCTTCGGTTGGGTCATGCGTTTTCCTGTTTGCTTCTTGTAAATGGCGCTGCACACGTGCAACGGCGGCGCCGGATGAATATGACGATTGCGCCCGACAGGCGCGCCGCTTGTACGCGTCAGAACCCGAGCGCGATCGCGAGCAGGCCGCTCGCGATCCCGAATACGACGACGAGGATCGCGACGATGGCCAGCATGTAAGGCTTGAACGAACGCGCGAGCATCGCGATCGACGGCACGCTGATCGGCGGCAGCGTCATCAGCAGCGCGGCGGCCGGGCCGACGCCCATGCCGAGCGACAGCATCGCCTGGATGATCGGCACCTCGCCGGCCGTCGGGATCACGAACAGCATGCCTGCCACCGCGAATGCGACGATCCAGCCGAGATGATTGCCGATGTCCGGGCCGATATGCGGGAACAGCCATGCGCGCGCGGCGCCGAGCAGCAGCACGAGCACGATGTATTCGGGCACGAGCCGCACGGCCATGCGCGCGAGCAGCTTCACCCAGCGGACGAACGGATTGCCGGCCGCGGCCTGCTCGGCCGCCAGCGCGGCGAGCTGCGCATCGTCGATGCGGGCGTCTTCAGGACGTGCGATCCGGTTCAGCAGATAGCCGATCCCGAACACCATCGCGACGCCGAGCACGAGGCGCAGCGCGCTCCACTGCCAGCCGAGCACGAAGCCCATGAAGACCAGCGCCGCCGGGTTCAGCACCGTGTTGCCGAGCCAGAACGCGACCGCGCCGCCCGGCGATGCATGGCGCGCACGCAGCCCCGCGACGACCGGCGCCGCGCAGCACGTGCACATCATGCCGGGCAGCGACAGCAGGCCGCCCGCGGCGACGCTGCCGAAGCCGGTGCGACCGAGCACGCGCGCGACCCAGTGCGCGGGCAGCAGCGCCTGCACGGCCGAGCCGAGCAGCAGGCCGAGCACCATCGCCTGCCAGATCGCCTTGCCGTACGCCCACGCGTAGTCGAGCGCAGCCTTCAGCGACGGCTCGGGAGCGGCCGCCGACGTGCCCATCAGGATCGACTGGCCGATCGAATGATGCTCGGCGGCAACGAACGCCTTGTTGTAGTACGGAAACCATTTCACGTAGAACAGGCCCGCGACCGCGATCAGCAGGAAGGTCATCCAGCCGAGGGCGGGACTGGGTTGGGTGCGGGTGGTCGTCATCGTGTGGTCGTCGATTGGTCTGGGTCGGTTGCGGAGGTCGCGCCTGCGGCAAGCGCGGCCGAGGCGGGCAACCCGGCTTGCGCGAGTTCGGCCAGCAGCGCACGCGCCTGATCGTGCACGTCGGCGGCGTTGGGCCGGAACGTGAACGTCAGCGCCCGGTTCGGCTTGTTGTACGTCGCGCGGTAGGTCCGTGCGTAGGCGGGATCGTAGTGCTTGTCGATCAGCTCGGTGAACAGGTCGGCGCGCGCGCCTGCATCGATCAGCGCCTTCCAGTGCGTCACCTGTTCGCGGCTATGCAGGCCGATCAGCCGATGGAGCTGCGCCTTGAATGCATCGGGTTCGTCAAACAGGTGCGCGTAATCGTCGAGAAGGAACGCAATGCGCTCGTCGTGCGCCGCGTCGACATGCACCCACGGCCCGGCGTGAAACGCGTCGATCAACGCGATCGGCAACTGCACGAGCCCGATCCTGCGGCTTTCCGACTCGACGAATACCGGCCATTCGGGGTCGAAACGTCCAAGCGTTTCGACGAGCCCCGAATCGAACCCCTTCTGCGCCGGCTGCGGCTTGCCCGGCAGCGCGCCGAGCAGCGAGCCGCGATGGCACGCGAGCCCTTCGAGATCGAGCGTCTGCGCGCCCACGTCGCGCAGTGCGTTCAGCAGGCGCGTCTTGCCGCAGCCCGTATGGCCGACGAGCGCGATGTAGCGAAACCGCGTCGGCAGCGAGTCGAGCGTCGCGCACACCGACTGGCGGTACGCCTTGTAGCCGCCGTCGAGCTGGCGCGCCTTCCAGCCGATCAGGTTGAACCAGGTCGTCATCGAGCCCGACCGCTTGCCGCCGCGCCAGCAGTAGATCAGCGGCCGCCAGTTGCGCGGACGGTCGGCGAACGTCGTATCGAGATGGCGCGCGATGTTGCGTGCGACGATCGCCGCGCCGACGCGCGTCGCCTCGTACGGCGACACCTGCCGGTACATCGTGCCGACGAGCACGCGCTCCTCGTTACTGAGGACAGGCGCGTTCAGCGCGCCGGGAATATGATCCTCGGCGAACTCGAGCGGCGTGCGCACGTCGATGATCTCGTCGAACTCGCCGGCGCGATCGAGGGTGACAATCAGGTTCTTCAATTTGGCGTCAAACAGGGGCGATGCGGCTCGATGAGCCGCATGGACAAGGAAGGCGGATTGACGATTATCTCACGGGCCGGCGTCTCGGGCCGCGCGCGGCAGTCGGCGGCGCCGATGCGGCCTGCATCGCGTCGATCAGATGGTCGCGGAACGCCCGTACCGACGCGGGCAGATCGCGCCCCGCCATCGTCTGCACCTGGATGCTGCGCTCGCGCAGTTGCGGGTTCGTCACGGGCACGACGACGAAGCCGTCCGCGGCGCAGCGGTCGCGCACCGACAGCAGCCCCGTGAACATCACCGCGCCCGTGCGCCGCGCGTAGCCGTACATCGCCGCCGTGTTGTTGCTCGTCAGTTCGGGCTCGAGCAGCAGCCCGTCGAGCGCGCACGCGATGTCGATCAGCTGTCGCACCGTCGTGCCGGCCTCGGGCAGCACGTGCGGGTGACGCGCGACGTCGGCGAGCGACACCGCGTCGCGCGTCGCGAGCGGATGGTCGTGCCGCACCAGCGCGAAGATCGGCGCGCGCTCGGTATGCTCGACGCGCACGCCCTTCTCCGGCGCGAGGCTGAAGCTCAGCGCGATGTCCACGTCGCCGTCGCGCACGCGCCGCGTCGCGTCGGCCGGCGACACCACCCACACGGAGAAATCGACGCCCGGATGGCGCGCCTTGAAGCTGGCGAGCGTGCCGGGCAGGAAATCGATCGCGAACCCTTCCGAGCACGCGATCTTCAGCAGGCTGCCGTGCAGCGCATCGAGCCCGCCGATGTCCTTCATCACGTGCTCGGCCTCCAGCAGGCTGCGCTGTGCGAACGCCAGCAGCCGCTCGCCGGCCTCCGACAGCGCCATCCCGCGCGGCCGGCGCTCGAACAGCGGCGCGCCGAGCTCGCTCTCGAGTTTCGCGATCTGGCGGCTGATCGCCGATACGGCCACGTGCAGCCGCGCGGACGCGTCGCTGATCGAGCCGGTGCGCGCCACTTCGACGAAATACCGCAACGCCAGGCCATGCAGGAAAGCCGCCATCGTTCTGTCTCCGCCCGGCCGCCGGCCGCACTGCTTTGCCTTTTAGGCAAAGAAAGGTTCGAAATTCGATCATTGTGACAAATAAATCGGCTTTCTAGAATCGATCGCACTTCACGCTGCATGCCCGATCCGCCGCGTGCAGGGAACCCGACAGAGGAGACACGACTTGAGCCGTACCGCCGCCATCCAGCACGCGCTGAACCAGTTCGAATCCGGTGCGTTCTTCACGACCCTGAGCCGCCGCGTCGGCCTGCGCACCGAGAGCCAGGAAAGCGGCAATGAAGCCGCGCTGCGCGCCTACCTGACCGACGAGATCGCCCCGGAGGCCGCGCGCCTCGGCTTCACGTCGCGGATCGTCGACAATCCGGTCGACGGCGGCGGCCCGTTCCTGCTCGCCTCGCGCCACGAAGACGACGCGCTGCCGACCGTGCTGATCTACGGCCACGGCGACGTCGTGCGCGGCTACGACGCGCAGTGGCGCGCGCCGCTGTCGCCGTGGACGCTGACGGCCGACGGCGACCGCTGGTACGGCCGCGGCAGCGCCGACAACAAGGGCCAGCACACCATCAACCTGGCCGCGCTGGCGAGCGTGCTCGACGCGCGCGGCGGCCGGCTCGGCTTCAACGCGAAGCTGCTGATCGAGATGGGCGAGGAAACGGGTTCGCCGGGCCTCGACGCACTGTGCCGCCAGGAACGCGACGCGCTCGCGGCCGACGTGCTGATCGCGTCCGACGGCCCGCGCATCGCCGCCGCGCGCCCCACGGTATTCCTCGGCTCGCGCGGCTCGGTCAATTTCAAGCTGAGCCTGCGGGCCCGCGACGGCGCGCATCATTCCGGCAACTGGGGCGGACTGCTGCGCAATCCGGCGATCGTGCTCGCGCACGCGCTCGCGAGCCTCGTCGACGCGCGCGGCGCGATTCGCGTCGCGGGGCTGCGTCCGCCGCCGATCCCGGCCGCCGTGCGCGATGCGCTCGCCGATCTCTCCGTCGGCGGCGGCCCCGGCGATCCGGCGCTCGACGCCGACTGGGGCGAGCCCGGCCTCACCGCGGCCGAGCGCGTGTTCGGCTGGAACACGTTCGAGATCCTCGCGTTCAAGGCCGGCAATCCCGAGCACCCCGTCAATGCGATCCCGCCCGCCGCGTATGCGCACTGCCAGTTGCGCTTCGTCGTCGGCACCGACTGGGAAGCGCTGCACGCCCATCTGCGCACGCACCTCGATGCACACGGCTTCGCCGACATCGAGATCGACGTCGAACGCGGCGCACCGGCGACGCGCGTGCCGCCGGACGATCCGTGGGTCCGCTGGGCCGTCGCGTCGCTGGCGCGCACCACCGGCAAGAAGCCCGCGATCCTGCCGAATCTTGGCGGCACGCTGCCGAACGAAGTGTTCGCCGACACGCTCGGGCTGCCGACGCTGTGGGTGCCGCACTCGTACCCGGCGTGCTCGCAGCACGCCCCCGACGAGCACCTGCTCGCGAGCGTCGTCAGCGAGGGGCTGCAGATGATGGCCGGCCTCTTCTGGGATCTCGGCGACGATGCACCGACCGTTCGCCGCGCGGCGCCCGCCGCGGCCGGCGCCGCCCTGTAACGCGCTTCGCCCCTTTCACGGGACCTGCATACACGATGAACACGACCACCCTGACCTCGCAGGAAGCCGCCCGCCCCAGCGCCGCGAAGATCCGGCGCATCATCTTCGCGGCGTCGATCGGCAACGCACTCGAATGGTTCGACCTGATCGTCTACGGCTTCTTCGCGGTGACGATCGCCAAGCTGTTCTTCCCCGCCACGAGCGAAGCGACGTCGCTGATGCTCACGCTCGGCACGTTCGGGCTGTCCTACCTGATCCGGCCGATCGGCGGCTTCGTGCTCGGCGCATACGCGGACCGTGCGGGCCGCAAGGCGTCGCTGCTGCTGTCGATCGCGATGATGATGGCCGGTACGCTGCTGATCGCGCTGATGCCAACCTACGCATCGATCGGCATCCTCGCGCCGCTCGGGATCATGCTGTCGCGGCTGATGCAGGGCTTTTCCGCGGGCGGCGAATTCGCGAGCTCGACCGCGTTCCTCGTCGAGCACGCGCCGCAGCGCCGCGGTTTCATGTCGAGCTGGCAGTTCGCGAGCCAGGGCCTCGCGACGCTGCTCGCATCGGGCTTCGGCGCGCTGCTGACCTCCACGCTGACGTCTGCGCAACTCGAAAGCTGGGGCTGGCGCGTGCCGTTCCTGTTCGGGCTCGCGATCGGCCCGGTCGGGCTGTACATCCGCCGTTACGTCGACGAAGGCGTCGAGTTCAAGACGCAGGCACGCTCGGAAGCGCCGGTGCGCGAGCTGTTCGCGGAGCAAAAGGTGCGGGTGCTGCTGTCGATCGGCGCGCTCGTGATCTCGACCGCGATCAACTACATGATCCTGTACATGCCGACTTACGCGATCAAGCAGCTCGGGCTGCCTGCGTCGACGGGCTTCGCGGCCACGCTCGCGACCGGCTTCGTGCTCACGCTCGTCACGCCGGTCGTCGGCCATCTGTCCGATCGCACCGGGCGGATCCGCATGATGGCGACCGCGGCCGTGCTGATGCTCGTCACCGTATGGCCGACGTTCGCGTGGCTCACGCGCCACGCGTCGTTCGCGACGATGCTCGCCGCCCTGGTCTGGATCGGTGCGCTGAAGGCGATGTACTGCGGCGCGCTGCCGGCACTGATGGCCGAGCTGTTCCCGTCGCAGACGCGCGCAACAGGGCTCGCGGTCAGCTACAACACGGGTGTCACGCTGTTCGGTGGCTTCGCGCCGTTCGTCATCACCTGGCTGATCAGCGCGACCGGCAACCGGCTGTCGCCTGCGCTTTATCTGATGGGCTGCGCGCTGCTGAGCCTGATCGCGTTGTTCGTCGCGCGCACGCGACTCAAGATGCGGTAACGGAAGAAACGACGGCGCAGCGATGCGCCGCTGGTGCGGCCCGCCGCGGCATCGCTGCCGCGCGGGCCGTGCGCCATTTACGGCGCCGGGTTCGGCTGCAGTTCGTGCAGCGCGTCGATCTCGGCGAGGATCTCGTCGGACAGCTTCACGTCGATGCTGCCGATGTTCTCCTTCAACTGCTCGAGCGACGTCGCACCGATCAGGTTGCTGCGCGTGAACGGCCGGCTGTTGACGAACGCCAGCGCGAGCTGTGCGGGCGACAGCCCGTGACGCCGCGCGAGCGCGACGTAACGCGACGTCGCCTCGACGGCCTGCGGCTTGCTGTAACGCTGGAAGCGCTCGAACAGCGTGATGCGCGCGCCGGCCGGACGCGCACCATTCTCGTACTTGCCGGACAGCCAGCCGAACGCGAGCGGCGAATACGCGAGCAGGCCGACGCCGTCACGATGCGTGAATTCCGACAGCCCGTTCTCGAACGTGCGGTTCAGCAGGCTGTACGGATTCTGGATGCTCGCGATGCGCGGCAGCCCGAGCTTCTCGGCCGCGCGCAGGAACTGCCCGACGCCCCACGGCGTTTCGTTCGACACGCCGATCGCGCGCACCTTGCCGGCCTTCACGAATTCCGCGAGCACGCCGAGGGTTTCCTCGATCGGCACGGTATAGGTGTCGTCGACCCACGGATAGGCGGGACGGCCGAACGTCGTCGTGCTGCGATCGGGCCAGTGCAGCTGATAGAGATCGACGTAGTCGGTCTGCAGGCGCTTGAGGCTGCCGTCGAGCGCTTCGGTCAGGTTCTTGCGGTCGAACTGGTTGCCTTCGCCGCGAATATGGCGCGGATTGTGCGGCTGCCGCGCCGGACCGGCGATTTTCGTCGCGAGCACGATGCGCTCGCGCTGCGCGCGATGCTGCGCGAGCCAGGTGCCGATGTACTGCTCGGTGCGCCCCTGCGTGTCGGGCTTCGGCGGCACCGGATACATCTCCGCGGCATCGATCAGCGTCACGCCCTGCCCGATCGCGTAGTCGATCTGCTCGTGCGCATCGCGCTCCGAATTCTGCTCGCCCCACGTCATCGTGCCGAGGCCGATCAGGCTGACCTCGATGCCCGAATCGCCAAGTGTGCGGTATTCCATGCTGGTCCTGTCGCGTCGGTGGAAAGCAGGAACGCTATCACATTGAAGCGGCCGCTTCAGACAGGCGCCGCGAACGCTTACAGGCGGCCTGCGGCGCCGGCGTGGAGATTCACGCGTCGTTCCGGACGATGGCGTTGCCGCCCGCCGTCACTGCGGCCGCTGGATGAAGCAGGTTGCCGACGCATGCGCGACGATCTTGTCGTCCGCCGTCTTCAGCGTGCCCTCGGCAACGCCCAGCGAACGCGACAGGTGAATCACGCGCCCTTCCGCCACCAGGTCGACGTCACGCGGCACGGGCCGCAGCATCTTCACGTGCAGGTCGACCGTACCGTAGCCGACGCCCGCATCGAGCATCGAATGCACCGCGCACCCCGTGACCGAATCGAGCACCGTCGCGGCGAACCCGCCGTGCACGCCGCCGAGCGGATTCAGGTGCCGGCCATCCGCCCGCGCCGAAAACTTCACATAACCGAGCTCGACATCGAGCGGGCGCATCGGGATCGTTTCGGAAATCGACGCGAGCGGCGCATCGCCCGATACCGCGGCGCGCAACAGATCGAGACCAGACAGGGAAAGCGGGTTCATCGGGTTGTCTCCGGGTTGAAAGCGCGTCGCCGCGCGAGTAAGTTCCAAATTGGAACCCATTATTGACAACGATGGTGGCCGTTGTCAACGCGGCCGGGCCCGTTGCAACCGAAGACGGGTTCTATAATCGAACCCGCTATTTCGCTGAACCGCCGCAAGAGACTCGACGATGAAATGGGATGACATCGGCACGCTGAACTGTTCGATCGCACGTACGCTCGCTGTGCTCGGCGACCGCTGGACCATGCTGATCCTCCGCAACGCGTTCCTCGGCTGCCGCCGTTTCGACGCGTTCCAGACCCAACTTGGCCTCACGCGCCACGTGCTGGCCGAGCGGCTCGCGCGACTCGTCGACGAAGGCGTGCTGGTCAAGCGCGCGTATCAGGAGCGACCGCCGCGTTTCGAATACCGGCTGACGGACAAGGGCCTCGACCTCTACCCGACCCTGCTCGCGATGACAGCGTGGGGCGACCGCTGGAAAGACGACGGCCGGGGGCCGCCGGTGCAGTTGCGCCACCGCACTTGCGGCCATCTGATGCATGCGATCACCGTATGCTCGGCGTGCGGCGAGCCGCTCGACGCACGCGATGTGCAACTGGAGCGCGGCCCCGGGTGGATCGCGGCCGAGGCAGCCGGAGCGCCCGCTACCGAGGATTGACGCTGCGTCGTACAGACATGCGTGAACGCGTGACGCACACGGATCGTTCGTTGCGTTCGCCATGCCGTCGTGGGCCGCATCGAGCCCACCCGGCTGCACGCACGCATGGCTTGCACGACGCTGTCCCGCCACCACCGCACGTGCATTCGCGCGCCGCGATCGCGCCGATCCGCTGCTCAACGCGAGCGCGCACACGGATCCCGCACAACGCAACTTTGCGTCACCGCTTCTGACATCGCAGGCCATCGCGACGAGTCATCTCGTCTCATCCGCACGTGACCGGGCCGCCACGTCTGCGTTACACTCACGGCCCGCTGTCTCGAAATTGTTCGCTGTCCAAGATGTTGTCGCGCAATCGCCTCGCCGCTGCCTGCCTCGCCGCTTCCCTGCTCGCCACACCGTTCGCCGCCTTCGGCAAGACGCAAAGTGAATCGCTGCTCCAGCAGGCGATCGACTTCGTGTCGCGATGGCTGCCGGCCCCCACTCACGAAGCCCCCGCGACACAGGTCGTCGAATCGGCGTTTTCGCCCGACGGCGGTGCCGAAGCGCTCGTGCTGAAAGCGATCGGCGCTGCGCGCAGCTCGATCCGCGTCGCCGCCTATTCGTTCACGTCGCCACCCGTCACGCGCGCGTTGCTCGCCGCCAAGCGACGCGGCGTGAATGTCGCGGTGGTCGTCGACGACAAGGGCAACCGCGCGAAGAGCAGCAAGCAGGCGTTGAACCTGCTCGTCAACGCAGGGATCCCGACGCGCACGATCGATGCCTATGCGATCCATCACGACAAGTACCTCGTGATCGACGCCGAGCACGTCGAAACCGGCTCGTTCAACTACAGCGCGTCGGCGGCCAGCCGCAATTCCGAGAACGTCGTCGTGGTGTGGAACAACCCGCAACTTGCGTCGCGCTATCTCACGCACTGGCAAAGCCGCTTCGACCAGGGCACGCCGTACCGCTCCAGCTACTGACGCACGCCGCGCGGCGCCCTGCCGCGTTCGCTCGACCGTGTTGCAGATGATCGGCGAGCATGGCGCGATGTGCAATTCAGCCGCATGGCCAGCGCGCCGCCTCGCGTATCGCACGTCCGGTGCGACACCGTCGCGCTCAGTGGATGTCGGGTGTCCGCCCCGCCGCGACGCCGGCTTGCGTCGTCGGCGCACAGCGATTCGCCTGTCCGCTCACACCGCTTGCCGAAGTCGTCGACAAGCCGCTGGCGCCGCCCGGCAGCGCGCTGCCCGCACATACGATGCCGAATGCCAGCGTGTTCTGAACCATCGGATAAAGGAGATACAGCGCAAACGCGAGATAGCCTGCGTACAGAATTCGAACCATGGTGCGATGGGAAGCGATGAACGATTGGTCTCGCCCTGTTTACGGCACGGCGCCGGGCACCTTGAGGCGCCGCGCATCGCATTGCGCATCGGGGCAAAACGCGGGCTCATGGCGCCCGCTTCCCAACGCATCTGCATCGATCCTGGCCGAGCGCGGGCGCATGCCGCCGCCCGGCCGTTCAACTGCGGTTGCGTGGCTGCGTCAGCTTCCGCACGGCGGCGCGCTGGCCATCGCCTCGGCGATCTGCTCGGGCGTCAGGTCGCGCTGGTGCGTCGCGAGCGACCAGCGATGCCCGAACGGATCCTCGACCTGTCCGTAGCGATCGCCCCAGAACATGTCGGCAGCCGGAATCGTGACCGTCGCGCCAGCCGCGACCGCCTTCGCGATCGCCGCGTCGGTGTCCGGCACGTACAGGTGCAGGCAGACCGGCGTGCCTTTCAGGGCCTTCGGCCCGAGCGCGCCGTGATCGGGCATTTCATCCACCAGCATCAGTGTCGAATCGCCGATCACGAGGCACGCGTGCGCGAGCCGGCCGTCGGGCATCGTCAGGCGAAACTGTTCGCTCGCATTGAACGCGCGCTTGTAGAAGTCGATGGCTGCTGCTGCGCCGGCGCAGATCAGGTGCGGCGTCAGCGTGCGCATCCCTTCCGGGATCGGTTTGACGGACGTGGACATGAGTGTCGCTCCTTCGGGCGGTTGTCGTATCGGAATCGGGACGGACGCGCGATGCGCACGCCTCCGATGCTACGACGGACGAACCCGGTGGAAATCGACACGGCGCCCGACATTTTTTGTTTTCTCGGGTATCGGAGCGCACGGGCTCCCCGTATCGGGCGTCATCGGCCCGTTCGGTCGACCTCGTTGTCCGGCATACCGAACTGCCGGCGGCACGCCTCCAGCAATCCGGCCACTGCATCGAGCGGAAGATCGGCAAACCGGGAGATCGGCAGCATCACGCCGCCCGGCACCCTGGCGCGCGACGAATGCGCCGAGAACTGGTAGCCGATGTAACGATTACCGGCGACGCTGATGATCCGGAATTCGGTGACGTCGCGCCATCGCGTGACGGGTTGTTCGCGTACGGCCCCGATCAGCCTGAAGCCCGTCTCGTCGACCTGCAGCGCCATCCTGCGCCGCGACGACACGAAGAAGGCAACACCCGCCAGCGCCAGCAACACGGCCAGCGCCGCCACCGGCCAGAGCGCCGGCGCCGCCGCATAACCGCACAGGCCCGCCGCGGCCAGCACCGCGCACGCGATCGCCCTTTTTTGCAGGCTCCGGCTGTCGACCGCCAGCGTCACCGGCAACTGGCCGGCAATCGTTCCCGCGACGGGATCGACATGCCAGCCGGAATCGGCGGTTTCGCGTTCGTCGTTCATCGCCCGATCGCTCACATCGACGGCAACCGGGTCATCGAGGTCGGACACCCTATCGACACGCCGCGACGGGCGGCTTGTCGCCACACCGTGGACGCGATCGAGGACGGTTCGTATCGACGCACGCCAACACGCTTGCGTCCGCGCGGAACGGGCAGCGCTCCGTCGGCATCGGTCATGTTTAGTTGCACACCTTGACGGTACCGTTGCTCGTGCATTGACCGGTGGCCCAGTGACTCTGCCCTGCCAGATGAGGCGCCAGGCCGATGCCGCGAATCGGCGCGGCCGGCGACGATGCCGGAACGGCTGCCGCTGTCGACGCGGTGTCGGGCGACGGCAGCAAAGGCGGCTCGGACGCGGTCTGGCAAGCCGACAGCGCCAGACAAAGTGCGGATGCCAACGGGGCGATGAGCGATCTGGACATGGTCTCGTACGCGTATGCGATATTCGCTTCCGGTAACGGGCTCGCTGAAGATCGCGTGGCCCGTCAAACCGTTCGGCGCAACCGTCAACCCGGCATGACGGTCATCCAATACTACTCCTCGCGATCGACGTCGTGCGCGCGGCCGTTCGGCCAGGTACCGCCAGCCATGCGGCGGCACCCGCTATCGCCGGCGCGCGCCGCGCCGGTCAGATTTGCGGCAGATCGCGCAACGTGCGCGACTCGCTCGTTGCATCGATGTCGAGCTCGATGCCTTCCGATGCATCGCGATACTGCACGCGTTTGAGCCTGGGCCCGATCGCGGTGGCGTCCGATGCCGAGAAGATTGCGCGGACATCGTTGCCGGACGCGAGCGCGCGCGCCACGTCCGCCACCGGCGCCTCGCTGGGCGCCGCCGCCCACGACCGGTCGGCCGGATTCACGGCCGCCCAGCGCACGTGCGTCACGCGCGCGCTGAGCGGATCGATTCTCACGCCATTCACCGCAAACATCGACATCGGCATCTCCTTCGAATTTTTTTCGGCCCGCCGTCCCGATACGGGTCACGGACAGCCCCAGATCTCGCAGACGTTTCCTGCCGGATCCGCCACGGAAATCGCGATCGTACCGTCGCCGTAGTCCCACTCGTTCAGGATACTGACGCGGCACGACTCGAGCCGCGCGACGACTTCCGAGACTTGCGCCACTTCGATCGCCAGCGCAATGCCATGGCCGGTCGGTCGAAACTCCGGATACGGAAACTCGCCAGCGCGGCCCGTATGAACGGTCAGCGTCGCTCCGCCGACGACGAAGCGATGCCACGGATTCCCCGCTACCGACACGCCATCGGAATGCACCGGCAGCGCGAGCGCCACACGATAGAAATCCACCACCGCCCGAAAGCCGTCGTATTCGACCGGCACCAGGATGCCCAGACTCGCGATCATGTGCGCTTCTCCGGCCAACGCGATTTTCGATGATACATTGGGACGCTTTGCAACCGTCAACAGACAATCGTGCACGGGAGAAACACATGACCGACGCCTGGGGAACCTTCCCTGCCAGAATGGGCGACCATCAGGCTTTCATCAGCTTCAACCACAGCTTTGCGGAAATCGCGGAAGGCGATCCGCGCGCGTCGCTGCTCAGTGTGCGCGTCCCCTTTGCGCATCCGACGCCGGAAGGCCTGCCGGCCGGCGACGAATTCGCCGCGCTCGCGACGATCGAGGATCTGCTGGACGCCACGATCACCGCGAAAGGTGGCGTGCAGGTTGGCCGCATCACCGTCGACGGCCACCGGGATTTCCTCTTCTACGTGCCGTTCGACGACGCGGCAGCGGCGGAGATCGTCGACGCACTGGCCGATCAGACGACCTACGCCCTTCAGTACGCGCACCAGGACGATCCGGACAAGGAAGCCTACTGGCAAACGCTCTACCCGACCGACGACGACTGGCAGATCATGCGCGACATGCGCGTACTGGATGAATTGCGGAAGAAAGGCGACGCCAGCGACGTCAGCCGGCGCGTGATGCACTGGGCGTACTTCCCCGACCAAAGCGACGCGCATCAGTTCGCAGACTGGGCGGAAGCGAAAGGCTATCCGGTCGAATCGGTTGCGCCCACCGAAGACGGCAAGTCGGCCGTACGGTTTTCGCACGAAGGCACCATGGCACTGGCCGACATCACGCGCCATACAGTCGCGATCAATCACGAGGTACGTTCGTTCGGAGGGGAATACGACGGCTGGGAAACCAGCGTCGAACAGGCTCGCTGAGCGGGGTGACGTGCCCGCTGCGCGCGACGTGATGCAACGCATCCGGCGCAAAAAACATCCCGGCGGCAGGGTTGCGCGCCGCCGGGACCAAGGCATCACCGGCCGAAACCGGCGATGGGCCTGAGGGTTCGCTCAGGCACGAGGAAAGCGATTCGTACGGATCAGGCGATCGGATGCCGGGGCGCGCAACCGATGCGATTACGCCGCCCGCCGAACGCCTGTCCGGATCCGCCGACGCAGCCTTCCGGCGTCGGACGGGCAAAAAGCCCCCGCTCCTGCGCGAGCGAGCGGGGAAACGGTTGACCGGGCCGGGGAAGAACGGTCAACCGGCCAAATTGTGAGCGCGGGCCGCGCAACGATCTGTGCGCCAACTCACCCTTTGGTGACAATGCCGCGGCAACCGGACCGCGTGCGTGCCGCGCGGATCGCGTCACGGTCCGAGCGCAACGCCTGCGACCGGCGCGAGCATCACCACGATGACAGGCGACAGCACCACTGCCCCGACCATCATCACGCCGTCGGCCGCGAGCGTGACAGGTGTCGCGAGCAAGCGCACAGCCTTGCCTGCCGTGGTAATGCGATCGGTGACCTGGATCTTGTACGAATGCTCAAACGACGACCACGTCTTGCCTTGCGCAAAACCATCGGCCAGATAGCGCGATCCGTCCAGCACACCATTCATCTCCAGATCTCTGCTTCCGAGCTTCGTGAAGCCGTCCTCCTGCGCGCGATCCCAATCCTCGTCGGTCATGCCATTGCGGGGGAGCCGCAGCGAGAACTTGCCCGAGATCTTGCTGCCCTGCGCGACGAACCCATAGAGCGCCGCCTTGATCGATTTGCGGTAAGGCGAAGCCAGCACAGCGCCGAGATGCTCGGGCATATCGAAGATGTAGTGATATTTCTTGCCGAGCACGACGAATTTCTTGCCGTCCTCGCTGACAAGGAATCGGTCGACTGTCTCTTCATACCTGCCGTCTTCGAACAGCATGGCGGTGCAGCCTGTCAGGCCGGCAGCGACAATGATCGCGCCCGCCGTCAGTAGCGTTCTTCTTTTCATGTCCGGAATTTTTTTTGTTTTAATTCAAGCGAATGATTTGAGGCCCGGGGCCAGTTTCCGGTAAGTCGCGTGGGCTGTCAAAGCAGGATCATTCTATTTTTTCTAGCGGCACGATTCAGACTTCATTTTTCGCTACCGATTTTTTCGAAACCGAGTTTCGCGAACCCAAGAACTTGCATCATGACGACCGGGTTTCGTCGTCGTGACAGTCAGTTGAAAAGCCATTCCGCAACCATCTCGATCCAGTCGAGATCGCTGGCGACGTCAATGACGGTTTCGCCGACGATTTCGGCAGTCGACTCGGTCGATGAGGCCGATGCGCCCGTCGCCACCGCGCCAGCAGCAACCGCGTTCGCCTTCGCTATTTCGACCGACGCGCCGGATCTCGGATCGGCCAACCGCTCCAGCCAGTCGACGATATTGGCACGCGCCTCTTCTTCATCGGCGAAATCATGCCGCTCGAGAAAGCGGTCGAACACGATCCACGCAAGCGTCTTGCTTCGCGAAGCGGATTCGAGACGCCAATCGACAACGCCTGTCCGACCGGATTCCCTGATTTCGAGCGTTGCGGTGAAACAGTAATCGAGATACTCGATCTCAAGTTTCGACGGCATGGTTTTCTCCGGTCAATCTGCCCTCTCTGTTCTTATGATGATTCGTGCATCCCGGGTTTCGCGACGCCGCGCGAATCCCGAGTGAAACTCGCGCGGTGCGTCATTCCCGCTGGCAGTATCGCGACATTCCCGTGACCTGTCGATATCGATCGCCGACACAAGACCGCATTCGATTTTTCCACCCTTCCTCTCCGCGCTTTCATTCGCGGTTCAGGCTCTGCTGCGAATCGCTCCGCTTTCCGGTTGCGGGTATTGCCCTGCTTCCCCGCCGCAATCGCGCTGCTAAACTTCAACAAAGACGACCGCTTGCAGCACCAGAGGAAGTAATGGCAATGGCACTCGCCCACGCACAACAGAATGGCGTAGAAGTCTGGATTATCCAGCTTCCCGGGCACGCCCCCTATGCCTATACGCACCTCAAGCGGGTATTCTCGTCCGACGATACGCGACACCGGGTCGTGACGATCGACCTGAAGAAACTGCTGACATGCGCCGACCGAGACACGACGGACTACGTGTTGCCGTCGGTGCTGTACTGGGCCCCCGGAAAGGCCGCGGGCATTCGCGAATTCCTCGATCCGGACCAGGACAGGATTCCCGACATGCCGTACATCACGTTTCGCGAGACGAGAACGCGCACGCTGCTCGGCATCCCGGGCCTGTCGAAAGTCGGCGTGGCGTCGTTCCGCAACGGCCAGCATCGCGCGCGCTATCTCGCCTATGCGGGCGCAACGACCCTGCCCGTCGAGGTGCATGAGACGGAAGCCGATTTGCTCGTGCGGTACTGCAGCGAGTAGCGCTGGAGTACGTTTGGCCTTCGCCCGGCAATGGCCGAACGTCATGCGACCGTTCGTTCGAATGTCGCCAGGCCGCTACGCCGGTATCGCGTAGATCCGGTCGGTGACCTCCGTCTGGCCGATGCGGCTCGTTTCGATACCCGCCAGTTGCCAGCCGTTGTGTTCATAGAAACCGATCGCCCGTTCGTTGCCCTCCAGCACCTTCAGGTGGACCCTGTCCACGCCGAGCCCGCGCGCCCACGCGCGAACGGCTTCGATCATGCACTTGCCCGTACCGCTTCCGTGATGAGAAGGATGGACGTGCAGGCAATCGAGCAGCACGCCCAGCGCCGGATCGACGGGACGCTCGGCACTGACGATGCCCACGGGCTCGCCGCCCACCTCGGCGATCAGCACGAGGCCCCACTCTTTTTCATTGCGATCGAGATATTGCCGCCACCGGATCGCGTGTTCCGTCGGCACCTCGTCGGACAGGTAGGCCACCGGCAGGATGTGGCTGTACGCGGTTTGCCAGCTCAGCGTGTGCAGGCGAGCGATGTGGTTGGCGTCTTGCGCTGTCGCAGCGCGCAGCGTGGCCCGGGTTTCCGGCATCGGTGGTCACTCCTTCCACTTGTTGTCTTGATCGGGACGTCTCGCCGCAAAATATACCGCGCGTTGCACGCATGCAAAAATCGACGTTGCCGCGCTCGAACCACACTTGTCGGCCCGACCCGGGACCACGGGTACAGAAACCTTGGGGAATTCAAACAATGCGACGTGTGTTGGGAACGATCGGATTTGCGATCGCGGGCGTCATCAGCGTGATCGCGTGGGCCACGATCGACAGCCGCCTGTGTATCGCGTTCGATCGATTGTGCATACCGCCGGCCGGTTCCTGCGGTGGCGGCGTAGATGCGTGCGCAGCAACGATCCACGCCACCGTCGACCTGTTCGCGTATCTGTTCGGACCGCCTATCCTGTTCGCGGTGCTCGGCGCCTATCTGTTTTCAAGACGTCGCCCGCCGCACGTGATCGTCGCGTACCTTGCATGCGCCGTCGCCACACACTGGCTCGTGACGTTCGCGGGCGTTCGCCTCCTTCACGTCTGACGCGATCGCGTCAGCGCGTGCCTGCCGGGCGTCGCTGCAACTCGTTGCCAGCGCAACGGGATGAGGGCAAAAAAAATCCCGACACCTTCATGGGTTGTCGGGATCGAACGGCCCTGCAAAGCATGAGGGCACGAGGAAGTCGATACATTACATCAATGTAAGACTGTTGCGCATTGTCGGTTCACGCCAAGTCCCTGTCTCATTCGGCCATTCAGGCGATAAAGGGCGGCCATAAACGAAAAAAGCCTGCTCACGCTGAACGCGAGCAGGCAAGAAAACGGATCAGCATTCGAGGCACGAGGGCTGTCCAGGGAAGATAACGGCACGGGGAGCGAGAACCTTAATCGGGAAAGGAAACTGCGCGACATCACGTCAACCGGATACGGCCATACGATCTCGCGGCAAAGATGGTTTGATGAAAACCTGCTACACAGTAACGATATCCTGTCGTGCCCAACCCTGCTTTCCGTCAATCGTTCGCCGTTCGACCCGGCTTGCGCGTAGCGGAGTGCCCGTCCGTTTCATTGGCCATGTATGGCAAACTTCGGCTCCGAATCGACGCCGCGCGCACTCTTAATCACAGGGGAATCATGTACGTCCTGATCTATATCGCAGCGGTCGCTGTCGCTAACCTGATGGTCGCTCATTTCGGACCGGCTGCTACCCCGATCATCGCGTTCCTTCTGATCGGACTCGATCTCGCGATTCGAGACCGGCTCCATCTGGACTGGCGCGGCCGCGCGCTTTGGTCACGGATGTTTGCGTTGATCGCAGCCGCCGGCGTCGTCAGTTACGCGCTCAATCCCGCCGCCAAGGAAATCGCCCTCGCGTCTCTGGTGGCGTTCGGTTCGGCAGCCGTGGCGAGCGCGATCGTGTTTCAACTCGCACGTCGCTTCCCGATACTGGCGCGTGCAAATGGCGCGAATGTCGCGGGGGCGGCTGTCGACTCCATCATCTTTCCGCTGATTGCGTTCGGGACGGTGTTCCCGACGATCGCCGCATTGCAGTTCGTCGCGAAGGTGGCTGGTGGTGCTTTGTGGTCGTGGTTGGTTTTTCGAAACGCTCGAACGGTGCAGGCTGGGATCGCGAGCAATGTGGTGGATCGGTGAGGACGGGTCGGCGTTTGGCCACGGGCCAAAGCCATCGGACGACTGCGATGTTGCCTCGATCGACTGCACCCACTGCAGAGAAAAGATCGCGGTAGCGCCGTATTCGATCGCCACGCACCTGCCGTCCAGGTATGGGCGATGACGTATTGCTCGATCGACAAGATAATGACAAACCACGATAAAACGCGGAGCCGACAATATGCCGCCCTTTGGGCCATCAACGGCATACTCGTATTGATCGATTTATTCTGGCTCCCAGCAGCCGGAATATCCGTGCCTATTTCTACTATCGCAAAAAAGGGCGTCGGAATAGTGCTAGCCATGTTGCTTGGCACTCTACTGTGGATGGTCTCGCGGGCATTCCGTAATTGGTCTGAATCGCGGACCATCTTCTACCGTGAAATCGCCATCGTGCTGTGGTGGATCGGTGCCTTCTGTGCGTTCACCGACGCCGCTCTGGTACTGCAATACCTGACCGTAAGCGCTGGGCACCCGCTGGTCGACACGGCGTTGCTACGGTTCGATTCACACTTCGGTTTCGAGTGGGAGGTACTATATAAGTGGGTCGGCGCACATCCCACCATAAAAACCATATTGCACGTGGCGTATGAAACAGGATTAATTCAGCTTGCGACAATCCCGTTTATATTGGCTGTTGCCAGAAAATCGCAAGATTACTCGGAGCTGGTCCTGAACGCCACGATCTCGGGGCTCATTGTGGTATTGGTTGGCTGGCTCTACCCGGCCAGCAGCGCGTACCTGCACTTCGGAATTCACGCACCCGGAACGGCCGACACGGTTTCAGATTTCGTCTTGCTTCGGTCCGGCGAACTACGGCAGATCGTCCTTGAGAACGCGCAGGGGCTCGTATCGATGCCGTCGTACCATGCAGCGCTAGCAATCTGTTTCGCATGGAGTCTCCGGCATGTCCGGCGAGTTTTTCCTGCCGCCTGCGTCCTGAACATCGTGATGATCCTGTCGACGCCCACGGAAGGCGGCCACTATCTCGCCGACGTCGTCGCCGGAATCTTCCTCGGCGTCGCCACGATATACGTGACGCGCGCTTTCCTGCCGGGTTACTTGCTGGCAACCGCCGAATCCCCGCTGCCCGATCGCGATCTGCCGATCGCCGCCCACCCTCTCTCTACCGACAAGCGCCAATAAGTCAGTGGCCGCCGTGTCCGGCCGCTCCCGGACTACTTTCAGTGCTGCCCGCCTCGAACGGGCAATTTTTTTGGTTTCACGTTTTAGAAACTGCTCGACTGTGCGTTAGAACTATCTGAACTATCGACATCCAGGCAATTTCGAGCAGCAGGAGACGGCCGTGAAGCAGCCGCTCGCGTCCTCTTCTGGATCGTCATCGGCGACGTCGTCAATAGCAAATTGCACGCAGTGACCGACCAGATTCACGCCGCATTCATCGCGCCGTAACCGAAGTGACCGGTCGTGGCCGCAGGTCGGCCGCCAGGCTGGTCACATTAAACTGAAGCGTGGGAAGAGGCGCAGCGAGGTAATCGAGCAGATCGAAATCATGACGACGTCCGGCACGCGCTACACACGCGACGGCGTCAAAAGGTTCCAGGCGAAGTTGCTGAACGAGGCAATCGAGGAAAAGGTATTTGCCGGCCGGTTCACGTTCCATGGCCTGCGCGCATATTACGCGACACAGCACACGGACAAGGACAAGGACAAGGACAAGGACAAGCGCGGCGCGCTGCCCGACCTTCACGCGAATCCAGACAACCACACGCGTGCATGACCGAAATAAAAACGTAAAGCGCTGTGAATTCCATTTTGTGGAATTCCAAAACAAAAACGGCACTGGATAAAATCTCAGCGCCGTTTCTAACTACTTGATACTGCTTGGAATTCTTTGGGGTGGCTGATGGGACTCGAACCCACGACGACAGGAATCACAATCCTGGACTCTACCAACTGAGCTACAGCCACCACTGTTACTGCTTTTTGTTCTTCGCTGCTTTTGTGTTTCAGCAGCGAAGAACAAGATTATACGAACACTTTTGAATCTTGCAAAGCTTTTTTTTCAAAAACTTCTTCGGCCTCGTTCAGATGCGCGCGCGCCTCGTCGAACACGGCCAGATCGGCACGTGCGAGCTTCTTGTTGTCGGACAGCACACGACGCCAGCCGCGTGCGCCGGGCATGCCGCGATACAGTCCGAGCGCGTGCCGCACGATCGCGCCGAGGTAAGTCCCGCGCTTCAGTTCGGCCGCGCAGTATTCGATCAGCTTCGCCTCGGCCTCTTCGCGCGTCGGCACCGCTGCGGTCGATCCGTAGAAGCGCGCATCGACCTCCGCAAGCACGTACGGGTTGTGATACGCCTCGCGGCCGAGCATCACGCCGTCGACATGCTCCAGATGCTCCGCGACTTCGTCGAGCGTCGTGATGCCGCCATTGATGACGATCTCGAGCGACGGAAAATCGCGCTTCAACTGATACGCATAGTCGTACTTGAGCGGCGGAATCTCGCGATTCTCCTTCGGCGACAGCCCCTTCAGGATCGCATTGCGCGCATGCACGACGAACGTTTTGCAGCCAGCCTCGGCCACCGTGCCGACGAAGTCGCGCACGAACGCGTAGTCCTCGACCGCATCGACACCGATCCGGTGCTTGACCGTGACCGGCACCGACACTGCATCGCTCATCGCCTTCACGCAGTCGGCCACGAGTTGCGGCTCGTTCATCAGGCACGCGCCGAACGCGCCGCGCTGCACGCGCTCGGACGGGCATCCGCAATTCAGGTTGATTTCGTCGTAGCCCCACTGCTCGCCGAGCTTCGCGGCACGCGCGAGGTCGTCGCGCTCGCTGCCGCCCAGCTGCAGCGCAACCGGCGACTCGTTCGGCGTGAACGCGAGATGCCGCTGGGCATCGCCGAACAGCAGCGCGCCCGTCGTGATCATCTCCGTATACAGCCACGTGTCGCGCGTCAGCGTCCGATGGAACGACCGGCAATGGCGGTCGGTCCAGTCGAGCATGGGCGCGACGGATACGCGGCGGGGAGGAAGCGAGGACGGTACGGACATGGATTTCGGGCAACAGGCCAGACGGCGCGGGAACAACCCGGTATTTTACCGCAAGACGGTCCGTGCCTGCCCGGCACGCAGGCTACCCTTCGCCGAGCTCCGTATCGACGGCCCGCCGCGCCTCGTCGAGCACACGCTCGATCACGCGTCGTTCGGTCAGCAGCATCCCGTCGACCTTGACGAGCCGCCAGTCGATCCGCACGGCATCGCCTTGCAGCACGCGGTAATGCGCGTGCTCGCCGTCCCAGACCTGCTCGGTCTTCACCTCGATCTCGAAGCCGCGGTACGGCTCGCTGAAATCGCCGAGGTCGCTGCCTCTCGGTTCCATCGCACGCTCCGTGGCGACGCAGCGCCGGGCCGCCCGCGCGGCCGACGCCGTGCGCTCAATCGTATTCGTCGGATAAAAAGGATTTGCCATCGGCCGTCAGGTCGACCCGGTCGGCCGCCGCCTGGTAGATCAGCCCCTCGTTCAGCAACGCGTAGACGACGTCGTCGAACACGGCGGGAACCGGCCGGCTTTCACCGAACTGGTCGATCCACTTCAGCGCCTCGATGGCTTCGGGGGAAAGGATGGGGGTCATGCGTTGGCCTCCGGCATCGTTGTCGCTCCATCCTAGCACTTCGTCCGGACGTCGAATACCAAGGCAAACGCGCTACGGAAATGCCGGGCGGCGCCAACGGGCAGCTTGCCCGCGACGCCGCACCGGCGCTGGACACGTGGGCTCAGAGGCGCGCGATCGATACTTCGGTCGATTTCACGAGCGCAACGACTTCCGCGCCGACCTTCAGTTCGAGTTCGTCGACCGAACGGGTCGTGATCACCGACGTGACGATGCCGAACGGCGTCTCGACGTCGACCTCGGAGACCACGGATCCGCGGATGATCTCCTTCACCTTGCCCTTGAACTGGTTACGTACGTTGATTGCAGTGATGCTCATCAGGTTGATCGCTCCGAAGAAAAAGATCTCACAACGGGCGGCCGTTGCCGCCCGGATTTAAACGGCCCAGCGGATCTGCCCGACCGGTCGAACGTTATCCGTCTCATGCGTCGCGTCCTGGCCGGCCGTACCGGGCCCGCCGGCAAGCACGCGTTTCAGCACGCGATCCTCCAGCGCCGCAAACGCGGCCGATGCGCGGGCGCGCGGCCGGTCGAGCGGCACCGGCTGATCCAGCGCCACCCGCCCCTGCTCGATGAGCAGGATGCGGTCGCCGAGCGCAACGGCCTCCTGCACGTCGTGCGTGACGAGCAGCGCCGTGAACCGGTGTTCGCGCCACAACCGCTCGATCAGCGCATGCATCTCGATGCGGGTCAGCGCGTCGAGCGCGCCGAGCGGCTCGTCGAGCAACAGCAATTGCGGCCGGTGCACGAGCGCGCGGGCCAGTGCGACACGCTGCCGCTGGCCGCCCGACAGTTGCGCGGGCCAGTCGTTCGCGCGTTCCAGCAGGCCGACTTCATCGAGCACCGCGCGTGCCTGGTCGCGCGCGCCGCGCCCAAGGCCCAGCATCACGTTCTGCAGCACGGTCTTCCACGGCAGCAGGCGCGCATCCTGGTACATGATCCGCGTATCGAGTTCGCCGCCGCCCTCGCCGCGCGTCACGAGCGCGCCGCTGCTCGGCTGCTCGAGCCCCGCGACGAGACGCAGCAGCGTCGATTTCCCGCAGCCGCTGCGACCGACGATCGCGACGAAGCTGCCGCGCGCGATGCCGAGCTCGACGTTGTCGAGCACCGTGCGCGCGCCGAAGCGCTTGCTGACGCCCGACAGCGTCACCGCATCGTCGGGTGCCGGGCCGCCTGCCCGCCGCCGTGCAAGCGGAACGACGGAGGCGCTGCCGTCACGTTCGAGGATCGCCGCATCCCGCGCGTCACCGTCCGCGACGCGCGCCTGCGCCAGTGCGGCCTCGAGGTCTGCGCCGGCGAGCGGGCCGTAGGCGGCCGCCGAAGTCGTCGCATTCATGCCTTTGCTCCTGATTGATAAGCGGGGTGCCAGCGCAGCGTCACGCGCTCGAGCCATTTCGCCAGCACGTCGGCCAGCTTGCCGAGCACCGCGTACAGCAGGATGCCGACCACCACCACGTCGGTTTGCAGGAATTCGCGCGCGTTCATCGTCATGTAGCCGATGCCCGACTGCGCGGAGATCGTTTCCGCGACGATCAGCATCACCCACATCAGCCCGAGCGCGAAGCGCACGCCGACGAGAATCGACGGCAACGCACCGGGCAGGATCACGTCGCGGTACAGCGCAAAGCCGCGCACGCCATAGCTCTTCGCCATCTCGATCAGGTTCGCGTCGACCGAGCGGATCCCGTGGTACGTGTTGATGTAGACCGGAAAGAACACCCCGAGCGCAACGAGGAACAGCTTCGCCTTCTCGTCGATGCCGAACCACAGGATCACGAGCGGAATCATCGCGAGCGCCGGGATGTTGCGGATCATCTGGATCGTCGAATCGAGCGCGACCTCGGCCGCCTTCGACAAGCCGGTCGCGAGCCCCAGCGCGAGCCCGACACCGCCGCCGATCGCGAAACCGAACAGCGCGCGCCAGGTGCTGACCTTCACGTTCGCCCACATTTCGCCCGACGTCACGAGCGACCAGGCCGCTCGGACGACTGCCACGGGCTCGGGCAACACGCGGGTCGACAGCCAGCCGGTGCGCGCGCCGACTTCCCATGCCGCCAGCAGCGCGAGCGGCACGAGCCACGGTGCGACGCCGCGCCATGCGCGGGCGGCCACGGCCGCGCCCGTCGTCGACGTTTTCGTTGTCATCGCAGGCCTCCCGTCGCTCAGCTCTGGGCCGCTTTCGGCAGATAGCTGTTGCCGACGATCTCGCCGAACGGGCCCGACAGCGGGCCGGTCGCCTTCGCCTCGCCGTTGCCCTTGATCAGCGGGAACACGAGTTCCGCAAAGCGGTACGACTCCTCCAGGTGCGGATAGCCGGACAGGATGAAGGTCTCGATGCCGAGATCCGCGTATTCGCGCATGCGCTCCGCGACCTGTTCCGGATTGCCGACGAGCGCGGTACCCGCGCCGCCGCGCACGAGGCCGACACCGGCCCACAGGTTCGGATACACCTCGAGCGCCTCGCGGCCCCCGCGCTTGCCGCCGTGCAGCGCGGCCATCCGGCGCTGGCCTTCCGAATCCATGTTCGCGAACGCCTTCTGCGCACGTGCGATGGTTTCGTCGTCGAGGCGGCTGATCAGGCGCTCGGCGTCGCGCCACGCTTCGTCCTCGGTTTCGCGCACGATCACGTGCAGACGAATGCCGAACTTGATCTTGCGGCCGCGCGCCTCCGCACGGGCGCGAATATCCGCGATCTTCTTCGCGACGGCCTCAGGCGGCTCGCCCCAGGTCAGGTAGGTGTCGATGTGATCGGCCGCGATCTCATGCGCGGCCGGCGACGAGCCGCCGAACCACAGCGGCGGATGCGGACGCTGCACGGGCGGGTACAGCGCCTTGCCGCCCTTCGATTGCAGATGCTTGCCGATGTAGTCGAACCCGCCGTTGTCGTGCGACGCGGACAACAGCCCGCGCCAGATGTTCAGGAAGTCGTCGGTGATTTCGTAGCGCGTGTCGTGATCCGCGAACAGGCCGTCGCCTTCGAGTTCGGCGGCATCGCCGCCCGTCACGACGTTGATCAGCAGGCGGCCGCCGGACAGGCGGTCGAACGTCGCGGCCATCCGCGCCGACAGCCCCGGCGACGCGATGCCGGGACGGATCGCGACCAGGAACTTCAGGCGCTGCGTCGCCGGGATGAGGCTCGACGCAACGACCCACGCGTCCTCGCAGGAACGGCCGGTCGGCAGCAGCACGCCCTCGTAGCCGAGCGTGTCGGCCGCCACCGCGACCTGCTTGAAGTAATCGTAGTCCGCGGCGCGCGCACCTTCGGCCGTACCGAGATAGCGGCTGTCGCCGTGCGTGGGGATAAACCAGAACACATTCATTTGCTGCTCCTGCTTGACTGTCCTTGCCGGAATTTGAAAAAAACACCGCCCTGCTCGCGTCGCGGATCAGCGGCGCATGCATGGTGTGCGTTCGAATCGGGATGGCTCGCCGGTCAGGCCGTGCAGCGGGCGAGGACGCGATTGCACGGCTGTTTCTGGGAAATCAGTCTATGGATCGGTGCAGGGCTTTGGAACGATTTTTTTGAGCTTAGGTTTTCCGCTTTCGTGATTAGCACGACGCTGGAGCGAATATCGCGGCGGGCGGGCCCTATAATGACGCACCTATCCGAATAACTCCGCGCGGACGGCCCCGGCCGTGCGCGCCTGCGGTGCACTCATCGATGCAGAAAGTCATCCTGCCATTCCTGTCCGGCTTCCTGGCCGCCCTGTTCTTCCGCGAGGCCACGCTCGCACTCCTTCATACGGCCGACCTGATCGCCGCAACCGGCTTCTCCACGCAACCGTTCGCGCCGCTCGGCATTCCTGAATTTGTCGCGAATGCGCTGATCAGCGCATGCTGTGCAGTCCCGATGGCGTGGCTGCTGCGGGTGTCGCCGGAACGTGAGGCATCGTGGATCGGTGCACTGGTGTTCGGCGGCATCGTGCTGACGGCCGCCCGCGTGTTCGCGATCGATCCGCTGCGCGGCATCTGGCCGTCGGGCAACATGATGCCCGTGCTCGCGGCCGGCTTCGCGGCGAACGCGGTATGGGGCTTCGGCGCACTCGTGTTCATGCGCGCGTTCATGTCGGACGACGCAGGCGACGAGTAACGCGGGCGCAAGCGCGACGCCCGTCGACCGCGGGCCGGTCGCCTCCATGAAAAAGGCCGCCTGCGTGCGCAGGCGGCCTTTTCGTTTCCAGTGTGTGCTTCGGTCAGTCCGACGTCAGTCCTGCAGATTCCGCAGCGGATGCGTGTCGGGCGTCCACGGGCTGTCGAACATCGCGAGCACGTCTGCACGATCGATGTCGGCGGTCGACTGGAAGCGCCAGACCGGCTGGTGGTCCTTGTCGACGATCAGCGCACGCACGCCTTCGATCACGTCGCCGTGCGCGAACGTCGAGCGCGTGAGATCGAGGTCGCGCCGCAAGCAATCGGCCATTGTCGCGCCGCGTGCACGTTCGACGACTTCCAGCGATACGGCCATCGACAGCGGCGACAACTGTTCGCGCATCGCATGGGTCGCCTTCTCGACCCACCCGTCGACGGCCGCGCAATCCTGCTCGGCGTCGAGCGACGC
The DNA here is from genome assembly GCF_048627025.1 of Burkholderia aenigmatica. NCBI lineage: Bacteria > Pseudomonadati > Pseudomonadota > Betaproteobacteria > Burkholderiales > Burkholderiaceae > Burkholderia > Burkholderia aenigmatica. The sequence goes on along the minus strand of NZ_CP184468.1, from coordinate 1,754,049 downwards.
GAGGATCGCGCCGATGTCCGGCTGCGCGAAATGCCGGTCGATCCCGGCGCGCGCGTCGGCCAGCGCCGACGTGTCGGGCGTCGGCACGACCTTGTGCGCGGCCGCCGCGTCGGCCACGCAGGCGACGGCCTGCTCGCCGTTGTCGATGCGCGCGCTGCGCAACGTATCGAGCAGCGCGGGCAGCGCGGCATCGGGCAAGTAGACGTCGGCAAGCTGCGCGTACAGCGCGCCGGCCGCGTCGAGCGTCGCGCCGGTCACGGCGAGATAGCGGCCGATCGCGCCGGGCGTGCGCGCGAGGAACCAGCTCATCCCGACGTCCGGGAACAGGCCGATACGCGTTTCCGGCATTGCCATCTTCGTCGAGTCGGTCACGACGCGCAGGCCGCCCGTATGCCGCGCCGCCTGCGAAATCCCCATGCCGCCGCCCATCACGACGCCGTGCATCAGCGCGATGTAAGGCTTCGGATACGTGAAGATCGTGTGGTTGAGCGTGTATTCCTCGATGAAGAACGTGTCGACCGCGTCACGGTCGTCGCGCTGCCACGCCTCATGGAAGAAGCGCACGTCGCCGCCCGCACAGAACGCGCGCGGATGCGGGCTGTGCACGACCACCGCGACGACGTCGGGATCGTTGCGCCACGCGTCGAGCGCCTGCTGCATCAGCCGGATCATGCCGACCGACAGCGCGTTCAGCGCCTTCGGCCGGTTCAGTTCGAGAAAGCCGATGCGGTTCGCGACATACGCGCGTACGTCGGGCTGGGCGGATTCGGCGGAAACGGCAGCGGAAGTGGAAGTGGAATCGGTCATGAGGGTCATCCGGCAAATGGCAGTCGCACGCTCAGTGCGCCTGCATCTTCGAAAACAGGTTCAGCACCACGACGCCGGCGACGATCAGGCCGAGGCCGATCACCGCCGGCAGATCCGGCACCTGACGATAGAGCAGCATCGCGACGAGCGTGATCAGCACGATGCCGGCGCCCGACCAGACTGCATAGATGATGCCGACAGGCATCGTACGCAACGTGAGCGACAGGCAATAGAACGCGATGCCGTAACCGGCGACGACGAGCAACGACGGCCAAAGGCGCGTGAAGCCGTCCGCCGCACGCAGCGCGGACGTGCCGATCACTTCCGCGACGATCGCGATCGCGAGCCATGCGTAACCGGGCAGTTGCATCGCTCAGCTCCTTGCGAGGGCCAGCACCGCGTAGTCGTGGCCGAGCTCCGCACACAGCGCCTCGACGACGAATTCGTGATCCGCGCGCTGCGGCAGCCCGGATGCTGTGATCGAACCGATCACGCCGGCGCCCGCCACGATCAGCGGAAACGAGCCGCCGTACGGCGAGTACTCGGCGACCGGCAGCCCGTGCTTGTCCGCGAGCGTGGTGCCGGCCTGCTGCATGCGCAGGCCGATGGCGTACGAACTGCGGCGGAAATGCGCGACGACGTTGCGCTTGCGGCGCACCCAGTCGGCATTCTCGGGCGTGGCGCCAGCGAGCGCCGCGTAGAACAGCGGCTGGCCGAACGTGACGATGTCGATCGCGACCGCATGGCCACGCGACGTCGCGAGCGCATGCATCCGGTTGCCGAGCGCCCATGCGCGGGCCGGGTCGAAATGGGGAAACACGAGCGCCTGTTCCTGCGCGCCGATCGATTGCAGATCGTGAGCGATGTCCATGAATCCGTCGATACAGTAATGAGAGTCACAACGGTGCCGACGCGATCGCGCACAGCCCCGCTGCCGAAGAGACGAAATAAACCGCTCGATTCTAGCGCACCCACCCACCGTACCGGCCCCACAAGCGGCGACAAGAAATTGTCAGAAAACGCTTGCACGCGTTCGGGTTACTCCTTATAATTCATTTCTTCGACGGACGCGGGGTGGAGCAGTCTGGCAGCTCGTCGGGCTCATAACCCGAAGGTCGTAGGTTCAAATCCTACCCCCGCAACCAACGTCCAGATTCATGCAAAAAGCCCGGCCTAGTGCCGGGCTTTTTGTTTTTCCGTCGTACTCCCCGCGCCGCTTCGCGCACCCGCCCCCTCCACTTTGCGCGACACGCGGCCTGCACGCGCCCGCGTTCGAGAATGCCGCATCCCGGTGATACACTCGCATCACCTCGTCCCTTCCACTCGACATGAAATTCTGCTCCGTCTGCGGTCACGAAGTCATCGCGCGCATTCCTCCGGGCGACAATCGCGAGCGCTTCGTCTGCGATCACTGCGGCACGATCCACTACCAGAATCCGCGCAACGTCGTCGGCACGGTCCCGGTCTGGGGCGATCAGATCCTGCTGTGCCGCCGCGCGATCGAACCGCGCTACGGCTTCTGGACGCTGCCGGCAGGCTTCATGGAGATGGGCGAGACGACGGCCGAAGCCGCCGCGCGCGAAACGCTCGAGGAAGCCGGCGCGCGTGTCGAGGTGCAGAACCTGTTCACGCTGCTCAATGTGCCGCACGTGCACCAGGTTCACCTGTTCTACCTCGCGCGGCTCACCGATCCGGCATTCGAGGCCGGCGAGGAAAGCCTCGAAGTGAAGCTGTTCGACGAAGCCGACATTCCGTGGGACGAAATCGCGTTCCCGACCGTCAGCCAGACCCTGCGATTCTTCTTCGCCGATCGCGCCGCGGGCGACTACGGCGTGCACACCGGCGATATCTTCCGCTCGTTGCGCAACGGCTGAGCCCCCCGCCCCATGGTCCCCTGGCTCGGCCCGGACGATCCCTTTCCGCCCATCGAACGCGCGCTCGGCCCCGCGACCGGCGCGCCAGGGCTGCTTGCCGCGAGCGCCGACCTGCTGCCGTCGCGCCTCATCGACGCGTACCTGCGCGGCATCTTCCCGTGGTATTCGGACGGCCAGCCCGTGCTGTGGTGGAGCCCCGACCCGCGCATGATCCTCGTGCCGGCCGAATTCAAGGTGTCGCCTTCGCTGCGCAAGACGCTGAAACGCGTGCTGCGCGCGCCCGAATGGGAAGTGCGCGTCGACTACGACTTTCCGGGCGTGATGCGCGCGTGTGCGCAGGCGCCGCGCCGCGGGCAGCGCGGCACGTGGATCACGGCCGAGATCATCGACGCGTACACGTCGCTCTACCGCTCCGGCAACGCGCACAGCATCGAAACGTGGCATGACGGGCGACGTGTCGGCGGCCTGTACGGCGTGTCGTTCGGACGGATGTTTTTCGGCGAGTCGATGTATGCGGACGCGACCGACGCATCGAAAATCGCGCTGGCCACGCTCGTCGCGCACCTTCGCGAGCAGGGGCTGGAGATGATAGACTGCCAGCAGAATACGTCGCATCTAGCGTCGCTCGGCGGCCGCGAGATCGCACGCAAGGCCTTTGTCGCTCACGTGCGCAGCGCGGTAGCCGAACCGCCGATTCCGTGGCAGTTCGACAAGCGCGTGCTCGCCGCGCTGACGGGCCGCGCCGAAACGGCGGCCCCCTCCGGGATCGAGCGCTAGCGCGGCCCTCCCTCCCTGCAACGAGAGCTGCCCATGACTCACCCGACTGAGCTGCCGCTTTCACCGCTTTCGGCGCTGCAATTCTATGCAACGGCGCCCTATCCGTGCAGCTATCTGGACGGCCGCGTCGCGCGCTCGCAAGTCGCGACGCCGAGCCACCTGATCAATTCCGACATCTACACCGAGCTCGTCAAGGCCGGCTTCCGGCGCTCGGGTGTGTTCACGTATCGTCCGTACTGCGACGGCTGCCGTGCCTGCGTGCCGGTGCGCGTGCCTGTCGACGCGTTCGTACCGTCGCGCACGCAGCGCCGGATGTGGAAGCGCCACCGCACGCTCGTCGCGACGGTCTCGCCGCTGCACTACGACGAAGAGCACTACGCGCTCTACATGCGCTACCAGTCTGCACGCCACGCGGGCGGCGGCATGGATCGCGACAGCCGCGACCAGTACGAGCAATTCCTGCTGCAGAGCCGGATCAACTCGCGCCTCGTCGAATTCCGCGACCTCGACGCACCGGGCGGCGAGCCCGGCAAGCTGCGCATGGTCAGCATGATCGACATCCTCGGCGACGGGTTGTCGTCGGTCTATACGTTCTTCGAACCTGACGACGCGCACACCAGCTACGGCACCTACAACATCCTGTGGCAGATCGAGCAGGCGAAGAGCCTCGGCCTGCCCTACGTGTATCTCGGCTACTGGATCCGCGAGAGCCCGAAGATGGCCTACAAGGCGAACTTCCACCCGCTCGAAGGGCTGATCGACGGCCGCTGGAAGATACTCGACCCGGAACGGATCGACCTGCCGCCCGTCGACGCGGCACTGGCCCGCGCGCCGTTGCCGGGCGGGCATTCCGGCTCGGGCTGACACGCGCCGCCAGGGGTAACGAAGCGAAGCGCGCCTCTGCCGCGCAACTCCCGGTAAAATAGCGGGTTGTCATTCATTCCGGCTGTCCGCCCTATTCCCGTGTTCAGTTCCCTCTATCCGCTGGCCCGCGCATCCCTGTTCAAGATGGATGCGGAAGACGCTCACCACCTCACGCTGCGCGCGCTCGGCGCGGCCGGCCGCACGGGCCTCGCCTGCGCGCTGTCGGCCCGCGTGCCCGACGCACCGCGCACCGTGATGGGGCTCACGTTCCGCAACCCGGTCGGCCTCGCGGCCGGCCTCGACAAGGATGGCGCAGCCATCGACGGCCTGGCGGCGCTCGGCTTCGGCTTCATCGAGGTCGGTACGGTCACGCCGCGCCCGCAGCCCGGCAACCCGCGCCCGCGGATGTTCCGCCTGCCGCAGGCCGAAGCACTGATCAACCGGATGGGCTTCAACAACCACGGCGTCGACCAGTTCGTGAAGAACGTCCAGGCCGCCCGCTATCGCGGCATCCTCGGCCTGAACATCGGCAAGAACGCCGATACGCCGATCGAGCGCGCCGCCGAGGACTACCTGTACTGCCTCGAGCGCGTCTACCCGTTCGCGAGCTACGTGACGATCAACATCTCGTCGCCGAACACGAAGAACCTGCGCCAGCTGCAAGGCGCGGGCGAGCTCGACGCGCTGCTCGCAGCGCTGAAGGACAAGCAGCAGCGCCTCGCCGACCTGCACGGCAAGCTCGTGCCGCTCGCACTGAAAATCGCGCCCGATCTCGACGACGAGCAGGTCAAGGAAATCGGCGACACGCTGCTGCGCCACAAGATCGAGGCGGTCATCGCCACCAACACGACGCTGTCGCGCGCGGCCGTCCAGGGCCTGCCGCATGCGGACGAAGCCGGCGGCCTGTCGGGCCGCCCCGTGTTCGACGCGTCGAACGAAGTGATCCGCAAGCTGCACGCCGAAGTCGGCAGCGAAGTGCCGATCATCGGCGTCGGCGGCATTTTCTCCGGCGAGGACGCCCGCGCCAAGCTCGCGGCCGGCGCGGCACTCGTCCAGCTGTATACGGGCTTCATCTACCGCGGCCCCGCGCTCGTCGCGGAATGCGTGAAGGCCATCGCCCGCGAACGCACCGCGTAATATAGGCATAAACAAACGATATTTAGAGGTCGATTGCGTTTTTGCTATCATCGACCCCGTTATCAGAATCAATGACCCGGACAGGGCAAGGAAACACACGATGAAGATTGCGCTGCTGAAGAAGCTGCTGGTTGCCGGCCTGATCGGCACGTCGTTCGCCGCCGCCACCGCGCATGCGGCCGACCTCCTCGACCAGGTGAAACAACGCGGCACGCTGCGGGTCGGCCTCGAAGGCACGTTCCCCCCGTTCAACTCGAAGAACCCGCAAGGTGAACTCGTCGGCTTCGACGTTGACATCGCGAAGGCGGTGGCCGCGAAGCTCGGCGTGAAAGCGGAATTCGTCACGACCGAATGGAGCGGCATCATCGCGGGCCTGCAGGCCGGCAAGTTCGACGTGATCGCCAACCAGGTCGGCATCACCGACAAGCGCAAGGAAACGCTCGACTTCTCGCCGGCGTACACGTATTCGTCCGCGCAGCTGATCCAGCGCAACGACGACACGCGCCAGTTCAAGTCGCTTGAAGACCTGAAAGGCAAGAAGCTCGGCGTCGCGCTCGGCACGAACTACATGGACATGGCGAAGTCGGTGCCCGGCATCGACGTGAAGACGTACCCGGGCGCGCCCGAGTACCTGCGCGATCTCGCGGCCGGTCGTCTCGACGCGGCGCTCAACGATCGCCTGATGCTCGCGTACCTGACGAAGAATTCGCAACTGCCGCTGCGCCCGGGCGCGAACGTCGGCTCGGCGAACCCGTCGGGCATCCCGTTCAAGAAGGGCAACCCGAAGTTCCAGAAGGCGATCGACGACGCGATGGCGCAACTCGAAGCCGACGGCACCTTCACGAAGATCTCGGACAAGTGGTTCGGCATCGACGTGACGAAGCCGATCAAGTAAGCACGCCTGCATTTCCCGCCTGACGGCGGGCCGGAAAGGGCGGCATCCGTAACGATGCCGCCCTTTGTTTTATTCGTCCGGTTTATGATTGCGCTTTCGCGCACGCATTCGATTCGTATTCCATGTCGACAACGTCCCTGCTCGTCCAATCGTTGCCGGTGCTCGCCCAGGGCGCCGTACTGACCGTCAAGTTCGCCGTGCTGTCGATGGTGTTCGGCCTGCTTGGTGCCGTCGTGCTCGCGATGATGGGCATCCGGCAAAGCGAAGCGCTCGAAGGCTTCGAACGCATCTGGGTCAACGCGCTCGCGTGGCTGGCACGCGCGTACGTGAGCCTGATGCGCGGCACGCCGCTGCTCGTGCAGATCTTCGTCATCTATTACGGGCTGCCGAGCCTCGGCATCTCGCTCGACCCGACACCCGCCGGCGTCATCGCGCTGTCCGCGAACGTCGCGGCTTACATGTCGGAAAGCATGCGCGGCGCGATCAACGGGATCGCACGCGGCCAGTGGCTCGCCGCATACAGCCTCGGGCTGTCGTGGGGGCAGACGCTGCGCTACGTGATCGGTCCGCAGGCGCTGCGCATCGCGGTGCCGAGCCTGTCGAACAGCCTGATCAGCCTGATCAAGGACACGTCGCTCGTGTCCGTGATCACCGTGACCGAACTGCTGCGCAGTGCGCAGGAAGTGATCGCGGCGACCTATCAGCCGCTGCCGCTCTATCTCGCCGCCGCGGCCGTGTACTGGATCCTGTGCCAGATCCTCGAATGGGTGCAGCGCTGGTACGAAAAACGCCTGTCGCTGCCGTCGCGGCACTGAACGCACGTCATCCGCCGGGCCGCACCCGCGTGCCCGGCGCCCTCTTTCCCGCCTACTCGCCCGAATAGCGCACGCCGAGTGCCGCACGCGCGGCATCGGTCATCGCGATCATCTGCCGAGAATGGTCGTGCGTCATGATCGGGCTTTCGGTCTTGCCCGCGCGCAGCAGGTCGCAGAAATGCGCGGTCTCGTAGTTCAGCCCACCGCCGTCGACCGGCGCGTCGAGTTCGACGGTGCGCCCGTCCGCGTAGCGAATCGTCGCGCGTGACGGGTTCCACCACTTCTCGTGAATCGTCACATGGCCGCCGGCCGCGGCGATCAGCGCGTCGCCGCGCCCCATCACGTCGAGCCCGCAAAAGAGCTGCGCGATCCCGCCGTTCGCATGCACGCTGTTCAGGCTCGCGAACAGGTCGACACCGGTTGCGCCGACGCGGCCGAGCGTCTGCACGTCGCGCGCCGCGCCGAGCCAGTCGACCGCGAGAAACGCCTCGTAGATCCCGATATCGAGCAGCGCACCGCCCGCGCGATCGAGGCGATAGACGGAATGGTCGTCCGGCACCGACGACGACGCGCACCCTGCCCGCACGAGCCGGATCTCGCCGATCGGATCGTCATGCAGGTGCGCACGCAACTGACGGTACAGCGGAAAGAACGGCGGCTTCATCGCCTCCATGAAAAGCTGCCCGGCGTCGCGTGCCGCACGCAACACGGTCTCGAGCTGCGCCGCGTTCAGCGTCGCGGGCTTTTCGCACAGCACGGCCTTGCCGGCGGCAAGCGCGGCCAGCGTGTACTGCGCGTGACTGTCATGGAGCGTCGCGATGTAGACCGCGTCGATATTGCTCGCGAGGAGCGCGTCGAGACTGGCGGCTGGCGTACCGCCGTACGCTCCGCAAAAGTCGGCCGCGGCATCGGCGCGGCGCCCCCCGCGGCAAAATAGTTGTCGCCCCGATAGAAACTTGAATCTTTCCTGAATTCAAGTTTCGTAGATGGTGGTGGGTTGCCGTCGCCGAAGGCGACGGCCCCCTTGCCACCGATTTCCGCAACAAGGGGGCGATGATGAGAGAACAAGTTGGCTCGATACGGACAAGGTTTTAAGGACAGAGCGGTGGCGCGGTTGCTGCCGCCGGAGAGCGCCCCGCTGGAGGTGGTGGCTCGGGAGATTGGGGTGAGCACAGATACGTTGGAACGCTGGCGCGGTGAGGAACTGGCCAAGCCGGCGCGAGAACGCAGCTGGACGGCAGCGGCTCGGCTGGAGGCAGTCATTACCACGGCAGCCATGGACGAGGCCACCCGCAGCGCCTGGTGCCGCGAACACGGCGTGTATCCACAGCAACTACAGCAATGGCGTGACAGCGCAACGCAAGCGCTTGCCGAACCCGCGGAGAAGCGCGCCAGCCCGCAGCAGACCAAGGAAGACCGTCGGCGCATCAAGGAACTCGAGCGCGAGCTGCGCCGCAAGGACAAAGCGCTGGCTGAGACGGCAGCGCTGCTGGTGCTGTCAAAAAAAGTCGAGGCGATCTTCAACAAGAACAGAAGCGAGGACGAATGATCGGGCTCGAAGATCGCCAGACCCTGGCCCAGGACATTGAAGCGGCTCAACAGGCCGGTGCGCGGCTGGCGCAGGCCTGTGAGGTCGCCGGCATCGACGAGCGCAGCCTGCAGCGCTGGAAGGCCAACCATGGGCTCGTATCGGGTGATGGCAGACCCGGCGCGGTGCGGCCGACACCGGCCCACGCGCTGACACCCACCGAGCGCGAGCAGATTCTGCAGGTGGCCAACGAGCCGCGCTTTGCCGACATGCCCCCGGCGCGCATCGTCCCGATGCTGGCCGACGAAGGCGTGTATCTGGCCAGCGAATCGAGCTTCCAGCGCGTACTGCGCGAGCATGGGCAGAACCAGCACCGGGGCCGCGCCAAGGCACCGCGCAAGAGCCGCCCGCCAACCACGCATATCGCCACTGCACCGCGCCAGCTGTGGTGTTGGGACATGACGTACTTGCCTGCCGAGATCGTGGGGCGCTGGTTTTATTTGTACCTGATTCTGGACGTGTACAGCCGGAAGATCGTGGGCTTCGAAGTGCACGACAGTGACGACGCCGACCATGCGGCGCATCTGGTCAAGCGTACGGCGCTGGCCGAAGGCATCCATGCCATGGCGACCAGGCCGGTGCTGCACGGCGACAATGGCTCGACCCTCAAAGCCACGACTGTCCTGGCGATGTTGAACTGGCTGGGTGTCAAGCCTTCGTACTCGCGCCCGCGCGTGAGCGATGACAACGCCTACGTCGAAAGCCTGTTCCGCACGGCGAAGTACCGCCCCGAGTTCCCCGACAAGGGCTTTGCCAACCTCGATGAGGCTCGCCGCTGGGCTTCGCACTTCGTGCATTGGTACAACCATGATCACCGGCACAGTGGCATCCGCTACGTCAGTCCCGCCCAGCGTCATGCGGGTGAAGATGCCGCGATCCTTGCCGCCCGTCACGAGGTATATCTCCAGGCGCGAGAACGAAATCCGCGGCGCTGGTCGGGCGCCACCCGGAACTGGACGCCTATCGGCGCGGTAACACTGAACCCCGAGCGCGACTGCATCGTCAAAACGTATACGCGCTCGACCGATATAGAGCCATTGGCAGCATGACCGAGACGACAACTAGCTTGACTCGCGCCGGGCGGGCCCAGGCACCGGCGAGCGTGGCGCCCGGCACATGCGCCAGGCTTTGCGCGAAGCGGCGCGCGATGCTGCCCGCGCCGACGATGCCGAAGCGCACCGGGCGATGGTCGTTGTCGTTCATCCTGATCTTCCGTGTCGGTCGTATGACGGTGGCCGGCACGCTGCCGGCCGGCCGTCATGATAAACGGCCCGGCGGCACACGGATGAGCGACACGCGCAGCGTCAGGCGCGCACGGGCACGTCGACGGAGAAATCGCGCGAGATCTCGTCGGCGCTGAAATCGATCAGCGCGAGCGAAGCGGCTTCGGCTTCGCGCGGATCGCGACGCTCGATCGCGTCGACCACACGCGCATGCGCCTTCACCGCAATGTCGTGCGCCCCTTCCTTCTGCACGACCCGCGGATTCACGAGACGCACTGCACCGCGCACGATCGCCGCCATCTGCTGGAAGAACTGGTTGCCGCTCGCCTGGACGATCCGCGTGTGCAGCAACTCGTCCGCCGTGTCGTAGCCAGGGTCGCCCGGCTGCAGCACCTTGAACGCATCGAACGCTTCGCGGATGCCCGCGATGTCGGCCGCCGTCGCACGCACCGCCGCCTGCGCGGTGGCACGCGGTTCGATCAGCATCCGGAATTCGATGACGTCGCGCATGAACTGCGGATCGGGTTTCGCCCGGAATCGCCAGCTCACCACATCCTCATCGATCATGCGCCAGTCGCGCATCGGCCGCACGCGCGTGCCGACCTTCGGCCGCACGTCGAGCATGTCGCGCGCAAGCAACATCGACAACGCTTCCCGCATCACAGTGCGACTCACATCGAACTCTTTCGACAGCACGTCCTGCGGCGGCAAGATGCCGCCATACTTGTCTTCGACGATACCCGAGACAAGCCCATCCATCACTTTGGCGACCAGTGACCGGTCTTTGCCCTGCTCCATGACACCTCCCCGTGCGTCGATTTGCGAACACCTGCTCCGCAGTTCCGCCGGCCCTGGTTACGACTGTTCTTATGATCTATAAGTTGATGAGTTCGAGGACATTTCGCTATCTGGTAAACACCTGACAGGGTTATCCCTCTTTTTGACGGGGTGATTTATACGGCTAAAAATAAGGCCCGGGAAGCGCATTGCGCCTACCGGGCCCCGTTTTCCACAAGATTTAAACATTCAGTCCATTACGGCGTGTGACACACCATTACGGACTGCTTGCCATATCTTTCACTTAGCCGAATAAACGATCGTTTCAACGCCGCTTTCCGTGCCGAGCAAACACAGATTCGCGCCGCGCTCGGCGAACAGGCCGACCGTCACGACGCCCGGCCATGCGTTCACCTGCGCTTCGAAGCCACGCGGATCGGCGATCTGCAGCCCCTTCACGTCGATGATCTCGTTACCGTTGTCGGTAATGTACGGCGCACCGTCCTTCGTCACGCGCAGCACCGGCACGCCACCGAGCGCGGTCACGCGCCGGCCGATCGCCGTGCGTGCCATCGGCACGACCTCGATCGGCAGCGGGAACGCGCCGAGCACCGGCACGCGCTTGCTGGCGTCGGCGATGCAGACGAACGTGTCGGCCACCGACGCGACGATCTTCTCGCGCGTCAGTGCGCCGCCACCACCCTTGATCATCGCGCCGCCCGCATCGATCTCGTCGGCGCCGTCGACATACACCTGCAGCGAGTCGACCTCGTTCAGGTCGAACACCTTGATGCCGTGCGATTTCAGGCGTTCGGTCGTGGCGACGGAGCTCGACACGGCGCCGCGATAGCGCGCCTTGACGACGGCGAGCGCGTCGATGAAGCAGTTGGCGGTCGAGCCGGTGCCGACACCGATCACGGCGCCTTCCGGCACGTTCTGGATCACGTAGTCAGCGGCGGCCTGGCCGACGAGGCGTTTGAGTTCGTCTTGAGTCATGGAGTGGTGATGCTGCGGGATTGCGGAAAACCGCCAGTTTACCGGACTCGGATGACGGCCCGCGTTTTTCGGCGTACGGCGCGCCGCAGGTTCAGGGCGCGCCCGCTCCGGGCGCGTTGTCCGCGGGTTGCGCGCCGGGGAAGTACTTGTCGAGCAATGCCTGCGCGATCGCGTCGGTTTCGGCGTCCGGGTTGCCCGCATAGTCGGACGGCCTGAAATGCATCTGGAACGCCGCGAACACCCGTCGCGTGCGTGCGTCGAGCACGCCATCGGTGGCCACGTCGTAGCCGTAGTGCGCGAGCTTGAGCTGCAGTTCCCGCACGTCGACCGGCGCATGCGGATCGCGACCGCCGAGCCGGGCGGCCACGGTCGCATCGTCCGGCCATGCGCCGACGCCGGCCTGGGCCAACGCATGCCACGGAAACAGCGGCCCCGGATCGATCTTGCGTTGCGGCGCGATGTCGCTGTGCCCGACCACGCGCGTCGGCGGAATCCCGTAGCGTGCGACGATGTCCTTCGACAATCGGGTCAGTGCCGCGACCTGTTCGGGTGGATAGGGCTGCCAGGTGCGGTTCTGCGGATCCAGCGGGCCGCGGTTCACGTTCTCGATGCCGATCGACACCGCGTTCAACTCCGTCGTGCCCTGCCACTCGCTGACGCCCGCATGCCATGCGCGCTCGGCTTCCGGAACGAGCTGGTAGACGACCGGCATCCCGCGCTCGACGCGCGGCTGCGGCGGGATGACGTAATGCACGCTGACCGAATCGCCCGTCAGCGTGCGCAGCGATTTCGCTTCGTCGCTTTCGGTGTAATGCATCACGAGAAAGCGGATCCGCGAATCGGCCCCGCGTGCGTGCAGGCTCGTGTCGGCGTAGTAGGTGCCGCGTTCGACGAGCGACGGCGCCGTGCAGGCAGCCAGCAGGCACAGCACGGCGCAGGATGCGCCAACGCGAAACAGGGTCATCGGTCGCGAGCTCCGGAGAGCCGCGTGCCGCATCGAATCGCGGCACGCGTCGTTCGGGTCATTCGAGGCCCGCGCAGGTCGCGCGGGACGGGCTGTGTCAGCCCTTCACGCGCCGCTGGCGCACGGCTTCGTACAGGCACACGCCGCTTGCGACCGACACGTTCAGGCTTTCCACGCTGCCGGCCATCGGGATGCTCATCACTTCGTCGCAGGTGTCGCGCGTGAGCCGGCGCATGCCTTCGCCTTCCGCGCCCATCACGAGCGCGACGGGGCCGTCGAGCTTCGTTTCGTAGAGCGTGGCAGAAGCCTCGTCCGACGTGCCGATGATCCACACGCCGGCCTCCTTCAGCTCGCGCAGCGCGCGGGCGAGGTTCGTCACCGTGATGTACGGCACCGTATCGGCCGCGCCGCTCGCCACCTTGGCCGCGGTTGCGTTCAGGCCGACTGCACGGTCGCGCGGCGCGATCACCGCGTGCGCACCGGCCGAATCGGCGACACGCAGGCACGCGCCGAGGTTGTGCGGATCGGTGACGCCGTCGAGCACCAGCAGCAGCGCCGGGCCCTGGATGCCGTCGAGCAGTTCGGACAGGTTCTGCGCGAGCGGGATGTCCTCGACGCGCGCGACGACGCCCTGGTGACGCTCGGTATGGGCGAGGCCCCACAGGCGCGTTTCGTCGGCCGCGATCAGCCGCACGCCCGCTTCCTTCGCGGCGTGCAGGAAGTCCTGCATGCGGCGGTCGCGGCGCGTCTGGTCGTACAGCACCTCCGCCACCGTCGATGCATCGTGCCGCAAACGTGCGGTCACCGCATGAAAACCGTAAAGAACCTTCAGACGTGACATGACTGGAACAACCTTCGATCAAACGTGCGGCCGCGCGACGCGCGCAACCGCGATCCATGGAAAAGGAAAGCGCCGCGTTGCCGGCCGATGACCGGTGACGCGGCGTCTCTCGATACTGCAGGGCGGGCGCTTGGCGCCCGCCCCGAACGCTCAATACTTCTTGCGGGCGCGAGTCTTCTTCGCGGTCGGCTTCGCCGCCACACCGCCACCGCTGCCGCCCTTCTTCTTCGCGGCGGCACGCGCAGCGCGCGCTTCGTTCACGGCAACGCTCGGCGCGCTCGCGGCCTTCTTGCGGCGCGGCGCGGGTTCCTCCGCCTGCGGCAGCGCGCGGACGCGCGGGCCATTACCGCGGTCGACACCGCCGCCAGCGGAAGTCGGCGCGGGCGACGGACGCGGCGCCTTCACCGGCGTATCGCGCACGAGGCGGAAGTCGATCTTGCGCGCGTCGAGATCGACGCGGCTCACCTGCACACGCACACGATCCGACAGGCGATAGCGGATGCCCGTCCGCTCGCCGCGCAGCTCGTTCTTGATCTCGTCGTACTGGAAGTAGTCCGAGCCGAGTTCCGTGACGTGCACGAGCCCTTCGATGAAGAGCGTGTCGAGCTGCACGAAGATGCCGAACGACGTGACGCCGTTCACCATCCCGCCGTACTCCTCGCCGAGCTTGTCGCGCATGAAGTAGCACTTGAGCCAGGCTTCGACGTCGCGCGACGCTTCGTCCGCGCGGCGCTCGTTCGCCGAGCAGTGCAGGCCGAGCTCTTCCCAGATCGCCGTGTTCGGGCGCGAGCGGCCGCGCGTTTCGTCGTCGGCCTGCTGCATCGCGCGGGCACGCGGCGACAGCGCGGTGTTCAGCTCGAAACCGTCCGGCGCCTTCGGCACGTATTTCTTGCCGGACAGGATCGCGTAGATCGCGCGGTGCGTGAGCAGGTCCGGGTAACGGCGGATCGGGCTCGTGAAGTGCGCGTACGCCTCGTAGGCAAGGCCGAAGTGACCGATGTTGTCCGGGCTGTAGACGGCCTGCTGCATCGAGCGCAGCAGCATCGGCTGCAGCATCTGCGCATCGGGCCGGTCGCGGATCTGCGCCATCAGCGCCGCGTAGTCGCTCGCATGCGGCTTGTCGCCGCCACCGAGCGACAGGCCCATGCCGCGCAGGAACGCACGCAGGTTCTCAAGCTTCTCCGGCGTCGGCCCCGCGTGCACGCGGTACAGGCCCGGATGCTTGTTGCGCTTCAGGAAATCGGCCGCGCAGACGTTCGCGGCCAGCATGCATTCCTCGATCAGCTTGTGCGCGTCGTTACGCTGGCGCGGCACGATCTGCTCGATCTTGCCCTGCGAGTTGCAGACGATGTAGGTCTCGGTCGTGTCGAAGTCGATCGCGCCGCGCTTCTGCCGTGCGGCGAACAGCGACTTGTAGACGCCGTACAGATCCTGCAGGTGCGGCAGCAGGTCCGCGCGGCGCGCGGCCTCCGGCCCCTTCGTGTTCGACAGCACCGCCGCGACTTCGGTGTACGTCAGGCGTGCAGCCGAATGGATGACGGCCGGATAGAACTGGTACGCCTTGATCTCGCCACGCGCGGTGATCACCATGTCGCACGCGAGCACGCAGCGGTCGACCTGCGGATTCAGCGAGCACAGGCCGTTCGACAGCTTCTCCGGCAGCATCGGAATCACGCGGCGCGGGAAATACACCGACGTGCTGCGCTCGAGCGCGTCGGCATCGAGCCCGCTGCCCGGCTGTACATAGTGCGACACGTCGGCGATCGCGACGATCAGCCGGTAGCCGTCGCCGCGGCCGACCTTGACCGGCTCGCAGTAGACGGCGTCGTCGAAGTCGCGTGCGTCCTCGCCGTCGATCGTCACGAGCGGCACGTCGCGCAGGTCGACGCGGAAACGCAGGTCGGCCGGCCGCACCTTGTCGGGCAGCGCGGCGGCTTCGTCGAGCGCCGGCTGGCTGAATTCGTGCGGCACGCCGTACTTGCGCACCGCGATTTCGATTTCCATGCCCGGATCGTCGATATCGCCGAGCACCTCGACGACACGGCCGAGCGGCTGCGAATGACGGCTCGGGAAGTCGGTCAGCTCGACGACGACGACCTGCCCGACCTTCGCCTTCTTCACGTTCTGCGTGATCAGGATGTCGTGGCCGATGCGCTTGTCTTCCGGCGCGACGATCAGCGCGCCGTTCTCGTTGAGCAGGCGGCCGATCACGCGCTTGTTCGCGCGCTCGGTGACTTCGACGACGTGCCCTTCCGGGCGACCGCGGCGATCGTAGCCGACGATCCGCGCGAGCACGCGATCGTTGTGCATCACCTTCTGCATTTCGCCGTTCGGCAAAAACAGGTCGTCCTGGCCGTCGTCACGGATCACGAACCCGTAGCCGTCGCGATGCCCCTGCACGCGCCCGGCGACGAAGTTCGACGGATGGGTCAACTGGTAGTGGCCACGCTTGTCGAGGCGGATCTGGCCGTCGCGTTCCATCGCGGCGACACGCCGGAAGAACCCCTCGCGCTCCTGACGCTTGATCGACAGGGCCTCGGCGATGTCGTTGGCGGCCAGCGGCGCGTCGCTCGTACGCAGCACGCCGAGAATTTCTTCACGGCTCGGAATGGGGTACGGATATTTGCTCAAGGGTTTGTCGATGGTTGTTCTCGTTGCGTTGATTGATGGTGCACGGCATCAACATAGAGGTGTCCTTCAGACAGTTCTATATTGACGGCGGCGGGTCATTCTATCACCCGCCTGTGTCACCAAATGACGGGAATGCCGCCAGCAGGCGCGGCGGAGGCCGGTTTGCGATGCATCGCAAAAAAGTGTTGACACGAATAATTGGGGCGCTATAATTTCGCTTCTTTGCAGCAAGCAGCTAACTGCAAAACGTGCCCAGGTGGCGGAATTGGTAGACGCACTAGGTTCAGGTCCTAGCGGTGGCAACATCGTGGAGGTTCGAGTCCTCTCCTGGGCACCATCTGTTTTTGAAAAGGTCGGCTTCTAGCCGGCCTTTTTTCATTTCCGGCGCAGGAAACAAAGCGCCTGCTCGTTTTGCGCGAGATATCGAAAGGCTGCGCCTGCAAGCGCAGCCGGGGCTGCACATGTGTGACCGAGCTCCCCCTCGCGGGCACCCTCTGCTTCTTAAAAGTCTTCTAGCCGGCCTTTTAGCATTTCCGGCGCCCGCATGACAGCGCCCGGCTTACTCGCCGATGAACTTGCGCAGCAGCCGGCTCAGTTCATCGAACTCGGCCTTCGAAAATTTCCGCAAACGGGCATTGAGCACCTTCGGCGCGATCTCCGGAATCTGCGCGGCAACCGCCTGCCCCGCTTCGGTCAGCGCGAGGTCCACCACGCGCCGATCGCTCACGCTGCGCGAACGCTCGACGAGCCCCTTGCCCTCCAGTTTGTCGAGCAAGCGCGTCATCAGCCCGGTGTCGACGCCGAGCAGCTTCGACAATTCGAAAGGCGTCGCCGCGCTGCCGCTCCGCAGGGACAGCAGCACGCCCATCTGCTGCGCCGTGATATCGAGATCCTTCAATGCCGCATCCATCTCGGACGTGACCAGGTTGCGCGCCTTCGCGAGCACGAACCCCACGCTTTCGGTGAGCAGGAAATTCTTCGGCGTGTAGTGTTCCATCGTGCTCGCTGAGTCGGATATTGTTGACCGACACAATAATTGCGACATCATGATTTTTCAAGGCACGCGGCATCCCGCGTGCGCGCCGGCTCAATGCCCGCCGGCCGCCGCTGCCCCGGCTGCCACGCCCTTGCCCGGCTTCGTCACCCAGACCAGCGGGATGATCAGCACGAAGATCACCGCCGACAGCCAGAAAACGTCGTTCAGCCCCAGCATCGTCGCCTGCGCATTCAATGTCGCCTCGAGGAACGTCAGCGCCTTCGGCGTACCTGCATCCAGCGCACTCTGCACGCCGGAGAGCGCGCTCGCGAAGATCGGGTTGTTCACGCTGCCCTGCTCGGCCAGTTGCGCATGATGCAGGATCGTGCGGTCGTTCCACGCGGTGCTCGCGAGCGACGTGCCGACCGCGCCCATGAACACGCGCGCGAAATTGGACAGGCCCGCGGCCGCCGGGATGCGCTCGGGCGGCAGCCCCGACAGGATGATCGACGTGAGCGGCGTCATGAAGAACGCCGTCGGGATCCCTTGCAGCAACGTGGGCACCACGAGCGACCACGTATCGATGCCCGTCGTATAGCGCGAGCGCATGAAAAACACGCCGGCGAATCCGAGAAATGCGAACGTGACGAGCACGCGCATATCCGATTTCGGCATCACCTTCCCGACCACCGGCGCGAGCAGCACCGCGAAGATGCCGAGCGGTGCAGTCACGAGGCCGGCATTGATGACCGGGTAGCCGAGCGAACCCTGGATCCATTGCGGCAGGATCACGAGATTCGCGAAAAATACCGCAAACGCAATCGAAATGGCCAGCGTTCCGCCAAGAAAATTTCGTTGTGCAAACAGCCTGATATCGACGATCGGACGCTCCTCGGTCAACTCCCAGATCAGGAAGAACACGAAACCGACCACCGCCACGATGGTCAGGATCCAGATCGTCGACGAATTGAACCAGTCGAGATCCTTGCCCTTGTCGAGCATGACCTGCAGCGCGGCCACCCATACGACCAGCGCGATCAGCCCGACCTTGTCGATCGGCAGCTTGCTGGTTGGCGTCTCGCGGTTGCGATAGAGCGCCCAGATCACGGCGGCGGCAAACAACCCGACCGGCACATTGATGTAGAAGATCCACGACCAGCTGTAGTTGTCCGTGATCCAGCCGCCGAGCGCGGGGCCCGCAATCGGCCCGACGGTTGCCGTCATTCCCCACAGTGCCAGCGCGCTCGAACTCTTCTCCTTCGGAAACGAAGCCAGCAGCAACGCCTGCGACAGCGGCACGAGCGGCCCAGCCACGGCGCCTTGAATGATCCGTGCCGCGAGGAGCGTGGTGAGGTTGGGTGCAAGCCCGCACGCGGCCGACGACAGCACGAACAGCAGGATGGCCCAGACGAACAGCTTCACCTGCCCGACCCGCTGCGTCAGCCAGCCGGTCAGCGGGATCGACACCGCGTTGGCCGCGGAGAACAGCGTGATGACCCACGTGCCCTCGTCGGTGGACACGCCCAGATTGCCGGAAATGGTTGGAATCGCGACGTTGGCGATCGACGAATCGAGAACGTTCATGAACGTGGCGAGCGCCACCGCGAGCGTGCCCAGTGCGAAGCTGGCGCCGGTCAGCGGCGCCGGCGCGCCCGGACTTTCGGACGGTTTCATCGGAGGTCCTTCTGATCGGGCGCCACGCGAACAGCCGCCGCGACACCGAGCAAAATTAACTGACAAGTCAGATAAATGAGGGAAAAAAAGCGACTGGCGCGGCGCGCGGGTACTGCCCGCGCCTACACCAATCGCTGACTCTGAGTTTTCTGCAATGAATATATTTGACTATGCAATCAAATGCAAGCAGGAAACATCGATCGACTGTCCTCACGTGACCGGGCGCGCCGCGACCACCGGCGCCTCCCCCCTCCCCTTATGCTCGCCAGCCGGATCGATAGCAGAATTTATCGGTTATCGTCGGCCCGCCCCGTTGTAACTTAGCCGGCTCGCTTCAATGCAACGAACCAGACCAGGAGCACGATCCATGACGTCGATGAACCGCCGCGCATTCGCACGCGTGATGCTGGCCGCAGGCCTCACTGCCGCCGGCGTCCGAACGCACGCCGAGAACGCACCCGATGTGTTACGCATCGGCTACCAGAAATCGTCGACGCTCATCACGCTGCTCAAGACGCGCGGCGCACTTGAACAGGCACTGGCGCCGCTCGGCTTGCGTGTGTCGTGGCATGAATTCGCGAGCGGATTGCCGCTGACCGAAGCGCTCAACGTTGGCGCCGTCGATTTCAGCGCCGACGTGGCCGATACGGTCCCGGTCTTCGCGCAGGCCGCGCATGCGCGTTTCGTGTACGTCGCGCAGGAAGCGCCTTCGCCGAAGGCGCAGGCGATCGTCGTCAAGCAGGACGGCGCACTGCGTACGCTCGCCGATCTCAAAGGCAAGCGCATTGCGGTCACGAAGGCAGCCGGCAGCCACTACCTGCTGCTTGCCGCGCTCGCACGCGCGAAGCTCGCGCCTGCCGATGCGGCGATCCATTACCTGACGCCCGCGGACGGCCGCGCAGCGTTCGAGCGCGGCAGCGTGGACGCGTGGATCACGTGGGATCCCTATGTCGCGTCGGTCGACCGGAATCCCGACGTGCGGATTCTCACCGACGGCAACGGGCTCGCGTCGTACCAGCGCTATTACCTCGCATCGAGCCGTTTCGCCGCCGCGCGTCCCGACGTCATCCAGATCCTGTTCGACCAGCTGTCGCAGTCGGGCACGTGGCTGCGCGACCACCCGCAGGAGGCCGCGAATACCCTCGCACCGATCTGGGGGCTCGACGCGACGACGATCGCGCGCGCGAACGCGCGGCGCAGTTATCTCGTCCGCGCGGTGACCCCGCAAAATTTCGGCGAGCAGCAGCAGATCGCCGACACGTTCCTGGCCGCCGGACTGCTGCCGATGCGTGTCGAGACGGGTCAGGCGCTGCGCTGGAATTTCGCTGCGAAACGGGCGGAGCCGGTCGGTGTGTGAATGGCCGTTCAGTGAAGGGCGATAATTTTCATCGTCGCCGATGAAATTGTGTTGACAGCCCCTTCGGACACGCTATAATTGCGTTCTTTCGCGATGCAGCAACAAGCGAAACGTGCCCAGGTGGCGGAATTGGTAGACGCACTAGGTTCAGGTCCTAGCGGTGGCAACATCGTGGAGGTTCGAGTCCTCTCCTGGGCACCATCTGTTTTTGAAAAGGTCGGCTTCTAGCCGGCCTTTTTTCATTTCCGGCTCTGGAAACAATGCGCCTGCTCGCTTCGCGCGAGATCTCGAAAGGCTGCGCTTGCAAGCGTGATCAAGCCCTCCCCCTGCCGACCATCATCTGCTTTCTACTTTTTTCATTTCCGGCATCCGGAAATGATGCGCTCGCGTCCCTGGTCGGCATCCCAAGTTCGACGACACGCGTCGACCGCCGCGATGTTTGCGCACCCCACCCACCCGATGCCCCGCGAACAGGTCCGCCGAATTATTTTCGTTCGCGACCTCAAATTGTGTTGACAGCCCCTTCGGACACGCTATAATTGCCTTCTTTCGCGATGCAGCAACAAGCGAAACGTGCCCAGGTGGCGGAATTGGTAGACGCACTAGGTTCAGGTCCTAGCGGTGGCAACATCGTGGAGGTTCGAGTCCTCTCCTGGGCACCATATGTTTTTTAAAAAGGTCGGCTTCTAGCCGGCCTTTTTTCATTTCAAGCCCAGGAAGCAAAGCGCCTGCGCGCTTTGCGTGAGGACTCGAAAGGCTGCGCTTGCAAGCGCAGCCGGGGTCGCGCATGTGTGACCGAGTCCTCTCCTGGGCACCATCTGTTTTTTAAAAAGGTCGGCTTCTAGCCGGCCTTTTTTCATTTCCGGCTCCGGAAACACATCCCCCATCTTCACGAACGAACCCATCGATTCCGTTTGCGCGATCAGCACCGGTGAGCCGTGACGGCGTGCTGCGAACCCGGCGACAGCCATTTGTCCCGCATGAATGCCACCACCGGCATCACGTTGCGCCTGACTTTCCAGCGCTCCGCAATCCGCCCCCGATTCCCGACGCCTCACTCCGCCATCCCCGCCTCCACCCAAAACCGGGATTTCCCTAGGCTGACATGCCGGCGCTCACGCGGTTAAATAAATCAACGTGATTTATTTAATGCGCCACCAAACGGCGCACCATGGAAGGAGACGCCATGAGAAGCCCGCACTTCGGCCAAGGCAGCAACTCGGCCAACGTGCGCCGTTACAACGAGCGCCTGCTGTTGAAGACGCTGCGCCGCGCCGGCAGCGCGTCGAAGGCCGATCTCGCCCGTCTCGCCAGCATGACGGGCACGGCGGTCGGCAGCATCATCGCGTCGCTCGCCGACGCAAAGCTGATCGAATTCGCGGGCCGCACCGAAGGCCAGCGCGGCCAGCCGGCCTCGCTGATTCGCCTCGACCCGCGCGGCGCATTCGGCATCGGCGTCCACCTCGACCGCATGCGCATCGAAACGGCGCTCGTCAACTTCGCGGGCGACGTGCTCGGCCGCCGCTCGCACGACACGCTGCTGCCTCCGCCCGCCGACGTGCTCGAAATCGTCCGGCACGACATCGACGCGATGCAGGCCCTGCTCCCCGACCACGAGCGCGCCCGCCTGACCGGCATCGGCGTCGCGCAGCCCTACAACCTG
This sequence comes from Burkholderia aenigmatica, assembly GCF_048627025.1. Taxonomy (NCBI): domain Bacteria; kingdom Pseudomonadati; phylum Pseudomonadota; class Betaproteobacteria; order Burkholderiales; family Burkholderiaceae; genus Burkholderia; species Burkholderia aenigmatica. The sequence continues at coordinate 1,732,190 of NZ_CP184468.1, read as the reverse complement.
GGTGCGTGGATGCGCGAACTCGGCCTCGCACCCGACACGTTCCGCGCGTGGGAAGACGTCGATTTCGCGGCCGACCTCGGTCGCACGCTGTCGCTTCCGGTATTCGGCGAAAACGACGGCAACGCGGCCGCGATCGCCGAGCTGTTCTATGGATACGGCCGGCAGTGCGACGACTTCGTCTACCTGTTCATCGGGCCGGCAATCGGCGGTGGCATCGCGATCGACGGCGACTGCCTGCGCGGCGTAACCGGCAATGCGGGCGACATCGCCGTGATTCCCGTGCCGCCGAGCCGGCTGGCATCCGCACCGCCGCCGCGCGGCCCGTGGGACATCCTGCTCGCGCGCGCATCGCTGCACGCGCTCGTGCGCCATCTGCGCCATCACGGCGAGACGGTCGACAACCGGGCCGATCTCGAAGCGTGCATCGCCCGCGGCCTGCCTGCCGTCGACGAATGGATCGACGATTGCGTCGACGCGCTCGCGCCGGCGTTGCGCGCGGTGCTGTGCGTGGTCGATGCGCCGGTGGTCGTGCTCGACGCCGATACCGACGCGGGCCTGCTCGACGCGGTCACGACCCGCCTGCGTGCGGCGCTCGTGGCCACCGCGCCCGAAGCGCGCGGCACGCCGGTGCTCGTACGCGGCACGTTCGGCGCCGACGCCGGTGCGATCGGCGCAGCCACGCTGCCGATGTTCTTCAACTTCTCCCCGCGGGCCGGCATCCTCAAGGGCGCCCGCACCGACTCGCAGGAGGCCAGCCATGTCGCGATCTGAGTCGCCCCGCCCGCTGCTCGAGATGCGCGGGATCAGCAAGACGTTCCCGGCCGTGCGCGCGCTCGACAACGTCAGCCTGACCGTCTATCCCGGCGAGATCCATTCGCTGATGGGCGAAAACGGCGCGGGCAAATCGACGCTGATGAAGATCCTGTCGGGCGCATACCGCGCCGATGCCGGCGGCGAGATCCTGATCGACGGCGCACGCATCGACATCGACGGCCCCCTTGCCGCACGCGATGCGGGCGTCGCGGTGATCTACCAGGAGCTGTGCCTGTCGCCGAACCTGACCGTCGCGGAAAACATCTACATCGGCCGCGAACTGCGGCGCGGCAACCGGCGCTGGGGCACGATCGACCGCGCGGCGATGGCGCGCGGCTGCGAGGACGTGCTCGCACGCCTCGGCGCATCGTTCGGGCCCGACACGCTCGTTGACACGCTGTCGATCGCGGAGCAGCAGCTCGTCGAGATTGCGCGCGCCGTGCACACCCGCGCACGCATCCTCGTGATGGACGAGCCGACCACGCCACTGTCGTCGCGCGAGACCGAGCACCTGTTCCGCCTGATCCGCCAGTTGCGCGAGGAAGGTCTCGCGATCATCTACATCAGCCACCGGATGGCGGAGATCTACGAACTGTCCGACCGTGTATCGGTGCTGCGCGACGGCGCGTACGTCGGCACGCTCGAACGCGCATCGCTGTCGGCCGAGCGTCTCGTCGCGATGATGGTCGGCCGCGACATCTCCGGCTTCTACAAGAAGGAACACGCGCCGTACGATCCCGGCCACCTGCTGCTGTCGGTCCGCGACATCGCCGACGGCGCGCGCGTGCGCGGCTGCAGCTTCGACCTGCACGCCGGCGAGGTGCTCGGCGTCGCGGGGCTCGTCGGCGCAGGCCGCACCGAACTCGCGCGGCTGATCTTCGGCGCCGAACCGCGCGTGCGCGGCGACGTGAAGGTGGGCGACCGCACGTTCGGCGTGCACTCGCCGCGCGACGCGATCGACGCGGGCCTCGTCTACCTGACCGAAGACCGCAAGCGCCAGGGCCTGTTCCTCGACATGAGCGTGCGCGACAACATCAACATCTCGGTCTGCAGCCGCGATGCGCGCCTCGGTGCACTCGACCTCGCGCGCGGCGCCGAACGCGCACGCGACGCCATTGCGTCGCTGTCGATCCGCGTGCCGAACGCGAACGTCAACGTCGGTGCGCTGTCGGGCGGCAACCAGCAGAAAGTGCTGCTGTCTCGCCTGCTCGAGACGAAGCCGCGCGTGCTGATCCTCGACGAACCGACGCGCGGCGTCGACATCGGCGCGAAATCCGAGATCTACCGGATCATCAACGAACTCGCGCGAGCCGGTGTGGGCGTGATCGTGATCTCGAGCGAACTGCCGGAGATCATCGGCGTCGCGGATCGCGTGCTCGTGATGCGCGAAGGCGAGATCGCGGGCGAACTCGGCGGCCACACGCACACGCCCATCACGCAGGAAGCGATCATCGCGCTCGCCACCGGCTCGCAGGCCGAACTCGCCGACGCGCACTGAACCCGCCCTTTCATTTCACTTTTACATTCAGGTTACCGAAATGATCAACCCGACCAAGCAGCGGAACCTCGCTTCCGCGACGGCCCAGCCGGTGGGCAACCGTACGCCGCTGTTGCGCGGCACCGATCACCGTGCCCGCATGCAGTCGCTGATCCGCACCGCCGGCATGCTGCCGGTGCTGCTGGTTCTGTGCATCGGCTTCGGCTTCCTGACCGACGGTTTCTTCACGCTGCAGAACCTGTCGATCGTCACGCAGCAGGCATCGATCAACATCGTGCTCGCCGCCGGCATGACCTTCGTGATCCTCACGGGCGGCATCGACCTGTCGGTCGGCTCGGTGCTCGCCGCCGCGGCCGTCGCGGCGCTGCTCGCGTCGACCATCCCGGGCTGGGGCTGGCTCGGCGTGCCGTTCGCGCTCGTCGTCGGCCTCGTGTTCGGCGCGATCAACGGCGGCCTGATCTCGTTCCTGCGCCTGCCGCCGTTCATCGTCACGCTCGGTGCGATGACGGCCGTGCGCGGTGTCGCACGCCTGATCGGCAACGACACGACCGTATTCAATCCGCAGTTGCCGTTCGCGTTCATCGGCAACGGCACGATCCTCGGTGTGCCGTGGCTCGTCGTGATCGCGTGCGCGGTGATCGCGATCTCGTGGTTCATCCTGCGCCGCACGGTGCTCGGGATGCGCATCTATTCGGTCGGCGGCAATCCGGAAGCCGCCCGCCTGTCGGGCATCAACGTGCGGGCGATCCAGTTGTTCGTGTACGCGGCGTCGGGGCTGCTCGCCGGCCTCGGCGCGGTGATGTCGGCCGCGCGGCTCTATGCGGCCAACGGCCTGCAGCTCGGCCAGTCGTACGAACTCGACGCGATCGCCGCCGTGATCCTCGGCGGCACGAGCTTCGTCGGCGGTGTCGGCTCGATCGTCGGCACGCTGATCGGCGCGCTGATCATCGCGGTGCTGACGAACGGCCTCGTGTTGCTCGGCGTATCCGACATCTGGCAGTACATCATCAAGGGGCTCGTGATCATCGGCGCCGTCGCGCTCGACCGCTACCGCCAGCGCGATTCCGCACGTACCTGAACCCCTTCCCGCTCATTCGACCTTGCGGCGCAGGCCGATCCCTGCGCCCGCTCGCCAGCCCACTTCTCGGAGACACAACGACATGTTCAAACACAAAGCCGTCCTGACCGCCGCTGCCTGCGCACTCGCCTTCGGTACTTCCGCCGCGCACGCGGCCGACAAGCCGCTCAAATCGATCGGCGTCACGGTCGGGTCGCTCGGCAACCCGTACTTCGTCACGATCGTCAAGGGCGCCGAGGCACGCGCCAAGCAGCTCAACCCGAATGCGAAGGTCACGGCCGTGTCGGCCGACTATGACCTGAACAAGCAGTTCACGCAGATCGACAACTTCATCTCCGCGCATGTCGACATGATCCTGCTCAACGCAACCGACCCGAAGGCGATCGAGCCGGCGGTGAAGAAAGCGCAGGCGGCCGGCATCACGGTCGTCGCGGTCGACGTCGCGGCGGCCGGCGCGAACGCGACCGTGCAGACCAACAACGTGAAGGCCGGCGAGCTGGCATGCGATTACATCGCGAAGAAACTCAATGGCAAGGGCAACGTGATCATCGAGAACGGCCCGCAGGTGTCCGCCGTGATCGACCGCGTCAACGGCTGCAAGACCGTGCTCGCGAAAAATGCCGGCATCAAGGTACTGTCGAGCGACCAGGACGGCAAGGGCTCGCGCGAAGGCGGGATGAATGCGATGCAGGGCTACCTGACGCGCTTTCCGAAGCTCGATGCAGTATTCACGATCAACGACCCGCAGGCGATCGGCAGCGATCTCGCCGCGAAACAGCTGAACCGTCCGGGCATCGTGATCACGTCGGTGGACGGCGCGCCCGACATCGAAGTCGCGCTCAAGACCAACACGCTCGTGCAGGCGTCGTCGAGCCAGGATCCGTGGGCGATGGCGCAGCAGGCCGTCAACGTCGGCTACGGGATCATGAACGGCCAGAAGCCGGCCAACCCGATGATCCTGATCGAACCGACGCTCATCACGCGCGACAACGTGAAGAGCTACAAGGGCTGGAGCACCCCGCGCTGATCGCGCCGCGCCGCCGCAAAACCGGGCGGTGCCCGGCCGCATCGCTGCACGCGACGGCCGGCGCCACCCGCCTCTGACTTCTCCCCGTGCATGGCCGCGCGCAACGTCGCGGCACAAGGTTTCGACATGACGACGACGTTTCCCCGCCTGATCGTATTCGGCGAGGCACTGACCGATTTCATCCGCGACGACGCGCAGAACTGGCACAGCGTCGCCGGCGGCTCATGCTGGAACGTCGCGCGCGTCGGTGCGCGGCTCGGCGTGCCGACGGCCTTCGCCGGCACGGTCAGCCGCGACATCTTCGGCGACGAGCTGATGCGCAAGAGCGCCGACGCGGGGCTCGACCTGCGTTTCATCCGGCAGGTCGATCGTGCGCCGCTGCTTGCGATGGTCGTGTCGAAGCAGCCGCCCCACTATTTCTTCATCGGCGAGCACAGCGCCGATCTCGCGTTCGATCCGGCGGACCTGCCCGCCGGCGCACTCGACGCGGCCGAGATCGTGCATGTCGGTTCGCTCGGTGTCGTGCGCGAGCCGCTCGCGTCGCGCCTGATCGAAGTTGCGCAAGCTGCGCGGGCGGCCGGCAAGCGGATCTCGTTCGACCCGAACTTCCGTGCGCCGATGGCCGCGCCATCGTATCGCGACACGCTGCGCCGGCTGGCCGGGCTCGCCGACTGGATCAAGGTATCCGACGAGGATCTGCACGGGCTGTTTCCCGAACTCGATGAAGCTGCCGCGCTCGCGCAACTGCGCACGTGGGCACCGGACGCGACGATGCTCGTCACGCGCGGCGCATCCGGCATGCAGCTCCTGCATCGCGACACCGTGCTGTTCCAGCCCGCGTTCCCGACCGAGGTTGCCGATACCGTCGGCTGCGGCGATGCGAGCATCGGGGGCTGGCTCGCGAGCCAGCTTGCGCGTCCCGATGCGTCAGCCGCCGAGCATCTGCGCTACGCAGCCGCCTGTGCGGCGGTCGCCTGTGCGCATGCAGGCGCCTATGCGCCGACGGCGGCCGAAGTGACCGACATGATCGATCGCTCCTCCGACGCCGTGGCTCCGCAATAACACGCGCAGGCGCGCCGCCCCCGCACCGTCAAGCGGCGGTCGTTCCGCCGCTACCGTTCGGCGGCATCCCGGCCTGCAGCAGCTGCAGGCTCTCGTCGACGCTCAATTCGGACATCGCGTCGTCGTGCAGCGTCTCGTCCGCTGCGCGGCGCAACGCATGCAGCGCGTGCACCTTGAGCCGTACGATCGCGAGGCGCAACCCGCGCGCCGTGCATTCAGCCGCGAACGTGCGCAACGATTCGATCGTCGTGCCGTCGACATCCGGCGTTTCCTCGAGGCTGAGCATCACCGTATGCGTGTCCGGCGCGGTCTTCATCAGCGCACGCACGCGGTTCAGCATCCGGTCCGCATTCGCGAAGAACAGCTGCGCCTCGGGCCGTACGATCAGCACGCCCGGCACCGGCTTCGCTTCGGCATGGCTCGCCACGTCGACGAAGTCGTGACTGTCGCGCAGCCGGCCGAGCACGCTGACGTTCGGCTCGGACAGCTTGCGCAGCGTCAGCAGCAGGCTCACGCCGATGGCCGCGAGCAGCCCGTGCAGCACACCGAGCACGAGCACCGCGAGCAGCGCCGCGATCACGACGAGCCGGTCGCGATGCCAGGCCCAATACGGCCGGAATACCGACGGATGCAGCGAGTGGCTGACCGCGAAGATCACGATCGCCGCGAGCACGGGCTCCGGCGTGCGCGCGAGCTGCGGCAGCAGCAACCAGACGATCAGCGCGACCACGCCCGCCGCCCACAGGCCGGCAAAGCGCGACTGCGCGCCGGCCGCTTCGTTCGCCGAGGTCGCCGAATAGCCGGCACCGACCGGCATCCCGTGCAGCAGGCCCGACACCAGATTCGCGCAGCCGAGCGCGACGAGGTCGCGATTCGGCGACACGCTGTCGCCATGCTTCAGCGCGAAGTTGCGGATCGATCCGTACGATTCCGCGTACAGGATCAGCATCAGCGCGAACGCAAGCTCGATAGTCTGCATCCACGCATTGCGGTCGAGGGTCGGCAAGCCGAACTCGATGTGCTTGAAATCGATGTGGCCGACGATCGCGATCCCGTATCGCTGCCAGTCGATCGCATAGCCGGCCGCGATCGACAGCACGATCACGACGAGCGTCGCGGGCACGCGCGAGCTCCGCCCGAGCGTGAACAGCAACGCCAGTGCGGTCGCACCGAGCGCGACGCTGGCGAGATTCGCATGCGGCGCGCCGGTGATCAGGTCGAGCGCGACATGCGGCGCATCGCTGTGCTGCACGGAAATCGCGAGAATTTTCGGCAACTGCTTGATGACGATCGTCACCGCGAGGCCGAACGTGAAGCCGCGCAGCACCGGCCGCGCGACGAAATCCGACATGCCGCCGAGCCGCGCGGCGCCCGCCAGGATGAACAGCACGCCCGTCATCGCGACGAGCGCCGCCGCAAGCGCGAGCTGCGCGGCGAGCGCCATCCCCGACTCCGCGAGCACCGTCGCGGCCAGCACGGCGGCGGACGACGACGTCGACGACACGATCGCGAAGCGGCTGCTGCCGGTGAGCGCATAGACGACGAGCCCCGACAGCAACGCGATGAGACCGGCCTGCGGCGGCAGGTTGGCCAACCCCGCGTACGCGACCGCCTCGGGTATCAGCAGGCCCGCGATCGACAGGCCGGCCAACGCATCGAGGCCGATGCGTCGCTTGGGTGGCGGCGAAGTCGCGTCGAGCACGGCGAAATGGTCGGCATGCTGCGGGCCGGCATCGGGACGGATCGGGGCGGTCGTCATGAGGCGGTCAGGGCTTGACGGCGATGACGCCCGACCAGCCGGGCAGATAGCGTGCGTCCTGCTCGTGCGCGCGATGCAGTGCGATATCGAGCGCCTTCGCGAAGTTCTTGCGGATCTGGTCGAGCGACACGTGCTGGCGCAGGTAGTCGGCCCACAGGAATTCGCTGAACGGCGTCGCGTCCTTCGCATAGCCGCCCGCCGTGCGCAGCTCGCCGGCAAGGCTGCGGTACGGATCGTCCACGAGCCCCGTCAGCGCCTTCGGCAGATTCTCGTAGTCGCGGCGCGTGCCGTCCGCGCCGAACGGATGCACCCATTGGTTGTGTTCCATCATCCGCCAGAAGATCGTGTGGTCGAGCCACGACAGATCCTTCAGCAGCATCGCGTTCACGCGCGCCTCGCCTTCCTCGATCAGCGCGAGGCCGAGATGGTGGTGATCGGTGATGTAGTGCAGCCCATCCGGGCCGAGCACGGCCGGGAACCAGTGCGATTCGATCGCGGCCTTGCGCGCACGCTTGCTGAGCGCCTTCCAGTGCTTGCGCTTCGCCTTGACTTCGCGATAGCCGACCGTCATCTGCGTGGGACGCAGTTCTTCAAGCTTGACGGGAATCAGATGAACATCATTGCCGAGTGCCATGGTCGTACCCCATGTTGCGAAATTCCGGCAACGATACTCCTGATCGCGCGAGCCGTTAATACGTCATGACCTCGATACGCATCCGGTTGACGATCTCTGACACCCTCCTGCGCATGCGCTGCGCCGCGCTACGCGCGCAGATCGTTGCGTTCGAGACGATGTCGAATGTAAGGAATACCGTCGTGCACGATGCTCACGCGACGCATCCCGAGCTTGCGCGCGACATTCAGCGAGCCGCTGTTGGCCTCCGCGATATCGGCGATCACGCGCGGCAGCCGCACCGTGTCGAAGGCATGACGCACGACGGCTGACGCAGCCTCGCTCGCGATGCCGCGCCCCCATGTCGTACGCACCAGCCGCCAGCCGATCTCGACGTCGCGCGCGCCGTCCGCATAGTCGGGAATCAGCAGGATCCAGCCGATGAACGCATCGGGCGCGGCCTTCTCGAAGATCGACCAGTAGCCGAGGCCTGGCGGATAGTCGCGCGTGATCCGGTGCGTGACGAAGCGTCGATGCTCGACCGGATCGTGCCACGGGCCCGCGATGTGCCGCGTGACCTCGGGATCGCGATCCATCTCGATGCACGCATCGAGGTCGGCCAGCACGCGCGGACGCAGCCACAGCCTGGCCGTTTCGAGCACCGGCAGCGTGGCGGCGGAAGGTTCAGTCATCGGGACTCCTGATTCGGTGACGATGTGCATCGGGCGCATTACAAAACAACTACAAACAGCCTGCCGGAATGATACAGATGCCTGTCGCCTGTTCCGTGCGACGCCGTTTCCATTTCCGAAACAGTTCATTTCCTAGGGATTATTCCCGATTCGACGTTATCGCGCCCTACATCGCCCGGCGCAGCGGCCTACACTCGATCAATGCCCCCGCACCGCGCGCAAGCCGGGCCGGCATCCGCATGCACATCGTGAGCGCGCAAGCCAACGAGGAGACCTCGGACATGAGCTGGACCCGCGAACAACGCAACGTCACGATCGCCGCCTACCTCGGCTGGACGCTCGATGCGTTCGATTTTTTCCTGATGGTTTTCGTGCTGAAGGACATCGCCGCCGAATTCGGTTCGACGATCCCGGCCGTCGCGTTCGCGCTCACGCTGACGCTCGCGATGCGCCCGCTCGGCGCGCTGATCTTCGGCCGGCTCGCCGACCGCTTCGGCCGGCGCCCGACGCTGATGGTCAACATCGCGTGCTATTCGCTGCTCGAACTCGCGTCGGGTTTCGCGCCGAGCCTGACCGCGCTGCTCGTGTTGCGCGCGCTGTTCGGTGTCGCGATGGGCGGCGAATGGGGCGTCGGCTCCGCGCTGACGATGGAAACCGTGCCGACCCATGCGCGCGGCTTCGTGTCGGGGCTGCTGCAGGCCGGCTATCCGAGCGGCTACCTGCTCGCGTCCGTCGTGTTCGGCCTGTTCTACCAGTACATCGGCTGGCGCGGGATGTTCATGGTCGGCGTGCTGCCCGCGCTGCTCGTGCTTTACGTGCGCGCACACGTGCCCGAATCGCCGGCGTGGAAGCAGATGGAGAAACGCCCGCGCCCGAGCCTTGGCACCACGATGCGGCAGAACTGGAAGCTCACGATCTACGCGATCGTGCTGATGACCGCGTTCAACTTCTTCTCGCACGGCACGCAGGATCTCTATCCGACGTTCCTGCGCGAACAGCATCACTTCGATCCGCATACCGTGTCGTGGATCACGATCGTACTGAACATCGGCGCCATCGTCGGCGGCCTGTCGTTCGGTGCGATCTCGGAGCGGATCGGCCGGCGGCGCGCCATCTTCATCGCTGCGCTGATCGCACTGCCCGTGCTGCCGCTGTGGGCATTTTCGAGCGGCCCGGTTGCGCTCGCCGCGGGCGCGTTCCTGATGCAGATCTCGGTGCAGGGTGCGTGGGGCGTGATCCCGGTTCACCTGAACGAGATCTCGCCCGACGAGATCCGCGCGACCTTCCCCGGCGTCGTCTACCAGCTCGGCAACCTGCTCGCGTCGGGCAACGCGACGATGCAGGCCTCGCTCGCCGTGTCGAACAACAACAATTACAGCTTCGCGCTCGCGCTCGTGGCCGGCATCGTCGCCGTCGTGATCGCCGTGCTGATCCTGTTCAGCCGCGAACGGCGCGGCATCGACATGACGCAATCGGTCAATACGCGTAGCGCGGTCAGCTGACCCCGCGCATTGCCGCATCGCACCATCGCGCGTGCCCCGCCCTGCCGAGGGCGCGCGCGATACTTTCCGCATCCGCACATCGAACTAGAGGAATTTGTCCAGATTCCCCGCTTGCCCGCTCCGCCTGCCCTTTTTTATCTTAATAAAAACGACTGTTTGAATCAGACAAACAAATCACCAGTTCGCGGCCGGGCGACCGGCATGGGAGGCGGGACATGGCAGTAAGTCAGGAAGGACGGCCATCCACGGGACGGCCGTCCGGGGCGCGGTCATCCGGCACTCGGCAGACCGGCGGGACGAAGGCACGCATCCTCGATGCGGCGGAGGATCTGTTCATCGAGCATGGCTTCGAGGCGATGTCGATGCGCCAGATCACCTCGCGCGCGGCGGTCAACCTGGCCGCGGTCAACTACCACTTCGGCAGCAAGGAAGCGCTGATTCACGCGATGCTGTCGCGCCGGCTCGACCAGCTCAACCAGGAACGCCTCGGCATCCTCGACCGCTTCGATGCGCAACTCGGCACGCACATCACCTGCGAGCACGTGCTCGGCGCAATGTTCATTCCCGCGCTGAAGGCATCGCGCAATCCCGAGCGCGGCGGGCCCGGGTTCCTGCGCCTGATCGGCCGTGCGTACACCGACCCGTCGCCGTTCGTGCGCAACTTCCTGACCGCGCACTACGCGAGCGTCGCGGGCCGCTTCTTCGACGCGTTCCAGCGGGCCTTGCCGCACCTGCCGCGCACGGAGCTCGGCTGGCGCCTGCACTTCGCGATCGGCGCGCTGTCCGGCGCGCTCGCCGGCGCCGAAACGGAAAGCCTGATCGACGAGTTCTCGCAAGGCCGCACGATGAACGACGTGCAGATGATCGCGCGACTGTCGTCGCTGATCGTCGCCGCGCTGAAAGCGCCGATGCCCGACAGCGCGCAACTGTCGATCTTCGCGGCCGTGCTCGACGACGCAGGCGCGAGCGAAGCGTTCGGGCTGCCGCAGTCGGGCGCGACCACCGCCGATACGGCGACGCTGCATTCCACGAACTGAGCGCGCGAGGCCACGCGCGGCTTCCTGTTCACGATTTGATTGAAACGCGCGGTCACGCGGGGCGTCGAGACGTTCCCGTCGATCGACCGTGCGGCACGGGGCACGGGCGGGTGCTGAAGCACCCGCCGTCGCCGAGAGCACAGACCGGAGACATGTCATGTCATCTTCCGCAGCACCCGCAGCGGCCCAGGTTCCGCCGAACTCCGACGGTATCTGGTACGCGTCATACCCGCCCGGCGTCCCGCACGAGATCGACGTCACGCAATATGCATCGCTCGTGCAGTTCTTCGACGAATGCACGAGCCGCTTCGCCGAGCGCGTCGCCTATGTGAGCGCCGGCGCATCGATGACCTACCGCACGCTCGCGCGGAAAGTCGACGCGTTCGCGTCGTATCTGCAAAGCCTCGGCGTCAAGCCCGGCGACCGCGTCGCGATCATGCTGCCGAACACGTTCCAGTACCCGGTCGCGCTGTTCGGCACGCTGAAGGCCGGCGCGATCGTCGTCAACGTCAATCCGCTCTACACCGTGCGCGAACTCGCGCACCAGCTGAAGGACAGCGGCGCGCAGACGATCGTCGTGTTCGAGAACTTCGCGCGCACGCTGCAGGACGCGCTGCCGGAAACGCAGGTGAAGAACGTCGTCGTCACCGCGCTCGGCGACCTGCTCGCCGACGGCTTCAATGCGAAAGGACGCCTGATCAATTTCGTGCTGAAGCACGTGAAGAAGCTCGTGCCGGCCTACCACCTGCCGCAGGCGATCCGGTTGCGCTCCGCCCTCGCGCTCGGTGCACGCGGCAAGCCGCAACCCGTGAAGATCACGCGCGACGACCTCGCGTTCCTGCAATACACGGGCGGCACGACGGGCGTCGCGAAAGGCGCGATGCTCACGCACGGCAACCTGATCGCGAACCTGCTGCAAGCGAAGGCCTGGATCGCCGACCAGGTATCGGGCGACGTCGAAACCGTGCTCACGCCGCTGCCGCTGTATCACATCTATTCGCTGACGGTGAACGCATTCATCTTCATGGGGCTCGGCGGGCGCAACATCCTGATCGCGAACCCGCGCGACATGACGATGGTGATGAAGATCATCCGCAACGAGACGTTCACCGGCATCACCGGCATCAACACGCTGTACAACGCGTTCCTCGACAACGAGGAATTCCGCAAGCGCGATTTCTCGAAGCTGAAGCTCGCGATGGCGGGCGGGATGGCGATGCAGCGCGCGGTCGCGGAGCGCTTCCAGCAAGTGACGGGCCGGCCGGTCGTCGAAGGCTACGGCCTGACCGAATGCTCGCCGATCGTCACGATGAACCCCGTGGACCTGAGCGACATGGCCGCGTTCAGCGGGTCGATCGGCCTGCCCGCGCCGTCCACCCTCGTGCGCTTTCGCCGCGAGGACGGCACCTGGGCGCCCATCGGCGAACCGGGCGAGCTGTGCGTGCACGGTCCGCAGGTGATGCGCGGCTACTGGCAGCGCCCCGACGAAACGGCCAAGGTGATCGACGCCGACGGCTGGCTCGGCACCGGCGACATCGGCGTGATGGACGAGCGCGGCTTCATCCGCCTGATCGACCGCAAGAAGGACATGATCCTCGTGTCGGGCTTCAACGTGTATCCGAACGAGATCGAGGAAGTGCTGGTGATGCATCCGGGCATCAGCGAAGCCGCGGCGATCGGCATTCCTGACGAGATACAAGGCGAACGGATCAAGGTGTTCGTCGTGCGCCGCGACCCGTCGCTGACGGTCGACGACGTGCTCGCGCACTGCCGCAAGAACCTGACCGGCTACAAGATGCCGAAATTCGTCGAGTTCCGCGACGCGCTGCCGCAGACCAACGTCGGCAAGATCCTGCGCCGCGCGCTGCGCGACGAGGAACTCGCCAAAATCAAGGCCGCGAAGCAAGGCTGAACGATCCATCGCCCCAGGAGACGCCGTCGATGAACGAAGGAAAGAAGCGCCACGCGCGGCATGCCGCCGTCGTGGCAGTCGCCTGCCTGTTGTCGCTCGGACAGACGGGCCTGCATGCACAGGAAACGGCCGCCGCCGCGGGCGCGGCAGCGGGTGCCGTACTGCCGGCGGATCTCGCGAAAGTCACGCGCGAGCCGGTCGCGCAGCAGGCGCGCTGGCTGCGCACGGCCGCACAGCGCGGCACGCTCGCGCAACTCGATGACGCGACGCTCACGGCGCTCTTCAAGGCACTCGATCCGCTCGCCGTACCGCTGTATATCCGTAACGGTCCCAACGGCTATCCGTCATACCAGTTCACGATGGTGCGTCAGGAGCGCATCAGCGGAAAATGGTCCGATACGCCCGACCACATGCTCGTGAAGACCACCCGCGAGCCGCTGCGCGTCTATGCGAAATGGCTGCCGGGCGGTGCGCACGCCGGCCAGGAGACCATCTACGACGCGACGCAGCGCAAGGACGAGATGTACGGTCACCTCGGCGGCCTGCTCGGCAAGATTCCGCTGTGGACGGCACTCGACGGCGCACTCGCGCGCGCCCAGTCGAATCACCAGGTGACGGATCTCGGCACCGAGTTCATCACGAACCTGTACCTGACCGAAGGGAAGAAATACGTGGAAGCCGGCGTGCAGCGGCCGACCGATGTGGAAGCCAGGACGGTCGGTGGCGTGCGCGTGGTCGCGCTCACCTACGAAACGCCGACCGGCCGGCCGCAGTTCTACGCGAAGAAGGAAGTCCTCGGGCTCGACCTGCACGCGCCCTATTTCCGGACCGTCGAGTCCTATGACAACGACGGCAAGATCTTCGAGCGGATCGTCATCGAGAAAATCGCACCGGCGACACTCGACGACACCGCATTCGACCCGAAAAACCCCGACTACGCGTTCTGATGCGCGCCGGCGGGGCCGGCCTCGGGCTCAATCGTCATCGTCGTCGCCGTGGTGCCGGTGCCATTGCTTGTAATAGTGCTTGCGCCACTTGCGATAGCGATCGTCGTCGTCATCGCCGTAGTAGCCGTATCCGTAGCCTGGATAGGCGACCACCGCCGGCTGCGGCGCCACATAGACCGGCGCCGGTTCGACATAGACCGGCGCGACCGGTACGCCGATGCCGACCGACAGGTCGACATGCCCCGCCATCGCACTGCCGGAAGCCAGCAACGCCACGGCCCCGACCCACCCTGCCCATCGTCTCTTGTTCATGTTCTGAATCCCTGATATGCCGGCCCGCCCGGCTCGCTCGACCGAATGTACGCGCGGCGCGCGAACCAAGGTGATACGGCACTGCGAGAGTCGTAACGCGGCGTAACGAAATGACATTAGCCGTTCGGCCGAATCGCGAAAATGCGCTGGAACGTCTATAGTGGGTTACGGTTCGACACAATCACGGCTACGCGCTCCCCGATTGAACAGGGTAGAATCCCGCCAAACACCTTGTGGACGACCACGCCACACACACGCACAACATATTCTCTGACGCAGGCTCCTGCCGCACCTCAATGGCCAATCCCGCAGAATCCCATCCGCAAAACGACTTCATCAATTCGGCGCGCAAGGAACGTAAGCGCGTTGAAATCTATCTCGTCAACGGCATTCGTCTGACGGGATGTATCGAGTCGTTCGACCAGTACCTGGTGATGCTGCGCACCCCCGTGGGTCTGCAAGGCATCTACAAGCGCGCGATTTCCACGATCCAGCTCGACACGGGCGGCTCGCGCCCGGGTGGCAGCGGCCCCCGCGGGCCGCGCACCGGCGGGCGCCCGGGTGGCCGTGAAGGCGGCGGTCACAGCCCGTACGGCTCGCACGGCGGCTCGCGCGAATCGCGCGGCGACGGCGGTTACGGCTCCCGCGAACCGCGTGAAGGCTATGGCTCGCGCGAACCGCGCGAGGGTTACGGCTCGCGTGAGCCGCGCGAAGGCTACGGCGCCCCGCGCGAACCCCGTGAACCGCGCGAAAGCTACGGCGCGCCGCGCGACGCCGGCGACGCATCCGGCAGCGCATCGCCGTCGGATTCTCGCGGCGGCAACGGGCCGGTGATCGTGACACGCCGCCGGCGAATCGTGCCGGACGGCCAGTAAAACAAAAGGGCAAGCCAACCGGCTTGCCCTTTTTACTTGTGCGGCCGGCGCGGCATGTCGCCGCACCGCCATCGGGTTCAGTGTGCCGTCGTCGGCAGGCCCGCATCGGCCTCGCGCTGCAACGAACGCACCTGCTGCTGCAACGCACGCAGTTGCGACTGCAACTCGGCCTGCTGCGCCTGCAATGCGGCCGTCTCGTTGCGTACGCTCTTCTGGCGATCCGCGACCGCCGCCTGCTGCTGGCGGGCGATCGAGATATCGGCCTGCAGGCGCCGCGCGCGATCCTGGGTGACTTCGATCTGCTTGTCCATTTGCGCTTTCTGCGATTCCAGCTTCGCTGCCCGCAGTTCGTTCACGGCCAGCCGCTCCGCCTGATGCGAGAAATCGCGATAGATCACTTCCGCACGCGTTTCGTCGTAAGTCTTGATCACGCGCCAGAACGCCTTCTGCTGGAACAGCGCAACGAAGTACGCACCGTCCTTGACGTTGAACAGCAGGCTCGCGCCGTAGCTGCCGTTATAGCTCGTGCGCATTTCCGTCAGCGTGTGCGACTGGATCTGGCGCTGCAGGTCGTCGACCGTGCTCGGCCCCGTCGACTCGCCCGCCTGCGGCTGCACCGACGTCTGCGAATCGATCACCGGAATCGCTGCAACCGGCGCCGACGCCTGCTGTACTGCCGGCGAACCGCTGTCTGCCAGACTTTGCGCGTATGCGCCCTGCATGCCCCCCACCAGGGCGAGCAATACGCACGCCCTTCCCAACCCCGTCTTATGGCTCATGAAGTTCTATTCCCGCCCGAGTCGTTATAATTCAGCGCGATTTTATCTCATTAATTACTCACTTTCGCGGGTCTCGGGCTCCTCATCGAAGATCTGATATTTACGCATTTTTTCCCACAATACCTTGCGGCTGATGCCGAGCTGCTGCGCCGTGTCCTGACGCCGCCAACCGTTTGCGTCGAGCGCCGCAATGACGCGGCTGCGCTCGTTCATGTCCCACTTGCTGCGGTCGACGAAGACCTCGGCCGCGCTCTCCGCCGGTACCGGCTGCGCCGAATTGCGCGCGTGCGCAATCAGCCGCTGCAACCGCGCGGCATCCCACCCGCCCGTCTGCCGCACCGTCACGCCGACGCGCTCGGCGAGGTTGCGCAGTTCACGCACGTTGCCGGGGAAATAGCTGTCCGCGACCGAATCCGTCAGCCAGTACGGCAGATCGGACAACTGAGCGAGCCGATCCTCGCCGACGACCTGCGCGACGAACGACTTGAACAGCGCGATCTTGTCGACGGCGCCGCGCTCTTCCAGCGACGGAATGCTCAGCTCGATCACTGCGAGCCGGTAGTAGAGATCGGCACGGAACAGGCCATCCTTCACGAGCTGCGGCAGCTTCTTGTTGCTCGCCGCGACCAGGCGGAAATCGACCTTGACCGACGTCGCCGCCCCGACGCGCAGCACTGCGCCGTCCTCGAGCACGCGCAGCAGCTTGACCTGCTGATACAGCGGCAGATCGCCGACTTCGTCGAGGAACAGCGTGCCGCCCCCCGCCTGCTCGAAATAGCCTTTATGCGCAACAACCGCGCCCGTGAACGATCCTTTCGCATGACCGAAGAACAGCGATTCGAACAGGCCGTCGGGAATCGCGCCGCAGTTCACCGGTACGAATTCGCCGTGCCGGTAGCGCGAATGCTTTTCGTGCAGCAGTTGCGCGATGCGCTCCTTGCCGACGCCGGTCTCGCCGTGCAGCAGCACGTTGGTGTCGCAGTCGGCAAACGTATCGACTTCGTGCAAGAGCGCCTGCATCGATTCCGAGTGTGCGACGAGTTCGGTCGGATGCGACGTTTCTGCCGTATGCGCGCGCAGCTGCGTGACGAGCTTGCCGATCATGCCGCGCAGTTCGGCGCAGGTGAAGTCGAGCGGCAGGATATGCGAATACTCGGGCGGATACTGCGACGCATCGTGGTCGCGCGCCGCACCGACCCAGACGACCGGCATGCCGATGTTGGCCTGCCAGTCGCGCAGGAACGCCGCGCCGGTTTCGATCATCGTCACGCTGATGATCGCCAACGACGGCCGCAAGGCGGCACGCTCCGGCGAGATTTCCGCATTGTCGGCGCGGATCACTTCGACGTCGAAGCTCGCCATGCAGCGGGCAACGCGGTCGACAATGTCCGCTTTGCCTTCCCAGACGTAGAGGTCGAGTTCTGCGATTGCGGGGGTGGGTCTCATCAATTTGATCCAGCGACTTCAGTTAAAAACGCACTTAATTGCCTACTAGCTGCGGAACAGCGCAAGTCAACGACATGTTATGGACGGTCGCAACCCCGACCTGAACGCCCAAAAGCTGCAGCAATGGTACGAGCAGCTGGTCGAGAGCGCCAAAAATACCGTTCAGTACTGTTTTCGACAGCATTCCGAGCAGGTCGCCGATCACCGATGTGCCGATCGTGATCGGGAGACCCAACAGCGTCGCCGTCACAGTCAGGCCGGTTCCCTTGGAAAGCGCGCCGGCAGGTCCCGATAGCGCGTTCGTCAGTACTTGTCCGACCTGGTTGGAATTGACGCTTTGATAGTCATCGCTATTTCCCGTAATGCCGTCAAATACCAAAGGACCGCCAACGGATGCGACAGCGGGTACCGAAATGGCGGGAACTGTCGCGGTGACCGATGTCTTCAAACCCAGCGCGCTCAGAACGCCAACGTTCAGGAGCGTCGCGACCTGCGGCGAGCCGCACGAGTAGCCACCGGACACGTCCATCGCGCCCTGACTGTTCAACGGCGCGTCTCCGATACATACGTTTGCCAACCCAGGCTGCGCAACGATATTCGCGCGGCTATTGGCCCGCGTTGCTGCACAGCTCGTCGATGTCAACCATGCTGTTCCAGGGGCTACTTCGAGGTATAGCGGCAACTTCACACTCAAATTGAGAAGGCCGTTCAGCAACCCGCCCAACGAACCCCACGTTCCAAGCCCGACGTTCAGGTAGACCGCAATGTCTGCAGTATGGGCGAGCGTGCGCCAAGGATTTCCTGGCTTCGTTGGATCGGTGCCGCCTTCACCAACGGCAATGACTGGCGGCCGGATTACCTGCACTTGCAGCGCGGCTTGTGCAAGACCGAGAAGATTGAGGCCGGTATTGACACTCACCGCGGGGCTGTTCGCGTTGGCATTCGCGATTTCTGCTGCGGTAAACAACAGATCGAGCAGGCTAACCGTCGCATTCGCGGCATTTTGCGTGTTTGCCAGACCGATTGACAACAAGCCCGGAGTAGACGCCGAGTTGCCGATAGCGATTGGCCCAGGCACGTTCAGATTAGTAAGTGCGCCCAGTAGCTTCTGGCTTTCGGTAACGTTTGCCTGCACGTTCGCGACGGAAGTCTGCCCCAGCGCAGTGACCATCAGGGTGGCAAGGTTGCTGATCGACGTGGTCGCACTCAACAACTGATCGACAGTCCCCACCTTGAGCGCCGTGCGCAAATCGTCGATTTTGATACGCGTACATGCCAACGCCTGATACGTACCGATATTGAAGCTCAACGACGTATTGAGCAACGCACTCAACAACGAATTGACCAGGCCCGGATTGTATGCGTTGCTCGTAATCGCATTTCCGTTGCAGTCAGTGTTACTGCCGAACATCGCCAGCGACGTACCGATCGAAAATGCATCAACCGCCGCCGCGCGGGCCGTCGAAGTCGCAGAGATGGTCACCGGCCCGGCAACGGTCGACCAAAGCATTCCCAGGAACGAGTAACGCAGCTTGCGTGTCATCGTCACTTGCGCGGCGTTGAGTTGGGGGCATGACTGAGTAGCAGGCGAAGCACTGGGTTGAGGACACGCCATGCTCGCGTTGGCGACCTGATACGTCGACGATCCGCTCGCCGTTGCAGGAGGATCCCATCTGCCGCAGCTAGACTGAATCTGGTCCGTGCCATTTACCGGAGCGATCGTACTGAGCTTGTATGAGTCATTCAACTGCGCCACGCTCTGCGCGGCCAGATTCGCGCTGGAACAAGACATGTCCGTCGGATTGGTCGGCGCGGCGGCCTGCGCGGCCGCCAACGCAGCCATATCCGCAATCCTTTGCAGATCCCGCCGCTGCAAATACAGATTCCCGATATCGACCGCCCCCAGCACGACAATCGCGACCATCACCCAGATCGCCGCCATGACTGCAATGGAGCCACGCTGACGACGCATTCCGGGCCAGCCAGTGCTGCGCCGCCGACGTACATGTGATTGATCTACACGCATCGCCATGTCGCTTATTGCGCAGCCTGCCCACCACCCGACATACCGCCACTGGTGGAACCAATCTGCGAACTTATCGAGTTCGGAATCTTGTTCTTGAACGAATCCAGATAACGCTGATAGACAAGTGATGCAACGTCCCCGAGCATGGGCTGCGTCGGCGCCGCCGCGCGGTTGTCGCGCTGCATCGAGAGCCACGCCCTAGTCGAGCCGTCGACGTCGGATACGCCTGGCCTCGCAACCTGCTGCCCATATGCAGCAGCGGTGCTCATTGCCACCCCGACGATCGCGCCCAGAATCGCGATTCGACCCGCGCGTGTATTTCGCTGATGTTCATTATTCATGTCGTTCCCCGCCTGTCCGTTCATTGTGCAAACCGTTGCAGCAGCGGCACGGTCTGGTCGTAGCCAAAATTGTTCGCCATCGGTGCACTCACGCCTCGCCGTTGCACGACGGGCAGCGTAGCGGCCGCACGCTGCTGTGCGCGTACGGCAGCAGCAACTTTCGCGGAGTCGATACCGATATCCTTGCGGATATCCGCAGGCAAATGCTGCCGAGTCATCAACATCTGCGCATCCTGCGAGCGCCCCGCCGCGAACAGATAAAGCGCAAGATTGCTGACGATCTTGGGATTATGCTGATCCAGTTCGGCCGCCTTCAGCAGCGGCACCCGCGCGCCAACGACATCGCCATTGCGTAATTTCGCGTAAGCAAGATCGGATAACAGCGACGCATCGGTCGGCGCGAGTTCGGACGCCTGCGTCAATGCCTGCACCGCGTGTCCAAAATCGCCCGCCGCGCCGGCGATCAGCCCAAGCCCTCTGTAACCGCGAGCCGCGAGCGGCGTCTTCAGCAACTGCGTGTACGCTGCCGCGCTGGCAGCCGGCTGATCAGTCATCCGAAGTGCATCCGCGCGCAGCAGGGTCGTGTCGGGCGACACGCCGTACGCTTTATCGTATGCGTCGATGTGCGCAAGCGACGCATAATAAAGACCCTGTACCTGCATCCGCTGGATCAGACCCAGATACATCGCCGGTGTGTCCGGCACCGACTGTTTCTGATCGGCCGCCTGAATCAGCGCAGCGCGCTCGGTCTGCGTGTTAACGCCGTACCCGTTCTCCTTGGTCGCGCACGCGCCGAGCAGCAACGCTGCTGTCGCTACACCTGCGTACCGCACCATCCTGCTGGTCCGCTTCATCATTTTTCCTTCGTCCATCAATGGTGCGACGCCAGCGCACGCATCACCGCCAACATCCCGGGCCCAGCCGTCACGATCAGCAGCGCTGGCAACAGGGTCAGTACCATTACACCGGTCATCTTCACGGTTAATCGTCCAATCCGCTCGCGAAGCATCGCACGACGCGTCTCGCGCAACCTGTCTCCGAATTGCTTGAGGGGTTCCTGGACTGCACCGCCGTGCTTGTCAACCTGAACCATCAATCGAACGATCGCGCGCAGATCCTCATTGTCGAATCCACCGGACAGTCGTTGCATCGACTGCTCGCGTGTACGGCCTGCCGCAAACTGACGCTGCGCGATACCCATTTCCGACGACAGCACCGGCATCATTCCGCGGAAATCGTTCGTCACGACTTGCAGACTCTGATCGAGCGACAGCCCAACGCCCTGCAACAGGCGCAGCATGTCAACGAGCAGCGGCAACTCGTCGACAACGCTCTGTCTGCGGGCGGCAGCGCGACGTTGCACATAGAGCTTCGGCACCATGAAGCCGAACCCGAATGCGGCAAACATGCCGATCATCCAGTAACCGCTCTTCATCTGACCGCTCGCAAATATCGCAAACAGCAGCGGCAACCCGATCGCGCATGCAATTCGCACGCTCAGGAACAATCCACGCGTACGTGCATCGATGTATCCACACTGTTCGAGCAAACGACGATCTTCTTCGGCAACGATGTATTTGCCGAACCCCGTGTCGAGCCAGCGCATTCCCGTCGACGACAATCGATCGAGAAAATGTGCAACGCGCTCGCCACCACTCGCGTCCGGCTTCGCAGAGGTGCTGTCACCTGTTTCAGCCTTGGCCTTGGCTGCCTCAAGTACGGCCATGCGCCGATCCAGTGCGTCGACGAGCGCGCGTTCGGCGCGCGTCGTGGCACTCGCGCGCAGCACTGCCAGCATTCCGAACAGCAAAACGCCAAGCGCGCCCAAGGCCAAAGCAATCGCTCCAATCTGAGTTGCCGTCATACCATTACCTGAGTCGAGCAATTCGATACAACCACACGCTGCCGGCCAACTGCAGCAGAAATGCGAGCGTGAGAATCAGTCGTCCGCTCGGATCGCCCCACATCCCTTGCAGATACTTGGGATTATTCAAGATGACAAAACTGCCGATCATGATCGGCAACATTACAAGAACGAACGCCGACAGCCGCGTCTCTGCTGACATCGCAGTCAGCTCATGCTCCGCCTGTTCGAGATCGCGCATGAATACGGCCATGCGTTCGAGCATTACGTCTGCGCGACCGCCATATTTGACCGACAGACGCAGTACTGAACCGACGAGCTCGAACTCCTCGGTCCGATATATCTTCGCGATATGCGTCATCGCGCGATCGATCTCCACACCACCGCGCAGCATCCGCGATACGTGATCGAGACAGCCGCGCAGCGGCTCCTCCGTTGTCAGCAATGCGGCCTGAAATGCGGCCGGCACACTATTGCCGAGCGTCACGAGACGTACGATTCCGTCCAGAAACGACGGAATCTGCCGAACGATTTTGAGTCGCCGCCGCTGAATGCGTGACGCAAGCCAAACCCCGAGTATCGAAACTCCACACGCAAACGCCGCAAAGCCAGCAAGCGCGCCGCCGTGGCTGCCGGCAATCACCACGATTGCAACGAGTACGATCAGCGCGACAATCGATTTGCCGCGTGCCCCGTCGATCCCCGCGCGAGACACGAGATTGTTCAAATACTCCGTGGCGACCACATACCAGTGCACCCGAAACGTATCGGACGCACTCCGTGCAACACTCAAGGGCGACGAGGGACGCGGTGCGCTTCCCGCCGCCGGCCGAGATGCTTGCGCCGCCACCCGTACACCAGGTTCGAGCCGGCTGTCGATGAAGCGCTTCGCATCGGTTCTCACGCGCCGCGCTTCCGCGTGCCGCCACAACATCAGTGCCGACGCGACGCACAGCATGGCGATCGCGAGAACCCAGATCATCGGGCTATACATTGAAGCCTCCGCCGCGGCCAAAGCCGCTGCCACCAAAGCCGCCGCCGAAACCACCGCCCCCCAGGCTGGTGTTCACCAGCGCCTGACGATAGCGCGCAAGCTTCGGTGAATGTGGATGGATACCGAGCGACTCCCAGTGGTCGATCTCCTCGCCTTCAGGGGTTACGCGTGCTTCGTAGCGGTAAAGTTCCTGCGTCGCGATGATGTTGTCGGACAAACCGGTCACTTCGGTAATCGACAAGATCCGGCGGCGCCCATTCGACAGACGCCCGATCTGCACGATGAAGTCGATCGCGTTCGCGATCTGCCGGCGCAGACTCGACTCGGTGCCTTGGAAGCCTGCGAAGCCCGCCAGCATCTCCAGACGATACAGACACTCGCGCGGCGAACTCGCGTGCACGGTGCCCATCGAGCCATCGTGGCCGGTGTTCATCGCCTGCAACATTTCGAGCACTTCGCCGCCGCGAACTTCGCCGACGATGATCCGGTCCGGGCGCATCCGCAGCGTGTTGCGCAGCAGGTCGCGGATCGTCACGACGCCGGTGCCGTCGAAACCACCAGGCCGGCTCTCGAGCCGCACGACGTGCGGGTGGTTCAACGACAGTTCGGCCGTGTCTTCGATCGTCACGACACGTTCCGCCTCGGGAATATGGAACGCCAGTGCGTTGAGCAACGACGTCTTGCCGGAGCTCGTGCCGCCCGACACGAGCACGTTGCAGCGAGCTTCGACTGCCGCCTCGAGCAGTGCGCCGATTTCTTCGTTGTACGTGCCGTTGCCGAGCAGGTCGGACGGCTTCAACGGATCCTTGCGGAATTTCCGGATCGAGACGATCGGACCGTCGATCGACAGCGGCTCGATCACGACGTTCACGCGGCCGCCATCAGGCAGACGCGCATCGACCATCGGATTCGACTCGTCGAGACGACGCCCGATCGGCGCGAGAATGCGGCGCACGATCCGCAGCAGATGCGCGTTGTCGGTGAACCGCACGGGCAGCTTCGCCAGAATCCCGTGACGCGACACGTACACGTCGTTGTAGCCGTTGATCAGGATGTCCTCGACCGCCGGATCAGCCAGCAGGTCCTCGATCGGCCCGAAGCCGGCAAGCTCCTTCGTCAGCGCCTCGGCAATCGCACGCACCTCGTTTTCGTTGAGCGGGATGCGGCGCAGGCGCACGAAGCTGTCGATCTCGAGATCGACGAACTGGTTGATCGCCTGACGGGACCAGCGACCGAACTCGGCACCTAGTTCCTCGATACGCGTCAGCAGATGCTCGTGCGCGGCATTCTTGATGTCGTGAAATTGCTGCGTCTGGGAGAACGGCGCTGCGCCGTCGGCGAATTGAATGTCGTGTGCCATCGCTTACGACCGCTTGGACGAAGGTTGAATGAAACGTTTCAGTGCAGACAGGCTGGGCGCGACACGCGACGCGCCCGCCATGCCTGACACTCCGGGCAATCGTGTAGCCAACGATTCAAGCGCTCGCACGTACGGATCGCGCTCGGCCATATCGACAATGAGCCGGCCCTGGTTTGCGGCGTGGCAGATCGCAACGCGGCGCGCCGGCAGCGTACCGACCAGCGACAACCCCAAGCGCTCGGCGATTTGTCCGGGCATCAGGTTCAGGGCGGAGTCGTATTGATTAACCACGAGCTTGATGCGATCGGTATCGACGCCAGCGTCGCGTAGGCCTGTGAGCAGATCAGCCGCGGACACAATCGACGCCACGCCCTGATCGCAAATAAGCCATGCTTCGTCGACGGATGCCGTGATTTGCATGACAAACTCGCGGTTCGAAAAGCCGCCGAGATCGATGACCTGCTGATCGAAGAATGCGCGGAGACGGTTCAGCAAACCGATGCACGACGCATATGACACGTCGCGTAGCCCGGCCAGATCCGGCGGCAGTGTCGTCAACGCGACACCGCTCGAGTGCCGCGTCAGCGCGGTGTTCACAAACGTGCGATCGATGCGGCGGAGGTTCTGCACGGCATCGACGAAATTGAATTCGCAGCGCGTGTTCAGGAACAGCGCGCTGTCACCGGCCGGCAGGCCCAGATCGATCAGCGCGGTTTGACGGCCGGCCGGTGTGCCGCCATCCGAAACCGCCGCCGCGCCCGGGCCGAGCGCGCGCTTTTGCAGCCAGACGGCGAGATTCGCTGCAAGCGTGCTGACACCCATACCGGCACGCGCGCCGAGCAGCGCGACGACCTTCCCATGGCGGCTCGCGGGCTCGCCGACATGCGCGAGCAGTCCACGCGTCGTCCGCAGCGCTTCCTCGGTCGATGCGGACACGTCAATGAAGTCGCGCACGCCGGCACGCAATGCAGCGAGCGTGCTTTCCGGTTGCGCGAGCGAACCCAGCGCGACGATCGGCAACCCAGGATGCGCAGCGCGCACCATCGCGGCGGCGACGCTCGCCGCCTCTACGCCCTCCGAGAAATCAATGAACACCAGCGCCGGATTGACGCCCGTGATGCGCTGCGCAAGCACACCCGGCTCGAGCGACGCCGCCTCGACCGCGCCGGCCGACACAAGCGTATCGGCAAGCCAGCGGACGTGCGCTTCCTGCGGCGATGCGCAAACGAAATAGTCGGTCACGGCGGGTTCACACAATGATTGGGTTCGTGCGTTCATGTCGAACACCCCCGATTACGCAAGGCTTCGCGTTCATTTCGAAAATCCCGGCGCTGCATCCGGCGCCGCAATGCCGCCCAGATACGATCGCCAGACCGGCCCGTCACGCTGCTCGGACAACTCACCGGGTGTCGCCGGCAACGCCGCGCCCTTCGCGATCGGCGCAACGAGATGCGGCGTCACGATGATCAGCAATTCCTTGTCGTTCTGCTGATAGTTCAAATTCTTGAAGAACGTACCGATGATCGGAAGGTCGCCAAGCAGCGGAACCTTGCTGACGTTCGACATCGTCTGGCGATCGATCAGGCCGCCGATCACGAAGCTCTCTCCGTCGCCTAGTTCGACCGTCGTGTCCGCGCGACGCGTCGTGATCCCCGGCACTGCGACACCGCTAATCGTCACGCTGTTCACGAAGTCGAGCTGGCTCGACTCGGGCGCGACCTTCAGCGCAATCCGCTGCGGACTCAGCACGGTCGGCGTCAGCGTAAGCCCGACGCCATATTGCTTCCACTGAATTGCGGTCGAACCGAGTCCTTGCGGTGACGGGACCGGAATTTCGCCACCCGCGAGGAAGCTGGCGCTTTGGCCAGACAGCGCAACGAGCGTCGGTTCGGCGAGCACCCGGGCGAAATTGTTCGCTTCGAGCAGCGACAGCTCACCGAAGATGCCGCGTCCAGCAGCATTCACGACCAGGTTGAATGCCGACGTCACGGGTGAGCCGAGCGTCGGAATGTACCCTGCAGAGCCGGGACCGGAACCGCCGCTATACGACTGCACGCCGCCCGGTGAAAACGAGCCGAACGAGAAACCGTTGTTCTGTTTGAAGAAGTTGAACCCTACCTGCTTGAGCACCGACCGGCTGAACTCGACGACGCGCACGTCGACCTGCACGACGTTCTTGCCGGCAAGCGTCGACCGATCGATCACCGTGCCCTTCCCGGCCATGTTCTTGGCGACTGCGACTGCGCGTTCATGTGCGTCAAGCGATGACGACGCACCACGCAGCACCGCCGTTCCGCCATATGCATTCACGCGCGGCGTGGAATCGTCGAGCACCGCTTGCGCGGCTGCGTCGACGACCTCGATGCTCCAGACCGTCGGCTCGTCGTGGCCACGCTCCCACAGCATCACATTCGTCGCGCCGGGCGCCTTCGCGGTCAGCAGTACCGAGCCGGACCGGCTGCCTTTCATGATCAGAACGTCGGCTATCGCCGGATCGCCGACCGCCACACGCTGCAATGCATGGCCAGCCGAAATCTGCCGCTGCGCGCCGACCGGCAGTTCGATCTTGCCGCTCGCGCTCGCGAGCGATGCGAATGTCATGGTCCAGATAGCAATCGCGAATGCAATCAGTGTGTTTTTCATTGTTTGGTAGACCGTCACACGGCCTTTACTTGTCGTCGCTGATATCGATGGCCATCGATGTCGTTCAATACGCAACCGTTTCCGACCGGCCGCCGCGGATAACCTCGATGCTGCTTCCGCCACCGCCACCACCCGACCGTACTGCCGGCGGCAGACGCGACGGCAACGGCGGTACGTTCAAGTTAGCCACGGCAGTTCTCGGCGTGCCAGACAGTTGTTGCAGCGATACCCCGGCCGCAGCCAGTGCCGACGGCGATAGCTTGTTGTCCGTGCGCACGGCAACCGTTTGCATCGCAAGTTCGTCATCGCGGGGATTGCGCAGTGCCAGCGTCAACCGGCCGCTCGCCTCGCCAAGCGTCAGCGCATCGACCTGCGCGGTCGGTACCGAGAGTACAGCGATGCGCACGTTGGTCGGCTGGCTGCTATTGCCGTTGTTGTTGTTTCCGCTGTCGCGATCCGGCGTCGCGTCGCCGAACGACAACACGCGCACCTTCGACATCAAGAGCCGCGCTTGCGTCTGCGAGACTTCGCCGTCGAGCATCGAACCGCCTTCGCGCTTCAGATTCAGGAACACATCGACGAAATTGCCGGGCCGCAAACGGTTGCCGACCGCATTGGTCTCGTCGACCCGAACCGCTATCGCGCGCTCCCCCGGTTGAACGTCTTCGGCAAGCCCCGAGACCAGCGCATCCGAGACGACCGGAGCCGATGCCAGTATGTCTCTCGCCGGAACGCGACCAACCAATGCGGCCGGATCGGCAAATGCGCCTGTCGGTGCAGGCGCGGTCGGCTGGACCTTCAACGCGTCGGCCGCGATTGGCTGACCGACGGGCAGCGTGCGCGTGGCAATCACGACCGGCACCGGATTGGCCACAACGGGCTGCTGCTGTGTCGGAACAGCATGCGGTGCGCTGCGTCCGAGCATCCATGCGTAGATTCCGAGCAGAACGGCGATCGCAATCAGCAGCCCCGCGATGATTTTTGTCAGGTTGTTGGCCATATTGGTATTGGAATACCGGAAGCAGGTTCTGGAACGTAAATTCAGAGAGCCGGCTGATTCATAGGGAGCTGACTCGTTGCGTCAAAGCATGCTTGGGGTGACTTGCACCGTTGCACTGCCCTGCAACTGGGGAGCGGTAAATACAAACAGCCACGGAATCAACGGATTTTTCGCGTACGAATATGTCACCGTTACCATTACGTTAAATGTCGATGTAGCCGTAGGCACGAATGCAGATGCATCGCAAGTTACGCCCGTTGTTGAGCTTGTGGACGGCGTCGACGTTGAAACCTGCGCGGAGAACTGAACGTTTTTCCCCCACGGCGAGCCATTCAGCGCTTGCGTCACTGCCGTTCCCGCATTCACGTTCAACCGGTCACACGGTGTCAGCGTGTAATTCAATGCCGCACGCGCCCCTTCTGATGCAGCAAACGTCAGGCTCTGCTGAATGACAAAAATCATCCCGAATGTGACGATCGCGTAGAAAATCAGGAAGAACAGCGGAAAAGTAAGTGCAACTTCGATTGCCGTTGCTCCTCGTTGACGCTCCAATCCGCGCAACTGCAAGCAGCGAGCCCTCATATTCCCCTCTGTACCAGAAGATATCCCAGCCAAACAATCGCCGGCATCACGAGAAATGCCGCATAAGGCGTTGCGCGACGATTACCGACTACCATCGTCGGCATACCGCGACCAAACAATTCACCGACCGACATGCGGGATATAAACATCACCCCAAGCGCATGCACGCACGCAGCCAAACTGGCCACAACCCAGATCCCCAACAGCGCGTGTGTGCCACACCACGCGCCCATTACGGCAAATATCTTGACATCGGCCGCGCCCATTAATCGCAATGCAAAAAACGGGAAAAGACAAATCAAGCCGCACAAGACCCCGATGAGCGCCTGAACAAGTGAAATGCCGAACGGATTTTCGTTAGCAAACGCACATAGAAATGCGCCAACCAAACCCGCAACAGTTAGCGAATTCCGAATACGCCGAAAACGAATATCACTGATCGCGACAAGCGCCGCCCAGGCCACGAACGCGCCTGCGAAAAACAAGGATTTCATATCGGCCGCCGATACAAGCGCAAGAAAGCGGCGAGCGAATCAACACATCTCGCTCACCGCTTTAGCGTGACACTTATGGCGAACACTGGGCAGAGGCGCCCGAGGCTGGCGATACGCAAAGCGCAATCTTCTGGAACATGCCTTCGAGGCCCGTCCCGATCGATGTAACGCTCGCCAAGATGACGACAGAAATCAACCCCGCAATCAGACCGTATTCGATCGCGGTAACCCCGCTCTCTTCCGTCAGGAAGCGCTTGATGAGTGCTTTCATTTTTGTTTCCTCGTGCCTATATATACGTTTTTTGGCCTTTTATACGTCTTACATCCCCGCATATCTGGCCGCTTGCCCCGCGTCGTTCGTCACATTTGCCGCAACGACGACCAGGTGCGCTTTCTTTATAGTTCGCCCCGGAGGGCATGTACCACAATTTGATGCAAGTTAACATTCGCGATAGGAACCCTCCTCGAACGTCGTGTACCGATCCGTACATTTGCTTACATCTGACCTGAATCTTATCTCTGATTCCCTCCAGTTTCCAACCCCTTTTTAGCGATCTGGATCGAAATTGCCCGTAAGTACAACATATTTGTACGGCGTTTCGGTATGACTTACACATAGGATTTACGATAGGTTAGATGTGCACACCTAATCCACCAGTAAAACAATTGCCTCGTCCACCAAGCCTGCGCGGCCACCACGTTACGCCCCACGCGTAACGCCAATGTTGTGACGTTACGTTACGAAACGGTCGAAACCGTTCTCATTTATCTGTACTTAAACAGATTCAACAATCTTTCAATTTCCATAACTTCCTTTTCCAACAAGGAATTGCCCCGTTTAAAACCTGTTGTCGAACCGTCGGGCATCGAAATGGCACGACTGTTGCAGAGTAGTCCGCGCACCACTCAACACAACGCAGTTCACAACACATTTTTAATGCGAGGACAAAATGGACATTAAGGTTATCCCTCATGGCGTGTTCCGGACGACTCTGATCGCGGCCACCGTTGCAGCCATGCTTTCCCTCTCCGCGTGCGGCGGCTCCGGTTCCATCAGCCAGGGGCTCGGCGGCGGCTCGAGCTCGGGCGCCGGCGATTCGATCTCCACGTCGGGTGGTGGTACGTCCGGCACCAGCGGTACCTCGGGCACGAGTGGCACCTCCGGCACCAGCGGAAGTTCGGGCACGAGCGGTACCTCCGGCACCAGCGGAACCTCGGGCACGAGTGGCACCTCCGGTACCTCCGGCACCAGCGGTACGTCGGGTACGAGCGGCACCTCCGGCACCTCGGGTGTGTCGTCGAACCCAGTGGGAACTGTCCTCGCAAGCAGCAGCAACATCGTCACGGGTGTCGGCGGAACCGTCTCGGGTCTCGGCTCCGTCATCGCCAACCAGTCGCTGCCGGGCGTCAACCCGGCCACCACGCAGGCCGCTGGCGGCATCGTGCAGAACGTCGGCGGCGCCGTGACCGCGCTCGGCAACGGCCTTGGCAACGGTCTCGGCCAGCTCGGCGCGACGAAGGATCCGCTCGGCACCACGCTCGCCAGCACGGGCGGCGTGGTCAACCAACTCGGCGGCGCGGTCACGCAGACGGGCAACCTGGTCTCGAGCCTCGGCAGCGGCCCGCTGACGCCGCTCGCGCCGGTCACGGGCGCCGTCGGCGGACTCGTATCGACGCTCGGCGGCGCCGTATCGAACGGCGGCACCACCCTCACCAACGCACTGTCGACCGGCCCGATCCAGCAAGTCACGCAGGCGGTCAGCTCGGCCATCACGCCGATCACGACGATGGTCGGCCAGACGACCCAGACGGTCGGCACGGCGACCGGCCTCGGCGCGCCCGTCAACACGCTGCTCGGCACGGTCGGCAACGGCCTGAACCAGGCCGGCGCCCTGCTCGCGTCGACCGGCGGCAACCCCGTCACGACCGGCCTTGGCAACACGGTCTCGTCGACGGGCAACACGGTGAAGGCCGTCGGTGGCCTGCTCACGGGCGGCACCGGCGGCGTGACCAACCCGCTCGCTCCGCTCACCGGCCTCGTCTCGACGGTCACCGGCGCACTGGGCGGCGCAACGGGCGGCGGCAGCGGCCCGCTCGCACCGGTCACGGGCCTTGTCTCGACGGTTACCGGCGCACTCGGCGGCGCAGCAGGCGGCAGCAGCGGTCCGCTTGCCCCGGTCACCGGCCTTGTCTCAACGGTTACCGGCGCGCTCGGCGGCGCAACGGGCGGCACGAGCGGCGGCCCGCTCGCACCGGTCACCGGCCTTGTCTCCACGGTAACGGGCGCGCTCGGCGGCGCAACGGGTGGCAGCGGCGGCCCGCTCGCACCGGTCACCGGCCTTGTCTCGACGGTCACGGGCGCGCTCGGCGGCGCAACGGGCGGCAGCGGCGGCCCGCTCGCACCGGTCACCGGCCTTGTCTCCACGGTAACGGGCGCACTCGGTGGCGCAACGGGTGGCAGCGGCAGCCCGCTCGCACCGGTCACCGGCCTCGTCTCGACGGTCACGGGCGCGCTCGGCGGCGCAACGGGCGGCACGAGCGGCGGCCCGCTCGCACCGGTCACGGGTCTCCTCGGCACGGTGACGGGTGCACTCGGCGGCGCGACGGGCGGCAGCAGCCCGCTCGCCCCGGTGACGAACGCAGTGTCCACGGTGACCAGCACGGTTGGTGCGCCGGCATTGACCGGCGGTACGGGCGCCGTCACGAACTCGGGCTCGGCGTCGAATCCGCTCGCGCCGGTCACGTCGCTGATCGGCGGCCTGCTCGGCGGCACGCACGGCAAGTAAACCAAGATCCATCAATCGACAAGACAGCGAGGAGTCACTCATGTCCCAGCAACGTTCTCTCACGACAGCCACCCTGCGCCAATGGCGCGTGCCCCTTACGGCCTTCGCCGCAGCCTGCCTGCTGGCCGCCTGCGGCGGCGGCGGCGTCAGCTCGCCGCCGACCAGCAGCAACAACAACCCCAGCACGAGCGGTACGCCGAGCACGAGCGGCACCAGCGGCACGCCAACCGGCACCAAGGGAGTCGTCAGCACTGTTGGCCAGACGGCCACCGACCTCGGCAGCACGGTCGGCAACATCAGCCTGCCGGGCCTCGGCGACGGCGTGACGAAGGGTGTCGGCAGCACGATCTCCAGCACCGGTACGATCGTCGGCGCAGCCGCCGATGCCGTGAGCAACGGACTGGGACAGATCGGCACGACTAACGATCCGGTGGGCACGACCGTCGCAGGCCTCGGCAACGTGGTCGGCGCGACGAGCAACACGGTGTCCGGCCTGAGCTCGACGGTCAAGGCGCTCGGCACGGGCCAGCTCGCGCCGCTCGCTCCTGTCACGACGCCGGTCGGCACCGTGCTCGACACGGTGGCCAACGGCCTGACAGCCGCCGGCACGACGATCGGCTCGACGTTGTCGTCGGGCGCCGTACAGCAGGTGACGCAGCCGCTCAGCTCGGCGATCACGCCGCTCGTGATCACCGCCGGCCAGGTCACGCAACAGGTCGGCACGACGACCGGCCTCGGCCAACCGGTGTCGGGCCTGCTCGGCCAGGTTGGCGGCGCGATCAGCTCCGCCGGCAAGCAGGTCGGCGGCACGTCGAGCCAGCCGCTCGTCGGCGACGTCGGTCAGCTCGTGACCGCGGTCGGCAACACCGTGACCAACGCGGGCGGCCTCGTCAACCCGAACGGCCCGAACGGCGCAGCACCGATCCCCGGCCTGATCACGAGCCTCGTCGGCGGCTCGACGGCGACCGTACAAAACGGCGCGTCGTCGGGTTCCGGCTCGACGAATCCGCTCGGCGGCCTGCTGTCGGGTCTCGGCTCGACGCCGCTCGGCTCGCTCACGGGCGCACTCGGCGGTGCGACCGGCGGTTCGGGCAGCGGCCCGCTCGCACCGGTCACGGGCCTCGTCTCCACGGTGACGGGCGCACTCGGTGGCGCAGCAGGCGGCAGCGGCGGCCCGCTCGCCCCCGTCACGAATCTCGTGTCGACGGTGACGGGCACGCTCGGCGGCGCAACGGGCGGCACAGGCAGTGCAAACCCTCTCGCGCCGGTCACCGGTTTGCTGAATACTGTCACCGGAGCTGTGGGTGGCGCAGCAGGATCGGGGGGCGCGAGCCCGCTCGCGCCGGTCACGTCGCTGGTCGGCAGCGTCACGGGTACGGCAGCGTCGGGCGGCAGCTCGACGGGCCTGCTGGCACCGGTCACGGGGTTGCTGGGTAGCGTTGGCAAGTAAGGAGGACGGTCGCATCTTCGCAGCCGGAGCGAATGGCGCGACCGTACAGACACAACCGGCATTGCGGCACGCGGCGCGCGACACCTTGGTGTCGCGCGCCGGCATTACAAAGAAGACGAAAAGCAAGGCCTACGAGGAAGAACAATGAAATCCAGACTCGACAGATGGATGATGCTGCTCGCCATCGCGGCAGCAGGCACGGCACATGCACAAACGCGCGTCGGAGGTAACCCGCTCGACTCCCTGCCCCAGATCAACGCGCCGAAAACCGGCCCGAACGTGACCGTGCAGGTCGCCCCGCAAGCACCGCAGTTGCAGGAGTTGCTATCGCGCCACGTGACACCGAAGACGTTCCAGGTCGAAGGCGTGAAGTCCGTGCCGTTCGAGGAAATCTCGCGTCGCTTCACCCCTCTCGTCGGCAAGGACATCACGATCGGCGAATTGATCGAAACCGCCAACGGCGTGACCAAGCTGTACCAGGATCGCGGTTTCGCGCTGTCGTTCGCGTTCATTCCTGCGCAGACGTTCGAGAACGGCGTCGTGCGCATCACGGTTGTCGAAGGCTACGTGTCGGACGTCAAGGTCACCGGCAAGCCCGGTGCGATGGAATCGAAGATTCGTGCGATCGCCGCGCATATCACTGCCGATCGCCCGCTGCGCCGCGCAACGTTCGAACGCTACGTGAACACGTTCGGCCTGTTGCCCGGCCTCACGGTAAAGGCGAACGTCCCGCCGCCGCAAACCACCGACGGTGCGACGACGCTCGAACTCGCCGTCGACCGCAAGCCGTTCAACGTCAGCACCGGCATCGACTTCAACCACCCGGGCGTCCAGGGTCTCATCACCGCGACCGAAAACGGCCTCACGTCGTTCGGCGAGCAACTGAGCATTTCCGCGCTGGCGCCGCCGGGGCGCGACAAGCAGACTTACTTCGCATTCAGCGGTGCGGTCCCCGTCGGCAGCAGCGGCCTGATCACGCGCCTCGACGCGAGCACCTATCGCGGCAAGCCGACTGACAATCCCGGCCTGCCGTCGTACATCCAGCGGACGGTCAAGAACGAAAAACTGGGTCTTTCGGCATCCTATCCAATACTGCTGAACAATCAGCGCAGCCTGCTCGGTACCGTATCGGGCTATGCGGCGCACAACGAGGACAATTACCAGAACCAGATCACCGGCGCGACGCTCAACAATCGGTCGCAGGTTCGCGTGATGCAGCTGCAGCTTGACTACACGAGCGTCCAGCCGAAGCAGGTGCGAAAGTTCAGTGTCAACGTGGCCAAGGCGTTCGACATCCTCGGTGCGTCGAAATCGCAGACCGCCCAGGCGAATGGCTCGACGATTACGTACGCCGACCCAATTTCGCTGACCTTCGTCCGTACCGGCGCGACCTACACGCAAACCAACGAATGGCCGTTCCGGATCGGTACGTCGATCTCGCTGACCGGGCAATACAGCCCCGACTCGCTGCCGACGTCCGAGCAGATTTCGTTTGGCTCGACGCGCTACGCGCTCGGCTATCAGCCGGGCGAAGCGTCAGGTGACTCGGGATGGGGGATGTCGCTGGAGGTCAACCGCGGCTTCACACCGGGCTGGACGTATATGAAATCCGTTACGCCATACATCGCCTACGACATGGCACGTGTGTACCTGCATGCCGGCACACCGTCACCGAACCGCATGTCGTCGGTCGGCATCGGCGTGCGCTTCTCGGACAGCCGCTTCTACAGCCTCGATCTGAACGTCGCGAAGCCGGTGGGAGATGCGCCCG
Source organism: Burkholderia aenigmatica (assembly GCF_048627025.1). Lineage (NCBI taxonomy): Bacteria > Pseudomonadati > Pseudomonadota > Betaproteobacteria > Burkholderiales > Burkholderiaceae > Burkholderia > Burkholderia aenigmatica. The sequence goes on along the minus strand of NZ_CP184468.1, from coordinate 1,697,527 downwards.
TCGAAAGCGCATCGCGCAGCCCGCGCATCAACGCTGCATTTTCGTATCAGCTCAACTGATCGGTCACCCGACAGCTCGCGCCACGCGGGCTGTTTCGATTAGAGTCCCCTCTATCAAACGTGGCGCGCGGTTTCACGTATTCTGGCGAAGCTCGCAACATGCCCGCCCCATGCAGACGGTTGTGCGTGCAAATCGAACACGACATGCAAAACAAGGAGGACGACAATGATTCAACTGACCCGCCCGTTGCGTGCAATCGCCGTCGCCGGCGCACTGCTCGCTTGCGCTGCCCCCACGTTCGCACAAGCTGACAACCCCATCGGCATGTGGCAGACGATCGACGACAACACCCATCAGCCGAAGGCGCTCGTGCAGATCGCCGAAGACAGCGACGGTGCGCTGACCGGCAAGGTCGTCAAGGGCCTCGGCGCGAACGATACGCCGGATCGCCGCTGCACCGCCTGCACGGACGAGCGCAAGGATCAGCTCATCAAGGGCATGACGATCATCAAGGCAATGAAGAAGGAAGGCGACCACTGGGACGGCGGCAACATTCTCGACCCGGAGAACGGCAAGGTCTACAAGTGCAAGATGACGCTTGAAGACGGTGGCCAGAAGCTCGTCGTGCGCGGTTACATCGGCGTGTCGCTGCTCGGTCGTTCGCAGACCTGGGTTCGCCAGCAATAATGCGACTCGCGCTTAAACGCGCGGCTCAATGAAAAAATCGGCCTGGCGACATTGTCGCAGGCCGATTTTCTTTTGGTGCGCGTGTAGCTGGAACGGATGGATATCACGCTGCATGCTTCAGCGTGTCCGACGCATAGCTGCCAGGTGCGCGATACGCGGGCGCCACATTGCTGCGCGCTTCCGCCGCCTTCGATTGCGTGTGCTTGCGCATCCGCGTGGACAACTCGTTGCACAGATTCACGCCTGCGTCGCCATAGAGTTCGCGCATGACACTCATCAACGTACCCGTCTCGTGCCAGACCTTGAAGCGTCGATGGCAAGTTTGATACGAAGGGTAACGGCGCGGCATGGCCGACCACGTCGCGCCGCTGTAGATCACCCAGAGCACGCCGTTCAGGACGGCACGCGTATTGGCCAACGGCCGGCCGCGCAACTCGGTGCGCGGCTGCATTTCGGGCAGAAGCGACGCGACGCAGCGCCACTCTTGATCGGTCAAATCGCGATACGGTGTCATGGACATCTCCAGCCTTGGTAACCATGACACAACGATATCGGCTCACCTCAACAATGAATATAAGACAAATCCGAAAATACCCCGAGATCACCCCAATTTGACCGGAATTGACGTTTGAATCCCGCCCATTCCGGAAAATTGCAATCAGGTCAGCGACGTATCGACAATGCGGCGGGGTGTTTCGATATATTCCTTCGACTGCATTTCGACGATTCGCGAGACCGTGCGCGCAAACTCGTTGGCCATCGGGCCTTCGACATACAACTGCTCCGCCGGCACCGCCGCGGACATCAGCAGCTTGACCTTGTGGTCGTACAGCACGTCGATGAGCCACGTGAAGCGGCGCGCCTCGGACGCCATCCGCGGCGACATCTGCGGCACCTCGGACAGCACGATCGCGTGGAAGCGGCTCGCGAGCTCGAGATAGTCGTTCTGCGAGCGCGGGCCGCCGCACAGCGTCGCGAAGTCGAACCAGACGACACCGTCCGCCTTGCGCAGCGCCTTCAGCTCACGCTTCTCGATATGCAGGAGCGGGCTTTCGTCAGGAACGGCAGCGAGCTTCTGGAACGCATGGCGCAGTTCGCGATCGGCGTCCGCCCCGAGCGGCGTGTGATACATCTTCACCTGCGCGAGCGTGCGCTGGCGATAATCGACACCCGCATCGACGTTGAGCACGTCGAGCCTGGACTTGATCAGCGCGATCGCCGGCAGCATGCGGTCGCGATGCAGGCCGTCCGGATACAGGTCGTCGGGGTCGTAATTGGACGTCATCACGAACTGCACGCCGTTGTTGAACAGACGGTCGAGCAGACGATACAGGATCATCGCATCGGCAATGTCCGACACGTGGAACTCGTCGAAGCAGATCAGCCGGTAGCGCTTCGCAATACGCCGTGCGAGTTCGTCGAGCGGATCCGCCTGCCCTTTCAGTTCCTCGAGCTCGCGGTGCACTTCGCGCATGAATTCGTGGAAATGCAGGCGCGTCTTGCGCTGCACGGGCACGACCGCGTAGAAGCTGTCCATCAGGAAGCTCTTGCCGCGACCGACGCCGCCCCACATGTAGACGCCGCGCGGGAGGTCGGGATGATTGATGAGCTTCTTGAATGCGTTCGAGCGGCGCGCCTTGTACTCGACCCACTCGTCGAAGCATTGCTGAAGACGATCGACGGCCGCGCGCTGCGCGGGATCGGACTGATAGCCGCGCGTGGTCAATTCGCGCGTGTAGTATTCGGTGACGTTCATCGGGCAAACCAGAAAAAACGAAGGCGGACGGGAAACCCCGCCCGCCTTCGTCATGAGACGGCTGCGCCGGCCGTTGGCCGGCCGGCGCTATACCGCGCTCAGCTGTTCAGCGAGCGCTTGTCGACGGCGAGCGCCGCTTCGCGCATCACTTCCGACATCGACGGGTGCGGATGGCAGATACGGGCGATGTCTTCCGACGCCGCCTTGAACTCCATCGCGACCACGGCTTCCGCGATCAGGTCCGACGCGTTCGCCGCGATCACGTGCACGCCGAGCAGTTCGTCGGTCTTCGCATCCGCGATCATCTTCACGAAGCCGTCCGGCGCATTCATGCCGAGTGCGCGGCCGTTGATCGAGAACGGGAACTTGCCCGACTTGATCTCGCGGCCTTCCGCCTTCAGCTGCTGCTCCGTCTTGCCGACCCATGCGATTTCCGGGTACGTGTAGATCACCCACGGAATGCAGTTGTAGTCGATGTGCGGCTTCTGGCCGTCGATCACTTCCGCGACCAGCACGCCTTCGTCTTCCGCCTTGTGCGCGAGCATCGGGCCACGCACCACGTCGCCGATCGCGAACACGTTCGGCACTGCCGTGCGGCAGTGGTCGTCCACGTCGATGAAGCCGCGTTCGTTCGCCTTCAGGCCGATTGCCTCGAGGCCGAGGTTGTCGGTGTTCGGCACGCGGCCGACCGACACGATCAGGCGGTCGGCGTCGAGCGTCTGCGCGTTGCCGTCCTTGTCCGTGTAGGCGATCGACACGCCGTCCGCGGTCGTCTTCACTTCGCCGATCTTCACGCCGAGATGGATGTCGAGGCCCTGCTTCTTGAACAGCTTGGCCGCTTCCTTCGCGAGCGCTTCGTCGGCTGCGCCGAGGAACGCCGGCAGCGCTTCGAGCACCGTCACTTCGGCACCGAGGCGACGCCACACCGAGCCGAGCTCGAGGCCGATCACGCCTGCGCCGATCACGGCGAGCTTCTTCGGCACCGCGTCGAACGTCAGCGCACCTTCGTTGTCCGACACGATCTTGTTGTCGACCGGGAGGCCCGGCAGGTGACGCGCCTTCGAGCCCGTCGCGATGATCACGTTCTTCGCGGTCACGACTTCGGCTTCGCCTTCGCCGCTCACTTCGATCTGCACGCCGGCGTCGGTCTTGCCGGTGAACTTGCCATGGCCCTTCAGCCAGGTGATCTTGTTCTTCTTGAACAGGAACTCGATCCCGCTCGTCATCTTCTCGACGATCGCGTCCTTGCGGCCGAGCATCTTCGCGACGTCGATCTTCACGCCGTCGACCGTGATGCCGTGGTCGGCCAGGTGGTGCGACGTGTTCTCGAACTCTTCCGACGATGCCAGCAGCGCCTTCGACGGAATGCAGCCGACGTTCAGGCACGTGCCGCCGAGCTTCAGCGCGCCGGCCGGGTTCTTCCACTTCTCGATACAGGCAACGGTCTTGCCGAGCTGCGCAGCGCGGATCGCGGCGATGTAGCCGCCAGGGCCGGCGCCGATCACGACGACGTCAAATTCCTTGGACATGACAATCCTTTCTTCTTGTGCAACCGCACGGGCAGCGCGTGTCGCGCGCCCGTGCGGAGCGGGTCAATGCGGTGAAACTCGGCTTACAGGTCGAGCAGCAGGCGTGCCGGATCTTCCAGCGCATCCTTCATCGCGACGAGCGACAGCACGGCTTCGCGGCCGTCGATGATGCGGTGGTCGTACGACAGCGCGAGGTAGTTGATCGGACGGATCACGATCTGGCCGTTTTCGACGACCGGACGCTCCTTCGTCGCGTGCACGCCGAGGATTGCCGACTGCGGCGGGTTGATGATCGGGGTCGACAGCATCGAGCCGAACACGCCGCCGTTCGAGATCGAGAACGTACCGCCCGTCATTTCCTCGATCGACAGCTTGCCGTCCTTCGCCTTCTGGCCGAACTCGGCGATCTTCTTTTCGATCTCGGCGAGGCTCAGTTGATCCGCGTTGCGCAGGATCGGCACGACGAGGCCGCGCGGCGAGCCGACAGCGATACCGATGTCGAAGTAGCCGTGGTAGACGATGTCGTTACCGTCGATCGACGCGTTCACGAGCGGGAACTTCTTCAGCGCGTGGACGGCCGCCTTCACAAAGAACGACATGAAGCCGAGCTTCACGCCATGTTCCTTCTCGAACTTGTCCTTGTACTTGTTGCGCAGCTCCATGACCGGGGCCATGTTCACTTCGTTGAACGTCGTCAGGATCGCGTTGGTCTGCTGCGACTCGAGCAGGCGCTCGGCGATACGCGCACGCAGGCGCGACATCGGCACGCGCTGCTCCGGACGGTCGTTCAGCCAGGTCGTCGCCGACGCCGGCACCTTCACGTCCGGCAGCGACGGCTTCGCAGCGGCGGTCTTCGCCGGTGCGGCAGCCGGAGCAGCCTTCGGTGCGCTGCCTGCTGCCAGCGCGTCGCCCTTCGTGACGCGGCCGTCGCGGCCCGAACCTGCGACGTCGCCCGCCGACAGACCCTTCTCGGCCAGCAGCTTCGATGCAGCCGGCGATGCGGTGGTCGACGATGCGGCTGCGGCGACCGGCTGTGCTGCCGGTGCGGCTGCAGCAGGCGCTGCTGCCGGCTTGACTTCGGCGGCGCCCGCAGCGGCTTCGGCTGCACCTGCCTTCGCTTCGGTGTCGATCGTTGCGATCAGCTGATCGGCCACGACGGTGTCACCGTCGTTCTGCAGCACTTGCGCGAGCACGCCCGCGGCCGGTGCCGGCACTTCGAGCACGACCTTGTCGGTCTCGAGTTCGATCAGGATTTCGTCTTGAGCAACTGCTTCGCCCGGCTTCTTCTTCCACTGCAGCATGGTGGCTTCCGAAACCGACTCCGAAAGCTGGGGGACTTTGACTTCTACGATAGCCATGTGATTTTCCTGGATGCTTAATCTGGGTAATGACGAGGTTCGTGCGATTCCTTCGGCCGGTGCGGCGCGCGACGCGCCCGGCGGGCCAAAAGAGACGGGAAAGCGCATGGCGCCTTCCCGTTTCGCTTCCGTCGGTTATTTCGCGATCGATGCGCTCTTCAGGCGGCCGAATGCACCTTCGATGAGGGCCTTCTGCTGCTCGTAGTGCTTCGCGTAGTAGCCAACCGCCGGCGAGGCCGAAGCCGGACGGCCGCTGTATGCCAGCTTCTGCCCTTCCTTCATGCCTTCCTTCAGATGGTGCTCGACGTAGAACCAGGGACCCTGGTTCTGCGGCTCGTCCTGCACCCAGACCACTTCAGTCGCGTTCTCGTACTTCTTCATTTCGGCTTCGAACTGCTTGTGCGCGAACGGATACAGCTGCTCGATACGGATGATCGCGACGTCGTTCGCCTTCGCTTCGCGGCGATGGGCGACGAGGTCGTAATACACGCGGCCCGAGCATGCCAGCACGCGCTTGACCTTCTTCGCGTCGATGCCGCCGTCGGTTTCGCCCAGCACCGGCTGGAACGAACCCTTCGCGAGTTCCGACAGGTCCGACACTGCTTCCTTGTGGCGCAGCAGCGACTTCGGCGTCGCGACGATCAGCGGCTTGCGGAACAGGCGGATCATCTGGCGACGCAGCAGGTGGAAAATCTGCGCCGGCGTCGTCGGTTGAACGACCTGCATGTTGTGATCTGCGCACAGTTGCAGGAAACGCTCGATACGCGTCGACGAGTGTTCCGGACCCTGGCCTTCGTAGCCGTGCGGCAGCAGCATCGTGAGACCCGACACGCGGCCCCACTTCACTTCGCCCGACGAGATGAACTGGTCGATCACGACCTGTGCGCCGTTGACGAAGTCGCCGAACTGCGCTTCCCACAGCACGAGCGTGTTCGGCTCGGCGGTCGAGTAACCGTATTCGAAGCCCAGCACCGCTTCTTCCGACAGCACCGAGTCGATCACCGTGAACTTCGCCTGGCCGTCAGCGATGTTCTGCAGCGGCACGTACGTGCCGTCGTTCCAGCGCTCGCGGTTCTGGTCGTGCAGCACCGCGTGACGGTGCGTGAACGTGCCGCGACCCGAGTCCTGGCCCGTGAGGCGCACCGAGTAGCCCGATGCGACGAGCGACGCGAACGCGAGGTGCTCGCCCATGCCCCAGTCGAGCGGCTGGTCGCCACGCGCCATGTTGCGACGGTCGTTGATCACGCGCTCGACGAGCGGGTGAACCTTGAAGTTTTCCGGGACCGTCGTGATGCGTTCGCCGAGGCGCTTCAGTTCTGCGAGCGGCACGGCCGTGTCGGCTGCATCCGTCCACTTGCGGTTCAGGAACGGAACCCAGTCGACCGCGTACTTGCTCTTGTAGTTCGACAGGACCGGGTCGACCGTGTGGTGACCGTCGTCCATCGCCTTGCGGTACGCCTTCACGAAGCCGTCGGCGTCTTCCGCGGTGATCACACCCTGCTGCACGAGCTTCTCGGCGTACAGCGCACGGGTGCCCGGGTGCTGCGCGATCTTCTTGTACATCAGCGGCTGCGTGACCGCCGGCGTGTCCTGCTCGTTGTGGCCCAGCTTGCGGAAGCAGACGATGTCGATCACGACATCCTTGTGGAACTGCATCCGGTAGTCGATCGCGATCTGGATCGCGAGCACGACAGCTTCCGGATCGTCACCGTTCACGTGCAGCACCGGCGCCTCGATCATCTTGACGACGTCGGTACAGTACAGCGTCGAGCGCGCATCGCGCGGGTCGGACGTCGTGAAGCCGATCTGGTTGTTGATGACGATGTGCAGCGTGCCGTGCGTGCCGTAACCGCGCGTCTGCGCGAGGTTCAGCGTTTCCATCACGACGCCCTGGCCAGCGAAGGCCGCGTCACCGTGGATCTGCACCGGCAGCACTTGCAGGCCGTCTTCGTCGCCGCGACGATCCATACGCGCCTTCGCGGAACCTTCGACCACCGGGTTCACGATTTCGAGGTGCGACGGGTTGAACGCGAGCGACAGGTGGACCGGGCCGCCTTCCGTCGACACGTCCGACGAGAAGCCCTTGTGGTACTTCACGTCACCGGCCGGCAGGTCGTCGACGTGCTTGCCTTCGAATTCGGCGAACAGGTCGGCCGGCATCTTGCCCAGCGTGTTGACCAGCACGTTCAGACGGCCACGGTGGGCCATGCCGATGATGATTTCCTGGACGCCGCGCTTGCCCGAGTGCTGGACGACTTCGTCCATCGCTGCGATGAAGCTTTCGCCGCCTTCGAGCGAGAAGCGCTTCTGGCCGACGTACTTGGTGTGCAGATAGCGCTCGAGGCCTTCCGCTGCCGTCAGGCGATTCAGGATGTGCTTCTTCTCGTCTGCCGAGAAATTCGGCGTCGCGCGGATCGACTCCAGGCGCTCCTGCCACCAGCGCTTCTGTTCCGGGTCGCTGATGTACATGTATTCGGCGCCGATCGTGCCGCAGTACGTGTCGCGCAGACCCTTGACGATGTCACGCAGCGAAGCCTGGTCGAAACCGAAGTACAGGTTGCTTGCGCTGTACGTCTGGTCGAGGTCGCCTTCGGAGAAATCGTAGAACGCGGGTTCGAGCTCGGGAATGGCGGGACGCTCGCGACGCTTCAGGGGATCCAGATTGGCCCATTGCGAGCCGAGGAAGCGATAGGCGCTGATAAGGGACTGGACGTGCACTTGCTTGCGTGCCGCAGCCAGATTGCTGGTGCTTTCGCGCGGAATGAAGGCATTGGCCTTCGCGCGCTCGGCGAACGATTCGACGATCGGAAAATGGGCGACGTCATTGGCATTCGAACCGTCCGTTGCAGGTACGTTCTGCAGCGCGTCGAAATACTCTCGCCAGTTCTCCGGCACCGATGCCGGATTGTTGAGGTATGCATCGTACAGTTCTTCAACGTACGAAGCATTGCCGCCGAACAGATAGGAGTTCAGCTGAAACTGCTTCATTACATCTGACATTTTACGCTCACCTTTCTTCGAGCTTCTCGAGAAATAGCGGGTTACTCAACCTTCCGCGACACGGCCTGACCGTTTAGCGGATTGCGAATCAAGTCTTGCTTGGAAGGACCTAAACTTGCGTGCGCGCAGCATATCACAGAACCGATACCGGAGTTCACGGTGAAATGCGCCTGAAAGCCCGCCCGACGGGGTTTTGCCGGATTGCCGCGACCGCCAGAAACAGTGTTTTGCAGGCAACCCGATTGCACGTCGCGCAGATGCAAAAAAAGGCTGCCCGCAGGCAGCCTTTTCCGTGATGCAGCGAACGGTCGAAATGCTTAGTCGACCGCGCCTTCGCGGCTCGCGCGGCGACGCTCGTGTTCCTTCAGGTGACGCTTGCGCAGACGGATCGACTGCGGCGTCACTTCGACGAGCTCGTCGTCGTCGATGAATTCGACCGCGTATTCCAGCGACATCTGGACCGGCGGCACGAGGCGCACGGCTTCGTCGGTACCCGACGCACGCACGTTGGTCAGCTGCTTGCCCTTGATCGGGTTCACGACGAGGTCGTTGTCACGGCTGTGGATACCGATGATCATGCCCTCATACAGCGCGTCACCCGGCTTCACGAACATGCGGCCGCGATCCTGCAGCTTCCACAGTGCGTAGGCCACGGCAGCGCCGTCGTCCTGCGAGATCAGCACGCCGTTGCGGCGCTCGAACACCGAGCCGTCCTTGACCGGTGCGTACGAGTCGAAGATGTGGCTCATCAGGCCCGTGCCGCGCGTGAGCGTCAGGAACTCGCTCTGGAAGCCGATCAGGCCACGCGCCGAGATCTTGTACTCCAGGCGCGTGCGGCCGCGGCCGTCCGACGCCATGTCGAGCATCTCGCCCTTGCGGCGACCGAGCTCTTCCATCACGCCGCCCTGATGCTCGTCCTCGACGTCGACCGTCAGCAGCTCGTACGGCTCGTGACGGACACCGTCGATTTCCTGCATCACGACGCGCGGACGCGACACGGCCAGCTCGTAGCCTTCACGACGCATGTTCTCGACGAGAATCGTCAGGTGCAGTTCGCCGCGGCCCGACACTTCGAACACCGTTTCGTCGCCGGTGTCCTTCACGCGCAGCGCGACGTTGTGGTTCAGTTCCTTCATCAGGCGGTCGCGGATCTGGCGGCTCGTGACGAACTTGCCTTCGCGGCCGGCGAGCGGCGACGAGTTGACGAGGAAGTTCATCGTCAGCGTCGGCTCGTCGACGGTGATCATCGGCAGCGCTTCCGGCGTATCCACCGCGCAGATCGTTGCACCGATGCCGACGTCTTCAATACCGTTGATCAGCACGATGTCGCCCGCTTCGGCCGATTCGACCTGCACACGCTCGAGGCCCGTGAACGACAGCACCTGGTTGATCTTGCGGTTCAGCACATCGCCTTCCGGCCCGAAGCGCATCGCGACCGGCTGGCCCGGCTTGATGCGACCGCGCGTGATGCGGCCGACGCCGATCCGGCCGACGTACGTCGAATAGTCGAGCGACGTGATCTGCAGCTGCAGCGGCGCTTCCGGATCCGCCGGGCGGACCGGCACGTGTTCGAGGACTGCCTCGAACAGCGGGCGCATGTCGCCTTCGCGCGCAGCCGGGTCGAGCGACGCATAGCCGTTCAGGCCCGATGCGTAGACGATCGGGAAGTCGAGCTGCTCTTCCGTTGCGCCGAGCTTGTCGAACAGGTCGAAGGTCTGGTTGATGACCCAGTCGATCCGCGCACCCGGACGGTCGATCTTGTTGACGATGACGATCGGCTTCAGGCCGAGCGCGAGCGCCTTCTTCGTGACGAAGCGCGTCTGGGGCATCGGGCCCTCGACCGCGTCGACGAGCAGCAGCACCGAGTCGACCATCGACAGCACGCGCTCCACCTCACCACCGAAGTCCGCGTGCCCCGGCGTGTCGACGATGTTGATGTGCGTGCCTTCGTACTCGACCGCGCAGTTCTTCGCGAGAATCGTGATCCCGCGCTCTTTTTCGATGTCGTTCGAGTCCATCACCCGCTCCGCAATCTGCTGGTTCTCGCGGAAGGTGCCGGACTGGCGAAGCAGTTGGTCGACGAGCGTGGTCTTGCCGTGGTCGACGTGGGCGATGATGGCGATATTGCGAAGGGCGCGGGTCATAGAAACCTGGAAATCGTTTGAACGCGCAAACGCGCCCGCTCGTTTTTCACGGGCGCGCGCACATTGCAGCTTGGAAAGCCACAAATTATAGCACGTGAGAATGTCGAGAGCTGATGGGGCACGTTGCGACGCGACAAGCTGGCCGGCACGCCCTCCCCTCGAACGCATCAATCATGCCGAAGCCGCATCACCGACGAGGTCAAAAACCTTATCGATATAAGGGATTTGTCTGACGCGAAGCGCGCCCTTTGCCGTTCGATTAACATTTGCCGCGGCAAGCAACTGTGCCTATACTGCTGCCTAGTCAACTATTGCAGCTTCAGGGTTTTATGTCGGATTCTTCTACCCAACCGCCCGTTTCGCCGCTGTCTTCGTATCAGATGAACGACAGCGTCGGCTATCTGATGTCGCGCGTGAAGTCGGTGATGACCAACCTCGTCACGCAACGCACGCAGGAAGAGCTCGGCATCACGGGCACGCAGGCGAGCATGCTGTTCATGATCGCGGTCGGCAAATGCTCGACGGCCGCCGAGCTCGCGCGCGAGTACGGGATCGACGCGAGCGCGGTCACGCGCCTGCTCGACCGGGTCGAGAAACGCGGCCTGCTGTCCCGCGTCCGCAGCATCGAGGATCGGCGCGTCGTGCGCCTCGAGCTGACCGACGAAGGCCGTGCGCTCGCCGAGCGGCTGCCGCCCATTTTCCGCAGCGTGCTCGACCAGGTGCTGGACGGGTTTACGCCGGAAGAAGTCGGGTTCCTGAAGAGCATGCTGCGCCGCATTCTCAGCAACTACTGCGAGACCGCCGGCGGCAGCATCACGTAATAGTTGCCATAACAATTACTTTTGACAGATTAATGTAAGGGAATCCTTGCAGTGTCCATCATTCATTCCGAGTCAGGGATCAGCGCGATGAAATCCTCCCCGTTGTCCGTGCGCGCCGGGTCGTGCCGCGCCGCCGTCGCCGCCGCGGTCGCCGCACTGGCGCTGGCGGGCTGCGCTAACTACATCGGCATCAAGAGCGACAAGCAGATCGCCCCCGCGTCGCAATTCGAATCCGCCCAGAGCCTGCCGGCCCAGGGCGGCCAGTGGCCGGCGCTCGACTGGGCCGGCCAGTTCGGCGATCCGCAGTTGCCGAAGCTGATCGACGAAGCCCTGCAGGGCAATCCGTCGATCGCGCAGGCGCAGGCGCGTATCGCCAAGGCGTCGTCGTACATCGAATCGTCGCGTTCGAGCCTGCTGCCGAAGGCGGAAGCCAGCTATTCGTGGACACGCGAGCTGTATTCGTCGAATGCACTGTTCCCGCCCCCGTACGGCGGCCAGTGGTACAGCGAGAACAACGCGCTCGCGAGTGCCTCGTGGGAACTCGACCTGTGGGGCAAGAACCGCGAACGCCTGCACACCGCCGTGTCGCAGGAAAAGGCGGCCGAAGCCGACATGCAGCAGGCGCGCATCACGCTCGCGTCGTCGGTCGCACGCACCTACAACTCGCTCGCGCAGCTCTATGCGCTGCGCGATATCGCCCAACGGGAGATCGCCAACCGCGAGACGGTCGGCAAGATCACCGACGGCCGCGTGTCGGCCGGCCTCGACACCAACGTCGAACGCCAGACGGCCCGCGGCAATATCGCGACGACCCAGGCTTCGCTGTCGGATCTCGACGGCCAGATCACGACCGTGCGCTACCAGCTCGCGGCGCTGCTCGGCAAGGGCCCGGATCGCGGGCTGCAGATCGCCGCGCCCGTGATGAACCCGAGCGGCGAAGTCGCGCTGCCCGGCAACCTGCCGGCCGATCTCGTCGCGCGCCGCCCCGACATCGTCGCCGCACGCTGGCAGGTCGAAGCCGCGATGCACGACGTGAAGGAAGCGAAGGCCGAGTTCTATCCCGACGTGAACCTCGCGGCCGGCTTCGGCTTCGATGCGTTCGGCTGGGGCAAATTCCTGAACTTCGCGAGCCGCCAGGCGCAGTTCGGCCCGGCGATCCACCTGCCGATTTTCGACGCCGGCGCGCTGCGCGCGCAGCTCAAGGGCCGCTATGCGGACTTCGACCTGTCGGTGGCGAACTACAACCAGACGCTGATCAGTGCGCTGAACGATGTCGCGACGCAGGTCGCGTCGATCCGCGCGGTCGATCGCCAGATGGGCGATGCGCAACGCGCACTCGACGCATCGACGCGCGCCTATGACCTCGCTGTCATCCGCTACAAGGCAGGCCTGTCGCCGCAACTGCAGGTGCTGACCGCGGACAGCAACCGCCTCGCATCGGAGCAGACGGTGACCAACCTGAAGATGCGCCGGCGCGACATGCAGCTCGCGCTGATCAAGGCGCTGGGTGGCGGGTTCGACGCGACCGGTACGCCGCTCGCCGCGCCCGATGCCGACAAGCCGACAAAACAGGCCGCCAACTGATCCGGCGCCACCACTACGCAGACACTCGAAATAACGGACGGAGAAAATCGCCATGAGCGACCAACAAAACGCCGCCAGCGCGCAGCCGCAGAGCAACGGCAAACGCAAGCGAATGATGACGCTGCTCGTCGCGGTCATCGTGATCGCGGCCATTGCGTACGGCCTGTATTACTTCCTCGTCGCCCGCTTCCATGAAGGGACCGACGACGCGTACGTGAACGGCAACGTCGTGCAGATCACGCCGCAAGTCACCGGCACCGTGATCGCGGTGAAGGCCGACGACACGCAGACGGTCAAGGCCGGCGATCCGCTCGTCGTGCTCGACCCGGCCGACTCGCAGGTCGCGCTGCAGCAGGCCGAAGCCAATCTCGCGCAGACGGTGCGCCAGGTGCGCGGCCTGTTCGTCAACGACGACCAGTACCGCGCGCAAGTCGCACTGCGCCAGTCCGACCTGTCGAAAGCCGAGGACGATCTCCGTCGCCGCGTAGCCGTCGCACAGACGGGCGCCGTGTCGCAGGAAGAAATCTCGCACGCACGCGACGCCGTTCGCGCCGCCCAGGCATCGCTCGACGCATCGCAGCAGCAACTCGCGTCGAACCGCGCACTGACCGCAAACACGACGATCGCATCGCATCCGAACGTGATGGCCGCGGCCGCGAAGGTGCGCGATGCCTATCTTGCGAACGCACGTAACGTGCTGCCCGCGCCGGTCACCGGCTATGTCGCGAAGCGCTCGGTGCAGGTCGGCCAGCGCGTGTCGCCGGGCACGCCGCTGATGTCGGTGGTGCCGCTGAACGCGGTGTGGGTCGATGCGAACTTCAAGGAAGTCCAGCTCAAGCACATGCGCATCGGCCAGCCGGTCGAACTGACGGCCGACATCTATGGCTCGTCGGCGGTCTACCACGGCAAGGTGGTCGGTTTCTCGGCCGGTACCGGCTCGGCGTTCTCGCTGCTGCCGGCGCAGAACGCGACGGGTAACTGGATCAAGGTCGTGCAGCGCCTGCCGGTGCGGATCGAACTCGACCCGAAGGATCTCGACAAGCACCCGCTGCGTATCGGCCTGTCGATGCAGGTCGACGTGGACATCAAGGACGAACGCGGCGACCAGCTCGTGAACGCGCCGAACACCGTCTACGAGACCAACGTGTTCGCGAAGTATGGCGACGAAGCCGACGCCGAAATCGCCCGCATCGTTGCCGAGAACGCAGGCGGCAACGCATCGGCACCGGCCGCGGCGAAGTCGAACGCCATCGCGAAGATGATGTAACCGTTCCGACTCCGGAAAGACAACCGACATGGCACAGGCTCCTGTCTCTCACCCGCCCTTGCAGGGCGGGCAGCTCGTGATCGGGACGATCGCGGTATCGCTCGCGGTGTTCATGAACGTGCTCGACACGTCCATCGCGAACGTCGCGATCCCGACCATCTCGGGCGACCTCGGCGTGTCGTCCGACCAGGGCACATGGGTCATCACGTCGTTCGCGGTCGCGAACGCGATCTCCGTGCCGCTGACCGGCTGGCTGACCGACCGCTTCGGGCAGGTTCGCCTGTTCCTCGCGTCGATCATCCTGTTCGTGATTTCGTCGTGGATGTGCGGGCTCTCGCCCAACCTGCCGTTCCTGCTTGGGTCGCGCGTGCTGCAAGGCGCGGTTGCGGGCCCGATGATCCCGCTGTCGCAAGCGCTCCTGCTGTCGAGCTATCCGCGCGCCAAGGCGCCGATGGCGCTCGCGCTATGGGCGATGACGACGCTGATCGCGCCGGTTGCCGGCCCGATCCTCGGCGGCTGGATCTCGGACAACTACTCGTGGCCGTGGATCTTCTACGTCAACATCCCGGTCGGCATCGCCGCCGCCGCCGCGACGTGGGCGATCTATCGCAATCGGGAATCGGCCGTGCGCCGTGCGCCGATCGACGGCGTGGGCCTCGCATTGCTGGTCATCTGGGTCGGCTCGCTGCAGATCATGCTCGACAAGGGCAAGGATCTCGACTGGTTCGAATCGACGACCATCATCGTGCTTGCGCTGACCGCCGTTATCGCGTTCGCGTTCTTCGTCATCTGGGAGCTGACCGCCGAACACCCGGTCGTCGACCTGTCGCTGTTCCGCATGCGGAACTTCACCGGTGGCACGGTCGCACTGTCGATCGGATACGGCCTGTACTTCGGCAACCTCGTGCTGTTGCCGCTGTGGCTGCAGACGCAGATCGGCTACACCGCGACCGACGCCGGTCTCGTGATGGCGCCGGTCGGGCTGTTCGCCATCCTGCTGTCGCCACTCACCGGGAAGTATCTGCCGCGCACCGATCCGCGCTTTATCTCGACGGCGTCGTTCCTGACGTTTGCGCTGTGTTTCTGGATGCGGTCGCGCTACACGACGGGTGTCGACGAATGGTCGCTGACCCTGCCGACCCTCGTGCAGGGCATCGCGATGGCCGGCTTCTTCATCCCGCTGGTGTCGATCACGCTGTCCGGCCTGCCCGGCCACCGCATCCCCGCGGCATCGGGCCTGTCGAACTTCGTGCGGATCATGTGCGGCGGCATCGGCACGTCGATCTTCCAGACGGCCTGGGACCATCGCAACAACTTCCATCACGCGCAACTGGTCGAGCAGACGAACGTCTACAACCCGACGTTCAACCAGGCCGTCACGCAGATGGGCAACCTCGGTCTGACGCAGGACCAGGCGCACGGGCTGATCAACAACATGGCCACGCAGCAGGCCGCGCAGCTCGGCGTGAACGACCTGTTCTACATCTCCGCGGCGATCTTCGTGCTGCTGATCGGGCTGATCTGGATCACGAAGCCCGAGCGCTCAGGTGGCGGCGATGCAGGTGCCGCGGCATCGGCCGCACACTGAACACGCAGCCAGAACGCAAACAAAAAGCCCGGTCGACCTCGACCGGGCTTTTTTATTTCGACTGACCCATCCTGAAATAGGTTGACACTTTTTCGCTGAGGCGAGGAGGTGCCAGATGGAGCAAGGGATCAAGCGGACGCAGCGGGACTACAGCCTGGCTTTTAAGCTGTCGGTGGTGGTGCAAGTCGAAAAAGGCGATCTGACTTACAAAGAGGCGCAGCGACGCTACGGCATTCAGGGCCGCTCGACGGTGCTGGTATGGTTACGTAAGCACGGCTTGCAGGATTGGGCCGATCCATCCGGTCGTGCGCGATCAGGTTCCACCATGCCGAAGCAAGATTCGAAGCCGCTCACGCCGGAGCAGCGCATCAAGGAGTTGGAGACGCAGTTGCGAGAAGCGCAGGAGAAAGCCGCGCTGTTCGAGGCGGTGATCGACGTGATGCGCAAGGACTACGGGATCACCGTAAAAAAGCCTTCGGGCAGGTCGTCGCGCAAAGGCGGGTCGAAAAGCTGAGCGTCGAGCGGGCCTGCCGATACATGGGCATCAGCCGCCAAGCGTATTACAAGCGTTGCCAGAGCGAGGCTCATCGCTGCTCGCAAGCCGAGACCGTCACCTCACTGGTACAGAACATCCGCCTGCGACAACCGAGGCTGGGCACGCGCAAGCTGCATCATCTGCTCGGACCAACGCTGGTCGAGCGTGGTATCAAGCTGGGGCGGGACCGGCTGTTCGACGTGCTGCGCACCGCGCACCTACTGGTCGCACCACACCGCGCATATCACAAGACCACCCATAGCCATCACCGCTTCCGGCGCCATCCGAACCTATTGAAAGCCGGCCCGGAGCAAATCGTGCCGAAAGCCCCCGAGCAGGTTTGGGTTGCCGACATCACCTATCTGCCGACCGCTGGTCCGTTCGTGTACCTGAGCCTTGTGACCGACGCGTTCTCGCGCAAGATCGTCGGCTACCACGTCCATGACAGCCTGCAGACCGAGCAAGTCAGTCAGGCGCTCAAGAAGGCGTTGCGTACGCGCCGAAGCCGCCAGCCGTTGATCCATCATTCCGATCGCGGAATCCAGTACTGCTCGACGTATTACCAGGACATCCATCGACGCCATGGTCTGCGCTGCTCGATGACCGATGGCTACGACTGCTATCAGAATGCACTGGCAGAGCGGATCAACGGCATCCTTAAAGGCGAGTTCTTACTGCATCGCCCGGCCGATCTCAAGCAGGCCGCAAAGATGGTCGAACAGTCGGTGAACATCTACAACTGCGAGCGGCCCCATGCCGCCCTCAAATACAAAACGCCCGATGCGGTGCATCGGGCGTTTAGCGGGTGAATACTGTCAACCTATTCCAGGACTTGACAGACGGGAGCGCGTTCGCTCGGCGGCGTCAGCCAGCCGTGACGACGAGCCGTTCGGGCGCCAGTACGCCGTTCGCCTTGCGCGCTACACCGAGCAGCCGCGTCGCGTCGTAGACACGCACACGCCCGCCTTCTGCCGCATCGATCGGATCGAGCGCGGATAGCGGCAGACGCTGGCCGTGCAGGAACCGCTTCGCACTGGTTTCATCGAGACGAACCAGCGGAAACGTCGACAGCAACGCGTCGACCGGCTGGAGCCACGCATCGCGCGACGCGTCGTCGGCGTCGGACAGCGCATCCAGCGTCACCGCATGCTCGAGCGTCAGCGCGCCGACGCCCGTGCGACGCAGCATCGTCAGATGCGCACCGCAACCGAGCGCCTCGCCGATGTCCTCGGCCAGCGTGCGCACGTAAGTGCCCTTGGTGCAGGTCACGCGAAACGTCACGTCGGGCAGGTCGCACGCGAGCAGGTCGAGTGCGAGGATCGTCACGTTGCGGCCCTCACGCTCGACGGTTTGACCCGCGCGCGCATATTCGTACAGCGGCTTGCCATCGCGCTTGAGCGCCGAATACATCGGCGGCACCTGCACGATATCGCCGGTGAAGCGCACGAGCGCGGCTTCTACCGCCGCACGGTCGCATTCGACGGGCCGCGTGTCGATCACCTCACCTTCCGCGTCGCCGGTGGCCGTACGCTGACCGAGACGCATCGTCGCTTCGTAGGTCTTGTCGGCTTCGAGCAAATCCTGCGAGAACTTCGTCGCCTCGCCGAAGCACAGCGGCAACAAGCCCGAAGCCAGCGGATCGAGCGTGCCGGTGTGACCGGCTTTCTTCGCGAGCAGCAGGCGCTTCGCGCGAATCAGTGCGTCGTTGCTCGACAGGCCGATCGGCTTGTCGAGCAGGAGGACGCCGTCCAGCACGCGCCGGGGCACGCGCGGACGTTGGGGTGCTGCAGTCGTCATAGGCCGGTCGAGCTCAGTCGTCCTTGGCGGCCGCGTCGGCCTCGTCATCGTCCTTCGCGCGCGTCGAGTTCGCTTCCTTGATCAGGCGCGACATTTCGACGGCCTTCTCGATCGTCTGGTCGTAGTGGAAATGCAGCGTCGGCACCGTATGAATGTGCAGGCGCTTGAACAACAGGTTGTGCAAGTGACCCGACGCATGGTTCAGCGCTTCCTGCGTCTTGGCCGGATCGCCGGTCAACGCGGTGAAGTAAACCTTCGCGTGCGCGTAATCCGGCGTGAGTTCCACGCTCTGGATGGTCACGATGCCGATGCGCGGGTCCTTGACCTCGCGCATGATGAGTTCGGACAGATCGCGCTGAATCTGGTCAGCGATCTGCACGTTGCGATTGGGGGAAGTACGTTTCCTGGACATGATCGATCCGTGATCCGTTTATCAGGATAAAGCGGCGGCCAGTGTTGGCACGCCACCATGAAAATGGGCGGGACAGGCCCAAGCCTGCCCCGCCCATGAGCCGATGCGCGAGGGTTACAGCGTACGCGCGACTTCGGTCACTTCGAAGACTTCGAACTGGTCGCCTTCGACGATGTCGTTGAAGTTCTTCACCGACATACCGCACTCGAAGCCTTGCTTCACTTCCTTCACGTCGTCCTTGAAGCGCTTCAGCGATTCGAGTTCGCCCGTGAAGATCACGACGTTGTTGCGCAGCACGCGCACCGACGACGAGCGCTTGACGATACCGTCCGTCACCATACAGCCGGCGACTGCACCGATCTTCGGTACCTTGAAGACCTGGCGCACCTCGACCATGCCGGTGATGACTTCGCGCTTCTCCGGCGCCAGCATGCCCGACATCGCCGCCTTCACCTCATCCACTGCGTCATAGATGATGTTGTAGTAACGGATGTCGATGCCGTTCGACTCGGCCAGCTTGCGCGCCTGTGCATCTGCACGCGTGTTGAAGCCGATGATGACCGCCTTCGATGCCGTTGCGAGGTTGACGTCGTTTTCGCTGATGCCACCCACCGCGCTGTGCACGATCTGCACGCGCACTTCGTCGGTCGACAGCTTGAGCAGCGACTGCACGAGTGCTTCCTGCGAGCCTTGCACGTCCGCCTTGATGATGAGCGGCAGGTTCTGCACTTCGCCTTCGCCCATCTGCTCGAGCATGCTTTCCAGCTTCGCGGCCTGCTGCTTCGCAAGCTTGACGTCGCGGAACTTGCCTTGACGGAACAGTGCGATTTCACGCGCCTTGCGTTCATCTGGCAGCACGATCACTTCTTCGCCCGCACCCGGCACTTCCGACAGACCCTGGATTTCGACCGGGATCGACGGGCCGGCTTCCTTCGTCGGCTTGCCGTTCTCGTCGAGCATCGCGCGCACGCGGCCGTAGGCCGTACCCGCCAGCACGACGTCGCCTCGGTTCAGCGTACCGGACTGCACCAGGATCGTCGCGACCGGGCCCTTGCCCTTGTCGAGCTTCGCTTCGATCACGATGCCCTTGGCCGGCGCCTCGACCGGTGCCTTCAGTTCCAGCACTTCGGCTTGCAGCAGCACGTTCTCGAGCAGATCGTCGATACCCGCGCCCGTCTTCGCCGAAACCGGCACGAACGGCGAATCGCCACCGTACTCTTCCGGCACGACGCCTTCCGCGACCAGTTCCTGCTTGACGCGATCGAGATTCGCGTCCGGCTTGTCGATCTTGTTGATCGCGACGACGATCGGCACCCCGCCTGCCTTTGCGTGGGCGATGGCTTCCTTCGTCTGCGGCATCACGCCGTCGTCGGCTGCCACCACCAGCACCACGATGTCGGTCGCCTTCGCGCCGCGTGCACGCATTGCCGTGAACGCTTCGTGACCCGGCGTATCGAGGAACGTGATGACGCCACGCGGCGTGTCGACGTGATAAGCGCCGATGTGCTGCGTAATGCCGCCCGCTTCGCCAGCGGCAACCTTCGCGCGGCGGATGTGGTCGAGCAGCGAGGTCTTGCCGTGGTCGACGTGACCCATGACCGTGACGACCGGCGGACGCGGCAGTTGCTCCGCATCGGTACCCGTTTCGCCTTCGACGAGCAGCGCTTCCGGATCGTCCAGCTTCGCGGCAACCGCGCGGTGGCCCAGTTCCTCGACGATGATCATCGCCGTTTCCTGGTCCAGCACCTGGTTGATCGTGACCATCTGGCCCATCTTCATCATCACCTTGATGACTTCGGAGGCCTTGACCGACATCTTGTGCGCGAGGTCGGCAACCGACACGGTTTCCGGCACGTGCACTTCGCGGACGATCGGTTCGGTCGGCGCCTGGAACGTCGAGCTGTCCTGGTGACGGCCGCGACCCTTCGGGCCGCCGCGCCAGCCGCGGTCGACGCCGCCGCTCGAATCGCCGCGCGTCTTGATACCGCGACGCTTCGATGCGTCGTCCTGCCAGCCGCCCTTGCCTGCGCCCGGCTTCTTGTTGCGGTCGCCCGCGCCTGCCGGCGCAGTCGTAGCCGGTGCTGCAGCACCGGCCGGCTTCTTCACGGCCGGACGCGCCTGCGCACCTTCCGGCTTTGCCGGCTTGTGCAGCGTGCCCTTCGCTTCGGCCGGCTTCGGCGGCTCGACCGGCTTCGGCGGCTCGACTGCCTTGACCACGGCCTTGCGCGGCGTGTTCATCATTTCGCGAATCGCACGCGCTTCGGCTTCTGCCGCCGCACGACGCTTGCTGATCTCTTCCTGCTCGGCGCGCGCCTTGTCCGCCGCCTCGCGGGCAGCGTCTTCAGCCTTCTTCGCCGCTTCGCGCTGTGCCGCACGTTCGGCGGCTGCGCGTGCTTCGTCCTGCGCGGACTGCGCAGTCGCCGCTTCCGGTTCGGAAGCAGCAGCCTGCTGTGCGGCCGCCTGCTGCTGTGCGGCTGCCTGCTGCTGTGCCGCCGCAGCTTCGGCCGCGGCACGCTTCGCCGCCGCTTCTTCCTCGGCACGACGGCGCTCGGCTTCAGCCGCTTCCTCGCGGGCACGGCGCTCCGCTTCCTCGCGCTCGAGGCGCTCCTGACGCTCGCGCAGTTCCTGCGCCTGCTTCTCGAGCAGCTCGGCCTCGCGGCGCGCTTCTTCTTCGCGACGCTTCAGTTCTGCATCGTCATCCGCTTCGGCGACCTGCGCCTGACCCTGTTCCGCACCCTCGCTCGCGTCGTCGCGCTTGACGAACGTACGCTTCTTGCGGACCTCGACCTGAATGGTGCGAGCCTTGCCCGTCGCGTCAGATTGCTTGATCTCCGACGTATGCTTGCGGGTCAGCGTGATCTTGCGCTTGTCGCCGTCGGTTGCGCCGTGCGACTTGCGCAAATGATCGAGCAGACGCGCCTTGTCCGTTTCGGACAGCGCATCGTCTTCACTCGCTTTCTGGACGCCCGCTGCCTGCAGCTGTTCGAGCAGCACACCAGCAGGCATTTTCAGTTCCGCGGCAAATTGGGCTACGTTGTTACTCGCCATTCATTCCTCTTAGTGCAAGGACCGATTCCTTGCGGTTAGCATCGGGTCAGGCCATACGGCCGCCATCAAATCAGTGCGCCATGGTCATTTCTCACTGGAACCAGTGTTCACGTGCTTTCATGATCAACGCCTTAGCGGCATCCTCTTCCATCCCGGTCATGTCGACCAGTTCATCCACTGCCAGCTCGGCGAGATCGTCTCGCGTCTGCATGCCGTGTTCGGCCAGCTTCGCAAGCAACTCCGGCGTGATGCCGTCGAGGCTCTTGAGATCCAGCGCTGCGTTCTCGACCTTTTCTTCGTTCGCGATGGCCATCGTCAACAGCGCGTCGCGTGCGCGGTTGCGCAGTTCGTGCACGGTGTCCTCGTCGAACGCCTCGATTTCGAGCATTTCGTTGAGCGGCACGTACGCGATCTCTTCCAGGCTCGTGAAGCCTTCGTCGATCAGGATGTCGGCAACTTCTTCGTCGACGTCGAGACGCGCCATGAACAGCGCACGCAGCCGGTCGCGCTCTTCACCCTGCTTCAGGGCGGATTCGTCCGGCGTCATGATGTTGATCTGCCAGCCGGTCAGCTCGCCTGCAAGGCGAACGTTCTGACCGCTGCGGCCGATCGCGACAGCCAGCTCGTTCTCGTCGACGACGACGTCCATCGAGTGCTTTTCTTCATCGACGACAATCGACTGAACAGCTGCCGGCGCGAGCGCGCCGATCACGAACTGGGCGGGATCCTCCGACCATAGCACGATGTCGATGTTTTCGCCACCGAGCTCGTTGCGCACGGCCTGCACGCGGGAACCGCGGATGCCGACGCAGGTGCCGATCGGATCGATCCGCTTGTCGTACGCGATGACGCCGATCTTCGCGCGCACGCCCGGGTCGCGGGCAGCCGCCTTGATCTCGAGCAGACCCTGCTCGATTTCCGGCACTTCCATCTCGAACAGCTTCATCAGGAATTCGGGCGCCGTACGCGACAGCTCGATCTGCGGGCCGCGCGCGGTGCGGTCGACCTTCGCGATGTACGCGCGCACGCGGTCACCCACGCGCAGGTTTTCCTTCGGGATCAGCTGATCGCGGCGCAGCAGCGCCTCGACACGGCCCGATTCGACGATGAAGTTGCCCTTGTCGAGGCGCTTCACCGTACCCGTCATGATCTTTTCGCCACGCTCGAGGTAGTCGTTCAGGATCTGCTCGCGCTCGGCGTCGCGCACCTTCTGCAGGATCACCTGCTTCGCGGCCTGCGCGCCGATGCGACCGAACTCGATCGACGGAACGGGTTCCTCGACATACTCGCCGACTTCAACGTCGGGCTTCTGCTCACGTGCTTCGAACAGCAGGATCTCGCGATCCGGCTCCTGCAAGCCTGCCTCGTCGGGTACGACGAGCCAGCGACGGAAGGTTTCGTGCTCGCCGCTTTCGCGATCGATATGGACGCGGATTTCGGCGCCTTCGTCGAACAGCTTCTTGGAAGCGGACGCGAGCGCAGCCTCGAGGGCGCCCAGCACCACATCCTTGTCGACGTTTTTCTCGCGCGCCAGCGCATCCACCAGCATCAACACTTCGCGACTCATTATTTGCGGCTCCTAAAGTCAACTTGCGGAATCAGGCGGGCTTTGTCGATATCGGCCAGCGTGAAATCCAGCATGGCCGCCTCGCCCTTCTTCCTCTCAAATTCCAAACCGATCGTTTCGCCATTCGGCGCGTGCAGAATGCCCCGGTACGTCTTGCGCCCGTCCAGCGGCTTTTTCAAAGTCACGGAAACTTCGCTGCCGGCGAAGCGCTCGAAGTCGGCCAGCTTCTTCAACGGGCGGTCGAGCCCCGGGGACGAGACTTCGAGCCGTTCGTAATCGATGTTTTCGACCGTCAAGACGTGCTGGAGCTGACGCGTGACCTTTTCGCAATCTTCGAGCGAGATGCCGGCAGGCTGATCGATGTAGATGCAAAGCATGCCGCGCCCGGTGCGCTCGAGATCCACCAGCTCGTAGCCGAGCCCGGTGACCGTGGTTTCTATCAGTTCCGTCAGTTGCACTGTGTCCTCTCAGGTGTTCGCGCCCGCCGCTCGCGATTCACCCGCGGGCGCGCGCCTTAGCCGGCGCAGGAAGCGCTACCCGAGATGCCTAACCGTTTCAGCAAAAAAAAATGGGCGGAACGCCCATCTTCTTACTGGTGGTCGCACCTGAGCCGCACATTGAATCCGTACGCCCAGCGACTTCGCGATTATAGCGATTTTTGGCGTAAACGCCAAGCCAGCCGGTAAAAGCAGCGTGTTGCCTGCCTTTACGGGCCCAAAATGCGAAATCGGGCTGCCCGATCGACCGGCGCCATCGTGGCACGCCGGTGATCGGTTATGCCGGCGGCCAAGCAGCGGCACGCGACATATATATAGCCGAAAGCAATAAACGCAACGCGTCGCACCGACAGAACCGGACGACTGCCGATCCTTCCGGTACGCCGGCGGCTTTGCACCGCCGCAGCCTGAACGCTTAGCGGCTGCGCGTGCGGCTGCGCTGCGGACGTTGGCCGCCGCGTGCACCACCACCGTTGCCGGCGGCGCCCTCGGCTCGATTGCCGTTCGGGTTGCGGTTGCCGCCCTTGCTGCCGCCGCGTTTGGGTCCCGCGCTGTCGCGCTTGGGGCCCGCGCCATACGACGCACGATTGCCGTCGACATCGCCACGGCCACCGCCAGCGCCAGCGCCAGCGCGATTACCATCGCGTCCGCCGCCCGCACGGTTGCCATCCCGGCCGCCGCCAGTTCGATTGCCGTAGCCCGACGGCGCGACCGGCAGGCTGCCGTAGCCGCTCAGACCCGGCAGGCCCGGTCCGCCGCGGCGACCACCGCCGCGACGCGGCTGATCCAGCTGCCCGTGCGTCGTCAGCACCGGCTCGCGGCCGATGAAGCCCATCGACGTCTGCATCGGATCGGGCTGACGGCGCTCGGCCTGGCCGGCACCGCCGCGCTTGCCCTTCTCCTCGGACGGCGCCTTCAGGCCGACGGTCGCCATCAGCTTGCGCACCTGCGCATCGTCGAGCTCTTCCCAGCGACCGCGCTTCAGACCGCGCGGCAGCGGAATCGGGCCGTGGCGCGTACGGATCAGACGGCTCACCATCAGGCCGACCGCCTCGAACATACGGCGCACTTCGCGGTTGCGGCCTTCGGCCAGCGCGACGTGATACCAGTGGTTCGTGCCCTCGCCGCCACCGTCGCGGATGCGCAGGAAGTTCGCCGGGCCGTCATCGAGCTCGACGCCATGCAGCAGCTTCTGCCGCATGCCTTCGGCCAGCTCGCCGACGACGCGCACCGCGTACTCGCGCTCGACGCTGTAGCGCGGATGCATGAAGCGGTTCGCGAGGTCACCCGAAGTCGTCAGCATCAGCAGACCTTCGGTATTGAAGTCGAGGCGGCCCACCGCGAGCCATTTCGCCGTCTTCATCGGCGGCAGGCGGTCGAACACCGACGGACGGCCTTCCGGATCTGCGTGGCTGACGATCTCGCCCGTCGGCTTGTGGTACAGCAGCACGCGCGGCGGCTTGTTCGGCAGCTTGCGCTTGACCGGCTTGCCGTTGATCCGCACCTGGTCGGTCGGCATGATGCGCTGGCCGATGTGTGCGGGCTCGCCGTTCACCGACACGCGGCCGGCGACGATCAGCTCTTCCATTTCGCGACGCGAGCCCATGCCCGCTTCCGCCAGCACCTTGTGCAGCTTCGGTGCATCGTCGTCCGGCGACAGCACACGCTTGTTCGCCGGCTGGCTGCGGCCGCGACGCAGCATCGGCGCACGCACGCCGCTACCGCCCGCGGAATTGTCCGCATCGAATGCCGGCGACGTCACGTAGGCGAACAGCTCGTCCTGGGACGCATCGCCTTCCGCCTTCACCGTGCCGCTTTCAACCTTCGCCGCAGCGCCGCGACGGCCCTGGCCACCCTGGCCGCCCGGGGCCTTGGCCGCACCTTCGCGCTTGGCGGCCGGCTTGCGAGCACCCTTGGCCGCACCTTCCTTGCGCGGCGCACGCGCCGGCTGCTGCGCTTCGGCGGCTTCGGCCGGCTGCGCGTCAGCGCTTTCTTCGCCCTGCGGCTCGCCTTCGGCGCCCTTCGACTTGGCCGCCGCGCGACGCCGCGCGATCAGGCTACGCGGGCCTCGCCGCAGACCGCGGCGGGGACGCTCGTCGCCACCCTCGGCCGAAGCGCCCTGCTCCGGCGCATCGTCGGCACGCGCTGCCTGCACGGCAGGCGCGGACGATTCAATATCGTGGATATCTGTCAAAACAACCTCAAAATGTCAGGTCTCGCGCCCGGCTCGGGCGCGGCAAGAAGTTGGCCGCGATCAGGCGCGACGCTGTTCGGGTTCTGCTTCGTCGTCCGGCAGCGCGTCGGCACCGATCGGTGCACTGGCGCTTCGTACGGCGTCGGCGAGACTGTCGGACGTATCGTCCAGCATCTCGCCGTCCGCGGGACGGGAACGGGAGGCGTCGGCCTGGCCGGCCTCGCCGGGCATGTCGCCGGCCGCTTCCGCTCCGTCTCCGGCAACCGTTTCGGCAGCCGGCTTGCGATCTTCCTCGCTCCAATCCGCGCGCAGCGGCTCGGGCTGCACACCGGCCGGCACTGCTTCGGCGCCAGCCTGTTCCAATTGTTCCGTTTGCCCGCGATCAGCATCGAGCGTATCGCGGCTCGGGATTTCCTGCGTCGACGCGACGTCCGCTGCAGGACCATCCGGCAATCCCGCCGATTGGCCGGCGGATGCCTCATCCGCGTGCGACGTATCGCCCGCCGCATCGTCGGCAACCGACATGCCCTCGTCGAAATCCATTGCCTGCTGAGCCAGCAGCGCAGCCTCGATGTTCGCGGCCGGCTCTTCGAGCGCAGGCAGATCATCGAGCGCCTTCAGGCCGAGGTCGTCGAGGAACTGCTTGGTCGTCGCATACAGCGCCGGGCGCCCCGGCACGTCGCGATGGCCGATCACTTCGATCCAGCCGCGATCCTCGAGTTGCTTGACCACCTGCGTATTGACCGTCACACCGCGAATTTCTTCGATGTCGCCGCGCGTGACGGGCTGCCGGTACGCGATGATCGCGAGCGTTTCGAGCACCGCGCGCGAATATTTCGGCGGCTTCTCGGGATGCAGGCGATCCAGATAGTGACGCATCGCCGGCTTGCTCTGGAAGCGCCATCCGGTTGCCAGCGCCACCAGTTCGACGCCGCGGCCGGACCAATCCTGTTTCAGATCTTCGAGCAACGTGCGGACCGTGTCAGCCGACACGCCGTCGGCAAAGAGCTTGCGCAAATCGCCGAGTTTCAGCGGTTCCTGCGCACAGATCAAAGCAGTCTCGAGGACGATCTTCGCCTCTTGGGTATTCATGCAGCTAGGTCAGACCCTGTGGTCAAACGAACCGGATCAACAAACAGACGAAAGGAACGGAAGACGCGCTCGCCCGATTCTGATCGGTCATATTGATGGGAGCACGAACCGGGGGCGGCGAACCAACTTCAGGCCAGGCCCAAACCGGACGGAACAGCACGGCTCAACGACGGAACCGCGTGACTGAGCGCCATATTACGCAAAATTGCCCGGTGCGTAAAGATGAGCCGAACGGGCTGCCGCCAGTGCGCCGTGTCCGCTCCGGCCCCGCTTCAGCGGGCGGCTCCGCCGCGCGCGAGGAACCGGCGCAGCCGTTCGACGCCCGCGTCGAGTCGCGCTGGATCGCATGCGTAGCACCAGCGCACGAACCCTTCCCCCTCCGGGCCGAATGCGCGCCCGGGCGCAAGGCCGAGCCCCGCATCGCGCACCAGTGTCTTGCAGAACGCCAGGCTGTCGGCCGCGCCCGGCAGGCGCAGGAACAGGTACATCGCGCCCGGTGGAGGCGGCACCTCGACGCCCGGCAGGGTACGCAGCGCAGCGACCAGGTGATCGCGCGCATCGCGCAGTGCCGCGACGAACGACCGCACGAACGGCTCGCCATCGCGTAGCGCGACTTCGCCCGCGGCCTGCACGAAGCCTGGCGCACATGACGTGTTGTACTCGACGAGCTTCGACAGGTCGCCCATCACCGCCGCCGGCGCAATGAGCCACCCCAGGCGCCAGCCCGTCATCGCCCACGCTTTGGAAAACGAATTCACGACGACGACCCGCTCGTCGCGCGACGCAATGTCGAGGAACGATGGCGCGCCGTCCGCGCCGAACGCGAGCCGCTCGTACACCTCATCGGCAACCAGCCAGATGCCGTGGCGGCGGCAATGGGCGAGCACGGCTTGCTGGTCGTCGCGCGACATCGTCCAGCCGGTCGGATTGTTCGGCGAGTTGATCAGCAGCATCCGCGTATCGGGTGTCAGCGCCGCAAGCAGCCGCCCGACATCGAGTTGCCAGCCCGCATCGCCATAGCCGAGCGGCACGCATTCGACCTGCGCGCCAAGGATCTTCGGAATCTCGACGAGATTCGGCCACAGCGGCGTGACCGCGACGACCCGCTCGCCCGGACCGACCAGCATCTGCGCAGCCAGCATCAGCGCGCTCACGCCCGAACTCGTCACGGCCACGGTATCGGACGCCGTCGCGCCGTGACGGGCACTGACGTAGGCCGCGATCGCGTCGCGCAGCGGCGCAGTACCGAGGTTGTGCGTGTAGAAGGTTGCGCCATCGCGCAGCGCCGCGGCTGCGGCGTCGCGGATGAAGTCCGGCGTCACGCGATCGGATTCGCCGAACCAGAACGGCAGCATGTCCGGCACGCCAAAGCCGGCGTTTGCCACCTCCCGGATCAACGACGGTCGCAACGCGTGCACCGCGTCGCGCGCCGCCGGCGCGCCGGCCACCGGAAGAAAGTCTGCGGAATGCGTCATCGAGCACCACCATCGAGGAACACGATCCGCGTAGTGTACCGGCCCTCAAGCCGGACCGGTGCACAGCGCTGCGCGTCAGTCGAGATCCTCCGCCCTTGCCGGCATCTGTCGCACGAGCTCCCAGATCGCCTGCGCAGCGGGCGACAACGATCGGTCGCGGCGGCGCACCAGCTCGACCGTGCGCTCGGTGCGCGGCGTGAGCGGCCGCGCGACGAGCGTCGAGCCGGCAGGCAGCGGCAGCGACAGCCACGGCTGTACGCTCACACCGACGCCGGCCTCGACGAGCCCGAACACGGTCGCCGAATGCCCGAGCTCCTGCATGACCGTCGCGTTGACGCGATGGGCAGCCAGCGCGGCATCGATCAGCGGCCGGCTTCCCGACGCATGATCGAGGAGCACGAGGCGCTCGCCGTCCAGCGCCGTCCAGGGCACCTCGGCACGCGCCGCGAGCGGATGGTCGGCGCGCGCGACCAGGCAGAACGAATCGGTCATCAGCGATTCGCAGACGAGATCGGCTACCGTGAGCGGCCCGATCACGACGCCGAAGTCGACCTCGCTCGACTTCACCTTGCGCAACACATCGCTCTGCACGTCGTCGCGCAAGCCGAGCGTCACGAACGGAAACTGGCGCTCGCACGACGCCACCACGCGCGGCATCAGCCGGCATGCGATCGTCGGGCTGGCCGCGACGATCACGCGCCCGCGGCGCTGCTCGCCGATCTCGCGAATCTCACGCAGCGTGTCGTCGAGATCGTCGAGCAGACGGGACACGCTCGCGATCAGGTTCGCACCGACATCGGTCAGTTGCACGTCGCGCGTCGTGCGGTCGATCAGCTTCAATCCGAGCTCGGCTTCGAGCTCGCGCACGCAGCGGCTGACCGCAGACTGCGTGAGCCCGATCTCGCCGCCCGCGCGACTGAAGCTCTTGAGCCGCGCGACCTCGATGAAAACGCGAAGCTGGCGCAGCGTGACGTTCATTTCCCGACCTCATCAATCGTCGATATCGATGCGTGATTTTAATGCGCGAATCCGGCTTCGATGTGCGAATCAGGCACCTGCCCCACATGTTTCGCTGCGGTGCAATACATCCGCGAACGCACGTGGCGCGGGCGAACTGCACAAGATTGGTGATTGTCCCGATTTGCTGGCGGGTTATTTTGGCGTCTTATACGCCCCTAGCTGACTTAGCCGTTAGCTCGCTGCCAAGCGGCTCACGAGGGAATTACCTCCGACATGGCACGCTTCGTGCATTACCTGGCGCACAGGGCGCAGGTTTCGTCGGACGGAAGAGCAGAAACGCCGCTGCCGGCCAACCGGACGCCCCCACCCGGCACTCGACGATCGAGTGCTTGAAGAGTGCGCGGCGCAGGGCAGCGCACCGGAGTTAGCTTCGCTGAGGTGAGGACATGATGCTGTTCGACGATTTGAGAGATAACGAGTGGGCGCTGGTCGAGGGTCTGTTTTGCTCGGAACCCGCACGGAGTGAGCGGCGCGGCCGCCCCCGCGTGGAAGCCCGCTCGGTGGTGAACGCCGTGCTGTGGGTGCTGTCGACGGGTGAAGGCTGGTCGAAGCTGCCGGGCCGCTATCCGTCGCCGCCGACTTGCCGCCGTCGCTTCGACGAATGGCAGGCGGACGGCACGCTCGCCGAAATCGTGAAGCGACTCGGCACGAGCGGCCGGCAGATCTCCCTGCGCGGGCGCATCGGCGCAAGCGCGGCGAAGCCGCCCGCACCGCCGAGCCGCGACCGGCTGCGCGGCGCCTTCTGGACCAATCCGGAATCCTGGCGCGCGCCCGTCAAGATGGCGTAACGAATGCTCGATCGGGCGGCTACGGCCGCCCGGTTTCTTTCTGCGACGCGACCCGTTCGCGACGCCTGCATTGCCGTCGATTACCGTTGTCGTGCCAAGATACATCTATTTACCAATATTTACAGCAAGCCTGCACTCCCACGCTTACCTTAGCGACATATCAACAGGCCGCGTCGACGGCTTGAAGGGAGCCCCGCCATGAAACCAATGTCACTGCTCGTTGCATGCGGCATTGTCATTTCCTTGGCGCTGTCCGCTCCAGCCCGGGCCGATGATCGCGCGAAGCCGCCCCATCATCAGCAGGATCACCGGAACACCGTCCGCCAGCCACCGTCCGCCAACTCGCCCAGCCGGCAGACCGTGCCGCGTGGCGATCTGCGCGGCGACATCGCCAGCAATGCGCGGGCGCGCGTTGGCTCGCAGCCGTCCGACGGACCGCGCCATCCGTAGTCCTGCCAATTTAAGGATTTCGCCAAAGAAAATGCCCGCAGTCGGGAACTGCGCCGCATGCGACGAGTCACAACGTTGCCATGAGCACAGCGTGGCAACAGCAAAAGTATCCGGTACGCCCGTATCCTCGCGATACGGGCTTTTTTTTGGCATCGCCAGCCGCCCGGCGATGCGCGCGACGGGATGATCGGCCGCTACAGGCGGCTTTCGAGAATCGCCACGGCACTTGCTTCGCTCAATGCGTAGTCGGCCATGCGGCGATCGGTCCAGGAAAGTAATTTCTCGTCGCGCTCGAGGCGCGAGAATTCGGCTCGACCGCTTTCGGTCAGCACGGCAATGTCGACCGGTGCGTGGAAGCCCGGCGCGGGAGCAACGGTTTTCTGCCTGACCGTGTCCATCAGCCCGAGTGAACGGAGATACTCGAACACACCCGGGCGGCGTGCCCACGGTACCTGGCGGTACTGCACTCGTCTCAATGCGTCGAGCACCGCTTCGTTGGAATACGTGGCCATCTCGATTCTTTCTTAAAGTGCAGCGACAATGCGAAGCGGCGCGCCGGACGGAATCTCCGCCAGCCGATACCGCCACCGATTCTGGAGGCCGACGTTCGGCGTCGCGTCAGGGCCGGATCGTCAGCCGTCCATAAAAAGACACCATACCCCAATCAAATTGATTCTGTTCGATTCATTTGTACTTCTCTTCATCTGTTTCATGCTCTGCCACAAGCGGCGTCGAATCATCTCGATCGTTGCCGTTGTGGTGTTCTGGCTGCTCGCGACAGGCTGGCTCGCCGCGCCGCTGATCGCCTGGACCGAGGCGGGTGTCGTACCCGTCGAGCACCCGGACATGCATGGGCGAACCACACTGATTCTCATCGGCGCCGGAACGCAGCGCACCGACACCGGGCTACGGCCACCACCTGACGGAGCCGCACGCATCCACAAGGTCGCGACGCTCTATCGCACTTGCCGGCAGCAGGCCGAGCGCTGCACCGTGGTGATGTCTGGTGGTGACCCGCAGCATCACGGCGAAACCGAGGCGGCCGTGTACGGGCGCCAACTCGTCGCCGAAGGCGTCGCTCCCACGGATCTCGTACTGGAACCGGATAGCCGCACAACCTACGAAAATGCGAAATTCACTGCGTCTATACTACGCTCACAGTATGACGACGCGCGCATTCTCGTCACCTCGTCGTATCAGATGCGCCGCGCATTGCTCGATTTCCGCCGTTTCGGGATCGATCCGCAGCCCGTTTACGCGAATCGCCGACGCGCGCAAACGGGCTGGCTACCGCGCTGGCGCAATGTGGCCAACGCCGAGCAGGCGCTGCACGAACTGATCGGCATCGCGCAATTCCACGTCTATCGATGGCTCGGATGGTTCTGACGACTCGCGCAAACCGGAACGAAAATGGCGGCGGCGCCCAGGATGGCAGGCGCGTGACGAACTGCACGAAGTGTTGCGCGACTTCAACGGGGCCTTGCGTCGTGCCGCGATCGGATGCACATTGATCCGTCACTTTTGTTACACTCGACACGCACTCGATTGCAGTCGCCAGACAAAACGGCAACACTCGGGTTCATCACCACTTAGCGGAGGTAAAGCAATGAAGAAGACGTCCCTGGCTATCCTGGTAGCGATGTCGGCGCTGACTGGCGCAGCGTATGCGCAAGAGAGCACGGAAATCAAGACGATCACCGATCCGGCCAAGATCTCCGAGATCGAGCAGCGCGCACAAGCACTGCAGCAGCAGCAAGCGGCCGAAGCCGCACAGCCGGCGATGCAGGAAGAGCATCATCACGGCAAGAAGGCTGCTCACCACAAGGCAGCAGCGAAGAAGGCCGGCAAGAAGGCTGCCAAGGCCGCAGACGCTGCCAGCCAGTAAGTTCGGCGGCACCGCACAAGCGAAAAGCCGAATCCGGGCAACCGGGTTCGGCTTTTTTGGTTGCGGTGCCCGTGCGCTGTGCTAAAGTCGCGCACCGAAATTTTCCACCCGTGCGCACCCCGGTGCGGAGGACAGCATGAGCAACATTCAACTCGACATCGAGTGGACCGAAGCCGCCACTCGCCAGATCAAGCAACTGATGCCCCGCGGCTCGGCCGACGCGTTTCTCGCGCTGCCGCCGATCGAGTGCCTGCCGATGGAGGGCGACGTGCTTTTCCTCGGCCCCCAAGGCAAGCAGCAACCGTTCATCGTCGCAGAGCGCCAGTATCATCACGACGGCGACGCCGACTGGACGATCATCCTGATCCTCGACGTACCCAACACGTCGCACTGACGCACCCCGCGACCGGACGCGTCCGGTCGCCCCACCCGGCTCAGACGAGCTTCGACAGCACGCGGATTTCGGAACGCTCGATCCAGTTCGCGGCCGCTTCGCGATAAGCGAGAATGTGCGCGGAGCGCGCATGAGCGGCAAGTGCCTCCTCGCTTTCCCAGCGCTCGACGAATACGAACCGCGCGGGCTCCTTCAGGTCCCGATGCAGGTCGTATTGCAATGCGCCTGCTTCATTGCGGGTCGGCTCGACGATCCCTTCGAGCTGGGCGCGCAACATCTCCTCGGCGCCCGGCTTCGCCACGATCAGCGCCACGACTGCAATTTCCGCCATTCCCGCCCCCTTCATCTGGAAAAGTCCGAGAATACGCGAATCGTGAATCGCGCATCGGTTACGCCAGCACGGCACCGCACGACGGCCCCAAAAAAATAGCCCGCGCTTCAGAGAAGCGCGGGCGAAACCGTCGCCCTACGAGGATAGGCGACGGGGCCATCGAGATCCGCACGCTGGCGCGGATCGTCATCTGTTGACGCCGATGCTTGTCGCATCGGCATTCGAGGACATCGATACCGTTGATCGGGCGCTCGCGGCGCACCCCCGGCATCTGACGCCACCCTCCCTGTTCCAACGATTCCAATATATAAAGCAGATTGCATGCCAGCCGCCATGCACCGAGTACCCCTTTGATTTATAAGGACAAATTTTTTGTTGGTGACAATGTGGCAGACGTTCTGCCGCCGTAACGCGCGGATGTTACGTAACGTCACGAGGAGGGACCGAACCTCCCGCACACGCGTGCGCAGACGAGCGGCCATGAAAAAAGCCCGCCATGTGGCGGGCTTTTCACGGGTGCGGAGAAACGTCGAAATCAGCGAAGCTGATTCACGAGCAGCCCCATGATCTGACGAGCCGCCGACGACGTGTCGACCGAACCCGAATCGTCGACGACCGCAACGCGGGTCTGGTCGGCCGTGAGCGCCTTCACGTTGACACGGTACTGCTTCGCCTGCTTTTCCTTCTTGCCGTGGAACAGCTGGCTCCAGAAGCCCTGCTCGGCCGAACTCAGATCCTTCGGATCGACGTAGCGCACGAAATACAGGCCCTTCGTGCGATCGCGATCGTCAACCGTGAAGTTCGCACGATCGAGCGCGAGACCGACGTGCAGCCACGACCGGTCGTACGGCTCGCCGAGCGTGACCTCCGACGGCACGGCGGCGTCGGCCGCATCGTTACCCTGCGCCGACGTGCGGGTGACGTTTTGCGCGGCAATCGCTGCAGCCGCCTTCGACGATGCGTCGGTGTCGGCCTTCTTGTCCTTCGCTACCGTGTTGTCCTTGATGTTCGCGATCGGCGGCTCGCCGTTCTTCGCGCGCTGCTCGTTCTGTGCGAGCACGGCCATCAACCGCTTCAGGTATTCGGTCTCGAGCGCCGGATCGTTCGGCTTCGGTTCCCACTTGCTCGAATCGTTGTTCGCGCCCGTGATCGCTTCGCGCATGCCCTTCTGGCTGATGAACACGTAAGTGCCGCCATTCGGTGCCGAATCGAGACGCGTGCGGTACTTGTTACGCTCGGCCGTCACGTACGAGTTGCCCATCGCCTTCGAGATCACGCTACGGATCAGGCCGTCGTTGATCTGCGGATGGGTTTCGTTCCAGTCGGTTTCCATCACGCCCTTGTCGCGCTGGTCGACGACGAGCAGGAAGCCCTGCTCCTGCCAGAAGCGGCGGACCTGCGGCCAGACATCGGCCGGCAGCTTGCCGTCGATCACGAGCCAGCTCTCGGTGCCGTCGCGCTGGATATGCATGCCGGCCACGGCCGGAGCGACCGTATCCAGCGCAGGCGCCGCCTGCTGGACCTGGTGAAGCGCAGACAGGGAAGTCGCGCCGCCCTGGGGCGGCAGCGAACGCTGATCGGCCGTCTCGTCAAGCATGTTGGGCGGCACTGCGAGCGACGCTTCCTTCGATTTCGAATCGCTCTTGTAGTCCACTTTCGTGGGCGACGACGTACCGCAACCGGCGACGAGCGCGCCGGTGGCGAGCACTGCAGCGAACCGCATGGTAAGACGAAGATCAGTCATGTTCGGGGAATCCTCTTCCGCTAAATCACGGCGCTTTCCGTGGATCAACCCTGCATTTTACCGGGGCCGCGCCGCGATGTGCAAAAAAGCGACCGGCAAGAAAAAACCCGCGTCAGCCTGAGCTGACGCGGGTTCTTGTCTGGTCGGGGCGAGAGGATTCGAACCTCATCAAACCCTCGTTGGGACAAGGCTCTCCGGGCGGTGCGTCGGTCGAGGCCGTCATGGCAATTGGCACGGAGTCGCACACCTTGGCATGGGACGCCCTCTCATCGATGGTCGTCTTGTCGCCCTCGAGCGTCATCGGCGGCCCGAAATCCCCCCATTCAAGCCCTCCGCAATCTCAAGCAGGCGTGGCGCACAAAGTACGTGGAGTCCGCGGTTCTCCTAGCGCGCATTGAGAACCTCTGTCGCGCCTCGGGTCGACGATGGACTCCTCTCGAAATCACCTTGTCACCGCGCCCGGTCGTATCGATTACTGCTCCGGATCCATTGGCGTCACCCGCTTTGGTTTGGCCCCACAAGCCGTCTTCATGCCATCCAGCGCCACGGCACCGTCATCTATCGCGCACCGGTTCGCCCCTTGGACAATCGGACAGGAGTCGCCGCATTTAGGGCACGAAACCATGTGACCTCACCGATCGCAGGCCATGCCATCCGGGTTCGCATGGTCAGCAGCTTCAAGCGCAATACCACCGTGATTTGTAGAGTCACCTTTACGAACAATGGCTTTCACAGCAGCAATATTTTCCGTCGCCAGATGCGAGATATGCGAACACAAACAATGTACTCAACATGGAAATTTTTGACGGCTTACCGGAATTCAGCGCAGCCAATGCCATTAATTTTCCAAAACTCGCTTACTTTATTGCGGACAATATGCATCAAGCCCCTTCGATACCGTCCATGCCCCCCATATAGCAATCAACCCCAGCAGCATCACGCGAGGCAACGATGTTTAGACTCATCCCGGCCCTGCATAATTTAACGGTTTTCTCGCCATATTTATCCTTCTCACCAGATTCGATCCAGCCCAACCCAGGCAAAGTCGCTCTGCAATAGCCCAAGACATCATTTACGCCAGCGCTCGACTGAAAATGACCACTCACAGCGTTGATCAAATTTTTCTCGAACGATTGCGGGGAAGAACTCCAATTATCTCCATCACGGATTTCTATCTTGCCAAACTCCATCTTGAGCGTCGAAATCGCGATCTCGTTTCTTGGCGCTCCGATCAAAAAATTTACAAAATTCTCTCACCCAACAAAAATAAACACCAAACAAATTACGACCGAGATAACATAAATGATTTTGTACTTGAGATTCATTTACATTGCCCAGACAAGCTACCGAACAGGTGATGCATGTATTCGACAGACTGAAATGCTACCCCAGGAGCCTCCGGGGAAAACTCAGTAAACGACCGTGAATATGACCGCTACCATAACGCTGCAAGCCACGGCACTCATACCCACAACATGCGTTTCCTTGCGACCTACCACCGAGCCCAGTCGGTGTTGCAACCGTCAGACGCGACCGTGATGCGACTGGATCTCGGCCGGATGACGCCCAATGGCGTCTACTCATGTTCGCTTCCGCCTCTAATTAACTGCACAAGAAACGGGCACGAAGCGACACGGCATCCCGGGAAACACAGATGTCAACATTAGAGGACACTCCGCGCAGTTCCCTGTACACGAGGAACCCAAGATGCCCTCGG
Source organism: Burkholderia aenigmatica (assembly GCF_048627025.1). NCBI lineage: Bacteria > Pseudomonadati > Pseudomonadota > Betaproteobacteria > Burkholderiales > Burkholderiaceae > Burkholderia > Burkholderia aenigmatica. The sequence goes on along the minus strand of NZ_CP184468.1, from coordinate 1,660,847 downwards.
TGGCCCCTGCGGCCGCTCAAACGTGCTATCACCTGTCGCGGCAAGAAATGCGTCGTGCGCGAATCATTTGATCGCGCACGTGTCTGGCTGCGGCAGGTAGGAGATTACGTCAGGATCGGCCGTTGCACCGTTTCATATACCGAGAACCAGCGACGCACCAGCCATATGGTCACGATACCCACGATCACGCCGGCACCGATATCTGCCAGGTAATGGCCACCTACCGAGAACGTCGATACCAACATTACAAAATTAAGCACGAGCGTGACGGGAAAAATGAAGCGCAGGTTACGCGTGACAAAGATCAACATCAGCGCGACGACCGCGTGAAATGACGGCAGCGAAACGATTCCCTGCATCGCCATAGGATTCATTACCATGGGCGCACCACTTCTAGCACTGAAGTAATCCGAAAGATGAGATGCCGGCCCCGAATCGTTAATACCGAAATGCGGGAACGCACTCGCCGCCGGATACCATGTCGAAATCGCAACCACGAATAGCAGCGAAATCACGAATATCAACATCATCTCGCAAAGCTCTTGCCTACGACGCAATATTCCGAACAAGAAGCACAATAAAACCATCTGATATGCCATGCTTCGATATGCAAACTCAAGCACCTGCTGAAGAATATTGGAACGGACGATCCATTGATAGGTTTTCAACCAATCGAATCCAAATGATTGCTCCCACGCCAGAAGCGCATCCTGAACCTCGGGACGGCCGACGGCCGCTCCGATATACGTCGCAACCGCTACAGACTGCCCATACATCGCGATAATCCGAAAGCAAAGGATCGAAAGCGCGACATCCTGGCAGCGAAGTTTCTCGGCAACTATCCGGTATCGCGGGATACGTCCGATACCGACCAGAACACCGCAAATTAGCAGCGTCATGAGGCATGTCTCGACCGATTGCAGATACCACTCAGGAATGATGGACAGCCCAAACCGGCCCATGGTCGCGAAATCGACAGCAAACATTACTACGGTCAGAATCCACGCAATCGAAAACGCCCCCAATACTCTCATTTTCATATTTTCCCCGGCCATAATTGTTATTGACGGTGGGTCCGCCCTGTTGGCACATATTCAATCACGTCCTGCAAAAAATTTCACTGGGCGTTTGTCATGGGCTCCATCGAATCAGTCATCGCGCGACCGGCACCCGGAGCGGAAGCGGTTACGGTATATCCATCGTTGTAGATGGCGTTGCCGCGCCACGACCGCCATGCGTCGATCGAAGGAACCCGCGTAGTCGGTTGGCACTCGCACAATCGTTGCCCCATTCAGACTGTCGAACGCGACGTGCGTCGCCTCGTTCGTGATCAGAGGCAAGAAAGGCAATCCGAAGACGGACCAGGTTTAGTGCGACGCATGGGATGGCGCCATCGAGCGCGTCGAAAAGTTTGACGCGTCGATCAAAGATATCCGCGCGAAGGCGCTGACGGACGCGAAGCCGACCAGCTACGCGATTGAGGAACTGCGCATCGCCGGCGCTCACACCGACACCGCGACGACCAAGCCCTACATCAAGTCGCCCGAGGTGCCGCGATTGAATGCCGTCCCGCCCCTGCCGACGCCGAAATCGGCATAGGATGCAGCCCGATATTAGAGATTCTCCAATATGGTCTCTAATTTGCCCAAAAAATGAGCACCAAATAAAAAAACCCGCACAGCATTACGCTGTGCGGGTTCTTGTCTGGTCGGGGCGAGAGGATTTGAACCTCCGACCACCTGCACCCCATGCAGGTACGCTACCAGGCTGCGCTACGCCCCGAAAGAAAGAAAGTATAACAGACGGTTTCCCGATTTAGAACGGGTCGCATGCATTTTGTGAATGTTCTTGTGAATTTTTTTGCGCGACAGCGCCGATGCAAGCAACGACGCGCATGGCCTGGCGACTTGCGCACGGCCCGCACAGCCCCGCATCCCATCACTGCTTGCGCGCGACACAGATGACCGTCAGGCCGGCGACGCGGTTGAAGCGGAACATCGGCAACTCGATCCGGCAGATCGTCTTGAGCAGGCCGTTGACGACCGGATGGTGACGGCGCAATTGCGATACCGGCTCGCGCGGATGCCGACGCGCCCGCTCGCCGAGCCGCAACGCAGCCGCAAGTGGAAACGTGAGACCGAAATAGTAGGCGCCGTGCTCGACGTCGAGCCCCGCGCGACGCACCACGTCCTCGAGACTGCCGAGCGTATATCGGCGCTTGTGCTCGAGAAAATCGTCATGGCCGCTCCAGAGGAACTGGAACGCGGGAACCGTAATCAGAAACCGGCTGCCCGACGGCGCGCCCTTTACGTATTGCATCAGCAGGCTGACATCGTCGTCGACATGCTCGAGCACGTCCATCAGCAACACGAGATCGGCGTCGAATCGATCAACGGATCGCCGGAAGTGAATGGGCTTGCCAGCCGCCTCGCCGTCGGTATCGTCGGCGTAACTCGTATCGACACACCACGCCTCCGACGCCTGCGTACGCTCGAGCAAGTGCTTCGAGAAGAAGCCGGAGCCTGCACCGACATCGAGTATCCGGTTCGCGCCCGGCGCCCCCAGGAATCGACGGATCGCACTCGCCTTCGACGCGTAGTACCAGTGATCGCCCACGCCCGCACCCAATACGTCGACTTCCTTGAGATCCATGACGTTTCCCCGTGATGGCTACTGTGCTTTGGTCGTCCAGCCACTGATGCCGATCTTACCTTGCCGGCGCCACCGCTCCTATCCGTCCCGGCGCGCAGCCAACTCCGGCAACCCGCACTCCGCCCGAATCGAAAATGACGATAGCCGGTTCGCCGCAAATCGCTAACCCGCTCATCGCATCGTACGGCTCGATGACGTCATATATCGCGAACGGCCGGCAACTCGACCAGGCGACGCTGAACGCGATGCGGCAGCACATGCTGACCTGATTGGCCCGCGGGCCACTGCGTCGGGGCCGGATCGCATCCGTGCTTCGACCGCACCGCCCCCCCAACCTCGTATCCGGCGAAACCCGCACTGGTCAAGGCTGGAGCGGATTTGTCCGGGCGCGGAAACATCCGCCGACGACCGGCCGCGCAAACCAAACGACCGTTTGATCTGGCCGCCCCACCACCCCGAATCCGTTGCCCCGCAGCCCGCCGGCCTGCCCTGCCCGGGCGGCCGTTGTTTGGTAACGCCGCTCTAGCACGCTATGCCACACTGCACGGCATCGACGCTCGCGCCGTGCAATGGCGCGCGCTGCCGTCGATCACGACAAGACATGGAGACAGACGATGCGGAATGCGGTCCGGCGCGGCCATCGCTCGCCTTTGGCAATTTTCGACTGGATTTCCGGCCCGCATCGCGCGGCCCGCCCCATCTCGCCCAAGCCATCCCGCGTGTTCGGCTGCGGTGTGCTGGCGCTCGCGCTGCTGTGTGCCGGTTGCGCGGAATCGTCCGCGCAGCGCGACGGCAACACATCGGTCGCGTCGACCAAAATCGAACGCGCGAAAGCCGAACGCCTCGCCCGCGAGCAGCAGGTCGCTCGCACCGTACCGTCGCTCGCATCGATCAACCTCACGCAGCCGCGCCCGTTCACGCTACGCGACTCGGGCCAGAATGGCGCGATGACGTTCCTGCGCGATGTCGACTTCCGCATCGTCAACAACCTCGGCTTCTTCATCCATCAGTTGTCAGCCACACTCGTGCCGACGCAGGCCGGTGCGCCGATCGTGTTCGACGATCCGACGAGTTTCGAGATCGACGTGCATGAAGGCACGGTCACGCTCGACAACGCGAAGCTGACCGCCCTCTTCAACACCTACATCTTCGGCTATCGCAACGCGCCGCTGCGCAAGCTCGCCGTGTCGGCCGGCGACGGCGTGATTCACCTGCAAGGCGAGATGCAGCGAGACGGCTGGGTGCCGTTCTCGCTGACCGGCACGCTCGCGATCCGCGACGGCAGCCAGCTCGTGTTCCATCCGACGGGCGTGCGCGTCTCGGGCATCAACGCGCAGCCGGTGATGCGCGCGGCCAACGTGAAGATGGCCGACCTGCTGAAAGTCCAGACGCCGATCGCGCAGCTCGCCGGCGACGATCTCGTGATGTCGGTCGACAAGCTGATGCCGCCGCCGCGCCTGAAGCTCACGATCACCGCGCTGCGCGTGACGCCGGCCGGCCTCGACCTGAAGCTCGACGACGGCACGCATGCCGGCTTCGCGATGCCCGCGAACGCACCGCAGCAAGCGATGTACATTCGCGGCGGCGACGTGAAGTTCATGCGCTCGATGCCGATGAACGCGGACATCCTGATCGGCCCGGTCGATCCGGCGAAGCGCGACCAGACTTTCGTGTTCGACCTGTATCACTATCGCGACCAGGTCTCGGCCGGCTACTTCAATTTCGACGAAAACGGTGCGATGGCAATCCGGATGCATTCGTACGCGGGCCCGGCCAGCGGCGCGCTGCTCGGCAACGCGGCCGCGCGCCTGAACGACAGCTTCCTCGCCACGCAGCAGAACGCGCTGCGCGACATACGCCAGCACTGGGAAGCCTACGCCCTCGCAGCGAATACCGCTCACCCCGGCATGCAGAAGGTCGCGATGCGGCGCACGTCGACCGCGCCGTTCAACGAACGGCACGTGTCGAACCGCAACCCGACGATCCATCTGCGCAACGTCGACTTCAACCTGTCCGGCGATATCGGCTTTCACGTCGAGGATCTGGACGTGGAACTCGTATCGAAGCGGCCCGGCGAACCCGTCGATCTCGACGATCCGAACCAGTACGACATCCGGATTCTCGGCGGCACGGTCGTCGAGTCGTGGAAGGCGATGTCCGCGCTCTTCAACAACTATCTGCTCGACTACGCGCCGCGTTCGCTGAACGACCTGCAACTGAGCGCGGACGGCACCAACCTGCGCGTCCAGGGCGGCATCAAGCTGTGGAACCATGTGCCGGGCGTCTGGCTGCCGACCGACATGAAGGGCTCGCTGTCCGTGCTCGACGACCGGCACCTCGCGTTCAACCCGTCCCAGGTGTCGGTGCTCGGCATCCCGCAGGCGAAGCTGCTGCGTTCGCTCGGCATCGAGCTCGCTTCGCTGACGCCATTGCAGCGGCGCGGCGCGGAACTGCGCGGCGACACGCTCGTGCTCGACCAATACACCGTGTTCCCGCCACCCATGCTGAACGGCAAGCTCGGACAGGCAACGGTCGAGCGGGACGGACTGCGCCTCACGTTCAGGCGCCTGGCGGGCGCGCCCGCACCGCAACGGCCGCAGATCGATGCGCCGAGCTACATGTGGATGGAAGGCGGCGACATGAAGATGTTCAACGTGCTCGAACTGAACGTGCGCGCGCTGATCCGGAATTCGGCCGAGGCCGGCCCGATGCGTTTCGACCTGTACGGCTACCGCAGCCAGGTCGCGCAAGGCTCGGTGCGGATGCTGCCGGACGGCACGCTGGTCGTCGACATGGGGCAAAAGAATCCGCTCGCGTCGCGTTGATGCACATGGGCGACGCCCATGAAAAAGCCCGGTTGGCACATCGCCAACCGGGCTTTTTGTTTCATCTCGTTCGCGCTTCGCGCTCAGTCGTGCTTCAGTCCGTCGATCACATCGAGCAGCGCCTGCCGCAACGCAGTGACGTCGACGGTTACGCCCGGCTTGGCCGACACGCGCGCATCGGCGGCCTGCACGTCGGGTTCGACAGGTGCCGCCGCACCTCGCTCGCCGCCCGGCGAATCGAGCCGGTTGCGCGCGCCGTTGATCGTGAATCCCTGCTCGTACAGCAACTCGCGAATCCGCCGGATCAGCAGCACTTCGTGGTGCTGGTAATACCGACGATTGCCGCGCCGCTTCACCGGCCGCAGTTGAGTAAATTCCTGTTCCCAATAACGCAGCACATGCGGCTTGACCCCGCACAGTTCGCTGACTTCACCGATCGTGAAGTAGCGCTTCGCGGGAATCGGAGGCAAGACGACTTTCTCAACCGTAGTGGTCATCGTCGGTTAACCGTCGGTAAAGGGTGCGCGGCGGCCGCGCGGGGACGTCAGCGCGCGGGGCTTACTCCGCGCCGTTTTCGACCAGCGCCTTCAGCTTCTGGCTCGCGTGGAAGGTTACCACCCGGCGGGCCGCGATCGGAATCGCCTCGCCCGTCTTCGGATTGCGGCCCGGACGCTGCGGCTTGTCGCGCAACTGGAAATTGCCGAACCCCGACAGCTTGACGCTTTCGCCGTTTTCGAGCGCGTCGCGGATCACTTCGAAAAACGCCTCGACCATGTCCTTCGCTTCACGCTTGTTCAGCCCGACGCTATCGAACAGCAGCTCCGCCAGTTCCGCCTTCGTCAGCGTGGGCGTCTCGGTGGACGCCGGCGCCGAAGCGTCGCGGTTCATGGCGCTGCGTTGCGCCGTCAGGAGGGCTTCGAATTCACTCGAGGTCATGTCGTTCATATCTGCCATACAGCGCGTTAAATCAAAACTTACGATCGGAAAAAGCCGCCCGCGAGCAGGCGGACCTTCTCCTTAGCCGCGCAGGCGCGCACCAGCACGAGCCATCCGCTCGACCAGCGTCTGGATCGCCTGATCGACGACCTCATCCTGTAGCGTGCCAGCCGCGTCCTGCAGCGTCACGCGGAAGGCAAGGCTCTTCTCGTGCGCGGCAAGACCACCGGAAGTATTTGATTTTGCACGAAATTCGTCGAAGAGTACAACCTTCTGAACGAATCGGCAGGCCTCTTCGGCAAGCGCCTTCTTCATTTCGTCGAAAAGTGCCTGAACCTCGACCGCCTGATCGACGACCACGGCGATATCGCGACGAACCGGCGGGAATTTCGACACATCGGTCGGCGCGGGCAACGCACGCGCAATCAGCGCATCCGCATCGACCTCGAACATCACCGGCGCGTGCGGCAGCTCGTACTTCTGCATCAGGCGCGGGTGCAGTTCGCCGATCCAGCCGACCGCACGGCCGTCGACTTCGATGCGCGCGCTGCGGCCCGGATGGAGGGCCGGATGCTCCGCCTTCACGAACCGTGCAGCGGCAGGCGCGAACAGCGCCTCGAGATCGCCCTTCACGTCGAAGAAATCGACCGCGCGGGTCGCGACGCCCCACTGCTCGTCGAGCGCCGGACCGTAGGCAAGCGCACCGACACGCTTCGGCTGCACATAGCCCTCGACCGTCAGCTCACCGGCCTTCGCCGACGCATCGGTGAGGAACACGCGGCCGGCCTCGAACACGCGCACGCGATCTGCACGGCGGTTCAGGTTGTGGCGCAGCACGGAGATCAGGCTGCCGAACAGCGTCGTGCGCATCACCGACAGCTGGCTCGCGATCGGGTTCAGCAAGCGGATCGGTTGATCGTTGCCCGCGAAATCCTGCTCCCACTCCGCATCGACGAAACTGAAGTTGACGGTTTCCGCGTAGTCGCGCGCGGCGAGCGCGTGACGGATGTCGTGGATCGAGCGACGCGTTTCGTTGGTCGCGCGCATTTCGCTCGTCGCGACCGGCGGACGCGCCGGGATCTTCTCGAAGCCGTAGATGCGCGCCACTTCCTCGATCAGATCTTCTTCGATCTCGATGTCGAAGCGATGCGACGGCGGCGTGACGAGGAACGCGTCGTCTTCACGCTCGAACGGCAGGCCAAGGCGCGTGAAGATGCTGGCGATCTCGTCGCCACCGATCTGCACGCCGATGATGCGGTTCGCGCGCGACACGCGCATCTTCACCGGCGCGCGTTGCGGCAGGTTCACGGACTGATCGTCGACCGGGCCGGCCTTGCCGCCGCAGATCTCGAGAATCAGTTGCGTGATGCGCTCGACGTGCTCGACGGTCGTCGCGTAGTCGACGCCGCGCTCGAAGCGATGAGCCGCATCGGTCGAGAAGTTGTACTTGCGCGCACGGCCGCGGATGCTATCCGGCCACCAGAATGCGGCTTCCAGGTAGATGTTGGTCGTATCGAGCGTGACGGCCGTGCTGTCGCCGCCCATGATGCCGGCCAGGCTTTCGACCTGGCGGTCGTCCGAAATCACGCCGACCGTTTCGTCGAGTTCGACGGTGTTGCCATTGAGCAGCTTCAGCGATTCGCCGCGCTTGCCCCAGCGCACCTCGATACCGCCGTGGATCTTGTCGAGATCGAACACGTGCGACGGGCGGCCGAGTTCGAACATCACGTAGTTCGAGATGTCGACGAGCGCCGACACGCTGCGCTGGCCGGAGCGCTCGAGGCGCTCGACCATCCACTGCGGGGTCTTCGCATGCGCGTTCACGCCACGGATCACGCGACCCGAGAAGCGGCCGCACAGATCGGGCGCGGCAATGCGCACCGGCAGCGTTTCGTCGAGCTCGACGCGCACCGGGCGGATGTCGACCGGCGTCAGCGGCGCGCCGGTGATCGCGGCCGTCTCGCGGGCGATGCCGAACACGGACAGGCAGTCAGCCTTGTTCGGCGTCAGCTTGATTTCGAAGATCGTGTCGTCGAGATTGAGCGTCTCGCGGATGTCCTGGCCGACCGGCGTGTCTTCCGGCAGCACCAGCAGGCCGCTGTGATCCTCGGACAGCTTCAGTTCGCGCGCCGAGCACAGCATCCCCTGGCTCTCCACGCCGCGCAGCTTCGACAGCTTGATCGCGAACGGCTTGCCGCCCTCTTCTGCCGGCGGCAGTTCCGCGCCGACCAGCGCGACCGGTACCTTGATGCCGGGCGCGACGTTCGGTGCGCCGCAGACGATATTCAGCGTCGCGCCGGTGCCGGCGTCGACCTGGCAGACATTGAGCTTGTCCGCATCCGGATGCTTGACGACTTCGAGCACGCGGCCGACGACGATCTTCGACGTCGGCGGCGCAGCCTTGCTCAGCGATTCGACTTCGAGCCCCGCCATCGTCAGCGCGTGCGACAGTTCGTCGGTCGTCAGCTGCGGGTCGACAAAGGTTCTCAACCAGGATTCAGGGAATTGCATGGATGTCTACGTTCGAAACAGGTTAGATCGACGCCCGGGCCCCGTCGGATCGTCCGTCGGGGCGTGCACGGGCACAGGTCGGCGCGGCGCGCGGCGTTACGCGAACTGGCGCAGGAAACGCAGGTCGTTCTCGAAGAACAGCCGGAGATCCTGGACGCCGTAGCGCAGCATCGTCAGGCGCTCGAGGCCGCTGCCGAACGCGAAGCCGATGTAGCGCTCGGGATCGAGGCCCATGTTGCGAATCACGGTCGGATGCACCTGCCCCGAACCGGAGATTTCGAGCCACTTGCCGGCGTTCTTGCCTTGCTCGAACATCATGTCGATCTCGGCCGACGGTTCCGTGAACGGGAAATACGACGGACGGAAGCGCACGAGGATATCGTCGCGCTCGAAGAATTTTTTCAGGAAGTCGGTATAGACGCCCTTGAGGTCGGCGAAGCTGATGTTTTCGTCGATCCACAGCCCCTCGACCTGATTGAACATCGGCGAGTGGGTCGCATCGCTGTCGACGCGATACGTGCGGCCCGGCGCGATCACCTTGATCGGCGGACGGTTCATGCGCGCGTAACGCACCTGCATCGGGCTCGTGTGCGTGCGCAGCAGCAGCTGGCGGCCGTCGGCATCCTTGCCTTCGACGTAGAAGGTGTCCTGCATCGAACGCGCCGGATGGTTCTCCGGGCTGTTCAGCGACGTGAAGTTGTACCAGTCAGTCTCGATTTCGGGGCCGTCGGCCACATCGAAGCCGATCGAGCCGAAAATCTGTTCGACACGCTCCCACGTACGCATCACGGGGTGCAGGCTGCCTGCACCGGCGCCGCGGCCCGGCAACGTCACGTCGATCGACTCGGCGGCGAGGCGCTGGTTCAGCAGCGCGTCGGCGAGTGCCTGACGGCGCGCGGTCAGCGCGGCTTCAACCTGCTGCTTCACGACGTTGATGCGTGCGCCTTCGGTCTTGCGTGCTTCGGGATCGAGCTTGCCGAGGCCCTTCAGCAACTCGGTCAGCGCACCCGACTTGCCGAGAAATCGGGCTTTCTCGTTTTCGAGCGTGGTGATGTCGGCAGCCTGTTCGAAGGACTGCTGCGCGTCGGCGACAATCTGGTCCAGATCCATAGATCCCATCATTTCCAACGTCATTCGGTCTTGGTAAGCGAAATCGCCCACCAAACAAAAAAGGGGCTCGGAAGAGCCCCGTTTTCGCTGCAGCGGCCGAGACTACCGGAACGTCGCTGCAACTAACCACGCAGTGCTAATTTCGCAATTAGGCTGCAACGGCGGCTTTCACCTGCTTGACGATCGCAGCAAAAGCAGCCTTGTCGAACACCGCCATGTCGGCCAGCACCTTACGGTCGAGTTCGATCGACGCCTTCTTCAGGCCGTTGATGAACACGCTGTAGGTCATGTCGTGCTGGCGAACTGCCGCGTTGATACGCGTGATCCACAGTGCGCGGAACACACGCTTCTTGTTGCGGCGATCGCGGTACGCGTACTGACCAGCGCGCATCACCGCCTGCTTGGCGATGCGGTAGACGTTATTGCGGCGGCCGCGATAACCCTTGGCCAGGTTGATGATCTTCTTGTGGCGGGCCCGTGCGGTTACCCCACGTTTGACTCGAGGCATGTTTCTCTCCTTAGAGTATCAGTTAGGGGTTACGCGAACGGCAGCATCGCGCGGACGGAGTTCAGATCGGAATCATGAACTGCCGTTGCGCCGCGCAGGTGACGCTTGTTCTTCGTGGTTTTCTTGGTCAGGATGTGACGCTTGAAGGCTTGACCGCGCTTGACGGTACCGCCCGGACGCACCACGAAGCGCTTTGCAGCACTCTTCTTGGTCTTCATCTTAGGCATGACGAACAACTCCAGTTTATTAGATGGCGATGGGTGTGCGGTTGGCTTGCGCCCTTGACCCGCCCTTCGAAACCCAGTCCACTTGTGTACGGCAACCGCTTGCGCAGCCGCCGTCATTGTTGGCACGCCGCCCTGACCGGGCCACGCGCCGAACCACTGCGAACCTGCGCGCGAAGCGCGCGGGCTCGTTACTTCTTTTTCTTCGGCGAGAGCACCATGATCATCTGGCGCCCTTCCATCTTCGGCATCTGCTCGACCTGGCCGACTTCCTCGAGATCCGTGCGCAGACGCTCAAGCATCCGCATGCCGATCTCTTGGTGAGCCATTTCACGGCCGCGGAAACGCAACGTGATCTTCGTCTTGTCGCCTTCCTCAAGGAAGCGCACGAGGTTGCGGAGCTTGACGTTGTAATCCCCGTCATCGGTACCCGGGCGGAACTTGACTTCCTTCACCTGGATGACCTTCTGCTTCAGCTTTGCTTCGTGCTGCTTCTTCGACTCCTGATACTTGAACTTGCCGTAATCCATCAGGCGGCAGACCGGCGGAACCGCTTGCGGCGCGATTTCCACCAGATCGACATCAAGTTCTTCCGATTTACGGAAAGCATCAAGGAGTTTTACGATACCGAGCGGTTCGTTCTCGAGCCCGACCAGACGCACTTCCGGCGCAGTGATTTCACCGTTGATGCGATGCGACGACTTATCAGTAGCGATGTTACGTTTCCTCTAAAAATTAAAAAAACGAGCCGCGCTGCCAGGGCGGTTACTTGAACGAGCGCAGGTCTTCCTGCAGACGCTCAACGAAGGCTTCGACCGGCATCACGCCAAGATCGACGCCGCCACGGGCACGCACGGCTACCGTTTGCGCATCACGCTCCTTATCGCCCACGACGAGGAGATAAGGCACCTTTTCCAGCGTGTGCTCGCGTATTTTATAGCTAATCTTCTCGTTACGCAAATCGGCCGCCACTCTAACCCCTTGTTTTTGCAACGATTGGGCCAGAGATTGTGCATATTCGGCCTGACTTTCGGCGATATTGAGCACAACTGCCTGGAACGGCGCGAGCCAGGCCGGCATCGCACCAGCGTGGTGCTCGATCAAAATACCAAGGAAACGCTCCATCGAACCGACGATCGCACGGTGCAGCATCACCGGACGGCGACGGCTGCTGTCATCCGCGACATACTCGGCGCCGAGGCGCTCCGGCAGCACCATGTCGAGCTGCAGCGTGCCGCACTGCCACGAACGGCCGAGCGCATCCTTGATGTGGTACTCGATCTTCGGGCCGTAGAACGCGCCTTCGCCCGGCAGCTCTTCCCACGCGAGACCGCAGGCCGTCAGCGCATCGCGCAGACCCTGCTCGGCACGATCCCAGGTTTCGTCCGTACCCGCGCGCTGGTCGGGACGCAGCGACAGCTTGATGTCGATATGCTCGAAGCCGAAATCCTTGTACACGCTCATCGCGAGCGTGTTGAACGCGATCGACTCGGAGATGAACTGCTCTTCCGTACAGAAGATGTGCGCATCGTCCTGCACGAAGCCGCGCACGCGCATCAGGCCGTGCAGCGCGCCCGACGCTTCGTTGCGGTGGCACGAGCCGAATTCCGCATAACGCAGCGGCAGGTCGCGGTACGAGCGCAGGCCGTGCTTGAACACCTGCACGTGCCCCGGACAGTTCATCGGCTTGATCGCGTAGTCGCGCTTCTCCGACTCCGTCGTGAACATGTTTTCGCGGTAGTTCTGCCAGTGGCCCGACGCTTCCCACAGCGAGCGGTCCATGATCATCGGCGTCTTGATCTCGAGGTAGCCGGCTTCGTTCACGCGGCGGCGCATGTACTGCTCGACCTGCTGCCACAGCGCCCAGCCCTTCGGATGCCAGAACACCATGCCCGGTGACTCTTCCTGCATGTGGAACAGGTCGAGCTGCTTGCCCAGCTTGCGGTGGTCGCGCTTTTCCGCTTCCTCGAGCATGTGCAGGTACTGATCCTGGTCTTCCTTCTTCGTCCAGGCCGTGCCGTAGATGCGCTGCAGCTGCTCGTTCTTCGAGTCGCCGCGCCAGTACGCACCCGCGACCTTCATCAGCTTGAAGACCTTCAGCTTGCCGGTGGACGGCACGTGCGGGCCGCGGCACAGATCGGTAAAGCCGCCATGCGAATACAGCTTGATTTCGTCGCTTTGCGGAATCGATTCGATGATCTCGGCCTTGTACTTCTCGCCGATGCTGCGGAAGTAGCCGGCCGCTTCGTCGCGCGACACGACACGGCGCGTCACGGGCTCATCCTTCTTCACAAGCTCCTGCATGCGCTTTTCGATCTTCTCCAGATCTTCAGGCGTAAACGGACGGTTGTACGAGAAGTCGTAATAGAAGCCGTTGTCGATCACCGGACCGATCGTCACCTGCGCGTCCGGATACAGTTCCTTCACCGCATACGCGAGCAAGTGCGCCGTCGAGTGGCGGATGATGTCGAGGCCATCGGCATCCTTGTCCGTCACGATCGCAAGCGATGCGTCACGGTCGATCACGGCCGACGTATCGACGAGCTCGCCATCGAGCTTGCCACCAAGCGCAGCCTTCGCAAGGCCGGGACCGATCGAGGCTGCAACCTCGGCAACTGTCACCGGATGCTCGTATTGTCGAACTGAGCCGTCAGGCAAGCGTATCGAAACCATAGCAATCTCCGTGATGCCGACAGTGGGCGGCAGACCAGGTACGCGACTCAAAAATCACGCGGGAAAATTTCGCGACAAAAAAAATGCGGCCCCGCTTTCGAGGGGCCGCATTCGATACTTCACTCAAACTGAAAGGGCGAAAGGGTTCCTCGACTAGCGTCGCTCCGAAAAGGTTTCGGTCAACGTTCGCGGTGTCATAACCGTATTCGCCTTGTTCGCGTTGAGTTATTTGCTGCATCGAACACCCGGAGACCGGGCATTCTCAATTCGTTGGTAGGCTCGATTGGACTCGAACCAACGACCCCCACCATGTCAAGGTGGTGCTCTAACCAGCTGAGCTACGAGCCTAGTGAAGCTAAGATTATATGGAGCCGTTACCCGCTTGGCAAGTATTTTTATGCGGTCGCAGCAAAATAACGGTGCTCGAACCCCACATCACGCCTTCCGCCCGGCCCGCACGACACCCTGTATCTCACCGAGCAGCGTGCACGCGCGCTGCACCTGCGCCGAATTCGACACCTCGACCGTGAACTGCATGAATGCCGCATTGCGGCGACTCTGCGTCTTCACGCCCACCACGTTCATCTTCTCGCGCGCGAACACTTCGGAGATATCGCGCAGCAACCCTTGCCGGTCGCTCGCCTCGATCATCAGGTCGACCGGATAGACGGACGCACCGCGCCCGCCGAGCACGTCGGCCGACCAGGTCGTCTGCAGCACGCGCTCCGGCGCACGCTCGACCATCCGGCGGAACGTCGGGCAATCGGTGCGATGGATCGACATGCCCTTGCCGCGCGTGACGAAACCACTGATCGGATCGGGCGGCGCCGGACGGCAGCAGCGCGCGAGCTGGGTCAGCAGTGCATCGACGCCCACGACCAGCACACCGGTCGACGCGCCGTGCGCGACGCTCGCGCCGCTGCTGCGCTTCTCGAAATCGGCAGGCGCTTCGGGCGCCGGTTCGGGCGGCGGCGCATCGGACAGCGCGTGCTCGACATTGCGCAGGCTGAACTCTTCCTTGCCGACGACCGAGAACAGCTCCTCGGGCGACTTGAAGCCGAGCTTCGCCGCGAGGTTGTCCAGATTGACCGACGTCTTGCCCTCGCGTTGCAGCGTCTTTTCGACGAGCGCGCGGCCGTGCGAGACGTTTTCTTCCTGCTCGATCGAGTTGAACCACGCACGCACCTTCTGCCGCGCGCGCGGGCTCTTCATATAGCCGAGCTGCAGGTTCAGCCAGTCGCGCGACGGCCCGCCCTCCTTCACCGCGACGATCTCGACCGTTTGACCGTTGGCAAGCGGCGTGTTGAGCGGCACCATCGCGCCGTCGACGCGCGCGCCACGGCAGCGATGGCCGAGTTCGCTGTGCAGGTGGTACGCGAAATCGACCGGCGTCGCGCCCTGCGGCAACGCGATCACGCGCGCCTGCGGCGTCAGCACGTAGATGTGGTCGTCGTCGAGCGACGTCTCGCGCAATTGCGCCCACGCCTTGTCGCCCGACTTTTCCGCGCCGTCCTCGACGTCATCCTTCCACGCGAGCAACTGGCGCAGCCATGCGATCTTCTCGTCGTACTTGTCGCTCGCCGAGAACTGGCCGCCGTAGCCGCGCGCGCCGGCCTCCTTGTAGCGCCAGTGCGCAGCGACGCCGTACTCGGCGAAACGGTGCATCTCCTGCGTGCGGATCTGTACTTCGAACGCACGGCCGTCGTCGCCGATCACGACCGTGTGCAGCGACTTGTAGCCGTTCGGCTTCGGCCGCGAGATGTAGTCGTCGAATTCCTTCGGCACCGGCTGCCACAGGTGATGCACGATGCCGAGCACCGCGTAGCAATCCTTGATGTCCGGCACGATCACGCGAAACGCGCGCACGTCGTACAGCTCGGAAAAATCGAGCTCCTTGCCGCGCATCTTGCGCCAGATGCTGTAGATATGTTTCGGCCGGCCGCTCACGTCGGCCTGGATGTGCGCGTCTGCCAGCTCTTGCCGCAACCGGTCGATCGCCTGCGTGACGTACGCTTCGCGCTCGATGCGCTTCTCGTCGAGCAGCTTCGCGATCCGCTTGTAGGTGACGGGATCCTCGAAGCGGAACGCGAGATCCTCGAGCTCCCACTTCAGTTGCCAGATACCGAGACGGTTCGCGAGCGGCGCATAGATCTCGAGCGTCTCGCGCGCGACGTCGGGCGGCGGGTCGATCTTCACGGCCGCGTAGTAGCGCAGCGACTGCAAGCGCGACGCGAGCCGGATCAGCACCACGCGGATGTCTTGCGCGAACGCAAGCAGCATCTTGCGCAGCGCCTCGATCTGCGTACGCCGCTCTTCCGCCGTGTCGCGCCCCGCGTCGGGCACCGCGTTCTGCGCAGCACGCAGGCTGACGGTGCCGAGCCGCAACAGCTTGCGCACGTCGGACACGAGCCGCGCCACTTCGTCGCCGAAACGCTCGGTGAGCTCGCGCTCGGGGTCGCTCAGGTGCGGCGTCAGCACGAACAGCGCGGCCGCCTGCATCGCGGGCGGATCGACGTTCAGCGTGCGCATGATCGACGCCGTGCCCGCCGAGTGATCGGCGAGCAGTTCACCCGACGACAGGCGCACGTCGCCGGCCCGCTCGCGCACGAACGCGAGCACGTCGTCGAACGACGGCGCCGCGACGGGGGAAGCGGAAACGGACTCGGTCATTGCTCGGCCTGGCGGAATGCGGTCATCGTCGGATTACGTTCAGCTCAACTCCGCTGCGCGGCGACCACCACGATCTCGACGAGCAATGCGGGATCCGCGAGCTTCGCCTCGACGGTGGCGCGCGGCGGCGTGTTGCCCTGCGCGACCCATGCATCCCACTCAGCATTCATGCCGTCGAAGTTGGCCAGATCCGAGATGTAGATCTGCACGGACAGCAGATGCGCCTTGTCGCTGTTCGCTTCGGCGAGCAGGCGGTCGATGTGGCCGAGCACTTCGCGCGTCTGGCCCTTGATGTCCTGCGTGGTGTCTTCGGCGATCTGGCCGGCCAGATACACGGTACCGTTGTGGATCGCGGTTTCGGAGAGACGGGCCCCGACGTGATGACGAATGACTGCCATGGAATGTTCCGGTCGTTTGATGAATGAATGAAGCGTTCGGCGACGACGCGGCCCGCGCGCCGTCGAACCGCATATTATGACGCGTTTATGCGCCGGTTTCGACGAAAAACCGTCGCGCAAGCGCGATCTGGTCGGCATTCAGGAACGCCGGCGCATGCCCGGTGCCGGGAATTTCCGCCTGCGTCACGTGGCGGCCGCGCTGCATCATCTCGGCGACGGTCTCGCGCGACAACAGATCCGACTCGGCACCGCGCACGACCAGCAGCGACGCTTCGGTCGTCTCGATCGCACGCCACAGTGCAGCTTCGCCGAGCGCCGCGAGTTCGGGCGTCGTCATCTTGAACGGTTCGGCGATGCGCGGATCGTAGCGCATCGTCCAGTCGCCTTCGGGCAACTGACGCAGCAGCGGCGCGTTGATCTCGCGCCACTCGTCGCCGGTCAGCGCGCCGAACGGCAGCGACAGCGACGTCAGGTAGTCGATGCCTTCCTGCTCGGTCGCGAAGCGCGGCTGCACGCCGAGATACTCGCCGATGCGCGTGAGCGAATCGGGTTCGATGCGCGGGCCGACGTCGTTGACGATCATCCGGCGCACCGGCGTACCGGGCAGCCCCGCGAGCGCCATGCCGATCAGGCCGCCCATCGACGTGCCGAACCAGTCGACCGATTCGGCGCCGGTGCGCGCGATCAGCGTCACCATGTCGGCCACATATTGCGGAATCGCATAGAGCCGCGGATCGGCGAGCCAGTCGGAGCGACCGCGCCCGACGACGTCGGGGCACACGACGCGATACGTATCGGACAGCGCCGCGGCGAGCCGGTCGAAATCGCGCCCCGAGCGGGTCAGCCCGTGTACGCAGACCAGCACGCGCGGATTGGCGGGGTCGCCCCATTCGGTATAGGCGACGTGGTGAAGGCCGGCCGCGCTCGCGCACTGCACGCGCCACTGGCGGGGGATCGAGGAATTCACGGGAGAAGTGGGCATCGGAGGCATCCTGTCGAACGGTGCGGTGCGACGCGATGACGTGCGCCGGCCCGGCCCGAAGGGTGGGCGGGGACGCAACCGATTGTAAACCCGTTCCGGATCACGAGTCGGTTCATCGCGTCCGCAGGCGTTCGAGTCGGGCGTCGTACTTCATGCTCGGCGGAGTAGAAAGAAACCGGCGGGCGGCGACACGCTGCCCCCCTCGCCTCCCGCCGTGCCTCGCCCATGCCGTCGCGAGCGGCGCTTCCGCCAAGCGGTCGCGCGGCCAGCCCCGACGGCTCGGCACCGCGGCGCCGGCCGGCGTGTTACGGAAGCCGAGCTGCGGCGTACCGATCGCGAAACCGACAGGAACAAGATTGCGCGGCTGCAGGCACGGCGCCGCGAACGCACCGCCCTTGCGCCGGCTTGTCATGGCCGGAACGTCCTGGCTACTTCATCTTCACTTCTGCACGACCGCGCCGATGCTCGCGCCGACCACACACAGCGTCCCGGCAATCTGCAGCGCCCCCATCGGCTGCGCCAGTATGACGAAGCCGATCGCCGCCGCGATCGCGGGCTCGGCGCTCATCAGAATGCCGAATGCCGACGCACTCATCCGCCGCAGCGCGATCAGTTCCAGCACATACGGGAACAGCGGGACCAGCACCGCCAGATACGCGGCATCGACCAGTTGCCCGGCCGGCAGATGGCCGCCGCTTTGCGCGAGCCCGAACGGCGTCGTCACGAGCGCGGCCACGATCAGCGACGTGGCGAGTCCCTGCAATCCGTCGAACAGCGTACCGACGCGCTTCATCAGCAGGATGTACGCGGCCCAGCCGAGCGCCGAGCCGACCGGAAAGATCAGCGCGGCCGGCGTCGCCACCCACATGCCGTCCTGCCGCGCGAGCAGCAGCACGCCCGTCAGCGCAAGCACCGGCCACACCAGCATCGCCGGCTTGCGCACGCCGAACGTGGCGACCGCCAACGGCCCGAGGAAGTTGATCGCAACGGCCAGCCCGAGCGGCACGCGCCTGACCGCCGCGAAAAAGCACAGCGTCATCGCGGCCATCGCACCGCCGAGCGCGATCGCGGCGATCCAGCGCTGCCGGGAATACGTATGGAGCGGCGGCCGCACGACGATCGCCAGCGCGAGTGCGGCGAAGCAAAGCCGCAACCAGGTCGTGCTGACCGTGCCGTACTCGATCGTCGCCGGCCGCGACAGCGCGGCACCGAGTTGCACGCTGCACATCGACGCAACAGCAAGCAACGGCGCGACCGCATGCGCAAATGACGGGGCCGCGCGCTCGGCGCCATTCGGTCGTGCGGTGCTCAATTCGTCGCTCATTCGGTCGCTCCAGATCGTTGACACGACGATGCTAACCGCGGTCGCACGCTTGATATAAGCTGATAATTCTTATGCTCGCATCAGGAAAATTGATGATCCGCGATCTCGACAGCACGCTGCTACGCACGTTCGTGACGGTGGTCGAAACAGGCAGCGTCAGCGATGCGGCGACGGCGCTGCATCGCACGCAGGCAGCCGTCAGCATGGCGCTGCGCCGACTCGAGGACGAAGTTGGCCAGCGCCTGCTCGAACGCTCGTCGCGCGGCGTGAAGCCGACGGCGGCCGGCAGCGTGCTGCTGCCCTATGCGCACCGGTTGCTCGACGTCGGGCTCGCCGCGCGCGCCGCGCTCAATGCCGGCGACATCTCGGGCACCGTCCGGCTCGGCATCCTCGAGGACATCGCCGTGGGCCATCTGCCGCATGCGCTGCGGCAGTTCGCGGCAGCGTTTCCGCGCGTCGCGCTCGAGATCGTCGTCGATTCGAGCCCCTCGCTGTCGCAGCGGCTTGCGACCCATACGCTCGACTTCGTCATCGGCGACCCCGCGCTGATCCGGGCCGAACCGCTCGCCACCTGGCGGCATCCGCTTCGCTGGGCCGCCGCGCGTGCGCAGAACGCGCTGCCGCGCGACGAACCGTTGCCGATCGTCGCATTCGGCGGCACGTGCCCGTGGCAGGAGAAACTGTTCACGGCGCTGCGTGAAGCCGGCCTCGCGTGGCGCGTCGTCTGCACGAGCACGAGCCTGTCCGCCATCCAGTCGGCGGTCGAAGCCGGCCTCGGCGTCGCAGTGCTGCTCGACCGGAACGTGCGCGCCGACACGATGCACGTGCTCGACCCGCAGGCCGCGGGGCTACCCACACCGCCTGCCGCCGACTTCGGTCTGTTCAGCCATGCGGATGCCGGCGACCGCACGTCGGCGGCCGCCACGCTGCAGCGCTTCCTGTTTCATGCGTTGCAGCTCGGCTCGCCTGACGCCGACGACGACACGCCGGCAACCGGGCGCAGCGTCGCCTCGTTGCGGGTCGCCGTCTGACGCGTCCGCCGCAACTCCGGAGCGCCACTGCGGCGGCCCGGAAACGAAAACGCCCCGCATGCCTGCCGGCATGCGGGGCGAATCGCTTCGCGCCGAAAAACTCAGCCCACCGCGCTCACGTCGAGCGGTGCGCCCGTCTTCGCCTTGATCTCGTCGGCGCTCACGCCATCGGCGAGTTCGAGGACCTTCAGGCCGTTCGGCGTCACTTCGATCACGCCGAGATCGGTGATGATCAGGTCGACCACGCCGACACCCGTCAACGGCAGGTTGCATTCCTCGAGGATCTTGTGCTGGTCGCCCTTCGCGACATGCTCCATCAGCACGACGACGCGCTTCACGCCAGCGACGAGATCCATCGCGCCGCCCATCCCCTTGATCATCTTGCCCGGGATCATCCAGTTCGCGAGGTCGCCCTGCTTGCTGACCTGCATCGCGCCGAGGATCGCGAGGTTGATGTGGCCGCCGCGGATCATCGCGAACGAATCGGCCGACGAGAAGATCGACGAGCCCGGCAGCGTCGTGACGGTCTGCTTGCCGGCGTTGATGAGATCGGCGTCGACTTCGTCTTCGGTCGGCGACGGGCCGATGCCGAGCAGGCCGTTCTCCGATTGCAGCCACACCTCGACGCCTTCCGGCACGTGGTTGGCAACGAGCGTCGGCAGGCCGATGCCGAGGTTCACGTAGAAGCCGTCCTGCAGTTCCTTCGCCGCGCGCGCGGCCATCTGGTCACGATTCCAGGCCATGTCAGTCTCCTTTCGCGCGTACGACGCGTTGTTCGATGCGTTTTTCGGGCGTCGCGTTCAGCACGATGCGCTGCACGAAAATCCCCGGCGTGTGGATGTGGTCCGGATCGAGCTCGCCGTTCTCGACGATCTCCTCGACCTCCGCAACGGTGATCTTGCCGGCCATCGCGCACATCGGGTTGAAGTTGCGCGCGGTGCGGCGAAAGATCAGGTTGCCGGACTTGTCGGCCTTCCAGGCCTTCACGAGCGCGACATCGGCCGTCAGCGACGGCTCGAGCACGTAGTGGCGATCGCCGAACTGGCGCGTTTCCTTGCCTTCCGCGATCACGGTGCCGTAGCCCGTGTTCGTGAAGAACGCCGGGATGCCTGCACCGCCCGCGCGCAGCTTTTCGGCCAGCGTGCCCTGCGGCGTGAATTCGAGCTCGAGTTCGCCGGCCAGGTACTGGCGCTCGAACTCCTTGTTCTCGCCGACGTACGACGAGATCATCTTCTTGATCTGGCGCGTTTCCAGCAACAGGCCGAGGCCGAAGCCGTCGACGCCCGCGTTGTTGCTGATGCAGGTGATGCCCTTGACGGCCGAATCGCGCAATGCCGCGATCAGCGCCTCCGGAATCCCGCACAGGCCGAAGCCGCCCACCGCGAAGGTCTGCCCGTCGCGGACGATCCCTTCCAGCGCGGCAGCCGCGCTTGGATAGACTTTGTTCATCTGTTGTCCCTTCCTCTATGGAAACCAGCGAAACCGGTTCACGCGCCCACGTGGCCCGCAAGCCCGCCGCATCATTCTATGCATGCACGGCAATGCCTGCGTCGAGGCGCGCTGTTTTTATGTCGCAGCCAACCGCCGCGAGATGCCTGAAAGGGTACGATGCGGCGCGGATGCGGCACAATACGCAAAAATACATAAGCATTTGCCATCGTCTGCCCGCGTCCATGACCGCCCTCGATTACCAGACCGCCTTCCACCTTGCGCCGCTCGGCCTCGTCCTGTCGCGCGACCGCGTGATCGAGGACTGCAACGACGCGCTCGCGTCGATCTTCCGCTGCGTGCGGGCCGACCTGATCGGGAAATCGTACGAGGTGCTCTACCCGTCGACGGACGAATTCCAGCGAATCGGCGAACGCATCGCGCGCGTGATGGCCGCGAACGGCATCTACTCGGATGACAGAATCATGAAGCGCGCGGATGGCGAGCTGTTCTGGTGCCACGTGACGGGCCGCGCACTCGACCGCACCGCGCCGCTCGCGGCGGGCGTCTGGACCTTCGAGGACTTGAGTGCGACGCGCCGGGTCGCCGTGGAACTGACCCCGCGCGAGCGCGAGATCGCCGCGCAGCTCGCGACCGGCAAGACCAGCAAGCAGATCGGGCGCGTGCTCGACATCAGCTCGCGCACGGTCGACATCTACCGCGCGCGGCTGATGCGCAAGTACGGGACCAACAATACGCCGGAGCTGCTGCAGCGCCTGCTCGGGCAGTGAATGACGGCTCCCGGATGACAATCGGCCGCGCATGGCGGCCGATTCGGGAAACAACGGGCATGGCGGGCCGCCGGCGCCCTGGCGCCGACCTCGCCGTATCGACGTTCAGCCGACCTTCGTCGCGAGCGCACGCTCGATCGTGTCGCGCAGCAACTGGGGCAGCGGCACCGACTTGCCGAGCGCGTAGTCGACCCACACGCAGCGCGCATTGCCGCGCGCATAGACATGCTGCGGATCGTCGGCGCGCGTCAGCTCGAAACCCGTGTCGAAGCTGCTACGACCGGGTTTCGCAGCCGACATCTTCGCGATCACGTCGCCCGGATAGTGCAACTGCTTCAGAAACTCCATCGATGCCGTGACGATGACGGGCCCCTGCCCCTCGCCGTTGCCGCCGGCAATGCCGAGCTCCTCGAACCACGAGATCCGCGCCTGCTCCATGTAGCGGAAATAGACCGTGTTGTTCACATGGCCGAACGCATCCATGTCGCCCCAGCGGATCGGCATCGACATCTCAAAAACGGGGGAATAATCGCTCATTGCAGTCTTCTTTGTTGCTGAATGTCATCCGCTCAGGCGAGGCCGAAGCCGTCGTCGGCGGAGATAATCGAGCCATTGATGAACTGCGACTCGTCGGCCGCGAGCAGCAACAACAGCCCGTCGAGATCCTGCGGCTTGCCGACGCGCCGGCGCGGCAGCATCGACTGCAGCTTCTGGCCCTGCTCGGTTTCCCACAGGTAATGATTGATTTCGGTATCGATATAGCCCGGACAGATCGCGTTGACGTTGATCCCGTGGCGCCCCCACTCGAGCGCCATCGCACGCGTCATCTGCACGACCGCGGCCTTGCTCATCGCGTACAGCCCGATCTGCGGGAACACGCGCAGCCCGGCCACCGACGCGATGTTGATGATCCGGCACGGCGGCTTGCCGTTGCCGCTTCCGTTCGCGCGCATGATCATTCGCTTCGCGACTTCCTGCGCGACGAAAAACGCGCCGCGCGTGTTGGTGTCGAATACGAACTCGAAATCGGCCGGCGTCACGTCGACGAGCTTCTGCATCGTCGACACGCCCGAGTTGTTCACGAGGATGTCGATCGTGCCGGCCTCGGTCTCCGCGTGCGCGACCGCCGCCTTGATGCTCTGGACGTCGGTGACGTCGAGCGACACGACGTGCGCGGCGCCGCCCGCCGCCTCGATCTCGGCACGCAGTTCCTTCAGGCGCTCGACACGACGGCTTGCGAGCACGACCTTCGCGCCGGCCTGCGACAGCACCTGTGCAAAGCGCTGCCCGAGGCCGCTCGACGCGCCCGTGACCAGCGCAACCTTGCCTTCCAGATTGATCGACCGACCCATTTGCACTTCCCCTTTCGATGTCGTTTCGCCGCCACGGACAGTACGGCCCGAACGGCATTACCCTAGCACGAAAATAGAACGATCGTGCTAATCTAGCCGCATGCTGTTGCGGCAAGCGTTTCGTTTCGCAGACAATACGCTCCCGAATAAAAGCATTCTAACGGTTAGAGGAACGCCCATGACCCCCGCAAGCCTCATCGAGCAATACGGCCCGCGCGAATCGATGGAATACGACGTCGTGATCGTCGGCGGCGGCCCCGCCGGGCTGTCGGCAGCGATCCGGCTCAAGCAGCTGGCCGCCGAGAAAGGCACCGAGATCGGCGTGTGCGTGCTCGAGAAGGGTTCCGAGATCGGCGCGCACATCCTGTCGGGCGCGGTGATGGATCCGCGCGCGATCAACGAACTGTTCCCCGACTGGAAGGAACGCGGTGCACCGCTCGACGTCGAGGTGACGGAAGACCGCTTCCTGTTCCTGTCCGAGAAGAGCGCGGTGCAGACGCCGAACTGGGCGCTGCCCGCCAACTTCCAGAACCACGGCAACTACGTGATTTCGCTGGGCAACGTCACGCGCTGGCTTGGGGCACAGGCCGAGGCCCTGGGCGTCGAGATCTTCCCCGGCTTCCCCGCTGCCGAGATCCTGTACAACGACGACGGCTCCGTGAAGGGTGTTGCGACCGGCAACATGGGCGTGGGCAAGGACGGCGAGCCGACCGAGAACTTCCAGCTCGGCATGGAACTGCACGCGAAGTACACGCTGTTTGCCGAAGGCTGCCGCGGCCACCTCGGCCGCCAGCTGATCTCGAAGTTCAAGCTCGACGCGAACGCGGATCCGCAGGCCTACGGGATCGGCATCAAGGAGCTGTGGGAAATCGACCCGGCGAAGCACAAGCCGGGCCTCGTGATCCACACGGCCGGCTGGCCGCTGAAGTCCGATACGTACGGCGGCTCGTTCCTGTATCACATGGACAACAACCAGGTGGTGGTCGGCTTCGTGGTGGGCCTCGGTTACACGAACCCGTACCTGTCGCCGTTCGAGGAGTTCCAGCGCTACAAGACGCATCCGTCGATCCGCGCGTTCCTGGAAGGCGGCAAGCGCGTGTCGTACGGCGCGCGCGCGATTACCGCGGGCGGGCTGCTGTCGCTGCCGAAGACGGTGTTCCCGGGCGGCGCGCTGATCGGCGACGACGCAGGCTTCCTGAACGCATCGCGGATCAAGGGCAGCCACGCGGCGATCAAGACCGGCATGCTCGCGGCCGACGCCGCATTCGACGCGGTGCAGGCCGGCCGCCAGTCGGACGAACTCAACGCGTACCCGGATGCGTTCAAGCAATCGTGGCTGTACACGGAACTGTACCGTGCGCGCAACTTCAAGCAGTGGATGGCGAAGGGGCTGTATCTCGGTACGCTGATGGTCGGGCTCGAGCAGAAGGTGATGGGCGGCAACGTGCCGTGGACGCTGCACCACAAGCATGCCGATCACGAGATGCTGAAGCCGGCATCGCAATGCCAGCCGATCGAGTACCCGAAGCCGGACGGCAAGCTGACGTTCGACCGGTTGTCGTCGGTGTTCATCTCGAACACGAACCACGAGGAGAACCAGCCGGCGCACCTGACGCTGAAGGATGCGAACGTGCCGGTGAACGTGAACCTGCGCACGTACGCGGGGCCGGAGGGGCGCTTCTGCCCGGCGGCCGTGTACGAATTCGTGAAGAACGACGACGGCAGCGATCGCCTGGTGATCAACGCGCAGAACTGCGTGCACTGCAAGACCTGCGACATCAAGGACCCGACGCAGAACATCGTGTGGGTCACGCCGGAAGGCGGCGGCGGACCGAACTACCCGAACATGTAATTGCCGAAGCGCGCCGCCACGAGCGGCGCGTTTTTTTGGCTGCCGCAAACGAAACGGGGCGCTGCTTCAAGCAGCGCCCCGTTTTGCATGCTCCGCACCCCTGCCGGGCGAGACGCGCTGCGCCGCGCCCGCTTGTGTCAGGTCGCGCTGCCCGCGATCTTCGGCGTCGGCGTCTCGACGTCTCCGCACTGCGCACGATGGCGCAGCGCATGATCGATCAGCACCAGCGCGAGCATCGACTCCGCGATCGGCGTCGCACGAATGCCGACGCACGGATCGTGGCGGCCGAACGTTTCCACCGTCGCCTCGTCGCCCGCCTTCGTGATCGAACGGCGCGGCGTGCGGATGCTCGACGTCGGCTTGATCGCGATCGACACGGTGATGTCCTGCCCCGTCGAAATCCCGCCGAGCACGCCACCCGCATGATTGCCGACGAAACCGCCCGGCGTCAGCTCGTCGCCATGCACCGAGCCGCGCTGCGCGACGCTGTCGAAACCCGCGCCGATCTCGACGCCCTTCACCGCGTTGATGCTCATCATCGCCTTGGCGATGTCCGCATCGAGACGGTCGAACACCGGCTCGCCCCAACCGACCGGCACGCCCGACGCGACGACGTCGATGCGCGCGCCGATCGAATCCCCGTCCTTGCGCAGCGCATCCATGTACGCCTCGAGCTCCGGCACGACTGCCGCATTCGGCGAGAAGAACGGATTCTCATGCACGTGCGACCAGTCGACGAACGGCACGTCGATCTCGCCGAGGCCGCTCATGTAGCCGCGCACCTCGACACCGAAGCGCTCGCGCAGCCACTTCTTCGCGACCGCGCCCGCACCGACGATCGGCGCGGTCAGGCGTGCGGACGAGCGGCCGCCGCCGCGGTAGTCGCGGATGCCGTATTTCTGCCAGTAGGTGTAGTCGGCGTGGCCGGGACGGAACGTCTCGACGATGTTGCCGTAGTCCTTGCTGCGCTGGTCGGTGTTGCGGATCAGCAGCGCGATCGGCGTACCGGTCGTCACACCTTCGAACACGCCCGACAGGATCTCGACCTCGTCGGCCTCCTGTCGCTGCGTCACGTGACGCGACGTGCCGGGCTTGCGGCGATCGAGCTCGACCTGGATGTCGGCTTCGGTCAGCCCCATTCCCGGCGGGCAGCCGTCGATCACGCAGCCGATCGCGGGACCGTGCGATTCGCCGAAGGTCGTGACAGTGAAAAGCGTGCCGAGGGTATTGCCGGACATGATGGAACCGCCCAATGAGAAATGCGCAAACCGATGCGCTGCCAGGGCCGCAGGCAGGCCGATCGTTCGCCGGTCGAGAAAAAGAGGTAAACCGCTATTATGCCAGCCGTCCCGGGCCCGCGGGTCGTGTGAACCGTTCAGACCACACGGCCAGCCACGGACATGGCCCGGCGCGACGGTCGGCGATCCGCGCCGTTCCGTTCGAACGGGCCGTTCGCATGCGGCGGCGCGACCCGGCACGATCCTGCCGGGCTCGCCCCGCCCGCCTACTTCCGCGCGCCGCGCAGTTCGGTGACCGCGGCCTGCAGCGACTCGGGCGTCGCGACCGACGCCGGGATCGGCTCGCCGACCACCAGCGTCAGCCGGCTCATCACGCCGCGCTTGATCGGCCGCGGCATCCGCGCATCGGAATGCCGCGAAAAATAGCTGCCCCACAGCCCGCGCAGCGCCATCGGAATCACGGGCGCCGGCGTGCGGCTCAGGATCTCCGTGATGCCGTGGTGGAACGTGTTGATGTCGCCCGTCTTCGTGAGCTTGCCTTCGGGGAAGATGCACACGAGTTCGCCTTCCTTCAGCGCAGCCTCGCAGGCGTCGTACGCGCGCGCGAGCATTGCGGGATCTTCGTGACGCGGCGCGATCGGGATCGCCTTCGCATGCCGGAACACCCAGCTCGCGAAGCGCGTCTTGAAGATCCGGTGATCCATCACGAAACGGATCGGGCGCGGACTCGCGGCGGCCAGCACGAGCGCATCGACGTAGCTGACGTGGTTGCACACGAGCACGGCCGCCCCTTCCGCCGGAATCCGCTCGGCATGCACGAGGCGAATCCGGTAGAAGGTGTGCACGAGCACCCACGCAACGAAGCGCAGCAGGAACTCGGGCACGAGCAGATAGATATACGCGGCGACGATGACGTTCAGCAGCGCCGTGACGAGGAACAGCCCCGGGATGTCGACCCCAGCCTTGGTCAGCCCCATCGCCATCACGGCCGACAGGATCATGAACAGCGCGTTCAGGATATTGTTTGCGGCGATGATCCGCGCACGGTGCGTGGGCGCGCTGCGGCTCTGGATCAGCGCGTACAACGGCACGCTGTAGAAGCCGCCGAACATCGCGAGCAGGAACAGGTCGGCGAGGATACGCCAGTGGCGCGCGCCCGCCAGGAACTCGCCGACCGACAGCAGGTGGCCGGGCGACGGCAGCGCGTGGCTCGCGAAATACAGCTCGATCGCGAACACGCTGATGCCGATCGAGCCAAGCGGCACGAGGCCGATCTCGACGCGCCGCTGCGACAACCGTTCGCACAGCAGCGAACCGAGGCCGATGCCGACCGAGAACGTCGCGAGCAGGATCGTGACGACGTCGGGGCTCGCGGACAGCACGTCCTTCGCGAAATTGAAGAACGACGTGAGGAACGTCGCGCCGACGAACCACAACCACGAGATGCCGAGCAGGCTCAGGAATACGGTGCGGTTCTGGCGTGCGAGCCCGAGGTTGCGCCAGGTCTCGCTGACCGGATTCCAGTTGATCACGAGATCGGGCTGCGGCGCCGGCGTGGACGGCACGCGCTGCGCGACGAGCCGCCCCGCGAGCGCGATGACGACGACGCTCGCCGCGAGCACGCGCTCGCCGCTGCCTTCGATGCCCGCCGCCGCGCCACCGATGATCGTGCCGATCAGGATCGCGATGAACGTGCCCATCTCGACGAGGCCGTTGCCGCCGACCAGTTCATGTTCGCCGAGATGTTGCGGCAGGTACGAATACTTGACGGGCCCGAACAGCGTCGAGTGCATGCCCATCATGAACGTGCACAGGTACAGCAGCGTCGCGCTGTGCGTGACGAAGCCGGCCGCGCCGACCAGCATCAGCGCGATCTCGAAGGTCTTCACGAAGCGCGTGAGGGTCGCCTTGTCGTATTTGTCGGCGATCTGGCCGGACGTCGCCGAGAACAGCACGAACGGCAGGATGAAGATCGCGGAAATCAGGAAGGCGGCCGTCTTCGCATCGACGCCGGAGAATCGCGCGGTGTGATAGGTGACGAGCGACGTGAAGCCGATCTTGAAGACGTTGTCGTTCAGCGCGCCGAGGAACTGGGTCGTGAAGAACGGCGCGAAACGGCGCTCGCGCAGCAGGTCGAACTGCGACGCGTGGGCGTGCTGGTCGTCACGCTGCCGGGAAGTGGCTTGCGTTTGATCGCTCATGCGGAATACGCGCGCGCCATCTGGGCGACGCTGCGCGGGCCTTGTGTGGTCGTTGAAAAAACGGCGGCGCAGGACAAGCCTGCGCCGCCGCGTGCCGGGTGGCGGCGCCCGCGCATGACGGCGACGGGCGCGGCGTGATTCACGATTTGTGCGCTTCGGCTTCCGATTCCGGCCAGTCGCGGATGTACGCCTTCAGCATCCGGTTCTCGAAGCTCTGCGCCTCGACGACCGTCTTCGCGACGTCGTAGAACGAAATGACGCCCATCAGCACCTTCTTGTCGAGCACCGGCATGTAGCGCGCGTGGCGCTCGAGCATCATCCGGCGCACTTCGTTGACGTCCGTTTCCGGCGTACACGTGAGCGGCTCGTCCATCACCTTGCGCACCTGCACGTCGCCGATCGCGCCGCCGTTCACATGCAGGCGCAGGATGATCTCGCGGAACGTCAGCATCCCGACGAGATCGCCGTACTCCATCACGACCAGCGAACCGATGTCGTGCTCGGCCATCGTATCGACCGCTTCGCGCAGCGGCATATCGGGCGTCACCGTAAACAGCGTGTTGCCCTTCACTTTCAGAATATCGCTGACGCGCATCGTAGTCCCCTCATGCTTGAATACAAAACCTCTTTCGATCCTATCGGAAAGCCTGTCAAAAGGAAAGCGCGAGCCCGCGCGGCGGGCCGCCCCCCGCTTGCGGAAGCGGGCCGCCGGCAGCACAATGGCCCCATGAACAGCGGCCCGAGGAGACGGCCATGGCGCATACGCATTCGGAGCAATTCGCCAGCTTCGCTGATTTCTACCCGTATTACCTGAATGAACACCAGAACCTGACTTCGCGGCGGCTGCACTTCATCGGCTCGCTCGGCGTGATCGGCTGCGTCGCGATGGCGATCGCGACCGGCGACTGGCTGTGGCTACCGGCAGCGGTCGTCTGCGGCTACGGGTTCGCGTGGGTCGGACACTTCTTCTTCGAGAAGAACCGACCGGCCACGTTCCGGCACCCGATCTACAGCCTGATGGGCGACTGGGTGATGTTCAAGGACATCTGCACCGGCAAGATCCCGCTGTAATGGCCGGGCGCCCCGCTCACGCGGGCCGCGGCGGCCGCGCATGCGGGTCGGACACGCCGCTCGGCGCCTGCCCCGGAACACCCGTCGGCTGTGCGCCAGCGGGCCGGTGGGCGGCGATCAGCGACGCGAGCGACACGTCGAACCGGTCGCTCGACAGCACCGCGAGCAGCGCCGCGCCATCGACATGGCTGCGGCGCCGCTGCAGCTGGTAAGTGAGTTCCGTGCGGTCGATCACCAGCACGTCGAACAGTTGCGCGAGCGTCAACTGCTCCGGATTCGCGAGCAGGATGTAGCGCAGCGTCGTCTCACCACCGCCGTCGAGCCGCGCGATCCATTCCCGCTCCTCCATCGTCGTCAGCAAGCGCTGCGCGGTTTCCATGTCGCAGCGCAGCATGGCCGCGATCCGCATCGCCGTGTAGCCGCGCTTGCCGGCCGCACGCGCTTCGGCCAGCCGCGCGAGCATTTCCAGCGCGTCGAGCAGGTCGCTGCCCGGATAGTGGATGCGGTGAAACTGGCCGACGCGGATCGCCGGCAGTGCGGAGGCCACCATCGCGCCGAGCAGCGCGATGAACCAGCTCAGGTACACCCACAGCAGGAAGACGGGCAACGCGGCGAACGCGCCGTAGACCGCCGTATAGGTCGGAATGCGCCGCACGTAGTAGCCGAAGCCGCGCTTCGCGAGTTCGAACGCGACGGCCGCGAACAGCCCGCCGATCACCGCGTCGCGCCATGCGACCGTGCAGTTCGGCAGGTACACGTACAGCAGCGTGAACGCGAGCACCGTCAGCGGCAGCGACACGAGCGCGAGCAACCACTCGACGATCGACGTCGACGGTGCGGCACCGGTAAATGCCAGCGACTGCGTGAACAGGTACGACGAGATCGACAGGCTCACGCCGAACAGCAGCGGGCCGAGCGTAATCAGCGCCCAGTATGCGAGCACGCGCTGCGCGAACGGTCGCGGCTTGCGCACCCGCCAGATCAGGTTGAAAGCCGACTCGATCGTCATCATCGTCATCACCGACGTGACGACGAGCACGATCAGGCCGGCCGTCGTCAGCCCCTTCGCCTTCGATGCGAACTGGTTCAGGTACTTGAAGATCTGGATGTTGAACTGCGCGGGCATCAGGTGATCCGCGAGGAACCCCTGCAGCGAGATCTGGAACGACGCGAACATCGGGAACGCGGTGAACAACGCGAACGCGACCGTCACGAGCGGCACGAGTGCCAGCATCGTCGTGAACGTCAGGCTGCCCGCCACTTGCGGGATGCGATCCTCGGCGCTGCGCCGGGCCGCGAACTGCGCGAGGCGCTTGATGGTGTCGAGATCGACGCTCAACTTCGGCAAACGACTTCTCCTTCTTGATGCCGCGCGCCCGACGGCGCGCCGCCGCCGCGCTGCGCGACGGCTTCAGCCCCTATAATAGCCGCTCGATTCCAGCAGGGGCCGACTGCACCGGGCACGCGCGCGGCCGCACGCGGCTCCGTCGCCCATGAAAGACATCCTCGTCCTCTATTACAGCCGTCACGGCGCCACGCGCGATCTCGCGCTCGCGATCGCGAACGGCATCGACAGCGTACCGGGCATGCAGGCCCGCATCCGCACCGTGCCGCCCGTGTCGGCCGTTTGCGAAGCCACCGCTCCCGACATCCCCGCCGATGGCCCGCCGTACGCGGAACTGCGGGATCTCGAGGAATGCGCGGGCCTCGCGCTCGGCTCGCCGACCCGCTTCGGCAACATGGCCGCCTCGCTCAAGTATTTCCTCGACGGCACCACACCGCAATGGCTGTCGGGCGCGCTGACCGGCAAGCCGGCCAGCGTGTTCACGTCGACGGGCAGCCTGCACGGCGGCCAGGAATCGACGTTGCTGTCGATGATGCTGCCGCTGCTCCATCACGGGATGATGATCGTCGGGATCCCGTACACGGAATCCGCGCTTACCACGACGCGCACCGGCGGCACGCCGTACGGCGCGTCGCACGTCGCGCAGCACGACCGCTCGGCAGCCGCCGGGCTGTCGGCGGACGAAAAGGCGCTCGCAGCCGCGCTCGGCGTGCGGCTCGCGCGCGCGGCGGCCGCCCTCTCCAGCGCCCAGGCCGCCGAGGCCGCATGAACGCCCCCGCCCGCCCCGCCGTCGCGGCCCGGCCGCGCTACGCGCTGATCGCCACCGCGTGCCTCGTCGCGCTGATCGCGCTGTCGCTCGCGTGGGAGCTGTGGCTTGCGCCGCTGCGCCCGGGCGGCTCCGCGCTGATGCTCAAGGCGATCCCGCTCGCGCTCGCGCTGCCCGGCGTCTGGCGGCGTAACATCTATACGATGCAGTGGGCGAGCATGCTGATACTCGTCTATTTCGCCGAAGGCGTCGTGCGCGGCATGTCCGATCGCGGGCTGTCCGCGACGCTCGGCTGGTGCGAGACCGCGCTCGCCGTCGGCTTCTTCGTGGCGGCGCTGGCGTACGTCGCGCCGTTCAAGCGCGCGGCGAAAAAGTCGCGCGCCGCGTCCTGACCCTTACGCGACAAGGTGATGATGTCCTCCGAAGCTTTCGTTTCCGCGTGCCGTGATGCGCTCGGCGCCGATCATGTGCTGACCGACCCGCACGATACCGAACCGTTCCTGACCGACTGGCGCCGCCGTTACAAGGGGGCCGCGTGCGCAGTGCTGAAGCCCGCGAACACGGCCGAAGTCGCTGCGCTCGTCAAGCTGGCCAACGCACACGGCATCGCGCTCGTGCCGCAAGGCGGCAACACCGGCCTCGCCGGCGGCGCCACACCCGACGCGAGCGGCAGCCAGGCCGTCCTGAGCGTCGCGCGGCTGAACCGCGTGCGCGAACTCGATCCGCACAACAACACGATCACCGTCGAAGCCGGCGTGATCCTCGCCGACGTGCAGACGCGCGCCCGCGAAGGCGGCCGACTGTTCGCACTGAGCCTCGCGGCGGAAGGCAGTTGCACGATCGGCGGCAACCTGTCGACCAATGCGGGCGGCACCGCGGTGCTGCGCTACGGCAACGCGCGCGAGCTGTGTCTCGGGCTCGAGGTCGTGACGCCGCAGGGCGAGATCTGGGATGGACTGCGCGGACTGCGCAAGGACAACACCGGCTACGACCTGCGCGACCTGTTCATCGGCGCGGAAGGCACGCTCGGCATCATCACGGCAGCCGTGATGAAGCTGCACCCGCTGCCAGCCGCGCAGGTCACGGCCCTCGCCGCGCTCGAATCGCCGCACGCGGCGCTCGACTTCCTCGCGCTCGCGCAGCGCGCCGCCGGGCCGCTGCTGACCGGCTTCGAGCTGATGTCGGACTTCTGCATGCAGCTCGTCGGCAAGCACTACCCGCAACTGCGCTACCCGTTCGCGCAGACGCATGCGCAGACGGTGCTGCTGGAACTGTCCGACAACGAAAGCGAAGCGCATGCGCGCGCGCTGTTCGAGAAGCTGATGGAAGAAGCGTTCGAGGCCGGGCTCGTGGTCGACGCGGTGGTCGCGGAAAATCTTGCGCAGTCGCGCGCGTTCTGGGACTTGCGCGAGCACATCCCGCTCGCGCAGGCCGACGAGGGGCTCAACATCAAGCACGACATCGCGGTGCCGATTTCGTCGATCGCACGCTTCATCGACGAGACCGACGCGGCGATCCAGCAGGCCGCGCCGGGCGCGCGGATGGTGACGTTCGGCCACCTCGGCGACGGCAACCTCCACTACAACGTGCAGATGCCCGAAGGCGGCGATCCGAAAGCGTTCCTGGCCGCGTTCCAGGCGCCGATCAACCGGATCGTCTACGACAACGTGCACCGCCACCACGGCACGATCAGCGCGGAGCACGGCATCGGCCAGTTGAAGATCGACGACGCGCAGCGTTACAAGTCGCCGGTCGAAACGACGCTGATGCGTACGCTGAAGACCGCGCTCGACCCGCGCGGCCTGATGAATCCCGGCAAGGTCCTGCGCTGAAGCCGCCCACCCCGGAGCCAAGCCCGTGAAAATCCGCGTCCTGTCCGACCTGCATCTCGAAAGCAACCTGCCCGACGCGATCCCGCATGCCGATGCGGATCTCGTCGTGCTGGCCGGCGACATCCACAATCACGCGGAAGGCCTGCGCTGGGCCGCCGAAACGTTCGACCCGGCCGTACCAGTGGTATACGTGCCGGGCAACCACGAGTACTACGACGGGGAATTCGGCGCGCTGGAGACGGCGATGCGCGACGCGGCGCAGGCGCTCGACAACGTGCATTACCTGAACAACGACGTCTACGTCGATCCCGGGCAGCGTTTCCGCGTGCTAGGCACGACGCTCTGGGCCGATTTTTCGCTGTTCGGCGCCGACGAAGCCAGCCTTGCCGGCTCGATCGAGGCCGGGCTGCGCGTGATGCTCGATTTCAAGGGCTTGATCCAGGTGACCTGGCCGCATGACGCGGCGCTGCATGCGGCGCCGGGCACGCCGGAACGGGATTTCTCGCCGGCCGACGCGATCGCGCTGCATCGGCGCAGCCGTGCATGGCTGGAAGCGCAGCTCGCGACGCCGTTCGCGGGCCAAACGATCGTCGTCACCCACCATGCGCCGCACCGGCGCTCACTGGCGGAGCGTTATGCGGAAGATCTGGCGTCGGCGGGATTCGTCACGGATATGGCGGAACTCGTGCGGCCGCCGGTGGATCTGTGGCTCCACGGCCACACGCATACATCATTCGATTATGTGGCGGACGGCGGCACACGCGTGGTGTGCAATCCGCGCGGCTACATCCACCGGCGCACCGGCGAACTGGAAAATACCGCGTTCGCGTGGGACAAGGTCGTCGAGCTCGGCTGAACGCCGGCCCGCCCGGCCGCGTTGCGCGGCCTTGTTTCGACCCGGAGCGTGACCGCGGGATCAGCGGCCCGGGCGACGCGGCTCGCGCACTCGCACCGGCACCGGCTTCATCTGCGCCTTCGCCTTCATCGCGCGCAGCAGGTCGCGGGTCGCCGCGGCGGCCGCGGCCGCGCCCAGCAAGACTCCAAGGCCGATCATCAGGTGCGTATCCATTGCTGCTCCGGGGTTGCGTATCTCGTTAATTCCCACAGTATCAAACTGTCTGACACGCGTTCGTAAAAAAATGTTGCGTGAAGGACAAATCTCGTCAGATTGCGGTCAACCGCGCCGTCATGTCGCACGCGTGTACTGCTCGAGCGCGGCTTCGTCGGCTGCGAGCGTGGCCGGCAGTTCGTCGCGCAGGAAATCGACCCAGGTGCGAATTTTCGCGTCGAGGTACTGGCGCGACGGATACAGCGCGTAGATGTTCATCACGTGCGACCGGTATTCGGGCATCACGCGCACGATGTGCCCGCTGCGCAACCAGCCAATCGCCGAATAGAGCGGCAGGCCGCCGATCCCCATCCCTTCCCGCACGGCCACCGCGAGCGCCTCGGCGACGTTCACGCGAAACGGCGGCGCCGCGATCGGGACGACCTCGTCGCCGTTCGGGCCCGCCAGCGCCCATTCGTCGAACTGAAAGCCCGGCGCGGCCATCCCGAGGCAGATGTGCTGGGCGAGATCCGCGGGCCGCTGCGGCACGCCATGCGCCTCGACATAGCTGCGCGACGCGCACACCACGCTGTGGCTCTCGCCGAGCCGCTGCGACACGAGCCCCGAATCCGGCAGGTCGCGGCCGACGACGATCGCGACGTCATACCCCTCGTCGAGCAGGTCGGGCATCCGCTGCGCGAGTGTCAGCTCGACGTGCACGTCCGGGTAGCGCTCGCGATAGCGCGCGATGGCCGGCACCAGGTAGTGCTGGCCGAGGCTCGTGAAGCAATGAACCTTCAGCTTGCCGGACGGGCGCGCATGCGCGTCCCCCGCCTCGGCTTCGGCCTGGTCGACGTACGCGAGGATCTGCTCGCAGCGCTGCAGATAGCGCTCGCCGGCTTCGGTCAGCGCGATCCGGCGCGTCGTGCGGTTCAGGAGGCGCGTGCGCAGGTGCGCCTCGAGATCCGAGACCGCGCGCGACGCGTAGGCAGTGGTCGAATTCATCTGCTGGGCCGCTGCGGTAAAGCTTCCCGCATCGACCACGCGGACGAAGACCCGCATGTTTTGTAACGTATCCATCCCATTACCCGTTTGAATCCGGACGGATTGTTGCACAGAGGCGAACAAGTATTGTCTCAGGATTCGTAAAAATGACTTGCACCCTTGTCCATTTATTCAGGAATCGCTGAAAAATATAATCGCATCCGACTCATCTATATCCGAAAGGGAGAAAATCGTGCAGTCTCCGGCAAAAAAAGGGACGCTCGCACTGGCGGTTCTTGCAGTCTCATTAATAATGGCCGGATGCGCGAGCATGGGCGACAACAAGCCGCAGTCGGCCCGCATCGAGGCGAACGCGCTCGATGCGGGCGCCGCGATCCGCGCGGCCGACCGTGACGCGGGCTGGCCCGCGGCCGACTGGTGGCGCGCCTACCGCGATCCGCAACTCGACGCCTGGATCGCCAATGCCCAGGCCGGCAACCCGACGCTCGCGGCCGCCGAGGCCCGGGTGCGCGAAGCGCAGGCAATGGCACGCGTGGCCCGCTCGGCCGAATTGCCGCAAATCAACGGCAACCTGTCGCTGATGCGCGAGCACTGGCCGGACAACGTGTACTACGGCCCCGGCCCGCTCGCGAACGCGGATACCTGGAACAACACCGGCACGCTCGGCCTGTCGTACCACCTCGACCTGTGGGGCAAGGACAAGAACGCGACTGAGCGCGCGCTCGACACCGCGCACGCGACCGCCGCCGACGCCCGTGCGGCAAAGCTCGAGCTCGAAGTCAACGTCGTGCGTGCATACGTGCAGATGTCGATGAACTACGCACTGCTCGACCTCGCGCACGAAACGTTCGAGCGCCAGCGCTCGCTCGCCGATCTCGCACGCAAGCGGCTGCAGGCCGGCCTCGGCACGCAGCTCGAAG
The DNA here is from genome assembly GCF_048627025.1 of Burkholderia aenigmatica. Classification (NCBI taxonomy): domain Bacteria; kingdom Pseudomonadati; phylum Pseudomonadota; class Betaproteobacteria; order Burkholderiales; family Burkholderiaceae; genus Burkholderia; species Burkholderia aenigmatica. The sequence goes on along the minus strand of NZ_CP184468.1, from coordinate 1,624,154 downwards.
TGAGCCAGGCGGAATCGACGCTGCCCGACTATGAGCGCCAGATCGACAGCTACGAGGAAGCGATCCAGCTCGCGCGGCACCAGCTCGCCGCGCTGGCCGGCAAGGGCCCGGGCGCCGGTGACACGATCAAGCGGCCGCAGCTGGCGCTCGACGCACCGGCCGGCCTGCCGTCGGCGATGCCGGCCGACCTGCTCGGCCGCCGCCCCGACGTCGTCGCGGCGCGCTGGACGGTCGACGCGCAGGCGCGCGGCATCGACGTCGCGAAGGCGTCGTTCTACCCGAACATCGACCTGCTCGCGACGGTCGGCGGCTTCGGCGTGACCGCGCCGTTCACCGACTTCCTGCGCGCGATGAACGGCGGCTGGACGGCCGGCCCCGCGCTGTCGCTGCCGATCTTCGAAGGCGGCCGGCTGCGCGCGCAGCTCGGCGCGGCCAATGCCGGCTACGACCAGGCGGTCGAGCGCTACAACCAGACGATCGTCGGCGCGCTCAAGGACATCGCCGACCAGGTCGTGCGGATCCGTTCGCTCGATACGCAGAAGAAGGACGCCGCACGCTCGGTGGCCGCCAACGACCGCAGCTACCAGCTGTCGCGCGAAGGCTTCCGTCGCGGGCTGACCGACTACGTGAACGTGCTGGTCGCGCAGCAGCAGTTGCTGCGCGCGCAGGAGACGGCCGCCCGCATCGACGCGGAACGCCTCGCCGCGCACGCCCAGCTGATGGCCGCGCTCGGCGGCGGCGTCGAGACGGGTACCGACGTGCCACACGACGAATCCGCCGTGGGCGCAGCCGCGCCTGCCGCCGCGTCGAATGCGAAGCCGGTGGCAGCCGCCGCCCGGCCCGCGCAGGTCGCGGCCGCCGGTGCGTCCGGCGTGCCGGCCGCACGATAACGCGGAGCGACGCCATGTCAGCCTCCTCCCCCGCTTCCACGCACGCCGGCGGCCCGTTCGCGGCCTGGACCGCCGCGTTCGGCGACTGGGCCCGTACCGACGGCGCCGCGTGGCTCTATCTGTTCAAGGCGCTGCTCGCCGCGTTCATCGCGACCGGCGTGTCGATGCGGCTCGACCTGCCCGCGCCGAAGACGGCGATGACCACCGTGTTCATCGTGATGCAGCCGCAAAGCGGCGCGGTGCTCGCGAAGAGCTTCTACCGCGTCGCCGGCACGATCTTCGGGCTGATCGCGACGCTCACGTTCGTCGGGCTGTTCCCGCAGCAGCCGCAGCTGTTCCTGCTGGCCATCGCGCTGTGGATCGCGCTGTGCACGGCCGGCGCCGCGCGCAACCGCAACTTCCGCAGCTACGGCTTCCTGCTCGCCGGCTATACGACCGCGCTGATCGGCCTGCCCGCGTCGCAACACCCGGACGGCGCCTTCATGAGCGCGATGACGCGCGTGTCCGAGGTCATCATCGGGATCGTGTCGGCCGGCGTCGTCAGCGCGCTCGTGTTTCCGCAGTACACGGGCGAGCAGATGCGCACGACGGTCCGCAAGCGCTTCGGCAGCTTCGTCGACTATGTCGCGTCGGCGCTGTCGGGCCAGCTCGACCGCGCGCACATCGAGACCATTCATACGCGCTTCGTCGCCGACGTGGTCGGCTTCGAGGCCGCGCGCAGCATGGCGGTGTTCGAGGATCCCGGCACGCGCATGCGCAGCGGCCGCCTCGCGCGGCTGAACAGCGAGTTCATGAGCGCGTCCAGCCGCTTCCACGCGCTGCATCAGCTGATGAACCGGCTGCACGCGGCCGGCGCGCAAGCCGCGATCGACGCGATCGAACCGTATTTCCGTGAAATCGCGCCGCTGCTCACGCGCAACGGCGAACCCGTGCGCACGTCGGTCGACGCCGCGCACGCGGCCGAGCAACTGCTCGCGTGGCGCGACGCGCTGCCGCGCCGCATCCGCGCGACGCGCGCCGAACTCGAAACGCGCCCGGACTTCCCGCTGCTCGACTTCGATACGGCGGCCGAACTGCTGTACCGCTTCATCACCGACCTGCAGGAATACGCGGCGACCTACGCGTCGCTGTCGAGCGCGACGCACGAGCGTGAACGCTGGATCGAACGCTACGAGCCGCGCACCAACATGACGGCCGCGCTGATCGCGGGCATCCGCACCGCGGTGGTGATCCTCACGCTCGGCTGGTTCTGGATCGAAACGGCCTGGCCGAACGGCGTCACGCTGGTGCTGACGGCGGCGGCGACCTGCGCGCTCGCGTCGTCGACGCCGCGCCCGACCGCGATGTCCGCCCAGATGGGGATGGGCACGGCGCTGGCCGTCTGTACCGGCTTCGTGCTGATGTTCGGCATCTATCCGCGGATCGACGGCTTCGTGCTGCTGTGCGTGGCGCTCGCGCCGCTGCTCGCGATCGGCATCTACATGACGCTGAAACCGAAGCTCGCCGGCTACGGGATGGGCTACCTGATCTTCTTCTGCTTCCTCGCGGGCCCGGACAACATCACGCATTACGATCCGTCGAGCTTCATGAACGACGCGCTCGCACTCGTGCTGTCGATGCTGGTATCGGCGATCGCGTTCGCGGTGCTGTTCCCGCCGACCGCGCCGTGGCTCAAGAAGCGGCTGTTCGCCGACCTGCGCCACCAGGCCGTCGCGGCCGGCCACGCACGGCTCGCCGGCCTGCGCACGCGCTTCGAGAGCGGCGCGCGCGACCTGATGTACCAGGCGCACACGCTGTCGGCCGACCAGCCCGACGTGCAGCGCGACGCGCTGCGCTGGATGTTCGCGGTGCTCGAGACCGGCAACGCGTCGATCGACCTGCGCCACGAGCTGGCGGCACTGCCGTCCGACCCGCGTTTTGCGCCGACGATGCCGTGGCGACGTGCGATCGAGACGATGCGCACCGCGCTGTCGTCGCTGTTCACGAAGCCCGACGCCGCACGCTTCGACGCGACGCTCGCAGCGGTGAACGACGCGATCGACGCGACCCGGCAGACGCTCGACGCGTTCACGCCGACGCGTGACGAACGCCACCGGCTGCAGCGCATCCTGAGCCACCTGCATTTCGTGCGCACGGCGCTGCTCGATCCCGAATCGCCGCTCGATGCGCTCAACCGAAACCGCGCCACGACCGCGCGCACCCAACCCGGAGCCTCGTCATGATGCCGCGTGAAATCGCCATTCTCGATGCCTACATGCCCACGGTGGTGCTGATGTTCGTCATCGGCGCGCTGGCCACGTGGGCCGTCGATCGCCTGCTCGCCTACACGGGCCTCTACCGTCTCGTCTGGCACCCGTCGCTGTTCCGGGCCTGCCTTCTCGTCTGTATTTGCGGCGGACTGAGTCTTGCCGTTTATCGTTGATCCAGAACCATCATGATGCTCAGAAAACTTTTCGGCTTCGTCGCGACCGCCGTCATTCTCATCGTCGCGATCCTGATCGGGCGCTCGCTGTGGGTGCACTACATGGACGATCCGTGGACGCGCGACGGGCGCGTGCGCGCCGAGATCGTCAACGTCGCGCCGGACGTGTCGGGCGCGATCGTCGAGCTGCCCGTGCATGACAACCAGCTCGTCAAGAAAGGCGACCTGATCATGCAGATCGACCCGTCGCACTACCAGATCGCGGTCGAGCAGGCGCAGGCGGCCGTCGCCGCTCGTCGCGCGGAACTGCAGATGCGCCGCGACGACGCGGCCCGCCGCGCGGACCTCGACGCGCTCGTCGTGTCGAAGGAAAACCGCGAGAACGCCGCGCACAGCGCATCGAGCGCCGATGCGCAGTACCAGCAGGCAATCGCCGCGCTCGATGCCGCGAAGCTCAACCTCGAACGCACGCGCGTCGTCGCGCCGGTCGACGGCTACGTCACGAACCTGCAGACCTTCAAGGGCAACTACGCGGTGGCCGGCCAGGCCAAGCTCGCGATCGTCGACAGCCACTCGTTCTGGGTCTACGGCTACTTCGAGGAAACCAAGCTGCCGCGCGTGAAGATCGGCGCGCCGGCCGAAATGCGGCTGATGAGCGGCGGCGTGATGAAGGGCCACGTCGAGAGCATCTCGCGCGGCATTTACGATCGCGACAACCCGCAAAGCCGCGACCTCGTCGCCGACGTGAACCCGACCTTCAACTGGGTGCGCCTCGCGCAGCGCGTGCCGGTGCGCATCAGGATCGACGAAGTGCCGGCCGACGTGGTGCTATCGGCGGGCACGACCTGCACGGTCATCATCGATCCCGACAAGCAGAAGAAGTCGTAATACCCGAACGGCCGGGCGCGCTCAGGCCGCGATGCGAAAGCGCCCGACCAGCGACTTCAACGCCTGCGCCTGCTCGTCGAGCGCGTTCGCCGCGGCGGCCGCCTGCTCGACGAGTGCCGCGTTCTGCTGGGTGCCGGCGTCCATCTGCGTGACCGCGCGGCCGATCTCGTCGATCCCGGCGCTCTGCTCGTCCGATGCGGCGGAAATTTCACCGATGATGTCGGTCACGCGCTTGACCGCGCGCACGACGTCACCCATCGTGCGGCCCGCATCGTGCGCGAGCGCCGCACCGTTCGCGACGCGCTCGACCGACGCGCCGATCAGCGCGCGGATCTCCTTCGCCGCGGTCGCCGCGCGCTGCGCGAGCAGGCGGACCTCGCCCGCCACCACCGAGAAGCCGCGCCCCTGCTCGCCGGCGCGTGCCGCCTCGACCGCCGCGTTCAACGCGAGAATGTTGGTCTGGAACGCGATCCCCTCGATCGTGCCGATGATGTCGCGGATGTTCTTCGCGCTGTCGTCGATCTCGCTCATCGTCGCCACCACACGCCCGACGACTTCCCCACCCGTCTCCGCGACGGCCGACGCATTGGCCGCGAGCGCGCTCGCCTGCCGCGCATTCTCGGCGTTCTGCCGTACGGTCGACGTGAGCTGCTCCATGCTGGCCGCGGTGCGCTCGAGCGCGACGGCCTGCTGCTCGGTGCGCTTCGACAGATCGAGGTTGCCGGTGGAGATCTCGCCCGACGCGGCCGCGATCGCCTCGGCGCTGACGGCGATCTCGCCGACGGTCGCCGCGAGCCCGGTCTGCATTTCGGCCAGCGCACGCACCATGCTGTCGCGGTCGTGCCGGCCCAGCTTGATCGGTCGCGTCAGGTCGCCGCGCGCGATGTCGGCGGCGATCGCCTTCGCGTGCGCGGGCTCGCCGCCGAGCTGCGACGCGAGACGGCGCACCACGCGCTCGGCGATCACGATCGCGAGCACGATCAGCGCAGCCGTCATCGCCGCGATCATCGCTAACGACGACGAGAAAATGGTGGCGGACGCATCGAGCGTGGCCTTCGACTTCGCGCCGCGCGTCTTCACGAGTTCGGCAACGAGTTTCTCGAGCTTGCCGGTTTCGACCAGCAACGACACGTCCTGCGTGCCGACCTGCCAGTTCATCTGCGACAGGTCGAGCGGCTGCGCACGCACGAGCGCAACGAAATCGCGCAGATGCGTGCTCCACGTGCCGACCGCCGTCGAGAAGGCGCGCAGCCGCGCCGAATCGTCGACGTCGCCCGGATCCGCGTAGCGCTGCAGCGTGCCGAGCGCCTGGCCGATCGACGCGAGCCCCGCGCCGACTTCGGCGCCCAGTTCGTCGCGCTCCTTCGCGGTGCTCGCCGTCAGCAGCATCTTCTGCGCACGGCTCGCGCGCAGCACTTCGGCCCGAACCTCCTCGGCCGCGCGGCTCGCGACGTGGCCCTGCTCGTAGACCGACGCGATCGACGCGTTCAGCCGGCTGATCTGCCACAGCGAAAACATGCCGATCGCCAGCGTGCCGGCGAGCAGGATCGCGAATGCGGCGCGCAACGTCGCCTTGACGGTCCACGGCCGGCGCTCGCGACGCGCCGCGCGCAGGCGCCGGGCGGCGCGACCGGCGGTAACGTCGGGTGCGGCGGCGGCCGCACCGGGCTGTGGATGCAAAGATGCTGCTTTCATCGAACTATCCCCGTATTGATCACGCGGCCGGAAAGGTCGGTCCCGGCGTTCCCGCGATGGCTGGCCATGCCGCGCGTCCTGCGCCCGCACGGCGGATAGCCGGTGTCGGGCGCGGCGCGCCTGTTGTCATTGGGTCGTTCTACGGCCGCCACCACCGTTTCTTGAGTCCGGTAAACCACGCACCGGCCCAGGGCGCGCGCCCCTGCCGACAGGCGGGCGCGCCGCCAGCGTTATACCCGGTCAAAAAAGCCGGCATCGGCCGATCCGTCGGATGAATGTCCGATTCACGACAAAACTTGTCCTGACATTCTCAATACGCCACATTACACTTCTTTGACGCAGCAACGATTCAAGACGCGCCAATCCCCAGCAGAGCGCGCCCGCCACCTCAACTCGTTCAGCTCTCACATGGAAACCAGCCTCGACACCGGCTCCGCCGGCGCAGCCGCCACCCAACCGCCCGCGCCACCCGTCGCCCGCACCGTCTACCCGGTGCTCGGCGCGATCAGCTTCTCGCACATGCTCAACGACATGATCCAGTCGTTGATCCTGGCGATCTATCCGATGCTCAAGAGCCAGTTCGCGCTGTCGTTCGCGCAGATCGGCCTGATCACGCTCACCTACCAGATCACCGCATCGCTGCTGCAGCCGCTCGTCGGCCTCTATACCGACAAGCGGCCGAAGCCGTATTCGCTGCCGGTCGGGATGGGCTTCACGCTCGCGGGGCTGCTGCTGATGTCGACCGCGTCGAATTTCCCGATGCTGCTGGTGGCCGCGGCGCTCGTCGGCTGCGGCTCGTCGGTGTTCCATCCGGAATCGTCGCGGGTCGCGCGGATGGCGTCGGGCGGCCAGCACGGGCTCGCGCAGTCGGTGTTCCAGGTCGGCGGCAATGCGGGTTCCGCGCTCGGGCCGCTGCTCGCCGCGCTCGTGATCATTCCGCACGGCCAGCACAGCATCGCGTGGTTCTCGGCGGCCGCGCTCGTCGCGATGATCGTGCTCACGCAGATCGGCCACTGGTACAAGAAGCATCCGTCGATGAAGAAGAAGGCCGCGGCGGCCGGGCACCCGACGCTGTCGCGCGGCCGCGTGCTCGGCGCGATCGGCGTGCTGGTGCTGCTGGTGTTCTCGAAGTACTTCTACCTCGCGAGCATCAACAGCTATTTCACGTTCTACCTGATCGACAAGTTCCACCTGTCGGTGCAGGCCGCGCAGATCCACCTGTTCGTGTTCCTCGCGGCCGTGGCGGCCGGCACGCTGATCGGCGGGCCGGTGGGCGACCGGATCGGCCGCAAGTACGTGATCTGGGTATCGATCCTCGGCGTCGCGCCGTTCACGCTGCTGCTGCCGTATGCGAACCTGTTCTGGACGACCGTGCTGACCGTGATCATCGGCATCGTGCTGGCGTCGGCGTTCGCCGCGATCCTCGTCTACGCGACGGAGCTGATGCCCGGCAAGGTCGGGATGGTCGCGGGGCTGTTCTTCGGCTTCGCGTTCGGCCTCGGCGGGGTCGGCGCGGCCGTGCTCGGCCAGCTTGCCGACGCAACGAACATCACGTTCGTCTACAAGGTGTGCTCGTTCCTGCCGCTGATCGGCGTGCTGACGATCTTCCTGCCGAACCTCGAAAGCAGCCGGCGCAAGAAGGCGTGACGAACCGACCGGCCGCCGCGTACACGCGGCGGCCGGTCGAACGGCTCGAATAAAGGAATGAAGGGAACGGCGGCGGCTTCAGGCCGCCGTCGTCGCATGCAGCGTCAGGAAACGCTTGAGGATGCCGGACGAATAGCTGCTCGCGATCGCCGACAGGAAGTGCGAGAACGACTGCGTCGCGTGATCGTCGGCCGTATCGGAGATCGTGCGCACGAGTGCGAACGGCACGTCGTGCTCTGCGCACACCTGCGCGATCGCGGCTCCTTCCATTTCGACCGCGAGCGCATCCGGCAGCGCGTCACGCAGCGCGACGACCTCGCGCTCGCTCGACACGAAGCGGTCGCCGCTGATGATGAGCCCCGCGTGCAGCGTCGCACCGGCCAGGCCGAAGCGCGCGGCGAACTGCGCGCCCTCTTCCGCGACAAATTGCGTGCACGCGGCCCGCAAGCGTGCGGTCAGCGCCGCGTCGGTCGCGAAACGCGTGATGCCGAGCAGCGGCACCTCGTAGCGCGGAAAGAGCGGCGAAGCGTCGAGATCGTGCTGCAGCAGCGTATCGGCCACGACGACGTCGCCAACGCGCACCGTGCGCGACACGCCGCCCGCGACGCCGGTGAACACGACGCCAGACACGCCGAACACGTGGATCAGCGCGCTGACCGTCGCGGCGGCCGCGACCTTGCCGACCCGTGCGAGCGTCACGACGCAGGCCGCGCCGTGCACGGTGCCGACGTGATAATCGCGGCGGCCGAGCGTGACCGTCTGCATCGCACCTTCGGCACGCATCGCGGCGATCAGGTCGCCGAGTTCCTCGGGCAGCGCGGCGAGAATGCCGAGCGGACGGGCCGCAGGCGTCACAACCATGTCGATGCCCATCATTCCACCGCCTGCAGTTTCGCGACCGCGAGCGCGAGCCACTTCTCGCCGTGCCGCTTGAATTTCACCTGCGCCTTCGCATCGGTGCCGTTGCCTTCGAGCTTGGTGACCGTGCCTTCGCCGAACTTGGTATGGAACACCTGCTGACCGACCCGGAAGCCGGCATCGGCCGCGCGCTGCTTGTCCGCGAACGCGGGCAGCGGCGCGGACACGGCCGGGTCGACGATCTGCTCGCGGCTGCCGCCGCCCGGCCGCGCGAACCAGTCGCGCCCGTATCCGGCGTTGTCCGACCGACCGCCCCAGCGCGAACCGGCCTCGACCTTCGGCGTCAGCCACTTGAGCACGTGTTCGGGCAGCTCGTCGAAGAAGCGCGAGCGCACGTTGTAGCGCGTCTGGCCATGCAGCATCCGGCTCTGCGCGAACGACAGGTAGAGCCGCTCCTTCGCGCGCGTGATCGCGACGTACATCAGCCGGCGCTCTTCCTCGAGGCCATCCGATTCGAGCACGCTGTTCTCGTGCGGGAACAATCCTTCCTCGAGGCCCGTGATGAACACGGCCGAGAATTCGAGCCCCTTAGCCGCGTGCACCGTCATCAGCTGCACGGCGTCCTGCCCGGCCTGCGCCTGGTTGTCGCCGGCCTCCAGCGACGCATGCGACAGGAAACCGGCGAGCGGCGTCATCGTGTCGGGGTTCTGTGCCGGGTCGGCGGGCGATACCGGATCGAGCACGTCGACCGCCGGATCGTCCGTCGCGGTGCCGAGCTCGGGCGCCGCGATCGCGCCCGCGCGCAGCGGGATCGAACGGGCCGGCGTGTCGAGCCCGTAGCCTTCCTCGGCGATGAACGCGGTGGCCGCGTTCACGAGTTCCTGCAAGTTCTCGAGACGGTCCTGGCCTTCGCGCTCGCCCTGGTAGAAATCGGCGAGACCGCTGGCGCGCACGATGTGCTCGACGGTGTCGGGCAGGTTCATCTGCTGCGTATCGGCGCGCATCTTCGCGACCAGGTTCGCGAACCCGCCCAGGCTCGTGCCGGCCTTGCCCGTCACGTACGGAATCGCGGCGGCCATCGAGCAGCCGTACAGGCGCGCGGCGTCGGCGAGCTGCTCGATCGAGCGCGCGCCGATGCCGCGGGTCGGGAAGTTCACGACGCGCACGAATGCGGTGTCGTCGTTCGGGTTGTCGATCAGGCGCAGGTACGCGAGCGCGTGCTTCACTTCCTGGCGTTCGAAGAAGCGCAGGCCGCCGTACACGCGGTACGGAATGCCCGACGACATCAGCGTGTGCTCGATCGAGCGCGACTGCGCGTTGCTGCGGTACAGGACGGCCACTTCACTGCGCGCCATCCCGGTGTTGATCAGCGAGCGGATCTCCTCGACGATCCAGCCGGCTTCCTGCGAATCGGTGCTCGCCTCGTACACGCGCACGGGTTCGCCGTGGCCCGCGTCGGTGCGCAGGTTCTTGCCGAGGCGGTGCGCGTTGTTCGAGATCAGCTGGTTCGCCGCGTCGAGGATGTTGCCGTGCGACCGGTAGTTCTGCTCGAGCTTGATCAGGTTGCGCACGCGGAATTCGTCTTCGAAATCGCGCATGTTGCCGACGTTCGCGCCGCGGAACGCGTAGATCGACTGGTCGTCGTCGCCGACCGCGAAAATCGCGTTCTCGCCGCCCGCGAGCATCTTGAGCCACGCGTACTGCAGCTTGTTGGTGTCCTGGAACTCGTCGACCAGGATGTGCTTGAAGCGCGCCTGGTAGTGCGCGCGCAGCGGCGCGTTGTACGCAAGCAATTCGTAGCAGCGCAGCAGCAGCTCGGGGAAGTCGACCACGCCCTCGCGCTGGCACTGCTGGTCGTACGCCTGGTACAGCTCGACGAACTTGCGGTTGAAGTTGTCGGTCGCGTCGACCTTGTCGGGGCGCAGCCCCTGCTCCTTCGCGTTGTTGATGAAGTACTGCACGTTCTTCGGCGGATACTTCTCGTCATCGACGTTCGCCGCCTTCATCAGCCGCTTGATCGCGGACAGCTGGTCGGCGGTGTCGAGGATCTGGAAGGTCTGCGGCAGGCCGGCGTCGCGCCAGTGCGTGCGCAGCATCCGGTTGCACAGGCCGTGGAACGTGCCGATCCACATCCCGCGCGTGTCGATCGGCATCATCGCCGACAGGCGCGCCATCATCTCGCGCGCGGCCTTGTTCGTGAAGGTGACGGCGAGCACGGTGGGCGGCGACGCGTAGCCCTGCTGGATCAGCCACGCGATGCGGGTGATCAGCACGCGGGTCTTGCCGCTGCCCGCCCCTGCGAGGATCAGCGCCGGTTCGTTCGGCAACGTGACGGCGGCGAGTTGTTCGGGGTTCAGATTGGCGAGCAGATCGGGCATGGAGCGGCAGCGGACGGACGAGAAAAATGCGGACCCGACATTATAAGTCGGCCGCGCGATGCCGTTCCCGATCCGTTTGATTACCCGTCACAGGCACGCGGCGATCGCGTCGCGACGGGCCCGTACCGGCAAGGCGATGGCTGGTCGATGTGCATCCATTTATAATTGTCAGATTCGGCATCCAATTCACGCATTTTTCGGCAGATTTCCAACATGAGCGACAACACGCTTGCGAAGAGTTTCGAGCCCCACACCATCGAGTCCCAATGGGGGCCGGAGTGGGAAAAGCGCGGCTATGCGGCCCCGGCATTCGACCCGGCCCGCCCCGATTTCTCGATCCAGTTGCCGCCGCCGAACGTGACGGGCACGCTGCACATGGGCCACGCGTTCAACCAGACGATCATGGACGGCCTCACCCGCTACCACCGGATGCTCGGCGAGAACACGCTGTGGGTGCCCGGCACCGACCACGCGGGGATCGCGACCCAGATCGTCGTCGAGCGCCAGCTCGACGCGCAAGGCGTGTCGCGCCACGACCTCGGCCGCGAGAAGTTCGTCGAGCGCGTGTGGGAATGGAAGGAAAAATCGGGTTCGACGATCACCGGCCAGGTGCGTCGCCTCGGCGCGTCGCCCGACTGGTCGCGCGAATACTTCACGATGGACGACAAGATGTCGGCCGCCGTGCGCGACGTGTTCGTCACGCTCTATGAACAGGGCCTGATCTACCGCGGCAAGCGCCTCGTCAACTGGGATCCGGTGCTGCTGACCGCCGTGTCGGACCTCGAAGTCGTGAGCGAAGAGGAAAACGGCCACCTGTGGCACATCCGCTACCCGCTCGTCGACGGCTCGGGCTCGCTGACCGTTGCCACGACGCGTCCGGAAACGATGCTCGGCGACGTCGCGCTGATGGTCCACCCGGAAGACGAGCGCTATGCGCACCTGATCGGCAAGCTCGTCACGCTGCCGCTGACGGGCCGCGAGATCCCGGTGATCGCCGACGACTACGTCGACCGCGAGTTCGGCACGGGCGTCGTGAAGGTCACGCCCGCGCACGACTTCAACGACTACCAGGTCGGCCAGCGCCACAAGATCGCGCCGATCGAGATCCTGACGCTCGACGCGAAGATCAACGACAACGGCCCCGAGCAGTATCGCGGCCTCGACCGCTTCGACGCGCGCAAGGCGATCGTCGCCGACCTCGACGCCGAGGGTTTCCTCGACTCGGTGAAGCCGCACAAGCTGATGGTGCCGCGCGGCGACCGCACGGGCGTCGTGATCGAGCCGATGCTGACCGACCAGTGGTTCGTCGCGATGACGAAGCCGGCACCGGAAGGCACGTTCAACCCCGGCAAGTCGATCACGGAAACGTCGCTCGACGTCGTGCGCAACGGCCAGATCAAGTTCGTCCCGGAAAACTGGACGACCACCTACTACCAGTGGCTCGAGAACATCCAGGACTGGTGCATCTCGCGCCAGCTGTGGTGGGGCCACCAGATTCCCGCATGGTACGGCGAAAACGGCGAGGTGTTCGTCGCGCGCAACGAGGAAGAAGCACGCGCGCAGGCGGCCGCGAAGGGTTATGCGGGCGCGCTGAAGCGCGACGAAGACGTGCTCGACACGTGGTTCTCGTCGGCGCTGGTGCCGTTCTCGTCGCTCGGCTGGCCGAACGAAACGCCTGAACTGAAGCACTTCCTGCCGTCGTCCGTGCTCGTCACGGGCTTCGACATCATCTTCTTCTGGGTCGCCCGGATGGTGATGATGACCACGCACTTCACGGGCCAGGTGCCGTTCCACACCGTGTACGTGCACGGCCTCGTGCGCGACGCGGAAGGCCAGAAGATGTCGAAGAGCAAGGGCAACACGCTCGACCCGATCGACATCGTCGACGGCATCGACCTCGACACGCTGGTCGCGAAGCGCACGACGGGCCTGATGAACCCGAAGCAGGCCGCGACGATCGAGAAGAAGACGCGCAAGGAGTTCCCGGACGGCATCGCCGCGTTCGGCACCGACGCGCTGCGCTTCACGATGGCATCGATGGCGACGCTCGGCCGCAACGTGAACTTCGACCTCGCGCGCTGCGAAGGCTATCGCAACTTCTGCAACAAGCTGTGGAACGCGACGCGCTTCGTGCTGATGAACTGCGAAGGCCACGACTGCGGCAGCGACAAGCCGGAAGTCTGCGGCGCGGGCGATTGCGGCCCGGGCGGCTACCTCGACTTCTCGGCGGCCGACCGCTGGATCGTGTCGCTGCTGCAGCGCACCGAGGCCGACATCGCGAAGGGCTTCGCCGATTACCGCTTCGACAACATCGCCAGCAGCATCTACAAGTTCGTGTGGGACGAATACTGCGACTGGTATCTCGAACTCGCGAAGGTGCAGATCCAGAACGGCACGCCGGAACAGCAGCGCGCCACGCGCCGCACGCTGCTGCGCGTGCTCGAGACGGTGCTGCGGCTCGCGCACCCGATCATCCCGTTCATCACCGAAGCGCTCTGGCAGAAGGTCGCGCCGCTGGCCGGCCGCTATCCGCAGGGCAAGGCCGAAGGCGAAGCGTCGCTGATGACGCAGGCGTACCCGATCGCGAACCTGCAGAAGATCGACGAGGCGTCCGAGCAGTGGGCAGCCGACCTGAAGGCGATCGTCGACGCGTGCCGCAACCTGCGCGGCGAGATGAACCTGTCGCCGGCAACCAAGGTGCCGCTGCTTGCAGCCGGCGATGCCGAGCGCCTGCGCTCGTTCGCACCGTACATTCAGGCGCTTGCACGCCTGTCGGAAGTGCAGATCCTCGCGGATGAAGCAACGCTCGACAAGGAAGCACACGGCGCGCCGATCGCGATCGTCGGGCCGAACAAGCTGGTGCTGAAGGTCGAGATCGACGTCGCAGCCGAACGCGAGCGTCTGTCGAAGGAAATCGCGCGCCTGACGGGCGAGATTGCGAAGTGCAATGCAAAGCTCGGCAACGAGGCATTCGTCGCGAAAGCGCCGCCGGCCGTGGTCGAACAGGAGCAGAAGCGCGTCGCGGAATTCCAGAGCACCCTTGAGAAACTGCGCGCGCAGCTCGATCGGTTGCCTGCGTAACAAACCGTAAGGTCGTTTGCGTTCACTATAATGCGGGCGTGAACATAAACCGTCTGACAAGTCGATTACAGGAATAAAGGTTCGATCATGTTGAAAGTCACCAAGGCGGTATTCCCTGTTGCCGGTCTCGGCACACGCTTCCTCCCGGCAACGAAGGCAAGCCCGAAGGAAATGCTGCCGGTCGTCGACAAGCCGCTGATCCAGTACGCAGTCGAGGAAGCGATCGCCGCCGGCATTACCGAGATGATCTTCGTCACCGGGCGCAGCAAGCGCGCGATCGAGGATCACTTCGACAAGTCGTATGAAATCGAGGCCGAACTCGAGGCGCGCGGCAAGGAAAAGCTGCTCGAGCTCGTGCGCAGCATCAAGCCGAGCCATGTCGACTGCTTCTACGTACGCCAGCCGGAAGCGCTCGGCCTCGGCCATGCGGTGCTGTGCGCGGAAAAGCTCGTGGCCGACAACCCGTTCGCGGTGATCCTCGCCGACGACCTGCTCGACGGCAACCCGCCCGTGATGAAGCAGATGGTCGACGTGTTCGACCACTATCACAGCTCGGTGATCGGCGTCGAAGAGATCCCGCCGTCGGAAACGAAGTCGTACGGGATCGTCGACGGCAAGGAGTGGGAGGAGTCGATCGTCAAGATGTCGGCGATCGTCGAAAAGCCGGCGCCGGAAGTCGCGCCGTCGAACCTCGGCGTGGTCGGCCGCTACATCCTGAAGCCGCGGATCTTCCAGCACCTGCGTGCGCTGAAGCCCGGCGCGGGCGGCGAGCTGCAGCTCACCGACGCGATCCAGTCGCTGCTCGCCGATGAGCAAGTGCTGGCCTACAAGTACCAGGGCACGCGCTACGACTGCGGCAGCAAGCTCGGCTACCTGAAGGCGACGGTCGAATTCGCGCTGCGCCACGCGGAAGTCGGTGCGGACTTCGACACGTACCTGCGCACGCGCGACGGCGCACACCACGCCGACTGAACGCGGCAAGGGCACCAGGGCTCACTCCGGCGAGCCCGCCCTCACCTCACCGGCCGCCGCTCAGCGCGCGTTGGCCGGCTTCACCGAGACGACGCCCGGCATCCCGCCCGCGTCGTCTTTTTTCGTCTTGACGAGCCAGCCGCCGCCGTCGCCGAAAGGTACCTTCGCGAGCGCGCTCTTCACGAGCGCCGGCGCGGCCTGCTGAGTGCCGGGATCGCGATCGCGCAGCGCCGCCGATACGCGGTAAACGTCGGCGCCCGATTTCGCGTCGACGAAGCGCAGCGTCAGCACATGGCGATACACGCGGCCCATGAACGGCAGCGCGAACGGCGCCGGCCCGTCGACCGTCACGCATGCACTGCTCGCGGCGCCACACCCGTCGGCGCTCGCCGCGACCGAGGATGGCTGCGTCGCATACGCGATCGACAGCCGGTAGTGCGCGGCCGCGAGCGGCTTCGCATCGAAACCGCGGTGCGCGAGTTCGTCGCGCACGAGCGTCTCGATCTGCCGGTATTCAGCATCGTCGGCCTGCGCGGCCGTCCGCACGAAATCGTAGCCGTGCGCATCGGCGGCAAACGCGTTCGGCTGCCCGACCGCACTGACGCCGCTCGTCACACCGGCGCAACCCGTCAACAGCGACACCGCCAGCGCGGTCGCTGCCCATTCCTTTCTCATGGCTTTCCCCAAATACCTGCCGTCGCACCCGGCCCTGTCAGGCGGACGGCTCGTCGATTGCAGGCAGCGACACCGTCACCGCGGTGCCGACACCCACCTCGCTGTCGACCGACACGCTGCCCCCATGGCGCGTGACGACCGTCTTCACGAATGCCATGCCGAGCCCGGAACCCGAGATCTCGGGCCGCTCGCCGGCATGGAACCGCTTGAAACGCTCGAACAGATGCCGCTGATCTTCCGGCGCAATGCCGTATCCCTGATCGCGAATCGTACAGAACATCCGTTTCGACGCGTGCTCGACCGCCAGCGTACACGTGATCACGGTATCGGACGGACTGTATTTGACTGCATTGTTCAGCAGGTTCACGAAGGCGCGCGTGATCAGCGAGCGATCCGCGCGCACCCAGCACATGTCGGTGCCGACATCGGTGTCGACGCGGATGTGCTTCGCCTGCGCCTGCGGCCACACCTCGTCGCTTGCATCGATCAGCACGTCGACGAGGCTCGTCACCTCGAGCTGGTACACCTGCGACTCCGCGCGCGCCAGCTGCACGAACTCGTCGGCCAGCGACAGCGCGCGATGCGCATAGCGCTCGACCCGCGCGAGCAGCCCGCGCATCGCGTCGGTCTCGGCGCGGTCGCGCTCGATCTCGACGAGCGCGAGAATCGACGCCTGCGGCGAGCGCATGTCGTGCGACAGCAGGTGCAGTGCTTCCTCGCGCTGCCGCTCGGCCGCGTGCAGTTCGGTCACGTCGACGAGGCCGGCGATCCAGCCCGTCACGCGGCCCTGCGCGTTCGTGCAAGCCGCGTAGCGTAGCAGATGGTCGAGCCCGTCGCGATCGCGCACCTCGATGCCGCGCGCCATCGCGTCGTGTTCGGCCTCGAGCGTCGGGTCGAGCACGGCCGGCCAGTGCTCGCGGATCGCCACGTCGTGTTCGACGTTGCCGTCGACGGTCTTCATGAACGTCAGCTCGCCGAGCGCGCTGCGCAGCGGCCGCCCTTCCGGCAGCGGCAGCGAGAGGCGTGACCCGTAGCGCTTGGCCGCATGGTTCGCGATCAGCACGGTGCCGGCCAGGTCGGTCACGAAGATCGGCTCGGGCATGCTGTCGAGGCTGTCCCACACGAAGCGCTTCATGTCCTGCACGCGCTGCGCGGCTTGCGCCATCAGCGTCATCTGCCGCTCGAGCACGTCGCCGCCGACGCTGCGCGTGCGCGGCGCCTCGGGCAGCAGGTGCGGCTCGTCGGCGAGCCGCTGCAGCTCGCGCCGCAAGTACGACATCGTCATTTCGAGCCGCCGCCAGTTCCAGATCGGGTAGACGGCGACCAGCCCGAAGATCGCGGGCGCCGGCGACAGCCAGATGCGCGCCCCGAACAGCAGCGCCATGCTCGCGACGACCGCGAGCGCGGCGAGGCTCAGCGTCAGCAGCAGCGCGCGCCACGGCGACAGCATCAGGAAGCCGCCCAGCAGCGCGGCAAGCGGCAGCAGCGACGCGGCGAACAGCCCGGCGCGCGACGCGGGCGAGATCGCGCTGCCGGTCGCCAGCATGTCGAGCACGTTCGCATGGATATACACGCCGGCGAGCGGCCCGAACTCGCCGGACACAGGCGTCGCGAAGCGGTCGTACAGCCCCGACGCCGTCACGCCGACCACGACGATCTTGCCGCGCAGCGCGTCGGGCTTCACGCGCCCTTCGAGCACGTCGTCGAACGACAGCGTCGGATAGGCGGGCGTATTGCGGCTGAACGGGATCAGGTAGCGGCCCTCGCCGGCCGCGTCGCGCGACAGATCGTGCGCATTCGCGCCGGGTGCCCCGCCGATCGGGTGCAGCCGGCCACCTTGGATCGCCTGGTACACCGGCACCATCAGTTGCGGCCAGCGCACGCGGCCGTCGCTTTCGAACAGCGCAACGCTGCGTACGATGCCGTCGCGGTCGACTTCAAGATTGATGTGGCCGAGCCCGACCGCGCGCGCCGCGAGCGCGGCCACCGGCGGATCGACCGCACGCGAGCCGTCCGCCTGCTCGGGGCTCAGCAGCACGGGCAGGAAGGTCGGTACGTGGCTCATCGCGTCCGCGAACGCGCGATCCTCCGGCGACGGTTCGGTAAACAGCACGTCGTAGACGACGGCAGCCGGTTGCGCGCGCGCCAGCGTATCGAGCAGCCGCGCATGCACGTCGCGCGGCCACGGCCAGCGGCCGAGCGCGGACACGCTCTGGTTGTCGATGTCGACGACCACCACGTCGGGCGACAGCGGCAGGCTGCGCAGCATCAGCAGCCGGTCGTAGATCAGGCCGTCGACGCTTGCCGACAGGCGGCCGAGCGCGCAGACGAGGATCACCGCGATCCCGAGGCAGCCGATCGCGATCCATTCGATCAGGAAGCGGCGGCCGAGGCCCCGCCGCGGGGAAACGGAGTCGGGTTTCATGCGCCGCGAATCAGCGCGACAGCGTGAACGCGCTGACCGGACTGGTCTTCTCGTAGAACTTGCCGCCTTCGAACTCCTCGACGGTCACGGCCCAGAAATAGTCGCCCGGCGGCAGGTGCGCGACGGTGATCTGGCGCGCATGCAAGCCGACCTGGTCGACGACCGGTGCGCTCAGGTCCTTCGAGCGCGACAGCACGAACCGGTAGCGCGCATCCTTGCTCGAGCCGTTCGGCGACCAGCGGAATTCGTAACCGCCCGCGCCGGGCGATGCGCTCGCGTCGAGCCCCATCACGCGGCGTTCGAACGCGTACGTGCGCGGCCGGCCCTCGAGGCCGTTCGCGTCGATCGCGGCGACCCGCACGAAGTAGTTCCCGTTCGGTACGTCGTGGAAGACTGCGCGCGGCGAATCGGTGCGCGTTTCGCTGAACAGGTCGAGCAGCCCCGCGTCGTGCGCGAGTTGCATGCGGTAACCATGCGCCTGTTCGAGCGGGGCGACGTCGAACGCGACGTCGGGCTCGTCCTGCACCTTGTCGGGATGCGCGAGCGCCGGCGCAGGCAGCAGCTCGACGGGCACGCCGACCGCGCCGGACGACGTCGCGACGCTGCCGAAATTCGCATGCACGAGTGTCGGATCGGCCGACTGCCGGTCGCCCGCGACACCGACGGTGCCATCGAGCACTTCGACGCGCGTCGACGCATTGCCGGCCGCGTCGTAATTCACGCGAAAGTGCGTGCCGCGCACGCCGGCCACGACCGACGGCGACCGGATCTGGAAGCGGTCGTCGCGTTTCTTCAGATGGGTGACCTCGCTGTCGACCGAGCCGCGCGTGAGTTCGAACTCACGATCGAGCGTGCCGGTCAGCACCGTGCGGCGCAGCGCCTTCAGGTCGAGCTGGCTGTCGGGCGGCAGGCTCATGTGCGTGCCGTCGGCGAGCTCGAGCGTCACGAAGCCGTTCGGGCCCGTGCGCACGCGGTCGCCCTCGGCGAGGGTCGCATCGTTCGCGAGCGGCACAAAAGCGTCGCCGGACGCGCGTTCGGCCGTGCCCTGCACCGCAATGACGCGCGCGGTCAGCTTTTCCTTGCGCAGGCGTGCGACCGGCAGCTTCAGCGCGACGCCGGGCTGCAGATGCTTCGGTGCGGGCACGCCGTTGATCTGCTGAAGCAGTTGCCAGTCGTCCGCGCCCTGCAGGTAGCGCGCGGCGACGTCGTACAGCGTGTCGCCCCCCTGCGTGCGATAGACGACCATCTTGCCTGCCGCGGCGGGCGGCTGCGCAGCCGCATGCTGCGCGGCAAACGCAAACGCGACCGCACAGGCCGCGTGCAGCGCCACCGTGCGCCGGGTCGCCGTACGCTGCGTGATTCCCGTGGTCACTCCGGTTCTCCCTGGCCGACCCGCTCGAGCCGGTAGCCGTAGCCGTAGATCGGCGCGAGGCGATAGCCGTTTTCGGGCCGCAGGCCGAGCTTGGTGCGCAGCATCGAGATGTGCGTATCCATCGTGCGCGACGGGATGTCGGTCGCCTGCTTCCACACGAGATCGAGAATGTGCGCGCGCGACAGCGGCCGGTCGAGATGCTGGAACAGCAGCAGCGCGAGCTCGAACTCCTTCTGCGTGAGGCTCACGGCCTTGTCGCCGACGTAGGCCTGCTTCAGGTTCACGTCGAAACGGAATTGATCGAATTCGCGAACGGTTGCCTCGGCGTTGACCGGATACGCGCGGCGCAGCAGCGAGCCGATGCGCGCGCGCAGGATCGGGCCCGACACGGGCTTGACCACGTAATCGTCGGCGCCGGCATTGAGGATCTGCGTGATCCCCGCCTCGTCGTCACGGCTCGTCATGAAGATGATCGGCAGGCTGTGCTCGGTCTGATTGGCACGCACCCACTTCAGCACTTCCTCGCCGGACATGTCGGGCACGTTCCAGTCGAGCACCAGCAGATCGAACGTCTCGCGCTGCAGACGCTTCTTCAGGGCCTTGCCTTCCTTGAACGCATAGCACGTATGGCCAACGGCCGTCAGCGTTTGACTGACGAAATCCGTCTGGGCCGGATCGTCATCCAGTACAGCAATTCTCATAGCACCCCGCAAATCGAAATCGATTCGTCCAGTTCAGCTCCCCGCCCCCATCCAGCCGCGCAGTACGCGCACGGCCCCCGGATACCGGCCGGCGAGCCGTCGTTCGCCGCTCGCGCCATCTGCGCAAACCGGCGACCCCGGCTAAATATCTCAAAAACGGGGTACGGACGAACCGGCGATTTCATCATAGTAGTATGAAATTCGCCAATAAATTGCGCGGACTACCGTCTTTTCTTCGAATAATCCTTTCCGCCGCGCAATCGAGCGCCTAGTCGACGCCCGCGATACCGGCCACCTGCTCGGCGACATCGTCGGCCGGCACGCACGGCAACAGCGGTTCCGAACGCGCCGGTTGCACCAGCATCCGCTGCAGCTGGCCGCGCACCCGCTCCCACGCGGTAGCCGCGTAATCCGGTTGGCTCGCCGCCCACGCCTGCGCCAGATCGAACACCCGCTCGATCGTCGCACCGCAGTAGGTCAGGCCCGAGCCGTCGTCGTGCGCGGCATCGCGCAGCCGTTCGTCGAGCCACTCGGCCAACCACGGCATCTCGGCCGCGGCCGAATCCGCGTAGGCCTCCAGCGCGGCACGCGCGTGGCGATCCTGTTGCGGGTCGAGCTCGATACGGCTCAGTCCCGATACGCTGCGTTCCGCCCCGGACGGACTTCGAATGGTCCCTGGTCTGAAGGACATGTCCTCTCCCCGTTGTACGACGGTAGCGTCAGGCATGGCCCCCGTGCCCGCCGTAAGACGTACCGTGGCCGGCGCATCCGCTGTGAGCGGACGACCGGCCGGGTCAGTATACGCAGCCGATCACGAAGCGAGGTTTAAGAATTGTCAGAAAGGCGCGGCCGACGGACACCAGCGGCCGCCGGCACCGTGACGCGGGCCTTCAGCGGCGCCGCATCAGGAACACGAAGGTCTTGTCCTGCGTCGTCGATTCGACGATCTCGTTGCCCGTCTGCTTCGCGAACGCGGCGAAATCGCGCTGCGAGCCCGGATCGGTCGCGAGCACCTTGAGGATCTGCCCGCTTTCCATATCGGCGAGCGCTTTCTTGGCACGCAGGATCGGCAACGGGCAATTGAGCCCGCGCGCGTCCACTTCCTTGTGAATCTGCATCGGCTGTCGACCTTCGAATGACGCGCCATTCAAGGCGCGGAGAGAAGCCGGGATTTTACCGCAGCGCCGCGGTGCCTGCCCGGGCCGCCCGCGGCCCGGCACTCGCGGACACCGGGCTCAGGTGCCTGAAAAGCCGCCCGCGAGCCGTTCGCGCAGGTGCCGCACGAGTGCGCGCACCGCGCTCGGCACGACCGGGCTGTACGGGCGGATCGCAAAGATGTGGTCGCCGAACGCGCCGGATGGCCGCCAGCCGTCGAGCAGCGCGACGAGCCGGCCGGCGTCGAGATCGCGCTGCGCGCTGAAATCCGGCAGCAGCGCGATGCCGAGCCCGCCGAGCGCGGCCTCGCGCATCGCCTCGCTGTTGTTCGCCGCGAAGCTGCCGCGCACCGGCACGCTCACGCGCTCGCGCCGCCGGCCATGCGGCTCGAAGCTCCATGCGGCCGGCTCGTTGTCGCGCAGGTAGCACAGGCAGCTGTGGTCGACGAGCTCGCTCGGGTGCCGCGGCGCGCCGCGCGCATCGAGGTAGTCGCGGCTCGCGACGAGCAGCGAGCGCGTGTCGCACAGCTTCCACGCGACGTGGGTCTGCGGCGCAGTGGTCGTATGGCGGATCGCGAGGTCGAAGCCCTCCTGCGTCAGCGAATGCAGCCGGTCCGACAGGTCGAGCTCGATCTGCACGCCCTGATGCTGCCGCAGGAAATCGGGCAGATGCGGCACGACCTGCTGGCGCCCGAGCGCGACCGGCACCGTCACGCGCAGCAGGCCGCGCGGCTCGCCGGCCAGATCCTTCACGCGCGCGAAGTGCTGCCCGATCGACTCGAACGCGTCGCGCGTGCTGTCGACGAGCGTCTGGCCCGCGTCGGTGAGCCGCACGCTGCGCGTCGTGCGCCGCACGAGCGGCACGCCGGCCGCCTTTTCGAGATCGGCGATGCGCTGGCTCATCGCGGCCTTGCTGATGCCGAGCCGCTGCGCGGCGGCAGTAAAACTGCCGGCCGCGGCCAGCACCGTCAGCGAATGGATATGCGGCCAGAGCGCCTGGACATTTTGCTGATTCATCCGGTGATTATTCAGAATTCTGAACAGTGAATCAAGCTGCGCGGCCTTCTCCCGCCCTGCTCGTTTGCCTAGACTGGGTGCTGTCCACTCCCACCCGATCCCCAGGAGACACGATGAATCCGGTTCCCGCGTACACCTCCGACACCGATGTCGGCCACTATGTCGACGGCGCGCCCGTCGCCGGCCGCAGCGGCCGCTTCCAGGACGTTCTGAATCCCGCGCTCGGCCGCGCGGTGCGCCGCGTGGCGCTCGCCGACGACAGCGAAGTGCAACGGGCCGTCGCGTCGGCCCACGCCGCGTTCCCCGCGTGGGCCGCGACGCCGCCGATCCGCCGCGCGCGCGTCATGCACCGCTTCCTGCAACTGATGAACGAGCACCGCGACGCCCTCGCGGCGATCATCACGGCCGAGCACGGCAAGGTGTTCTCCGACGCGCAGGGCGAAGTCGCCCGCGGCATCGACATCATCGAATTCGCCTGCGGCGTGCCGCAGCTCCTGAAGGGCGACTTCACCGACCAGGTCAGCACCGGCATCGACAACTGGACGATGCGCCAGCCGCTCGGCGTCGTCGCGGGCATCACGCCGTTCAACTTCCCGTGCATGGTGCCGTGCTGGATGTTCCCGGTCGCGATCGCGACCGGCAACACGTTCGTGCTGAAGCCGAGCGAGCGCGACCCGTCGGCGGCCTTGTTCATCGCCGACCTGCTCACGCAGGCCGGGCTGCCGGCCGGCGTGTTCAACGTCGTGCAGGGCGACAAGGGCGCGGTCGACGCACTGCTCGACCACCCGGACGTGCAAGCCGTCAGCTTCGTCGGCTCGACGCCGATCGCGGCCTATGTGCAGCAGCGTGCCGTGCAATCCGGCAAGCGCGTGCAGGCACTCGGCGGTGCGAAGAATCACCTCGTCGTGATGCCCGACGCGAACCTCGAGCAGGCCGTCGATGCACTGATCGGCGCCGCGTACGGCTCGGCCGGCGAACGCTGCATGGCGATCAGCGTCGCGGTGCTGGTCGGCGACATTGCGGACAAGATCGTGCCGCTGGTGGCCGAGCGCGCGCGCAAGCTGGTGATCGGCGACGGCATGTCGCCGGAAGTCGAGATGGGCCCGATCGTCACCGGCGATGCACTGAAGCGCATCGAAGGCTATATCGAGCAAGGCGTGAACGAAGGCGCGCAACTGGTGGTCGACGGCCGCGGGCTGCGCGTGCCGGGCCGCGAGGCAGGCTTCTTCACCGGCGGCACGCTGTTCGACCACGTGACGCCCGACATGCGCATCTACAAGGAAGAAATCTTCGGACCCGTGCTCGGCTGCGTGCGCGTGAAGGATTTCGGCGAGGCGGTCGACCTGATCAACGCGCATGAATTCGGCAACGGCGTGTCGTGCTTCACGAGCGACGGCGGCATCGCGCGCGAGTTCTCGCGGCGCATCCAGGTCGGCATGGTCGGCATCAACGTGCCGATTCCGGTGCCGATGGCGTGGCATGGCTTCGGCGGCTGGAAGAAGAGCCTGTTCGGCGACATGCACGCATACGGCGAGGAAGGCGTGCGCTTCTATACGCGCCAGAAGTCGGTGATGCAGCGCTGGTCGTCGAGCATCGGCAAGGGCGCCGAATTCGCGATGCCGACCGCGAAGTAAGCGCCTGACGGCACGCCGCCCGCCGATCGGTCGCGCGGGCGGTACGCCGGCAGGATGCGTCAGCCGGCCTGCGTGCCGTGCGCGCCGTCGGCGGTCGGCAGGTACGACAGTTCGAGCCGGTACGCGAGCGCGACGAACAGGCTCTGTGCGAGCCCCATCGTGGCCGTCAGCGCGCGGAAGCCGAACGTCGCGCTGTCCTGCACCATCAGCGTCACCTCGGCCTCCCGCGCCAGCGGGCTCATCCGGCTGTCGGTGATCGCGATCAGCCGCGCGCCGCGCTGCACGGCCTGTTGCGCGACCTGCACGGTTTCCTCCGCGTACGGCATGAACGAGATGACGATCATCACGTCGCCCTCGCGCACCGAGCGGATCTGGCCAAGATGCATGCTGCCGAGCGCGCTGAACAGGCCGATGCGCTTGTCGGTGTGCTGCAGCGCATAGTCGAGGTACACGGCGATCGGAAACGCGCGCCGCGAGCCCGCGATCCAGATCGCCTGCGTGTCGGCGAGCAGGTCGACGGCCTGCGCGAGCGCCTGCGAATCGAGCGTCTGCCGCAGCTGCTGCATCCCGGCAATACTGCCCTTGATGAACTCGTCGGCGATCTGCTCGGGCTGCAGGCTCGACGAGCCCGATTCGATCACGTCGCGCAGCCGCAGGTTGTACGCGCGCCCCGGCGCGATCTGCTGCGCGAGCCCCTCGCGGAACAGCTTCTGCATCTCGGAGAAACCGGAGAAGCCGAAATGCTTCGCGAAGCGCACGACGGCCGACGGCTGGACGCCGCACGCTTCCGCGAGCGACTGGATGCCTTCCAGGCCAAGCTGGTCCCGATGCGTTTCCACGTGGCGCGCAATCACCTTCAGGCGATTGCTGAGGCCGTCGTACTCCTGCGTCAGATGCTGCAGGAACTGCTCGACGGTGGCGGGAGGTTTCTCGGATGAACTCATCGGATAGCGCGAAGTTGACGGCCCCGACGTGCGCGCGATACTGGCGGGCGCGGCCCGGGGCTCACCTGGATACATGCATGAAGGGCGAATTTAATCACGTTTGCGGCGCGGCCCGCGCCGCGTGCTCGCTCCCACGCGCTCGATCATCACTTGCCTACGCTCCACGGCAATGCTGGAAGCGATTGTCCAACGCTCTCGCGGCGTCGTAAAGATTAGGGTGTCTACCAAGGCCGGCCGTCGGTGCGAAGCCTTGCACGACGGGCGCGCAGCGCGCCGCAGCCGGCCCGTGCCGCCGGTTCAACGATAGTCGACCCACACGCCGCCCGCATCGGCCGAGCGCACGCAGTTCTCGACCCAGCGCACGCCTTCCACGCCCGCATGGACGTCCGGATAGCGGATGTTCTTCAACGCCGCGGCGTCGCCACGATCGGCCGCATCCATTGCGAGCGCGAAACGCGCATAGAGATTCGACCAGGCCTCGAACAACCCTTCCGGATGCCCGGCGCCGATGCGATCCTCGCGCAATGCGTGCGGATGCAGATAGCCCATC
This sequence comes from Burkholderia aenigmatica, assembly GCF_048627025.1. NCBI lineage: Bacteria > Pseudomonadati > Pseudomonadota > Betaproteobacteria > Burkholderiales > Burkholderiaceae > Burkholderia > Burkholderia aenigmatica. The sequence goes on along the minus strand of NZ_CP184468.1, from coordinate 1,598,851 downwards.
CCGCGATCGAGCACCTGCGCGGGCTGCCCCTGCACTTCGTAGCGCAACTGGTTCGGATGCTCGTCCCACCACTCGACGCTCGCCTTCGAGCCGATCACGCGCACCTTCTGGCCGTGCATCGAGCCCGCGTTCACCGCGCTCGACCACACGTAGCCGACCGCGCCCGTGTCGTATTCCATGATCGTGAACGCGTTGTCTTCCAGCGGCGCGCGGCTCTTCACGAAGCTCTGCCGCGAACACATCAGCCGCCGGATCTTCAGCTCGGGCGCCATCACTTCGGAGATGTACAGCGGATGCGTGCCGATGTCGCCGAGCACGTAGCTCGGGCCCGCGAACTTCGGGTCGACACGCCAGCGCGCGGCCGCGCTCGCGGCCTCGACGCCCTCGCTGTGGAACCCGTGCGCGAACTGCATCTGCACGATGCGGATCTCGCCGAGATCGCCGCGCGCGATCATCTCGCGCGCCTGTTCGATCATCTGGTGTCCGGAGTAGCCATACGCGACGCCGACGATCCGGTTCTTCTCGACCGACAGCCGCTGCAGCGTTTCGGCCTCCTCGGTCGTGAAGCACAGCGGCTTCTCGCAGACCACGTGCAGCCCCGCGTTCAGCGCCGCACGGCAGATCTCGAAATGCGTGTTGTTCGGCGTCGCGATCGACACCGCGCGAATGCCGTCCGGGCGACGCGCCTCGGCGTCGAACATCGTCGCGTAGTCGGGATAGCAGCGCTCCGCCGCGACGCCGAGCTTCACGCCGAACTGGCGGCCGCGTTCGGGATCGATGTCGAACGCGCCGGCGACCAGCTGGAAGCTGCCGTCGCGCAACGCGGCCGACCGGTGGCTGTAGCCGATCTGGCTGCCGAGCCCGCCGCCGACCATGCCCCAGCGAATCGAATGTCCAAGCAGAATCTGTCCGTCGATCATGATTGTGTCGTTCCTTGTCCGTATTCAGATCATCAAGCGAAACCGGCCGACGCGAGAAACGCGCGGCTCGCGGCCACGTCGCGCAGGCTCGTGCCGGCATTGCGCGGGTCGCGCTCCTGTTCGATCGTGATGTAGCCGGCGTAGCCGATCTCGTCGAGCGCCTGCTTGATCGACCGGTAGTCGAGCACGCCCTTGCCGATCGGGCACATCACGCCGCGCGCGCAAGCCGCGAAGAACGCGATGTGCTCGCCCATCACCGCGTCGTACACGGCCGCGTCGATATCCTTGAAATGCACGTAGTCGAGACGCGCCGCGTGGCGGCGCAGCCAGGTTTCCGGATCCATGCCCGAGTAGTACAGGTGGCCCGTATCGAGACAGAGGCCGGCCGTGTCGGCCGGAATGTCGGCGACGATCCGGTCGATCTCGTCCGCGAACTCGATATAGCCGCCCGCATGCGGATGGATCACCGTGCGCACGCCGAATTCGTCGCGCGCGATCGTCGCGATCTGCCGGATGTGCTCGACCATCGTCGACCAGCTTGCGTCCGACAGCCGCGGCGCGCGATCGGCGTGGCCGGCCGCGTAATCGCGTTCCTCGTGGCCCCAGTCCATCACGACCAGGTACGGCGCCGCGTAGCGCTGGCCGTCCTGCGTCGGCAGCTTCGGCAGCCGTGTGATCAGCGCGCAGATCTCGCGCGTCTGGCGCAACAGGTTCGGCAGGTTCTCCGGCGATACGAGATCGTCGAAGATCGTGCCGGCGGTGATGCTCAGGCGCTGCCGCTCGAGCTCCGCGCTCACCACGTCGAGTTCCAGCGGGATGTAGCCGTATGGCCCAAGCTCGATACCCGAGTAGCCGGCCTCGGCCGCTTCGGCGAGCACCTGCCGCCACGGCGGCAGGTGCGGGTTCTTCACGTCGTCGACACCCCAGCAGCACGGTGCGCAACCCATCTTCATCGTCATGTCGGTCAGTCCGGCAAGTAGGCGGTGGCGGGTCAACCGCGATAGAACGCAGGGCGTTCGGCCATCGCGATCGGCTCGACCGCCCCGCTCTTTTGCGCACGCACGCAGGCGTCGGCCGCGACCGCCGCCGCGTAGCCGTCCCAGGCGGACGGCCCGGTCAGCACGCCCTGTCGCACGCCGTCGATGAACGCCTGCAGCTCGACGTCGTACGACGCGATGAAGCGCTCCTTCCAGTCGGTCATGATCTCGACCGACTGCCGCGCCGCATGCTTGAGCCCCACGGCCGGCGGATCGGGCAGCTTCGCGATGCCCTGCTCGCCCACCACCTCGCACTGGATGTCGTAGCCGTACTGGCAGTTCACGAAGATCTCGACGTCGATGCGCACGCCGCTCGCGGTTTCCAGCAGCACGATCTGCGGATCGGCGAGATGCGAGGACGCATGGCGCGTTTTCTTCGGATAGACGACCTGCGTGCTTACGTAGTCCTCGCCGAGCAGCCAGCGCAGCACGTCGAGTTCGTGGATCAGCGTGTCGGTGATCGCCATGTCGGTCGTGTAGCGCTCGCCGACCGACTGGTTGCGGTGCGCGCAATGCAGCATCAGCGGCGCGCCGATCTCGCCGCTGTCGATCACGCGCTTCAGCGCGCGATAGCCTTCGTCGTACGGACGCATGAAGCCGACCTGCACGAGCCGCTTGCCGTGCGCCGCTTCGGCTTCGACGATCCGCATGCAGCCTTCGGCCGTGACGGCGAGCGGCTTCTCGCAGAACACCGGCTTGCCGTGCGCGATCGCGTCGAGCACGAACGCTTCGTGCGTCGGCCCCCACGACGTGACGAGCACGGCCTGCACGTCGGCGGCCGCGACCACCTCGTGGCCGTCGCCGTAGATTTCGGCGTCGAGCGCGTACTTCGTCACCGCGTCGCGCGCCTGCTGCGGATCGATGTCGTTGACGGCCACGACGCGCGCGCCGGACAGCGTGCGGGTCAGTCTGCGAATATGGTCCTGGCCGATCGCACCGCAGCCGATCACGCCGATTTGCAAGGTCATCTAAAAGTCTCCAGTCGTTCATTGGCGGTGCGGCACGCGCCGCACCGGTCAGCCATTCGTCAGCGCGCCGTGCGATCGAAATGACGATCGACGTAGCGCTGGATCGCGTCGCGCATGTAGCGCGACGACTCTTCCGCGCGGTCCTCCCACGCGAACACGCACGACGACATCACGCCGTCGAAGCCTGCCGCGCCGAGCGCGCGGAAGAACACGTCCCAGTCGATCTCGCCCTGCCCGATGTCGAGATGCTGGTGCACGCGAATCTGGTTCGAACCCGGCGGGTTCACGATGTAGCGCAGCTGGCTGCTCTTGCGGTGGTCGAAGGTGTCGGCCACGCGCACATGTGCGAGGATCGGCGCGGCCTGCGCGATCATCGCGGCCATGTCATCGCCGTAGTAGAACGTGTGCGGCGCGATGTACGACAGCTTCAGCGACGGCGAACCGAGGTTCGTGACGATGTCGATCGCGGGCTGCAGCTGCTCGATCCAGTCCTCGGGATGCGGCTCGACCGACAGCACGATGCGTTCGCGTTCGAGGATCGGCAGCAGCTCGTCCATCGAACGGAACCACGCGGCTTCGCACAGCTCCTTCGGGTTCGCGCCCGGCCGTTCGCCGACCGAGCGCTCCGGCGACGCGCCGCGCCCGAACTCCGACACCATCAGCGCGCACTCCATGTCGACCGCCACCTCGATCGCCTTCTTCCAGCAGCGCACGGCCCATTGCCGCTCATCCTCGAACGGGCTCGCCCAGCGATACATCGGCTGCAGCGACGCAAGGCCGACGCCGCTCGCGCGCATCGCCTGCCGGAACGCGGCCATCCGTTCGCGCGTGGCGCGCGGCATCACCCACCAGTCGAGGAAGTCGCTGCGCGGCGACAGCTCGATCTGGTCGTAGCCGAGCTCGGCCACCGCGTGCGGCAGGCGGTCGAGCGGCAGGTGGCGAATCATGTAGGGGTCCAGCGCGATCTTCATCGAATGTCCTCGACGGTGGCGGGTGCCGGACCCAGGCGGCGGCACGTGCCGCCCGCGTCCGGCGATGCTTGACGGGTCAGCGGCGCTTCTTCTTGTTGCGGTACTGGTCGGCGATCACGGCCGCGACGATGATCGCGCCCTTGACCATCTCCTGGTAATACGCGTCGATGCGGATGAACGTGAAGCCCGACGTCATCACGCCGAGGATCAGCACGCCGATCACGGTGCCCGTCACGCGGCCGAGGCCGCCCGACAGCGACGTACCGCCGATCACGACGGCCGCGATCGCGTCGAGCTCGTACATCACGCCCATGCCCGACTGGCCCGAGATCGCGCGCGCGGCCGTCACGGTGCCGGCGATCCCGCTCAGCAGGCCCGCGATCGCGTAGACGAAGATCAGGTGACGCGTGACGTTGATGCCCGACACGACGGCCGCGTGACGGTTCGCGCCGATCGCATAGGTGTACTTCCCGAAGCGCGTGTAGCGCAGCACGACGTGGAAGATCGCGGCGATCACGAGAAAGATGATCACCGGATTGGCGCCCGCGCCGATGGCCGCGAACTGGTCGGTCAGCATCGACACCGGCATTCCGTTGGTGAACCACTTCGCGAAGCCGCGCGCGGCCACCATCGTGCCGAGCGTCGCGATGAACGGCGGGATGCCCGTCATCGCGATCAGCGAGCCGTTCAGCAGGCCGACCAGCAGCCCGACGCACACGCCGGCCAGCACCGGCCAGATGATCGGCAAGTCGGTCAGGTGCGGAAACACCGCGCGCGGGAAGTCGGACACCTGCGCGAGACTGGCCGAGACGACCGCCGCGGCGGCCACGACCGAGCCCGACGACAGGTCGATCCCGCTGGTGATGATCACGAGGTTCACGCCGACCGCGATGATGCCGATCACGGCCATCTGCAGCACGATGATCTCGAGCCGTTCGGCATTGAACAGGAAGCTCTGGCCGACGACGATCCAGCCGACGATCTCGAAGAACAGGCTGATGCCGACGAGCACGAGGAAGATGCTCAGTTCGGGCGGCCACTTCGTGTGCCGCGCCTTGAGGGTCATGGTCTGCGCATCCGCGACCGGGTTCAGGTTGCCCATTGCTTTGTCTCCAATCTTGTTTCGGCTCAACGCGACGCGAGATCCATGATGCGGACCTGGTCGGCGTCCTTGCGATCGACGATGCCGGTCATGCGCCCTTCGTGCATCACCATCACGCGATCGCTCATTCCCAGCACTTCCGGCATTTCCGACGAGATCATCAGCACCGCGACGCCCTTGCCGGCGAGCGCGCTGACGAGCCGGTGGATCTCGGCCTTCGCGCCGACGTCGATGCCGCGCGTCGGCTCGTCGAGGATCAGGATGCGCGGCTGCGTGAGCAGCCAGCGGCCGATCAGCACCTTCTGCTGGTTGCCGCCCGACAGGTTCTGGATTTCCTCGTGCAGCCCGGGCGACTTCACGCGCAGCATCCGGCTCATTTCCTCGCAGTCGCGTTTCAGTTGCGCCTGCTGCACGAAATTGAACTTCACGTAGCGGTTGCTGAGCACCGCCGCTTCCATGTTCGCGAGCAGGTCGAGATTCAGGAAGCAGCCGGTGTCCTTGCGGTCTTCGGTGAGGAAGGCCATCCCGTGCTTCATCGCCTGCGCGGGCGTCGTAATGCGCACCGGCTTGCCGTCGATCCGGATCTCGCCCGTCGTGGCCGGCACGACGCCGAACAACGCCTCCGCGACGTTCGAGCGCCCCGAGCCGACGAGGCCGGCCACGCCGAGGATCTCGCCCGCGCGCAGCTCGAAGCTCACGTCGCGGAACACGCCGTCGACGCCGAGGTTCTGCACCGACAGCACGACCTCGCCGATCGGCACCTCCTCCTTCGGGAACATCTGCGTGATCTCGCGCCCGACCATCATGCGGATGATGTCGTCGCGCGTGACGTCGCTCGACGCATGCGTGCCGATGTACTTGCCGTCGCGGAACACCGAGAACTCGTCGGCGATCTCGAACAGCTCGTTCATCTTGTGCGTGATGTAGACGATGCCCTTGCCCTGCTCGCGCAGCTGGCGAATGATCCGGAACAGGTGCGTGACTTCCTTGTCGGTCAGCGCGGAGGTCGGCTCGTCCATGATCAGCACGTCCGAGTCGAACGACACGGCCTTCGCGATCTCGACCATCTGGCGGCTCGCGACCGTCAGCGTGCGCACGTCGGTTTCCGGATCGATGTCGATCGACAGCCGCTCGAACAGTTCGGCCGTCTGGCGGCGCAGCGCCGCGTGATCGATCAGGCCGAAACGGTTCTTCGGTTCGCGGCGGATCCAGATGTTCTCCGCGACCGTCATGTACGGCATCAGGTTGAGTTCCTGGTGGATCATCGCGATGCCGCGATCGAGCGCATCGAGCGGGCCGTTCAGCACGACGGGCTCGCCGTTGATCAGGATCTCGCCCTGGTCGGGCGTGTAGACGCCTGCGATGATCTTCATCAGCGTCGACTTGCCCGCGCCGTTCTCGCCCATCAACGCATGGACGGTGCCGCGACGCACGCGGAACTGCACGCCGTCGAGCGCAACGACGCCGGGAAAGGACTTGCCGACGCCGCGCACCTCGAGCACGCAGTCGGCCGCGGGAGAAGCCGGCGGGGCCGACGAGCCGGTCGAGCCGGACGAAGCGGCCGGCGCATCGTCGCCGGCCATCGGGCGCGCGATCCTGGCTGTAAACATGGACGTTCCTCGACGAGTCGCGCGCGAACCCGGCCATGCCGGGCCCGCGCAGTTCAACGGATCACCGCTCAGTGCTTCGCGTACTGGGCCATGTTCTCGGGCGTCACGAGCTCGAACGGCACGTTCACGTAGCGGTCGACGGGCTGCTTCTTCGCGAGCTTGAGCGCGGCCGCGACGGCCTGCTGCCCCTGCCCGGCCGCGTTCTGGTAGACCGACACCTTCAGCTCGCCGCTCTTCATCGACGCAAGGCCGTCCGGCGTCGCGTCGATGCCGGCTACGATCGTCTTCGGCGTCCACTTGCGCGCGGCCTTCAGCGCGTTGATCGCGCCGATCGCCATCTCGTCGTTGTTGGAGATGATCGCGTCGTACTTCATGCCTGAGCTCAGCCAGTTCATCGTGATGTCCTGGCCCTGCGTGCGGCTCCACTTGCCTTCGCGCTTGTCGACGATCTTCATGCCCGCGCAATCCTTCGTCGCGATCACGTCCTCGATGTCCTTGGTGCGGGCGCGCGCCGATTCGTTGGACAACTCGCCCATCAGCACGAGGAGGTCGCCCTTGCCGCCGAGCAGCTTGCACACCTGGCGCGCCTGCAGCGTGCCCGACTGCTTCTCGTCGGACGCGACCACCGCGACGCCGGCCGGCAGCTTGTCGAAATCGACCGGCTTGCGGTTCACGTACACGAGCGGGATCTTCGCGGCCGTCACCATCTTGGTGATCTTCGGCGTCGCGTCGGTATCGACCGCGTTCACGATGATCGCGTCGACCTTCTGCGCAATCATGTTCTGGACCTGGCTCAACTGCTTGCCGACGTCGTTGCCGCCGTCCTCGATCTGTACCGTCGCGCCGTCCTTCTTCGCCGAATCGGCGATGCCGTTGCGCAGGATGGTCAGGAACGTGTCGTCGAACGACGCCATCGTCACGCCGATCTTCTCGGCATGCGCGAGCGGCGCTGCCAGGATTGCGGCGGCCGCGACGGCCATCAGCTTGGTCTTCATGATCAATCTGTCTCCTCATCTCCGGGGGGCGGAAGACGGCGCGTTGCGCGCCGCCGGGCCGAGTCCGATACGGACTGAAGCATCCGGATGAAACTGTAGATCACTTCCTCGAAAATTTGGAAATTTATTTCTACGTGATTTCACCTAGGGAACTGGATTTCCAAAAAGTCTAGACTCCGTTCCGTAGCCCGATTCCTTGCGGCAGGCAGTCCCGCGTCGTGCAGCACACGGTGCGGATCACCGCCAGAGGATCGGTCCCCTAATCTGCCGGCATCGCCGAACGCCGGCCGCGAGCGTGACACGTGATATGAGCCTGCTGAACTTTCCGAGTGACCGCCCCATCGATCTCGCCTGCCTCGGCCGCGTGGCCGTGGATCTCTATGCGCAGCAGTACGGCAGCCGCCTGGAAGACGCGCGCAGTTTCCAGATGTATCTCGGCGGCTCGTCCGGCAACGTCGCGTTCGGCGTGGCCCGGCTCGGGCTGAAGACCGCGATGATCTCGCGCGTCGGCGACGAGCAGATGGGCCGCTTCCTGCGCGAGACGCTCGAGCGCGAAGGCTGCGATACCAGCCAGCTGCAGACCGACCGCGAGCGCCTCACCGCGCTGGTGCTGCTCGGGCTGAAGGATCGCGACACGTTCCCGCTGCTGTTCATGCGCGAGAACTGCGCGGACATGGCCGTGCGCGCCGACGAGATCCGCGAGGACTTCATCGCCGGCTGCCGCGCGCTCGCGATCACCGGCACGCACCTGTCGACGCCGGGTACGCGCGAGGCGTCGCTGACCGCGCTCGGTTATGCGCGCCGCCATGGTGTCGTGCGAATTCTCGACATCGACTACCGGCCCGTGCTGTGGGGGCTAACCGCGCGCGGCGCGGGCGAGAATCGCTACGTGCCGGACGCACAGGTAACGCGTCAGCTGCAGCAGGTGCTCGGCGAATTCGACCTGCTGGTCGGCACCGAGGAGGAATTCCTGATCGCGGGCGGCGTGCCGCACGACGTGATCGGCTCGTTGCAGGCGGTGCGCAAGATCACGAACGCGACGCTGGTCGTCAAGCGCGGCGCGCTCGGCTGCTGCGTGATCGAAGGTGACATTCCCGCCCGCCTCGACGATGCGCCGACTTTCCTCGGCGAACGCGTCGAGGTGCTCAACGTGCTCGGCGCGGGCGACGCGTTCCTGTCGGGCCTGCTGTCGGGGCTGCTGCGCGGCCGCGACTGGGCCGAGTCGACGCGCATCGCGAACGCGTGCGGCGCGATCGTCGTGTCGCGCCATGCGTGCTCGGCCGCGATGCCGACGCCGGCCGAGCTCGCGCACTGGTTCGACGGCAGCCGCAATCCGGTGGTCGACGCCGACCAGACGCTCGCGCACCTGCATCGCGTGACGGTGCCGCGCCGCGAATGGGACGACCTGTGCGTGATGGCGTTCGACCATCGCAGCCAGTTCTACGAACTCGCAGTGCAGGCCGGCGCGGACGAAGCGCGGATCAAGACGCTGAAGCGCCTGCTCGTGCGCGCGGTCGAACAGGTCGAGCGCGATCGTCATATCGAAGGCCATGTCGGCGTGCTGATCGACGGCGGCGGCTACGGCAGCGACGCGCTTGCGTCGGCCACCGGGCGCGGCTGGTGGGTCGGCCGCCCGGTCGAGCTGCCGGGCTCGCGGCCGCTGCGTTTCGACGAAACGCGCTCGGTCGGCTCGTCGCTCACGCACTGGCCGACCGAACAGGTCGTGAAGTGCCTCGTTCACTATCACCCCGACGACCAGGTCGACCTGCGCGTCGAACAGGAACAGCGCGTGCTGGAACTGTGGGAAGCCACGCGCGCCAGCGGCAACGAGTTGCTGCTGGAAATGATTCCGCCGCGCGCAGTCACGCCGGCCGGCACCGAGGACGATGCGGTGCTGCGCACGATTGCGCGTTTCTACAACCTCGGCGTGATGCCCGAATGGTGGAAGCTCACGCCGCTGAGCGCCGACGGCTGGGCGCGGCTCGAAGCGCTGATCGCCGAGCGCGATCCGCACTGCCGCGGCGCGGTGATCCTCGGGCTGAACCAGCCGCTGGACTATCTCGTCGACAGCTTCCGCTCGGCGACCAACCCGATCGTCAAGGGCTTCATGGTCGGGCGCACGCTGTGGGCCGATGCGTCGCTGAACTGGTTCGCCGGCCGGATCGACGACCAGGCGCTGATCGACGAAGTCGCCGGCAATTTCGCGCAGCTCGTGGATGCGTGGCTCGGCCGCCGTGCCGCAGCCGCCCGCGCCGCCGCAGCCTGACGCGACGCCTGCGATGACCCACTCCTCTTCACCGACCGACATGACCTCTACCGTGAGACTGACCGTCAGCCAGGCGCTCGTGCGCTACCTGGCTGCCCTGCGCGCCGAAGTTGTCCAGCCCGACGGCCGCACCGAGATCCTGCCGTACTGCGGCGGCGTGTTCGCGATCTTCGGCCACGGCAACGTGGCCGGGCTCGGCGAGGCGCTGCATGCTGAAAAGGACCGGCTGCCGACCTTCCGCGCCCACAACGAGCAAGGGATGGCCAACGCGGCTGTCGCGTTCGCGAAAGCGAATTTCCGCCAGCGGATGATGGCCGCGACGTCGAGCATCGGCCCTGGCGCGACCAACATGCTGACGTCGGCCGCGCTCGCGCACGTCGGCCGGCTGCCGCTGCTGCTGCTGCCCGGCGACGTGTTCGTGTCGCGGCTGCCCGACCCGGTGCTGCAGCAGGTCGAGGATTTCGAACAAGGCGACGTCAGCGCGAACGACTGCTTCCGGCCGGTGACCCGCTACTTCGACCGGATCACGTCGCCCGAGCAACTGCTCGTCGCGCTGCCGCGCGCGATCCAGGTGATGACCGATCCCGCGCAATGCGGCCCCGTGTGCCTCGCGCTGCCGCAGGACGTGCAGACCTTCGCATACGACTGGCCCGAGGATTTCTTCGCGCCGCCGGTGATCCGGATGCGCCGGCCGCCGGCCGACGCGCTCGAGCTTGCCGATGCGCTCGACGTGCTGAAGGCCGCGAAGAAGCCGCTGATCGTCGCGGGCGGCGGCGTGCTGTACAGCCAGGCGTGGGACGCGCTGCGCGCGTTCGCCGACACGCATGGCGTGCCGGTCGCCGAATCGCAGGCCGGCAAGGGCAGCCTCGCGTGGGACCATCCGCTGAATCTCGGCTCGATCGGCGTGACGGGCTCGCCTGCCGCGAACCGCGCGGCCGCGCAGGCCGACGTGGTGTTCGCGGTCGGCACGCGGCTGCAGGACTTCACGACCGGCTCGCACGCACTCTACGGCAACGCGACGCTGCTGAGCCTGAACGTGCAGCCGTTCGACGCGGGCAAGAAACGCGGCCGGCAACTGGTGGCCGATGCGCGCACGGGCCTCGGCCAGCTGTCGGCCGCGCTGGCCGGCTGGCACGCCGATCCCGCGTGGACGGCAGGCAACCGCGACCAGGCCGCCGCGTGGAACGCGCGTGTGACCGAGCTGACGACGCGCGTGCCGACCGACACGCTGCCGTACGACGCCGAAGTGATCGGCGCGGTGCGCGACTCCGCGGCCGACGCGGGACGCGACAGCGCGCGCGACGACCTCGTCGTGTGCGCGGCCGGCACGCTGCCGGCCGAACTGCACAAGCTGTGGCGCAGCGGCGTGGCGGGCAACTACCACATGGACTATGCGTACTCGTGCATGGGCTACGAGGTCGCGGGCGGCCTCGGCGCGAAGCTCGCGCGGCCGGAGCGCGAAGTGATCGTGATCGTCGGCGACGGCTCGTACATGATGCTCAACGCGGAACTCGCGACGTCGGTGATGCTTGGCCGCAAGATCATCGTCGTGATCCTCGACAACCGCGGCTACGGCTGCATCGAGCGGCTGCAACTGAATTGCGGCGGCGCGAGCTTCAACAACATGCTCGACGACTGCGTGCCGGAGGGCGGCGAGCGCTCGACGATCGATTTCGCGATGCATGCGCGCGCGATGGGGGCCGAAGCCGTGCACGTGCGCGACATCGGCGAGCTGCGCAGCGAAATGAAACGCGCCCGCGCGGCGAAGAAGAGCCAGGTGCTCGTGATCGACACCACGCACCGCCGCACGACCGACGACGGCGGCGCATGGTGGGAAGTCGCCGTGCCGCAAGTATCCGAACGCGCCGGCGTCGAGTCGGCACACCGCGCGTACCTCGATGCGAAGACCCGGCAGCGGCGCTGATGGCGCGCGCTGCCCACGAACCCTCCCCGCGAACAACACATTCGAACCAAGGAAGCACGTCATGAGCTGGAACGTCCGCATCGGTATCAATCCCCTGTCGTGGATGAACGACGACCTGCCGTCGCTCGGCGGCGAGACGCCGCTCGAAACGGCGCTGAAGGAAGGCGCCGAAATCGGCTATGTGGGCTTCGAGCTCGGCAACAAGTTTCCGAAGACGGGCCCCGAGTTGAAGGCGAAGCTCGCCGAGTTCGGCCTCGTGTGCGTGTCGGGCTGGTATTCGGGCTTCCTCGCCGAGGTCGAGCCGGGCATGAGCGACGCCGATGCGGTCGCCGCCGAGATCGAGCGCTGCCGCGCGCACATGACGAAGCTGCAGTACAACGACGTGAAGGTGGTGGTGTACGGCGAATGCGCGGGCACGATCCAGGGCAACATCGACACGCCGGTCGCGAAGCGGCCGCGCTTCGTCGACGATGAAGCCTGGCGGCGCTACGCGGCACGCCTCGACGCATTCGGCGCGCACCTGCTCGACACGTACGGGATCAAGCTCGCCTACCATCACCACATGGGCGCGTACGTCGAGTCGCCCGACGACGTCGACCGGCTGATGGCGCTGACCGACCCGGCGAAGGTGTTCCTGCTGTTCGATACCGGCCACGCGTATTTCGGCGGCGCGGCCGACCCGGTGACGCTGCTGAAGAAGCATGTATCGCGGGTGGTCCACGTGCATTGCAAGGACGTGCGGCCGCAGGTCGTCACGCAGGCGCGCAACGACGGCTGGAGCTTCCTGAACGGCGTGATCAACGGCACCTTCACGGTGCCGGGCGACGGCGCGCTCGACTACGAGGCGACGCTGCACACGCTGAAGGACGCCGGCTACGAAGGCTGGCTCGTCGTCGAGGCCGAGCAGGATCCGGCCGTCGCGCCGAGCTATGCGTATGCGAAGAAAGGCTACGAATCGCTGCGCGCGATCGTCGACCGGTTGAGCGCGTGAGCACGTGAACGCATGAGCCCTACTCTATTGCGGAGCCCCACCCCATGACGATGTCTCCCCTGCTGGTCAAGGCTTCTGCCGACCGCGAAATCTGCAACGTCACGCCCGAGTCGGCCGGCTGGAAGCACGTCGGTTTCCGGGCGCTGCGCCTGAAGGCCGGCGACACCGAAACGCTCGACACCGGCACGCGCGAGCTGTGCGTCGTCGTGCTCACCGGCACGGTGCGCGCGGACGTCGACGGCAACACCTACGATGCGCTCGGCAAGCGCGACAGCGTCTTCGAGGACGTTTCGCCGGACGCGCTGTACGTGCCGGGCGGCAAGACGGTCACGCTGGTCGCGACGCGCGATGCGGAAATCGCGCTGTGCACCGCGCCGTACGCGAGCGGCGACAAGCCCGTGCAACGCCTCGACGGCGAGCGGATGCGCCGCTCAGTACGCGGGCAAGGCACCAACACGCGCTACGTGTGCGACATCCTGATGGGCGACAACCCGGCCGCCGACCGGCTGCTCGTGGTCGAGGTCGTCACGCCGGCCAGCCATTCGAGCAGCTATCCGCCGCACAAGCACGATCGCGACGCGGCACCCGACGAAACGTCGCTCGAGGAAACCTACTACCACCGGATCGATCCGCCGCAGGGTTTCGCATTCCAGCGCGTGTACACCGACGATCGCAGCCTCGACGAAGCGTGCGCGGTCGAGGACCACGACGTCGTGATGGTGCCGCGCGGCTACCACCCGGTCGTCGCGCCGCACGGCTACAACCTGTACTACCTGAACGTGATGGCCGGGCCGAGCCGCGCGTGGGCGTTCAAGAACGATCCCGCGCACGAATGGATGCTCGACGCACCGAAGCGCTGATGGAAAGACGGGCCGGCGCGCGGCCCGTGACGATGCGACGCCCGGCACGCGCACCCAGAGCCGGCGACGCCACGGAGCCGCCATGGTGACGACCCTCTTTCGCCTCGAACCCCAAGCCTTCGACGACGACGCGTCGAACCCCGCGCTGCCGCGCTTCAATGCGGAGGTCGCCCGCCGGATGGGGGAGATCGCGGTCAACCTCGCGTCGCGCCGCGGGCTGCCGATCGCCGTGAGCATCGTCGGCGAGCAGGCGCCGCTGTTCTACTGCGCGCTCGACGGCAGCCATGCCGATGACAGCGACGCGATCCGCCGGCGGCAGAACACGGTGTTGCGCTTCGGCCTCAGTTCGCTCGCGGTCGGCGAGCGCTTTCGCCGCGCCGGCTGGTCGCTGCAGTCGCAGGGGCTGTCGGACGACGACTATGCGCTCGACGGCGGCGGCGTGCCGTTGCGGATCGCCGGTGCCGGCATCGTCGGCGCGATGACGATCGCGGGGCTCGATTCGGAACACAATCACGCGCTCGTCGTCGAGAGCCTGCAGTGGCACGTCGGCCGTTACGCGCTCGCGATGCACGCGTAACGGCACGGGCGGTGCGACCGGCGCGGACGCGCCGATGCCCCGCCCTCCACGATCAGTTCAACCCGCCGCTCACGACGAGATGCTCGCCGGTCATCCAGCGTGCATCGTCCGATGCGAGGAACACCGCAACCGACGCGATGTCGTCCGGCTCGCCCAGGCGGCCGAGCGGCGTCTCGCTGCGCACCTGCTTGTCGAGATCGGAACCGATGATGCCCGCGCTGTGCGTGCCCTCGGTCACGATCATCCCCGGGTTGATCGCGTTCACGCGAATCTTGCGCGGGCCGAGTTCGAGCGCGAGCACGCCGGTGATCGCGTCGACCGCGCCCTTGGTACCGCTGTAGACGGCGCTGGCGGGCGGCGTGATGCTGGTCACCACCGAGCTGATGTTGATGATGCTCGCGCCTTCGCCGAGATGCTTGACGGCTGCCTGCGTCATCAGCAGCACGCCGAACACGTTCGTGTCGAACTGGCGGCGGTAATGCTCTTCCGTGATCGCCTCGATCGCGCCGAATTCGTACACGCCGGAATTGTTGACGAGCACGTCGAGACGGCCGTACGTGTCGATCGCCGTATCGACGATGCGCTGCGCGTCGGCTGCCTTCGACACGTCGCCGCCCACCGCGACCGCGCGCCCGCCGGCTTCGACGATCGCACCGACGACCGCGTCGGCACCCGCCTTGCTGCTCGCATAGTTGACGACGACCGACGCGCCTTCCGCGGCCAGCGCCTTCGCGATCGCCGCGCCGATGCCCTTCGATCCGCCGGTGACGATTGCGACCTTGTTTGCCAGCTTGCTCATGATTTCATTCCTCAGTCCAAGACTTTCGATGGATGGCGCCGGTTGCCGCGCGGGTACCTGGAGGCGTGGAGGCGGCGACCGGCATGACTGGCAATTTACTGTGCGGCCGGGTGGCGATAAAGCGGCTCGGCACGAATTGACTGGCAGAGTTTGCCGAACAATCGCGCGCGCACCGTCAGCCGGCGCTCAGCCATGCGTTCGCGACCTCGCCGCCCAGGCCATCGAGCGCGCCGTCGTAGACGATCCGTCCGCGCCCCATCACGGCGACGCGCCGCGCGAGCCGCGGCGCGAACTGCAGCCGCTGCTCGATCAGCACGATCGCAACGCCGTCGGCCTGCAGCGCGGCGAGGCACGCGCCGACTTCGTCGACCGCCAGCGGCGCGAGCCCTTCGGCCGGTTCGTCGACGAGCAGCACGCGCGGGCGGCCGGCCAACGCCCGCACCAGCGCGAGCACCTGCTGCTCGCCGCCCGACAGCCGCCCCGCCTTCACGTCCGCGCGCGCGGCCAGCAACGGAAAACGTTCGAACAGCCGTTCGAGCGCCGCACGTTCGGCCGCACCGCTGGCACCGCGCAGCCCGAGCCGCAGGTTGTCGCGTACCGTCAGCAGCGGAAACACGTCGCGGCTTTCGGCCACGTAAGCAACGCCGCGCCGCGCGATCTCGAACGTGCGTGCGCCCACGCATTCGGCGCCGGCGATGCGCACCGAACCAGCCGTGCGCACGAGCCCCATGACCGCCTTCGCAAGCGTCGAGCGCCCCGAGCCGTTACGGCCGAGCAGCGCGAGCGTCTCGCCCGGCGCCAGCGCGAGATCGACGCCGTCGAGCACCGGTTGCAGCCCGTACCACGCGCGCAGATCGCGAATCTCGAGCAACGCGCTCATGGATGGCCCTCGCCCAGATAGGCGGCACGCACGGCCGGATCGGCGCGGATCGCCTCCGGCGCGCCGGTCGCGACCACCGTGCCGCGCACGAGCACCGTGATGCGTTCAGCGAAGCCGAACACCGCATCCATGTCGTGCTCGATCAGCAGGACCGTGCGCCCCTGCGTCGTCGCACGAATCAGCGCAATCATCCGCGCCGCCTGCGCACGGCTCATGCCGGCCGTCGGCTCGTCGAGCAGCAGCGTGCGTGCGCCGCTCGCGAGCGCGATCCCGAGATCGAGCGCGCGCTGTTCCGCATAGCTCAGTTCGCCGGCCAGCGTGTCGCGGTGCGCATCGAGGCCGATGTCGTGCAGCACGCGCGCGGCCGCACGATCGACCGACGCCGATTCGCGCAGCCGGTTCCACCAGCGCCGCCGTTCGGCCGGCGCATGCAGCGCCGCGCAGCGCAGGTTGTCGAACACGGTGAGCCGCGCGAACGCGCTCGTCTGCTGGAAACTGCGGCCGATGCCGAGCCGGCTCGCGACGACCGGCCCGCGCCCGCGCAGCTCGACACCGTGCAGCACGACGCGTCCGCGCGTGGGCCGCGTCGCACCGGCGATCACGCCGAACAGCGTCGACTTGCCCGCACCGTTCGGCCCGATCAGCGCATGACGCTCGCCGGCCGCGATGCTCAGCTCGACGCCGTCGAGCACCGTCTGCGCGCCGAAGCGCTGCACGACGCCGTGAAGCGCGATCGCGTTGCCGTTCATCGTCCGTCCTCCCGCTTGCCGGCCTGCCCGCCCGGCACGAGCCGCGCGCGCCAGCCCCACAGCAGCGTGCCGATACCGAACGCGGAGCATGCGACGGCCCAGCCGGCCGGCGTATCGGCATCGATACCCCAGGCGCCGAACGCGAAGCCCGCGCCGTCGTCCTGCGCGAAGCGCCACGCATAGCCGAGCTCGGCCGCGCAGACGATCGCGACGCTCCAGAACAGGCACGCGCCGACCGCGCACAGCATGCGCCACCGCTCGGCCGCCGGCGCGCCGCGCCGCCACGCATGCGCGAGCGCTTGCACGATGCCGGCGATCCCGCGCGGCGCGGCCACGACGATCGCGACGAACAGCACGCCGAGATACAGTGCCCACGCGCGCGAAACGCCCGCCACGACGATGCTCAGCACGGTCAGCACGACGGCCCCGGCCGCCGGCCCGAAGAACGCGCCGGTGCCGCCGATCACCGCGGCGATCAGCACGGTCGCCGAACGTGCCATCGACACGCTGTCGGGCGTCGCGATTTCGACGTCGATCAGCGTCAGCGTGCCGGCGACGCCTGCGAAAAACGATGCGCAGGTGACCATCGCGAGCCGCACGCGGCGCGGATCGGTGCCGAGCGCGGCGACGCGCACGGGGTTGTCGCGCACCGCATTCGCGAGCCGCGCGAGCGGCGTGCGTGTCAGCGCGTGCATGGCCCACGCCGACACGACGCACCATGTCGCGATCACCGCATAAGCCTGGACCGGCGCGCCGAAATGCCAGCCGCCCCATGGCGTGCCGGTCGCGCGGTCGATCGGCACGCCGCCGATCCCGCCGAACCAGGCGGGCACGCTCCACGCGGCGGCCGCAACGCATTCGCCGAGCCCGAGCGTGATCATCGCGAACGCGGTGCCCGAACGGCGCGTCGCGAGCAGCCCGGCGGCGAAGCCGAACCCGGCACCGGCCACGCCGCCGACGAGCGGCAACAGCGGCAGCGGGCCGCCAAAGTGATTGAACCAGTGCGCGGCCGTGAACGCGCCGAGGCCCGCGAACGCGGCATGCCCGAACGACAGCAGCCCGGTCGTGCCGAGCTGCAGGTTGTACGACAGGGCGAGCACGACGAGCACGGCCGTCTGCGCGAGATAGCCGAGCACCGCGCCATGCGGCCACAGCCACGCGGGCAGCGCGACGCAGGCGGCAAACAGGGACCAGCGCGCGACGCCGGCGAGCGCGCGGTTACGCATCGGCACGCTCGCCGAACAGCCCGCGCGGCCGCGCGACCAGCACCGCGACGAGCAGCAGGTACGGCACCAGCGGCGCCAGCTGCGCGATCGACACCGCGGCCACGCTGTCGGGCAGCGCGATGCCGGCCCATTCCGTGAGGTCGCGCAGCGACGTATCGCTCGCGGCCGCGAAGGTCTGCGCGAAGCCGACCGCGAGCGACGCCGCGAACGCGCCGCCGAGCGAGCCGAGCCCGCCGATCACGACGACCGCGAACACGACCGACCCGACGGTTTCGGCCAGCGCGGGTTCGATCACCGCGAGCGGCGCGCCGATCACGCCGGCCAGCGCCGCGAGCGCGGTGCCCGCGCCGAACAGCGCCGTCATCACGCGCGACACGTCGTAGCCGAGCGCCTCGACGGCCGCGCGGTGCGTGAGCGCCGCGCGCACCACGAGCCCGATGCGCGACGCACGCAGCAGCGCGCCGAGCGCGACGAGCATCGCTGCGGACATCGCCATCATGAACAGCCGGTAGCGCGGCAGCGCGAGGCCGAATACGGACACGGGCGCACCGTCGAACAGCGCCGGCACGGGCGCCGGCAGCGGCGCGAGGCCCCACACGAGTTTCGCGCCCTCGCCGATCAGGTACGCGAGGCCGAAGGTCAGCAGCAGTTCGCTCGTATGGCCGCGCGCCTGCACGCGGCGCAGCAGCATGCGCTCGCAGCCGGCGCCGAGCAGCCCGACCGCGAGCGGCGCGAGCAGCAGCGCGGGCCAGAAACCCGCGCGGGCCGCGATGCTGTAGCCGACATACGCGCCGAGCATGTAGAAGCTCGCATGCGCGAAGTTGAGCACGCCCTGCACGCTGAAGATCAGCGTGAGTCCGGCCGACAGCATGAACAGCAGCAAGCCGTAGCTGAGGCCATTGAAGGCCTGGAGCGCGAACGCGTGCACCGCGCAGTCAGGTGGCGAGCGGCTCGAGCGCGGCGCGCAGCGCGTCGGGCAGCGGCACCGGCCGGCGCGTGCCGCGATCGACGTACACGTGCACGAAATGCCCCAGTGCGGCGGGCGTGGCTTCGCCCTGCGCGAACAGCCCGACCTCGTAGCGCACGCTCGACGTGCCGAGCTTCACGACCCGCAGCCCCGCGTCGACCGACTGCGGAAACACCAGCGGCGCGAAGTAGTTGCACTGCGTCTCGACCACGAGGCCGATCGTCTGCCCGTGCTCGACGTCGAGCACACCGGCGCGGATCAGGTATTCGTTCACGACCGTGTCGAAGTAGCTGTAGTAGACGACGTTGTTCACGTGCCCGTAGACGTCGTTGTCCATCCAGCGGGTCGTGATCGGCAGGAAGTGGCGATAGGCGTCGCGCGGACGCGGTTGCGGCTTGTCGGACATGGCGATGGCGGTCAGGACGAGGGAAGCGAGGTGGACGAAGCGCGGCGACCGCATGACGCGGTGCGCCGGCAAGACGCGGAACGCCGCGCCGCGATCGCTCGCGGCACGGCGGATGCAACGCTGCGGGCGGGCCGACCCGTCACTGCCCCGGCCGGTCGACGAACTCGAAATCGAGGCCGCGCGCACGCATCCAGTCGGCGAGCGCAACACCCGTGCCGGCGCGCCACGGGCGCAGCAGCGGCGGATCGACGAGCTTGTATTCGAGCAGTTCCGGTGACAGCGCGACCGTGCCCGACGCACGCACGTGGTACGCGATGATCAGCTCGTTCTTGCGGATGAATTCGTAGACGCCGACGAGCGACACGTGCTCGGCCTTCAGCGCCGTTTCCTCGAACACCTCGCGCGCGATGCCGTCCTCGGGCGTCTCGCCGTTCTCGAGGAAACCGGTGATCAGCGCGAACATCCCTTCGGGCCAGGCCGCGTTGCGCGCGAGCAGGATCTTGCCGTCGAGCTCGACGATCGCGGCGACGACGGGCAGCGGGTTGTTCCAGTGGACATAGCCGCAGCTGTCGTCGGGGCACGCCTGGCGAATGCGGCCGCCTTCATGGTCGGGATCGGCGCGCTCGGTGAGCGGGCTCGCGCAGCGCGGGCAAAAGCGGTAGTCGGCGGTGGTCATCGATGGAGATCTGGCGAGCGCCGGACGGCCGCCAGCCGGCTGCCCGCGCACCCGCTCGGCGCGGGAAAGGCTTCATTCTAGCGAGTTTGCCCGTGCCGCAGACGATCCGTCCCCGTCGATATCAGGGTTGCAGGCGCCCTCGTACGGCGGTCGCCGCGAAGCCGGCGGCGCCCAGCAGCAGCGCGGCCACCGCCACCCACAGCGCAGGAGAAAACGACCCGAAGCGCGCGGCCAGCGGTGCCGCGACGAGCGGACCGAGAATCTGCCCGACCCCGTACGACGCGGTCGCATAGCCCATCAGCCCGGCGGCCCGCTCGCCGTGCAAACGCCGCGCCTCGCGCATCGCGAACAGCGTGATCGCGGTGAACGGCAGGCCGAGCAGCGCACTGCCGACCGAGAAGCCGGCCGCGTTCGGCCACACGATCCCGGCGGCAATGCCGAGCGCCTGCGTCGCGCAGCCGGCGGCCAGCAGCAGCCGGTTGTCCCAGTGCCCGGGCAGCCGCGCGGCAGTGATCGCGCCGACGATCAGCGCCGCGCCGAACATCGGCCAGAACAGGTCGGGCCACGGCGAACCGGCCGGCAGCGCGGCGCGCGCGATCACGGGCAGGAACGTCGCGGTGATGATGTAGCCGAAGCCCGGCATGCCGTACAGCACGACGAGCCATGCGGCGTCCGCGCGATGGCCGCGCGGTTGGGCCGGCATCGCCGCAGTTGCGGCGGCCGCGTGCGGCGCGGCGCCACCCGGCGCTCCGGCTTGCGCCGGGGCAACGGCAAACGTGCGCCAGATCGCGACCGACAGCACGGCCGACAGCGCCGCGAAACCGAGCCAGCCCGACGCCGCGCGCTGGCCGACCAGTGCGCTGCCGATCAGCCCCGTCACCACGATACCGACGCCGGGCCCTGCGTAGATCACCCCGCTCCACTCGGGCGCATGCAGCTCGGCCAGCCGCCTCAGCCCCCATTGCGACACGAATACGAACGTCCATGCACTGACGACGCCCGCGACGAAGCGCACCGCGAGCCACACCGGCAACAGATGGCCGACGCCCATCGCGGCGGTGAGCAGCACGGTGGCCACGAGCCCGAAGCGCACCATTCGCGCAGGCGCAATGCGCACCGCTGCGCAACTGACCGCGCCGACGAAGTAGCCCGCGTAGTTCGCCGAGGCGAGCCAGCCGCCGGCCTTCAGGCCGATCGAGCCGTCCGCGAGCATCAGCGGCAATAAGGGCGTGAACGCAAAGCGGCCGACGCCGAGCACGACCGCGAGGCCGACCATGCAGGCCAGTGCAGCCGTGCGGGCGCGGCGGTCGGCATCATCGACGGGAGGCGCGCCGGCGGCGGCGGTCGGGGCATCGGAGCGGGACATGGCGGCATGAGCCGGCGTTCAACGCGCCAGCCGGATCGGAAATTGGAATGCTGCCATCCTAGCTTGACCAAACGTTCTCGAAAAATGAATAATTAAGAATCCACTCATCGCTCGGAGAGAATCATGGATCTGGCGGCGCTGGCGATTTTCCGGGCCGTGGTGCGCGAGAACGGTGTGACGCGCGCGGCGGCCAAGCTCAATCGCGTGCAGTCGAACGTCACGACGCGCATCAAGCAGCTCGAGGAAGAACTCGGCGCGGCGCTGTTCGTGCGCGACGGCCGCCGGCTGGTGCTGACGCCGGCCGGGCACACGCTGCTGCCGTATGCGGAGCGCCTGCTCGCGCTCGCCGACGAGGCGCGCGACGCGGTGCGCGAGGACACGCCGCGCGGGCGGCTGCGGCTCGGCACGATGGAGAGCACGGCCGCCAGCCGCCTGCCGACCGTGCTCGCGCGCTATCACCACGCGTGGCCCGACGTGTCGCTCGAGCTGCTGACGGGCACGACGGGCTGGCTGATCGACCGTGTGCGCGACTTCGAGATCGACGCCGCGCTGTTCGCCCGCCCGCCCGCGCCGAACATGCTGCCCGACACGTTCGAGACGGTGCCGGTCTTCCGTGAGGACCTGGTGCTGCTCACCCCGCGCGGCCATCCGCCGGTGCGCACGCCGCGCGACGTGATCCTGCCGACGCTGATCGCATTCGAGCGCGGCTGCTCGTATCGCAAGTACGTCGAGCAGTGGTACGCCGCGCACGGCGTCAAACCGGCGCGCGTGCTCGAACTCGGGTCGTATCACGCGATCGTCGCGTGCGTCGCAGCGGGTGCCGGCGTCGCGGTCGCGCCGCGTTCGGTGCTCGACCTGCAGCCGGAAACCGGCAACGTCGCCGCGCACGCGATCCCCGAACTGGAAGGCATCGACACGCTGCTCGCTTGGCGTCAGGGTTATGCATCGGCGGCGTTGGCCGCGTTGCGCGAGGCGCTCACCGAAGCCGCGCGGCAGCCGGACGGGGCAACGAAGCCGTCGGACACCATACCGGCCTGAATCGCCGGGCGGCCAGCACGCGTTGTGCCGGCGCACCAACAAAAAGACCCGACCGGCACATGCCGATCGGGTCTTTCTCATTTCAAGCGATGCCGCCACGAGACGGCATCGCATCGGTCGCGACGATCAGAGCCGCTCTTCGACCCAGCCCTTCACGCCAGCCAGCGCGCCCGGCAGGTTCGCCGGCTCGGTGCCGCCAGCCTGCGCCATGTCCGGACGGCCACCGCCCTTGCCGCCGACCTGCTGCGCGACGAAGTTCACGAGCTCGCCGGCCTTGACCTTCTTGCTCGCGTCCGGCGTGACGCCCGCGATCAGGCTGACCTTGCCGCCTTCGACGGCGGCCAGCACGATCGCCGCGCTCTTCAGCTTGTCCTTCAGCTTGTCGACCGTTTCGCGCAACGTCTTCGCGTCGGCGCCGTCGAGCGTCGCGGCCAGCACGAACACGCCGCCGATTTCGATGGCCTGCTGCGCGAGCTCGTCGCCCTGGCTCGATGCGAGCTTCGACTTCAGCGCGCCCAGTTCCTTCTCGAGCGACTTCACCTGGTCCTGCACCTGCGCGATACGCTGCGTGAGCTCCGACGGCTGCGCCTTCAGCGCGGCCGCGGCTTCGTTCACGCGGGCGTCGAGTTCCTGCACGTAGCGCACCGCGTTGTCACCGGTGATCGCCTCGACACGGCGGATGCCGGCCGCGACGCCGCCTTCGACGACGATCTTGAAGAAGCCGATGTCGCCGCTGCGGCTCACGTGCGTGCCGCCGCACAGTTCGCGCGAGAAGCCGAGGTCGAGCACGCGCACTTCATCGCCGTACTTCTCGCCAAACAGCGCCATCGCGCCGCCCTTCACCGCTTCGTCGTACGGCATCACGCGCACGATGCCCGGCGCGTTGGCCAGGATTTCGTTGTTGACGATCTGCTCGACGCGACGGATTTCGTCGTCGGTCATCGGTGCGTTGTGCGCGAAGTCGAAGCGGGTCTTTTCTGCGTCGACCAGCGAACCCTTCTGCTGCACGTGCGCGCCGAGCACTTCGCGCAGCGCCTTGTGCATCAGGTGGGTGGCCGAGTGGTTGCGCTGCGTGCGTGCGCGGCGATGCGCGTCGATTTCCGCGCGCAGCACGTCGCCGACCTTCAGCGTGCCTTGTTCCAGCGTGCCGTGGTGGCCGATCACGTCGGCCTGCACCTTCAGCGTATCGGCCACCGCGAAGCGCGTCGCGGCGTTCGCGAGCACGCCCTGGTCGCCGACCTGGCCACCCGATTCCGCGTAGAACGGCGTGTGGTCGAGCACGACGACCGCGTCCTGGCCGGTCTTCACTTCGTTGACCGACGAACCGTCGACGTACAGCGCGACGATCTTCGCGTCGTCGAACGCGATTTCTTCATAGCCGTGGAAGGTGGTCTTCGCGCCCGAGTATTCGAGGCCCTGCGTGGCCTTGAACTTGCCGGCCGCACGCGCCTGTTCGCGCTGGCGCGCCATCGCGTCGTCGAACGCCGGTTCGTCGACCGTCATCCCGCGCTCGCGGCACACGTCGGCCGTGAGGTCGAGCGGGAAGCCGTAGGTGTCGTGCAGCTTGAACGCGAGCTCGCCGTCGAGCACCTTGCCGCCCTTCGCTTCGACGTCGGCCAGCGCGGCTTCGAGGATCGACATGCCGTGTTCGATCGTCTCGAAGAAGCGCTCTTCTTCCTGGCGCAGCACGTCGGTCACGCGCTGTTCGGCTTCCTTCAGCTCCGGATACGCGACGCCCATCTCGGCGACGAGGTCGGCCACCAGCTTGTGGAAGAACGCGCCCTTGCGGCCGAGCTTGTAGCCGTGGCGGATCGCGCGGCGCACGATGCGGCGCAGCACGTAGCCGCGGCCTTCGTTGCCGGGAATCACGCCGTCGACGATCAGGAACGAGCACGCGCGGATGTGATCGGCGATCACCTTCAGCGAGTTGTTCGTGAGGTCGCTGATTTCGGTCACGCGCGCGGCGGCCTTGATCAGGTTCTGGAACAGGTCGATCTCGTAGTTGCTGTGCACGTGCTGCAGCACCGCGGCGAGACGCTCGAGGCCCATGCCGGTGTCGACCGACTGCTTCGGCAGGCGCGTCATGTTGCCCTGCGCGTCGCGGTTGAACTGCATGAACACGAGGTTCCAGATCTCGATGTAGCGATCGCCGTCTTCTTCAGGCGATCCCGGCGGGCCGCCCCACACGTCCGGGCCGTGATCGTAGAAGATTTCCGTGCACGGGCCGCACGGGCCCGTGTCGCCCATCGTCCAGAAGTTGTCCGACGCGTAGCGCGCGCCCTTGTTGTCGCCGATGCGGATGATGCGCTCGGTCGGCACGCCGACTTCCTTCGCCCAGATGTCGTACGCTTCGTCGTCTTCCTGGTAGACCGTGACCCACAGCTTTTCCTTCGGCAGCTGGTAGACCGTGGTCAGCAGCTCCCACGCGAACTTGATCGCGTCGTGCTTGAAGTAGTCGCCGAACGAGAAGTTGCCGAGCATCTCGAAGAACGTGTGGTGGCGCGCCGTGTAGCCGACGTTCTCGAGGTCGTTGTGCTTGCCGCCCGCGCGCACGCTGCGCTGCGCCGTCGTGGCGCGCGAGTACGGGCGCGGATCCGTGCCGAGGAACACGTCCTTGAACTGGACCATGCCCGAGTTCGTGAACATCAGCGTGGGGTCGTTACCGGGCACGAGGCTCGACGAGCGGACGATCGTGTGGCCCTTCGATTCGAAGAATTTGAGGAATTTCTCGCGGATTTCGGCAGCTTTCATGGCGTGCGGGGACAGTCTGGCAAAGACGGCTTCAAACGCCGGCGCCCTTGGCGGGGCGCGCGGCGGCATGGATTCGGAAACGATCGATTATACGGGATCGGGGCCGGCTTCCGGGCAAAGCGCCGGCAAAGCGGCTCGGCCCTCCCGCCGGCCCGGCTGGGCCACTCGCGCGGCCGATTCGCCTTAAGATGCTCGGCATGCCAACCGGCCTTGCACGACAAGGCCAGCCATGAAAGGAGACGATTCGACGATGGGTGCCCTGAGCCATATCCGCGTGCTGGACCTCACCCGCGTGCTCGCGGGCCCGTGGTGCGCACAGACGCTTGCCGATTTCGGCGCGGACGTGATCAAGGTCGAGCGCCCCGGCGCCGGCGACGACACGCGCCACTGGGGGCCGCCGTACCTGAAGGACGTGGACGGCGCGGATACCGCCGAGGCCGCGTACTACCTCGCGGCGAACCGCAACAAGCGCTCGGTGACGGTCGACATCGCGACGCCCGAGGGCCAGCAGATCGTGCGCGAACTCGCCGCGCAGAGCGACGTCGTGCTCGAGAACTACAAGGTCGGCCAGTTGAAGAAATACGGGCTCGATTACGAGTCGCTGCGCGCGGTGAAACCCGACCTCGTCTACTGCTCGGTCACCGGCTTCGGCCAGACCGGCCCGTACGCGCACCGCGCGGGCTACGACTTCATCATCCAGGGGATCGGCGGCTTCATGAGCATCACCGGCGAGCGCGACGGCGAGCCGGGCGGCGGCCCGCAGAAGGCAGGGGTCGCGATCGCCGACCTCGCGACCGGCCTCTACTCGACGATCGCGGTGCTCGCCGCGCTCGCGCACCGCGACCGGACCGGCGAAGGCCAGTACATCGACATGGCGCTGCTCGACGTGCAGGTCGCGCTGCTCGCGAACATGAACACCAACTTCCTCGCGAGCGGCAAGCCGCCGGTGCGCTGGGGCAATGCGCATCCGAACATCGTGCCGTACCAGACGTTCCAGACGCGCGACGGGTGGATCATCGTCGCGGTCGGCAACGACGGGCAGTTCCGCAAGTTCGTCGAGGCCGGCGGACAACCCGAGCTGGCCGACGACGAGCGTTTCGCGACGAATCCGTCGCGCGTACGCCACCGCGACACGCTGGTGCCGATCCTCGCGGAGATGGTGAAGGCGCGCGACAAGGCCGACTGGATCGGCGCGCTCGAAGCGGCCGGCGTGCCGTGCGGGCCGATCAACGATCTCGACGAGGTGTTCGACAACGAGCAGGTCGTCGCGCGCGGGATGCAGGTGTCGCTGCCGCACCCGTGCGGCGCGGACGCGAAGCTCGTGCGCAACCCGATCCGGATGAGCGCGACACCGCCCGACGCACGCACGGCGCCGCCGCTGCTCGGCGCACAGACCGACGACGTGCTGCGCGACATGCTCGGCTACGACGACGCGAAGATCGCCAGATTGCGGGCGAAACAGGCGATCTGAGCGGCGAGCCGGACGGATTGCGTCCGGCTCGTCCGGTCGCGGGGAAGAAGGCGGCTACGGCCGCCCTCCTTCGTGCGCCCGGTTCTCGCGATCGAGCGCGTCGAGCCAGCCGCGCGCGTCGGGCCAGTCGCCGAGCCCGCTGTCCGCATTGATGTGGCCGCGCGGGCCGATCTCGTGGAATGCGCTCCCCCATGCGTTCGCGCAGGTGCGGGCGAACGCGAGCGAGCCGTACGGATCGTCGCTGCTCGCCGCGACGCAGGTCGGAAACGGCAGCCGTTCGTACGGCACGGGCCCGAAGCCATGCGCATCGGCCGGAAATGCGGGGCCGGCCGGATCGGGCAGCGCGACGAGCAGCGCGCCGCGCACCTTCGCGAGCGCGGCCGGGCGCGCATAGCGCGTCGCCCACCACGCGGTGGTCAGCGTGCCGAGGCTGTGCGCGGCGATCAGCACCGGCCCGGGCGCGGCCTCGACCGCGCGGTCGAGCGCGAGACACCAGCCGTTGCGGAACGCACGCTCCCAGTCGGGCATCGCGATGCGCACGAAGCGCGCGTCGGCGCGCTCCCAGCGGCTTTGCCAGTGGAGCGGGCCCGAGTTGGCATAACCCGGCAGGACGAAAACGGGGGAATGGCTCATGGAAGGCGGCGTCGACGCATGGAGTCGTAATGGAATGTCGACGCAGTGTCGCACACCCTCTCCTCCCTGATGCTGCCTGTCTGAAACCGGAAGGATGTGCGTGGGGTCGGGACGCATTCGGAACCGCGTCGCGACCGGACGGCGAGCCGCCTGGCAGGCGGCTCGCGTCATGTCATCGGTCAGCGCACGTTCGCGCCGACGATACCGCCCGCCGCGGCGCCCGCGACCGTGCCGAGCGGGCCGCCCGTCACCAGGTAGCCAAGCGCGCCGCCCGCGGCCGCGCCGATACCGGCATTGCGCTGCGTATGCGTCATCGCGCATGCGCCGAGTTGCGACAGGGCCGCGACGATCACGGCGGTACGAACGATAAACGTGGTCTTCTTCATCATGATTTTTAGTTTCCTCCCGCCACGCGGTAACCCGAACGGCGGCATTGAATCGGTGAAGCCATCATAGGCAACGCCAAACGGCCCGGGCAATCCGATTTACGTCGTGTTACAGCCGACACAATATCGAGATAATCGGTCGAAACCCGCGTCTGCCATGCCGCAAGCCGCGCGGGACGGACCCCGGTCAGGTAGAATCACGGGATTAAACCGGCGCGACGCGCCGACACAACCTGACGCCATCCGCATGAGCACCGAACGCAACGACGCCCCCGCGGCTTCCAATTTCATCCGCAACATCATCGACGACGACAACCGCACCGGCAAATGGAGCGGCCGCGTCGAGACGCGCTTCCCGCCCGAGCCGAACGGCTATCTGCACATCGGCCACGCCAAGAGCATCTGCCTGAACTTCAGCGTCGCGCGCGACTACGGCGGCGTGTGCCACCTGCGCTTCGACGACACGAACCCGGAAAAGGAAAGCGTCGAGTACGTCGACTCGATCGTCGACGCGGTGCGCTGGCTCGGCTTCGACTGGCGCAAGGACGCGGTCGATCACCAGTACTTCGCGAGCGACTACTACGACAAGCTGTACGAGTTCGCCGAGCTGCTGATCCAGCGCGGCAAGGCGTATGTCGACAGCCAGAGCGCCGATGAAATGCGCGCGAACCGCGGCTCGCTGACGGAAGGCGGCAAGCCGTCGCCGTTCCGCGAACGCACGCCGGCAGAAAACCTCGACCTGTTCCGCCGCATGAAGGCCGGCGAGTTCAAGGAAGGCGAGCATGTGCTGCGCGCGAAGATCGACATGGCTTCGCCGAACATGAACATGCGCGACCCGGTGATCTACCGGATCCGCTACGCGCACCACTACCGCACCGGCGACGCGTGGTGCGTGTACCCGATGTACGACTACACGCACTGCATCTCGGACGCGCTCGAAGGCATCACGCATTCGCTGTGCACGCTCGAGTTCGAGGATCACCGCCCGCTGTACGACTGGGTGCTGAACGAACTCGCGGAAGCCGGCATGTTCACGCGCCCGCTGCCGCAACAGATCGAATTCTCGCGGCTGAACCTCACGTACGCGATCACCAGCAAGCGCAAGCTGCTGCAGCTCGTCACCGAAGGCCACGTCGACGGCTGGGACGACCCGCGGATGCCGACGATCGTCGGCGTGCGCCGCCGCGGCTTCACGCCGGAGAGCATCCACCTGTTCTGCGAGCGCATCGGCGTGACGAAGATCGACTCGTGGATCGACATGAGCATCTTCGAAGGCGCGCTGCGCGACGACCTCGACGACAAGGCCGCGCGTACCGTCGCGGTGCTCGATCCGCTGAAGCTCGTGATCGACAACTATCCGGAAGATCTCGAAGAGGCCTGCACGGCCCCCGTGCACCCGCACCATCCGGAACGCGGCGTGCGCACGTTCCCGATCTCGCGCGAGCTGTGGATCGAGCGCGAGGACTTCGTCGAAAACCCGCCGAAGGGCTATTTCCGCCTGTTCCCGGGCAACAAGGTGCGCCTGCGCTACGGCTACGTGATCGAATGCACGGGCTTCGACAAGGACGCCGACGGCAACGTGACGGCCGTGCACTGCAATTACTTCCCGGACAGCAAGTCGGGCACCGAAGGCGCGAACACGTACAAGGTCAAGGGCAACATTCACTGGGTCAGCGCGAAGCATGCGCAGCCGGCTGAAGTGCGGATCTACGACCGCCTGTTCAAGGAGCCGCATCCGGACGCGGGCGGCGCGAACTTCCTCGAGGCGCTGAACCCCGATTCGAAGAAGATCGTGCAGGCGTACGTCGAGCCGGGCAACAGCGACATCGCACCGGAAACGCGCCTGCAGTTCGAGCGCCACGGCTACTTTGTTGCCGATCGTGTCGATTCGAAGCCGGGCAAGCCGGTGTTCAACCGGATCGTCGGGCTGCGTGACAGCTGGGGCAAGCCGGCGTAACGGTGTGCTGCTCGTAGAAATAGAAACCGGCCTTCGTGGCCGGTTTTTTTATTGATGTATCTGCTCGCGACGCTTGCGCTTCGTCCATTCAACCTGCCCAGGTTACGCCGGTCCGCGAAGCAATCAACGTTGCGCCGCACGTGGCTGTATCGCCGTCGCGAACGGGCGCCTTACCGTTGGACTGCATGCCGCCTCCGGAAGCCTGAAGCGAAACCGGGCCGTGTATGGGACATTGCAGTGTGTCGCCGTGGCCGGCGACGGGAATACCGTTGGCCGTCAAACCTGTCGTTGCCGTTTGCACGGCACCACCATGGCTGCTGGTGTCACCCAGAACAATCAAGGGGCGGGTCATCGCTACACCTCGCGTGGATTCGTGGAGTTATCGGATGCCTGGTCGTCATTCATTTCTGCTGAAGCACCGCCCTTCTCGCCGGACTGCAACACCTTGTTGCGCGGCTTGCGTGCGCGGCGGGGCTTGGGCTTCGCCACGGGCGGTGGCGGCCAGTCGGCGGCAGTGGACAGCGGAGGCACCGGTTTTCCGGGCAGGCCCGCTTCGCGGATAATGCGTGGCCAGCGTGGCTCCCAGCCCAGCAGCAGCGAAATCCAGTGCAAGGTGGCGTGGAGGAGCATTACCGGCGAAAGCAGCACCGTCCACAGCAGCACACCACGCTTCAATCCTCCGCGCCAAAACGGTTTGAAGAAACTCCACGGCGCCTGCAGCGACAGCCACGGCCACGGCACCTTGCCGAGCAGTTTCTTCGGTCGCGGCACTGACTGCGGCCCCTCCTCCATGTAGCGGCGAATGAACTCCCAAAGGTTGACGATATCGCTCGTGCCGTTCGCCACTTTGCCGACGAGCATGATGTGGAAATACGGCAAGCCCGTCATGTCGTTGGTCCAGGCCAACATCAGTTGGGTGCCGGTTCCGCGCCATTCGGGAAGGCCCACCGCGGGTTCCGGGGAGACTTGGTCCCAGGCCAAGGTAGCAAGGCCACCCGCATAGCCGGGGCGATGCAAGTACACCTGTCGAGTCACGCGATTGAAGCGGATAAGCAAACGGCGCTGGACGAAGTTTTCCAGCCGGATGAAGCGCCAGAGGTATTTGTGCACCACCAAGCAAACTCCTAGCGCAATCATTCCAATGATGATTGGATCTATATAGTCCATCGTTGTTGCAACTCTGCCCACCCCAAAGTGCCGATGGGTAAGCCATACCGCACCCATCTCAATGCTCAACGAACCTAGCATCCAAATCATGAATCCGATGAGAAGCGTGAACACGGTTATTACACCGCGCCGCTCCTGCATCCCCCCTGCATAAAGCTCAATGTAGGTATCGTTGAAAGCATAAATAGAGCCGTCCGCGCACGGGCATTCACTCACCCGATCATGAATGCCTGGGAGCGATTTAACCCCTTTCTCTCTATCGGCCTTTTCTTTTTTGAGAGCGCGGGCCATATTAGCCTCCAGTTCCCCTCGCTCTTCGGGATCATTCTGTATAGCCCAGATTCCACGCTCTATAAAGTACATATTTCCCCGCGCCAAATTCCTCAGATAGAGCAGCCTGCTCCTTTTCTTCGATTGGATTCGCTTGCCGAATTCGTTCCCGTATGCCTATGCACTTATCGTCACCGCACCGACGTGAACCTGATCTCGCTTTTCGAGTGAACGCCTCAAAGTCAGACATCGGGTGGTTTGCCTTCACCGACTGGCGCGGTCAACGTTGATGCCGTCGCGACATCTTCGGTGTTCTTGGCTTTGCGGGACTTGCGTGGCCGGCGAGGTTTAGGCTTCGCCACGGGCGGTGGCGGCCAGTCGGCGGCAGTGGACAGCGGAGGCACCGGTTTTCCGGGCAGGCCCGCTTCGCGGATAATGCGTGGCCAGCGTGGCTCCCAGCCCAGCAGCAGCGAAATCCAGTGCAAGGTGGCGTGGAGGAGCATTACTGGCGAAAGCAGCACCGTCCACAGCAGCACACCACGCTTCAATCCTCCCCGCCAAAACGGTTTGAAGAAACTCCACGGCGCCTGCAGCGACAGCCAGGGCCACGGCACCTTGCCGAGCAGTTTCTTCGGCCTCGGCACCGACTGCGGCCCCTCCTCCATGTAGCGGCGGATGAACTCCCAGAGGTTGACGATATCGCTCGTACCATTCGCTACTTTGCCGACGAACATGATGTGGAAATACGGCAACCCCGTCATGTCGTTGGTCCAGGCCAGCATCAGTTGGGTGCCGGTTCCGCGCCATTCGGGAAGGCCCACCGCGGGTTCCGGCGAGACCTGGTCCCAGGCCAAGGTGGCCCGGCCACCCGCATAGCCGGGGCGATGCAGGTACACCTGTCGAGTCACGCGATTGAAGCGGATAAGAAGACGGCGTTGGACGAAATTTTCCAGCCGGATGAAGCGCCAGAGAAATTTGTACACTGCAAAGCAAACACCAGTGAGGAATGAAGGATAAACCAGCGAATCCAAGTAAACAAAAGCCGTGGCCTTTTCCCGCGTCCAATAATCAACTCCCGTGAACCAGACCGTTAAAAGACCAAGACTAAATGGCCCAAGAATCCAAAAAATAGATATCAATAGTAGTGAAAAAACAGTAATTGAACCTCGCCTGTCTTGCAGCGCACCAGCATAGAGTTCGATATAGGTATCGTTGAAAGCATAAATAGAGCCGTCCGCGCACGGGCACTCACTCACTCGATCATGAATACCAGGAAGCGATTTACCCCCCTTCTCCCTATCTGCCTTTTCTTTTTTGAGCGCGCGAGCCATATTGGCTTCCAGCTCCCCTCGCCCTTCGGGATCATTCTGTATAGCCCAAATTCCACGTTCTATGAAATACATTTACTTCACCACAACGAATGCTTCATATAGACCAATCAACTCTTTTTCTTCGCTTTTAAACGGCTTCCAAATACTTCCCGGATCTCGTTTACCGATGCAACTATGCGTGCACCAACTTTCGAGTTCGTTTGGTGCAATAGCCCAAATCACAACTGCCACCACCACTCCAATGGCAGTCGCCCAGCCAAGTGCCAACCCCAGCATGGCGGCCACTTCAGGAACGGCCAATGCAGCTGACCAGCGAATCAGTGGGGGGAGAATCAAGCGCAAAAGCGTGCGCTGAGTGCTCTGCAGGAGCCACCGTAGATAGGCACCGGAAGCGGACAGCGAGAGCATTGAAGCTAAAGTTGTAATTGCTGCCGAAACTGTTGCCTGTGCAAGGTATGCATAGCCGAGGACGTTACGACGTTCGTCACTGGCAGACTTTGCATCCGCGACTGCCAACACAATAGATATCCCTCCCCCCACCGTAGCAAGCAACCCTCCAAACAACTTCAACCCGCCCAACGCAATCGAAGCCCCCCGCCCCACGACGGTAGAAGGCGCATACCGCGCCGCCACCGACTCGATTCCGGTTGCCGCCAGTTCGAACCCCGCTGCCGCGGTTACCAATCCGGCCGCTGTCAATTCCGCGTACTCCTTGCTCCCCTTGTCAGAGCCAGCGGCTTTGGTCAGCAGGGCAATCGACTCGACGAGCGCAACGATGACGCCTGCGCGAACCTTATAGAACTCGCCGCTTCCGCCGTTCTGGAATTCGTTGGCCAATGTATTGCGTACGCCGGCGATGTGCGAGTTCACCTGACCTGCCACCCGTGCTTCGCTGGCGGTTTGGCCTGCCGCAGCCAGTTGCTCCAGGCGCAGGCGCGTGACGCTTCGCCCCAAATTGGCATGGATGAACCCCAACATGGGAACCAGCAGATTGCGATCGGCGGCATTGTGGGGGAAAAGCTTGAACAGGTATTGATGCGCCTGGGCGAACAGCGTGAGCGAACGGCTTAGTCTGTCCGCGCCGAACCACGGGTGCGTGCCCGCCACCATGGCGGCCTCGACCGCGGCGTCGGCCTTGCCCAGGAGATCGGCTACGTTTTTGAAGCGATCATTCTGGGCGCTCAGCACGGCCGTCATGTTCTCTACCGTCAGGCCATCGCCTGACTGCGCCTTGGCCTGCGCCAACGCGAGCCTGGCTGCTTCCTCGATCTGCGTCTGGTTCCGAGTCAGCGCACGCCACGCGAGGTTGTCCTTACCGATAGCAATGTCCGACCACCAGGAAGCCAACTTGGCCGCGCCGCTATCGCAGCCGTTCATCCCGACCAGGCACAGTCCAATCTGTTCCGCGAAGGCCTGCCCCCATACCGGATCGCTACGGTCGTAGAGGTCAAGCGCCTCTGCGAGCAGGCCACTGCGCAGCCAGGCCTGATGGTCCGGTTCGCGCTTGTCCATCTCCTGCTGCGCCAACTTGTCGCGACGGGCGAATTCTTTCTGAACGGTGGCCTTTGCACCGTCCCAATCCAAGAGAACCTGGTAACGGTCGAAGGCGTGCGGGGCCTCCTTTTCCGCACGCTGGCGCACCCGTGCCGGGTCGTAGCGCCGCTCCATCTCCTTGAGGTCCTGGGGATTGAACCCGAACCGCGCTTTCATGCGCAAGTCACTGTCCCGAGCACGGCGCAGCTTGGCCTCCGCATCCAGCCCGGCATTTTCGATGTAACCGCGCTGCATGGCCTCCTTGATGTTGTCCAGCGCTTCAGCGACTGCGTGGCGGCGCTCGTTGGTGATCCCCTGCTCGTCCGCCAGTTGCAGCCATGAGCGGTTGATTTCGATCGCGTCGTTGCGCCACGCGTTCAGTTCCTGAACAACGCCGACCGGGTCATACAGCACCACGGCAACGCCGGCATTCTTCTTCAATGTATCCCGCGTGCTCTTGTAGATCGCCGTTACTTCTTCGGCGGAGCCACCGGGCTTCAATGCGCTGCGAAACGGCGGGAACGCCTGACTTTCCAGCTCCCTCTTGGCACCGGCGTTGTTACCTACGCGTAGTTCCGCCACAACGGTGTCGAGATCCTGCGGGTTCACCACGTCCTCGAAATGCGCGCAGCTTTGAGTGAGCGTACGCAAATCGAACTTCTGCAGACGGTTGCGATACAGGGCGACGTCGCGATAGCGGTCGACCTTCGCCGGGCTCAAGGGATCAGGGGTGAAGAGGATTCGCGCTTCGTCGATATCCTCGGGATCGCCGACGGTCAGTGTCCAGCCACCCAGGTTCTGGATGCCGCCCACGGGCACGCCCGGATCATACGGCCATACCGGCTGTAGCAACCCGCTGTCACACACCCGGTAGGTGGCCTCACAGGTGTAGCCTTTGCCTCGGCGCTGGACGAACAGGTAGATGTAGCCTTCGCGCACGCTGCGTACCGCATATCGGCTGTCAGATAGCTTGACCTGGAGCTTCTTGCCCAAGTGAGCTGGCAACGATGGCGTCAGATGTTCGACACTGGCCTTTTCGTTGCCGGATATCACGCCATAACGCAACGGCAGAATGGCGAGCGTGCGTTTGCAACTGACGCACGGACTAGGCGCTTCGTTACTGCGCGTTCGATCGGCCGAATCGCGACTGATGCCAAGCAGATCAGTCAAGGAATAGGTCGGTTTGGGCATCGATATTCTCTCGTTGTCGGGCTACGCCTGCTGCCGGCGACAAGCCAGATACAGGTCCCCAAGACGACCTTTGCCAGTTGCCGCCGCGCGGACGGCGAGCTGCCAGCAGCGGTCCCCCTCTCTGCGCTCCGGGCCCTGAGCCAGTGCAAGGAAGACGTAGTCGTAAAAGTCGTCGTGCCTGGATAGGCCCGCTTCGCGCGCATGGACAAGAAGCGCTTCTATACGGGCCAGACGTATTCCTCTGCACGGGTTGTCGAGCAACTCCGGCGTTCTCGCTTCAACCGCCTGTAGCAAGCGGTGCGGCAATGGATCGCCTGTCAGGGCCTGCCAGAGCGCCTCGTCAATCACGAGTGATGACAGAGGGTTGGCATGAGTGGCGGCCAACCCCGGAATCCGTCCCCAGCGTTGAACCTGCGTGTCGGCCCGGGGAACCCACCAGGAGGCGATAGGCGCCATGAATTCGCGCCACCAGTTCCGTGGAGCTTGCCGGTACAGGACGGGCAATACCCACGGGTCGTAATAACGCAGCAGGTAGTTCTCGCCATCCGGGCCATAAGCGATGGTGGCCTGTGCCAGATGCTCAACGAGCCGTTCGGGAGACACCGTGCTGACTATCCAGCCATGCAATGCGTTGCGAAGTCCGCTGTCGAATGCTCCACCGAGGCTGTGGTGCCCTCGATAGTCGGCGGTATCTGCAGCAAGCAAGAGGGGGCTGTAGGGACGTAGTGCGTGCCAAGCAGGATCTTGCAGCAACGGATAGGTATTTCCTGCGAATCGGGTACGCACGGCACTTCGAAGCTCGTCATCGAGTTCTGCCATGTCGCTCACGGCGACTAGATGGGCGGTCGGCCCAAGTGCCCTCACCTGTTCCAGCAGTTCGTCTTCGAGCGTTCTCACAGTTTCACCAATGCCTGATGCTCGGCAGCCGCCTTCAGCCAGCAACCGACGCAGACCGGTTCGCCAGTGTTCGGCACGCCAGCGAGAGCCACCGGTGCCCCGCCGCCTCCGCTGGACAGGTCGATAGCGCCAGCCTTGTAGCTGACCGCAGCGCCGTTGAATCTGAGCCCCCCGGCATCGAGTGTGAGAACACCGCCCGGCGTGCTCCAGCAAATGGAGTCGGCGGAACACTCGTAGTGTTTCGTGCGATTCCTGATTGCCTCCGTTGCCTGTAATTGATGATGGCCTTGAACGGACAGTTCGACGTGGCCTCCCACACTGGCCGTGTGGTTCGCTGCGATCTTGTCAACACGGCTGTTGCCGACTTCCTCGACGCGGTCCTGCGTGATCGAGATCTGCTGGGTGCGTTTGATGACCAGAGTCTGGTCGTTCCCGACGGTAATCAGTTGGTCGTGCCCGATGTCGGTACGGTCATCGTTGGCGACGGTGTCGTGGCGGTTGTTGCCAACTTTGAGAAACTCGTCACGTGTGACGTTTTCGCTGCGGTCATGACCGACGAAGGTCGTCTCGTCATGGTTGACGTGAATGTTCTGATCGCGCTGCGCGTGGACATAAATTTCCTCTTGTCCTGCTTCGTCCTCGAAACGCAGCTCGTTGAAACCTTCGCCCTTGTGCGTCTGGCTCTTGATCGTCATCCGCGTCTTGTGTCGCGGCAGTTCGTACGGTGGCAACTGCAGGCGGTTGTAGGTGCGTCCAGTGATGACCGGTTGGTCCGGATCGCCGTCGAAGAAGTCGACGATCACCTCCTGTCCGATGCGCGGGATCGCCATGTGTCCCCACAGTGCCCCCGCCCAGTTCTGCGCGACGCGGATCCAGCACGAGCTGTGCTCGTCATGGCGGCCCTGGCGATCCCACGGAAACTGCGCCTTCACTCGGCCGTACTCGTCGGTGTAGATCTCTTCACCCTCCGGGCCCACGACCACCGCCGGCTGTGGGCCATCGATGCGCGGGTGCGGCAGCGGTTCAGCGCGCCATTCGGCATCATCCGGCACCAGTACCGCTTCGTAGCGGTAGTACGTGCCGTGTTGCGCGTCGGCGCTTTCTTCCGCCTGACTGGTGTGTTGCTTGCCGTGATGCACCAGGCTCACCGGACGCCAACTCCGGTTCATGTCCTCGCGTGGGTGGCCCGTGAGCGCGAAAGCGATGCCCGGCTGCAAGCGCGCGTCGTCACCACTGACAAACGCCACACGTGCATCGCGCCGGTGGCCGCGCAAGCGATCGTGAGTGAACGCCTTGCCGCTGGCTTCGTGTTTATATCGGCCCGGATAGTCGTAGCGTGCGTAGCCTCGACCCTGATGATCTAGGTCGGTGCCGTCACGCGGGTACTCGTGGTTGAAGCGCGGATTCTTGAACGTGTAGTCGCGTTGTACCTGGCGCGCGGTACGCACGCTCTCGGTGTAAGCGAAGGTCCGTAGACTGGGTTGTGGCTGATCGCCGCCCGGCGTCGGGTTGTAGATCACCGGCTCGCCGTCGAGACGACCGAAGATGAACAGCCGATCGCAGTGAATCAACCGGTGCCCCTCTTTGCCGTGCTGGAACGCGTAGAAGAAGCCTTCCTCGCGCAGGATGCGTTCGACGAAGTCGTAGTCAGTATCACCGGCCTGCACGCAATACTCGCGGGTGAGGTGTTCGTTGGTGGCGCGTTGCTCGTAGTCCATCGTCAGGCCATGGGCCTTGAGAACGGCGACTGCGATTTCGGTCACGCTGAGCGTCTGGAAGATCCGCCAGTCGGACGAGAGCTTGAGGCGTGCGAGGCGCGGCTCGACCACGGCCGAGTAGCGGGTACGGCGAAAGCCGGTATCGCCCTGAACGAACGACGAAACCGCGCCGTGCACGTAGCGTACGGGCTGCCCACCCTGCCAGATCGTGAGCAGGCCGTTGCGGTCGAGTATCTGACCGAAGTCGATAGCCGGGTTGGCGCTGGCCAGCTCAACCTGCAAGCGGAAAGTCTCGGACAACCCCTCATGCAGCGTGAACTCGACGACCTCGAACGACTCGTCGCCGACGGCGAAGGTAAAGGACAACCGGGTTGGTTGCAGCATTGCGATAGTTCTCCGAACCGAAGACACGCAACCATGCGTATCTCCTCACGTCGGTGCGTCATGTGTGCGACCGCTGATTCCAGCCGTGCACGATGACGAGCGATGTGACAGTGCAGTATGAAACCTAGGGTGCTCGCTGGAGCGCCATGGGTTCTCTAAAGCAAGAGGTTCGCCACTGGGGCTTTGAATGTCTATCAGACGCGTCTGAAATTCCACGGCAATATGGCCCGCCAATGGCGTGGGGCCAACATTGGGCCGCCTGCCACCAGGCGTGATATCAGCCCATGCACCGCGCGCTTTGCATGCATCCATCAATGGAGGGATCTGTTGATACTCAGATCTCTCATTGGAACGCCGTTGAGCGCGAGAGGAACTTTCTGATCGAGCCGCTCACGAGAGCGCGTGCATTCTCCCCGCGCATGTGGATGCTTTATTTGATTCGCTGCCGATTACAGACAGGATGAAACGCGTTGCTTGACGAATGCGCGCGATGTCCCTTGCGACGCACGCCATGCAAGAACCTATTTGTGGATAGCTATCGACGACAGCGAGGCTCCGCACACTGCAGGCAGGACTTCGACCATCGGAATTTTCCGCCCGTCAGCGGGACGAAGAGACGCAGACCACCGCCGACCGACCGTTTCCGGTCGCGGCGGTGACTTTGACTGACTCGATCGAAGCATCGAGTCCCAGATTAAAGCAGGACGCACCGACTTACCGATGGCGCTATCGGGGTCCACCGTGCTTCACAAAAAAATGAGGTGCTTGACGCACACAGTCGCAGCAACAGCGAAAACCACCTCGCGCATTCACCCACCCGTCAACCGCCGATGCAAATCCGCCAGCGACAGCTTCGTGCGAAACAGCCGCGCGAGGCTGCGGCTCGCATACGCATCGATGTCGGCGGGCGCGGTCCAGCGATACGCATCCATCTCGGGAATCATCGAGCCGTCGCGACGGCTCGGAAACAGCGACGTACACGTGCACTGCGCGGGATCGATCTCGCCTTCGGGCACCCGCACCGCGAACAGGTGCAGGTCTTTGTCGTGCCGGTACGCGAAGCGGCCGAGATCGAGCAGCCGCTCGGCGCCGAACGCAATGCCGGTTTCCTCGAGCAGTTCACGCAGCGCCGCGTCGGCCGGCGTCTCGCCCGGCTCGCCCTGCCCCTTCGGGATGTCCCAGTGCGTGGTATCCGTCGCGTGCGCGAGGAACACGCGTCCGGCCGCATCGAGGATCACGACGCCGCACGATACCGTGCGCGGCGCGCCGCCCCGCTTCATCACGTGCGTGCTCAGCGCTTCTGCAGCTGCCACTTGCCCGCGTCGGTCTTGCAATAGATGGGCTTGAGCGTCATCGTCTGGCCCTTCGCCGTGATCTCGGTGGCGATTTCACGGCAGGTCTTGCCGTCGGCTTCCGACGTGTTCGGCGTGAGCTTCGCATCGATCTGCGTGCCGCGGCCGCTGCTCTGCCACGTCGTGGTCTCGCCGTCCTTGCCTTCGTCGCGCACCTGCACGACAGCCTTCGAGAGCGACGCACGGTCGGTCTTGCTGAAGTAGCTGAGCGGCGTGTCGTTCAGGAAGTTCAGGTTGTTCTGCGCATGGGCAGGCAGCATCGCGGCTGCGCACGCGGCGCCGGCCAGCACACGCGTGACGACGGAAAGGGATGCACGCATCGACATGTTGTTCTCCTTGGATGTTCGATCGAACGGCGCAGTGTGCATGCCGGCGAACCGGGGGCCGGCCATCCGGCACGCGCACTGCGCCTGTCAGCGAGCGAGGATAGCATGCGTGCCGTCGACGCCGCCTTCTAGTGGCCGGCCGGCGCGGCCGTTTGCTGATATCCGTCAGTCAGCGTACCCAGGAACGCGATCACGTCCTTGATCTCGGCCGCGTTCAGCGCGGGCTGCTCGCCGCGCTTGCGGTCGAACGGCGCCTCGCGGTTGATGTTCGGCCAGTAGCGCTTGGGCAGGTCGTCGTAGATCTGCACCTTGCCGTGTACGACCGGATAGAACTTCTCCGGATGGATGTCGCGCTCGACGTAGAAGCGCATTACGTCCTCGAGCGTGTGATACACGCCGTTGTGGAAGAAGGTCTTGCGCAGCGCGACGTTGCGCAGCGACGGCGTACGGAACAGCCCGCAGAATTCGTCGCGGCCCTTCAGGTCGGTGCGCTCGGGGCCGCACGCGCCGAGATCGTAGAAGCGCGGGTCGCGATTGACGGGCAGCGCGCGGTTGCGCGGCACCGCGACCGCGATCAGCCCGAAATCGCTGAACTGCGGCGGCGTGCCGTCGAGCGCGCGCTGGCTGATGTGGCAGCTCGCGCAATTGCCCTTCTTCTCGTCGTTGAACAGCTGCAGCCCGCGCAACTCGGCCGGCGTGAGCTGCGCATGGCCGGCGAGATACGCGTCGTACTTGCTCGTGTACGGCGAGAACAGTTCGGGCGTCTGCTCGAACGTCTCGAGCGCGCGCAGCACGGCCTTGAACGTGGCCGCGTCGTCGTCGAGCACCTTCACGCCGAACACCGCGCGGAACTCGTCCGCATACGACGCGGCCTTCACGGCCTGCGCGACCTTCGCGGGCGAGCTGTTCATCTCGAACGGCGACGTGAGCGGAATGCGCGCCTGCTCGGCGCCCGTGTCGACGCGGCCGTCCCACGTGAGGCCGCCCGTCGGGCCCGCATCGACGCTCTCGTCGCCTTCGTCGTCGGAATCGTGGAAGTGTTCGGTGAACTGCGGCACGCCCTGCAGGTACTTGAGCGACGGCACCGCACGAAAGCCCGGGCGCTTCATGTCGTCGCCGCCGAATTGCACGGCCAGCGCGTTGGGCGGGCCGAATGCGTGGTCGGGGCTGTGGCACGACGCGCACGCGAGCTTGCCGGAACCTGACAGCGTAGGGTCAAAGAAAAGTTGCTTGCCGAGCGCCGTCATCCGGCGCACGCCTTCGTAAACTTGTGCCCGCGTCTGCGGCTGGTTCGTTTCGACCACCGCGCCGCTCGCGGCAACCGTTGCGGACGCAACCACATTGGCGGCGCCCGGTGCACTCGCCGCGCTGGCGGCCTGTGCGGTCGGCGCACCCGCCCCCGGCTGTCCGTCACAGCCGGCAAGGGTTGCAAGCGTGGTGGCCAGCGCGAATGCGCCGGTCAGATGCAGCCACGAACGCGCGAACGCGCCGGCTGTCGGTTGGCGAGGCTTCATCGATTCGTCGGAAAGTGGGTTCAGGAGCGGCGGGAGTTTATGTCAGCCGCATGACCGTTACATGACGACCAACCGACAGCTAATCGAAAGGACGCCTACACCCGGCTGTCAAATCGCACCCTCAAAATGCTTACAGCCGGACATGCCACGGTTACCCTCGCGAACCGGCGGTACACCAACGCTCCGGTTCCCCACGCGACAAGAGAGATAGAGAGTACAACGGATGAAAAACCACGCCTGGATTCGCTTTACACCGATCGCCGTTGCCGCGGCCGCCGCCCTGACCGCCTGCGGCGGCGACGACGTGCAACAGCAAGGCCTGTCGACGGTGAAGAACGTCGTCGTGATCTACGCCGAGAACCGCAGCTTCGACAACCTGTACGGCAACTTCCCGGGCGCGAACGGCCTGCAGAATGTGACTGCGGCAAGCGCGCAGCAGAAGGATCGCAACGGCCAGCCGCTCGCGACGCTGCCGAAGGTCTGGGGCGGCCTGACCGCGAAGGGCGTCACGCCGGCCGTGACCGAGGCGATGACGGCCAACCTGCCGAACGCGCCGTTCGCGATCGACGACCCGAACGGTTTCAACACGTCGATGAGCGTGACGACGCGCGACCTGTATCACCGCTTCTACGAGAACCAGATGCAGATCAACGGCGGCAAGAACGACATGTTCGCCGCCTGGGCCGATTCCGGTGGCCTCGTGATGGGCCACTACACGCCCGACGCGACGAAGCTGCCGCTGTGGAAGATCGCGCAGCAGTTCACGCTGGCCGACAACTTCTTCATGGGCGCGTTCGGCGGCTCGTTCCTGAACCACCAGTACCTGATCTGCGCGTGCGCGCCGTTCTACGCGAACGCGGACAAGAGCCCGGCCGCCGGTTCGATCTCGGCCGTCGCCGCCGACGGCAAGTCGCTGCAGCTCGCGACCAACTCGCCGGCTTCCGCGCTCGACGGCATTCCGAAGTTCGTGAACTCGGGCAACCTGACGCCGGACTTCTACGCGATCAACACGATGCAGCCGCCGTACCAGCCGAGCGGCAACAAGGCGGCTTCGGGCGGCGATCCGAACCTCGCCGACCCGTCGGCCGCATCGACGCTGCCGCCGCAATCGCAGCAGAACATCGGCGACCTGATGACCAACGCCGGCGTGTCGTGGGCATGGTACGGCGGTGCGTGGAACCAGGCGCTGCAGGCCGCTCAAAGCGGCACCGCGAACGTGATCTACGGCCCGAACATGACGGCGCCGAACTTCCAGCCGCACCATCAGCCGTTCAACTACTACGCGAACCAGGCACCGGGCAGCACGAGCCGCGCGCAGCACTTGCTCGACGGCGGCACCGACGGCAGCGAGTTCCTCAAGGCGATCGACGCGGGCACGCTGCCGCAGGTCGCGTTCTACAAGCCGCAGGGCAACCTGAACGAACACGCGGGCTACACCGACGTGTCGAGCGGCGACCAGCACATCGCGAACGTGATCGCCCACCTGCAGGCCAGCCCGCAGTGGAAGAACATGGTCGTGGTCGTCACGTACGACGAAAACGGCGGCTTCTGGGATCACGTGTCGCCGCCGAAGGGCGACCGCTGGGGCCCGGGCACGCGGATTCCGGCACTCATCGTGTCGCCGTTCTCGAAGAAGGGCTTCGTCGACCACACGCAGTACGACACCGCGTCGATCCTGCGCTTCATCACGCGCCGCTTCTCGCTGCCGCGCCTCGCGGGCCTGCAACAACGCGACGACGCGCTGAAGGCCAACGGCGGCCAGCCGATGGGCGACCTGACGAACGCGCTCGCACTGTCGCCGAACCTGTAACGGCGCAGCGGCACGGCAATGCACCGGCCGGCGTCATGCCGGCCGCATACGACACAGGGCGGCTTCGGCCGCCCTTTGTCGTTGCGCGCGCAAGCATGCGCGCGCCGCGTCACCCGCCGTGCTTCAGCCCGGCGCCATCGAGCGCGACCGCCAGAATCATCGCGCGTGCATTCGGCGGCGTCGGCCGTCCGCTCGGGCGGAACACGTCGTCGCCGCACGCGATCCGCGCGCCCGACAGCACGCAGAAACCGGCCTGCCTTGCGCGCCCGGGTTTCCAGTGCTGCTCGCCGAAATGCGCACGCCCCGGTTCGACCCAGCGCACGACCAGCAGCTGCGCCGAGCGCTCGAGCACCTGTACGCGCGGGCGAACCGTCGACACGTGCGGCCGGTCGAGCGCCGCCGCCAGGATCATGGCTTTC
Organism: Burkholderia aenigmatica; assembly: GCF_048627025.1. Taxonomy (NCBI): domain Bacteria; kingdom Pseudomonadati; phylum Pseudomonadota; class Betaproteobacteria; order Burkholderiales; family Burkholderiaceae; genus Burkholderia; species Burkholderia aenigmatica. The sequence continues at coordinate 1,555,413 of NZ_CP184468.1, read as the reverse complement.
GGTTCGAACGGCGCCCGCCCGCGCGGGCTGAAGACGGCGTCGCCACAGACGATCTTCTCGCCGGACAGCGCGCACTGGCCCGAGCGCAGCGCGCGCCCGGGTGCCCAGCGCTGCTCCGCGCCGCCCGGCGCAAGCCAGCGCACGATCAGCATCTCGTCCGAATACACGAGCACCTGCACGCGCGCATTCATCCGACACCTCGCATCGGGCAACCCATCGCCGGCGAACGCGCCCCGGCACGCGTGCTACCACCCATACTTCAGCTCGACCCCGACATAGTCGGCGTTATGCCCGCCCGCCTGGCGGATCGCATCGCCGACCTGGAAATGCACGGCCTCGACCGCACCGATCAGGTTCGCGGCGATCGTCCAGTCCGCACGCAGCTGCACGTACATCCCCGTCCACAACCCGCCCTTGCCTGCCGTACCCGGCACCACCGCGTTGCCCTGCTGGTAGACCGCATCGCCAGTCGTCTCGCGCCACTGGAACCCGAGCGCCCCGAGCAGCGACAGGTTCGGCGACGGCTTCAGCGTCACCGACGGCTTCACGTGGATCAGGTTCGAATACCCGGTGAAGCCGGCCAGCGTGAAGTAATAGCCGTTCGGGAACAGCGGATTGAAGGTTTCGACGCGGCCGTCGTGCGGATGCCGGTCGCCCGATGCCGCGTCGAGCTGCAGCGCGATGTGCGGCGACCACGGCGCGTCGAGCCGATAGCCGGCAATCGAGCCGACCGCCCACGCGCGGATCGTGCTGCTGCCGACCGTCCCCGTCTGCAGCATCGTTTCGAGATCCCAGTCGAAACGGCCTTGCGTACCGGAGTAACGCAGGTCCCACACGTCACGGCGCTCCGCGCCGCTCGCATCGAGAAAGCGCGCGTTGCTGCGGTTGTAGCGCGACCAGTAGCCCGACAGGTCGCCGGGCCCCACCGCCTTCCGCTCGAAACGCACACCGCTGAACGTGAGGTCGCGGTTCGACACGTCGTCGAACGTGGACGCGCTGCGGTTCTGCACCGGCTGCGTCGCATACCCGATGAAACGCCACTGCTGGTATTCGTAGTCGGCCCACACCGCATCGAACGCCTGCCGCACGTTCGGGCCGTCGCGTGCGGCAATGAAGCGCTGCAAGTCGAACGCCATCTCCTGCCGGCCGACGCGGAACTTGAACGTGCCGCCGCCGAGCGCGCCCGTATAGGTCGCGAATGCCTGCTCGAGATCGAGCGGGTTCTTGTCGACCGGCGAGATCGTGTTCTTGCCGTACGCGCGGTCATCCTGCAACTGCACGAAGAACTGCCAGTGCTGACCGAGATGCGCATCGGCATGCACTTCGACGCGCTGGATCAGGTACGTGTCCGATTGCCCGGAACCGATGCCGAACAGCGGCGCGTCGACGGTCTCGAGACGCTCGCGCAGGTTCACGCCGAGCGACAGATAGGAGGCCGGATCGTTGCCGAGCGGAATGTACTTGAGGCCGTCGAGCGGTGCGCGCGGCACGCATGGATTCGCGAGCACCGACCAGTCTTCCTGCCAGCGATTGAACAGCACGGTCGGCCGCTTGGCCGTGCACGTCGATGCGGTGCCGTCCGCGGCCGGCGCCGATGCCGGCGAGGTTTCCGCGAACGCGGCGCCGCGCCCGGCGAACAACAAGCCCGCGACGACGGACACGCGCGCGGCACGATCGAAGCGGCGGCCGCGATGCGCCCGTTCCCGTTGAACGCTCATGCGCGCTCCTTCGTGATGGCGCCCGCCGATTGGGCCGCGCACAGCGCGAGCGTCGCCAGCGCGCAAACGGGCGCGAGCAGCGCCAGAAAGCCGATATGGCGAAACCCGAGCGCCCCGCACGCCGCGCCGAGCGCGAACGCGACGATCGCCGGCAGCATCTTCGCGAAACGCGCGCGTGCCGCCGCGCGCACGCTGTCGGCCGTGCCGGCGGACAACATGTCGACGACGTCGAGGATCGCCTGCGTCACGTTGCCGGTCATCACCGTATTCGGCACGCCCGCGCGCGGGATCACGCGCGGATGCGCGTTCTGCACGCCCATCGCGAACGTGCCGACGATGCCGGCCACGAGCGCCGGCAGGCTGTCGGGCTGCGTGACGGGCGTCGCCCACACGCCGGCCGCGCAAAAGCCGAGCAGCAGCACGGCCTGCACCGCATGCAGCGCGCGCGTGCCCTGCCACGCGGGCCGCGCGGACAGCGACCGCGCGATCAGGCTGCTCGCGATCACGCCGCACACGAAGGCGGGAAACACGCTGAGCTTCAGCACGACACCCTGGCCGAAGCCCGCGATGCCCGCGCCGATCAACACGAAGTTGCCGGTCACGTGCGCGGTGAACAGCCCGAACAGCGCGACGAAGCTCAGCGTGTCGACGAAGCCGGCCACCGCGGCAAGGATCGTGTCCTCGTGCTTCATCGCGCCGCGCTCGCGTGGATCTCTGCGACGTAGCCGCCCGGGAACTGCACGAGCGCCGCGTCGCGGCCGTCCGACGTGAACGGCGGCACGAGCACCGTCACGCCCGCGGCCTGCGCCTTCTTCAGCGTCGCGGCGAGATCGGGCACTTCGTAGCCGGTCATCTCGCGGCCGAACGGGTAAGGCAGGTGGCCGTCGGTCACGAGCACGGTCATCTTGCCGAAGCCCGATTCGATGCGGATGCGACGGTAGGTCTCGTTCGGCCGGCCGATCTCGATGCCCGGCGCCTTGAGGGTGTCGGATACCACCTTGCCGTTCGAGAACTTGACGAAATCGTGGACCAGCTTGCGCACGCTTTCCGGCGATACGTACACGCGATTCTCGGGCACCGTCTCCAGCGCATCGTAGTGCGGTGCTTCGGTATGCCAATAGAGTTGCATGTTCAGCCCGCCGGTCCAGCGGATGATCGCGTCGCGGCCGATCGGATCAGGGAACGTGTCGACGATCACGTCCGCACCGTGCGCACGCGCCGTCTTCATCGCGACGTCGAGATCGGTGACGAGGTAGCCGGTGCGCTCCGCGCAGAACGGATACGGGATCGGCGTCTTGAAGCCGAACACCGAGACCGTGCCGACCGGCGTGAGCACGAGCTGCGACATCGTCTGGCTCGGCGTGGGCGTGACCTGGAACACACCCTGCTTCGACTTCTTGCCGCCGAAGGTCGCGACGAAGCTGTCGGTGAAACGGTCGAAATCGTCCGGCGACACGCACACGTGGGTCGTATCGTACTGCGGGCCGACGGCCAGCACCGGCACCGGCGCAGCGACGACCGGCGGCTTCGCGAACACGACCGGCGCGACGGCAAGACCGCCCGCGATCATCGCGGAGAGCAATACGGAACGAAGGGTTTTCATGACAGGGTTTCCTGGTTGTTTCATCGTCATCGAGTAATGCGGCCGTCGCCGGCCAGGTGCTTCGCATCGGCGAGCACGGTCGCGAGCACGAGTGCGGCGATCAGCCCGAGATGCTCGAAAAAGCTGTTGAGCGCCATGAAATGCTCGGCGCCCGTGCGGTTCCAGAAATCGTTCGCGACCGCCATCGCGACCAGCGTCAGCATGCCGAGGCTGCCGGCGCCGAGCCACGTAAAGCGGCCCAGCACGATGCACAGCGAGCCGGCGATCTCGACCGCGATCGCCAGCGCCGCCCATAACGCCGCCGGCTGCAGCCCGAAATGCGCCTGCTCCGCGACCGCGCCGTCGAAGTCCAGCGCCTTCGCGACCCCGCCGATCAGGTACGCGGACACCAATGCCAGACGCGCAAGCGGCAGGACCCACGGCTGCGCGAGCAGCGCGCGAATCCACGCCGGGTTGCCGACACCGCCTCGATCGGTCGGGGCCGCCATGTCAGACCGCCCAGCACGAACAGCCGAACGCGCCCCAGAAGCCCTTCGCGTCCGACGTCGGCAACGTGCGGCCCCATGCGCCCGCATGCGCGTGCCCGTGCACGTTGCATGCGCTCGCGCAGCCGCACATCGCGGCGGCCGCCGCGCGCTGCAGCGGCGCACCGTTGCGCTGCGTCGCACCCCAGCCGCCGTAGCCGCCGTACTCGCGCACGGGCGACCAGTCGGGCATCGCGGGCGGAATCGGCGCATCGTGTGACGCGAACGGCCCCGCGCCCCACACGATGCGGCCGCCGACCACCGTCAGCAACGCCGTCGTATCGACGATATCGTCCTCCGCGCACGTGAAGAAATCGCGATCCGGAACCATCAGGTCGGCGAGCTGGCCCACCGCGATGCGCCCCTTCTTCCCCTCCTCGTTCGAGAACCACGTCACGTACTCGGTCCACATGCGCAGCGCGGTCTCGCGATCGAGCAGGTTGCGCTGCGGATACATCCGCAGGCCGCCGACCGTCTTGCCCGTCACGAGCCACGCGAGCGACACCCACGGGTTGTACGACGCCACCCGCGTCGCGTCGGTGCCGGCCGACACCTTGATTCCCTTGTCGAGCATCTTCGCGACGGGCGGCGTCGCCTCGGCCGCGCGCGCGCCGTAGCGCTCGACGAAATATTCGCCCTGGTACGCCATCCGGTGCTGCACCGCAATACCACCGCCCAGCGCGGCAATCCGATCCATCGATTTTTCGGAAACGGTTTCCGCGTGATCGAAGAACCAGTTCAGACCGGCAAGCGGAATGTCCTTGTTGACCTTTTCGAACACGTCGAGCGCGCGGCTGATCGTTTCATCGTAGGTCGCATGCATGCGCCACGGCCAGCGATTCTGGGCGAGCACGCGCACGACGCCTTCGAGATCGTCCTCCATCTGCGCCGGCAGGTCCGGGCGCGCGACGCGGAAATCCTCGAAATCGGCCGCCGAGAACACCAGCATCTCGCCCGCGCCGTTGTGGCGGAAATAGTCGGTGCCGTCGTGGTACTTGACGCTCTTCGTCCAGTTCACGAAGTCTTCCTTCTCCGCATTCGGCTTCTGCGTGAACAGGTTGTACGCGATCCGCACCGTCATCTCGTTGGCATCGTGCAGCTTGCGGATCACCTCGTAATCGTCGGGATAATTCTGCGAGCCGCCGCCTGCGTCGATCACGCCCGTCACGCCCAGGCGATTGAGTTCGCGCATGAAATGGCGGGTCGAGTTGTACTGGTACTCGAACGGCAGCTTCGGGCCTTTCGCGAGCGTCGCATAAAGGATCGTCGCGTTCGGGTTCGCGAGCAGCAGCCCGGTCGGGTTGCCCGCGTCGTCGCGCAGGATCGTGCCGCCCGGCGGCTCGGGCGTGTCCTTGGTGTAGCCGACCACCCGCAGCGCGGCCGCGTTCAGCAGCGCGCGGTCGTACAGGTGCAGGATGAATACCGGCGTATCGGGTGCGACCGCATTGAGCTCGTCGATCGTCGGCAGGCGCTTCTCGGCGAACTGGTGTTCGGTGAAGCCGCCGACCACGCGCACCCATTGCGGCGCAGGCGTGATCGCGACCTGGTGCTTCAGCATTTCCATCGCGACCGCGAGCGAACGCACGCCATCCCAGCGCAGCTCGAGGTTGTAGTTCAGGCCGCCGCGAATCACGTGCGTGTGGTTGTCGATCAGCCCCGGCAGCACGGTGCGGCAGTCGAGATCGACGACCTTCGTCGCGCGGCCCGCGAGCGGCATGATGTCCGAGTCGGCGCCGACCGCGACGAAGCGGCCGTCCTTGATCGCCACGGCGGTTGCGACGGGGTTCGCACGATCGAGCGTCGTGATGCGCCCGTTGTGCAGGATGAGATCGGGTTGAGTAGCGTTAGCGCTCATGAAGTGTCCTCGATGCGGTCAGAAGCCGAGCCAGTGACGGACCGGCGCGATGGCCTGGGCGCCGATCAGCATGCCGGCCAGGCCGACCAGCGCGATCAGCGGCGGTGCCGGCGAGCGCACCTTGATCACGCTGTACACGACGCCGATCAACACGCCGGCGCCCAACGAAAGTAGATAAGATTCCATAACGATATTTCTCCCGGCCGGATTAGAATCATCGGCATCGCGCGGCCGCCTTCGCGGTGCGCCGCATCCGTTCCGCTTCCCTGCCATTCGTTCCGACCATGCAACACCTTCCTGATCTCGAAGCCTGGGCCATCTTTGCGCGCGTCGCGGAGACCGGTTCGTTCGCGAAAGCCGCCGACCTGCTCGGCGTATCGCAACCGACCGTGTCGAAGGCGATCGCGCGCCTCGAAAAGCGCCTCGGCGCGATGCTGCTGTACCGCACGTCGCGCAAGCTGTCGCTCACGCCGACCGGCGAACTGCTGCGCGACCGCGCGATCCGCCTGCTCGCCGATGCGGACCTGATCGAGAGCGAAGCGTCCGCTCAAGCGCTCGAACCGCACGGCCTCGTGCGCGTGAACGCGCCGATGTCGTTCGGGCTGCGCCATCTGTCGCCGGTGCTGCCCGCGTTTCTCGAACGCTATCCGCGCGTCGACATCGACCTCGTGCTCACCGACCACATCGTCGACATCGTGTCCGGCGGCTTCGACGTCGCGATCCGCATCGCCGAGCTGAGCGATTCGTCGCTGCGCTCGCGCCGGCTCTGCGCGGTACGCCGCCCGCTCGTCGCGTCGCCCTCTTACCTCGACCGGCGCGGCCGCCCGACGCATCCGAGCGACATCGAACAGCACGTGTGCCTCACCTACACGAACCTGCCGACCCCCGAGTACTGGCGCTTCCGCCAACCGGCTTCGGGCGACGAGTTCGGCGTATCCGTGCACGGCCGCATCCGCACCAACAACGCGGACGTGATCCTCCCCGCGCTCGTCGCCGGTCACGGCCTCGCCCTTCAGCCCGAGTTCCTGGTGTGGGACGCGATGCAGCGCGGCGAGCTCGAGGAAGTGATGTCCGACTGGAAGATCGCCGACATCAACGTCAACCTCGTCACGCCGCCCGGCATGCTGCGCGCCGCGCGCGTAACGGTGCTGCTCGACTTCCTCGCGGAACGCTTCGTGCACGCACCGTGGGCGCTGCCCGTCAGCTGAACGCGCGACGGCCCCTGGCAGGCGATCGTCGCGACCATCGCGACGATCGCGGCCGGCGGCCCGTTACTTCGCCGGGACCGCCGCAAGCGACTCGTGCGGCGTCGCAGTGCGTTGCGGTGCCTTGTGGACCATCGTGTACGCGTAGTCGACACCCATCCCGTAGGCGCCCGAGTGCTCGCGCACGACGGCCATCACCGCTTCATACGTATCGCGGCGCGCCCAGTCGCGCTGCCACTCGAGCACGACCTGCTGCCACGTGACGGGCACCGCACCGGCCTGCACCATCCGCTGCATCGCGAAGTCGTGCGCGTCCTTCGACGTGCCGCCCGACGCATCGGCCACCATGTAGATCTCGTATTCGCCTTCGAGCATCGCGCACAGCGCGAACGTCGTATTGCAGACCTCGGTCCACAGGCCCGACACGATCACCTTCTTGCGGCCATTCGCGGCCAGCGCATCGCGCACCTTCTGGTCGTCCCACGAGTTCATCGACGTGCGCTCCAGCAGCGGCTGGTTCGGGAACACGTCGAGCAATTCGGGATACGTGTGGCCGGAGAAACTTTCGGTCTCGACCGTCGTGATCGTGGTCGGGATGTTGAATGCCTTCGCGGCCTTCGCGAGACCGACGACGTTGTTCTTCAGCGTCTGGCGATCGATCGACTGCACGCCGAACGCCATTTGCGGCTGCTGGTCGATGAAGATCAGCTGGCTGTTCTGCGGAGTGAGTACTTCAAGTTTCGGATTGCTCATGGCGCAAGTCGTCCTGTGAACGAAAAAAGGGGGGCCTGCCTCGACCGCGACAGCGGGAGGAGCCTCGGGTGTATCGGTGCCGGATCGTCTTCCGGCTCGAAATATTTAAGCCGCAAACGCGCGGCGCGAACATCCAAGAAACGGAATCGATCCGATTCCGGAATCGGTCCCTGTTCGGGGCGATCCGGCCTTTTTTTCTTCACGCAAACCCGATACGCTTTCAAGACCTTGACGGCGCGCACCGCGCCACTCGTCTGCCATCACGGGGCTCGCCATGAAACCGTATTTCCTGTCGCTATGCGCCGGCATCCTCGCCGGCGTCATCTACGGCGCGCTCGGCGTGAATTCGCCGGCCCCGCCGATCATCGCGCTCACCGGCCTGCTCGGCATGCTGGCCGGCGAACAGATCCTGCCCGTCGTGAAACGGATGTTCGCGGGCCATCGCCTGAACACCGCATGGCGCGATGCACAATGCAGCCAGCACATGTTCGGCGCACTGCCGGGCGGCACCGCGAACGACCGCAAGCCGTCGTGATGGGCCTCGTCGCGCACGGCCGCGCATGACCAACGTCGAGCTGTTTCATTACCTGCTGCTGTTGATTTGCGGTGCGGGCGCGCTCACGTGGCTCGCCGAGCGGATTTCGATTCCGCCGGCCGTCGTGCTGCTGCTCGGCGGCTGTGTGGTCGCGATCGCGGGCAAGCGCGTGCCCGACATGGACCCGGCGCTGCTGCTCGCGGCCGTGCTGCCGCCGCTGCTGATGTCGAGCGGGTTCTACACCGCGTGGAAGGAATTCCGGCAGGAGCTTGCATCGATCGCGTCGCTCGCGCTCGGCGCGGTGGTGTTCACGACCGTCGCGGTCGCGCTCGCCGTGCATGCCGCGAACCCGGCGCTGCCGTGGGCCGCATGCTTCACGCTCGGCGCGATCGTGTCGCCGCCCGACGCGGTCGCCGCGAAGGCGATCCTGCAGCGCCACCCGCTGCCCGCGCGGCTCGTCGCGGTGCTCGAAGGCGAAAGCCTCGTCAACGATGCATCGGGCCTGCTGCTGTACCAGATGGCCGTGTCGGCCGCGCTCGCCGTGTCGATCACGGCCACGAGCGCCACCGGGCTGTTCTTCTCGCTCACGCTGATCGGCATCGCGGTCGGCCTCGCATGCGGCCACGCGATGAGCTGGGTGCTGCCGCGCCTGCGCGATCCGATGCTCGGTATCGTCGTGACCTTCGCGATGGCGTGGGGCAGCTACGGGATCGCCGAAGCCGTCGACGGCTCGGGCGTGCTGTCGGTCGTCACCTGCGGCCTCGTGCTCGGCGTGCGCCAGCATCGCGTGTTCGACGCCGACATGCGGATCAAGGCGAAGGCGACCTGGGAAGCGATCGTGTTCGTGCTCGATGCGCTCGTTTTCATCCTGATCGGTCTCGCGTTGCACGCGATCCTTGCGCGCGTGAACCATGAAGGCGCGGTGCTGATGGCCGGCCTGCGCGTCGCGCTGCCCGCCACCGCCGCCGCGATCGCCGCGCGCATCGTCTGGGTGTTCGTCGCGATGTGGCTGCCGGGTCGCCTGCGCGCACCGCGTGCCGGCCACGCACCGTGGTCGTGGCGCGAGGCCGTCGTGCTCGGCTGGTCCGGCATGCGCGGTGTCGTGAGCCTCGCGGCCGCGATCGCACTGCCCACCAACTTCCCCGGCCGCGACCTGATCCTGTTCAGCACGTTCCTGCTGATCATCGCGACGCTCGTCGTGCAGGGCGGCACGCTCGCGCCGCTGATCCGCGTGCTGAAACTGCGCCCGGCCGCGCGGCACACGATGTCCGAGCATGCGGTGCGCGCGTATGCGTTCGGCGCGGCGCTCGCCGAACTCGACGCGCTCGAACAACGCGGGTCGAGCCTCGAGCGGCCGTCGCTCGACCGCCTGCTCGACGAATACCGGAATCGCGTCACGTTCAACGAACGCGCGCATCGCCACGGCGCCGAGCCGGCCAATGTGCGCTCGCGCATGCTGCGCGTCGAACTCGAGCTCGTCGGCGTGTCGCGCCGCGCGCTGCTCGACCTGCATCGCGACGGCAAGGTCGACGACACCGTGCTGCACCGAATCGAATCGGAACTCGATTTCGAGGAACTGCGGCTGCAACGGCTGCTCGAACCGTAACGCCCGGCCAAGCCGCCGGTCTCCCCCCTTTTCCCATGGAATTGCAATGAGCGAACTGTCCGTCGAAGCGAGCATCGGCTCCGTCGATTACCTCGTCCACTTCAGCGATGGCGTCCACCAGTGGCGCGCCGACGAACCGGCGCCGCTCGGCGGCGGCGATGCCGCGCCGACGCCCGTCGCCCTGCTGCTGTCGAGCCTCGGCGCATGCACCGCGATCACGCTGAAGATGTACGCGCAACGCAAGGGCTGGCCGCTCGCCGAAGTGCACGTGAAGCTCGCACACGAATCCGGCAGCGCGGGCAGCACCATCGTGCGCCGCATCACGCTCGACGGCGACCTGTCCGACGAACAGCGCGAACGCCTGCTGCAGATCGCGAACGCGTGCCCGGTGCACAAGATCCTCACGCATCCGATCACCATCGACACGGCGATCGCCTGACGCGCCCCGCCTCGACCACGAGATCCACCATGTCCGCCTCGATCAAGACCCTGCTCACGCCGCGCGAAAGCGACATCGGCAACCTCGTCGTGCGCCGCGTGCTGCCCGCGCGTGCCGCACGCCTCGTCGGCCCGTTCATCTTCTTCGACGAGATGGGGCCGGCCGTATTGCCGGCCGGCCGCGGCATCGACGTGCTGCCGCATCCGCACATCGGCCTCGCGACCGTCACCTACCTGTTCGACGGCTCGCTGATGCATCACGACAGCCTCGGCTTCCGGCAGAAGATCGTGCCGGGCGACGTGAACTGGATGACGGCCGGTCGCGGCATCGTGCATTCGGAGCGCTCGCCCGACGAAGACCGGCCGCGCGAGCAGCCGGTCCACGGGATCCAGACCTGGGTCGCGCTGCCGGTCGAGCATGAAGACACCGCACCCGCGTTCGTCCACCATCCTGCCGACACGCTGCCGTCGTTCACGCGCGACGGTGCGAGCGTGCGCGTGATCGCGGGCACCGCGTTCGGGCTCACGTCGCCGGTCGCCGTGTTCTCGCCCACGCTGTATGCGTATGCGGAATTCGCGGCAGGCGGCACGCTGGCGCTCGATGCCGAACATGACGAACGCGGCGTGTATCTGGTCGACGGCGACCTGACCGTCGACGGCACGCCGCTCGCCCCCGCGACGATGGCCATGCTCGAACCCGGCGCGACCGTGGCGCTCGCCAGCATGAACGGCGCGCGCGTGATGCTGCTCGGCGGGGCGCACCTGCCGGGCGACCGGTTCATCGAATGGAATTTCGTGTCGAGCGCGCGCGCGAAGATCGACGCGGCCCGCGCGGCGTGGGCCGACCAGACCTTCGGCAAGGTGCCGGGAGAAGAAGACGAGTGGACGCGCCAGCCGGAACGTCGCGCGCAGTAACGCGCCGCCGTCAGGACCCGCCGCGGTAGATCGGAGCCGGCCGCGGCGGCGACTGATCGACAAACACCTGTGCGCCCGGCGGCAGTTCGCGCAGGCAGACATAGGCCACGCCGTCCGGATAGAGGCGCCCGCTCGCGAGATGCTTCCCGTCGCGATCGAAGACATGCACCATCGCTTCGTCGGACACGATCCGATCGGGAACCTTCACGGTCAGATACTAGATGCACTGGCGTTTCCTCGCCTGTGCGGCGCCCGGCGCCGCCAGCGCAAGCGCCACGATCGCGAGCGCGGCCACGTGGGCCGCCCCGGCGCACGGCGTTACTGCCGCTCTCACCGCAACCCCATCAGCTTCGCGAGCGTCGGCCAGCGGTCGAGCGACTCGATGAACGCGCGGCGCGCCTGCTCGTCGACATAACGGTCGGGATCGAGCGCGGGCAGATGCCGCGCGAGGCCGAGCACGTCGTTCGGTTGCGACAGGCGATCGCCGTCGGCGTCGCCCGGCAGAATTACTGTTCGTCGATCCATACGCCATCCGGAGTTTTCACCGAGTAACCGTCGGCCGTCTGCATCGTCACCGTGCCCTCGTTCTCGCCGACCATCCGCGTGCGCGGCAGGTCGGCCGCGTACTGCGCGAGCGTCGCCCCCGGCTTGAACGGGCTGTTCGACACGAGGTTCGACAGCAGTTGCGAGAGCGCGAGGAAGCTGGCCGGCTGATCGATCACGGTCGTCGCGCCGTGGTTGCCGGCAAAACCGACGAGCCGCACGCCGACCGGCCCGTGCACGATCCGTGGCGTCGGGATCTCGCGCAGGCCCGCGACCTGGTTCTTGTCGCCGCGCAACGCGGCGCCGTGCTCGGGCACGAACACGATCACCGCGCGGCGGCCCGATTGCGCGATCAGGTCGGCGAGGCGGTCGAAGTCGTCCATCAGCTTCGTCGCGCGCTGCGGATACGAGTCGATGCTCGTCAGCGAACTGCCGACGATCCGGTTGCCGTCGTGCAGGCTGATCGTGTTGTAGTACAACGCGACCGGGCCCGGCACCGACGCGCGCTGCGCATACCAGTTCGCGAGCGTGGAGTAGTCGTCCTTGATCGCCGAGCCGTCGAACGCGTGCATCGCGACGGGCGCGGCCGCGTTCGAGATCATCGGCGCGTCGGCCACCCCGATGTTGTCGTGGATCACCTGCAGGAAATTGTCGAAGTGACCGTCGTGGTTCAGCAGCGACTGCACCGAGTAACCGGCGCTCGCCAGTTGCGAGAACAGGTAGCACTGCTGCGGCGCAGGCTTGTACAGGTCCGCGTGCGCCTCCTGCCCGCAGCTCGCGCGCAGCACGCGGATCGCCGCCGGGCCGCTGTAGCTCGCGGCCGTGCTGAAGTTCGTGAACAGGTAGTCGAAATGGCTCAGCATCGGATGGTTGCGCACCTTCGCGGCATCGAGGTCGTCCCACGACAGCGAGCAGATATGCAGCACGATCACGTCGAACTGCGCGGCCGGATCGTTGCCGAGATGGCCGAACGCGACCTGCCGCTGCGATTCCTGGGTGCGGAACGTCGCGAGTGCGGCGTTGTGATCCTCGGGCAGGCCGGCGAGCGTCGAGCCGGCCGCGTTCGCCTGCTGCGGAAGCGGTGCGACGACGCGCGCCATCAGCCCGCTGCCGGCCTGCCACAGCGGCATCACGATCAGCACGGCCAGCACGAAGGTCGCGACGCGCAGCCAGCGGTTGACGATGAAGTAGACGATCAGCGCGCCGGCCACCGTCAGCAGCAGCACCGGCGGCAACAGGCGCGGCAGCAGCTCCATCCAGTAGTCGAGGCGGAACGTGCTCACTTCGCGCGCGGCCTCGGCGAGACGGGCGAGCGGCGGTGCATGCATCTCGCGGGCGAGCAGCGGCACCGCGATCGCGATCGCGACGAGCTGCCGGACGATGCGCCACGCACGCCGCCGGATCGGTGCGCTCGCCGCGAGCGCCACCGCGAACGCGAGGTTCGCGAGCCAGAACGGCTGCAGGTGCCCGGTCGCGAACAGCGCGAACTTCAGGATGAAATACAGATTCCAGAACGTCATCTAACCCACTCCATGATGAGCGCCGCGTCAGTCGCGCGCCCGATCGAGTTTCGGCGCCAGCATGGCCAGCAGGCCGCGCGCCGCACCCTTCCACATCCGTACGTTGCCGTCCAGGCCGATACGCAGCACTTCCTTCAGCCCGCCGAGCGGCGTATCGAGGCGCTCGCCTTCGTGCCAGTCGAGCCACGCATCCGCGCGGCCGAACGTGCATTGCACGAGCTGGCGTTCCTGTTCGAGCGTGAGTTCATCGAAGCTCACGCCGACATGGGTCGGCGTCACGCGGCTCACGCGCACCGGGAACGGGAACGACCGGTCGCCGCGCGTCACGCACACCGTCAGCGTGTCGCCGACGGCAAGCGAGAGCCCCGGCACCGCTTCGAGGCCGAGACCGCCGGTCGAGTAGTCGCTCGTGAAGCACGCGGCCGTCGAGCCGTCGGCGAGCAGCAGCATGGCCGGCACGCGCATCGCGATCCGGTGCGTGACGCGCACCTGCTTGGTCTCGCGCGCCACGGCCAGCGCCGCGCCGAGCATCGCGAGGTTGTACACGGTCCAGCCGAGCGTGATCAGGATCGTCGACGCCTCGTCGCCCTGGTCGATCACCAGCCGCCACAGGCCGGCGACGATCGCGAGCACGTTGAGCCCGAACAGCACCAGATACGGCTTCGACGTCGACCAGTCGACGTAGCCTTCGTCGATCTTGCCGCCCTTGTCGGTCACGTTGAACTTGCCGTGCTTCGGGCTGAAGAATGCGACGGTGGTCGGCAGCGCGATGTACCACGCGAGCACCGATTCGTAGACCTCGGCCCAGAACGAATGGCGGTAGCGCCCCTGCATCCGCGAGTTCGCGACGTTGGCGAGCACCAGATACGGGATCACGTAGCTCGCGAGCGCAAGCGCCGACGCGTTGATGAAGTACAGGTGGAAGAACAGGTACGCGAGCGGGATCGTCAGGAACACCAGCCGCGGAATCCCGTAGAAGAAGTGCAGCATCGCGTTGCCGTAGCAGATCCGCTGGATGAAGCCGAGCCCGCGCCCGAGGAACGGGTTGTCGATGCGGAAGATCTGCGCCATCCCGCGCGCCCAGCGCGTGCGCTGCTTCACGTGGCCCGCGAGGCTTTCGGTCGCGAGGCCGGCCGCCTGCACGGTCGGCAGGTACGCCGACGTATAGCCGCGCCGGTGCAGCTTGAGCGCCGTGTGCGCATCCTCGGTCACGGTCTCGACCGCCACGCCACCCACCTCCTCCAGCGCGCTGCGCTTGAGCACCGCGCACGAGCCGCAGAAGAACGTCGCGTTCCACAGGTCGTTGCCCGATTGCACGAGCCCGTAGAACAGGTTGCCCTCGTTCGGGATCTCGCGGAACGTGCCGAGGTTGCGCTCGAACGGATCCGGCGAGAAGAAATGGTGCGGCGTCTGCACCAGCGCGCACTTCGGGTCGCGCAGGAACACGCCCATCGTCGTCTGCAGGAACGAGCGCGTCGGCACGTGATCGCAGTCGAAGATCGCGATGTATTCGCCGTGCGTCTTCGGCAGCGCGCGGTTGATGTTGCCGGCCTTCGCGTGGCGGTTGTCGTCGCGCGTCACGTAGTCGATGCCGGCCTCGCGTGCGAACGCCTCGAATTCGGGGCGCTTGCCGTCGTCCAGCAGGTACACGCGCAGCTTCGCGCTCGGCCAGTCGATGCTCTGCGCGGCGAATACCGTCGGCTTCACGACCGACAGCGGCTCGTTGTAGGTCGGGATGTAGACGTCGACGGTCGGCCAGGTGTCGGGATCGTCGGGCAGCGGCACGATCGGCCGGTCGAGCGGCCACGCGGTCTGCACGAAACCGAGCAGCAGGATCATCCACGTATAGGCTTCGGCGCCGTACAGCAGGTAGCCGGCAACGGCCTCGACCGGGCTGCGGAAATCGAGCGTCTGCGTGGTGCGCCACCACACGTAGCGCACGGTCGCGAGCAGCGCGAGCGATGCGAGCGCGAGCGTCGGCAGATGGCCTGGCAAGCGGCGCAGCGTGAGCGCCAGCACCGCGACGATCGCGAAGAACGCGAACTGCGCGCCGGGCATCAGCGGCGACATCCCGGCCGCGGCCCACAGCAGTGCGCCGGCCACCAGCAGCAGCGGCGCGAGCCAGCGGCGCCGGCCGACACCGTGCGCGCGCGCATCGAGCCAGCCGCCCCAGCGGACCCACGGCAGGCGCTCGAGTAGCGCGTTGATGCGCCGGCCGACCGCGCGCCCGGCCACGTAGACGGGCACGACATACTGGTCGAACCATGCGAGCGGATCGCGCGCGGGCCGGCTATCGGCCGCGCGCGGCGCACGCACGATCGCGCGCCACAGCCATTCGCGCAGGCTGAGCGGCTGCAGCACGCCCCACTGTTGCGCGAGCCGCAGGGTCGCGACGCGCACCCAGCGGCGCACGTAATCGGGCCGGCCCGGCGGCGGCTCGTGGAAGAACAATCGCACGAGCCAGTCGACCAGCGTGCGCTCGGCCGGCAGCCCGATGCCGCGTGCGCACCAGTCGGCCGCACGGCGGCCGAGCGTGCGCAGTCGCGGCGCGAACGCGGCCTTCATCGCGCCGCTCCGGTGCGGCCGGCGGTGACCGCCGCCAGCCACGCATGAACCCAGTTCGCCACGCCGTTCAGGTCGTGCGACGCCTGCGAATACGGCGCATCGTCGAAGATCCAGCTCCCGCGCGCGAGCGCTTCGGGCATGGCCGCATCGACGTGGATGCGCTGCTCGAGCATCGACGCCGGCCCCGCGACCGCGCGCAGCATCGCGAGCGCATCGCGCTGCATGTCGCGCGCCGGATTCAGCCGGTTCACGACGATCTGCAGTTCGCCGCCGCCGGCGCGCAGCGCACCGAGCCGCGCAGCCGTCGTCGCGCAGGCGGTCGGCTCGGGCGGCACGACGACGAGCGTCAGGTCTGCGCGGCGAATCGCCTGCTCGGCCTGCGTCGACGGATAGCGTGCGGTGTCGATCAGCACGACGCCGTCGGCCGGCAACGCGATCTCGTCGAGCGCGCGCGACAGCCATGCCGGGTCGGCCGCGAGCCGCGCATCGCACGCGGCGGCGCCGGCCGCGTCGACCTGCCCGTACGGCACGAACAGCACGCCGTCGGCGCTGCGCCATGTATGCGCATGCCACGGCTCGGCGCCGCCGAGCACGCTCTGCGCGAGGCCGTGCTCGGCCAGCGTGTCGAGGCCGAGCGTCGCGCCCATCAGGTTCTGCGCGTCGAATTCGACGGCGACGACCGGCCGGCCGCGGCGCGCGAGCAGCACCGCGAGCGCGGCCGTGAGCGTCGTGCGGCCCGCGCCGCCCGTCGTCGACGTAATGGCGATCGTCTTCATCGGGCCGCCTCACCACCGCGTTCGCCGCGCTCGGCATCGGGCAGCAGCCGCCCGCGCAGCGCGACCGGCACGAGTTCGCAGGGCACCGCGTCGCGCCGGTCGATCCCGCGCGGCGCATGAAAGCCGCGACCGATGCCGAGGTGCTGGGCGACGATCCACACCGGCACCGCGATCGCGATGCCGACGATGAAACCGAGGACGAGTTCGGCGATCATACGACCCCCTGCTTGCGCAGCGGCATCTCGCTGCGGATGGCACCGCGTTTGCGCGCGGCGGGAATGACGGGTTCCGGCGGCGACGCGTCGACGGCCGCGACCGACGGCGTCGCACCGATCGCCTCGAGCGCGACGATCGTATCGATCGTATCGATCGCGTCGCTCACCTCGCCCGCGTCGGGCAACGCGTCGCCCGGAGCGGCGTGCGCCGGCGGTGTGCGCGGCGTGGCCGCGAACAAATCGCTGTAGTCGGCGATCGGCGCGCGCCGGTTCTCGGCCTTCAGCGCATTGAGCTCAATGTCGATGCTGCCGTGGCCGAGGCACACGACGCGGTCGGACAGCGTGTCGACCGGCACGTCGAAGATGCGCGCGAGCGCGTCTTCCGCGTCGACCGGTTCGCACGCGAACAGGAACACGTACAGGTGCGCGGCATCGGCCGTCACGACGTCGCCGGCGCGGCGCGGCCGACAATGCCGCAGCGCGTCGACATGTGACACGCCCGGCAGCAGCGCGATCTTCGCGAGCGTGTGCGGCAGCGCGAGCACGGCGCCGCGATCGAGCACCGCGCGAATCCGCAGGCAGAACGCGCCGACCGGCAGGTAGCCGAGCACCGAATCGCCGAGCGCGGCCGCGAGCGCCGCACGATAGTCGGCCGCCACGGGCCGCGCATAGAGCTGGCCGCGCAGCGCGTGCACGGCAGCCTGCATCCGCGACACCGGCAGGTCACGCGCGACGACGCGGCTCGCGCCGACGCTCAGCACGAGCATCTCGAACTGCTGGCGCAGCACTTCGCCGCGCTCGACGACCGCGATCTTCAGCGCCCCGCCGCATTGCCGGCGCAGCGCGTGCACGTCCGCGCACAGCGCTTCGAGCTGCGCATGCGAGTGGAACACGAGCACCGCGGTCGCGGCCTGGGCATGCGCGCAGGCCGCGACGACGGCCGCGTTGTCTTCGACGATTTCCCAGCCCTCGGGCACGCGGGTCGTGCCGTCGAGCACCGCGCGGCTGGCGACGACGCGATCCTCGTCGCTCGCGAGCTTCATCCGGCGCGCGGGCTCGGTTGCGCCGCCGTCGACGCTCGCCGACAGCCGGCCGCCCGGCGCAAAGCGCAGCGACCGTACCTCGCCGGCCGCGAGCGTGTCGCCCGCACGCCAGAAATCGACGATCCACAGCAGCTCGCCGTGCGTGCGCTGCAACTGCGCGACGCCCGAGCAGATACCGTGAAAGCCGCTGCGCGGCGTGCGATCCGCATCGCGCACGAGCGGAGCATCGTCGGTGCGTGGTTCTTCGCCTGCATGGTCCGCCTCGGGATCGAGCAGCAGCACGAGCGCGATCCGCCGCGTGCGGCACCAGTCGGCGAGTGCGTGCGCCTCGTCGGCGAGCGCGATCGGGTCGTCCCAGTTGAACCAGCGCTGCGCGCCCTCGACGAAATACAGCGAGCGCGCGCGAAAGCCGTAACGCTTCAGCGCGCGCAGGCCGCCGGTCAGCCGTGCGAACGGGCCCGGTGCCGCGCGACGCGGTGCGTCGGCCGCTGCGCCGGCACCGTCGCCGCGGGCCGGCTCGGCCGCCGGCGGCATCGCCAGCACGTTCAGGTTGCGCGGCCAGCCGACCGGCTGCGCGCCGCCCGCGAAGCCGCGCGCCTGCATCTGTCCGGCGACATGCGCCGCCTCGCGCGCGAGCACGACCGTCACGTCGCGCGTGCGCGCCTGTCGCGCACTCTCCCACACGAGCGCGTCGCAGGCCGGCGTGCCGCCGGCCGCGTAGATCGCATACAGGCCACCGGCTTCCAGTTGCGTCCAGGCATCGGGCAAGCCGTCGATCGCGAGCCGGCTCACCGTGCCGGCGCGACCGCCGGCCGGCCCCGTGCCCAGCAGCACACGCAGGCGGCCCAGCAGGCCGGCGGCGCCGAGCGCAGGACGGGTGGCATCGAATTCCGTATTCACGACGGTCCCCTAGGGTCTGTTTCCATATGGAACGCACATGCGTTGCCACGAGAACGGCCGCTCGCGAGGCGCGTGACGCCGCGAATACTGACGTATTCGCAAGGAGCGCAACGCGGCCAGCGGCCGTTCTCGTGGCAACCCCTAATTAAAAAGTCCATTCCACGGGAATGCCCGAAATCGCCCGCATGGCGGCGTCGCTCGTCGCTTGTTTGGCTCGGCCAAACGGCGCTCCTCACTTCTTGCCCTACGCCCCGGAGGAAGTCCCCTTGGGGGACGAGCGATTTCGGGCATTCGCATGTGCGTTCCATATGGAAACAGACCCTAGTAATCCGAATAAAGCCGAACGGGCGTCGGCGTGACGAGCCAATTGCGTTGCGCGCGCGCATCGAACGCATAGCGCAGGTACACGAGCGCCGAACTCGGCGCGTAGTCGTGCGACCGGTCGACGTTCAGTTGTGCGCCGACGCTCAGGTGCGGGTTCACGCGGTACTCGACGATCCCGTTGATGCCGTAAGAGAAGGACACGCCGCGCGTCGAGCTGCCCGCGTACACGAGCCCGGCCGCGACCTGCTCGGCCCGCAGATTCGAGAACGTCGGGTAATACAGCGAATCCTTCTCGTAGCTGTTCGAGATCCCGCCCGTGACGGTCAGGTCCCACGACAGCGCATCGTGCCGCCCCGCCCATTCGATCGGCACGCCGAGCGACAGGTAGCGCTGCGGGCTGTAGTAGCCGCCCTGCCCGTACGTGTAGTAGCGCAGGTTCTGCGCGTAGTGCCACGCATTGCCGACGAGCCCGGTGCTGACCTTCATCGTCGCGCGCTCGTACACGGGCATCGTGAAGCCGGTGCGCAACGTGACTGCCGCGTTGCGTTCGACGTTGCGGCCGGACAGCACGCCCGCGCCGAGTTCCGCGAACAGGTTCGTGCGGCCGACGTCGACCGACGCGCGCAGGTTCACGCCGTCGCGGCGCACGCCGCCCCAGACCGCGCCCGTCCACGGGTCGCGCATCCCCGAGTACGACAGCACGCTGCTCGTTTCCGGCCGCCGGGACGCGTTCACCGAGAAACTGGCCGGGCCCGCGTCGAAGCGATAGCGCACGCCGCCGACGAGGTAATGCACGGGGAAACCGAGCGGCGACGTGCCGAGATCGAAACGCCATGCGTCCGACAGATAGCCGGCGCCAAGCGCGACACCCGTCATCGGCTGGTGCAGGTCGCCCTGCGGATGCGCGATCAACGCGGCGGCCTGCTGATCCAGCGCCGACTGGAGGGGCGACGCGGCCAGCGCGCTGAGCCCCCCGTAGGTGCCGAAGGATTTCAGCGAATACGCGTTCGGGTTGCTCGTATCGAGCGTGCCCGCGTCGAGATGCACGGTGTCGATCTGCGCGAACACGTGCCCGTCGTAGCGGATCGGCACCTGCACGTAGATCGGCACCTGCTGCGCACGATACGACGAGCTGCCTTCATCACCCGACTTGTACGCGGGCATCCAGCCGGTCTCGATCTCGGGATTGCGCCGCTGCTCGAGATCTGCGAACGCGGCCTGCGCGGGCGTGAGCCCGTCGCGCCCCGGGCTCACGCCCGTCGCGCGTTCCTGCGACTGCGACAACCGGTACAGCGACGCCGCATCGTCATAGCGGCCCTGCGCCTCGGCCACGCGCCCGGCCGCGACCGTCACGTCGGCGCGCGCCGGATACGCGGCATGCAGCCGGTCGGTCACCGGCACGGCCTGGTCCGGGCGGCGCAGCGCATTCAGGCGGCGCACGGCCGACAGTTGCGTGTCGACGTCGTCGTCCGGCGTGCGCGCGAGCACCGCCTGCACGCGCGCAAGCGCGGCTGCACGGTTGCCGCTGTCTTCGTCGATGCGTGCCAGCGCAAGCTGCGTCTCGGCATCGTCCGGCGTGCGTGCGACGACCGGCGCGAGCGCATCGCGCGCCGCGTCGTAATGGCCTTGCGCGCGTTCGAGATCGGCCCGTTCGAGCGCATAGCGCTTGTCCGCACGGCCGGCCGCGCTCGCGCGATCGAGCAGCTTGCGCGCCTGCGCGTAGTCCTGCTGCGCGATCGCCGCGTCCGTCTGACGCAACACGAGCCGCAGCGACTGATCCTCGATCCTCGCCGTCTGCGCGGGCGTCAGCGACGCTGCCCCGCGCAGCGTGTCGAGCCACGCGGCAAGCGCGTCGTCGCGCCCCGCGCTGCCGAGCAGGTCGCCGTAGCGCAGCCGCACGTCCGCATCGGCTTCGCGCGGGTGAGCGTCGATCCAGTCGTGCAATGGCGCGAGGCCGCGCTCCGGCTCGCCCGCGTCGATCCACTGCGCGCCGACCGCGGCGAGCATGTCGGGATCGTCCGGCGCACTCGCCTGCGCCTGGGCGAGCGACGCGGCGAACGCCGTGCGGTCGCCGCGCGCGAGCGCGCCGCGTGCGTCGGCCAGCGCGCTTTCCGCGTCGAGCTTGCGTGCCAGCGCACGCATCCCGTCCGACCGATGCGCGTCGTCGACCGGTGCGAGCGCGGCCTGCGCACCCGCGACGTCGTCGAGCGAATTGCGGTACAGCGCGGTCGCGTAGCGCATCTCGGGCGTCGCGCTTTGCGCGAGCCCGTCGTCCATCACCGTGCGGCCGAGCTGCGGCAGCCCCATGTCGCGATAGAGGCGCGCGAGCGCGAAGCGCGTCCACGGCGCGTCGGGCGCCGCGCGCACGGCCGCCTCGTAGCGCTGCGCGGCGGGCCCGCGTTCGCCCTTGTCCGCCAGCGCGCGCGCCTGGTTCGCGAGCAGGTCGGCACGCAGGCCGTCGAGCGCGCGCCGATCGTCGCGGCCCGTCGCGCGGCCTTGCAGCGCGTCGAGCAGCGGGCCGATCTGGTCCGCGCGGCCGGTGTTCTCATACAGCGTGGCCGTGTCGCGCACGACCGCGGGGTTCGGTGAGCGCGCGGCCAGCAGCGCGCGCAGCAGCGGCTCCGCGCGCGCCCAGTCGCGCTGCGCGAGCAACGCATCGGCCAGTTGCAACTTCGCGTCCGGGCTGTCCGGCTGCATCGCGAGTGCCGCACGGGCCGCGCGCTCCGCATCCTGTGGTCGCCCCGCGGCGGCCGCCGTGCGGCCTTGCGCGAGCAGCCCCCAGAATTGCGCGGTGCGCGCGAGGCGCTGCCATTTGTCGCGCTGGTCGGTCGCGAGCGTCGCGGCGCGCGTGAACAGCGCGCGCGCTTCGTCGTGCCGCCCTTCGCGCAGGCGCAGCAGGCCGAGCCCGCCGACCGCATCGGCGTCGTCCGCGCGCGCGCGCGCAGCACGCGTCAGCAGCGGATCGGCGCCGCTCAGGTCGCCGCGCGCGAGTGCCTGCAGGCCGCGCTGCTGCGCGATGTAGTCGGGATTGCGTTCGAGCTTGCGCTGCGCGTCGCGCTGGCGATCCAGTGCCGCGACGCGGTCGACGAATTCGGTATCGTCCGGTGCGAGCGCGAGATACGCATGCAGCGCATCGAGATACGCGGGGTCGTTGCCGGCCGGCTGCAGCACGCGCCGCCACAACGCCATCGCCTCCGTATGGTCGGCGTCGGCGCGTTTCGCGAGCGCCCAGGCGATCCGGTTCGCCTCCGGCCGCGTGTCGGCGCGCTGGTTCAGCAGCCGCGCGAGCGCCATCGTCGCGCTCGTGTCCTGCGGATCGGCCGCGACCGCGCGACGCAGCGCGGCGATCGCCGGCTCGCGCCCGCCCGGCGCATTCGACACGATCTGGTAATACTCGGCGCCGAGCGCGCCCGACGGTGCACCGTTCGGAAACAGCGCGACGATCCGCGTGGCCGCCTCGTCGGCGCGGCCGCTGCGCGCGAGCAGGCGGATCTGCGCCATCTCGCCGCGCCCGCTCGTCGCGACGCGGTATTCGTCAGCGACCCGCCGCGTGGCGGGCGCATTCGGCGACTGCGCCTGCAGCCGCGCGAGCGACGCCTGCGCGCCTTGCGCATCGCCGAGCCGCAGCAGCACGCGAACCTGTTCGGCCAGCAGGTCGGGATCGCCCGGCGCGATCAGCAGCCCCTTGCGCAGCGCATCGCGCGCGAGGTCGTCGCGATGCTTGACGCCCCACATCCGTGCGGTGTCGAGCTGACGCTGCGCATCGGCGGACGCGGAGGTCGCCGGCGTCGCGGGGGCCGCCAGCGTCGCAGCCGACGCGGTACCCGGCGCCGCCGCGCACACCGACGACGCGAGCCACGCGAATCCCGCGACGTGCGGCGCGGCGCGCTTCAGCGGGCGGCGCACGAACGGCCTCCCCAGCGGGCGTCGAGCGTGCCGTCCGCGCCGAACCGGTAGCGTCCGTCGCGCCAGCCGAGCCCGAACAGCGTCAGCACGCTCGTGTAGTAGCCGGGCGCCGACTGGCGCGCGAGCGTATCGACACGCGCCGCCTGCGCATCCGCGAGCGCGCGCTGGCCGCGCGCGTCGAGGAACGGCACGGCCGCCGCCGAGAACCCGCCGTTGCCGTCGTTCGGCCCCGCGATGCCCGTCGTCGTGTCGACCTTCTCCGGCGGTGCGCCATGCGCGGCGATGTGGTCGGCGAACGGCGCAAAGCGCGCGAGCAACGGGGCGGCGAGCGGATCGGCGCGGTCGAGCATGCCGGCCCACAGGTAGACGCGGATCGCGTTGTACGCGCTCTCCGCATGCGTCTCCCGATCGGGCCCGAAACCCGTGCCCGCGCGATACAGCGCCCAGTCGGGCGAAAAGCCTTTCGGTGCGGTGTCGAACAGCACGCGCCCGGTGCTGGAGACGAGCGCGGCCCAGCGCCGGTCGTCGGGCAGCCGCGCGCCGAGCGCGCGGATCACCTGCGGCGGCGAATAGCTCGGGTTCACGCGCCACTGGCCGTCGGCCAGCTTGAACCCGGTCGGCCCCGGCAGCAGCGTGAGGCCGAGGCCCGGCACGCTCGCCGTCTCGTCGTCGAGCACGCGCTTCGCGAGCAGCGTGCCGCGCGCCGTGTAGCTGCGCTCGTGCCACAGCCGCCCGGCCTCGACGAGCGCATACGCGATCCACAGGTCGGCGTCCGACGCCGCGTTCGCGTCGAGCACGCGCCACGCGCCGTCGGGCGCGCGGCCCCACAGCCACGCCGGCAGATGCGCGCTCAGATCGCCCTGCGCGAGATTGTTCTCGGTCCATGCGAGGATCGTGTCGAACATGCGCCGGTCGTTCGCGACCAGCGCGAAGAAAAGTCCATACGCCTGCCCCTCCGACACCGTGCGTGAATCGGCCGAGCCGACGTCGATCACGCGGCCGTCGGCCGAAATGAAATCGCGCTTGAACGCGTCCCAGCGCGGCCACGCCGCGCCGCATCCCGCGTTGGCCGCATCCGCCGCGTCGGTCGCACCGGCTCCCGCGGCCTGCGCACGCGTGGCCATCCCGGCCGCCGCGCACGTCACCGCAACCGCCAGCGCGAGTGTCGCGCCGACACGCCGCGCCGGCTGCGTTGCCCGTCGCTTCGCCATTGCCCGCGCCATCCGTTACATCCCCCGTCGGCGCGCGGCGATTCTCTGCAGCACGCTGAACACGCCGAGCGCGAGCAGCAGCCCCGCGACGACGCCGACCGCGCCGAGCACGACCGGATGCCGCGCCGCTTGCGTCCACACGCGCGCATACCACGGCACGAAGCCGACCACGTAAGGGTCGCCGACGCGCAGGCTGTCGACCTGCCCCGGCCGCACCAGTGCAAGGTCGCCCTGCAGCTGCGACACGAGCCCGGCGTTCTCGAACACGTCGAGCAGATCGCCGAGGCGCGGCTGGTCGGTCGCCGTGAGCGCGACGACGCTGCGCCCCCGGCTGCCCGGCAGCTCGAACCCGGCGAGCGCCGCGAGCGAGCCCGTCTGTTCGATATGCGCGCCGCCTTCGGCCAGGCCGACGCCGTTGCGCCAGCGCTCCTTCACCGAGAACGCGACGCGCGCGGCGCCTTCGCCTCCCGCGCTGCCCTGCTCGCCGATCACGAGCGGCAGCGCCGAGCGCCAGTGCGCGAGCAGCGGCGACGCGGGCGAGCCGTCGATCACGAGCAGGTCCTTGCTGCCCGACAGCGCGGCGACGTCGCCGGGCCGCGCGACCTGCACGCGCAGCGCCGGGAAGCCGGTCCATTCGCCCATGTGGCCGAGCATCGTCAGGTAGGCCTCGAGTTCCTGCGGCGACGGCCGGTCGGGCATCACGACGGCCGTCTGCGACAAATCGGCGAAGCGCGTGAACGGGAAGCCGCTGTTCGCAAAGAACGCGAGGTTCGGCAATTGCGCGTAATGGACGAAGTGCGAGAAGTCGATCGTCGAGTCGGGATCGATCGCCGCCCGCTGCGGCTCGGTCGCCGTGCTCGAGCACAGGCCCGTCTTCTGCGTGTCGAGCGTGAAGCGGAACTGCAGCTGGTTGCCGCTGCCGACCCGGAACGCCGGGATGTCGACGTCGCTCGTCACGCGCCCTTCCGGCACCGACAGCAGCGGCAGCTGCATGCGGCCGTGCGCGTCCTCGGCATGGGCCGGCCCGAGCCGGTACGACTTCACGAGCTGGTCGTTGATCTCGACGGCGAGCGTCGAGTTGTCCTGCACCGTCGGCGCCGTGTAGCGGTAGCGCAGGATGATCGGCACGCCCGCGCCGTTCCACGAATGCAGATCGGACGGCACGCGCAGGTTCAGGCGGATGGCGTCGGGCGCCGTGCCGCGCACTTCCAGGTCGCGCGTATCGGATACGAGTTCGCGGAACGTGATCGGCCGGTTCACCGGCAGCCAGCGCGGCGCATCGTACGGCTTGCGCGGCGCGCCGAGATCGACGTGCGCGACCGTCGCCGCCGGCCCCGACAGCGCGACGCGGCCCAGCACGAGCGTCGCGACCGCATCGTCGACCTCGGCCGCCGTGCGGCCCGTGACGACGAGCAGCTTGCGCCCCGGCGCGGCCGGGTTGTCGGCCACCGCGAGCAGCGGGCCGGTGATCGACGGCAGCGCGAGGCCGGCCGGCAGCGTCGCGGCCGTGCCGATCACCACCGCCTGGTCGTCGGCCGGCAGCCCGGACGACACCGGGAACCGCGCATGCCGGTAGTCGGCCAGCGCGCCGAACCACGACGCGAGCACGCCCGCGCTGCGCAGCGTCGCCGAATCGGGCGTCGCCGGCAGCACGAACGGCAGCCGCACCCGGCCGTTGTCGCGCCGGTCGAAGAACGGCGCGGGCAGCAGCGCGAGATCGTTCGGCAGGCGGACCGGCGATTCGTCGAGGATCAGCTCGCTCTTCGGGCTCACGTCGGCCCACAGCGCCGAGTTCGACGGGTCCTCGCAATGGTCGAGCGTGTAGTGCGCGATCAGGCGCAGGCCGATCTGGTTGAAATCCGAGAAGTAGCGCGGATCGATCGGGATTTCCTGCGTGACCGTGCGGCCCGCCTGCGCGGCGTCGAACGGAACGGTCGCGATGACCTCGCCGTTCACCGACACCTTCAGGTGCGACATCGGGAACACCAGCGACGGCGAATACGCGTAGGTCAGGCGCAGCCGCGCGCCGGTAACTACGCGATCGAGCCGCACGCCCGCATTGATCGTGCGTGCGTCGTCGGCGCCGCGCAGGCGCAGCGGATCGAACGCACCGAGCGACGCGAACGGCAGGTGCACCGTCGTCGCCGGCAGGCCGGCGGGCGGCACGCCGGCCGCCGCAGGCGCCGGCACCGGCGCAGTACCGGACGCCGCGCCGGCGGACGGCACGGCCGGCATCGGCGCGGCCGACAGCGCAGCGGCATGAAAAGCGCCGGCCATGGCGGCCGACAGGACGAACAGCGACACGGCCGGCTTCATGCGCCGCTCCGTTTCGTCGAGATCATCCGGTCAACTGTCGCGTCAAAACCGACGCGCGCAAAGCAGCAATGCCCGTGAGTGAACATCCCCACTGCTTCCCCTCATATAACGAAGTAACGAAGTGACCTGACTCAGTTATCGAAACGACGCAGCGAATTCTTTAATCGCCTGTCATCGCGTTGTGCGCGCCTGGCACTGGCACACACCCATTCGTCACACTATCTCAAAAATAGGACAAAACTCACCTTGATTCGCAACGATGAGGCGAAAAAACCTCAATCCGGTCGGAACTGCTGCGTAAGCGGGACGAATGGTAAGAATTGCGCCGTTGTCCCGGGACGGGCTCAACGGCATACTGCCGGCGCGGAGCGGCTGGCCGGCGGCGGTCCGTTGCAGACCGCCCGGACGCGCGGCCGCGAGGCGGCGCGTATGCTACCGCAATCCCGCGCCGCCGGACGCGCTTTCTTTCACGGAACACTGACTTGACTCAAACCGCCGACACTGCCACCCCGTCCCCCGACACGCTGCTGCGCATCATCGCCGCGCAGACCGAGATCGCGAAGCTCGGCCTCGACCTCGGCAGCGTGATGGCCTACGTGGCCGAGCAGGTGCCGCAACTCACCGGCGCGAGCGCCGCCGCGGTCGAATTCGCCGAGGGCGACGACATGGTGTACCGCGCCGCGTCCGGCACCGCGGCCGGGATGCTCGGCCTGCGGCTGCGGCGCTCGGGCAGCCTGTCGGGCCTGTGCGTGCAGCAAGGCGCGTTGCTGCACTGCACCGATTCGGAAACCGACCCGCGTGTCGATCGCGACGCCTGCCGGCGGGTCGGCCTGCGCTCGATGCTCGTGATGCCCCTCACCCATGCCGACACGACGGTCGGCGTGCTGAAGGTGATGTCGCCGAAGGTCGACGGCTTTTCGCAAGCCGACGCCGGCACGCTGCGGCTGACGGCCGACCTGATCGCCGCCGCGATGTTCCACGCGGCGCGCAACGAGGCGAACGAACTGTACCTGCGCGCGACGCACGACGCGCTCACCGGCCTGCCGAACCGCGCGCTGTTCTACGACCGCCTGCGGCAGTCGATGCACACGACGCTGCGCGCGAACGGCCGGCTCGGCATCCTCAACATCGACATGGACGGGCTGAAGCCGATCAACGACGGCTTCGGCCACCGCGCGGGCGACGCGGCACTGCGCGAGATCGCCACGCGGATGCAGGGGGCGGTGCGGCGCTCGGATACGGTCGCGCGCATCGGCGGCGACGAATTCGCGGTGATCCTGCCGAACATCGGCAATCGCGACGACGCGCACGCGCAAAGCACGCGGCTCGCGCGTCAGGTCGGCGAACCGTTCGAATTCGAGGGTCGCCCGATGCGGCTCGGCGTCAGCGTCGGGATTGCGCTGCTGCCCGACGACGGCACCGACATGAATGCGCTGATCGAGCATGCGGATCAGGCGATGTATGAAGTGAAGCGCACGCGGTCGCAGCGGACGGCGCACGCGTAACGCGCACGCGCAGGCCGCTGCGTCGACGAACCGGCGGGCGGAACGGCACCCGCAACCGCCCGCGACGGGCTTGAACCGGCGCTAGCCGATCTGCGGAACGGCGATCGCGAGCCCGACCACGAGCCATTGCACGATCGCGACCAGCACACCGGCGCGGCACAGCCCGACCGCGCCGCGCACGCGCGCATCGAGCGCGCGACCGGTCTTCGACGCATCGATCCAGCCGAGATCGGTGAGCGCGCGGTCGAGTGCCGCGAGCCCGTCGTCGACCGATGCGTCGCCGGCCGCCGCGCGCGCAAGCGCGGCGAACAGCCGCCGGTCGATCTCGATCCGCACCGCGTACCACAGCGCCGCGATCCCCGATCCGGTGCTGACGACGGCCAGCAGCACGCGGGCGATCGTCGCCGGCGCCCAGCCCGATGCGATCCACCAGCCGGCACCCGCCGCAGCCAGCGCGGCCGCGATCGCCCACGCGCCCGCATCGAGCGCGCCACGCGCGGCGGCAATCCGGAACGGTGCGGACGGGTCGCGCATCACACGCCCCCCGCGCCGCGCCGGCGATCGATCCAGTGCTGCAACACGGCCACGCCGTCGTCCGACCACACCGCATGCGGCCGCACCGCGCGCACCGCGGCCAGCGCGTCGCGCGCCTCGCCGAACCCGCGCCGCGCCGCCAGCCACGCGGCCGCGCACAGCACGCTGCGCCCGTAGCCGAGCGCGCAGCAGACCAGCACGTCGCGCCCTTCCGCGTGCAGGCGTTCGAGCGCCGCGACGGCCTGCGCGAGTTGCGCGGCGGTCGGCGCGACGAGGTCGAGCTGCGGCACGGTCGCATAGCCGAGCAATGCATCGAGCGACGCCCAGCGCGGCATTTCGGCGGTCAGGTCGACCAGCCCCGTGAAACCGTGGCGGCGCACGTCGCGTGTCGTCGGCGTGCGGCCGATCGAAACGCGTTCGTCGATCCGCACCGGTGCCGGCTGCCGAAACGTCCACAGCCGCGAATTGACGAATGCGCCGGCGATCGTCGGCGCGAGCAGCCAGCGGATGACGACCGGGAAACGCCCGTGCGCGTCCTTCTGGAACGCGCCGGGTGCGCCGCGCCGGTAGATCCACGCGACACACGCGAGCGCCAGCGCGACCCACCCGGCCGCCAGCGCCCAGCCGGGCGCGCGCGGCACGCACCAGAGGGCCACGAGGGCGACCGCCGCCGCACCAAGCGCATAGCGGCGCGCGAGCGCGCGGCCGGCCGCGCCTGGCGATGCCTCGGCGCCCGGCAGCCGGCCCGCGGCATCGCGCAGCGGAAACAGGAACAGTGCGAGACAGCCGACGGCCGCGCCGGTCGGTACGTCGATCGCGTGATGCTGATAGGTCGTCAGCACCGACACGCCGATCGCCGCGAACCACAGGTGCAGCACGACGCGCGCGAGCGTGCCGCGCAGATGCTTCGCATAGACGGCCCACAGCACGACGAGCAGCCCGATGTGCAGCGACGGCGCCTGGTTGAACGGCTTGTCGAACCCCATCAGCAGCGTGAACAGCGCACCGGCCACGCCGCCCGCGTCGGGCCGCTCGAAGCCGAAGCGCAGCGGCCACGCGATGAAGCACGCGACCGAGATCAGTTGCACGGTCAGCAGCCGCTTCACGTGATCGAGCAGGTCGGCGCGGCGCGTCCAGAAGAAGAACGACAGCGCATACAGCAGGTCGATCGACCAGTACGGCACGATCGTCCACGGCACGAACGGAATCGCGTGCTCCCAGCCGAACGCGAAGGTCGGCACCGCCGCGCGGCGTGCGGCGAGCCAGTTCGCGAAACCGTAGGTCGAGAAGAACACGGCGCCCATCGCCGCGAGCCAGCCCAGGCGCAGCGCGAACGACGCGTCGCGTGCGCCGGCGCCAGCGGCCGGCTCGGCGAGGCCGCTCGCGCCGCCGTCGAGCGCGCTCATGACGCGTCGACCCGCTGCGCGAGGCTGACCGTGAAGATGCCCATTTCGTCGATCCGCTGGTCGAGCTTGCGGAAGCCCGCGCGCGCGACGAGTTCGTCCATCTCGGCCTGCGAGCGGCGACGCATCACCCAGGTCGCCTCGCCGCGGTGATTGTTCAGCGCACGCGCGATGAATTCGATCTGCGGATGCCACGGCTGCCCCGTATAGACGAGATAGCCGCCCGGCGGCACGGCCTGCGCGAGCCCCCGCAGCGAGCGCTCGATCAGCGCGTTCTCGCCGAACAGCTCGTAGAGGCCCGACACGATCGCGAGCGTCGGACGCGGCTCGAGCGTCGCGAGCGACGCCTCGTCGAACGCGTCGCCGCGCTCGAAGCGCGCGATCGGCTCGAGGCCGCGCTGCGCGATCAGCACGCGCCCGGCCTCGACGTTCGGCGGGCTGTAATCGCGCAGCGTGATGTCGTCGGGCGCCGCGCCGTCGCGCTCGGCGGCCGACGCGATCGCGTCGAGCACGTAGCGCCCGTGCCCGGCCGCGATGTCGACGATCCGCACCGGCGTGCCACCGCCGCGCAGGCGGCCGATCGCCGCGCCGATCAGCTCCTGCAGATGCACCTTGCGCTGGCGGATGCCGACCCAGCCCGGCGAATCGAGATACGTGCGGTCGATCAGCGCGCCGACGCCGAGGCGCCCCTGCGCGCGGTTGCGGTACACGTAGTCGAGCGTCGAGCCTGAATCGAAGCCGAGCCGCAGCCCGAGCGCGATGCCGTCCGACAGCGCGCCGCCGGCCTTCAGTCCGGCCCGCGTGAGCGCCCAGTACGCACGCGCGAACACGTTCGCGGGCGGCCGGCCGAGCGCCGCGTATTCGTCGTGAAACGCGCCGCGCCGGTCGGCGTCGGCGAGCGACACGCGCGGGCTCGGCGCATCGAATTCGCGCAGCACGAACGCACGCAGCGGCGCGAGCGCCTGCGCGCGGTCGCGTTCGCCGAGCGTGTCGTGATAGAAGCCCGGCAGCACGATGCGCTCCTTGCGCGCCGCGCCGAGGCGTTCGAAGAAACGGTCCTGCGGGCCGCGATGCACGACCCAGTCGGCCCCCGAGATCAGCAGCTGCGTCGGCACGGTGATCGCGGCCGCGTCGGCGACGATCCGCTGCGCGGTGTCGTGCAGGTCGAGCAGCATGTTGACCGCGATCGGCCGCGTGATCAGCGGATCGGACGCATAGCTCGCGATCCGCTCGGGATCGTGCGTGAGGAATTTCGGCTTCACGTAGCTGTTCACGTAGAACAGCCCGCGCAGCTTGTGCATCAGCCGCAGGCCCGGCCGCGCGAACGGCACGTAGAGCTTGATGTGGAACGCCGGCGATGCGACGACGAGCGCCCGGATCGGCGGCGCGTAGTCGTGCGCCCAGGTGGCGGCGAGCACCGCGCCGACGCTCTGGCCGACCACGGCCATGTCCTCGATCGCGATGCCGTGCGTGTCGCGGATATGTTCGACGAAGGTCTGCAGGTCGCGCACCGACGCGGCCGCGCTCGGGCTGTAGCCGCGCGCACCGGGCGAGCGGCCGTGGCCGCGCGCATCCCACGCGAAGAACGCAAAATCGGGCAGGTCGAGCTCGTCGACGAGGTGCGCGACGCGCGCCGAGTGTTCGTGGCCGCGATGCAGCAATACGATTGCGCCGCGGCAGCGCTCGCCCGTTGCGGGCCAGTGACGATAGAACAGCGTTTCGCCGTCGTGCGTGATGAAGTCGGCCTCACGGGCCATGCGTGCGCTCATGCGATCTCTCTCGTTTCGTTATTCGAATTTTGGTGCGCCGCCCTCCGGCGCCCGGTACTGCAACTGCCTGGACTACCGTTTCAACCGCCCTTTTCCGCGATGCCGGCCTGCACGCGCCGCACCACGGTCACGATCGACAGCACGATCAGCAAGCGCCACAGCCACGCGGCGACACCACCGACCGGAAACCCGAGCCCGATCCACAGCGCGAACGCGCCGAGGGCGAGCGCGCGGTCGCTCTTGCCGAACGGGCCGTCGTAGCGGCGGCTCACGCCGACCAGCGGGCCGATCAGCCCCGCGCATTCGACGATCACCGCCGTCAGCGCGAACAGCCAGACGTCTGCCGGAGCGAACGCCGGAATCGCGAGAAACGGCAGCACCAGCGCGATATCGGACACGACGTCGCCCAGTTCGTTCAGGTATGCGCCGAGCGTGCTCTTCTGGTTGTGCTCGCGTGCGAGCATCCCGTCGATCGCGTTGAGCGCCATCCGCACGAACAGCCATAGCGGGATCAGCAGGAACAGTGCGCGGGCGAACACGCCGAGCCCGGCCAGCGCGCCGACGACGATCGAGCCGCCGGCTGCGAACAGCGTCACCTGGTTGGCCGTGACGCCGCGTTCGGCGAGCGAGTTCGCGAACGGGCGCAGACGGTTCTGGAATTTGGGTTTGAGTGCGTAGAGGCTCATCGTTTTATTTGTGCGGCACAGTCGGATACGTTTCCCGTCACCCCGCCCCGGGGTGGCGAAACGGCCTTGGACGGCCCTCCATGGACGGCCCTAATCGTCGCCGAGCGGCCCCGATGCGTCAAGCATGCGCCCGGCCCGCCCGCATGGCGCCAATCTGGCGTTTTTGACGGAAACTCGCGATAATCCGCTGGCCCGATCGCAGCACGATCCATTCGAACTGCAAACGGGCACTCGTGCAACAGCCGATTATCACGCCGCCGACCGGCGCATTCGCCGCGACGCAACAGCGTGTGACGGCGAACCGTCCGATTATCGCGGACCTGCGACAGGCAGCCACGAATTTGAAAAAATTTAAACAAGGGCCGTCCGGCGCGCATCCTGCCGCGCCGGCATTCCGGGGTCCCGCCCGCCGCGCACGCGCAGCGGGCCACGCAGGCAGGCAGGAGGCGCAGCGCCGATGAACATCCTCAACGTCTGGCAGCGCGATTTCCTGCTGTCCATCGTGCGGCTCGTGGCCGGCGCGTATCCGGTCTGGCATCAGGCGCCGCCGTCCCCCACGCAGAAGATCTACTTCTCGAACCATACGAGCCACATCGACACGCTTGCGATCCTCGCCGCGCTGCCGCGCAACGTACGCGCGGTCGTGCGGCCGGTCGCCGCGCGCGACTACTGGGACAGCAGCGACATGAAGCGCCACATCGCGCAGAAACTGCTGAACGTCGTGCTGATCGACCGCCATCGCGAATCGGGCGGCGATCCGCTCGACCCGGTGCGCGACGCGCTCAAGCAGGGCCATTCGATCATCATCTTCCCGGAAGGCACGCGCGGCGCCGAAATCCTGCCGCAGCCGTTCAAGAGCGGGCTGTTCCACCTCGCGACCGAGTTTCCGAACGTCGCGCTCGCGCCCGTCTATCTCGAGAACCTGCAGCGGATCATGCCGAAGGGCGCGATCTGGCCGGTGCCGCTGATCTGCAAGGTGCACTTCGGCGCGAACGACGCGCTCGGTGCGCAGGAAGACAAGCCGACGTTCCTCGCCCGCATGCGCGACGCGGTCGTCGCGCTCGCGCCGCCGCAGCGGCCGGCCGGCTGAACGCGACGCCCTCTTCTCTCTTTTCCGGATATCAACAATGCGAACAATTTTCTGGGAACTGGTCGCGGGCGTCACGGGCGTGCTCGTCGTCGCGACCGTGATCGGCGCGATCCTCGGCGCACGCAGCGGCGGCACGAGCGCGACCATCGTCAACCTGAACCAGCGCATCCGCGCGTGGTGGGCGATGATCGCGATCATGGCCATCGCGATCGGCCTCGGCAACAACATCACGTACCTGGTGTTCGCGGTGCTGTCCTACCTGACGCTGCGCGAATTCATCACGCTCACGCCAACCACCGCGAGCGACCATACAACACTGTTCATCGCGTTCTTCGTCGCCATTCCCGTGCAGTACCTGCTGCTCGGGATCAACTGGTACGGGATGTATTCGATCTTCGTGCCGGTGCACCTGTTCTTCGCGATGTCGCTCGTATCGGCGCTCACGCAGGACACGCGTGAATTCCTGAGCCGCAACGCGAAGATCAACTGGGCACTGATGGTGTGCGTGTACGGGCTGAGCCATGCGCCGGCCGTGCTGATCCTCGACATTCCGCACTACGCGGGGCAGAACGCGCTGCTGCTGTTCTTCTTCCTGTTCGTCGTGCAGATCAGCGACGTGCTGCAGTACGTGGTCGGCAAGCTGTTCGGGAAGCGCAAGATCGCGCCGCAACTGTCGCCGTCGAAGACGATCGAAGGTTTCGTCGGTGGCGGCTTGCTGGCGACGCTGTGCGGCGCATCGCTGTATCGCGTGACGCCGTTCAGCTTCGGGTCGGCGTTCGGCATCTCGCTCGCGATCGTGATCGCGGGCTTCGTCGGCGGCCTCGTGCTGTCGGCCGTCAAGCGCTCGCTCGGCACCAAGGACTGGGGCTCGATGATCGCGGGCCACGGCGGGATGCTCGACCGCGTCGACTCGATCTGCTTCGCCGCGCCGGTGTTCTTCCACCTCGTCCGGTATCTGTACGTGTGATGCGCGGACGGCGCCGCGCCGCCCGTCCCTGCGCGCGAAGGATCAGTACCCTTCGCGCAGCGCCTTCGGCACGATGTAGCGGCCGCGCGCCGCGTCGAATGTCACCGTGTAGCGTGCGTGGATGGCCTTGTCGCCGCGCGAGCCCGTTTCCGTGACCGTCAACGGATAGACGTCGCCGGTGCCGGTCGTGTCAGGCACGATCGCGAACGTCCGGCTCTCGCAATGCGATTTCGCGTTGCCGCAATCGAGCGACCCCGTGTTGTCGAGCGCTTCGTCGATGCGCGGCGCGGCCTCGACGAGCCCGTTGCCGACCGGCAGCCAGATCGACCGCATCGCCATCGTGTAGCCCTGCAGCGTGACGCCGTCGCCTATCGTGAAACCGAACAGGTGCGGGCCATACCGCTCGATACGCACGGTGCCCGGCTCGCCGCGCTTGCCGGACGCGATATCCGTCTTCTTCACCACCGGCTCGAGCGTCC
The DNA here is from genome assembly GCF_048627025.1 of Burkholderia aenigmatica. Classification (NCBI taxonomy): domain Bacteria; kingdom Pseudomonadati; phylum Pseudomonadota; class Betaproteobacteria; order Burkholderiales; family Burkholderiaceae; genus Burkholderia; species Burkholderia aenigmatica. The sequence goes on along the minus strand of NZ_CP184468.1, from coordinate 1,520,509 downwards.
TGCCGTCCGCCGCGGGCTTCAGCACGTACAGGTCGATCGTCCCCGTCGTGCCCTCCGAATCCATGCCCGGATTCCCGTCCTGCTCGGCCGCCTCGGTCTCGCCGCACATCGCGAGCAAATAGCGCGGGCCGTCGGCCGTTGCCACGCGCAGCGAGCCGCACGACGCATAGATGAAATCGCCCCGGTCCGACTGCCAGCCCTTGCGATCCGCGCGCCAGTCGCCGTAACTGTCGTGGATGAACGTGCGCAGCAGGGGGGCGGTGGCAGCCGGCTCGATCGCATGCGCCGCCATCGGCACCGCACACGCAGCGGACAGCACCAGACGTCGCACCAGCGGATGAACGGATGAAATCATGTCGACGTCGATAGGGACGAGAAACGGTGCGGGAAGCAAACGGCCGGCGGCATCACGACCTCAACGCGGTTGCGCGACCGGCTCGGGATCGAACGCCGTCAGCCCCGGCCACGCCGCCTGCCCCCACGCACCGTCACCCGGCGCGAGCCAGCGTTGCAGCGTCGCGTCGTCGAACGCCTTGCCGAACGGATCAGCGCGAAATCCGGCCACCCACTGCTTGCGGCCCGCGACGTAGGCGTGGCCGAAATCCGTCCAGCTGTCGAAACAGTCCTGGGCGCGCTGCGCGTTGAGCAACAACACGCGCCAGGCGGTGTCCGGCTCGGTCCAGCCCATCAGCATCGCCACGCGCGCGAGGAACGCCATTCGCGCGCAGGCGAACGCGAGCGCCGCACGCGGGTCGTCGGTCGGCTGCAGCGCATGCAGGTCGGCGCGAAACCACTGCGTCTCGAGCACGCGTGCCAGATGCGCGCGCGCATCGTCGTCCGTCGCGTCGGTGCGCAACTCCATCTGGTGCAGCATCTGGGCGCGCAGGAACTTGCGCGACGTGTCGTTCAGGTGGCTCGTGTCCGCATCGTCGAAACCCGAGAATCCCGTCGCGTCGACGTACGGATGCGCGAGCAGCAACGCCCAGTGCTTGCGGGACGACAAGGCCGAATAGCGCCCACCGCGGCGCCGGAAGTAGCGCACGATGCGCCACAGCACGAACAGGGCAACGATCACCTTGAATATCATGGTCTTCGCCCCGTCATTCCGCCGCACCGACGCTACGCGGCGCGTCGTAGCCGGGCCAGCGCACGTCCTCGGTGGCAAAGGCGGGCTGCGCGTCGTCCGGGCGTGCGGACGGCACCGCCGGCGCCAGCGTCGCGCGCACCGCGTAACGCACCGAACCGGCACGCGGCGGCCGCGCCTGCAGCAGCTCAGGCTGCCGCGCGGCGACCAGCCACTCGACCGTCGGCGTCGGCTCGGCGAGCCGCCCGAACAATTGCGGATGGCGCGCGACGAGCCGTGCTTGCGACGCGGCATCCGTCACGTCCTCGATCCTGCACCACCCCGACGGCGTATGGACGACGCCGAGCGCGATGCAGTCGGACGGCGTGCGATCCGTTGTCCCCAGCGCATTCAGGCAGGCCAGCACGTCGTCGACGTAGCGCTCGACCGGCGGCCGGTTCTGCTTGCCCTTGACCTGATCGACGTCGAGGCCGCCGTCCGCATGCACCGCGACGCTGATCGTGATATGCGGCTGGCTGCCCGCATCCCGGAAGCTCAGCAACCGCAGCGTGCGCGCCTCGATCGCATCCGCATAGCGTCCGCCGTAACCGCCCGTCAGCGCTTGCCGGTCGGCGAACTGGCCGAGGCAATGGCGCATCACGTAACTCTCGAACGCCATTTCGGCGCGCAGCAGCGCGCTGTCGGGCAGGAACTCGACAAAGCGCCCGTTGGCCGTTTCGCACCACGTGCGCAGCGCATCGGGCTGGCTCTCGCGCCAGCCGCGCGCGATCCGGTCCGCCATCTCCGCATGCTCGCGTTCCCACATCGCGAGCGCCTGCGGGCAATTGACACGATCGAGCTTGCCCTCGAGCCCGGTTCCCTTGCGGGATTCGAGAAACTCGACGAGCGTGGTTTCGAGTGCGAGGAGGTGCGGATCGGCCGGGTCGACCCAGACGACCGGAGCCTGCCGGCCGGCGTCGGCCTCACCGATCGTCTTCGCGCCGGAACCGAAGTGCCGCGCGACCCACGCCGGCGGTGTGGCCTGGCCGAGCGCCTGCCGCGCATCGTCGAGCGACCCGATCGTGCGCGCGGGCTCGAAGTTCGCGACGACATGCCGGTAGAAATGGTTGAGCAGCCACGCGCGCACCGCGTCGGCATCGCCCCGCACGGTGCTGCGCGCGGCGATTGCCGCTTTCAGCGCATCGGCGTTCAGCGCATTGCGCGGCGCGTAGCCGGCCCGCCGATCGACGGCCGTCATTGCCAGAACTTCCACCAGCGCTTGTTCGGCGCGGCCGTCGCCGGATCCGGCGCCGCCGGCGCGTCGGCCTCGCGGATCCGCTGCTCGATCACGTCCTCCATCAGGTCGATCGGTTCGGCGGCGTGCCGGTTGCCGGCGAGCACACGTTCGTAGAAATACTTCACATCCGACAGGCGGCCCAGTTCGTATGCCGCGTCGCCAGCCCGGAGCAGGACATCCAGATCGCGCGACGCATCGGCCTGCCCGCGCGCGGCGTCGTACAGTGCCGACGCCTGGTCCGGATGCGACGCCGCCATGTAGGACACGAACAAGAAGCGGGTGATCAGCGCCTCGTCGGGCAGACTGCCGTCGCCCTGATCGTGTTCGCGCTGCCAGCCGACGAGGCGTTCGAGCCAGATCGGCAGTTCGTTGCAACGATCGACGCGATACAGCGCGCGCACCACATCGCGCACGTACCAGTTCGGGTCGTGCCGGCTGAAACCATATTCGGCGGCGTAATGCCATAGCTGCTCGGCGGCCTCGAGCATCTCGTCGTCCTTGCCCTGGCACGCGAGCACGTAGCGGACACCGTCGTAATGCTCGGCAAACGAACTCGCCGCAATCCCGCTGCGATGCAGGACCAGCGCCTCGTCGTAACGGTCCTCTTCGCGATAGAGAATCGCGAGGTTGTTGCAGAGCATCGAATACAGGTGCGCACACGCGTCGTACGGGTGTCCTTTGCCGGTCTCGAAGAAGCGCTCCATGCACGCGCGACCCTGCTCGTAGGCGGCGATCCGCAGGCGCAGAAGGTCGGCGCGCACCGGCGCCTGTTCCTCGACCGGCAGCGCCTCGATCGCCTCCTCGACCCGGCCCTCGATCCAGCCCGAGAATGCGTAGCTCCACAAGCCGCTGCGCAGCGACGGCGGCGGCAGCTTCATCGTGGCGGCGACACCCAGCGCGCGCATGCGCGCCTCGGTCAGCGTGAACGCGGTGCGGTTGTCGTGCATCTCGCCTTCCTGCGCGGCCGCGAGCAGGCGCGCGGCCTGGGTCGTCGCGTCGATGCGTCCGGTTTCGCCGTCGTAGACCGCTGCGAGCCGCGCGATCCACGGATGGCCGGGCGCGCGCCGCAGCGCGACCTCGCGTGCGGCATCGGCGACCGCGTAACGCAACGCATCGCCCTCGAGCGAGCCGAGCGCGGCAAAGATCTCGCCGTGCGTCGGCGAACGGGCGGCCAGCGCGTCGGGTTGTTCCGCGCCGAGTTCGACGAGCCGTTCGAGCGTCGGCGCGAAACCGGCTGCGCGCATCGCGCACAGCGGCCACCAGACCGATGTGTCGGTCGGCTCGGCGAGACGTGCGTGGATGATCTGCCCCACCCGGTCGAGCATGCTGCTTTCGATCTGGTACACGTGGAAGAACGCGCGGCGCCCCGCGTCGTCGAAGCGGCCCGCCTCGAGCAGCCACGGCAGTTCGTATTCGATGAAGTCGTCGCCGCCGTCCGACTCGAGGCTGTGACTCGCCATCTCGCACCGGGCGAGCGCGCCGTCGAGATCGCCTTGCGCGTGTGCCGCCCGCGCGGCAAGCCGCGCCAGCCTCACTTCGGCCTCGCGACGCGGCGGCAGTGCCCAGTCGGCAATGCGCGACTCGACGGCCTGGCGAATCGTGTCGAACTGCAGTGGCGCAATCTCGATCATCGCGCGGCCGATCCGCAGCCAGTCATCGGCATCGATGTCCTGGTCCGCGCCTGCCGACGCGATGGCCGCCACCGCGGCCTCGGCCGCCGCGCGCGCGTCGTCGTCCCGGCCAAGCCGCCGCAGTGCCCACGCACGCAGGCATTGCCGGTTCGCGTCGTCCCACGCGCGAAACGTGGCCCGGTCGGCAAGCGCGCCATTCAACGCATGCCGCAGGTCGATCGCGTCGAGCGCATGCTCCGCGTGGTCGTATTCCAGCGTATCGAGAATGCGGGCGCGGACGAAGCGATCGGCATCGAGCGTCGGCGACGTGCGCACGACGTCGTGCATCTCGCCGATCGCGTGGGTGACGGCGTCGTTCTCGCCCAGGTGCCGGGCGACCTGCAGCCGGTACAGCGCGAGTTGCATGCGAATGTCGGGCCGCGCGTCGGGCGGCGCCGCGTCGTGCACGCCCGCGCCGTCGTCGTCGAGCACGGCGCGCGCAGCGGCCGGATCGCCGGCGTGCATCCACAGCGTGTGCAGGCGCGCAATCGCGTCGAGCGAATCGGCACGCAACGGCTGGGCCCGCAGTCGTGCCGCAAGGTCGCTCTCGCGGCTCGAGTCGCTCTCTTCGAGATCGGCTTCGAGCCGGTTCATCAACGTGTCGAGCGGCTGGCCCGTCAAAGGCATCGTTGTCATATCGTTATGGGTCTTGGTCTTGGTATTGGCACTGGGAGTCAACGACTGCTCCCTCTCGGAATCGCGATAGCTTATCAGGAGACGGAGGCGGTGCGCGGCCTCGCCATTCGCGTCGTCCGGCGGTACGATCTCGTTCTTCATTCCCGGATCCGGTCGATGCGCACGGCGCGACGGCGCGATGCGTCCCGACCGGTCCCGCCCGACCCGGAACACGCATGAACCTCACGTTGCAGGATGTCGCCTGGCACCGCTCGGTCGGGCGGCTCATCGAGTCGCTCGACCAGCCGGGCTTCTGGCTGGCGCTGATCCGGCTGATCGAGGAATACGTCGCGGTCGACAGCTGGGTCGCGCTGACGTTCGGCGACGGCCGCCCGCAGGTGTTCGCCGAATGCCCGTACGAAGGCGGCGGCCCCGACCCGCTGTTCCGCGACTACGTACAGGGCCTGTACCAGCTCGACCCGTTCTACATCGCGAACCGCGATGCGCCGAAAAGCGGCCTGTTCCGGCTGTCCGACGTCGCGCCCGAATGCTTCCGCGATACCGAGTACTACACGCTCTATTTCACGCACAACGTCGTCGAGGACGAGGTGCAGTTCAACGTCGTGCTCGACGATGCGCGCACGCTGTGCCTGTCGCTCGGCAGCAAGCGGCGCTTCAGCCCCGAGCAGGTGGCGCTGCTCGACCTGATCCGGCCGTGGGTGGCCGGGCTGATGCGGCAGCGGCTCGCGTTCGAGCCCGCATCCGCCGAACATGCGCCGCCGCGCCGGCCCGGCGCACACGACGGTTTCGAGCAGGCGATGGCACGGCTCGGCACGCCGCTCACCGCGCGCGAACTCGACGTGATCCGGCTGATCCTCAGTGGCCGTTCGAACAAAGAAGTCGCGAACAAGCTGTCGATTTCCGCCGAAACGGTGAAGGTGCATCGCCGCAACATCTACGGGAAGCTCGCCATCAACTCGCAATCGGAGCTGTTCTCGCTGTTCCTGAACGCGCAGTCCGGCAGCTGAAACGCATCGCGGGTCACGCGGGTCGGCGCTCGCCGCCACTGGCGGCGCCAAAGCGCAATACCCCCGACGGGTTAACGCGCCGGCGGGATGGGAAATCCGCCGCTTCGGCGCATACTGGGGCCTCCTTACCCACCCTTCCGGCGCCACCGGCGACGGGCCCCCTGCTACCGACATCGCCATGAAACTGAAGCTCGACATCGTCCAGCTCGCCGGTCGCGACGGCGACACGCACTACAACCTGCAGCGCACGCTCGCCGCGATCGCGACCTGCGCGCCGGGCACCGACATCGTGATGTTTCCGGAAGCGCAGCTCACCGGCTTCCTCGATCCGTCGAATCTCGCCGAATGCGCCGAGCCGCTCGACGGCCCGAGCGTCGGCGCGGTCATCGCAGCCGCGCGCGCGCGTGACGTCGCCGTCGTCGTCGGGCTGATCGAGAACGACGGCGGCCGCTTCTACAACACCACGGTATTCGTCACGCCGGACGGCATCGCGCTGCGCTATCGCAAGACCCACCTGTGGGTGAACGAGCACGGCGTCGTCCTGCCCGGTGACCGTTACGCGACGATCGAATGGCGCGGCGTGCGGATCGGCCTGCTGATCTGCTACGACAATGAATTCCCCGAAACCGGCCGCGCGCTCGCCGCACTCGGCGCCGAGCTGATCCTCATCACCGACGGCAATATGGAACCGTACCGCTCCGTCCACCGCACGTCGGCCACGGCGCGCGCGATGGAGAACCAGGTGTTCGCGGTGGTCGCCAACCGCGTCGGCGGCAGCACGCACGACGTCGTGTTCGCGGGCGGCAGCCTCGCGGCCGATCCGTTCGGAAACCTGATCTTCGAGGCCGGCAACGCCGAATCGCGCCACGCGGTCGAACTCGATTTCGACCAGCTCGCCGCGTCGCGCGCGGTCTACGACTATCGCCGGGATCAGCGCCTGCACGTCGCCGGCGAACGCATCGACCACGCAAACGGCCTGCGCGAATTGCTGATTCCGTAAGGGCGTGCCCGTCTCCGGCGGCCACATCCGTCACGCCGGGGCGGGCACCTCGATTGCCAGCAGCGCCGAACTGACCGACTTGCCGTGCGCGTCGAGCGCGAGCGAGCGCGTGACGCCGCCGCCGAGCGCATCGCGCAGCACGAAGTTGAATGCGCCGAGCGCCGGCAATTCGTAACGCACGACGTCGCCGCGCACGATCCCCACCAGCCACGCCTTCACGGCTTCGGCATCCAGATGCACGCGCAGATGATCGTAATGACGCGGATCGCGACAGATGACCGACACATTCAGCGTATTGCCCTTGTCGCCGGTGCGCGCATGCGCGAGTTCACGCAGTTTCATCATGCCTCCACGAATGAAAACGTCGGCGTCACTGCCGCGCGCGGCAGCAGCACCGACTGCACCGCAATCACCTCGCGCGTCGACTTGAACGCGCCGCCGCCGCCGGCCGGTCCGTTCGTGTAGAGCGTCTCGACTTCGTTGCCGATCCGCGCCGCTTCAGCGGCGCTCGCCGCACGGCCGGCCACCCGCACGCGCACCTCGGCCGGCTCGCCGCGCACGGCCGGCGTCGCGTCGCCATACAGCGCATCGACACCGATCAGGTCGAAGCGCAACTCGGTCGCGACGACGCCGGTCAGCAGCAACCGCTCGCGGACGATCTCGAGCGCGAGACGCGCGCGTTCGAGCGCACCCGGGCCGCCGTACGAGATCTGGCCTTCGCCGATCCAGCCGTCGACGTACGCCACCGACACCTTCAGCGTGTCGGGCCGCGCGGTGCCGCGCCCGCCCGTCACGCGCACGCGATCGGTCGCCTCCTCGACGACCGCCACGCGCGTGAAATCCGCGACGACGTCGGGCTGCAGATAACGCACCGGATCGTGAATCTCGTAGAGCAGCTGTTCCTTGCAGGTCGCCGTACTCACACGGCCGCCAGCGTGCGGCACCTTCGTGATCACGACCGCGCCGTCGGCCCCGACTTCGCCGATCGGAAACCCGAGCCGCGCGAGGTTCGGCACGTCCTTGTAGCCGGGATCGGCAAAATAGCCGCCCGTCACCTGCCCCGCGCATTCGAGCAGGTGGCCGACCACCGTCGCCTGCCCGAGCCTGTCCCAGTCATCCATCCGCCAGCCGAACGCGTGGATCAGCGGCGCGGCGAACAACGACGGATCGGCGACGCGTCCGGTCAGCACGACGTCCGCCCCGGCCGCGAGCGCGTCGACGATCGGCGCGGCGCCGAGGTACGCGTTCGCGGACACGATGCGGTCGCGATACGCGGCAACGTCGTCGCCCGATTCCTCGAAGCGGAACGCGCCGCGCAGCACCACGTCGAGCACGTCGTCGCCTTCGACCGCCGCGACCTTCAGTTTCGCGAAACCGAGCGATTGCGCGATCTGTGCGGTGCGCCGTGCGGCCGCACGCGGATTCGCCGCGCCCATGTTCGACACGATGCGCACGCCCTTCTGCGCGGCGACCGGCAGCACCGCGCGCATCCGCGCGTCGAGCAGCGGATCGTAGCCGAGTGCCGGGTCCTTGCGCCGCGCCTGCTGTGCGATCGCGATCGTGCGCTCGGCCAGGCATTCGAAGACGAGATAGTCGAGCTGCCCGTGTTCGGCCAGTTCGACCGCAGGCTCGATCCGGTCGCCCGAGTAGCCGGCGCCCGCGCCGATGCGCACGTGCCGTTCAGGTTGCTTTGCTGTCATGTCCGTACCGTCGTCCGGCGGATTTCACCGCCGGGAAAGATCAAAAAATGCCCAGCACGACGCACGCGATCGTCATCACGATCGAGGCGCCGAACAGCAGCGGGAACGTGAATTTCTGGTGCTCGGCCAGCTCGATGCCGCACAGGCCGACGACGAGAAACGTCGCGGGCGTCAGCGGGCTGACCGGAAACCCGGTCGTCATCTGGCCGAGTAGCGCGGCCTGCCCGACCTGCACGGCCGGCACGCCGAGCTGGCCGGCCACTTCCGCGATCACGGGCAGCACACCGAAGTAGAACGAATCCGGATCGAACAGCATGCTGAGCGGCATCGACGCGAAGCCGAGCACCACCGGGATGTGGCCGGCCATCGACGGCGGCACGAAGCCGACCGCCGCCTGCGCCATCGCCTTCAGCATCCCGCTGCCCTGCATGATCCCCGTGAACACGCCGGCCGCGAGCAGGATGCCGGCCATCATCAGCGCGGCACGCGCATGGGCATCGATGCGCTTTCTCTGCATGTCGACGTCCGGGTAGTTCACCATCAGCGCGATGCACAGCCCGACCATGAACATGATCGCGGGCGGGATTTTCTCGCCCATCACGACCATCGTGCCGAGCACGACGAGCGTCAGCACCAGGTTGAACCAGAACAGGTGCGGCCGCCGCAACGCCTGCTCGTCGGGTGTCAGCTCGCGCTTCGGCAGCGGGATCGACGCATCGTCGCGCGACAACCCGAGCCGCTTCTCCTCGCGCCGCCCGAGCCAGTATGCGACGCCGAACACGAACACGAGCCCGATCGCCTGCACCGGAATCAGCGGATTGAACAGCGCCGACACCGGCAGGTGCAGCGACGCCGACGCGCGGATCATCGGCCCCGTCCACGGCAGGAAGTTGATGCCCGCCGCCATCGACACCGCGGCAGCCAGCACGCGACGGTCCATCTTCAGCCGGTCGTACAGCGGCAGCACAGCCGGAATCGTCACGAGAAAGCAGACGGCGCCCGAGCCGTCGAGGTGGATCAGCAGCGCGAGCAGCGTCGTGCCCATCACGATGCGCGTGGGCCGCGTGCCGACCGCGCGCAGGATGCGGTCGATGATCGGGTCGAGCGTGCCGGCGTCGGTGATCGTCCCGAAATAGAGGATCGCGAACACGAACATCCCGACGACGGGCGCGAGCCCCTTCAGCCCGTCGATGACGAACTTGCTGGTGTGCAGCCCGAAGCCGCCGATCAGCGACGCGGCGATCGGCACGATGATCAGCGCGACGAGCGGCGACATCCGCTTCGACAGAATCGCGGCCAGCAGCACGACGATCGTGCCAAGCCCGAGTAACGGCAGCATCCGTGTCTCCTACCTTGTCTTTTGTTGGAGACGAGCGTAAGGTCGGCGCAGCGATAGCACAATTGAAATGATTTGATCGCAGCAATCACGAATCATTATGGATCTGAATCTCCGCGACATTCGCGCATTCGTCACCGTCGCGCAGGCCGGCAACTTCACGCGCGCGGCCGCGCGCCTGCACCTGTCGCAGCCGGCGCTGACCGTGCAGATCCGCCGGCTCGAGGAAATCGTCGGCGCGCGCCTGTTTGACCGCAACAGCCGCAGCGTTGCGCTCACGCAAACCGGGCGCGAGCTGCTGCCGCTGCTGCAACGCTCGCTCGACGACATGGAGCGCGTGCTGCGCGATGCGCGCGCGCTCGGCGAAGGCACGAGCGGCACGGTGCGGCTCGCTTGTCTGCCGACCTTTGCGTCCAGCCTGCTGCCCGAGCTGATCCAGTCGTTCCGGCGCGAGGTGCCGCGCGCGGGCTTCGAGATCCGCGACGGCGTCGCGAGCCTCGTCACCGCGCTCGTGCGCAACGAGGAGGCCGATCTTGGATTGACCGGCGGCGACACGTTCGATGCGTCGCTCGAGGTGCTGTATGCGGGCGCCGACCGGCTCGTCGCCGTGTGCCCGAAGGATCATCCGCTCGCGCGCAAACGCCGCGTGACCACCGCCGACGTCGCAGCCGTGCCGCTCGTGCTCACCGCACAGGGCACGAGCGTGCGCAGCGTCGTCGATGCCGCACTGGACGCGGCCGGCTGCACGCCCGACATCGCGTGCGAGCCGACCTACATGATGACGGCCGTCGCGATGGTGCGCGGCGGGCTCGGCGTGACGATCCTGCCGGCGACTGCACGCGAGGTGCGCGCCGAGCCCGAGCTGGTCGCAAAACCGATCGACGACCCCGCGTTCGTGCGGCCGATCGCGCTTATCACGAAGCGCGGCCGCACGCTGCCGCGCGTCGCGCAGGCATTCGCCGCAACCATGCTGATGGAATTGAAAAAGCGCGCGTGAACCGCGCGCCCGGATCGGGACAGCACGCCCGCCCGACGCTTACTTCGCGTCCGGATCGACGTGCAGCGATTCGCCGATCGCATAGAAATTGCCGCCCGCGATGTAATGCAGGCTGCGCAGTGCCGGATCGGCCGATTCGAAATACCAGTGGCCATCGCGGAACACGCGCGTGTCGGACCACGCCGCGACCACCTCGCCGATGAACAGGTCGTAGGCCTGCTGGTTGTGCGGTTCCGGAATCAGCTTGCACGCGAGCCAGCCCGAGCAGCCGGCGACGAACGGCAGGTCGTGACCTTCGACGTCGAACAGCGTGACGCCCGCTTCGCGCAGCTTGTCGGGCCGCTCCGCGAGACTGTGGGTGCCGACCGCATGCGTGAGCTGAATCTGCGCGGCCGTCGGCACCTGGATCACGAACGTGCCGCTGCGCTCGACGAGTTCGCGCGTCTTTGCGGTCTTGTCGAGCACGACCGTCAGCTTCGGCGGCAGGAAGTCCAGCGCGCACGCCCATGCGGCGGCCATCACGTTGTCGACACCGTCGTGGCGGGCCGACACGAGCACGGTCGGGCCGTGGTTGAGGAGACGGTAGGCTTTCTTCAGCTCCACCGGAGCGATGTGACTGTCCATACGGGTTCCTTGGAGAACGGCACGCACGGTTGCCGTGCGGCGCGGCGCCGGCCGGTGCGCATGCGCACATCCGGGCCGGAGGCCGCATTCTCGCACCCAATTTCAATCGGCGCCGATCGCGCCGCCGGTCACTTCGCGAACAACTGGCCGATGTCGCGGAACGCCTTGAATTCGAGTGCATTGCCGCACGGATCGAACAGGAACATCGTCGCCTGTTCGCCGACCTGCCCCTGGAACCGCACATACGGCTCGATCACGAAGGTCACGCCGAACGATCGCAGCCGCTCAGCCAGCGCCTCCCAGCTCGGCCAGTCGAGCACGATCCCGAAATGCGGCACCGGCACGTCGTGACCGTCCACCGCATTCGTATGCGCGCCTTCCTGCGACGCGGTCTTCGGATGCTCGTGGATCACGAGCTGATGTCCGTAGAAGTCAAAGTCGACCCACTGCGCGCTCGAACGCCCCTCTGCCAGCCCGAACACACGGCCGTAGAAATCGCGCGCGGCCGGCAGGTCGTAGACCGGGATCGCCAGGTGAAACGGGGAAAGACTCATGGTTGCCTCGTGATGGAACGCTCGCGTGGCGCGAGGACGGCACCATGTTAGTCAAGGTCAAGCAGAAATTAAATCAATATATAGTTGCATCATTCACAAACGGAATTGATGAATGATCCGCGAACTGAAAACCCTCGTCGCCGTCGCCCGTGAAGGCACGTTCGCCGCGGCCGGCAACCGTATCGGGCTCACACAGGCGGCCGTGAGCGCGCAGATGCAGCGCCTCGAAGCCGAGCTCGGCTTCGCGCTGTTCGACCGGCAAGGCCGGTCGGCCCGGCTCAACGAGATGGGCCATCACGTGCTCGACCAGGCGCAGGCGCTGCTCGGCCTGTACGACAACCTGAGCTCGACGGCGCCCGGTTCGCCGGCCGCCGTGCGCGTGACGATCGGCGCGATCGCGTCGGTGCAGAGCGCGCTGCTGCCGGCCGCGCTCGCCGATTTCCATCGCCGGCATCCCGCGTGCCGGACGCGCGTGATACCGGGGCTGTCGATCGAACTGGTCAACCGGGTGGATGCGGGCGAAATCGACATGGCCGCGATCATCCGGCCGCCGTTTTCGCTGCAGAGCGACCTGCACTGGACGACGCTCGCGCAGGAACCGTTCCGGCTGATCGTGCCGCGCAGCGTGAAAGGCAAGGACTGGGCGGCACTGCTCGCGAGCGAACCGTTCGTGCGCTACGACCGCGCGTCGTTCGGCGGCCGCCAGGTCGATCGTTTTCTGCGGAAGATGCACATCGCGGTGCGCGACACCTGCGAACTCGACGAGCTCGATGCGATCGTCAAGCTGGTCGAGAACGGCGTCGGCGTCGCGCTCGTCCCGCAGACCGGCGTGTATCGCCGCTGGCCGGCCGGCGTGCGCGCGATCGACCTCGGGCCTCACACGTTTCACCGCGACATCGGGCTCGTGCATCGCGCGCGGCGCACGATGTCGGAGCCGGCGCAGATGCTCGCGCAACTGATCGAAGCGGTGGCGCAGGCGACCTAGCGGCCTGGGGCCGCCGTTGCCAATCAGCGCCGCCCGGCCGCCCAGTCGACGGCCGCATCGAACAGCGCGATACCGGCCGGCGACAGGTTCACGAACGTGTCGTTGTCGAGGAAGAACATCACGCGGCGCGCCGGCGCGAGCGCTTCGTAGTCCATCGTCGCGCCCTTCTCGTACGCGAAGATCGCGGCCTTGTCGGGTTGACCGTAGACGGTCGCGATCGTGGTCGCGCCGAGCCCCGGCTTGCCCCAGCTCATCGGCGCCTGCTTGCCGTACACGTTCGTCACGCCGGCCGGCAGCCCAGCCGCGATCGGATGCGGCGCATTGACGAGCCACAGGTAGCGCTCCTTGCCCGTTTCGCCGAAGTCGGCGTCGTGACGCTTGCCCGTCATCGCGAGATCGTCGAGCAGGTCGTTTTCCCAGGTCACGAGCGGCTTGTCGAGCGTGCGCCAGCCGGGCCGCACGTTCTTCGACGACACCGTCGACGAAATCACGACCAGGTCGGCATCGCGCGCCGCATCGGGCGTCGACGATTCGTCGATCAGGCGCACCGCGTAGCCGCGTTCGCCGAGATGCTGGACGATGCGTTCGTCGACCTTCAGGTTCGGGCCGCGCAACTGCACGAGCATCGCGACGCGCGTGACGGCCTGCGGTGCGTCGGCTGCCAACGCGGGGGCGGCCACACCTGCGCCCAGGCCAAGGCCTGCGCCGATCGCGAGCACCGAGCCCGCGATCGCACGCAATGCGCGACGCCGCGCGCCGCCAGCAACGGCGCGCACGGCGCCGGTCTTCATGTTCCGGTTCATCTGGATCCTCTCCGAAGCCGCGCGCCGCCGTGACGGCCGCGCGGCGATTGCGTGGTCAGAACTGCAGCGTGGTGAGCAGCGACACCTGTCGCGCATCGCCGATCGCGACGAAGTAACGGTTCGCGCTCGACGGGTAGTAGGTGCGATTGAAGAGGTTCTTCACGTTGAGCTGGAACGACAGCTTCTGCTTGCCGATCCGCGTGTCGTACGTCGCGAACGCATCGGCGAGCACGTACGACGGCAGCGTGAAGCTGTTCGCCGAATCGCCGGGGCGCGCGCCGACGTAGCGCACGTCAGCGCCGATGCGCAGGTCGTCGCCGCCGATCACCGTGCCGAAGTCGTAGACGCCCGCGAGCGACGCCGTATGGCGCGCGACGTTCCACAGCTGGTTGCCCGCGTACAGCGGATCCTCGGTCGTCTTCGCGTCGATGTACGCGTAGCTCGCGATCACGTTCACCCGCTCGCCGATCTTGCCCGACACGTCGAGTTCGATCCCCCGCGAGCGCGCCTTGCCCGACGTGCGCCAGTCGGTCAGCTTGGTCGCGTCGTTGTACTGCGACACGAGCACGTTCTTCTTGTCGATGTTGAAGAACGCGAGCGTGCCGGTCATCCCGCCCGGCAGGTCGAGCTTGCCGCCCACTTCCCACGCGGTCGCTTCCTCGGGCGGCGTCGCGCCGTCGATGATGTAGCCCGTCATCGGCGCGATCGACGACGACGGCTTCAACGATTGCGAATAGCTGCCGTACAGCGAGAACGTGTCGGTCCACTTGTAGACGACGCCCGCGCGCGGCAGCCACTTCGACCCGCTGAGATCGGTATTCGCGACGAACGGCCGGCCGCGCCCCGCGACCTGGTTGTACGTGATGTAGCGCAACCCGCCCGACACGATCCACTTGTCGGTCAGGTGGATCGTGTCCTGCACGAATGCCGACGCATCGTGCAGCGTGTCGGTCTGATCGCTGTCGCTCGCGGACACGGTGCTCGACGGCGGCAGCAGCCCGTAGACGGGATTGATATAGCTGAACGGCGTCTTCACGGCCTGCCGCAGCATGTCCTTGCGGTAGATGCGACGGTATTCGGTGTCGAAGCCGACCTGCACGTCGTGCCGCATCCCGCCCAGCATCAGCTTGCCGTTCACGTAGCCGATCCCGTAGCTGTCGGTGCTGAGCGAACCGTGCGTCGCGTCGTTGCTGCGCGTCATCGTGCCCTTCACCGGATCGACGCCCGTCGTGCGCAACTGGTTCGCGTCGTAGGTCTCGCGGTTGTAGCTGTAGCCGACATGCGCGCTCCAGTCCGCGTTGAACTGGTGATCGATGCTCAACTGCGCGAGGTGCGATTCGCCGTCCATATTGTTGAACGGCTCGTCGATGCGCCGTCGCGCGGGAATGTCGAGCGGCGCGTTGGTGCGCGGGTCGATCGCGGTACCGCGATCGAACGGCGAATGGAATTTCCGGTACTGGTAGGACACCGTGACCTGCGTATCGCGGCCATACCATGCGAGCGACGGCGCGACGAAGGTCTGCCGGTATTCGCCGAAGTTGCGCCAGTACTGCTCGTTCGACTGGTCGACGATCAGCCGGTACGCGAGCCGCGAATCGCCGACCGGTCCGGTCGAATCGAAAGTGGCACTGCCGCCGTTCTTGCCGTGCCCGAACGTCGACGCGCCGAGCGAGATCGCGTTGTAGCGCTTGAGCTGCGGCTGCTTGGTGACGACGTTGACCACGCCACCCGGGTCCATCAGCCCGTACAGCAGCGACGTCGGCCCCTTCAGCACCTCGACGCTGTCGACCGCCGCGTTGAACGCGCGCCCCTGCACGAGCGGCATTCCGTTCTGCATGATCGAGCCGTCGCGGTTGCCGCCGAAGCCGCGCTTCATGATGGTGTCCTGCGTGCCCGCGAGCGTGTTGCCCTGCGTGATGCCGCTGACGTTGCCGAGCGCGTCGTCGAGATTGCGCGGACGCTGGTCGCGCAGCACCTGCGCAGGCACGATGTTGACGGCCTGCGCGGTGTCGAGCAGCGGGATGTCGGAGCGCAGCACGCCCGCCTCCTTCGGCGCGCGATAGCTTTCGGCGCGCAGCGCGCTGGTGCGCACATTGATCGCGGGCAATTCGGCGCCCGCGGCCACGCCGGCCGCCACGGGGCGCGCCACCGCGCCGTCCGCGCGCTTCACCGTGTAGCCGCCGCCCGGCTGGCGCAACGCGACGAGCCCGGTGCCCGCCAGCAGGCGGTCGAGCGCGCCGTCGACGTCGAAGCGGCCCTGCACGCCGCCGCTCGTCAGGCCGGCCGTCAGCTCGGCCGGAAACGCGAGCAGGATGCCGGCATCGCGGCCGAACCGGTTCAATGCCGCTTCGAGCGGCCCGGCCGGAATGTCGAACGCTCGGCGCGCCGCGCGCTGCGCGGCCGGCGCCGCATCGGTGTCGGTGTCGGCCAGCGCGGGCAGCGGCAGCAGCGCCGACACCAGGACGGCGCCGGCCAGCCGGCACGCCAGGCGAGCGGGCATGGCGGGGGCGGCCGGGCGCGTGGCGCGCGGCAGATGTCGGGCGGGCGCCGGACGGCGCCGATACGTGAGACGGATGGAAACCATGATCGGGAAGTCGGTGGACGATGGGCCAGTGCTGCTTTCATTACCCATGTCACGCGAACATCGAGAAACAGCTCAGGTCGGCGGAAAATTTTTTCGACGTGCTCACGAACGGGCCGGCACGACCGTCGCCCAGTAGCGCGTCAGGTAGTGAACGTCGATCGGCAAGGTCGCCTTCAGCGTGTCGAGCACGCGCGCGGGATCGTCGAGCGGATAGGTACCCGACACGCGCAGGTCGGCCACGGCCTCATCGCAGCGCAGGCTGCCGCGGCGATAACGGTCGAGTTCGGCGACGAGGTCGGCCAGCCGCATACGCGACGCGACGAGCATGCCGCCCGTCCACGCGGACGCATACGCGTCGAGCGGTGCCGGCACGCCGATCGCGTCACGCGTGAAATCCGCGCCCTCTCCGGCCGCGATCACCCGCGCGACGGCCGTCGCATCGTCGGGCTGCACGTGGACGGCACCGGCGAACACCTCGATACGCGTCAAGCCTTCGCGCTGCCGCACCGCGAAGCGCGTGCCGAGCGGCCGCAGCTCGCCCTGCGCGGTCGCGACGACGAGCGGGCGCGCGGGCACGCGCTCGTCGTGGCCGCTCGTCACCATGATCGTGCCGCGCAGCAGGTGCAGGCGGCGCGCGGTGTCGTCGAAACGCACGTCGAGCGCCGTGTCGGTATCGAGCACGACGACCGTGCGATCCGCGAGCGTCACCGTGCGCCGTTCGCCGACCGCCGTGCGCAGGTCGGCCGGCCAGATCGCCGCGCGCCGCGCGGGCTCGGCCATCCATGCGGCGCCGCCCGCGAACAGCAGCACGGCCAGCGTTTTCACGGCCGCGCGGCGACGGCCCGCACGCGGTGGCAGCAGCGCCGCACGTGCAGCCTGCGGGTCGAGCCCGGCCGCCAGCCCGCCGAACCTGCGCTGCATCGTTTCGATATGACGCCATGCCGCGTCGTGCGCGGGATCCTCCGCGCACCAGCGCGCGAGCGCCGCGTCGAACGCGTCGCCCGTCTGGCCGGCCTGCCGGTCGACCCACCATTCGACCGCGCGCCGCGCAATCTCGGGCGGCACCGCCGGCACTCCCGGGGCGGCCATCGGTCAGGCCGCCATCGCGAAGAAGCACTGCGCGCCGGCCTTCACGAGATGGCGCTTCACCGTCGCCAGCGACACGCCGAGTTCGCGCGCGATCTCGGCCTGCGTGAGCCCGTCGAGCTGCGCGAGCAGGAATGCACGCTTCGCCGCGAGCGGCAGGCCGTCGAGCAGCCGGTCGATTTCGAGCAGCGTCTCGAGCACGACGGCCCGCTCCTCCGGCGATGGCGCATAGGCTTCAGGGCGCTGCGCGAGCACATCGAGATACGCGCGCTCGATCTGCTCGCGCCGCCAGTGGTTGCTCAGCACGCGCTGCGCGACCGTCGTCAGGAACGCGCGCGGCTCGTCGGCGCCGATCGGCTCGTCGCGCGCGAGCAGGCGCATGAACGTGTCGTGCGCCAGATCGGCTGCGCGGTGCGCGCAACCGAGCTTCCGGCTCAACCAGCCGCGCAGCCATGCGTGGTGGCCGGTGTAGAGGGCGTCGATTTCTCGATGGAGGGACAGCTTGTCAGCAGACATGGCCGGGTTCCGGGTGCGCAGGCGTCAACGATTTTGTAAATGAGAATGATTATTATATACAAAACGAGACAGGCGGCCGGGGTTTCGGTGGGCGGTGGGTGCTGCCGCGCTCCGGCGGGCGACGCGTCGCTGCCGAGCATGCCGAGGGAGCCCAGGCACGGCGCTCCACGCACGCCGCGGCAATGAGACCGGAATGGGCGACCACGCCGCGATGCGTCGCCAGGCGCGCGCGATGCATCGCTAACACATTCGCCACACCCGGCCAATTCGATTCATTAAATAATTATTTGACGTATCAATAGCAATATCCCGGCCGCCTTAATTCCTCCCCCAATTGCCCGGAATTATCGCGAGATATGCAAGTCGCAATGGCGAAATCACGAAATGACCGCCAATTGATACGCATTTTTCAACAATTCAAATCCCTCGATCGCCGCGATCGGAGTACATCCCTGTCTTTCTCAGGCCACAAAAGAGAATTTCATTTTCCCGTTTTAATCGGGCTCGGTAGTCTCCTGCCATTCCGAATCACGAACACAAGCCAATGCGCAAGGAGATGACATGAAACGCACGACCCTCTCGCTGATTTCCATCGCGTCATTCGCGGCGATACCCGTCGCGCATGCGCAGTCGAGCGTCACGCTGTATGGCGTGATCGACACGTCGATCACCTACGTGAACCATGCGCAGGGCAAGGACAACGCGTGGATGCTCGGCAACAGCAGCGCGGGCAACCTGGCCGGCAGCCGCTGGGGCGTGAAAGGCACCGAGGATCTCGGCGGCGGGCTGAAGGCGCTGTTCCAGCTCGAGGACGGCTTCGACCCGAGCAGCGGCCGCCAGGGCCAGGGCGGCCGCCTGTTCGGCCGGCAGGCATTCGTCGGCCTGACGAGCGACCGCTACGGCACGCTCACGTTCGGCCGCCAGTACGATCCGCTCGTCGATCTCGTGCAGGGCATCACCGCCGACAACTATCTGGGCAGCGTGTTCGCAACGCCGGGCGACGTCGACAACTACGACAACAGCTTCCGCGTCGACAACGCGGTGAAGTACACGTCCGCCGTCTATTCGGGCCTGCAGTTCTCGGCGATGTATTCGTTCGGTGGCATCGCCGGCAGCACCGGCGCCGCGAATTCGTATTCGGCCGCCGTGTCGTACAACAACGGGCCGTTCAGCGTCGCGGGCGGCTACTTCCACACGACCAACAGCCCCGCGTCGACCGCCCTGCGCAGCGGCTGGACCAGCTCGTCGGACGGCACGTTCGACGGCCCGATCAACAGCGGCTATGCGAGCGCGCATTCGATCGGCATCGCGCGCATCGCGGGCCAGTACGTCGCGGGCCCGTTCACGTTCGGCCTCGGCTACAGCAACGCGCAGTACCGCCGCGATGGAAGCTCGGTGTTCGGCTCGAACGAGCACTACAACACGGGGCAAGGCTTCGTGAACTACCAGGCGACGACTGCGCTGCTGGTCGGCGTCGGCTACAGCTACACGCGCTCGGGCGGCGACACGTCGGCCACCTATCACCAGGTATCGGCCGGCGCGGACTACACCCTGTCGAAGCGCACCGACGTCTACCTGACCGCAGCCTATCAACACGCGAGCGGCCAGACCGGCGACGGCAAGGGCGGCGCGATGGCCGCGCAGGCGTCGATCGGTTCGTACGGCTATGCGGGCACGAGTTCGCAGACGATGGTCAACCTCGGCCTGCGTCACCGCTTCTGATGCCAGACGACCGGCTGCGCGCCGCGCGGCCGGTCGCATTCGCATGAACCGGCACGGCGGCTTCGGCCGCCGTTGTTTCCGGATCGCCGGTTCATCGCTCTTTCAGCCCGGATATCGACTGCCGCGCGATTTCCATCCGGTTTGATTCAGCACCGACTTCCCCAAGCGAATGACGCGACGCGTCAGCATTCCCGCACCGCCACTACCCCGGCATTCGCGCGAAAATCCGGCCATTTTTACCGATAATGCTTCGCTGAACCCTGTGATCGGACGCGATAAAAATGCGTGGCGAACGCATGGGCAAATGCAAAGGAAAGTTTGACGTGAGCCATTTGCCGGCTCGCTATGGCACACTTCGCGTCTGCGTAATTTCCTTGCACCGGGCGGCCGGATTCCGCCCCATCCTGCCATGCCGCGTCAGACAACCCGTTCGATCAGCCGAGAAACGCTGAAAATCGCCGCGACGATCGCGATGTCGTGCGCGCTCGCCGGCGTCGCACGGGCCGATTGCCTCGACGACGCAGCCGCGTTCCAGCACGTGAGCGTCAGCCTGATGCGCGGCATCGCGCAAGTCGAATCGGGGATGAATCCGAACGCGCTCAACACGAATACCAACGGCACGGTCGACATCGGCCTGATGCAGATCAACAGCACGTGGTTGCCGACGCTCGCGCGCGAGGGCATCACGCGGGAGAGCCTGTTCGACGCGTGCACGAACGCGTATGTCGGCGCGTGGATCCTGTCGCAGAACATCCGCCAGCTCGGCCCCAACTGGAACGCGATCGGCGCGTACAACGCCGCGTCGCCCGACAAGCGCCTCGCGTATGCGCGCAAGGTCTATGATGCAATCCGGACCATGCCGGATTCGCCGGATACACCCATGCCTATCCTTCCACCGTCCTTTACGCCGCCGCAACAGGCCCAGGCGTACAACCCGTTCGCGAGCCTGAGCGTGTCCGCTCCCCAAGGGGTCACGCGCCCGCGCACGATCTCGCCGGCCCCGCCGCCTCCGCCGCAAGGCGGCCCCGCCGGCCCGGCCGGCACCTACAACTTCGGATGGTCGGTCACCGGTGCGGATCAGGCGAAGCCGACCCAGGTCTTCGACGATGGCGCGCGGATCTACGTACAGTTCAGCGACATGAAGCACGTGCCGGCGATCTTCACCGAGACGTCGGCCGGGCGCGTGCTGATGTCGTGGGAGCTGCAGTTTCCGTATGCCGTTCTGACGCGTCCCGCGCAAACGTTAATCTTCCAGCTCGGGCCGTTCGAGGCGCGCGCGCAGCGTGGCGCGGGCAATGGCGCCGGCATGACGGCGCAGGCCGGTACGGCAGGTGCGGCGGCCGCCGCCGCTGCTTCGAAGAAGCCGGCCGGCGCGGCGACGAATGCGGCAGCCAGTCCGGCTGCGACAGCCGCAACGGCTGCAAAACGCTCTGCGTCGACCGATGCGCTGTGGTACCTGAATACGCCGTCGACGTCGGGAACGGCATCGGCCGCGAACACGGCCACGCCCTCATCCACGTCGAACGCGCCGGCCACGTGGCCCACCGCGGTGACGTCGAACACACCGCCTGCCGCCACGCCCCAGGCACCGGCCGCGACGACGCCGGCTACGCGTGTCAGCACCGACGCGCTCTGGTACATCTCGAAGTAACGCGCGGGCCGGTTGCGCGTCGGCAACCGGCATGCGCCACGCCCTGGCCGCTATCGAGCGGCCGTCGTACCGGACGGTGCCGATACCTACCGACGACACCAGCGAGTGATAGACGTCTGATAGAAGCTGACCCACAGCATCTGCTCGGCTTTCGCCTTGACGCGATCCGTCTCCGCGCTTGCGGCATCCTTCTTCAGGTTGATTTTGGCCGTGGCACTCACTAATCCTGAGTCGGCTTGAGCTCGGGCGCGTTCATGTCGTCAACCCACTGCAGCTCGGCGGTGCCGTTCTTGCGGAAATACACGCGCAGATAGCGCGACGTCGGCGATTCCGGCTGCGGGATCGTCACGTCGATCGTCTTGCGTTCCGGTTGAATGCCGCGCTGAATGTCGTCCAGCGGCTGTGCGAACTCCCAGAACAGCTTCA
Organism: Burkholderia aenigmatica; assembly: GCF_048627025.1. Lineage (NCBI taxonomy): Bacteria > Pseudomonadati > Pseudomonadota > Betaproteobacteria > Burkholderiales > Burkholderiaceae > Burkholderia > Burkholderia aenigmatica. The sequence goes on along the minus strand of NZ_CP184468.1, from coordinate 1,498,852 downwards.
CCTTCTGCCCGGGCGTCACCTTGCAGCCGCACGCGAATCCGCCGCCGCCACCGAAGGCCTCGCCGTCTTCCCGTGCCGACGGATTGCCGAAGCATCCCGACTTGTGCTCGTTGTCGAGCCAGAACTCGTGAAGCTTGCGGCCGTACTCGTTATATCCGGTGACGCACACGTTGTGCGGCTCCGCTGACGCATCGACGCCGTGCTTGCCGCATGCCGCGAGCACACCCAGCCCGACCAGCGCCAAACCATGCATCCCTGCCCTGAATTTCATCGATATCCTCACAAACTTGCATCGTTGCTGCTGGCTTCCGGTGATGGCGGACCGAACCGATTGCGTGCATCGTCCCCGCGATTGAACCCGTTCATCGCAATGGCGACGAGCGCGCCGCCGTCGTGAGCGCCGGGCACCGCATCGGTCATCGCCGACATGCCGCCCAGTCGTTGCGCGATCGCGCCCTGTACGTCGGCGCCCGCATTGGCGCCCGCGACGCACACTCACGAACTGCCGGATACTGCCGCGCGGATCGCCGTCGCTCGTCTGGTGGAATCCCACCGAGATCGGATCGGGTCGACATGATGGGTGGGCTCGGGGTTCGCGAAAGGCAATCCATTCAGTGACTGGCGTCGATGCATCGATGCACGCTTTACCGTTCGGTCAAATCGACGGCGGGTTGTTTGTCCATCCGTATGAATGCCTTGCCTTTCATTGCCGCGGGCGACTGGATGTCGACGTTTGCGACGCCGACCATCAGGAAGGTGCCCCCTTGAATCTGTTGCGCCGACGAACCCGGATCGAACGTCAGTTCGTCGTACGGCACGACGAATTCGACTTTCACCCGCTGCCCCGGCTTGACGGAAATGGAGGACGCGTAGGGGCGGGAAGCGGGACTCAAGTACTTCTCGACCAGTTGGACATCGAAACCGACACGGGCGTCGTTGAGCGCACCGATGTAGACGTATTGCTTTTTCGGGTCTATCCGCTGCGGCAACCATTTCTCGGGACCGTCGATGACCACTTCCTGTGTCCCGTCATTCCCGAACACCACCTCGACCACCAGATTGCCCGACGCGGCATGCGCGGTGAACGCCGGGTGCAGATTGATTTCCGGCGTGCCGTGGTCAAGCAGGTCCTGTGCAAGACTGTACAAAAAACGATAGCGTGCCGCCGATCGGGTCGCTGTATCGATACTGAAGGTTACCCTCGTAACGCTTTCCATTCAGATCGAACGAATACGAAAGGACCGATCCGATATTCCGGCCCGGAACCGAAGCGATCTCGCCTCCGGCCAGTATCCGTTTCAGCTGGTCGAGCTTCGTCCTGTATTGATCCGTCAGTTGTGCCGTGTATTTTCCGATGCCCGAATATTTCGCCGGCGGCATGATGTCCAGATCCCGTCCGAGCGAATAGTAAGCAACGCGATCGCCGCTGACCGTGAATCCCATTGGAGGCGAAGGCTTGATCTGCCCCGGGCTGTTCCGTATCGTGAAGTAGTCCTCACGTGCTTCTGCGGTTGCGGTCAACATCATGCCGAACAGAAACACCGCCATCAGAAAACATGGCAGGCGCCCCCTGACTCCACCCGCCCGGATTCCCGCTCGACGAGCGCCGTTTCCCTTCCTGACCGCCAGTGTCGCGCACGACGGGTGTTCGGTCTGCATCATGTCACTCCCGCGTCAAACCGACCGACGGAACCGGATCCGTCCACGTGAAGAACCTGCCGGCCATCTCGTCCGGCTTGTCGAAATTGCCCTGCATGCGACCGACGAAATCGTAGGTGCCGGTTTCCACCCGCTGGATGGACGAATCGCGGTCGAACGACAACGCGTCAAAGGGAACCGCGAATCCGACGCGGATCGCTTCGCCTGGCTTGACTGCGATTTCGCTGGCGTAGCGCCGCGATGCGTCGATCAGATACTTGCTGTCGAGGCGGATCCTGAACTCGGCACCCGCGTTGTTGCTGCCCTGGACTTCGACATATTGCCGGCTCGGAATCGCGAGATTGTCCGTCCAGGTTTCCGGGCCATCGATGAGCACCGCCTGCCGGCCTTCGTTCCTGAATTCGAGTTCGATCAGCAAGCGATTCGAGACGGAATGAATCGACAACACCGGACGAAGATTGATCTCCGGCATCCCGTGGGCCAGCAATTCCTTCGCGAGCGAATACAACACGACGACCTTGTCCTGCACCGGCTGTTCCGCCCGGTAATTGAATGCACCGTCGTAGTGGCGTCCGTCCATGTCGAACGAATAAGACAGAACCGGTCCTGCATTGACCGCGTCCCGGACCGCGGCGTCGCGTTTGCGCAGGACGTGCTTGAATTCCGCGAGCGGCCGGGCATAGGCGTCGCTCGATTCGACCGTATATTTTCCGATGCCCAGATAGCGGTCCTCCGCACTGTGATCGAGGTCTCTTCCGCGCGAATAGTAGGCAAGCATCCCGTGTTCATCCGTGATCACCATGGCCGGTGCAGGATTGGTTTGCCCGGCGCCGCTACGGATCGCGAAACGGCCGCGCGCGTCGTGCGCAGACGCGATGTCCGTCACGCCAAGAATCGACGTCATCACCACCAGGATCCGTGTCACGCGCATCACGTCAGGATCACTCCCCAGTCAGTGTCACGTTGTCCAGCCGGTCCATCGGCGTAAAGAACCGCCCGTCCATTTCCTCCGGACGACGGATGTCGAGGTTCACCTCGCCGACGAAAGCGTAGTTACCCGCTTCGACACGGCGCATCGGCGAACTGGCGCCAAAGGTCAGATCGGCATAAGGCACGAGAAATTCCAGTTTTTCGGGTTGCCCCGGCTTGACGGTAATCTTGCGTCGGTAATGTCTCGATGCGTCGCTTAGATATTTGCTGACAAGCCTGATGCGCAAGCGGACGTTATCGCTGTGGCCACCGATCTGCACATACTGCAGATCGGGGTACTCCAGATCCGGCGACCAATGATCCGGGCCGTCGACTGTTACGTCATGCTTGCCATCGTTCGATAACGTCACGTCGACAACGAGATGTTCCGCCGTTGATCGCACTGCAAATGTCGGATGCAGATTGATCTCCGGCGTGCCGTGCGCCAGCAGATCGTGGGCCAGGTCATAAAGCACCGAAAGGTTGTTGTTGAACTGACCATCGAACTGATAGTTGTACGTGCCCTCATAGTGGCGGCCGTCCTTGTCGAACGAATAGACGAGCACGGACCCCTTATTGATCGCACGGATCTGGGGGATCGTCCTGCTGCTCAGCGTCGCCTTCACCAAATCGACATGCCGGCGATAGGTTCCCGTGAGATTCGCCGTATATTTTCCGATGCCGAAGTAACTCGATGGCGGCATCGGGTCGATATCCCGACCTCGCGAAAAATACGACACCTTTTGGCGGTCGGCCGTGAAGACCATCGATGGCGACGGATTCATCTGCCCCTGCCCACTCCTAATTTCGAAATAATCAGGGCGATCATGCGCAAGCGCCATCTCACCCCCTCCGAAAGAAAGCATCGACACCACAAAAAGAAGCAGAGAACGCATCATTTCAGCACTTCCCAGTCAATCCCGGTTTTCTCGTTGAACCCGTCACGGAAGCCGTACCTATCGTGCTTCTGAATTTCCGGCTTCTCCATCAACATTCCGCGGCCCATCAGGTTCGAGCGGCGCACGATCAAGTGCAATCCAGCGTCCGGCTCGACGGACGCCTGCAGCACGTGAATCGACAGCGCGTCGTGCAACGCAGCGCCGAACAGCGGTTCGCCCCGCACATGGGGACGCACGATGTCGAACTTCAGATCGACGATCGATGCATGCGGAGACTGAATCTCGAACGTGAGCGAGATCTGCGTGCTCGCGTCCGGCCGCAGCCTGAGCGCGCGGTGCCTGGGCAACCGCGTGAAAGCGCGCGGCCGTCAGCCGCTGCGGCGACAACGTCGCGTCGTACGCGGTCCGGAAAGGATCTTTGCGCCCTTCACGGGCCGGCTGTACGACTCGGTGCCGTGTGGCATCACGACCGATGCCGACATCTGCGCGGCCCGGCTCGCATCGATCTCGAAGCACGCGATCGAACATGACGGGAACGGCCGCAGGAGATGTGGATACAGCGCGTCGGCCAGCGCGGCCGTGAATTCCGGGTCGTCGTCGATACAGCGCGACACGCGCGCGCCGAGCGGCGCAAACGACTCGTCCCGCCACGCCAGGAGCGCGCATGTCGTCTTCGTACGGCAGGTTGGCATGCGGTCAAGGCGCCCCACTCTACCGGATCGATTCCGCGCAGTCCACGGTTGATCCGGCGCGCGCACGACAGGCGATGAATCGACGTCGATACGCGAACCGGTTGCCGGCGTGCCGTCCGACGTCCGCCGCACCGGCCCGCTCAGCCGCACGCCGCTTCCTGCAGGCTGAAACGCGTCAGCCGCGCCGCACCCAGATCACCTTGCCGTCGCGAATGCCGAGATTGCGGCGTTCCTGCCGGTAATCCATCGTGCCGGGCAGCGCCTTGCCGTCGCGTTCGAGCACGCGCCACAGGCAGCCGTCCAGTTGCGCCGCCGCATCGGCCTCGGTCTTGCCGACCAGTGCGTCGTCCGGGCCCGCGTCTGCCTTGCAGGCCTGCGACGTGCCTGCCGGCTCGCCATTCATCACCATGCCGCCTGCGGTCGCATTCTTCGTCTTCATGTCCGTACATCCCGCAAACGTTGCGCTCGCAACCAGCGCCATCATCATCGCGATCGTCTTCTTCATCGGTTTCTCCCTTTCGCGCCCGGTGGATCGGGTTCATGTCCGCATGCCAGCGCCAGCCGGGCGTTGCATGCATGATCGGTTCCGCACGGCGCCGGCCGTTTCCGGACGGTTGGCGGCCAGCGAACCGCGGCTTCGCGCCCGCCTGCCGCGCTGCTTCGGCGCACCGGCGTCGCCAGCTCGGCCTGGCGCCGAAGCCGCCTGCATGTTACCGCACGCTGCGCTGCAAGACGGCACGCGCAAGCGCCTGGCCGTGCTCGACGGCATCGTCGAAACCAGCACGCGTCGGGACAATTCGCTTCATTCCAGTCGACTCGCCGGACGGCTACTCAGAACTTGTAGGTCGCGCCCACGATGCCGTAGTAGTTGCTGCGCGACTGGACGATCGGGCTGTCGCCGTAGCGGCCGAGCAGCCGCGTCACGCCGCCGGTCGCGAGCACCGACCAGTGCTGCGACAGGGTCCAGTTCCACGCGACCGCCATCGACGCGCTGTCGATCCCGCCGCTCGTCGAATACGGCCGGAACCGGCTCGTCATCGACTGTGCGTCGGTCACGCCGTAGAACGTCTGCGTGTAGCGCCCCGAGCCCGCATGCACGGTGCCAGTCACGATGATCTCGTGCTGCGCGGTCTTGAACACCGGCACCGCGAGATCCATGTGCCCCGACACGCCGCGCGACGTGTGCGTCACCGGGGTGTCGATCGTGACGCTCAGTTCCGCCGCGTTGAACAGCGTCACGCCCGCGCGCACGCCGACCAGCACCGAGCCCGGAATCCGGCCCATGCCCTTCAGGTAGTCGGAGCCCGGCATGTCGAAGCGGTTCTCGTCGGTGCGGCCCGCGTCATAGCTCACGGCCGCCGATACGAACGCGCCGTGCGGCAGGTCCAGCCGGTAGCCGGCGCCCTCGGTGCTGTCGATGAAGAAGCCGTTGCCGAACTTCGCGGAAAAGCCCGGCGCAACGACGCCGCGGTACTGGTTGCTGCCCTGATAGCGTGGCGCGAAACCGCCGCCGAGCGACAGCGAATACTGGTTTTCCGCGTGGGCGGCGGCGGCGAGGGTCAGGCCGGCGAGCGGCATGCAATAGCGGTAGCGGCGGAGTATTGGGCGCACAATATTGAGATAGGAGTGACGGAGCCCGCAGTCTAGGTGCCGCCCTGCGCCGAGACTGTCCTGAATCTTCGGGGAATCTGTGCTCAATTGTGTTCGATTGTTCGAGATTGTCGTCCCGCTCCCCCGGCCGTCGGTGCGCCGGATAGAATTCGCGTGCCGCGCCGCACACCGGCTTGCCCGGATGTGAAGTGGCGCGTGCATCCTGAGGAGACCATGAACGAAGATCCGCTCAAATACCGCGTACTGCTGATCGAGGACGACGACCGCCTTGCGCAGCTCGTCCGCGAATACCTCGACGGCTATGAATTCGCGGTGACGGTCGTCCGGCGCGGCGACCTCGCCGTCGCGGCGGTGCGCGAGCACCAGCCCGCCCTCGTGATACTCGACCTGATGCTGCCGAACCTCGACGGGATGGAGGTCTGCCGGCGCATCCGCGCGTTCACCAACGTTCCCGTGCTGATCCTGACCGCGCGCGCGGACGTCTACGACCAGGTCGCGGGCCTCGAGACGGGCGCCGACGACTACGTGACGAAGCCGATCGAGCCGCGCGTGCTGGTCGCACGCGCCCGCGCACTGCTGCGCCGCGCGCAGCCGGCCGCCGCCGAAGCACTCGTGGCCGCGCCCGAAGCGCTCGTGTTCGGCGAGCTGGCGATCTCGCCGCCGAACCGCACCGTCACATGGCGCGGCGATCCGGTCGACCTGAAAACCGCCGAATTCAACCTGCTGCTGATCCTTGCGCGCGCGGCCGGCACCGTGCTGAGCCGCGACGACATCCTGAAGCAGCTGCGCGGGATCGAGTTCGACGGGCTCGACCGCTCGGTCGATTCCGGCATCTCGAAGCTGCGCCGCCGCTTCGAGGATGCGTCGTCGGAGCCGCACAAGATCAAGACGATCTGGGGCCGCGGCTACCTGTTCAGCCCTTCTGCGTGGGACGAATAAATGCTCCGCCCGTTGATTCGGCTGTACCTCGTCGTGATCCTGTTCGTCGCCGCGTCGATCCTGTTCATCCAGCTGTCGTTCGACCGGATCTTCTACGATCGCAGCGCGCAGGCGCAGCGCGACTCGTTGACAACTTATGCGTTCGTGCTCAACGACTACCTCGAACGCCATCCGGGCGCACAGCGCGAGCTTGCGTTGCGCGAGCTCGCGAAACACGGCAACGAAGGGTTCGGCTTCCTGTCGATGACCGCCGCCCGTGCGCAATTGAGCGGCGCGCCGCTGCGCGATCTCAATGCCGGCCGAATTGCGATCAGCTATAACGGCAAGGATTACTACATGCCGCTCGCGGATGGGTCGGTCCTGCATGCGCGGCCGATCGAAGCGTCCGATCTCGACATCCGGATCTATGCGTACCTGCTGCTCGCGCTCGGCACGCTGTTCGCGGTAGTGCTGTGGATTCACTATCACTGGCGCGACCTGCGCAAGCTGCAGGACGCCGCACGCGCATTCGGCGCCGGCACGCTGTCGACACGTGTGAAGTTGTCGGGCAAGTCGAACATCTACGAACTGTCGCAGCAGTTCAACGACATGGCCGAGCGCATCGAGGCATCGATCAAGCAGCAGCGCGAAATGATGCACGGCATCTCGCACGAACTGAAGACGCCGCTCGCGCGGCTCGAATTCGGGCTCGCGCTGCTTGCCGAGCCTGACGAAACGGGACGGATGCGCGAACGCCGCGACGCGCTGCGGCGCGACGTGCGCGAACTCGACGAGCTCGTCACCGAGCTGCTGACGATCGGCCGGCTCGAACAGGGCGCGAGCCAGCTCGCGCCGATGGAAGTCGTCGTCGATGCGCTGATCGACAGCGTCGCCGGCAACGTCGCGAACGACATCGCCGATCGCGGCATCGCGCTCGATGTGTCGACGCTCGGTGCACCCGCCGCCCACGTGTGCGACCCGAAGCTGGTCGCCCGCGCATTGCTGAACCTGATCCGCAACGGCGCGCGCTACGCGTCGCGCAAGGTGCTGCTCGCCGCCGAGAGCGACGCGTCCGGCGCGCTCGTGCTGAGTGTCGACGACGATGGCCCCGGCATTCCGGCCGCCGAACGCGCCCGCGTGTTCGAACCGTTCCAGCGGCTCGACTCCAGCCGCGACCGGCAGACCGGCGGCTTCGGGCTCGGGCTCGCGATCGTGCGGCGGGTCGCACAAGTACACGGCGGCGACGTGCGGCTCGAGGATTCGCCGCTCGGCGGCGCACGCTTCGTGATCACGCTGCCCGCGCGAACGGTGCCCGACAATCTGTTCGACATGCCGGGCGCCCTCGCCCACGCCGACGCATTCGGCGGCAGCGCGGGCATGGCCATCCCGCGGCAATGACGCGCGCGGCAGGCGCCCTCGCTGCCCTCGCCTGACCGCTCGACTGTCCGCTCGACTGTCCGCTCGACTGACCGCTCGCCTGACCGCTCGACTGTCCGGCCGCCTGCCGCCGGTGTGAGCAACGCCGCTCAGCGGCGCCGCAGCAACGCGACGAAGAACAGGCTGCCGAACATCGCGGTCACGATCCCGATCGGCAGATCCTCCGGCGCCGCGAGCGTACGCGCGGCCACATCGGCCCAGACGAGCAGGATCGCGCCGGTCAGCGCGGCCACCGGCAGCAGCCTGCCGTGCTCGGCGCCGACGACGCGCCGGCACAGATGCGGCGTCACGAGCCCGACGAAGCCGATCGCGCCGCTCACCGCCACCATCGCCCCCGTCGCGAACGACGCGACGACGAAGACCTCGCGCCGCATCCGCGCGCTCGGCACCCCGAGCGCGGCCGCGGCAACATCGCCCGACATCAGCGCATTCAGTTCGCGCCGGCGCGCGTACAACGCGCCGCCGGCGAGCACCGCGCACACGGCCGGCACCGGCAGCAGATCCCAGCGCGCGAGCCCGACGCCGCCGAGCATCCAGAACAGCACCGACGATGCGGCGCGCTGGTCGCCGAGATACAGCAGCAGGTTGCCGAACGCGGCCATCATGAACGACACCGATACGCCCGCGAGCAGCAGCCGGTCCGATTCGAGCCGGCCGCGCCGGTAAGCGAGCGCAACGACGCAGGCGGTCGCTGCGAGTGCCCCCGCGAAGGCCGCGGCCGACAGCGTGAACGGGCCGAATGCCGCACCGGCCATCACAGTGACCGCGACGGCGCCGAGCATCGCGCCCGCGCTCACGCCGAGCAGGTGCGGATCGGCCAGGCGGTTCGCGGTCGCCGCCTGCAGCGCGACGCCGACGGCGGCCAGCGTTGCGCCGACGATCGCGGCCAGCAGCGCGCGCGGCATCCGGATCAGCCAGACGATGCTGTCGTCGCCCGCCCCCGCCGCGAACGCGCCGGCCTCGCCGAACGCCGACACGATGTGCGTGGCGACAATCCGCACCGCGGCCGGCATCGCGATCGGCGCCGGCCCGAACGCGGCCGACGCGACGATCGACACGACCAGCAGCAGCGCCAGCACCGGCAACACCACACGCATGCCGGGCCGCGACGCACGCACGGGCACGCTCATCGCGCCGGCCCCGCGAACGCGGCCGGATACAGCGCGCGCGCCAGCGTCTCGACGGCCGCGACGTTCTCGGGGCCCGGCGTCGCCGCATCGTACGGAATCACGATGAAGCGCCGGTCGCGGATCGCGGCCACGCGCGCGAGCGACGGCTGGCTCAGCAGGAACTGCTGCTTCTGCGCCGCCGTCACGGCCGAATAATCGACGATCACGATCACCTGCGGATCGCGCGCGACCACGCTTTCCCAGCTCACCTGCGTCCAGCTGCGCGGCAGATCGGCCATCACGTTGCGTGCCCCGGCCGCCGCCAGCAGCGCGGTCGGCATCGCGAGCCCGCCGGTCGTCATCGGCTTGTCGGTGCCGCTGTCGTAGACGAACACGCGCAGCGGCTCCGGATGCCCGATCGCACGCGACACCGCCGCGAGACGCGCACGCATCGCGGCGACGACCTGCGCGGCGCGCGCGTCGACGCCGAAGATCCGGCCGAGATTGTTCAGGTCGCGGAACACGTCGTCGAACGACGCGGCCGCCTGCTTCATCACATGCGAACACGATTCGGTCAGCTCGTACGTGCGGATGCCGAACGGGGCAAGCGTCGCCGGCGTCACCGGGCCGCCGACATGCATCCCGTAGTTCCAGCCCGCGAGATAGAAGTCGGCGCGCGCGGCCGCCAGCACCTCGAGCGACGGATACTGGCTCGCCAGTTCGGGCACACCGCGCAGCGCGTCGCGCACGCGCGCGGTGCCCGTCTTCCAGCCGCCGATGCCGGTGTAGCCGACGAGCCGGTCCTTCAGGCCGAGCACGAGCATCATCTCGGTCAGGTTCACGTCGTTGCTCACCGCGCGCGTCGGCGCGCGCTCGAACGTCACGTCGCGATCGCAACTGCGCACGGTGACGGGATAGGCCCCCGCCTGAGCGGCCGCGCAGCCGAGCACGGTCGCGGCAACCAGCCGGCGGGATACGGACGACAACGACAAGGCGGAGAACAAGGCAGGAAACGGCATGGCGGTCATTCCGGATGAAGCGGCGTGATGCGCGGCCGGCCCGTGACGGGATGGCGATCGACGAGCGCGGCGACGCCGAACACGTCGCGCAGCAGCGCTTCGGTCAGCACGTCGGCCGGCGTGCCCGATGCGACGATCCGGCCGTGCGCGAGCACGTGGAGCCGGTCGCAATACGCGGCCGCGAGATTGAGGTCGTGAATCGTGGCGAGCGTCGCGATGCCGAGGCGCCGCACGCGCGCGAGCAGTTCGAGCTGATGGCGCAGGTCGAGGTGGTTGGTCGGCTCGTCGAGCAGCAGCAATTCAGGCTGCTGCGCGAGCGCGCGGGCCAGCAGCGCGCGCTGCTTCTCGCCGCCCGACAGCGACGCGAAGCGTTGCGCACGGCGCTCGACGAGGCCGACGTCGTGCAGTGCGGATTCGACGATCCGGCGATCGTCCGCCGACTCCGCATCGAACGGCCGCAGGTGCGGCGTGCGCCCCATGCCGACCAGTTCGTCGACCGTCAGCCCGAAATCGTCCGGCGTCTCCTGCTGCAGCACCGCGATGCGTTGCGCGACCGCGCGCGGCCGCATGCGCCACACGTCCTGCGCGTCGAGCGCGACACGGCCGGCATCGGGCCGTGCGTAACGGAACACGCAGCGCAGCAGGCTCGTCTTGCCGCTGCCGTTCGGGCCGACCAGCCCGACGAACTCGCCTTCGGCCACGCTCAGCGTCACCGAATCGAGCACGCTGATCGCGCCGCCGGGAGACCAGCTCACGCGTTCAATGTCGAGCATGTGCGCCACGGGAAGCTCGCCGCGCCGCACTAGAAGCGCATCGTCGCGACGAGCTCCGCCGAGCGCGACGGGCCGAGCAGCCATTGCTCGCCGCCGTTCGACGTCGTCACCGCATACGTGCGGTTCGCGAGATTGCGCAAGTACAGCGCCAGCTCGGTACGCGACGTCGGCTGCCAGCGCAGCGACGCATCGAACACCGTGTACGACGGCACCTGCACGCGGTTCGCGTCGTCGCCATACGTCGCGCCGACGTAACGCACGCCCGCATTCGCCTGCCAGCGCTCGGCAAACGCCCAGCCGAGCCACAGGTTCGCCGTCTGCTGCGGCACGTTGGCCGGCGCATTGCCGGCGCGCGACACCGTCGTGCCGCCGACCTTCTGGTTGAACGCGTCGTAACGCGCGCGCAGCAGCGCGACGTTCGCATCGACCGTCCAGCCATGCGGCAGCCGCGCACCGCCCGTCAGCTCGATGCCGCGCGACGATTGCCGGCCGACCTGCTGGCGCAGCGCGGGATTGAGCGGATCGGTGCTGAGCAGGTTGCGCTTCGTGATGTCGTACACCGCGAACGTCCAGTACGCGCGGCCGTCGAGCAACGTCTGCTTGACGCCGGCTTCCCACTGTTCGCCGGTCGCGAGCCGGTAGTTCGCCTGCGACGCGGACAGCGTCACGAGCGAGCCGAGCCCCTCCGCGCCCGTCGTGTACTGCGCATACGCGCTGAGTGTCGGCGCGACTTCGAACACGAAGCCCGTGCGCCAGCCGACGTTCGCGAAGCGCTTGTCGAAGCCCGCGCCGGTCGCCGCCTGCTCGCGGTTGAACGCGATGTGGTCGTAGCGCAGGCCGCTCACCCACGCGAGCCGCGGCAGCACTTCGAGCCGGTTCTCGGCGAACACCGCGACCTGCCGCGCCCGCGAGCTGAACTGCGGCACCGTCGGGTCGGGACTCGTGAACACGCCGGGATCGAAGCCGTGCGCGGGCACCGTCGATTCGCCGCCGTACGGCGCATTGTTGGTGCCGCTGAACGTGATCTGGCTGAATTCCGTGCCGACGACGAAGCGGTTCGCACGGCCGAACAGCGTGCCGTCGAAGCGTGCGCTCAGCCGATCGCCGACCTGCCGCTGGTGGTGGCCGATGTCGAGATAGTCGCTGCGTGTGACGAGACCCGTCGCGGCATCGAGTGCATACGATTCCGCATTGCGCCAGTGACGGTTCGACGTCAGGTAGTAGAGCTGGTTGTCGATCGTCACGCCGGCCGTCGGCCGGTAGCTGGCCGACAGGCGCGTCCACTGGTCGTAGTAGGAAATCGTCGCGTCGCCGACGTTGTAGTTGAGCTTGCGCAGCGTCGGATCGAGCACGCCGTTCGGCGCGGGCACGCCGTAGTAGGTCGCCGGCATCTGGCGGCCGTAGTCGAAGTCGAGCGTCAGCGTGAGCTTCGGGCTCACGTCGAATTTCAGCGCGCCGCCGACAGCCGTCGTATGCGTATCGGCCCGCTCGGCGAGGCCGTTCGCGCGTGCATCGCTCGCATAGAAGCGGTACGACAGCCGCGGGCCGAGCGCGCCCGTCGTGTCGAACGCAGCGCGCTTCGCGCCGTCGAGGCCGACACCGACCTGCAGCGTCGTCTCGCGCGTGCGCTGCGGCCGCTTCGGCACCACGTTGACGACACCGCCGATCGCCCCTTCGCCGTACAGCACCGACGCCGGGCCGCGCAGCACTTCGATGCGCTCGACCGACCACGTATCGAACGGGAACGTGATCGTGTCGGCTGCCGGCATCAGCCGCACGCCGTCGAGCAGCGTCATCACCGATTCCTGCCCGCCGAAGCCGCGCACGCTCAATGCGGTACCGCCGGTGCCGGGCGCCATCGCGCTCGCGAACCCTGCAGTGCGCGTCACCGCGTCCAGCACCGTGCGATCGCCGCGCGCGTCGATTGTGTCGGCCGTGACCGTCTCGACGCTCGCGGGCGTGTCGAGGCTCGCGAGCCCGAGCCGCGAGCCCGTTTCGAGCGGTTGCGTCAGCGGGTCGGCCGGTGCGGACTGCGCGCTGACGTTGATCGCCGGCAGCGCATGCCGCTCGTCCGGTGCGGGTGCGGCGGCTTCGGCGGCCAACGCGCCGGAGGTCGCCATCGCGCAACCCAGCAAGGTCGTGCAGCCGCGTGCGCGCCACGCGCGGGTGGGCCGGCGCGGCGCGGCAGCGTGCCGCTCCCCGCGCGCCGGGTGGTATCTGGTGTTCGTCACGTCGTATCGATCTTCGTCTGGCGTCGTCGCACGCGGCCGCACCGGGTAGCCCGGGCGGCCGGCGACGCAAAACGTCAGATGATACAAAATATCAACCCGATTCGTCAGGAATTTGTCAGGTTGTGCCGGGCGCCCTGCCGACGGGCGACGCGCGCCGCGTCTACAACGGGAAACTGAACTGCACCCACAGCTTGTCGCCCTGCGGCCGGTTGCGCACCGCGAACTCGTGCTGGTATTTCACGACCACGCCCGACGCCGGCCCCCACATGACCCGCAGTTGCGGGCCGATCGCGACCGACTGCCCGCGAAAGCCATCCGACGCGACCTTGATGCCGTCCTGCGTATCGTCGGTGAACTGCTTCAGGAACGTGCCCTGCACGCCGAGCTGCACGCGCCGGTCGAGCGAATAGCCGACCAGGTAGTCGAGCACGGCGACCGCACCCGAGTGGTAGTGCGTCGCATGGTTCGGCGAATTCAGCTCCAGCAGCGTGGTCGTCGAGATCTCCCAGTCGCGGCCCGGAAACCAGGTCGTGCTGACGTACGGCAGGAACGCATACGTGTTCAGCCCCGTGTTCGCGATCCGGTTCGCCGCATACGCGCCGGTCGGCACCGCGAACGACGGCGAAAAGAACGCGAAGAACGTCTTCGATGCATTCGCATAGTTGATCATGAACGGCTCGAGGATCACGTCGCCGAGCGATGTGCGGTTTCCGCTGCCGCCCGGCGTCGACAGATGCAGGTGCACGATCGGCACGATCGCGCTGCTCGACAGCGAAAACGGCCCGAAGGTCGCGCCCCAGGTGTGGACCACGCGCGGCGTTTGCGCGACGACGCTCAGGTGGAACCCCGGCACCGCGCTGCCGCCGTCCGGCCCGGCAAACCGGTTCGATGCCGAGTACAGCGCGTAGTTGAAGTACTGCGTGTTGCCGGGCGGCGGGAGCATCCCGTTCAGTACCGTGTTGACGCCGAACGGATAGCTGATCTGCCCGTTCTCCGTGGCCGACGCCGGGGCCTGAATGGCCCCGGCGATCAGGAGTGCCAACGGCACCCGTCGCAATGCGAATTTCATGTCGTCTCCAGACCGGATTGTTATCGTGTCATCGCAAGCCGGGCATCGCAGGCCCGGGGAGACGCAATGTAAAGCGCACGACAGCGGCGAAAAAGACGACGTTCGGGAGAACAGTTCTCCGTCACACGGAGAAATGCGCGACGGCGCAGCGCCGGCCTGCGATCAGCGGCCGACTTCCTTCCACTTGCGCGCGAGCCCGAGGCGTTCGAAACGCTCGATCAGGAACTCGGTGAAGACGCGGATCTTCGCCGGCTGGTGACGGCGGCTCTGGTACGCGATGTTGACGGTGAGTGCCGGCAGTTGCCAGTCGGTGAGCACCGGCACCAGCTTTCCCGCGACGATATCGTCGTGAATGATGTAGAGCGGCTGGATCAGGATGCCGAGGCCCGCAAGCGCCGCGGCGCGGATCACCTGCCCTTCGTTCGCATCGAGCACGCTCTTGATCGTGACCGACTGCTTCCGCGCGCCGTGACGGAAATGCAGGACGTACGGATCGTTCGCGAGGTTGTAGACCAGCAGCCGGTGGTCGCACAGCGCATCGGGCGTCGTCGGCGCACCGTGCTTCGCCAGATACCCGGGCGACGCGGCCAGCACGCGCCGCGTCTCGGCGAGCTTGCGCACCGTGATGCCCGAATCCGCTTCATGCTCGCGCGTGCGAATCGCCACGTCGATGCCGGCCTCGATGAAATCCGGGTAGCGGTTCGCCGCGACGATCTGCACGTTCAGGTTCGGGTAGCGCCGGTGAAACTCGGGCAATGCGGGCGCGATATAGATCGACGCAAACGAGACGGACGCGGTCACGCGCAGCGTGCCGGCCGGATTGACGCTCGCTTCATTGACCGCCGCATCGGCCTCCGACAGTTCCGTCAGGATCGCGACGCAACGCCGGTGGTACTCGTGCCCCGCGTCGGTCAGCCACAGGCGGCGCGTGGTGCGCTCGACCAGCCGCGCGCCCAGCCGCTCCTCCAGCGCGTTCAGGCAGCGGCTCGCCGCCGCGCTCGACATGCCGAGCCGCTCGGCGGCCTTCGACAGGCTGCCCAGCTCGGCGACCTGCACGAAAAATTCGATCTGCGTCCACTTGTCCATGCGTTCAATTCTTCCACCTGGCGGAGAACAAAACTCCTCCAAACCATCTTTTTTACGATCCAAGGAGGAATTAATGTTACGTCAACGCGCCATCCAACGACATCAGGAGACAACCCCAATGCGCAATCTCAACGAAGACACCATCACGCAGGCCGTGATCGCGTCGCTGGGCGGCTGTCGCGACGAGCGGTTGCGCACGGTCATGACCAGTCTCGTCCAGCACCTGCATTCGTTTGCGCGGGAGACGAAGCTCACCGAGGCCGAATGGCAAACCGCGGTCGGCTTCCTGACCGCCGTCGGCCACATCACCGACGACACGCGCCAGGAGTTCATCCTGCTGTCCGACGTGCTCGGGCTGTCGACCCTCGTCACCGCGCAGAACCATGCGAAGCCGGCCGGCTGCACGGAAGCCACCGTATTCGGTCCGTTCTACGTCGAAGGCAGCCGCGACTTCGGGATGTTCGACGACATCGCGAACGGCGCATGCGGCGAGCCCTGCTTCGTGTCGGGCCATGTGCGCGGCATCGACGGCATGCCGATCGCGCACGCCTCACTGGAAGTCTGGCAGGCCGACGAGGACGGGCACTACGACGTGCAACTTCCGGCCGACGACGGCTCGGTCACGCACCGCGCGCGTGGCCGGCTGCGCACCGGCGCCGATGGCCGCTACGCATTCCGCTCGATCCTCGCCGAGCCGTATCCGATTCCGCACGACGGCCCCGTCGGCGCGATGCTCGATGCGCTCGGCCGTCATCCGTGGCGCCCCGCGCACCTGCATTTCATGATCGAGGCACGCGGCTATGAAACGCTGATCACGCACGTGTTCCGCGACGGCGACCGCTATCTCGACTCCGATGCGGTATTCGGCGTGCGCTCGACGCTCGTCGCCGACTGGGTCCGGCACGCGCCCGGCCTCGCGCCGGATGGATCGCGCATGGACACGCCGTTCTACACGCTCGACTACGACTTCGTGCTCAATCCCGCGGAGCGCGCCGCATGATCCGCCACGTCGTGATGTGGAACGTCGCCGGCGCGACCGAACCCGAGCGCGCGGTGGCACGCACCACCGTCAAGACCGCCTTCGAAAGCCTGCGTGGCCGGATTCCGGGCATGACGCACCTCGAGGTCGGCGCGGATTTCAGCGCGGCCGATTACGCGTGCGACCTGATTCTCGTCGCTGAATTCGAGTCGCGTGAAGCACTCGACGCTTACGCGACGCATCCTGAACACACACGCGTACGCGACGCACTGACGGGCCTGCGCATCGCGCGCCATCAGGTCGACTACGCAACGGAGTGACGACGACATGAACTTCATCTATCAGGCACGCCCCGCCCGCGTGATCTTCGGCGCGGGCAGCCTCGATCATCTCGAACGCGAAGTGCTGGAACTGGGCGCGCAACGCGCAATCGTGCTCTGCACGCCGGAACAGCGCGACCTCGCGCAACGCATCGTCGAGCGGCTCGGTGCGCGCGCGGCCGGGCTGTACGATCGCGCGACGATGCACGTGCCGATCGAAATCGCCCGCGATGCGCAGGCGTTTGCCAGGTCGTGCGACGCGGATTGCGCGATCGCGATCGGCGGCGGCTCGACGATCGGCCTCGGCAAGGCGATCGCGCTCGAAAGCAGCCTGCCGATCCTCGCGATCCCGACGACCTACGCCGGCAGCGAAATGACGCCGATCTACGGCCTGACCGAAGGCGGCCTCAAGCGCACGGGCTCCGACGCACGCGTGTTGCCGAAGACGGTGATCTACGATCCCGCGCTCACCGTCACGCTGCCCGTCGAGCTGTCCGTGACGAGCGGTCTCAATGCGATCGCGCATGCGGCGGAAGGCCTCTACGCGAACAACGCGAATCCGGTGATGAGCCTCGTCGCCGAAGAAGGCATTCGCGCACTGGCGCGCGGCCTGCCCGGCGTACGGCGCGACCCCGCCGACCTCGGCGCTCGCAGCGACGCGCTCTACGGTGCGTGGCTGTGCGGCATGGTGCTCGGCAACGTCGGCATGGCGCTGCACCACAAGCTCTGTCACACGCTCGGCGGCAGCTTCAACCTGCCGCACGCGCCGACCCACACGGTCGTGCTGCCGCATGCGCTCGCGTACAACGCCGCGCACGCGCCGGACGCGATGCAGCGGATCGCCCGCGCGATCGGCACGAACGACGCGGCGCGCGGCCTCTACGCACTGGCGCTCGACAATGGCGCGCCGGTCTCGTTGAAGGCAATCGGCATGCAGGAAGCCGATCTCGATCGCGCCGCCGATCTCGCGGCCGCCAATCCGTACTGGAACCCGCGCCCGATCGAACGCGACGGCCTGCGCGCGCTGCTGCAGGACGCATTCGACGGCAACCTGCCCGGCTCGACCGCGCGCTGAGCCGAATACGCGACAAACCAACAAACGACCCCGTCATGGAGACACCCCGAATGAATACCGAATCGAGCGCGCACGGTGACAGCACCGTCGAACACTGTGACGTCGCCATCGTCGGCTACGGCCCGACCGGCCTCGTCGCCGCATCGATGCTGGGCCGCGCCGGCCATCGCGTGATCGTGCTCGAACGCTGGCCGACACCCTACGGCCTGCCGCGCCTCACGCACATCGACGGCGAAACCGCGCGCATCGTGCAGGCCAGCGCCGACGTCGATCACGCATTGCGCAACGCGAAGGCCGTCGACACGTACCATTACTGCGACGCGAACGGCGACCTGCTGCTCGAACTGAACTGGACCGGCCGCGCATGCGGCTATCCCGCACACATCTCGATCTACCAGCCCGACATCGAGGATGCGATCGACGCGCGCGCCAGCACCTTCAGGAACGTGACGATCGTGCGTGGCTGGGAAGTCGACACGCTGCAGCAGGACGACGACGGCGTGACGCTGACCGCGCATCCGGCGCGCGGCAGCCAGGACGCGCAATGGACCGGCAAGCCGCGCGCGATTCGCGCCCGCTACGTGATCGGCGCCGACGGCGCGAACAGCTTCGTGCGCCGCACGCTCGGCCTCGAGCGCTCGGATTTCGGCTACAACGAGCGCTGGCTCAATCTCGATTCGGAGAACAAGCGCGACCTGGGCGACGGCTGCGCGCGCACGACGATCTACTGCGATCCGGCGCGCGCCTACATGCACATGCCGATCGGCACGAAGCGCACGCGCTTCGAGCTGCGCGTGCTGCCGGACGAATCGACCGCCGAATGGGAAACGGAAGCAGCCGGCTGGAAGTGGCTCAACGACCACTACGGCTACGGCCCGGACGACCTGACGCTGCTGCGTCACGTCGTCTACACGTTCGAGACGCGCATGGCCGAACGCTGGCGCGCCGGCCGCGTGCTGCTCGCGGGCGATGCGGCGCACACGATGATGCCGTACATGGGACAAGGCGCGTGCTCCGGCATGCGCGACGGCATCAACCTCGCGTGGAAGCTCGACCTGGTGCTGACCGGGCGCGCCTCCGCCGACCTGCTCGACACCTTTGAAGCCGAGCGCCGCCCGCACGTGACCGCCATCACGCAGATGTCGCTGTTTCTCGGGCAGGTCGTCAACGAGGACGATCCGCGCAAGGTCGCCGAGCGCGACGCGGCGTTCCGCGCCGGCAACATGCCGCCGATGCCGCCGTTCCCGAAGATCGAGCACGGCATCGTGCACGACGAAGCCGACGGCACGCGCCTGCCGACGACCGGCGCGCCCGCACCGCAAGGGCGCGTTCGCCGCGGCGCAGCCGAAGGCCGTTTCGACGACGTGGTCGGCCGGGGATTCCAGCTCGTCGCGCGCGAACACCCTTCCCGCTACCTCGACGACGCACAGCGCGCGTTCCTCGCGCAGCTCGGCTGTCGCGTGGCCGTGCTGTCCGACGACGTGAGCGCACCGGATGCCGTGGTCGATCTCGACGGCGACCAGCACGCGTTCATGCAGGCGCACGGGATCGGCGCGTATGTCGCGCGGCCGGATTTCATCGTGTTCGGTTCGGTGGCCGACCTGCGCGACCTCGGCGCGCTCGTCGATTCGCTCCGCGACAAGCTGCACGGGTCCACCGCGTCGAGCGAGCCGACCGCCGCTTCGGCAGCCTCGGCGGCCGTCCCCCACGCATCGTAATGGAGACGTACGCATGACGACCGAACTGTCACCGTTCGCGCTGTCCCTGCAACGCGCGATGCCCGTCACGCGCTTGCTCGACTGCGGGATGGACTATGCCGACGCCATGGCGCTGCACGCGCGCACGTCGGCAGGCGAACCCTGGGATGTCGCGGCCGAAGCGCTGGCCGACGCGCAGCTCGCGCGCGCCACCCAGGCCGCCGATGCCGGCCACCTGGTCACGGCTGCCGACGCGCAAGCGATGGCCATCGCGAACCTGCTGTTTGCGCAGATGGCGTTCAATCACGACGTGCCGCGCAAGCGCGCGCTCTATGCGCGGCTCGTCGACGCGTCGCACGGTCTCGCGCGCTGGTCCGACAAGCGCATCGAACGTGTCGAAGTGCCGTTCGGCGATGCGCACCTGATCGGCTGGCTGGTCCGGCCGCCGACCGAACGCGTACGCGGCACCGTCATCGTGTTCGGCGGCCAGAGCGGCTGGGGCTTCGCGTACTGGCCGATCGCGCGTGCGCTCGCGGCGCGCGGCCTCGCCACATTGCTCGCCGAGGGGCCGGGCCAGGGCGAGACGCGGCTCGAACAGCGGATCTTCGTCGACGTCGACATGAGCGCCGCATACCGGCGCTTCGTCGATCACGTCGCCGATCGCGTGCCCGGGCCGATCGGCATCTGGGGAAACAGCATCGGCGGATTGTGGGCCGCTTCGACCGCTGCGAGCGACCACCGGATCGCCGCCTGTTGCGTGAACGGCGCACTCGCGGCGCCGACACTGCTGCCGTTCCGCACGTTCGTCGAACAGGCCGCGGCGATGCTCGGCAACGACGATCCCGATGCGGTCGCGGCGAACTTCGCGCGGATGAGCTTCTCGTCCGAACGCGACCGCATCGCGTGTCCCCTGCTGGTGCTGCACGGCGGTGAAGATCCGCTGATCCGCCTCGACGATCAGCAGCCGTTTCTCGATGCGGCGACCTCCGGCGATGCGACGCTCAGGGTCTGGCCGGACGGCGAGCACACGATCTACAACCACGCGTCCGAGCGAACCGCGGTCGTGTGCGACTGGTTCGTCGAACGGTTGACGCAGGCTGCGGCGGCGTGATCACGCAGGCGGTGTCGACCGTGCGGACGGTCGACACCGCGCGCGGCACTACGACTGCGCGCCGCCGTTCTCCACCACGCCGTCGATTTCCGTGCGCGTGAAGCCGTACTTCGCCGTCCGCTCGCGATGATCGGCCGAGCCGAGATATTCGCGCAGCTTCGCATTCACGGCCTGTACGAGCGCGTCGCTGTTCTTGCTGAACGAAAATCCGCCAACGGGCGCGGCTGCACCCGCACCAAGCTCGTGCGAGACGGCCGCCAGCCGCCCGTCCGTGTCGGCGAGCGCGCGGGCCCCGATCGCGGTGCTCGCGAACGCGTCGACCTGCCCCGCCAGCAACGCGGCCACGGCGTCGGCCTGATCCTTGAAGATGACGATCTGGCCGTCGTTCACGCCGGCCGCCTTTGCCGAATCGATCTGCACCTGGTCGGTCACGCACCCCAGCCGCGCATCGCTGCGGGCCGCGACGGCCGCGTAGCTCGTCAGCCGCTTCGGGTTGCCGGCCTGCAGCACGAAGCCGTCGCCGATCGCCCACACCGGGACGCTGAACGCCACGTGCCGCGCCCGTTCGGCCGTCACGAAGATCGGCACGTTCATGTCCCAGCGCCCGGCCTGCACACCCGGCAGCAGCGCATCGAACGACGTCGGGTGATATTCGATGTCCGTCACGCCGATCGCGCGCAGCACCACCTCGGCCAGCTCGATATCCGCACCGGTCACGGTACCGTCTTCCGCCGTCCAGTAGAACGGCGGCTCCTCGATGTACGCAATCCTTACCTTCATGGTTTCACTCCTGACGTTCAATGATGTTCGCCGCGCCCGGACGCCGGGCACCCGATTCATGCAACCGCTGCATCCATCGCCTGCGACAGCGCCGACAACGCCGGCTGGAAACGCTCTGGCGGAAGATAGCCGAACCCCAGCCTGAACACGCGGCTGCTTTCGCCAAACCACGTGCCTGATGCGAGCTGTACGTCGTGGTCAGGCAATACCTGCCAGAAGCGCGACACGGCCTGCTCGTCGAAAGCATCCTGACGCAACCGCACGCAGCACAGTGCGCCGGCGTCCGGCCGCACCCACTCGACACGTCGCCTTTCACGTTCGCACCAGCCCGACAGTGTATCGAGCGTGCCCGCAAGCAACCGGCGGCGAGGCGCGAGCACGTGCTCGCGGTTGCGCAGCACGGTTGCGGCCAGCGTCTCGTCGAGCACCGAACCCGAGATCACCGTATTCAGCTTCGCGACGAGCAGACGCGCCCGAAGCCCCGCGTCGGCCACCGTGAGCCACCCCGTCCGCAGACCAGGTGCGCCCAGCGCTTTCGACACCGACGAACCCGTGACGATGCGCGGATCGACACCCGCGAAACTGGCTGCGACAGCCGCATCGCCATAAGTCGCTTCGCGATAGGTCTCGTCGATGAACAGTATCGCGTCCGGACAGCGTTGCGCCATCAACGCCAGCAATGCATCGATTTCGGCGCGCGATGCCTGCACGCCGCCCGGATTCTGCGGGGACGCGATGCTGACCAGCCGCGTCTTCGACGACAGGCGCGCGTCGAACTGCGCGAGGTCCAGCCGGTAGCCGTTCTCGAACGACAGCCGCACTTCACGCACCGTCGCGCCGGCGCCGACCAGGCAGTCGCGGCTCGGCGGAAAGCACGGCGTCGCGAGCACGGCCTCGTCGCCGGGCCGGCACACTTCATAGGCCAGCAGAAACAAGCCGAGCGCGGTGCCTTGCGTCGTCACGATCTGTTCAGCCGGCACATGGCAGGCATCGGCAATCGCGTCGCGCAGCACGGCAGCCCCCGCCGACTGGCTGTAGCCGAGCTTCAGGTTGCGGACCGCCTCGACACCGGCCAGATCCAGCAGCTCGCCGACCGTCAGGTCTTGCGACGTGCTCTCCGCCAGGTTGAAGGTCCGGTTCACGTCGAGCAGCGAGATGATTTCGTTGTGCGGAAATCGTCCGCGCCACTCACTGGAATACGCTTGGGTCGTCTGCATGGGCAAGCCTCGCAATGGCCGATCGATGGATCGAAACACCGCCATCGTAGCGTTCGCACAAAAACCATAACAGCCACAATTTTCTGCCGAATGGACCGACACAATTATGCGTGGCGCGTTCTAATCGAACGGTCGATAATCGGACACTTCCCAGCCGCTGGTGTCCCATGGAAACGCAAACGTCATTCCGCTACAGGCAGCTGGCCGACCTCATCGTCGGCATGATCGAGAACGGTACGCTGGCACCCGGCACGCGGCTACCGTCCGTGCGTGCCGTCAGCGAACAGCAACGCATCAGCGTCTCCACCGCGCTGCAGGCATACCGCCTGCTCGAAGATCGCGGCATCCTCGTATCGCGGCCGCAGTCGGGCTTCTACGTCGCGGCCGCACGCGGCGGCACGCTGGCATTGCCGAGCGCATCGCGCTCGCGCGCAAAGGCATCGACGGTGTCGATCAGCGGCGCCGTCGCCGCGATGCTCGAACATGCGGCCAATTCGGCGCTCGTGCCGCTCGGATGCGCGGTGCCCGATCCGGCGCTGCTGCAATCGAAGCGGCTCGATCTCGCCCTCGCTCGCGCGGCGCGCCAGCATGGCACGCGCTACAACGTGTATTGCGCGCCTTACGGCGAACCGGCGCTGCGCCGCGAAATCGCGCGGCGTGCGATGCGCTTCGGGCACCCGCTGTCCGCCGACGACATCCTCGTCACGAATGGCTGCACCGAGGCGTTGACGCTCGCGCTGAATACCGTGGCAACGCGCGGCGATACGATCGCGGTGGAATCGCCGACCTACTTCGGTCTGCTTCACACGCTGGAGGCGCTGGGACTGAAGGCGCTGGAGTTGCCGACCGACCCGCTGCGCGGCGTCGACGTCGGCCAGCTCGCGCAGCGGCTCGAAGCGGAATCGATCGCCGCCTGCGTGCTGTCGTCGAGCTTCGGCAATCCGCTCGGCTCCGCGATGAGCGACGACGACAAACGGGCGCTGCTTGCGCTGCTCGCGCGCCATCGGGTGCCGCTGATCGAAGATGACGTGTATGGCGACATCCACTTCGGGCGGGATCGGCCGAGGCCGTTCAGCGCACTCGACAGCGGCGCCGATACGATCTACTGCAGTTCGTTCTCGAAGAGCCTCGCGCCGGGATACCGGATCGGCTGGATCGCGGCGGGTGCGCGCACTCAGCAGGTGATGGAACGCAAGCTGGCACTCAGCCTGTGCGGCCCGGTGTTGCTGCAGGTCGCGGTGGCCGACTTCCTCGCGAGCGGTGCATACGACGCGCATTTGCGCCGCATCCGGCGCGTGTTCGAGGACAACCTGGCGCGGATGACGCGCACGATCGAGGCCAGCTTTCCGGCCGACACGAAAGTGAGCCGGCCGGCCGGCGGTTTCGTGCTCTGGCTCGAACTGCCGAAGCGATTCGATTCACGCGCGCTGTTCGATGCCGCGCTCGAACAGGGCGTCTGCTTTGCGCCGGGCGACATCTTCTCCGCCAGCCGGCGCTTTCGCCATTGCCTGCGCCTGAGCGCGGGACATGTGTGGAACGAGCGCATCGAGGACGGCGTCCGGTGCCTGGGCCGGCTCGCGCGAGCAGAGCTCGCGCGCTGAGCGCGGCGGCCGCCGCCCTGCTCAGCCGCCGATCTTGAACGCCGGCAATTGCTGCGCGAGCCGCGCGCCCATTTCCGCGCCAAGCGCCTGCAGCGCATTGAACGGCCGGATCATGACCTCGAATTCGACGATCCGCCCTTCGTCGTCGAAGCGGATCATGTCGATCCCCTTCAGCGCCTTGTCGCCGATGGCCGCGCTGAACTCCAGCACCACGCTCTTGCCGTCGTCGGTGACGAACTGGCGGTGATAGGTGAACTTCTCGAGGATCGTGATCACCGTGCGCAGCGCCAGCAATAGCGCGGGCGCCGGCCCGTAGGGCTTGAACGCCATCGGCGAACGGAACACGGCGTCCGGATGGACGATCGATTCCAGTGCGCCAAAATCCTTGTGTTCGATCATCGCATGCCACTTGTCGAGCGATTGCGCGACAGCGGGTTGAAGGTGCTGCGGTGCGTTCGTCATCGAAGTCTCCTGTCTCGTCGGGCGGAAAAGAAGCGAATCAGTCTCAAAGCGTGGCGGCAAGCGTCGTGCCCTGGTGAATCGCACGCTTTGCATCGAGCTCGGCGGCTTCGTGCGCGCCACCGATCACGTGAACCTTGCGCCCGGCGGCCTCCAGTTGCACCGCCAGTTCGCGCAACGGCTCCTGCCCCGCGCAGATCACGACGTTGTCCACCGGCAGCGTCTGCTCGACGCCGTCGATCGTCACGTGGAAGCCTTCGTCGTCGATGCGCCGGTAGGTCACCGCCGACGACATCCCGACACCGCGCGCCTTCAGTCCCGTGCGGTGGATCCATCCGGTGGTCTTGCCGAGCCCGTCGCCGACCTTCGACGCCTTGCGCTGCAGCAGATGGACTTGTCGTGCCGCCGGCTCGGGCCGCGCATGGCGCAAGCCGCCTGCATTCGCATACGACCGGTCGACGCCCCACTCGGCAAGGAACCCGTCCACGTCGACCCGCTCGCCGCCTGCGCGATGGACGAGATATTCCGCGACGTCGAAGCCGATGCCGCCGGCGCCGACGATCGCGACGCTGCGGCCCACCGCCTTGTCGTCGCGCAATACGTCGAGGTAACCAAGCGTCTTCGCATGCCCGACGCCGTCGATCGGCGGCGTGCGAGGCACGATGCCCGTCGCGATCACCACTTCGTCGAATTCGCCTTGCAACAGCATCTCGGCGGTCGCGCGCGTGTTGAGGTGCAGCGTCACGCCACGCAGTTCGATCTGCCGGCGGAAATACCGCAGCGTCTCGTTGAATTCTTCCTTGCCGGGCACCTTCTTCGCGATATTGAACTGGCCGCCGATCTCGGCGCCGGCTTCGTACAGCGTCACCGCATGACCGCGCTCGGCCGCGGTGACCGCGAAGCCGAGGCCCGCCGGCCCGGCGCCGACCACGGCGATCCGCTTGCGCTGCGGCGCGGGGCGAATCACGAGCTCGGTTTCATGGCACGCGCGCGGATTCACCAGGCACGACGTGATCCTGCCGCTGAACGTATGGTCGAGGCACGCCTGGTTGCAGCCGATGCACGTGTTGATTTCGTCCGCGCGCCCTTCCCGCGCCTTGCGGACGAATTCGGCGTCGGCGAGAAACGGCCGCGCCATCGACACCATGTCGCAATAGCCATCGGCGAGCAGTTGCTCGGCGACTTCCGGCGTATTGATCCGGTTGGTCGCGACGAGCGGGATGCCGACCTTGCCCATCAGCTGCCGCGTGACCCACGCGTACGCGGCACGCGGCACCTTGGTCGCGATGGTCGGAATGCGCGCCTCGTGCCAGCCGATGCCCGTATTGATGATCGTCGCACCGGCCGCCTCGATCACCTGCGCGAGCCGGATCACCTCGTCGAGTGTCGAGCCGCCTTCGACGAGATCGAGCATCGACAGCCGGTAGATCACGATGAAGTTCGTGCCGACCCGCTCGCGCACGCGCCGCACGATCTCGACCGGGAACCGGATACGGTTCTCGTAGGCACCGCCCCATGCGTCGTCGCGATGATTCGTGCGCGCAGCGATGAATTCGTTGATCAGGTAGCCCTCCGACCCCATGATCTCGACGCCGTCGTAACCCGCCTGCTGCGCAAGCGCCGCGCATCGCACGAAGTCGGCGATCGTCTCGTCGACTTCGTCGCTGCTCAGCGCATGCGGCGTGAACGGGTTGATCGGCGCCTTCAGCGCGCTCGGCGCGGCGAGCGCCGGGTGATACGCGTAGCGCCCGAAATGGAGGATCTGCAGCGCGATCTTGCCGCCCTCCGCGTGCACCGCGCGCGTCACGACACGATGACGCTCGGCTTCCGCTTCGGTCGTCAGCATCGCGCCGCCCGGCGCCGGACGGCCCCGCTCGTTCGGTGCGAATCCGCCCGTGACGATCAGGCCGGCCTCGCCTCGCGCACGCTCCGCGTAGAACGCCGCCATCCGCTCGAAGCCGTTCGGCGCTTCCTCAAGACCCACGTGCATCGACCCCATCAGCACCCGGTTCCTGAGCGACGTGAAGCCGAGTTCGAGCGGGGTCGTCAGATGCGGATAACGCGGTGTCATGGGGTGTCTCCATTTTTATGCAACAAGTTGCACAGATAGTAGTTCACCACTTTCGTTTATGCAACCCGTTGCATAAACGCATCCGTCATCTTGTACTGTGGCCCCGATATGGCAAGATGCGATTCATTCCGCGGCCTCCTCCGATCCGACATGTCCCTGCCCCACGCACTCCTCACCGCTCTTGCCGAACGCCCGGGTTCAGGCTCCGAACTCGCCGACCGCTTCGATCGCTCGATCGGCTATTTCTGGCAGGCGACACACCAGCAGATCTATCGTGAGCTGGGGCGTCTCGAGGAAACCGGCTGGATCGAATCGCTGCCAGCCGAATCGGGGCGCGGCCGCAAGCGCGCGTACCGGATCCTGCCGGCCGGCAAGAAGGAGTTGCGGCGCTGGATCGCCGAACCGGAAGATCCGACGCCGCTGCGCGAAGCGTTGATGGTGCGCCTGCGCGCGGAAGCGGTGCTCGGCCCGGCCGGCCTCGAGGACGAAATCAGGCGGCGCATCGCGCTGCACCAGGAGAAGCTCGACCTGTATCTGCGGATCGAGGCGCGCGATTTTGCGGAAGGCACCGATTCGCGCACGAAGCGCCTTCAGCATCTGGTACTGCAGGCCGGCATCGCGAACGAGCGGTTCTGGGTCGAATATTCGCAGCACGCACTCGACGCGCTGCGCTTGCCGAAAGACTGAACGACCAACGGAGGAAATGACGATGACGCAGAAGACCGTGCTCTGCTACGGCGATTCGAACACGCACGGCACGCGCCCGATGACGCGTGCCGGCGTACTGGAGCGGTTCGCACGCGAAGAACGCTGGACCGGCGTGCTGGCGCAGACGCTCGGCGCAGGATGGCGGGTCATTGAAGAAGGATTGCCTGCGCGTACGACCGTGCACGACGATCCGATCGAAGGCCGGCACAAGAACGGTTTGTCATATCTGCGCGCGTGCGTCGAAAGCCACTTGCCGGTCGATGTCGTCGTGCTGATGCTCGGGACGAACGATCTGAAGACGCGCTTCTCGGTCACGCCCGCCGACATCGCGACGTCGGTCGGCGTGCTGCTTGCCGAGATCGCCGCGTGCCGTGCCGGCCCGTCCGGTGCGTCACCGAAGCTCGTGCTGATGGCGCCTGCGCCGATCACCGAGGTCGGTTTCCTCGGTGACATCTTCGCGGGCGGCGCCGCGAAGTCGCGGCAGCTCGCGAAGCGGTACGAACAGGTGGCAAGCGATGCCGGTGCTCACTTTCTCGATGCCGGCGCGATCATCGAGGTGAGCCCGATAGACGGCGTTCACTTCGCAGCCGATCAGCATCACGCGCTCGGGCAGCGGGTCGCGGCCCTTCTGCAGCAGATCGCGTAACGCACACGCACGCTGAACCGCAGCCGCGCGGCCCCGACCGGCGCGCGGCGCGCGGAAGGCCGGTCAGGCGTCCGGCAGGATCACCACCTTGCCCTTCACCTGCCGGTTCGCCATCCGCGCGATCGCGTCGGCCGCGCCGGCCAGCGACACGCGCTCGGTGATCGCGGGTCGCACCTTGCCGGCCGCGAACCATTTGGCGAGCAGCCGCATGTTCGCGACGTGCTGCTTCGGATCGCGGCGCACCGCATCGCCCCAGAACACGCCGAGAATGTCGCGCTCCTTGAGCAGCGCCAGGTTCAGCGCGATCTTCGGGATCTCGCCGGCCGCGAAGCCGACCACGAGGAACCGGCCGCGCCAGGCAGTCGCGCGCAACGCCGCCTCGCTGTACGCGCCGCCCACCGGATCGTAGACGACGTCCGCACCGCGCCCGCCGGTCAGTTCGTCGACACGGCGGCGCAGGTCTTCGGTCGCATAGTCGATCGTCTCGTCGGCGCCCGCTTCACGACACAGTGCCAGCTTGTCCGCATTCGACGCCGCCGCGATCACGCGCGCGCCGAGCGCTTTCGCGATCTCGATCGCCGCGAGGCCAACGCCACCCGCCGCGCCCAGCACGAGCAACGTCTCGCCTTCTTGCAGCCGCGCGCGCTGCTGCAATGCGTGCAGCGACGTGCCGTACGCGAGCACGAGCGCCGCGCCTTGCTCGAAAGTCATGCCCGGCGGCAGTGCGGCAATCTGGTGCACGTCGGCCACGCATTGTTGCGCGAACCCGCCGTGCCCGGTGAACGCGACCACCGAATCGCCGGGCTGCCACGCAGTCACGCCCTCGCCCACCGCGTCGATCACACCGGCAAATTCCGCGCCCGGCGAAAACGGCAGCGCCGGCTTCACCTGATACAAGCCCTGGACGATCAACGCATCGGGGAAATTGAGCGATGCGGCCTTCACCTGAACCCGGACCTGGCCCGCGGCCGGCTCGGGAATCGCGACGTCCTCGATGCGCAAGCTGTCGATCGGGCCGAATGCGGTACACAACAGGGCTTTCATGTTCGTCTCTCTCCTTGTGCTGCGTAGGCGGGCATCGGGTCGGCCTGCGGGGCACGCCCGCACGGCCGGTTCACGACGAGTACGCGACAGCCGGCGGAATCGGCATCCGCGACCTCGTCGGCATTCCGGACTGTCGGTGAAGCAATGATCAGAACCACGCGTCGCGCATCTCGAGCGTCGTCGTGTCGACACTCGCCAACAGGTCGAGCTGCGCATCCACTTTCGGCAATTCCCAGTTGAAGAAATAGCGGGCGGCCGCACGCTTGCCGTCGTGGAAATCGTCGGCTTTCCCGTGCGCGGCGAGCGTCACGTCGAGCCACAGCCACGCGACGACGAGATGGCCGAACGCTTCCAGATAGACACTCGCGTTCGCGAGCCGCGCCTGCGGATCGCCGATCGCGCTCAGCTGTCGCGTAACATCGCCGAGCCGTGCCCAGCGCCGCGCCAGCGCGTCGGCGTGCTCGCGCAGGCCGGCATCGAGCGTCCGCGCGCGTTCGACGGTCGCGCCGATCCGCGCATCGAGTGCACGCAGCGACGCGCCATCGTCCTGCGCGACCTTGCGGCCCAGCAGGTCGAGCGCCTGGATCCCGTGCGTGCCTTCGTGAATCGGATTGAGCCGATTGTCTCGGTAGAGCCGCTCGACCGCGTAATCGCGCGTATAGCCATAGCCGCCGTGCACCTGGATCGCGAGGTCGTTCGCGGCGAGACACCACTGCGACGGCCAGCTTTTCGCGATCGGCGTCAGGATGTCGAGCAGGCGCGCGGCATCGGCGCGCACGTCCGCGTCGTCGTGCGCATGTGCCTCGTCCACCCGCTTCGCGCAGTACAGGATCAGCGCGAGACCGCCTTCGACATAGGCCTTCTGCGCGAGCAGCATGCGCCGCACGTCCGGATGCTCGACGATCGGCGCCTGCGGCGCGGCGGCATCCTTGCCGGCCGGCCCGAGCGGACGCCCCTGCGGCCGGTTGCGCGCGTAGTCGAGCGCGTGCAGGTAACCCGTGTAGCCGAGCGCCACCGCGCCCGCGCCGACACCGATGCGCGCTTCGTTCATCATGTGGAACATGTACGCGAGGCCATGGTTCGGCTGGCCGACCAGATAGCCGATCGCGCCCGCACGCCCTTCCGGGCGGTAGCGCGTGCCTTCGCCGAAGTTCAGCAGGCAGTTGGTGGTACCGCGGTAGCCCATCTTGTGGTTCAGCCCGGCGAGCACCACGTCGTTGTGCTCGCCCAGCGCGGCGCCGTCGGTGCCCGGCAGGTACTTGGGCACGATGAACAGCGAGATCCCGCGCGTGCCGGGCAGCAGCCGGCCGTGTTCGTCGGGAATCTTCGCGAGCACGAGGTGGACGATGTTCTCCGTCAGCTCGTGCTCACCGCCCGAGATCCACATCTTGTTGCCGGTCAGCCGGTAGCGCGGGCCGAGCGGCGAGTCGCCTTCGAAATCCGCACGCGTCGCGATGTCGGACAGCGACGAACCGGCTTGCGGCTCGGACAGGCACATGGTGCCGAAGTAGCGCCCTTCCAGTTCCGGGCGCGCGAACGTGTCGATCTGCGCGGGGCTGCCGTGCGCGACGAGCAGGTTCGCGTTGGCGACGGTCAGGAACGGATAGGCGGCCGTCGCGATGTTCGCGGCCTGGAAGAACAGGAACGACGCGGCTTCGACCAGCTTCGGCAAGCGCATGCCGCCGAGCGCTTCGTCATGGCCCGCGGCGATCAGCCCGGCGTCCGCGAAGGCGCGCACCGCCGGTTCGACGTCCGGGATCAGCGTCACGCGCTCGCCGTCGAACTGCGGCTCCTCGCGATCGCCACGCGCCGCATGCGGCGCGAACAGGTCTTCCGCAATCCGCTCGCTGGTATCGAGCACCGCGTCGAACGTCTCGCGACTGTGCTCGGCGTAACGCGGCAGCGCGACGAGCGCTTCCGCGTCGAGCCAGTCATACAGCAGGAACGCGAGATCGCGTCGCGACATCAACAAGCTCATCGTGCTGCCTCCCGGGGCCGGCTTCGTCAGCCGAATGAAGGGTTCCGTGACTGCTAGGGCTGGCAGGAATTTAGCACGGTCGTTCTAAAACGACAACGGCGGATGCGCTAATCCGCGTAACCGGGATTGCGTCGATCGAGCCGGCGCAGCAAACCGGGCCAGACGAGCGCCCCGGCGCCCATCCCGCGCGTCACGGCGGCGATCTGCTGCTTGATGCCGTCGAGAATCGGCTGCCCGATCGGCAACAACGCCGAGCCGCCGGCCTGCGCGCGGACCTGGATCATGCAGGCCGTTTCGAAGAAATACATCGCGACGAACGCGTCTGCCGGCGTCGCACCGACGGTCAGCAGGCCGTGGTTGCGCAGCATCAGGTTCGTGTTGGTGCCGAGGTCGTGCACGAGGCGCGCTTTCTCGCCCTCGTTGAGCGCAATGCCCTCGTAGTCGTGATAGCCGAGCGATGCCAGCACGCCGAGCGACTGCTGCGACAGCGGCAGCAGCCCCGCTTCCTGCGCCGACACCGCGACGCCGTTGATCGAATGCGTATGCATCACGCACAGCGCGTCGTCGCGGGCCGCATGCACCGCACTGTGAATGGTGAAGCCGGCCGGGTTGATCTCGTAAGGTGATTCGGACACCTTGCGGCCGTCGAGATCCACCTTCACCAGCGACGATGCGGTGATCTCGTCGAACATCATCCCGTACGGGTTGATCAGGAAATGATGCTCCGGGCCGGGCACGCGCGCGGAAATATGGGTGAACACGAGATCGTCCCAGCCGAACAGCGCGGTGAGGCGGTAAGCCGCCGCCAGGTTGACTCGCGCGTCCCATTCGGTGGAAGAAACTGCCTGCTTCACGCTGACATCGGATGAGGCCACGTCGACACTCCTTGTTCAAGGATGGATGCGTACCGGGCCGCACGATGCGGCCCGGCCTGGGGATTGTGTCACCCTGCCCGGGACTTCGCGAGCTGGTCGGCAACCGGCAGGCTGCGGATGCGCGTGCCGGTCGCCGCGAAAATCGCATTGGTCAATGCCGGCGCGACGGGCGGCAGGCCCGGCTCGCCCACACCGCCCAGCGGCGTCGCAAAATCGTCCGGTGCGACGAGATGCACGCGGATTTCGCGCGGCGCTTCGTTCATTCTCAGCACCTGGAAGCCGTTGAAGTTGCTCTGCTCCGGATGGCCATCCTTGAACGTGATCTCGCCGTGCAGCGCGATGCCGAGCCCCATCACCACCGCGCCCTCGAGCTGCGAGCGTACACGCTCCGGATTGACCTGCGGCCCGCAGTCGATCGCGATGTCGACCCGCGGCACCGTGATCTTGCCGTCGGCATCGACCTGCACCTCGCACACCGCCGCCGTATACGACACGAAGCTGCGATGCGCGGCGATCCCGAGCCCGTGCCCCTTCGACAGCTTGCGCCCCCAGCCGGCTTCGCGCGCGACCGTCTCGACCACGCGCCGCAGCCGCCCGGTATCGACCGGATACAACGCCGGATCCTCGCCGTAGTTCACGTTCTTCACCGCGATGTGCGGCTCGAAACGCCGCGCGGGCCCGATCAGGTCGAGCAGGAAATCCTTCGGGTCGCGGCCGGCCGCGTGCGCCAGCTCCGACACGAAGCTCTGGATGCCGAACGCATGCGGGATGTTGTAGACCGAGCGGAACCAGCCGATCCGCGTGTGCGCTTCCGCGGCCGGATTCTCGATCCGAACGTTCGGAATCGCGAACGGCAGGTCCGCAATGCCCTGCGCGAGCTCGCCCGGCTGCTCGTGCACGACGCCGGCCCTGAACGTCGACTGAATCGACGGCGCGACCGTGCGATGCTGCCACGCGACCACTTTCCCCGACGCATCGATCCCGCCGTCGAACGCTTCGAGCGACACTGCATGGAAGTAGTCGTGCGCGATGTCGTCCTCGCGCGTGAACGTCAGCTTGACGGGCGCGCCGACCGCCTTCGACAGCAATGCCGCCTCCACCACGTAGTCGGGCTTCGACTTGCGGCCGAACCCGCCGCCGAGCAGCGTCACGTTGACCGTCACGCGCTCCGTCGGCAACCCGAGCGCTTTCGCGATCTCGTCGCGCGTGGTCTGCGGCGCCTGCGTGCAGGTCCACACTTCGCAGCGGCCGTCCGCCACGCGCGCGACAGCCGCGGGCGGCTCCATCGTCGCGTGCGCGAGATGCGGAATGTAGTACGTCGCACGCACGCGTTTCGCGGCGCCGGCCAGCGCCGCCGCCGCGTCGCCGTCGTTGCGGATCACGTCGCCCGGTTGCGCGGCCGCCGCTTCGAGGGTCTTGCGATACGCGGTCGAGTCGTAGGTCGCGTTGGGCCCGCGCTTCCAGTCGATCTTCAGTTGCGCGCGTGCCTGGATCGATGTCCACGTATCGCGCGCGACGACGGCCACGCCGCCAAGCGGCTGGAAACCGGACGGCAGCGGCGTCGGCGCAAGCTGCACGACCTTGACGACACCCGGCAGCTTCTCCGCTGCCGATGCGTCGAACGACGCCACCGTGTCACCGTAGGCCGGCGGTCGCGCGACGACCGCATACAGCATGCCGTCGAGCCGCGTGTCGATGCCGTAATGCGCGCGGCCGCCGACGATATCGCGCCCGTCGATCAGCGCCGTTTCGCCCTTGCCGATATAGCGGAATTCGGCCGGCGCCTTCAGCGCCACCGTTGCCGGATCCGGCGCCGGCAGCGCAGCTGCCTTCGCCGCCAGTTCGCCGAAGCCGAGCTTGCGCCCGCTCTTCGTGTCGACGACCTCGTGCACCGTCGCCTTGACCTGACGCGCATCGACGCCCCATGCGGCAGCGGCAGCCTGTTCGAGCATCGTGCGCGCGGCCGCGCCCGCGCGACGCAGCGCGGCGAAGCTCTGGCGCAGGCTGCGCGACCCGTCGGTGTTCTGGTTGCCGTAGCGCGGCTCGTCGCCGACGGCCTGCGCGACCTTCACGCGCGCCCAGTCCGCGCCCAGCTCGTCCGCCACCACGAGCGCGACGCTCGTGCGCACGCCCTGTCCCATCTCGGAGCGGATGCAGGTCACGGTGACCGTGCCATCCGGCGCGATCGCAACGAACAGGTGCGGATCGTCGCGCAACCCGTGCGGCATCCCCGCGCCGCCGTACTGCGGATTCGCGCTGACGGGCGGCTGCACCGGCACGGCCGCGCGCACGAGCGACGGCACGCCGAACGCGAGCAGCAGCCCGCCGGACGCGAAGCCGAGCAGCAGCGCACGGCGGCTTTCGTTATGGACGGAGAGTTCGGGCGCGCTCATGCGGCACCTCCGCGGCGCACGGCCAGACGGATCGCCGCGCGAATGCGCGTATAGGTGCCGCAGCGGCAGATATTGCCGGACATCGCATCGTCGATGTCGGCGTCGGTCGGATGGGGATTCGTCTTCAGCAGCGACGCGGCCTGCATGATCTGCCCGGACTGGCAGTAGCCGCACTGCGCGACGTTCAGTTCCTGCCAGGCCTGCTGCAGCGGATGGGTCAGATCGGTCGACAGGCCCTCGATCGTCGTCACACGCTTGCCGGCAGCGGCCGCGACGGGGGTGATGCACGACCGGATCGCGACGCCGTCGAGGTGCACGGTGCACGCGCCGCACAGTGCCATGCCGCAGCCGAACTTGGTGCCGGTGTGGCCGAGGACATCGCGCAGATACCAGAGCAACGGCATGTCGGGATTGCCGTCGAAGTGCTGTTCGCTACCGTTGACGGTCAGCGTGATCATCGTTCACCTCCTGGTCGAGGCGCCCGCATCGCACCACGGGTGCCCGGTGGGGATTCGAACGGCGACGGGTGCGTCTGCTGCGCGGGCCCAGTGCCGTCGTGTAGGCTGCTCCGCCGGCAGAACCGGCAGTCAATGCGTCTTTATCGGTACGGCTGGCCGAGGATGGCTATCGGACACGCGATCCGGATTGATAGCGGACACGCACCCGCCCGGATTCTGCCCCATGCCAACCGTCATTCAGGCAACGCGACCCTGTCGGGACTGCCAGAAACGGCGCCGCGAATCGCGGCACCTGCGTGCGATGTTCAGCTCCGGCGGCGTCTGCATCGCGCCGGGGAGCCGGAATCGTATGCGGAATGGCCCGGGCTCCAACTCTAACTGATGTGCGGCAGTTTTGCGCAGACGGTACGTATCGGCACTGACGTGACGAACCGGGGAAAGTTCGAAGGGGAATCGATGACGCATGACGTGCATCATGCGGACGGGACCGACTGGCACGTCGGTCCCGGCGAGCGACGGGCGCGTGAGGTAGCCGCTCCGCCCACGACGGATGTGGTGCGTGCCCAAGGGGGCGAACGCCATGACCGGGCGGGACATCCCGCGAATATGGACACGCCCGAATTGACGTCGCCGACTATCGCGACGACGCCGTCATCTACCAGCTTCTGCGCAACCGGCGCTCCGGCCCGCGAAAGCCGGATAGGCGCGATCGAAACGCACCGTGTCGATTAAGTCCGGCATCGTCCGTCTCGCGCCGCCGCGCCTGACGAATCATGAACGAAACACCGTCCGCTTCACATGGTGTCGAAGCCGAGCGCAGGCGCTTCATGCAACCGCACGTTCAGCGCGACCTCAGCGCCTGCAACCCCAGTGTGAGCGGATTGAGCGGCATCTCCGACGTCCCCATCGAAAAGCTCGTCGCCTTCGTGGGTGCCCCCGGATTACGCATCAGCGCGTGAACGATCCGCTCGCTCGCATGACCGTCGCCGTACGGATTGCTCGCGTGCGCCATGTCCCCGTACGCGCTCTCGCTGTCGAATAGACGCGAGGCCTCCCACACGATCCGCTCCTGATTGGTGCCGACGAGCCGTGCGGTACCGGCCTGGATCGCTTCCGGCCGCTCCGTCGTCTCGCGCGTGACCAGCACCGGCTTGCCCAGTGCCGGCCCTTCTTCCTGAATGCCGCCCGAATCGGTGATGATGAAATGCGCGCGCGACATCAGGAATACGAACGACAGATATTCCTGCGGCTCGATCAGGTAGATGTTCGCCACGTGGCCGAGCCGTGCGCGCGCCGGCTCCCGCACGTTCGGATTCATGTGCAACGGATAGACGAACTGCGCATCGGGATAGCGGTTCGCCAGCGTACACAGCGCATCGCAGAAATTCTGGAATGGCTCGCCGAAACTTTCGCGACGATGGCCGGTGATCAGCACCACGCGCCGCGACGGTTCGAGAAACGGAAACTGTCCCGCGACCCGCTCCGTCAGCGCCGCGGTGCAATCGAGCATGCGCTTGACCTCGTGCAGCGCGTCGATCACGGTATTGCCGGTCAGCACGACCGCCCCACCCGGTACGCCCTCGCTGAGCAGGTTGTCGCGTGCCTGCCCGGTCGGCGCGAAATGCCACGACGACACCGCATCGGTCACGCGGCGATTCAACTCTTCGGGCCACGGCGACCAGATGTCGCCGCTGCGCAAGCCGGCCTCCACGTGCCCGACCGGCAGATAGCGATAGAACGCCGCAAGACTGACCGCGAGCGTGGTCGTCGTATCGCCGTGCACCAGCACGACGTCCGGACGCAATTCGTCGAAGACGATGCCGATCGCCTGCAGAATGCCCGTCGTCACGTCGGTCAGGGTCTGACTTTGGCGCATCACGTTGAGATCGTAGTCGGGTTTGATGTCGAACAGCGTCAGCACCTGATCGAGCATTTCGCGGTGCTGCGCGGTCACGCATACCCTGGCGTCGACACCCGCTTGCGCTTTCAATGCACGCACCAGCGGTGCCATCTTGATGGCCTCCGGGCGAGTCCCGAACACAAGCAAAATCTTCTTCATCGTTATCCTCGTTGAGCCATTTCGCGCTGAATGACCCTGCCCGTGGCGCGAAGCATGTATTCAGGCGGCGCCTCCCGTACTCGCACGCGATCGACACGTTGCGATGTCGCGGAGCGAGCGCGCCGCCCGGTCCGCGTGGTCTACGCCACGCGAATCGTCGTACTACCGGCGTCCCGTTGCACTTGATCAGTCACGTCATGAGTCGTTCCTCGCTGAGCCTGGCGTCACGTCTGTTGGTCACTTCCCTTCCACACCACTACAGCAATATTCAAACCAGCCGCCCTGCAGCCGTGTGCGGTTCACACTGCGTGCACCGCGCACACGCGGCGCGCGACGGAATGTTTCACAACTGCTACGCGTGTCGCAGCGCCAGATACACGCGATACAGGCACCTATCCGGGCAGTCGCGTGGTTCCCTCGGCGACGTCGTCCGACGAATCGCGACCCCATGTCGAGCGTTCATCGCGCATCGCATCTCACGCATCTGTCGAAGCGCGTTGCGCTTCCTTGATCCGCCACTTTTGTCTGTGCAGCGGGCGGCGCCATCGCCCCCTCGGCCGCGGTCATGCACGAGGGATTTACCCGGCATGCAACGTCGTTCACATCGCACGAATCAAGAGGGTGGGAAATGTTGCGAATGTGTAACGCGGGTCCGGAACGGGGCGTGCGGCATCAGATTCCGGTCCGTGCAACGCATGCGCCCTCATGGAACACAGCGACATTCCGGCCGATGCACACGCAACGAACGACGCGATGCACGTCACCGCGCAAAGTCGTGCGGCCGATGTCTCACAGGTTCGGCAGACAATTCGCTCGACGCATGACAGGTACGGGCCGTAACGCCGATCGCGCTCGGATATTCGGCCCGTGCACGCTGATTCTTCGATGAATCAAAATCCGCCGCCTCCGTCCGCGCCAAGCATCCAGACGCCACCCCTGCCCCTTGCTGCGCGCGGCATCTCGGCCGATGGCTCACGCCTTGCTTAATGACAGTCAGGTGTGCCCCGAAGCGCCCGCCCGACAGCGGACGAACGGGGACGCCCAAGCAACGAAGCAGGGGCGAAACGCAACGCGTCCGCCTGGAGCGACAGACAAGCGCTTCTGCGTGCCGAACGTGCCGACGTGTCCTGTTGAAGTACGCGCGATCCGCGAGCCTGGTTCCGGCTCCGCTGTAAAGAACCAGCCCGTGAACGCAACTATCGGTACCCGCCTCGGGTTCACCCGCGCCACGGTGAACCGAGCCACAACGTCGACGCGCTCGCCAGGTGCGACGCGGCCAACGCCGCGCCCGGCGACGATTGAACAGGACCGCCGCGCAGGCGCCCAAGAGACCATGAACCGGCCCGCGCTTTGCCCGACCTTACGCTCGCGCGTAGCGGCCACCGTCGCGCTGTGCCGCCTGTGGCACGTCGCCTGCTGTATCGCCGCGTGTGGCTTCGCGCTGCACGCGAGCGCCGCCGAACTCCGGCTCAACGGGATGTACCAGCGGACCGACGGCGCGATCACCGTGCGCCAGAACGGCGTCGGCATCGACCCGTATTTCGCGGCGAAAGCGCTCCTCGCCGCGTCCGACGCGCAGCTCGACGCCCGTCAGGCTGCACTCGCGTGGATCGCATGGCTACTGCCGCGCCAGCGTCCGGATGGCGGGTTCGATCGCTACTGCGTGAAGAACAGCCGCTACCGCGCATGTGCCGACGCGGAAACCGACGACGCGATGATGGCGACCTGGATCGAACTGCTCGCCCGTTTCGCGCCACCTGACGGCTTGCCTGCCGCGTGGGAACTGAGCATGAACCGGGCCGGCCTGCATCTGGACACGCTGCTCGACAAACCCTCCGGCGTCTATCAGATCTCGTCGTCACTGCACGTCGCGTTGCTGATGGACAACGTCGAGGTACACAGCGCGTTCCAGGCACTCTCGGCGTACTACGTCCGGCGCGCCGACTACACGCACGC
This sequence comes from Burkholderia aenigmatica, assembly GCF_048627025.1. Classification (NCBI taxonomy): domain Bacteria; kingdom Pseudomonadati; phylum Pseudomonadota; class Betaproteobacteria; order Burkholderiales; family Burkholderiaceae; genus Burkholderia; species Burkholderia aenigmatica. The sequence continues at coordinate 1,459,953 of NZ_CP184468.1, read as the reverse complement.
GGGCCCTTGGAGCCAGCGCGCCGACCGGCTGGCATCCGCGATCCTGAAGGTGTTCTGGCGCGGCACGGAATCCGGCTTTCGCGCCAGCACGCAGCAGGTCAGCGACACGAGTTTTTATCCGGCGAAGATCGCGCAGATCCTTCCGCTTCTGTCAGATATTCAGGTTCCCGAACAATCCGGCGAGACGATCTACGCGCAGTGGATGAGGAAGTACGGCAAGAGCTGGCCGCAACTCGCCGACACCGATTATCCGTGGGGCTTGATCGCGCTGGTCGCGGTCAAGATGAACGATTGGGGCACGGTCGCCTGCTGGCAAGCGCGATCAGCGCCATACCGGCACGGCGCGCACTGGAACGTACTGGAGGAGTCGCTTTATCTGGCATTCGAAAAACGGATGGCCGCCCCCGTCATCCCCGCTCGATGCGGATTCACGACGGCGGCGGCAACGGCGACCGCATCGCGCTGACGCAACGGTGCGCGCGGTCCATGATGGCTACAAAGGAAGGAGACGTGTCATGTGTGGCATCGTCGGCGCGGTCGCGCAACGGGACATCGTCCCGATTCTGATTGAAGGTTTGCGTCGCCTCGAATATCGCGGCTACGACTCATGCGGCGTGGCGACGGTCGTCGACGGCCAGGCGCGTCGCGAGCGCAGCGTGTCGCGCGTCGCCGACCTCGACGCGCACGTGCGCACCGCCGGCCTGACCGGCAGCACCGGCATCGCTCACACGCGCTGGGCAACGCACGGCGCGCCGGCAACCTGCAACGCGCATCCGATCTTCTCGCGCGATGAAATCGCACTCGTGCACAACGGCATCATCGAGAACCACGAAACGTTGCGCAAGCAACTTTCAGACGAGCATTACGAATTCGATGGCCAGACCGACACCGAAGTCGTCGCGCACCTGATCCACAGCCAGTATCGCGGCGACCTGCTCGCCGCCGTGCGCGCGGCAACGTCGCAGCTTCACGGCGCCTACGCGATCGCCGTATTCAGCAAGCACGAGCCACAACGGCTGATCGGTGCGCGTGTGGGCTCGCCGCTCGTCGTCGGCGTGAAGGACGGAGAATGCTTTCTTGCCTCCGACGCGCTCGCGCTCGCCGGCATCACCGACCGCTTCATCTTCCTCGAGGAAGGCGACATCGTCGAGTTGACGCCGGGCGGCGTGCGCGTGCTCGACCGCGGCGGCGCGCCGGTCGAGCGTGCGGTACAGACCATTTCCTCCGCGCAGGCCGCCGTCGAACTCGGGCCGTACCGGCATTTCATGCAGAAGGAGATTTTCGAGCAACCGCAGGCCGTGGCCGCGACCATCCCGGATGCGGGGCTGTTCGACCCGGCCGTATTCGGCCCCGACGCCGCGCGGGCGTTCGAGCAGATCGACAACGTGCTGATTCTCGCGTGCGGCACGAGTCACTACTCCGGCCTGACCGCGCGCCGCTGGCTCGAAACGATCGCGCGCGTGCCCGCGCAAGTCGAGATCGCGAGCGAATACCGTTACAGCGACGCGCTCGCGATGCCGAATACGCTGGTGGTGAGCGTGTCGCAATCCGGCGAGACCGCCGACACGCTCGCCGCGCTCAAGTACGCGCAGGCGCTCGGCCATATCGACACGCTGGCGATCTGCAACGTGCCGACCAGCGCGATGATGCGGCAGACCGGCCTGCGCTTCCTGACGCGGGCCGGCCCGGAAATCGGCGTCGCGTCGACCAAGGCGTTTACGACGCAGCTCGTCGCGCTGTTCATACTCGCGGTCACGCTCGGGCGGCTGCGCGGCTACGTCGACGATGCGCAGCTTGCGCGCTATACGACGCAACTGCGGCGGCTGCCCGGCGCACTTGAGGATGTGCTCGGGCTCGAGCCGCAGATCGAGCGCTGGGCGGCGGAATTCTCGCAGCACGAGAACGCGCTGTTTCTCGGGCGCGGGCTGCACTACCCGATCGCGCTCGAAGGTGCGCTGAAGCTGAAGGAGATTTCGTATATCCACGCGGAGGCGTATCCCGCGGGCGAACTGAAGCATGGGCCGCTGGCGCTCGTGACCCACACGATGCCCGTTGCGACGATCGCGCCGAACGACGCGCTGCTCGAGAAGCTGAAATCGAACATGCAGGAAGTGCGCGCGCGCGGCGGGCAGCTTTACGTGTTCGCCGACGCAGATACGCGGATCGACAACAGCGAAGGTGTATCGGTGTTGCGGATGCCGGATTACTACGGGCTGTTGTCGCCCATCCTGCATGTCGTGCCGTTGCAGCTGCTCGCGTATCACGCGGCGTGTTTGCGCGGCGCGGATATCGACAAGCCGAGGAATCTGGCGAAATCGGTGACGGTTGAGTGAGGGAGTTGGGGAAGCGGGGGCGGACCAGTGAAGGTCTTCAAGGGATCGGACTGGTCCGCCGAGTACGATTCGAACGTGTGATCTACGGTTTGGAAGGCCGTTGCTCGTGTGCGCTCGCATGCCGCCCGCCTTGCGATAGTGCCCGTTCAGTCTGCACGCCTCCCCGTGTCCGCCATGCGCGATCGCATTAGCGGCCTAGTGCCGCTTTCAACTGCTCCAGTGTGAGCCACTTCCGTTTCGAATGCACAATGCGGTGGCAGTTAGAGCAAAGGAGGATCAGGTCGCTGACGTTCGTTTTCTCGCCCGGTCGCATGGTATGAACTGGTTTCGTGTGGTGAACGTCAATAACCCCGTCACCCAAGTCCCCGTACTGCTTCGAAAAGTCAAACCCGCACGCGACGCAGAACAGCCGGCCATGCTGCTCCCGCGCTTGCTTCTTGGCCGCACTCACCAGCCGCCGATCTCGCTCGCGGAAGCGATGCATCCGCGTCGCAACTCGCCCTTCCTCGGCCTCTTCAATGCCAAGCTCGTCCGGCCCCGCCAAGTCTATGCCGTTAGTATGCTCTGCGATCCCATCTCTGATGAACTGGGCCACCTCCGCGAGTCGCTGCATGTCACCTGAGAATTCATTCCAGACCAGAGCCTCGTCCTTGTTTCCTCGTGTAAGCCCTGTCTTTCCCTGGGCCGTGTACTCCGGATCCAAGCTTCGGAAGTTCATCAACTTCATGTACACACCGTTCTCATTGCGGTAGGTATCGCCGCTCCGCTGCCCTAGGACGACTCCAAACGCATTGAGCACATTCGATAACTCCGCAATTTCGGGTGCACTATTGCTAGGCAGCGATACTCTGTGCCGCATGTACAAATCCAAAGCAAGAATCAGCTCATCACGGGACCAACGAACGTTGCGCCGACCGCCTCCCCCCCCTCCGTTGACGTGCCGTCGTCGGTTTCAAAGCTCCGAACCCAGGCCTTGATCTTGTCCGGTTCGACTTGCGCACTCTCCCTCCACGGAGCTTGCGCGGGCATCTGTTCAATTTCGTGCAGCAAGTCGTCAAAGTCAGCGTCGGACCAGATGCGCCCCCGCGCCGCCCGCAGTATTGCAGCTCCGCGAGTTGCTGACTCTCCACTCAACTCCGCCCATGTCTCATACGGCTCGGCTGCGATGAGTCCGAGTGGCGGTAGACCAAATACAAAACATGCGTAGTCAATCCGAGATTGGATGTTTCCTTGCGCCACTCCGTCGGTTCGCGAATTCATGCCTAAGACTGCGGCAGCGTCGCTATTAGAGAACGGCAGGATGACACCTTGATTGTCACTGGCGATTGTCCTAAGCCATTGCAGTAGGGCCTTTGTACGCACCTGTGTAACGCTACTCTCTTCTGCTGGTGGCTTTGACCATTTATTTGGCTGGCCGAGCGTGCGCTGCGAGTACCAGAGTGCTCTTGCACTGAACTCTTCCGGATGGGATACAACGATGTGCTCGTACGTCACGCCCTTTTCATTTGCCTCTTCGAGAGTCTTAAATCCCTCGGTGGGGCGGTTTCGACAAACCGCGTCCTCGGCAGCACCGATAAGACCACGGTTACGTAGTTGGTTAAAGGTCCGGGGGGCTTGGCTACCCTGAGTGGTCTTGATCGCGACGTACCGGCTCACCGCTTGCACAATCTTTTCTTCGGCGGGACTCAGGTTTAAGAGGTTGAGTCCAGTCCTCTGAGCCACAAGAACACGGGCCAGTTCAACTGCCCGTCGATCCAGGGCATGTTTCACCTCGGGCGTCAAACGCTCATCGTGCTTCGCGTTCTCTGAGAACAACCTAAGTTCATCCCAACTTCCGAGATTTTGGATCGTTCGTGAAATCTTCTCATCCATTCTTCGCAGTGCCCCGCCTATGCTTGTTTGACGTTTGTGTCATCCTCTTCGGCTCATCCTACCACTCGCGCACTGGCATCATGTTTGGCGGCTCGCCATGTTGCCAACACCACCACTGCTTGAGCCGCCGACACTGCCACCACCTCTATTGCGGAACTGTTGAAATCCGCTCCCGCCGACGATGCCCATCATTGCGCCTTGAAGCGACGTGATATCGCGGGCCTTGACAGGCGCAATGAACGTTTGTGGAATGTCCTTCTGGTAGTTCATCGCCGCCACGGCCTGCCCATAGTCCTGCGACGTGATGAGATTCGAGCGCATACCCGCCGCTGCCATCACCTGATCGAATGACATTTGCTTGCTCTTGTTCGCCTGCATGGACGCGAGGCGGGCCGTGCCGCAGGATGTCGGCGGACGTTCCGCCCACACCACGCGCTGCGGCGTCCACCCGCATTGCGCCGAGCTGCCGAGCCGCCGCGATCTGCTGCTCTACGCTACCGCGCACCATAGCCTCCGTCGCCCGCACCATAGTTACGGTCTGCGCGCCGATGGCGATTGCCCGGTTCTGATTTCTGATGGAGCGCTGCGCGTTCGACAGCGATGGCTGCGCCGCGAGGAACTCGTTGTTCGCCTCACGAATCTTGTTGTTATCTGCGTCCGACTGAGACAGCAAGTTCGCGGCTTGTGTCTTGGCGGAATCGACCGTGTACTGCGCGTCGTTCTGCGCGTTTTGCAGGCGGGCCTGCATCATGCCCACGCCAGCGCCTGCGATCATCTGAAACAACTGGCACATTAAATTGCCCCGCCCGCGCTATGAATTTGGGAAACCGACCGCGCCGGATGCGCCATTCGAACAATAATTTTCATGTGTATTCCTTAGTTGTTACCGCGACAAACGCACGACTATTGTTGATTGGTGAAACACGACAAGTTGGCTACACCAATCTACACATGTCCCGCATGGATATGCGCGGTGCGTTCAGGTTCGAGAATGGCACGAGGTAAGCCGCGCCCCGTGAAGTCCTACGAAAAGGAGGACAGATAGCCGCCCGCGCACAAGCTGCCACGACGATCAATGCCATCTGCGATAGCCCTGCCGCGCTCGCTCGATGTACCACCGGTCGATCAGTGTCTCTGGCTTCGCCGCCTTTAGGATGACCTCGCGTGCGTAATCTTCGAGGCTGAAACCACGCCCCTCGCTCAAGCGCACAAACGTAGCGCGATTCATGCCCCGAAGCCGCACCGCCTGTTCGATAATGTCCGTCGCTAGCTGCTCCGGCTGTACCAAAGGCACACCCAACGCGGCCAAACGTGCAAGACGCTCCTGCTCCATACGTTCCGGCCAACCGCTCATGCCTTCACCCGCGCCCTGTACTTCCGCGCAACCCAACTCGGCAGACCACCGGTACATGCTTCCGCCGCTTCCCGCCATACAGCTATGGCCCCTTTCGATGCTCGGGCCTCAAGGCGTTCGAAATAGGATTGCGCCGTGCCGCTGTGCTCAAGCGGATGTTGAGGGGGACTTGCTCATACTCATCCTCCAAATGTGACGAAGCCCGCACGTCGGCGGGCCTCTGATTGCAGCAGGCGATGCCTGCTCGGAAAGTGACGCGATGAGATATCGCGTGTATTGTCTGCTGAGGGTCATGAAATTGAATCCCTCGCAAACCGACTGCGGCCATGATGTGCCAGACGGCGGACTTGCGGTTGATTGCCGTTGCTGGCGCTACTCGCCTACCTTCGGTGGCTGACCTGACGGGAGCGCGCTTTCGATCCAACTCAGAGTGCCGCCGCCCCTTAGATCGGTGATGTACACCATTTCGGACCAGAAATGGGTACATCCGCGAGCGGGGCAAATAGCGGACAATGCTTGAACAATCCAACTCCGTTCCAAAGATCGATGGCGACGCTTAACGAAAATGGGCAAGTCATTGCGCACTGCATCGAATGCAATGGCGCGCTCACAGTGTTCTTGGCTGGCGATCCACGGATCGGGCAAGGATTCGGGCAAATAACTCGACAGGTCTCCGAGCAGACAGCGCAGGTCTATCAACTCGTTCGCTGCACAGGATGCGGGTCTGGCGCGTTACTGACACTGCAATCTTTCCGTCGCCACGGGCAAGTAGGGTTGCTCGATTTCTATCCTGAAGCCCAAGACAGGCTCTCCCTCCCTTCTGGCGTACCGGACGGCATTGCAAAGGAGTTTCGCGAGGGTGAAAGGTGTCGCGAAGCTGGCTGTTTCCGGGCGGCTGCGGCAATGTTCCGCTCGGTACTCGATAAGACTCTGCGTGCAAACGGATACAAGGAAAAGCGCGGCACGAATCTTGAGCAGCAAATTGATACAGCGGCTGCCGACGGCGTAATTACTGCAGCTCGCCAACGACGCGCACACGATGAGATTCGCGTGCTTGGCAACGATGTTTTGCATGAGGCGTGGGAGCCTGTCCGTGCAGACGACGTAGCCGCCGCTCGACAATACGCACAACGCATCCTCGAAGACTTCTACGATGATCGCGAGTCCGTGTTGAAACTGCTACGGGCCAAGGGCAGAGTGGCGGACGAAGATCGACCACCGGCCACGGAATGAACCGCGCAACCATCCACCCGCGACCGATCCTCACTAGAGAAACGCGCACACCCACGCACGGGGGGCACGCGTGCATGCAAGCGGCGTAAGTCCGCGCAGATAAGCGCATCAAATTTGGGTTCGGTTATTTCGGCGCCGCAGACCTCAGTGAGCCTTCGGGTCGTAACTCCTCGCGGAAACCTCAATCAATATTGATTTGCTTGGTCCAACATGACTGGGTGAACCTCTGCGAAATGTGGCTCGATCGGCGGGAGGCGGTAATACACTCCATTGCCGAACTTGAATTGATCGCGGTGTGCCCGCAGTTGGTCGCTGTCCGACTCAAAAAGAGTAAACCTGAACGACCGGTTTAAATCAGCCTGAGGGACGTTCGTCCCAATGCGGAGAGTGACTTCATACTCACCCGCCATCCAGAAGAAGTCAGCATCGAACAGCGTAAGCAGTGGTTGTACCAGCGGCGGGTCCGCCTCTACGTCTGGGTGGTCTTTCGGGAGGCCGCCCCGCTTAGTCAAGATGTTGTCTTTCATCGCCTTAGCGGCCCTACTGAACGTCTGCTTTGCTTCTCGCGTCGCGATTCGAACGAAATTCACGCCATGCCCCCATTCCTCGCGCGGCTGGAGGCGAAATGGCGTGAACAGCGTGGGCTTCTGGTCGGACAATTTCTCGAAATACCCGCGTGCCACAAGTTCTCTTCGCTCTTGCCCGCGCGCTACTGCGAGAGTGATCTTCTGAATTCGGACCTCTCTTCCACCAGTGTTCGTGATCGATAGATGCCACTGCGCGTGCGGCGAACCAACTTCCTCGTCCAGAACAATTCTGTCAAAGCACTCAACATCGAGTTTTGCTCGCTTGAACCAAAGCCGAACTGGGGGCAATTGCGTAAGCAATAAGGCGATGAACGCCACCGCGAATTGCCAAAATCTGATGTCGCTGTAGAAGTGTTGATCGCTCACGGCTATCCTTTCTGCGAGAACTGACCGATGCTGCCGTGAATAATACCTCGCGGGTGGTTTGCGGCTAGGCCCGAGCAACGATATCCATCAAATTTCGGCCCGGCAGTTTGAGCGGTGTGCGAACAGGAAGGTAGAATTCGCCACACTCTCGCCACAACGAGAGTGCAGCAGACCTGTATCCGATCCTAACCAAGCGGTTAAGGCGAGATTGTAAGCGCTTGTTTCGGAAGGAATTTCTGGCCCGCCCTACACGATTCGAACGTGTGACCTACGGCTTAGAAGGCCGTTGCTCTATCCAACTGAGCTAAGGGCGGTCGGGGAGAAAAGACACGGCCGGCGCGGACCGCATTTGACGCAGGGCTTCGAGCGACGGCAGAACCGTCAAAACCAAAGCCGAGAAACAAAACGGGCCCGGCATGAAGCCGAGCCCGAAATTATACCCGATCATCGCGTCACATCACGCGAGATGAGCCACCGCGACATCAAACCGGCTGCGGATGCATCATGAACCAGCCGAGGCAGAACACGCCGGCGATCACGCAATACACGCCGAACGAAGCCAGCCGGCCGCGCCCTTCGAAATAACGCATCAGGAACCGCACGCTCAGGTACGCGGCGATCGCCGTCAGCACGCCGCCGAGCAGCGCATCGGCGAGCTGGTCGCGCGCATGGAACAGCTTCGGCAGCTCGAGCACCCCCGCCGCGAAAATGATCGGCGTACCGAGCAGGAACGAGAATTCCGCGGCCTTCTCCGCCGTCAGCCCCGCGGCATTGCCGGCGATCATCGTCAGCCCGCTGCGCGAGAAACCCGGAATCAGCGCGCCGATCTGCGCGAGACCCACGAAGAACGCCTGCTTGAACGTCATCTTCTCGGGCGCCTGATGCGCGCGGCTGCGCTGGATGCGATCGCCGAGCCACAGCAGCACGCCGTTCACGATCAGCGCGATCGCGACGATCCGCAGGTCGTGGAACACGCGTTCGATGCGCTTCTCGAGGAGCAGCCCGACGATGCCGGTCGGGATCGTACCGATGATGAGCGCCCACATCAGGTGCCCGTCGTCGTTCTTGCGGCCGCCGAGCTGCGCGAAGAAGCCGCTGATCAGCGCGATCCAGCGCGCGCGGAAATACCACAGCAGCGCCAGCGCGGTACCGAGGTGCAGCGCAACGAGGAACGGCAGCAGTTGCGGCGCGTGCTTGTCGATATGCATGCCGAACAGTGCCGGCACGAGCAGCGTATGGCCAAGGCTGCTGACGGGAAAGAGTTCGGTGACGCCCTGCAGGACGCTCAGGAATACCAGAAACCAGAGACTCACGCGTCGGTCCTTTTAGTCGAGATTAAGCGGGAAGAAAGACGGACGACGCGATGCGCGTCCGAAAAAAAACGCGCCCCGATTATGCCGAGCCAGGATTACTGCGCCAAGGCATTTGGCAGGTTATTGCGGCCATGCACACAAACGCTTGCAATTTGTAAGCACACAGAAAGCAAAAAGCCCGCCATTTGCATGGCGGGCCTTTCGACTTCGGCAGGAATTGCCGTCAGCGGCCGAGCTGATAGAAAAATAATACCGTGCTGCCGGTGAACATGCCGAACAGTGCGATACCCATTGCCATTGCCAGATCCATGGCCCCCTCCACGAAGTGTCATGACCCGGCAACCTCACCGGTTTAGAGGCATTATCCCGACCGTTGACAGTCTTAAAAACTCGCGATTTCCCGAGAAGGGTTTTCCCCGAGCCGTCACGGCCCGATAATGGAGCGCGCCGTTCCCGTCCACCCGCCCACCCCGATTCGCCATGCCGACCTTCCAGCAACACGAGATTCACGAACTTCACGCCGGCCCGTCGCTCGTCCGGGTCGCTCCGCAATTCGGCGGCCGCCTGCTGTCCTGGCATGTCGACGGCGAACCGGTGATCTTCTGGCCGGAAACGGCCGACTGGAGCAACCTTGCACGCGTGCGCGGCGGCAACCCGCTGCTGTTCCCGTTCCTCGGCCGTCACCGCGTCGACGGCGAACTCGGCCGCTGGCGCGACGCCGCCGGCGTGGTGCGCGACCTGCCGATGCACGGCTTTGCGCGCGACCTGCCGTTCGCCGCGCAACCGTCGGCCGATGGCGCCGCGTTGTCGATGACGCTCGATGCGACCGACACGCTGCGGGCGAGTTACCCGTTCGACTTCCGGTTCGAAACGACCTACCGGCTGGCCGACTCGCACACGCTCGAAGTCGCCCTGACGACGACCAATCGCGGCGACACGCCGCTGCCCTACTACGCCGGCCATCATTTCTATTTCGCGCTGCCGCACGGCGAGCGCACCGAAACCACGCTCGAACTGCCGCCGACGCATCGTTGCGCGCAGCTCCCGGATGGCTCGATCAGTACGGCCGAACCGGGCGAAGCCCGCTATCGCCTCGACAACCCGGACATTCTCGACCGCTTCCACTGCCTCGGCGGCGCGCCGGCCACGCCGGTGCGCATCGTGATGCCGGGCCGCCGCCGCACGATCGAGATCGCGCTCGACGTGCCGGGCTCGATCCCGTGGTACGCGGTCACGACCTGGACCGAAAAGCCGGATTCGGACTTCTACTGTGTCGAACCGTGGCTCGGGCTGCCGGATGCGATCCACAACGGCCTCGGGCTGCGCATGCTCGCGCCGGGCGCGACCGAAACGGCCACGCTGAGGATTCGCGTCCTCCCGCTCGCCGGCTGATACGCCCGCCGAGACGTCAATACGCAGCGCGCCGAACCGGCGCGCGACGGCCCCGGCAACGGCCCAAACTGCGGTGCGCGGGTCGAACCCGTTAAAATCGGACGTTTTGTGTTGCCTGCCGCGTCACGAGCGGCAGGGTTTTGCGAGGTTCAATGTTCGGAACAACAACGAAGCGACTCTTCGCAGCCGCCTGCGCCGCCCTGCTCGTCGCGTGCGGCTCCGCGCCTGTCGGCCCCGGGTTCTATCGCGTCGAGCGCGGCGACACGCTCTACAAGATCGCGCGCGACAACCGCACGTCGGTATCGAACATCGTGCGCTGGAACCAGATGACGAACCCCGATGCGATCGAAGTCGGCCAGATGCTGCGCGTCGCGCCGCCGCCCGGCACGACCACCGCATCGACGCCGTCGACCACCGGTACCGGCAGCGCCGGTCGGGCCCGCCCCGCGCCTTCCGCGCCGGTTGAGTCGGCCGTCAAGCCGGCCACGAGCATCGCGCTGATCTGGCCGGCAGCCGGCAACGTGGTTCGCAGGTTCGACGGCTCGAAATCGAAGGGTATCGACATCGCGAACTCGCCGGGCACGCCGGTGGTCGCGGCGGCGCCGGGCGTGGTGGTCTATGCGGGTAACGGGCTGCGCGGCTACGGCAACCTGATCATCCTCAAGCACAACGCCGATTACCTGACCGCCTACGCGCACAACCGCGCGCTGCTGGTGAAGGAAGGCCAGTCGGTCACGCAGGGGCAGTCGATCGCCGAGATGGGCAACAGCGACAGCGATCGCGTCGCGCTGCATTTCGAGGTGCGCTACGGCGGCCGATCGATCGACCCGTCACGCTACCTGCCGGCGCGCTGAGCGCCCGACAGGCGACACGCGATGCCGGCGCGCATCGCGTGCCGTCGCGGCAAACATCGGGAAAGATGGTGTCAGCGCTTGCGCAGACGTCCGGTGAAACGGCCGGACAACGGATCGACGTGACGTGCAAACGCTACCAGCAGGCCGATCCCGATCAGGCTGAACCCCGCAGCTATCAGAAGCAAATCCATGGTCACACACTGTTTTTTCGTGATCTTATGCGTCATTGTGGAATCGTGCACTGAGCCGAGGCTTTCGGACGAGTACGAGGATTCCCTGCCCTCAGACGTCATTGTGGATTCGCCTGCGTGAAACCCTGATGTAAGCTGTCCGCCCGACACCACGCTCGCCCCAGGAGACAACGCGATGCTGCCCGCCACCGACCGCTACGACGACCTGCTCTCCCGCTTCGCGTGGGACGTTCCGGCGCGTTACAACATCGGCGTGGACGTCTGCGACAAATGGGCCGACGGCAGCGGACGCCTCGCGCTGATCCACGAAACGGCGCAAGGCGACGTTTCCCGCCTCACGTTCGACGACCTGAGGAATGCTTCTAACCGGCTCGCGAACAGCTTCGTGCGCGCCGGCCTGCGGCGCGGCGACCGCATCGGTATCTTTCTCGCGCAGGGGCCCGAAACGGCGATCGCGCACCTCGCCGCCTACAAGCTCGGCGCGATCGCGGTGCCACTCTTCACGTTGTTCGGCGTCGATGCGCTCGAATACCGGCTCGCGAACAGCGAGGCGGCTGCGCTCGTCACCGACGCGGCCGGCTACGCGAAAATCGCGCCGCTGCGCGCACAGCTGCCGGCATTGCATACCGTCTACTGCATTGGCGACGATGCGCCCGATACGCCCGAACCGCCGGGCGTGCTGCGTTACGACACGGCGCTCGCCGCCGAAACGCCCGACTTCGTGCCGGCCGATACGGCTGCCGACGATCCGGCGGTCATCATCTATACGTCCGGCACGACGGGCAAACCGAAAGGCGCGCTGCACGCGCATCGCGTGCTGCTGGGCCACCTGCCGGGCGTGGAGATGTCGCAGCAGTGCTTCCCGCGCGATGCGCGCCTGTTCTGGACACCCGCCGACTGGGCATGGATCGGCGGCCTGCTCGACGTGCTGCTGCCGTCATGGCATCACGGCGTGCCCGTGCTCGCCCGCCGCTTCGAGAAATTCGACGGCGACGCGGCCTTCGCGCTGATGGCACGGCACGGCGTCACCCACGCGTTCCTGCCGCCCACTGCGCTGAAGCTGATGCGCACCGTCGAGGCACCGCGCGAACGCTACGCGCTGTCGCTGAAATCGGTCGCGAGCGGCGGCGAGTCGCTCGGCACCGAGCTGACGGCTTGGGGGCGCGACGCGCTCGGCGTGACGATCAACGAGTTCTACGGGCAAACCGAGTGCAACATGGTGCTGTCGTCGTGCGCGGCGCTGTTCGATGCGCAGCCCGGCGCAATCGGCAAGGCCGTGCCCGGCCATGCGGTCGCGATCGTCGACGCGGACGGCACGCCGCTGCCGCCCGGCGTCGAAGGGCGCATCGCGGTGCGCCGCCCCGACCCGGTGATGTTCCTCGAATACTGGCGCAACGCCGACGCGACGCGCGACAAGTTCGCGGGCGACTACCTGCTCACCGGCGATACGGGCATGATCGACGCCGACGGTTTCGTACGCTTCGTCGGCCGCGACGACGACGTGATCACGAGCGCCGGCTACCGGATCGGCCCGGGCCCGATCGAGGACTGCCTGCTCACGCATCCGGCGGTGCGGATGGCGGCCGTCGTCGGCGTCCCCGACGCGACGCGTACCGAGATCGTCAAGGCATTCGTCGTGCTGAATCCCGGCCACACCGGCGACGAGGCGCTCGTTCAGGCACTGCAGGCGCACGTGCGCACGCGCCTCGCCGCGCACGAGTATCCGCGCGCGATCGCGTTCGTCGACAGCCTGCCGATGACCGCAACCGGCAAGATCGTGCGCCGCGCGCTGCGCGACGCGTAAGCCGGCCGCCACCCGCGCCGTTCGCCCGTCCGGATGGTTTATAGTGGCGCCACCACGCAGTCTTTCCAAAAAATCGATGTCCTCTGATCACCACTCCGACGCGGGCGCGTCGCACAGCCCGCTCTACGCCAAACTCCTCGGCGAAACCGCCAAGATCGACTGGTGCGATCTCGAACGCTTCTTCGCGCAGGGCAAGCTGTTGTCCGTTGCACGCGACCTCGATCTCGTCAGCGTCGCGGAAGCGGTTGCCGACGACGATGCCGAACAGGTCACGCGCTGGCTGTCGTCGGGCCTCGTCGCGCGCATGCCGGCCGAAACCGCTGCCGACTATGCGGCGCGCAACCCGGAGCTGTGGGCGGTCGTCGTCTCGCCGTGGGTCTGCGTGCAGGAACGCGCCTGACGCGTCCGCCATGTCCGAATCCGCGTTACCGCACGGCGCCGGCACAGGCTCGGCCACCGTCACGCACCGGCGCGTCCTTGCACTCGCGTTCCCGATCGTCCTTGCGAACCTGACCCAGCCGATTCTCGGTGCCGTCGACACGGCCGTCGCCGGCCACCTCGACGGCGCGCAGTATCTCGGCGGCGTCGCGCTCGGCGGGCTGTTTTTCAATTTCGTGTTCTGGGGGTTCGGTTTCCTGCGGATGGGGACGACCGGCCTCGTCGCGCAGGCGCACGGTGCCGGCGATGCCGCCGGGATCCGCCTGAACCTGCTGCGCGCGTTGATCGTCGCGTTCGCGCTCGGCGCCGCGGTGCTGGCGCTGCAGGTGCCGCTGCTGTCATTTGCGCTGTCCGCGCTCGGCGGCAGCGATGCCGTCCGCGCGACGGCGCTTGCCTACAGTCACGCGCGGATCTGGAGCGCGCCGTTCGCGCTCGCGAACTACGTCGTGCTCGGCTACCTGCTCGGCATGCAGCGCGTGCGGCTCGCGCTCGTCGCTCAGGTGTTCATCAATGCAGTGAACATCGGCGCCGTGCTGCTCTACGTCTACGGCTTCGGCTGGGGCATCGCCGGCATCGGCGCGGCGACCGCCACCGCGGACGCATGCGGCTTCGCGCTCGGCGCATGGATCCTGTGGCGGTTGCGGCCGCGCGGCCTCGCCCCGATCGTCGCGCGTGCGCTCGCCGACCGTGTCGCGCTCAAGCGGCTGATCGCGCTCAATCGCGACATCTTCCTGCGCACGCTGTGCCTGCTCGGCGCATTCGGCTGGTTCGCGCACCTCGGTGCAAAACAGGGCGATGCGACGCTCGCGGCAAACGCGCTGCTACTGAATTTCCAGACGTTCATGGCGTACGGCCTCGACGGCTTCGCGCATGCGGCCGAGGCGCTCGTCGGTGCGGCGGCCGGCGCGCGCGACCGCCGCGCCTTCCGGCAGGCGGTGCGCGTCACGCTGTTCTGGTCGGCGCTCGGCGCGCTGCTGTTCGCGCTCGTGTACTGGGCCGCCGGCGGCTGGATCATCGCGCGCCTGACCGACCAGGCCGAGATCCGCGACGTTGCGCTGCGCTACCTGCCGTGGGCCGCGATTTCGCCGATCGTGTCGGTCTGGGGCTTCCTGCTCGACGGCGTCTTCATCGGCGCCACGCAAACGCAATCGCTGATGCGCGCCATGGTCGCGTCATTCTCGATCTTCGTCGTGGCCACACTCGCGGCCGTCGGCACGTTCGGCAATCACGGCCTCTGGTTCGCGCTGCTGCTGTTCATGGCCGCACGCGGTGCGACGCTGGCGCGCTACCTGCCGGGGCTGTTGCGGCACATCGGCACCGACGCGCCCGCGGCCCGCGCCTGATAGCGGACCGAACCGGCCGTTACTGCGCGGGTTTCGGCGGCGGCGCGTCGAGCATCGACGGCGGCGTCATGTCGGTCGGCACACCGTGATAGTCGGCCGGATCTTGCGGCGGATGGCCGCGACGGGCCTGATGCGGATCGCTGGTGCAGGCGGCGAGGAAAGATGCGGCCAGCACGGCCAGCATGAAACGGGTCATCGGGTATGGCTCCGGAAATCGGCGCGCCCATCGCACGCCGGGACCGCGCCGAGTCTAGCGGAAATCCTGCTTCAGAGTCGTGCCGCGCATGTCCTACTATGTACGCATGGCGCTGTGCCGTGGAAAGGAGGCTGCCATGTCGTCTGAAGAAATTGCCGGCCTGATCGGCCTGTTCGTCGGTCTGATGGTGCTCGTCGCCCTGTCGTTCTTCGAGTCGCGCGAATACAAGCGCAGCCATGACGGCGAAGGGATGATCCACCACTGGATGGCCGAACACCACCTGCTCGACTGGCGGCGCAAGCACTAAGCGCGCCGCTGCCGTCCGGCCCTACTCCGGGCCGTTCGCGAACGTGCCTTTCGCGGCACGCCGGTGATCGCGTATCGCCGAAATTAACAGGGTCCGACTCACACACATCGATCAGATGGACGAACGCCGCCGCGCGGCTCGTGCCACGCGACGGCGTTCGCTTGCGCGCGCCCGGACGGGCGCGATGCGGTTCAGACGGCTCAGCCCAGGAAGTGGCGGGCGTAGCGCGCGTTGATGTCGGAGAGTCGGAACAGCGTCAGGAAATCCGCGCAGTTGAAATCGGGATCCCAGGCCGGTGCACCGCAGATCTTCGCGCCGAGACGCAGGTAACCCTTGATCAGCGGCGGCGGCGCCACGACGGTGCCCGTCTGCAGTTCGTCGACCGGCAGGGCCGTGTGCGGGAACGCGCGATACTCGGGCGCCGTCAGCGAGCCTGCCGACAGCGACTGGTACAGGTTCGCCGCATAGTGGCCACCGTCGGCCATCGACACGCTCGCGCAACCGAGCATCGTCTCGTAGCCGTTCTGCATCATGTATGCGCCGAGGCCACCCCACAGCGCCATGATGACGGCGCCGCTGCGGTAGTCGCTGTGCACGCACGAGCGGCCGACCTCGACCATCTTGCCGCGCAGGTGCGTGAGGCGCGACAGGTCGAATTCGCCTTCGGCGTACAGGCGGCCGACCCGCGCGGCCTGGTGCGGCGGCAGTACGCGGTACGTGCCGACGACTTTCAACGTGTCGAGATCGCGAACCAGCAGGTGGTCGCAGTACGCATCGAACGGATCGACGTCGAGACCGGAGGGGCCGCTGACCTGCGCGCCCATCTCTTCGGCGAACACGCTGTAACGCAGGCGCTGGGCTTCGCGCAATTCGTCTTCCGTACGCGCCCACGCGGCGCGCAGGCGATACTCCGATGTGACGGTTTCAGCAGCGCGCGGCAGGTGGCGCCGCGACGTGTCGAGGGGCAGCGAGGCAAAAGGGAGCGTAGGCGTCGGCAGTTCTCGCATTAGGCTTTCCTGGTCGTAAGGAATAGGACGACATGCCCGCCAATGTAGTAATCGGCCGTGACCGTTATGTGGCACGACCATGTCCTTTCAATGACGTGTCGCCGAATTGACTTTAGCAGAAAGCTTGCGAAACCGTATGATGAATCCCTACAAAGCGCTTCAGGCGGGCCTCACACCAGGTCGGGCGTCAATACCGCCCGCAGCACGGCCTGCCGGCTGCCGTCGCGCGTGCGGCTCGCGAGCCACACGATTCCGCCCTTCTTGACGCTCCAGCTGTCGTCGTCGCCGGCGATCAGCTGAGCGGCGACGCTGCCGAGCGTCGGCTGATGCCCGACGATCACGACCGTCGGCGCGATCCCTTCCGGCCAGCCGGCCGCCGCCAGCACGTCGTCGACACTGCCGCCCGGCGCGAGCGCGTCGACCGTCCGGTACTGGTCGGTCAGTGCCTCGACGGTCTGTACGGTGCGGGCCGCCGGGCTCGCGAGGATCACGGTATTCGTCTCGAGCCGGCCACGCAGCCATTTGGCCATCGCTTGCGCGTCCTTGCGGCCACGAACGGTCAACTGGCGCGCGAGATCGCTCGTCGCGTAGTCTTCGGCTTCGGCGTGGCGCCACAGGATCAGGTTCATCATGATGTTCTCCTTGCTTCGGCGAGCGGCCCCGCGCCCATGCGTCCGGGCCGGCCGATTACCGTGCGAATTGTCGCAAACTCGGCCGGTTCGCCGCCGCGGCATTTACCCGCATATCGCGATTGACCTGATCATTCATTCAACGCTATACTCTTTGGCTCGTCGGAGCGTAGCGCAGCCTGGTAGCGCATCTGATTTGGGATCAGAGGGTCGTAGGTTCGAATCCTATCGCTCCGACCAAAGGAATCAAGGGGTTACGGTTAACACCGTAGCCCCTTTTCCATTTCCGGGCCCTTGAAACGCCGATCGGGATTCCCGCCTCGCCTCAATCCATTGTAGGGATCCATTGGGGCGTCGATGCTACAACGCCCCCTCCGGCGGACACTTTTCGACGGTCAGCGCGAAGCAAACGGCTTGCGGCCTTTCGCTTTCAATGCGGCATTGATATCGGCCCACGTATTCACGGTACGGCCGTCCACCACGCAATCCGATTGCACGGGCCTCGCGCCGGCAGCAAATCCGACACCGCCGAGACTGATCGCCACCCATTGCGGGTGACGGTTTTCCAGCGCGAACGTCATGATCCCGGCCTGGTCGTCCGTCAATATCAAGCCGCCGTCTTTTTCCGCCAGTGCAACACACAAGAACGCGGCGTCACGGTCTTTCAGCAGATCGACGACGACATAGCGATAGTCCTTCAGGTTCGGATCGCGGTCGTTCAGCCGATGGACGGCTGCCAGGATCTGCGCGCGGTCGGGGTCACGCTTGTCGAGATCTCGCGCATGCGCCGCAGTCACCGAGGTCACGGCCAGGATCAATGCGCATGCGGCAAGTCGGGATAACTTCATCGTCGGTCAGGTTCGTGGAAAGACAGATTGGAAAGCATCGAGCGCCCGCCTGGTCGGCCCGTCGGTTTGCCGACGGCATACGGCCAACGAGCCACCCGCAGCTCGCACACGGCGCTCACCGGAACACGCGATAATGCGCGTGGACAACCTGCATCCGCGCATGAAAAACAACATTCTCAAGACCGCCCTCTGCGCATCGCTGCTCGCACTGGCAACCTGCGGCTCCGCGTCGGCCAAGGCACTCGACGACGCGCTCGACTGCCATTCGACCGGCCACAAGTTCGTCGCGCCGCTGCTCGCCGCCGGCGACATCCAGTCGGAGCCGATGCACGTCGAATCGAACTCGGTCAATGCGTTCCGCACGAGCCACTCGCTGACCGCGTACGGCTTCGGCGTGTATGTCGTACTCGGTTACCAGGCGAACGACCCGATCTTCCGCACGGGCGACGGCACGCCGATCGGCGACTGGGCCTACGGTGTCGTGGTGCGCGGCACGAAGAGCGCGGTGGAGGATGCGGTGCGCAAGGCAGGCAGCGACGCGACCGTCAGGCAGGCGTTTCCGTTCCTGACCGCGATCGTCTGCTCGTCGGACTGAGCGGCCGTCAGGACGATCAAGCGGCTATCCCGAGGGGCAGCAAGCCATCCCGCTGCCCGGCCCCTCCCGGCCCCGCTCTCGACCTTTTACGCGCCGGTATACACCACGCGATACGGGATACCGACCTTCTCCCACTCGGCCGCCTCCTGGCTGAGGCTGTAGTCGGTCAGCGGGTTCTGCTCGACCCACGCGCTCGGCAGGCGCACTTCATAGCCGCCCTTCTTCATCTGCGAAACGGAAATGTCCGGCAGCCCTGCATCGGTTCGGCGCCGGCACAGCAGCGCCGCGAGCCGCAGGCAGAACAGCAGCGGCCACTCGACCTCGCGCGCCTGCGACAGCTTGCCGAGCTTGCCTGCATGACCGAGCACGAGCGCGGCGAGGCGCGCCTGGTCGGTGCGCGAAAAACCCGGCATGTCCGCGTTGCTCGCGATATAGGACGAATGCTTGTGATACGCGCTGTGCGAGATCGACAGGCCGATCTCGTGCAACGCGGCCGACCAGCCGAGGAACATCCGCCCTTCCTCGCGTGCTTCGTCGTCGGCTTCCTCGAGCTCGTCGTAGAAACGCACCGCCAGCGCACCGATCCGCTCGGCCTGCGCGCGATCGACACCGTAGCGGCGCGTAAAGCCCTCGACGGTCACGGCACGCATGTCCTCGTGCTGCGTCCGGCCGAGCAGGTCGTACAGCACACCGAGGCGCAGTGCGCCGTCGGTCGTATCGACGTAATCGACACCGAGTTCCTCGAACACCGCGAGCATGATCGCGAGGCCGCCCGCGAGCACCGGCACGCGGTCGGGTTTCAGCGCGATCAGCTTCAGCCGGTTGACGTTCTCCGACTTGATCAGCGCACGCTTGAGGCGCTCGAGACCGCCGCGCGAAATGCCGTGCGTAATGCCCGGATCGTTGAAGCCGTTTGCCTCGACCAGCTCCGCGAGCGCGCGCGCGGTGCCGGACGAACCGATCGCCTGATCCCATCCGGCCTTCTTGTACTCGCTCGAGATGATCTGGATCTCGCGCTTGGCCGCGAGTTCGGCCTGCCGCATCGTGTATTCGTCGACGTTGCCGGCCGGGAAGAAGGTGCGGCTGTGGCTCACGCAGCCGATATAGAGACTCTCCATCACGATCGGCGTGTAGTGCGAGCCGATGATGAATTCGGTCGAGCCGCCGCCGATGTCGACGACGAGCCGCTTGCCGGCGCTCGCCGGCACCGAGTGCGCGGCGCCCGCATAGATCAGGCGCGCTTCTTCGCGGCCTGCAATCACTTCGATCGGGAAACCGAGCGCCGCTTCGGCCTCGCCGAGAAATTCGCCCGCGTTCTTCGCGACACGCAGCGTGTTGGTCGCCACCGCGCGCACATGGTCGGGATGGAAATCGCGCAGGCGCTCGCCGAACCGCTTGAGCGCCTCCCAGCCACGCTCCTGCGACGCCCGATCGAGCATCTTGTCGCTCGACAGGCCGGCGGCCAGCCGGACGGGCTCGCGCAGCGCGTCGACGGGATAGATCTGGCTGCCCGCCGACGTTTCCTCGACGCGACCGACGATCAGCCGGAAGCTGTTCGAGCCGAGATCCACGGCAGCCAGCAAGTGGGGGGTTGTAACCATCAGAATGGGGCTCCGTGCGCGTTCGCCCGCGGCGGCCGGTGCGACAGCCAGGGGCGATCAATCAAAGGCGACATTTTAAGCGTGGAACGCTTGCCATTGCCACGCTTCACGGGCATGCACACTGCTCGATTGCATATCGTCGAAACATTTATGAGACGAAACGGTTACAGCGTAGAATTTCCCGATATAAATACACCCTTGTCATCAGCACGTCATCGTACCGTGAGAGTTTCCGAGCGTCCTTTCGAATCATCGCCCGAATCACCCCCTACTCTGCCGATGTCCGTCCGTTATCCGCTTCTCAATCGTGAACTCGGCATCCTCGGTTTCAACGAGCGCGTGCTGGCCCAGGCAGCCGATCCTCAAGTCCCGCTGCTCGAGCGCCTCCGCTTCATCTGCATCACCAGCAGCAACCTCGACGAATTCTTCGAAGTCCGGATGGCCGGCCTGCAGGAGCAGATCCGCGACAACCCCGGCGCGCTGACGCCCGACGGCATGTCGTTACAACATGCTTACGATCTCGTCGTCGAACGCGCGCAGCGGCTCGTCCATCGACAGTACACGATGCTGCACGAAACCGTGCTGCCCGCGCTCGAACAGGAAGGCATCTACTTCCATGCGAGCGACACGTGGAACGACGAGCAGCTCGAATGGGCGCGGCGCTACTTCCTCGACGAGCTGCTGCCCGTGCTGACGCCGATCGGCCTCGATCCCGCTCACCCGTTCCCGCGCGTGCTGAACAAGAGCCTGAACTTCGTCGTCGAGCTCGAAGGCCGCGACGCATTCGGCCGCCAGGCCGTGATGGGCATCGTGCAAGCGCCGCGCGCGCTGCCGCGCGTCGTGCGCATGCCGCACGCGCTGTCGGGCTTCGAGCACGGCTTCGTGCTGCTCAGCTCGTTCATGCAGCGCTTCGTCGGCGAACTCTTCCCGCAACTCGTCGTGAAGAGCTGCAACCAGTTCCGCATCACGCGCAACAGCGAGCTGTTCGTCGACGAAGACGAAATCACGAACCTGCGCGTCGCGCTGCAGGGCGAACTGCCCGCGCGCCACCTCGGCAACGCCGTGCGCCTCGAGGTGTCGGCCGACACGCCGCCGCACATCGTGCGACGCCTGCTCGTGGAAAGCGAACTCGGCGAGAAGGACTGCTATCGCGTGGCGGGATCGGTGAACCTCGTGCGACTGATGCAGATTCCCGATCTCGTCGACCGCCCCGACCTGAAGTTCACGCCGTTCACCGCGTCGACCCCGTCTGCGATCACGAACGCGCCGACGATGTTCGACGCGATCGACAACGGCGACATCCTGCTGCACCACCCGTACGAGAGCTTCCAGCCGGTGCTCGAACTGCTGCAGCAGGCCGCGAAGGATCCGAGCGTCGTCGCGATCAAGCAGACGATCTACCGCACCGGCACCGATTCGCCGCTGATGGACGCGCTGATGGAAGCCGCGCGCAACGGCAAGGAAGTGACCGTCGTCGTCGAGTTGCTCGCGCGCTTCGACGAGGAAACCAACATCAACTGGGCGTCGCAGCTCGAAGCCGTCGGCGCGCATGTCGTGTACGGCGTGGTCGGCCACAAGTGCCACGCGAAGATGATGCTGATCGTGCGGCGCGTCGTGCAGGCCGGCAAGGCGTCGCTGCGCCGCTACGTGCACCTCGGCACCGGCAACTACCACCCGCGCACGGCACGCCTCTACACCGACTTCGGGCTGATGACGGCCGACCAGAAGATCTGCGAGGACGTCCATCACGTGTTCCAGCAACTGACCGGCATCGGCGGCGAACTCACGCTGCACGAGCTGTGGCAGTCGCCGTTCACGCTGCATCCGCGCATCATCGACGCGATCCGCGCGGAGATCGACAATGCACGCGCTGGCAAACGCGCGCGCGTCGTCGCGAAGATGAACGCGCTGCTGGAGCCGACGGTGATCGCCGCGCTGTACGAAGCGTCGCAGGCCGGCGTCAAGGTCGACCTGATCGTACGCGGTGTCTGCGCGCTGAAGCCCGGCGTACCGGGACTGTCGGAAAACATCACCGTGCGCTCGATCGTCGGCCGCTTCCTCGAGCACCACCGGATCTACTATTTCCACGCGAACGGCGCCGAGGACGTCTATCTGTCGAGCGCCGACTGGATGGACCGCAACCTGTTCCGCCGCGTCGAAGTCGCGTTCCCGATTCGCGATCGGAAGCTCAAGCGCCGCGTGATCGCCGAAGGCCTGTCGGTATGCCTCGGCGACAACCAGTCGGCGTGGCTGATGCACAGCGACGGCCACTACCGCCGGCGCCGCGCCGGCAAGACGATCCGCAACGCGCAACTCGGGTTGCTCGGGAAGTTCTGCTCCTGAACCGGCGGCGCGACGCGAGTCGCGCGCCGCGTCACCATAAAAAAACGCAGCCCGCAGGCTGCGTTTTTTTATGGTGGAGCCGACAGGCCGCCGCTCGCCGAACGAGCGACGGATGCCGCTACGTGCTCATGCCTCGTACGCGGCCGGCCGGATCGCGATGATGCGCGAGCCAGGGAACCGTGCGGTGAACGTACTGCCGCGCCCTTCCTCGCTCTGCACGTACAGGTGCGCGTCGTGCCGCTGCAGCACGTGCTTGACGATCGCAAGCCCGAGCCCCGTGCCGCCGGTATCGCGCGAACGGCTGCGGTCGACGCGGTAGAAACGTTCGGTAAGCCGCGGCAGGTCGGCGGCCGGGATGCCGAAGCCGCTGTCCGTGACGGAAAACACGCCCTGCGCGCCTTCGCGCCGCCACGTCACGACGATCTTGCCGCCGTCCGGCGTATAGCGGATCGCGTTGGTGACGAGATTCGCGAACGCGCTGAACAGTTCCGTCTGCGCACCGGTGACACCGAGCGTCTCGTCGATCGAGAACGCGATGTCGTGATGCCCGTTCGACAGCGTCTGCGCGTCCTCCTTCAGATGGTCGAACACGGCGCGCATGTCGATCGCGCGATCGAGCGGCGGCTTGCTCTCGCCCTCCAGCTTCGCGAGCACCAGCAGGTCGGTGACGATGTGCCGCATCCGCGATGCCTGCTGCTCCATCATCTCGAGATAGCGCGCACGGTCTTCCTCGTTCAGCGGCAGCTCGCGCATCGTCTCGAGGAAACCCGACAGCACGGTGAGCGGCGTCTTCAACTCGTGCGACACGTTCGCGACGAAGTCGCGCCGCATCGCATCGGTACGCTCGAGCTCCGTGATGTCCTGCGTGAGCAGCAGCTTGCGATTCTCGCCGTACGGAAACACCTGCACGGCGAGCACGTTCTGCCGCGCGTCACCCATGCCGTGCATCACGAGTGTCTCGTCGTAATGCTGCGCGTTCAGATAGCGGACGAAATCAGGATGGCGTACCAGGTTGGTGATGTGCTGGCGCAGGTCGCGCTTCGCGTCGAGGCCGAAATGAACCTCGGCGATCGCGTTGCACCACTCGATCTGGTCGTGGTCGTCGAGCATCGCGACCCCGTTCGGCGACGCCTGGATCGCCTGGATGAAGCGCGAATGCTGCTGCTCGACCTGCCGTACCTGCGCATGCCACTGCTTCGCGAGCTTGTGCAGACGATAGTAGATCTCGCCCCAGATGCCCGGCGCACTCGGCACCTCGCCATAGACCGGCGCGTCGAGCAGGCGCCACAGACGCTGCGTATGAAAGGTGCTGAAAAAGCCCTGCGCGACCAGCATCACGACGACGAACACGAGGCCCGCGGTCGGGCCGGCGAAAACGCCGACCAATACGCCGATCAGCACGAGCAGCACGAGCGACACCAGAAAGCGCGCCCAGATGATGTTCATGATTCAGCGCCCGAAAGAATGAACGGCATGCCGTGGCACACGGCATGCGTGGATACGTTACGCGTGCTTGGCGAGCCGGTAGCCGCTGCCGCGCACGGTCTCGATCATCGCATCGCAGCCGGCCGGTTTCAAGGCCGCGCGCAATCGTTTGATGTGCACGTCGACGGTGCGCTCCTCGACGAACACGTGGTCGCCCCACACCTGGTCGAGCAATTGCGTGCGGCTGTGCACGCGCTCCGGGTGCGTCATGAAGAAATGCAGCAGGCGGAACTCGGTCGGGCCGAGATCGAGCTTGATCTCGTTGCCTTCCCCGTGCGCGGCGACGCGATGCGTGGCCGGGTCGAGGCGCAGGCCGTTGATCGACACGACGTCCTCGGTCAGCTGCGGCGCGCGGCGGCGCAGCACGGCCTTGATCCGCGCCATCAGCTCCTTCGGCGAGAACGGCTTCGTCACGTAGTCGTCCGCGCCGATCTCGAGGCCGAGCACCTTGTCCTGCTCGTCGCCGCGTGCAGTCAGCATGATGATCGGGATGTGCTTGGTCCGTTCGTTGTTGCGCAGGTCACGCGCAAACGCGATACCGGACTTGCCCGGCAGCATCCAGTCGAGCAGCACGAGATCGGGCAGCACGTCGCTGATCAGGTTCTGCGCCTGTTCGGCGTTGTACGCCCGAATCGGGCAGTGACCGGCGTGCTGGAGATTCACCGAGATCAGTTCGGAAATCGCGGGCTCATCTTCAACGACGAGAATGTTGCTGGGCATCGGCACCTCTTTTTTTCCCTGTACGGAGTCGATTAACTGTTGGC
Organism: Burkholderia aenigmatica; assembly: GCF_048627025.1. Lineage (NCBI taxonomy): Bacteria > Pseudomonadati > Pseudomonadota > Betaproteobacteria > Burkholderiales > Burkholderiaceae > Burkholderia > Burkholderia aenigmatica. Next base: position 1,435,098 of record NZ_CP184468.1, on the reverse strand, counting down.
TTCGCGATCGAGCGTGTCGCGCGGCTGGTGCCGCACGTCCGTGCCCTTCACGATGTAGATGATGAACTCGGCGATGTTCTTCGCGTGGTCGCCGATCCGCTCGATCGCCTTCGCGATAAACAGGTATTCCAGGCCGACCGAGATCGTGCGCGGATCTTCCTGCATGTACGACACGAGCTTGCGCACGAACGCACGGAATTCCTGGTCGATCTCCTTGTCGTCCTTGACGATCTGCGCGGCGGCCACCGTATCGAGACGTGCAAACGCGTCGAGCGCGCGGCGCAGGATCGTCACGGCCATTTCGCCCGACACCTTGATCTCGGCGATGTTGACCGTGCGAGCAGCCGGCTCGTCGACCAGGCGGCGCACACGCTTCGCGATCTTCTCGGCCTCGTCGCCTGCGCGCTCGAGGTTCGTAATCGTTTTCGAAATCGACATCAAAAGACGCAGGTCACGCGCGGCAGGCTGCCTCAGCGCGATGATGTTGCCGCATTCCTGGTCGATGTCGACTTCCATCGTGTTCAGGACTTCTTCGTTCGTGATCACCTTCTCGGCCGCATCGCGATCGAATTCGTTCAGCGCGTGCATCGCGCCGACGATCTGCGACTCGACGAGCCCGCCCATTTCCAGCACCTTCGACGACACGGCATTCAGGTCCGCGTCGAACTGGCTCGACAGATGTTTATCCGACATGGCTGTTGTTCTCCGTCATCAGCCGAAGCGGCCGGTGATGTAGTCTTCCGTTTCCTTGCGCACCGGCTTGATGAAGATCTTTTCGGTCTCGCCGAATTCGATCAGCTCGCCCAGGTACATGTAGGCCGTGAAATCCGAGCAGCGTGCGGCCTGCTGCATGTTGTGCGTGACGATCACGACCGTGTAGTCGCTCTTCAGCTCCGCGATCAGCTCCTCGATGCGGCCGGTCGAGATCGGGTCGAGCGCCGAGCACGGTTCGTCGAGCAGCAGCACTTCCGGACGGATCGCGATGCCGCGCGCGATGCACAGACGCTGCTGCTGGCCGCCCGAGAGGCCGTAGCCGCTCTGGTTCAGCTTGTCCTTCACTTCGTTCCACAGCGCGGCCTTCGTGAGCGCCCACTCGACGCGGTCGTCCATTTCCGAGCGCGTGAGTTTTTCGAACATCTTCACGCCGAACGCGATGTTGTCGTAGATCGACATCGGGAACGGGGTCGGCTTCTGGAACACCATGCCGATCCGCGCGCGCAGCAGCGAGATGTCGCGCTTCGTCGTCAGCAGGTTCTCGCCGTCCATCAGGATTTCGCCTTCGGCGCGCTGCTCCGGATAGAGCGCGAACATCTTGTTGAACGTGCGCAGCAGCGTCGACTTGCCGCAGCCCGACGGGCCGATGAACGCCGTCACCTTCCCTTCGGGAATGCTCAGGTTGATGTTCTTCAGCGCATGGAACTTGTTGTAGAAGAAGTTGAGGTTGTTGACCTCGATCTTCGCGTTCAGCGGCTCGAGCGGACGGCCGTGCGTCGCGTCGTGCGTGCCGGCGGGCGCAGCGGCGCGCTCGACGGGATTCAGGTGGCTTTCTGCCATATTCATCGGATTGCTCCGCCGTTACTTTTTCGAGAAGATCGAACGCGCCAGGACGTTGAGTCCGAGCACCCCGAGCGTAATCAGGAACACGCCCGCCCATGCGAGCGACTGCCATTCGGCGAACGGGCTCATCGCGAACTTGTAGATCGTGACGGGCAGGTTCGCCATCGGCTGGCTCATGTCCCACGAGAAGAACTGGTTCGACAGCGCGGTGAACAGCAGCGGCGCCGTTTCGCCGGCGATCCGCGCGATTGCGAGCAGCACGCCCGTGATGATCCCGCCGACCGACGCGCGCAGCGTGATCTTCAGCACCATGCGCCACTTCGGCGTACCGAGCGCGAAGGCCGCTTCGCGCAGCGCGTTCGGCACGAGCTTCAGCATGTTCTCGGTCGTGCGGATCACGATCGGAATCTGCAGCAGCGCGAGCGCGACCACGCCGGCCCAGCCCGAGAAGCGCCCCGACTTCGCGACGACGATCGCGTACACGAACAGGCCGATGACGATCGACGGCGCGGACAGCAGGATGTCGTTGATGAAGCGGATCGTGCTCGCCAGCAGGTTCTTCTGGCCGTATTCAGCGAGATAGACACCCGCGAGGATACCGATCGGCGTGCCGACCAGCGTGCCGAAGCCGCACAGCAGCAAGCTGCCGACGATTGCGTTCGCGAGACCGCCGCCTTCCGTGTTCGGGGCCGGCGTCGATTCCGTGAACAGCTGCAACGACAGGCCACCGATGCCGAGATGCACCGTCGTGTAGAGAATCCACACCAGCCACAGCAGGCCGAAGGCCATCGCGCCGAGCGACGCGGTCAGCGCGATCGCGTTGACGGCCTTGCGCTTGCGCTGCAGGCGGTTGCGCATCGCGTCGAGCACGGCGCCGTCCGGCCCCGGGAAATTCATGATGGGCTCGCTCATTTCTTGCCCTCTCCCTTCTCGAGACGAAGCAGCAGCAGTTTGGAGATGGTCAGCACGATGAACGTGATCACGAACAGGATCAGGCCCAGTTCCATCAGCGCGGACGTATGCAGGCCCGGCTGCGCTTCCGCGAATTCGTTCGCGAGCGCCGACGTGATGCTGTTGCCCGGCGCGAACAGCGACACGCTGTCGAGCAGGTTCGTGTTGCCGATCACGAAGGTCACGGCCATCGTCTCGCCGAGCGCGCGGCCGAGGCCGAGCATCACGCCGCCGATCACGCCGGTCTTCGTATAGGGCAGCACGACCTTCCACATCACTTCCCAGGTCGTGCAGCCGATGCCGTACGCCGATTCCTTCAGCAGCACGGGCGTGACTTCGAACACGTCACGCATCACCGACGCGATGTACGGGATGATCATGATCGCGAGGATCACGCCCGCGGCGAGGATGCCGATACCGATCGGCGGGCCGGCGGTCAGCGGGCCGAGAATCCACACGTCCTTGAACAGGCGGCCGATCGGCTTCTGGAAATATTCCGCGAAGATCGGCGCGAACACGAGCAGGCCCCACATGCCGTAGACGATCGACGGAATCGCGGCGAGCAGCTCGATCGCGATGCCGAGCGGGCGGCGCAGCCACACGGGCGACAGCTCGGTGAGGAACAGTGCGATGCCGAAGCTGACCGGCACCGCGATGACGAGCGCGATGATCGACGTCACGATCGTGCCGTAGATCGGCACGAGCGCGCCGTAGATGTCCGAGTTGGGATCCCACTCGGATTGCCACAGGAAGCCGAGGCCGAACTTCTGGATGGTCGGCATCGACGCAATAATCAGGGAAACGATGATCCCGCCGAGCAGCAGCAGGGTCACGATGGCGGCCAGCCGTGCAAGACCGCCGAATACGACATCCCCGAGGCGGCTCGGCGCGCGTTGCTGGCCAACGTCGGCGGACCGTGAGGACGTATAGGAAATATCAGACATGGGTGCCTGCTTTTGATTGCCGGACGCCGTAACGCCCGGCTTTACCGCACACACTGCCCGACCGGCACGGCCGGGCAGCGAACCGCTGCAATGCTTACTCGGCGGCGACCGACTTGCCCGAAGCGTCCGTCACCTTGGCCTTCCACTGCTTGCGGATTTCCGTCTCGACCGCCGGCGGCAGCGAGATGTAGTCGAGGCTGTCAGCAGCCTTCTCGCCGTTCTTGAACGCCCAGCTGAAGAACTTCAGCGTTTCCGCGCCCTGCTCCGGCTTGTCCTGCTTTGCGTGCAGCAGCACGAACGTCGCGCCGACGACCGGCCATGCTTCCTTGCCCGGCTGGTTCGTCAGGATCTGGTAGAACGACTTCGACCAGTTCGCGCCTGCAGCAGCGGCCTTGAACGTTTCCGTCTTCGGCTCGACCACTGCGCCCGTCGAGTTCTTCAGGGCCGTGTAGACCATGTTGTTCTTCTTCGCGTACGCCCATTCGACGTAGCCGACTGCGCCCGGCAGACGTTGCACGAAAGCTGCGACGCCGTCGTTGCCCTTGCCGCCCGTGCCCGTCGGCCAGTTGACCGTCGTGCCTTCGCCGACCTTCGACTTCCACTCGTCGTTGACCTTCGACAGGTAGTTCGTCCAGATGAAGCTGGTGCCCGAACCGTCAGCACGGCGAACCACGGCGATGTCCGTGTCCGGCAGCTTGACCTTCGGGTTCAGTGCGGCGATCGCCGGGTCGTTCCACTTCTTGATCTTGCCGAGGTAGATGTCGCCGAGCACCGGGCCCGACAGCGTCAGTTCACCGGCCTTCACGCCCGGCACGTTGACGACCGGCACCACGCCGCCGACCACCGTCGGGAACTGGAACAGGCCTTCCTTCGCGAGCTCGTCATCCTTCAGCGGAGCGTCCGAACCGGCAAAATCGACCGTCTTCGCGACGATCTGCTTCAGGCCACCCGACGAACCGATACCTTGGTAGTTGACCTTCGCGCCGCCGGTCTGCTGGTAGTCAGCAGCCCATTTCGTATAGATCGGCATCGCGAACGTGCTGCCTGCGCCCGTGATGTCGGCAGCGTGAGCGGCGACGGCGAAAAGCGCGCCAGCCAGGCCGGCAATCGCGGTTTGCATCAATTTCATGAGACCTCCAGTGTGTGAGCGGATGACTACGGCACCGCGAAGGTTAGGGGCTCCTCATGACGGTAATGTGACAATCGATGAAACTGGCGTGACAGTAACATGACTGGTTGAAAGGGAGTAGCAGGTGCGGCGCGCGCGGCGCCCGGACGGCGCCGGAGCGGCGCTGGCGGCAAGAATTGCCGGCCTGGAAGGGACGGGATGACAACCCGTTTCGCATGGGTGCGAGCGGATGGTAGCGCAGCATCGGCGGGACGGAAAGCCTCCGCCCATGGCTCGCCCGATACCAGGGGTCCGACGATCTTTCGACCGCGGCATGCGATGGTCGACGCCCCCTTCTTATAGGTATCGCAAACCTTTGCGTCTGAAGAAATCGCGGCGCCCCGAAGGCGCCGCATACTGGTTCGCGGTCTGCCGGCGCGCGGGCGCTTGACCGCCCCCGCGCCGGGCCGGTGCGTCAGGTTGTCGCAGCGCGCACCGCGTCGGCAATCGCCTCCGCATGACGAACCGCATCGGCCGCCTGCTGCGCTTCGACCATCACGCGCAGCACGGGCTCCGTGCCCGATGCACGGATCAGCACGCGGCCGCTGCCGGCCAGCGCCGCTTCGGCTGCATCGATCGCGGTGCGAATCGACGCGCTGCCCTTCCAGTCAGCGCCCGGCTTCATCCGCACGTTGATCAGCTTCTGCGGGAACAGCGTGACGCCGTCGAGCATCTGCGCGAGCGTCTCGCCGCTGCGCTTGAGCGCGGCCAGCACGAGCAGCGCCGACACGATGCCGTCGCCGGTCGAGTGCCGGTCGAGCGACAGGATGTGGCCCGAACCTTCCGCACCGAGTTGCCAGCCATGCTCGCGCAACTGTTCGAGCACGTAGCGATCGCCGACCGCCGCACGGACGAACTTCACGCCCTCGCGCTGCAGCGCGACTTCGACGGCGAGGTTCGTCATCAGCGTGCCGACCGCACCTTCGACCTTGCCGTCGGTCGCGATCCGGTCCTTCACCAGCACGTAGAGCAGCTCGTCGCCGTTGTACAGGCGGCCGGTCGCGTCGACGACCTGCAGGCGATCCGCATCGCCGTCGAGCGCAATGCCGAGATCGGCGTGGTTCGCACGCACCGCGCGCACCAGCGCGTCCGGCGCGGTCGCACCGACACCGTCGTTGATGTTGAAGCCGTTCGGCGCGACGCCGATCGGGATCACGTCCGCGCCGAGTTCGTGGAACACGTGCGGCGCGATCTGGTACGCGGCACCGTGCGCGCAGTCGATCACGAGCTTCAGCCCGCGCAGGTTGAACGCGGCCGGGAACGTGCTCTTGCAGAACTCGATGTAGCGGCCGGCCGCATCGTCAAGGCGACGCGCCTTGCCGAGACCGTCGGACGACGCGCATTCGAGCGGCTTGTCGAGCCACGCTTCGATCGCGGCTTCGGTGTCGTCCGGCAGCTTGTTGCCGTCGGCGGAGAAAAACTTGATCCCGTTGTCGTGATACGGGTTGTGCGATGCGCTGATCACGACGCCCGCGGACAAGCGCAGCGCGCGCGTCAGGTACGCGACGCCCGGCGTCGGCATCGGGCCGGCCAGCATCACGTCGACGCCCGCCGCCGAGAACCCGGCCTCGAGCGCGGCTTCGAGCATGTAGCCCGACACGCGCGTGTCCTTGCCGATCAGCACGGTCGGGCGCGAGCCTGCCGCGACCTCGGCCGAGCTGGCCAGTACCTTGCCGGCCGCGTAGCCGAGACGCAACACGAAATCCGGTGTGATGGGTGCGTCGCCCACCGTGCCGCGAATGCCGTCCGTGCCGAAATATCGACGTCCCATGGGGTCCTTCCTCCTTCGTTTTCTGACTTATCGTTGCCGTGCGGCTTCGCGCACGGTATTCCAGATTTTCAGCGCATCGACCGTCGCCGCGACGTCGTGCACGCGCACGATCGCCGCCCCGCGCTCGACCGCGCACAATGCAGCCGCCACGCTCGCCGCGACGCGCTCCATCGGCGGCTTGCCGCCGATCACCGCGCCGAGCATCGACTTGCGCGACATGCCCGCTAGGATCGGATACGCGCGCCCGTCGGGCCGCGCGGGCGCCGTGTCCGGCAACGCGGCCAGCAGCGCATAGTTGTCGTCGACGACCGCCTTGCCGAACCCGAACCCGGGATCGACGCAGATCCGCTCCGGCGCAATCCCCGCGTCGCGCAGCGCCTGCGCGCGCGCGGCGAGAAAATCGCGCACGTCGGTCACGACGTCGCCGTAATCGGGTTCACCGACCTGCATCGTCTGTGGCTCGCCCAGCATATGCATCGCACACAACCCGCAGTTGCCCTCGCGCACCGCGTCGATCGCACCCGGCTGGCGGAACCCCCAGATGTCGTTGATCAGGTCGGCGCCGGCGGCGAGCGCCGCGCGCATCACGGCCGGCTTGTAGGTATCGATCGACAGCGGCACGTTCAGCGGCCGCAGCGCTTCGACGAGCGGGATCACGCGCGCGAGTTCCTCGTCGAGCGGCACGGGCGGCGCGCCGGGGCGCGTCGATTCGCCGCCGATATCGAGGAGGTCGACGCCTTCGGCAATCATCCGCTCGGCCTGGCGCAGCGCATCGTCGCGCGCGAGGAAGCGGCCGCCGTCGGAGAACGAATCGGGCGTGGCGTTGAGGATGCCCATCACGAGCGGGCGTTCGAACGTCAGTTCGAAGCGGCCGCACTGGAGTGGCGCGGGAGCGAGCGGGGAAACAGCGGAATCGGACACGAGCAACTGGCGTGATTGAATGCAAAACGGGCCGGTGTGAAGCCACACCAGCCCGTGAACGGCGCTAAAGCGCTAAAGCGGAGATTATGCCGCCGGCGAAGCAGGTGCCGGCGCGTTGCCGGGCTTCACCTCGGCGCTGCTGCCACCGCCCGACGAATCGCCGCCGACAGCCGGCGAGCTCTTCGGGGAGCGCGGCGGACGGCCCTCCATGATGTCGTTGATCTGATCGGCATCGATCGTCTCCCACTCCATCAGCGCAGCGGTCATCGCTTCGACCTTGTCGCGGTTCTCATCCAGCAGGCGGCGCGCAAGGCCGTACTGCTCGTCGAGCACGCGACGGATTTCCGAATCGACCTTCTGCTGCGTCGCTTCCGAGATCGTGCGCGTGAAGCCACGGCCGAACGGCGATGCATCGTTCTCGTCGTCGACGTAGACCATCGGCCCGAGGGCGTCGGTCATGCCGAAACGGGCCACCATCGCGCGTGCCGTCTGCGTTGCCTTGTTGAAGTCGTCCGATGCGCCGGTGCTGACGAGGTTCATGAACAACTCTTCCGCCACCCGGCCACCGAACAGGATCGCGAGGCGGTCCATCAGGTAGTCCTTCGAGTACGTTTCGTTGTCATGCTCCGGCAGCTGCCACGTGACACCCAGCGCGCGACCGCGCGGGATGATCGTGACCTTGTGCACCGGGTCGGCCTTCGGCAGCAGCTTCGCGATCACCGCGTGGCCCGACTCGTGATAAGCGGTCGCACGCTTCGCTTCCTCGCGAATCACGGCCGACTTGCGCTCCGGACCCATGAAGATCTTGTCCTTCGCGTCTTCGAAATCCTGCATCTCGACGATGCGCTTGCCACGGCGTGCGGCGAACAGTGCGGCCTCGTTCACGAGGTTCGCGAGATCGGCGCCCGAGAAGCCCGGCGTGCCGCGCGCGATGACTGCCGCATCGACGTCGTTCGCGATCGGTACCTTGCGCAGGTGCACGCGCATGATCTGTTCGCGGCCACGGATGTCCGGCAGACCGACGTAGACCTGACGGTCGAAACGGCCCGGACGCAGCAGCGCCTTGTCGAGCACGTCGGAACGGTTGGTTGCGGCGATCACGATCACGCCCGAGTTCGCCTCGAAGCCGTCCATCTCGACGAGCATCTGGTTCAGCGTCTGTTCGCGTTCGTCGTTACCGCCGCCCATGCCGGCGCCGCGATGGCGACCAACCGCGTCGATTTCATCGATGAACACGATGCACGGTGCATGCTTCTTCGCCTGTTCGAACATGTCGCGCACACGAGCCGCGCCGACACCGACGAACATTTCGACGAAGTCCGAACCGGAGATGCTGAAGAACGGCACCTTCGCTTCACCCGCGATCGCGCGGGCCAGCAGCGTCTTGCCGGTACCCGGAGGGCCGACGAGCAGCACGCCGCGCGGAATGCGACCGCCCAGCTTCTGGAATTTCTGCGGATCGCGCAGGAAGTCGACGAGCTCGGACACTTCTTCCTTCGCTTCGTCGCAGCCCGCGACGTCGGAGAAGTTCACCGCGTTGTTGTTCTCGTCGATCAGCCGCGCTCGCGACTTGCCGAACGAGAATGCGCCGCCTTTGCCGCCTCCCTGCATCTGCCGCATCATGTAGAACCAGAACACGATGATCAGGATCGTCGGCCCGAGGTAGTACAGCGCGGACATCAGCGCGTTCGGCTCGTCATCGGCCTTGCCGCTGACCTGCACGCCGTACTTCATCAGATCGCCAACCATCCAGATGTCGCCGGGCGACACGATCTGGTATTTCTGGCCATCAGCCGGAGTGACGGTGAGGTTGCGCCCCTGAACGATGACGTTCTTGACCTTGCCGTTCTTGGCGTCGTCCATGAACTGCGAATAGGACACGCCTTCCTGGACGCGGGGCTTGTCGAACTGCTTGAACACCGTAAACAGCACCAGTGCGATCACCAGCCACACCGCTGCCTTCGAAAACATATTGTTGTTCAAAGCACCACTCCTTCACTCGTAGACGAGCGCCTACATTTTCCTTGCGGCGCCCCTCGGTCATTCTAATCCAGTCCGACCACCCTCGCCATAAGCATTGACAACCGCCGCGATAGCGCTTCGCTTGTCTGGCAAGGGCCGGAGCCCGTTTGCGGCACCCCGCTGCGCATCAGCGCGGACGTTTCAGATGCCGACCCAAAATGAACGTTTCGGACGATTTGTCGCGGGACGCCTTCGGCTTGCGCGGCGCGACGGTCTTAAACTGCTGTTTGAATTTCTCGACGATCTGGCTGTAGCCGCTGCCGTGAAAGCATTTCACGAGCAGCGCACCGTCCGGCTTCAGATGATTCTGCGCGAATTCGAGCGCCAGATCGCACAGATGCTCGATGCGCGCCGCGTCCGCCGAGGCCACGCCAGAGAGGTTGGGGGCCATGTCGGAAATAACAAGGTCTACGTCGCGCCCTTCGAGCACTTCCTCGAGCTGGTGAAGGACTTCGTCCTCGCGGAAGTCGCCCTGCAGGAAGTGGACGTCGGCGATCGGCTCCATCGGCAGGATGTCGAGCGCCACGATCGTGCCGTCGATGCCGCCTTCGCGTTCCGCGTCACGCTTCTTGCCCTGCGCGAGCTTGTTGCGGGCATACTGGCTCCAGCTGCCCGGCGTCGCGCCGAGGTCGACGATCACCTGGCCCGGACGGATCAGCTTGTCCTGCTCGTCGATTTCCTTCAGCTTGTACGCGGCGCGCGCGCGATAGCCCTCCCGCTGCGCCATTTTGACGTAGGGGTCGTTGATGTGGTCGTGCAGCCAGTGCTGGTTGAAGCGGTTTTTTGCCATTCGAGAGAGAGATTGCTGCCAATTGCTTCGTGAAGCCGCGCTTTTAGCGGATAATACGCGTCTTCTTCGCGCGGCTGCGGCCCCTTTTCGGGCCCATGCCGCGATTTTACGTGGTTTCGGCGCACGGCTGACGCGGTAACTTCCCGCGATCGCTATTCAGTCAGCGCGCCCTTATTTAGATTTCGACATTTCCATGCCCGCCCTTTCGCTTTCTCCCGCCGAGCGCTCCGCGCTGCGCTCCCAGGCCCATGCGCTCAAGCCCGTCGTGCTGATCGGCGCCGAAGGGCTGACCGACGCCGTGCTGAAAGAAATCAAGGTGCACCTCGACGCGCACCAGCTGATCAAGATCCGCGTGTTCGGCGACGAGCGCGACGAGCGTATCGCGATCTACGACGAGATCTGTGATCGCCTGAGCGCGGCGCCGATCCAGCACATCGGCAAGCTGCTGGTGATCTGGAAGCCCGAAGCCGCCGTAGCGGCCCCGGCCCGTGGCCGTCGTGCCGGCACGCTGCCGAGCGCGGCCGAAGCCGTCGACGACAAGAAAGGCCGTGCACCGCGCACCGTCAAGGTCGTCAAGGTGTCGCCGAACGCAAGCCCCGTGCGTCGCCCGAAGCCGACGAAGGTCGTCGTGCGCGGCAACGAGCGCGTGACGGCAGGCGGTAACGTGAAGCGCGCCAAGAAGCGCCAGGCCAGCACGAAGCGTCCGTTCCAGGACAAGTAAGCATCGAGGCGGCACGGCTACCCGTGCCACCGCCCTGCCCGCGGGCCCGGCATCGACCGGGCCTGCGCGGCACTCGCGTCAGGCGTCGCGCGCCGGCAGACGCCAGATCAGCATCAGCCCCAGCACGCTCTCGACGAGATAGAACACGCTCGAGACGCCGTGCAGCATCCCGAAACGGCTCGCATACGGCGAGTTCGCGATATCGGTGCCCGCATCCATCGCGGCCACCCGCAGCGCGTTCATGAACGGCTGCAGCGCAAAATACCCGACCAGCACACATACGACCATCGCGGCGACGACCCAGCGCACGCGGCGATATTCGCTGCTGCCGCGTCGCACCTGCTGGTTCGACAAGGCGAGCAGCAGCACGCCGCACACGACACCGAGGATCGCCTCGATACGGAACAGCTGGGCGGCGACCGAACCGGCCGTCATCCGCTCCAGCGTCTTGAACAGCACGGGCGCGACCGCATACCCGATCGTCAGCAGACTGCCGACCCACACGGCCGACAGCAAACGGAACACGCGATGCGGCATCACGTCGCCCCGCTTCAGATGTAGCTGACCGAGATGATTTCGTACTCGCGCACGCCGCTCGGTGCCTGCACGGCCGCGACGTCGCCTTCGGACTTGCCGATCAGCGCGCGTGCGATCGGCGAGCTGACCGAGATCAGGCCGTGATCGATATCGGCTTCGTCGTCGCCGACGATCTGGTACTTGACGGTGTCGCCCGACTCGAGATCCTCGAGTTCGACCGTTGCGGCAAAGACCACTCGACCGTCGGCGTCGAGCCCGGCGGGATCGATGACCTGTGCGGCCGACAGCTTCGATTCGAGTTCCGCGATACGACCCTCGATGAAGCCCTGCTTTTCCTTCGCGGCATCGTATTCGGCGTTTTCGGACAGGTCGCCCTGTGCGCGGGCCTCCGCGATCGCGTTGATCACGGCCGGCCGCTCGACCGACTTGAGGCGCTGCAATTCATCGCGCAGTTGCACTGCGCCACGCTTTGTCAACGGAATGGTGCTCATAAACGGCTCAATCGCTAAAAACGGCTATAAAAAAAATCACCGCGATTAAGCGCGTTTCCGATGCACTGGAAACACCGCCTAATCGCGGCACGTGTTGCTTCGACAGGTAACTGACTGCTTAGTTTAGGCGAGCGTGAAGACCTTGTAAATCATAGACTTCCAGATCCTTCAGGTAGCGCAAGCCTTCAACCGCCGCGCGCGCGCCCGACATCGTCGTGTAGTACGTGACCTTGTGCGCCTGCGCGCTCATGCGGATCGAACGCGAATCGGCAATCGCCTGGCGCGTTTCATCGACCGTCGTGAACACGAGTGCGATCTCGCCGTTCTTGATCATGTCGACGATGTGCGGACGGCCGTCCTTCACCTTGTTCACGACCTTCACCGGCACGCCGGCCGCTTCGATCGCGGCAGCCGTGCCCTTGGTTGCGACGATCGGGTAGCCGAGGTCGTGCAGCATGCGCGCGACTTCGACCGCCTTCGGCTTGTCGGCGTCCATGACGGTCAACAGCACCGTGCCCGACTCCGGCAGGCGCGAACCGGCCGCGAGCTGCGACTTGAACAGCGCTTCGCCGAACGTCTGGCCGACACCCATCACTTCGCCGGTCGAACGCATTTCAGGCCCGAGGACCGGATCGACGGTCGGGAACTTCACGAACGGGAACACCGCTTCCTTCACGCTGAAGTACGGCGGCTCGACTTCCTTCGTCACGCCCTGCTGCGCGAGCTTCTGGCCGACCATCGCGCGCGCCGCGATCTTCGCGAGCGGCAGGCTGGTTGCCTTCGACACGTACGGCACCGTGCGCGATGCGCGCGGGTTCACTTCCAGCACGTAGATGATGTCCTGCTTCGAACCGTCTGCCTGCGGCACCTGCTGGATCGCGAACTGCACGTTCATCAGGCCGACCACGTTCAGCGCCTTCGCCATCGCGCCCGTCTGGCGCTTCAGCTCGGCCACGGTTTCCTTCGACAGCGAGTACGGCGGCAGCGAGCATGCCGAGTCGCCCGAGTGGACGCCCGCCTGCTCGATGTGCTCCATCACGCCGCCGATGAACACGGCTTCGCCGTCGCAGATGCAGTCGACGTCGCACTCGATCGCGTCGTTCAGGAAGCGGTCGAGCAGCACCGGCGAATCGTTCGACACCTTCACGGCCTCGCGCATGTAGCGCTCGAGGTCGCGCGGCTCGTGGACGATTTCCATCGCGCGGCCACCCAGCACGTACGACGGGCGCACGACCAGCGGATAGCCGATCTCTTCCGCGAGCGCGAGCGCTTCGTCTTCGGCGCGTGCGGTGCGGTTCGGCGGCTGGCGCAGGCCGAGGTCCTGCAGCAGCTTCTGGAAGCGTTCGCGGTCTTCGGCCGCGTCGATCATGTCCGGCGACGTGCCGACGATCGGCACACCGTGCGCCTCGAGGTCGAGTGCGAGCTTCAGCGGCGTCTGGCCGCCGTACTGGACGATCACGCCGACCGGCTTTTCCTTGTCGACGATCTCGAGCACGTCTTCCAGCGTCAGCGGCTCGAAGTACAGGCGGTCGGACGTGTCATAGTCGGTCGACACCGTTTCCGGGTTGCAGTTGACCATGATCGTTTCGTAACCGTCCTCGCGCATCGCGAGCGCCGCGTGCACGCAGCAGTAGTCGAACTCGATGCCCTGGCCGATCCGGTTCGGGCCGCCGCCCAGCACCATGATCTTCTTGTTGGTGGTCGGCTGCGCCTCGCACTCGTCCTCGTAGGTCGAGTACATGTACGCGGTTTTCGTCGCGAACTCGGCCGCGCAGGTGTCGACGCGCTTGTAGACCGGGCGCACGTTCAGTTCGACGCGGCGCTTGCGGACGTCTTCCGGCGTCGCGCCGAGCAGCTTCGCGAGACGGCGGTCGGAGAAGCCGCTCTGCTTCAGGTAGCGCAGCTCGTCGAACGTCAGCGACGCGAGCGTGCGGCCGCCGAGCGCCTTTTCCTTCAGGACGATCTGCTCGATCTGCTCGAGGAACCACGGATCGATCGCGGTTTCCGCGAAGATTTCCTCGGCCGTCATGCCGATACGGAACGCATCGCCGACGTACCAGATACGGTCCGGGCCCGGCTCGTGGATCTCGATCGCGATCTCGTCGCGGTTGGTCGACTTCTCGTCGAGACCGTCGACACCGACTTCGAGGCCGCGCAGCGCCTTCTGGAACGATTCCTGGAACGTGCGGCCGATCGCCATCACTTCGCCGACCGACTTCATCTGCGTGGTCAGGCGCGAATCGGCTTCGCGGAATTTCTCGAACGCGAAGCGCGGGATCTTCGTGACGACGTAGTCGATCGTCGGCTCGAACGATGCCGGCGTCTGGCCGCCGGTGATTTCGTTCTTCAGCTCGTCGAGCGTGTAGCCGACGGCCAGCTTCGCCGCGACCTTCGCGATCGGGAAGCCGGTGGCCTTCGATGCGAGCGCCGACGAACGCGACACGCGCGGGTTCATTTCGATGACGACCATGCGGCCGTCCTTCGGGTTGATCGAGAACTGCACGTTCGAACCGCCCGTGTCGACGCCGATCTCGCGCAGCACCGCGAGCGATGCGTTACGCAGGATCTGGTATTCCTTGTCGGTGAGCGTCTGCGCCGGCGCGACCGTGATCGAGTCGCCGGTGTGCACGCCCATCGGGTCGAGGTTCTCGATCGAGCAGACGATGATGCAGTTGTCGGCGCGGTCGCGCACGACTTCCATCTCGTATTCCTTCCAGCCGAGCAGCGACTCTTCGATCAGCAGCTCGCGCGTGGGCGACAGATCCAGGCCGCGCCTGCAGATCTCTTCGAACTCTTCGCGGTTGTATGCAATGCCGCCACCCGAGCCGCCGAGCGTGAACGACGGACGGATCACGACCGGGTAGCCGCTGCCGCCGGTGAGCGCCATGATCTCGGCGTGCACCTGGGTCGCCTCTTCCATCGAGTGCGCGACGCCCGACTTCGCGGAACCGAGACCGATCTTGGTCATCGCGTCCTTGAACTTCTGGCGGTCTTCCGCCTTGTCGATCGCTTCCGGCGACGCACCGATCAGTTCGACGCCGAACTTCTCGAGCACGCCGTGGTGGTGCAGGTCGAGCGCGCAGTTCAGCGCGGTCTGGCCGCCCATCGTCGGCAGGATCGCGTCCGGGCGCTCCTTCTCGATGATGCGCGCGACGACTTCCCACGTGATCGGCTCGATGTAGGTCACGTCGGCCGTGTTCGGGTCGGTCATGATCGTCGCCGGGTTGCTGTTGACGAGAACGACCTTGTAGCCCTCCTCACGCAACGCCTTGCAAGCCTGCGCGCCCGAATAGTCGAACTCGCACGCCTGGCCGATGATGATCGGGCCGGCGCCGATGATGAGGATGCTCTTGATGTCTGTGCGTTTTGGCATGGCTGGTGAATTCAATAAGTAATCGTTGTCGTGGGTCGGCCGGCTGCGCTCAGCTCATCGTGGCCAGCGCAAGCTTCACCGAGAAACCGATGAACAGGCCGCCCACGCTGCTCGCCGCGCCTGCTGCAAGCTTGCGGCGGCGGCGGAAGTGCTCGGCGAGCCGCGCACCCGCGAAGATCAGCGTGCTCAGGTACAGGAAGCTCGCGCATTGCGCGATCGCCCCGAGCACGACGAACGACAGCGCAGGATGCGGGAATGCCGGGTCGACGAACTGGATGAAGAACGAGATGAAGAACAGGATCGCCTTCGGATTCAGCAGGCTCACGATCAGCGCCTTGCGGAACGGCCGCTCGCCGTCCACCGCGGGCGGTGCATCGGCCGGCGCATTCGCCGGCGCGCGCAGCTTCCGCCACGCGCTGCGCAGCATGCCGGTGCCGATGTAGAGCAGATACGCGGCGCCGCCGTACTTGACGACGGAGAACAGCAGCGGGTTCGCCTTCAGCAGCGACGCGACGCCGGCGGCGGACAGCACCATCAGCACCGTGTCGCCGACGAACACGCCGCACGCCGCGCGATAGCCGGCCTTCACGCCGCGCTGCGCCGCGAGCGACAGCACGTACATCGAGTTCGGCCCCGGCAGCAGGATGATGAAGATCACGCCGAACACGTAGGTCCAGATATCCGTGATGCCGAGTGCGTGGCCGAACATGATGTGAATCTCCCGTCCTTCAGTTGCGTCGGTGACGTTAAGCGTTGCGCTGCTTCGCCGCGTCCATCAGCGCGGTGAAACGGTCGAACAGGTAGCCGATGTCGTGCGGGCCGGGCGACGCTTCCGGGTGGCCCTGGAAGCAGAATGCCGGCTTGTCGGTCAGCTCGAAGCCCTGCAGCGTGCCGTCGAACAGCGACACGTGCGTCACACGCGCGTTGGCCGGCAGCGAATCCGCATCGACCGCGAAGCCGTGGTTCTGCGACGTGATCACCACGCGACCGTCGCCGAGATCCTTCACCGGGTGGTTCGCGCCGTGGTGGCCCGTCTTCATCTTCAGCGTCTTCGCGCCGACCGCGAGGCCCATGATCTGGTGACCGAGGCAGATGCCGAAGGTCGGCACGCCACGCTCGATGAACTGCTTCGTGGCCGCGATCGCGTAGTCGCACGGCTCCGGATCGCCAGGGCCGTTCGACAGGAAGATGCCGTCCGGATTCAGCGCGAGCGCATCTTCCGCGCTCGCCTGTGCCGGCAGCACCGTCACGTGGCAGCCGCGTTCCGCGAGCATGCGCAGGATGTTGTACTTGACGCCGAAATCGTACGCGACGACGCGGTACTTCGGCGCTTCCTGCATCCCGTAGCCGCTGCCGAGCTTCCACTCGGTCTGCTTCCACTCGAACGGCTTGGTGGTCGACACGACCTTCGCGAGATCCATGCCTGCGAGACCCGGGAACGAACGCGCGAGCTCGATCGCCTTCGCTTCGTCGTCCGAGCCCGTCAGGATGCAGCCGTTCTGCGCGCCCTTGTCGCGCAGGATGCGGGTCAGCTTGCGGGTATCGATGCCGGCGATCGCGACGACGCCTTCGTCGCGCAGGTAGTCGCCGAGCGTGCGGTCCATGCGGAAGTTCGATGCGAGCGCGGGCAGATCACGGATGATCAGGCCGGCGGCATGGACTTTCGTGGCTTCGACGTCTTCGGCGTTGACGCCGACGTTGCCGATATGCGGGTAGGTGAGCGTGACGATCTGGCGCGAGTAGCTCGGATCAGTCAGGATTTCCTGATAGCCGGTGATCGCGGTATTGAACACGACTTCGCCGATCGTGTGGCCTTCGGCCCCGATCGAATAACCACGAAAGACCGTGCCGTCGGCGAGTGCAAGCAAGGCGGGAGTAAAAGACGGCAACACGGGAGGCTCCTTGGGGAACACCCTGCTGCCGACCTGTTTACCCTGCCGCGCGAGCGCCGCGCTGCGTGGGCGCGCGCGGTCGCTTGCTGGACGCGGCCTGCTTTGTCGAGACGCGAACCCGGCGCATGGCGCACGAGGCTTCGCGGCATCGCCCGGCTGGCGGCGTGCGGCGGATGAACGGGATGAATGAGGTAGGCGCTAGGGTGCGAGGTTGATCAGCACAAACTTTCAAATTATAGCCTGAAAATGGCCCTATCTTCAATCGATTTGGCCGTCCGATCGTGCGCCCGCCATGCCCGGCGGCGCGGCGCAACGCGCTGCGGCCCCGTTTCCGCGGCCGCCCTACCCGTCAGCGTACCGCCGGATCAGTGTGCTTGGCCAGCGCCGCGCGCGGGCCAGACGTACCAGACCGCGCTCGCGAGCTGCAGCGCGAGCAGCACGCCCCACGCGGTGAAGTGCGCGGCGGCCGGATAGCGGCCGTCCACCGCAGGCCAGTGCGACAGCACCGCGCCGACGCCGATCTGGAACGCAAAGATCAGCAGGAAGATCACGAGCGTGAGCGTCGTGTTCGCGCGGCCGATCAGATGAGCGGGGAAATGCCCGGCCATCACCGCGTAGGTCAGGATGCCGACACCGCCGAACATTCCGTATGCCGCCCACAGCACGGCCGGCGGCAACGGCACGCCCGCGACGATCGCGGCCTGCGTCGCGACGAACAGCGCCATGCCGACGCCGCAGAACGCGTACACGGACACGCCGCGCCGCTCGAGCACCCGCGCCGCGGCGCCGAAGCCGACGCAGCCGGCCATCATCGCGAAGCCGAGCACCGACACGAGGCGCGCGGCATGCGGCGCATCGAACCCCGCGACATCGCGCAGGTACGGCCCGACCCACAGCGACTGCATCGCGTAGAACACGCCCTGCGTGACGACGGAGAACGACGAGATCTTCCAGAACGCGCGGCTGCTCAGGATATGCCACGTGCCCTTGAACTGGCTCACGAGCCCGCCCTGATGGCGCACCTGCTTCGCTTCCGGCGCGCCCAGGCCGATCGATGCTGCGACGATCACCGTCAGCACCGCGAGACCGAAACAGATCGCGCGCCAGCTCGTCCAGCCGAGCAGCCAGGTCAGCGGCGAGCCGACCATCACGCCGCCGAGGCCGCCAACGGCCATCACGAGGCCGTTGACGAGCGGCAGCCGGCCGACCGGGAAATGCTGCGCGAGCGCCTTGAATGCCGCGCCGAGACACACCGATACGCCGACGCCGATCAGCAGCCGGCCGGCCATCATCGTGCCGAGGTTGTGCGCGGCGCCGAACACGGCCGCGCCAGCGGCCGCGAACAACAGCATGCCGGCCGTCACGCGGCGCGAGCCGAAGTGGTCGAGCATCACGCCGGCCGGGATCTGCGCGCCTGCGAAGCCGAGAAAATAGAGACTGGTGAGCAGCCCGAGATCGGCGGCCGACAACCCGAGCTCGTGCGTCACGAACGGCGCGAAGCCCAGATTGACGCCGCGAAACACATACGACACGAAATACCCGACCGAAAACAGCGCGAGCACCCTCACCTGCACCGACGACATCGCTTCCCCTCGTTATATGAAGACATTCGAAGCAGCGCCCCCGCGCCGCGCACAAACAAAAACGCCGTCACCTCGGTGACGGCGTTTCGTCGCATTTCGTCGGATGATAGCGCAATCGCGCGAACCGGGCCGGCCGCACGATGCGTTCGAGGCTGCGTTACTTCTTCTTGCCCTTGTGCGCAGCGGCCTTGGCCGGGGCCGCCTTCGCCGATTTGGCCGCCGGCTTCGCCGCGCCGCGCTTCGCGCCGTGCGACTTGCCGCCTACCGCCAGGCTCGCGCGCTCGATGTGCGCACCGGCGGCCGACGTCGCGATCCGCTCCGGGCCGGGTTCCGCCGGCACCGAACGGCCGACCGGCACGTGCAGCACGAGCGCCTGGCCCGGCATCACGAGATCGCGGTGCGTGCGGTTCCACGCCTTGAGCTGACCGACCGACACGCCGTAGCGGCCGGCGATCGCTGCCATCGACTGCTTGCGGCGCACGCGGATCAGCATCTTGCGCGTATCGGGTACGTCGGGCTCCATCGCGAGCGCGCCGTTTTCGGCGACGTCGGCGCTGATGTCTTCGTCGTCGTCATCGCCGCGCGGCACGACGATCGTCGAGCCCGGCTTCAGGCGCATGCCGGCCGGGATCTTGTTGATCGACATCAGCGTATCGGCGTCCACACCGATCTTCTCGGCGATCGCGGCCGGACGCGCACGTTCGCTGACCGTATAGGTGGTCCACGACGAAAGCTGACCGTTGTAGGCCTTCAGGTTCTTCTCGAACGCCGACGCGTTGTCGAACGGCAGCAGGATCTGCGGCTCGGTCGCGCCGAGGATCACCGGCTTCGAGAACGACGGGTTCAGCGAGCGGAATTCGTCGAGCGACAGGTTCGCGAGCTTCGCGGCCACCGCCACGTCGATGTCACGCGACGTCGTGACCGTCACGAAATACGGGTGGTTCGGGATCTCCGGCAGCGTCAGGCCATACTGCTGCGGATTCGCGATGATGTTCTTCACCGCCTGCAGCTTCGGCACGTAGTTGCGCGTCTCGTTCGGCATCCGCAGGCTCAGGTAGTCGGTCGGCAGGCCGGCCGCCTGGTTGCGCGCGATCGCGCGCTGCACGTTGCCCTCGCCCCAGTTGTACGCGGCCAGCGCGAGATACCAGTCGCCGAACATGTCATGCAGGCGCGACAGGTAGTCGAGCGCGGCGCTCGTCGACGCGAGCACGTCGCGGCGCTCGTCCTGCCACATGTTGCGCTTCAGGTTGTACGTACGGCCCGTGCCGGGCATGAACTGCCACATGCCGGCCGCCTTCGCGACCGATAGCGCCTGCGGGTTGTACGCGGACTCGATGAACGGCAGCAGCGCGAGCTCGGTCGGCATGTGACGCGCCTCGAGCTCCTCGACGATGTGGTACAGGTACTTCTGCGAGCGCTCGGTCATGCGCTGCACGTAATCCGGGCGCTGCGTGTACCACGTGGTCTGCATGTCGACGAGGTCGGTCTGCAGGTCGGGCATCTGGAAACCGCGGCGGATGCGACCCCAGAGATCGGAGTCTGCACTGGTCAGGTCGCCGACGGATTGCTTGTCGACGTCGACAGTTTCTTTGGCGGTGGCTGATTTACGGAGGTAGTTGGACGTCGCCTGCGAATCGGCGGCGTTGTTGGCGACAGGGGCCTGGCTCGCACAAGCGGCGAGCAGCAGAACCACCATCGCACTCAATATAAGTCGCATGAAAATCTCTGCTTCCGACGGCTGGAAATTGCAGGCGATACTACGGAAGTGCGTGCTTCACGTCAATAAAAACACCGAAAACTCAGCGAAATCCTACATTTGGAGCAATTTTTACAGATACCGCTTGAGCTTTGGAGTCCTCCGAAAATCGTCATCGGAACCGGTTTTTCCACTCGCGCATCAGCGTGAACGCCGTCAGACGATCCGGCACCGTTTCGTGCAGTTCGGTCTCGAGCGTCGCGCGGATCGCATCGCTGTCCGCACGCATGAACGGGTTAACGGCACGCTCATGCGCGATCGTAGTGGGCAGGGTCGGCACGCCGCGCGCACGCCGCGCCTGCGCGTCGTCGCGCCACGCGGCGAGCGCCGCATTGCCGGGTTCGCATGCGAGCGCGAAGCGGATGTTCGACAGCGTGTATTCGTGTGCGCAATGCACGTGCGTGTCGCCCGGCAGTGCCGCGAGCGCGTCGAGCGACGCGAGCATCTGCGCGGGCGTGCCTTCGAACAGACGGCCGCAGCCGCAGGAAAACAGCGTGTCGCCGCAGAACACGTGCGGCGCCGCGTTGCCCTGCCCGGCCGCCTGAAAATACGCGATGTGGCCGCGCGTATGGCCCGGCACGTCGAGCACGTCGAACGTCGCGGCGGGCGCGTCGAGCGTCACGCGCGCGCCGCCTTCGAGCGGCTGCGTGACCACGCCGATCGCCTCGGCGGCCGGGCCGTAAACGGGCAGCGGCACATCGTCCGGTTGGCTATCGCGCAGCGCCGCGACACCGCCGACGTGGTCGGCGTGGTGGTGCGTGAGTAAAATAGCGGTCAACCGCCAGCCTCGTTCGGCAAGAACCCGGCGCACCGGCGCGGCTTCACCCGGATCGACGGCGATCGCATCGCGGCCGTCCGAGACGAGCCAGATATAGTTGTCATCGAATGCCGGAACCGGCACGTATTCCAGCTCGTTCATGGGCGCGCAATCATCGTTATGTCTGACCGTCAAATTATAGACTGGCCCGCCTGGACCGACTCACCGCCCGGCCGCTACGTGCTGGACTGGGAGCAGGCGCAGCTCGACCGGATCGTGTCCGACGTGTTCGGGTTCCACGCGCTGCAGCTCGGCCTGCCGCAGCTCGACGCGCTGCGCGAGAACCGCATGCCGTATCGCGGCCTCGTGCTCGATCCGGCGAGCGGCGCGAGCGCGCCGTACCAGTATCCGTGGGCGCGCGAAGCGCATGCGCCCGAGCACGCGCCCGCCGACCGCAGCACGACCTGGTGCGACCTGCTCGACCTGCCGTTCGAGTCGCAGAGCGTCGACCTGATCGTGATGCCGCACACGCTGGAATTCACGTCCGACCCGCACCGCCTGCTGCGCGAGGCCGAGCGCGTGCTGATGCCGGAAGGCCAGCTCGTGATCACCGGGTTCAATTCGCTCAGCCTGTGGGGCATGCGGCAATCGTTCGGGCGCATGGCGAACCGTCCGTTCGTGCCGGCCACGCGCGACCAGATCGCATTCATCCGGCTCAAGGACTGGATCAAGCTGCTCGGCTTCGATCTCGAACGCGGCCGCTTCGGCTGCTACCGGCCGCCGCTCGTCACCGACAAGTGGCTGGCCCGCTACGGCTTCATGGAAGCCGCCGGCGACCGCTGGTGGCCGATCTTCGGCGCCGTCTACATGGTGACGGCCGTCAAGCGCGTGCGCGGCATGCGCCTCGTCGGCCAGATCCGGATGAAGAAGCCCGTGCTCGCACCGGGCCTGACGCCGGCGGCCTCCCCGACCACTCATCAAGAACATTCATGACTACCGATACCATCGACATCTATACCGACGGCGCCTGCAAGGGCAACCCCGGCCCCGGCGGCTGGGGCGCACTGATGCGCTACGGCGACAAGGAGAAGGAGCTGTTCGGCGGCGAGCCGAACACGACCAACAACCGCATGGAGCTGATGGGCGTGATCGCCGCGCTCGAAGCGCTGAAGCGGCCATGCCAGGTGATCGTGCATACCGATTCGCAATACGTGCAGAAAGGCATCAGCGAGTGGATCCACGGCTGGAAGAAGAAAGGCTGGGTCACCGCGGCGAAGACGCCCGTGAAGAACGCCGACCTGTGGAAGCGGCTCGACGCGCTCGTCGCGCAGCACGAGGTCGAGTGGCGCTGGGTCAAGGGCCACGCGGGCCATCCCGAAAACGAGCGCGCGGATGCGCTCGCGAATCGCGGCGTCGAATCGCTCACGGCCTGAACGCAGGCCGCCCCCTGTTTTTTACGTTTTTCCCGACATGCGCCAGATCATTCTCGATACCGAAACCACCGGCCTGAACGCCCGCACGGGCGACCGCCTCATCGAAATCGGCTGCGTCGAGCTGCTGAACCGGCGGCTCACCGGCAACAACCTGCACTTCTACGTGAACCCCGAGCGCGACAGCGATCCGGGCGCGCTGGCGGTGCACGGGCTCACGACCGAATTCCTCAGCGACAAGCCGAAATTCGCGGAAGTCGCCGACCAGATCCGCGACTTCGTGAAGGACGCCGAGCTGATCATCCACAACGCGCCGTTCGACCTTGGCTTTCTCGACGCCGAATTCGCGCGGCTCGACCTGCCGCCGTTCACCGAGCAGTGCGGCGGCGTGATCGACACGCTGGTGCAGGCCAAGCAGATGTTCCCTGGCAAGCGCAACTCGCTCGACGCGCTGTGCGACCGCTTCGGCATCAGCAATGCGCACCGTACGCTGCACGGCGCACTGCTCGACTCGGAGCTGCTCGCCGAGGTGTACCTCGCGATGACGCGCGGCCAGGACAGCCTCGTGATCGACATGCTCGACGACGAAGCGGCCCACGGCGGCGCCGGCAACGGTCAGCGTGTCGCGCTGGCGTCGCTCGACCTGCCGGTGGTGGCGGCCAGCGACGACGAGCTCGCCGCGCACCAGACACAACTCGACGAACTCGACAAGTCGGTCAAGGGTACCTGCATATGGCGCAAGTCCGCCGACGCGGGCGCCGCCGAAACGGCCTGACCCACACGGCACGCGCCGCGGCCGCGCTCACGCGCGCGGCTGCAGCGCGATGACCGCCATGCCGCCGAGCGCGAGCGCCGCGCCGGCCACGTCCCAGCGGGTCAGCGCGACGCCGTCGACCACCCGCAGCCAGACCAGCGCCACCGCGATATACACGCCGCCGTACGCGGCATAGGTACGCCCCGCCGCACTCGGGTGCAGCGTCAGCAGCCACGCGAACAGCGCGAGCGACAGCGCGGCCGGCACCAGCAGCCACACCGGTCGGCCCGCCTTCAGCACGAGCCATGGCAGGTAACAGCCGACGATTTCGGCCAGCGCGGTGGCGGCGAACAGCGCCGCGATCCTCATCAGTTCGGTCATCCGGTTCCTCGTGAATTCGGCCCCCGTCACCAGGGGCTGCACGGCCCCGCCGCGCGCCGCCGATCATACCCGAGCCGCCCCAGCCGGATCCCCCGCCAGACGGGCGTTTCCCGGCAATTTGCACGATCATCCGTCATCGTGCTATCATGTCGCCTGTTTCAACATTCAATCTCTGTCTATTCGATTTCGAGAGAAGTCCGTCCGCGTGTTGCGGGCCGGCCCTTCGACCGAAATTGCATCCACAGGAAAGCCCGCCCGACAGGCCCGCTTTTCTCGTTTCGTTGCCCCTTCGGGGCGCTTGCCGGAACGCCGGACATCGTCCGCACCGGCATCTGCCGCCAGCATCACGCGGCCCATTCTTCATGAGCGCACTGTCGCGACGGCCCATCGGGCCCGCGTCGAAGCAGCCCCTTACAGCCCTTTACCGCCTGTTGTGCAGTAAGTGCTTAAAGGTTTGCCCCGACGCGCAGCACACGACACCGCGCTCGCCGGCAAACCGTGTCGGACGGCCCGCCCGTTCGGCGCAGTCAAAGGAGTGCATGACCTTGACCGCAACACACGTCAGCCCGACCGCTGCTTCTTCCTCCGCTTCGTCGTCCGGCGAAGCGCCGCTCGTCGCGGACGACATAACCGTCGTCGACCAGAGCCTCCTCAAGCGCGCCGTCAGCGCGATGGCCATCGGCAATGCGATGGAATGGTTCGACTTCGGCGTCTACAGCTACATCGCCGTCACGCTCGGCAAGGTGTTCTTCCCGTCCAGCAGCCCGTCCGCGCAGCTGCTCGCGACCTTCGGCACGTTCGCGGCCGCGTTCCTCGTGCGCCCGCTCGGCGGCATGGTGTTCGGCCCGCTCGGCGACCGCATCGGCCGCCAGCGCGTGCTCGCCGCCACGATGATCATGATGGCCGTCGGCACCTTTGCGATCGGCCTGATCCCCAGCTACGCGTCGATCGGCATCATGGCGCCCGTGCTGTTGCTCGTCGCGCGTCTCGTGCAGGGCTTCTCGACCGGCGGCGAATACGGCGGCGCGGCCACCTTCATCGCCGAATTCTCGACCGACAAGCGCCGCGGCTTCATGGGCAGCTTCCTCGAGTTCGGTACGCTGATCGGTTACGTGATGGGGGCCGGCGTCGTCGCGCTGCTCACCGCGTCGCTGTCGCAGGAAGCGCTGCTGTCGTGGGGCTGGCGCGTGCCGTTCCTGATCGCCGGCCCGCTCGGCCTGATCGGTCTCTACATCCGGATGAAGCTCGAGGAAACGCCCGCGTTCAAGCGCCAGGCCGAAGAGCGCGAAGCGCAGGACAAGGCCGTGCCGAAGGCGCGCTTCCGCGACACGCTGATGCGCAACTGGCGTGCCCTGCTGCTGTGCGTCGGCCTCGTGCTGATCTTCAACGTGACCGACTACATGGTGCTGTCGTACCTGCCGAGCTTCATGTCGTCGACGCTGCACTTCGACGAATCGCACAGCCTCGTGCTCGTGCTGATCGTGATGGTGCTGATGATGCCGCTGACGCTCGCCGCCGGCCGCCTGTCCGACCGGATCGGCCGCAAGCCCGTGATGCTCGCCGGCTGTGTCGGGCTGCTCGCGCTGTCGATCCCGTCGATGATGCTGATCCATGCGGGCACCACCGCGTCGGTGTTCGGCGGCCTGCTGATCCTCGGCGTGCTGCTGTCGTGCTTTACTGGCGTGATGCCGTCGGCGCTGCCGGCGCTGTTCCCGACCGAGATCCGCTACGGCGCGCTCGCGATCGGCTTCAACGTGTCGGTGTCGCTGTTCGGCGGCACGACCCCGCTCGTCACCGCGTGGCTCGTCGAGGTCACGCACAACCTGATGATGCCCGCGTACTACATGATGGGCGCCGCCGTGATCGGCATCGTATCGGTCGTCGCGCTCGCCGAAACCGCACGCCAGCCGCTGAAGGGCTCGCCGCCGGCCGTCGCGACGCGCCGCGAAGCCCACCAGCTCGTGCGCCAGATGCGCGAGGACGACGAATCGGACATGTACGGTGTCGTGTCGCCGGCACGCGCCTGAACGTCGCCCATGAAAAAGCCCCGGCCGAAGCCGGGGCCCGATCGAACCCGATCCGCCCGACCGGCTTGCGCCGGCCGGGCTTTTTTTCATCTGTGCGCTGCGCGCGCCATCATGCCTGCGCTTCGCAGTGGCGGCAGAAAATCAGTGCGCGTGAACGCGACACGGCTGCCTGCGCGCCGCGCGCCGCGACGATCAGCCCGACCTGACTGAGATTGAAATCGCGCTCGACCATCAACTGCGTCAGCGCGGCAAGCGGCAACACGAGGGACGGGTGGTACAGGCTCGATTCGATCAGGGCTTTCATCATCGGCTCCATCAGGCAAGGCGTGATTCGATGGAGTGGATTCTAGGGATCGGCCGCTTCCGGATAAACAGCACGAATGCGAAGGCACTTGTCGGCCGCCGCGAACAATCGGCAAACGCTTGCCGGACAAGGCCGGGCGGACGACCGGGCGCGGCGCGCGGCGGTCTGCCGCCCCGCCTGACGCCTAGACGAGCGGTGTTTCGACGAACGCCGGCAGCGCTTCCGCCCGCGCCGAATGCGCGGCCAGTGCCGGATAACGGGCCGGATCGATCCGCGTAAGCACCGGGTAGTCGGCCGCCATGAACTGCGTGAAGCGCCATGCCACCGCGACCGTCACGTCGGACTGCAGCAGGCGCGCGCCACCGAACCAGCCGTTCGCGGCCGCGGCGAGCGGTTCCAGTGCGCTGTACGCGCCCTCGATCTGGCTCAGCACGCGCTCGAGCCACGGCGCGTGCTGCTTGTCGGCCGGACGCAGCGCCTGCTCGTAGACCACCTGCACGGTCTTCTCGGCCGCCGCCAGCGCGAAACCGACCGGCACGAGCGCGCGCAGCCGTGCATCGGCGGCGTCGGGCAGCAGGCGCCGCTCCGGCGCGACCAGGTGATCGAGATAGTCGACGATCAGCGACGAGTCGATCAGCGTCGCACCGTCGCCGGTCACGAGCGTCGGCGCCTTGACGACCGGGTTGATCGCCCGGAACTGCTCGAAATGACGGAACACCGAGATCGACTCGTGTTCGAACGGGAGGTCGAGCAACTTCGCCGAAATGGCGACACGACGCACGAACGGGGAATCCAGCATGCCGATCAGCTTCATCGCAAACGCTCCGCTTGAGGGGAATGGGATCGACGACTGTAGCAGCGTCGTGTGGCTTCGCCTAGCGCGCCCCTGCACTTGATGCGCATCAGCCAGCCGCGCGCCGGGCTCACGCTGTCCGGCCACAGTGACCATAATGCAAGTTCATGCCCCTCCACCCCAAGGTTCGCCATGTGGTATGCCCTCGTCGAGCAGCAGCGGGAATGGATGCGCGCCTGGCGCGCGGCGACGCGGCACGCGTTCGACGCGTGGCCCGCGGCCACGCTGCCGCATGCCGCGTCGTCGTGCTACGACGACCTGTTCGAGCCGCTGCTCGGGCCGCCGGACGGCCCCCCGCGCTTCGACATCGACTGGCCGTCCGTCGGTGAGCACGTCGTCGCGCGCACGCCGTTCTGCGACCTGCGGCGCTTCACGCGCGCCGATCCGCGACGCACGGTGCTGCTGTGCGCGCCGCTCGCCGGGCACGCGGCCGTGATGATGCGGGAAACCGTCGAGACGCTGCTCGCGGACGGCGACGTCTGCGTGACCGACTGGCGCAATGCACGCGACGTGCCGCTCGCATCGGGCCGCTTCGGGCTCGACGAGTACGTCGCGATGCTCGACGGCTTCGTCGACGGGCTCGCGCACGACGACCGGCCGCTGCATGTCGTCGCCGTGTGCCAGGCGACCGTGCCGGTGCTCGGCGCGCTCGCCCTGCGCGCCGCTCGCGGCCTCGCACCGCCCGCGAGCGTCACGCTGATCGGCGGCCCGCTCGACGCACGCCGGAATCCGAGTGCGCTCGGCACCGCCGCCGCCGCCCACTCGCTCGACTGGTGCCACCGCCACCTGATCGACATCGTGCCGCCCGGCTTCGCAGGGCACGGCCGCCGCGTATTTCCGACCTATCTGCAGCAGGGCGAGATCGCGCTCGTGTACCCGCAGCGCTTCCTGACGCTGATCGAGGCCTACGCGCTGGCCGCGTCGCGCTTCGACATGACCGGGCTCGCCGGTGCCCGGCGGGCGCTGCTCGAATACACGGCGCTGCTCGACATGCCGGCCGAGTATTTCCTCGATACGGTCGACATCGTGTTCCAGCGCATGAGCCTCGCGCTCGGCACGTGGGACGTGGGCGGCCAGCGCGTCGAGCCGGCCGCGCTGCGCGGCATCGCGCTGCTGACCGTCGAAGGCGCATGCGACAAGGTCACGGGCGCCGGCCAGACGCATGCGGCGCTCGACCTGTGCAGCGGCCTCGCCGACGACGAGCGCTACCGCATCGACATCGACGACTGCGATCACTACGGGTTGTTTACGGGAGCGCGCTGGCACGGGGACGTCCATCCGATGCTGCAGCGCGTGTTCGCGTGGGCCGAAACCCGCCGCCCTCGCCCACGCCGCCTCAGGCGGACGTGATACCGCGTCAGAGCCGGGCCGCGTCGAGCAATGCGCGTACCTCGTCGTCGCTCGTCTGCTCGAAGCGCGCGTAGAACTGGCTGATCCCGAAGAACGGCAGCGGCAGCGTCACCGTGACGAACGCGTCGGCCAGATCGTCGAACGCATGCCGCGTACCCGCCGGCGCGACCGGGGCAGCCGCGATGATCCGCGCCGGATGACGCTCGCGCAACGCCTGCAGCGCGACCCGCATCGACGCGCCGGTCGCGACGCCATCGTCGATGACGATCGCGATGCGCCCTTCGACCGGCAGCGGCGCCGCGGCACCGCGATACAGCGCTTCGCGCCGATGCAGTTCGGCCGTCTCGCGCGCGATCACATCGGCGAGCTGCTCGCCGGACACGTTCATCGAGCGGAGCACCGAACGCTGCAGATGAATCGCACCGCCCGTCGCGATCGCGCCCATCGCGAGCTCGGGATCGTACGGCACGCCGAGCTTGCGCACGACCAGCACGTCGAGCGGCGCATGCAGCGCGCACGCGACCGGATACGCGACGGGCACGCCGCCGCGCGGCAATGCAAGCACGACGACATCGCCACGGCCCGCGTAATCGCGCAATGCGCCGGCCAGCTGGCAGCCCGCGTCGGCGCGATCGGCAAAACACTCGAACACGATCGGCTCCCTGCCGTTGCGCCGGATGCGCGAAACCCGCGTCGGCGCCTGTCAACGAGCATGGTTCATCGGCCGCGCCGATGCAAGCAGGGTCACACCGGCGCGCCCGGCGCCGAGGGAAAGGGTCAGAGGCCGCCGGCCTGCCGGTACAGCCGCCAGAACGACTGCGCATAGGATTGCGCAAGCTCGGGCGCACGCTGGAACACGTTCACCGTCTCCGCATGCGCGGTCGCGCCCTCGGACAGCGTCGTCAGCGCGACGCTGTCGTCGACGATCACGAAGCGCGGCGCAGGGTCGCCGTGCCGCGAATCGATCGCCACGTCGATACCAGACGATTTCAGATAGCCCGCGCCGCTGTACCTGCCCGCGCGCGGCGAGCGCACGAGCACGACGCGCACCTCGATCCCGCGCGAGCGGGCCGCGCGCAGCGCGCTCGCGACCGCCGGCGGCACATGCGTATAGCCGGCCAGCAGCACGCGGCGCTGCGCCTGCCCGATCAGGTCGACGGTCGCGTCGGCCGCGGCATTGTCATACGAAAAGTATGTGCCGACCGCTGCGGCATCGGACGGAATCTGGGCGGCGTGGGCGCTCGGCGCGCAGCAAAGCGCGGCGAGAAGGAAGGCGGCGGGTCTCATGGCGGGCGCCATTGTAGCGACGCCAATTCGGGTGGCAAGCACCGGCTGCGATGCTGCTGCGCCGGCGCAACACACAGCGCAAAACCGGTGCCCGGCGAACGGATTACAGGCCCTTTTTCACGCCGCCGATCAGGCCGCCGCGACGCGTGCGAGCCAGCTCGCCACGCCGTCGACGGAACGGAAATCCGCGAGGCTGCGCGCCGGCAGCGCCGGATACGCGCCACCGGCCATCTCGGCCAGCGCGCGGCCGGGGCCGAGCTCGAGGAACGCGGTCGCACCGGCCTCCACGCAGGCGGCAAGACAGGCTGCCCACTCGACCGGCTCCGCGATCTGCCGCGCAAGCTTGTCGAGGCCCGCGTCGACGTCGAGCACCGATGCACCGTCGATCCCCGAAAACAGCCGCGTGCCCGGCAGCGGCCGCCGCACCTGTGTCGCGGCGAGCGACGCGCGAAACACCGGCACGGCCGCGGCGAGCCGGCGCGTGTGCGACGCAATCCGCACGCAGACGGGCGCGACGCGCAGCGCGCCGTCGCGCGCCGCGTCGTCGGCCACCGCATCGACATCGGCCTGCCGCCCTGCGACCACGAACGCGTCGCCGGGGTTCGCGATCGCGATCGCCGCGTCGCGGCCGTCGCACAACCGCGCGAGCTGCGCGCGCGTCAGGCCGCGCACGAACACCATCCGCTCGTCGCCGCCGCTCGCATCATCCATCGCACGCGCACGCGCATCGGCCAGGTCGAGCGCGGCTTCCGGTTCGATCATCCCCGCGACGCTCCACGACGCGACTTCGCCGACGCTGTAGCCAGCGACGCAGCGCCGGCGCGGCCACACCGCGTCGAGCAGCGCGGCGGCCGCGAGCGCCTGGACGGTGCAGAGGATCTGCGCGGCACGGTTTTCACGCAGTGCGTCCGGCTCGGCCTGGCGGACCCACGTTCGCGGATCGTCGCCGAGGAGCCGGCCGGCGTGCGCGAACAGTGCGTCGGCCTGCGGCGCGGTGCCGGTGAGGTCGAACATGTCCGCGCGCTGCGCGCCCTGCCCCGAACAGAGGATGGCCAGCGTCATCGTGCCTCCCCGTCGGCCTCGAGCGCATCGACGAAAACGCTCATTGCGAGCAGATCGGCCGCGCCGCCGGGGCTCAACTGCCGCGCGACGAATGCACGATGCGCGGCGGCCGCGCGCAGCCGCCAGTCGCGCGCACGCACGCCGCCGCGTGCCACGAACGCGCGTGCGGTCGCCCGCGCGAACTCGAGGCCCGCCGGCCCGCCCCGGTGCAGCAGGTTCGTATCGTCGAGCGCGGCGATCAGCGCGAAGCACGCATCGACGCGCGCGGCTTCCGGGTCGTCAGGCAGGTCGCGCTGCGCCCGACGCAGCGCGGGCAGCCCGACCGCATAGACGGACGTGAACCCGTCGGCCGCCTCGCGGCGCGCGCCGCCGACGCCGTACCGGCGGCTCGCGCGTTCGCCGTGGCTGTCGGGCAAACGCGGGCCGCCGAGGATATCGGTGCCCCAGCGGCGGGAGACGAACGCGCCGAGCGTCATTCCATCCGGCACGGCCCCCGGCATCGCACGCCGGCCCGCGGCCGCACACAGCAGCCCAAGCCCGAAGATCGCGCCGCGATGCGTATTGACGCCGCCGGTCGCCGCGAGCATCGCGTGCTCGGCACGCAGGCCGATCTTGCGCAGCACGGCCATGTCCGCATCGCGCGCGCCCGTGTCGGCCAACTCGGCGAAATACGGCCGCAGCACCGCGGCGCTGCGGGCGAACGTCGCGGCATCCATGTCCGAATGACTGCCAGTGTCGACATGACTGACGAGCCCCGGCTTCGGATAGGTCTCGATCTCGAGCACGAGGCTGCGCTCGGCCAGTCCGGCGATGCGCTCGGCTTCGGACGGCGCCGCTACGCGGCAGGCAGCCCATGCGCTCATCGTGCGCCTCCGGTGAATGCGTCGGCCGGCATCAATTCGACGGCGATCGCCGTCTTGACCGCGACGTCAGGCTGCCGCGCGTGCAGTTCGCGCCAGTTGACGCCCGCGCCGTCGTCGCGCAGCAGTTCGCCGTCGATGCGCATCGGCGCGCGCGCGTCGATCGCCGCGAGGCCATCGAGCAGCGGCGCGATCGATGCGGCCTCCGGCAGCGGGAACACGATATCGAGATCGGACGATTCGGCCAGGTAGCGCTCGCCCGTCAGCGCCTGCCACGCGAGGCTGCCGAACACGCGGCCCTGCACGCCGCAACGCGCGCCGAGCGCATCGAGCTCGCGCAACGCTGCGCGCCATGCATCGGGCGCGGCAGCGAGCACGTCGGACAACGCGGGGAGCGGGCCGACCGTTGCGAGCGCGTCAGCGGCCGCGTTCAGCGCGACGCGCCGCTTGCCCGCGGAGGGCGGCAGCGGCAGGCCGAGCGGCACGCGGCCGGCATCGGCCTCGTCGGGCGACGCACGGCGCACGATCAGCGGCCAATCGTGCGCGGCCCATGCCTTCACGAGCGGATCGGCCGCGAGCACCGGATCGCGCGCGAATGCCGCGCCCCACCCCGCCGCCGTCAGCGTGACGAGCGTGTGGCGGCGCAGCGGCGGCTCAGCGTGCGGCACGCGCAAGTGCCTCGACGCGCTGGGCGACATCGGCGGCAACCGGCCGGCCGCGCGTGGCGCGCCGGTCGACGCGGTCGGCCGGTTTGCCGAGCCATTCACCGACCTGCGCATCGAGTGCGCGGGACGGATCGAGCACGGCGTCGACGGCGCCCATCTTCACGAGGTTGTCGAGCCCCGGCGCGAACACCGGCGTCGAACGCGACATCTCCTTCAGCACGTCGATCGGCAGCTTGGTCACGCGCGACATCGACGGCAGGTCCATCACCTCCGGCTCGGCGCCCGGCACCGCAAGCAGCGTGCGCGTGGCGAGCGCGGTCGCGATGAACGCGCCCGCGGCCGTGTGGCCGTACAGCACGCCGATGGTCCGGTGCCCGGCGAGATCCGCATGCATCAGGCACTTCGCGAGATGCGACAGCCCTTCGTTCAGGCCGAGCAGTTCGTCGCGCTTGCTCATCCGCTGGCTGTCGCTGTCGACCAGCACGACGATCGGCGTGTCGCCGCCGCGCGCGATCGTGTCGAGCACGCGCGCCGCGAGCGTCAGCGCCTCGTCGATGCCGAACGGCAAACGCTCGGCGACGCCGATCACGTCGACGCGCGTGCCGGCCAGTTCCGCGTGGCCGGTCAGCAGGCCACCGTGACGGACGATCGAATGCCCTTGCGGGAACAGTGAATTCAGTACTTCATCGAGCGTCATGCGATGCCTCCCGCCGGGCCGCCCCAAGGGAGGCATCCGCCCCCTCGGGGGGCAGCGAACGAAGTGAGCGTGGGGGTCGTTTCATTTCTGCTCCTGCAGTTGGTCCGCGAGCGCGGCGAAGGCATCGTCCGGCATCCCCGGAATCGCTTCAGGCGTCGATGCGCCCAGCGCACGCCACACGTCGAGCGCATCCTTGCACGCACCGAACCGCTCGACGCGCGCTTCGAGGCGCGCCTGTTCCGCGCGCAGCATCGCCGCATCGAATGTCGGCGCGCGGCCGATCAGCGCCAGCGCCGCCGCACGGAAAGCATCGGGCGTGTCGGCCACGTAGCGATCCGCGCCGCCGATCAGCCGCCGGTGCTTGCCGCCCATCGTGCGCCAGATCAGCGCGCGATCCTTCGCATCGAATTCCTCGACGCCGCGATTGGTCTCGATCACTTCGGGGCCCGACACGCTGATGCGGCCCTGCTCCGACACCGCGAGCGCCGAGCAGCACGCGGCGAGCAACCCGCCACCGCCATAGCAGCCCGCGCGCCCGCCGATCAGCCCGATCACCGGCACGCCGGCCGCACGCGCTTCGACGAGCGCGCGCATGATCTCCGCGATCGCGAGTTCGCCCGCGTTCGCTTCCTGCAGCCGCACGCCGCCCGTATCGAACAGGATCAGCACCGGCTTGCCGGTGTCGCGCGCCGCGCGCAACAGCCCCGTGAGCTTCGCACCATGCACTTCGCCGAACGCACCGCCCATGAAGCGGCCTTCCTGCGCGGCGACGAACACCGGCCGGCCGTCGAGCCGGCCGTGGCCGACCACCATCCCGTCGTCGAACTGCTGCGGCAGGTCGAACAGCGGCAGGTGCGGGCTCGTCACGCGCTCGGCCGGGCCGAGGAATTCGCTGAAGCTGCCCGTGTCGAGCAGCCCGTCGATACGTTGCCGGGCCGATGCCTCGTACCAGCTCGCGCCATTCGCGACGAACGCGGGCGTATCGCGCGTATCGTGGATCGCGTCGTTCATCATGCGTCCCCCTCGATTGCCCGCACCGCCTGCGCGAGCCGCAGCGACACCATGTCGGGCCGCGCGCCGCCGTCGTTGATCGACAGCTTCAGGCCGCCCGGCGTGCGCCGCTCGACGAAATCCGTGACGACGGCCTGCCACACCGCGCCGAAACCGACCGCCGCGGTGCGGATGTCGATCTCGCATTCGTTGCCCGGCAGCACGCGCTCGACGAGCACTTCGAGATTGCCGGATGCCACCACGCCGACGAGCGCCGCGGCCTGCTCGCCCTTCGCGCGCTCGCGCGCGGTGAAGCGG
This sequence comes from Burkholderia aenigmatica, assembly GCF_048627025.1. Classification (NCBI taxonomy): domain Bacteria; kingdom Pseudomonadati; phylum Pseudomonadota; class Betaproteobacteria; order Burkholderiales; family Burkholderiaceae; genus Burkholderia; species Burkholderia aenigmatica. The sequence goes on along the minus strand of NZ_CP184468.1, from coordinate 1,400,886 downwards.
TAGTTCAACTGTTCCATGCCGTCTTCCTCACCAGTTGCGGAACCGGGCCGGCGGCGCATAGAGCCCGCCCGACCAGTGCACGAGATCCTTGATCGAACGCGCGGCGAGCCAGCGGCGATCGGCGTCGAGCGGATCGATGCCGAGATCCTCCGGACGACGGATCACGCCGCGTTCGCGCAGCCGCTCGACCATCTTCCGGTCGCGGCCGCGGCCGATCTCCGTATAGCCGGCGACGCCGCGGATCGCATGCTCGCGTTCGTCCTTGTCGCGGCACATCAGCAGGTTCGCGATCCCTTCCTCGGTGACGATGTGCGTGACGTCGTCGCCATAGACCATGATCGGCGCGAGGTCGAGCTGCAGCTTGTCGGCGAGCTTCAGCGCGTCGAGCTTCTCGACGAACATCGGCACGTTCTTGTCGCCGAACGTCTCGCCGATCTGCACGACGAGCTTGCGGCCGCGCCTGAGCGCCGCCGGCGTGTCGGGGTCGGCTTCCGCGCCGGCCTTCAGCCACGGCTCGCTCGGATGGCGCCGGCCGCGCGCGTCGCTGCCCATGTTCGGCGCGCCGCCGAAACCTGCGATGCGCTCGGCCGTGACCGTCGACGAATGGCCGGACAGGTCGATCTGCAGCGTCGAGCCGATGAACATGTCGCATGCGTAGAGACCGGCCGTCTGGCAGAACGCGCGGTTCGAGCGCAGCGACCCGTCGGGGCCCGTGAACCAGATGTCGGAGCGCGCGCGGATGTAGTCGTCCATCCCGACTTCCGAGCCGAAGCAGTGGATCTGCTCGACCCAGCCCGACTCGATCGCGGGAATCAGCGTCGGATGCGGATTAAGCGCCCAGTGCGAGCAGATCTTGCCCTTCAGCCCGAGCTTCTCGCCGTAGGTCGGCAGCAGCAGCTCGATCGCGGCCGTGTTGAAGCCGATCCCGTGGTTCAGGCGCTTGATGCCGTACGGCTCGTAGATGCCCTTGATCGCGAGCATCGCGGTGAGGATCTGCGTTTCGGTGATCGCGGCCGGATCGCGCGTGAACAGCGGCTCGACGTAGAACGGCCGGCCGGCCTCGACGACGAAATGCACGCGGTCGCCCGGAATGTCGACGCGCGGCACCTTGTCGACGATGCGGTCGACCTGCGCGATCACGATACCGTCCTTGAAGGCGGTGGCCTCGACGACGGTCGGCGTATCTTCGGTGTTCGGGCCGGTGTACAGGTTGCCGTCGCGATCGGCGCTGACCGCGGCGATCAGCGCAACGTGCGGCGTGAGGTCGATGAAGTAGCGTGCAAACAGCTCGAGATAGGTGTGTACCGCGCCGAGCGCGATCTTGCCGCCGAACAGCAGCTTCGCGATGCGCTGCGACTGCGGGCCCGAATACGCGAAGTCGAGGCGCTTCGCGATGCCGCGCTCGAACACGTCGAGGTGCTCGGGCAACACCACGCCCGACTGCACCATGTGCAGGTCGTGCACCTTTGCACTGTCGACGTCGGCAAGCGCCGTCGCGAGCAGGTCGGCCTGCTTCTGGTTGTCGCCTTCGAGGCAGACGCGGTCGCCTGGCCGCAGCACCGCTTCGAGCAACGCCACGGTGTCGCGCGCATCGACCCGCTTGCCCTGCGCGAAACGCGCACCGGCCGCGAGGCGTGCATCGCGCGCCTGCCGCGCGTGATTCCATCCCGTCATGAACAGTTCTCCCGCTTCGATGGTTCAGCGGCATTCTAAGCCTGGCGCCGCCGCCGATTGATGATGTTGACGAATGCGACTCAGAGGACGCCGCGATGGATGCGGCCCGCGCACGGGCCGCCCATCGTCCGGGCCTACCCGCCGACCAGCGCGCGCGTCGTGAAGAACAGCAGCGACGGGCCGAGCAGGCAGCCGACGCCCGTATGGAACGTCGCGACCAGCGCGCCGTACGGGACGAGCCGGCGGTCGGTCGCCGCGAGCCCCGCGCTCACGCCGCTGACGGTGCCGGCCAGGCCGCCGAAGATCATCGCGGAACGCGGCGTCTTCAGGCCCATGAAGTTGGCCGCGACCGGCGTGCCGACCATCACGATGATCGCCTTCACGAGCCCCGTCGCGATGCTGAGCGCGATCACGTCGGAGCTGGCGCCGATTGCCGCGCCCGTGACGGGTCCGACGATGTAGGTGACGGCGCCCGCGCCGATGGTCGTCATGCTGACCGCGTCGGTATAGCCGAACGCGCGCGCGATGCACGCGCCGACGATGAACGGCAGCACGGTGCCGAGCAGCAGCGACACGACGCCGACGAGCCCGGCCTTGCGCGCCTCGGTCGGCTGCACTTCGAACGCGGTCGCGACGATCGCGAAATCGCGCAGCATCGCGCCGCCCATCAGGCCGACGCCCGCGAACAGCCGCACGTCGGCGAGCCCCTTCTCGCCGCCGGTGAAGGCGCCGCCGACGTAAGCCAGCGCCAGACCGATCACGATCGCGATCGCGGAGCCGTGCACGCGGCCGAACGTGAGCTTGCGCGACGCGATCGACGACAGCCACATGATCAGGCCGACCAGCGCGAACGACGCGACGAGCCCGTTGTGGGCGACGGTTTTTTCGAGCATCTGCAGCATGGCGGCCTCCGTCACTGTTCTTCGAATTGCGGCACGCCCGCGAAGGCCGTGTCGTCGCGCCCGGTGCGCACGAGTACCGCGATGCAGCATGCGCAGATCGCGACCGCGCCGACGGCGGCCAGCAACGCGACCGGGCCACCCTTCAGCGCGGCGACGACGTTCTGGTTCGCGGCCATCGCGACGACCACGGGGATATACATCGCCCCCCAGAACCCGACGCCGGCTTCGGTCTCCTTCGGCAGCCAGCCGCGGCGGTGCAGCCACAGGCGCAGGCAGATCAGCAGCAGCATCGCGATGCCGACGCCGCCGACGTTGGTCTTCACGCCGATCGCGCTGCCAAGCAGGTCGCCGAGGAACAGTCCGGCCAGGTGGCAGAACGCCAGCAGCGCGGTTCCGTAGATGATCATGAGTCGTCTCCAGTCTCTTCGTGACGGGCGCCGGACGCATGCAGGAACCGGCCCCGCACGCCGATCCCGTGCGCGGACTCGTCTCCTGCGGCGGTGCGCCGCGGCCCGGCGGCCCGTCTTGCGGGCGCGTTCTCGGGCGGTCGATGGGATGATGCGGTTTCGGGCCGGACGCCGGATGCCGTAGACTGAATGAAGCAGCCGCCGGCGCGACGCGGGCTACGCGCCCGGTGTACCCCGTTGGGGGCCGCACCGGCGCGTGATCCGATACTAGCGCCGCACAATCCGGCCATTTATGAAGTTGTCGAAACCGATTCAGTGGATTTAGCAATGCGCCCGTTACCGCCCGAGCTGCTGCGCAGCTTCGTCGCCGTCGCCCAGTCCGGCAGCTTCACCGCCGCGTCCGAGCGCGTGAACCTGTCGCAGTCGACCGTCAGCCAGCACATCCGCCGCCTCGAGGAGCTGCTCGACCGGCCGCTGTTCGAACGCGACACGCGCAACGTGCACCTGTCGCAGCACGGCGACGCGCTGTTCCGCTACGCGGTGCGGATCCTCGAACTGATGGACGAGGCCGTCACGTCGGTGTGCGGGCCACCGCTGTCGGGCAAGGTGCGGCTCGCGATGTCGGAGGATTTCGCGTCGGCGCACCTGACGGCCGCGCTCGCGAGCTTCGTGCAGCGCAATCCGGACGTCGAGCTCGCGATCTCGACCGGGCTGTCGGGCGACCTGTTCGATGCGCTCGACGAAGGACGGCACGATCTCGTGTTCGCGAAGCGCATCGCGGGCAGCCGGCGCGGCCGCGTGATCCGCAGCGAGCCGCTGTACTGGTGCACGGGCCCCGATTCACGGATCACCGGCCACGAGACCGTCCTGCCGCTCGCGATGCATCCGGAGCCAAGCGTGTCGCGCCGCCGCGTGCTCGAATCGCTCGAGGCCGTCGGGCGGCCGTACCGGATCGCGGTCGTGAGCAGCAGCGTCGCGGTGTTGCGTGCCGCGGCGAGTGCGGGGCTCGGCGTCAGCGCGTTCGCCGGCTATGTAATTCCGGCCGGGCTCGCGCGGCTCGACGCGGGGCTGCCCGAACTCGGCGAACTCGAATACGTGATCGACCGGCCGGCGGCCGCGTCGCGTTCGACGCTCGCACTCGAAGCCACGCTGATCGCGGCGGCGTCGGAGTTGTAACCGCACCGGGCCCGACCCGCGCAGAGGCGATCGCACCGGGTGCCCGCGCCGGCAACTGACAGCTTTGCCCGGAACACGTCATCGTCCGCGCAGCACCCGCTCGCGACAATGGGACCCATCGGAACGCACGGCCAGCCGCCGCGCATCCGGTGTCCCGTCCCCTTGATCGGAGCACGCCATGAATGTCTTGCGATTCGCCGTCGCGACCGCCACCGCCACCCTGCTGTCCCCCGCCTTCGCCCAGACGACCGACGCTGCGGCGCCCGCGCAGGGGCTGACCCGCGCGGACGTGATCGCGCAGCTCAAGCAGGCCTATCTCGACGGCGAACTGCCGACGAACGACGGCAACTACCCGCCGAACGCCGCGACCCGCGCGCGCAACCGCGAACTGGTGCAGGCCACGAGCCCGGCCTGGCTCGCGCAGACGCCGCAGGCACCGCAAACCGCCGCGCAGCAGTAGCCGGCTGCGGCCCGTACGCGGCGCCTCGGCGCGATCACGGCAGGAAACTGCGACGCCGCGCGTCGATCAGTTCGACGAGCAGGCGGTCGCGTTCGGCCGCGAGTTCCTGCATCGAGCGCTCGCCCTGGATCGCGCGCAATTCGTCGTTCAGCTTGCGATCGACGTCCGGATCGAACGAAGGCGTGCCGAGGTCGTCCCACCAGCTGGTGATCGGCCCCGACAGGTGTTCGAGAAAATGCGCGATCCCGCCCGCGCCGCCGCCGAGGTGATAGGTCAGGCACTGCCCCATCAGCCCCCAGCGCAGGCCGGGGCCCCAGGCAACGGCCTTGTCCGCGTCGGCAACGCTCACGACGCCTTCGCCGACGAGGTGATACACCTCGCGGAACAGCGCGGCCGCGAGCCGGTTCGCGACGTGGCCGGTCATCTCCTTGTTGAGGACGATCGTCTGCTTGCCGAGCGCATCGTAGAACTCCTTCACGCGCGCGATCACGTCCTGGCTGGTCGCATCGCCGCCGACCAGCTCGACGAGCGGAATCAGGTGCGGCGGATTGAACGGATGCGCGATCAGGCAACGCTCCGGATGCTTGTCGCATGCGGTCTGGATGTCCGACATTTTCAGGCCGGACGAACTCGACGCGATCGGCACGTGCGCGGGCAGCACGTCGTCCATCTGCCGGTACAACTCGCGCTTCAGGTCGAGCCGTTCCGGGCCGTTCTCCTGCACGAAATCGACGCCGTCGAGCGCACGTACGAGATCGGCGTCGAACGACAGCCGCGCGGAAAGCTCGGCGGCCCGGTCGCCGAGAAACGCGGCCAGCGCGTCGCGCAGCCGCGTGTCGGCTTGCGGCGCCGGATCGGTCGCGACGACGTCGAAACCCTGCGTCAGATAGAAGGCGGCCCAGCTTGCGCCGATCACGCCGGCGCCGACGATCGCGATGCGTCGAATGTCCATGTTTGTCCCGTGTCGTTGGTCTACAGATAGATCGCGGCGATTGTCGCATCGAATCGCACGGGCCTGCATTGATGCAGATTGCAGATTCCCTCTTGAAATGCGCTGCGGCAGTCACTAATTACACGTCGTCGGGCAGTGCATCATGCAACGCACCGCCCCCGTTTCGACCCAGTGGAGTTCCCGCGTCGCGCCCGCCGCAGGCGTCGCGCCGTCACGTCTCCCGCGTTCCCTGTTCAGGAGGACCAACATGAGCGGTATCCATTTCGGCAGCGACCTGTTCGACGAATTCGCCCGCGTGCAGCGGCAAGTAGCGAACCTGCTCGGCGAACGTCCGTCCGGCATTCGCGCGGTGCGTCCCGGTGCGTTTCCCGCGCTCAACGTCGGCGCGACCGACGGCGCCATCGAAATCGTCGCGTTCGCGCCCGGCATGGCCGCGACCGACTTCGACGTATCGATCGACAAGGACCTGCTGACGATCAGCGGCGAACGCAAGCCGGCGCCGCGCAGCGAAGGCGACGATTTGCGCACCTATGCGCAGGAGCGCTTTCACGGCGCGTTCCGCCGTGTCGTCGAGCTGCCGCGGGATGCGGATCCCGACCAGGTCAGCGCCCGCTATGAAAACGGCTGCCTGCTGATTCGCGTCGGCCGGCGCGAGGCATCGAAGCCGCGTGCGATCACTGTTCAATAATATTCAGGATACCGACATGAATGCGAACCCGACCCTGGCCGAGCGTCAGACCAACACCGTTCACCCCGCTGCCGCCGAAGCAGCCCGCCGGCCCGCGATCACGCCGGCCGTCGACATCGTCGAGAATCATCTCGGCGTCACGCTGCGGGCCGACCTGCCCGGCGTGCCGCGCGAGAATCTCGACGTGAAGGTACACGACAACACGCTGACGATCGAAGCCGATACGCACCTCGACACGCCGGCCGATCTGCGCGTGCGGCATGCCGAGATCCGCGCGACGCGCTACGCGCGCAGCTTCGTGCTGAGCCCCGACCTCGACACGTCGAGAATCGACGCGAACCTGCGCGACGGCGTGCTGACGCTGACGATTCCGCGCCGCGAGGAAACGCGTCCACGTCGCATCGACGTGACGGCCGGCAACGCGTAAGCATCGGTGCGTGCCTTCATCCCGCACGCATGAAAAAGCCCCGCCGGATATGCACCCGGCGGGGCTTTTTTTACGACGTGCCGCGCAATCAGTCGAAGTCGAACAGGTCGAACACCGATTTCTTGCGGCGCTGGCCGTCGTGCCTGTAGCGATCGTCATGCGAGCGGCCATCGTGCCGGTCACGGTCGTCGTAAGCGCGAGCGTCACGTCCCCATGCGCCGTCGTGGCCGCGCGGCGCTTGCGCATCGTGCCGCGCGGGGGTCTCGTCGCGACGCACCGGCACGTCGCCGGTCTCGCGTGCGATCATCTTGTCGAGTTCGCCGCGATCGAGCCACACACCGCGGCAGGTCGGACAGTAGTCGATTTCAATCGACTGGCGCTCGGCCATCAGCAGGTCGGGCGTCTTGCAGACTGGGCATTTCATCGCGCTTCTCCTTTCCGTGCGAATTTCGTCTGGATTCCGTATGAGGCACGTGAGGCCGGCCGTCGCGGCGGCCGACGTCACGCGCGGCGGCTCAGTGGCCTTCCGTCCGTGCCGCGCGCTTCGCCTTCGCGCGCCGCGCCAGCATGTTCATGCCCTCGACGAAAGCCGAGAACGCCATCGCCGCGTAGATGTAACCCTTCGGCACATGCGAACCGAAACCTTCGGCGATCAGCGTCATGCCGATCACGACCAGGAACGACAGCGCGAGCATCACGATGGTCGGGTTGCGGTCGATGAAGCGTGCGAGCGGCTGTGCTGCGAACAGCATCACGGCGACGGCGACGATCACCGCGACGAACATGATCGGCACGTGTTCGGTCATGCCGATCGCGGTCACGATGCTGTCGATCGAGAACACGATGTCGAGCATCACGATCTGGCCGATCGCGGCCCACATCGTCAGGCCGACCGCGCCACTGGTACCGCCCGCGCCTTCACCGTCATGCGACACGTGGTGATGGATCTCGGTGGTTGCCTTCCAGACGAGGAACAGGCCGCCCGACAGCAGGATCATGTCGCGCCACGAGAACGCATGGTCGAACAGCGTGAACACCGGTTCGGTGAGGCTCGCGATCCACGCGACGCTGCCGAGCAGCGCGAGGCGCATCACCAGCGCGAGCGCGATGCCGAGGCGCTGCGTGCGGGCACGCTGCGCTTCGGGCAGCTTGTTGCTGAGGATCGAGATGAAGATCAGGTTGTCGATGCCGAGCACGACTTCCATCACGACGAGCGTCAGAAGCGCCGCCCAGACAGCGGGGTCAACGGCAAGCGTCAGCAGGTAGTCCATGAAATGGGCCGATATGAAAGTGGAAAGCCCGATGATAGGTCACCCCGGACTTCGGAAAAATCAGAGAAAATCTGACTTTTAGTTCGGTTTTTCCGAAATTTCGATCTGATGCTCAATTTCCGACATCTGTACTATTTCTGGGTCGTCGTGAAGGAAGGCGGCTTCGCCCGCGCCGCCGCGCGCCTCGACATGGCCGTGCAGACGATCAGCGCGCAGGTGCGCGAGCTCGAGAAAGCGCTCGGGCACCAGTTGCTGCGCCCGGCCGGGCGCGGCGTCGCGATGACCGACGCCGGCCAGGCCGCGTTTGCGCGCGCGGAGGCGATCTTCGAAATGGGGCGGCTGATTCCCGACGAAGTGCGCGCCGCGGCCAGCCAGCCGACCGTACGCCTCGCGGTCGGCCTCGCGGACGGCATCTCCAAGCTCGCCGCGCACGCGATCCTTGCGCCCGTGCTGGACACCCCCACGCTGCGGCTGCTGTGCCACGAAGGCGAGCACGACGCGCTGCTCGCGGAACTGGCGCTGCATCATCTCGATCTGGTGCTGGCCGGCCAGGGCGCGCCGTCGGGGTCGAACCTGCGCGTGACGAGCGAGCGGCTGGTCGCTTCACCGGTCGACTGGTATGGCCCCGCGGCGCTCGTCACGCCGGCCGCGCGGCAGCACTTTCCGCAGTGCCTCGCCGACCTGCCCGTGCTGTTGCCGACCGCGCATTCGGCGCTGCGCGCGCGCCTCGATCGGTGGCTGGAAGGCGAACGGATCGTGCCGCGCGTGGCCGGGGAATTCGAGGACAGCGCGCTGATGGCCGTGTTCGCGGCGCGCGGCCTCGGCGTGTTTCCGCTGAGCGAACTCGGCGCGAACGACGCGTCGCTGCTGCGCGGATTGCGGCGGCTCGGGCGCGCGGGCGACGTGACCGAGGAGATCCACGCGATCCGCTCGCGGCGCGGCGAACACCATCCGCTGACGTCGCAATTGCTGGCCGCGGCACGCGGCGCGCCGGCCGACTGAAGCGAGCGCGACATCAAACGAAACTATAATGGCGCCCCGGCCTTACGAGATTGCCGCGCGCTTCATCCAGGCACTGCCGTTGCGCGACCTCTCGCCAAGCCTTCTGAAAGACGCCATGCACAACCGATTTCGCCTGTTTTCCGTTTCGTGCGCGCTCGCGGCCGCGACCGTGCTGGCGGCGTGCTCGTCGCCGCCCAAGCCGATCTACCAGCAGGAACAGTTCGACGCGACCAGCAGCCCGTATGCGCATACGTTCCACTCGAAGTCCGATGCGGCCTGCGAGGCCGCGCGGCGTGCGCTGCTGAGCCAGGGCTATGTGGTGTCGTCGTCGCGCAACGATGCGGTCGACGGCAGCAAGAATTTCCAGCCGAACAACGACATGCACGTCGTGATCGAATTTCACGTCGTGTGCGCGGACGCGAACGCGGACGGCTCGTCGAGCATCGCGTACGTGAACGCGGTGCAGGATCGCTACACGCTGAAGAAGTCGAATACGTCGGCCAGCGTCGGCCTCAGCGTGTTCGGCTCGCTGTCGCTGCCGATCGGGTCGAGCGACGACGCGCTCGTCAAGACCGCCAGCGAGACGATTCCCGCCGGCGTGTTCTATGAGCGCTTCTTCAATCTCGTCGAGCATTTCCTGAAGATCGACCCGGCCCGCCGCGACCGCGCGACCGTCAAGGCCGCCGAGAAGGAGCCCGTCACGCCGCTGCCGGAACCCGCGCCGACGCCGCAGGGCGAGCCGATGAAGATGACGACGCCGGTCGTGCCGACGCCGCCCGCGGCGCCGGTGCCGCTTTCGCTGCCGGTCGTCGCGCCCGAGTCGGGCGCGAACGCCGTGCCGGCGGCAGCGTCGGCCGTGGTCGCGCCGGCGGCGATGCGCGCCGCTGCGCCGGTGGCAGCGTCGGGTTCGGGGTCGGTACCGGCTACGGGTGCGGCATCTGCTCCGGCCGCCTCGTCGACGCCCGCACCGGCGATCGCGCCTGCACCGGCCTCCGGATCGGCATCCGCCTCGGCGCCGGCTCCCGTGCCAGTTTCCGCGCCTGCGCCTGCTTCCGGTTCGGCGTCGCAACCTGCCGCAGCGGCATCGGCGCACGCCGCTGCGACGCAGGCCCCGGCCGCACCAGCACCAGCGCCCGCGTCCGCCGCATCGGCCTCCGTATCGGCATCGGCACCGTCGAGCACATCGCCCGCCCCTGCCGCCGCCAACCCCGTCGCCTCGTCCGCACCGTCCGGCGCGAGCGCACCAGCCGCAAACTGACCGGCTGCCCGTATCGTCGCGCGCGGCCGCACCCGGCGCAGCGCGACGATATGCACCCTTCCTCGGCTTTCCTCACAGGAATTTCCGCGCCGCGGGCAGTGTCAGCGCTTCGCGGCGGGCATGCGCTGCCGACGTCCATGTTCGCCGGGATCGGCAGCTATTCGGCGATTACCCGACAGGCCGGCTTACGCCGACCGCTCCACCTGCCGCAACGTCGCGCGCTGCGTCTGCATCTACCCAACGGTCGCCGTCACGTCGCCGCGGACGATCACCGTGATATCCGGCCGTCACCCGACAGGCCGGCTTACGCCGACCGCTCCACCTACCGCAACGTCGCGCGCTGCGTCTGCATCTACCCAACGGTGGCCGTCACGTCGCCGCGAACGATCACCGTGATTTCCGGCCGTCGCCCGACAGGCAGGCTTGCACCTGCCGCTCCGCCTACCGCAACGTCGCGTGCAACGTCTGCAACTGCTCGACGGTCGCCGTCACGCCGCCGCAGACGATCACCGCGATCTCCGTCGCCGACGCGAGCACGGGCACCGGCCGCTCGAGCGCGGCCAGCGCGGCACCGCACGCGGGCTCGACGACGATCCGGTGTTCGTCGAGGAAGCGCAGCGACGCGGCCACCGCGTCCGCATCGGACACGACGACCGGATGGATCTCGTGCCGCGCCGCCCATTCGACCGCCGCATCACACGGCCGCTTCGCGCCGAGCGACGTCGCGATGCTCGCGATCGCCGGCAATTCGATCGGGTGCCCCTGCGCGAGCGAGCGCGCATAGCAGTCGGCGCCCTCCGTTTCGGCCGCGACCACCGGTACGTCGTGCCAGCCGTTGCGCGCCAGCCCTTCGAGCACACCACACAGCAAACCGCCGCCACCGACCGCGAGCACGACCGCGTCGGGCTTCGGGCCGGCCGCCGCCATCTCGTCGATCATCGTCGCGTGGCCCTGCCACAGCACGCGGTCGTCGAACGGATGCACGAACGCGTCATGCTCGCCGAGCGCCGACTGCGCGAACGCGTTCGCCTCGGCCCAGCTCGCACCGTGCACGACGAGCTCCGCGCCCTCCACGCGGATCAGCTCACGCGCACGCGCCGACGCGCTTTCCGGCACGACGACGAGCACCGGCACGCCGAGTTCGCGGCCGCAATACGCGACCGCGATGCCCGCGTTGCCGCCCGACGACGACACGAAGCGCCGCGCGCCGGCCGCATGGCGTGCTTCGCAGACGGCACCGATGCCGCGCAGCTTGAACGAGCCCGACGGCTGCAGCGCATCGAGCTTCAGCCGGATGGTCCTGCCGAGCCGGCGGGACGCGATTTGCGAGCGGATATAAGGGGTCGGGATATGAAGCGGCATGGGACGGGACCAATGAGAACGGAGGAAACGCACGCGACTCGCGAGCGCGAGCGGCAATGACGGTCATCGTACGGCAGGCCACCCATGCTTTCCAATACCATCGAATGGCGTTTGCTATGCTTCACAGGTATATCGACCAACGAGAGCTGATACCACATGCGCCAGATCGAATTGCGTCACCTGCGCTACTTCGTGGCCGTCGCACAAGCCGGCAGCGTGATGGCCGGCGCCCGCGCGGCCGGCATCGTCCAGCCCGCGCTGTCGCGACAGATCCGCGAACTCGAGGACGCGATCGGCACGCCGCTGCTGGTGCGCCGCGCAACGGGCGTCACGCTCACGGCGGCCGGCGCAAGCTTCCTGCAGGACGCGACCGGCCTGCTCGCGACGCTGCAGGACAGCCGTGAGCGCGCGTTGCGCTGCGCGGCCGGCCAACTGGGCGAACTGCGGCTCGGTGCGTTGCCGAACTGCCTGCCGTTGCCCGTCGTCGCGAACGTCCTCAAGGCGTTTCGCGACACGTGCCCGGACGTGAAGCTGTCGATCGCGCCGATGCTGTCGGCCGAACAGGCGAGCGCGCTGGTGCGCGGCCAGCTCGACGGCGGGATCATGGCGTGGCGTCGCGACGAGGCGCCGCACCTGTCGGGCGTGCGGCTGCTGAGCGACCGCTTCGTGCTCGCGATGCCCGCGCCGCCCGGCAGACGCTTCACCGCGCCGCGCACGCTGGCCGACGTCGCGAACGAGCCGTTCGTCTGGTTCGACGCGCAGCGCTCGGCCGCGCACCACCGGTTCCTGATGGCGCAGTGCCAGCAGGCCGGCTTCACGCCGCGTATCGCGCAGGTCGGCAGCGACATTCCGACGTTGATCGGCCTCGTCGCGGCCGGGATGGGCTGTGCGTTCGTGCCGGAAAGCGCATCGCCGACCTGCCCGCACACGGTCAGGCTGGTCGCGCTCGACGAGCTCGCGAGCCGCTTCGACATCGAGTTCGTGTTCGACGGCGCGGCAGTGCCCCCTTCGCCCGTCGTCGCGCGGTTTCTCGAGGCCGTGCGCGACGCGGCCGGCGAAGCGGGCTGACCGGACGCGGCTCGTCCGACGCGTCCGGCACACGATCGAGCGGCACGATTTGCTCCATCGCTCGACGGCCGGACATCACCCTCCGTCAAACCGTCGGTTTAGCTGCCGCGGCGCGCTAAACACCGGCATCGCGCGCGAGAAAAATCTTTCAGAAAACTGACGGACGGCGCCGCAGCGCCGGCATTTTTAAATTGACACCAAAAACGGCCGTTTAACGCCGGTTCGAATTGTCATGCGTCGAAATATACTTCGCGCGCATCCAACCCTCGTGCCAAAGAGAGGATGCCTTTCTGCCCCGGTCACGGTCCCCCTGTGGCCGGGGCTTTTTTTGCCCGCGTGCCTTGTCTGAAAAGGGTGATCGGCGATGATGCGACGCTCTCGCGAGGGGATGGCCGTCCCCGGGCCGGCCCGCCCGATCCGCACGGCCATGCGTCGCCGGACAGCCGGCGGACGACCGCCGGAGCACCGGGCAGAGCGACCGTCAGTCCGCGTGAAACCGCCGATGAATCGCGATCTCGCGGCCAAAAGCCACCCCTTTTCATTACACGTTGCTTTCACCCCGCACCCTCGTTCATCGGCTCCGCCAGCACGCTTCATACGCACGCTGCATTGTTGAGATGAAATCAAGATAATTTCGTCCGTACGCGGCTTTTTCCGCAAAAGTCATCCAGGCACACTTCGCCCTGTCCTCACCGGCCCCGTGCCGTTGTTCCTCGACTACAGGAGCTCATCGCGTGAACCCCACTTCTTCCTCTCCTTCCCGCCCGGCCGGCAGCGCCGCGCTACCGCTGCTGGCACTCGCCGCCGGTGCGTTCGGCATCGGCACGACCGAGTTCTCGCCGATGGGCCTGCTGCCCGTGATCGCCGACGGCGTGCACGTGTCGATTCCGCAAGCCGGCATGCTGATCAGTGCCTATGCGATTGGCGTGATGGTCGGCGCACCGCTGATGACGCTGCTGCTCGCGCGCTGGTCGCGCCGCTCGGCGCTGATCGCGCTGATGTCGATCTTCACGATCGGCAACCTGCTGTCGGCGCTCGCGCCAGGCTACACGACGCTGCTGCTCGCCCGCCTCGTGACGAGCCTCAACCACGGCGCATTCTTCGGGCTCGGCTCGGTGGTCGCGGCCAGCCTCGTGCCGCGCGACAAGCAGGCCAGCGCAGTCGCGACGATGTTCATGGGCCTGACGATCGCGAACGTCGGCGGCGTGCCGGCCGCGACCTGGCTCGGCCAGATCATCGGCTGGCGCATGTCGTTCGCGGCGACCGCGGGCCTCGGCCTGGTTGCGATCGCCGGGCTGCTCGCCGCGCTGCCGAAAGGCGAAGCCGGCAAGATGCCCGACCTGCGTGCCGAACTCTCGGTGCTGACGCGCCCGGTCGTGCTCGGCGCGCTCGGGACGACCGTGCTCGGCGCCGGCGCGATGTTCACGCTCTACACGTATGTCACGCCGACGCTCGAACACCTGACCGGCGCGACGCCCGGCTTCGTGACCGCGATGCTGGTGCTGATCGGCGTCGGCTTCTCGATCGGCAACATCGCGGGCGGGCGCCTCGCCGACCGCGCGCTCGACGGCACGCTGATCGGTTTCCTGCTGCTGCTGATCGCCACGATGGCCGCGTTCCCGCTGCTCGCCAGCACGCATGCCGGCGCCGCCGTCACGCTGCTCGTGTGGGGTATCGCGACGTTTGCGGTCGTGCCGCCGCTGCAGATGCGCGTGATGCGGGCGGCCCACGAAGCGCCGGGCCTCGCGTCGGCCGTCAACATCGGCGCGTTCAACCTCGGCAACGCGCTCGGCGCGGCCGCCGGCGGCGCGGCGATCTCGGCCGGCTTCGGATACGCGGCCGTGCCGCTCGTCGGCGGGCTGATCGCCGCGGCCGGACTCGCGCTCGTCGTGCTGCAGATCGCCCAGCAGCGCCGCGCACCGGCCGCCGCGAATTCATAATCTCGGGTCGTCGCGCGCAGGCGAGGCGCGACGACCTGCCGCCCCTCGCGGCAAACACGCTGACGGCCGCACAATGCGGCCGTCTTCGTTTTCAACCGTCAATTCCGTTTCGCCGATTCTTCAACCTCGACCGGAAGAAACCTGAATATCGGCGCATTCCGCCGCGATAAAAATTCAATTCATTAATGGATGAGTGAAAACGATTCAATCCGACAGAATGATTCATCTCCGCCGCATTACATTTCACCGGATACCCCAATCATTCAATTGCACAAGCGCCAATTCAACTCACGACGTCAATCGGAAAAATCGTATCGCACCCCGCCAAAACCGCGAATTAATTGCCGCATCGCAGGAAAATCTTTCACTCACCGCATAAGCGAAAAAATCCAATACCGTAATGTTTTCCGGCCTTATCCAATCAATTCCCGATTTGACTGTAACAAAATGAAACAGCCGCGCGATCAAGATTGAAAGACTCGGCAATTCGTATCAGCATTCGCAATGCCGCGGCATGCGAAGCGCGGCATAAATCCAATGAAAAACCGCTCGATGAGGAATCAGAGTGAAAGTCGCCATCGCTTCCACGACATTGTCGCTCGCGCTGTCAATCGGCCTGTCGACACCTGCCGCCGACGCCGCCACCTATTCGAACGGCACGGCGACCGCCACCTTCAACGTCACGCTGACGCTGCAGCCGAACTGCACGATCGCCGCGAACCCGCTGGCCTTCGGCACCAACGGGGTGCTGGCTACCGCGATCAACCAGCAGACGACGGTGAACGTCACCTGTACCAACACGACGCCGTACAACGTCGGCCTCGACGCGGGCTCGGTCACGGGGTCGAGCGTCGCGAGCCGCCTGATGGCCGGCACGTCGACCGGCAACACGACGACGACCGTCGGCTTCCAGCTCTACCAGGACGCCGGGCGCACGACGATCTGGGGCAACACGCAAGGCACGAACACCGTGGCCGGCACCGGCACCGGCGCCGCGCAGGCGATGACCGTCTACGGCCAGGTGCCCGCGCAGGCGACGCCGAAGCCGGACACCTATCAGACGACCGTCACCGCAACCGTCTACTTCTGACCGGCACCGCCACGCATGACCGCATTACGTCGAACGCTCGCCGCGCTGCTGTGCGCGGCCGGCACCGCGCACGCCGCGTCGCTGCAGATTTCCCCCGTCACGATCGAATTCGGCACCGACGACACGGCCACCGGCATCACGCTGCGCAATCCGGGCGAGCGCCCCGTGTACGGGCAGGTGCGCGTCTTCCGCTGGGACCAGGCCGACGGCCAGGACACGCTGACGCCCACGCAGGACCTGGTCGCGAGCCCGCCGCTGATCGAGGTCGGTACGCAATCCGAGCAGTTGATCCGGGTCGTGCGCGCGTCGCCCGCCCCCTCCGGCATCGAGCAGAGCTACCGGCTGCTGATCGACGAGCTGCCGCAGCCGGGCGAGGCGCCGACCAACGGCGTGTCGATCCGGCTGCGCTATTCGATTCCGGTGTTCGTCGAGCCCGCGACCAACGGCGCGCCGCAGCTCGACTGGGCGCTGCTGCGCAGCAACGGCGGCTGGGTGCTGCGGGTGCGCAACGGCGGCCCGCGCCGCGCGCAGCTGGCATCGGTCGAGCTCGTGACCGGCGACGGCCACGCGTACCCGCTCACGCACGGGCTGCTCGGCTACGCGCTCGCGGGCCGCACGGGCCAATGGAGCGTGCCACTGCCGGCCGGCGTTACGCTCGGCGGCAAGGTCACGGTGCGGGCGGCCGTCAATTCGCAGCCGGCCAGCGCGGTCGTCGCGGTGGAGCCGCCGGGCTAGACCGCCGGTGCGCCGCCCGGCCTCGCCCCCTTCGCCACGCACCGGCACGTTCCCGGCCAACCGACGCGGGACACCGCGCCGCTCGCCGCGGGTCGCGCTCGCGGCCGTCGTGGCCGGCAGCCTGCTCGCGCTCGGCCCGGCCCACGCGGACGAACCGTCGTCGCTCGTGATGACCGACAGCGTGCACGACGTGATCCTCGAAGTCAGCGTCAACGGCGAAAGCACCGCGCTGCTCGCGCATTTCCGCGAGCGCGACGGCCATCTGTCCGCGAGCGGCGCCGATTTGCGCACGATCGGCTTCGCGACCGACCGGCTCGGCATCGCCGACGCGGCGACCGTCGACCTCGACACGATTCCCGGCCTGCGTTACCGCTACGACGCGGCACACCAGAGCGTCGACCTGCAGATGCCCGATACGCTGCGCCGCCCGTACGCGGTCGACAGCCGCGCATTGCCGGCCACGCAGGTGGCCAGCGCGTCGCGCGGCGTCGCGATCAACTACGAGGCGTACGCACAGACGATCGGCGACCGGCAGTTCTCGCTCTACACCGACGTGCGCTACTTCGACCCGAACGGCGTGTTCAACACCACCGGTACCGCGGCCTTCTACAACGGCCAGCGGCGCTATACGCGCTTCGATACGTCGTGGAGCCGCTCGGACCCGGCGCGGCCGAGCACGACGCAGATCGGCGACACGATCTCGGGATCGCTCGCGTGGACGCGCTCGGTGCGCGTCGGCGGCTTCCAGTGGCGCAGCAACTTCGCGCTGCGGCCCGATCTCGTGACGTTCCCGATCCCGTCGCTCGCGGGCTCCGCGGCCGTGCCGTCGGCGGTCGACCTGTACATCAACAACGTGCGCCAGTACACCGGCAACGTGCCGAGCGGCCCGTTCATCATCCACGACGTGCCGGGCATCACCGGCGCCGGCCAGGCGACCGTCGTCACGCGCGACGCGCTCGGGCGCACCGTCGCGACGTCCGTGCCGCTCTACGTCGATACGCGCATGCTGTCCGCGGGGCTGTCGAGCTATTCGTTCGAAGCCGGCTTCCTGCGCCGCAACTACGGGCTGCAATCGTTCGACTACGACGCGCGGCCGGCCGTCAGCGGCTCGATGCGGCGCGGCGTCACCGATGCGCTGACCGTCGAGGGACATGCGGAAGCGACCGGTGGCGTGCTCAACGCCGGCGTCGGCGCGCTGATGCGTGTCGGCTACGCGGGCGTCGTGAGCGGCGCAGTCGCGGGCAGCGCCGGCCGCTATCCGGGCACGCAGGTGAGCGTCGGCTATCAGCTGATCGAACCGCGCTTCTCGATCAACGCGCAGACGATCCGCGCGTTCGGCCGCTACGGCGACCTCGCGTCGCGCGACGGCGCGCCGGTGCCGTCCGCGACCGACCAGGCGACGCTCGCGCTGCCGTTCATGCACCGCCAGACGCTGTCGCTCAGCTATATCGGCTTCCGGCTGCCGCAAGGCCCGAGCGCGCGGATCGGCACGGTGTCGTACACGCTGAGCTTCGGCGATCTCGCGTCGCTGAGCGTGAGCGCGTACCGCGACTTCGCGCAGCAGGGTGCGAACGGCGCGTTCGTGTCGCTGAACATCGGGCTCGGCCGCAACACGTCGATCAATGCGACCGTGGGCCGCCAGCGCGGCCAGTCGAACTACACGGTCGATGCGAGCCGCCCGCCCGACTACGACGGCGGCTGGGGCTGGGGCGTGCAGACGGGCGGCACGGGCGCGGTGCCCTACCGACAGGCGCAACTGCGCTATCTCGGCCATGCGGGCGAAGTCATCGCGGCCGCGCAGAACATCGACCGGCAGACCGGCGCATCGCTCGACGTCAGCGGCGCGCTCGTCTTCATGGACCGCAGCGTGCAGTTGTCGCGCCGCATCGACGACGGCTTCGCGCTCGTGTCGACCGACGGCGTCGCAGGCATTCCGGTGCTGCACGAGAACCGCGTGATCGGCACGACCGATCGTGCGGGGCACCTGCTCGTGCCCGACCTGAACGCGTACCAGAACAACCAGATCGCGATCGACTCGATGAAGCTGCCTGCCGATGCACGGATCGCCCGCACGTCGATGACGGTCGTGCCGCAGGCGCAATCGGGCGTCGTCGCGCATTTCGGCGTGTCGCGCTATCGCGCGGCGTCGGTGATCCTGCGCGACACCGCCGGCCGGCCGCTGCCGGCCGGCGCGCACGTGCATCACGCCGAAAGCGGCGCGGACACGATCGTCGGCTTCGACGGGCTCACGTTCATCGACGGACTGAAGGAGGACAACCATCTCGTGATCGATTACGGCACGCAGCGCTGCGTCGCGGAATTCGCGTTCACGGCGCCCGGCAACGGCACGTTGCCGACCATCGGCCCGCTCACCTGCCAGGCCGCGCCATGAGGCTCGCGCTACTCCTCTTCGTCGCATTCGCCGTGTGGTGCGGCGTGCCGCGCCACGCGCACGCCGAGTCGTGCACGGCCACCGCGTCGACGGTGAGCTTCGGCTCGGTCAGCCCGATCTCGCGCGCGTCGGTTGCCGCGACCGGCACCGTCAGCGTGACCTGCACCTGGTCGGCCATCACGCTGACGCCGAACGTGCTCGTGTGCCTGAATCTCGGCGGCACGAGCCCGCGCAGCCTCGTCAACGGCAGCAACGCGATGCAGTACGACCTCTATCTCGATGCCGCGCATTCGGTCGCGTGGGGCTCCGTCTATTCCGGCACGACGCCGGCATCGGTGACGCTCGTCAAACCCGCGCTCGGCACGAGCGCGACCGCGACGGTCACGGTGTACGGACAGATCGCCGCGAACCAGCCGACCGTGCCGACGACCGGCAACAGCACCACGACCTACTCGCAGCAGTTCGGCGGCAACACGACGTCGGTCAACACGGGGTTCTACCTGCTCGGCGCGCCGACCTGCGCGTCGCTGACGTCACCGAGCGGCACCTTCCCGTTCGGCGCGACGGCGAGCGTCGTCAACAACTGCAACATCAGCGCGACCCCCGTCAGCTTCGGCACCGCGAGCGTGCTGTCGGGCGCACTCGCGGCGACCGGTTCGATCACCGCGCAGTGCACCAACGGCGACGCGTGGAAGATCGCGCTGAACGGCGGCAACAGCGGCAACGTGACGGCACGCCAGATGCAGCGCAGCGGCGGGGGCGGCACGATCGGCTACGGGCTTTACACGGATGCCGCGCGCTCGATCGCGTGGGGCGACGGCACGGGCGGCAGCTCGACGGTCACGGGCGTCGGTACGGGGACATCGCAGGTCGTGACCGTGTATGGCGCGGTGCCGGCGCAATCGACACCCGCGCCCGGCAACTACAGCGACACGATCACCGCGACGATCAGTTTCTAGCGTTCAATGGCGTGCGCGGAGCGCATGCGCCGCGCGCCGCGTTCAGAACGTGACGGTCCAGGTGGGCAGCGCGCCCGCGCCGATACTGCGCGGCGCCGACCGCACATCGGGCAGCGGCGCGTGACTGAGCACGAACGGCGTGCCGTGCGCGCAACGGACGCTCGGCATGTCGGCATCGGCGGCCTGCGGCATGCCGGGGCCGATCGTGCAGATTTCCGGAATGGTGAGACTGACGCGCAGCGGAATCGACGGCTCGGCCGC
Organism: Burkholderia aenigmatica; assembly: GCF_048627025.1. Taxonomy (NCBI): domain Bacteria; kingdom Pseudomonadati; phylum Pseudomonadota; class Betaproteobacteria; order Burkholderiales; family Burkholderiaceae; genus Burkholderia; species Burkholderia aenigmatica. The sequence continues at coordinate 1,380,862 of NZ_CP184468.1, read as the reverse complement.
GCTGGCGAGCGACCCTACGCCCAGCGCCGCGAGCGCGATCGCACCGCGTCTGATTTGGCCGGCTGTCATCGTGCGGCCCTCCTTCGTGCATCCATCCAGCATATGCGCGAATTATCGGCATGCGTGCGGAAATCTTGAATCCGCACGCACGCGATCGGGCCCCGCCGTGCCGGTCAGCGCGCGGCGCCGAACCCGCCGAAAAACGCACGCGCGTTCGCGTCGAGGCTGTCGAGGTGATAGCCGCCTTCCTGCACGATCACCGTCGGCAACCCGAGTGCGCCGATCGCACTGCCGAGCCGTCCGAAACCGTCGGTCGTGACGGCCACCTGCGATTGCGGATCGTCCTTGTAGATATCGAAGCCGAGCGCGAGCACGAGCGCATCGGGCTGGAACCGGGCGAGCGCGCGCAGCGCGTCGTCGAGCCGCTCGAAGAACGCCGACTCCGGCGCGCCGTGCGGCATCGGCAGGTTCAGGTTGAAACCGTCGCCGGCCCCCGTGCCCGTCTCTTCCTCGTAGCCCGCGACGACCGGATAGAAGTTGGTCGGGTCGCCGTGGATCGACACGTACAGCACGTCGTCGCGGCCGTAGAAGATCTCCTGCACGCCCTGCCCGTGATGCATGTCGGTGTCGAGGATCGCGACCCGGCGATGGCGGCCGAGCAGCGACTGCGCGGCGATCGCCGCATTGTTCAGGTAGCAGAAACCGCCGGCCGCGTCGCGGCGTGCGTGGTGACCGGGCGGCCGGCACAATGCGTACGCCTCGCGCGCGCCATCGTTGACGTCGGCCGCGGCCGCCAGCGCGTCCTGCGCGGACCAGTACGCCGCGCGCCACGTGTTCGCACCGACCGGGCAACTGCCGTCGGCGAGGTAGCGCGCGGCTTTCGCGAGCACGCCGCGCAGCGGGTTCGGATCGCGCACGAACACGTTCGACATCACTTCGTCGCCCCAGTCGTCGGGCATCTGCTTCCAGTCGCGATGCGCCTCTTCCAGAAAGCGCAGGTAGTTCATGTCGTGCACGGCCGCGATCGGCGCAGTGCCGCGGTCGGCCGGCTCGCGCACGTCGAAGTCGAGCGACCGGACGGCCGCGACGAGCCGCGCCGCGCGCTCGGGCACTTCCTGCGGTTCGCGCATCTGGCCGCGCGACAGGTAGCTGCGCGGATGGTGCAGCAACTGCTCGGGATGGAAATAGGTTTTCATCGTTCGCCCTCGTCGGTTTTTCGATTTGTCGGTTGATCGGTTTGCCGCGTCACGCATCCTGCATCGCGGCCGCCACGGCAACGCGCGCCGCAACGCCGGCGCGCGCGAGCACCGCATGAAGCAGCACGTTCGTGCCGCGCGTCACGTCGGCGGGCAGTGCATCCTCGGCTTCGTTGTGCGACAGGCCGTCGACACACGGGATGAACACCATCGCGGTCGGAACGCAACGCGCGAGCAGGATCGCGTCGTGCCCGGCGCCGCTGACGATCCGCTCGTTCGTGTAGCCGAACGCGGCGGCCGCCTGCGCGACCCGCTCGACGCAGTCGCGATCGAACGGCGTCGCCGGGCTGCGCCAGCAGGTGTCGATCGCGACCTGTACGCCACGCGCCGCGGCGACGCGTGCGCACGCATCGCGCAATTCGCGCTCCATCGCATCGACTTGCGCATCGTCGTGATGGCGCAGGTCGACCGTGAACGTCACATCGCCGGCAATGGTGTTGCGCGATGCGTTGCGGATGCCGACCTGCCCGATCGTCGCGAGCCCGCGCGGCGCATGACCGGCGACGATCCGTTCGAGTTCGAGCGCCATCTGCGCGCTCGCGAAATACGCGTCCTTGCGATACGGCATCGGCGTCGTGCCCGCATGCGCCGCCACGCCCGTCACGGTCACGTCGAGCCAGCGGATCGCCTGCCCACCCGTGACGATGCCGATCGTCCTGCCGTTCGCCTCGAGTACGGGGCCCTGTTCGATATGTGCTTCGAAGTACGCATCGACCGCGCCGCCCGTCGCGCGCGTGCCGCGATAGCCGCATGCGTCGAGGGCCGCGCCGAGCGTAACGCCGTCGGCGTCCTGCTTGGCCAGCGCATCGTCGAGCGGCAACGCGCCGGTGAAGACGGCCGAACCGAGCATCGCCGGTGCGAAGCGCGCGCCCTCCTCGTTGGTCCACGACACGATTTCCAGCGGCTTGTCGGTCGAGATGCCCGCGTCGTTCAGCGTGCGCACGAGTTCGAGCGCGGCGAGCACGCCGTAGACGCCGTCGAAGCGGCCGCCTTCGGGCTGCGTATCGAGATGGCTGCCGATCAGCACCGGCGCGGCCTGCGCATCGACGCCGTCGCGCCGCGCAAACAGGTTGCCGACTGCGTCGACGCTCACCGTCATCCCCGCGTCGCGGCACCACTGCGCGAACAGGTCGCGCCCGCGACGATCGTCGTCGGTGAGCGCGAGGCGCCGCACCCCGCCGCGCGGCGTCGCACCGATGCGCGCCATGTCCGCCAGGCTCTGCCACAAACGGGCGCCGTCTATTTCCAGCAGGTCTTTCATGTGCACTCCGGATGAATTCGTTCGTTGAAGGTCACTGCGAGCCGAACGCTTCGGCAGTGGCCGGCCGCGCCGCGCGTCGCGCATCGAGCGCGACGATGCAGAGCAGCGAGATGCCGGCGAGACACGTGTAGAACACCGCGAGCGGCCACCACTGGCCCGCGAAGCGATGCGCGAGCCACGTGCCGACGAGCGGCGTCAGCCCGCCCGCGAGTGCGCCGCAGATCTGGTAGGCGAGCGAGATCGCCGAATAGCGCACGTGCGCGGGGAACACCTCGCTCACGAAACCCGCGATCACCGAATAGAAGCCGGCCATGCAGACCACCGCGAGCGCGATGCCGGCGATCAGCGATGCGGACGTGCCGCCCTGCACGAGCATGAACATCGGATACGGCGACAGCATCGCGAGCAGCGCCGCGAGTTTCAGGAAGCGCGCGCCGCCGATGCGCTCGGCGATCCACGCGGCGATCGGCTGCGCGAAGAACTGGATGATCGCGACCGCGAACAGGCTGTCGAGAATCAGCGAACGCGAGACGCCGACGTACTGCGTCGTGTACGCGATCATGAACGTATTGGTGAAATAGACGCCCGCGATGCCGATCGTGTTCGCACCGATGCAGAGCGCCACGAGCCCCGATGCGGAGCGGAACACTTCCGCGACCGGCAGCTTCACGGTGCGGTTGGTTTCCTTCACGCGCGCGAATTCCGGCGACTCGTTCACGCCGAGCCGGATCAGGATACCGACCACGAGCAGCACCGAACTCGCGAGAAACGGCAGGCGCCAGCCCCATGCGAGGAAGTCGGCCTTGTCCATCGACGTGACCGCGCGAAACGCGATCAGCGACAGGATCAGCCCGGCCGGGCTGCCGAGCTGCGCGAACGACGCGAAGAACGTGCGGCGCCCCTGTGGCGCATGCTCGCCCGCCATCAGCACCGCGCCGCCCCACTCGCCGCCGACCGCGATCCCCTGCACCACGCGCAGCGCGACGAGCAGCACCGGCGCGAGCATGCCGACCTTCGAATAGTCGGGCAGCAGCCCGACGCACACGGTCGCGACGCCCATCATCATCAGCGTCGTCATCAGCGCCTTCTTGCGGCCGATGCGATCGCCGAGATGGCCGAAGATGATGCCGCCGAGCGGCCGCGCGAAGAAGCCGACCGCGAACGTCGCGAACGATGCCATCGTGCTGACGAAGCGATCATGCGACGGGAAATAGAGGTCGCCGAACACGAGCGCGGCGGCCGTCGCGTAGATGTAGAAGTCGTACCACTCGATCATCGTGCCGATGAACGCGGCCGTCGCGGCGCGTCCCGGCTGGCGGGCGGAAGGAAGGGACTGGGTCATGCGGGCTCCTGACGCGCGCCACTGCGGGGCGACGCGCAATATCGTGTGACGGCCGTCTGTCGCGGCCTTGCGCCGCACGTTGCGGCAGCCCCTCCTTTATCGGCGACCGCAAATCATTAGTCAAATTTCAAGTTATTATTCGCCGTATAAATTCAACTAATGTCCACCTCGACGCCTCGCCCGGAGACCCGATGCGCCCCGACCTCGCCCCGTTCCTGAACGACCGTCTCGACTGGAACCTGTTGCGCACCTATCTGGTGATCATCCAGGAGCGCAGCGTGAGCCGCGCAGCCGCGCGCCTGCACGTGACGCAGCCGGCCGTGAGCCAGGCATTGCGGCGGCTCGAGGACACGCTCGAACGCAAACTGATCGAGCGGCGCGGCACGCACTTCGCGCCGACACCGGCCGGCGAAGCCGTCTATCGGATCGCCAGCGACATCTACGGCGGCATCTCGCGCCTCGAAACCGAAATCGACGACAGCACGGCCGACCTGACCGGTTCGATCCGGCTGCTGACGGTGAGCCGCATCGAGTCGCCCGTCTACGATGAATTCCTCGCGGAATTTCATCGTGCGTATCCACGCATCGACCTGCAGATCGAGGTGATGCGCTCGTCGGACATCCTGTCTTCGCTGCTGCAGAAGACGGCCACGGCCGGGCTCGGCCTGTGCCGCACGCCGCACGACAAGCTGGAGATGCGCTGCTTTCTGCGCCAGCGCTATGCGATCTACTGCGGCCGCCATCACCGGCTGTTCGGGCAGACGCAACTGCGGATGGACGATCTGCTCGCCGAGAATTTCGTGTCGTTCACGAGCGACCAGATCGGCGACAGCCTGTCGCCGCTCACCGTGTTTCGCGACCAGCGGGGCTTCACGGGACGCATCGTCGCGTCGTCGCCGAGCCTCGATGAAGTACGGCGGCTGATCTTCGCCGGCTACGGGATCGGCTGCCTGCCCGAGCACATCGTGCGCGACGACATCGCGCAACAGCGGCTGTGGCGGCTGCCGCCCGACGACGGGCTCGTCGATGTCGACGTGTTCCTGCTGTGGCATCGCGATCGCAAGATGAACGCGGCCGAGCACGCGTTCCTCGACGCGATGGAGCGCTGCATGCAGCGCTTTTCGCTCGCGGAGCGGCTCGGCAAGTAACGGCGCGAACGCGCCTGCGGAAAGCGCCGGGCGCACACGGCCCGGCGCGTCGGCCTCGTCAGAACCGATGCACGATGCCGAGCTGCACGCCGCGCGCATTCGCCCCCGGATACGCGAGCGGCAAGCCGGGGTTCGCCGCGCCGGCGAGCGTATAGCCGGCCTGGTTGCGGTTGCGCAGGTACGACAGCGCGCCATAGAAGCTCGTGCGCTTCGACAGGTCGTACTCGTACATCAGCCCGAGCTGGTCCGCATTGTTGCCCTGCGACGACTGGTCATGCAGATACGCGTAGCCGAGCGCCACGTAGTTCGCCGGATTGAACTGGTACTTGACCGACAGCCCGTACACGCGCGAATCGATGCCGAGATCGGCCCACTTCACCGCGGAGAAGCCGCCGTACACGGTTGCCTTGCCGATCTCGTACGACGCACCGGCCATGATCGTGCGATCGGTGGTGGTCGCCGTCGCGTTCTTCAGCCACTGGCCCGCGACGAATGCCCCGAACGGCCCGTGTTCGTAGGTCAGGTCGACCTGCTGGCTGGCGCCTGCCGAGCGCACGCCACCCGCATCGCCGAACCCGAAGTACACGCCGCCCTGGAAGCCCGCGATCTCCGGGCTCTGGTACGACAGCGTATTGCTGGTGCGGAACGCGAACACGGTCAGGTTGTCCATGCCGGACGCCTGCGTGACGCCGCCGAACGCATCCTGTCCGCCCTGATCGTTGAACAGCGGCGAATTCTGGCGGCCCGCGCGCACCTTGCCCCACTGCCCCGCGATGCCGACCCACGCCTGCCGGTTGAACAGGCTGCCCGAACTCGCGAGCGAACCGTCGTTCGGGTTGAAGCCGTTCTCCAGCGCAAACTCGATCTTCTGCCCGCCGCCGATATCCTCGCCGCCCTTCAGCCCGAACCGGCTGCCCCACTGGCCACCGGAACCGATCGCCGCCGTGTAGCCGTTGCCCGTATTCACGTACTGCGCGAATTCGTCGATCACGCCATACAGCGTGACGCCGTCCTGCGCGAGCGCGGCCCCCGATCCGGCAACGCACGCCGCCGCCACCGTCATCCGAATACCGGCATGCACCATCCGCGCCCGGGAATCGCTCCCGCGGGCTGCCATTTGTTTAGTCATACTATTAAATTGTCCGAGAATGAAACGACACCGTGCACGGCAGTCGCGCCGCACCGGCATCGCGGGAAAGGAAACGTGGGGAGGCGCCCGGCGCAGACAGCGCCCGGCTCGCGCGGCATTCAGGCCGGCAGCTGGCCGGCCCGATGCGCGTGACGTGTCGTCAGTGGTGAACTTCGCCGCGTTCGAGCGGCAGGATCAGGCGTTCGGGAATGCTGCGGCGCGATGCACGCGCGCCGATGTAATACAGCACGGCCGGCACGACCAGACCGAGGATCCACGAGATATCGGTGCCGCCGAGCGCGTCGACGAGCGGGCCCGTGTAGATGTGCGTCGACATGAACGGCAACTGCACGAGGATGCCGACCACGTAGATCGTGATCGCCATCACGTTCCAGCGGCCGTAGCGGCCGTCCGGATCGGACAGCGCCGGCACGTCGTAGCGCGAGCGCGTGAAGCAGTAGTAATCGACCAGGTTGATCGCGCTCCACGGCGTGAAGAACGCGAGCAGGAACAGGATGAACGCGGTGAATTCCTTCAGGAACGAATGGCGGCCCGCGAGCGCGATGAGCGTCGATATGCAGATCATCCCGAAGATGTAGACGAGACGGCTCTTCGACGACACGGCGCCCTTGCCGCGAAAGCCGCTGATGATCGTCGCCATCGACATGAAGCTGCCGTAGGCGTTGAGCGCCGTCACCGTCACCTTGCCGAACGCGATGCTGAAGTACAGCAACGCGGCCACGGCGCCCGCCGAGCCGAGGCCGACGATATACGACACTTCATGGTGCGCGAACTGGCTGCCCGCCAGCGCGGCCGCGAACACGCCGAACACCATCGCCGCCTGCGCGCCGATCACCGAGCCGAGGCCGACCGCGACGAAGGTCGCGACCGACGACGTCGAGCGCGGCAGGTAGCGCGAATAGTCGGCAACGTACGGGCCGAACGCGATCTGCCACGACGCGGACAGCGACATCGCCAGCAGAAAGTTCGCGAGCGAGAAATGCTTGTTCGCGAGCAGCGCGCCGATATCGTGGTTCGCGAACAGCTGCGTGAACATGTAGACGAACGCGATGATGCCGACCACGCTTGCGATCCGGCCGACGGCATGGATCGCGCGATAGCCGAACACGGTCAGCACGACGATCACGGCCGCGAACAGCAGGATGCCGACCGCATCGTCGACGTGCAGCAGCTGCGCGACGGCCTGCCCGGCCAGCACCGAGCCGCTTGCGGAAAAGCCGATGTACATCAGGCACACGAGCACGATCGGGATCATCGCGCCATAGACGCCGAACTGCACGCGGCTCGAGATCATCTGCGGCAGCCCGAGCTGCGGCCCCTGCGCGCCATGCAGCGCCATCACCGCGCCGCCGATGAACTGGCCGAGCAGCAGCGCGACCAGCGACCAGAACACGTCGCCGCCGAGCACGACCGCGAGCGCGCCGGTGACGATGGCCGTGATCTGCATGTTGGCCGACAGCCACAGGGTGAACTGGCTCAGCAAGCCGCCGTGGCGCTCGGTGTCGGGAATGAAGTCGATCGAGCGTACCTCGATCAGGCCGCCGGCTTTTCCACTGGGATTCGTTGACACGGGGAAATCTCCAAAATACTCAGGATCACAAATTGCTTGAACGAGACGGGAATCTGCGAGCCGCCCTTTCGGCTCGGCGGATGCGGGGCGCCGTGGATCGCCGGCATGCGCCACGCACGCACGGTCTGCGCACTGGCGCGCAAGCGGCACGACGTGTGCCGACGTTGCCAGCGGATGATCTTGTATATACAACTTGCCAGATATCGGTGATTACCCGGTATCGGCCGATATTCATAATTGTCCGAACAATCGGGATGCGCTCGATGTATTCAGCTGAAAGTAAGGCGTCTTGAAAATGAAAGGTCAGACGCTCGCGGGCGGGACCTGCTCGGGCTCGGCCGTCATGTCGGCGGCGGGAAGCAGGTTCAGCATGCGCCGCGCGGCCTCGATGTCGCGCACGTGCAGCCATTCGTCGTAGTCGTCGCGGCGCAGGATCACGACGCCCCGCTTCTCTTCGCCGGGCCGATGCATCCGCGCGAATAGCGGGTGTGCGTCGGCGTTGACCGTGAGCATCGCCATGCCCACGCGTTCGCGGCCGTCGGCGCCTTCGTAGCGCCGCCAGATGCCGGCGACGCAGCACGGTTGCCAGCCGTCGACACCGATCCGGTGCCACACGTTGCGACCGGTTTCGTAGCACGGCTCGAAGATCCAGCGCACCGGAATCAGGCAGCGCTGGCCGGTGCGCCACGCGTTGCCGTAGAGCCGCGACGAGCCGACCGTCTCCGCCCGCGCGTTCACCGTATCGAGTTTCTTTTTCTTGCGGCCGTGCTCGTCGACCCGCTCGGGCTGCATGAATTTCGGCCAGAAGCCGAACACGGCCGCGACGACCTCGAGGCCGTCGCCATCGGCGCGCGCGACCGGCGCCGCGTAGTCGGGATACACGTCGGGTGCCCACGGGTCGCGGCGGAACAGATCGCCGATGCCGATCTTCAGTTCGCTGATGCCCGGGTCTTCATCGGGGGCGCGGTAATGGGTGCACACGGCTCGGCGGACGATGGAAGCAATGGTTCCATCGTAGGTCAGCGCCGGTTCCCCGGTCGGGTCATTGTTTGGTATGACGAAACAGTGTTACGACTCGATGACGCGCCGGGAGCGATCCGGCGCCAACCGTTACGCGTGCGGCCCGATCCGCAGCGTCAGGATTTCGTCGCCCGCGTCGTCGAGCGTCCCGGTCGGCGTCCAGCCGAGATGCCGGTAGAACCCGTGCGAGCGCGATGCCGGATCGGTCGAACACCCCAGGAACAATGACGTGAAACCGGTCGCCGCGAACGCGTCGATCACCTGCCGCAGCAGCCGCTTGCCGATCCCTGCCCCCTCGTACTCGGGCAGGATCGCGAGCACGACGATCTCGCCCGAATCGGTGTCGCCGAAGCAGTAGCCGACCATGCGCCCGTTCGCGCAGCAGACATGGCCCGAGAACAGGCCATCCCGAATCCCGTCGCCCCAGCTTTCGACGGTGATGCCGAGGCCGCGCAACTGCGCTTCGGTGAACGCGTTCTCGCGCGTCTTGCCGCGCAGTGCGATGCACGCGGCCGCATCGTCGGGAACGGCCTCGCGCCAGGTGAGTTCAGTCATCGTTCGATTTTTCCAGAGTCCGCCGCCGGCGCGATGCATACAGGCAGATCAGCTCCAGCGCGATCGTCGCGCCGGCCAGCGACGTGATTTCCGCATGATCATACGGCGGCGACACTTCGACCACATCCATGCCGACCAGGTTGATGCCTTCCAGGTGACGCAGGATCTCAAACGCCTGATGGCTCGACAGCCCGCCCGAGACCGGCGTACCCGTGCCCGGCGCGAATGCCGGATCGAGGCAGTCGATGTCGAACGTCAGGTACACGGGATGGTCGCCGACCCGCTCGCGAATGCGCGCGGCCACCGCCGCGGGCGTCGACGCATGCACCTGGCGCGCATCCTGGATGTCGAAGCCCATCGGCTCGTCGTTGGTCGTCCGGATGCCGATCTGCGCCGACCGTTCGGGCACGACCCACCCTTCCCGCGCCGCGTGATAGAACATCGTGCCGTGATCGATGCGCTTGACGTCGCGGTCGGGCCACGTGTCGGTATGCGCATCGAAATGCACGAGCGACAGCGGCCCGTGCACTTTCGCATGCGCCTTCAGCAGCGGATACGTGATGAAGTGATCGCCGCCGAGCGTCAGCATCGCGCAGCCGCGCGCGAGGATCGCATCGGCATGCCGCTCGATCGCGCCCGGCACCGATTCGGGCTGCCCGAGATCGAACGCGCAATCGCCGTAGTCGACCGCGGCCAGCACGTCGAACGGATCGAACGACCACGGCCACGGGCGCTCCCACGCGATGCCCGTCGATGCGATCCGCAGCCCGCGCGGACCGAAGCGCGTGCCGGGCCGGTGCGACGCGGCGGAATCGAACGGCACGCCGGTGATCGCGAGGTCGACCCCGGCGAGGTCGCGGCTGAAACGCCGGCGCATGAAGCTCGTCGCGCCCGCGAAGGTCGGTTCGGCCTGCGTGCCGTAGAGGCTGTCGCGCGTGAAGGCGAAATCGTTCTGGCTCATCGTCGGATTCCTGTCTGAAGGGGAACGGCCGCACGGCTGGCGACCTCGTGCCCGATTCTGCCGCGACGGCATCCGACGAAAAATATGAACTAACATAAGCCGACTTCACGAAATGCGATGTATCGCCATGCTGACCCGATTGAGAGACATGGATTTGCAACTGCTGCGGCTCTTTCTGACGATCGTCGAAAGCGGCGGCTTCAGCGCCGCGCAGGGCACGCTCGGGATGGCGCCGTCGACGATCAGCACGCAGATGGCCAAGCTCGAGACGCGTCTCGGGTTCCGGCTGTGCGATCGCGGCAAGAGCGGCTTCCGGCTGACGCCGAAGGGCGAACGCGTGCTGCAGTCGACGCGGCGGCTCCTGCACGCGATGGACGTGTTCACGCGCGATACGCAGCACGTGTCGGGCACGTTGCTCGGCGAACTGCGCATCGGGCTGTCCGAGCGGCTCGCACCGGACATCGTCGAATCGATCGCGGCGGCCGTCGGCGGCTTCCGCGAACGGGCGCCGGACGTGCTGATCGAAATGGTCGCGAACCCGCCCGACGAACTGGAGCGCAGGCTGCTGAAAGGCGAACTGCAACTCGCGATCGGCTACTTTTCCGGCCACCAGGCCGGCCTGCACTACACGCCGCTGTTCGTCGAGCACCAGTCGCTGCACTGCGGCGCCCGGCATCCGCTGTTTGCGAAGAAAACCGTGTCGGCCAACGACATCGCCCGCGCAAGCAACGTCGCGCGGCTCTACAAGACGAACGCGTCGGGTGCGGCGCCGCGCAACGCGCAGCCGACCGCGTTCTCCGAAAACGTCGATGCCGACGTGATCTTCATCCTGTCCGGCGCGCATGTCGGCTTCCTGCCTGACCACGTCGCGGCGCCGTGGGTTGCCGCGGGAAAGATGCGCCGGCTGCTCGCGAGCAAGCTGAGCCACACGGTCGAATTCCAGCTCGCGACACCGAGGAACTGCGATGGCAGCGAAGCGCTGGAGGCGTTCGCGGCAGCGCTCGCCGAACAGTTCGGCGGGCTCGACGGTTTCGCGGGTCAGTGACCGGCGCGGGCCATCCGTTTTACGTCAGGCAAGCTGGTCCGACGCGATGACCTGCACGCCCGGCCGCGCGTCGATTGCCGCGTCGAGCATCGCGCGGGCGATCCGCGACGCGGGATTCACGCGCCACTTCGCCGGCAACACGGGTCGGGCCAGGTTCAACGCGAACACCAGCAGCCGCTCGCCGAACCTGAATTCGTCGCGGCTGCCGCCGATCAGGCCGGGCCGCACATACGTGAGCGACGCGAACCCGACGCCGGCAAGCGCCTGCTCGACCTCGCCTTTTACGCGGTTGTAGAAGATGCGCGACGCCGGATCCGCGCCGAGTGCGGAGTTCAGCACGTAAGCCGGCGTACCGTAGCGATGCGCGATGCGCGCGACCGCGAGCGGATAGTCGTGGTCGACGCGCTGGAATGCCGCCTTCGAGCCGGCCGCCCGCATCGTGGTGCCGAGCGTGCAGATCACGGCGTCGGCGTGCCACCAGTCGGCCACATCGGGCAGACGATCGAAATCGACCTCGAGCGCGCGCATCTTCGGGTGCGGCGACAACGGCCGGCGCGCGAGGACGATCACCTGATCGACCCGCGCATCGGCGAGCGCGACTTCGAGGACGTGGCGCCCGACGAGTCCGGTCGCGCCGACGAGCAGCAATTTCATATCCGGTTCTTCCGTGTGGAGCCTGGGCCGGCAGGCGCGAACGGCCCGCCTTCCGGCTTCCTACATGATCGTCGGCCGCCTCGGCGCCGGCAACCTTTCAACATCTCTAAAAGTTACAGGACACGCTTGTTTCGGTGCGCAGCCCGCTACGACCGTGCCGTCTCCTGGCGCGACAGGCTCGGCGCAACACCCGTCCAGCGCTTGTACGCCTGCGAGAACGACGACATGTCGCTGAATCCCAGTTCCTGCGCGATTTCCTTGATCGACAGCCGCCCTTCGGCAATCAACGCCTGCGCGCGGGTCTTGCGCACCGTGCTCGAAATATCCCGAAAGCACGCGCCCTCTTCCTGCAGCCGGCGCTTCAACGTGCGCTCGCTCGTGTTGAGCAGCGTCGCGATGTCCTTCAACTGCGGCGGCCGGTCGAACGGGCGCGTGGCCAGGTATTCATTGAGGAACGATACGAGGTCGACGCGCGTCCGCCGGCGCGTGACCAGCTCGGCACACATGCGCTCGCACATCGCCGCGGTCGCGGCATTCGCCTGCGGCAACGGCCGTTCGAGATGCGCATGCTCGAACGTGAGCGTGCTGGCGGGCTGGCCGTGCCGGATCTTCGCGCCCAGCACCGGCTGCGTCGGGTCAGGGCCGGGGGCGGCGCCATACGCGAGGTCGAACGTCGCGAGTTCGAACGCGCTGCCGATCACGTCGCGCAGCACGCGGCACGTCGCGCCCATCGCACGCTCGACGAAAAAGCGCTGCACGTCCGCGGCGAGCTCCGGCGACGCGTCGAACCGAATCGCGTCGTGCGGCCCGACCCGGCGGAACGTCATCCCGACGAACGTATAGGTCAACGCCAGGTAGCGGCCCGCGAGCGCGACCGCGTCCATGCCGGTCGCGCTGCTCAGGAGCCCGTACCCGAGCAGCCCGTACGCCGAAAGCTGGTACGACAGGCCGACCTTGAGGCCGACGCCGGCCTCGCCGGCGGTCAAATCGAGCAGGTTCGACGCAACGGCCAGCTCCTGCGCGGCCAGCACCGTGAAATCCGGGTCGGCGAGCTGCTTCAGGGTGAGCTGCGACCCCTTGAGCAACGCCGGCGGTGCGATCTTGCGGTCGCGCCCGAATTCGATCATCAGCAGGACGGAAGCCGGACTGCGGGCAAAGTTCCAGACATTCATCAGACGCCTCGCGACGTGGGTTGGCCTAGATTCTAAAGCGGTTGGCCTGCCCCAGCATGGATCGCGCGAGCCCGTGCGCCGATGATGGACGACATCGCAACCCGCACGGCGTCGATCACCATGAAGCGCTCTTCACTCTTTCGCCCGGCCTGCACTTTATTGCTGGCCGCCGGCCTGACGGGCGCACTGCTCGCACCGGCGCGGGCCGACGATGCCGTTTCGCCCATTCCACCGGAGTCCGCCACCATGCCCAAGACCTACGCAGACCAGCCCGTCTGGCGCGACATGCAGAAATTCCTTCCGACCGACTTCCAGTGGAAAGACGGCCAGCAACCGACGGAAGAATGGTGGTCCTGGCACGGCCATCGCATGCATCTCGACACGTACCGCAACCCGCAAGCGCGCGTGAAGGTGATCCTGTTCCACGGCGTGGGCACCAACGGCCGGCAGATGTCGATGATCCTCGGCGAGCAGCTGGCGCGCCGCGGCTACGAAACGATCGCGGTCGACATGCCCGAATACGGGATGACCGAGGTCGCCAGGGGCGCGCTGGTTCGCTACGACGACTGGGTGCGTGCCGGCAGCGATCTGATCGACGCGGAGCGCGCGAAGGACGACCGGCCGATCGTGCTCTACGGGCTGAGCGCGGGCGGCATGCTCACGTATCACGTGGCCGCGCTGAACGGCAAGGTCGCGGGCATCGTCGGCATGACCTTCCTCGACCAGCGCCTGCAGCAAGTGCGCGACGAAACCGCGCGCAACGTGTTCATGAGCCGCGTCGGCGGCACGATGATGCATCTCACCGCGATGACGCCGCTGAAATCGATGCGCGTGCCGATGACGCTCGCGAGCAAGATGTCCGCGCTCGTCAACGACCCGGATGCGCTGAAGGTGTGGCTGTCCGATCGCACCTCCGCCGGCAACGCGATGACGATCGCGTTTCTCGATTCCTACATGTCGTACCGGCCGGTGGTCGAGCCGGAGGATTTTGCCGTGTGCCCGATCCTGCTCACGCAACCGGCCGCGGACCGCTGGACGCCGCTGCACCTGAGCGAACCGTTCCTGCAACGCGTGCGGAAGGTGCCGGTGAAGGTCGTCATGCTGGACAACGCGGGCCACTATCCGCTCGAGCAACCGGGGCTGTCGCAGATGGTCGAGGCGATCGATGCGTTCTATCGCGAGGTAACGGCGCAACGCGTCGACCTCCGCGCCCCGTCCTGACGAATAGTGCACGCGCCGGTGCGAAAGCCGGCACCGCAAAAGGAAAGCCGCCGATGCGCACGTTGCGCATCGGCGGCTTCGTGTCACGCGTGGTACGCGTCAGACGTGCAACGCGTGCCCCAGCGCGCGCAGCGCGGCTTCCTGCAGCGCTTCGCCGAGCGTCGGGTGCGCATGGATCGTGCCGCCGATGTCCTCCAGCCGCGCGCCCATCTCCAGCGACTGCGAGAACGCCGCGGCCAGCTCCGACACGCCGCGCCCGACCGCCTGCCAGCCGACGATCAGGTGGTTGTCGCGCCGTGCGACGACGCGCACGAAACCGTCGGTCGCCTGCAGCGTCATCGCGCGCCCGTTCGCCGCGAACGGGAACGACGCGCTCACGCAATCGACATCGGCCGCACGCGCGTCGTCCGGCGACCAGCCGGCCGTGACGATCTCCGGATCGGTGAAGCACACGGCCGGGATCGACGCGGGCATGAACTTGCGCCGCTTGCCGGCGATCAGCTCGGCCACCATTTCGCCCTGCGCCATCGCGCGATGCGCGAGCATCGGCTCGCCGGCGACATCGCCGATCGCCCAGACGTTGCGCATCGACGTCCGGCATTCGTCGTCGATCCACAGCGCGCGACCATTGCGATCGAGCGGCAGCGACTCGAGCCCGAAGCCGTCGACGCGCGGCCGGCGGCCCACCGCGACCAGCACGCGATCGGCCTGCAGCGTCTGCTCCGCGCCGTCGGCGGCCTGCACGCGCACCGCGCCGTGTTCCGCGAGCCCGAGCACCTTGTGACCGAGCAACAGCCGCACGCCCAGCCGCGCGAGCGAATCGGCAACCGGCCGCGCGAGTTCGGCATCGTATGCGGGCAACACGCGCTCCGCCGCTTCGACGACGCTCACGTCGACGCCGAGCTTGCGATAGACGATCCCGAGTTCGAGCCCGATATACCCGGCTCCGACGACGACCAGCCGCTTCGGCAACGTCTCTGGCGACAGCGCTTCGGTGGACGACACGACATGTCCGCCGAACGGCATCGACGGCAGCGCGACCGGTTCGGAACCGGTCGCGAGCAACAGGTGCTCGCAGCTGATTCGCGTCGTGTGGCCACCGGCGACGACGTCGACGGTCTTGCCGTCGACCACCTGCGCATCGCCGTGCAGCACGCGCACGCCGTTCTTCTTGAGCAGTGCGCCGACGCCGCGCGTCAGCCGGTCGACGATGCCGTCCTTCCATGCAACGCTTTTCGCGATGTCGATCTCGGGCGTGCGCACGCGGATCCCGAGCGCGCCCTCGCCCGCGTGGCCGCGGGCCTGTTCGAATGCGTCGGCCACGTGGATCAGCGCCTTCGACGGAATGCAGCCGATGTTCAGGCAGGTGCCGCCGAGCCGGTCGCGCTCGACGAGCACGGTCGGAATGCCGAGCTGGCCGGCGCGAATCGCGGCGACGTAACCGCCCGGGCCGCCGCCGATCACGAGCAGCGTGGTGTGTTCGTTCTTCATTGCGTTATCACTCCACGAACAGCAGTGCCGGGCGCTCGAGCACCGCGCGCACGGCCTGGATGAATTCGGCCGCGTCCGCGCCGTCGACGACGCGATGGTCGAACGACGACGACAGGTTCATCATCTTGCGCGCGACCACTGCGCCGTCGCGGATCATCGGCCGCTCGACGATCCGGTTCACGCCGACGATGCCGACCTCGGGATGATTGATGACCGGCGTCGACACGATGCCGCCGAGCGCGCCGAGGCTCGAAATCGTGATGGTCGAACCGCTCAACTCGTCGCGCTGCGCGCGGTTCGTGCGCACGGCGTCCGTGAGCCGCGCGATTTCGGCGGAGATCGACCACACGTCGCGCGCTTCGGCATGACGCAGCACGGGCACGGTCAGGCCGCCGTCCGTCTGGGTCGCGACGCCCATGTGCACCGCACCGTAGCGCGTGACGACACCCGCTTCGTCGTCGAAGCGCGCGTTGATCTGCGGGAAGTCGCGCAACGCGATCACCATCGCGCGGATCAGCAGCGGCAGCGGCGTCAGCTTGCCGCGCGCGTCGCCGTGGCGGCGATTCAGTTCCGTACGCAACGATTCGAGCTCGGTGACGTCGATCTCCTCGACGTAGCTGAAGTGCGGAATGCGGCGCTTCGCTTCCTGCATCTTGCGCGCGATCGCGCGCCGCAGGCCGATCACCGGTACGTCGGTCTCGTCGTTGCGTTCGCCATAGCCATGCGCGTGCGATCCGCGCACCGCACCGCTGCCGGTGCCCGCATACGCATCGAGGTCCGCGTGCAGGATCCGCCCGGCTTCACCGGTGCCGCGCACATAGCGCAGCTCGACGCCCATGTCCCATGCGCGCTGACGCACGGCCGGCGACGCGAGCGGCCGTTCGCCCGGCGCGAGCGCCGCGCGCGGCGGCACAACGTGCTCCGTGCGCTCGGCGTGTTTCGCGCGACGCGGCTCCGCGGGTGCGTGCTTCGCAGACGGCTTGGCGAGCGACTCCGCCGGCGCGTCGGCCACGGCCTTCGACGGCGCGGCCGCGACCGGTGCGGTTTCTACCTTTGATTCCCGCACCGGTGCGCCGGCCTTCAGGTTGCCGTCGCCTTCGACCTCGAGGCGAATCAGCTCGCTGCCGACCGCCATCATCTCGCCGATCCGGCCGCCGAGTTCAAGCACCTTGCCCGTCACCGGCGACGGAATCTCGACCGCCGCCTTGTCGGTCATCACATCGGCGAGCGGCTGGTCTTCCTTGATCGTCTGCCCGACTTCCACGTGCCAGGCCACCAGCTCGACCTCGGCAATCCCTTCGCCGATATCCGGCATCTTGATGACATGAATCCCCATCTCAGGCCTCCATCACGCGTCGCAACGCTTCACCGACCCGGGCCGGGCCCGGAAAGTACGCCCACTCCTGCGCATGCGGATACGGCGTATCCCAGCCCGTCGTGCGCTCGACCGGCGCCTCGAGGTGGTAGAAGCAATGTTCCTGGACCAGCGACACCAGTTCCGCACCGTAACCGCAGGTACGCGTCGCCTCGTGCACCACGACGCAGCGTCCGGTCTTGCGCACCGACGCGACGATCGTGTCGAGGTCGAGCGGCCACAGCGTGCGCAGGTCGATCACCTCCGCGTCGATGCCCGTCTCCTCGGCTGCGGCAAGCGACACGTGCACCGTGGTGCCGTAGGTCAGCACGGTCACGTCGTTGCCGGGCCGCACCACGGCGGCCGTATCGAGCGGCACCGTGTAGTAGCCCTCGGGTACCGCGCTGGCCGGATGCTTGAGCCACGACGTGACGGGCCGATCGTGATGGCCGTCGAACGGCCCGTTGTACAGCCGCTTCGGCTCGAGGAAGATCACCGGATCGTCGTTCTCGATCGATGCGATCAAGAGCCCTTTCGCGTCGTACGGGTTCGACGGCATCACCGTGCGCAGCCCGCACACCTGCGTGAACATCGCCTCCGGGCTCTGGCTGTGCGTCTGGCCGCCGTAGATGCCGCCGCCGCAGGGCATGCGGATCGTCATCGGCGCGATGAACTGGCCGGCCGACCGATAGCGCAGCCGCGCGCCTTCCGACACGATCTGGTCGGATGCCGGGTAGAAATAATCGGCAAACTGGATCTCGCACACCGGGCGCAGCCCGTACGCGCCCATCCCCACCGCCGCGCCGACGATCCCGCTTTCCGAGATCGGCGCATCGAACACGCGCGACTTGCCGTATTTGTTCTGCAGTCCTTCGGTACAGCGGAACACGCCGCCGAAATAGCCGACGTCCTGCCCGAACACGACCACGTCGCTGTCGCGCCCGAGCATCACGTCCATCGCCGAGCGCAGCGCCTGGATCATCGTCATCGGCTGCGTTGCCGTGCCTGTCTCTTGTTGCGCCATGATCACGCTCCCAGTTCCTGGCGCTGACGGCGCAGGTGCGCGGGCAGCTCCTTGTACACGTCGTCGAACATCGAAGCCGGCGACGGAATCCGGTCGTCGGCCAGCGTGCCGTATTTCTCCGCTTCCTTCTGCGCGGCGATCACCTCGGCCTCGAGCTCGGCCGTCAACGCTTCATGCGCGCTGTCCGACCAGATGCCCTTGACGATCAGGTGGCGCTTGAAGCGTTCGATCGGATCGCCGAGCGGGAAATGGGACCAGTCGTCGCTCGGCCGGTACTTGGTCGGATCGTCCGACGTCGAATGCGCGCCCGCACGGTAGGTCACCCACTCGATCAACGTCGGGCCGAGGTTGCGGCGCGCGCGTTCGGCCGCCCAGCTCGACGCCGCGTAGATCGCGAGGAAGTCGTTGCCGTCGACGCGCAGCGACGCGATCCCGCAGCCGACGCCGCGCCCCGCGAACGTCGTGCCTTCGCCGCCCGCGATCGCCTGGAACGTCGAGATCGCCCACTGGTTGTTGACGACGTTCAGCACGACCGGCGCGCGGTACACGTGCGCGAACGTGAGCGCGGTGTGGAAATCGGATTCGGCCGTCGCGCCGTCGCCGATCCACGCGGACGAGATCTTCGTGTCGCCCTTGATCGCCGACGCCATCGCCCAGCCGACCGCCTGGATGAACTGGGTCGCGAGGTTGCCGGAAATCGAGAAGAAGCCCGCGTCGCGATCCGAATACATCACCGGGAGCTGGCGGCCTTTCAGCGGGTCGCCTTCGTTCGACATCAGCTGGCAGATCATGCGCTCGAGCGGCACGTCGCGCGCGATCAGGATGCTCTGCTGGCGGTAGGTCGGGAAGCACATGTCGCCGTCGCGCAGCGCCATCGCGTGCGCGGTGCCGATCGCCTCTTCGCCGAGGCTCAACATGTAGAAGGAGATTTTCTTCTGACGCTGCGCGATCATCATGCGCGCGTCGAAAATGCGGGTCTTGAGCATCGCGCGCAGGCCGGCGATCAGCCGCGCATCGTCGAGATCCGGCGCCCACGGGCCGACGGCCTTGCCGCTGTCGTCGAGCACGCGCACGAGGCTGCGGGCGAGATCGGCGGTGTCCGCCGCGGCAACGTCGATCGGCGGGCGGCGAACCGCACCGGCCGGCGATAGATGCAGATAGGAAAAGTCCGTCTTGCAGCCCGGGCGCCCGGTGGGCTCCGGCACATGCAGACGCAATGGCTCTGACAGGCTCATCGTGTCGTCTCCACGCTCGATTGTGTCTCACGCTGATTAGGAACGCGCGGCCGGTTGCCGGCCTGCGCGCTGACTGGCGTGCGGATAGGCACGTCAATCTTTTTAATTTAGGCAATATGGGGCCAGCCGTCGATGACCAACCCGCTCGACTGCGGTGAGCAAATTTGCCATGTCGGGTGCGGGAGGGCCGGCGGGCCTGCCGGGCGCGGCGGGTGGACACGGGTTGCCGCGGCGGAGCGAACCGGGGACGGACGGGAATTTACGGGTGCGGGTGCGGGTGCGGGTGCGGGTGCGGGTGCCGGTGCAGCCAGCCAATGGCGAAGTCGGAAGGCGACGTCCGCATGCGGCTCCCGGAATCGACACGTGCGGTGCCGACGCAATCCACTGTGAACCGTTGCGCCGCGCTTCGGCTCGGCATCGCGGCAAGAAGTCGCGTGGTGCGGTGCACCTGGAACCGGCAGCGGATGAAAGAACGCGAGTACCCAATACGTCGGCACACATCGATAATGGCAATCAACCATCGTATTCAACGCCTGTCATGCAACGCTGAGCCCCTTCAAAGGAGATGTCCCGATGCTTGATTTCGACGCCGCATGCCTCCTGGCACGCTACAACGACTGGGCGGACCGCACGCTACTCGGTGCGCTGGAACATGTGCCCATGCCCGAGATCGTTTGCCCGCGCAACACGGTGTTCGGCTCGATACTGGCGACGCTGAATCACAACTATCAGGTCGATCTGATCTGGCATGCGCATCTGATTGGGCGCAAGCATGGCTTCAGTTCGCGGCGAGACCTCCTGTGCCCGACACTCGACGCGCTCATCGCCGCACAATGCGACGCCAACACATGGCTGAACGATTGGGTGAGCCGCCAGGATGCCGCGCGCCTCTCGGAAACGGTGTCGTTCGAGTACATTTCCGGCCGTCCCGGGCAGATGGCGCGTGGTGCGATGCTGCTGCATCTGTCTCACCACAAGACCTACCACCGTGGCTGGATTTCCCAGATGTTGTTCGAGCTTGGCGTGAAGCCGCCGGAGACCGACCTGTCCGTCTATTTGAGTCAATGAGCCCGTGTGGCAAGCGTCGGCAAGATTGTCCCCTTGGTCCAGCCAACGCGGGTACGCATCATTCCTCCTCCGTCAAGCCACTCAAGTCTACCGGCTTGGGATTTACCTGCGCGTCCACGGCACGCTGAAGTGTTCCTGGCTTTCTACGAAGCGCGTATGCCCGCATCACTGATAGCGGCGCAAACTCAAGTGCCTCGATTGGCGCATGTCCGACAATTACCGGGGTATTGAAATTTACATTCTTCTCGTCATCCAAGGGTAATGCCCATTTCCCACCGCAGCCTTCCCTGACAATCTCGCCAAGGAAGATAGCAAATGCAACGACGAGTTCCGACACTTCATCCTTGCCTTTTCCACCAGACAAAAGATCGAACAGTTTTTCCAACTTCGGCAAGTCATCCAGTTCAACGTGCAACTGGATCCCATGCCCCCTGGCCTCATCGGACAACCAATCCAGTTGATCGTCCATTCTCATCAAAAATTCATCAAACGCCTCTTCGGCCGCCTTTCTATCCATAACCATTCGCACTCGATATCAATCCAGTCCCAGGTAGAACCCCACCTATACTTGCGAAGTTTGCTTCAATGCCAGCGACGCGCATCTCTTCCGCGCATCTCGGCCGGCAGTGCCGTGTGCGTGTACGCCGCCTATCAAATACTCCGGGTGCATCATGATGCAACGATACGCGAACGCTTCAAGGCATCACGGGAAATTGTGAGGATTCTCGAATACTTCCCACTGTACTCCGTCGTATCCGGCGAGTCTGCGAGACTACAGATCTGCCCGAACCTGCCGCTGCGTCATGCCACCATTCGTTTCCGCAATGGCCGGCGCGATCCCGCAGGACAACACCCCGGCAATCAACAGCATCTTGACGCTCATGACCTTTCCTCATTGAAGCGACACGGCGAGCCGAATCGAAGACCGGACCACCGTGCCACTTGGTCGTTATGCCGAGCTACGCCACGTCCACGTCGACCGCGGCCAGCACCTTCACCACCGGCGGCTCGGCCAGCCAGTCGGCCGCTTGCGCGCGGTAGGCCGTGTAGTGTTCGCTCGCGCGATGGGCTGCGACGGCAGCCTCGTCACGATAGATTTCGAACAGGTGAAATGCCAACTGGCCGTCGGTCTGCCGAAACAGGTCGTAGCGGAGGTTGCCCGGTTCGGCACGCGTTGCCGCCACCATCCGATGCAGTTCCGCCTCGACGGCCGCCGCATGCTCGGGCTTCGGCCTCAGGCTTGCGAATACGTAAATGCTCATCGATACACCTCGATTCAATCAGTCAATGGATCGTGAAAGCGCGTCATCCGGCATTCACAACAGCTTGAACGCCAGCGCCGACAATGCGTCGCGCAAGCGATCGCGACCGCTCAGCGATTCAGGGCCCCGAACCCGCTCGACCGCTGCGCCGGTCCAGGTTCCGCCCGCATCGCCGCGTTCGTTCAGGTAATCGGAAACGCGCCGATCGTAGGCGCCGATCGAATCGCGCTCGGCCGCCACATCGTATTGTTCGCGGTGCAGCACGACCGCCTGCGGGAGACGCGGCTTGATGGCCGGCAGCCGATCGGGATCGGGATAGCCGACGCACATGCCGAACAGCACCATGCTCGATTCGGGCAGGCCGAGTTCCTGCGCGACGGCTTCGGGGCGATTACGCATCCCGCCGATATAGACCATCCCGAGGCCAAACGACTCGAACGCGACCGCCGCGTTCTGGGCCGCGAGCGTCGTATCGACGGCGCCGACGACGAAGCTCTCGAGATAATCGAGCCCGTCGGTACGCTTGCCCGTCGACTCTCCCGCGCGTCTGAGCCGCGACAGATCCAGCACCCATGCCAGAAACAGCGGTGCCTCCTCGACATGTCGCTGCTTGCCGGCGAACGCAGCCAGGCGTGCTTTCCGCTCCGGATCGGTCACCGCGACGACGCTCCACGCCTGCAGATTCGACGAAGTCGACGCGGACTGCGCGGCCGCGATCGCCGCGACGAGCACATCGTCGGGCACCCGTCGTTGAAGATACGAACGCACCGAGCGATGCTCGAGCAGGTTGCGCACGACTTCGTTGGTGGCAACGGGTGCATCGGGTATCTGTCGATCCCGGTAGCGCGCCGCCCAAAGCCCTCGAAGCGCGCCTTCTTCATCCACTGCCATCGTTCAGCCCCGCTTCAGTTGTTCGAGCAACGCGTGCGCGACATGCTCCGACGACGCCGGGTTCTGCCCCGTGATCAGCAGACCGTCGACGACCGCATAGGGTTGCCAGTCACCGGCCTTCGTATAGAGGCCGCCGTTCGCCTTGAGCATGTCCTCGACGAGGAACGGCACCACGTCGGTCAGGCCGACCGCCGCTTCCTCGGTATTGGCAAAACCCGTGACCGACTTGCCCTGCACGAGCGGCTTGCCGTCCGGCGCCTTCGCATGGCGCAGCACGCCCGGCGCATGGCAAACCGCCGCCACCGGCTTGCCGGTCGCGATTGCGCGTTCGATCAGCGCGATCGAGTTCGCGTCTTCGGCGAGATCCCACAGCGGGCCATGCCCGCCCGGGTAGAACACGGCATCGAATGAATCGATCGAGACGTCGGACAGCTTGAGCGTCGTCGCCAGTGCCGCGCGCGCAGCTGCGTCCGCGTCGAAGCGGCGAGTCGCATCGGTCTGGAACGCCGCTTCGTTGCTTTTCGGGTCGAGCGGCGGCTGGCCGCCCTTGACGGATGCCAGCGTGACATCGACACCCGCATCCTTGAGCACGTAGTACGGTGCAGCAAACTCTTCCAGCCAGAACCCCGTCTTCTCCCCCGTGCTACCCAGCGTGTCGTGCGAAGTCAAAACGATAAGAACTTTCATGATTGGTTTCCGTTGAATTGATTCAGTCGTGTCCGTCGGTGTTCCAACGCGGTGATGCACCGGCCAGGCCGCCGGCGAACGCGATCCCGTGGTCGTCGGCCCCGGACCCGCCGCATGCATGCCGTCGGCCCGGGGCGCTCCGCGTCAGTTACAGCGCCCCTTCCAGCACGCGCCGGCTCACATCGAGCGTGACGTCCTTCTGCTCGCCGAGCTGCGTCATCCCGTGTTCATCCAGCTGCGCGACGAGCTGGTCGATCGCATCGGCACCCACCCCGTAATCGGCCAGGCGCGTTTTCACGTCGAGGCGCTCGAAGAATGCACGGGTGCGCGCGATCGCTTCGTCGATGCGCGCGTCGTCCGGGCCGGACGTGATGTTCCAGACACGCTCCGCATACTGGAGAAGCTTCGCCCGCTTGCTGTCGCGCCGCACCTGCAGCATCGACGGCAGCACGACCGCAAGCGTGCGCGCATGATCGATGTCGTAACGGGCCGTCAGTTCGTGGCCGACCATGTGCGTTGCCCAGTCCTGCGGTACGCCGGCACCGATCAGGCCATTCAACGCGAGCGTCGCGACCCACATCAGATTCGCGCGCACCGCGTAGTCGTGCGGTTCGGCAAGCGCCTTCGGGCCGATCTCGATCAGTGTCTGCAGCAGCCCCTCCGCAAAGCGGTCCTGCGCAAGCCCGTCGGCCGGATAGGTCAGGTATTGCTCGACGATGTGCGTAAACGCGTCGACGACGCCGTTCGCGATCTGCCGCGGCGGCAGCGTGTAGGTCTTCGTCGGATCGAGGATCGAGAATGCAGGGAATACGTGCTCGCTGCGGAACGCGAGCTTCGCATGCGTCGCGCGACGCGTCACGACGCCGCCGTTGTTCATTTCGGAGCCGGTCGCGGGAAGCGTCAGGACGCTGCCGAACGGCAGCGCGGCATGCACGTTCGCGCCATGCGTTTCCATGATGCTCCAGGGCTCGCCGTCGAACAGCGCGGCGGCCGCGACGAACTTCGTGCCATCGATCACCGAACCCCCACCCACTGCGAGCAGGAAATCGATCCGGCTCGCGCTGACCTGCGCAACCGCTTTCATCAGCGTCTCATACGTCGGATTCGGCTCGATCCCGCCGAACTCCTGGATCTCGCGCGCGCCGAGCGCGGCCCTGACCTCGTCGAGCGTCCCGTTTTTCCGCGCGCTCTCGCCGCCGTAGAGCACGAGGACACGGGCGTCGCGCGGAATCAGGTCGTCCAGGCGCGACACGGTGCCTTCGCCGAAAACAATGCGGGTCGGATTGTAGTAACTGAAATTCTGCATGGTTTGATCCAAATTAGTAGACCAGTCGTCTAGTTCGATATTCAAAAAAAACGGCCCCTGTCGGGATCCGTCGCCTCTTCTGCTACGAAGGGCCATATCGGGTGCCGGCACGCATCAAGGCGGAGGATGCAATGGACTTGCCGGACGTAGCTGCCAACATCGCGTTCGTGGTGGGGATACTACTCCACTATTAGACCGGTCGTCTAGTAACAGCCGACGTTCCACACCCGGTGCGTGAAAGTCCGACACCCGGCCCCGCTCACCCGGTCGAACATTTCGCCTGCCGGCGCTCGCGCGGGGCCCTCTTCCGTTGCCGGCGGAGTTCGATCGAATGCTGCGCCGCCGGCAACACTTCCGCTGGCGCGCAGTTCGCCGATTACGCGCCAGCCGCCAGCCGCGCAAGAATCGCATCGTCGATGTCGGCCACCGCACAGGTCCCGAGCATCGCCATGTTTCGGTCGACCTCATCCCGAAGGAGTCGAATCGCGTGCCGCACACCAGTCTCGCCGCCGACGGCCGCGGCATACATGAACGGACGCCCCAGGAACACGAATCGAGCACCGAGCGCCAGCGCCTTGAGTACATCGCTGCCTCGCCGGATCCCGCTGTCCATCATCACGATGGTCCGGTGACCCACCGCCTCGCAGATTTCAGGCAGTACGTGCAACGGTTCGACCGCCCCATCCAGTTGGCGGCCACCATGGTTCGACACGATGATGCCGTCCGCGCCGATCGACACCGCTCGATCGGCATCGTCCGCGCGAAGAATGCCCTTGACGACCAGGTTGCCGTTCCAGCGCTCCCGTATTCGAGCAATATCCGTCCACGACAGATGATCGCGCCCGGTCGTGTCCCGGATCGCCGAAGCCGAAAGCATGGGCGCGCCTCGCGTGGCAAACGAGTTTTCGAAATGCGGCATGCCATGATTGATCAACGTGCGCAGGAAAGTCCCCATCAGCCAGCGCGGCCTCGAGATCCCGTCCACCGCAAGACGAAGCGACGGTCGCAATGGCAACGAGAATCCCGCGCGCGTGTTGTTCTCCCGGTTCGCCCACACCGGGATGTCGACCGTCACGACGAGCGTCGAAAAACCCGCTGCCTTGACTCGGTCTATCAATGCGGCGACACGCGATGAGTCTCCCGGCAGGTAAGCCTGAAACCATGTGCCCGGCGAAGCCGCATGAACGGCTTCCATCGGGATGAGCGACGAGCCGCTCATGATCGCCGGGACGTTCTCCGCCTTCGCGGCCTGAGCCAGGACGATGTCGCCACGGTAAGCCGATATCGCACTGATGCCGACCGGCGCGATGCCGAACGGGGACGCGTAGGTGTTGCCGAACAACACGGTTTCCTGCGATCGATGCGAAACGTCCACCAGCACCTTCGGGCTGAACTTCAACCGTTCGAATGCCGTTCGATTCGCGGCGGCGGATACCCCATCCTCTGCCGCCCCCGATATATAGCCGAACAACGGGCGCGGCAGATGGCTGCGTGCCGCTGCCTCGAAGTCCGCCAGCGAAAGAATCTTGCGCAGTCGAGCGGGCACATCGCGCTTGACCCCGTAGGCGGACTGGGATTGCCGCCCGACCGGCATCATCGGCCGCGCTTCTGTACCGCTGGGGTGATCTTTCATCGCTCTTTCCGCCTTCAGGTTCATCAGGTTTTCGTCCACCGGCGTCCGATCACTTCGGTGACGCACGGTTTGGCACCGGCTGCGTCATCGTTCGAACGTGCCGCGTTGACGCATCAGTTCGCGAAAGAGCCCTTCGTTCTTCTCGAACGGCGCCCGTCCGTGCACGTAAAAATAGTTGTTCAGCACAACCAGGTCGCCAACCGGCAGCGTCACCTCCGTCGTCCCTGATGACGCCTCCATCGATTCCGACAGTGCACGCAGAAATGCCGCCTCTTCGCGATTGGCAGGCTGGACGAACTGGTCGATGAAGGAGATCGACAAGCCGAACTCGCTTTCGAAGAACAAGGGGCGCTCGACCTTCTCGGACACGTTCTTCGAGCCCGGCGCCTTGTAAAGGAACGGGTGGACCCCAAGCCGGTGTTTCGCAAACCGATCGCGTTCCTGCCAGTCGTCGAGGTGAAGAAAGCGCGACTCGCCGCCCATCGCGTTCCGCTCGGCGAACTTCATCATCAACAACCAGTCCGTTGCCTCGCTGACGAACGTCCCGTCGGCGTGCATCGTGAACAAGCGATAAGCCTGGCGAAGATAGGAGTCGCTGTCGTCGGTATGTTTCACGACGAAGCGTGCGTAATAGGTGCCCGACATGGCGTCGTGGTTGCTCGTACCGAGGATATGGGCGACGGCGGTACCGAACTTCACGAAGTCGGATGCATCCTGCGAAAGATCCTGCAGCCCGATGGTGAACCCGCCGTGGCGACGATCCTTGACCAGCTCGATCAACATGCGCGCGAACGCGTCGCCCAGTCGCCGGATCAGCGAATCGGCAAGCGCAAAGCGCATGAACGGCACGTATTCCAGATTCTGGACATCGATGTCCCGAACGTCCTGCAGGAATCCGGCAAGCGCCTGACGATCGGCCGTGACATGCATGATCCGATGGTGATCCGGATGCGGCGACAAACGGAAAGACGGTTGTTGCAAGGTGTCGGCGGACGCTTCCATGGTGTTCTCCAGGGTGACAGGTCGCCTTATTTCAGCCGATTTCTCTGATAGCATCCAGACCACGATCGCGAAACTTTATTCCCAAATGGAGATTAAATGATCGACGCGCGCCAGCTGCGGTATTTCGTCACCGTGGTGGAAGAGCTGCACTTCGCCAAGGCAGCGGATCGATTGAACGTCGCTCAATCCGCGCTCAGCACCCAGATTCAGCGCCTCGAGCAAAACATCGGTGTCCGGCTGCTGAACCGGAACAAGCGTCAGCCGGTCACGTTGACCGATGCGGGACGCCTGTTCCACGCCGAAGCCATGACGGCATTGCGGCATATCGAACGGGCGGAACAAGTCGGACGATTGGCAGCCAGGGGCCTGGCCGGCATGGTCCGGATCGGCTTCGTCGCGTCGAGCGTGACCAATGGCGTGCTGCCCGGGATGCTGCGCCGGTTTCGCGTGTCGCATCCCAATGTTCGGGTCGACATTGCCGAGATGGCAACGCCCCGGCAACTCGAGGCGCTGGACAGCGGCGAAATCGACATCGGCATCGTGCGCCCCCGGCCGCGATACGGCGCGGGCATCGTCGCAACGATCGTTCAGACCGAGCGACTCGTCGTTGCAATGGCAGAACACCACCCGCTGGCGACGCGACGCAAGCTGCGCGCGCAAGACCTGCAGGCCGAGTCCTTCATTTCCCCTCAGTTCGACGAGGACGATGCGTTCAGCGAGGTGCTGTCGTCACTGGGCCAGGTCGGAGGCTTTACGCCCGCCCTCGACTACCGGGTAAAAGACTTCATGTCCGCGATCAGCCTTTCCTCTGCCGGCTATGGCGTGGCAGTCATACCCGAATCGATGAAGGGCCTCAGCCCTCACGGCCTTTGCTACCGCCCCATCACGGACTTCGCTTTCTCCGTTCACCTGGCGTTGGCACATCGACGCCGGGACGTGTCCCCGGCCGTTCGCGCTTTCGTCAAGGAAGCGACTACGGCCAGCGCCGACCGTGCGTCGGCGTAGCACGGCGCCGTGCACGGGATACACGAGGTATCGCCGCTTCGATCTCCGTTGACGGCAAACGGTGCGACCGCACCGGCGAACGCTGCGGAACGAAACCGTTGGCGGCCTCACTTCCGTTTTGCGGCATGGCAGTTGGCCACGCGTCGCTCGATCGTTTCCATCAATTTGCGTGCGGCGGGCGACGGATCTCTGCCCCGACTGGTCACGAAACCGATATCGCGCCACACCACCGGTTCGACCAGCGGAATCTTCGAAACGTCCGCCACCGTGAAGGCATCGAGCACCGTCATCAGCAGGGCGGTCACGCCCACCCGCATCTGGCAGCAGCGCATTCGGAATGCGTTGCCTCCGACTCAACGCCACAAAAACAAAAAACCCGCGAGCGCTAGGCTTCTCGCGGGCTTTCTTACCTTCATCGACTCGCACTGAAAGCGATCGTGGTGCCGGGGACCGGACTTGAACCGGCAAGCCTGTTAAGGCGGCGGATTTTCGTCACACTGCTTCTTTCAAAGCCGGCGTCGCGTGCGCGATACCGTTCGTGCGCTGGACTATGCCTTCACCGTCACGCGCGGGCATGACCACTGCCCGTGCGCCTTAGGCGCCCCCCGTCTAGTCTCTACACCTTCCTCGCGGATACCGCGAGGCTTGGCTCGGCGTTGCCTCGATGCGTGCATCAGGGGTTTCACCGAATTTGAAGGGTTCTGCACCGACCGTTTCCGACCGGGCACTCAATCGTTTAAGTCCGCTATGTTTACCAATTTCATCACCCCGGCAAGAGGGCGGACGCGATTCTACCATTGCTCGCGCCCCCCTTCCTCATTTGTTCCGTCGCAGATTGCCCGACCGGCGACGCGCTGCCACGGCAACGTCCCGAGACCGATCCGGTCCGGTGAAACATCGCCCCACACAACGGCACCGATGCTTCCCGCACGATCGGCCGCGCGTTCGATCGCGTGCGCCTTACATCCGGAAAATGAAAGGCTTCGATTTCGCCTGACATCCGCATGCGCGACCAACGCGGCCGATGGCCCGATTTCCGACGGAATTTCGATACGCAGGCGATTCGCCACATTGCGTTAAGCCCGCCTTAAGCAACGCCGTGATAGCCGATTCCGACGTTGCGAACGGCACGCCGCACGTTCGTGATTTTTTCACCGAAACGAAATATGTGCGCCTTAGCCTGACCCGCGCCCATGTAACCAGCGGTAATAGATCAACCCGATTCGGTCGGCACGAATCATTCGTTCAGGAAAACGAAATGTTTAGAAAGCCTCTGTTCATTGCGATGTCGGCATCGGTCTTTCTTGCGGCATGCGGCGGAGACGATGCGACCTCGACCCCCGGTATCGCACCGGCCAATACGGCGGCCGTGCCGAACACGGCCACCGCGTCCGGCTACGCGCTGTCCGTGTTCGCGAAAGCGCCGGTCTCCACCGACAAGCCCGACTCGATCGTCCAGTTCAACGACACCGTCTTCATCGGCTACCAGAAAGCCGGTGACGTCAAGGACGGCTCGGTCCCGGGACTGACCAACGATGTCGTGCAGTACGACCTGGGCGGCAACGCGCTCAAGACATACTCGGTGCCGGGGCACGTCGACGGCCTGATGGCGCGCGCCGACACCAACACGCTCTGGGCGATGGCCAACGAAGACGGCAATCCCGAGCTGACGATCATCGACCTCAAGGCCGGCACGCAGAAGACCTACGCGCCGACCGTCAATCCGACCGCGCACGGCGGCGGCTACGACGACATGCAACTGCTCAACGGCAACGTCTACGTGAGCGCGTCGAACCCGACGACGCCGGGCACCGCGCCGACGGTCGTCCAGCTCACGCTGAACGCCAACGGCACGACGTTCGACGTCGCCCCCGTACTGGCCGGCAACGCGCAGGCGACCGATCTGACGCCGTCGGTCGGCGGTTCACCCAATCCGACCTACAACCAGCCGGTCACGCTGGCCCTGACGGACCCGGATTCCGAAGCGATCGATACGGCCGGCGACCTCGTCCTCGACAGCCAGGCCGACGGCAAGCTGGTGTTCATCCACAATCCGGGCGCAAGCCAGAGTGTCAGCGTGCTGACGCTCACGCTCTTCAACGACAAGGACGGCCCCGTGTATCCGGTCGACGATACCCGCTGGGTGCCGGCACCCGGGCCGCAAAACAAGACCTTCATGTTGTTCACCGACGCAAACAACACGACGTACCGCGTCGATGCCGCATTCACCCAGGGCGACGCATACAGCGCCGGCCAGGGCCAGGTGATGAAGCTCGATCCGAAGACCGGCCACCTGACGCCGATCGCAACGAGCGTCGGCAACGCGTCGGCGCTTCAGGATCCGCACGGCATGCTGTTCGTCGCGCTGTAACGTCCGTCGGCGCTTGCGTACCGTCCGCCACCCGGGTCGACGGACGGTACGCGGGCCACGCGATTCGGGCGTCGCCGTTCTTCGCGCGCGCCCGCCCCACTACCGCGCAGGCATACACGCCTGCACCGATCCTTCGCCACAAACCGCGTCGCACGCCCCCACGACCCGCCGTTCCGCCGCTACAATCCACGCTTGGTTTCGCGAGCGCTTTCGTCATACGAGCCCGCGCGCGCTGTCCGATGTGCCCCCTTCACGCGTCATCGGCAGGTCACAAACGTTTTCGATAATTTTCCGGCCGAAAACGTTTACATCGCGCTACCACATGACCTCGACCATCAAGGACGTCGCTGCCCTCGCGGGCTTCTCGATCGCCACCGTCTCGCGCGCGATCAACGCGCCGCATACCGTCAGTCCCGCCACGCTGCAAACGATCCGCACCGCGATCGACACGCTGCAGTTCCGCCCGAGCCCGCTTGGCCGGCAACTGCGCGGCGAGCGCACGCGGCTCGTCGGCGTCGTCGTGCCGACGTTGTCGAACCCCGTGTTCGCCGACTGCCTGCAAGGCATCGACGAACTCGCGACCGCGGCCGGCTTCAAGCTGATCCTGATGACGACCGAATACGATGCGGCACGCGAGCGTCATGCGATCGAGACGCTGCGCGAGCAGCGCGTCGAAGGGCTGATCCTCACCGTCGCCGACGCGGACACGCACCCGCTGCTCGACATGCTCGACCGCGACGGCCCGCACTACGTGCTGATGCACAACGATACGCAGCGCCGCCCGTCGGTATCGGTCGACAACCGCAGCGCCGCCTACGACGGCGTGCGGATGCTGACCTCGCGCGGTCATCGTCGCGTGCTGATGCTGGCCGGCTCGCTCGCCGCGTCGGATCGGGCACGCCAGCGTCATCTCGGTTATGCGCAGGCGCTCGAGGAAAGCGGCGTCGCCACGCTGCCGCCGGTCGAAGTCGATTTCAACGCGCCCGAATTACCTGACGCCGTGCTTGCGCATCTCACCGCGCACGCGACGCGTCCGACCGCCCTCTTCTGCAGCAACGACCTGCTCGCGATGGTCGTGATGCGCGGCCTGCGCCGCGCGGGTTTCTCGATCCCGGACGACCTGTCGGTGCTCGGCTTCGACGGCATCGCGATCGGCGAACTGCTCGCACCGCCGCTCGCGAGCGTCGCGACGCCGAACCGCGACATCGGCCGCCACGCGTGGCGGCGTCTCGTCGAATGCATCGGCGGCGCAGCCATCGAACGCACGTCGCTGATCCTGCCGCACGTGGTGCGCGACGGCGCGACGGTCGCCCCGCCGGCCACCGACCTGCAATTGCGCCAGGCCTGAACCCGGGCGCCGCACCGCCCCGTACACAACACCACCACCCCAGCGCCTCACCCTCGCCCGGAGACCAACCGTGTCCTTTCGCCTGACCTCGCTGCTGCGTGCGCTTGCCGCGCCGCTCGCCTGCGCCGCGCTCATCGCCGGCGCGCCCGCCGCCCACGCCGACGAAACGGCGATCTGCTACAACTGCCCGCCCGAATGGGCCGACTGGGCCGCGCAGATCGCGGCGATCAAGCAGAAGACCGGCATCCGCGTGCCGTTCGACAACAAGAACTCGGGCCAGTCGATCGCGCAGCTGATCGCCGAGCAGAAGAGCCCGGTCGCCGACGTCGTCTATCTCGGCGTATCGTCGGCGTTCCAGGCGAAGGACAAGGGCGTGATCGCGCCGTACAAGCCCGCGCACTGGAACGACATTCCCGCGAACCTGAAGGACCCGCAAGGCTACTGGTTCGCGATCCACTCGGGCACGCTCGGCTTCTTCGTGAACAAGGACGCGCTCGACGGCAAGCCGGTGCCGCGCTCGTGGGCCGATCTGCTGAAGCCGGAATACAAGGGCATGGTCGGTTACCTCGATCCGTCGAGCGCGTTCGTCGGCTATGCGGGCGCGGTCGCCGTGAACCAGGCACTCGGCGGCAGCCTCGACAACTTCAAGCCGGCGCTCGACTGGTTCAGGAAGCTGAAAGCGAACGCGCCGATCGTGCCGAAGCAGACCGCGTATGCGCGCGTGCTGTCGGGCGAGATTCCGATCCTGCTCGACTACGACTTCGATGCTTACCGCGCGAAGTACAAGGACAACGCCAACGTCGAGTTCGTGATTCCGAAGGAGGGCACGATCGCGGTGCCGTACGTGATGAGTCTCGTGAAGGGTGCGCCGCACGACGCGAACGGCAAGAAGGTGCTCGACTTCGTGCTGTCCGACGAAGGCCAGAAGCTGTGGGCCAACGCATACCTGCGTCCGGTACGCGCACAGACGCTCGGCGCGGACATCGCGTCGAAGTTCCTGCCGGCGAGCGAATATGCCCGCGCGAAATCGGTCGACTTCGGCAAGATGGCGGCCGGCCAGCAGGCATTCGGCCAGCAGTACCTGCAGGTGATGCAGTAAGCGGCAGGACGCAACCGATGCTCGACCTGACTTTCCCGCTGCGCTGGCGCGTCACGCTCGTCGCGCCGGCGCTTGCGGTGTTCGCCGCGTTCTGGCTACTGCCGATGGCGGCGCTCGTGCAGGTGTCCGCCGACGGCGCGTTCTTCTCGCACTACGCGGCGCTGCTCGGCAATGCGCGCTACATGAAGAGCCTCGGCGAGACCGTCGCGCTGTCCGCGGGCGTCACGCTCGCGACGCTCGTGCTGTCGACGATCTCGGGCCTCCTGCTCGCGCGCCGCGAATTCGCGGGCAAGCGCGTGCTGCTCGCGCTGCTGACGTTTCCGCTTGCGTTCCCGGGGGTCGTCGTCGGCTTCATGGTCATCATGCTCGCCGGTCGGCAGGGGCTGATCGGCATGCTGTCCGCGAAGCTGACCGGCGACAAATGGGTATTCGCGTACTCGGTGGCCGGGCTCTTCATCGGCTACCTGTACTTCTCGATTCCGCGCGTGATCGTCACCGTGATCGCGGCCGCGTCGAAGCTCGACGCGTCGCTCGAGGAAGCCGCGCGCTCGCTCGGCGCATCGCCGTGGCGCATCTTCGTCGACATCGTGCTGCCCGCGCTCGCGCCGGGCCTGATCGCGGCGGGCGCAATCTGCTTCGCGACCGCGATGGGTGCGTTCGGCACCGCGTTCACGCTCGCCACCGACCTGAACGTGCTGCCGATGACGATCTATACCGAGTTCACGCTGAACGCGAACATCGCGACGGCGGCCGGCCTGTCGATCGTGCTCGGCATCGTCACCTGGGCCGTGCTCGCGCTCGCGCGCCGCTTCACCGGCCACACCGCCGCCGCCGCGGCCTGAGGATTCCCGCATGCAATCGCTTTCCGGCTCTTCCGCGCCGTCGCCTTCACCGGCTCCCGCTCCCGCCCAGGCGAACGGCGTCGCGCGCCGCGCGCCGCGCGTCACGGGCGCGCGCGCGATCGCCGCGCTGCAATGGGGCGTCACGCTGCTGCTGTGCGCGTTCCTGATCGTGCCTGTCGTGATGTCGGTACTCGCGGGCCTCACCGTCAACTACTTCCGCGGCCTGTCGAGCGGCCTCACGCTGCGCTGGCTCGAACAGGTGTGGCAGCAATATCACGGCTCGGTCGCGCTGTCGCTTTACGTCGCGTTCGCGACGCTCGCGATCGTGCTCGTCGTCGGCGTGCCGGCCGGCTATGCGCTCGCGCGCAGCAAGAGCCGCGTCGCGCGCGCGATCGAGGAAGCGCTCGTGCTGCCGGTCGCGCTGCCGGGCCTCGCGTCGGCGCTCGCGCTGCTGGTCGTGTACGGCGGCTTCACCGCGTTCCGGATGAGCCTGTGGTTCATCGTCGTCGGCCACGTCGTGTTCACGCTGCCGTTCATGGTGCGCGCGGTCGCGGCCGTCGCAGCCGGTGCCGACCTGCGCACGCTCGAGGAAGGTGCGGCGAGCCTCGGTGCGTCGTTCGTCACGCGCTTCGTCACGATCGTGCTGCCGAACCTGCGCCCCGGCATCGTCGCGGGTGCGCTCGCGGTGCTCACGCTGTCGATCGGCGAATTCAACCTCACGTGGATGCTGCACACGCCCGACACCAAGACCCTGCCCGTCGGGCTCGCCGATACGTATGCGTCGCTGCGCCTCGAAGTCGGCAGCGCGTACACGATCCTGTTCCTGCTGATGACGCTGCCGCTGCTCGTCGCGATGCAGTGGCTCGGCGTCGATCCGTCCGGCACGCGCGCGCTCAAGAAGCGGCCGCGCTGATTTTTCCGCAGACATGAAACTCGATTCCACTCCCATCACCCTGACCCGCTGCGCGAAGACGTTCCGCGGCACACGCGTGCTCGAACCGCTCGACCTGTCGATCGGCGCGGGCGAAACGCTCGTGCTGCTCGGGCCGTCCGGCTGCGGCAAGACGACGACGCTGCGCCTGATCGCGGGCCTTGACACACCGGACGCCGGCGGCACGATCGCGTTCGGCAATGACGACGTGACCCCGCTGCCGATCGAGCGCCGGCAGGTCGGCATGGTGTTCCAGAACTACGCGCTGTTTCCGAACCTGACGGTGCGCGGCAACGTCGGCTACGGGCTGAAGATCCGCAAGACCGAGCCGCGCGCGCTGCGCGAGCGCGTCGACGAGCTGCTCGCGATGATGCGGCTCGACGCGCATGCGGACAAGCCGATCGACCAGCTGTCGGGCGGCCAGCGCCAGCGCGTCGCGCTGGCCCGCGCGCTGGCGGTACGGCCGCGCGTGCTGCTGCTCGACGAGCCGCTGACCGCGCTCGACGCGAAGCTGCGCGACACGCTGCGGCGCGAAATGAATACGCTGCTGCGCGAACTCGGCGTGACGACGGTCTACGTGACGCACGACCAGGCCGAGGCGATGGAGCTCGGCGACCGGATCGTCGTGATGGGCGCGGGCCGCATCGAGCAGATCGGCACGCCGCGCGACATTTACTACCACCCGGCGAACCGCACGGTCGCGCAGTTCATCGGCACGCTGAACCGGCTTGCCGGGCAATGGCGCGACGGCACGCTGGTGACCACGGGCGGCGCGATCGCGACGCCGCACGCCGCCGACGAGTGGTTCTTCCGCCCCGAGGATGCGCAGCTCGCCGATCCCGCGCATGCGCCGCTACGCGGCGCGGTCAGTGCGTGCGCGTTCCTCGGCGAGCGCACGCGGCTCACGATCGAGCACGCGGCACCCGACGCCCTCGTGATCGACGTGCCGGGCCGCATCGCACTCGCACACGGTACGGCGGTCGGCCTCGCGATCGCACCGGAAGGGCTGATCGCGCTCGGTGCGTAACCCGTCATTCGGGCATCATTCATGCAGCACCCCACCGCGGCGCACGACGCCGCCGCGACAACAATCAGACGATTCCGAGGAACGACGATGCTGCTTGCTCAAATCAGCGATCTCCACATCAAGCGTCCGGGCCAGCTCGCGTACCGGCGCGTCGACACGGCGGCCGCGCTCGCGCGCTGCATCGCCAGGCTGAACGCGCTCGTGCCACGCCCCGACGCCGTGCTCGTCACCGGCGACCTGACCGACTTCGGCCATGATGAAGAGTACGACAACCTGCGCGGGCTGCTCGCGACGCTCGAGATTCCGTACTACCTGATGATCGGCAATCACGACGACCGCGCCGGGTTGCGCCGCGCGTTTGCCGATCGCGCCGAACTGCAGGACGGCGAATTCGTGCAGTACGCGCTCGACGTCGGCGCGGTGCGCGTGCTCGCGCTCGATTCGCAGGTCCCCGGCGCCAGCTACGGCGACCTGTGCGACGCACGGCTCGCCTGGCTCGCCGTGCAGCTCGACACCGCGCGCGACCGGCCGGTGATGGTCGCGCTGCATCACCCACCGTTCGTGTCGGGCATCGGCCACATGGACAAGCTGCGCCTCGCGCCCGCTGCTTCTGCGAAACTCGACGCGCTGCTGCGCGGTCATCCGAACGTCGAGCGCGTGCTGTGCGGCCACGTGCATCGCACGATGTTCACGCGCTTCGGCGGCACGCTCGCGTCCGCGGTGCCGTCGCCCGCGCATCAGGTCGCATTCGACCTGCGAACCGATGCGCCCTCCGCATTCCGGCTCGAACCGCCGGCGTTCGCGATCCATTGCCATGCGCCCGATACGGGGATGACGTCGCATCACGTGTATGTCGATGAAGGCGACGGGCCTTATCCGTTTTACGAACCGACGGGGGAGCTGGTCGACTGACATTGAAAACGGCAGGTCTCAGGATATCGCCCTCTGAACGCTCAGGGTGAATCGCATTCATCTCGCGTATCCGATAGAGCCTTGCCGCTGTTCGACATGTATTGCCTAATTGCCAGTGCCGTCGTCAGCATCGTTTTTTGTTTCCGGCAACGGATAGTTTCACGCTCACCCTGACAATCGGGCCATTTTTGGCCCGGTCGAGCCAAAAATGGCCCGATAAATTCTCTTTCTTTTCAATGGGTTGATTTTGATCGGGCCAAAAATGGCCCGATTTCCCCTCAAAAAAGACGATTTCTTTTGAGATTCGTGTTGCCAGATATCTGGTGGATGTCCCTCAAATACCCCTAACGCATTGATCCTGAAGGAATAGCGCGACAACGCGTGTGGATTGGCACGGCTATTGCATAAAGAGCCCATGCCATTCCGGCGCCAAGGCCCAACCGGCCTTTTCGACAATAACTTCAAGGAAGCAGCCAATGCCGACTCCCGCCTATATCAGCATCCAGGGCAAGACCCAGGGCAACATCACGCAGGGCGCCTTCACCGCCGACTCGGTGGGCAACGTGTACCAGGAAGGCCACGAAGACCAGATCCTGGTCCAGGAAATCGAACACCTGATCGCGACGCCGACCGATCCGCAGAGCGGCCAGCCGTCGGGCCAGCGCGTACACAAGCCGTTCACTTTCACCGCACCGCTGAACAAGGCCACGCCGCTGCTGTACCAGGCGCTGGCGGCGGGCGAGACGCTCCCGGAAGTGGAAGTGAAGTGGTATCGCACCTCTACTGAAGGCAAGCAGGAGCATTTCTTCACGACCAAGCTGGAAGACGCCACGATCGTCAATATCAACACCGCGCTGCCGCACGCGCAGGACCCCAGCAAGGCCGAGTACACCCAATTGGTGAAGGTCTCCATGGCGTACCGCAAGATCACCTGGACTCATGCGATCGCCGGTACCGAGGCTTCGGACGACTGGCGCAAGCCGCAGGAAGCCTAAGTTCGGACGATCCGAGCGACCGGTGCATACGCCGGTCGCTCGGCGCACGTGTAGATCGACGGCTCGATCATGGACCAGTAAGGAATGCTTATGATGATGTCACCCGACCTGGGTTTTACCTTCACTGCTGGCGACGAGTCGCTTGAGGTCGTCGAGTTCACGCTGCGTGAGGGGTTGTCCGAGACCTTTCGCTTGCAGGTTGAACTGGCCAGTGCCAATCCGGCCATCGACTTTGGACAGGTGCTCGATCGTAACGGCCTGTTCACGATCTGGCAGGGTGGCCAGCCCGTACGCTACGTGCATGGTGCAGTCTCGTCGTTCGTTCAGGGCGATACCGGTTTTCGACGTACTCGCTATTCGGCGGTGGTCGAGCCGCGCCTCGCACGGCTCAAGCTCTCCTCCGACTGGCGG
The DNA here is from genome assembly GCF_048627025.1 of Burkholderia aenigmatica. Taxonomy (NCBI): domain Bacteria; kingdom Pseudomonadati; phylum Pseudomonadota; class Betaproteobacteria; order Burkholderiales; family Burkholderiaceae; genus Burkholderia; species Burkholderia aenigmatica. Next base: position 1,342,613 of record NZ_CP184468.1, on the reverse strand, counting down.
ATCTTCCAGACCCTGAGCGTGACCGAGATCGCAGTCGCCGTGCTCAAGGCCCATGGCCTGACGATGGACTACGAGCAACGCGCCACCAACGAACACTTCGCCCGCGAGTATTGCGTGCAGGCTGGTGATACCGACTACGACTTCGTCGAACGCATCCTGCGCGAGGAAGGTTTTTTCTACGCGTTCCAGCACGGCAAAGAGGGGCACCGGCTGATTCACTGCGATCGGCTGTTCATCTTCGGCCGTCTTGACGGCGAGCCGGTGATCTACAACCCGACGCCGGGCGGCGATCAGCCACAACCCAGCCTACGGACCTTCGCTTACACCGAGAACGTGCGCACCGCGCGCCAGGTGCAGCGCGACTACACGTTCAAGAATCCGCGCTTCAACCACGAGTACCCGCGTGACGGCACGGACCTAGATCATCAGGGTCGAGGCTACGCACGCTATGACTACCCGGGCCGATATAAACACGAAGCCAGCGGCAAGGCGTTCACTCACGATCGTCTGCGCGGCCACCGGCGCGATGCACGCGTGGCGTTCGTCAGTGGCGACGACGCGCGCTTGCAGCCGGGCATTGCTTTCGCGCTCACGGGCCACCCACGCGAGGACATGAACCGGAGTTGGCGTCCGGTGAGCCTGGTGCATCACGGCAAGCAACACACCAGTCAGGCGGAAGAAAGCGCCGACGCACAACACGGCACGTATTACGGATACGAAGCGGTACTGGTGCCGGACGATGCCGAATGGCGCGCCGAGCCGTTGCCGCACCCGCGTATCGAGGGCCCCCAGCCGGCGGTGGTCGTGGGCCCGGAGGGTGAAGAGATCTACACCGACGAGTACGGCCGAGTGAAGGCGCAGTTTCCGTGGGATCGTCAGGGCCGGCACGACGAGCACAGCTCCTGCTGGATCCGCGTCGCGCAGAACTGGGCGGGCGCGCTGTGGGGCCATATGGCGATCCCGCGCATTGGGCAAGAGGTGATCGTCGACTTCTTCGACGGTGATCCGGACCAACCGGTCATCACTGGTCGCACCTACAACCGCTTGCAGCTACCGCCGTACGAACTGCCGCGGCACAAGACGCGGATGACGATCAAGAGCCAGACGCACAAGGGCGAAGGGTTCAACGAGCTGCGTTTCGAGGACGAAGCAGGACAGGAAGAGATCTATGTCCACGCGCAGCGCGACCAGAACATCCACGTCAACCACGACGAAACCACCTTCGTCGGTCATGACCGCAGCGAGCAGGTCGAACACGACGAGACCATTGCGATCGGCAACGACCGCAAGGAGACGGTGGGGCACGACGAGCAGGTCGCGATCGGGCAAGACCGGCGGCACGACATCGGGCAGGACGACTTTCTGACCATCGGTCGCAACCACACGATCACGACGGGCAAGGACCGCACGGAAGAGGTGGGCAATAACCGCCGCGACAAGACGGCTGCCAACCACACTGTGGACATTGGGGGACACCTGAAGCAGCAGGTACAGGGCCGTATCGATGTCGAGGCCGGACAGACCATGACCACGCGAACCAAGGTCATCGAGCTACAGGCCGGCGACGTGTTCCGGCTGCGCGGCCCGGGCGGCACCATCACGCTGGACGATAGCGGAATTACCTTCAGTGCCGTGCTGACGCAATTCAATGGCCCGATGGCCGGCGGTGACGCTGGCCGTGGCAATCCGTTCGGTATCAATGGTCAACCGCAGCCTGAACAACCCATCGATCCCAACGAAGTCTCGCTCTCCGAGTAGAACCTGGAATCCTCCATGCTTATCAGCTTTCCCTTCCTGGGCACGCCTCAACCACGAATCGACGATGACAGGAACGACGGTACCTTCGGCCTCGGTGAAAAGAGTGGCAAAGGCAGTTTCCCCGTTAGCCATCAGTTCGGTTGGCATGGCGGTGTGCATCTGGTCGCGCCAGGCCCCGACGCGAATCCGGAACCGGTGCGCGCCATTGCCGACGGCGAGATCGTGTTTGCGCGTCCCTGCGCTGCCAAGCCGAAGCAGAACCCTACCGAGCAAGAGCGCGACGCTTACCCCTTGCTCTACTACGCGGGTTGGACCAGCAATGGTGTGGTGATCCTCAAGCACCAGACTGAAATCGGCGAGGGTGTCGAGGTCGTCTTCTATTCGATCTACCAGCACCTGAAGAGCGTGGCGATCAATTCGACCACCAAGGCTGCCTGGCAGAAAGGCGACAAGATCTATCGCAAAGACCCGATTGGCCAAGCAGGTGAGATTTACGGCAGGCCAAACCGCATCCATTTCGAAATCGTTGCGGACAAAGCGAACGTAGAGAAGCTGATGGGCCGCAGCGAAGGCAAGCTGCAAGCCTCCGAGGGACGACGCAACTGTGTCTGGGGCGACATTCATATCGTGTTGCCTGTTGGTACGCCGATGTACGCGGTCAACCCGCGTACCGAAACCAGGAACTACGTCGTGCGCGCCTTCGATTCCACGGTGGGGGCCACCAACGATACGCTTGAAAGTGTCGCGCAGCGCTTTCGGACAATGCCCGAGCGCATCCTGACGCTCAACGGCAAGACTGCAGCACAGGCTGGTACGTGGTGGCCGAGAGTTACCGGCGCATACCAGGCTGCCATGAAACCAGCTCCGCAATCTGGCAAGAAGGCGCCCCCTCCACCCACCGTTGCACAACGCACCATTCGCGTACCTGCGATCTATGGGGCCGCGGCCGCCACGCCGCCCGATGATCTGACCGCCGAAGCATGGGCGCAATGGACCGTACAGCCCATCGGTCAAACGAAGGAGGTGCTTAACATCTCGTTGAGCGAAGCGCGAGGCACCATCACCCTGACTACGCGCGATGCCAGTGGTCAGCGGCGCGCCACCATGCAGGAGGCTGAAGGTGCCTACAACCTCTACAAGACCGCGACAGACACCTACCCCGGATGCCCGAGTGCCGGCTACGAGATGTTGCGCTTCGGTCGAATCCTGGGGCCCGACACACCGGCTGCCACCGACCTGCATGAGGGCCGCCTGCCGCATTTCCGCAAGATTGCTATCGACGGTGGTGCCGCAGCTTACGTGGATCTCAATCGTATTGGCGTCAAGGTCTATAGCGACGCCGACTTCCCGCACTGGCTGGGCTGGACGTTTATCGATGACGATGCCGATGGCAACAGCCGTTGCGACTCAAGGCAGTTGCTCGACCTGATCGAGCCGATGTCGCCAACGCCCGATGTCGCCGTGATCGATGCTGCTACCCAATACCGCAATCGGCTGATCCTTGCCTACGCCAAAACGCAGACCGGTGAATTGCGAGATCGACTCACCTACTGTGTGGTCAGGATGCCCACCGAGTGGGCGCGCGACGATTTCGACAAGCGCTGGGGCTGGCTGAAAGGCACCGAAGGAGAGAGCGAGGTCGGCAACATCGTGTTTCCGATCTGCTTGGGGGAGCCTGCGTACGAGAGGCTCAAGCGACATCACCAGGCGTTGGCGTTTTGGGAGGAGGCGGTAGGGAATGGACTAAACCTGAAGGCAGAACACTATCATTTTCACCCGCTACGGTTTATCCGGGAATTCAAACGATGTGGTTGGATATCGATCGGTGATCTTGCGCGCATCTATCCCGACAGCAGATATCGAAAAGAAGAGACTCCTGATCCCGCGGCGTTGCGAGACCGCTACCGTAGTCACATAAACCGGACCCTGCAGAAATACTACATAGTAACCGGGGCTAGGTTGGCTCACTTTTTTGGACAGGGGGCAGTGGAGTCGCACAGTCTTGCTCGCATGGTAGAGGCGTCTTCAACCCATTTTTCGGCTAGCTTGCAGCCAGAGATCGGAGGTTATTATAAAAATCCAAAAGATAATTACTTCGATTATCTCGAAAACAGGAATGGGAACGTCGATCCGGGTGATGGGAAGAAGTTCAGAGGTAGAGGGATGAAGCAACTGACAGGGCGTGTGAACTATGCCAAATATTGGGTATATCGAGGTTGGCTGCGCGCGTCAAGTTTCGATAAATATTGGTGGGGAAACGCGAAGATGAGGCGGCCTCAAATATCAAATCCGGAGCTGCTCAGTGTGGTGCCATATAACTGCATTGATGCTGGCGGCTGGTACTGGACGGCAGGTTCGGCTCAAAACAAGTTCACGACGATAAACAACAAAATTTCGGAAACGGACATCTCTGATGCGGCTATTCGAACGGTGTCGATCGCAATTAATGGGGTGAATAAAAATGGCGAGCCAAATGCGCTCCCGGAGCGAATAGCCGAAACGCAGAGAATTTCAAAAATCACCATGGATTTTTCGTGATGACTGGATTCCCCATGCGCACAGCGGGAAGTTCGATGCTCATTTATTTATTTTTAATGTGCAGCAATGCATTTGCTGATACCATAGATATTGGCGACGGAATAATTCTGAAAATTCCACCCTATTTTAATTTGTCAAAAAGAGACGATGGATCCACTTGCGTTTCGGCAAAAGAAAAAAATCTTGATTTAACTATTTGCATAGATAAATCTAGCTTTACGCGTGCAGGTGAACGGTATGGGTTCTTTCGATACGACGAGCTCACTGAGGAAGGGAAAGGTCAAGTAGGGAAGCTTGATGGAAACCCCATGGTCTATGCTAGCGGTTCGTGGACGTACAAAACCTACCACTACAAATCAAGAGATTTCGATATTTTTGAAGCTGATGACGTTCTTTGCAACATTGGGGAGCCTACTCTGCCACATTCCTGCTACGCTGCGGTGCTTCGTCCTTCTGGCGTAAATTCGATCGGCGTTGCTGTATTTGCTTTTTCGGAAATGGCGAAGAATCGAGAAAGGAAGAGCCGGCTCGCAAGAATTCGCAAATTCATAAGTAATATCAATATTTACTGAGTGAGGACGTGGGTAAAGGCATCACGGAAGGTGCCTTCACCGCCGACTCGGCGGGCAACGTGTACCAGGACGGCCACGAAGACCAGATCCTGGTCCAGGAAATCGAACACCTGATCGCGACACCGACCGCCCCACAGAGCGGCCAGCCGGCCAGCGCGTACACATGCCGTTCACCTTCATCGCACCGCTGAACAAAACCACGCCGCTGCTGTACCAGGCGCTGGCGGCAGGCGAGATGCTCCCTGAAATAGAAGTGAAGTGGTATCGCACCTCCACCGAAGGCAAGCAGGAGCATTTCTTCACGACCAAGCTGGAAGGCGCCACGATCGTCAACATTAACACCGCGCTGCCGCATGCGCAGGCCCCCAGCAAGGCCGAGTACACCCTCTTGATGGAAAAATTAACATCAACACAAGAGTCGACAAAGCCAGGACAAACTACCCAACCGATGCTCAAGGAATCGATGCGGATGTTTTGAATGTGACGCTACAGGTTAATCGAGCAGCACCCCATCAAGACAGGAGAGTGATGTATTTTAAGTGCGCGCATAAGCACCTCAGTGACGATGCCTCTCAAACCCTCTCACACAACAGCTTGAGGCCATGAGTAAAAAAACATTTCCGCCAATTATTCTTGCGATTTTATTATTTTTTTTCGAAAGAGAGCGGAAGTCATGAAGCATCCGAGTCAGGTCAATCGGAGCATCGATACGATCTCACCAAACCATGCGGATTCTCGCTGAAATCAGCACGCAGACTGAGTGAAAACCAAGGCACTTGCCGCCTGCTATATGAGGATCCTTCTGGAAGCTCTTTTTTCTATGGCAGCATTACGGCAAACAAGACACTCCTCCATGAGACGAGGCAGATAGGCTTCATCAATCTGAATCATGGCCGACCCAAGACATCGAGAGCTAACTACTATGACCCTCAGCGTGATGTAACTCAGGAAGTTACCACGTCGAAGAAAATTCCAAGCCCAAGAGGAAACAGAGCCGATGTCGTCATCGTTTCAAGGTTAGTACTGTCGTACGCCAAAGTCTTGGAAAATGATCGAACACTGGCATCTGTACATGAAATTTACGAGTGCTGGGACGGATTCTTCCCAGGTACAACGACGGCTGTTTCCCTTTCCCTCTGCGAAATTTTGCCGCTGAGAGAGCGCGGCTTTGCGTCGAAAAATAGTTGGCCAGCGCATGTCATCAACAGCCTTGTGGTTGAATGAAATGAGCGGCTTTCGTAGATGCAATCAATCTTTTTCAATATAAGAATACAGCAGACTCTTAGAATTTCGTGCGTAACGCGACTGAGGCTCCTATTCCGATATTGAAATACCGAGGCAAGGCAGCTCGAACTGTGTAGTGGCGCTAGTCGAAGCGCACGTGCCGCACTTCGCCCCCGTCCGGCAGAATTCACGTCGCTCCGGTATGATCGGCAGCCTTGACCGGCGCCCTGCCCGCCTGCGCACCCGACGCGTGCGCCGCGCGCTGCGCCGTCCCACTCCGTCCGCGCAGCCATGTCCACCGCCTCCACCGACCGTCCGACCGACGCCGCCTCGCCCCACTATTCGCGCAGCCTGCTGTTGCTGCTCGCGACGATCGCGGGCGTGTCCGTCGCGAACATCTATTACAACCAGCCGCTGCTCGACAGCTTCCGCTCGGCGTTTCCCGACGGCGCGTCCTGGATCGGCGTGATACCCACCGCGACGCAGCTCGGCTATGCGGCCGGCATGTTCCTGCTCGCGCCGCTCGGCGACCGCTTCGACCGCCGCGGGCTGATCCTGATGCAGATCGCCGGCCTGTCGATCGCGCTGATCGTCGCGGCCACCGCGCCGTCGCTGGCTGTGCTCGCCATCGCGAGCCTCGCGATCGGTGTGCTCGCGACGATCGCGCAACAGGCCGTGCCGTTCGCAGCCGAGATCGCGCCACCCGCCCAGCGCGGGCATGCGGTCGGCACCGTGATGAGCGGCCTGCTGCTCGGCATCCTGCTCGCGCGGACGGCCGCCGGCTTCGTCGCCGAGTATTTCGGCTGGCGCGCGGTGTTCGCCGTATCGGTCGCGGCGCTCGTCGCGCTCGCCGCCGTGATCGTGCTGCGGCTGCCGCGCAGCTCGCCGACGTCGACGCTGCCGTACGGCAAGCTGCTCGGCTCGATGTGGCATCTGGCGGTCGAGCTGCGCGGATTGCGCGAGGCGTCGCTGACGGGTGCCGCGCTGTTCGCGGCGTTCAGCGCGTTCTGGCCGGTGCTGACGCTGCTGCTGGCCGGCGCGCCGTTCCATCTCGGCCCGCAGGCAGCCGGCCTGTTCGGGATCGTCGGTGCGGCGGGTGCGCTCGCGGCACCGTACGCGGGCCGCTTCGCGGACAAGCGCGGCCCGCGCACGATCATCTCGTTTGCGATCACGCTGCTCGCGCTGTCGTACGTGATCTTCGCGTTGTCGGGTACGAGCCTCGTCGGGCTCGTGATCGGCGTGATCGTGCTCGACGTCGGCGTGCAGGCCGCGCAGATCTCGAACCAGTCGCGCATCTACGCACTGAAGCCCGAGGCACGCAGCCGCGTGAACACGGTGTACATGGTGTGCTATTTCATCGGCGGCGCGCTCGGCTCGTCGGCCGGCGTCGCCGCGTGGCGCGGGTTCGGCTGGCTCGGTACGTGCTCGGTCGGGCTGCTGTTCACCGCGCTCGCCGGCTGGTTCCACTACCGCGGTGGCCAGCGCGACTGAGCGCCGCCGGCCACGGCAGGGTCACGCGTCGGCGCGGGGCGCGGCCGGTTCGTCGACCTGCGGTTGCGCGAACGCCGGTGGCGGATCGATCACGGCGGCGGGATCCATCACGGCGCCCGGCGCCGGCACGGCCAGCTGGACGGCGGAAGGCGCGAGAATGGGCGCCGCCTCCGGCATCGCGATCTGCTCGGGTGCGGCGGACGACGCACCCGCCGTCGCCGCCGGCTCGGTAGCCACGGCCGGCGAACTCGCAGCCGCGGCCGCCGCCGCGGGCCGGCGCGCCGGATCGAATACGAACGACAATCCGACACTGCCGAGGATCGCGACGGTCGCGACCACCGTCGCCATCGTCACGGGTTCGCCGAGCAACAGCGCACCGAGCGCAACCGCGACGATCGGGTTCACGTACATGCAGCTGCTCGCGATGATCGGGCTCGTGTGGCGGATCAGGTAGCCGTACGCGACGTACGCGGCTATCGTGCAGAACACCATCAGGTACAGGAACGCGAACACTGGCCCCACCATCAGGTGCTCGATGCGCTCGCCGACCAGCCACGCGACGAGCGTCGAGATCATCCCGCCGAGGCCGATCTGCAGCGACGTCGACAAAAACAGGTCGGACGGCAGCTTGAGCCGCGTCGCGAGATGCGCGCCGCCGGCCCAGAACAGGGCGCCGGCCAGCACGCAGATCGTGCCGAGCGCCGAATTCTGCGCGGCGGCACCGCCCGAATTCAGCACGACGATGCCGACCATTCCGAGCGCGACGGCCGACCACTCGCCTTTCGTGACCGGCCGCCCGGCAACCGCCGCGATCACGGTCGCGAACAGCGGCACCGTGGCCACCATCACCGCGGCCGAGCCGCTGCTGACCAGACTGATCCCGAGCGCGATCGTGCCGGACGACAGCGCGACGAGCATCGTGCCGACGATCCCCGCGTTGCGGATTTCGAGCAGCGTCGGCCATTCGGGCTTGCGCCGCAGCGCGAAGATGAACAGGCCGATCCCGCCGAGCAGGTTGCGCAGCCCCGACAGCAGCAGCGGCGGGAACGACTGCAGCGCGAAATGCAGGCCGCTGTAGGTCGAACCCCAGACGAAATAGATGAAGACGAGCGCCAGCGCCACGCGGCCGCCGCGGCTTTGCGGCAGACGGATCCGGAACGAGAAGCGGGCGAAGAAATCGAGGAGACGGTCGAGCGGCGTCATCGTGCGGCCTGCCCGCACGTCACGCCGCGTGCTCCGCTGAAAGACGCCGGCGATGCCGGCAAACGGCCCTGGCGGGACCGGGAAGGCAGAGCGAACGTGCGGAACGACATGACAGTGCGAACGGCGACGAAAAAGAACCGGCGAGCGGCGGCAGAGGGACAAAAAAAACGCGCGCAACCGCTTCGGCTGCACACGCTCGGCATTATGGCATCAAGGATTCGAAAGCATCGTCGGACGTGTCTGAAAGGATCACGAATGATGTTTCCGCGCGACATTTTTCGGCCGGCGGGCGGGTGAAATCCGGGGCCGGATAAGCAACGTGCATGCGTTGCCGGGGCGTCGATCCGACCCGCCATCCACGACCATCCGTGGCGGTCGGGTCAGCCATCGGCCGAACGGCCAGTCCTGCACGCCGGCCAGCGCTTCCCCCTTATCGTGACGGTCGACCCACGCGCCTCCCGCCCTGCGCAGCCTTCCTTCGAAACCCGCACCACCCATACAAAATTTTGTATGATTCAACCATTCTTCCGCCGAAGCCCGTCGTTTTCGTCGGCAGCGCACTCGCCGATCTTCGCGGCTTTCCGCTGCCCGCGCGACGCGAAGCCGGCCACCAGATCGACCAGGTGCAACGCGGGCTGGCGCCCGACGACTGGAAGCCGATGCGCACCGTCGGCGTCGGTGTGCGGGAAATTCGCCTGCGCGATGCGAGCGGCGCGTTCCGGATCATTGACGTCGCGACATTCGCCGACACCGTCTACGTGCTGCACTGCTTCCGGAAGCAATCGGCGCGTACGACCCGGGCCGATATCGAACTGGCCGCCCGGCGCTACCGCGCGCTGACGATGGAGAGGAAACGATGACCAACGAGCGTTATTCAAGCGTCTGGGACGCAATCGAGGGCCAGCCGGCCGAAGCCGAGAACATGAAGCTGCGATCCGAGCTGATGATCGCGCTCAAGCAGCGCATCGCGCAGCTCGAGCTCAGTCAGGCCCAGGCCGCGAAACAGCTGGGTGTCACGCAGCCGCGCGTCTCCGACCTGATGCGCGGCAAGATCAACCTGTTCGGGCTCGACGCGCTCGTGAACATGGCGGCGGCTGTCGGCCTGCGCGTCGACCTCCAGGTACGCGAATCCGCGTGACGCGTCACGTGCGATGCCCGATGCATCGCGGCACGCGCATGCGCCGCCACCGCGTGCCACGCACCGCTCACGATTCGCTCACGATCCGCCGAACCAGTTGTACCCCTGGTCGACCCAGTAGCCACCCGGAAACGTATCGGTCACGAAGATCTCCATGATGTGCTTCGGGTTCTTGTAGCCGAGCTTGGTCGGCATCCGCAGCTTCATCGGGAAGCCAAATTCCGGCGGCAACCGATGGCCGTCGTAGTCGAACGCGAGCAGCGTCTGCGGATGCAGCGCGGTCGGCATGTCGATGCTCTCGTAGTAATCGTCCGCGCACTTGAAGCCGACGTACTTCGCCCGCGTATCGGCACCGGCGCGCGCGAGAAACGCGCCGAACGGCGTGCCGCCCCAGCGGCCGATCGCGCTCCACCCTTCCACGCAGATATGCCGCGTGATCTGTTCCGCGTGCGGCAGCGCATACAGTTCGTCGAGCGTCCACACGCGCTTGCCCGTCACGCGGCCGGACAACACGAGCCGATACGTCGACGCGTCGACGTGCGGCACGTCGTCGATTCCGTAGTACGCGTTGAACGGGAACGGTCGCGTGATATCGGCTTCGGTGTAGGTCGGCGCGAGCCGCTCGCCGCTGAACAGCCACGCCTGCACGCGGTCGTTCATGCGCGACACCTTCTCGAGGAACGTGTTGACCGACGCGTCGTCCTTCAGCGTGCAGCCGGTCAGCATCGTCAGGCCGCCGATCGTCAGCACGCGCCGGTTGAACAGCCGTCGCGACGGCATCTCGAGCTCGCGGCGCACGTCGAGTTCGAGCGACTTCCGGTCGAGCGTCCAGCGCGAACCGTCGCGCTTGTATTCGGATTCCGACATGATGATTTCCTTCACCCGAAGTTGACGGGTCAGCGCCCGCGCAGCATCGCGAGCAGCGAGCGCGGCACCAGCAGTGCCATCGCGACGTGAACGACAAAGAATGCGACGAGCAGCGACATCGCCCAGAAGTGCACGACACGCGCGTTGTCGTAGCCGCCGAACAATTCGCGCAGCAGCGGAAATTGCACGGATTTCCAGATCGTGAGTCCGGACAGCACCAGCACGACGAGATCGACGATCGCGGTCAGATAGGCGGCACGCTGCACCGCGTTGTAGACGCTCAGGTCGTCGTGCGACAGCCGCCCGCCCAGCGCGGCACGGATGTCGCGCCAGATCGACGCCGGCGTGACGGGCAGCATCTTGCGCGCGAGGCGCCCCGTCGCGATCGACATCGCGAGGTAGAACAGCCCGTTGAAGACGAGCAGCCACATCGCCGCGAAATGCCATTGCAGCGCGCCGCCGAGCCAGCCGCCGATCGTGATCCCGTGCGGGAACGTGAACGGCGGATAGATCGGCGACGCGTCGTAGATACGCCAGCCGGACAGCACCATCAGGATCGCCGCAAGCGCGTTGAGCCAGTGGCTCGCGCGCACCCACAGCGGATGGATCGGGCGCGCGGGCGGCGTGGCGGCCGCGCGGCCGGCGGCAGGAACGGTTTGCATGATGAAGTCTCCCGGAATGGGTCGACGAAACACGATGCGGGCGGGCGGCCGCCGTGCGACGCACGCGCCGGCCGCGCCGCGTCCGCCTCCGTCAGTACGACGGCGTCATCTTGTCGCCCGACGACTTGCCCATCTCGTCGTGCGACATCCCGTCCTTCTTCATCGCGTCTTTCTTCATCGCATGCTTCTTCATGCCGTCCTTCTTCATCGCGTCATGGCCCATCGCATCCTTGGCCATCGCGTCGTGGCCCATCGCGTCCTTCGACATCGACGAACCTGGCTGCGACATGGCGTCGTTCTGCGCATACGCGCCCGTGGCGATCGTGGCGAAAGCAGCAACGCAAGCGGCAATCAGACCTTTTTTCATGACATCTCTCCAAAACATGGGTTTAAGGAGCCGAATAGACGGACGACGTCGCGGGAAATGACAGCCGCTGCGAATATTTTTTTTGAGGTCGCGCGAAAGCGCGCCATGTTGCACCGCGTCGCCACGGCCAGCCAAGCCGTGGCGCCATGCGGCGGCGACGCGCGCTGCCATTTCGACGGGCCATCGTACCGCCCGCCATGCTGCGGCCGCACCGGGGCAGCCGATCCTCTCCCGGTTGAAACCGCCGCCAAGCCAGTGTATCGTGTGCCCTGCTAACGCGGGGGTCCTGCAATGCGTTCGGTCAAACAACCGGCATTGCGGGTGAGAAATACCCTTTGAACCTGATCTGGATAATGCCAGCGCAGGGAAGCGTACGGATTTCACCGCCATCCTTCTGACGAAATCCGCCGCCTCACCAAGCCTCGTCTCCTGCTTAGCTCGAGCCCCACATACGTCAAGGGCTCCGGGCAAGCGCCGAAGCGCCTGTCCGGCGCTCACACAGGAGATTGCATGAACGCCAATCCGAAGTTTCTGTCCGCCGACGCTCATGTCGATGCCGCGGCCGTCGCCCCGCTGCCGAATTCCCGCAAGGTTTATGTCACCGGCTCGCAGCCCGACATCCGCGTGCCGATGCGTGAAATCACGCAGGCCGACACGCCGACCGGCTTCGGCGGCGAAAAGAATCCGCCGATCTACGTGTACGACACGTCGGGCCCCTATACCGATCCGGACGCGAAGATCGACATCCGCGCAGGCCTGGCCGCGCTGCGTCAGGGCTGGATCGAGGCACGCGGCGACACCGAAGTGCTCGGCGGCCTGTCGAGCCAGTACGGCCTCGAGCGCGCGGCCGATCCGGCCACCGCCGACCTGCGGTTCCCGGGCCTGCACCGCAACCCGCGCCGCGCCCAGGCCGGCAAGAACGTCACGCAGATGCACTATGCGCGCCAGGGCATCATCACGCCGGAAATGGAATACATCGCGATCCGCGAGAACCAGCGCCGCGCCGAGTACCTCGAGAGCCTGAAGGCAAGCGGCCCGAACGGCGCGAAGCTCGCCGCGATGATGGGGCGCCAGCACCCGGGCCAGGCGTTCGGCGCAGCGGCCTTCGGCGCGAACGCGCCGGCCGAGATCACGCCGGAATTCGTGCGCTCGGAAGTGGCGTGCGGCCGTGCGATCATCCCCGCGAACATCAACCACCCGGAATCCGAGCCGATGATCATCGGCCGCAACTTCCTCGTGAAGATCAACGCGAACATCGGCAACTCGGCCGTCACGTCGTCGATCGGCGAGGAAGTCGACAAGATGACGTGGGCGATCCGCTGGGGCGGCGACACGGTGATGGACCTGTCGACCGGCAAGCACATCCATGAAACGCGCGAGTGGATCATCCGCAACAGCCCGGTGCCGATCGGCACGGTGCCGATCTACCAGGCGCTCGAAAAGGTCAACGGCAAGGCCGAGGATCTCACCTGGGAAATCTTCCGCGACACGCTGATCGAACAGGCCGAGCAAGGCGTCGACTACTTCACGATCCATGCGGGCGTGCGCCTGCAGTACGTGCCGCTCACCGCGAACCGGATGACCGGCATCGTGTCGCGCGGCGGCTCGATCATGGCGAAGTGGTGCCTCGCGCATCACAAGGAAAGCTTCCTGTACGAACACTTCGAAGAGATCTGCGAGATCATGAAGGCGTACGACGTGAGCTTCTCGCTCGGCGACGGCCTGCGTCCCGGCTCGATCTACGACGCGAACGACGAAGCGCAGCTCGGCGAGCTGAAGACGCTCGGCGAACTCACGCAGATCGCGTGGAAGCACGACGTGCAGGTGATGATCGAAGGCCCCGGCCACGTGCCGATGCAGTTGATCAAGGAGAACATGGATCTCCAGCTCGACTGGTGCAAGGAAGCGCCGTTCTACACGCTCGGGCCGCTGACCACCGACATCGCACCGGGCTACGACCACATCACGTCCGGTATCGGCGCCGCGATGATCGGCTGGTTCGGCACCGCGATGCTGTGCTACGTGACGCCGAAGGAACACCTCGGCCTGCCGAACAAGGACGACGTGAAGGAAGGCATCATCACGTACAAGCTCGCCGCGCACGCAGCCGATCTCGCGAAGGGCCACCCGGGCGCGCAGGTGCGTGACAACGCGCTGTCAAAGGCGCGCTTCGAGTTCCGCTGGGAAGACCAGTTCAACATCGGCCTCGATCCGGACAAGGCGCGCGAATTCCACGACGAAACGCTGCCGAAGGATTCGGCGAAGGTTGCGCACTTCTGCTCGATGTGCGGCCCGCACTTCTGCTCGATGAAGATCACGCAGGACGTGCGCGAGTTCGCGGCGCAGCAGGGCGTGTCGGAAACCGAAGCGCTGAAGAAGGGGATGGAAGTGAAGGCCGTCGAGTTCGTGAAGACCGGCGCCGAGATCTATCACCGTCAGTAAGCGCATGCGGTGATCCGGCGATCCTCGCCGGATCACCTCGCGATTCGCGATGTACGAAGCCCGCTTTCGAGCGGGCTTTTTTGCGCATGTCGCATGCCTGCCTGCGCACCGGGAAACCACCGGAAACAATTCATTACGAAACCACGCGAGCCTTAACAAGTCCTTACAGCAGCGTCGGGGGGCGGCGCGTAGATTGGGTTCATGCGCGGCCGCCGGCCGGTCGCGTGTCCTCCGTTCACAACCGCAAGGACAACGATCATGAATTCGATACGGCGTATTGGGGTATGCGCGCTGCTCGTCGCGACCGTGGCCAGCCTGTCGGCCTGTGACTCGATGACGAGACGCCAGCGCGACACGGCAATCGGTGCAGGTGTCGGCGGCGTCGCCGGCGCAGCAATCGGCGGCAGCGCGCTGTCGACGCTGGGCGGCGCGGCGGCCGGCGGCATCATCGGCAACCAGGTCGGCAAGTAAGCGGCGACGCGCGCCGCGACAGTCAACCAGACGGCGTTTTCGCGGTGCGGAAGCGCCGTTTTCGCATGCGGCGCCGCAACGTGACCGGCAGCCTGCACGGAAATGATCCGTTACCGTTTTGCACACCGTGTCATCGGCGCGCGGCCTAAGCTTAAGCATCTGCCGATTGCCGGCTCCGCCGGAGAGACATCATGAACAGGACCCTCGTCGCCGCGGCGCTCGCGTGCGTGACGCTCGCCGGCTGCTACTACCCGTACGGCTATTATCCTGGCGGCTATTACACGGCTGCACCGGTGCAGCCGGCCCCCGTCTACGTCGATCCGGGCCCCGCCTATTACTATCCGGCACCGGCCTATGCACCTGCGTGGGGCGGCTATTGGGGCCCGGCGCTGTCGCTCAATTTCGGCTTCGGCGGACGCGGCGGCTGGCGCCATCATTGATCGGGCGCGACCGCCGGCTGGCGGCCGCCCCGCGCCGGCAACCGGCGACATTCCCGTTTCTTGCCATTTCATCGAATCGTGAAACGACGGCGTGGTCACGGGGTGTAAGATTCTCCGCATCCGTTCCCCGCCCTTCACGATCGATGTCCCCCAAGAACGCCCTTCTGCTGACTGTGCTCGCTGCCCTGTGGGGTGCGTCGTTCCTGTTTATCCGGATCGGCGTCGTCGATCTGGGCGTCGCGCCGTTGATGGCGTTGCGCGTGGGTATCGGCGCGCTGTTTCTCGCGGGCTTCGCGCTGACGCGCTTCAAGCCCGCCGATCTCGGCGCCCGGCTGCGCCGTCATGCGTGGCCGTTGTTCGTCGTCGGCGCGCTGAACTCGGGCATCCCGTTCTGCCTGTTCGCGTTCGCCGAATTGACGCTGTCGGCCGGCGTGACGTCGGTGATCAACGCGACGACGCCGCTGTGGGGCGCGCTCGTGGCCTACCTGTGGTTGAAGGACAAGCTGTCGCTGCCGCGCGTGCTTGGCCTCGTGATCGGTTTCGCCGGCGTGCTCACGCTCGTGTGGAACCAGATCGCGAGTGCGCACGGCGAAACGGGCGCGACCGCGACCGCGCTCGCCGCCGCCGCGGCGCTCGGTGCGACGCTGCTGTACGGCATCGCAGCCAATTACGCGAAGCGCAAGTTGACCGGCGTCGATCCGCTCGTCAACGCGACCGGCAGCATGATCGGCTCGACCCTCCTGCTGCTGCCGTTCGCGATCGCCACCTGGCCGGCCGCACCGGTCGGCGCACACGCATGGGGCTCGGTACTCGCCCTCGGTGTGGCCTGCACGGGCATCGCGTATTTCATCTACTTCTACCTGATCGCACATGTCGGCCCCGCCCGCGCGATTACCGTGACGTTCGTGATCCCCGTGTTCGGCCTGTTGTGGGGTGCGCTGTTCCTCGGCGAACACGTGACGGCCGTGATGATCGAAGGCTGCGCGATCGTGCTCGTCGGCACCGCGCTCGCGACCGGCGCGATCAAGCGGATTCCCGGGATCCGGCCGCGCAGCGGCGAAGCGACCTGACGATTCATTCGGGCGCACGCACCGCCGTCGGTCGGGCCGTGATGCCTGGCGGCCAGGCGCCAACCATTTGCCGCCACGCTGCGAATGGTGCCGCAGCGCGGCCGGTATTCCTCTGACGGCGACATTCGCTCGCCACGTTCGCACGTCACCGCGCACCCCATGCCGCCGGATTGCCATGTGCGGCGGCGATGCCCTCTTTCACTTCGCGGTGGTCACGCGCGGCGCCGACGCCAGCCGCATACCCGTGTGCGTCTGGAGTTTCCCTGATACGCGAGCGGCCCCATTCCCGTTACACTCCGAACACTTACCCGCAGAAGGCGGCCTCGATGTCCCACGTCCTTTCGCGTCCGCCCGCGCGGGCGACTGCTTCAGCGTGGCGGCGCGCTGCCGCTCCTCCGCTCGACCCCGGGCACCGTTGACATGAAGCCCGCCCGCGATCTCTCGCTCGACTCCCTGCTCGAACGCCTCACGCCGACGCCCGGCGGCTGGCTCGCCACCTATCGCACCACGACGCTGCGCAGCGTGTTCCAGCCCGTGCTGTCGATCACGCACAAGCGGGTCGTCGGTTACGAGGCGCTGCTGCGCGTCGTCGACGCGAACGGCGCGCTGATCTCGCCCACCGCGCTGTTCGACAAGACGCGCGCCGACGCCGACGCGCTGCTGCTCGACCGGCTCGCGCGCTGCCTGCACACGGCCAACTTCGTCGCGCAGGGCATCGGCGACGGCTGGCTGTTCCTGAACGTCACGCCGCGCGTGCTCGACACGGGCCTCGTGCAGCGCGAATTCGTCGAGGCGCTGTGCCGGCATTTCGCGCTGCCGCCGAACCGCATCGTGCTGGAAGTCGTCGAACAGCCCGCGCGTGACGAAGCCGCGCTCGCCCGCACGATCGACATGATCCAGCATCGCGACTTCCTGATCGCGATCGACGATTTCGGCACAGGATTCTCGAACTTCGATCGTGTGTGGCGCGCGCGCCCCGACATCGTCAAGCTCGATCGCTCGCTCATCGTGCGCTCGACCGGATCGGCCGACGATCGCCGCATCCTGCATCACCTCGTGTCGATGCTGCACCAGGCCGGCGCGATGGTGCTTGCCGAGGGCGTCGAGAACGACGACTCGCTGCAGGCGCTGATGGACGCCGACATCGATTTCGTACAGGGTTTCAAGTTCGGCCAGCCCGATGCATCGATCGCACATGCCAGCGCGGCGGCACCCGCCATGCTCGACGCCGCGTGGCAGCGCTTCATCGCCCGCCGGCATACGCCGGTCGTCGCCGAGCAGCCCGGCTTCGACGCGATCGAGCGGCTCGTGCTCACGGGCGCGGCTGCGTTTTCCGCGAGCGGCAACCTGCAGGACGCCGCGCAACGCGTGTTCGCGGTGCCGGCCGCGCGCCGCGTGTTCGTCACCGACGAGACCGGCGAGCAATTCCTGCCGTCGATCGGCGCGCGCACCGACGACGGCCAGGCGGGCGTCACCCGCCTCGCACCGCTCTTCCCGGAAACGCACAGCAACTGGTCGCGGCGCCCGTATTTCCAGCGTGCGATCGCCGCACCCGGACGCGTCGCGCTGATGGGCCCGCACTTCTCGCTGACGGAAGGCCGCGACTGCTATACGGCCGCCGTCGCGATCCGCGCGCAGAGCCGGCTCGTCGTGTTCTGCGTCGATTTCGTGCTCGACAGCGCAGGAACCGTCATGCGGTAACGGGCGCGACGGCGGGCGATCGGCTGTCGCGCGCGTCGTTCGTCCGCTCATCCATTCGTCAGTCGATCACCTTCCCTCTTCCCGACTTCACCACGCTGCGGCGCGACTTGTGCTCGAGCCGCCGCTCCTTCGACGCGCGCGTCGGCCGCGTGGCGACCCGTGCGCGCGGCGTGTACGCGACGCCACCGATCAACGCATCGAGGCGCGCCAGCGCGGCCTCGCGGTTCTTCTCCTGGGTGCGGTATTCCTGCGACTTGATCACGACGATGCCGTCGCGCGTGATGCGCTGGTCGGACAGCGCGAGCAGCCGCTCCTTGATGACGGGCGGCAACGACGACGCCCGGATATCGAAGCGCAGGTGGATCGCGCTCGACACCTTGTTCACGTTCTGCCCGCCCGCGCCCTGCGCGCGCATGGCCGTCCATTCGACTTCGGCCGGATCGAGCGTATAGCGGATCATCATCGCGAAACCTCCCTGCCGCGCCGTGCAAGCGCCTCGTCGACGCGTGCCGCGAGCCCCGAATCGCGCTGCGTGCGCGTCGCGACTGCCTGCGCCAGCACGCGCCGCGGCCCGATCACCTGCACGCGCGTGCGCGCACGCGTGACGGCCGTATAGACGAGTTCGCGCGTGAGCACGCGGCCGAACGATGCCGGCAGCACGAGCGCCGCCTCGTCGAATTCCGAGCCCTGCGATTTGTGGACCGTCAGCGCGAACGCCGTTTCGTGCGGCGGCAGTGCGGCCGGCGACACCGCGCGCGCGGTGCCGTCCGCGCGCCTGAACCACACGCGCAGCACGCCATGCGCGTCGGGCAACGCAATGCCGATATCGCCGTTGAACAGCCCGAGCGCATAGTCGTTGCGCGTCACCATGATCGGCCGCCCCGTGAACCAGTGCGCGCCGACCGCGAGCGGCACGCGCGCCGCGTGGCGCACGTGCGCGGCCACGAGCGCATTGACGTGCTCCGCGCCGCGCAAGCCGCTGCGGGTCGCGCACAGGATCCGGAACCGGTTGAGCGCGTCGAACAGCGGCAGCGGATCGGGCACCGGCGCGGCCAGCGCGTCGCGCAATGCGTCGAGGTAAGCACCGAAGCGCCGCGCGAGCCGCTCGACCGTCGACGACGCGAGCGACTCGCCCGCATCGTCGTGGAACGACGCGGCGGCCGAATCGTCGGCGGGCAGCGCGTCGAGCGCGGCCTGCACGTCGCCGCTGCGGATCGCGAGCGACAGCCGCCCGATCGGCGAATCGAGGCCGAAGCGGTAATTGCGTTCGAGCCAGACCACGCAGTCGGCAAGCGGTGCCGGTGCGGGCGCGGCGGACGCGGCGACGGTTTCGCCCGGGGGTATCGACGTGACCGACGCAAGCGCCACATCGCCGGCGTCGAACGGCGGCAATTCGACGGCGTCGAGCCACGCGAGTTCATCGACCTCGATCCACGCGGAGGCCTCGCCTGCTTCGCCCGCTTCACCGGTTTCGGTCAGCACCGGAGCGGCGGCCGGCGACGGCGGGAGGTTGGTCGGCGCAACTTCGTGAGCCTGCGGTTCGTCGTCGAAGAGCGATGCCTGTCGTTCATCGGCTTTCCGTCGCGACGCGGGTTTGCGTGTCGCAGCGGCGGCAGGCGCCGATGGCGGCGCCGGGGCCCGCGCCGCGGCGGAAACCGGGTGCGCGGCGGGAACGGCTGCGGTCGCGGCTTCGTCCGGCACCGGCAACGCCGCGACGAATGCCGCCTCGTCGATGCCGAGCGCCCGCGCGATGCGGGTGCGCGCCGCGGCGGTAAATGCCGGCCGCGCGCTCAACTCGGCGAACACGGCGCCCGCCTCGACCGCGGCCAGCTGGTCCTTGTCGCCCAGCAGCACGAGCCGTGCGCCCGGCGCGAGCGCGTCGAGCAGATGCGCGGCGAGCGCGACGTCGATCATCGACGCCTCGTCGACGACGATCAGGTCGTACGGCAGCGGGTTGTCGCGATGATGCCGGAAGCCGGCCGCCCCACCGCCACCCAGCAGCCGGTGCAGCGTGTACGACGTATCGGGCAGGCGCGCCGCAAGTTCGGGCGGCAAGTCGCCGGCCCGCGCATGGAGCGCTTCCTGCATCCGCTGCGCAGCCTTGCCGGTCGGCGCGGCCAGCGCGACGCGCAGCCCCGGGTGCGCATCGAGCAGACAGGCCAGCACGCCGACGACCGTCGTCGTCTTGCCGGTGCCCGGGCCGCCGCTGACAATCGTCACGCGGCCCGTCAGCGCGACGATCGCCGCGACCCGCTGCCAGTCGACTTCGCCGGTTGCCGGCCCGAAATAACGCGCGAGGCTGTCGCGCAACCGGTCGGGCGCAAAACCTTCGTCCGGCACCGCCACACCGGCCTGCGCGACGAGCGCATCGGCAAGCCGCCGTTCGTAGTCGAAATAGCGCGACAGGTACAGGTGATCGTGGCGGTCGACGATCAGCGGCCGCTCGTCGCCGCGCGCGAGCGTGCCGAACGCGACCACGCCGCTCCCGGCAAGCGCCGCACGCACTTCGTCGAGCGGCGCTTCGTAGCGCTGCGCGAGCGCGCCGAGCGCGACGCACACGTGGCCGCCCGCGGTCGCACGGCTCGTCGCGAACGCGGCGCGCGCCGCCCAGCGCGCGGCCACGGCCGGCGCGCCGGCACGGCGGGAAAGGTCGCCGATACGGCGCGCAAAGCCTTCCGCGAGCGCGATGCCGAAATCGGCGGGTTCGGGCAGCCGCGCGACGAGGCCGCCGGTAAATTCGAGCGTATCGTCGGATGCGTTCATGCGCGCCCCCCTTCCATCATCCGGTCGAGTGCGTCGACGAGCGCGCGCGCAGGCCGCCGCGCATGCACGCCGGCCGGCTCGCCGCTGCTACGCCAGTCGGGCCGCACGCCGCGCACGAACAGGTACAGGTAGCCCGCGATATGCGTGTCGTAGTCGTAATCGGGCAACCGCCCGCGCAAATAGCGATGCAGTGCGACCGTATAGAGCAGCGCCTGCAGGTGATACGCGTGATCGGCCATCGCGACGTCGAGCGCGCGCGGGCCGTAGGCGTCCGGCGTCGTGCCGAGATGGTTCGACTTCCAGTCGACGATCCAGAAGCGGCCGTCGTGTTCGACGATCATGTCGATGAAACCCTTGATGAAACCGGCGAGCAGGCCCGCCTCCAGTGCAACGTCCGGGTAGCCGTGCGCGACCAGCAGGCGACGCAGCGCCATCAGGTCGAGCGACGGCGCCGGGAACAGGAAACCCATTTCGTCGAGCCGCTTCGCCGGATCGAGATCGGCGAGCCGCATGCCCGGCACGAGCTCGGTGCTGACGACATCGTCGACCAGCTGCACCATCATCGCCGGCAGGCGCGTCGCAAGTTCGGGCTCGGCCTCGACCGGCCGGTCGTGCAGCGCGCCGAGCGCGGCCCTGGGCCACGACTCGGGCTCCGTGAAGCGGCTGAGTTCGAACAGGCGGTGCAGGCACTCGCCGGCCGCCGCGCCGCGCGGGAACACGAGGATGTCGTCGTCGGGCGGTTCGGGTGCGACCGTATCGGCCAATAGCCACTCGCCATCCGGCGCCACCGCGGCGAGCGCATCGTGATCGGGCCGCAGTTCGTCGTCGGGCACGGCCGCGACGCCCGCCTCCTCGCGCGCCATCGACGCGGTCAGCGAGCTGAAGCTGGCCATCCGCCACGCATCGCGCAGCACGCGCGTCGCATGGCGTGCCGCGAGCGTCTGCGACGCATCGTGCCCGGCCGCGAGACGCTCGGGTCGCGCCGGCGCCGGCAGCGGCGCGACGCTCACGGGGCCGCCCGCCAACGCGTGCCACGCCGTATCGAGCGCGGCTTCGTCGGGCGGCTCGTCGAGCCAGGCATCGAACGACTGGCCGGCGCCCGCGACGAGCCAGTTGAGCACGCTGCGCCGCGCTTCGCGCGTCGAGCGCGACGACAGATACGGCCCGGCGACGACGTAGCAGCGATAGACCGCGCGCGTCAGCGCCACGTAGACGAGCCGCGCGCGTTCCGCGGCCTGCTCGCGCAACGCCTGCCGCGCCGCGTGCGCGGCCGCCTCGTCGTCGCACCCGTAATGCAGCACCGCGTCGCCCGCGTCGTCGTGATATTCGCGCGCATCGGGCAGCGCGGACGCGGGCGGCTCGCGCAATCCGCCGTCGTTCAGGAACGGACAGAACACGATCGCGTATTCGAGGCCTTTCGACTTGTGCACGGTGACGATCTGCACGAGGTTGCGATCGGATTCGAGCCGCAGCTGCGCTTCCTCGCCGCCACCGTCGAGCCGTTGCGCGGCGAGCCAGCGCAGCGTCGGTGCGATGCCCGGCTGCGCGGACGCGCGTGCCTGCGTCAGTTCGGCCAGGTGGTTGATGTCGGTCACGCGACGCTCGCCGTCCGCACCGGCCATCAGCCGCTCGGCAATCCGCAGCTCGCGCGTGAACGTGCGCCACATCACCGCGAAGCCGCGTTCGCGCCACAACAGCCGGTACCGCGAGAAGCGCTCGACCCAGCTCATCGCGTCGGCGCTATCGGCCGCGGATGCTTCACGTTGCGCATCGCCGTCGCCTTGCTCCATCCGCCACAGCGCGCCGGCGTCGAGGCCGAACCAGTCGGATGCGAGTGCCGCACGCAGACGCCGCAGGTCGCCCGGCGCGTCGATCGCCGCCAGCACGCGTTCGAGCTGCTCGGCGTCACCGGTCGAGAACACCGAAGCCTGCGCCAGTTCGACGCTGCCGATACCCCACGTGGCCAGCACGCGCTTCACGAGACTGCCCTGCCGGTGCGTCTGCACGAGTACCGCAATGTCGCCCGGCGACAGCGGCGTCTCGCCGAGCCGCACGCGCCCTTCGCGCGCGCCGCGCATCAGCCGCGCGATCTCGGCCGCGCAGGCCTGGGCGGCCTGCGCCTGCGCGTCGCGCTTGAGCAGCGTGCCTTCGCCGCCCGGCAACGCCCACACCCGGAAATCGCCGGCCGGGCCCGGATCGGTTGCGTCGACGAACG
Organism: Burkholderia aenigmatica; assembly: GCF_048627025.1. Classification (NCBI taxonomy): domain Bacteria; kingdom Pseudomonadati; phylum Pseudomonadota; class Betaproteobacteria; order Burkholderiales; family Burkholderiaceae; genus Burkholderia; species Burkholderia aenigmatica. The sequence continues at coordinate 1,319,691 of NZ_CP184468.1, read as the reverse complement.
GCGCACGCACGCGCGTGCCGGCACGCACCGCGTAGTAGTCGAGCCCGTCGAGCACGAATGCGCGCGGATTCGACATGAAGAAGCGGTTGCACGCATCGACGATCGCGGGCGTCGAACGCTGGTTGACCGCGAGCGTGTAGCACGCGCTCGCCCGTGCGCGCGCGGCAAGATAGGTATGCAGATCGGCCGCGCGAAAGCTGTAGATCGCCTGCTTCGGATCGCCGACGAGAAACAGCGGGCCGCCCGGCGCGAAAATCTTGTCGAAGATCGCGAACTGCAGCGGGTCGGTATCCTGGAACTCGTCGATCAGCGCGGCCGGATAGCGCGCGCGCAGCGTCTCGGCCAGCCACGGATGCGCATGCAGCGCGTGGTACAGGTTCGCGAGCAGATCGTCGAACGAGACGACGCGCCGCGTGCGCTTGCGCTCGGCCAGCTCGCCCGGCGCCATGTCGAGCCATTCGGCGATCAGCGCGAGCCAGCGCGCGCGCTGCGCGGCCTCGGCCGCCGCCACGGCCGCTTCGAGCGCGTCGGCCACGTCGAAGAATGCGTGTTCGGGTGTCACGCCGCCTTTTTTCGTCGCCTTCACGAGCGCGGTGCGCGTGAGCTTCAGCGCGGCCTTCGGCAGCGTGGCGGTCGCGTCGCCCTGCGCGAAATGCGCGACCCATGCAGCCTGCGCATCGGCAACCGCCTCCGGTTTGTGCGAGCGCTGGTTGAGCGCGGGCTGCGCGACGCGCAGCAACGCATCGATCGCTTCGCGCTCGGCGGCCCACATCCGCGCGGCCTCGGCGAAGCATTCGGCCGCGGCGGCCTCGGCCGATTCGTCCGGCTCGGTCACGCCATCCCAGCGCAGCGCGGCGAGCGGCTTCTTCAGCCGGCGCGCGAGCTGCGCATCGAGCGCGGCCGGGCCGGCGCCCGATTCGACGAGCCAGGTCGCGAAGCCCGGCCAGCGCGCGGCCGCCGGTTCGACGCGCGTGCGCCAGAAATCCGCGGCCAGTTCGAAGCGCAGCGACGCGTCGTCGGCCTCCATGTCGAACGCGAACGGCATCGCGGCCGCGAACGGCGCTTCCTGCAGCGCGCGCTGGCAGAACGCGTGAATCGTATGAATCGCGGCCTGGTCGAATGCGCGCAGCGCGCGCCGGATCCGCTTCGCGGCCGTTTCCGGATCGAGCGCGCCGTCTTCGCCGAGCGTCGTTTCGAGCAGACGCTCGATGAACGGATCGCCGCCGTCGTCACCCGTGTCGAGCGCATGCGCGAGCTGCGCGAGCCGGCCGCGAATCCGCTCGTGCAGCTCGGCGGTCGCCGCTTTCGTGAAGGTCACGACGAGGATTTCGTCCGCGCCGAGATCCTTTTCGAGCAGCAGGCGCACATACAGCGCGCAGATGTTCCAGGTCTTGCCGGTGCCGGCCGACGCCTCGATCTGGTTGACGCCGTCGAGCGGACACGCGAACACGTCGAGTTCGAGCGCCTGCTTCGGCTGAGATACGGCGCTCATGCGACCTCCTTCAGATGCTCGACGAGCGGATCGAACACGAGCCGCGCGAGCGTGCCGAACGGCTCGTCGAGCGATGCATGCGCACCGCGCCACGCGATCGCGATGGCCGGATCGTCGGCCTCGCTCACGACGCGCTCGTTGATCCACACGCTCGCGGCCTTGGCTTCGCCGTCGGACACCCTCGCCCACGCGCTGCGCGGGAAAAACCGCAGCGGCATGCGCCGCCCCGCGCGAAACAGCGCGGCAAGCGGCGCGAGCCGCTCCAGCGGCGCCGCGACGGGCGTCAGCTCGAATGCGCCGCCGCTACCGAACCACAGCGTGCGGCGCGGGCCGCCCGGCTCGATCGCGCAGTAGACGAGATGCGCGAGCCACGCGGACAGGTAGTCGCGCGCGCTCGGCCGCGCATAGCGATAGATGATCTGCCCGGCTGGCGTGAGCCGGTTCAGCGTGCCGTGCAGTTCGAGCGGCGCGCTCACCGCGTCGGCCGACAACAGCGCGTCGTCGGCGCCGAACAGCGCCTGCTCCGTGTCGGGCCAGGCGGGCACCACGGTGAGCGAGAACGGCCGCCGCTCCATCCCGTCGGCCAGCGCGCGGCGCACGTTCGACGCCAGTTGCGTCATCGAGCCGAGCGCCTGGTCGCGCCACACGGCGCCCGTCGCGCCGCCCGGCAGTTCGGGGCTCGCATCCGCAATGCGCAGCGCATGATCGTGCACGCCGCCCTCGTCCGATTCGATCAGCAGCGGCAGCACGCGCTCGGCGAGCGCATCGCTGCCGGCGAAGTCGAGCGCGAACGGCTCGGTGTCGAGCAGTTCGGCCTGCGCGTCGGCGAGCACGATGCCGAGCCGCGCGCGCAGCAGCGCACGCGCGGGATGCCGCCAGAAACGTTCGAATTCGGTGAATGCAACCGGCTCGACCGGTTCGGCCGGCAGCGGCTGCGCGAAGAACGGCAGCTCGCGCGGCCCGTCGCGCGACGCCTCGGCGGCCAGCAGCGTCGCGAGCGTCGCACGCTCGGCGTCATAGGAAACGAGTTCGCTGCCGGGCTGGAAATACGCAGCCGCGAACGGTTGCAGCGGATGCTCGACGACGAATGCGCGCCGCGCGGCCTCGACCGCGTCCGGTGCGGCGTCGGGCCCGGCCGTGACGAGCGCGAGATGGTCGAGCAGTTCGTCGACGAGTGCCGCGGGCGGCAACGGTGCGTTGTCGCGAATGCTGCGGCCCGTATAGGCAACCAGCAACCGGTCGCGCGCGGCGAGCAGCAGGTCGAGAAACAGGTTGCGCTCGTCGTCGCGGCGCTGGCGGTCGCCGAGCTTCGGCAACACGGCCATCAGGTCGAATTCGTCTGCGCGCGCGAGACTCGGCAGCACGCCATCGTCCATCCCGAGCAGGCAGACGACGCGATACGGCAAGCCGCGCAGGCTCGTCAGCGACGAGAACGTGACGCCGCCCCACGGCACCCCGCCGCGCGCCGGATCGTCGAGCGCGGCGGCCAGCCCGGCCCGGACGACGGCCGCCGGCAACGCTTCGTCGGGCGCCCCCTCCGTCATCGCGGCCAGCATCGCGTCGAGCGCATCGCGCACGCCTGCGAGCGCGTCCGCATACGCGGCGCCCGAATCGAAGAAACGGGCGAGCGTGTCGGCGAACAGTTCGCTCCATCCTTGCGGCGTATGCGATTCGGCCAGCCGCCGCGCGAAGCCGTCGAGATCGTCGGTGAAGCGCGCGAGCCGGCCGAGCAGTTCGGCCTCGCTGCCGGTGGCGGCCTCGATCGGCAGCCACGCGCCGACCGGCGCCGCGCCTTCCGGCATCGCGTAACCGAGAAAGAGCCGCGCGAGCGCATCGGAGAACGTATGGCGCGGCGACGGCACGGCCGCGTCGTCGCTCACGAGCGGCGACAGCCCACGCCGCGCGCCGGCGGCCGCGAGCCAGGTCTGCACCGTCTCCAGCGCCGCCGCATCGATGCCGTAGCGTGCCGCGACCGCGTCGACGCGCAGCCATTCGACCAGCTCGGGCGCGCCGACCTGCCGCTCCGGCAACGCGAGCCAGTCGAGCAGCACACGCGCGACCGGGTTCGCCTGTGACGGCGGCAAGCCGGTAATCCGGTAAGGCACGCGCGCGCCGCCGGCGCCGGCCGTGCCGAACACGGCGTCGATCAGCGGCCCGGCCGCCGCGAGATCGGCCACCGCGACGAGCACGTCGGACGGCTGCAGGCTCGCGTCGGCATCGAACCACGCGAGCAGCCGGTCATGCAGCACCTCGAGCTGGCGTGCAAGGCTGTGACACACGTGCACCTCGATCCCGCGCTCGGCCGGTGCATCGCCGGCTTCGGCCTCCGGCTGCAGGTCGAGAATGGCGTTCTGCACGCGCGCGAGCCACGTCGGCGCGGGATTCTCGACGAAACGCGACGCGTCGCCCGACGCGGCGCTTTCAGTCAGTTCGTGCAGCATGTGCAGCTGCGCCTGGGTCTGCCTGCCCCATTCCGCGAGCAGCGGATGGCCGACTTCCTGGTAGTCGAGCCGCCCGGCCGCATCGAGCGCCTCGGCATGCGCGGCGGTCACGATGTCGAACCAGAATTCGCGGCACGGGTTCAACGCATAGACGCGCACGTCGATCCAGCGCGACAGCTCGCGCAGCAGCGCGACATGCAGCGGCGGCATCGTCGGCAGCGCGAACACGCTGACCGATTCAGGCCAATCGGCGCGCGCAACCGCGTCGGCATCGAGATGGCGCGCTTCGACGAGGAAACGGTGCGCGGGCGGCGTGCCGCTGTCGCTCAGCTCGGCGAGCAGCACGCGCCACAGCGCGGCCTGCCAGCGCTCGTCGTCGCGTGCGGCGTCGCTGACGCCGCGCGGCGCGCCGTCGCCCGCGAGCACGGATTCGCCGGCCTGCCACGCGGCCAGCCATTCGGGGCGATAGGTCAGGTAATGATCGAGCACGGCCGCGACGCGGTGCGCGAGTTCGTAGCGCATCGCATCGTCGGACGCGGACAAATACGCGGCCAGCCGCGGCGACGCGAGCCACGGCGCACCGTCGGACGCCTGCGCAAACAGCCGGTAGCAGCGCCATACGAGGCGATCGGGGGCGAACGGCGAACGCGCGGGCACCGTCAGCACACGGCCGATCTGTGCCCACAGCCATTGTGCGAGATACGTGAACTCGACGTTCGCGCACACGCCGTTGCGCGCGGCGATGTCGAGCTCGAGACGGCGGCGCAGCGCCGCGCTCGGCACGATGACCTGTTGCTGCGCCCACGGGCCATTGCTGGCCGGGAACGCGGCCAGATCCTCGAGCAGCGCGTCGGCCAGCGTTTCGTGACGGTTCGAATAGAAGAGATGGAGCATGAAGCGGGAGTCGGTACGTCGCGCCGGGCCAGCCGGGCGAACAGGATCACCAAGGATAGCAAATGGACCGTCGCAGCGGACCTCGTCCGGAAAGCCAGGTTTTGCGGACCGCGAAATACGATAGACTCGTCGCCAGTCAAGATGCCGCCCCCGGGCGTCTTCGTCTGCCATTCAGCCCATCGATGCGCTATTCGGTCGAAATCAGAAAGTTTTTCTACAGCCAGTACTTTTTCGGCGGCCTGCGGATCGCGGTCGGCGTCTCGCTGCCGGCCGTGCTGTGCCTGATCGTGTTTCACAACCGGGAGCTCGGCTTCACGATTTCGACGGGCGCGCTCGGCGCCTGCGTCGTCGACATGCCGGGCCCGCTCAAGTACAAGCACAACGAAATGCTCGCTTGCAGCGTGATCGGTTTTCTGGCCGCGCTCGCGACCGGCCTCGCGACACCGAACATCTTCGTGCTGTGGCTCGCCATCGTGCCGCTCACCTTCGTGCTGTCGCTGATCGTCGTGTACGGCAACCGCTGGCCGCAGATCAGCTTCGCGACGCTGTTCATGATGGTGATGACGCTCGAGGAGAAGTTCACGCCGCTGCAGGCGTTCATCAACGCTGGCTGGATTCTCGCGGGCGGCCTCTGGTACACGTACTGGGCCACGCTCGTGTCGCAATGGCAGGCGCGCCGGATCGAGCAGCAGGCACTCGCCGAGAGCCTGTTCGCCTGCGCCGACTACCTGCTCGCGCGCGCGCAGTTCTACGATCTCGATGCCGATCTCGACGAGTGCTACCGCAATCTCGTCGCCCGGCAGATCACCGCGGTCGAAACGCAGGAAACCGCGCGCGACATCGTGCTGCGCAACCTGCCGAAGCTGCGGCGCGGCAAGCTCGACCCCGGCCGCACGACGATGTACAACCTGTTCATCAACAGCGTCGACCTGCACGAGCTGTTCGTCGGTGCGCACACCGACTACCCGCTGGTGCGCAATACGTTCGGCGGATCCGACCTGATCATTTTCTACCGCGACCTGATCTGCAAGGCAGCCGCCGATCTCGAGGAGATCGGCCTCGCGGTGCTCGAGAACCGCGCGCCGCATTCGCGGATCAGCGTGAAGGCCGAACTGCGCGCGATCGAGTACGAGATCGAGCTGATGCGCAAGAAGAACTTCGCGGCCACCAACGCGGAGGCGTATGCGGCCGTGCTCGCCACGTTCCGGCGCATCTGGAGCGCGACGCGCCTGATCGACCGGATGCGCCGCAACCTGTCGGGCCACGCCGATCCGCAGCAAACCGAACTGAAGATCGACAAGGCGCTCACGCGCTTCCTGCAGCGCCGCCGGATGTCGCCGCTGCTGATCTTCTCGAACCTGAACATGCGCTCGCCGAGCTTTCGCCACGCGCTGCGCGTGACGATCGCGGTGGCGGTCGGTTTCTGGCTCGGCCGCCTGCTGCCGCTCACGAACGCGTACTGGATCGTGATGACGACCATCATCATCCTGAAGCCTGGCTACTCGCTCACCAAGCAGCGCAACGCGCAGCGGATCATCGGCACGCTGATCGGCTGCGCGGCGAGCATCGCGCTGATCTACACGGTGAAGGAGCCGCACCTGCTGATCGCGATCATGTTCGGGTCGATGGTGATGAGCTACAGCCTGCTGCTGTTCAACTACGCGGCGAGCGTCGTGTTCACGTCGTCGTACGTGCTGCTGATGTTCCACCTGCTCGCGCCGGGCAGCATGCGGATCATCGGCGAGCGCGCGATCGACACCGTGGTCGGCTGCATGATCGCGATCGCCGCGAGCCGGCTGTTCCCGTACTGGGAATACCGGCTGATGGGCAAGCAGGTCGCCGACATGCTCACCGCCACCCGCAAGTATTTCGAAGCCGTGTGGCGCGCCGGGCGCGGCATGTCGCCGCCGCCGGTGCCGGCCGCCGACGGCGCGGCCGTCGTGCCGGTCGTCGCCGCGGCCATCGAGACGCCCGCCACGACGCTCGACGACGACTACCGCTACCGCCTCGCGCGCAAGGACGTGCACATCGCGTTCGCGAATCTCGGGCAGGCATTCCAGCGGATGATGATCGAGCCGAAGGCGCACCAGCGCTTCGTGCCCGAACTGAACGACCTGCTCGTGCAGACCCACGTGCTCGGCGCGCAGATCACGGCCGCCGCGCCGCTGATCCGCACGGCCTGCGCAGCCGACGGCAGCATCCTCCACGACGATGCGCTGCATCGCGGCCTCGCCGCGGTGCTCGACAATCTCGAGAAGGCCGAGGCCGGCGAGCCGCCGCCCGCCGATCAGCTCGACGCGTCGAAGCAGATCACGCGCGACCTCGATGCGATGGTCGTGTCCGCGGAGAAATCCGATGCGGTGGGAGCCGAGCTCACGCACGACCTGAAGGTGCTCGCGCACCAATGCAAGCAGATGCTTGCGTCTTCGCTGCTGATCCGCAAGGATGCGAGCGTGATCCGCCTGCCCGCCTGACCGCGGCGTTACCCCGCCGGTGGCCGGCCCGCGCATCCCGCGGATCGGCCCCGGCGCTCCCCCGATTCAGCGATCCCCGAAAGCATGACCCGCCCGCTCCACGCGGCCTGCGCCCTCGCCGCGCGACCGCCCAGCCCCCTATTGCGCCCGTCGCGCCAGTCAGGGAATACCCGATTCCGGTCACCCGGCCCGGCTTGTTATCATTCGTTCACATTCAAGTTGTATAGACAACTTGAGCCAATCGGATCGGCCCCGCTTGCCCGGTCCGTCGCATAACGATATCGGAGACTCGATGAAAAACTTGCAGCGCCACCTGAGCGCGCGGCATATCCGCTTTCTCGCGCTGGGTTCGGCGATCGGCACGGGCCTGTTCTACGGTTCGGCGTCCGCGATCCAGCTCGCGGGCCCGGCCGTGATCCTGGCGTACATCCTGGGCGGCGCAGCCGTCTACATGGTGATGCGCGCGCTCGGCGAGATGGCCGTGCGCGAACCCGTGGCCGGCTCGTTCGGCCACTACGCGACCGAGAACCTCGGCCCGTTCGCCGGATTCGTCACCGGCTGGACCTACACGCTCGAAATGGTGATCGTCGCGATCGCCGACATCACCGCGTTCGGCATCTACATGGGCTTCTGGTTTCCCGGTGTCCCGCAATGGATCTGGGTGCTCGGCGTCGTCACGATCATCTGCGGGCTGAACCTGTGCCACGTGAAGGTGTTCGGCGAGCTCGAGTTCTGGCTGTCGATCATCAAGGTCGGCGCGATCGTCGCGATGATCGGCGGCGGCGTCGCGATCCTGCTGACCGGCATGCACTTCGGCCACTCGGCCGACGTGCCGACGTTCGCGAACCTGTGGAACCACGGCGGCTTCCTGCCGAACGGCGTCGGCGGGCTGATCGCGTCGCTGTCGGTCGTGATCTTCGCGTACGGCGGCATCGAGGTGATCGGGATGAGCGCCGGCGAGGCGAAGGATCCGGAACGCGTGATTCCGCGCGCGATCAACGCGGTGCCCGCGCGCATCCTGCTGTTCTACGTGCTGACGATGGTCGTGCTGATGTCGATCAGCCCGTGGACGGGTGTCGGCGGCGACGGCAGCCCGTTCGTGCAGATCTTCTCGGCACTCGGCGTGAAATCGGCTGCAACGATCCTCAACCTCGTCGTGATCAGCGCGGCGATCTCCGCGATCAACAGCGACATCTTCGGCGCGGGCCGGATGATGTTCGGGATGGCGCGGCAGGGCCAGGCGCCGCGCGTGCTGATGACGACGTCGCGGCACGGCGTGCCCTGGGTCACGGTGGTCGTGATGGCAGCCGCGCTGCTCGTCGGCGTGCTGCTCAACTACCTGATGCCGAAGGACGTGTTCCTGATGGTCGCGGCGATCGCGACGTTCGCCACCGTGTGGGTGTGGCTGATGATCCTGCTGTCGCAGGTCGCGATGCGCCGCCGGCTGTCGAACGCCGAAGTCGCGGCGCTGAAGTTCAAGGTGCCGTTGTGGCCGGTCGCGCCGGCCCTGACGATCGCATTCATGGGCTTCGTGATCGTGATGCTCGGCTGGTTCGAGGACACGCGCATCGCGCTGTATGTCGGCGCGGCCTGGCTCGTGCTGCTCGCGGTCGTGTTCTACGCACGGATCCGCCCGAAATTCGCACCTGCGTCACGTTGACGCACGGCTGACCTGCATACGCGGTGCGCCCGTTCAGGCGCCCGCTTCTTCCCCGGCTCCGCGCGACATCTATCGCCGCAACAGCCGGGGATTCATCCCCTTCACACCCCCACCACGTGCGCGGTCCGCCGGGCCGCGCATCGGCACGTCAGTGCGACGCCGCGCTCGCGGCCTCGGCCGGATGGGCCTCGTCGTACGCGTGCTTCTGCGAAATCGCGTTGTACAGGATCGTCCCGATCACGAGCAGCACGGCCACGACGATCAGGATGCTCACGTTGCGGACAGGGTTCTTCTTGCGCTGATCGTTCATGGTCGGGGCGACTCCGTCAAATTCATCGAAGCGGGCATTCTACGCGCTTGCGCGCCCGCTGCGACGCGCCGTTGGCTATCCCCATCCCCCGCCTCTCCCCGCCTGTCGAAAGCTTTCATTTGATAATCGTTCCCATTTCGATCTAGAATCCGAAATCTTTCACTTTGTAATGTTTCGGGTCGCTCGGGCGGCAGGCGCGCCCCGGAACGCTCCCTTCGTCCACCTGCCCCTCCGGAGTCTCCATGTCGAATCCGCGCACCCGCCTGCTGCCGCTTGCCGGCGCCCTCGCCCTTGCCGCCGCCGCTTTCGCGCCGCTGGCCCAGGCCGCCGAGGAAGTGAGCCTGTACACCACCCGCGAACCGAAGCTGATCCAGCCGCTCATCGATGCGTTCACGAAGCAGAGCGGCGTCAAGGTCAACACGGTGTTCGTGAAGGACGGCCTGCTCGAGCGCGTGAAGGCGGAAGGCGCGCAGTCGCCGGCCGACGTGCTGATGACGGTCGACGTCGGCAACCTGCTCGATCTCGTCGACGGCGGGCTCACGCAGCCGGTGCGCTCGAAGGCGCTCGACGACGCGATTCCCGCGAACCTGCGCGGCGCGAACGGCGACTGGTACGCGCTGTCGCTGCGCGACCGCGTGCTGTACGTCGAGAAGGACCTGAAGGTCGATGCGTTCCGCTACGAGGATCTCGCCGATCCGAAATGGAAGGGCAAGGTCTGCATCCGCTCGGGCCAGCATCCGTACAACACGGCGCTCGTCGCGGCGATGATCGCGCACGACGGCGAAGCGGCGACCGAGAAGTGGCTGCGCGGCGTGAAGGCGAACCTCGCGCGCAAGGCGACGGGCGGCGACCGCGACGTCGCGCGCGACATCCTCGGCGGCATCTGCGACGTCGGCCTCGCGAACGCGTACTACGTCGGTCACATGAAGAACGCGGAGCCCGGCAGCGACGCGCGCAAGTGGGGCGACGCGATCAAGGTCGTGCGGCCGACGTTCGCGAACGCGAAGAGCGGCGGTACGCATGTCAACATCAGCGGTGCGACGGTCGCGAAGCACGCGCCGCACAAGGCCAACGCGGTGAAGCTGCTCGAATACCTCGTGTCGCCGGAAGCGCAGGCGCTGTATGCGCAGGCGAACTACGAATACCCGGTGCGCGCGAACGTGAAGCTCGACCCGGTGATCGCCAGCTTCGGCATGCTGAAGATCGACCCGCTGCCGCTGGCGGACATCGCGAAGCATCGCAAGCAGGCGAGCCAGCTCGTCGACAAGGTCGGTTTTGACAACTGACGCCACGACCGCCGGCGCGCGCCGCGCGTCATGCCGGCCGCGCCTGCTGCCGCGCGCGGGCAGCCTGTGGCTGAGCGCGGCGCTGGCGATCGCCGCGGCGGTCGCGGCGCCGCTTGCGGTGCTCGTGGCGGCCGCGTTCGATGCCGATCTCGCGCACTGGCGGCATCTCGCCGAATTCGTGCTGCCGCAGGCGCTCGTCAATACGCTGCTGCTGCTCGCCGGGGTCGGCGCGATCGTGTCGATCGTCGGCACCGGCTGCGCGTGGCTCGTCACCGCGTACGACTTTCCCGGCCGCCGGATACTGACGTGGGCGCTGCTGCTGCCGCTCGCGGTGCCCACCTACATCGTCGCGTTCGCGTATCTCGACCTGCTGCACCCGATCGGCCCGGTACAGGGCGCGATCCGCTGGCTGCTCGGCTTCGACAACCCGCGCCAGTTCCGCCTGCCCGACCTGCGCTCGCTGCCCGGCGCAATCTTCGTGCTCGGCTTCGTGCTGTATCCCTATGTTTACTTGAGCACGCGCGCGATGTTCGTCACGCAGTCCGCGAGCCTGCTCGAAGCCGCGCGCACGCTCGGCGCGGGACGGATCGCCACGTTCTGGCGCGTCGTCGTGCCGCTCGCGCGGCCCGCGATCGCGGTCGGCGTGAGCCTCGCGCTGCTCGAAACGCTGAACGATATCGGCGCATCGGAATTCCTCGGCGTGCAGACGCTGACCGTGTCCGTCTACACGACCTGGATCACGCGCTCCGATCTTGCCGGCGCCGCGCAGATCGCGCTTGCAATGCTCGCGATCGTCGTCGGCATGATCGTGCTCGAACGCTACGGGCGCCGTCGGCAGCGCTACGCGCATGGCCGGCGCATGCGGCCGATCGCGCCGCGCCGCCTGACGGGCCCGGCTGCATTCGGCGCCGCCGTGCTGGGCTGGCTGCCCGTGCTGCTCGGCTTCGGCGCGCCGGCCGCATACCTCGCGGTCGAGACGGCCAAGCGGCTGCACCTCGTCGGCGGCGTGTCCGCACAACTGATGACGGGGCTCGCGAACACGCTGACGATCGCCACCGCCGCCACCGTCGCGACCGTCGCGTGCGGGCTCGTCGTCGCGTGGGCCGCACGCGCGCAACGCGACAGCGCCCGCGCCGGCCCGGCCCGCGTGTGCGCAAGCATCGCGAGCCTCGGCTATGCGGTGCCGGGCACCGTGCTCGCGATCGGCCTGCTGATTCCGTTCGCGGCAGCCGACCGGCTGTTCGGCGCGGCGCTCGGCCGCGACGGGCTGTTGCTGATGGGCTCGGCGGCCGCGCTCGTGATCGCCTATACCGTGCGCTTTCTCGCGATCCCGGCCGGCAGCATCGAGGCCGGCCTCGCGCGGATCCCGCCGTCGCTCGAACAGGCGGCGCGCTCGCTCGGCGAGACGGCCGGCGGCACGCTGCGCCGCGTGCACCTGCCGCTGCTGCGGCCCGCGCTCACGACGAGCGCGCTGCTGGTGTTCGTCGACGCGATGAAGGAATTGCCGGCGACGCTGCTGCTGCGTCCGCTGAACTTCGACACGCTCGCAACCTGGCTGTATGCGGAAGCCGCGCGCGGCACCTATGAAGAAGGCGCGGTCGCCGCGCTCGCGATCGTGCTGGCCGGGCTCGTGCCCGTGATCCTGCTCGCCCGCACCCGCCACAAGATCGGAGCCTGACACCGTGAACCTGCTCGAACTCGATGACCTCTGCCTCGCCTACGACACGCCGCACGGCCGCCGCACCGTGGTCGACGGGCTGAGCCTCGCGCTGCCGCGCGGCGACATCGGCTGCCTGCTCGGCGCGTCGGGCTGCGGCAAGACCACCGTGCTGCGCGCGATCGCCGGCTTCGAACCGGTGCGCATGGGACGCATCGTGCTGGACGGCGTGCCCGTCGCGGCGCCGTCGCTCGACGTGCCGCCCGAGCGGCGCCGCATCGGCATGATGTTCCAGGACTACGCGCTGTTCCCGCACCTGAGCGCGGCGGACAACGTCGCGTTCGGCCTGCGGCGCATGCCGAAGGCCGAACGTCGCATGCGCGTCGCGGAAATGCTCGAACTCGTGGGCCTCGCCGATTCCGGCGGCGCGTATCCGCACGAACTGTCGGGCGGCCAGCAGCAGCGCGTCGCACTCGCGCGAGCGCTTGCGCCGTCGCCGGAGCTACTGCTGCTCGACGAGCCGTTCTCGAATCTCGATGTCGATACGCGCGAGCGGCTTGCGTTCGAGCTGCGCGACATCCTGAAACGCACGGGCCACACCGCGATCCTCGTCACGCACAACCAGGCCGAAGCGTTTGCGATCGCCGACCGGATCGGCGTGATGAAGGACGGCCAGCTCGCGCAATGGGATACGCCGTATGCACTGCATCACCATCCGGCCAGCCCGTTCGTCGCGAATTTCGTGCGCCGCGACGCACTGGCCGACAAACGCGCGCGCGCACTGGCGCGCGGCCGCTGAACCCGCGGGTGCGATGCGCGCCCGCGTCGCTTCATTGCCGCGTTTCCTTGCCGCGTTATGCCGGCTCGGCAAGATCGCGCACGGGCAGCGCGGTCGAATACTTGATCTGCTCCATCGCGAACGACGAGCTGACGTCGAACAGCGGCACCGCGCGAATCAGCTGCTTGTAGACGCGGTCGTAATCGTCGATGCCGGCCACCACGACGCGCAGCAGATAGTCGGTCTCGCCGCTCATCCGGTACACCTCGACCACTTCCGGCATGTCGCGCACGGCCTGCGTGAAACGCTGCGCCCATTCCTCGGTGTGCTGGTTCGTGCGGATCGCGACGAACACGGTCGTGCCGACCCCGAGCTTGCGCGGATCGCATAACGCAACCTGCGCGCGAATCGCGCCGGTTTCCTTGAGCCGCTGCACGCGCTTCCAGCACGGCGTCTGCGACAGGTTCACGCGCTGCGCCAGTTCCGCGATCGGTAGCGTGGCATCCGCCTGCAAGAGCTCCAGCAGCTTGCGATCGATGGCGTCCATTTCTCCAGTCCCTCGTAGATAGAAATTTATTCTATGCATCCTGCCCAACGGGGAACAATATGAAAACCGCTGCGCCGCGTCGACCGGTATAAATACCGATCCGGTACGCGCATCGCATGAACGGATCCGCCGGCACGCGGCACGCGCCAAATGAAACAGGCGATCCCGCCCATCAGGGTGGAATCGCCTGGCGTTCCTGCCTGTCACGGCCGGCCCGGCGCGCACGCGCCGCCGGCCGGCACGCCGCTCAATACGCGACCGTCGCGATCTCGCGCACGAAGCTGTCTTGCTCGAGCGCGTCGACGAACGCGATCGCATAGTCTTCCGCGGAGATCTTGCTGTTGCCTTGCGCGTCCGCGATCAGCTTGCCGGCACCCGTGCGGAACGTACCCGTCCGCTCGCCCGGGGCGATCAGCGCAGCCGGCGCAAAGAACGTCCAGTCGAGATCGCCGACCGTCTGCAGGTAGTCGAACGCGTCGCGGTGCGCGAGCGCGACCGCCTTGTACGCTTCCGGGAAACCTTCGCTGTCGACGAGCTGCTTGCCGGGCGCGACTTCGAGCGAACCGGCGCCGCCCACCACCACGAGCCGCTTCAGCCCCGCCTGGCGCGTGCCGGCGACCAGCGCCTTCGCGGCCGCGACGACCTTCGCCGCATCGTCCTGCTTCGGACCGTACGCGCTCGCGACGACGTCATGGCCCGGCAGCGCGGCCGCGATGCTGGCGGCGTCGAACAGGTCGGCCGCCTTCGCAGTGATGCCGTCGCCGGCCGCACCCGGGTGGCGCGACAGCGCGGTCACGCGATGGCCGCGTCGTGCGGCTTCTGCAGCGATGCGCGAGCCGATCGTGCCGGTGGCGCCAAACAGCGCGATATTCAAAGTACGTTGCGTCATATCGATTCTCCAGTCAGAAAAATATGTAACACATTTAATTACAGATAAGACCGAAAAAAACGGGGCATAGCCCCCGTTGCACCGGCCGCCGCGCCTGTCGCGCCGCCCGGCTTCCTGCCCTGCCGCCGGTCACCCGCCGGCGCGCGCCGCCTGTTGCGTGCGCTGCTCCAGATCCAGCACGTCGGCCGTGACGTCGGCCAGCGTGCGCGTGCCAAGCGATGCTTCCATCGCCCGCTGCGCGTCGCCGATGTAGTCGATCAGCGCGCCCTGGATGTGCCGCCCGACGAGACACGCGGGATTCGGCGCCTCACGGTGCAGCGCGAACAGTTGCGCATCGTCGACCGCCCGATACACGTCGAGCAGCGTGATCGCACCGGGCTCGCGCGCCAGCAGCGCACCGCCGCCCGCGCCCAGTTGCGACGTGGTCAGCCCGGCGGCCGCCAGCATCGACAGCAACCGGCGAATCAACGCCGGATTCGTGTTCACGCTGCCCGCGATGATATCGGACGACAGCGGCGCGCCTTCCTGCATCGACAGCAAGGCAAGCACGTGGACGGCAAACGCGAACCGGCTGCTGGTATTCATTCCTCACTCACTTGACGACGCCGGCCCATCCCGCAGCCGGCGACATGTGTAACCATCATAATTACATTTAGCGGATCATGCAAGCCCGCGTCACTCTCCGCTCGCAGGCTTGGCGCCCGACGCGTTCTGCTGGCTCCACTGCTGGAGCTTCTTGCCGGCTTGCGCGATCTGCGCGCCGGCTTCGGAAGCCGCATGCGCGACGACCGCGGAAGCAGCCGCGTCGATCTGCGCCTGCGCGGCGGAAGCGAGGCCGCTCGCGGACAGCGGCGGCACGGCCGACGCCGCGGACGCGATGCCGGCCTTCGCGGCGTTGATCTGCTGGTTGACCGTGCTCGCCACCTGGTCGAGCGCCTTGGCCGCATTGTTCGCGGCATCGGCGGCCGCGCTCGCGGCCGTATCGGGTTGCGTGACCGGCGCACCGGACTTCTCGCAGCCCGCGAGCAACAGCAGCGCACCGGCAGCCACGGCCGCCAGGACGGACCCGGGCACGCGACGCGCTCGCGATGTCTTCATGTTCATCTGCAATCTCCGGCCGCGCGTCGCGCGGCCTCATGGTTGGACCGACGTCGATGATACCGCCTGTGGAACAGGGCCAATCACGCCCCACGATTAAAAATGGCTTTCAATTTCGGATTCGTCTGATTCAATCGCACACGCGAAGACACTAAAGTGGGCACGCTTCAATCCGCTTCGGACGTGCCCCTCTTTCATGGATTTTCTCGTCAACTGGTTCATCGCCCTGGCCGTACTGCTCGCCGCCACCCTGTTCCTGTGCCTGCGCCCGCCGTCGACGCGCCGTCTTGCCGAATCCGGGCGCCCGCGCCGCGTCGCGTCCGCGCGCCTGCTCACTCAGGCCGTGATCGGCTTCTGGACGGCCGCGCTGATCGTCGCGCAAGGCATCCTTGGCCCCGACGGCGACGGCCAGTCGCTTGCGGGCTTCGCGGCGCTCGCGTTTGCCGCGCTCGGGCTCACAACCGTCTCCGCCTACTGGTCGGTGTGCGCGCTGCGGCTGCGCCGGCCGCCCGCGCTGTTCGCGCGCCGCTGACGCGCCGGAACGGTGCGCAGCGACGCACCATCGCGCACCACGCCGCACCAATCGGCACGTCGCACGCACCAGTTCCGCACCCGCCGCACCACGCGCGTGCACCCGGCATCACACCGGCCCCGCACCAGCCGCGCCCCCTTCCCGTGCATGATTCACCGGAATGCCGCACCACGCGGCGTTCGAGCACCAACTCCACGCAACCGTTCACCAAGTTGGCTCGATACTTGCGTTCCTTGCCCGTTTTTTGCGCAAGGAAGCCACGGCATGGATGGTCTGAAATCCGGCGTCGACACACTGTTCCTGTTGATCGGCGCCGTCATGGTGCTCGCGATGCACGCGGGCTTTGCATTTCTTGAACTCGGCACGGTCCGCAAGAAGAACCAGGTCAACGCGCTCGTGAAGATCCTGGTCGATTTCTCGGTGTCGACGCTCGCGTATTTCTTCATCGGCTACACGATCGCGTACGGCGTCGAGTTCTTCGACGACATCGGCACGCTGTCGCAGCACAGCGGCTACGCGCTCGTGCGCTTCTTCTTCCTGCTGACCTTCGCGGCGGCGATCCCCGCGATCGTGTCCGGCGGCATCGCCGAGCGCGCGAAGTTCAATCCGCAGCTCGTCGCGACACTGATCATCGTCGGCTTCATCTATCCGTTCTTCGAAGGGATCGCATGGAACGAACGTTTCGGCGTGCAGGCCTGGCTCACGCACGCGTTCGGTGCGCCGTTCCACGATTTCGCGGGCTCGGTCGTCGTGCACGCATTCGGCGGCTGGGTCGCGCTGCCGGCCGTGCTGCTGCTCGGCGCGCGCCACGGCCGCTATGCGAAGGACGGCCGGATCGCCGCGCATCCGCCGTCGAACATCCCGTTCCTCGCGCTCGGCGCGTGGGTGCTCGCAGTCGGCTGGTTCGGCTTCAACGTGATGAGCGCGCAGACGCTCGACAAGATCAGCGGCCTCGTCGCCGTGAACTCGCTGATGGCGATGGTCGGCGGCACGCTCGCCGCGTGGATGGCCGGTCGCAACGACCCGGGCTTCACCTACAACGGGCCGCTCGCCGGCCTCGTCGCGGTGTGCGCGGGCTCCGACGTGATGCATCCGATCGGTGCGCTCGTCACCGGCGCCGTCGCCGGCGCGCTGTTCGTCGCGATGTTCACCTGCGTACAGAACAAGTGGCGCATCGACGACGTGCTCGGCGTGTGGCCGCTGCATGGCATGTGCGGCGCGCTCGGCGGCCTCGCGGCCGGCGTGTTCGGCCTGCCCGCGCTCGGCGGGCTCGGCGGCGTGTCGTTCATGTCGCAGCTGATCGGCACGCTCGGCGGCATCGCGATCGCGACCACGGGCGGCACGCTCGTCTATGGCGCACTGAAAGCGACCGTCGGGCTGCGCCTCGACCGCGAAGCCGAGTTCGACGGCGCGGACCTGTCGATCCACCGCATCTCGGCGACGCCCGAACGCGATTGAGCGCCTGACGAACGCCCGACACATCATTACGTTTTCAATTCAAAAAACTTTCATCGAGCATCCTTACACTTCCGTCCAGTTTTCAATTTGCCTTCGCCAAGCTTGCCGACCGCCTGCTTCGCGAAGGCCATTCTTCCAACAACTGAAACTGGACTCCACATGCCCGCGTTGCCCAATGCTTCCCGTCGTCAGGCCCTGAAGATCCTCGCCGGCGCGCCGATGCTGCCCCTTTCCGGCCTCGCGCTGCCGGCCCTGCTGACGGGTTGCGGCGGCGACGACAATCCGGCATCGACGCCGGCCCCGGTCGCTGCCGCGTACACGTCGGCGACGTTCTCGGCCATGGCCGCGCCCTCGCTCGACAACGCGGCCGCGATGGCCACGACGACGGTCGGCTCGACGCTGTCGGTGTCGTTCTCGGACGGCTCGGCGCGCAACTTCAAGCTGGCGTACCGGCCGTTCTTCGTGACGGGCGACATGGTGCCGGACGGCAAGGGCGGCACGACGCTCGCGGGCGGCTACTACGACATCAACAACCAGCCGATCATCGACCGCTCGGTGGCCGGCAAGGAGCGCCAGTTCTATTCCGACTGCCCGGACGGCAGCTCGCTGCTGACGCTGAAGAACGCGAACGTGCCCGGCGTGAAGGGCAACACGGTGTTCGCCGTCGTGCAGTTCGAATACACGACGCGCGACCAGGCCAGCGCATCGCAGTACGGCCAGCTGCCGTCGCCGATCGCGGTGGTGACGCTCGACCAGGATCCGGCCAATGGCGCGCTGAAGGTCGTCAAGTACCACAACGTCGACACGTCGAAGGCGCACGGCCTGTGGATCACGTGCGGCGCGAGCCTGTCGCCGTGGGGCACGCACCTGTCGAGCGAAGAGTACGAGCCGGACGCGACGAAGATCGCGACCGACACGCAGTTCAAGGCGTTCAGCAAGAACACGTTCGGCGACGAGACGAAGGCGAACCCCTACCACTACGGCCACCTGCCCGAGATCACCGTGAATCCGGACGGCACGGGCACCGTGAAGAAGCACTACTGCCTCGGCCGCATCTCGCACGAGCTGATCCAGGTGATGCCGGACCAGCGCACCGTGATGATGGGTGACGACGCCACCAACGGCGGCCTGTTCATGTTCGTCGCCGACAAGGCGGCCGACCTGTCGGCCGGCACGCTGTACGTCGCGAAGTGGACGCAGACGTCGTCCGCCGGCGCGGGCACGGCGACGCTCACGTGGATCAGGATCGGCCACGCGACCAGCAGCGAGATCGAAGCGCTCGCGAACACGCTGAAGGCGTCGGACATCATGGACCTGACGACCACCGACCCGAACGATCCGAGCTACGCGAAGATCCACTTCGGCGGCAAGTTCAACTGGATGCGCGTGAAGCCGGGGATGGAAAAGGCGGCCGCGTTCCTCGAGACGCACCGTTACGCGGCGCTGCTCGGCGGCAGCATGGCCTTTACGAAGCTCGAAGGCACGACCGTGAACGCGAAGGACAAGATCGTCTACACGGCGATGTCGCGGATCGAAACGTCGATGGTCAAGGGCAATGCGGTGTCGCGCGACGTCGCGGTCGACAAGAAGATCGCCGCGGGCGCCGTCTATGCGCTGAACCTGAAGGGCAGCCAGCGCGACACGACGGGCAGTGCGATCGACAGCGAATGGGTGCCGGTCGACATGGGCGCGCCGGCCGCGCTCGTCGGCGAGGATCTCGCCGCGGCCGACGGACTCGGCAACCTCGCGAACCCGGACAAGATCGCGAACCCGGACAACCTGAAGTTCTCCGAAAAGTTGCGCACGCTCTTCATCGGCGAAGACTCGGGCATGCACGTGAACAACTTCCTGTGGGCCTACAACGTCGACACGAAGTCGCTCGTGCGCGTGCTGTCGTGCCCGGCCGGCGCCGAATCGACGGGCCTGCACGCGGTCGACGAGATCAACGGCTGGACCTACATCATGAGCAACTTCCAGCACGCGGGCGACTGGGAGTCGCCGCTGCACGACAAGGTCAAGCCGACGCTCGATCCGCTCGTGCGCGCGAACTTCAAGGACCGCTTCGGCGCCAGCGTCGGCTACCTGACGGCCGAGCCGACCAGCATCAAGCTCGCGAAGGCCTGACCGGACCACGCGAGGCGGGCCGGCGCGCTCGCCAGGAGCGCGCCTGACCGGGCGCCCCTGGCCGGGCGCCCCTTTCTTCATCACCGATCATTCGTCGGCGCTCCACGCCGTTTGATGCGCGATACCCCATGCGGGCATCGCGCTTTTTTTTGCGCACGCGCATCGCGCGAAGCGTACGCGCAAACAGGCGCAAGCAGACGCCGCACGGGTTCGAACGGGGGATTTCGACGATCGGGGGATAATACGGGCCTGACGCGTCCGGGCGGACGCGCGGAAAGACGGGCAAAAAAAAGCGCCACGGAGACCGTGGCGCTAAAAAAGTTCTAGCCATTCCGAGGGCCGTGCTAGAACCTGAGAGACTGCGCGAAACATCGTTGCCGGTTAAACTCTTGAAACGATGTTTCGAAAACGTGAGACATTCTTTCCGTTTCCGCCCGACAAGTCAAGCGGTATTTGCACCGGTTCATGCACTTTCTGGCAACGCACATTTGAGCGTTTTCCTAATAAACCAAGGGTGAACCCGTAAAATCTCATCCAATGACCGGTTCATCCGCAGAACATGCATCTTTTGACAATAGTCCTACAATACCAACAAAATTGAAATCGAGTTTCGGAAATAGAGAGAATCCCTCGTGTCGACAACTGTAACCTCTCCCGCGTCGCGGGACCGTGAATCCTCGCCCGACGAGATCACCGCCCTCGCCCGCGGCCTCGCCGTGCTGCGCCGCATCGCGGCGGCCGACGCGCCCGTCAGCAACCGCGAGCTGACCGAACTGACCGGCATCCCGAAGCCTACCGTGTCGCGCATCACCGCGACACTCGTCAGCGCCGGCTTCCTGTTCCAGTTGCCCGACAGCGAGCGCTTCGTGCTCACCGCGTCGGTGCTCGAACTGAGCCACGGCTTTCTGCGCAACTTCGACATCCGCGCGCGGTCGCGGCCGTTCATGATCGAGCTGGCCGAACGCACGTCGCTGTCCGTGCACCTCGCGGTGCGCGACCGGCTCGACATGGTCGCGATCGACGTGATCCGGCCGCGCTCGGCCGTGCTCGTCACGCGCCTCGAGATCGGCTCGCGGATGGACATCGCGCGCACCGCGGTCGGCCGCGCCTATCTCGCCGCACTCGAGGACGACGAGCGCCGCCTGCTGCTCGAGTCGCTGCGCACCACGGCAGGCGACGACTGGCCGCATGTGTCCGCACGCCTGACCCCCGCGCTGGACGACGCGATGCGCGACGGCCACGCGATCGCGATCGGCGAATGGCGAATGGCGCGAGGGCCTCAATGCCGTCGCGGCCGGTTTCGTCGGCCCGTCGGGCCAGCGCTATTCGGTGAACTGCGGTGGCGCGTCGCACCAGTGCTCGCCCGAATGGCTGCACGAACACGTGGTGCCGGCACTGCACGAGTGCATCGCGAAAATCACCCGCGAAATCGGCGGCGCACCGGCCCGGCGCATCAGCGTGTAATCGTTTCGTCATCGTCCTGTCGCGTTCTGTAACGACCGTAACCCGTTGAAAGATAGACCACTGGACTGTAACGGGGACGGGACGTAGGATCATGCCCATCGTCGCGCCGCATTCGCGGTGCGCACCGCTCTTTTCCCGCGCAGGCCGGCGGGGCCCCGGACCGAGCCGGGCGCCCCCTCCCGGCACCGCTCGCCCACGCGCAGCCCAGCAGTCCGATTTCCGGCACGCCGCGCCGTCTTCCTGACAGATCACGATGGATAACGAACAAAAGCCCACGCCTCCTTCGAAAGACCCCGCGTCCCCCGCCGCGCGGCGCCCGCGCCGCACGCTGATGGCTGGCGCACTCGCGGTCGTCGTCATCGGCGGCCTGCTGTGGTGGCATCCGTGGAACCGCACGCCGGCGGCCGGCACTGGCGCGAGCGGCGCGGGCGCAAGCGCCGCCGGGGGGGCCGGCGGCCACCGCGGCCGTGGCGGCCCCGCCGCGATGGCGAACATTCCGCAGCCCGTGCAGGTCGCGAGCGCCACGCAAGGCGAAATGCCGATCGTGCTGTCCGCGCTCGGCACCGTCACGCCGCTCGCGAACGTGACGGTCAAGACGCAACTGTCGGGCTACCTGCAGTCGGTCTCGTTCCAGGAAGGCCAGATCGTCAAGAAGGGCGACGTGCTCGCGCAGATCGACCCGCGCCCGTATCAAGTGTCGCTCGAGAACGCCGAGGGCACGCACGCGCGCGACTCGGCGCTGCTCGCGACGGCCCGCCTCGACCTGAAGCGCTACCAGACGCTGCTGTCGCAGGACTCGATCGCGTCGCAGACCGTCGATACGCAGGCGTCACTCGTCAAGCAGTACGAAGGCGCGGTGAAGACCGACCAGGCCGCGATCGATTCCGCGAAGCTGAACCTCACGTATGCGCGCATCACCGCGCCGGTGTCGGGCCGCGTCGGCCTGCGCCAGGTCGACCCCGGCAACTACGTGACGCCGGGCGATGCCAACGGCCTCGTCGTGATCACGCAGCTGCAGCCGATGAGCGTGATCTTCACCACGTCGGAAGACAACCTGCCGCAGATCATCAAGCAGGTGAACGCGGGCCAGAAGCTGTCGGTCACCGCGTACAACCGCAACAACACGGTGCCGCTCGAAACCGGCTCGCTCGCGACGCTCGACAACCAGATCGACACGAGCACCGGCACCGTCAAGCTGCGCGCGAACTTCGATAACAAGGAAGGCATGCTGTTCCCGAATCAGTTCGTGAACACGCGCCTGCTCGTCGACGTGATGCGCAACGCGACGATCGTGCCGACCTCGGCGGTACTGACCGGCTCGATCGGCCAGTTCGTCTACGTCGTGAAACCCGACAACACGGTGACGGTGCGCAAGGTCGCGACCGGCCCGGTCGACGGCGAACGCACGAGCATCGTCAGCGGCGTCGCGATCGGCGAGCGCGTGGTGACCGACGGCTCCGATCGCCTGCGCGAAGGCGCCAAGATCTCGATCCCGGCCGACAAGCCGAAAGGCGCGTCGGGCGCGCGTGGCGCCGGTGCGGCGTCGGGTGCATCGGGCACCCGCGGCCATCACGGCGGCAACAAGCACGGCGCGTCGCAGGCTGCGGCCCCCGCGGCCCAGTAACGCGCGGGCCGCTCGATGAATCCATCCCGCCTCTTCATCCTCCGGCCGGTCGGCACCGCCCTCCTGATGGCGGCGATCATGCTGGCCGGTCTCGTCGCGCTGCGTTTCCTGCCGCTCGCCGCGCTGCCGGAAGTCGACTATCCGACGATCCAGGTCCAGACCTTCTACCCGGGCGCGAGCCCGGAGGTGATGACCTCGTCGGTCACCGCGCCGCTCGAACGGCAGTTCGGGCAGATGCCGTCGCTGAACCAGATGTCGTCGCAGAGCTCGGCCGGCTCGTCCGTGATCACGCTGCAGTTCTCGCTCGACCTGCCGCTCGACATCGCCGAACAGGAAGTGCAGGCCGCGATCAACGCGGCCGGCAACTTGCTGCCGTCCGACCTCCCTGCCCCGCCGATCTACGCAAAGGTCAACCCGGCCGATGCGCCGGTGCTCACGCTGGCCGTCACGTCGAAGACGCTGCCGCTCACGCAGGTGCAGGATCTCGCCGACACGCGTCTCGCGATGAAGATCTCGCAGATCGCGGGCGTCGGCCTCGTCAGCCTGTCGGGCGGCAACCGCCCGGCCGTGCGGATCCAGGCGAACCCGACCGCGCTCGCGCAGTACGGGATGAACCTCGACGACCTGCGCACGACGATCTCGAACCTGAACGTCAACACGCCGAAGGGCAACTTCGACGGCCCGTCGCGCGCGTACACGATCAACGCGAACGACCAGCTCACGAGCGCCGACCAGTACAACAGCGCGGTCGTCGCGTACAAGAACGGCCGCCCGGTGATGCTCACCGACGTCGCGACGGTCGTCGCCGGCTCGGAAAACACCAAGCTCGGCGCGTGGGTGAACAAGGAGCCCGCGATCATCCTGAACGTGCAGCGCCAGCCGGGCGCGAACGTGATCCAGACGGTCGACGCGATCAAGGCGCAGCTGCCGAAGCTGCAGGAAACGCTGCCGGCCGCGCTCGACGTGCAGATCGTCACCGACCGCACGACGATGATCCGCGCCGCCGTGCGCGACGTGCAGTTCGAGCTGCTGCTCGCGGTCGGGCTGGTCGTGCTCGTGATGTACCTGTTCCTCGCGAACGTCTACGCGACCATCATCCCGAGCCTGTCGGTGCCGCTGTCGCTGATCGGCACGCTCGCGGTGATGTACATGGCCGGCTTCTCGCTGAACAACCTGTCATTGATGGCACTCACCATCGCGACCGGCTTCGTCGTCGACGACGCGATCGTGATGATCGAGAACATCGCGCGCTACGTCGAGGAAGGCGAGACGGGGCTCGAGGCCGCGCTGAAGGGCTCGAAGCAGATCGGCTTCACGATCATCTCGCTGACGGTGTCGCTGATCGCGGTGCTGATCCCGCTGCTGTTCATGGGCGACGTGGTCGGCCGCCTGTTCCATGAATTCGCGATCACGCTCGCGGTGACGATCGTGATCTCGGCGATCGTGTCGCTCACGCTCGTGCCGATGATGTGCGCGAAGCTGCTGCGTCATTCGCCGCCGCCCGAGAGCCATCGCTTCGAGGCGCGCGTGCACCAGGCGATCGACTGGGTGATCGCGCGCTACGCGGTCGCGCTCGAATGGGTGCTGAACCGCCAGCGTTCGACGCTCGTCGTCGCGCTGCTGACGCTCGCGCTGACGGGCCTGCTGTACGTCTACGTGCCGAAGGGCTTCTTCCCCGCGCAGGACACCGGCGTGATCCAGGCGATCACGCAGGCGCCGCAGTCGATCTCGTACGGCGCGATGGCCGAACGCCAGCAGGCACTCGCGGCCGAGATCCTGAAGGATCCGAACGTCGAGAGCCTCACGTCGTTCATCGGCGTCGACGGCAGCAACATCACGCTGAACAGCGGCCGGATGCTGATCAACCTGAAGGCGCGCGACGAACGCTCCGAGACGGCCGCGCAGATCATCCGCGACCTGCAGCACCGCGTCGCGAACATCACCGGCATCTCGCTGTTCATGCAGTCGGTGCAGGATCTGACGATCGATTCGACCGTCAGCCCGACGCAGTACCAGTTCATGCTGACGAGCCCGAACTCGGAAGAATTCGCGACCTGGGTGCCGAAGCTCGTTGCTCGACTGCAGCAGGAGCCGTCGCTCGCCGACGTCGCGACCGACCTGCAGAGCAACGGCCAGTCCGTCTACATCGAGATCGACCGTCCGAGCGCCGCGCGCTTCGGCATCACGCCGGCAACCGTCGACAACGCGCTGTACGACGCATTCGGCCAGCGCATCGTGTCGACGATCTTCACGCAGTCGAACCAGTACCGCGTGATTCTCGAATCCGAGCCGAAGGAGCAGCACTACGCGCAATCGCTGAACGACATCTACCTGCCGTCGGCGGGCGGCGGCCAGGTGCCGCTGTCGTCGATCGCGTCGTTCCACGAACGGCCGTCGCCGCTGCTGGTCGCGCACCTGTCGCAGTTCCCGTCGACCACCATCTCGTTCAACCTCGCGGCCGGCGCGTCGCTCGGCGAGGCGGTCAAGGCGATCGACGCGGCCGAGAAGGACATCAACCTGCCCGCGTCGTTCCAGACGCGCTTCCAGGGTGCGGCGCTCGCATTCCAGGCATCGCTGTCGAACCAGCTGTTCCTGATCCTGGCCGCGGTCGTCACGATGTACATCGTGCTCGGCGTGCTGTACGAGAGCTACATCCACCCGATCACGATCCTGTCGACGCTGCCGTCGGCCGGCGTCGGCGCGCTGCTCGCGCTGATGATCACCGGGCACGACCTCGACATCATCGGGATCATCGGCATCGTGCTCTTGATCGGTATCGTGAAGAAGAACGCGATCATGATGATCGACTTCGCGCTCGAAGCCGAGCGCGTCGAAGGCAAGCCGCCGCGCGAGGCGATCTACCAGGCGTGCCTGCTGCGCTTCCGGCCGATCCTGATGACGACGCTCGCCGCCCTGCTCGGCGCGGTGCCGCTGATCGTCGGCTCCGGTGCCGGCTCCGAACTGCGCCAGCCGCTCGGGATCGCGATCGCCGGTGGCCTGATCGTGTCGCAGGTGCTGACGCTGTTCACGACGCCCGTGATCTATCTCGGCTTCGACTCGCTCGCGCGCCGCGTGCGCGGCTGGTTCGAACGCCACGGCCCGCAAGCCGGCACGCGCACGGATGCGTAAGCAATGAACCTGTCGCGCCCCTTCATCACCCGCCCCGTCGCGACGACGCTGCTCGCGATCGGCGTCGCGCTCGCGGGCCTGTTCGCGTTCATCAAGCTGCCGGTGTCGCCGCTGCCGCAGGTCGACTTCCCGACGATCTCGGTGCAGGCGTCGCTGCCCGGCGCGAGCCCCGAGACCGTCGCGACCAGCGTGACGAGCCCGCTCGAACGGCATCTCGGCTCGATCGCCGACGTTTCCGAAATGACGTCGACGAGCACGGTCGGCAACGCGCGGATCATCCTGCAGTTCGGCCTGAACCGCGACATCGACGGCGCCGCGCGCGACGTGCAGGCCGCGATCAACGCGGCGCGCGCCGACCTGCCCGCCGCGCTGAAGAGCAACCCGACCTACCGCAAGGTCAACCCGGCCGACTCGCCGATCATGATCGTGTCGCTGACGTCGGAGACCTCGTCGCCCGCGAAGCTGTACGACTCCGCGTCGACGGTGCTGCAGCAGTCGCTGTCGCAGATCGACGGAATCGGCCAGGTCACGGTGAGCGGCTCCGCGAACCCGGCCGTGCGCGTCGAGCTCGAGCCGCAAGCGCTGTTCCATTACGGGATCGGCCTCGAGGACGTACGCGCGGCGCTCGCGTCCGCGAACGCCAACGCGCCGAAGGGCGCGATCGAGTTCGGCCCGCAGCACTACCAGCTCTATACGAACGACCAGGCCTCCCAGGCATCGCAATACCGCGACCTCGTCGTCGCCTATCGCAACGGCTCGGCCGTGCGGCTGTCCGATCTGTCCGACGTCGTCGATTCGGTCGAGGATCTCCGCAACCTCGGCCTGTCGAACGGCAAGCGCGCGGTGCTCGTGATCCTCTACCGCTCGCCCGGCGCGAACATCATCGATACGATCGACCGCGTGCGCGCGGCGCTGCCGCAGCTCACCGCGTCGCTGCCGGCCGACATCACGGTCACGCCGGTGCTCGACCGCTCGACCACCATCCGCGCGTCGCTGAAGGACACCGAGCACACGCTGCTGATCGCGGTCAGCCTCGTCGTGATGGTCGTGTTCCTGTTCCTGCGCAACTGGCGCGCGACGCTGATCCCGAGCGTCGCGGTGCCGATCTCGATCATCGGCACGTTCGGCGCGATGTACCTGCTCGGCTTCTCGATCGACAACCTGTCGCTGATGGCGCTGATCGTCGCGACCGGCTTCGTCGTCGACGATGCGATCGTCGTGCTCGAAAACATCTCGCGGCACATCGAGAACGGCAAGTCGCGCATGCAGGCCGCGTTCGACGGTGCGCGCGAGGTCGGCTTCACGGTGCTGTCGATGAGCATTTCGCTCGTCGCGGTGTTCCTGCCGATCCTGCTGATGGGCGGCATCGTCGGGCGCCTGTTCCGCGAATTCGCGCTGACGCTGTCGCTCGCGATCGCCGTGTCGCTCGCGGTATCGCTCACGGTCACGCCGATGATGTGCGCGCGCCTGCTGCCCGAGTCGCACGACCCGCAGAGCGAAGGCCGCTTCGCGCGATTCCTGGAACGCTGTTTCAGCCGCATGCAGCGCGGCTACGAGCGCTCGCTGTCGTGGGCGCTGCGCCGGCCGCTGTTGATCCTGCTGACCCTGTTCGCGACGATCGGGCTGAACGTCTACCTGTACATCGTCGTGCCGAAGGGCTTCTTCCCGCAGCAGGACACCGGGCTGATGATCGGCGGCATTCGCGCCGACCAGTCGACGTCGTTCCAGGCGATGAAGCTGAAATTCTCCGAGATGATGCGCATCGTGCAGAGCAACCCGAACGTGAAGAGCGTCGCGGGCTTCACCGGCGGCACGCAGACCAACTCGGGCTTCATGTTCGTCACGCTGAAGGATCGCACCGAGCGCAAGCTGTCGGCCGACCAGGTGATCCAGCAACTGCGCAGCCCGCTGTCGGACGTCGCCGGCGCGAGCACGTTCCTGCAGGCCGCGCAGGACATTCGCGTGGGCGGCCGGCAGAGCAACGCACAGTACCAGTTCACGCTGCTCGGCGATTCGAGCACCGACCTGTACAAGTGGGGGCCGATCCTGACCGAAGCGCTGCAGAAGCGCTCCGAGCTGACCGACGTGAACTCGGACCAGCAGCAAGGCGGCATGGAAGCAATGGTGACGATCGACCGCGCAACCGCCGCGCGGTTCGGCATCAAGCCCGCGCAGATCGACAATACGCTGTACGACGCGTTCGGCCAGCGCCAGGTCTCGACGATCTACAACCCGCTGAACCAGTACCACGTGGTGATGGAAGTCGCGCCGAAGTACTGGCAGAGCCCCGAGATGCTGAACCAGGTGTGGGTCAGCACGTCGGGCGGCAGCGCGAACGGCTCGCAGACCACCAACGCGGCCGCCGGCACCTATGTCGCGACCTCCGCCGGCACGTCGAGCGCCGGTACGGCCACGCAGAGCGCCGCGGCGATCGCGTCCGATTCCGCGCGCAACCAGGCGCTCAACTCGATCGCCGCGAGCGGCAAGTCGAGCGCGTCGTCGGGTGCGTCGGTGTCGACGTCGAAGTCGACGATGATCCCGCTGTCGGCGATCGCGACGTTCGGGCCGAGCACGACGCCGCTGTCGGTCAACCACCAGGGGCTGTTCGTCGCGACGACGATCTCGTTCAACCTGCCGCCCGGCGTGTCGCTGTCGCAGGCGACGCAGGTGATCTACCAGACGATGGCGCAGGTCGGCGTCCCGCCGACCATCGTCGGCAGCTTCCAGGGCACCGCGCAGGCGTTCCAGCAGTCGATGAACGACCAGCCGATCCTGATCCTCGCGGCGCTGCTGGCCGTCTACATCGTGCTCGGGATCCTGTACGAGAGCTACATCCACCCGATCACGATCCTGTCGACGCTGCCGTCGGCCGGGGTCGGCGCGCTGCTTGCGCTGCTGCTGTTCAAGACCGAGTTCAGCATCATCGCGCTGATCGGCGTGATCCTGCTGATCGGTATCGTGAAGAAGAACGCGATCATGATGGTCGACTTCGCGATCGACCAGACGCGCAACAACCACAAGTCGTCGTTCGACGCGATCCACGAGGCGTGCCTGCTGCGCTTCCGCCCGATCATGATGACGACGATGGCCGCGCTGCTCGGCGCGCTGCCGCTCGCCTTCGGCAGCGGCGACGGCGCCGAGCTGCGTGCGCCGCTCGGGATCGCGATCGCCGGCGGCCTGATCGTGTCGCAGGTGCTGACGCTCTATACGACGCCGGTCGTCTACCTGTACATGGACCGGTTCCGCGTGTGGGCCGAGAAGCGGCGCAACCGCCGCGGGAATTCCGGCGGGCCGGCAGTCGCCGGCGAGTAACGGAACACGGCCGCCCGACAGGCGGCCGTTTTTTTTTGCGCTTGAACCGCGGCGGCGATCGGCTATCGTGAGTCCATGCCCACCGCGATGCCCTTCGCCGGGAATCCGCCATGAACGTCCAGCTCAACCATACGATCGTCTGGTGCCGCGACAAGCGTGCGTCGAGCCGCTTCCTCACCGAGCTTCTGGAACTGCCGCCGCCGACGCCGTTCGGCGCGATGCTGGTCGTCCCGCTCGGCAACGGCGTGTCGCTCGATTTTTACGAACAGAAGGGGGAAATCAGGTCGCAGCATTACGCGTTCCTGCTCGACGAAGCCGGCTTCGATCGCGTGCTCGCGCGCATTCGCGAGCGCGGGCTGCCGCACTGGGCCGATCCGGCGAAGCGGCAACCCGATGACATCTACCGCCACAACGGCGGCCGCGGCGTGTATTTCGACGATCCGGACGGCCACTTCCTCGAAGTGATGACGCAGCCTTATGCGCTGAACGGCTAGTTCGACGGGCCGGCGTTGCACCAGCCGGTATCGTGGCGCGGATGCCGCCCCGCTCGGGACGGCATCCGGCCGACCGACGTTACTCGGCAGCGTCCGCCGCCGTCTTGCGCGGACGACGCGCGCGCGGTGCCGCCTTGCGGGCCGGCTTCTTCGGCTTGGCAGCGGCCGGCGCTTCCGCGGCCGCATCGGCATTCGCTTCGACCGGCGCCGCGTCGTGCGACGGCTGGGCGGCGGCAATCCCGCCACCGGCATCGCCTGCCGCCGGCCCGGCATGCGTCACCGTGACATGCCGCTCGTCGCCCTGCTCCGCGTCGCGATGCGCGTCGTCGGCATGCTTGCCGTGCGCGTGCTTGTCGCCGCCGTGCTTCGCCACGTCGTGGACGGCGTCTTCGGTCTTCCCGGCCGCGTGACGGCCAGCGCTCTTCGCGGCGGCGCCCTTCTTCGCGCCGGCCTTCTTCGCCGGCGTCTTGCGCGCGCGCTTGCGGCCATCCTTTGCCTCGCCATGCGTGTCGGCTGCTTCGGCCGTTTCCGCCGGCGGCATCATCGGCGCCACCTCGGCAACCTCGGCCATTTCCGCCTCGTCTGCTTCGACCTGCACGCTTTCGTGCACGACCGCTTCCGCCCGCTGCCCGCGACGTTGTGCATTGCGCCCCGCCCGCGCCGGCTCGGCCGCACGCGTACCGTGACCGTGGTGCGCGCCGCCGTGCCCGCCGCCTTCACCGCCCGCCGTGACGTGCTCCGCGGCCGACGACTGGCGTGCCCGCGACACGAACGCGCCCGACTTGTCGTCGCGCCCCACTTCGAGCAGGCCGCGCGCCTGCGCCTCGTCGAGCAGGTTGCCGAACGCGCGGAACCCGTAGTACGACTCGTTGAAATCCGGCTTGCGACGCTTGATCGCACTCTTGAGCACCGACGCCCAGATCTTGCCGACGTCGTCCCGCTCCGACGCCAGCGCGTCGAACGTCTCGACCGCCAGCGCGATCGCCTCGGCCTTGCGCGCGTCCATGTCGTGCTTGCGCGACGGCTCGTCCGGCCGCTTCGCGCCGCCGTTGCCCGCCCGCTGCTGCTGTTCGCGCTTCGCGAGCGCGCGCTGCTGCTCGCGCACCAGGTCGTCGTAGAAGATGAATTCGTCGCAGTTCGCGACCAGCAGGTCCGACGTCGATTTCTTCACGCCGACGCCGATCACCTTCTTCGCGTTCTCGCGCAGCTTCGACACCAGCGGCGAAAAATCCGAGTCGCCGCTGATGATCACGAACGTATCGACGTGCGACTTCGTGTAGCAGAGGTCGAGCGCGTCCACGACGAGCCGGATGTCGGCCGAATTCTTGCCCGACTGGCGCACGTGCGGAATCTCGATCAGCTCGAAGCTCGCCTCGTGCATCGACGCCTTGAAGCCCTTGTAGCGATCCCAGTCGCAATAGGCCTTCTTCACGACGATACTGCCCTTCAGCAGCAGGCGCTCCAGCACGGGCTTGATGTCGAACTTCTCGTACTTCGCGTCGCGCACGCCGAGCGCGACGTTCTCGAAGTCGCAGAACACGGCCATGCTGACGTTGTCCAGGGGTAATGCCATGTGTACTCCAACCGGTAGGCCGATGCGTTGTATGACGTAGCGGCGAAAAATGCATCGCGCACATGATAGCCGGTCGGCGCGTCATTCCCGCATCCGTGTGAATGAATGACGGCCGTAAGGTCCGTCCTGCCGCCCCCGGCGGCCTGGACTGGCGCCACAGCCGGTATGCCCGCTGCCGGTATGCCCGCAGCCGGTATGCCCCTTAATACACACCCGCCACGGCGGCAAATCGACATTACACTTGAGATATCGGTCGTCCGTCCCTATCTGGAAGGATGACGCATCGACCAAGGAGCGGTTTCATGACGACGAAGGTACTGCTGATTGGCGCGACCGGCCGAACGGGCCAGGCCTGCGCGGATCTGCTGCTCAAGCAGCCGGAGTTCGAGGTCACGGCGCTCGTGCGCCGGCACGGCTATGCGCTGGAGGGCGCGCGGGTGGTCGAGGCCGATCTGACGAACGATTTCTCGCATGCCTTCCAGGGCATCACGCACGTGATCTACGCGGCCGGCTCGGCCGAATCGGAAGGCGCGGCCGAAGAGGAACAGGTCGACCGCGACGCGGTCGCCCGCGCGGCCGAATATGCGCTCGCCTACAACGCGCAGAAGCTCGTGGTGATCAGCTCGCTGTCCGCGTACCGGCCCGAACTCGGCCCGGACGCGCTGCACCACTATTCGCAGATGAAGCGCGAAGGCGACGATCGCGTGATCGCATCGGGTGTCGACTATGCGATCCTGCGCCCCGGCCCGCTCACGGACGATCCGGGCGTCGGCAAGATCGCGCTGACCGACGCGTGGTTCGACGCCGCCCCGCCCGTCTCGCGCCAGGATGTGGCCTGGGCCGCGATCGAGGCGATCAAGCTCGGGATTTCGCGCAAGATCGTCGGCTTCGTCGGCGGCAGCGTGCCGATCGAGCAGGCATTGCGCGCATAACCGCCTCGCACGTGCCGCCCCGCGGCGCCTGCGTCGATCCGTACCTGCGGCCCGCACGACGGGCCGCGTTGACGCGCGGGGTGCCCGTTTACTGCTTCGGATGCGCGTCGGCCCACGCCTTCACGGCGGCGAGCGTGTTCTCGACGTGCTTGTCGGGCGACATGCTCGTGTATTCGTAGAGAATCTTCCCTTCCGGCGAAATCACGTAGGACACGCGGTTCGCCTTGTCGATCGCCGGCAGCTTCGCGTCGTATTCGCGGATGATCTTCGCGTCCGGATCGGCCGCGACCGGGAACTTGCTCCGGCACTCGCTCACCGAGAACTTCGTCAGCGTGTCGATCTTGTCAGCCGATACGCCGATCACCGTTGCACCGTAAGCCTTGTAACGGTCGACCGCGTCCGCGAACGCGTGCGCCTCGATCGTGCAGCCCTTCGTGAACGCGGCCGGGTAGAAATACAGCACGACCGGCCCCTGCTTCAGCGCGTCCGCGAGCGAGTACGTGTAAGTCTTGCCGCCCAGCGACGCCTGCGTCGTGAAATCGGGCGCCGCGGCGCCCGGCTTCAGTTCCGCCTGCGCCATCAGTGCATGGCCGGCCACCAGCGCCGCCACGGCGGCGCCCAGCAACAGTTTTCGCTTCATCTGCGTCCTCATTTCTTATAAAGTCAGCCGCGATGTAGGCCACGCCGGTGTTCGCCTGTCGAACACCCGCGTGGCCGATCCGGTCCAGCGGCAGCGCCATCCGCGGCCGGTCCGTTAAAGATTCCGTATCGCCTGCCGTTATTCCTTCCGGACAACCGGTTCCAGCCCTTCACGTCAGCGAGAAACATGGAAGCCAACAGGAAACAGACGTCACGCAAGGGCTCCTGGCGCAGCGCCTTGCATACGCTGCGCCGCTTCGCCTGGTCGGGCGGCGCGCTGATGCCCGCGCGCGCCGGCGCGCCGCGCCGCGACGACTCCGTGCGCAACTGGCTGGAACAGACGGTCGGCACGGTGGATTTCCTCGCCCATGTCGACCGCGAGCTGCGCTTTCTGTATGTATCCGACGCGAGCCTGCGCTTCATCGGCTACCACCGCGACTACCTGCACACGCTGACGCTGCGCGACCTGATCGCTGAACAGGATACCGCGGCGCTCGAAGGCCTGCTTGCGCGCGCCGCGCGTTCCGGCCAGGTCGAGAAGGCGACGATGTGCATCGTCAAGTCGCTCACCTACCCGCTGGACGTCGAGATTCGCGCATTCAAGAGCCGCCACCACGGGGTCGACGGGTTCGCGATCGCGGCGTTCGACGTGTCGTCGTGGCGCGCGCTCGAAGCGCGCCTGACTTACGAAATGCATCACGACCCGATGACGGGGCTCGACAACCTGTCCGCGCTCGTGCCCGCGCTGATGCGCGCGCAGCAGGCCGCCGACGCGGACGGCACCTGCGCGGCGCTGCTGCTGCTCGACCTCGACGACTACCAGCGGATCAACCGCGCCCTCGGCTACGACGCGGGCGACATGCTGCTGCGCGAGACCGCGCAGCGGCTGAAGGCAATCGTCACGCCGAACGAACGGCTCGCGCGCGTCGCGAGCGACAAGTTCGCGGTCGTGCTCGGCGCGCCGGACCGCACGCAGGCAAGCAATGCGGCCGATGCGCTCGCGCGCCGGCTGCAGGCCGCGGTGCGCGAGCCCTACGTGTACCAGGGGCAGACCGTGCACCTGTCCGCGAGCATCGGCATCGCGCTCTACCCCGACGAACGCGCCGTGCCCCATCGCGCGCAGCACCACAGCCCGCTGCTGCGCCGCGCCGACCACGCGCTCGCGCAGGCAAAGGCGTCGGGCGGCAACGCACTCGCGTTCCACGCGCCCGTCGACGATCCGGCGGATGCCGAACGGCTGAAGCTCGAAGCCGACCTGTACGACGGCGTGCGCAACGGCGAGTTTTCGCTCCATTTCCAGCCGATCACGCGCAGCCAGTCGGGCGCGGTGGTCGGCGTCGAGGCGCTGATCCGCTGGCGTCATCCGGTGCACGGGCTCGTGCCGCCGGCGACCTTCATTCCGCTCGCCGAATCGATCGGCCTGATCAACTATCTCGGCAACTGGGTGCTCAAGGCCGCGTGCATGCAGCTCGTCGCCTGGGATCGCCAGGGGCTCGCGCTGCAGTACGTGGCGGTCAACGTGTCGCCGCAGCAGTTCCGCGACCCGCGCTTCACGCAGAGCGTGCGCGAGGCGATCACGCTGACGGGCATCGACCCGCGCCGCATCGTGCTCGAAATCACCGAAAGCCTGCTGATGCACGATCCCGCGCATGCGAAGGGGCTGCTCGAGGAGCTGACCGATCTCGGCATCCGCTTCGCGATCGACGATTTCGGCACCGGCTATTCGAGTCTCGCGTATCTGCAGCGCTTCCCGCTCGCGAAGCTGAAGATCGACCGCAGTTTCGTCGAGAACCTGCTGACCTCGCGCAACGACCGCGCGATCGTGTCGGCGGTGGTCGGCCTCGCGCAGACGCTCGATCTCGAGCTCGTCGCGGAAGGCGTCGAGACCGAGGCGCAGCGCGAATTGCTGACGGAGATGGGCTGCAACCATATCCAGGGCTGGCTCGTCTGCCAGGCGCTGCCTTCCGAGGAGCTCGCGCGGCGCTTCGAGGCGCAGCAGCTGCACCTGCACGCCGCCGCCTGACGCGCGCGGCGAACCGGACAGATCCGTATGTCAATCACCGAACACCTGCCCCGCACCGCCTTGCTCGACAAGCTGTGGGCCCGGATGAACGAACGGGGCGATTTCCCGCTGCTGTCGGAATCGCTGCGCGCGACGATGGCCGCGATGAAGAACGACGACCTCGACTTCACCGCGCTCGTGCGCGTCGTGCTGTCGGACTTCGCGCTCACGCAGAAAGTGCTGCGGCTCGCGAACTCCGCGATGTACATGGCGTTCGGCGGCAACATCACGACCGTGACCCGCGCACTGATGGTGCTCGGCATGGACGCCGTCGGCCATCTGGTCGTCGGGCTCAAGCTCGTCGACCATTTCCACCACAGCACGCCGCGGCGCATCGACGCGAAGCTCGAACTGAACCGCGCGCTGCTGTCCGGCTGCGTTGCACGCAAGCTAACCGAGCGCGCCGAGCTGCGCGGGGGCGAGGAAGCCGTCGTCTGCACGCTGATGCGCCAGGTCGGCAAGCTGCTCGTGGTCTGCTATCTCGACAGCGAGTGGGACCGGATCCGCCGCCGCGCGGCCGAGCTGAACGGCGACGAAACGGCCGCCTGCGTCGATGTGCTCGGCGTCGGCTTCGACGAGATCGGGCTCGAGGCGGCCGCGCGCTGGCGATTGCCCGACGTGATCCGCGCGGGGATGGCCGACCACGAGCACCTGGTTCACGTCGATGCGTTCGGCAACGACGACGACGATGCGGACCATGCGACCGATGACGGCCCGGCCGACCGCGTCCGCTGGCTGCGCGCGATCAGCCGCTGCTCGACCGATGTCGCGAGCGCGCTCGTGATACCCGCGAGCCCGCAGCGCGACGCGCGCATCGCGGCGCTCGCGCAGCACTACGGCGCGGAACTCGACATGGAATCCGACGCACTCGTCGAGATTGCCGAGCGGCTCTCGCGCGAGGAAGCGAGCGACACCGTGATGCGCGAGATCGTCGAGCTGCGTGCGAACGCCGATGCGATCGCACGTGCTCAGGCCGAGCCCGAGGCGTGCCTCGAAGCCGGCCTCGCGGACCTGCGCGCGCTGCCGTCCGAGCACGTGCTCACCCCCGTGCTCGCGCTCGCATCGGAGAGCCTGCTGGCCGGCCTCGCGTTCACGCGCACCGTGATGTTCGTGCGCCACGACGACGGCATGTTCGCCGCGCGCCTCGGCTTCGGCCCCGGCGTCGATACGACGCTCGACCGGCTGCGTTTCGACGAGCGCTTCGAGCCGGACGTATTTCATCTCGCGATCTCGAACTCGGTCGGCATCTTCATCGAGCAGGCGCAGGAGCCGAAGATGCTCAAGCGCCTGCCCGCGTGGTATCTCGACGCATTCGACGACACGCGCGCGTTCGTGCTGCTGCCCGTGCGCGTCGGCACGACGACCGTCGCGCTGCTGTACGGCGACTGGGCCGGCGCGCAGCCCGCGCGCAAGATCACGCAGCAGGAGATGGCCGTGCTCAACGAGCTCGCGCGCGAACTGGGGCGGTTCTTTCCGGCCTGACGTGGCCGCCGCTTCCCTCGTCCTTTCCCGCCCCCAAAAACAAACCGGCCGCATCAGCGGCCGGTTTGCTTGCATCGTGCGATCGAACGTTACGCTTACTTGAGCGTCACGGGCACGCTGAAGTACTTCTTCGCGAGGTTGTCGATCGTGCCGTCGGCCTTCAGTTCCTTCAGCGCCTGATCGAGCGCGGTCTTCAGCGCCGCGTCGTTCTTGCGCAGGCCGAAGCCGACGCCCGAGCCGAGGATCTCGGCGTCGCTCACGGTACCGCCCGCGAACGCGAAGCCCTGGCCTTGCGGCTTCGTCAGGAAGCCCTTCGAACCGGCTTCCGCGTCCTGGAACGTCGCGTCGAGACGGCCCGACTTCAGGTCGGCGTAGGCCAGATCCTGCGTCTGGTACGGCACGACTTCGACGCCTGCCGGCGCCCACTTCTTCTTCGCGTACGCTTCCTGGATCGTGCCCTGCAGCACGCCGACGCGCTTGCCCTTCAGCGATTGCGGGGTCGGCAGCAGGCCGCTGCCCTGCTTCGCGATCAGCTGGTTCGGGATCGTGTAGATCGCATCGGTGAACGCGATCGCGTGCTTGCGCTGGTCGGTGATCGTCATGTCCGAGTTGATCGCGTCGAACTTGCGCGCCTGCAGTGCCGGGATCAGGCCGTCGAAGTCGTTCTCGACCCACACGCACTTCGTCTTCAGCTTCGCGCACACCGCGTTGCCGATGTCGATGTCGAAGCCGGTCAGCTTGCCGTCGGGCGTCTTGTATTCGAACGGCGCGTACGAGGCTTCGACGCCGAAACGGATCTCTTTCAGATCCGCTGCCATCGCGCTGCCTGCCGCCACGGCCGATGCCGCCACCACCGCATGCGCGGCCACTTTACGCCAATCCAACTTCATCAGGTGTTCTCCTCGATACTCGAATGTTCCGGAACTACGGGCGCATGCATCATTGCAGGGTCGGATGACCGCGGCAATGCTGCCACCGCGCCGTGATGCGGCGCAACAGCCGCAAGGCCGCGATTGTACCAATCCGCGCGGCCCGATATGGCAAAGCAGCCGCCGGCACGCGATGCTGCACTGCGTGCGCCGACGTCAGCCACACTGCCCGTCGAACTTGCAAGACGATGTCGCAAATACGCAAGCGCGCCTCACGGGCCGTCTGCGCGGCGTGCTGGCGTCATCTCAAAAATGGAATCGTTGCCGGGCGAAGCGCGGGCCGCAGGTCGCCGCGGCCGCGCGCAATCGGTCACCGTCAGACGAGCGCGGCGAGCGTGTCGTGCGTCGTGTCGACGACGAGCAGGCCCGCGCGCAAACCCGGCTTCACCGTCGGATTCGGGAACACGATGCGCTCCTCGTCGTGCTTCACCGTGTAGCGGTAGTCGCCGTCCTGCGCGAGCACCGTGCCGCGTGCAAACGCGGTGAAGTTCGCGACGTCGGCCGCGACGAACAGTTCCAGCGCGTCGCTCTGCTTCGTGATCTGGTCGATCACCGTGAAGACGCGCGGCAGCGTCGCGTCGGCATCACCCCTCGCCCCCGACACGAGCTTGCGTACCGCGCGGTCGGCCGGCGCGAAGCGCGTCAGGTCGTTCTGGCCGAACGGGCGCACCTTGCCGAGTTCCAGCGTGCACGCGAGCGCGCCGCAGTGCTCGGCGGTGAAATGCGAATACGTGTTGCCCTTCGCGGTATGCAGCAGCACGGCCGCGATGCGCGCGTCGCCGAGCCATTCGAACATCGTGCGCGTCGGCGGCATGCCCGTGTGCGGCAGCAGGGCGAACTGCTCGAACACCGATGCACGGATCGCCGTGTGCATGTCGATGTGCCAGCGCGCGGTGCCGGCCGGCGCGGCCGCGAAGAACGACGAAGCCGCCGCCTCGAGCTGCGCGGCACGCGGCGCTTCGCGGCTGGCGGGCACCTGCGCGTGACGGCCGCTGAACAGGCGGTTCAGGTCGTCGTCGAGATAGCGTTCGCCGGCACGCATCGCCGGCACGTTGCCGAGCACGACGAGCAGCCGGCACGCGAGCGGCAGCGCGCCCGATGCGAGATCGCGCACGAGCATCGACAGCAGCTCGATCGGCGCCGTCTCGTCGCCGTGCACGCCGGCCGACACGAGCACGCTCGGGCGCGCCGCGCCCGCAGCCGCGGCCGCGGCCGGTTCGAGCGCGAGCAGCCCGTCGCCGAGCCATTGCCAGCGCACGGCGCCGGCGGCGCAGGTGCCGTCCGTTACGGACGGCGCGCGACCGGTCAGCGTGAACGCGAGGAAGTCGTCGAGCAGCGCGGCGGCCATGCGGGAATCAACGCTGGAAGTCATACAGCGAACCGACGCGCAGGATCTGCGTGAGTTCGTCGAGCGCCGTGCGCGATTCGTCGAGCAACGCCGGATCGGCGAGATCGTCCGGTGCGAGGCGATCGCGATAGTGCCGGTCGATCCACGTGTCGAGCGACGCGAACAGCGTGTCGTTGATCCACACGTTCGACGTGACGGCCGCGCGTTCCGCTTCGTTCAGCACGACGCGCAGGCGCAGGCAGGCAGGGCCGCCGCCGTTCTTCATGCTTTCGCGCAGGTCGAACACGAGCACGTCGTGAATCGGGCCGTTGCCGGCCGCGAGTTCGTCGAGATAGGCCGCGACGTTCCCGTTCTCGCGGCATTCCTGCGGCACGACGAGCACCTGCGAACCGTCCGCGCGCGACAGCAGCTGGCTGTTGAACAGGTACGACGTCACCGCATCGTTCACGCTCACGGCCGCCTCGGGCACCTCGATCACGTTCAGGCGCGCGCCGCGTGCGTCGAGCGCAGCGGTCAGCGTGTCGTAGATCGCCTGCTTGTTGACGAACGCGCGCTCGTGCGTGAACAGCGTGTCGCGGTTGCCGACCGAGATCACGTCGTTGTGGAACACGCCCGCGTCGATCACGTCCGGATCCTGCTGCGCATAGACCGTCGCTTCTTCGGCAAGACCGTGGCGATGCGCGACCGCGCGGCTCGCCTCGAAGGTCTGGCGTGCCGGGAAGCGCTTCGGCTCGGGGCCGCGGCGATATTCCGCGCGGCCGTACACGAAGAACTCGATGCCCGGCTTGCCGTATTCGGCGCAGAAGCGCGTGTGGTTCGCCGCGCCTTCGTCGCCGAGTGCCGGCGTGCCGGTCAGCGCTTCATGCACCGCGAAATGCGCGGGATCGGCGAACAGCGTCGACAGCGTGCGGCGCGTCGCGTCGTGTTCGATCGCGCGATGCAGCTTGCTGCACAGGTTCGCCGGCGTGAAGTGCACGCGGCCATCGCTCGTGTCGGCCGACGGGCTGACGGTGGCCGCGTTCGCGGTCCACATCGCCGACGCCGAGCTCGCCGCGGCGAGCAGTTCGGGCGCCTGCTTCGCGGCCTTCGCGATCACGTCCGCGTCCTTGCCGGAGAAGCCGAGCTCGCGCAACAGGCGCAGCGACGGCCGCTCCTGCGGCGGCAGCACACCCTGTGCGAAGCCGAGATCCGCGAGCTGCTTCATCTTGCGCAGCCCCTGCTTCGCGG
This sequence comes from Burkholderia aenigmatica, assembly GCF_048627025.1. NCBI lineage: Bacteria > Pseudomonadati > Pseudomonadota > Betaproteobacteria > Burkholderiales > Burkholderiaceae > Burkholderia > Burkholderia aenigmatica. The sequence continues at coordinate 1,279,836 of NZ_CP184468.1, read as the reverse complement.
CGGCCTTCGGATTCGCGGCCGATTTTTCGTTGTTGAGCGACGCCACGTTGCCGAACGACAGCCCGGCGTAGTTGTGGGTCGGGCCGACGAGCCCGTCGAAATTGGCTTCTTGTGCGTTCATCGTCGTTCCCTCGATCAGAAATGCAGGCCCGGCGACAGGCTCGCGGGCAAGGTCAGTTGCGTGCTCTCCACCGACGCCATCGGAAACGCACAATAGTCGGCCGCGTAGTACGCGCTCGGACGATGGTTGCCCGAGCGGCCGGTGCCGCCGAACGGTGCGGCGGACGATGCGCCGTTGGTCGGCCGGTTCCAGTTGACGATCCCGGCACGGATGGTGCGGCGGAAGTGTTCCCACACCTTCGCGTCGTCGGCGAGCAGGCCGGCGGACAGGCCGAACGCCGTGTCGTTCGCGCGTTCGATCGCTTCGTCGAACGTCGCGTAGCGCACGATCTGCGCGAGCGGGCCGAAATGTTCTTCGTCGGGCAGGTTCGCGACGCCCGTCACGTCGACGATCGCCGCGTTCACGAAGCCGAGGCGCGGATCGCGCTGCGTCATCGCGATGATCGGCTTCGCGCCCTGCTCGACCAGGCGCGACTGCGCGTCGACGAGCTTCGCCGCCGCGCGTGCCGAGATCACCGCGCCCATGAACGGCTGCGGATCGGCGTCGAACACGTCGGCCGTGATCTTCGACGTCACGTCGGCGAAGCGCGCGAGGAAGCGGTCGCCGAACGCGCCCTGCGGCACGAAGATCCGGCGCGCACACGTGCAGCGCTGGCCGGCCGACAGGAACGCCGACTGGATCGTGTGATGGACGGCCGCGTCGATATCTTCGACTTCGCCGATCACGAGCGGGTTGTTGCCGCCCATCTCGAGCGCGAGCACGATTTCCGGACGGCCGCCGAACTGCTTGTGCAGCAGCGTGCCCGTATCGGAGCTGCCCGTGAAGAACAGTCCGTCGATCTGCCGATGATTCGCGAGCGCAATGCCCGTGTCCTTCTCGCCCTGCACGAGGTTCAGCACGCCGGCCGGCAGCCCAGCATCCTTCCACACTTCGACCGTCGCACGCGCGACGCCCGGTGCGAGCTCCGACGGCTTGAACACGACCGCATTGCCGGCGATCAGCGCGGGCACGATATGGCCGTTCGGCAAGTGGCCGGGGAAGTTGTACGGGCCGAATACCGCGACCACGCCATGCGGGCGGTGGCGCAGCACCGCGACGCCGTCGGCCATGTCCTGGCGCTTCTCGCCGGTGCGTTCCTGGTACGCCTGGATCGAGATGCCGACCTTCGCGGCCATCGATGCGACTTCCGTGCGCGCCTCCCACAGCGGCTTGCCCGTCTCGCGGCCGATCGCGGTCGCGATCGCTTCCTTGCGCTCGTTGAGCAACGCGGCGAAACGCTTGGCGATCGCGCAGCGCGACTCAAAGTCGAGCGCCGACCAGCCGGCGAATGCGCGGCGCGCGCTCGCGACCGCGCGATCGACGTCGGCCGCCGATGCGCTCTCGCCCTGCCATGCGATCTCGTCGGTGCCCGGATTGCGCGAAGCGAACACGGGGTCCGAGCCTGCGACCCAGGCGCCGTCGATGAAGAGTTCCGTCATGATTCGTTTATCCCTGTTTGACTTTGAGCGGCAGCACGCGGACCGGATCGCCGGCCTTCACGTCGAGCGCGACGGCATCGGCGGCCGACAGCACGAACGAACCGTTCGCGACCACGCCCGGCGCGACGCCGACGCGGAAATCGGTGAGCGACGTGTTCGACACGAGCGACTTCGGCGCGTCATCCCGTGCATCCGGCACGCCGATCGCGACCGGCACGACGACGCTCTCGCGCACCGTGCGCAGGTCGTTGACGTGGCATTCGAGCACGGGGCCCGCGTCGAAGATGTCGACGTGATTCTGGTAGCGCAGCCCTTCCGCCTCGAGCATCTTGCGGGCCGGCAGCGTGTCGCGGTGCGTGAGGCCGACTGCATCCTGTGCGTCCTGCGGCAGCAGGTCGACGTACACCGGGTAGCGCGGCATCAGTTCCGCGAGGAACGACTTGCGGCCGTGCGAGCTGAGATAGTCGGCCGCGTTGAAATCGATCTGGTAGAAGTGCGAACCGACGGCGCGCCAGAACGGCGACGTGCCGTCGTCGTCGAAGTGGCCGCGCAGTTCCGCGCAGATGCGTTCCGGAAAGCGCTCGCGGAACTGCGCGATGAACATGAAGCGCGAGCGCGACAGCAGGCCGCCCACGCCGCCCGTGCGATAGCGCGGGCTCAGGAACAGCGAGCACACTTCCGCATAGCCGGTCAGGTCGTGCGATATGTTCAGCGCGGACATCCGCGTCCACACGCCGAGTTCCTGGCTCGCGTGCACGACCGTGCTCACGCGATAGTTGTAGAACGGCTGTTCGAGGCCGACCTGCGTCTCGATCCCGCACACGCCCGCGATGTCGCCCGTCTTCGACTCTTCCATCACGAAGAAGTAGCCAGCCTCGCCGGCTGCCGCCTCGCCCGCGAGCGTGCGGCGCGTGCGCTCGATGCGCGCGGCGAGCGCGTCGCGGTCGGGCTTGAACGTGGTCAGGCCCGGCCCGGTTTCCTTCGCGAGCGACACGAGCGAATCGACGTCGCCCGTTTGTACGACCCGAACGACGATCATGCTGCGTCTCCCTTCAAATCTTCATCGTCGCGGCGGTGCAGCGGCACGCAGCGCACGACATCGCCATCCTTCACATCGAGCGCCGCGCGCACGTCGCTCGCGAGCGGTGCATCGGCTGCATCGCCCGGCAGGTCGGCCAGCACGCAGCGGAACGATTCGCCGCTGCCCGTCGACACCATGTACGCGACGTCGCCCTGCTGGTGCGCCGCTTCGCGCACGACGCGCTCGGCGCCGTGCTTCACGCACGCGGTGCGGTCGACCTGTGCGGTCAGCACCGGGCCCGCGTCGAAGATGTCGACGAAGCGGTCGGGCTCGAAGCCTTCCTCGAGATGGATGTCGTACGCGAGCAGCGCCGATTCGTTCGGCTCGCCGAGCACGCGCTGCGCGGCTTCCGGCAGCAGCGGCACGTAGAGCGGATAGGCCGGCATCACTTCCGCGATGAAGGTGCGGCTGCGGCCGCCCGACGCGATGTCGACGTCGGTGAAGTCGCGGCCGAAGAACTTGCGGCCCACCGCTTCCCAGAACGGCGATGCGCCGTTGCCGTCGCTCACGCCGAGCAGCAGCGTGAACACTTCCGGCGTGAAGCGGCGGCGGTTCGCGGCGATGTACATCATCCGCGCACGCGAGATCAGGTGCGCGGCCGCGTCGCCGCGCAGCGACGGATCGACGTAGAAGCCCGCCAGCCGGCTCTTGCCGGTCAGCTCGTGCGACATCGTGAGCGCGTGGATCTTGCGGTTCACGTGCAGCTCGCGCGACGCGTGGATCAGTGCGTCGTTGCGGAACGCGTAGAACGGTTCCGAGTAGCCGGCCGCGGCCACGATGCTCGCCGTGCCGAGCAGCTTGCCGGTCGTCGAATCCTCGAGCACGAAGAGGTAGAACTCCTCGCCGGCGAAGTCGACGTCCGCGCGAAACGAATCCTCGGAGAGCGCCACGCGCGCTTCGAGCGCCGCGCGGTCGTGCGGCAGCGAGTGCAGGACCGGCTGCGCGGTGCGCGCCATGTGCGCGAGCGCATCGAGATCCGTGAGTTTGCCGGGGCGAACAAATAGCATCGTCGTTCCTGTCTGCGATGGGCGCGCCGATCAGCGCGCGGTGGCTTCCTGTGCGGCGAGCACTTGTTCGACTGCCTTCTCGAAGCGCTTCATGCCTTCGTCGAGCAGGTCGAACGGGATCACCAGCGACGGGACGAAGCGCAGCACGTTCGGGCCGGCGATCAGCATGATCAGGCCGTTCTCTGCTGCTGCGGTGACGAAGTCTTTCGCGCGGCCGTCGAATGCGGCGGTGAGTTCGGCGCCGACCAGCAGGCCCTTGCCGCGCACGTCCTTGAAGATGCCGAAGCGCGCGTTGATGCGTTCGAGCGCGCCCTTCAGGCGCACGCTGCGTTCGCGCACGCCTTCGAGCAGTGCCGGGTCGCCGATCAGTTCGACGACCTTGTCGGCGATCGCCGACGCGAGCGGGTTGCCGCCGTAGGTCGTGCCATGCACGCCGACCTTGAAGTGCGCGGCCAGTTCGTTCGTCGTCAGCATCGCGCCGATCGGGAAGCCGTTGCCGAGCGCCTTCGCGGTCGTCAGGATGTCCGGCGTGACGCCCGTGTCCATGTACGCGTAGAACTGGCCCGTGCGGCCGACGCCCGTTTGCACTTCGTCGAAAATCAGCAGTGCTCCGTGTGCGTCGCACGCTTCGCGCAGAGCCTTCAGGAAGGCCGGATCCGCCGGGATCACGCCGCCTTCGCCTTGCACGGGCTCGACGATCACCGCGCAGGTTTGCGGGCCGATCGCGGCCTTGGCGGCTTCGATATCGTTGTACGGCAGGTGCTTGATGCCGGCCGGCACGGGGCCGAAACCTTCCGAGTATTTCGGCTGGCCGCCGACGCTGACCGTGAAGAACGTGCGGCCGTGGAACGACTGCACGAACGAGATGATTTCTGCTTTATCGGCGCCGTGGCGATCGAACGCGACGCGGCGGGCGAGCTTCAGTGCGGCTTCGTTCGCTTCCGCGCCCGAGTTCGCGAAGAATGCGCGGTCGGCGAAGGTCAGCGATTCGAGGCGCTTCGCGAGGCGCAGCACCGGCTCGTTCGTGTAGCCGTTGCCGATGTGCCAGAGCTTGCGGCTTTGTTCGTCCAGGACCTTCAGCAGTTCCGGGTGGCCGTGGCCGAGCGACGTCACGGCGATACCGCACGCGAAATCGATGTACTCGCGGCCGGCCGTGTCCCATACGCGGGAGCCCTCTGCGCGATCCGGCACGAACGGCGCGGGGGAAAATACCGGCACCATCACTTCATCGAATGTCTGGCGGTTCACGGTCGAGGTCGTCATGGTCGTTCCTTTCGGTTTCGTAAGAGGGTTCAACAGGATCAAGTTTAGGTAAGGGTGACGCAAGCGTCTTGCGGAATTGCGACGGGTTCTATCGGAAGCGGATAGATCGCTTTTATTTTGCCTTCCCGGCGGGGGGTGATGGGTTTGAGTGGCGGGATTTTGGGGCTTTTTTTGGTGGTTCGCTTGCGTTTGGCGTGAAGCACCTGTGATCGTGTCGGTCTATTAGTGTCGCCCCTGCGCGGGGCGGCGGTTACTTTTCTTTGTCTTGCCAAAGAAAAGTAACCAAAAGAAAGGCGCTCGGAGAACGCATGACTTCCCGGTGCCATGGTCGTCAGAGTGGATCGCGCCTAAGTGTCCGCGCCAGTCAGGAACCCGGAGTGGTTCGAGCAATGGTTCTGACACCTCCCACTACCCAACAGAGCGGTATACCACCCGCCAGCTCCATCCTCGCTGCGCTCGGCTGCAAGGTACTTCACGTCGCATTGCATGCGCTCGCTTACTTCTGCCGTCACACTTGCGGTCAATCAGTTCCAGCAATCACGCGCGAACACCCCTAATTCTACGAATCAAGGCGTGCCCTCATCCGTAAAGAAAAAGGGACTCAGCAAGCACTCTCGCACTCTCGCACTCTCGTGCACATGTGCACATGTGCTCACGCACGTTATCAAACACTCGCCGATGGCAAGCAGTCCGATAGGTATGAATGATGTGGGTAAAGAGAGAGCCTGGTTCGCTGCTGTATTGCGGGCAGAAGTATGCGAGCGCATGCAATGCGACGTGAAGTACCTTGCAGCCGAGCGCAGCGAGGATGGAGCTGGCGGGTGGTATACCGCTTTGTTGGGTAGTGGGAGGTGTCAGAACCATTGCTCGAACCACTCCGTGTTCGTGACTGGCGCGGACACTTAGGCGCGATCCACTCTGACGACCATGGCACCGGGAAGTCATGCGTTCTCCGAGCGCCTTTCTTTTGGTTACTTTTCTTTGGCAAGACAAAGAAAAGTAACCGCCGCCCCGCGCAGGGGCGACACTAATAGACCGACACGATCACAGGTGCTTCACGAAAAACAAACGCGAACCACCAAAAACGAAATCAATCCTTCCCACCGCGCTCAACCAGCGCGCCTCCACGCGGCTCCCCGCCACCGCCGGTCTGCTTCTCGAGCCAGGCTCTCCGATCTTCCCGCGGCGTCACGCCAAACCGTTCGCGGTACGCATTAGAAAAATGCGCAGCAGAAGAAAACCCACAAGCGAGGCTCACCTGCACAACCGACTTGCTGGTCCGCTGCAACTGAGTCCGGGCCTTGAGCAACCGAAGATTGAGGTAATACTTGGAGGGCATCGCCCCGAGATACTGCCGAAAGAGCCGCTCCAACTGCCGGCGTGAAACGCCAACCAGCTCGGCGATCTCATCGGTCGTCAAAGGATCTTCGACATTGGCTTCCATCAAAAGCAAAGCATCGTTCAACTGAGGGTGTCGCTCACCGGGCGCGGTAACAAAAGGAATCCGCTGCCGTTCCTCGCCACTGCGCAAAGTCCCGGCCCCAAGCGCATCGGCGATCCTCTCAGCGAGATCCGGCCCATGTTCCCGGCCAATCATGGCCAGCATGAAATCAACCGTAGCCTGCCCACCGGCACAGGTGGCCCGATCCCGATCGATCTCGAAGATCTGCTGCGTGACGATCGACCGCTCGAACTGTTCGGCGAACTGCTGATACGTCTCCCAGTTCACGCTCACGCGATACCCGGAAAGCTGCCCGGCCATGGCAAGCCACCACACGCCGTGGTGAATGCCAGTGACGATAGGCGTCCGCTGCCCCACCCTCGCGAGACTCGCGAGAAACAACCGATAGTCGGCAAACTGCTGAAACCGCTCCGACACGACGATGACCCAGTCGCACGCGATCGCATCGTTGAACGCCGCATCGGCATGCCACTGCGCACCGCCGGCGAGCGGCACCGGCCGCCCGTCCCACGAACACACCTGCCACCGATACAGCAGCCGCCCGTCGATCTCGTTCGCGAGGTTCAGCGCATCGACGATCGGACCCACGCCCGACATCGACACGGGCGGCAATGCAACGATCGCCACCTGCGTCGTGCGGGTGGCGCCTGCGGGACGAGACACCGGTACCACGGTTGAAACCTGCCCTGTCGCGTTACTTGAGACTGCCCGACAGGAACTGCTTGAGCCGCTCGCTCTGCGGGCGCACCAGCACTTCCTTCGGATCGCCCTCTTCCTCGGTCCGCCCCTGATGCAGGAACATCACGTGGTTCGATACGTTGCGCGCAAAACCCATCTCGTGCGTGACGACGATCATCGTGCGGCCTTCCTCGGCCAGCTTCTGCATCACCTTCAGCACTTCGCCCACCAGCTCCGGGTCGAGCGCCGACGTCGGCTCGTCGAACAGCATCACGTCCGGATGCATCGCCAGCGCACGCGCAATCGCCACGCGCTGCTGCTGGCCGCCCGACAGGTGCGACGGATACTGCTTCTCGACGCGCGGCGGCAAGCCGACCTTCTCCAGATACTCGCGCGCCCGCTCCTCGGCTTCCTTCTTCGAAATGCCGAGCACGTGCACGGGGGCTTCCATCACGTTCTCGAGCACGTTCATGTGCGCCCACAGGTTGAAGTGCTGGAACACCATCGCGAGCTTCGTGCGGATGCGCTGCAGCTGCTTGTGATCGGCGACTTCGAGCGCACCGGCACGGTCGGCCTTCGTGCGCACGGCCTCGCCATCGACGACGATCTGCCCCGCATTGGGCCGCTCGAGAAAATTGATGCAGCGCAGGAACGTGCTCTTGCCCGAGCCGCTCGCGCCGATGATGCTGATGACGTCACCGGCCTTCGCGTTCAGCGATACGCCCTTGAGCACTTCGTTGTCGCCGTAGCGCTTGTGAATGTCGACCGCGGCAAGCTTGGTGGAAGCGGCAGCGCTCGTTTGAGTGATCTCGGCCAACTGGCTCTCCTCGAAGTGATTCAATGACGGGCGGCCGCGAGATACGCAAGCCAGTGGCGCTCCGCGCGGCGAAACGCCGCGACGAGTGCGAACGATACCGCAAGATAGATCAGCGCGGCGACTCCGAACGACTGGAACGCCATGTAGGTCGCGGAATTCGCGTCGCGTGCAACCTTCAGGATGTCCGGCACGGTCGCCGTGAACGCGACGGTGGTCGCGTGCAGCATCAGGATCACCTCGTTGCTGTACAGCGGCAGCGCGCGGCGCAGCGCCGACGGCAGGATCACGCGGCGGTACATCGTGAACGGCGACATCCCGTAGGCACGCGCAGCCTCGACCTCGCCGTGCGGAATCGCGCGGATCGCCCCCGCGAAGATCTCGGTCGTGTACGCGCAGGTGTTCAGCGCGAACGCGAGAATCGCGCAGTTGAAGCCGCTGCGGAAGAACGCGTCGAGCAGCGAGTGCGAACGCACGAACTCGAGGCTGTACATGCCCGTGTACAGCAGCAGCAACTGCACGTAGAGCGGCGTGCCGCGGAACACGTACGTGTAGAACCGCACCGGCGTCGACACCCACTTGTTCCTCGACACGCGCGCGACCGCAAGCGGCACCGCGCACACGAAGCCGAGCGAGATCGACGCGACGAGCAGCCACAGCGTTACCGCGAGGCCGGAGAGGCGCTGGCCGTCCCAGTAAAGGAACGCCTGGCCGAATTCCTGGAGGATCTCGATCATAGTTCTGCGTGCCGCACGCCCATGGAATAACGCTTCTCGAGCTGGATCAGCACGAGGTTGGAAACGGTCGTGATCGCGAGATAGATCAGCGCCGCGACGAGGATGAAGAAGAACATGTTGAACGTGCTCTTGCCGGCGTCCTGCGCGGCCTTCACGACGTCCGCAAGCCCGATGATCGACACCAGCGCGGTGGCCTTCACGAGCACCTGCCAGTTGTTGCCGATGCCCGGCAGCGCGAAGCGCATCATCTGCGGAAACATGATCCGCGCGAACACGCGCGCGCCGCTCATCCCGTAAGCCGCACCGGCTTCGAGCTGGCCGCGCGGCACCGACAGGAACGCCCCGCGGAACGTTTCGGTGAAGTACGCGCCGTAGATGAAGCCGAGCGTCAGCACGCCGGCCACGAACGGGTCGATGTCGATCTGGTCCCAGCCGACGAAGTCGGTGAACTGGTTCAGCCAGATCTGGATGCTGTAGAACAACAGCAGCATCAGGACAAGATCGGGCACCGAGCGGATCAGCGTCGTATAACCGGTCGCGATCGCTCGCAGCACCCGGTTGTGCGACAGCTTCGCCACCGCGCCGATCAGCCCCAGCGCCACCGCAGTGGCGAGCGACAGCACCGACAGCTCGATGGTCTGCACGGTGCCGGCCCAGAGGACAGGACCAAAGCCGTAAAGGAACACGCGCGTCTCCAGAGTTGGAATGGATGCCGACGCGTATGCCTGTCCCGCGCCGGGCTGACGCGGATAGTCGCAAGCGAAATTGATTGCCTCAAATCACCTTGCACGGGATTGCTGCGTCGCAGCAATCCGTCCCACCATTTGCAACCAAGGCCTACGCCTCTGTTTCAAAAGGAAAAAAGCCGCTCCCTGACAACCGGATAACGGGCAGGGAAGCGGACTTTTTGCAATTTTCCGGTCGCTTTTTCGATATAGCGCCGAAGGCGGCTGCGCTTACCGTCCCTTCAGGATGTCGGAGCGCGAAGTCGTATAGACAAGCCCGTCCGGGCCGAAATGCACGTTGAAGAATGCATCAGTGTTGACGCCGTCTTCGAGCCAGCGCCAGCTCCAGACCGTCTCGGGCTTGAGTGGATACTGCGCGATGTCGCCGGGCTTGCCGAGCAGGCGCCGCACCTCGTCCTCGTTCATCCCCGGGCGCACCTTCGCGAAATTCTCGGCGGTCAGCACCTGCGTCGCGCCCGTGTAGCGGCCGTTCGCATCGAGGTCGACGAACCACGTCTGGTTGCCCATCGGGCCGCGCGGGTATTCGAGGCGCTTCGAGCCGTCGGTGAAGTCACGCTCGGTCTCGGGCTTGCCCATCGTGCCGCGCACGTCGGCTTCGGTCGATTCGCCGACCTTCAGCCCCTTCAGCAGCAGCGGCGCGGGCTTGATCGCGTTGAAGAAGTCCCTGATACGTTGCACGTCGAGGTTGCCTTGCTTGTCGTCGCAGCCGGTCAGCGCCAGCGCGGCGGCCAGCATCGTCACGGGAAGCAGCCGGAAACGGAAATTCATCGGAAGAAATACGCGTCGAGAAAACACGCGGCAAGGATACCCGTGCAACGCCAAAAGCGCGAGACGGGCCCGCAGCCCGTCTCGTGTTCAATGCATCGTTTCGGTTTCAGTTTCGGCCACGCGGCTCGTCGCGTGCGGCGCACGCGGCACGGCCGGCGGCACACCGATGCGGCGGCGCGTGCGCACGAGCTCGGCAAGCTGCCACGAACCGAGCGCCAGACAACCGAACAGCACCTCGCGGCCACGCTTGACCAGCGCGAGCGACAGCGCCGTCTCGCGATCGACGCCGAACATCTGCGCGAGCAGCACGACGGTCGCCTCCTGCACGCCGAGGCCGCCCGGCACCATGAACGCCGCATGGCGCACGGCCTGCGTCATCGCCTCGATCGCGATCGCGCCGCCGATCGACACCGGATGGCCGAGCAGCGCGAGCGCCCAGTAGATCTCGAGCGCGCCGAGCATGTAGCCGGCCAGCTGCCAGAAGAATGCGCTGAACAACAGGCCCGTACGCGACATCAGCCCATCGATGTCGGCATCGAGCCGCTTGCCGTCGACGCCCTGCAGCAGCCGGTGCGAATCGCCGAGCAGGCGGCCCGCGAAGCGCTCGATTGCATGGAAAATCCCGCCGCGGCGCATCAGCACGACGCCGAGTACCGGCAGCGGCAGCGTGAGCAGCAGCGCGAGCCCGATCGTGCCGCCGCCCATGTTGTCCGTCGTGGCGAGCAGCAGCACGAGGCCGAGCGCGGCAAACGCATACTGGACGACGATCGTCACGAGCACCTCGACGATCACCGACGCCGTCACGCGGCTCGCGTCCGGCACCTGCCAGCGCGCGAGCCGGATCCCGACCAGCTCGCCGCCGATCCCGACCACGGGCAGCAGCCGGTTCACCGCCTCGCGCACGGTCGCGATCCACCACAGGAACGGCAGCGACGAGCGCTTGTCGAGCAGCAGGTGCCACGCGTAGGCGTCGAGCAGCAGCGGCAGCGCATGGAACGGCACGAGCCACAGCAGCGCGTAACCGGCACGCGCGAGCATCTGCGACACGTCGCCGATGCCTTCATGCAGCCCCAGCGCCAGCAGGATGCCGATACCGAGCGGCCAGCCGAGCCATTTGATCCACTTGGTCATGACGGCTGCGCCCCCGGTGCGCGCGACGCCGGCGCACCGCGCCGTGCCGCGGGCTGGCCGAAAACGTCGGCAAAGCCGCCGGTCGCGACGCCCGCCGCCTTCAGCGCGGCCGCGACGCGCGGCGACAGCAGCCCATCGAGTTCGTCCACCGGACGGTAGCCGGACATCGTCGGCGTGATCGGGCCGTCGCCGGCCTCGGCCGGATGGCAATAGATCTCGCCAACGCCCGGCGGCAGCTTGGCCAGCGCGTCGAGCAGCACGGCCTCGTCCATCGCGCCCGTATGCTCGATCCCGACCACGTAGTCGTTGTGTGCGAGCCCCGCGCGGTCGAGCCGTGCGCGCACGAGCGCAATCCACGGCTTGAGCAGCGCGGGCGCGCTCGTCTCGTAAGGCAGCCGCACCGCGCGCAGCCCGTAGTCGCGGCCGATCTCGATGATCATCGACAGCACGGTCGGATGCAGGTGGAAATGCTTGTGCGCGTTCACGTGGTCGAGCGGCAGGCCGCTCGCCGCGAACGCGTCGAACTGCGCGCGAATCTCGCGGCGCAGTTGGGCACGCACGTGCGGCAGGAAGAAGAAGCGACAGCCGTCCTTCGCCATCGCGTCGCCGAACCGCCCGTCGGGGCCGACGAGCGCGGGAATCTCATGCGCGGGCAGCGTGGCCGGCCCGTCCGCGAGCACCAGATGCAGGCCGACCGCGAGCGACGGCAGCCGCCGCGCGCGTTCGATCGCATCCTGCGCCGCGGGCGCACCGACCATCAGGCTGGCGGCGTTCAGCACGCCGTCGCGGTGCGCGCGCTCGACCGCCGCGTTGACGCGCGGGTGCAGCCCGAAGTCGTCCGCGGTGAAGATCAGCGCCCGCGCCGCCCGCTGCGTCGTCACGAATCAGGCCTCGTGTGCGCGCAGGAAGCGGAAGAACTCGACACCTTCGCGCAGACGGCGCTTCATCATGTCCCAGCTCGTCAGCATCTCGCGGACGATTTCCCAGATCTTCGACGGACGGAAGTAGAACTGGCGATAGAACTGCTCGAGATGGTGATAGATCTCGTCGCGCGACAGGTGCGCATAGCCGATCGCAGCGAGCTGCACGCCTTCCTTGCTGACCAGGTTGATGGTCTTGTTCTCTTCCATCCAGCCGTTCTCGACGGCCTGCTTGTAGAGCGTCGTGCCCGGATACGGCGCGGCGAGCGACACCTGGATCGTGTGCGGATTGATTTCCTTCGCGTACTCGATCGTCTTCTTGATGGTTTCCTGCGTCTCGCCCGGCAGGCCGAGGATGAAGGTACCGTGGATCTTGATGCCGAGCTTCTTGCAGTCCGCGCTGAAGCGGCGCGCGAAATCGGTGCGCACGCCCTTCTTGATGTTCACGAGGATCTGGTCGTCGCCGGATTCGAAGCCGACCAGCAGCAGGCGCAGGCCGTTTTCCTTCATGACCTTCAGCGACTTGTACGGCACGTTCGCCTTCGCGTTGCACGACCACGTCATGCCGAGCTTGCCCAGGCCGATGGCGATGGCTTCCGCGCGCGGCAGGTCGTCGGTGAAGGTGTCGTCGTCGAACATCAGTTCCTTCACTTCCGGCATGTTGTCGCGGATCCACTTCGCTTCCGCGAGCACGTTCTCGACCGAGCGCGTGCGATAGCGATGGCCGCTGACCGTCTGCGGCCACAGGCAGAACGTGCAGCGCGACTTGCAGCCGCGGCCCGTGTAGATCGATACGTACGGATAGTTCAGGTAGCCGATGAAGTAGTTGTCGATCTTCAGGTCGCGCTTGTAGACGGGCGCGACGAACGGCAGCTCGTCCATGTTCTCGAGGATCGGACGCGCTTCGTTGTGCTCGATCGAGCCGTCCTTCGCGCGCCAGCTCAAACCCTTGATCTGCGGGAACGGCTTGCCTTCGGCGATTTCCTTGCAGGTGTAGTCGAATTCCTCGCGGCACACGAAGTCGATTGCCTCGCTCGCCGTGAGCGAGTTGTGCGGATCGACCATCACCTTCGCGCCGACCATGCCGACCAGCAGCGACGGCTTCATCTTCTTCAGATCCTGCGCGAACATCGCGTCGGTCGGGAACGACGGCGTGCTCGTGTGGATGATCACGAGGTCGTAGTCGTTGGCGATCTTCAGCGTTTCCTCGACCGACAGGCCGTCGGCCGGCGCGTCGACGACGCGGCTGCCCGGCACGAGCGCGGCCGGCTGCGCGAGCCACGTCGGATACCAGAAGGAACGGATTTCGCGCTTCGCCTGATAGCGCGAGCCGGCTCCGCCGTCGAAGCCGTCATACGAAGGGGCCTGCAAGAACAGCGTTTTCATGAGTGCTCCGGTAGCCTGCATAGTTCGATTCGTCACAACGATTCAGTCAAAAAAACCGCGGGCCGCCCTACCGGCGCCCGCCTCTTTGTCATGTCGCGCCGCGCGGCCCCGCCGCGCAACGCGTCTCGGCCCTTGGGCCGGATTCGATCGGAACGGCCCTAGCGGCCGTCCACACCTTCCACGGCCGCCGTCGCGCGTTCGCCGCCGACGACCGTCATCCTCGCGCCGCGCCACACGACGTGCGTGCCGAACACGGCTGCGAGCCACTCGAGCGCGAGCAGCGTGTCGCGCACCGCGACGAGCGGCAGGTCGCGCCAGAATGCGCGCCAGCCATCCTCGCCGCGTGCGTGCAGCACGAGCCGCCCGAACGCGCCCACCACGACCGCCGCGCCTGCCAGCGAACCGGCGAAGGTTCCGTCAAGGCGCAGCGCGAGCGCCGCGCCGATCGCGAGCCACGGCACGGTGAACGTAATGAACAGGAACGCGAAACCGGCCGGGTTCAGCGACCGGATCGTGCGCAGCCAGCGTGTCTCGCGGTGCCACAGCGGCCCGAACGACGGCTCGATCACGTCGGTCGCGACCTCGACTTCCGACAGCACGGTGCGCCGCCCGAGGCGGCGCGGCAGCTCGGCCAGCCAGAAATCGTCGGCCAGCTCGTCCTTCAGCGCGGGAAAGCCGCCGATCCGGTCGAGCGTGTCGCGCGTCAGCGCGAGCGTCGCGCCGAAGCCGAAGCGGCTCGAGCGGCCGAGATGCGTGATCCGGACCGACGGCGCGAACCATGCATCGACGAACTGCGCGCCGATCCGCGTCCAGAACCCGCCGACGCTGCGCGCATGATACAGGCACGTGACGACACCGACCGACACATCGGCGAGCGGCGCCGTCACGCGCTCCAGATAGTCGGGCTTCACCGCGATGTCGCTGTCCGCGATCACGATGCGGCCGTACTTCGCACGTTCGGCGAGGTTGATCAGGTTGCTGACCTTCAGGTTCTTGCCGTGCACGCGCGCGTCGACCACGAGCGTGATGTCGCACTCGGGATAATCGGCACGCAGCCGTTCGACCACGGCGATGGCCGGATCGACCGCCGACGCGACGCCGAACAGCACTTCATAACGCGGATGGCGCTGCTCGCAGAACGTCGCGAGGTTTTCGTACAGGTGCGGCTCCGCGCCGCACAGCGGCTTGAGCACGCTGATCGGCTCGAAGCCGTCGCGCACGGCCGTGTGCGGCGTGCGCGGCCGCGGCGCGAACGCGGCGACGAGCGCATACCCGGCCGCGGCCAGCGTAAACACGATCAGGAGCCAGTCGAGCATCGTTACGGTTGCCGTCATGCGCGACGCCTCCCGGCGACCTGAACGCCATGGAGAACGCGTGAGCGTGATTGAACGTGATTCGGTATTCCGACAACGACGAACGCGGGCACGACCCGACTCCTTGTTCCAGCAGCGTCTGTATATGAGGGAGGCTCGACCCATCCTTCAGGTCTGGCCATGCCCGGCTTCGCGTGGTGCATCTCCGCACGACGCCCGGACGGGATGCGGGAAGACTCGTATGGCTACCTTCGGCACAACATGGGCAGGCGCCGGATTTTAGCAGCCTGCGGCACCCCGCGCTTGGCACTACGAGAAACGCACTGGTGCAATTCTGGCAAAGCTGTGCAGACGACGAACCATTTCGGCGCACCCGCGTTCACGTTAGCGTAAGCGGTTTGCAAGCGTATTGCAGTCTTGAAAATCAAACATTTCGTGCAAATTTGTACGTCGATGCGGATTCACATCCAATCGCCGTAAAGATTGGTAATTAATCAGCAATTAGATTGATTTTTGCAACGATGGCCGAATTCGACCCTGCATCCCTGAAAGGCGCATGGGTATCGGGCCGCCCCCAGCACGTTCCGGAACCCTTTGGCAAAATCCTTGGCATTTGTTGCGTAAGCGCATCACCCTGCTCCCCCGTTCGAAGGCCAACCGATGACTCCGTTTTCCGTACTCGATCTCGCCCCCATTCCGGCCGGCGCCGACGCCTCCCAGGCTTTCCGCAACACCGTCGATCTCGCGCAGCATGCGGAACGCTGGGGTTACCAGCGCTACTGGCTCGCCGAGCATCACAACATGCCCGGCATCGCGAGCGCGGCGACCGCCGTAGTCATCGGCCATGTCGCGGGCGCCACGCAGACGATCCGGGTCGGGTCGGGCGGCATCATGCTGCCGAACCACGCGCCGCTCGTGATCGCCGAGCAGTTCGGTACGCTCGCGTCGCTGTATCCGGGGCGCATCGATCTCGGCCTCGGCCGCGCGCCCGGCACCGACCAGACCACGTCGCGCGCACTGCGCCGCGACCTGATCGGCAGCGCCGACTCGTTTCCGGATGATGTCGCCGAGCTGCAGCGCTACTTCGCGGAGCCGGTGCCCGGCCAGCGCGTGCGCGCGGTGCCCGGTGCAGGGCTCGACGTGCCCGTGTGGCTGCTCGGCTCGAGCCTGTTCAGCGCCCAGCTCGCCGCGATGCTCGGGCTGCCGTTCGCGTTCGCGTCGCACTTCGCGCCGGATTACCTGATGCGTGCTCTCGAGATCTATCGCGCGCAGTACCGGCCGTCGGCCGCGTGGCCGAAGCCGCATGCGATGGTCGGCGTCAACGTGTTTGTCGCCGATACCGACGACGAGGCGCGGCGCCTGTTCACGTCGCTGCAGCAGCAGTTCATCAACCTGCGGCGCGGCACGCCGGGCAAGCTGCCGCCGCCGGTCGACGCGCTCGAGGCGAATGAGCTCGAACTCGCGACCGTCGCGCATTCGCTGTCGTTCGCGGCGGTGGGCTCGCGCGACACGGTGCGCGACAAGCTGCGCGACCGCATCGCGCAGACAGGCGCCGACGAGCTGATCGTCACCGCCCAGATCTACGATCACGCCGCACGGCTGCGCTCGTTCGAACTGACCGCGCAGATCCGCGACGAACTCGCGAGCGACACGCGCTGACGGCTCGCGGCCGGCCCCGCATCACTGCGGGTGCACGGCCTCCAGCCCGTCGAGCAGCGCCTTGTGGAACGCGTCCGGGTCCTGGATCTGCGGCGCGTGCCCGAGCGCCGGGAATTCGACGAGCTGCGCGCCGGGGATCGCGGCCTGCGTGCGTTTCGCGAGTTCCGGATAGTGGCCGAGCTTCGCATGCACGTCGGGCGGCGCGACGTCCTTGCCGATTGCGGTCGTGTCCTTGTCGCCGATCATCAGCAGCGTCGGCACGCGGATCGCGCCGAGTTCGTAGACCACCGGCTGCGTGAAGATCATGTCGTAGATCAGCGCGGAGTTCCATGCGACCGCGTCGCGACCGGCGCCACGGTACATCCCGGCCAGCATCTGCACCCAGCGCTCGTACGATGGCGACCACTTGCCCGCGTAGTACGTGCCCTGCTCGTAGCGGCGGATACCGTCGGCCGTGGTCTTCTGCTCGCGCGCATACCAGTAGTCGACCGACAGCGGCGGCACGCCGAGCGCCTTCCAGTCCTCGAGGCCGATCGGGTTCACGAGCACGAGCTGGTCGGTCGCCTTCGGATACATCAGCGCGTAGCGCATCGCGAGCATCCCGCCCGTCGAGTGGCCGACGATCGTCGCCGACTTCACGCCCAACGATTCGAGCAGCGCGTGCGTGTTGTGCGCCAGCTGCTGGAAGCTGTACTGGTAGCGATCGGGCTTCGACGACTTGCAGAAGCCGATCTGGTCCGGCGCGATCACGCGATAGCCCGCGTGGCTCAGCACGCCGATCGTGTCCTCCCAGGTCGCCGCGCAGAAGTTCTTCCCGTGCAGCAGTACGACGGTGCGGCCGTTCGGGTGCGCCGGCTGCACGTCGAGGTAGGCCATCTCGAGGGTGTCGCGCTGCGACACGAACGTGTACAGATGCACGGGCGCCGGATAAGTGAACCCTTCCAGGCGCGGGCCGTACACGGGCCCGTCGTTGCCGGCGGGCGATACGGCCACCGCCGCCGCAGGCATGGCACACGCGGCGGCGACGCCAGCACCGAGCGCGGCGGCGCGCGCGGCAAACAACATCTTGCGAATCGAAAGCATGGCGATCACGGTGATTGGAGACGCACGCGGACAGCCGGGCCGCCTCGCGCCCCGCGATTCTACGCGGTCGTGCTGACGACGGCGCGCAACACTCCGGGGCTGTGCGACTTCCGCGCGCGCGACGAACTCGGGTATCGTGTGACGTGACCCTGAAACGCGTGCAGGCGATTCCCATGAAAAACGTCCTCAGCATTCAGTCGCACGTCATCTATGGCCATGCCGGCAACAGTGCGGCCGTGTTCCCGATGCAGCGCCTCGGCGTCAACGTCTGGCCGCTCAATACCGTCCAGTTGTCGAATCACATGCAGTACGGCCACTGGGCCGGCAGCGCAATCGATGCCGCGAAGATGGAGCAGCTCGTCGACGGCATCGCCGCGATCGGCGCGCTCAAGCGCTGCGACGCCGTGCTGTCCGGCTTCCTCGGCTCGCCGCCGCAGGCGCGGGCGGCCGTCGAGATCGTCCGCTCGGTGAAGGCGATGAACCCGAACGCGTGGTACTTCTGCGATCCGGCGATGGGCCAGACGGGCGGCATCCGGCCCGAGCCCGGCGTCGAGGAATTCATGGTCCAGGAGATGCCGGCGCTCGCGGACGGCATGTCGCCGAACCACACCGAACTGCAGAAGCTCGCCGGGCGGCGCATCGAAACCGTCGCCGAAGCCGTCGAAGCCTGCCGCGCGCTGATCCGCCGCGGCCCGCAGATCATCCTCGTCAAGCATCTGCACGACCGCAACAGCCCGGCCGACCGTTTCAACATGCTCGCCGTCACCGAAACCGAAGCGTGGATCGGCCAGCGCCCGCTGTACGCGTTTCCGCGCCATCCGGTGGGTGTCGGCGACCTGACCAGCGCGATCTTCGTCGCCTGCCGGCTGCGCGGCGACTCCGTGCGCGCCGCATTCGAGCACACGCTCGCCGCCGTGCACGCGGTCGTAAAGGCCACCTACGATGCGCGCCGCTACGAGCTCGAACTCGTCGCCGCGCAGGACGAAATCGCGCGCCCGAGCGAATGGTTCGGCGCGTGGGTGACGGACGCCTGACGCGCCGGCATCGCCCTCCGCTTCACCGGCGCGCGTCCCGCGTCGCACCGCTTTCCCGCCCTGCCCCTGCCTCGCCACCATCGCTGTCGACAGACGCGTCGACGCTGCTTCGACATCGCTTCGATATCGTTTCCGTGCGGATGCAAACGTTTTCGGACTTCACATGAATGACACCGATTCCTCGCTATGCTCGCGGCGGCACAACCCGGCGCAGCCGCATCCTGCGACCCGGGCGCGCCCTTCCTGCAGGTCCCGCCAATCGGCTCCCTCCTTTACCGCACGATAACGACCATGACTCGATCGAACCGTCGTGACTTCCTGCGCGTCGCTGCCGGCACCGCCGGCGCCGCCGCGCTGAACCTGTTTCCGCCCGTGATTCGCGATGCGCTTGCGATTCCCGCGAACCGCCGCACCGGCACCCTCCGCGATATCGAACACATCGTGATCCTGATGCAGGAGAACCGCTCGTTCGACCACTACTTCGGCACGATGCGCGGTGTCCGCGGCTTCGGTGATCCGCGCCCGCTGCGCCTCGCGAACGGCAAGTCGGTGTTCCACCAGCCGGTCGGCCCGGCCGAACTGCTGCCGTTCCATCCGGGCGCGGACAAGCTCGGCCTGCAGTTCCTGCAGGACCTGCCGCACGGCTGGCAGGACATGCACGCCGCCTGGAACAAGGGCCGCTACGACCAGTGGGTGCCGAACAAGGGCACCACGACGATGGCGTACCTGAAGCGCGACGACATCCCGTTCCACTACCAGCTCGCCGATGCGTTCACGATCTGCGACGCGTACCACTGCGCGATCCCGAGCTCGACCGATCCGAACCGCTACTACATGTGGACGGGCTACGTCGGCAACGACGGCACGGGCGGCGGCCCGGTGCTCGGCAACGAGGAAAAAGGCTACGCCTGGACGACCTATCCGGAAGTGCTCGAGCAAGCCGGCGTGTCGTGGAAGATCTACCAGGACGTCGGCACCGGGCTCGACGCGAACGGCTCGTGGGGCTGGACGCAGAACCCGTACATCGGCAACTACGGCGACAACTCGCTGCTCTACTTCAACCAGTACCGCAGCGCGCTGCCCGGCACGCCGCTGTACGACAAGGCGCGCACCGGCACCAACATCAGCGCCGGCGGCACGCTGTTCGACGTGCTGCAGCAGGACGTGAAGAACGGCACGCTGCCGCAGGTGTCGTGGATCTGCGCGCCGGAAGCGTATTCCGAGCACCCGAACTGGCCCGCGAACTACGGCGCGTGGTACATCGAACAGGTGCTGAAGGCACTCGTGTCGAATCCGGACGTGTGGAGCAAGACCGCGCTGTTCATCACCTACGACGAGAACGACGGCTTCTTCGATCACGTGCCGCCGCCGTTCGCGCCGCAGTCGCGCGACAACGGGCTGTCGACCGTCGCGACGACCAACGAGGTGTTCCCCGGCGACGCATCGCACATGGCCGGCCCGTACGGACTCGGGCCGCGCGTGCCGATGCTGGTCGTGTCGCCGTGGACGAAGGGCGGCTGGGTCTGCTCGCAGACCTTCGATCACACGTCGCTGCTGCAATTCATCGAGGCACGTTTCGGCGCACAATATCCGGTCAAGGCCGGCAACGTGTCGCCGTGGCGCCGCACGGTGTGCGGCGACCTGACCGCCGCGTTCGATTTCGCGACGACCGACGCCGGCTGGCCGACGCTGCCGGACACGAGCGGCTACGCGCCGCCCGATCGCCTGCGCCATCCCGACTACATCCCCGTGCCGCCGGTACTGCAGAAGCTGCCGAAGCAGGAGGCCGGGCTGCGGCCGGCGCGCGCGCTGCCGTACGAGCTGTTCGTGCATGGCCGCATCGACGCGCCCAACGGCCCGTTCCGGCTGACCTTCGCGAACACCGGCCAGGCGGGCGCCGCGTTCCAGGTCCAGTCGCGCAACCGACTCGACGGCCCGTGGGCGTACACGGTCGAAGCCGGCAAGCGCGTCGCCGACACCTGGAGCGCCGCCGCGTCGCTCGGCCTGTACGACCTCGACGTGTACGGCCCGAACGGCTTCTACTGCCACTTCCGCGGCCCGTTCGCGACCGGCATCGGCAACGCGAGCGTGAACCCCGAGGTGATCTACGGCTACGACGTCGCGAACGGCAACATCACGCTGCGCCTGATGAACCGCGGCCACAAGGCCGTGCGGCTCAAGGTCACGAACGCGTATGGCCACGGCCACGCGCGCACGTTCGACCTCGCGCCGGGCCAGCAGATCGACGACTACTGGGATCTGCGCGGCAGCCACGGCTGGTACGACCTGACCGTCAGCGACGGCCGGCTGCTCGGCTTCCTGCGCCGCTTCGCGGGCCACGTCGAGACGGGCCGCCCGAGCGCCAGCGATCCGCTGATCCGCACGCACGCATCGCACGACGATGCCGAAGCCGCATCGGACGCACTGTCCGACTGACGGCGTCCCGTGCGCGGCGCGGCCCCGGCGGGCCGCGCCGCCTCCGTGCCTCTCGCCGTTCCTCCGCTCCCCCTCCTCTCCGCCCGCTCCGTTCGCGACGGGAAACTCCCGATACCGGCTGCCCCGGCACGCGCGGAAGCTATGCGCAAATCCGCACCGAATGCGCGGCAAATTGCCAAGACCCGCGCATATCGGCGACCTATATATCGAGGCGATCGAGGCTCTTCGCGGAGCCTGACGGGAGATGCTTCCGAGGATCACGATGCCGACCTCCCCGCCCGATTCCGAGAAGCGGTCGAACCGCCCGCCCGTCGCACACGTTCGGCCCGCCCGGGCGCGTGCGGTACTCACTCGCAGGTGTCGAACAAGAGGAACAACATGAAATTCCGTCATTCCCTGCTGTCGGTGTCGATTGCATCCGCGCTTGCCCTCCTCTCGCAACAGGCCGCCCAGGCCGCCGATACGACCGACGTGAAGGTCGGTTTCGCCGCGCCGCTCACGGGCGTGAACGCCGGCTACGGCAAGGATCTGCAGAACGGCGTGCAGCTTGCGCTCGACGATGCCGCCGCGCAGAAGGTGCAGATCGCCGGCAAGCCCGCGCACTTCAACCTCGTCGTGCAGGACGACCAGGCCGACCCGCGCATCGGCGTGCAGGCCGCGCAGGCGCTCGTCGACCAGAACGTGTCGGTCGTGGTCGGCCACTTCAACTCGGGGACGACGATTCCGGCCTCGGTCGTCTACGACAAGGCCGGCATCCCGGTGATCGATCCGGCCGCGACCAACCCGACGCTCACCGCGCGCGGGCTCGCGAACATGTTCATGGTGATCGCGACCGACGGCCAGAACGCCGGCAACGCGGGCAAGTACGCGGTCGACGTGACGAAGGCGAAGCGCATCGCGATCATCGACGACCGCACCGCGTTCGGCCAGGGCGAGGCCGACGAGTTCGAGAAGGCGGTGAAGGCCGCCGGCGGGAACATCATCGGCCGCGAGTTCACCAGCAACCAGGCGGTCGACTTCCGCGCGCAGATCACGAGCCTGAAGGGCAAGAACCCCGATCTGATCTTCTTCGGCGGCCTCGATTCGCTCGCCGCGAACTTCATCAAGCAGATGCGCCAGCTCGGGCTGAATGCGCAGTTCGTCGGCGGCGGCGGCGTGAAGGACAACGAGTTCATCAAGATCGCGGGCCCGGCCGCCGAAGGCGCGATGGCGTGGGAATACGGCCGGCCGCTCGATGAGCTGCCGCAAGGGAAGGATTTCGAACAGCGCTTCAAGAAGCGCTTCGGCGTCGACGTGCTGTCGTACGCGCAGTTCGGCTACGACGCGGCCTGGGCGGCGATCAAGGCAATGCAGGCGGCCGGCTCGACCGACCCGAAGGTCTATCGCCCGGCGCTGAAGAAGATCGACTTCGAAGGCGTCACCGGCCGCATCTCGTTCGCGAGCGACGGCTCGCTGAAGAGCGGGATGTCGACGCTGTATCAGGTGAAGAGCGGTGCGTGGAAGACGATCACGACGAAGGGAGGCTGATCGGCGGTGCCGGCGGCCGGCGGCGGAAACGCCGGCCGGCTCCGGCGATCGATGAAGCGAGATCCGATCTCGTATGACAACTGATGTTGACGTGAATCGACCGGGCCGGCGGCAACGCGAGCCGCGCCGCCCGACGCGTCAGCTGGCCTGCGTGTCGCGCTCGGCTTCGGCCGCCTCGTGCGCGCGGCGCAGCCGCTCGCGGCTGTTGGTGAGGTGCGTGCGCATCGCGGCGCGGGCCGCCTCCGGGTCGTGGCGCGCGATGGCCTCGTAGATATCCTCGTGCTCGTGGTTCAGCCGGCCGACATACCGTTCGAGATCGTCGCCGGCAAAGCGGGCCGAATTCACGCGCGTGCGCGGGATGATCGACGTGCCGAGCTGCGTCATGATGTCGACGAAATAGCGGTTGCCGGTGGATTGCGCGATCTGCAGGTGGAACTGGAAATCGAGCTGCGCCGTGTCGCGGCCACCGCCCGCCCCCGTCGCGATCGCGTCGAGCGCGCGCCGCAGCGCGGCGAGGTCGGTATCGTTCGCGCGCTGCGCGGCGAGGCTCGCGCATTCGCTCTCGAGGCTGATACGCAGCTCCAGCACCGCGAGCACGTCGCGCAGCGTCGTGATCGTCGCCGGGTCGATGCCGAGCGTCTGGCGGCGCGACGGCTCCAGCACGAAGCTGCCGATGCCGTGGCGCGTCTCGACGAGGCCGCTTGCCTGCATCCGCGAGATCGCCTCGCGCACGACCGTGCGGCTCACGCCCTGCGCCGCCATGACTTCGGTTTCGGTCGGCAGCTTGTCGCCAGGACGCAGCGTGCCGTTTTCGATCTGCGCGGTCAGCGCGTCGACGACATCTTGTGCGAGGCTGCGTGCGCGACGGCGCGGCGCTGCGGGAAGCGTAGGCACGGACATGAGGCCGGTTCCTTTTTGAATGATCGTAATGTGAGCCGAGGGTTTACGCGGGGTTTGAGCGAAAGCCGATGATTCATTATACTGCGTCACAAGTCATCCGACGACTGATGATCGAAGCACGGATCTCCTGTCGACTCAAGCGCGCATTCCAGCGCCGCCCGGTCCCATGCTTTACGATCGGCCAGCGTTCGCGTTCTGCGCTGCACTGGCTCGGTTGTCGCTCCCACCCCGCTCCGGGTTGCGTCGACTTGCGGGCCTTGCGCGCCGCGCACGTCGGTTGTCGAATGATCGCACCTCCCGCCGCGCGCGGCAAAGCTTTTGCCGCACGGCATTGCCCACCCTTTTGCCATCGCCGCCCATGAACGCCGTCACTGCCTCGCCTTCCCACGACACGCCGCGCATCGTCGACCTGCAAGCGATTCCGGTCGCCGGCCACGACAGCATGCTGCTCAACCTGAGCGGTGCACATGGCCCGTTCTTCACTCGCAACCTCGTGATCCTGAAGGACAGCGCGGGCCGGACCGGCGTCGGCGAAGTGCCCGGCGGCGAAAGCATCCGCCGCACGCTCGACGATGCGCGCGCGCTCGTCGTCGGCCAGCCGGTCGGCAATTACCACGCGGTGCTCAACGACGTGCGGCGCACTTTCGCCGACCGCGACGCAAGCGGCCGCGGGCTGCAGACCTTCGACCTGCGCACGACGATCCACGCGGTCACCGCGCTCGAAGCGGCGCTGCTCGACCTGCTCGGCCAGCATCTCGGCGTACCGGTCGCCGCGCTGCTCGGCGAAGGCCAGCAGCGCGAGCGCGTCGAAATGCTCGGCTATCTGTTCTACATCGGCGACCGCACGAAGACCGCGCTCCCCTATCGCGACGGCCGCGGCGCGACCGACGACTGGACGCGCGTGCGCGACGAAGCCGCGCTGACGCCCGAGGCGGTCGTGCGGCTCGCCGAGGCCGCGCATGCGCGCTACGGCTTCAACGACTTCAAGCTGAAGGGCGGCGTATTCGAAGGCGCGAGCGAGATCGAGGCGGTGACGGCGCTCGCCGAGCGCTTCCCGGACGCGCGCGTGACGCTCGACCCGAACGGCGCGTGGTCACTCGACGAGGCCGTGCGGCTGTGCCGCGATCAGCATCACGTGCTCGCGTACGCGGAAGATCCGTGCGGCGCGGAGAACGGCTATTCGGGCCGCGAGGTGATGGCCGAATTCCGCCGCGCGACGGGGCTGCCGACGGCCACCAACATGATTGCGACCGACTGGCGGCAAATGGGTCACGCGGTGCAGTTGCAGGCGGTCGACATCCCGCTCGCCGATCCGCACTTCTGGACGATGCAGGGTTCGGTGCGTGTCGCGCAGATGTGCCGCGACTGGGGCCTCACCTGGGGCTCGCATTCGAACAACCACTTCGACGTGTCGCTCGCGATGTTCACGCATGTCGCGGCCGCTGCGCCGGGTCAGGTTACCGCGATCGACACGCACTGGATCTGGCAGGACGGCGAGCGGTTGACGCGCGAGCCGCTGAAGATCGAGAACGGGATGGTGGACGTGCCGAAGCGGCCGGGGCTCGGCATCGATATCGACATGGATGCCGTCGCGGTCGCGCACGAGCTGTACCAGCAGCACGGGCTTGGTGCCCGCGACGACGCGGCAGCGATGCAATACCTGATTCCGGGGTGGACCTTCAACAACAAGCGCCCCTGCCTCGCGCGCTGAGCACGGGACGGACCGGGCGGCAGGATCGCCCGGTCGAGTCGGAATCGAGAGAAGCGATGCGGCCTGCGGCCGGGCTGGTAAGTGCCTGGGGAAAGACGCTGCGCGCGTCGAACGGGATCCGGATGAGGGTGGCAGTAGCGATGGCGGGTCTGGCCGGCTTCGCCCAGGCCATACCTGCCTGGTCGTACTTACCCGGCCGGACCTAGCCGACCGCACCTACCCGGCCAGACCTAGCCGGCCGCCCCAATCCCCCGCGCCATCCCCGACGCGGCGAACACGATGACGATCACGAGCACCGCCTGCCAATGGCCGATCCGCACATAGGTGCGCGCACGGCCGAGATCGGGCATCTGCTGCTGCCGCGCGGCGACGCGCCACCGGATCAACCCGAGCATCGGCACGACCTCGAGCAGCAGGATCAGCACGAGCGCGGTCATCTTCAGATGAAAGAGTGGTTCGTGCAGGTAGTACGCGGCGCCTTTCTCGAAACCGCCGAACGCGCGCATCAGGCCCGTCACGATCAGCACCAGCGCCGACAGTCCCCACGCAGCATCCGCCTTGAATACACCGGGCAAGTCGGCCGCCTGCGCCGACGCGATGAGCCGGCGCAACGCGCGGTTGCGCCCCGCGATCGCGGCAAACGCGACGCCGAACGCACTCAGGTGAACGGCAGCCAGCAACCAACGGACGATCATCACGCCTCCTTGTCGCCCGCACGCCGTGCGCGGGACTTGTCAGACGATCTGCTTGAGCGCGGCGTCGAGCGCGAGCACCGCGACGCGGTCGCCTTCGGTCGCGAGCGGCGCGCGCATGACGATCTGCCGGTTATGGCCGACGGCCGCCGGCGAATCCCACAGCAGTTCGACTTTCGGTCGATTGAACAGGCTGCCGCGGCGCGGCGGCACGACGGCCGGTTGCCCGTCCGTTGCACCCTCGCCTGCGGGAGGCGCCGCCCGGCCGGGCCAGCGCACCGTCAGTTCGCGCGCATCGTACTGGCCGACCTTGCGGCTTTCCATCCAGACGATCGTGGTACGCGTCAGCACGTCGAGCGAAATCGCATAACGGCCGACCGCGAAGCGGCGGGCGGCCACGTTGGTCCGCCACAGCGGCCGCGGGCGGCAGATCCAGACGATCGCCGCATACAGCGCCGGTGCGGCGACGAGCCAGCCATTGGTCGCCGTCACCGCATGCAGCGCGAGGCGCCAGCCGTCCATCCAGACGAACATGCCGATCGACCAGACGGCAAACAGGAAACCGATCAGCGCGAATACGCGCAGCGCCTGGCGCAGCCACTGCGGCAGCGGATGAAACGGCCGTTCGGCGCGCGCGACGGCGCCCGGCAGCGCGAGCAGCAGGAAGATCAGCAGGAGGTAGACGAACGCCCAGGGCGACGACACCATCGC
This sequence comes from Burkholderia aenigmatica, assembly GCF_048627025.1. Lineage (NCBI taxonomy): Bacteria > Pseudomonadati > Pseudomonadota > Betaproteobacteria > Burkholderiales > Burkholderiaceae > Burkholderia > Burkholderia aenigmatica. The sequence goes on along the minus strand of NZ_CP184468.1, from coordinate 1,253,178 downwards.
CGACAGCGACGAGCGATAGCCCATCTGGGACATCGAGAACAGCCAGCGCGCGAGCAGCACGAGACCGATCGCACGCAACGCGAAGATCACACCGGCGCCGGGGGCCGGCGCTGCGCGCGTGGATTTCGTTCTCGCCAAGACTGCTCTCCTCTGGATATTCGTGCGGGGCCGGATTTCACGGCACGGCCATTATAGGGACATTACCGTCTGGACAGACGGACGGATGGCATGCCGGGCTACTTCGGGGGCCGTTCGCGGCGTCGGGCGCGGCGAGAATACAACAGATCCGCGCCGCGGATGTGACAACGCCCCGCCGGAAACCCGGACGGGGCGTCGATGGCAAGCCGCGCGCCGCAGCGCGGCGGCGGCCCGCAATCAGCCTGCGTTGACTTCGCGGAGCACCGTGCGGCGCTTCTGGCGCAGCAGTTCCTCGTAGCCCTTGACGTAGTTCTGCGCCATCACCTTCGACGAGAAGCGGGCTTCGAACGCAGCGCGAACCTTCTCGCGCGGCAGCGTATCGAGGCGCTTGAGCGCCGCGACGGCCGACAGTTCGTCTTCGACGACGAAGCCCGACACGCCGTTGTCGATCACTTCCGGCACCGAGCCGCGCTTGAACGCGATCACCGGCGTACCGCAGGCCATCGCCTCGATCATCACCAGGCCAAAGGGCTCCGGCCAGTCGATCGGGAACAGCAGCGCGTGCGCGTTGCCCAGGAATTCGGTCTTTTCGGACTCGCTGATTTCGCCGATGTACTCGACGTGCGGCAGCGCGAACAGCGGCTTGATCTTCTCTTCGTAGTACGCGCGGTCAGCCTTGTCGAGCTTCGCGGCGATCTTGATCGGCAGGCCAGCCTGCTCGGCGATGCGGATCGCCGTGTCGACGCGCTTCTCCGGCGAGATGCGGCCCAGGAACGCGAGATAGCTCGGCTTCACGTTCGGGATCGGCGTCAGCAGGTTTTCCGGCAGGCCGTGATAGACGGTCGACAGCCAGTTCGCCTGCTGCAGCGGGATGCGCTGGTTGTCGGAGATCGACACGACCGGCACGTCGCTGAACGCGTTGAAGATCGGCTGCAGTTCCGGCAGGTCGAGACGGCCATGCATCGTCGTCAGATGCGGGACCGGCTGGCGCGAGAACAGCGAGAACGGGTAATAGTCGATGTGGCAGTGCAGGACATCGAACTCTTCCGCGCGGCGGCGCACCTGCTCGAGGAGCAGCATGTGCGGGGCCATCACGTCGCGGATCGTCGGGTCGAGGCGCAGCGCCTGCGGCCAGCACGCTTCGAGCTTCGCGGAAGTTTGCGAATCGCCGCTCGCGAACAGCGTGACGTCATGCCCCATCTCGACGAGTGCTTCGGTGAGGTAGGACACCACTCGCTCGGTACCACCGTACAGTTTCGGGGGCACCGCTTCGTGCAACGGAGCGATTTGGGCGATTCGCATGCGTAACTCCTAAAAAATCGGCTAAAAACCAGGTATGGGTCGGCAACCTGCCGGCGGTCCGGGCTGGATGCATTTCGTCCGAAGATCGGACGAATCAGCCTGCCGGGGGCGTCGAACCCGCGCTGCTCAAGGAGCGTCGGCGACGCGACAGGCATAGAACGTTTGAAACGAAGACCCGTTGACAGGGGTTCGTAAAAAACCTGGAATCGAACCCGGAGCCGATTATCTAGGGTTAATCCTGATACGGCGCACAACATTTCAAACACTTTACTTTGTTACAAAGGTGCAACACTTTGCAACCCGCGGACTTGGGTGTCCGTTCTAGAGTGGAAGGCCCTTTTGGCGTTCCTTGCACCCGTGACTGCCGGCAGCGTGATTCCGGCACATGAGGCAGGACGGGATGCCGGATTTTATCTCAAAATCGATCGCGAGCCCCTGGCCAAGGCAAGATTCGCGCAGCGCGACACGCGGCCTTGTTTACAATGCCGGATTATTCAGTCCGGGCGAACGCCGGCCTGCGATCCAGCCGCCACGCTCACTCACCGAATCACCGCACGCATATTTTGGAATCTCTCACCCCTGCCCAGCGCAACGCCCACAACGCGAAGCTGTCGAGCTACGCGCACCGGCCGATCGCGTTCCTGTTCCGCTACATTCGCCTTCATCCCGTCGCCCACCTCATCGTGCTCTGCAGCGTGCTGGCCGCCGTCGGCTGCGCGCTCGGCTCGCAGTACGCGATCAAGCACCTGATCGACGTGCTGGCAACCGGGCGTCATCACCCCGGCCCGCTGTGGAGTGCATTCGCGCTGCTCGTCGGGCTGATCGCGGCCGACAACCTGCTGTGGCGCGTCGGCGGCTGGGTCGCCGCGCATACATTCGTCGCGGTCACCGGCGACCTGCGGCGCGACCTGTTCCAGTACCTGATCGGCCATTCGCCGACCTACTACTCCGAAAAGCAGCCGGGCACGCTCGCAAGCCGCATCACGGCCACGTCGAACGCGGTCTACACGTCGGAGAACACGATGGCGTGGAACGTGCTGCCGCCGTGCATCGCGGTGATGGGTGCGATCCTGATGATCATCGTCGTCAATCCGCTGATGGCCGCCGGCCTGCTCGGCTGTTCGGCCGTGCTTTCCGTCATCCTGTTCAAGCTCGCCGGGCGCGGCTCGGCCCGCCACCATGCGTTCGCGGCGAAGGCCGCGGCGGTCGACGGCGAACTCGTCGACGTGATCGGCAACATGGGCCTCGTGCGTGCGTTCGGGATGACGCTGCGCGAACAGAAACGCTTCGGCGCAACGGTCAAGGCCGAGATGGATGCGCGCCAGCAGAGCCTGCTCTATCTCGAAAAGCTGCGCCTGCTGCACGCGGTGATCACCGCGATGCTGTCCGCCGGCCTGCTCGGCTGGGCGCTGTGGCTGTGGGACCAGGGCCGCGCGACGTCGGGCGACATCGTGCTCGTCAGCTCGCTCGGCTTCACGATCCTGCACGGCACGCGCGATCTCGCGGTCGCGCTGGTCGACGTCACGCAGCACGTCGCGCGCCTGTCGGAAGCCGTCAAGACGCTGCTCGAGCCGCACGGGATGCCGGACCGCTCCGATGCGCAGCCGCTGTCAGCCAAGGGCGGCCGCGTCGACTTCGAACGCGTGACGTTCGCGTATCCGCACCGCCGCGCGATCCTCGACCACTTCGACCTCCATATCGAGCCGGGCCAGCGCGTCGGCCTGATCGGCAAGTCGGGCGCCGGCAAATCGACCGTGCTCGCGCTGCTGCAACGCTTCTACGACACGCAGGACGGCGTCGTGCAGGTCGACGGCCAGGACGTGAAGACGATCACGCAGGACAGCCTGCGCCACGCGATCGCGCTCGTGCCGCAGGACATCTCGCTGCTGCACCGGACGATCTACGACAACATCGCGTACGGCCGCCCCGAGGCGACCCGCGACGAAGTGCTCGCGGCCGCGCGCGACGCGCGCTGTGCGGAATTCATCGAAGCGATGCCGGAAGGCTATGACACGATCGTCGGCGACCGCGGCGTCAAGCTGTCGGGCGGCCAGCGCCAGCGCATCGCGATCGCGCGCGCGATCCTGAAGAACGCCCCGATCCTGCTGCTCGACGAAGCGACGTCCGCGCTCGACAGCGCCTCCGAGGAAGCGATCCAGAGCGCGCTCGACCGCCTGATGGTCGGCCGCACGGTGATCGCGATCGCGCACCGCCTGTCGACGCTGCGCAACTTCGACCGGATCATCGTGATGAACAACGGCAAGGTCATCGACGACGGCCCGCCCGACGTGCTGCGCAACCGCCCGGGCCTGTACCGCGACCTGCTCGCGAAACAGCACGGCCGCCATCACGCCCCCGACGGCAGCACGCCGCCCGGCGAACGCGTGGCCTGACGCACCGGTCATGGCCGACAAAAAAGCCGCAGTGCTTCGCGCACTGCGGCTTTTTTCATTGCACGGGGACCCGCCGGTTACACGTGCTGCAGGTCGCGCAGGAAGTTGTCGCGCCACACCGACACGTTGTTCTCGCGAAGCTGCGCGATCATGTCCGTATAACGCGCGCGCCGCTCGGCGAGCGGCATCGTCAGCGCCTGTGACAACGCATCGGCCATTCCGTCGATATCGATCGGATTGACGATCAACGCCCCCGTCAGCTCGCGCGCGGCGCCCGCGAAGCGCGACAGCACGAGTACGCCCGGATCGTCCGGATCCTGCGCGGATACGTACTCCTTCGCGACGAGGTTCATCCCGTCGCGCAGCGGCGTCACGTAGCCGACCCGCGCGAGCCGGTACAGCGCCGCGAGCAACTGGCGGTCGTACTGGCGATGGATATAGAGGATCGGCGCCCAGTCGAGCTCGGCGAAGCGCCCGTTGATGCGCCCCGACTCCCCTTCGAGCTGCAGGCGGATGTCCTGGTACGCGCGCAGTTCCGCGCGGGTCGACGGTGCGATCTGCAGGAATGACACGCGATTGCGATGCGACGGCTCGTGCTCGAGCAGCTTCTCGAACGCGCGGAAGCGCTCGACGAGCCCCTTCGAGTAATCGAGCCGGTCGACGCTCATGATCAGCTTGCGGCCGCGCAGCGATGCTGCGAGCGTGCGCACCGCCTTGCCGTGCTCGCCGGCCTTCGCGAGCGACGCGATCTCGTCCGGATGCACGCCGATCGGATAGGCGGCCGCGCGCAGCGTCCGGCCGAATGCGCACACCGTCGCCAGGCGGCCGTCGCGCTCGATCACGCCGTCGGCTTCGGATTCGACGTAGTCGCAGAACGCGCGCAGGTCGGGGTCGGTCTGGAAGCCGAGCAGGTCGAACGCGCACAGCGACTCGACGAGCGCCCGGTGCGGCGGCACGTTGACGAGCACCTGCGCGGCGGGAAACGGGATGTGCAGGAAGAAGCCGATGCGGTTCTTCACGCCGGCCGCGCGCAGGGCGCGCGCGAACGGGATCAGGTGATAGTCGTGCACCCAGATCACGTCGTCATCCTGCAGCAGCGGCACGAGCTGCTGGGCGAGCCACACGTTCACGCGGCTATAGCCCTCGAACTCGTGACGGTCGTACTGGATCAGGTCGGTGCGGTAGTGAAACGCGGGCCACAGCGTCGCGTTCGAGAAGCCGCGGTAATACTGGTCGTAATCGCGCCGCGACAGGCCGATGGTCGCAAACGTGACCGGCCCGTGTTCCTCGACACGAATCTGCGGCGCGCCGGCAGCGACGACTTCGCCGCTCCAGCCGAACCACATGCCGCCCGTCTCCTTCAGCGCATCGTAGACACCGATCGCGAGACCGCCCGCCGCCGGTTCGCCTTCCGAAATCGGCGCGACGCGGTTTGAAACGATGATGAGGCGACTCATGCGTCCGGCTGCCCCGCACCGAGCCAGCGCGCGATCTGCTCATGCAGCGCGTCGACCGAATCGAGCCGCGTACGGGCGGACGTCTCGCCCGCGCCGACCTTGATCGACACCCCGCCGCGCGCGTTGACCACCGCGAAACCCTTCTCGTCGGTCAGGTCGTCGCCCGCGAACAGCGGCAAGCGGCCCGCGAACGGCGGCTCGTCGAGGAACGCGGCGAGCGCGCGCCCCTTGTCGACGCCCTTCGGCTTGATCTCGAACACCATCTTGCCGGGTTGCAGGACATACGCATCGGCATAGTCGGCGGCGAGGCGCTCGGTGGCCGCGCGCGCCGCCGCCTCGCGCTCGGGCGCGTTGCGGTAGTGCAGCGCGACGGCCGCGCCCTTGATTTCGAGCAGCATGCCCGGATGACGGTCGACGACGGCCGCCAGCTCGCGCTCGATGCGCAGCAGGCGTTCGTCGTTGAAGCCGATGCGCTGCGTGTCGCCGTTCGCATCGCGGCGCTCCGCGCCGTGCAGGCCGGCGATCGGCAGGCCGGGCATCTTCAGGAACGTGTCGAGGTTGTCGATGCCGCGCCCGGACACGATCGCGACCGCGCCGTGCGAGCGACGCCGCAGCTCGTCGAGCATCGTCAGCAGCGACGGCGGAACATGAATGCTGTCGGGCGTCGGTGCCAGTTCGACGAGCGTGCCGTCGAAGTCGAAGAAGAACGCGGTATCGGTCAGGGACAGGGAAGCCGGAACGGATTGCATCGATTCGATAGTCTGAGGGCCGGCCGGCAAACGCGGGCCGCCGCTGCGCGAATGGAATTGTGCGCATCTTACCGCGCCTGCGCATCGAGATGGGCGAAACCGGTGCATTGCCGGCCTCGCGCCGCCGCCCGCGTCAACTGCGACATATTGCCCCGCTCGCCCGCAGCTTACGGGTTTCGAAAGGACGCGGGCGCGCGAATTGCGCTACAGTCGCAACCGCCTGCCGCGCGACGCATGGCGCCGCGTCACGGCCACCATTTCGTCCGATCGAGCCCCAGGATGTCGTCTGCCCGCACTGCGCCCCGGCGCTTCTCCCGCTTCATCCGCACGGCCGCGGCCCTTGCCGCCGCCGTGGCGCTCGCCGCGTGCACGCACGACGAGCCGCGCTGGAACCTGACCAACGTCACCGGCCACCTGCCCGACCTGTCGTTCACGCTGACGGGCGGCGACGGCCATCCCGTCGACGCCGATGCGTTCCACGGCCAGGTCGCACTCGTCTACTTCGGCTACACGCACTGCCCCGATGTCTGCCCCGAAACGATGGCGCGGCTGATGGAAGTGCTGGCGAAGCTCGGCCCGCAGGCAAACGACGTGCGCATCCTGTTCGTGTCGGTCGACCCTGCGCGCGACACGCCGCAGGCGATGCAATCGTATGTCGCCGCGTTCGACGCCGCGCATGCGCGCGGCCTGACCGGCACCGACCGCCAGATCGAATCGCTCGCGAAGCGTTATCGCGTCGCGTATCAGATGGAAAAGCGCGATCCGTCCGGCGGCTACGAAGTCACGCACAGCTCGGCCGTCTACATCTTCGACGCGAGCGGCCGCGCGCGCCTGCTTGCGACCGACCGCGACTCGCCCGACGCCATCGCCGCCGATGTGCGCCGGATCATCGACACCGCCTCCACGACCTGAATTCATCCCGACATGAAAACGAAAACGACACTCAAGACGCTCGCCCTCCTCGCCGCGCTATGCGCCGGCGCCCACGCGTATGCCGCCGGCGCGATCACCGCGCAGAACGCATGGGTGCGCTGGCTGCCGAACAAGCTGCCCGCCGGCGGCTACGTGACGCTCGTGAACACGAGCGACAAGCCGGTCGATCTCGTCGACGTCGACAGCCCCGACTACGGCATGGCGATGCTGCACCAGACCGTCTCGAACGGCTCGACGCAGAAGATGGAAATGGTCGACAAGCTGACGATCCCCGCGCGCGGCAAGGTCGACATCGCACCGGGCGGCTACCACTTCATGCTGGAGGAGCCGAAGCACGCGATCAAGCCGGGCGACACCGTGCACCTGCGCCTGAAATTCTCCGACGGCGAAACGGTCGATGCGCCGTTCGCCGTGAAGTCGCCGGCCCAGGCAAAGTGATGCGCGCGCGATGAACGTCCTGTACTGGCTCGATCCGTGGGAACCGTCGCCCACCGTGGTGATCGCGGTGCTGACCGCTGCCGTGCTGTTCGCGCGCGGCGTGAAGAAGGCGAAGGTGTCGCCGCTGCGGCAGTTCTCGTTCTGGTTCGGGCTGACGGCGCTCTACATCGCGCTGCATACGCGGCTCGACTATTTCTTCGAGCACGAGTTCTTCCTGCACCGCGCGCAGCACCTCGTGCTGCACCACCTCGGGCCGTTCTTCATCGCGCTGTCCTATCCGGGCGCGGCGATTCGCGCGGGCATCCCGTTTCGCTGGCGGCAGCGTTTCGTGCGCCCCGCGCTCGCGTGGGCGCCCGTCCGTGCGACGCTCGACGTGGTGTTCCATCCCGTCGTCGCGGTCGTGCTGTTCGTCGGGCTGATCTATTTCTGGCTGCTGTCGCCGATCCACTTCATCGCGATGCTCGACTGGCGTCTCTATCGCGTGATGAACTGGAGCATGGTGATCGACGGGCTGCTGTTCTGGTGGCTCGTCGTCGATCCGCGTCCCGCGCCGCCCGCACGGCTGTCGCCGGGCCGCCGGATCCTGATCGTCGTCGCGGCGATCCCGCCGCAGATCGCGCTCGGTGCGCTGATCTTCTTCACGCCGCACGAGCTGTATCCGATCTATTCGATCTGCGGCCGCGCGTTCACGTGGTTGAGCCCGCTGCGCGATCAGCAGATCGGCGGCCTGCTGCTGTGGATTCCCGGCTCGATGATGAGCGTGATCGGCGCGCTGATCGCGCTGCGGCACTGGCTGCGGCTGTCCGCCCGCGGCCGCCTGATCGGCGAACGGGCCGCGCAGCGCACGGACCGGCCATCGGTCGCACACGCCGCGCCCTGACAGCTGCGCGGCGCGTGGCGCATTACGCGCGCGCGCTGCTCATCCACACGTGCGGGATGCCGTCCTCGTCGTGCACGTCCGAACTCGGCGTGAAGCCGAATGCCCCATAGAAACGCTGCAAGTGGGCCTGCGCATGCAGGCTCACCGGCGTATCCGGCCACTGCGCGCGGATATGTTCGAGCGCGCGCGACAGCAGCCCGTTGCCGAGGCCCGCGCCGCGAAAGGCGGCGGTCGTCAGCACGCGACCGATGCGTACGTCGGTGTTCTGCGCATCGGGCAGCAGCACACGCAGATAGCCAGCCAGGCGACCGGCCGGATCGAAGGCGGCCAGGTGCCATGCGGCTTGGTCCACGTCGTCGATGTCGCGATACACGCAGTTCTGCTCGACGACGAACACCGCGCTGCGTGCTTCGAGGATCGAATAGACTTCGCGCGCCGTCAGTGCGTCGAAGGATTTCCAGCGCCAGTCGAGATCGGCGGCGCTTGGGGATGCGGCGGATGCAGATGCGTTCATGGTCGGTTCTTTCTGATTCGGGCGCGCCGGCCGGCGCGCGGCAATCGTCGATTATGCCTCGAAGCGCACTCACCGCGCGACCGACTGCCCGCGCGCGAAAAAAAAGCCCCGCATTGCGCGGGGCCTGTCCGTCATGCCGGCATCTGGCCGAAACGGCCGCTGTTGAAATCCTCGATCGCGGTGCGAATCTCCGCTTGCGAGTTCATCACGAACGGCCCGTAACCGACGACGGGTTCGTCGATCGGTTCGCCGCTCAGGATCAGCAGCTTCGCGTCGCCGTTCGCTTCGATCTCGACGTCGCTGCCGTCGCGGCCGAGCTGCACGAACTGCGCTTCGCGGGCAACCGTCTCACCGTTCACCTGCAAGGTACCGCTCAGCACGACCACCGCGAGCGTGCGCCCTTCGGCGACCGGGAAGCGCGCATGGCCGCCACCCACGAGCCGCACGTCCCACACGTCGATCGGCGTATGCGTGCGGGCCGGGCCGCGCCGTCCGTCGAGTTCACCCGCGATGATCCGCGCATGCCCCGCGCCGTCCGGCAGCTCGACCAAGGGGATGTCGGCGTTCAGCAGCGTCTGGTAGCCGGGCGCCCCCATCTTGTCCGCGGCGGGCAGGTTCACCCACAGCTGCACCATTTCGAGCGGGCCGCCGCTCTTCGTGAACCCTTCCGAGTGGAATTCCTCGTGCAGGATCCCGCTCGCGGCCGTCATCCACTGCACGTCGCCCGGGCCGATCACGCCGCCTGCGCCGGTCGAGTCGCGGTGCGCGACCTCGCCGTCATAGACGATCGTCACCGTCTCGAACCCGCGGTGCGGGTGCTGGCCGACACCGCGCGGCGTCGAGGGCGAACCCGGCTCGAACGTGGCCGGTCCGGCGTAATCGAGCAGCAGGAACGGGCTCAGGTGCGCGCCGTGAGACTGGTAGCTGAACATCGAACGCACCGGGAAACCGTCGCCGACCCAATGGCCGCGCGGCGCACTGTACACACCCTGGATCTTCTTCATTGCCTTCTCCGAATTGCGGCGAAACACGTGTTTCGCATCCTGGGTAGAAATATAGTGGTGGAACGATCGATCCGGTAGACTGCCAAAATCGCACTCAGCGTTCCATTTCATGAACGATAAAGCGCGGGATCTGAACGATCTCTATTACTTCGTGCAGGTCGTCGAACACGGCGGCTTCGCACCGGCCGGGCGGGCGCTGGACATGCCGAAATCGAAGCTGAGCCGCCGCATCGCGCTGCTCGAGGCGCGGCTCGGGATGCGGCTGATCCAGCGCTCGACGCGCCGCTTCACGGTCACCGACGTCGGTCAGACCTATTACGCACATTGCCGCGCGATGCTCGTCGAGGCCGATGCGGCCGACGAGACGATCGCGCTGCTGCACGAGGAGCCGCGCGGCATCGTGCGCGTCAGTTGCCCGATCGTGCTGCTCGATTCGCTGGTCGGCACGATGATCGCCGCGTTCATGATCGCGTGCCCGCGCGTCGAAATTCATCTGGAAGCGACCAACCGGCGCGTCGACGTGGTCGGCGAAGGGATCGACGTCGCGATCCGCGTACGCCCGCCGCCGCTCGAAGACAGCGATCTCGCGCTGCGCGTGCTGGCCGAGCGCGGCCAGTGCCTCGTCGCGAGCCCCGCGCTGCTGCGCGAGCATGGTGCACCGGCCGTTCCCGCCGATCTCGCACGGCTGCCCAGCCTCGATCACGGCGTTCCGCAGTCCGCGCACGTGTGGCGGCTGCGCGGGCCCGACGGCGCTCACGCGGAAATCCATCACCAGCCGCGCTTCGTGACGGGCGGCATGCTCGCGCTCCGCGCGGCGGCCGTCGCAGGTGTCGGCGTCGTGCAGTTGCCGACGATGATGGTGCGCGATGAGGTTGCGCGCGGCGAGCTGACGACCATGCTGCCTGACTGGGCGCCGCGCCGCGAGATCGTCCATGCGGTGTTCGCGTCGCGCCGGGGGTTGCTGCCCGCGGTGCGCGCGCTGCTCGACTTTCTGGCGGAACGGTTTGCCGAACTCGAACCCGATTGAGCGCGCCGCGTCACACGTGACCATGCGCTGCAAACCGGGCGCGCGTGTCGTAGACTGCGGTACGCGCATCGCGCATTCCACAACCCTGACCGCTTTCCCGCCATGTTCACGCTGTCCAACGACACCCACGCCTCCAAGGCCGATCACTACGCGACGCTCGTCGAGCAGGCGCGCGCGCTCGTCGAGTCCGAACACGACCTGACCGCGAACGCGGCCAACTTCGCCGCACTCGTTTATCACTCGCTCGACCGTCTCAACTGGGCCGGCTTCTACTTCTTCGACGGAACGGAACTCGTGGTCGGGCCGTTCCAGGGCAAGCCCGCCTGCGTGCGGATCGCACTCGGCAAGGGCGTATGCGGCACGGCCGCGCAGACGCGCGAAACGCAGGTCGTGCGCGACGTGCATGACTTCCCCGGCCATATCGCATGCGACGCGGCATCGGAATCCGAAATCGTCGTGCCGCTGGTGGCCGGCGACGGCACGCTGATCGGCGTGTGGGACGTCGACAGCCCGGTTGCCGCGCGCTTCGACGACGAAGACCGCCAGGGGATGGAAGCACTGTGCCGCGTGTTCGTCGAATCCGCATGGCAAAAGGCGCGCGGTTGAGCCGCGGCCAGGCCGCACTCGTCCACCGAGCAGCCGGTCGCAGCGTTCGCGCGTGAATCGCGCCGCGCGACCTCGGACAAAAACCAAAACGAAACGGGCCCCGCAAAGGGGCCCGTTTCGCTGAGCCGCTGCACCGCTCTTCGCGGTGCCCGGCCGGCGTCAGGCGGCGTGCGTGCCGGACAGCGCCGGGAACGCCTGCGGCTTCGCGTCCTCGGTCAGCACCTCGAAGCCCGTTTCCGTCACGACGACCATGTGCTCCCATTGCGCCGACAGCGAATGGTCCTTCGTGACGACCGTCCAGCCGTCCGCCAGCATGCGCGTGTCGCGCTTGCCCGCGTTGAGCATCGGCTCGATCGTGAAGATCATCCCCGGCCGGAGCGGCACGCCGGTGCCCGGGCGGCCGTAATGAAGCACCTGCGGCTCGTCGTGATAGACATCGCCGATGCCGTGCCCGCAATACTCGCGAACCACGCTGAATCCTTCGCGATGCGCGACCTGCTGGATCGCGTAGCCGACGTCGCCGAGCGTTGCGCCCGGACGCACCGCGCGAATGCCCGCGTGCATCGCCTCATAGGTCGTCGCAACGAGCCGCCGCGCGAGCTCGTTCGGTTCGCCGGCGAAATACATGCGGCTCGTATCGCCGAACCAGCCGTCCTTGATCACCGCGATGTCGAGGTTCACGATGTCGCCGTCGCGCAGCGGCCGCGACGACGGGATGCCGTGGCACACGACGTGGTTGACCGACGCGCACACGGTTTTCGGATAGCCGTGATAGCCGATGTTGGCCGGGATCGCGCCGAGCACGTCGACGATGTAGTTGCGGCACAGCACGTCGAGATCGTCGGTCGTGACGCCCGGCTTCACATGCTCGGTGAGCATTTCCAGCACCTGCGACGCGAGCTTCGCGGCTTCGCGCGACTTGGCGATTTCCGCGGCGCCGCGGATCGGGATTTCTCGCTTCGCCATTACGCCACCTGCTCGATGCCGTGCTCGACCGGTTCCGCCGGCCCCGCCTCGCCGCCCCGCGCCTCGGCCTCGATCAGCATCCGGCAGATGTCGCCATAGGACAGCGCCGGATTGAGTTCCGAGAGCATCCCGACGCGCAGCCAGTGTTCGGCCTGCGCGTTGATCGAGCGGCTCAGCGCCGTGCTGGTCGAGCGCAGCCGCTCGTGCATGTGCTCGGAAATCTTGATGATGCCCATATATCCCCAATTAAACGAAACATAGTCGATTCGTATATTACGCCTCGCCCGACCGCCGGGCAAGCCATTCGGACTCCGTCGAGACGTTGGCCGACAGCCACCCACCCCGTTGACAGTAAATTCCAGTTTGCTGGAAAATAAATCCATCATGAAAGAATCAGCCACCGCCGTTGCCGACGACACCGGCATCAACGAACGCATCGCCCGGCGCGTGCGCGACCTGCGCACCGTGCGAGGCTACACGCTCGATGCGCTGGCCGCGCGCTCCGGCGTCAGCCGTTCGATGATCTCGCTCATCGAACGCGCATCGGCCAGCCCGACGGCTGTCGTGCTCGACAAGCTCGCGGCCGGGCTCGGCGTGTCGCTGGCCGGGCTGTTCGACGGCGATCAGGACGACACGCCCGCGCAACCGTTGGTACGCCGCGCGCAGCAGGGCGAATGGCGGGATCCGGCGTCCGGCTATGTGCGCCGCAACCTCTCCCCGGCCGGCTGGCCGTCACCGATCCAGCTCGTCGAGGTGGATTTCCCGCCCGGTGCGCGCGTCGCGTACGACAGCGGCGGGCGCGAAAGCGCGCTGCATCAGCAGGTGTGGGTCATCAGCGGCCGCGTCGACGTCACGTTCGGCGACGCGCTTCACGAACTCCACGCAGGCGACTGTCTGGCCATGCGGCTCGACCAGCCGCTGATTTTCAGCAATCCGTCGTCGCAGGCCGCGCGCTATGTCGTCGTGATCTGCGATGCGTCTGCCGCCGCCGGCGTGCGGAATCCCTGATGAACGCGTCGTCGCAACCGCCGTGCGCGCGACTCCATTACTGCCCACAGGAGCCTCTATGAATTCCCCGAAACAGCGCGACGACGTGCGCCTGATCGATTGCAGCGAGGCCGAGCACGCGCCGGCCATCCTCGAGATCCTGAACGACGCGATCGCGACCTCGACCGCGCTGTACGACTACAAGCCGCGCCCGCCGGAAGCGATGGTCGCGTGGTTCGCGGCGAAGCGTGCGGGCGGCTTCCCGGTCATCGGCGCGGTCGACGCGTCGGGCACGCTGCTTGGCTTCGCAAGCTGGGGCACGTTCCGCGCGTTTCCCGCCTTCAAATACACGGTCGAACACAGCGTGTACGTGCATCGCGACCAGCGCGGCCGCGGGCTTGGCGAGGTGCTGCTGCGCGAAGTGGTCCGGCGCGCGCGCGAAGCGCAGGTGCACGTGGTGGTCGGCTGCATCGATGCAACCAATGCCGGGAGCGTCGCACTGCATACGAAGCTCGGATTCGTGCACTCGGGCACGGTCACGCAGGCGGGATTCAAGTTCGGTCGGTGGCTCGACGCGGCGTTCTATCAGTTGACGCTCGACACGCCGACGCAGCCGGTGGATGGTTGAGCGGCATCGTCACGCTCTTCGCGCATCGGCCCACCTCATGGCGGAAAAAGCATTCGGGAGAATTGCACGCCCTTCCGACCCTGCCCGTGTCAGGGCCGGCGCGTGAGACGAAAAAGCCCCGCCAAAGCGGGGCTTTTTTTCGGGAGCGCGAGTTGGAGGCGCCCACCCGCACAAGGCTTTGCGGGCCAACACCGCTTCATGGCTAGCGACGTCGAACATATGCACCGACGCAACCCGATCAACGCCACTCGCGCTCGCTTAGAGAAAACTTTCCGCATCCGCGATGAGGTGATTGCAGCCGGTCGGACATGGCTATCGCGAACCGCGATCAGTCGATTGCCCCTGCTCAATCAAAACGATGGCGCAGCACAGGTGTGAAGTTGTCATCCAAAGCCCAATGGGTGCTGCGCGGCAGTATTTGCGTGCCGCCCACCCAGCGCGGCACGTCGCAGTGATCCTGCCAATACGCGTTTCCTTGCAGCACCTGCTCGCCAAGCGGGGTCAGGCCAACGATGCACTTTTCTCGCTCGGGCAGTTCGTCATGCACCTTGATCAGCGGACAGGCGCCTTCGACCAGCGGGCGCATCATCGCGTAGAACATCGCGTCACCCAGGAACGGCAGCGGATCGCGACGCAGGTTCAACTCGGCAAACACCTGCGACCAGGCAAGCCCGTCACCGTCGCGAACGATCTCCAGCGCAAGTCTTTCCGTCAGACCGAGGCCATCACGCACCGACGGCAACTCCTGCAACTGGCGCCTCAGTGCCGGGGCCAGCAGCGGAAGGCTGGGACTCGCCTCCCTGCAAAGCGCCGCCCAAGCAAGCGGCGTCGCATCGCGATAGGCGTCCCAGGCCTCGCGTGCAAGCGAGAACGCGTCGTCGGTCAGTTCACGCCGACGCGGCCATAGCCATGCGAGCACCTGCGGCGCCAGTTGCCCCAGGCCGACGAAACGATCGACGCCCGGCACGCTGTCGATCTCGACCAGTTCCAACGATTCCGGCCGTCGCGTCATGTTTGCAAGAACGGCGATCAGGAAGAGCTGATCGTACGCATCCGCTTCGCACCAGAGTACGGCATGCGTGGCCCGCGACAGCTTCGACAACGCGCCGTACTCGGTCGCCGCGCGCTGTCGAACCGCCGGCAGCGGGATGTCGAAACACTGGCTGATGAATTCGCAACGCGTGTCGATGAACGCCTCCGGCTCCAGCCTGGGAACCGGGCCCATGCAGTACGGATCGGCGAACACGTGGAATTCCCCACGAAACCCGGCTACGCGCAGACTATGCGCGATGTCGTTGCCGCAACGCCAATGCTGGGTATCTGCCGTGTCATTGGCGGCAAATTCCGGATGCCGTGCGGCGAACTCGACGGCGTCCACATGCGACTTGAGTTTCGGCCAGCTGGCAAATCCCAGTTCGCGCGCGATCAGCCATTGGGCGTCGGCAAGCACGGGGGACGCCGCTCGGCGCAGGTTCTCGCCCGGTCCGGCAACCGGAATTCCCGCCTGGAGTTGCTTGAGAAGTTGCTTGGCACGCTTGCGCTGCCGAACGAGGTCGATGTGACCGTTTTGCGCCGTGGCGCGAGGATCTTGAGGCATACGATCTCCAAAGGCAGCCGTATCCGCTTATCGGCTAGGAGTCGCATGAACATGCGGTGAGATGCTCGACCTGGGTGTGAACCCTTTCCGCGGAGTGGAGGCGTGGTGTTACGCCGCTGCCGACTGTACCACACGCGCCCAAAAATTTGCCGCATCGGCGGCCAGTCGACTGCACGCGCCGCGTCCATCCCGACATCACTGATTTTTACGTCGTGGAGAAAAGGCGAACGTCATGCGCAAGCGATCCGCCTCGGCGACTTTCGGGGTGGAACGAAAGTGACGCAGAAAAAAGAAAAGCCCCGCCGAAGCGGGGCTTTATCTCGTTCTACCTGGAGGCGCGAGCCGGAGTCGAACCGGCCTAAACGGCTTTGCAGGCCGCTGCATAACCGCTTTGCTATCGCGCCAAAAGCGGACTGTCCGGATGCCGTGAGGCAAGCGACAGATTTTTATTCGAGGACCATCGGTCCATCAAATAAAAAGGGAAGCGTGGCTTCCCCATTACTTGGAGCGGGAGACGAGTCTCGAACTCGCGACCTCAACCTTGGCAAGGTTGCGCTCTACCAACTGAGCTACTCCCGCATTGTCCTGCATCTGCAGCGCTTTACCGTACAACACGCTGCCAGATAAAATCTGGAGCGGGAGACGAGTCTCGAACTCGCGACCTCAACCTTGGCAAGGTTGCGCTCTACCAACTGAGCTACTCCCGCATGTGTCCTGCATCTGCAGCGCTTCGCCGTACAACACGCTGCCAGAAAAATCTGGAGCGGGAGACGAGTCTCGAACTCGCGACCTCAACCTTGGCAAGGTTGCGCTCTACCAACTGAGCTACTCCCGCGTATTGCTGCGCTACTGCTTCCCCGTCACGCACTTACTTCGTCGTGCAGCGGAGAAGCGAGATTATGTCGAAGGCACATTCGTGTGTCAAGAGCTTTTCCAGCCCTTTTTCCAAAAAACCTGCTCCGCCGAATCCGCGGCGCAGGTCACGCGCCCCCGCGCTCGCGAATTTGCGGCCATGCGAGCTTCATGTAGTACAGCATCGACCAGATCGTCAGCACCGCGGCGAGATACATCAGCCATTCGCCCCACACGCGCGTGTCGATCGTCGCGACGCCGAGCGGCAGCGGCCCGTAGAACAACAGCATCGGAATCGCGACCATCTGGCAGGCGGTCTTGAACTTGCCGAGCTGGTTCACCGCGACGCTCTTCGACGCGCCGATCTGTGCCATCCACTCGCGCAGCGCCGAAATCGCAATCTCGCGGCCGACGATCACGAGTGCGATCGCCGCGTCGACCCGCGAAATCTGCACGAGGATCAGCAGCGCGGCCGTCACCATCAGCTTGTCCGCCACCGGATCGAGAAATGCGCCGAACGACGACGTCTGGTTCCACTTGCGGGCGAGATAGCCGTCGAACCAGTCGGTCAGCGCCGCGAGTATGAAGATCGCCGCCGCCGCGAGATTGCGGTGCGCGCCGCCCATCACCGTGTCCGGCAGATAGAACACGCCGACGACGAGCGGGATCAGCACGATCCGTACCCACGTCAGGAAAATCGGGAAATTGAACGGCATGGCATGCGGGACAGTAAAGGATTCGCAATTGTGCCGTGTCGACCGGCCTGCCACAAGAACGCTGGCAACGCAGTCGGCCGCACGGCCGCGTCAGTGAAGCTGCTTGTAGATCTGCTCGGCGAGCGCGTGCGAGATACCCTCGACGCTCGCGAGCTCCTCGACGCTCGCGGCAACCACGCCGCGCAACCCGCCGAACCGCGCGAGCAGCCGCTGCCGGCGCTTCGCGCCGACACCCTCGAGCTCCTCGAGCCGCGACGTCTGGCGCGCCTTCGCGCGTTTCGCGCGCATGCCGGTGATCGCGAAGCGGTGCGCCTCGTCGCGGATCTGCGCGACGAGCATCAGCGCCGCGCTTTCCTTGCCGAGTTCGAGCGGCGTGCGGCCGTCCGCGAACACGAGCGTCTCGAGGCCGACCTTGCGCCCCTCGCCTTTCGCGACGCCGACCAGCATCGACGTATCGAGGCCGAGCTCGGTGAACACCTGACGCGCGATTTCGACCTGACCCTTGCCGCCGTCGATCAGCACGATGTTCGGCAGCAGGCTCGACGCCTCGGCCTGGCGCGTCGACTCGCCGTCGATCCCGGCCGCATCGTCGGCGGCAGCCGCCTGCGCGGCCTGCTCGACCATCTTCTCGTAGCGGCGCGTGAGCACCTGCCGCATCGCCGCGTAGTCGTCGCCCGGCGTGATCCCGGTGATGTTGTAGCGGCGGTACTCGCCCGACTGCATCTTGTGATGGTGGTAGACCACGCACGACGCCTGCGTCGCCTCGCCCATCGTATGACTGATGTCGAAGCATTCGATCCGCAGCGTGGCGAGATCGTCGCATTCGTAGCTGAGCGTCTCCGCGAGCGCGCGCGTGCGCGCCTGCTGCGAGCCCTGCTCGGACAGCAGTCGCATGAGCGCGATCTGCGCATTCTGTTCGGCCATCGACAGCCACGCGCGCCGCTGCCCCTGCGGCTGCCGCACCAGCGACACCTTGTGGCCGGCCTGCTCGGACAGCAACTCGAGCAGGTCGCGGCTCGCGGGCGCATGGCTCACGACGAGCACCGGCGGCACGCGATTGCCGAGATAGTGCTGCGCGATGAACGCGTCGAGCACCTCGGCCTCGACCGACGCCGCCGCGTCGGCGCGCGTGCGGCCGGGTTCTTCCGCGGGCAGGTCGGGCAATACGTCGACGGCCGCGGCGGCCGCCTCCGCCAGCTCGGACTCGTCGCCGATACCGCCCTCGGCGAGCGTCAGCGCGCTTTCGACGTGCGTCGGGAAATACGCCTTGTCGCCGAGATGCCGGCCGCCACGCACCATCGCGAGGTTCACGCACACGCGCCCGCCCTGCGCGACGACGGCCAGGATGTCGACGTCGCTGTCGCTGCCCACCTCGATCGCCTGCTGGTGCAGCACCGTCGCGAGCGAGCTCATCTGGTTGCGCACGGCCGCCGCCTGCTCGAATTTCAGCTCGGCCGCGAACGCGTGCATCTTCTGCTCGAGCTCCTTCATCACTTCGGACTGCCGGCCGAGCAGGAAGCGCGCGGCGTTCGACACGTCGATCGCGTAATCCTCGTCGGAGATCGCGCCGACGCACGGCGCCGTGCAGCGCCCGATCTGGTGCAGCAGACACGGCCGCGTGCGGTTGTTGAAGACCGAATCCTCGCAGGTGCGCAACTGGAACACGCGCTGCAGGATCTGGATGCTCTCGCGCACGGCCCAGGCGCTCGGGAACGGCCCGAAATACTGGTTCTGCTTGTCGACCGAGCCACGGTAGTAGGCCATCCGCGGAAATCGGTGCGCGGTCAGCTTCAGGTACGGATACGACTTGTCGTCGCGAAACAGGATGTTGTAGCGCGGCGCGAGCGCCTTGATCAGGTTGTTCTCGAGCAGCAGCGCCTCGGCCTCCGACCGCGTGACGGTCGTCTCGATGCGCGCGATGCGCGTGACCATCATCGCGATGCGCGGCGACAGCTGCGTCTTCGTGAAATAGCTCGATACGCGTTTCTTCAGATCGCGTGCCTTGCCGACATAGAGCACGGCGCCCGCCGTGTCGTAATAGCGATAGACGCCGGGCATGTGCGGCAGCTGCGCGAGGATCTTCTTCGGTTCGAACGGGGTATCGGAAGCTTCAGGGGATGTCATGCGTGATCCGGGCGCCTTGTAACGCGGAACGGGTCTATTAGAATCGCCAGTTTAGAGCATTCACCGCCCCGCTTCGATGCCACGCACCACCGCTGCCCCCCTGCCCGCCGCACCGCTCCCGCCGGGCGAACCGATCGCCTGCGACCTCTTCTGTACGGTGGTCGACAATTTCGGCGACATCGGCGTCTGCTGGCGCGTCGCGCGCCAGCTCGCGCACGAGCACGGCTGGCAGGTTCGCCTGTTCGTCGACGACCTGCGCACGTTCGCGCGCCTGCTGCCCGGGGTCGATCCCGACGCGGGGCGGCAGACGGTCGACACGATCGTGGTCGAGCACTGGCATGCGGAAGTCGGCGACGCGCTGGAGATCGCCGATGTCGTGATCGAAGCGTTCGCGTGCGAGCTGCCCGGCGCGTATCTCGCGGCGATGGCGCGCCGCGCCCGTCGCCCCGTGTGGATCAACCTCGAATACCTGAGCGCCGAGGACTGGGTCGCCGATTTCCATCTGCGGCCGTCGCCGCATCCGCGCTACCCGCTGCTGAAGACGTTTTTCTTCCCCGGCCTGTCGGCCGGCACCGGCGGCGTCCTGAAGGAGCACGATCTCGATACGCGCCGCACGGCCTTCGAAACCGACGCCGCGGCGCAAGACGCCTGGTGGCGGCACGCGACTGGCAGCCCGCCGCCGCCCCCCGGCACCACGGTCGTCAGCCTGTTCGCCTACGAGAATCCGGCCGTCGACGCGCTGCTCGCGCAGTGGCGCGACGGCCCGTCGCCGGTCGTCGCACTCGTGCCGGCCGGCCGCGTGTCGCCTGCCGTCGCGCGCTTTTTCGGGGTCGAGTCGTTCGGCGCGGGCACGCATGCGAACAGCGGTAACCTGACGGCTCACGGGCTCGCGTTCGTCCCCCAGGCCGACTACGATCCGTTGCTGTGGGTGGCCGACATCAATTTCGTGCGCGGCGAGGATTCGTTCGTCCGGGCGCAGTGGGCACGCAAGCCGTTCGTGTGGCACATCTACCCGCAGGCCGACGACGTGCACCTGCCGAAGCTCGATGCCGCGCTCGCGCACCTGTCTGCCGGCCTCGCCGACGCGCCGCGCGCGGCACTCGAGCGGTTCTGGCATGCCTGGAACGGCGTCGGCACGCCCGACTGGGCCGATTTCTGGCAGCACCGCGTCGCACTGGACGCCAACGCGGCCCGCTGGGCCGATGCGCTCGCGGCCGTTGGCGATCTCGCCGGAAAGCTGGCGGAATATGCAAAATCTCAGTTAAAATAAGCGGTTATCCGACGGCTGACCAGGCAAGCGCTCGCTTTTGGCGTCCACCGGAACGCACGCTTGCACCGTCAGCCGTTGCGCAACGCTCAGGCACCTATTTATTTGATTTGATCAGGACAGTTTTTTATGAAAACCGCACAGGAACTCCGCGTAGGCAACGTCGTGCAGATCGGCAGCGACGCATGGGTCATCGCCAAGGCCGAATACAACAAGTCGGGCCGTAACTCCGCCGTCGTCAAGATGAAGATGAAGAACCTGCTGACGAACGCAGGCCAGGAAGCGGTTTACAAGGCTGACGACAAGTTCGACGTCGTCGTGCTCGACCGCAAGGAAGTGACGTACTCGTACTTCGCCGATCCGATGTACGTGTTCATGGACGCCGACTACAACCAGTTCGAAGTCGAAGCGGAAATGATGGGCGAAGCGCTGAACTACCTCGAAGACGGCATGGCTTGCGAAGTCGTGTTCTACAACGAGAAGGCCATCTCGGTCGAACTGCCGACGGTCCTCGTTCGCGAGATCACCTACACGGAACCGGCAGTCAAGGGCGACACGTCGTCGGGCAAGGTGCTGAAGAACGCCAAGCTCGCAACGGGCTTCGAACTGCAAGTGCCGCTGTTCTGCAACACCGGCGACAAGATCGAAATCGATACGCGTACGAACGAATACCGCAGCCGCGCGTAATCGCCAGCAGTACCCGCATCGAACAAAGCGCCCTTCGGGGCGCTTTTTGTTTGTCCGGCGCCAACAACCGGGCGGGTGTCAGGCTCATGTAAAGCACAAAATCCACCGGTAAAGATATTCAATTTGTATCATCGGTAACTGTTTTATAGCGCCGGAGAAATAATGCTCGTTACGCGTTCAGCGGGGCATAAAATCAGTTTTTAATCTGACATGCGGTTGCGGCCCCGTTGGCCGACAGCCCGCCTCTCTTGACTCGACTCGCGTCCACCATGCCACACGCCCTGATTGTCGAAGACGATCCCAACAGTCTGTCCGGCCTCACCGCGCTGCTCGCCGCGGACGGCTTCTCGGTCGACACGGCCACGTCGCTCGCCGAAGCGCGCACGGCGCTCGGCCGCTCCATTCCCGACGTCGTGCTCGTCGACCTGAACCTGCCGGACGGCAGCGGGTTCGACCTGCTCCAGCACCTGCCGCAGCAACAGCCGAACGGCTCGCTGCCCGTTATCGTGCTGACGGGCAATGCGACGGTCGAAAGCGCCATCGAGGGCCTGCGTCACGGTATCTGGGATTACCTGCTGAAGCCGATCAACATTCCGCGCCTGCGCAGCCTGCTCGCGCGGATCCCGCGCCCGTACGAACTGATCGACGAAGTGCAGTCGTTGCGCGCCTCGCTGCGCCATCTCGGCCGCTTCGGCGCGCTGGTCGGCCGCAGCGACGCGATGCAGCACGTGTACGACATGATCGAGCACAACGCGCGCACCGAAACAGCCGTGCTGTTCTCGGGCGAAGCCGGTACCGGCAAGAAGCTGGCCGCGCGCACGCTGCACGACCTGAGCCGGCGCCGCAAGGGGCCGTTCGTGTCGTTCGACTGCCGGACCATCGCGCAGGCCGGCCGCCACGGCGCATCGCTCGACAGCGTGCTGTTCGGCCATGAGCGCGGCGCGTTCGACGGCGCCGAGCGCCGCGAATCGGGCCTGTTCGAGCAGGCCGGCGGCGGCACGCTGTTCCTCGACGAAATCACCGCGCTGCCGCTCGTGCTGCAGGAAGCGCTGCTGCATGCGCTCGATTCGCAGAACTTCATGCGGATCGGCGGCACCAGCTCGATCACGAGCGATTTCCGGCTGATCGCGACCACGCGCCGCCCGGCGCGCGAAGCAGTCGCGAACGGCACGCTGCGCGAGGATCTGTGGTTGCGCCTCGATGCGGCGTCGATCACGATGCCGCCGCTGCGCGAGCGCGACGGCGACGCGCTCGCGATCGCGGACGCACTGATCGACGAACTGAACCGCGAAGCGCGCGCAACCGGCCGCAGCACGACCGACAAGCGCGCGGCGCCGGGCTTCGTGCGCGAATGCCTGTCCTACGAATGGCCGGGCAACGTGCGCGAGCTGCAGGAACGCGTGCGCTTCGCGTACGACGCATCGGGCGATTTCATCGAGACGCTGCGCGCGGGCGAACCGAGCTTCTCGGCCGGCGCCGCGCTGAACGGCAGCAGCGTGCAGATCAAGGTCGGCACGCCGCTGTCCGACGTCGAGGATCTGTTGATCCGCGCGACGCTCGACGCAGTCGGCGGCACGCGCCACCGCGCGGCAACGCTGCTCGGCATCAGCCCGAAGACGCTGTACAACAAGCTGCAGCGGATGAAGGTGAACTGAGCGGGCGGCGATGCAGGCAGGCGCTGAGAGGATCTGACCGTTAGTTGCGCATTAATTCACGTCACCGACTGGCCTGATTCCCGAATCTGCCGGGTTCACGGCGGCAGCAATCCATAAAAAAGCCGCGCGATTGCGCGGCTTTTTGTTTCGGTGACCGGAATGACGCGCACCGCGCCATCCCCTCCCCGCTCAGGCCAGTGCGCTGCTCAACAGCGCCTGCGCCTGCAGATACTCGGGCTGCGCGATCAGCTTGTCCCACTTGAGCGCCTTGCCGCGCGCGCGCATCCGCTTGATGCGTCGCACCGACTCGTCCGTTGCCCGCGCTTTCAGCCCGTTCAGCACGACCTCGGCCGCATCCGGCTGGTTGCAGACGAGCACCATGTCGCAACCGGCCGCGAGCGCGGCATCGGCCGCCTGCGTGAGCGTGCCGCCTTCGCGCGCGGCTTCCATCGACAGGTCGTCGCTGAAGATCGCGCCCGTGAAGCCGAGCCGCCCGCGCAGGATGTCCTGCAACCACACGCGCGAGAAACCGGCCGGCCGCTTGTCGACCTGCGTGTAGATCACATGCGCGGGAATCACCGCGGACAACGACAGGCCGAGCCAGTCGTACGGCGCGACGTCCTGCTTGAGGATCGCGTCGAGCGTGCGGTCGTCGGTCGGCAACGCGACGTGCGAGTCGGCCTCCGCGAAGCCGTGCCCCGGGAAATGCTTGCCGCAGTTCGCCATCCCGGCGAGCGACAGCCCGTGGTTCAGGCTCTTCGCGAGCAGCGTGACGACGCGCGCATCGCGATGGAACGCGCGATCGCCGATCACTTTCGAGTGCCCGTAGTCGAGGTCGAGCACGGGCGTGAAGCTCATGTCGATCCCGCAAGCACGCAGCTCGGCGGCCAGGATGTAGCCGACGGCCGTGGCGACCTTCGCCGCGAGCAGCACGTCGCGATCCCACAGCTCGCCGAGGCGACGCATCGCGGGCAGCACCGTGAAGCCATCGGTGCGGAACCGCTGCACGCGCCCGCCTTCGTGATCGACGGCGATCAGGATGTCTTCGCGCACCGCGCGGATCGAGTCGGTCAGCGCGGTCAGTTGCGCACGGTTCTGGAAGTGCCGCGCGAACAGGATCACGCCGCCGGTATTCGGATGCGCGAGGCGCCGCGCATCGTCGCGCGACAGGGCCGTGCCGACGACGTCGAGCATGACCGGGCCGGGAGTCGTTTTCATTGAATCGGGAATTCCGTCAGGAGGAGGTTCGGGAAACTGGTGCAGGCGCCGCATCCGTCTCGGCGATCACGAACGACACCGCATAGTCGCGTTCGTCGCTGACCGTCACGCGCGCCGTGATGCCACGGGCGGCCAGCCAGTCGGCCAGCTCGCCCGACGCGACCACGTACGGCTCGCCGCTCGGGTGGTTGAGGGTCTGCAGCGCACGCCACGTCATCGGCCAGTGCATGCCGAGCCCGATCGCCTTCGAGAACGCTTCCTTCGCGGAAAAGCGCGTCGCGAGGAACGCGATGCCGCGCACCTCGGAGCGGGCGCGGCGCGCATGGAACACACGCAGTTCGTCGGGGCCCAGCACCTTCTCGGCAAACCGGCCGCCCGTGCGTTCGAGCACGGCCGCGATGCGGCTCACCTGGGCGATGTCGGTACCGATGCCGTAGATCGCCATGTCAGTACGCGCCGGTGCGACCCGGCCGGGCCGGGTCAGGCATGACGCGCGACGCGCGGCGGCATGTCATCTTCAGCGCGCGCCGCCATGCAGCGCGGCAACGCGCGCGGCGACCATGATCGCCTTCATTTCGCGCACCGCGTTGTCCCAGCCCGCGAAAATCGCATGCGCGACGATCGCGTGGCCGATGTTCAGTTCGACGATGCCGTCGATCGCAGCGATCTGCTGCACGTTCGTGTAATGCAGCCCGTGACCGGCATTGACCTTCAGGCCGAGCTGCGCGCCGGCCTGAACGCCCGCGACGATGCGCTCGTATTCGCGCTGCTGCTCGGCTTCGTCGTGCGCTTCGGCGTAGCGGCCCGTGTGAAGCTCGATCACCGGCGCGCCCGCTTCGTGCGCGGCACGGATCTGCGTCTCGTCCGGGTCGATGAACAGCGACACGCGCACGCCCACATCGGCGAGCTGCTTGCATGCCGCCCGCACGGCCTCGAAGTGGCCGGCGACATCGAGACCGCCTTCGGTCGTCAGCTCCTCGCGCTTCTCGGGCACGAGGCACGCGTCGTGCGGGCGCACTTCGCATGCGATATCGAGCATCTCGGCCGTCACCGCGCATTCGAGGTTCATGCGCGTCTTCAGCAGCGGGCGCAGCTTGCGCACATCCGCGTCGACGATGTGGCGGCGATCCTCGCGCAGGTGCAGCGTGATCGCATCCGCACCGGCTTCTTCCGCGGCCAGTGCCGCGCGGATCGGATCGGGATAGGTCGTGCCGCGCGCATTGCGCAGCGTCGCGACGTGGTCGATGTTCACGCCGAGGTCGATGGCGGTGGGCGTTGTCAGGAAGAAGCTCATAGGTTTTGCAGGTCGATCAGGATCTGACGCGTGGCAAGCGGCGTACCGCCGAGATAGGTGTTCAGCAGGAAGCGCATCAGCGTCTTGCTTTGCGCAACCGTCTGGGCTCGATGGTAATCGTCCTGCTCCATATCGAGCAACGTCTGTCCGGAAATCACCGGCCAGTGCGATGGGACTTCGTCGTCCGCATTGCGCACGCCGCGCTCGGGATCGAACACGTAGCGGCGGTCGGGCTCGACCGCGCGGCGCGCGACCGTGCGGTTCAGCGCCATCGCGTAGCCGGTCTCGCGCAACAGCACGCGCTCGAACGAGCGCAGCACCTGCACCGCGGGCTCGCCGTGGGCGAGGCGCGTGAGGGTCAGCACGTAGTGATTGAAGAGCGGCGGCTGGGGATCTTCGCGCGCGCAGAATTTCACGAGCAGCTCGTTCGCGTAGAAGCCGCACAGCAGCCCGTCGCCGCCGAGCGGCAGCATCCCGCCGACCCACTCGGCGCCCGTCAGCGTGCGCACCTCGGATTTGCCCGACCAGGACAGCAGTAGCGGCTGGAAGGTCTGCAGGACGCCGCGCAATGCGGAGTGCGGGCGCTTCGCGCCCTTCGCGACGAGCGCGAGCCGGCCATGATCACGCGTCAGCACGTCGATGATCAGGCTCGTTTCCCGATACGGGTAACTGTGCAGCACGAACGCCGGCTGCTCGGCGACGCGGAAATCGGACGTGCGAGACGTCGCGCGCCGCGCCTTGCGCGGCGGTTCGGGCGGTGCCGGCAGCGGCGCGTCGTTCGCGCCGGCCGTCACCGCGTCTTCGGTCGACGTCAGCGCGTCATTCGTACCCATAGGCGCGCAGCCCTGCCTCGTTGTCGGCCCAGCCGCTCTTCACCTTCACGAAGGTCTCGAGGTACACGGGGCCGTCGAACAGCTTCTCCATGTCCATCCGCGCCTCGGTGCTGATCTGCTTGAGCTTCTCGCCCTTCTTGCCGATCACCATCGCCTTGTGCGAATCGCGCTCGACGAGGATCGTCGCGAAGATGCGCTTCAGGCGCCCTTCTTCCTCGAACTTGTCGATCAGCACGGTGCTCGTGTACGGCAGTTCGTCGCCGGTCCAGCGGAACACCTTCTCGCGCAGGATTTCAGCTGCGAGGAAGCGCGAGCTGCGATCGGTGAGTTCGTCCTCGCCGTAGATCGGCTCGCCTTCCGGCAGGTACGGCTTGATCGTGTCCAGCAGACGCTTGATGTCTTCCGGGCGCTGCGCCGACAGCGGCACGAGTTCGGTGAATTCGCGCAACCCGCTCATCTGCTGCATGAACGGGAACAGCGTCGCCTTGTCGGTCACGCGGTCGATCTTGTTCGCGATCAGCAGCGTCGGCATGCCGGGCGGAATCAGGTCGAGCACCTTCTGGTCGTCGGGCCCGAAGCGGCCTGCCTCGATCACGAACAGGATCACGTCGACCGACGTGAGCGTCGACGTGACCGCGCGGTTCAGCGAACGGTTCAGCGCGGTGCTGTGGCGGGTCTGGAAGCCCGGCGTGTCGACGAACACGAATTGCGCGTCGTCGAACGTATTGATGCCGGTGATGCGGTGGCGGGTCGTCTGCGCCTTGCGCGACGTGATGCTGATCTTCTGGCCGACGAGTGCGTTCATCAACGTCGACTTGCCGACGTTCGGGCGGCCCACGATCGCGATCATGCCGCAACGGAAACCGGTAGGAGCGGGAGTGTTCATATCGTTTGGGAGACAGGTTCGGAAACGGCCGCGCGGCGCGCGGCACGATCGATGGGCAATTCAGTGGTCGGCATCGGCCACGCGCGCCTGTGTGGCAGCGAGGCTCGCGCCGCCCGGCGGCGTCTCGGAATCCGGCGCCGCGGCGTCGCGTGTGCGCACAGCCGCGCGCGAAGCGGGGTCGGTACCGGCGGAAGTCTTGTCGGCGGACGCCGCCGCCGGATCGGCCACCTGGCCAGCCGGCTTGTCGGCTGCACGCGCAGCAGGTACGGCTTCCGCGGGCTTCTCCGCAACCTTGTCGGTGCGCTCGGCCGGTTTGTCGGCAACCTTGTCGGCCGCCGGCTTCGCCGCCCGCTCGCCCTTCTCCGCCGCCGCGTCGACATGCGCCGCGCGAATCGCGGCCATCGGCGCCGCGGCCGGCTCGGTACCGGTCGCCGTGGATGCCGCGGGCGCCACACCGGCTGCCCTCGCCTCGCGCGCCGCCGCGCGTTCCTTCCGCTCCGGCGAGCGCAGATCGAGCGCTTCCTGCACGCCCTTCACGCCCGGCACGATTTCGGGTTCGACATGCTTCGACCCGCGCGCGTTTTTCGAGCGCTTCGGCTTGGTGGCCAGCATCGGCGCGGCCGCCATCACTTCATCGAGCGCCTTCTTCGCGGCAGCCTGCTCGGCCGCGCGCCGGCTCGCACCGGAGCCCGACACCTTCACGTCGAGCTTCGGCACCGTGCATTCGACTTCGAATTGCTGATTGTGCGCCGCACCATGCGTCGCGACCACCGTGTAAGTCGGCAGCGCGATCTTGTGCCCCTGCAGGTATTCCTGCAGCAGCGTCTTCGCGTCCTTGCCGAGCGTGCGCGGATCGATGTGGTCGAGAATCGGGATATAGAGGCGCTTGATGACCCCTTGGGCGGCTTCGAAGCCGCCATCGAGGAATACGGCCCCGATGATGGCTTCGAACGCGTCCGCGAGGATCGACGGGCGGCGGAACCCGCCGCTGCGCAGCTCGCCCTCGCCTAGCCGCAGCCCGTCCGAGATATTCAGGGCCTGAGCAATTTCGTACAGCGACTGCTGTTTGACGAGGTTGGCGCGTACGCGCGACAGATCGCCTTCGTCCAACTTGCTGAAACGCTGGAACAAAAGGGCGGCCACCGCGCAATTCAGAACGGAATCGCCGAGAAACTCGAGCCGTTCGTTGTGCGTGGCACTGTGACTACGATGGGTCAAAGCCTGGCGCAACAATTCCGCATTGCGAAATTCGTAGCGCAGCCGGCTTTCCAACTGGGATAGGGGCATGTGCAGGAGTATAACGCGGGCGCCGGTCGGGCCGAAACGGCACGGCCGGACACGAAAAGGCGTGACGAGGCGGTGTTACCGCCGGTTCTTAAAGTAGTTCGGCACTACGCGACGCGGCCCGTGCATCGCGTAGTGCGAGTGAGTCGAATGCGATCAGTTGAAGGAACCGATGCGCTTCAGATCGCTGAAGTTCATCCAGATGAAGAACGCGCGGCCGACGATGTTCTGGTCCGGCACGAAACCCCAGTAGCGGCTGTCCGCACTGTTGTCGCGGTTGTCGCCCATCATGAAGTAGTGACCGGGCGGCACCTTGCAGATCACACCGCGGCTGTTGTACGTGCAGTTGTCGCGAAACGGATAATCGTATGCGCCCATCACGAACGGCGGCACGGCCGGGTTGTTGAGGATCGCGTTCTTCTTGTTGCCGATCGTTTCCTCGAACTGCTTCGCGTAATTCTGGCGCTCGTCGTCGAAGAAATCGGGCAGCGGCGCTTCGGGCACCGGCTGGCCGTTGATCGTGAGCTGCTTGTCCTGATACGCGACGGTATCGCCCGGCAGGCCGATCACGCGCTTGATGTAGTCGACCGACTCGTCCTTCGGATAACGGAACACCACGACGTCGCCGCGCGACAGCGGGCTGCCCTGCGTGATCTTCGTGTTCGTGACCGGCAGGCGCAGCCCGTATTCGAACTTGTTGACGAGGATGAAATCGCCGACGAGCAGCGTCGGCACCATCGAGCCCGACGGAATCTTGAACGGCTCGACGACGAACGAACGCACGACGAACACCGCCAGGATCACCGGGAAGAAGCTCGCCGTGTACTCCAGCCACCACGGCTGGCGCAGCTTCTCGTCGCGCAGCTTCGAACGCGTCTGCACGGCGTTTTCATCCGCGAAACGCTTGTCGATGCGCGACTGCTGGCGATCGAACTCCTCGATCGCCGAGTCGGCCGCCTTGCGTCGCCGCGGCAGGAACACCAGTTTGTCCAGCACCCACGCTACGCCCGTCAAGACGACGAGCACAAAAAGAATCAGCGCAAAATTCATAAAAGGATCAGTCCTGTTATTTGTCTTCGACGCGCAAGATTGCAAGGAACGCTTCCTGCGGGATCTCGACCGAACCCACCTGCTTCATCCGCTTCTTGCCTTCCTTCTGCTTTTCGAGCAGCTTCTTCTTTCGCGTGATGTCGCCGCCGTAGCACTTCGCGAGCACGTTCTTGCGCAGCGCCTTGATGTTCTCGCGCGCGACGATGTGCGCGCCGATCGCGGCCTGGATCGCCACGTCGTACATCTGGCGCGGGATGATCTCGCGCATCTTCGCGGCGACTTCACGACCGCGGTACTGCGACTGCGAACGGTGCACGATGACCGACAGCGCATCGACCTTGTCGCCGTTGATCAGCATGTCGACCTTCACGACGTCCGACGAACGGTATTCCTTGAACTCGTAGTCCATCGACGCATAGCCGCGCGACACCGACTTCAGGCGATCGAAGAAGTCGAGCACGATCTCGGCCATCGGGATCTCGTACGTGAGCTGCACCTGGCGGCCGTGATACTGCATGTTGATCTGCGAGCCGCGCTTCTGCTCGCACAGCGTGATCACCGAGCCCACGTAATCCTGCGGCATGTACAGGTTCACGGTGACGATCGGCTCGCGGACTTCCACGATACGACCAGGCTCCGGCATCTTCGCCGGGTTCTCGACCTTGATCGTCGAGCCGTCGCTCTGCACGACCTCGTAGACGACCGTCGGTGCGGTCGTGATGAGATCCATGTCGAACTCGCGCTCGAGCCGCTCCTGCACGATTTCCATGTGCAGCAACCCGAGGAAGCCGCAGCGGAAACCGAACCCGAGTGCCTGCGACACTTCCGGCTCGTACTGCAGCGATGCGTCGTTCAGCTTCAGCTTCTCGAGCGACTCGCGCAGCGCGTCGTACTGGTTCGCCTCGACCGGATACAGCCCCGCGAACACCTGCGGCTTCACTTCCTTGAAGCCCGGCAGCGGCTCGGTAGCGGCCTTGGCCACATGCGTGACGGTGTCGCCGACCTTCGCGGCCGTCAGCTCCTTGATGCCGGCGATGATGAAGCCCACCTGCCCGGCCGACAGCGATTCGAGATTGCGCGACTTCGGCGTGAACACGCCGACGTGCTCGACCGGATACTGCGCGCCGGTCGCCATCATCTTGATCTTGTCCTTCGGACGCAGCGTGCCGTTGACGATACGCACGAGCATCACGACGCCGACGTAGTTGTCGAACCACGAGTCGATGATGAGCGCCTGCAGCGGCGCGGCCGGATCGCCCTTCGGCGGCGGCACCTTCGCAATCAGCGACTCGAGCACGTCCTCGACGCCGAGACCCGTCTTCGCGCTGCAGCGCGTCGCGTCGGTCGCGTCGATGCCGATCACGTCCTCGATCTCCTCGATCGCGTTCTCGGGGTTCGCGGCCGGCAAGTCGATCTTGTTCAGCACGGGAACGACCTCGACGCCGAGCTCGATCGCCGTATAGCAGTTCGCGACCGTCTGCGCCTCGACGCCCTGGCTCGCATCGACGACCAGCAGCGCGCCTTCGCACGCGGACAGCGAACGGCTGACTTCGTACGAAAAGTCGACGTGCCCCGGCGTGTCGATCAGGTTCAGGTTGTAGACCTTGCCGTCGCGCGCGCGATAGGACAACGCGGCTGTCTGCGCCTTGATCGTGATGCCGCGCTCGCGCTCGATATCCATCGAGTCGAGCACTTGCGCTTCCATTTCACGGTCGGCGAGGCCGCCGCATACCTGGATGATGCGATCCGCGAGCGTCGACTTGCCATGGTCGATGTGCGCGATGATCGAGAAATTGCGAATATGATCCATTCAGTGCCGATCAAGCGAAAAAGGCGCGCTCGACGACCGCGGAGCACGCCTTGTAAGTCGGTGAAAAAACGGCTTATTTTAGCCGAAAAGGCCTTCGCCGGGCGGGATTTCGGACGCCGCGCCGCGCGGTGGCCCGCCGAGGGGGTGCCCGTCGGGTCAAGCCCCGTGCGAAACGACGCCCGCTGGCGGCAGGTCAGGCTCGGCGCCGGGCCGCAAGCGCGTCGCGCACCTTCGCGGCGTCGAACCGGTGACGACACACTTCTGCCCCATCCAGCAGCAGCACCGGCACGTCCTCGTCGTAGCGGGCGACGAGCGCCGTATCGGCGTCGATGTCGACGTAATCGACCGCGACGTCGAATTCGGCCGCCACCGGCGCCAGTGCGTCGCGCATGTCGTCGCACAGGTGGCACCAGCCGCGGCCGTAGAGCGTGAACATCGGCGCGTTACTTCTGGCGCGGCCGAACCGGCACGAACTGCGTGTTGTCGCCGCGCCGCACGAGCACCGCGACCGCCTTCTGCGGATCGAGCTGCGCGGTCACGTCGGCGAACTGCTTCGCGTTCGTGATGTCGGTGTCGCCGACACGCAGCACGATGTCGCCGCGCTGCAGGCCCGCACGGGCGGCCGGGCCGTCGACGCCGTCGATCTGCACGCCGCTCTTCAGCTTCAGCGTCTTCAGTTGCTCCGCCGTCAGGTCGCTGACCGTCAGGCCGAGCGAATTGGTCTGGCGCGGCTTCTGCGGCGCGTTCTTGCGCTGCTCGGCCTTCGCCGTCGATTCGGCCGGCGTCTCCGCGATCGTGATCGGCAGATCGCGTGCCTGACCCTTGCGCCATACGCTGACCGTCGCCTTCGTGCCGGGCTTCGTGTCGCCGACCATGCGCGGCAGATCCGACGCCGTGTCGACCGAACGACCATTGAACTTCAGGATGATGTCGCCCGGCTGGATGCCCGCCTTGTCGGCCGGACCGCCCGGCTCGACGCTGCTGACGAGCGCACCCTCGGCCTTCGGCAGCCCGATCGAATCGGCCACGTCCTTCGTCACTTCGCCGATCGCGACCGCGATCCGGCCGCGCGTGACCTTGCCGGTCGCCTTCAGCTGGTCGGCCACGCGCATCGCCTCGTCGATCGGAATCGCGAACGAGATGCCCATGAAGCCGCCGGTACGGCTGTAGATCTGCGAGTTGATGCCGATCACCTCGCCCTGCATGTTGATCAGCGGGCCGCCCGAGTTGCCGGGGTTCACGGCGACGTCGGTCTGGATGAACGGCAGGTAGTCGCCCGTATTGCGGCTCTTCGAGCTGACGATGCCGGCCGTCACGGTGTTGTCGAGGCCGAACGGCGAACCGATCGCGACGACCCACTCGCCGACACGCACCTTGTTCGAATCGCCGATCGCGACGACCGGCAGGTTCGACGCCTGGATCTTGACGACCGCGACGTCCGTGCGATCGTCGACGCCGATCAGCTTCGCCTTGAATTCGCGCTTGTCGGTCAGCGTCACGTAGATGGTGTCCGCATCGTCGACGACGTGCGCATTGGTCATCACGTAACCGTCGGCCGACACGATGAAGCCCGAGCCGACGCCACGATTCTGCTCGGTGTCGGGCGGATTGTCCGGCGCCGGCGCGTTCTTCGGGTTGCCGCCGCCATTGCCGCTACCGTTGCCGGGCGCCTGCGGCAGCGGAATGCCGAAGAAGCGCCGGAAGAATTCCGACATGTCGCCGTTGTCGAAGCCCGGCGGGAGCATCCCGCGCGGGCCGCTCGTCGGCACGTTGGCGGTGGTCCGGATGTTCACGACGGCCGGCCCGACCTTTTCGACCAGGTCGGCGAAGTCGGGCAGGCTGGCAGCGGGAGCCGTCACCGCGAACGCGGAATGCGGCACGAGCGGCAGGCAGGCAGACAGCGCCGCGGCCGCGAGCCATTTGCGCAGCGTGGGTTTCATCATGTCGGAAGCCGTAGCGTTACTTGGAAGCCTTGTATTCTATGGCAGACGCGAACTGCTGCAACGTGGCCGGCGGCACTTCGCCGAGCACGGTGATCCAGTAATCGCCGCGGCGCTTCACGAGAACGTTCGTTGCACCGGTGCTGCCCGCGCCTTCCTTGCGCGTATTCTTTTCGGCCGGCTCGATGAAGACCGAGATCGTCGCGAGACCGTCGGTGAAGACAGCCTGATCGACCGGGATCGGCGGTTCGCCCGCGTCGCGCGCGGCCATCGGCCGGCGCACTTCACGAATCTTCTGGAAACCGGCCACGCTCGGTGCGAGCTGCCAGCCCTGCGCTTCCA
The DNA here is from genome assembly GCF_048627025.1 of Burkholderia aenigmatica. Lineage (NCBI taxonomy): Bacteria > Pseudomonadati > Pseudomonadota > Betaproteobacteria > Burkholderiales > Burkholderiaceae > Burkholderia > Burkholderia aenigmatica. The sequence goes on along the minus strand of NZ_CP184468.1, from coordinate 1,219,601 downwards.
TGTCGACTGTCGCGACCGGCGGACGCACGACCGTCCAGCCGCTCAGATTGCGCATGCCGGCCGCGATCGCGGCCTTGTCGCCGCTTGCGCCGCCCGCCTGCAATTGCGAGAACGCGATCTGCTCGAGCACGTGATCGTTCGCATCGAGCGTCTGCGAACGCAGCAGCAGCCCGGTGCGCGCGTCGGCCCACAACTTGTACGTGAAGCGGTACGCATCCTTCGGCACGAGTTCGACGACCTGCGCGTCGATCCCCGCCACGCGATCCTTGCCGAGCGACTTCGCGTCGTAGACGGACATCACGTGCTCGCCGCTCGCGCCGAGCAGCGCCGGGAACGAGTCGCGCGTCTGACGGCGCTCGACCACGCACAGCTTGCGCTCGGGCACGAACGTGTACAGCTCGTCGTTATGGCGCAGCAGCTTGCGCGGCTTGCCGTCGAGCGTCTCGATGCGCTCGAACTCGCCGTCGCGGGACGAGACGTGCGCGATGCGCGACGACTGCACATACCCGCCGCGCTGGTAGACGAACGTGCCTTCGTAGCTCTGCTGCTGCGCCGCCTGCTGGACGCGGTCGAGCCAGTCCGCGGCACCCTTGCGGGTCGCGACGGGATCGTCCGGTTGCTGGGCGCTGGCAGGAAGGGATTGAACGGACAACAGGGCGGCTGCGCAAAGCAGGAGGGCCGGCAGCCGCTTCCATCCGGAGATGGCGTGATTCAACTGCAATGTCCGCATCGGGTTTATTGGCCTGGCGTGGTGGTCACGGCAGCGCGGATCAGCGGCATCGAACCCGTGACGACGGGCTGCTGCGCGAATTGCTGATGCGCTTCAAGATATTGGTCGAGGCTGGCGTCGCGAATGATGTTGACGTCCTGCAGCCCCGGCTGGGCCGATGCCTGCGCAACCGTCACGCGCTGCAGGTTACCGCCTTGCGGTGCACCGGCCGATGCGACCTGAACGGCGCCCGGGGCACCGGCCGTCTGCATTTGCGGGACGACGATCCACGTCAGCGTGGCCGCGGCAGCGGCGACCGCGAACGCGGGCACGACGCGCCGGCGCAGCGACAGCAGCTTGCGCGCGACGGGCGCGGCCGCCGGTGCGAGCAGGTGCGGCTCGCTTTCCAGCGCAGCCGACATGCGCGCGGTGAACGCAACGCTCAGCGCGGGCGACAACGCCAGTTCGTCCGAGCGCAGCGCATCGCCGATCAGGTGGTAATGGGCCCACGCAGCGCGATCCGCGCGGTTGAGCTCAGCCAGAAACTGCCCGTTGTCCGGGCCATCGAACATTTCGCCGTCGACCAGCGCGGAAAGGCGCTCGCCGCGCGAGGACGCTTGCGACTGCGTATTGACCGACCCCATGATGCTCCCCATCTTGCACACCCCGTCGTGACTTCACGACTCTATCCGTAACTAGACCCCGACCCGCGTCGCTCCGCCCGTCGCGCTTACCAGCGCTTGCCTTCGGGCGTATCGAGCAGCGGACGCAATTTGGCAGCGATTGCCTCGCGTGCACGGAAGATCCGCGACCGGACCGTCCCGATCGGACAGCCCATCATTTCCGCGATCTCTTCGTAGCTCAGGCCCTCGATCTCGCGCAGCGTAATTGCCTGGCGCAGTTCTTCGGGCAGCAGAGCCATGGCAGCGTTGACCGTCTCGGCAATCTGCTTGCTCATCAACATCGACTCAGGCGTGTTGATATCCCTTAGTTGGTCTGCGTCGGAGAAAGTTTCCGCTTCCTCCGCATCGGCCTCGGTCGAGGTCGGTGCCCGGCGGCCTTGCGTCGCAAGGTAGTTCTTCGCCGTGTTGACGGCAATTCGGTACAACCACGTATAGAACGCCGATTCGCCGCGGAATTGCGGCAGCGCACGATACGCCTTGATGAACGCGTCCTGGGCCACATCCTCGACCTCGGCGGGATCCCGCACGAGGCGCGAGATCAGCCGAATGATCTTGCGGTGGTATTTGGAGACCAGGAGTTCGAACGCTGCCTTGTCGCCCTTCTGTACGCGCTCGACCAGAGCCTGATCGATTTCTTTTTCACTCACCTGACAAATCCGTTAACTAGGGATGCAACGCGGAGCAATATTGTAGCGTTCCCGCGCCGGCCGCTGGTTACGGTCCGTAACCGCGCCGCCGTCACGCCCGCCCCGCCGCGCCCGCCGTTCTCGCCAGCACGGAAAGTGCGCTGAACGATGCGGCGTCGAGCGCATCGGCCGGGATCAGCAGCGGCCGGGCCCGCCGGGCACCCTGCCCGACCGACAGCACCAGCAACAGGCTGCTCCAGTGCGCATGGCCCGTCACGCGACCGCGGGCCAGCAGGCGCCCGGTGCGGCCAAACGCCGCAACTTCCCCGAATGCGTCGATCCTCAGCTCGGCCGGCAGCCGGCGGGCACAGGCCCGCGCGGCGCACACGGCCAGCAGCGCTGCCGTCGCGGCCGACACGCATGCGCCGGCGGCAGCGCCCGCGCGCGGTGCCCAGAACAGGTAGACCGACGCGGCCGCCGACGCGACGAACGCGGCCAGCACGAGATACGACACGGCCGAGGCCCGCAACGCAAAGCGTTGCGGGCGCCCGGCCGGAGCATCGAATGGACTCGTCAAGCGATTGCAGCGTCAGACGCGCTTGAACACCAGCGTGCCGTTGGTACCGCCGAAGCCGAAGTTGTTCTTCACGGCGACGTCGATCTTCATGTCACGCGCGGTGTTCGCGCAGTAATCGAGATCGCACTCCGGGTCCTGGTTGAAGATGTTGATGGTCGGCGGCGACACGTTGTTGTGCAGCGCCAGCACCGTGAACACCGATTCGAGGCCGCCCGCGCCGCCCAGCAGGTGGCCCGTCATCGACTTCGTCGAGTTCACGACGAGCTTGTACGCATGCTCGCCGAAGGCCGCCTTCACCGCGTCGGACTCGTTCTTGTCGCCCAGCGGCGTCGACGTGCCGTGCGCGTTCAGGTACTGGACCTCATCCGCGTTCAGGCCGGCGTCGCGCAGTGCCGCGACCATGCAACGGCGCGGGCCGTCCATGTTCGGTGCGGTCATGTGGTACGCGTCGCCCGTCATGCCGAAGCCCGAGACTTCCGCGTAGATCTTCGCCCCGCGTGCCTTCGCCGCTTCGTACTCTTCGAGCACCATCACGCCGGCACCCTCGCCCAGCACGAAGCCGTCGCGGTCCTTGTCCCACGGACGGGACGCGCTGGCCGGATCGTCGTTGCGGGTCGACAGCGCGCGCGCTGCCGCGAAACCGCCGATGCCGAGCGGCGACACCGTCGATTCGGCACCGCCCGCGACCATCACGTCGGCGTCGCCGGCCTGGATCAGGCGCGCTGCGAGGCCGATGCTGTGCAGGCCGGTCGTGCAGGCCGTCACGGCCGCGAGGTTCGGGCCCTTCAGGCCGAACATGATGCTCAGGTGGCCCGAGATCATGTTGATGATCGAACCGGGCACGAAGAACGGCGAAATCCGGCGCGCGCCGCGATCGACGTAGGTCTGGTGCGTATCCTCGATCATCGGCAGGCCGCCGATGCCGGAACCGACCAGCACGCCGATGCGTTCCGCATTGGCTTCGTTCACTTCCAGCCCGCTGTCCTTGATGGCCTGGACGCCGGCGGCGATGCCGTAATGGATGAACGTATCCATGTTCCGGGCTTCCTTCGCCGGGATGTACTCCTCGGCGACGAAACCCTTCACTTCGCCCGCGAAATGGACGGCGAGGTTCGACGGATCGAACTTCGTGACGGTGGCAATACCGGACTTGCCGGCGACGAGATTGGCCCAGCCGTCGGCAACATTATTGCCAACAGGCGAAATCAGCCCCAGGCCTGTAACAACAACACGACGGCGGCTCACGGTAACCTCTTTTCCATTATTGGATGACAAAAACAAAAGCCACAGTGGCCACAGGAATCAGCCCTGCGAGCCCTGTGGCTGTTAGTCCGTCCGGCGCGAAGCCGGCAGGATGGCGCGTCAATCGCGAAGATCGCGGCGACGAGGCGGACAAGCGCGAAAGGCGCCTATTACGCCTTGACGTTTGCGCGAGCGTAGTCGATCGCTTGCTGAACGGTCGTGATCTTCTCTGCTTCTTCGTCCGGGATTTCCATGCCGAACTCGTCTTCCAGAGCCATCACCAGTTCGACCGTGTCGAGCGAGTCGGCGCCCAGGTCGTTCACGAACGAAGCTTCGTTCTTGATCTCGGCTTCCGCGACGCCCAGTTGTTCAGCGACGATCTTCTTGACACGTTGTTCGATGTTATCCATTACCCCTCCGAGGGAAAGTTCAGATTTACAAGTGCGCGCATTTTATCAGGTTTGCTGACGCCAAAACGCGCGTTGGCTTGATGGTCGATCAAGCGCCGATCCGCCTGAAAAACGGGATACGGCGCGGATGGTAAACGAAAACCGTTACGACATGTACATGCCGCCGTTCACGTGCAGCGTCGTACCGGTGATGTAACCGGCCTGCGGCGATGCGAGGAACGCGACGGCATGGGCAATGTCTTCCGGGCTGCCGAGGCGGCCGAGCGGAATCTGGGTCTTGAGCGCGGCCTGCTGTTCTTCCGGCAGCGTCTTCGTCATGTCGGTGTCGATGAAGCCCGGCGCCACGCAGTTCACGGTGATGCCGCGGCTGCCGATTTCGCGCGCGAGCGCACGCGTCATGCCCGCGACGCCGGCCTTTGCAGCCGCGTAGTTGACCTGACCCGGGTTACCGGCCGAGCCGACCACCGACGTGATGTTGATGATGCGGCCGCCACGTGCCTTCATCATCGGGCGCAGCACTGCACGCGACAGGCGGAACACCGACTTCAGGTTGGTGTCGATCACCGCGTCCCAGTCCTCGTCCTTCATGCGCATCGCGAGCTGATCCTGCGTGATGCCCGCGTTGTTGACGAGCACGTTCAGCGCGCCGAATTCCTTCACGGTCGCGTCGATCAGCGCCTCGGCGGCTGCCGCGTCGTTGACGTTCAGCACTGCACCGCGCCCCGTGACGCCCGCTTCCGCGAACGCCGCGGTGATCGCAGCAGCGCCCGATTCGCTCGTCGCCGTGCCGATCACCGTCGCGCCCAGGCGCGCGAGTTCGAGCGCGATCGAACGGCCGATGCCGCGCGACGCGCCGGTGACGATCGCAACCTGTTTATCGAGAGTCTTGTCCATGAATCGAATATCCGTCTCTTGAGAAAGGGCGCCGCGTCAGGCGGTCACCAGCTTGAGCGCTTCGTCGAGCGACGCCGGATCGAACACCGACGCACCCGTCAGGTTGCCGTCGATGCGCTTCGTCAGGCCGGCGAGCACCTTGCCCGGACCGCATTCGATCACGTGCGTGACGCCCGTGCCGGCGATGTGCTGCACGCACTCGACCCAGCGCACCGGGCCCGCGGCCTGGCGCACCAGCGCGTCCTTGATCGCAGCCGGATCGCTGACCACGGCGACGTCGATGTTGTTGACGACCGGAATCTGCGGCGCCTTGACGTCGACGTTCGCAAGATAGTCGCGCAGCTGGTCCGACGCCGGCTTCAGCAGCGACGAATGGAACGGCGCCGACACCGGCAGCGGCAGTGCGCGCTTCGCGCCCTTCGCCTTCGCGATCTCGCAGGCCTTTTCGACCGCGGCCTTGTTGCCTGCGATAACGACCTGCGCGGGCGCATTGAAGTTCACGGCTTCGACAACGCCAGCTTCCGCTGCTTCGGCGCAGACCGCACGCACCGTGTCGTCGTCGAGGCCCAGGATCGCGGCCATGCCGCCCTGGCCCACCGGCACGGCCGTCTGCATCGCCTGCGCGCGGAAACGCACGAGCGGCACCGCGTCCTTGAACGCGAGCGCGCCGGCTGCGACGAGCGCCGTGTATTCACCGAGGCTGTGGCCGGCGACGATCAACGGCGCCGGGCCGCCTGCCTGTTGCCACGCGCGATAGCACGCATAGGCTGCGGTCAGCATCACGGGCTGCGTGTTGGCGGTGAGATTCAGCTCTTCGGCCGGGCCTTCGGCGATCAGCTTGCCGAGATCCTGATTGAGTGCATCGGACGCTTCCTGGAGCGTCTCGCGCACGACGGCCAGATCGGCGAATGCGTTGAGCATGCCGACCGCCTGCGAGCCCTGCCCCGGAAATACGAATGCAAATTTCATATCGTCCCCAATTGAGTCGATTCGGACGGCGCGCACGAATGGCGCGCCGATGGGATCCGCGCGCAGCAGTCGCGCGCTGCGGATCAGTAGCGGAAGACCGACGCGCCCCAGGTGAAGCCGCCGCCGACGCCTTCGATCAGCACGTGCTGGCCACGCTGGATGCGACCGTCGCGCACCGCGGTGTCGAGCGCCAGCGGGATCGACGCGGCCGACGTGTTGCCGTGCTGGTCGACCGTCACGACCATGCGCTCCTGCGGCAAGCCGAGCTTGCGGCAGGTGCTGGTCATGATGCGAATGTTGGCCTGGTGCGGAATCAGCCAGTCGATCTGCTCGGGCGCGAGATTCGCCTTCGCGAGCGCCTCGATCGCGACCTTCTCGAGCACGTTGACCGCGAGCTTGAACACGGCCTGCCCGTCCATGTACAGGAACGCGCTGCCTTCGATCACGCCACGGTTGACGTTGCCCGGCGTGCAGAGGATGTGCGAATAGCTGCCGTCCGCGTGCAGCGCGCTGCCGAGCACGCCCGGCTCTTCCGACGCGGACAGGATCACCGCGCCCGCGCCGTCGCCGAACAGCACGCAGGTCGTGCGGTCCTTGAAGTCGAGAATGCGCGAGAACGTCTCCGCGCCGATCACGAGCGCGGTGCGGTGCTGGCCGCTGCGGATGAAGCTGTCGGCCGTCGCCATCGCGTACGCGAAGCCCGAACACACGGCCTGCACGTCGAATGCCGCGCCGCCGTTCTTGATGCCGAGCTTGTTCTGCAGCAGGCACGCGGTGCTCGGGAACACGAAATCGGGGGTCGAAGTCGCGACGATGATCAGGTCGATCGACTGCGGATCGATGCCGGCGGCTTCGATCGCGCGACGCGACGCCTCGAACGCGAGGTCGCTGGTCGTCACGTCCGGTGCGGCGAAATGGCGCGCATGGATGCCCGTGCGCGCAACGATCCATTCATCGCTCGTCTCAATGCCTTCCTTCGCGAGACGATCGGTCAACTGCTGGTTCGTGACGCGGTCAGGCGGCAGGTAGCTGCCCGTGCCGAGCACGCGGGAATAGAGAGTCGATTGGGCCATTTATGCTTTAGAGGATTGCGCAGCGGAAGGTTCGGCGTGATGGCCTGCGGCGGGGCTTGCATGGCCCGCGCCGCCCGCGTCGTGTTCGCCTTCGCCGAGCGACACTGAATTATCCGCCATCGCGCGCGCGAGGCGCTCCAGCACGCCGTTTTTGACGGCATCATACCCGCGTTTGAGCGCCCACTCAAACGCGTAGGCGTCGGCCGAGCCGTGGCTCTTGATCACGAGGCCCTTCAGCCCCAGCAGCGCCGCGCCGTTGTACTGGCGGTGGTCGACGCGCTTCTTGAAACGTAGCAGGACAGGCGCGGCGAGCAGCGCCATCAGCTTCGACATCAGCGAACGGCCGAACTCCTCGCGGATGATGTCTGCCAGCATCTGCGCGAGTCCCTCGGACGTCTTCAGCGCGACGTTGCCGACGAAGCCGTCGCACACGATCACGTCGACCGTGCCCTTGTAGATGTCGTTGCCTTCGACGTTGCCGCGGAAATTGAGCGTGCTGGCGCGCAGCAGTTCACCTGCGCGCTTGATCGTCTCGTTGCCCTTGATCACCTCTTCGCCGATGTTCAGCAGGCCGATCGTCGGGCGTTCCTTGCCCTCGAGCGCGGCCACGAGCGCGTGTCCCATCTCCGCGAACTGCAGCAGGTGCTGCGGCTCGCAGTCGACGTTCGCGCCGAGGTCCAGCATCATCGTGTAGCCGGTCGGGTTCGGCAGCGCGGACGCGATCGCGGGCCGCTCGATGCCGGGCAGCGTCTTGAGCACGTAACGGGAAACGGCCATCAGCGCGCCGGTATTGCCGGCGGAGATACAGGCCTGCGCCTCGCCTTCCTTGACGCGGTTGAGCGCGACGCGCATCGAAGAATCCTTCTTCTTGCGCAGCGCCACTTCGACAGGGTCGTCCATCGCCACGACTTCGGTGGCGGGAACGATGGTCAGCGCGGGATCGTCGAGGGCTTTCAGCTTCTTCAGCTGAGCGCGGATCGCGCTTTCGATGCCGACGAGCATCAGGTGCGCATCGGGATGCGCGCGGACGAACTTGACTGCCGCGGGAACGGTCACGGACGGGCCGTGGTCGCCTCCCATGCAATCGATTGTGAGCTTTACGGTCATGGAATGCGACGAATTTCAGGCACAAAAAAGCGGCAGATGAATGCCGCCTTTTTGTCGAGCCAGGAAAGTGTCAAGCGAACCAGTTGTCACGCGAACGGCAAGCGTAGCGCGCAACGCGTGACTTGACGCTTAGTCGTTCTTCGTCTTGACGACTTTCTTGCCGCGATAGTAGCCGTTCGGGCTGACGTGGTGACGCAGATGCACTTCACCCGTGCTCGGCTCGACTGCCAGCGGCGCTGCCGTCAGGAAATCGTGCGAACGATGCATGCCGCGCTTCGACGGCGACTTCTTGTTTTGCTGGACTGCCATGACTAACTCCTAAATAATTTTCCGGATTCTAACACAGCCCGATCCGGCGCTTAACTACCCTGGCCCAAAGCCTTTACGCCTTCCCGCGCCACAACTGCTTAGTGTTTCTTGGTGCCGTCACCGTCCTTCTTCAGCGCTTCCAGCGCTGCGAACGGATTCGGCCGTTTGCCTTCGTCCCCGGCTTCGTCGGACTCTTCGTCCGTCTCTTCCGCGGGACCGCTCGCACCCGACACGAGGCTTTCGTGGACTGCCGGGCAAACCTCGTGCTTGGGCACGAGCGGCAACGAAAGCAGCAATTCCTCTTCGATCAAGTCGACGAGATCGAACTGGCGTGAGCCCACGATCACATCGGCTTCATCGTCGTCGAGCGGAAATTCTTCAGCTTCTTCTTCGGTCGCGACGACCCGGTACGTCATGTCGACGCCGAACGTCTGGTCGTACGGGGTCATGCAGCGCTGGCACGTGAGCCACGCATGGCCGTGCACCGCAAGGCGCAGATACGGCTGCTGCCCATCGGCGCCGTCGTCCTGCAACTCCTTCTGGGTGAACCCTTCCGCCTGCCATGTGAAGACCGTGTCGCGATCTGGCGCGTCCGCGGGCACTTCGTTTAACATGCGCGGCAGTTGCGAGAGGCGTACCGCGCCCGCTGCCTGCCGCCCGCTGCGGGCGAATTCGAACAGGTCGATCGCGTGCGGATCAAGCGCCGCAGCAGGTTTGCCAGAAGAAGTGTTCATGTGCGCTCCTGCCTACAGGCTGACTTGCGGATCCGGCTTGGTACCGCTCGCGTACGGCTCATCCGCAGATGACGTACTTTACTTCCGAAGACCCGGCAGGCGCCACCACAACGGAAGCCTGCCGACGAAAAGCGGGAAAGCATACCTGTTTTACCTTTTGCGGTCAATCACTTAAGCTTGCGTCCGCGCAACGCTGCGCAACACCCGACGACTCACCGATCCAACCGACCATGCCGGATACCGTTTGCCGCCCGCCGCGGCTGATTCTTGCCTCCAGTTCACGCTACCGCCGCGCGCTCCTCGAGCGCCTCGGCATCCCCTTCGACGTCGTGTCGCCCGACCTCGACGAAACCCCGCACGACGGCGAAACGCCGGCCGCGACCGCCCTGCGCCTCGCCGCCGCGAAAGCGCGCGCCGTCGCTGCGACGATCGACGCGCCGGACGGCGTGCTCGTGATCGGGTCGGACCAGGTCGCGACCTTCGACGGGCTCCAGATCGGCAAGCCCGGCACGCATGAGCGCGCGCTCGCGCAACTCGTGTCGATGCAGGGCCGCGAAGTCGAATTCCACAGCGCGCTCTGCCTGTACGACAGCCGGACGGGCGAAGCGCAGGTCGAGGACATCGTCACGCGCGTGCGCTTCCGCGCGCTGCCCGAGGCTGAACTCGACGCGTACCTGCGCGCGGAAACGCCGTACGACGTCGCCGGCAGCGCGAAGTCCGAAGGGCTCGGCATCGCGCTGCTCGACGCGATCGACTCGAACGACCCGACCGCGCTCGTCGGCCTGCCGCTGATCGCGCTCACGCGCATGCTGCGCGCCGCCGAATACCCGTTGTTTGCAACCACCCGTGGAGACCGCGCATGACCGCCGGCACGCTTTACCTCGTCCCGAACACGCTCGGCGAAGGCGACGAATCGATGCTCGCCGCCGTGCTGCCCGCAGCCGTCCAGGCGCGCGCCGGCACGCTCGGCTATTACATCGGCGAGAACGCGAAAACGACCCGCGCGTTTCTGAAGAAGATCGGCACGACGCGCCCGATCCAGGAAATCGAGATCAGCGAACTCAACGTCAATACGCCGGCCGGCGCCATCGACCGGCTGCTCGCGCCCATTCTGGCCGGTGCGGACGCCGGCCTCGTGTCGGAGGCCGGCTGCCCGGCCGTCGCCGACCCCGGTGCGCTGCTGGTGCGCCGCGCGCATGAGCGCGGCGTGAAGGTCGTGCCGCTCGTCGGGCCGAGTTCGATCCTGCTCGCGCTGATGGCCTCGGGCCTGAACGGCCAGAGCTTCGCGTTCAACGGCTACCTGCCGGTCGACGCGGCCGCGCGCGCGAAACGCCTGCGCGAACTCGAGCAACTGTCACGCAAGGCGCGCCAGACGCAGATCTTCATCGAAACGCCGTACCGGAATCACGCGATGCTCGACACGCTCGTCGCGACCTGCGCGCCGTCGACGCAGATCTGCGTCGCGGCCGACCTGACCCTCGCGACCGAGACGATCGCGAGCCGCACCGTAGCGGACTGGAAAAAGGCGCCCGCGCCGAATCTGCACAAGCGCCCGGCGATCTTCCTGCTGCTGGCGAACTGAAGCCGTAGCAGACGAACCGCCAAGCGACTGGCGGGCCCTTGCGGCCCGCCCGCTTTCGGTCAGCGCAAGCTGACCGACGCACCACCCGCCGTCAGCGCCTTCATGGCGGCGCCGCCGACGGCCGCGCCGAACTTGCGCGCGACACGGTTCGTCAGGCTTTCCTTCACCGTATAGTCGACGAGATCCGGCGCCTTCAGCACGTCGCGCGCGACCGTGTCGGTCGTGCCGTAGCCGTCGGCCAGCCCGAGCTCGACGCTCTTCTCGCCGGTCCAGAACAGGCCCGAGAACATGTCGGGCGTCTCGTGCAGCCGCTTGCCGCGGCCATCCTTCACGGCCTTGATGAACTGCGCGTGCACCTGGTCGAGCAATGCCTGCGCATGCGCGTCCATCTTCGGCGTCTCCGGCGAGAACGGGTCGTAGAAGCCCTTGTTTTCGCCCGACGTATGCAGGCGCCGCTCGACGCCGAGCTTGCCCATCAGGCCGGTAAAGCCGAACCCGTCCATCAGCACGCCGATCGACCCGACGATGCTCGCCTTGTCGACGAAGATCTTGTCGGCCGCCGACGCGATGTAATAGCCACCCGATGCGCACATGTCGGTCACGACGACGTACAGCGGCTTGTCCGGATACTTCGCGCGCAGCCGGCGGATCTCGTCGTAGACCATCCCGGCCTGCACCGGGCTACCGCCCGGGCTGTTGATCCGCAGCACGACACCGGCGGTGCCGTCGTCGTCGAACGCGGCATCGAGCGCCGTATTGATGTCGTCGGCGTTCGCGTTGACCCCGGCCGCGATCTCGCCGTCGATCGTCACGAGCGCCGTATGCCGCCCGCTCGAAGAAAACTTCGAATCGCTCGAGAAAGCGATCAGCGCGAACGCGAACAGCACGAACACGGCGAGGAACGCGAAGCGAAAGAAGATCTTCCAGCGCCGCGCCGCGCGCTGCTCCTTGACCGCCGCGAGCGCGATCCGCTCGAGCGCCGCACGCTCCCAGTTCGGTTCACGGCTGTCGGGACGGGAGGAGGAATCCGGGGAATTCGGTTGGTCGGCCATGCAGTGTTATGGTTAGTCGGTCGTGGCGGGAACGGCGGGACGCAGGTCGGCGTCGGGCACCCAGAATACCGCACGCCCGTCGGACGTGTCGCGCTCGTCGACCTCGACCGGCCTCAGGCGGCCGCCGCGGCACGGGCCGCCGACGCACTTGCCGGTGTTCGGCTCGTAGATCGCGCCATGCGTCGCGCACATCAGGTAGAGACCCGACGATTCGAAGAACTGCCCTTCGGCCCAGTCGAGCTCCATCGGCACATGCGCGCAACGATTCAGATAACCGTATGCCTGGCCCTCGTAGCGCACGAAGAACACGACGGCCTGCTCGCCGCGCAGCGTCGCGTCGACGCGCACGCCCGCGCCACCGTCAGCCAGGGCATCCGAAGCGCACACGCGCACGGCATCCGGCGCCGCGCTCATGCGTGCTCCCGCAGCCACGCGGCCAGCGCGCCGACGTCCGGTGCGACGAAGCGCGGCGCGAGCGCAGCCAGTGCATCGGCCGTGTGCGCGCCGTACGCGACGCCGACGCCGGCCGCTCCGGCGCTCGCGGCCATCTGCAGGTCGTGTGTCGTGTCGCCGATCATCACGGTGCGCGACAGGTCCTGCCCCAATTCCCGGGACAGCTCATGCAGCATCGCCGGATGCGGTTTCGAGAAGGTCTCGTCCGCGCAGCGCGTCGCGTCGAACAGGCTCGTCAGCTTCGACTGGTCGAGCACGCGGTTCAACCCGACCCGCCCCTTGCCGGTTGCAACGGCGAGCAGATAGCCCGTGTCGCGCAACTCGGCGAGCAACTCGCGCACGCCGGCGAACAGCTCGATGCGCTGGTCGTCGAGCAGATAGTGATAGCGGTAGCGCTCGGCGAGCCGAGAATAGTCGGACGGATCGAGGGTCGGAGCCGTAATCTGCAGCGCATCGCGCAGACCGAGGCCGATCACGTAGCGCGACGCCTCGTCGGACGGCGTGGGAAGGCCGAGATCGCGGCATGCGGCCTGGATGCTGTGCGCGATATGCGCAGTCGAATCCATCAGCGTGCCGTCCCAGTCGAAGACGATCAGGTCAAATTGCTGTCGAGCCATGCGGTTCAGGCGTTATCGCGCAGTGCGCTGAGTTGGTCGAGGAAGCGCCGGCATTCGTCCGGCAGCGGCGCGTCGAACTGCAGCGCCTCGCCGGTCAGCGGGTGAGCGAGCCGCAGCCGGTACGCATGCAGGAACATCCGTTTCAACGACGGCTGCGCATTCGCGCGCGCCAGCGCCTTGTTCAGTGCGAAATCGCCATACTTGGCGTCGCCGGCGATCGGCAGGCCGAGATGCGCGAGGTGCACACGGATCTGATGGGTCCGACCCGTTTTGAGTTCCGCTTCGAGCAGCGCGTACTCCGGCCAAAGGTCGACGAGGTTGAACACCGTGTGCGATGGCAGTCCGTCGTCCTGCACACGCACGCGGCGCTCCCCTTCCGGGGTCGAATACTTGAACAGCGGGGCCTTCACCGCGCGGCGGCGGCCCCAGTCCGACTGCCACTCACCGTGGACGCACGCGAAGTAGCGCTTGTCCATCCTGTTCTCGCGAATCTGCTCGTGCAGACCCACCAGCGCCGTGCGCTTCTTCGCAAGCATCAGGACGCCGGACGTTTCGCGGTCGAGCCGGTGCACCAGTTCGAGGAATTTTGCGCGCGGGCGTGACTGGCGCATCTGCTCGATCACGCCGAACGCGACACCGCTACCGCCGTGTACCGCGACCCCGGCCGGCTTGTTGATGACGAGCATCGCGTCGTCCTCGAACAGCACCTCGAAGTGCGCGGGCGGCACGATGGTCGCCTCGGCGCGCGCGAGGTCGGCCGCGGCCACCCGCACCGGTGGTACGCGGACGATGTCGCCGAACGCGAGCCGGTACTGCGCATCGACCCGACCCTTATTCACGCGCACTTCGCCGCTGCGCAGGATCCGGTAAATATGGCTTTTCGGCACGCCTTTACAGACGCGCAAAAGGAAGTTGTCGATACGCTGACCGGCCGAGCTTTCGTCGATCTCGAGCATCGATACCTGGCCGCTTGCGACCGAATTCTGGGATATTTTGCCTAACTCGTTCATACTGAATATAATTTTGCCCAGCCTGACGTTGCGGGCGGCCTCACCGGCCTGCCCGGACTGAGCGGGCAAGGCGCAAGCGCAAACCGCTATTTTACTTGCGCCGGGGGTCTGCTGCTCGCCCCTAATCAAAGAGATGCAGCAAGTTGCACGCACGGCACCGCTCGCCGGCAAGGATCGCGCCCACAGGCGGATTCGGTCGGCAAGGCGCCGCGGTAACGGAAAGTTGGTTGAAAAGAATTCGATCGGCAGCCAGACGGCGCGAAGTGCGTCCGCAAGCTGCCGGTTGCGAAAATTACGGCGTTGCGCCCGATTTGGTTCCGCGAAGCGTGCGGGACTTGGCGACGTCAAACCAGGGAAGTACACCCCAAGCGGGAAAGTCGGGCTGGATTCGATACTCCCCGCTGCGGCCCAAGCCGCAGCATCTGCCGCCCGTCGGCGCGCGCGACCCATTGCGCGCGCCCGTGGCAATGCCCGGACTCAGGCTTAGCGCGCTTTTGCAGCGTGCGGTGTGTGAACGCCGTGCTTTGAAGCCGTATTCGCAGGTGCCCTACGGCCGCCGGCCCCGTCTTTCGGGCCCAAGCGCCTCTTCAGGCAATTCTCCCCGCCATCGTTCCCGCTCCAGCGTGCTTGTGACAACACAACAAGGCGCGGCCTGCCGTCGTTCCCGCCCTCGCGACTGACAACCGCGAGGCACCGCCAGCAGAGCCGCCTGGAGTCGTTCATGAAACGCATGCTGTTCAATGCGACGCAGCAGGAGGAGCTGCGCGTCGCCATCGTCGATGGGCAGAAGCTCATCGACATCGACATCGAGACAGCCGGGCGCGAACAGCGCAAAGGCAATATCTACAAAGGTGTCATCACCCGTATCGAGCCGTCGCTCGAAGCGTGCTTCGTCAACTACGGCGAAGACCGCCACGGCTTCCTGCCGTTCAAGGAAGTCGCCCGCCAGTACTTCAAGGAAGGCATCGACATGCGCTCCGCGCGCATTCAGGATGCCCTGCGCGAAGGCCAGGAGCTGATCGTCCAGGTCGAGAAGGAAGAGCGCGGCAACAAGGGCGCTGCCCTCACCACGTTCATCTCGCTCGCCGGTCGCTACCTGGTGCTGATGCCGAACAACCCGCGCGGCGGCGGCGTGTCGCGCCGGATCGAAGGCGACGAGCGTCAGGAACTGCGCGAGACGATGGCGCAACTGCAGATCCCGGACGGCATGAGCATGATCGCCCGTACCGCGGGCATCGGCCGCAGCGCCGAGGAACTGCAGTGGGACCTGAACTACCTGCTGCAACTGTGGCGCGCGATCGAAGCGGCGTCGCAAAGCGGCAACCCCGGCCAGCCGATGCTGATCTATCTGGAATCGAGCCTCGTGATCCGCGCGATCCGGGACTATTTCCAGCCGGATATCGGCGAAATCCTGATCGATACGAACGAGATCCACGATCAGGCCCGTGCATTCATGGACATCGTGATGCCGGACAACGTCGCGAAGGTGAAGCGCTACCACGACGACGTGCCCCTCTTCTCCCGCTTCCAGATCGAACACCAGATCGAGACCGCGTACTCGCGCACGGTGCCGCTGCCGTCGGGCGGCGCGATCGTGATCGACCACACCGAAGCGCTCGTCGCGATCGACGTGAACTCGGCGCGCGCGACCAAGGGCGCTGACATCGAGGAAACGGCCACCCGCACGAACCTCGAAGCGGCCGACGAAGTCGCCCGCCAGCTCCGCCTGCGCGACCTCGGCGGCCTGATCGTGATCGATTTCATCGACATGGAATCGGCGAAGAGCCAGCGCGAAGTCGAGCAACGCCTGAAAGACGCGCTCAAGCATGACCGCGCGCGCGTCCAGATGGGCAAGATCTCCCGTTTCGGCCTGATGGAACTGTCGCGCCAGCGCCTGCGTCCGGCCCTGTCGGAAGGCAGCCACGTGACCTGCCCGCGTTGTAACGGCACCGGTCACATCCGCGATACCGAATCGTCCGCGCTGCAGGTCCTGCGGATCATTCAGGAAGAAGCGATGAAGGAAAACACCGCGGCGATCCACTGCCAGGTGCCGGTCGAGGTGACCGCCTTCCTGCTCAACGAAAAGCGTCAGGAAATCAACAAGATCGAGTCGCGCTTCAAGGTCGGCATCGTGCTGATCCCGAACAAGCACCTCGATACGCCGCACTACAAGCTCGAACGCCTGCGCCACGACGACGCACGTCTCGACGATCCGCGCGCGTCCTGGAAGATGGCCGAGGAAGCCGCCCGCGAACTCGAGTCGGAAACCGGCTACAGCAAGCGTGCGGCGGAAGTGAAGCCGAAGCAGGAAGCCGCGGTCAAGGGCATCACGCCCGAGCGTCCGGCCCCGAGCCCGGCCCCGCAGCGCCCGGTCGAACCCGTTGCCGCACCCGCGCCCGCGCCTGTCGCACCGGCAAGCACCGGCTTCATCGGCTGGCTGAAGGGCCTGTTCGGCGTGTCGCCGGCGCCCGCGCCCGCACCGGTTGCTCCGGCACCGGTCAAGGAGCAGGCAGCCCGTCCGGCTCGCGGCGAACAGAAGTCCGAGCAACGCGGCGAACGCGGCGGCGATCGCAACCGCAACCGTCGCGGCGGTGCCCAGCAGGCGCAAGGCGGCCGAGACCAGGCTGCAGCAGGCCGCGGCCAGCCGCAACGCCAGGAACGCGAAGGCAAGGAAGCACGCGAACCGCGTGAAGCGCGCGAGCCGCGCGAGAACCGCGAACCGCGCGAGGGTCGTGAACCGCGTGAAGGTCGCGAGAACCGCGAAGGCCGTGAAGGTCGTGAGGGCCGTGGCCCGCGCGAAGGCCGTGAGCCGCGCGAACCGCGTGAAAACCGCGAACCGCGCGAACCGCGTGAGCGTGCCGAGCAGCCGGAAGGCGTCGAAGCAGCCGGTCGTGGCGAGCGCCAGGAACGTCGCGAGCGCGGCGAGCGTCGCAAGCCGACCCAGCATGCGGCTACGCTCGAAACCGTCAACCGTGGCGAAACCCATCCGGAACCGGAAACCGACCAGGCCGTCGCAGAAGCACTGCCCGGCGCCGATCTGGCAGCCGATGCGGAAGCCGGCGCGCGTGATGGCGAGGAACGCCGTCGTCGCCGTCGCGGCCGCCGCGGCGGTCGTCGCGAACGCGAGGAAGACGGCGCAGTCGTCGACCACGCCGAGCAAGGCGCAGAGGGCGAAACCACCGTGCAAGCCGAGACGCAGGAAGCCCCGGCTGCTGCCGAACCGGTCCACACGGCCGCACCGGCAGTCGTCGTGGCAGCCGCCGCGGCAAGCGCCGTTGTCGTCGAAGCCGTGGTCGAGCACCATGCCGAACCGGTAGCACCGGCCGCTGTCGAGCCGCAGCCGGCACCGGTACACGTCGAAGCAGCACCGGTCGAAGCAGCGGTTGTCGCCCACGCAGCAGAACCGGCACCGGTTGCACCGGCCGTCGATACGGAAGCCGGTCCGGCTCCGGTCGCGGTTTCGCCGACCGACGCGTTCGAAGTGCCGGCAGCGCCTGTCGCTGTCGAGGCGCCGCAGCCGGCACCCGTCGAGCAGGCCGCACCGGCCGTGACGACCGAAGCCGCTCCGGTGGCTGTCGAGCCGGCCCATGTCGAAGCAGCGCCGGTCGAGGCCGTCGCCGCAGCGGCACCGGCGCCTGCACAACCGGCAGCCGCGCCCGCTTCGGCGAGCCTGGATGCCGTGCTGGAGCAGGCCGGTCTCGTCTGGGTGAACACGGACGCCGGCAAGTTCGCCGCCGCGCAGGAAGCCGCGTCGCAACTCCCGCGTCCGGCGCGCGTGCCGCGCGAACGCAAGACGCTGCCGCCGGCCGATACGGCCCCGATGCAGCAGGTCGAAACGACGCATCACTGATCGACGCATCGTCCGACCAGAAAAAGCCCGCCTCCGGCGGGCTTTTTCACGTCCGCGCTGCGGGTTTCCGCCCACCGGACCGACCCGCCGCTTGCGGCTAAAATAGAGGTCTGGTTCGCACTTCTTTCAACATGTCCCGACGCATCATTCCTCTCGCCGACGTCAGCGGGATGCCGGACGTCTCCGGCATCCCGCATGCCCCGGACGGCACGCTGGCCGACACGTTCGCCAGGCCGCTGCGCGATCTGCGCATTTCGGTGACGGATCGCTGCAACTTCCGCTGCGTGTACTGCATGCCGCGCGCGGTCTTCGACAAGGACTACCCGTTCCTGCCGCACAGCGCGCTGCTCACGCACGAGGAAATCGAGCGCGTGGCGCGACTCTTTGTCGCACACGGCGTCGAAAAGATCCGCATCACGGGCGGCGAGCCACTGCTGCGCAAGAATCTCGAATTCCTGATCGAGCGCCTCGCCCGCCTGACCACCCATGACGGCCGCCCGCTCGACCTGACGCTCACGACCAACGGTTCGCTGCTCGCGCGCAAGGCGCGCGCGCTGAAGGACGCCGGGCTCACGCGCGTGACGGTCAGCCTCGACGCGCTCGACGATACGTTGTTCAAGCGCATGAACGATGCCGAGTTCGCGAGCGCCGACGTGCTCGACGGCATCTTCGCCGCCCAGGCCGTGGGCCTCGCACCGGTCAAGGTCAACATGGTCGTGAAGCGCGGCACCAACGACAGCGAGATCCTGCCGATGGCCGAGCGTTTCCGCGGCACCGGCGTGATCCTGCGTTTCATCGAATACATGGACGTGGGCACGTCGAACGGCTGGAACATGACCGAAGTGCTGCCATCGGCGGACGTCATCGCACGGATCGCCGAACACGTCCCGCTCGTGCCCCTCGAGCCGCACACGGCGGCAGAAACCGCGCAGCGCTGGGCCTATGCGGACGGCAGCGGCGAGATCGGCGTGATTTCGAGCGTCACGCAGGCCTTCTGCGGTGACTGCACGCGCGCGCGGCTGTCGACCGAAGGCAAGCTGTACCTGTGCCTGTTCGCGTCGACGGGCCACGACCTGCGCGCGCTCGTGCGCGGCGGCGCGAGCGACGCCGAGATCGCGACCGCGATCGCCCGCATCTGGCAGGCCCGCACCGACCGCTATTCGCAACTGCGCGGCAGCGCGTCTGCCGACGCGTTGCCCGACGGCGCGGGCAAGCGGGTCGAAATGTCGTATATCGGCGGCTGACGCACGCTGCCCCTCCCGCCTTCTCACGATGCCCGCTACCGCCTCTCCGACGATCGCCGGCCTGCTGCTCGCAGGCGGGCGCGCCACGCGCATGGACGGCGTCGACAAGGGCCTGCAGCTGCTCGACGGCACGCCGCTCGCGCTGCACGTGCTGCGCCGCCTCTCGCCGCAGGTCGACGAAACGCTGATCAGCGCGAATCGTCATGCCGATCGCTATGCCGAGCTCGGTGCGCCGTTCGACGCGCGCATCGTCGCGGACGCAACGCCCGACTTCCCCGGCCCGCTCGCGGGCCTGCTCGCCGGCATGCGGGCGGCACGCGCGCCGCTCGTCGCGTGCTCCCCATGCGATACGCCCTATCTGCCTGCCGATCTCGTCGCACGGCTGCAGGCGGCGCTCGATGCGCAGCAGGCCGACATCGCCATGGCGGTAACCGTCGACGCGCAGCAGGCACGCTCGCCGCAGCCGACGTTCGCGCTGCTGCGCACATCGCTGGCCGACGATCTCGCCGCCCGGCTCGCGACCGGTGATCGCAAGGTGCGTGCGTGGTACGCACGCCACAAGACGGTCGAAGTCGAGTTTCACGACGAGCGTGCGTTTTACAATGCCAACTCCTGGCAGGAACTCGCCGCGCTGGCCCGCCGCTGACGGCACCCATGCGGTTCCCGCCCGGCGCCTGCCGCACGCGAAACCCGCGTCCAGGCGCCCTCCTCGCGCCACCGGCCACGAACCCGATACGCCTTGCGGCGCAGTCCGACTGATGATCACGCAATCCTCGCCCATCTCCCGAACCGCACCCGATTCCGCTGCCCCGCTGTCGCTCGCCGACGCGCAGGCGCTCGCGTGCCGCTTCGCGGTGCCCGTCGACGCGTGCGACACGGTCACGCTGCGCGATGCGCTCGACCGCGTGCTCGCGGCCGACGTGAACGCGCCGTTCGACATTCCCGCGTACGACAACTCGGCGATGGACGGCTATGCGTTCGACGGTAGCGCCAGCCCGCAAGCGGACGTCGCGCTGACGGTCGCCGGCACCGCGCTCGCCGGCCATCCGTTCGACGGCGCCGTGGCGGCCGGATCCTGCGTGCGCATCATGACGGGCGCGCCGATGCCGGCCGGCTGCGACACGGTGATTCCGCAGGAACGCGTGCGCGTCGACGGCGACACGATCCACTTCGCCGCGCACGACATCGCGCGCGGCGCGAACTGCCGCAAGGCCGGCGAGGATCTCGCGCGCGGCGCCTGCGCGCTCGCCGCGGGCCGCATCCTGCGGCCGTCCGATCTCGGCCTGCTCGCGTCGTTCGGTATCACCCAGGTCACGGTGCGCCGGCGCGTGCGCGTCGCCGTGTTCTCCACCGGTGACGAGCTGCGCGAGCCCGGCGAGCCGCTCGGCCCCGGCGCACTGTACGACAGCAATCGCGGGATGCTGATCGCGATGCTCGAAAGGCTGCATGTCGACGCGGTCGATCTCGGGATCGTCCGCGACGACCCGGTCGCGCTCGAAGCCGCATTGCGCGACGCCGTCGCCGCGCAGGCCGACGCGGTCATCACGTCGGGCGGCGTATCGGTCGGCGAAGCCGACTTCACGCGCGACGTCATGGCACGGCTCGGCGACGTGACGTTCGCCAGCCTCGCGCTGCGTCCCGGCCGGCCGCTCGCGTGCGGCACGCTCGCACGCGCGGCCGAGGGCGCCGGTCGCGCGCTGTTTTTCGGGCTGCCCGGCAATCCGGTCGCGTCAGCCGTGACGTTCTACGCGATCGTGCGCCCCGCGCTGCTGACGCTGGCCGGCGCGCAGGCCCAGCCGCCGGCCATGCATACGGCACTCAGCACGCATGCGCTGAAGTCGCGCGCGGGCCGCACCGACTACCTGCGCGGCATCGCGACACGCACCGCCGACGGCCGCTGGCACGTCGCACCGGCGGGCTCGCAGAGTTCCGCGTCGCTGAGCGGCCTCTCGGCCGCCAACTGTTTCATCGTCCTGGGCCACGATACCGCGGCAGTCGACGCGGGCACCCCGGTCGACATCCTGCCGCTCGACGGCCTGATCTGAATTCCACTATCGGTAACTCTCTACGGGGCAATCCGCACATGAAGAAACAAATTTCGTCGATCGCCGCGGGGCAGACCGCAAAGGCGCTGATCCTCGTGTACCTGACGTTCAGCGTGCCGATCGTGCTGCTCGGCATTCTCGTCGCATACATTCGCTACGGGATGGTCGAACTGAGCACGATCCTGAGCGCGCTGCTGCTGAACGCCATCCTCGGCTTCGTGCTGCTGTGGATCGCGTGCCACGCGTACAACTGGGTCGCATCGCGCTTCGGCGGCATCGAGATCGTGCTGTCCGATCCGCCGGAGGAAGCGTGAGCAGCACACCGCTGATCCGCGCAGCCCAAGCGCGCGACGTCGGCGCGATCCTCGCGCTGATGCGCGAACTGGCCGAGTTCGAGAAGCTCACGCACCTGTTCGTCGCGACCGAGGCCGATCTCGCCGACGCGCTGTTCGGCGCGCACCCTGCTGCCGAGGCGCGCGTGGCCGAACGCGACGGCGGGATCGTCGCGTATGCGCTGTTCTTCCACAATTATTCGACGTTCCTCGGCCGTCGCGGCCTCTATCTCGAGGATCTGTACGTACAGCCGTCGCAGCGCGGCACGGGCCTCGGCACCGCGATGCTGCGTCACCTCGCGGCATTGGCCGTCGAACGCCGGTGCGCGCGCTTCGAATGGTCGGTTCTCGACTGGAACCAGCCTGCGATCGATTTCTACGAAAAGATGGGCGCAACCGTGCTGCCCGACTGGCGCATCGTACGCGTCACGGGCGACGCGCTGGATACGCTCGCCGGGCATTGACCGCTCGCCGGCCATGCCGGCAAGCGCTGCAAAAGAAAACGGGCGCCGCGGCGCCCGTTTTTGCGTTCAGGCCGATGTCGGCCATGTGCGTCATGCGTCGTCCGCATCGGCGCCGTCGACACTTTCTGCGCCAAGCAGCCCGGCCGCCGTGTCGCCCGGCAGCGCCTCGACCTGCTTCAGCTTCCGGTTCATCACGCGCGTGCGCTGCTCGGCGGCCTCGATCGAGCGCGTGACCGTTTCGAGCTGCGACTTCGTGCGCGCAAGCACGTCGCCGAACTTGCCGAACTCCGTCTTCACCGCGCCGAGCACCTGCCACACTTCGCTCGACCGTTGCTCGATCGCGAGCGTACGGAAGCCCATCTGCAGGCTGTTCAGCAAGGCGGTGAGCGTTGTCGGGCCAGCGACCGTCACGCGATAGTCGCGCTGCAGCAGGTCGGTCAGCCCCGGACGACGCAGGATCTCCGCATAGAGCCCTTCAGTCGGCAGGAACAGCAACGCGAAATCGGTCGTGTGCGGCGGCGCGACGTACTTCTCGGCGATCGTGCGCGCCTCCTGCCGCACGCGCGCTTCGAGCGCGCGGGCCGCTTCCTCGACCGCCACCGCATCGGCGCGCTCCTGCGCATCGATCAACCGCTCGTAGTCTTCGCGCGGGAATTTCGCGTCGATCGGCAGCCACACGGGCGGCGCGTCGCGCGTGCCGGCATCGCGCCCCGGCAGCCGGATCGCGAACTCGACGCGCTCGCTGCTCTTCGGCACCGTCGCAACGTTCTTCGCGTACTGCTCGGGCGTCAGCATCTGTTCGAGCAGCGCCTCGAGCTGCACTTCGCCCCAGGTGCCGCGCGTCTTCACGTTGGTCAGCACTTTCTTCAAATCGCCGACGCCCGCCGCGAGCGTCTGCATCTCGCCAAGCCCGCGATGCACCTGCTCGAGCCGGTCCGACACGAGCTTGAACGATTCGCCGAGCCGCTGCTCGAGCGTCGCGTGCAGCTTCTCGTCGACGGTGCGGCGCATCTCCTCGAGCTTCGCCGCGTTGTTCGTCTCGATTTCCTTCAGCCGCTGTTCGAGCGTCGCGCGCACCTCGCCGATCCGGCGGTCGTTCGCCTCGGTCAGTTGCGTGAGCTGCCGGTTCAACGTGTCGCCGAACAGCCTGAGCGCACCCGTCTGCTCCTCGCGCGCCTGCTGCGCCTGGCGCTGCACGCTCTCGCGCATTGCGTCGAACTGCTGCGCATTGCCCGCGACCAGCTTGCCGAGCTGCTGCGCGAAACCCTCGATCTGGTTGTTCTGCACGGTCGCCACGCTCGTCAGTTGCGCGGCGAGCGTCTGCTGAAGCTGCGCGAAGCTGCCGGCCAGCTCGGTGCGCGAGCCGCGCGCGTTCTCGACGATCTCGCCGCGCAATTCGCGTTCGAGCCGCTCGACCGCGCGCGCCTGCGCATGCGCGGCGTCCTCGATCTGATCGCCCAGTACCGCCGCATCGTCGTGGTGGCCACCGCCACGCACGAGCGCGACGATCGCCACGGCAAGCGCGACGGCCAGCACGACGACCGCCGCAAGCAACAACGTCATCGTCATGCGCGCGGCTTCCCGATCACGTCAGGGTTGATCGGATTCGGCGGCTGCCCCGCGCGCGGCCCCTCGCCCAGCGCGGCGATCAGGTTGTCGGCGGCGAGGTTCGCCATCGCGCGGCGCGTTTTTTCGGTCGCGCTCGCGATATGCGGCGTCAGCACGACGTTCGGCACCTCGAGCAGTGCCGGATGGACCGTCGGCTCGCCTTCGTACACGTCGAGGCCGGCCGCGGCGATCGTCCCGTCGCGCAGCGCGACGGCCAGCGCCGCGTCGTCGACGATCCCGCCGCGCGCGATGTTGGTCAGCGTCGCGCTGGGCTTCATCTTCGCGAGCTCGGCCGCGCCGATCGTGTGATGGTTCTCCTTCGTGTACGGCAGCACGAGTACGACGTGATCGGCACGAGCGAGCAGCGCGTCCTTCGACACGTATTCAGCATTCAGCTCGGCCTCGATCTCGGGCGCGACGCGCGACCGGTTGTGATAGATCACCTGCATCCCGAAGCCGCGCGCGCGGCGCGCGAGCGCCTGGCCAATGCGCCCCATGCCGATGACGCCGAGCGTCGAGCCGTAGATGTCGCTGCCGAGGAAGCCGTCGTACGCCCACTTCTGCCAGTGGCCGGCCCGCAGCCAGTGCTCGGATTCGGCGATCCGGCGTGCCGCGGCCATCATCAGCGCCCAGCCGAAATCGGCGGTCGACTCGTTCAGCACGTCGGGCGTGTTGGTGCCGAGCACGTTCGCCGCGTTGAACGCGGCCATGTCGAAATTGTTGTAGCCGACCGCCATGTTCGCCACGACGCGCAGGCGCGGCGCCGCCGCGAGCTCGGCCGCGCCGATCGGGTCACCGGCCGTCAGCGCGCCGTCCTTGTCGGCGAGACGCGCGGCGAGCGCGTCGGGAGCGAGTGCGTCGCCGTTGTTCCAGTCGACGTCGAAATACTGTTTGAGCCGCTCGATCACGTCCGGAAAGATCGGACGCGCGACCAGGATCTTCTGCATCGCCATCTCCGCATGCCGCGGACGGATCGCAGCGCGCCGTGCGCCGCCGGGACCGCCCGCTCTAGGTTGAAAATCGTCAGCTTACGCCGTGAAGAAGAGCCACGATGTCAGCAGGAATACCGGTATCAGCACGACCAGCGCCCAGCCGAGATACGCGAAGAAGCTCGGCATCTTCACGCCGCGCGATTCGGCGATCGCCTTCACCATGAAGTTGGGTGCGTTGCCGATATAGCTGTTCGCGCCCATGAACACCGCGCCGGCGGAAATCGCGGCGAGCGTCGACGCGCCGGTCGTCATCAGCGATTGGGCATCGCCGCCCGCGAGGTTGAAGAACACGAGATAGGTCGGCGCGTTGTCGAGGAACGACGACAGGATGCCCGTCGCCCAGAAGTACATCGCGTCGATCGGCTTGCCGTCCGGCCCCGTGACGAGATGGACGATCTGCGCGAACGCGCCGTCGGCGCCGGCGCGCAGGATCACGATCACCGGCGCGATCGTCACGAAGATCCCCGCGAACAGCTTCGCGACTTCCTCGATCGGCGCCCAGTTGAACGCGTTGCCCTCGCGCGCGGAGCGCGGCGTCAGCGCGAGCGACGCGAGCGTCACGCCCACGAGCGCGACGTCGCGCACGAGGTTCTGCAGCGCGACGTGCGTGCCCCATACGTCGAACATGATGCCCGGCTTCCAGATGCCGCTCATCAGCACCAGGCCGATCACGGCCGCGAGCAGCACGAAATTGATCTTGCCGTCGATCGACAGCCTGTCGCTGTCGGGTGTCGGGTCGAGCACGGCCGGCCGTTCCTCGCCGCCCTTCCGGTAGAAGTACGTATCGAGCGCGAAGAACAGCGTCAGCAGCACCGCGCAGATGAACAGCATCGGCAGCGCGAGGTGCGTGGTCGTCCAGAAGAAGCTCACGCCATTCAGGAAACCGAGGAACAGTGGCGGATCGCCAAGCGGCGACAGCGAGCCGCCCGCGTTCGCGACGAGGAAGATGAAGAAGATCACGACGTGCACGACATGCTTGCGGTTGTCGTTGGCGCGCAGCAGCGGCCGGATCAGCAGCATCGCGGCACCGGTCGTGCCCATCACGCTCGCGAGCAGCGTGCCGAGCGCGAGGATCGCGGTGTTCAGTTTCGGCGTGCCGTGCAGGTTGCCGTTCACGCAGATGCCGCCCGCGACCGTATAGAGCGCGGTGAGCAACACGATGAACGGAATGTATTCCTCGAGCAGCGCGTGCACGAGCGTGCCGAACGCGGTGCCCGCGCCGAACGCGAACGCGAACGGGATCAGGAACACGATCGCCCACCCGGCCGCAATCTTGCCGAAGTG
Organism: Burkholderia aenigmatica; assembly: GCF_048627025.1. Lineage (NCBI taxonomy): Bacteria > Pseudomonadati > Pseudomonadota > Betaproteobacteria > Burkholderiales > Burkholderiaceae > Burkholderia > Burkholderia aenigmatica. The sequence continues at coordinate 1,193,735 of NZ_CP184468.1, read as the reverse complement.
GTGATGCCAGAACACCGGGGCGACGAGCGGGAACAGTGCGATGGAGAGCAGGATCCCGGCGAACGGGATGCCCCAGAGAGCAGACAGCGTGGCACCGTCGAGCGTTGCGGCCGATGCAAGCGCGGGAACGGCGCCAAGCGCAATTCCCGACGCCATGCCCGCCCAGGCGGCATGTCGTTTCATGCAGAACTTCCTTGTTCGAGTGGTAGTGGATGCGGCGGGCGCGTCATGCGCCCCGTACGACGATCACGTGAACGCGGTACGGGCCGTGCGCGCCCAGTACGATGGTCTGCTCGATATCGCCCGTGCGCGACGGGCCCGACACGAAATTGACCGCGCGCGGCAATTCGCCACGCTCCCCGCGGATCAGCGCAAACGCGTCTTCGTGACCGGCGACGATCCGCGAAGCGGGAACGATCGCGATGTGTGTTTCCGGCAGCAGGCCGGCCGACGCATAGGTATCGGGGCCGGACAACAGCACCAGCGAGCCGGTTTCGGCGGTCGCGCAAAAGCAGCCGGTGAGGCCGACCAGATCGCCGTCGCGCGGCTTGCGGCATTCGACCGACAGGCCTGCGCCCGCCCAGTCGAAATCGGTCAGCGTGCGCCACGCGACGGCCTGCGTCGGCAGGCCGTGAGCGGAAAGGTAACGTGCCGCGGCGGCAGGGACGTCGGCAAACGTCGCGACTTCGTCGACCGTCGTCGACAGACGGGCCGCTTCGTCGACGAATGCAGCGACGAGATCGGCCGGCGCCGGCGGACGCGGGCCCTCCGGATGACGGGCGAGATAGTCGGCAACGCCGTCGCGCTCGGCCGCATCGGGTTCGGCCGCACGCCCCTGCGCCGCGCGAATGCGCGCGAGGATCTGGCGACGGGCAGCGGAAGTGTCCATGAACGGTCCTCGTGACGTTGGCGGGCGATACCGTCGGATTATACCGGCCGACCTCGCCCCAACGCAGTTTTGGCCGTTCGGCCGACGCTTACTTCGACGCGTCTTCCTCGACCGGCTGCGCGATGCCGAACACCTGGCGCAGGTACGCGAGATACGCCTTGTCGTCGCACATGCTCTTGCCCGGCGAATCCGACAGCTTCGCGACCGGCTGGCCGTTGCAACGGACCATCTTGATCACGATCTGCAGCGGCACATAGCCGAGATCGTTGGTGAGGTTCGTGCCGACGCCGAACGCGAGCTTGCAGCGGCCACGGAACCGTTCGTACAACTGCATGACCTTCGGGATGTCGAGCGCGTCAGAGAACACGAGCACCTTGGTACGCGGGTCGCAACGGTTCGACTCGTAATGGCGCAGCATCCGCTCGCCCCATTCGAACGGATCGCCCGAATCGTGGCGCGCGCCGTCGAACAGCTTGCAGAAGTACATGTCGAAGTCGTTCAGGAACGCATCCATCCCGTAGACGTCCGACAGCGCGATCCCGAGGTCGCCGCGGTATTCCTTCGCCCACATCTCGAAGCCGTAGATCTGCGAATCGCGCAGCCGCGGGCCGAGCGCCTGGCATGCCTGCAGGTACTCGTGCGCCATCGTGCCGAGCGGCGTGATGCCGTGCTTCATCGCGTAAAGCACGTTGCTCGTGCCCGCGAACTGCGGGCCGAGGCCGTCGCGCAGCGTGAGCGCGACTTCATCGTGCCAGACCTTCGAGAAGCGCCGGCGCGTACCGTAGTCGGCGATCTTGCAGTCGGCGAATTCCGGCTTCGCACCGAGCAGCTTGATTTTCTCGCACAGCCGCTCGCGGCCTTCGCGATAGTCGGGCTCGCGCTGCGTGTTGCGGAAATACACTTCGTTGACGATCGCGAGCACCGGGATCTCGAACAGGATCGTGTGCAGCCACGGCCCCGTGATCGCGATGTCGATCTCGCCGTTGCCCTTCGGCGACGGCGTGATCGAGATGTACTTCTCGTTCAGGTGGAACAGCGCGAGGAAATCGACGAAATCGCTCTTGATGAAGCGCATCCGCCGCAGGTAGTCGAGTTCGACGTCGGAAAAACGCAGCGCGCACAGGCCGCGCACCTCGTCGCGAATCTCGTCGATGTACGGCACGAGATCGACGCCGGGCGTGCGGCACCGGAAACGGTATTCGACGCTTGCAGCGGGGAAGTGATGCAGGACGACCTGCATCATCGTGAACTTGTAGAGATCCGTGTCGAGCAGCGAAGTGATGATCATGATTACGGCACCGCCAATATCGAGACAGGGCCCCGGCGCACCGCGCGCCGCCCGGTCTGTCGGCCATGTTACCCGAATGCGGGCCCGACCATCGTGAAACCGCCTGCCGCCCTGCTCCGGCCGCACCTGCGTACGGTACATGCGGCCCGCTGGGCGTGCCCCTTCGGCGAGCCTCTGGGCGGGCCCCCATAAACTAATCACGAAACGATATAAGCCGGATAGCCGACCACGCCATGCGGGTTTTGCGCTTCAGTTACAATGCCGGTTTTGGCGCAAACGCCACCCCATATATACCGCCAAGCAGGAGCGTTTTAATGACTCACGTTGTGACCGAAGGCTGCATCAAGTGCAAATACACGGACTGCGTGGATGTGTGCCCGGTGGATTGCTTCCGTGAAGGTCCCAACTTTCTCGCCATCGATCCGGACGAGTGCATCGACTGCGCCGTGTGCGTCGCCGAGTGCCCGACCAATGCGATCTATGCCGAAGAAGACGTTCCGGGCGACCAGCAGCAGTTCACCGCGCTGAACGCCGAGCTGGCGAAGGACTGGCCGTCGATCACGAAGACCAAGCCGGCACCGGCCGACGCGGACGAGTGGAAGGACGTGCAGGACAAGCTGCACCTGCTCGAGCGCTGATCGCACGGCGACCCTGCAAAAAATTTTGTGCCTCGTCGCTCAAAACTATTGACAGGTTAGCGAACACTCCATACAATCTCGTTTCTCTGCTGTTGTTGTTTGTTCCCCGATAGCTCAGTCGGTAGAGCGCCGGACTGTTAATCCGTAGGTCCCTGGTTCGAGCCCAGGTCGGGGAGCCAAAAACGCAAAGGCCCGTTGAAAGTGGACGGGCTTTTTGCTGGTAGACAAACACGCATGCAGATGTACCGATTTATTCCCCGATAGCTCAGTCGGTAGAGCGCCGGACTGTTAATCCGTAGGTCCCTGGTTCGAGCCCAGGTCGGGGAGCCAAATAGCGAAAGGCCCGTCATTCGACGGGCCTTTTGTTTTTCCGGCCCGCCTTTCGCCTTTCATCGCCCGGTCGTGCGCATGCTAGAGTCTCTGTCCCGCATTCGCATCCGGTTCCGTCGATGAAGCATCGCCTCTTCCGCTCAGCCCCCTTCGCCCTCCTGCTTTCCGCGTTCGCCGCGGCACCGCTCGCGCACGCGGAGGAAGTCGGCAGCGTCAACACCCATTTCCGCGTCACCGGCTCCGATCGCGTGGTCGTCGAGGCATATGACGATCCGGTCGTGAACGGCGTGACCTGCTATGTGTCGCGCGCCCGCACCGGCGGGATCAAGGGCACGCTCGGCGTCGCCGAGGATCCGAGCGAAGCGTCGATCGCATGCCGGCAGGTCGGCCCGATCAGCTTCAAGGAGCCGCTCAAGCAGCAGACCGACGTGTTCAGCGAGCGCATGTCGTTCATCTTCAAGACCCTGCATGTCGTGCGCGTGGTCGATGCCAAGCGCAACACGATCGTCTACCTGACCTACAGCGACCGCATCGTCAGCGGCAGCCCGAAGAACGCCGTCACCGCGGTGCCGATGCCGGCCGGGACGACGATTCCGGTCAAGTAAAGCGCACGCCTGCCGGGCGCGCGAGCGATACACTGTCGATTCGACCGCTTCCGCGCCCGATCATGTCCGCCACCCGCCTTCCCGACTCAGCACGCTACTGGCGCACGCCGCTGCTGCCGGATGCGGATCTCGTCACGGCCACCTATCGCGACCACACGTTCGCACCGCACTGGCACGACGCGTACACGATCCCCGTGATTCTCGAAGGCGCGGAACGCTTCACCTATCGTGGCAGCGGCTATGTCGCCGAAACCGGCTCCGTGCCCGTGATCAATCCCGGCGAGGTGCATACGGGTTCGCGCGCGGCCGACGAGGGCTGGTGCTATCGCGTCAGCTACATGCCGGTCGAATTCATCCGCGAACTCACCAGTGCGATTGCCGGCCGCCCGCAGGACGCGCCGTGGTTTGCGCCGGACGTGATTCGCGACGCCGATCTTGCGGCCCGGCTCACGCTGGCGCACCGGATGATGGAGGCCGGCAGCGAGCGCGCCCTGCCCTTGCAGGCGCACGGGCAGCCGGCGCATGATCCGGCGACCGGCGCACCGCGCATCTACGATCCGCTCGCTGCCGAGACGGCGATGCTCGATGCGTTGTCGACGCTGATCGTGCGCCATGCCGATGCCCTGCCGCGACCGGCGCCGCTCGCGGCGGACGAGCCGCGCGTCGACGCGATGCGCGAGCGGCTCGCCGCCGATCTCATGTGCACTGTGACGCTCGACGAAGTCGCACACGCGGCCGGCCTGTCGCCGTTCCACGCGGCGCGCCTGTTCACCCGCACGACCGGCATGCCGCCGCATGCGTGGCGCAACCAGTTGCGCTTGCAGCGCGCGCTGGCGCCGCTGCGCGCGGGCGTACCCGTCGCCGATGTCGCGGCAGCCAGCGGCTTCGTCGACCAAAGCCACTTCACCCGACATTTCAAACGCATGTTCGGCGTGCCGCCCGGGCGCTGGCAGGCGAGCTGACACACGGCAGCGCACGGCCCGCCACCGCGATGCGGGCGGCGCCCGCAAGCGTGCAGGCACCGGCCCGATCCCGCGAGCGCAAGAACATACAAGCCGGCCGGTCACCTGCCCGCTATCCTCCAGTTCATGGAGGAGCACCCTTTGAACCCGACACCCGCATCGCCTGCCCGCCGCCCGTTCAACGAATGGCTCGACGGCGCGCGCGACACGATCCCGATGATGGTTGGCGCCGCGCCGTTCGGCGTGATTTTCGGCACGCTCGTTGGCGGCGGCCCGCTCGCCCCGTGGCATGGCGCGCTGATGTCGCTCGCCGTGTTCGCGGGCTCCGCGCAGTTCATCGCGCTCGGCCTGATCGCGGGCAGCGCGAGCTTCGTCGTCGTGCTCGCGACCACGCTAATCGTGAACCTGCGTCACCTGCTGTACAGCGCGACGCTCGCGCCCTATGTCGCGCACCTGCCGCTGCGCTGGCGCGCGACGCTCGGCGCACTGATGACCGACGAGGTGTTCGCGGTCGCCTATGCGCACTACCGGCACTTCCCGCCCGGTGCGATCGGCCCCCACTACTTCTTCGGCTCGGGGCTCGCGATGTACCTGAACTGGCAGGTCTGGACGCTCGCGGGCATCGGCTTCGGCGCCGCGTTCCCGGGCCTGCAGTCGCTCGGCCTCGATTTCGCGATGGCGGCGACCTTCATCGCGATCGTCGTCCCGCAGCTCGGCACGCTGCGCTATTTCGCGGCGGCCGTGACGGCCGGCACGCTGGCGTACTTCTGGCAGGGCTGGCCGTACAAGCTCGGGCTGCTCGGCGCAGTTGCCGCCGGCGTCGCGATCGGCGTCGCGCTCACGCTGCTGCACGAACGCACGCGCGCCGGCTCGCGCACGGAGGCCGCATCGTGAGCTACGCGCTGCTGATTCTCGGAATGGCGGTCATCACGTACGCAATCCGCTCGACGCTGTTCCTGTTCGGCGAACGGCTGACCTTCCCGCCGCTCGTGCGGACCGCGCTCGGCTTCGTGCCCGTCACCGTGCTGACCGCGATCATCGTGCCGATGACCGTCTCGCCGCACGGCGGTACGGCCGAGCTGACCTGGCGCAATCCGCAGCTCGTCGGCGCGCTGGCCGCCGTGCTCGTGTCGGCAGCCACCCGCCGCCCGCTCGTGACGATCGCGGCGGGGCTCGCGGTGTTCTTTCTCTGGCAAGGGGTCGTGCTGCCCCACTGGCTGCCCGCCTGAGTACACGCTCGGTCAAGCACGCTCAAGTTTTCGTCCGGCACGCCGATATAGGGAATGAAGACCCGCCACCGGCCTCGGCGCGCACCGGTCAGTCGACGCTGCGCCCGCTCCGGTGCGCCGTGCCGGCCGCCGGCTTGCGCGGGCCGCCATCGAGACGATTCATGGGCCAGATCACCCTTTCCCTCAAGGACGACACACTCGAGTCCCTGCGCAAGGACTACGACGCGTTCGTCCGCGTGTCGCTGAAACTCGACCCGCAGTTCGCGACGCCGTCGTTCGAGGATTTCCTGCGCGCCAAACTGCTCGACAACATGGTGCCGCTGACCGAGCACGCGGTGCAGCGGATGCTGCAGGGCGGCCAGTACGCGTGGGCAAAACGCACGCTCGACAAGGAATTTCCGGACGTCGTCGCCATCCTGATGCAGCAGGCCGGCGAATTCGGCTTCGGCTTCGCATTCCGCTCCGAGTGGACCCCCGACGAACTCGCGAAGGCGTGCCGCGACTGGGCGAAAGCGATCGTCGCCGAAGCGCAGGGCGACCCGTCGCTGGTCGACCCGCTCGCCTCGCAGATCAAGGGGGCTGCGCAAGACATCCAGACGCTCGAGGAACTGATGCAGACGCCTGCATGGCGGCTCGCGGAATCGCTGCGACAACGGGTCTACGAGGCCAAGCTCGCGTGCGAGATGAGCGTCGGCAGCACCGCGCGCGACAAGCTCGGCGAACTGCGCGGGCTGCTGCGGCTCGGGCTCTCGCATGGCTCGTTCCAGAAGCAGGAAGCGCAGCAGATCATGGAATACCTGCGGCTGCTGAAGCCGGAGATCTTCATCGAGGAACCGTACGACGTGTTCGCCCGGCTCGCCGCGTGGCTGCGCAGCGTATTCACCCCGGCGGCCGTGCGGCCGGCGCAAGGACAGGGACAAGGGCAAAGCCAACGCCGGCCGTAACGGCGCGCCCCATCACATCAACACATGAAAACGGCCCGGTTCGCGCAACGCGCACCGGGCCGTCGGACGGCCGCCGTCGCGACGCGCCGTCCGGGACGAGCGTCACGCGGCATCGGGCACCGCTTACTGCGTAGTGCCCTGGGCCGATGCACCACCCTCCGCACCGACCGCTGCGCCACCCTCGGCCGCTTCACCGGTCTTCGCCTTGGCCGAGCCGGCATGGCCCTTGGCCGACTTCGTGGCATGCTTCGCGTGTTTCTTGGCCGAATGGACGGCCGACGACGCCGTATCCTTCGCGCCGTCGGCTGCCGCGCCGACCGCATCGGTTGCACCGCCGACCGCATTGCCCGACGCGTTCGCACCCGCACCACCCTGCACGCCTGCACCGACACCCGCTGCCGGCGTCTGCGCCTGCATGCCGGCACCGGCTGCGCCCTGCGCCGCCGTGCCCGTCTGGGCAAATACGGCCGAAGTGGCGAACGCCGTCAGCGCGGCACCGATCAGCATCGTACGAATCTTGGACATGGCAATTCTCCTCAGGAAGTTGTGAGCCCGAGCCGCAGCGATGCGGTCCGTGGCGTCCCCCGCCGCAACACGCAGCAGGTACGACAAAAGACCCGCGGCGCGCATGACCGGTTCTCGAATCTCTCAGACTGTTACCCACCGTTTCATTTGCTGACGAATGGCTCACATTCCCTAACAACTGCATGCGGCAGCCGACCGCGCTCGCGCACCGGCCCGCGGTGCCGTATGATGCGGGGCGATTCCTCCCGCGCATCGCGCACCTTCTTCGTCATGCCCAATCTGGATTTCACGCTGACCGGCGAATACGTCGAGCTGCACAACCTTCTCAAGATCACCGGCCTCGCAGACAGCGGCGGCACCGCGAAACTGATCGTCGCGTCCGGCGCGGTGAAAGTCGACGGTGCGGTCGAGCTGCGCAAGACCTGCAAGATCCGCGCGGGCCAGGTCGTCCTGCTCGGCGACACGCGCATTGCCGTGCGCGAAGCCTAGCGTTCCCCTGCCTGCGACATGGCCATCGGTGCGCGCGTTCGACACAGTTCGAATTAAGCCGTAAGCTAGCTGTCTCTCAAAATAAATACATATAGCGCGGGCCCGCACCCGCGCGAGCGCCCATTCCATGTCGCATTCCGGTCTTACACGGACGGCCGCCGTGCCGCCGTCCCTGTCCAGTCATGCCGCCGATACCGCGCGCCTCGCCGCGCCGCTCGCGATCGCGCAGCTCTCGCAGATGGCGATGAGCGTCACCGACACGGTACTGCTCGGCTCGCTCGGCCCCGATTCGCTCGCAGCGGGCGGGCTCGGCGCGAACTTCTTCTTCGTCATCGTGACCGTGCTGCAAGGCGTGCTGTCGTCGGTCAGCGTCAGCGTCGCGCACGCGCGCGGCGCCAAGGCCGACGAGCGCGTCCCGCACATCTACTGGACCGGCTTCGCGCTGTCCGTGTTGCTCGCGATCCCGGCCATCATCGCGCTGTCGCTGTCCGAACCGATCCTGCTGATGTTCCACGAGCCGCCGTTGCTCGCGCATCACGTCGGCGAATACACGGGCATCCTGCGCTTCGCCGCGCTCGGCAGCCTGATCGGCGTCGGGCTGATGCGCGCCTTCCTGCCCGCGATCGGCGCCGCACGCCGGCTGCTGTGGGTGTCGATCGGCGGCGTCGGCGTCAACGGCGTGCTCAACTACGGGCTGATCCACGGCGCGTTCGGGCTGCCGCGGCTCGGCTTCCTCGGCTCGGCCGTGGCGACGACCATCACGATCTGGCTCACCGCGCTCGCACTGATCTGGCTGCTGCACGGCCGGCAGCGCTTCCGTCACTTCGTGACCGCCGCGCGCCCGAAGCTGCCGATGATGGGCGAACTGATCGGCATCGGCTGGCCGGTCGCAATCACGTACGGGGTCGAATCGACACTGTTCCTCGCCACCGGCCTGACCATCGGCGTACTCGGCGCGACGGCGCTTGCCGCACACCAGATCGCGCTGAACGTCGCATCGGTGGCGTTCATGGTGCCGCTCGCGATCGGCCAGGCCGCCAACGTGCGGGTCGGCTACTGGGTCGGCGCAGGGGCGCCCGTCGCCGCGCGCCATGCGGGCTTCGTCGCACTCGGCCTCGGTGTCGCGTTCATGACGCTGTCGGGCATCGTGCTGATCGTCGCGCCGCACGCGATCGTCGGCCTGTACCTGAACCTCGGCGATCCGGCCAACGCGGCCACGGTGTCGCTCGCCGCGTCGCTGCTCGGCATCGCAGCGGTGTTCCAGATCGTCGACGGCGCGCAGACCGTCGCATCGGGTGCGCTGCGCGGCCTGAAGGACACGCGCATCCCGATGCTCGCGGCGACCCTCGGCTACTGGGGCATCGGTTTTCCGACCGGCTACTGGTTCGCGTTCCACGTGGGCCTCGGTGCCCGTGGCCTCTGGTGGGGCCTCGCGGCCGGCCTCGCCAGCGTGGCCGTGCTGATGGCGTGGCGCTTTCATCTGAAGAGCGCGTCGCTGGTTACGTCGCCGCACTGAGCGCGACACGACGCGAAATCCGGGCCGGCGCTATGCTTGTCGGTTGAAGATCTCAAGACGCCGCGCGAGCGGCGCGACTGCCTCACGATACGTCTGATTACGTCTGATGCCGCGCGACCACGCGCGGCCTTTCCCCTTTCCTGGAGGAGTGGATCATGAACGAAGCAGTTCGGATGGAACGCGATACGTTCGGCGAGATCGCCGTGCCGGCCGACCGGCTCTGGGGCGCACAGACCGAGCGCTCGCTGCAGAATTTCCGGATCTCGACCGAGAAGCAGTCGCCCGAGCTGATCCACGCGCTCGCGATCGTCAAGCGCGCCGCGGCGGCCGTGAACCAGTCGCTCGGCGTGTTGGCCGACGACAAGGCGCGCGCGATCATCGACGCGGCCGACGAGATCATCGCCGGCAAGCATCCGCGCGAATTCCCGCTCGCCGTGTGGCAGACGGGCTCCGGCACGCAGACCAACATGAACCTCAACGAGGTGATCGCGAATCGCGCGAGCGAACTGCTGGGCGGCGAGCGCGGCGAAGCGCGCAAGGTTCATCCGAACGACGACGTGAACCGCGGCCAGTCGTCGAACGACGTGTTCCCGACCGCGATGCACGTCGCGGCCGCGTACGCGATCGTCAACCACCTGCTGCCGGCACTGCGCACGCTGCGCACGACGCTCGACGCGAAGTCGAAGGCGTTCGCCGACATCGTGAAGATCGGCCGCACGCACCTGCAGGACGCAACGCCGCTCACGCTCGGCCAGGAGTTTTCCGGCTACGTCGCGCAGCTCGACCAGGGCATCCGTCACGTCGAATCGGCGTTGCCGCACCTGTACGAACTCGCGCTCGGCGGCACCGCGGTCGGCACGGGGCTGAACGCGCATCCGGAGTTCGCGGTGCGCGTCGCCGATGAAATCGGCCGGCTCGCGAAACTGCCGTTCGTGACGGCACCGAGCAAGTTCGAGGTAATGGCGGCCGCCGACGCGCTGGTGTTCGCGCACGGCGCGCTGAAGACGGTGGCAGCCGGCCTGATGAAGATCGCGAACGACGTCCGCTGGCTCGCGAGCGGGCCGCGCTGCGGGCTCGGCGAGCTGTCGATTCCGGAAAACGAGCCGGGCAGCTCGATCATGCCGGGCAAGGTGAACCCGACGCAGTCCGAAGCCGTGACGATGCTGTGCTGCCAGGTGTTCGGCAACGACGTCGCGGTGAACGTCGGCGGCGCGAGCGGCAACTTCGAGCTGAACGTATTCCGGCCGATGATCGCGCACAACGTGCTGCAGTCGGTGCGGCTGCTCGCCGACGGCGCGCAGAGCTTCAACGACCACTGCGCGGTGGGCATCGAACCGAACCGCTCGCGGATCGACCTGCTGCTGAACGAATCGCTGATGCTCGTGACGGCGCTCAATCCGCACATCGGCTACGACAAGTCCGCGCAGATCGCCAAGAAGGCGCACAAGGAAGGCACGACGCTGAAGGCGGCCGCGCTCGCGCTCGGCTACCTGACCGAGGCGGAATTCGATGCGTGGGTACGTCCCGAGCAGATGATCGGGGCGCAGTAACGGCAGGAAGAGGCTGGACGACGGGCGCGGCGCGATGCGCGGCGCCCGCACCGGTCAGACCGCGCCCTTCGCGACTTCTTCCGGCTTCATCTCGACGATCTTGTCGAGCGCGGCCCGCACGTCGGCCGCATATTTCGCGAGCACCTTCTGCTCGTCGGTCTCGGGCACGAACGGCGGCACCGGCACCGGGTTGCCGTTCTCGTCGACCGCGACGAACACGACCAGGCAATCGGTCGTCTGGCGCAGCATGCCGCCCTTCGGATCGCCGGCATGCACGGACACATGGATATGCATGCTGGTACGGCCCGTCGCAACGACGCGCGCCTTCAGCTCGACCAGATTGCCGACCATGATCGGACGCTGGAAACGGATGTTGCCGACGCTGACCGTCACGCAATAGCGGCTCGACCAGACGGCCGCGCACGCATACGCGACCTCGTCGATCCACTTCATCAGCGCGCCGCCATGCACCTTGCCGCCGAAGTTCACGGACGACGGCTCGGCGAGGAAGCGGAAGACGGTTTCGGTGCGGTCGAGGGCGGCCGGTACGGGGGACGGTTGGGACATCTTGTTGGCTCCAGGCGGCAGGGGCGCTGTAATCGGGCCATTATACGTTGCGCTGCGGCAACGCGTCGCGGAGCGCCCCGCGTGGCGCGGCTGCCAGGGCCGTGCCCGGCGCACACGCCACCGGCACCGGTCAGCGGCGCACCGTGATGCCCTGATCGATCGTGCCGTACATCTCGATGCTGCCGCCGCGCTCGCCGGTCGCGCCCGCCTCGCCCTGCGCACAGGCTGCACAGACGAGCGCGGCCGCCAGCAAACAGAAAATCGTCTTCATCATTGCGTCGTGTCACATGCGGCAGCCCGCTGCCGCCGCTTTCGGCCATTCTACGCGCGCGCCGCAAGCGGCCGCAGCCCGGTTCGCCGCATCGACGACGCCAGCGCCGCCGCATCCGACATTTCAGCCAACAGCGAAACATCGAATGCGCGCGCCCACTACACTGAAGATCATCCCGCCTGACGAGACACGACGATGACCGACCAAGACGACCACCACTTTCCGGGCCTGAGCCGCATCGGCTCGCTGATCGCCGACCCCGGGCGCGCCGCGATGCTATGGGTGCTGATGGACGGCAGCGCGCGACCCGCAGGCGAACTGACGATGATCGCGGGGCTGTCGCCGTCCGCCGCAAGCGCCCACCTCGCGCGCTTGACCGAAGGCGGCCTGCTCGCGCTCGACGTGCGCGGCCGGCACCGCTACTACCGGATCGCATCGGCCGATATCGCGGCCTCGCTCGAGGCGCTCGCGAACGTCGCCCGCGCGGCCGCGCCGCATCGCCCGGTTCCGTCGCCGTCCCGCACGGTCCCGGCCGAACTGCGCTATGCGCGCACCTGCTACGACCACATGGCCGGTGAACTCGCGGTGCGCATCTTCGACGGGCTCACTGCGCGCGGCTGGCTACTTGCCGACGGCGACGCGATCGAGGCCACCGAACTCGGCACCCAGGCGCTTGCACAATGGGGCATCGACGTCGCGCAGCAGCGCACGCGCCGGCGCCGCTTCGCGTGCGGCTGCCTCGACTGGAGCGAGCGTCGCTCGCATCTCGGCGGCGCACTCGGTGCGGCGCTGCTCGAGAGCTTCTGCGCGCACGGCTGGATCGAGCGCGCCGCACGACCGCGCGTGCTGCGCGTCACCGTGCCCGGACAGCAGCTTTTCGACGGCTGGCTTACGTCCGCTTGACGCCTGGATTGCGTCTGCACGACAACGGCGCGCGGTCGTCAGGTTTTGTTACATCGCGTGCCATTCAACTTACAAAACACCGAGCATTGAAACAGGCCGAGCGGATATTGTGAACTCAACGGCACGAATCGACGCGCCGCGATAATGACGAAGACGCTCACCATGGCCACCCTGTTCACGCTCAAGCGAACCGCCCGCTGCACGCTGCTCGCGTTCGTTGCGCTTGCGGCACTGCCCCCCGCATTCGCGCAATCGGCCGACGCCCCGCCCTATTCGGCTGCGGCACGGCAACCGGGCGGCGATCCGCCCAGCCGTGTCGCGCGGCTCAATTACCTGTCGGGCGCCGTGACGACCGAACCGGCCGGCACCGATACATGGTCGTATGCCGCCGTGAACCGGCCGCTGACGACCGGCGACCAGCTCTGGAACGATGCCGGTGCGCGCTCGGAACTGCACATCGGCTCGACCGCGGTGCGGCTCGGCGAGTCGACGAGCCTGTCGGTGCTGAACCTCGACGACTCGACGACTCAGCTGAAAGTGGGGCTCGGCACCGTATCGACGCACGTGCGCGATCTGCCGGCCGGTGGAACGTACGAAATCGACACGCCGAACCTCGCGCTCGGCATCACGGGCCCCGGCGACTATCGCGTCGACGTCGCACCGAACGGCGCGAGCACGACGGTCACGTTGCGCAGCGGCAGTGCGACCGCCTACGGCAGCAACGGCCAGTACCCGCTGTCACCGGGGCAGCAGGTCGTGTTCACGGGCACCGACCTGCAGGTCGCGCAGCAATCCGCTGCCCCCGGCCCCGATCCGCTCGACCAGTGGGCCGCCAGCCGCGATGCGGCCGAGGAGCGCTCGGTGTCGGCCCGCTATGTGTCCCGCGACATTCCCGGCTACCAGGATCTCGACGCGAACGGCACGTGGCGCGAAACCCCGAACTACGGCCAGGTATGGGTGCCGAACGACACGCCGGCCGACTGGGCGCCGTATCACGACGGCCACTGGATCTGGCAGGCACCGTGGGGCTGGACCTGGGTCGACGACGCGCCGTGGGGCTTCGCGCCGTATCACTATGGCCGCTGGGCATACGTGGACGATAGCTGGGCCTGGGTACCGGGCCCGCTGGTCGTCAGCCAGCCGCCGGTCTATGCGCCGGCACTCGTCGCGTTCGTGGGCGGTGGCGGCGGCCCCGACTGGAGCGTCGCGCTCACGGTGGGCGGCGTCGCCGCGGCCGGCTGCGCGTGGTTCGCGCTCGGCCCGGGCGAACCGTGGCACCCGGGCTGGGGCGGCTGGAGCCCGCACTACTACGACCGCGTGAACCGCAACATCGTGGTGAACAACGTCAACGTGAACAAGACCGTGAACGTGACGAACATCACCAATATCACCAACATCAACAAGACGTACGTGAACTTCCGCGCGCCGCACGCGATCACGGCCGTACCGGCGTCCGCGTTCGTGCACGGCCAGCCGGTCGCGCACTTCTCGCAGCACGTCGATCCGCAGCAATGGCGCAATGCGCACGTCACGCCGGGTACGCCCGGCATTGCGCCGGTGCGCCAGAGCTTCACCGGCGGGCTGCGCAATGCGAGCTACCGTCCGCCGGCGGCGATCGCGCAGCACCCGTACGTCGCGACGCGCAATCCTGCCGTGCCAGCCGCGTATCGCGACCAGGCCGCGGCCCACCTCGCGCAGCAAGGCGGGCGCGTGCCAGGCGCCGGTGCGCCTGTCGTGAAGACGAACGTGCCGGCCGACTATACGGCGCGTCCGGTCCGCGTACCGGGCAAGCCGGGCGACGGCGCATGGGCGATGCACAACGTGCAGCTCGTGAATCCGCACGGCCCCGTCGTGCAGCCGGCTCGCGCGTCTCGCGAAGGCCAGCCGGTCGCCGCGCAGGCCGGGCGGACGGGGGCTCCGATGCAGGGAGCACCGATGCCGGGCATACCGAATGCCGCGCGGCCGGCGAACGGCGAAACCCCCAACGCACCGCGTTTCGCCAACGGCGGCATGCCGCAGGCACGCGGCAACCCGATGCCGCATCAGGCCTTCGAGCCGGGCAACGGCGTCCCGCATCCACCGGTGGCGAACAACGGTCCGTCGGGCATCGGCAATGCGCACGCAGCCGAGGCGCCGTCGCCCGCGTGGATGCAGCCGCACACGCCAATGGAGCGTCAGCGCCCCGCTCCGCCCACCGCGCTGCATGCGGCGGGACAGAATGCGCTGCCGCCCGTGCGCAGCGCTGCGGTCCCGCATCCGGAGGGCGTGACGACGCCGCAGGGCGCGCAGCCCGGCGGCCGAAACGAAGCGCCGCGCGCACTGCCGCAACCGCGGCTCGACAATACGGCGCAGATTCCGCAGCCGCGTCCGCGCCCTGATTTCCAGACGCCGGCCCAGCATGGGCAACCGCAACCGGAACGCGCGGCGCCCGCGCCGCAACCGCGCCCGGAATTCGCGCAACCGGCGCCGCACCGCGAAATCGCCCCGCCACGCGTGAACGAGTACCGTCCGCCAGCCCCCGCCGTGCATGACATGCCGCGCCCGCAACCGCAGGCGCCACGCATGGATCCACGGCCGCAACCCGCGCCGCGTATGGAGCCGCGGCCGCAACCGGCACCACGCATGGAACCGCGCCCGTCGATGCCCGCACCGCGCATGGAACCGCGGCCGCAACCGGCCCCGCACGTCGAGGCGCCGCGCCCGAGCAACCCGCCGCCGCAAGGCGGTCACGAAGAGCGGCATCGCCAGTAAGTGCCGCAAACGTGAAACAAAAAGGCCCGACCGGCATCAGCCGGTCGGGCCTTGTTTCTGTCGGGCGCGGATCGATGCATCCGCACGGCCCGGGTCGCGCGATCAGACCGCCATCGGCGCGGTCAGCGGCTCATGGTGTCGATAGCCGACGAGCGAGAAATCGGACGGCTCGATCTGCTCCAGCCACTCGGGCGCGTAGACGCCCGTCTTCGCGTATTCCGGCACACGCTCGGCGATCTCGAGCCGCGGGCTGTCGTAAGGCTCGCGGGTGAGCTGGCGCTGCAGCATGTCGAGCTGGTTCTCGTAGATGTGCGCGTCGCCGATGAAGTACGTGAACCAGCGCGGCGTGTAGCCCGTCAGCCGGCCGACGAGCGACAGCAGCGCGGCCCCTTCCGTCAGGTTGAACGGCGTACCGAGGCCGACGTCGTTGCTGCGGATGTACAGGCACAGCGAGATCTCGCGCGTCGTCGCATTCGGCAGGAACTGGTACAGCAGATGGCACGCGGGCAGCGCGATCTCGTCGAGCACGGCCGGATTCCACGCGTGAAACAGGATGCGCCGGTCGGACGGATTCTCCATGATCGTGTCCAGGCACTGGCGCAGCTGGTCGATCGCCTTGTACAGCAGCACCTTCGGCGCGCCGTCTTCGTCGAAACGCGTGACGATCCGGAAGCCGCGGCGCGTCGCATCGGCGATCTGCGCGTCGGCGCCCGCGTCGAGCACCTTGTAGCCCGGCCACTGGCGCCATTGCACGCCGTACACGTCGCCAAGATCGTCGACGCCCTGGCGATACGGGTTCGCGAGCCACTGCGCGTTCTCGTTCGCGTTCGCGTCCCACACCTTGCAGCCAAGCGCGCGGAAATCGGCCGCGCTGCGCGACGCGCGCAGGAAGCCGACCAGCTCGCCGATCGCGGACTTGAACGCCAGCTTCTTGGTCGTCACGGCCGGGAAGCCTTGCTGCAGGTCGAAACGCAGCATCGCGCCCGGCATGCTGATGGTGCGGATCCCCGTGCGGTTCTCCTGCCAGGTGCCGGTATCGAGAATGGTACGAACGAGATCGAGATACTGTTTCATGCGGGTTCCTTCGGCCGCGAGGGCGGCCGTACCCGCCAATTTTAGCAAGCGTGGTGAGGAAGCTCCGGCAACGGCGCCGAAAACCCTGCCAGCGTGTCGCCGCGATCGCGCATGCCGTGCGCGCACATCAGCCGGTAGAGCGTGACGCGCGACACACCGAGTTCGCGCGCCGCATCCGCGAAACGGCCCCGATGACGCAACAGCGCCTGCTCGATCGCCTGCCGCTCGGCCGCCTCACGCGCCTCCAGCAGCGACACGGGCGCGAGCGTCGCGAAGTCGTTCAGCTCGAGATCGGCCGCGGTGATCATCCGGCCCTCCGACATGACGATCGCGCGGCGCACGCGATTGATCAGCTCGCGCACGTTGCCCGGCCATGAATAGCCGTACAGCGACGCGACCGCGTCAGGGGAAAAGCCGCGCAGGCGACGATGCGCGTCGCCCTTGAAACGCTCGAGCATGTGCCGCGCGAGCACCTCGATGTCCTTGCCGCGCGCACGCAATGGCGGCTCTTCGATCTTCAGCACGCACAGGCGATGGTACAGATCCTCGCGGAACCGCCCTTCGCGCAGCGCCGCTTCCATGTCCACGTGCGTCGCGCAGATCACGCGCACATCGACGGGCACCGACACGTGGGCCCCCAACCGCTCGATCTTGCCTTCCTGCAGGAAGCGCAGCAGGCTTGCCTGGCTTTCGAGCGGCAGATCGCCGATCTCGTCGAGAAACAGCGTGCCGCCGTTGGCGGCCTCGACGCGGCCGATCTTGCGCTGGTTCGCGCCGGTGAACGCGCCGCGCTCATAGCCGAACAACTCGGCCTGCAGCAGCGTCGACGGAATCGCACCGCAATTGATCGCGATGAACGACGCCTGCGCGCGCGACGACCGCTCGTGAATCGCGACCGCCGTCAGCTCCTTGCCCGTACCCGATTCGCCCGAGATGAACACCGGCGCGTCGGTGGCCGCGACGCGGCGAATCGTCCTGAAGAGCCCGAGCATCGCATCGCAGGTTCCGACCATTTCGCCTTCGCTGCGTCCGGTGCCGACGGGTGGCGCAACGGGTTCGGTCAGCGCGACCATGCCGTGCGCATGACCGACGGTCTCGACGATCCGCGACGTCTCGTACGGCATCGTCACGTAGTCGAAACAGTAATCGCGAATGAGATGACGCAGCGTAGCGTCCTGCAACTGGCCGCGGCGCGTCGCCGCGATCCAGCCGATGTGCTGAATGCTCAGACAGGATTCGAGTTCGCGCAGGTCCGAGGGTTTGAAGCCCGGCGAAAAATCGAGCAGCCCGGCCGTTGCGACACCATGCTGCACGACGCGCCGTACGTCTCGCACGGTCTCCGCGAGATCGACACGCCAACCGCATTCGTCGAAATAGCCGCGCAACGCGTCGTTCGGTTCGCGCGAATAGTAGATCACGTGCCGCTGATCGGCTCCCATATGCTCACCCCGTTCATCAACCGTCTAACGATTGCCGTGCACGCCACGTCACGTGCGAAAAGGATCGAATCGGGTCAGCCAAAGGTGGCTCGATTCGCCATGCCGATGCGCGGCGACGACAAAGCCTCGCATGATGGCGCTTATCTCGCGTCCAGTTATTTTGTGATCCAGACAGCTTGGTTATAGGCACTGAATACGACAATCCGATTTCAGCGCGGTGGGCGATGCGGCCGAATCGCTCAGGAGGTCGATGCATGTCAATCGTCTGCACATAGCCCCGCGCAGCGATACGCTCTGCCATCAACACATGCGGCGATTTTCGTCCTTGAAGCGTATCGATTGAATCCGCAGTATTCCCGAGCCCCCTCGTTTCAGGCCTGAAACATTTTCAGCCGTTTTTCGACACAATTCGCAACGCTTGCGCACGAATCGCAGTCTCGACAATGGTCCCGGCGCGATGGCATGCATTTCGCTGAATATGAAAACCGTCGGAGACAGCGACCATGCGAAAACATCTTTTACTTTCTTTCGTGCCGATGGCCATTGCGGTCGCGGCCGCCGGCCCGCCCACGCCCGTCCGCGCAGACGAAAGCACGAATCCGGATCGCGTCATGCTGCTTGCGGCAAACGCGCCGGACATGCAGCACGTCAACGGGTTCGGCATCGTGACCGTGTCGTCACCGCAACCGCTGCCGGCCGGCAGGACTTTCGTGACGCTGTGGGACGAGATCCCGCCGCCGCCTCTGTTACCGATGCCGCTCCCGGTACCGCAGCCGGGCGACGTGCAGCACGCGATGGAAGGCACCACGCAAGGCACGACGCGTCAGTAATGCATCGACCGATCCATTTGATAAGGATGACATATTGATTTGAGCAGACCTGACCGCATCGGTCAGAGCCCGCATCATCGATCTCGCAACACGAAACGGTTTTGTGCTCCGTCCCCCGGCGGGCACTCTTTTTATTCATTCCATCGCCGCGACGCATTGCTTCGAGCGTCGCGGCGCGCAGCGCAGAAAGACGGATGCGCGCCCCCGGAACCGGCACCCGCCGCCGTTCCGGTAGAATCGGCGCCATTCCGGTTTTCCTCTCTCCGACCTTCATGACGACGTTGACCCTGATCGTCGCGCGTGCCCGCAACGGCATCATCGGCCGCGACAACCAGTTGCCCTGGAAACTTCCCGAGGATCTCGCCTTCTTCAAGCGCACGACGATGGGCGCACCGATCGTGATGGGCCGCAAGACCCACGAGTCGATCGGCCGGCCGCTGCCGGGCCGCCGCAATATCGTCGTCACGCGCGACTCGACGCGCCGCTTCGACGGCTGCGACACGGTCACGTCGCTCGCGGACGCGCTCGCGCTCGCCGCGCGCGACGGGGTGCCCGAAGCGTTCCTGATCGGCGGCGCGCAACTCTACACGGAAGGCCTCGCCCTCGCCGACAAGCTGGTCGTCACCGAGATCGATGCCGACTTCGACGGTGACGCATCGTTCCCGGCGCCCGACGCCGCGCACTGGCAGGAAGTATCGCGCGATGCGCACCAGGCGGCCGCGCCGAACACGTTCGGCTATGCGTTCGTCGTCTACGCGCGCAAGCGCGGCTGACGCGTCGCGCGCAATGAAAAAAGCCCGACCGGCTCACGCCGGTCGGGCTTTTTCGTTTGATGACGGCCGACGCCGCGCGCCGCTTACTGCCCGGCGATCGTCATCTGCTCGATCAGCACCGAGCCCGTTTCCTTCGTGCCGCGCACGATCGAATCAGCGCCGATCGCGACGATATGGCGGAACATTTCCTGCAGCGTGCTCGCAACCGTGATTTCCTCGACCGGATACTGGATCACGCCGTTCTCGACCCAGAAGCCCGCCGCGCCGCGCGAATAGTCGCCCGTCACGTAGTTCACGCCCTGCCCCATCAGCTCGGTCAGCAACAGGCCGGTGCCGAGCTTCTTCAGCATCGCGTCGAAATCGTCGCCCGCCTGCGTGTTCGAGCTGCGCAGCGCGAGGTTGTGCGAGCCGCCTGCGTTGCCGGTGGTCTGTGTGCCGAGCTTGCGCGCCGAATAGGTCGACAGGAAGTAGCCTTCGACGACACCGTCCTTGACGACGCTGCGCGCACGCGTGCGCACGCCTTCCTCGTCGAACGGTGCGCTGCCCATCGCGCGCGGCACGTGCGGATCCTCGACGACCTGGATGTGCGGTGCGAACACCGGCTTGCCGAGGCTGTCGACGAGGAACGACGTCTTGCGGTACAGCGCGCCGCCGCTCACCGCCTGCACGAACGCGCCGAGCAGGCCGGCCGCGAGTGGTGCTTCGAACAGCACGGGCACCTTGCGGGTGTCCAGACGGCGCGCGCCCATTCGCGCAAGCGCACGCTCGGCCGCGTAACGGCCCACCGCTTCGGGCGCCGCGAGATCGATCGCGCTGCGCTTCGACGAATACCAGTCGTCGCGCTGCATGTGACGGCCGCTGCCCGCGATCGGCGCGCAGGCGATGTAGTGGCGCGAATACGGGTAGCCGGACAGGAAGCCGCGCGATGTCGCGAGCACGAACTGCGAATGCTGGGCCGACACGCTCGCGCCTTCCGAATTGCGGATCTGCGGGCTGACCGCGAATGCGGCATCTTCCGCGCGGCGGGCGAGCTCGACGGCCTCGTCGGCCGTCAGCGCCCACGGGTGGTACAGATCGAGGTCGCGCGGGTCGGTTTCGAGCAGCTCGGCCTCGGCGAGACCGGCCGCTTCATCTTCGGCCGTGAAGCGCGCGATGTTGTAAGCGGCGGCGACGGTATCCTTGATCGCGCCCGGCGAAAAATCCGACGTGCTCGCATTGCCGCGCTTCTTGCCGATGAACACGGTCACGCCGACCATCTTGTCGCGGTTGTGCTCGATCGTTTCGACTTCGCCGCGGCGCACCGACACCGACAGGCCGTCGCCCTCGGAGATTTCGGTCGCGGCGTCCGTCGCGCCGAGCGCCTTCGCATGGCGAAGGATGTCCGAGGCGATTTCTTTGAGCTGGTCCTGCGTGTGCGGGAAATAGCGCGCTTGTACGTCGAGATTGGCTGCCATCGTCGTGATATCCGGTGGCGGGCGGGCGCCCGCATGTTCAAAATGTTGCGTATCCCGCGATCATAGCAAGGTCCGGGGCCGGACACCGACAAGCTTGGGGTGTCCGCGGCGCGATACAATGCCGTCCATGACACGCAAAACCCGAATCCAGCCGATCGAGCATGCCGTCGAAGACGACGACAATGGCTACGATCGTCCCAGCAAATCCCAGTTGAAGCGCGAAATGCACGAGCTGCAGGTGCTCGGCCAGGCCCTTGTCGATCTGCCGAAAGACGCGCTGAAACGCATGCCGATGCCCGAAAGCCTCGCGGACGCCGTTCGCGAAGCCCGCCGGATCACCGATCACGAAGGCAAGCGCCGCCAGCTCCAGTACGTCGGCCGCGTGATGCGCTCGTTGACCGACGACGAGACGGCCGCGCTGCGCACCGCGCTCGACGCGCAACGCGGCGTGAACAAGGCCGCGACGGCCCGCCTGCACTGGATCGAACGCACGCGCGAACAGTTGCTCGCGAGCGACGACGCGCTGACCGAATTCCTGCGCCAGCACCCGGAAGCCGACATCCAGGAAGGCCGCACGCTGATCCGCAACGCACGCAAGGAAGCGCAGCAAGGCAAGCCGCCGCGCTATTTCCGCGAGCTGTTCCAGTGGATCAAGACCGCTGGCGGCACGTCCAATGCGGACGACGAAGCGGCGGACGACGCCGGAGACGACCATGACGACGACGAAGCGTAACCACCCGGACGAGCTCGTCGTCGGCCTCGTGTCGATCAGCGACCGCGCGAGCACGGGTGTCTACGAGGACAAAGGCATTCCCGCACTGCAGGAGTGGCTCGCCGGCGCGCTGGTGTCGCCGTGGCGCGCCGAAACGCGCCTGATCCAGGACGATGCGCCCACGATCTCCGCCACGCTCGCCGAGCTCGTCGACGTCGCCGGATGCGACCTCGTGCTGACGACGGGCGGCACGGGCCCCGCGCGCCGCGACGTGACGCCCGAGGCCACGCTGGCGGTGGCGACGAAGGAAATGCCGGGATTCGGCGAACAGATGCGGCAGATCAGCCTGAATTTCGTGCCGACCGCGATCCTGTCGCGGCAGGTCGCGGTGATCCGCGAGACGGCCGACCATGCGGCGCTGATCATCAACCTGCCCGGCCAGCCGAAATCGATCCGGGAAACGCTCGAAGGGCTGCGCGATGCCGACGGCAAGTCGACCGTGCCCGGCATCTTCGCCGCGGTGCCCTACTGCATCGACCTGATCGGCGGCCCGTACATCGAGACCGACACCGCGGTGGTCGCGGCGTTCCGGCCGAAAAGCGCTCAACGCGCACCGCGCTGAGCGCGTGCCGGCCTGCTCAGGCGGCCGGCGCGGACTCGCCTGCCGAAGCCGACGCGGCCGGAATCAGGAAATGCTCGCGGTAGTACTTCAGCTCGTCGATCGACTCGTGGATGTCCGCGAGCGCCGTGTGCATCGCACGCTTCTGGAAGCCCTTGTAGATCGCGGGCTGCCAGCGGCGGCACAGCTCCTTGAGCGTGCTGACGTCGAGGTTGCGGTAGTGGAAGAACCGCTCGAATTCGGGCATCCAGCGCGCCATGAAGCGGCGGTCCTGGCAGATCGAGTTGCCGCACATCGGCGACTTGCCGGGCGATACGTACTGCGCGAGGAATGCCTGCAACTGCGCGGCGGCTTCCGCCTCGGTCACGGTCGACGCGCGCACGCGATCGATCAGGCCCGAGCGGCCGTGCGTCGACTTGTTCCAGTCGTCCATCTTCGCGAGCGTTTCGTCGCTCTGGTGGATCGCGAACACGGGGCCTTCGACGGCGATGTCGAGCGTGGAATTGGTCACGACGACCGCGATCTCGATGATGCGGTCGTTATCCGGGTCGAGGCCCGTCATCTCCATGTCGAGCCAGACGAGATTCAACTCGTTGCGCACGAGCGCGGGCTGGCTGGTGGAAGCGGCGGTATCGGTCATGAGTCATCCTGGAAAATGGCGGACGGCGCGCGGCGCCGCCCGGGCGGCCGGCATCGCAACAGCGGGCCCGGTCCGCAAGAACATATAATTCTCGCATAGAACCCTTTGGCCCCTTCGATGTCACCCTTTTCGTTCACCCTGCTGTTCGCGCTCGCCGTGCTCGCGATGGTCGTCACCAAGCTGTGGCTCGCGTCGCGGCAGATCCGCTTCGTCGCGGCGCACCGCAACGGCGTGCCCGCGCAGTTCAGCGCAACCATCCCGCTGACCGCCCACCAGCGCGCGGCCGATTACACGGTCGAGCGCACCCGGCTGACGATGCTCGAGATCGTCGTCAGCGCGGCCGTGCTGATCGGTCTCACGCTGCTCGGCGGCGTCGGCGCGCTCGACACGCTGCTCACCGGCTGGCTCGGCCGCGGCTACGGGCAGCAGGTCGCGCTCGTCGCTGCGGTGCTCGCGATCACGGGCGTCATCGACGTCCCGTTCGAGTATTACCGCCAGTTCGGGATCGAACAGCGCTTCGGCTTCAACCGGATGACGAAGCGGCTGTTCTTCACCGACATGCTGAAAAACTCGCTGCTCGGCGCCGCGCTCGGCCTGCCGCTGCTGTTCGTCGTGCTGTGGCTGATGAACCAGGCCGGCAGCCTGTGGTGGCTGTGGACCTGGATCGTCTGGGTCGCATTCCAGATGCTCGTGCTGCTGATCTACCCGACCTTCATCGCACCGATCTTCAACAAGTTCGAGCCGCTGAAGGACGACGCGCTCCGCACACGCATCGAGTCGCTGATGAAGCGCTGCGGCTTTGCGGCCAAGGGGCTGTTCGTGATGGACGGCAGCCGCCGCTCCGCGCACGGCAACGCGTACTTCACGGGCTTCGGCGCGTCGAAGCGGATCGTGTTCTTCGACACGCTGCTCGCGCGCCTGTCCGGCCAGGAAATCGAGGCCGTGCTCGCACACGAACTCGGCCATTTCAAGCGTCGCCACGTGATGAAGCGGATGCTCGTGTCGTTCGTGCTGAGCCTCGTGCTGCTCGCGCTGCTCGGCTGGCTTGCGCAACGCACGTGGTTCTACACGGGGCTGGGCGTCACGCCGTCGCTCGACACCAGCAACGCGGGCGCCGCGCTCGTGCTGTTCTTCCTCGCGATTCCCGTGTTCCTGTTCTTCGCGACGCCGTTCGGCAGCCTCACGTCGCGCAAGCACGAATTCGAGGCCGATGCTTTCGCGGCCAGCCAGACCGACGCGCAGGACCTCGTCAGCGCACTCGTGAAGCTCTATGAGGACAACGCGTCGACGCTGACGCCCGACCCCGTCTACACGGCCTTCTACTACTCGCATCCGCCTGCGTCGCAGCGGATCGACCGCCTGCTGCAACACGCATGAGCCGCCCGACTTCCCGCAAGCCGGCCCCGCGCGCGTCGAACGCGCAACGGGTCGAAGGCCGCGTGATCGCGGCGCACGGGCGCCACTACATCGTCGCGCCCGACGACGGCGGCCCGATGCTGCAGTGCTTCCCGCGCGGCAAGAAGAGCGACATCGCGGTCGGCGACCGCGTCGTGTACGAGCTCGCATCGGCCGACCAGGGCGTGATCGTCGAGATCGGCGAACGGCGCAACCTGCTGTACCGCTCCGACCAGTTCAAGTCGAAGCTGTTCGCGGCCAACCTCGACCAGTTGCTGATCGTGCTCGCGACCGAGCCCTATTTCAGCGAGGATCTCCTCGGCCGCGCGCTGATCGCCGCCGAGGCGAACCAGCTGAAGCCGCTCGTCGTGCTGAACAAGATCGACGTCGAAGCCGCGCTACCGGTCGCGCGCGAGCGCCTCGCGCCCTACCGCGCGCTCGGCTACGACGTGCTCGAGCTGTCGGTGAAGGGCGCGCCCGACGACGCGCGCGCGCAGCTGATGCCGCACCTCGTCGGGCATTCGACGATCCTGCTCGGCCAGTCCGGGATGGGCAAGTCGACGCTCGTGAACCTGCTCGTTCCCGATGCCGAAGCCGCCACGCGCGAGATTTCGGCCGCGCTCAACAGCGGCCGTCACACGACGACGTTCACGCGCCTCTACCCATTGGAGGGCGGCGGCGCGCTGATCGATTCGCCGGGCTTCCAGGAATTCGGTCTCTACCATCTGACGGAAGGCCGTCTCGAGCGCGCCTTTCCGGAGTTCCGGCCACTGCTCGCCGACTGCCGTTTCTATAATTGTCATCACCTGCACGAACCCGGCTGCGCGATTCTCGAAGCCGTCACCGACGGCCGCATCGCACCGTCGCGGCATGCGCTCTATGCGCAGCTCGTGCACGAGGCGAGCCAGATCGTCCGCTGATCGCGCGGCACGCGCGCGGCGGCCAGCCGGTGCCATGCGGGCCGGCTTTCATCGACAGGAGCCGCGATGCGTTTCAAGGCACCCGATCTCGCGACGGCGCAGCATTGGGCCAACGTGCTTCAGGTGGCCGGCATCGGTTGCGAGCTGCATAACTGCTACGCGACCGGCGCGCTCGGCGGCCTGCCCGCCGACGCGTGCACGCCCGAGCTGTGGCTCGACGACGAACGCGACGACGCGCTCGCGCGCCGGCTCCTCGATGCCGCGTCGCACGGTCCGTCGGCCGGCGCCGCGCCGTGGCGCTGCCGGCAGTGCGGCGAGGCGCTCGAAGCCCAGTTCACCGCATGCTGGCAATGCGGCGCCGTACGCGACCCGCGCGACGACTGACCCACAGCAAAAAGGCCGGCATCCGCCGGCCTTTTGCCTTTCATCGGGTACCGCACTACCCCGTCACGACACCCAGACGGCGAGTGTCAGCATCAGCAGCAGAATCATCCACAGGATCACCGCACGCCAGACAAGGCCAACCGCGGATTGCAGCGTACGCGGCGTGCAATCGTCACCGACCGTCAACGGGCCGCTGTCGCCGACGGCCAGCGCATCGAGGCTCGACGGTTCCGCGAGCGGGCCCGCAAGGCGTGCGCCGAGCGCTCCGCTGCCGGCGGCCAGCAGGACGCCGTCGTTCGGATCGGGCCACTGGCGCGTGTGGTTGCGCCACGCGTAGATCGCGTCCTCGAAATTGCCGACGATCGCGAAGCCGAGCGCGGTCAATCGCGCGGGAATCCAGTCGATCACGAAGAACGCGCGTTGCGCGAACGTCGAGAAGGCCGCCGTGCGGTCGTCGCCCGGCGTCGACCAGCTGCGCGCGAGGTATTCGGAGATCCGGTACAGCACGGCACCGGCCGGGCCGATCGGCAGCACATACCAGAAGAACACGCCGAACACGTGGCGATGGGACGCGACGACCGCATGAATCAGCGTATGGCGGACGATTTCGCCGACCGGCATGTCGACCGTGTCGATGCCGGTCCACTCGTGCAGGATTTCGCGCGCACGCGGCACGTCGTCGTTGTTGAGCGCGAGGTGGATATCGGTGAAGTAGTGGCTGAACTGGCGGAAGCCGAGCGTGAAGTACACGACGACGACGTTCCAGATGAATGCGAGCACGAAGCTCACCTTGTACAGCAGGAAATAGATCAGCGCGACGATCAGCACCCACGGCAGTACGACCGCGAGCCATGCGAGGATGCCATGCTTCTGCTTGCCTGCGTCGAGACCATGCGCGACGGTTTCCGCGTGAAACTGGAACAGCGCGAACACCGGATTGTTCGGCGACAACGCGCGGACCTGTTCGATGATGAGAGCGAGGAGAACCGAGAAGAAAGTCATGCGTGTGCCGTCTTCGGAGTTATGTCATTTTTTGCATAACGATAGCACAGCGTCAGCCTGGCATGATTGCCGGCACGGTCGCCCGGCTGCCGGCCGCGCGCGCCAGTCGGCGCACGGCATCAGCCGGCGGCCAAGAAGCGGTACAGATTGCGCAACATGCCGGCAGTTGCGCCCCAGATGAAGTAATGCCCGCCGGGTTCGCCATTTGGATAGGGCATCGCAAAAAAACGACGCTCGCCGCCTTCCCAGCGGAACACACGGACCTGATGGTTCGCGGGATTCATCAGGAACGCGAGCGGCACCTCGAAAATCTCGGCCACTTCGAACGTGTCGGCCTGCACGGTGAACGGTGGATGCACGAGGCCGACCACCGGCGCCACGCAGAAGCCCGTGCCGGTCAGGTAGTCGGGCAGCGCGCCGAGGATCTCGACACGCTCGTCTGCCAGCCCGATCTCTTCCTTCGCCTCGCGCAACGCGGTGGCAGTTGCATCGCGATCGAACGGTTCGCGACGACCGCCGGGGAAGCTGATCTGTCCGGCGTGGTCGTTCAGGTGGTCGGCGCGCTGGGTCAGCAGCATGGTGAGGCCGGACTCGCGGACGACGAGCGGCACGAGGACGGCCGCGCTACGTGGATCGACGCCCTCCTGCAGCCTCGCCTCGCCGGGCTCGACGCTCCATTCGAGCGTGCGCGCGAAACGGTCACGCAGGCCGGATGGCGTCATCAGACGGGAATCAATGGCCGGCAGGCCGGCACCGGTGCCTTCGACCGGCAGGACTTCGGGATCGATGATGGGGCGGCGATTCAATGGGGCTCTCGGGGTCGTGTCGTATCGAGCATATTGTCGCGCCAGAATGAAAAAAGCACCCGGGTGGGTGCTTTTTCCTTACAGCTCTTACTCTTGGGAAGCTGCTGCGGTGCGATCCTTCGACACCAGCTTTTCCTTGATACGAGCCGACTTGCCCGAACGCTCGCGCAGGTAGTACAGCTTCGCACGACGCACATCACCGCGACGCTTCACGACGATGCTTGCCAGCAGCGGCGAGTACGTCTGGAACGTACGCTCGACGCCTTCGCCCGACGAGATCTTGCGGACGATGAAGTTCGAGTTCAGACCACGGCTGCGAATCGCGATCACGACGCCTTCGTAAGCCTGAACGCGCTTGCGGTTACCTTCAACCACGTTCACGTTCACGATCACCGTATCGCCCGGGGCGAAGTCGGGGATCGTCTTGCCGGCGAGCGCGCGCTCGATTTCTTCCTGCTCAAGTTTTGCGATCAGATTCATTACTGACTCCTTATGCCATCGTGTCGGCGTTGGCACCCGCCTGCTTCCAGGCCTGGCCCCGATAGAGGATGGATTCACATCAGGCGCCGCACACGCATGCGCGGCACCGCCAATTCCCGCTCGCGCAGCCGCCTCAGGAGGCGTTTTTTGCTTCGCGTGCGAGGTTCGCAAGCCACGCCTCGTCGGCCCGGCTCAACAACTTTTCGCGGCGCGCCCGGACGATCAGGTCCGGCCGCTTCCGCAGCGTATTCCTCAATGCTTCCTGACGCCGCCACCGCTCGATCTCGGCATGATGCCCGCCGAGCAGCACATCCGGTACACGCACGCCGTCGTATTCCTCGGGGCGCGTGTAATGCGGACAATCGAGCAGGCCATCGGCGAAACTGTCCTGCACGGCCGACAGCGAATCGTTCAGCACGCCGGGCAGCAACCGCACGACGGCATCCATCATCGCCATCGCCGGCAATTCCCCGCCGGACAGCACGAAATCGCCGAGGCTGATTTCCTCGTCGACGCAACGATCGAGCAGGCGCTGGTCGATCGCTTCATAGCGGCCGCACAGCACGACGACACCGGGCTCCTGCGCCATCCGCACCGCGCGATCGTGCGTGAGCGGTGCACCTTGCGGCGACATCATCACGACACGCGTGCTCGCGATGCCCTGTTCTGCCTGCGCCGCTTTCGCGGCATCGATCGCAGCTTCGAGCGGCCTGGCCAGCATCACCATGCCCGGACCACCACCGTACGGACGATCGTCGACCGTGCGGTAGTTGTCCGTCGTGAAATCACGCGGGTTCCAGGTGCGCAGCCCGAAGCGCCCTTGCTTGACGGCCCGGCTGGTGATCCCCCAGTCGGTCAGTGCACGGAACATCTCGGGGAAGAGCGTGACGACGTCGAACTGCACCGCGCTCTCGGTAACCTGGTTCATTTCAGTAATCGGCTTCCCAGTCGACGACGATGCGACGCGCCGCCTGATCCACCGTTTTGACGTATACGCCGACGAACGGAATCAACCGCTCATCGGTGGTCGGCTGACCGTCTTTGCCGGTCGCCGGATACTCGACACGCATGATCGAATGCACGCCATTGTCGATCATCCCGCTCACCTTCCCGAGTGCCACCGATTGCTCGTTGACGACGTCGAGACCGATCAGGTCGACCCAATAGAATTCGTCCGCGGCCAATGCCGGGAAATCTTCCCGGCGCACGAACACGCGAAAGCCACGCATAGCCAGCGCGGCATCGCGGTCGCTGACGCCCGCGGGTTGCGCAACGACGGTGTCGCTGTGCGTCTTCGACTGCATGATGCGGACGGAAAGCCGCTCCGCACCGCGTTCCAGCCACCAGCGGCGCGCGTTGAGCAGCGCATCGCCGCCGCGACCGGCGTCGGCATGCGTCGCCACCTTGACCCAACCCTTCAGGCCATAGGCGTCGACCACCGCCCCGACCTCGACGGCATCGTCGGGCCAGGCTTGCGCCACTTCGAGACTACCCTGCTCGGCAGCCTGACCGGCGTTCGCGACAGCGTCGCGCTCGACCGGCTTGCGGACGAATGCGCCAAACGACGCACGCCCGCGCCTTGCATTACCGGAATCGTGACCCGCCATCAATGCTCCTTACAGCCGGCACGACCGGCACACCGTGCCATGTTAGGCAGCCGGTTGCGCCTTTTGCGCTTCCTTCACGAGACGCTGGACGGTCGGCGACAGTTGTGCGCCAACGCCTTGCCAGTACGTCAGGCGATCCTGAGCGATACGCAGCGATTCGCCCTTCGTAGCGACCGGGTTGTAGAAGCCGACGCGCTCGATGAAGCGGCCGTCACGACGGTTACGCGAATCGGTAGCAACGATGTTGTAGAACGGGCGCTTCTTCGAGCCGCCACGAGCCAGACGGATGATAACCATATGATGTCCTTCGGAAAACCGGGTTCGAAACTACTGAAACACGCGATTATAGCCGGAAATCAGAGGTACAACAAACACTTACGCGTAAAAAATCCGTGGGCGGCCTGTCCGCCGGGCATACAATCGTCGTGTCCGGGACGTTCCACACCGTCATGCCGCCCCTTCGCGCCGCCTCGACGCGCCGCGCGCAGCACCGTTTCGCGGCGCTGCTTGCCGGCCTTGCCTGCCTCGCGTCCGCACTGGCGTTTGCCGCGCCGTTGCCGGTGGACCAACTCGTCGTGCCGCCCGGCTTCCACATAGAAGTGCTGACCGACGCGGTACCGACCGCCCGCGAAATGGCATGGTCGCCGCGCGGCATCCTGTATGTCGGCACGCGGGAAGGCCGCGTGCATGCGTTCGTGATGCACGAGGGCCGGATCAGCGCCCGCTACGTGATCGCGTCCGGGCTCGACATGCCCGTCGGCGTCGCCTACCGTGGCGGCGCACTCTATATATCCGCCGTATCGCGCATCCTGCGTCTCGATCATATCGACGACCGGCTCGCCGCACCACCCGCCCCCACCGTCGTCACCGACGCGCTGCCGTCCGAACACCATCACGGCTGGAAATTCATCGCGTTCGGCCCGGACGGCAAGCTGTACGTGCCAACCGGCGCACCGTGCAACGTCTGTCTCGCCGATCGCGGCCGCTACGCGATCATCGCACGCATGAAGACGGACGGCAGCGGGAGCGAGGTCGTCGCCCGCGGCGTACGCAATACGGTCGGCTTTGCGTGGCACCCCGATTCGGGCGAGCTGTGGTTTACCGACAACGGGCGCGACATGATGGGCGACGACGTGCCCGACGACAAGCTGAACCGCGCCCCGCGCGCCGGCCTCGACTTCGGCTTCCCATACTGTCATGGCGGCGACACGCCCGACCCCGAATTCGGCAGCGCCGACGTATGCCGCCGCTATGTGCCGCCCGTATTGAAACTCGGCGCGCACGTCGCGGCACTCGGCATGCGCTTCTATACGGGACCGATGTTTCCGGCGTCGTATCGCAATAACGTGTTCATCGCCGAACACGGCTCGTGGAACCGCAGCACGAAGGTCGGCTACCGCGTGATGCGCGTCGTCGTCTCGGCGGACGGCAGCCAGGCGCGCCAGACCCCGTTCGTCACGGGCTGGCTGCGGCCCGACGGCACGGTATGGGGGCGCCCGGCCGACGTGCTGCCGCTGCCGGACGGCTCGCTGCTCGTCAGCGACGACTATGCGGGCGCAATCTACCGCGTGACCTATGCGGCACCTTGACGCAGGACAGGGGTGACCGGGCCCGACCGGGCATCGTAGAATGCGTGCCGGGCCGCGCGCCCGCGCCGGCCCACCGGCCGCCCATGCCAACGACAATACGCCGCCATCCATGTCCAGCAGCACCGCATCGTCCCGCCGCTTTCGCTCCAAGACGCTCACCGCCGCCCTCGCGTTCCTGTTCGGCTCGCTCGGCGCGCACCGCTTCTATCTATATGGCTTTCGCGACGTATACGGCTGGGCGCACCTGCTCGCGACGATCGTCGGCATTCCGGGCTTCCTCTTGCTCGCCGCGACCCAGCGCAGCGCCAGCCTCGGCTGGTGGCTCGCGGTACCCGGCGCAATCTCGCTGCTGGCAGCGTTCCTCGCCGCGCTCGTCTATGGGCTGCGCCCCGACGAAAAATGGGACGCGCAATTCAACGCGGAGACGGGCAAGCACAGCAAGTCGGGCTGGACCGTGATCTTCGTGGTGATCTTCTCGCTGCTGATCGGCGCGTTCCTGCTGATGACTGCACTCGCACTGTCGTTCCAGACGTATTTCGAGTCGCAGGTCGAAGCGGCCAAGCAGATTTCGCAGTAAGCGCAACGAACGCGCTCCACCGGCACCCCGCGCCGGCTTGGCGCACCGGTCAGAACAGGTTCAATTGCATGTCGTCGCGCGACTGCGTCGACCGCGTGCCGGCCGAACGAACCGCAACGTGCGGCACCGGCGCCGCGGCAACCGGCGCACCGCGAAACTGCGACAGATCGAGAATGCCGTTCGTGCGCTCGTTCAGCCCGAGCCGCTTGACGGCCTGGCGGAAGCGCTGCCGCAGCAGGTCGGCCCAGATCCCCTCGCCCTTCATCCGTTTCGAGAAATCCGAGTCGTAGTCTTTCCCGCCGCGCATGTCGCGCACGCGGTTCATCACGCGCTCCGCACGGTCGGGAAAATGCGCGGCAAGCCAGTTCTTGAACAGCGGCGCGACTTCCCACGGCAGCCTCAGGATGATGTAGCTCGCATACGTTGCGCCGGCCTCCGCGCACGCCTCGAGCACGCGCTCCATGTCGGGCTCGGTGACGAACGGAATCATCGGGGCAATGCTCACGCCGACCGGCACGCCCGCCTCGCTCAGCGCACGGATCGTACGTAACCGTCGTGCCGGCGTTGCCGCGCGCGGCTCGAGCGTGCGCGCGAGGTCGGCATCGAGCGTCGTGATCGTGACCGCCGCCATCACCTGCCCGCGTTCGGCCATCGGCGCGAGCAGGTCGAGATCACGCTCGATCAGCGACGACTTCGTGATCGCGGCGAACGGCAACCCGCGATCGTGCATCACCTGGATCACGCTGCGCGTGATGCGCAGGTCGCGCTCGACCGGCTGATAGGCGTCGGTGTTGACGCCGAGCGCGATCGGCTCCGGCACGTAGCGCTTGCGCGAAATCTCGCGCTCGAGCAGTTCGGCTGCATTGACCTTCGCATAGATGCGGCTTTCGAAATCGAGCCCCGGCGACAGGCCGAGATAACTGTGCGTCGGCCGCGCGAAGCAGTAGATGCAGCCATGCTCGCAGCCGCGATACGGATTGAGCGACACGCTGAATGGGATGTCGGGCGACTGGTTGTGCGTCAGGATGCTCTTCGCGCGCTCCTCGAATACCTGCGTGCGCAACGGCGCGGGAAAATCGGTATCGTCCGACTCGTGCGTCCAGCCGTCGTCGACCGCTTCGCGCTGCGCGATCTCGTATCGCCCCTGCAGGTTGTCGACCGCGCCGCGCCCCTTGCGGGGCACGGGCGGCGCTACCGGAAATTCGTTGTCGGATCGATCGTCCATGTGCCCACCCATTTACCTGCGCCCAATACTGTACATTTATACAGTATTGGGCGCAGCATGCCAAGGGCGGGATAAAGGGCTCGACGGCCTGCGGCAGGCGCGTCAGTCGCCCACCGCGATCGTCAGCGTCTCCTTGATTTCTTCCATCACGACATAGCTCTTCGACTGCACGGCGCCGGGCAACTGCAGCAGGATGTCGCCGAGCAGCTTCCGGTAGTCGGCCATCTCGCCGATCCGCGCCTTGATCAGGTAGTCGAAATCGCCGGACACGAGATGGCATTCCAGCACCTCGTCGATCTTCATCACTTCCCGGCGGAATTGCTCGAACATGTTGCCGCCCTTGTGGCCGAGCGTGATCTCGACGAACACCAGCAGCGCGGCATCGAGCTGGTGCGGATCGACACGCGCGTGATAGCCGGTGATCACACCGTCGCGCTCCATGCGCCGCACACGCTCGATGCACGGCGTGACGGTCAGTCCGACCTGTTCCGCGAGGTCTTTCATCGCCATCCGGCCGTCGTCCTGGAGCAGTTTCAGGATGCGCCGGTCGAGCTTGTCGAGCGAGCGTACGGGCTGACGTTGCGTTCTCATTTGTTTATGCTGAAAACCTGAAAAATACGATAACAAAACCTACACATTCGACAATACCATAGCGAAAAAAACTAGATCAGCTAGAGGTTACACGGAGACGCAGGTGCGCCCGGCCTCGATCTGGTCCCTTCCATCTGGAGCAGCTATGCGAGTCGTCATTCTGGGCAGCGGTGTGGTGGGCGTGGCAAGCGCGTATTACCTCGCGCGCGCCGGTCATGAAGTCACGGTGATCGACCGGGAGGCCGGCCCGGCACTCGAGACGAGCTTCGCGAACGCAGGCCAGATCTCCCCTGGCTATGCCGCGCCGTGGGCCGCGCCCGGCGTGCCGCTGAAGGCCGTCAAGTGGATGTTCGAAAAGCACGCGCCGCTCGCAATCCGCCTCGACGGCACGCGCTTCCAGCTCCAGTGGATGTACCAGATGCTGCGCAACTGCACGGCCGAGCGCTATGCAGTCAACAAGGGCCGCATGGTCCGCCTCGCCGAATACAGCCGCGACTGCCTGCAGGCGCTGCGCGCCGATACCGGTATCCAGTACGAAGGCCGCACGGGCGGCACGCTGCAGCTGTTCCGCACGCAGCAGCAACTCGACGGTGCGGCGAAGGACATCGCCGTCCTGCAGGAAGCGAACGTGCCGTTCGAACTGCTGTCGCCGGCCGATCTGAAGCAAGCCGAACCGGCACTCGCCGCCGTCTCGCACAAGCTGACGGGCGGCCTGCGCCTGCCGGGTGACGAAACGGGCGACTGCCAGCTGTTCACGACGCGCCTCGCAGCGCTCGCGGAATCGCTCGGCGTGAAGTTCCGCTACAACACGCCGATCGATGCGCTCGCGATCGCGGGCGGCAAGATCGCCGGCGTGCAGTGCGGCAGCGAGACGGTGCGCGCGGACGCGTACGTCGTCGCGCTCGGTTCGTACTCGACCAGCTTCATCTCGAACCTGATGAAGATCCCCGTCTATCCGCTGAAGGGCTATTCGATCACCGCGCCGATCGTCAACGCAGCAGCCGCGCCCGTGTCGACCGTGCTCGACGAGACCTACAAGATCGCGATCACGCGTTTCGACCAGCGCATCCGCGTCGGTGGCATGGCGGAAATCGTCGGCTTCGACAAAAATCTGCGCGCCGCGCGCCGTGAAACGCTCGAGATGTGCGTGAACGACCTGTTCCCGGGTGGTGGCGACACGTCGAAGGCAACGTTCTGGACGGGCCTGCGCCCGATGACGCCGGACGGCACGCCGATCGTCGGCCGTACGCCGGTGTCGAACCTGTTCCTGAACACCGGCCACGGCACGCTCGGCTGGACGATGTCGTGCGGCTCGGGCCAGCTGCTCGCAGACCTGATCTCGGGCAAGATGCCCGCGATCCAGGCCGACGACCTGTCGGTGCATCGCTACCTGAAGGACGTGGCCGGCCAGACGCGCCCGGCATACGCATAAGCCGACGCCGCCCGCAGCCATGCGGGCCAGCCGGCATCGAAAAAAAGGCGCCCCCAGGGGCGCCTTTTTCATTTCATCGAACCGTCGGCCGATCAGAACTGATCTTCCGTCAACGCGAGCACGCCCTCGCTGCCCTTCGTGCCGACAACAGCATGTCCTTGACGGGGGCGTGATAGCTCATGGTGCGTCGCCTCTCTCTTCAGTCGATGGCGAAAAAAAAGGGGCGCTCGTCGCGCCCCTCTTCTCGTGTGCTTACCGAAGCATCACACTGCGTCAGCCGAGCTCGGCCACGAGTTCCGGCACGAGCGCGAACAGATCGCCGACGAGGCCGTAATCGGCCACGCTGAAGATCGGTGCTTCCGGATCCTTGTTGATCGCGACGATCACCTTCGAATCCTTCATGCCCGCCAGGTGCTGAATCGCACCCGAGATGCCGACTGCGATGTACAGCTGCGGTGCGACGATCTTGCCGGTCTGGCCGACCTGATAGTCGTTCGGCACGTAGCCCGCGTCGACTGCCGCGCGCGATGCGCCCAGGGCTGCCGACAGCTTGTCTGCCAGCGGCTCCAGCACCTTCGTGTAGTTTTCGCCGCTGCCCAGACCGCGGCCACCCGACACGATGATCTTCGCGCTGGTGAGTTCCGGACGGTCCAGCTTCGTCACTTCACGGCTCACGAATTGCGACTTGCCGGCGTCGGCTGCCGCTTCGATCTTCTCGACCGACGCGCTGCCGCCCTCCGCTGCCACCGGATCGAAGCCCGTCGCACGCACCGTGATCACCTTGATCGGGTCGCTCGACTGCACCGTCGCGATCGCGTTGCCCGCGTAGATCGGGCGCTCGAACGTGTCGGCCGAATCGACCGCCGTGATGTCCGAGATCTGCGCGACGTCCAGCTTCGCGGCGATACGCGGCGCGATGTTCTTGCCGTAGGCCGTCGCCGGCGCGAGGATGTGCGAGTAGTCCTTCGCGATGTTCAGCGCGGTCGCTTCGACGTTTTCCGCGAGGCCCGCTTCGAGTTGCGGCGCGTCGGCCAGGAGTACCTTCGACACCCCTGCGATCTTCGCTGCTGCGTCCGCTGCCGCTTGCGCGTTGTGCCCCGCGACCAGCACGTGGATGTCGCCGCCGATCTTCGCCGCCGCCGCCACCGTGTTCAGCGTCGCGGCCTTGATCGACGCGTTGTCGTGTTCTGCAATCACCAGAATCGTCATTTCTTTCCGCTCCCTCTTACAGCACCTTGGCTTCGGTCTTCAGCTTCTCGACCAGCGTCTTCACATCCGGCACCTTCACGCCGGCTGCGCGCTTCGGCGGCTCGACCACCTTCAGCGTCTTCAGACGCGGCGCGACGTCCACGCCCAGGTCTTCCGGCTTCACGGTCTCCAGCGGCTTCTTCTTCGCCTTCATGATGTTCGGCAGCGTCACGTAGCGCGGCTCGTTCAGGCGCAGGTCGGTGGTGATCACCGCCGGCAGCGTCAGCGAC
Organism: Burkholderia aenigmatica; assembly: GCF_048627025.1. Lineage (NCBI taxonomy): Bacteria > Pseudomonadati > Pseudomonadota > Betaproteobacteria > Burkholderiales > Burkholderiaceae > Burkholderia > Burkholderia aenigmatica. The sequence goes on along the minus strand of NZ_CP184468.1, from coordinate 1,157,251 downwards.
AGCGTTTCCGCGCCGCCGTCGACTTCGCGTGCCACCGTTGCCTTACCGTCGGCCACCGTGACCTTCGACGCGAACGTCGCTTGCGGCAGGCCAGCCAGCGCAGCCAGCATCTGGCCCGTCTGGTTCGAATCGTCGTCGATCGCCTGCTTGCCGAGGATCACCAGTTGCGGCTGCTCCTTGTCGACCAGCGCCTTCAGGATCTTCGCGACGGCCAGCGGCTCGACGCTGTCGGTCGATTCGACCAGGATCGCGCGATCCGCGCCGATCGCCAGCGCCGTACGCAGCGTTTCCTGCGCTTGCGCGACGCCCACCGACACGGCGATCACTTCGGTCGCCACGCCCGCTTCCTTCAGGCGCACCGCTTCTTCAACCGCGATTTCGTCGAACGGGTTCATCGACATCTTCACGTTCGCAATGTCGACACCCGTGTTGTCCGACTTCACGCGGACCTTCACGTTGTAATCGACCACTCTTTTCACTGGCACCAGGATTTTCATGCACACGCTCCAAAGTTACGAATACGACCAGAGGCCATTCTATAGCGAGGCCTCATGACTGCGCGGCCAAGCGGACCCAACCTTCGTGGTTGTCGAGGATACCGCTTCTTGGCGACGCGCCAATGATAGCGAACGGTCGTTCTATTTTAAAAGAGAAAAAACCCGGACGCAAAGCCCGGGTTTTCGATCATCGACTCTAATCTCGCCGGGCGCCCGTTGCTTCGCCCGTTACCAGGCGGCAATGACCGCTCCGCCGAACTTGCCTTCGATGAACTGCTTCACATCGGCCGAATGATAGGCCGCGACCAGTTTCGCGACCCACGGCTTGTTCCGGTCCGCCTCGCGGATCGCCAGGATGTTCGCGTACGGGCCATTCGGCCCTTCGATCGCGATCGCGTCCTGTTTCGGTTTCAACCCCGCTTCCATCGCGTAGTTGGTGTTGATCGCGGCCGCGTCGACGTCGCCGAGCGAGCGCGGAATCTGCGCCGCATCGAGTTCGACGATCTTCAGCTTGCGCGGATTGTCGACGATATCGAGCGGCGTCGCCTTCAGCCCCGCGTCCGCGCGCAGCTTCAGCAGGCCCTGCTTTTGCAGCAACAGCAGCGCACGGCCGCCGTTGGTCGGATCGTTCGGGACCGCGATACGCGCGCCCGGCTTCAGTTCGGCCAGCGATTTCACGCGCTTCGAATAGATGCCCATCGGGAACGTGACGGTATCCGCGACCTTGATCAGCTTGTAGCCGCGGTCCTTCACCTGCGCCTGCAGATACGGATCGTGCTGGTAGCTGTTCGCATCGAGGTCGCCCGACGCAAGCGCGGCGTTCGGCTGCACGTAATCGGAGAATTCGACGATGCGGATCTCGAGGCCGCTCTTCGCCGCGACCTTCTTCACCGCTTCCATGATCTGCGCGTGCGGGCCGCCCGTCACACCCACCTTGATGGTTTCGGCCTGTGCGTGCGCGCCCGCGAACAGCGCGGCCGCGCCCAGTGCCACCGCGAATTTCAGCATGAAGCGTCGTTGCATCGAGTGTCTCCTGACCGATCGGTCTTGTTTTACTTGTGGCTCAGCCGGCGGACGAGCCAGTCGCCGAACGACTGCACGATCTGCACGAACACGATCAGGATCGCGACCACCGTCCACATCACTTCGGGCAGATAGCGCTGGTAGCCGTAGCGGATCCCGAGATCGCCGAGGCCGCCGCCACCGATCGCGCCCGCCATCGCCGAATAGCCGACCAGCGACACGAACGTGATCGTCAGGCCCGCGACGACGCCCGGCAGCGATTCGGGCAGCAGCACCTTGAAGACGATCTGCGACGTGGTCGCGCCCATCGATTGCGCGGCCTCGATCAGCCCGCGGTCGACTTCGCGCAACGCCGTCTCGACGAGACGCGCGATGAACGGCGCGGCCGCGAGCGTCAGCGGCACGACCGCCGCGGCCGTGCCGATCGACGAACCCGTGATGAGCCGCGTAAACGGAATCACCGCGACCAGCAGGATGATGAACGGCGTCGAGCGGACGGCATTCACGATGCCGCCGAGCACACGATTCACAGCGAGGTTCTGCAGCACGCCCTGGCGATCGGTCAGGTAGAGCAGCACGCCGAGCGGCAGGCCGACGAGCGCGCCAACCACCCCGGAGATGCCGACCATGATCAGCGTCTCCCAGAACGACTGCACGAACATATCGAACATCTCACTCAACATACGAAAGCTCCTCTACCACCACACCTTGCTCGCGCAGGAACGCGAGTGCCTGCCCGACCTTGCCCGGCTCGCCGCCCGCGAGCACCGCGAGCGAACCGAATGCCTGCCCCTGGATCTCGTCGATCTGGCCGTGCAGGATGTTGAAATCGAGTTCGTACCGGCGGATCGTCTCCGACAGGATCGGCTGGTCGACCCCCGAGCCCGTGAACGCGAGCCGCAGCAGATGCCCGCTGCCCGTCTTCAGCCGCTCGGCCACACGTGCCTTCAGCGCGGGCGGCAGCTCCTGTGCGATCACGTCGCCGATCAGCGCGCGCGTCACTTCGTGATGCGGCTGCAGGAACACGTCGATCACGCGGCCTTCCTCGACCACACGCCCCGCATCGAGCACCGCGACGCGATCACATACCTGCTTGATCACTTCCATCTGGTGCGTGATCAGCACGATCGTCAGGCCGAGCTCACGGTTGATGCGCTTCAGCAGGTCGAGGATCGAGCGCGTGGTCTCGGGATCGAGCGCGGAGGTCGCTTCGTCCGACAGCAGCACCTTCGGCTGGCTCGCGAGCGCGCGTGCGATACCGACGCGCTGCTTCTGCCCGCCGCTGATCTGCGACGGATAGCGATCCTTCTGCGCGGACAGCCCGACGAGGTCGAGCAGCGGCAGCACGGCGGCCTCGATCTCGGCACGGCTTGCGCCGGCCAGCTCGAGCGGCAGTGCGACGTTGTCGAACACCGTGCGCGACGACAGCAGGTTGAAGTGCTGGAAGATCATGCCGATCTCGCGGCGCGCCTCGCGCAGCGCGCCAGCCGGCAGCAGCGTGAGATCGCGCCCGCCGACGACGACATTGCCTTCGGTCGGCCGCGTGAGCAGGTTGATGGTGCGCACGAGCGTGCTCTTGCCTGCGCCGCTTCGGCCGATGATGCCGAACACCTCGCCCTGCGGGATCGTCAGGTTGATGTTGCGCAGCGCCTCGACCCAGCCGCCCGGCCCGGGAAATCGCTGCGAAAGATTGCGTAATTCGATCATGTAAACAAAACGGCGGCCGGCCGGCGAGTTGGCCCGCCAGTCGGCCGCCGATGCATCTGGAATAACCGTCGATTTTACCGCAAACCCCTCATTCCCCTTAATAATCGATTTCGATCTTTTCATAACTACACGAAATTAGAGGGGCGCCGCTGGCCCGCCGCAGGAATGCCGCGACTATGATCCCGGAACACATGCCAACGAACAGGGGACACGCCAGATGACCGCCACCACCACGCCGGCCGCCGCACCCGCCACCGCCGGACCGGCGCCTTCGGCGTCGCCCGCGCCGACCATGGGCCGGCTGCGTACCGCGGACGGGCTCGAACTGGCGTCGTACCGCTGGCCGGCCGGCGACGGCACCACGCCGCCGCGCGCGACGATCGCGCTCGTGCACGGCCTTGCCGAACACGCGGGCCGCTATGCCGCGCTTGCCAGTCGGTTGAACGCGGCCGGCATCGACGTGCTCGCGATCGATCTGCGCGGGCACGGCCAGTCGCCCGGCAAGCGCGCGTGGGTCGAGCGCTTCGACGGCTACCTGAACGATGCGGATGCGCTGATCGCTGAAGCGGCGCGCGGCAATTCGCCGCTGTTCCTGATGGGGCACAGCATGGGCGGCGCGGTCGCGGCGCTGTACGCGATCGAACGCGCGCCGGCACGCGGTCACGCGCTGACGGGCCTCGTGCTGTCGAGCCCGGCGCTCGCGCCGGGGCGCGACGTGCCACGCTGGATGCTCGCGGTGAGCCGCGTCATCAGTCGCGTCTGGCCGACCTTCCCCGCGATCAAGATCGATGCAGCGCTGCTGTCGCGCGACCCGGCCATCGTCGCGGCCAACCGCGCCGATCCGCTCGTGCATCACGGCGCGGTGCCCGCGCGCACCGGCGCGGAAATTCTCGACGCGATGGCGCGCATCGAAAGCGGCCGCGGTGGGCTGCGCGTTCCGGTGCTCGTCTATCACGGCACCGAGGACAAGCTGACCGAGCCCGACGGCAGCCGCGCGTTCGGCGCACGCGTCGGCTCGCCCGATCGTACGCTGACGCTATACGAAGGCGGCTTTCACGAAACGATGAATGATCTCGAACGCGACCGCGTGATCGACGCGCTGATCGCGTGGATTCACGCGCGCGTGCCGGCGCGCTGAGCGCGCCCGGCCGGTCGCTCGATCATCAGATGCCGGCCAGCACGCGCAGGTGTGCGACGACGCTGCGCCCGAGCGCGGACAGGTTGTAGCCGCCTTCGAGGCAGCTCACGATACGGCCCTGTGCATGCCGGCGCGCCACGTCGACGATCTGCGCGGTCAGCCATTCGAAGTCGGCTTCGACGAGGCCGAGGTTGCCGATGTCGTCCTCGCGATGCGCATCGAAACCCGCCGACACGAACAGCATCTGCGGCTTGAACGCATCGAGGCGCGGCAGCCAGAACATGTCGACGGCCTCGCGGATCGCCATCCCGTTGCTGCGCGCGGGCATCGGCAGGTTGACCATGTTCGGCGCCTGGTGATCGACGCCCGAGAACGGGTACAGCGGATGCTGGAAGAAGCTGCACATCAGCACCCGCTCGTCGTTCGCGAATGCGGCCTCGGTACCGTTGCCGTGATGCACGTCGAAATCGATGATCGCGACACGCTCGAGACCGTGTACGTCGAGTGCGTGCCGCGCGGCAATCGCGACGTTGTTGAAGAAGCAGAAACCCATCGCGCGCGCAGGCTCCGCATGGTGGCCCGGCGGACGCACGCCGCAGAACGCATTGGCATAGCGGCCTTCGATCACCGCGTCGGTCGCCGCGATCGCCGCGCCGGCCGCGCGCAGCGCAGCGCGCCACGTATCGCGGTTCATCAGCGTATCGGGATCGACCTCGACGTAGCCATCGACGGGCGTCATGCTCCGGATGTAGTCGATGTGCGCCTGTGTGTGCACCCGGCCCAGCGCCACCTCGCTTGCGAACGGTGCGGTTTCGTGCACGATCAGGTCGTCGATGCGGCTCGCGATCAGTTGATCCTGGATCGCCGACAGGCGAGCCGGACATTCCGGATGCCATTCCCCCATCTCGTGCAGCATGCAGTCGGGGTGCGTATAGAAAGCGGTTGCCATAAGCTGTCATCCGCGGCGCACGATGCGCCGCAGGTCTCCATCAATGATGTCCATCGTCTGCCGCGAATTCGCCGCTAACTTACCACAATGGGGGCCCGCCACGCCCCGGCACGCCGGATCCGTCGGGTATACTGCGCCGAACCCAATCGCCCTGTCCGCCCGCTTCGACATGAATTCCAGCAAGCCTGCCGCCCTTCTCTCCGCGCTGTTCCGTGTTCGCGTCCCGCTCGTTGCGGCCGCCGTGGTCGCGGCCCTCGGCGCCGCGCCCGCCGGCGCGCAGACGCAACCCGCGAAGTCCGCGGGCAAGCTCGTCGCACAGGCCCAGCCGCAGCAAGGCCAGACCTTCGAAGAGGAAATCGTTCCGCAGCGTTACGCGAACAACGCGAAGGTCGACGCGTTCATCGACGAGATGGTGAGCCGCAATGGCTTCGACTCCACCAGCCTGCACGCGCTGTTCTCGCGCATCAGCTATTCGGCGACGGCCGTCAAGCTCGTGAGGCCGGCCCCGTCGCCGACGGTCAAGAACTGGCGCGTTTATCGCTCGCGCTTCATCGAGCCGATCCGCATCAATGCGGGCGTGAAATTCTGGAAGGCGAACCAGGCAACACTGCAGCGCGCGTCCGAGCAATTCGGCGTGCCGCCCGAGGTGATCGTCGGCATCATCGGCGTCGAGACGATCTACGGCCGCTACATGGGCAATTTCCGCGTGCTCGACGCGCTGACGACGCTCACGTTCGACTATCCGGACACGCCGAACCGCGACAGCCGCCAGGCGACGTTCCGCAAGAACCTCGAGGATTTCCTGGTCTGGACGCGCGACAACCAGCTCGACCCGACCACCGTGCTCGGCTCGTATACGGGCGCGATCGGGATTCCGCAGTTCCTGCCGAGCAGCATCCGCGAATATGCGGTCGACTTCGACGGCACGGGCCATGTCGATCTGCGCAGCAGTCCTGTCGATGCGATCGGCAGCGTCGCGAACTACCTGAAGCAGCACGGCTGGGAAACCGATCGCCCGGTGGTCTGGCAGATCACGCCCGATACGGGCAGCCTGGGGATCGCACAGGCCGCCGCGGACGGCCAGCCCGAACCGCACTGGGCGCTGTCGCAACTGCTGCGCGCGGGCATGACGCTGAACGAGCCGACGGTCAACATCACGACCGAAGCCGGTACGCCCGTGACGGTCGTCGACCTGCCGTCGCCGGGCCGCGCGACCGAGTACATGCTCGGGCTCAAGAATTTCTATGTGCTGACGCGCTACAACCGCAGCTTCTTCTACGCGCTCACCGTGTACCAGCTTGGCGAGGCCGTGAAGGCACAGATGGAAGCGAGCGGCGCACTTCCGCCGAGCGCCACCGAAACGCAGTCGCAGTAAGCACCGCCTGCCCAAAGAAAAAGCGCCGCACAAGCGGCGCTTTTTTTATGCACGTGCCCTGCGCACGCTTGCCCGCGTTCAGGCGGGAAACACACCCGTGGACAGGTAGCGGTCGCCGCGATCGCAGACGATGAACACGATCGTCGCATTCTCGACCTGACGCGCGATGCGCATCGCGACTTCGCATGCGCCACCGGACGAAATGCCCGCGAAGATGCCTTCGACCGACGCGAGCCGGCGCGCCATCGTTTCCGCCGCGGCCTGGCTCACGTTCTCGACGCGGTCGACGCGGCTGCGATCGAAAATGGTCGGCATGTACGCTTCCGGCCACTTGCGGATGCCCGGAATGCGCGAACCGTCTTCCGGCTGCGCCCCGACGATCTCGATCGCCGGATTCTGTTCCTTCAGATAGTGCGACGTGCCCATGATCGTGCCCGTCGTGCCCATGGCCGACACGAAGTGCGTGATGCGCCCTTCGGTATCGCGCCAGATTTCCGGGCCCGTCGCTTCGTAGTGCGCGATCGGATTGTCGGGGTTCGCGAACTGGTCGAGGATCACGCCCTTGCCTTCGCGTTGCATCTGGTCCGCGAGATCACGCGCCAGCTCCATCCCGCCCTTCACCGGCGTCAGGATGATTTCGGCACCGTAGGCGGCCATGCTCTGGCGGCGCTCGACCGACAGATCCTCCGGCATGATCAGCACCATCTTGTAGCCGCGGATCGCCGCAGCCATCGCGAGTGCGATACCCGTGTTGCCGCTCGTCGCCTCGATCAGCGTATCGCCCGGCTTGATGCGCCCGCGCGCCTCGGCCTTGCTGATCATCGACAGTGCCGGACGATCCTTCACGGAGCCGGCCGGATTGTTGCCTTCGAGCTTCGCGAGCACCACGTTGTTGCGCGCGCGAATCTCGTCGTCCGGCAAGCGGACCAGTTGGACGAGCGGCGTATTGCCGATCGTGTCTTCGATAGTTTTGTAAGCCATGGATATACCGTGAGTACGAGGCCGATCAATCAATCGATTGTAAACCAGCGCCGCTGCGCGCGCCGGCAACCCCATTGCGACGATGGAATACGCCTGCCGCGCAATGCGTGGCCGCCGTGTACGCCGTGCCCACGCAAAAAACCCGCGGCATGCCGCGGGAAGCCGTCGCAACGACGGCGACTGAAGGAGCTCGTTGTCGACTTCGCGCGACGTGTTACTTCTGCGCGGTGCGGGCGGGCGCAGCCGCGGGCTTGCCGGCCGCCGGCTTGCCCGCGGCCGGCAGCGCGGCACCGGTGCCGGCCGCCCCTATCGTCAGGCCTTCCTGCTGAAGCCGCTCGACGGTATGGCCGCCCATGCCTTTCACGCGTGAGGCGAGATCGTCCGCATTCCTGAACGGACCGCGTGCGCCGCGTTCGTCGAGAATCGCCTTTGCCCGTGCCGGGCCGATGCCCTTGATGCCGACGAGCGCATCCTCGTTCGCGGTGTTGACATCGACGGCCGCCCAGGCCGATGCGATCGTGCCGAGCATTGCCGCTGCGACCAACCATTTCCTGATCATGTACTGGATCTCCGATGAATACGGCCGGCGGCTGCCGACCGTGGGACCCAGTCTATCGATGCAACGCTTCCGCTTAAACCTGGCCGGATAGCCAACGCACGTAGCGGTCGACACCTTCCTGCACGGTCAGGAACGGCGCGTCGTAACCGGCCGTGCGCAGCTTCGTCTGGTCGGCCTGCGTGAAGCACTGGTACTTGCCGCGCAACGCATCGGGGAACGGCACGTATTCGATCAGCCCCTGCTCGACCTGCTGCGCGAGCGTCAGCGGCGGCAGGTTGTCGAGCGCGCGCAACGTATTCACGACCGACGACGCGATATCGTTGAACGGCTGCGCGCGGCCGGTGCCGAGGTTGAAGATGCCCGACTTCTCCGGATGATCGAAGAAGAACAGGTTCACCTTCGTCACGTCCTCGACCGACACGAAGTCGCGCGTCTGCTCGCCCGGCGCATAGCCGTTGTACTCGCCGAACAGCTTCACCTTGCCTTCCGCGCGGAACTGGTTGAAGTTGTGGAACGCAACCGACGCCATGCGCCCCTTGTGCGTCTCGCGCGGGCCGTACACGTTGAAATAGCGGAAACCGGCAATCTGGCTCTTCGCGCTCGGCAGCACGCGACGGATTACCTGGTCGAACAGGAACTTCGAATAGCCGTAGACGTTCAGCGGCGCCTCGACGTCACGCTCCTCGACGAAACGCGTCGAGCCGCCGTAGATCGCCGCCGACGACGCATACAGGAACTGCGTGCCCTGTGCGAGGCAGGTGTCGAGCACCGCGCGGCTGTAGCGGAAGTTGTTGTCCATCATGTAGCGGCCGTCGGTTTCCATCGTGTCCGAACAGGCGCCTTCGTGGAACACCGCGCGTACCTTGCCGAAATCGCCGCGAGCGAAACGCTCGACGAATTCCGTCTTGTCCAGATAGTCGTCGATCTCGCAATCGACGAGATTCCGGAACTTGTCCGCGCGCGTCAGGTTGTCGACGGCGATGATGCGCGTCTCGCCGCGCGCGTTGAGCGCGTTGACGATGTTCGCGCCGATAAAACCGGCTGCGCCGGTGACGATGAGGGTCATGATCGTCCTGCCTGAAAAGTGCGAGCGATGCGTGCGGCGCGCTTGTCGCGCCACGGCATGCGCTCAGTGAAACAGTTCGTCGTAGTCCACCGTGGCCGTGCCGAGCTTGCCGACCACGATGCCTGCCGCGCGATTCGCGAGCACGACGGCGTCGACGAGCGGCACGCCTGCGCCGAGCATCGTCGCGACGGTCGCGATCACGGTATCGCCCGCGCCCGACACGTCGAACACCTCGCGCGCGAGCGCCGGGGCGTGCAGTTCACCGGTGGCGGAAAAGAGCGTCATGCCCTCTTCCGAACGCGTGAGCAGCAGCGCGTCGATGTCGAGTTCCGCGCGCAGCTTCGCGACGCGCGCGCGCAGATCGTCTTCCGATTTCCACTGCCCGACCACCTCGCGCAATTCCGCGCGATTCGGCGTGATCAGCGACGCGCCGCGATAGCGTGCCCAGTCGTCGCCCTTCGGATCGACGAGGACGGACTTGCCGGCCGCACGCGCCTTCTCGATCATCGTCGTGACGTGCGTCAGGCCGCCTTTCGCGTAATCCGACATCAGCACGACGTCGTGCTGCGGCAGCAGCGAATCGAAGCGCGCAAGCCCTGCGAGCAGCACCTCGTGCGTCGGCATCGCCTCGAAGTCGACGCGCAGCAGTTGCTGCTGGCGCGCGAGCACGCGCAGCTTGATCGTGGTCGGCAACGCCGGGTCGCGCTCGAGATGCGGCGTCACGCCGCTGCTGGCGAGCAGCTCGACGATCCGTTCACCGGGCTCGTCGCAACCGACGACACACAGCAAGCCGGCCTGGCCGCCGAGCGTCACGGCGTTGCGCGCGACGTTGGCCGCACCGCCGAGCCGCTCTTCCTGACGCTGCACGTGCACGACCGGCACCGGCGCTTCAGGCGAAATGCGATCGACGTTGCCGAACCAGTAACGATCGAGCATCACGTCGCCGACGACAAGCACGCGCGAGCGCGCGATCTGCGCACGCGGCACCGGAACGACTTCGCGGAGAGTATTCATCGCGCGGTCAGCCACGGGAAGACGACTGGGGATCGACATACGGCCGGCCGATCGCGTAGTAGTCGATGCCCAGCTCGGCCATCGCGTCCGGCTCGTACAGGTTGCGCCCGTCGAAGATCACCGGCACCTTCAGTTCAGCCTTCAGGCGCGTGAAGTCGGGGCTCCGGAATTCTTTCCATTCGGTCACGATCACGAGCGCATCCGCGCCCTTCACGGCGACGTCCTGAGTGTCGACGAGATGCAGCCGCGCCAGCGCGCTCGCGTCATGGCCGAAATCCAGCGCGAACACGCGCCGCGCTTCCTCGATCGCGACCGGATCGTAGGCACGCACGGTCGCACCGCGTGCGAGCAGCGCGGCGATCAGGCGGCGGCTCGGCGCCTCGCGCATGTCGTCGGTGTTCGGCTTGAACGCCAGGCCCCACACTGCGAACTCGCGGCCGGTCAGGTCGGCACCGAAGCGCTGCTCGATCTTGCCGATCAGCACGTCCTTCTGCGCATGGTTGGCCGCCTCGACGGCCTCCAGGATGCGCAGCGGCTGGCCGTTCTCGCCGGCTGTGCGAATCAGCGCCTGGACGTCCTTCGGGAAGCACGAGCCGCCGTAGCCGACGCCGGCGTACAGGAAGTGATAGCCGATGCGCGGATCGGAGCCGATCCCGCGGCGCACGGCCTCGATGTCGGCGCCGACCTTGTCGGCGAGATTCGACATCTCGTTCATGAACGAGATACGCGTCGCAAGCATCGCGTTCGCTGCGTATTTTGCGAATTCGGCCGAACGCACGTCCATGTAGATCGTGCGCTCATGGTTGCGGTTGAACGGCGCGTAGAGCTTCTTCATCTTCTCGCGCGCGATCGTGCCCGTCTCGTCGTCGTCGACGCCGATGATGATGCGGTCAGGACGCATGAAGTCTTCGACCGCAGCGCCTTCTTTCAGGAACTCCGGGTTCGACACGACCGAGAAGCGGTGTGCGACGCTGCCCGCCAGCCCGCGGGCGGCAAGCGCCTCGTCGACCACGCCGCGCACGCGCTGCGCGGTGCCGACCGGCACCGTCGACTTGTCGACGATCACCTTGAAGCCCGTCATGTGGCGGCCGATGTTGCGCGCGGCTTCGAGCACGTACTGCAGGTCGGCCGAACCGTCCTCGTCGGGCGGCGTGCCGACCGCGATGAACTGGATCTCGCCGTGCGCGACGCTCGCCTCGATGTCGGTCGAGAAGCGCAGGCGCCCGGCCGCGCGGTTGCGCGCGATGATGTCCAGCAGCCCCGGTTCGTGAATCGGCATCCCGCCGTTGTTCAGGATGTCGATCTTGCGCGGATCGACGTCGAGACAGAAGACGTCGTGACCGATCTCCGCCAGGCAGGCGCCCGTGACGAGACCGACGTAGCCGGTGCCGATGATGGTGATTTTCATAGATGTTCCGGTACTTCCCGGTGATTGACTAACTTGGCCGCCGGGACGAGCCCGGCGACAACCGCAGCGCGTTGGCTCGGCGTGCCGGGATCAGCCCGGCATCGCTGGTTCGACGCGGCGCGGCGCATAGGTTTCCCAGCCGCTGCATCCGGGACACTGCCAATAGAAAAGCCGTGCCCGGAAACCACAATTCTGGCACGTATACCGTGGCAGATTCTTCGTGCGCTGCTTGATCAGCGCACGCATCATTTCAAGTTCCTTACGACGCGGTTCGTCGGCCGCCGCGATTTGCGCATCGAGCAGATGCAGCATCCCCGACAGGTTCGGCGACTTCTCCATCTGCGTGCGCGCGAGCGTGTGCGCCGCGTCCTGGCCACGCAACCCCGCGATGTGCTGGTACGCGATGTCGAGCAGGTCGTTCGACGGATAGCGATCGATATACCCCATCAGCAGCTCGGCGCCTTCGGCGTTCTTGCCGAGCGCGACATACGCCTTCATCAGCTTGTCGGCGACGAGCGGCAGATACGCCGGATTCTGCGCTTCGACGCGCTTCCAGTGCTCGATCGCGGCCGCGTGGTTACCCTCCGCTTCCGCCGCGTCGCCGGACAGGACCGTCGCGCGAACGTTCTGCGGGTTCACGGCCAGCGCCAGGCGCAGCTGTTCAGCGGCCGCTGCCGCGTTCTTGCGTTGCAGCGCGTCCTGCGCGAGTTCGCAGTGAAACTGGGCGATTTCGACGCCAAGCGGCTTGTCGCTCATCGACTCGATGCGCTTCGCCGTATCGATCGACTTGTTCCAGTCCTTCTCGATCTCGTAGATCGTCAGCAGCGCCCGCTGCGCGCCGAGCGCGTAATCGCCGTCGGCGAGCTTGTGGAACGCCTCCTCGGCACGATCGAGCAGGCCGGCTTTCAGGAAATCCTGGCCAAGCTCGTACAACGCGTGGTCGCGCTCGTTGACCGGCAGGTCCGTGCGGCTCAACAGGTTCTGATGCACCCGGATCGCGCGGTCGGTTTCGCCGCGGCGGCGAAACAGGTTGCCGAGCGCGAAGTGCAGCTCGACCGTCTCGGGGTCGAGCTTGGCGACCTCGATGAACGCGTCGATCGCCTTGTCGGGTTGTTCGTTCAACAGAAAATTCAGGCCGCGAAAATACGATCGCGGCAGGTTGGCACTCTCCGACAGGAGATTCTTCAGGTCATAGCGTGACGCCGCCCAACCGAGCGCGAACGCGACCGGAATCGCGAGCAACCACCAGAAATCCAGATCCATGCGAAATATCGAAGCAGAGACGAAAACCGCGCGATGATCGCGCGGCGTCCGTGTTAAATGACGGGCGGCATCGGCGGCTGGTCGATGACGGCCGGCGTTTCGCGCGCCGCGCGCAGATCGCGCTTCAGGCGCCCGTTCTCGAGACGCAGGCGGAAGATCGACGGCAGCGCGGACAGCAAGCCGGCCAGCAGCCCCACGCCGAAGAACGCCAGGCCGAGCAGGATCAGCGGCGCTTGCCATGAAAAGCCGGCAACGAAATTCAGCGTCGCGGTTTGCGTATTGGCCAGCGCAAGCACCAGCAGCAGTACGAACACCAATACCCGGATCAGCCAGACGATAAACTTCATGAAGCCCTCTCTTTGTTGAGGTTTGCCGCGGCGCGCGACTCCCCTTCGTCGCACCGAATCGACCCGTATTGTAAAGGAAGCGTTTCCGCGGCTGCGCACATCCTGCGCTCACCCGTTACGCCGCCCGCGCCGGAAATGAAAAAAGCGCCCGCAAGGGGCGCTTTTCTTTTCAGCCTTCGCCGGATAGGTTCCGGGCAAACCGGATGACGCTCAACGCTCGTCGTCCGGATCGTCAGCCTTCAGCGGCTCACCGGCACGGCCGTCGACGCGTTCACGCAATTCCTTGCCAGGCTTGAAGTGCGGCACGAACTTCTCGGGCACCTGCACTTTCTCCCCCGACTTCGGGTTGCGTCCGACGCGCGCCGGGCGACGGTTGAGGCCAAAGCTGCCGAAACCCCGAATTTCGATACGATGCCCTTTCGCCAGGGCGTCAGACATCGCATCGAGCATCGTTTTCACCGCGAAATCCGCATCCTTGAGGACAAGTTGCGGAAATCGCGATGCCAGCTGCGCGACCAACTCGGATTTGGTCATACTTCAGCAGACCTCGTGAGGCTTACTGGTTCTGGCCGTCGAGCTTCGCCTTCAGCAGCGCGCCGAGGTTGGTCGTACCGGTCGCAGCCGAGCTGGAGTCCGACTGCAGGCCGCGGATCGCTTCCTGTTGCTCAGCCGAATCCTTCGCCTTGATCGACAGGTTGATGCCGCGCGACTTGCGATCGATGTTGATCACCATCGCGTTGACCTTGTCGCCTTCCTTCAGCACGTTGCGTGCATCTTCGACGCGATCCTGCGAGATTTCCGACGCGCGCAGGTAGCCTTCGATGTCGCCCGTCAGCGTGACGACCGCACCCTTCGCATCGACCGTCTTCACGACGCCGTCGACGATCGAGCCCTTGTCGTTCATTGCAACGTAGTTGCTGAACGGGTCGCCTTCGAGCTGCTTGATGCCGAGCGAAATACGCTCCTTCTCGACGTCGATACCGAGCACGATTGCTTCGACTTCGTCACCCTTCTTGTACTTGCGAACAGCTTCTTCGCCAGCTTCGCTCCACGACAGGTCCGACAGGTGGACCAGGCCGTCGATGCCGCCCGGCAGACCGATGAACACGCCGAAGTCGGTGATCGACTTGATTGCGCCCGTGATCTTGTCGCCCTTCTTGAAGTTGCGGCTGAAGTCATCCCACGGGTTCGGCTTGCACTGCTTCATGCCGAGGCTGATACGACGACGGTCTTCGTCGATCTCGAGGACCATGACTTCGACTTCGTCGCCCAGCTGGACAACCTTCGACGGAGCAACGTTCTTGTTGGTCCAGTCCATTTCCGACACGTGGACGAGGCCTTCGATGCCCGATTCCACTTCGACGAATGCGCCGTAGTCGGTGATGTTCGTGACCTTGCCGAACAGGCGCGTGCCCGACGGGTAACGGCGCGAGATGCCTTCCCACGGATCGTCGCCCAGTTGCTTGATGCCCAGCGAGACGCGGTTCTTCTCTTGGTCGAACTTGAGGATCTTCGCGGTGACTTCCTGGCCAACCGACAGGACTTCGCTCGGGTGACGCACACGACGCCATGCGATGTCGGTGATGTGCAGCAGGCCGTCGATGCCGCCGAGGTCGACGAACGCGCCGTAGTCGGTGATGTTCTTGACCACGCCGTTGACGATCGCGCCTTCCTTCAGCGTCTCGAGCAGCTTCGCGCGCTCTTCGCCTTGGGTTGCTTCGATCACTGCACGACGCGACAGCACGACGTTGTTACGCTTGCGATCGAGCTTGATCACGCGGAACTCGAGCGTCTTGCCTTCGTACGGGGTCGTGTCCTTGACCGGACGCGTGTCGACCAGCGAACCCGGCAGGAACGCGCGGATGCCGTTGACCATCACGGTCATGCCGCCCTTCACCTTGCCGGTGATCGTGCCGGTGACGAGTTCGTTGTTGTCGAGAGCCTTTTCCAGCGACAGCCACGATGCAAGGCGCTTCGCCTTGTCGCGCGACAGGATCGTGTCGCCGTAGCCGTTTTCGAGTGCGTCGATCGCGACGGACACGAAATCGCCCGACTGCACCTCAACCTCGCCCTGATCGTTCAGGAATTCCTCGATCGGAATGTAAGCCTCGGACTTCAGGCCTGCATTGACGACCACGAAGTTGTGGTCGACGCGCACGACTTCGGCGGAAATCACTTCGCCGGCGCGCATGTCTTGGCGGGTCAGCGACTCTTCGAACAGAGCCGCGAAAGATTCAGTATTCGGGGTAGAGGTTTGCAGGTCGGACATAAAAATCTGATTGTGCATGGATCGCTGTGCCACGCCGGCCGGAATGGCAGGCTGAAAGGGCCAGATCGAGGTCCACACGGGGTTAAGGGTTCGAAACACGCTCCGCACTTATGCGCGGAGCACCTACCGCTACCCGCCTTCTCAGGCGGGCTGGCCGAGCGCCCGGTACCACTGCAGCACCTGATCGACGGCTTCATCGACCGAAAGTGCCGACGTATCGAGCAGCTTGGCATCTGCCGCGGGCTTCAGCGGCGCGGCCGCGCGATTGCTGTCGCGCGCGTCACGTTCACGAAGATCCCGGAGCAAGTCATCTATATTAGCAGAAAAACCTTTTTGCATCAATTGCTTATGCCGTCTGGTCGCGCGCGCCTCGGCGCTGGCCGTCAGGAACACCTTCAGCACGGCGTCCGGGAAGATCACGGTGCCCATGTCGCGCCCGTCTGCAACGAGGCCCGGCGTCTTGCGGAACGCGCGCTGGCGCGCGACGAGCGCGGTGCGCACCGGCCCGTGCACGGCGATCGCCGATGCGCGGTTGCCGACCGCTTCGGCGCGGATGTCGTTCGACACATCGACGCCGTCGAGCTGCGCGCAGCCTTCGCGAAACGTGATGTGGAGATCGTCGATCAGCTTCACGAGTGCATCGATGTCGTCGGCCGCGATGTCGTAGCGTACGCTCGCCAGCGCCGCGAGACGGTACAGCGCGCCACTGTCGAGCAGGTGGAAGCCGAGATGCGCGGCGACGAGCGCAGCGACGGTGCCCTTGCCGGAAGCAGTCGGGCCGTCGATCGTGATGACAGGGGTCGGGTGAAAGGGTCGGGTCGATTTCATCGGAACAATCAGGTCAGGCTTTGGCGAGCGCGGCGAAGCGGTCGAAATAGTCGGGGAACGTCTTGCCGACGCACTTCGGGTCGTTGATCCGCACGGGCACGCCGCCCAGGCTGACGAGCGAGAAGCACATCGCCATCCGGTGGTCGTCGTACGTGTCGATCGCCGCGTTCGGCGTGAGCTTTTCCGGCGGCGTGACGACGAGATAGTCGGGGCCTTCCTCGACGATCGCGCCGACCTTGCGCAGCTCGGTCGCCATCGCGGCGATGCGGTCGGTTTCCTTCACGCGCCAGCTGGCGATGTTGCGCAGCGTGCTCGTGCCGTTCGCGAACAGCGCCGCGACCGCGATGGTCATCGCCGCATCGGGGATCAGGTTGAAGTCCATGTCGATCGGCTCGAGCTTGCCGTGGTCGTGGCCGATGCCGCGCACGTCGATCCAGTCGTCGCCCATCGTCACGTTCGCGCCCATCTGCATCAGCGCATTCGCGAAGCCGACATCGCCCTGGATGCTCGCACGCCCCACGCCTTCGACGCGCAGCGGGCCGCCGCCAAGTGCGCCGGCCGCGAGGAAGTACGACGCGGACGACGCGTCGCCCTCGACCATGATCCGGCCCGGCGAGCGATAGCGGACGCCGGCCGGCACGACGAAGCGCTGCCAGCCGTCGCGCTCGACGGTCACGCCGAAGCGCTCCATCAGCCGGATCGTGATGTCGATGTACGGCTTCGAGATCAGTTCGCCGTCGACCTCGACGACGGTGTTGCCGTCCTTCGCCTTCACGAGCGGCAGCGTCATCAGCAACGCCGTGAGGAACTGGCTCGACACGTCACCGCGCACACGGATCGGTGCGTCGACAGAAACCGTCGCGGGCTTGATCCGCAGCGGCGGGTAGCCTTCGTTCAGCTCGTAGTCGATCTGCGCGCCGATCTGCCGCAAGCCGTCGACGAGATCGCCGATCGGCCGCTCGTGCATGCGCGGCACGCCATGCACGCGATAGTCGCCGCCGTTCACCGCGAGCGCGGCGGTCAGCGGCCGCACGGCCGTGCCCGCGTTGCCGAGGAACAGGTCGGCCGTCTTCGCGGTGAATGCGCCGCGCGTGCCCGTGACGACGCAGGTGTCGCCATCGCGCGCGAGCTTCACGCCGAGCTTGCCGAGTGCGTCGAGCATCACGCGCGTGTCGTCGGAGTCGAGCAGGTTGGTGATCGTCGTTTCGCCTTCGGCAAGCGCCGCGAGCAACAGCACGCGGTTCGAAATGCTTTTCGAGCCGGGCAGGCGCACGGTGCCCGATGCGCTGGAGTATGGGCCGAGATCGAGATAGTCCATGGGAATCATCCTGTTATTTCTTGACCGGTTCGGCAGCGGGCGTACCGCCGCGCTCCTGCCATGCCTTGCGCGCGGCGCGCGAGCGCGTGAACACGGCTTCGAGCGCCGCGCCGTCGCCGGCGTCGATCGCCGCGCGCAGCCGTGTGAGCACGCGCGTGTAGCCATCGAGTTCGTCGAGCAGCGCCGCGCGGTTGGCGACACACACGTCGCGCCACATCTCCGGGCTCGACGCAGCGATGCGCGTGAAATCGCGGAAGCCGCCCGCCGCGTACGAGAATTTCAGTTCCGCGTCGGCCTCGCCAAGGATCTGCTCGACGAGCGCGAACGACAGCACGTGCGGCAGATGGCTGATCGACGCAAACACGCGATCATGCTGCTCGGTGCTCATCGTGCGCACGTCGGCGCCGGTTTCGCGCCACATCGCGTCGATCCGGGCGACGGATTCGGGCAGGTTCTCCGGCAGCGGACACAGCACGACGTTGCGGCCGACATACAGATCCGGCAACGCGGCCTCGACGCCGCTCGACTCGCGACCGGCAATCGGATGCCCCGGCACGAACTGCGCGATACGCGCGCCGAGCGCTTCGCGCGCGGCCACGACGACATCGGACTTGGTGCTGCCCGCATCGGTGACGATCGTCGCCGCTTCAAGCCACGGCGCGATGCGCGCAAGCAACGGGCCCGTCTGCGCGACGGGTGCCGCCAGCAGCACGAGATCGGCGCTTGCCAGCGCGTCGCGCAATTGCACGTCGTCGTCGAGCGCTGCCGCGCGATCGATCACGCCGAGCGCGAGCGCGCGCTCGACCGACGTACGCGAACGGCCCACGCCGACGACCTCGCCCGCGCTGCCCGGCGCGCGCTCGCGCAGCGCGCGGGCCAGCGATCCGCCGATCAGGCCGACGCCGAAGATGACCAGTTTGTTGAATGCAAAGCCTGACACGACAAGAGCCAAGTTACGCGCGCAGGACGACACCCCGCACGCGGAATTCCAGATTCCGGGCAACGGGCTCGCATCCGGCGCAACCTGCGCCGGACACCGCCCGAACCCGCCTTCGGCAGCACCGACCGGCCTGCCCTGCCCGCCTGGCCGCAACGCCTGCTCGAACAGGCGACGGGCCGCCGCGCCTCAGCGTGCGCGCGGATACGAACCGAGTACCTTCAGGAACGCAGCCTTCTGGCCGAGTTCCGCGAGCGCGGCCGCCACCGCCGCATCGTCCCGGTGCCCTTCGATGTCGATGTAGAAGTAGTACTCCCACGTGCCGACGCGCGCCGGACGCGACTCGAAGCGCGTCATCGACACGCCATGCCGCGCGAGCGGCTCGAGCAGCTTGAACACGGCGCCCGGCTCGTTCTTCACCGACACGATC
This sequence comes from Burkholderia aenigmatica, assembly GCF_048627025.1. Classification (NCBI taxonomy): domain Bacteria; kingdom Pseudomonadati; phylum Pseudomonadota; class Betaproteobacteria; order Burkholderiales; family Burkholderiaceae; genus Burkholderia; species Burkholderia aenigmatica. The sequence continues at coordinate 1,138,142 of NZ_CP184468.1, read as the reverse complement.
AGCGACGTCTGGTCGTGACCGCTTTGCCCGGCCGGCTGCTTGCCGATGATCACGAAGCGCGTGCGGTTGTGCGGATCGTCCTGGATCAGCGAGAACGCGATCTGCAAGCCGTAGTGCGCGGCTGCGCGGTCGCCCGCGATCGCCGCGACGGTCGGATCGGCCGCCGCGAGACGCGCGGCCTCCGCGTTGCTCGCCACCGCCTGCCGCTCGAGCTGCGGCGCATTCGCCGCGAGCCACTGCTGGCATTGCGCGAGCGCCTGCGCATGCGCGCAGACGCGCTTCACACCGTCGAGCGTGCCGCTCTGCGTCAGCAGGTTGTGGTGGATCGGCAGCGCGAGCTCGCCGCTGATCAACAGTTGCGTCTGCAGCAGCAGGTCGAGCGTGCGTGACACGGCGCCTTCGGTCGAATTCTCGACCGGCGCGATGCCGAACGCGGACGCACCGGCCTCGACCGAACGGAACACCTCGTCGATCGACGGGCACGGCAGCCCTTCGATCGACTGGCCGAAATACTCGAGCATCGCCTGCTCGCTGTACGTGCCGACCGGCCCGAGGAACGCGACGTGGATCGTCTGCTCGAGCGCGCGGCTCGCGGCCATGATCTCGCGCCAGATGGCGCTGATGTGCTCGCTCGCGAGCGGCCCCGCGCTCATGTCCTGCAGCCGCGCGATCACCTGCAGCTCGCGCTCCGGCCGGAACACCGGTGCGTTGAAATGCTTCTTGACTTCGCCCACCTCCAGCGCCACCGCGGCGCGCTGGTTCAGGAGCGAGATCAGCTGCGCATCGATCGCGTCGATGCGATCGCGCAGCGGTTTCAGGCGGGAATTCAGTTCGTCGTCCATGCGTTTTGCCGTGCTGTTTGAACAGCGCCGCCGTCAGGCGCCGCGCTGCTCGAAGTCCTTCATGTACTCGACGAGCGCTTTCACACCCTCGAGCGGCACCGCGTTGTAGATCGACGCCCGCATGCCGCCGACGGACTTGTGGCCCTTCAGCTGCAGCAGCCCGCGCGCCTTTGCGCCGGCGAGGAAGTCTTCATTGCGCGTTTCGTCGGCCAGGAAAAACGGCACGTTCATCCGCGAACGTGCTGCCGGCTCGACCTTGTTCAGATAGAAACTGCTCGAATCGATCGTGTCGTAGAGCAGCTTCGCCTTCTCGATATTGCGGGCCTCGATCGCTTCGAGGCCACCCTGCCGCTTCAGCCACTGGAATACCAGGCCCGCGATGTAGATCGCGTAGGTGGGCGGCGTGTTGTACAGCGAGTTGTTCGCGGCGATGGTCTTCCATTCGAACGCGGACGGGCAGATCGACAGCGCGCGGTCGAGCAGATCCTCGCGCACGATCACGAGCGTCACGCCGGCCATCCCGATGTTCTTCTGCGCGCCGCCGAACAGCACGCCGTACTTCGCGACGTCCATCGGACGCGACAGGATGTGCGACGAGACATCCGCGACCAGCGGCACGTCGCCGAGATCGGGAATCTCGAACGTCTCGACGCCGTCGATCGTCTCGTTGGTGCACAGATGCACGTAGGCCGGATCGTCCGACAGCTGCCATTCGGCGCGCGCGGGCGCACGCGTGAAGCCGTCTTCCGTCTTGCCGGTCGCGGCGAGATGCGGCGTACCGTATTTCTTCGCTTCGCTGAACGACTTCTGCGACCACGAACCCGTGACGACGAAGTCGGCCGTCGTGCGCGACCCGAGCAGGTTCATCGGCACGATCGCGTTTTCCGCGATACCGCCGCCCTGCAGGAACAGGATCCGGTGGCTGGCCGGCACGCCGAGCAGGTCGCGCAGGTCGGTCAGCGCGGCCTCGTGGATCGACATGAATTCCTTGCCGCGGTGGCTCATCTCCATCACGCTCATGCCGCTGCCGTGCCAGTCGAGCATTTCGTCGGCAGCTTGTCGCAGCACTTCCTCGGGCATCGCCGCGGGGCCGGCGGAGAAATTAAAGACGCGCATCGTGAAAACCTCGGAGGGACGCGACCGGCTCGCTGCCGGCAGAACGCGCCAGAAAAGAAATGGCCGCTTGCGCTCACGCGCAAACGGCCATTATCGCACTGTCGTCAGGCTCCCGCCAAACCCGGCCGAACGGCCGGAGGCGTGCCCGGACGGCTTTACTTGCCCGGCTTGACTGCTGCGACTTCCTTGTCAGCCTGCGTGCGCGTTGCCTGGATAGCTTGCGGCATGTACTTCTGCATCAGGCCGTTGACCACGTCGCGACCGACTTGATCCTGAACCTGGATGAACTTGCGGCCCGTCGGGCTCTTGTAGAACGTCGTCAGATCCTTGATCTCCGACGTGCTGTAGTACTTCGCGTAGGCGTCGTACTGAGCCGACATCGCGTCGTTCTGGAACTGTTGCGTGCCGAACACCTTGCCTGCGCCGTCAACCAGCTTCGGCACCGCGTTCTTCTGCAGCGTCGGAACGGCAGCCTGCTTCTGCTTGTCGTTCAGCGTCTTGTTTTCCGACAGCGCGTCCGACAGGATCGCCGGGACGAGTTGCTTGGCCTGCATTTCGGCGCTGTTGCCGATTGCCGACACGAGCTTCGGCGCGTCGATCGCGTCGAGCAGATCCTTGATCGCTGCCTTCTTGTCGGCGTCGATCGGCGCAGCTGCTGCCGGAGCTGCCGGTGCGGAATTCGACAGCGCTTGCGCCATCGCGAACGTCGGCACCAGTGCAGCCAGCAGAACCAGTTGCTTGAATTGCTTTTGCATCATCACTCCCTTTTGGAAATATGAATGGTTGCTCGCCGGCCGCGGCGCTTCGCGCCCGCGGCGGCTAGAGTCTCATCCGTTCTTCAGGCTTCGCCGTCCGACGCCTCGTCGGCCTCGCCGTCACCCTCCTCGGCCTCCGCGATCTGCTGCAGGCCAGAGAGCTTGGTACCCTCATCGAGACTGATGAGTGTAACACCTTGCGTAGCACGGCCCATCTCGCGAATCTCCGAGACACGGGTGCGAATCAACACACCGGCCGTCGTGATCAGCATGATCTGATCTTCGGCATCGACGAGCGTTGCGGCCACAACCTTGCCGTTGCGCTCGGACGTCTGGATCGCGATCATACCCTTCGTGCCGCGGCCGTGACGCGTGTACTCGGTGATCGGCGTGCGCTTGCCGTAGCCGTTCTCGGTCGCGGTGAGCACCGTCTGCTCTTCGCTACCGGCGACCAGCAGCGCGATGACCTGCTGCCCGTCCTCGAGCTGCATGCCGCGCACGCCGCGCGCCTCGCGGCCCATCGGACGCACGTCGTTCTCGTCGAAGCGCACGGCCTTGCCGGAGTCCGAGAACAGCATCACGTCGTGCGCGCCGTCGGTGATCGACGCACCGATCAGGTAGTCGCCCTCGTCGAGGCCGACCGCGATGATGCCCTTCTTCATCGGGCGGCTGAACGCCTCGAGCGGCGTCTTCTTCACGGTGCCGAGCGACGTCGCCATGAAGATGAACTTGTCGGCCGAGAATTCCTTGACCGGCAGCACGACGTTGATCTTCTCGCCTTCCTGCAGCGGGAACATGTTGACGATCGGGCGGCCGCGCGAGTTGCGCGAGCCCTGCGGCACTTCATAGACCTTGACCCAGTACACGCGGCCGCGGTTCGAGAAGCACAGGATGTAGTCGTGCGTGTTCGCAATGAACAGCGTCTCGATCCAGTCGTCTTCCTTCATCTGCGTCGCCTGCTTGCCGCGACCGCCGCGCTTCTGCGCACGGTACTCGGACAGCGGCTGCGACTTCACGTAGCCCGCATGCGACATCGTGACGACCATGTCCTGCGGCGTGATCAGATCTTCGGTGTTCAGCTCGGTCGCGTTCAGCTCGATCTTCGAGCGGCGCGCGTCGCCGAACTCGGCCTTCACCGAGGTCAGCTCCTCGCCGATCATCGTCGTGATCCGCTCGGGGCGCGCGAGGATGTCCAGCAGGTCGGCGATCTGCGCCATCACTTCGCGGTACTCGCCGATGATCTTGTCCTGCTCGAGGCCGGTCAGGCGCTGCAGACGCATCTGCAGGATTTCCTGGGCCTGCGTGTCGGACAGGCGGTACAGCCCGTCGACCTGCATGCCGAACGCCGGGTTCAGGCCTTCCGGACGGTACGCGGAACGGCCGCCGGCCGCCGCATTCTCGCTCTCGGCACGCGTGAGCATCTCGCGCACGAGCGACGAATCCCACGGCTTCGCCATCAACTCCGCCTTCGCGATCGGCGGCGTCGGCGCGGCCTTGATGATCGCGATGAACTCGTCGATGTTCGCGAGCGCAACCGCCAGACCTTCGAGTACGTGGCCGCGTTCGCGGGCCTTGCGCAGTTCGTAGATCGTGCGGCGCGTCAGCACTTCGCGTCGATGCGACAGGAAGCACTGCAGGATTTCCTTCAGGTTCAGCAGCTTCGGCTGGCCGTCGACGAGCGCGACCATGTTCATGCCGAACGTGTCCTGGAGCTGCGTCGCCTTGTACAGGTTGTTCAGCACCACTTCCGGCACTTCGCCGCGCTTGAGCTCGATCACGACACGCATGCCGCTCTTGTCGGACTCGTCGCGGATGTCGGAGATGCCTTCGAGCTTCTTCTCGTTGACGAGCTCGGCGATCCGCTCGAGCAGCGAACGCTTGTTCACCTGATACGGCAGCTCGTCGACGATGATCGCCATCCGCTGGCCGCGGTCGATCTCCTCGAAGTGCGTGGCCGCGCGCATCACGACGCGACCGCGCCCGGTGCGGTAGCCGTCGCGCACGCCGGCGACGCCGTAGATGATGCCGGCCGTCGGGAAATCCGGCGCCGGGATGATCTCGATCAGTTCGTCGATCGTCGCTTCCGGGTTGCCCAGCAGATGCTGGCACGCGTCGACGACTTCGTTCAGGTTGTGCGGCGGAATGTTGGTCGCCATGCCGACCGCGATACCCGACGAGCCGTTGATCAGCAGGTTCGGGATGCGCGACGGCAGGACCGACGGCTGCATTTCGTTGCCGTCGTAGTTCGGCTCGAAATCGACCGTTTCCTTGTCGATGTCGGCGAGCAGCTCGTGGCCGATCTTCGCCATGCGAATTTCGGTGTAACGCATCGCCGCGGCATTGTCGCCGTCGATCGAGCCGAAGTTGCCCTGCCCGTCGATCAGCATGTAGCGCAGCGAGAAGTCCTGCGCCATCCGCACGATCGTGTCGTAGACCGCAGTGTCGCCGTGAGGGTGGTACTTACCGATCACGTCACCGACGATACGCGCCGACTTCTTGTACGCGCGGTTCCAGTCGTTGTTCAGTTCGTGCATCGCGAACAACACGCGCCGGTGCACGGGCTTCAGGCCATCGCGGACATCCGGGAGGGCACGTCCGACGATCACGCTCATCGCGTAATCGAGATACGAACGGCGCATTTCCTCCTCTAGGGAGGTGGGCAGGGTCTCTTTGGCGAATTGATCCATGTATCCGTATCGTTTCGGAGCGAAGACGGCGAACGCCTTTCGCGTGGGCGCTGCATGCGCAACGCAACGCGAGATTCTAACATGCGCCCATCAGCCGCCAATTCGCCGCCCCCTCTATATATAAATAGCAAAAATCGCAGCGCCAGCGAATCGGCCGGAATTGCACACCGCAATCGCGCCCGACTCGACATCACGGACGATTGCAACATCGCTTGTTTTTCGCGCACGAGTAAACAACTGCATTCACCGGCGCAATTTCGTCGCCACACTCTTGACAATCTCTAAAAGTTACGGCAGGTCAGTGTTGCGCATGCACCACAAAGTTGAAGCGATCTTGGGGTGGGGAGGATTTTTTTTCGTAGGAAGGGAACGATATGGCAAAATGCCAACGCACTGAAAGTTAGACGCTGCTCGAAGTCTACACAGAGGCGGCGCCGCGTTTTTTGTGCCGCACCAATGTTATACTTCGAGCAATGTATGACTTGTCACCGTCAACAGGCTCGCAGTAAACCTGCGGTAATCTCAATTTCGAGAGGAGAAATATGAATAAACTTTCAAAGCTCGCGTTCATTGCAGCTACCGCAGTTATGGCTGCATCCGCTTCGGCACAGTCGGTGCCGGCGTCGCGTCAAGCCGTCAATGACAACTGGGTCAACGGCACGGGCGAATGGGTGTGGATGAACGGCACGAACGAGCTCTGCTGGCGCGATGCGTTCTGGACGCCGGCCACCGCCAACGCGAAGTGCGATGGCGCACTGGTCGCCCAGGCACCGCAGCCGCCGGTCGCTCCGGTCGCTCCGGCAATCACGAGCCAGAAGATCACGTATCAAGCTGACGCACTGTTCGACTTCGACAAGGCAACGCTCAAGCCGCTGGGCAAGCAAAAGCTGGACGAACTGGCTTCGAAGATCGAAGGCATGAACACGGAAGTGGTCGTCGCAACGGGCTACACGGACCGCATCGGTTCGGACAAGTACAACGACCGTCTGTCGCTGCGCCGTGCGCAAGCCGTGAAGTCGTACCTGGTCAGCAAGGGTGTGCCGGCCAACAAGATCTACACGGAAGGCAAGGGCAAGCGCAACCCGGTTACGACTGGCTGCAACCAGAAGAACCGCAAGCAACTCATCGCCTGCCTCGCACCGGATCGCCGCGTGGAAGTCGAAGTGGTTGGTACGCAGCAAGTGCAGAAGACGACCGTTCCGGCAAACTAAGCCGCGGTTTTCGACTGCCTCAAAGCCCCGCCCCGGCGGGGCTTTTTCTTTGATGCCTGCCCAGGCGCTCGCCGCTTCGCCGCTCGTCCGCTTCTTATATACTCGGGGCTGACGAACCGCAGCACCGCCCTCCTCCCGTAGCCCGTTTGCCGACATGACCAACGCCGATCCGCACGAACTCCAGAAATTCAGCGACCTCGCCCATCGGTGGTGGGATCCGAATGCCGAATTCAAGCCGCTGCACGACCTGAACCCGGTCCGGCTCGGTTGGATCGATGCGCATGCGCACCTCGCCGGCAAGCGCGCACTCGACATCGGTTGCGGCGGCGGCATCCTGTCCGAATCGATGGCCGGACTCGGCGCACAGGTGAAAGGCATCGACCTGTCGACTGAAGCGCTTGGCGTCGCCGACCTGCACAGCCTCGAAAGCGGCATCACGGTCGACTACGAGGCCATCGCCGCCGAAGCGATCGCCGCGCGCGAACCGGGCGCCTACGATGTCGTCACGTGCATGGAGATGCTCGAGCACGTACCGTCGCCCGGCGATATCGTCGCCGCGTGCGCGACGCTCGTGAAACCGGGTGGCTGGGTGTTCTTCTCGACGCTGAACCGCAACTTGAAGGCCTACCTGTTCGCCGTGATCGGCGCGGAGTACATCGCGCAAATGCTGCCCAAGGGCACGCACGACTACGCGCGCTTCATCCGCCCGTCGGAACTGGCCGGCTTCATACGCGCGACGGATCTGCACATCGTGGAGATCAAGGGCATCACGTATCACCCGATCGGCAAGCGCTTCGCGCTGTCGAACGACGCGGACATCAACTACCTCGTCGCGTGCCGCCGCGGCGCGTGACCTTCCAACCGGCATGACGACTCCTCTCTCGACCGCGCGGGCTGCACTCGACGAACCGCGCCTGCTGCACTGCGATGCCGTGCTGTTCGACCTGGACGGTACGCTCGCCGATACGGCGCCCGATCTCGCGGCTGCCGTCAACAAGATGCAACGCGTGCGCGACCTGCCGGAAACACCGCTCGACGTGCTGCGGCCGCTGGCCTCGGCCGGCGCACGCGGCCTGCTCGGCGGCGCGTTCGGCATCGATCCGCACACGCCCGGCTACGAAGCGATGCGCGACGAGTTCCTGGCCAACTACGCGACGGATCTGTGCGTGCATACGACGCTGTTCCCGGGCATTGGCGACGTGCTCGACGAGCTCGACGCGCGTGGCGTGCGCTGGGGCATCGTCACGAACAAGGCGATGCGGCTCACGGCGCCGCTCGTCGACCTGCTCGGTCTCGCGCCGCGCGCCGCCTGCGTCGTCGGGGGCGACACAACGCCGCACCCGAAGCCGCACCCGGCCCCGCTGCTGCATGCGGCCGACCAGTTGACGCTCGCGCCTGCGCGCATCGTCTACGTCGGCGACGACCTGCGCGACATTCAGGCCGGCAGCGCCGCCGGCATGGCGACGGTCGCGGCCGCGTACGGCTACTGCGGCGACGGCGCCGCGCCATCCGACTGGCAAGCGCAGCATCTCGTCGACACGACGCAGCAACTACGCGAACTGCTGCGCGATGTTGGGCTATAATGTTTGATCTTATCCGCGGGGGCGACCTGGTTTCGACAGGGGTTGTGAAGCGGCTAGGGCATGTCGAGGACCCGTCACCTCGTTAATCAATGGGAAAATCGTAACTGCAAACGACGATACGTTCGCACTGGCAGCCTAAGGGCCGCCGTCCTCTGCCTAGTTCACTGACGGGCTAGTGTCGCAAGACCGGTAGCAATACCGCCAGAGGTCATTTACGTCAGTTAAGCTCTGTCGGCGTCGCGACGCCAGGGTCGAAAACTTAGCGAATCGCCGTAGTGCAGCGTGTTCGTCCGCGTCGCTGCGGTTAAATCAAATGACTGAACTAAACATGTAGAACTAGTCGTAGAGCGCTTCTGGACGCGGGTTCGATTCCCGCCGCCTCCACCAAATTCCGCGTTCGCCGCACGAACCCCGCATGACGCAAGTCTGCGGGGTTTTTTGTTGCCGGCGAAACGCATGCGTCCCTCTCCTGCCGAAAAAGCGCCCAGCCACGGATGGGCCGGGCGGAATGCCGCCGGACTTCCGGCGACAGGAGGTGACGGATGTCCTGCCGCGCCTGCGCAATCATCGATCGCGCCCGGCAGCGGCCAGCCCGGGTGCTGCGGCGCCGGGCGCGACGTGTCGTCGCACCCGGCATTCACGCACACCGGGCGATACGCGGCTTAGCTGCCGCGATACAGCGACTTCATTTCTTCAGCGGTGGCCGGGCGCACGCCCATTGCACGCGAACCCGATGCCGACGCGCCCTGCGCCTGTGCACCGTAACCGCTGGCGTCGGCGCCTTGCGCCTGCGCCAGCGCAGCGCGCTGCTGCTCTGCAACACGCGCCGTTGCAGCCTGGATCGCTTCCGGGTAATGCGGATCTTCGCCGCGAGCGGTGTTGTAACCTGCCTGCTGCAGCTGGACCAGTTCAGCGCGAACCTGTGCGCGGGTGATCGTCGAACCCGACTGGGCGAACGACACGACCGGGGCAACGAGAGCGGCAGCAACGACAACAGCTTGAACGAGCGACTTCATGATGACCTACCTCCAGATTTGTCTGTGTTCGCGGTGAACACCTTGTTCATCGCTGACAACCCGAAGTTTATGTAGGCGGATGCTTAAGAATAAGGCAGGTTTCAGGAAGACATCCTTCCTGATTTACGGGTTAACCCTAAATTCCCCGCCAGGCCAGCGATGCGCACACGCGGACATCGCCCGACATCGAATCGCATGAAGATTCGCCGGAAAGCAAAAAGCCCCGCGAAGCGGCAACGCTTCGCGGGGCTCGGACAGAATCGAATGTGTACAGGATCCTGCAGTTGCCGGTCAGCCGGTCAGGCCGGTGCACAGGCGCAACGCGCGCCAGCGAACCGGTGCAGCATGACCTCCGTGCGGGCGCACCCGTCCGCCGTGTTACCGGCTATCCATCGGACACTTCAGGTTGCAGCCGCTCGGATCGCCCAAGTCGCCCTTGCGACGTAAGGCCGACTTCTTGCCGCTCTGGTATTTCTGCGACGGCGCCGACGCCGCGAACGGCATCTGCGGATGTTCGTTCAGGCGAAACTGTTCGCTCAGGATACCGCCGGGCACACCAGGAGAATTCTGCGCGAGCGCAAACGGCGAAACAGTGACCAGCAGCCCCGCGGTCAACGCTGCCGCGGCGAGGGGAACGGAAAATTTCATGGCGGGATGACGCTTGAACGGCGTGCTTGTTGGAACGTTGATCAAGCGGCAAGCGTAGCGCAAATCCCCCACTGCTGCATCGCGGTTCGATCGCGCCCGCGTTACCGGGAATTGCCGTCCGGCAAGCCCGCGCCCTCGCCGCCGGCCAGCCCCGCCACGATGCTCGTCAGCGATCCGCACGCGGCCGGATCGTAGCCGTCGAGATGCGCGACGCGCTCGATGAAACGCACGTCGCGCAACAGCGCCAGTACGCCGGCAAGCGGCCGCGCGTCGAGCTGCGCGCGTTCGCACGCGAAGTAATAGTCCTCGTCGACGACCGGGATGAAATCGAGGCCGAAATGATGGGCGGCAGGCTCGACGCCGAAGCCTAGATCGGCCATCCCGCTCGCGACGAATGCCGCGATCGCCGAATGGGTGAGTTCGGCGGACGCATAGCCGTCGATACGCTCGGGATCGATGCCGATCGCCCGCAGCGCGAGATCCAGCAGCATGCGCGTGCCCGACCCCGGCTGGCGGTTGACGAAGCGGATGTCATTGCGCGCGAGATCCGCGAGCCCACGAACCTGCTTCGGGTTGCCGCGCGGAACGAACAGCCCCTGCTGACGCCGTGTCAGGTGGATCAGCACATGGCGCGTATCGTCGAGCCACGGCCGGTAGATCTGTGCGCACTGCGCGCGAAACGCGCCACGCGGCAGATGGAAGCCAGCCAGGTCGCACTCGCCGCGGGCAAGCGCCTGCACGGCCTCGACGCTCTCGCGGTACTTGATGTCGACAGCCGCCTGCGCATCGACGAGCGCCGATACGAGCGTCGCGACCGCGTAGCCGTGCGACGCGTGGATGCGCACGGCGCCATCACGCTGCGCGAGCCGACGATTCAGGTCGCTCGCCACTTCGGCCGCCAGCGTACGCAGGTTCCCGTCGAGCCGGCTGCGCGCAAGGCGCTGCGCATCGACGACCGCCTGCCCGAGCGCCGACAGCGTCGAGCCCTTGCCGCGCGCGGTTTCGATCAGTTCTCCGCCGATGCACGCCTCCAGCGCGCGCAGCATGCCCCACGCGTGCCGGTAGGACAGCCCTTTCGCTTGCGCGGCCTGCGCAATGCTGCCCGTGTCGGCCACGAGTTCCAGCAGCGGCGCGACATCCGACAGGCTGGCGGTGCGGCCTTCCGTGTCGCGTACGGTCAGATACGCGTCGCATTCGATTCGAATCAATTATGCACTCCGATTTCCTATTGCGACCGCAAAAGCTTCCGCTTATCGTTGGTCAAAATCAATCAGAACGAAGCCGCAATGCGCACTATATGAAGTCCATGCGCATATGAGACTTTGGAGGAGCATAACCGATGTCCCCGAACTCCCACGCGCCCGACGCGCTCGTCGAGCGCCACGCGCGCGCCGGCCAGTCGCTGGTCGCGATCCTGCACGCGATCCAGGACGACGCGGGCTACGTGCCGCCGGGCTGCGTTGCGCCGCTCGCGAAGGCGCTTAACCTGTCGCGCGCGGAAGTGCACGGCGTCCTGACTTACTACCACCACTTCCGCACCGCGCCGCCCGCGCGCGTGACGATCCAGATGTGCCGCGCCGAAGCGTGCCGCAGCATGGGCTGCGAATCGCTCGCCGCGCATGCGGAAGCGCGCACGGGGTGCCGGTTCGACGCGGCGCACGACGCCGCCGCGGATTCGCATGCGCCCGGTGAAGTCGCCCTCGAATCGGTGTACTGCCTTGGGCTGTGCGCGCAATCGCCGTCGCTGACGGTCAACGGCGTGCTGCATGCGAAGGTCACGCCGGAGAAATTCGACGCGCTGCTGGCCGACGCGGTCGCCCACGCTCCGGAGGCCGCATGACGACGACCCGCATCTACGTCCCGCGCGATTCGTCCGCGCTGGCGCTCGGCGCCGACTCGCTCGCGGCCGCGATCGTCGCGGAAGCCGAGCGGCGCGGTGTTGCGATCGAACTGATCCGCAACGGCTCGCGCGGGCTGCTGTGGCTCGAACCGCTCGTCGAGGTCGGCACGACCGCCGGCCGCGTCGGCTACGCAAACCTGTCGGCCGCCGACGTGCCGGCGCTGTTCGATGCCGGCTGGCTCGACGGCGGCGCGCATCCGAGCGGCGTCGGCCTCGTCGACGCATTGCCCTATCTCGCGCGCCAGCAACGCCTCACGTTCGCGCGCATCGGCCTGACCGATCCGCTGTCGATCGACGACTACCTGAAATACGAAGGCCTCGCCGGCCTGAAGAACGCACTCGCGCTCGACGGCGATGCCGCGTGCGAAACGCTGATCGAATCGGGGCTGCGCGGTCGAGGTGGTGCAGCGTTCCCGGCCGGCATCAAGTGGCGTACGGTCCGGCAGGCGAGCGCCCGGCAGAAATACATCGTCTGCAACGCGGACGAAGGCGACTCGGGCACTTTCTCCGATCGCCTGATCATGGAATGCGATCCGTACTGCCTGATCGAAGGGATGATCATCGCGGGGATCGCGACGGGCGCAACGGTCGGCTACATCTACGTGCGCAGCGAATACCCGCACGCGATCGCCACGCTCGAAGCCGCGATCGCCCGCGCACGCGAAGCCGGCTGGCTCGGCGAGCACGTGCTCGGCTCCGCGCATGCGTTCGAGCTGCACGTCGCGAAAGGCGCGGGCTCGTACGTGTGCGGCGAGGAAACGGCGCTGCTCGAATCGCTCGAAGGCAAGCGCGGCGTCGTGCGTGCGAAACCGCCGCTGCCCGCGCTCGCCGGCCTGTACGGCCAGCCGACCGTCATCAACAACGTGATCACGCTCGCGACGGCGCCCGTGATCTTCGCGCGCGGCGCGGCGTTCTATCGCGACTACGGGATGGGCCGCTCGCGCGGCACGCTGCCGTTCCAGCTCGCGGGCAACATCCGCCACGGCGGCCTCGTCGAGCTCGCGTTCGGCGTGACGCTGCGCGAGCTGCTGTTCGACTTCGGCGGCGGCACGGCAAGCGGCCGGCCCGCGCGTGCTGCCCAGGTCGGCGGCCCGCTCGGCACCTACCTGCCCGATCACCAGTGGGACGTGCCGCTCGACTACGAAGCGTATACGGCGATCGGTGCGGTCGTCGGCCACGGCGGCATCGTGCTGCACGACGACACGTCGAACCTCGCCGAACTCGCCGAATACGCGATGAAGTTCTGCGCGATCGAATCGTGCGGCAAGTGCACGCCGTGCCGGATCGGTTCGACGCGCGGCGTCGAGACGATCGCGCGCATCCGCCACGGCGACACGTCGGAGCGGCAGGTCACGCTGCTGCGCGACCTGTGCGACACGATGCTGGCCGGTTCGCTGTGCGCAATGGGCGGCATGACGCCGTATCCGGTGCTGTCCGCGCTCGACCATTTCCCCGAAGATTTCGGGCTCGCCGCCGGCAAGGATGCCGCGGCGGGTCCGGTCAAGGCTGCGGCCTGACCCAGAAGGAGCCCTGCATGTCCCTCGACACGAACAACGTCCGCCAAGGCGGCTGCGGCTCGGGCCAATGCGCGTGCAAGAGCGCCGCGCAGGCGCGTGCCAGCGACCCGTTCGACGATACCGACTACGGCACGCCGCAACGGCATGCCGATACCGACGTCACGCTCGAAATCGACGGCCAGCCGGTCACGGTGCCGGCCGGCACGTCGGTGATGCGCGCGGCGATCGAAGCCGGCGTCAACGTCCCGAAACTCTGCGCGACCGATTCGCTCGAACCGTTCGGCTCGTGCCGGCTGTGCCTCGTCGAAATCGAAGGCCGGCGCGGTTATCCGGCGTCGTGCACGACGCCTGCCGAAGCGGGCATGAAGGTGCGCACGCAATCGGACCGCCTGCAGTCGCTGCGTCGCAACGTGATGGAGCTGTACATCTCCGACCATCCGCTCGATTGCCTCACCTGCCCCGCCAACGGCGACTGCGAACTGCAGGACATGGCAGGCGTCGTCGGGCTGCGCGAGGTGCGTTACGGCTTCGACGGCGCGAATCATCTGCGCGACAAAAAGGACGAGTCGAATCCGTACTTCACGTACGACCCGTCGAAATGCATCGTCTGCAACCGCTGCGTGCGCGCGTGCGAGGAAACGCAGGGCACGTTCGCACTGACGATCGCCTCACGCGGCTTCGAATCGCGCGTCGCCGCGGGCGAAAGCGAATCGTTCATGGCATCGGAGTGCGTGTCGTGCGGCGCGTGCGTCGCCGCGTGCCCGACCGCGACGCTGCAGGAAAAATCCGTCGTGCAACTCGGCCAGGCCGAACACTCGGTCGTCACGACCTGCGCGTACTGCGGCGTCGGCTGCTCGTTCAAGGCCGAGATGAAGGGCACGCAGGTCGTGCGCATGACGCCGCACAAGAACGGCCTCGCGAACGAGGGCCACGCGTGCGTGAAGGGACGCTTCGCGTGGGGCTATGCCACGCACAAGGACCGCATCACGAAGCCGATGATCCGCGAGAAGATCACCGACCCGTGGCGCGAAGTCAGCTGGGACGAAGCGCTCACCTATGCGGCAACGCAATTCCGCAAGCTGCAGCAGAAGTACGGCCGCGACTCGATCGGCGGCATCACGTCGTCGCGTTGCACGAACGAGGAAACCTACCTCGTGCAGAAGCTGGTGCGCGCCGCGTTCGGCAACAACAACGTCGACACCTGCGCACGCGTGTGCCACTCGCCGACGGGCTATGGCCTCAAGACGACGCTCGGCGAATCGGCCGGCACGCAGACCTTCGCGTCGGTCGGCCAGGCCGACGTGATCGTCGTGATGGGCGCGAACCCCACCGACGGCCACCCGGTGTTCGGCTCGCGGCTGAAGCGGCGCGTGCGTGAAGGCGCGAAGCTGATCGTGATCGACCCGCGCCGCATCGACGTCGTCGACGGCCCGCACGTGAAGGCCACCCACCACCTGCAGTTGCGCCCCGGCACCAACGTCGCGATCGTCAACGCGCTCGCGCACGTGATCGTCACCGAAGGGCTCGTCGCCGACGCGTTCGTCGCCGAGCGCTGCGAGACGCGCGCATTCGAGCAATGGCGCGACTTCGTGTCGCGTGCCGACAACTCGCCCGAGGCAACCGCCGACGTGACGGGCGTGCCGGCCGAGCGGGTACGCGAAGCCGCGCGCCTCTATGCGACGGGCGGCAATGCCGCGATCTATTACGGGCTGGGCGTGACCGAACACGCGCAGGGCTCGACCACGGTGATGGGCATCGCGAACCTCGCGATGGCGACCGGCAACATCGGCCGCGAAGGCGTCGGCGTCAATCCGCTGCGCGGCCAGAACAACGTGCAGGGCTCGTGCGACATGGGCTCGTTCCCGCACGAGCTGCCCGGCTACCGGCACATCGGCGACGAGATCGTGCGCACGCAGTTCGAGGCAGCGTGGTCGGCGAAACTGCAACCGGAACCGGGGCTGCGCATCCCGAACATGTTCGACGCGGCGCTCGACGGCAGCTTCAAGGGGCTTTACTGCCAGGGCGAGGACATCGTCCAGTCCGACCCGAATACGCAGCACGTCGCGGCCGCACTGTCGGCGATGGAATGCATCGTCGTGCAGGACATCTTCCTGAACGAGACCGCGAAGTACGCGCATGTGCTGCTGCCCGGCTCGTCGTTCCTCGAGAAGGACGGCACGTTCACGAACGCGGAACGCCGCATCTCGCGCGTGCGCAAGGTGATGCCGCCGCTCGCAGGCTACGCGGACTGGGAAGTCACGCTGATGCTGTCGCGCGCGCTCGGCTACGAGATGGACTATGCGCATCCGTCGGACATCATGGACGAAATCGCGCGGCTCACGCCGACCTTCTCGGGCGTGTCGTACGCGAAGCTCGACGCGCTCGGCAGCATCCAGTGGCCGTGCAACGAGCACGCACCGGAAGGCACGCCGACGATGCACATCGACGCATTCGTACGCGGCAAGGGCAAGTTCGTGATCACGCAGTTCATTGCGTCGCCGGAGAAGGTCACGCAGCGCTATCCGCTGATTCTGACGACGGGCCGCATCCTGTCGCAGTACAACGTCGGCGCGCAGACCCGCCGCACCGAGAACGTGCAGTGGCACGAGGAGGACCGCCTCGAGATCCATCCGCACGACGCGCAGGATCGCGGCATCCGCAGCGGCGACTGGGTCGGTATCGAATCGCGTGCGGGGCAGACGGTACTGCGTGCGCTCGTGACCGAACGCATGCAGCCGGGTGTCGTGTACACGACGTTCCACTTCCCCGAATCGGGTGCGAACGTGATCACGACGGACAGCTCGGACTGGGCGACGAACTGCCCCGAGTACAAGGTGACGGCCGTGCAGGTGCTGCCTGTCGCGCAACCGTCCGACTGGCAGCAGGCGTACGCGCGCTTCAACGCGGAACAGCTCGACCTGCTCGAGCGCCGCGCAGCCGCGACCGCAACCGTGACGACAGGCAAGTGAGGACACGATGGACCACCGACACCTGATCGACATGGCCAACCAGATCGGCGCATTCTTCGAATCGATGCCCGATCGAGATGAAGCGCTGACCGGCATCGCCGACCACATCCGGCGCTTCTGGGAACCGCGGATGCGCCGCGCGTTCCTGGCGGCGCTCGACGACCCGTCGGGCGAGGCCGCGCAACGCGCGGCGCCGATCGTGCGCGATGCGATTGCCGTGCATCGCGCGTCGCTCGTGCCTGCCGCGGCGAGCGCCTGACCGCACCGCTACGCGGATCGCGACATGCCCGCGAACCAGCTTTCGCAGTGGCGCAGCAGCGCGTTCGCGTCGGTCGCCGTGCGTCCGCGCGCGGCGACATAACCGTCGGGCCGCAGCAGGTAAAACGACGGCCGAGAGCGGCCGTATTCCTGCACAAGCGCGCCATCACCGCCTTCGGCATCGGTGATGCGCCAGAATCGCACCGCATCCGGCATGATCCGTTCGAGCCCCTGCACGAGCGCCTGCGCATCGGCCGGTATCGGCAGCACCGTGCCGGCGTCGGCGTTCGCCGGCTCTTCCAGCAGCAGCAACGTGAAGCTCGCCGGATCGTGCAGGTCGTATAGCCGCGCCGTTCCGGGCGCCTGGCCGAGCGGCCCGTCGAGCACGCGCACGCGTGCGTCGGGTGCCCGCTCGCCCGCGCGCGGCCCGCCGTCGAGCACGCGCTCGAGCGTGAGCGGACTCTTCCGGTACTGCACGCCGAGTTCGCTGACCGTGCGCCGTACCGCATCGCGCATCGGCCCGAACGAAGCCAGCACCGGCACGACGTGATCGCGCAGCAGCTTCATCGCGCCGCGCTCGGCTTCGACGATCTGCGTGACGAAACCGGTCTGCCGCAACACGTCGCGCTCGATCGGATGACGTTCCGCGTGATACGTGTCGAGCAGCCGCTCGGGCGTGCCCGCGCCGAGCACGCGCGCGAGCTTCCAGCCGAGATTGAAGGCTTCCTGGATACCGGTGTTCATGCCCTGCGCGCCAGCCGGGCTGTGCACGTGCGCGGCGTCGCCCGCGAAAAACACGCGGCCGTGACGCAGCCGGTCGATCATCCGGCTGTGCAGGTGAAAATAGGACGACCACGCGAGATCGCTCGGCGAAATCGACGCACCGGCACGGGCACGCACGATCGCGTCGCATTCCGCGAGCGACGGGGTCGGCGCATCGGGCGACGCGTCGCTGCCGGGCGGCCGGTCGGCCACCAGCCGGTAACGGCCGCCTCCCATCGGAAACAGGCCGGCGATACCCTCGGGCGTCGTGAACAGGTGGATCTCCTCGTCCGGCCAGTCGGGTATCGCCGCGAAATCGGCCAGCAGGAAAGTCTGTTCGAACGCATGCCCGGTGAAGCCCAGGCCGAGCAGATGCCTGACCGTGCTGTGCGCGCCATCGGCCGCGATCAGGTATGACGGGGCGAACGATTCGTCGCGGCCGTCGGCGCGGCGGATCGACACGTCGAGCGACGCGCCGCCCGCTTCGCACGCGGTCAGCGTCGCGCCGCGCTCGACCGTCACGCCGAGCCGGGTCAGGTGCTCGGCGAGCAGGCGCTCGGTGACGGCCTGGTCGAGAAACAGCAGGTATGGATAACGCGTTTGCAGCGGATCGAAATCGAGCCGTGCGATCACGCGGCCGTCGGCATGGAGCGCGGCCGCATGCGCGCGATGGCCGAGCGCGAGAAACGGCTCGACCGCGCGATGCTGCTCCAGCAGTTCGAGCGTGCGCGCCTGGATGCCGATCGCGCGCGAGTGCGGCGCAGGCGCGGCGAGCCGATCGATGATACGCACCGGCACGCGGGCTCGCGCGAGGCTCATCGCCGCGGCAAGGCCGGTCGGACCCGCGCCGACGATCAGCACGGGCCGGATATCGGGCAGTGTGTCAGCCATGAGAACCTCGATGACACGCGATCCTGCAAGTCTACGCCGCTCCCGGTGACGGGGCCATATGCCGATCGGCAAACGAGCGGCACCGCCGCGCGGTGTGGGAAAATACGCGCTTTCCGTCAGTTTTCGCGTCATGGATTCCGCATTCGAACGGGCGTATGCCGCACACCGCGCGGGCCGCCTCGCCGAGGCCGAGCACGGCTATCGCAACGCGCTCGCCTCCAACCCCGCCGACGCCGACGCGCTGCATCTGTTCGGCGTGCTGCGGCACCAGCAGGGCCAGCACGCAGAGGCGGCCGATCTCGTCGGCCGCGCTGTCGCGCTGCGTCCGGACGATGCCGCGCTGCAGCTCAATCTCGGCAACGCGCTGAAGGCGCTCGGCCGGCTCGACGAAGCCGTCGACCGCTTTCGCAATGCGCTGACGCTCGCGCCCGAATTTCCGCTTGCGCACTACAACCTCGGCAACGCGTATGCGGCGCTGCAGCGTCACGACGATGCGATCGATGCGTTCGGCCGCGCGCTCCGGCTCACGCCCGACGATGCGTCGATCCACAATAATCTCGGCAACGCGCTGAACGCGCTCGGCCGCCACGACGACGCGCTCGCCGCGTTCCATCGTGCGCTCGAGCTGCGGCCCGGGCATGCGGGGGCGCACAACAACCTCGCGATGGCGCTGAACGCGATGGGCCGCGCCGACGACGCGATCGCGCACTTCCAGGCCGCGATCGCCGCTCAGCCACGCTTCGTCGCCGCGCACTTCAATCTCGGCAACACGCTCGATGCGGTCGGCCGGCATGCCGAGGCGGCCGCCGCGTTCGAAGCCGCGCTCGCGCTGCATCCGCCGTTTCCGCTCGCGCTGTTCGGGCTCGCGAACGCACTGAGCGCGCAGGCCCGCCACCGCGACGCGCTGCCCTACTACGAGCGTGCGGTCGGTCTCGATCCATCGTTCAGCCTGGCCTGGCTGAACCTCGGCAACGCACATCACGCGCTCGGTGCGCACGAGATGGCGCTGCGCGCATTCGACCAGGCGCTGCGCGTCGCGCCCGATCTCACGCTGGCCCGGCTGCACCGTGCGGTCACGCTGCTCACGCTCGGCGACTTCACGCGCGGTCTGCCTGCCTATGAAGCGCGCCACGACACGCCGGGCGCGACGCCGCTCGG
This sequence comes from Burkholderia aenigmatica, assembly GCF_048627025.1. Lineage (NCBI taxonomy): Bacteria > Pseudomonadati > Pseudomonadota > Betaproteobacteria > Burkholderiales > Burkholderiaceae > Burkholderia > Burkholderia aenigmatica. Next base: position 1,118,829 of record NZ_CP184468.1, on the reverse strand, counting down.
CACGCTGCCGCGCTGGCAGGGCGAGCCGATTGCGTCGCGCACGCTGCTGATCCGTGCGGAACAGGGCTTCGGCGACACGCTGCAGTTCGTCCGCTTCGTGCCGCTCGCTCGCGCGCGCTGCGCGCGCGTCGTGCTCGAAGTCCAGCCGGAACTCGTGACGCTGCTGGCGCCGGCCGCGTCGCGCTGGCGCGTGACGCTCGTCGCACAGGGCAGCGCGAAAGCGCCTGCCGCGGATATCGCATGCACGCTGATGAGCCTGCCGTTCCTGCTCGGGCTTCAGACGGAGGAGGACATCGTCGCGGGCTCGCGCTACCTCGATGCCCCCGACGGCACCGGCAGGCGCTTTCGCGGCTCGCTCGGCGGGCAGTCGAAACGCAAGTTCGGCCTCGCGTGGTCGGGGCGCCGGCAGGCGCAGGAAAACCGCTCGATGCCGTTCGACGCACTTGCACCGCTGCTCGCGCTGCCGGACATCGACTGGATCGTGCTGCAGCCCGCACTCGACGACGACGAACGCGCGCGCGTCGACGCGCATCCACGCGTGCATCGGCTCGACGGCCGGCTGAACGACTTTGCCGACACGGCTGCGCTGGTCGAGCGGCTCGACGGCGTCGTCACGATCGATACGGCAGTCGCGCACCTCGCCGGCGCGCTCGGCAAGCCGCTGTGGGTCATGCTACCGTTCGCGCCGGACTGGCGCTGGTTCACTGGCGACGACTGCCCGTGGTATCCGCAGGCCCGGCTCGCCCGCCAGCCCGCGCCTGGACAATGGCTCGACGTGGCGGCCGCAGTTGCCGGCATGCTGCGCGAAGCCTGAACGCAGACGAAAAAAGGGAGCGCGGCGCGCTCCCTTTTTCAATGCGATGCCTGCGGCCGGCGCCACGCGATGGACGGGTGGCGCTCAGGCCGCCTTGTACTGGTTGCGCGCCTCCGGCGTGCGATACAGCACGAGCGTCGCGACCAGCCCGCAAATCGCGGCGACGCTCAACCACAGCCCCGGCGCCGCCTTGTTCCCGGTCTGATGAATCAGCAGCGTCGAGATCGCGGGCGTGAAACCGCCGATCGTCGTCGCCAGGCTGTATGCGAGCGAGAAACCGGCCGTGCGCACATCGGCCGGCATCACTTCGGTCAGCGCGACGACCATCGCCCCGTTATACGACGCGTACAGGAACGACAGCCACAGCTCGACCGCGAGCAGCCGCAGGAACGACGGATCGCCGACGAGCCACAGCACGGCCGGGTACGCCGACAGCAGCGTCAGCACGGTGAACGTGATCAGCACCGGGCGGCGCCCGATGCGGTCGGACAACGCACCGGACAGCGGCAGCCACACGAGATTGGAGATCCCCACGCAGACGGTCACGACGAGTGCGTCGAGCGACGACAGGTGCAGCACTTCCTTGCCGAACGTCGGCGTATAGGCGGTGATCATGTAGAACGACACCGTCGTCATGATCACCATCCCCATGCCTGCAACCACGACGCCCCAGTTGTCGAGCATCGAACGCATGATCTCGCCCATCGTCGGACGATGACGCTTCGCGAGGAACTCGTCGGTCTCCTTCAGCGAACGACGGATCAGGAACAGGAACGGCACGATCAGGCAGCCGATCAGGAACGGAATGCGCCAGCCCCACGCGGTCATCTCCTCGGCCGGCAGCAGACGGTTCAGCAGCACGCCCACGAACGCGGCGAACACGACGGCCACCTGCTGGCTGCCCGATTGCCACGACGTATAGAACCCCTTGTGCCCCTTCGTCGCGATCTCCGACAGATAGACCGACACGCCGCCGAGTTCGACGCCCGCCGAAAAGCCCTGCAGCAGCCGGCCGAGCAGCACGAGCGCAGGCGCGAGCACGCCGATCGTCGCATAGCCGGGTATCGCGGCCACCGTGAGCGTGCCGAGCGCCATCAGCCCGAGCGTCAGGATCAGCCCCTTGCGGCGGCCATGGTGGTCGATGTACGCACCGAGCACGATCGCGCCGACCGGCCGCATCAGGAAGCCCGCGCCGAACACCGACAGCGACAGCATCAGCGACGCGAATGCATTACCGCTCGGAAAGTAGGTTTTGGCGATGGCCGACGCGTAATAGCCGTAGACCATGAAGTCGTACATTTCCAGGAAGTTGCCGCTGACGACCCGGAACACGGTGCGGAATTTCGATTCCTGCGCGATGGCGTGTGACGCGGTGGACATGGATTTCTCGCTCAGCTCGGATGGCGCGAATCCGCGCCGCATGGATCCGACGACGCACGCAGCGCCGGGCCGGCGCGCACGGACATCGCTGCCCGCCGGCGGCGCGCCGCGCAGCGACGCGCGCACCGGCATGGTTCGCGCATCATGCCACGTCAACCCGACATTTGCCTTGTGTCGCCCCTGCCGTTGCCTTCTCAGAGTTCTCCTAGTACGAGTCGTCCCGAAACGGAAGCAAAAATCGGATTGATCTGATCGACCGGCCTTCGCCGGCTGACCACAATGTCTCGATTTGCAACGACAGTTCCGCGCCGCACCGGCACGGTTGCCCGTGTCGCGTGGCGCACCGCCCTATGACCCCATCGCACCTCGTCCCCGTTGCAGGCGTGCTCGCCCTCCCACGCGTCGCTCCGCTCGATCGCGTGCCGTCGTTCGGCCGCGACTGGATCTTTCGCGACGCACCCGGCGCGCAGCCCGGCAAGCACTGCGTCGCGACACTGACGACGACCTGCATCGACGTAGACCGACCGCACCGCACGTGCCACTGGCAGCCGCTGCCCGTCGCCGCGTCGGCCCCGGCTCACGTCGGATCGTCGGTTGTACTGCCTGCCGCTGCGGATCGGCACTCCCGCCATGCCGCCGGCGGTTTTCGCGACCGGCGTGCACGGTACGCGATCTGCTGGAGCATCGGCGCGCTCGGCATCATCGGCTGGCTGATTGCCGCACATGAACAGCCTGTGGAGTTCGCGCCTGCCTACGCGATTCAAACGGCAGGCGGCGTACCGGATCACGCTACGTCGTCGTCCGACACCGTGCGGATCGCCACGGTTCAGACGCGTCCGTCGACGAGCGCGCCACCGCAGCACAAGATGGCCGAGCCCGTCGCGACAACGGCCGCATCGCCGCCGGCCTATCCCCCCGTCACGCGTCGTCCGGCGTCGCTTCGTCCGAGGGCAACGTCCAGCGTGCCGCACACGACCACTGCATCGCTGCCTCGTTCGAACGGTAAGCGCACGACGGCGACACCGGCCCGGCCCACGACCATGCCGCGGCTCGCTGCGCATCCGCCGATACGGCGCAACACGGTCGACACCCGGGCACGCGATCGAGTCGCAACCGCGCCACGCGCTGTCGCCAATTCGCGCGGCACGCTCGACGATCCGCTCAGGCTGATTGCGATGGCAGGCGCGCTGCGCAGCCAGCCCGCGCAACGCACGCTCCCTCCAGTCAATTTCGACTGGACGACGCAACTGTCCCATCGCCGCCTGACCGATACGCCGGACGCGTTCACGCGCTGACGGCCGCGTCATAAAAAAACCCGGCGAAGCTCGCTTCGCCGGGTTTTGCTCGTCTCTCTGCGTCCGTCTGACGAATCGTTACTTGTGCGCGGGCAGCCCCGTCTCGGTCTGCTTCTCGAGCTGTCGCACCTGCTCCTGCAGATCACGCAGCTGCAGCTGCGCGGCCCGCTTCTCGACCTGCAGCGCCTGTGTCTGCTCCTGCGCCGACCGCTGCCGCTGCGCAACTTCGGCCTGCTGGCTGCGCGCAACGCTCAGGTCGGCCTGCAACTGCTGCGCACGATTCGCCTGCAGCGCAATCACGCGCTCGAGAAACGCCTTCTGCGCCTCCAGCTCGGTTCGGCGGATCTCGATATCGGCAAGTTGTACGGTCTGCTGAACGAAGTTCGCATACACCATCTCCGCGCGGCTCTTCTCCTGCGACCGGATCACGCGCCACAGGTGCTTGTCCTGGAACAGCGCGACGTAGTACGTCATCTCGCGCGGATCGAACATCAGGCTCGCGCCGTAGCTGCCGTTGTAGGTCGTACGCATCTCGACGATCCGGCCATCGTGCAACATCTGCGTCAGCTCGGCGACGTTGCCTTGCGCGGACGTATCCGTCTCAGCCACGCTGGTTGCCGCCACGTCACCGCGCAGGCTCGTGACTGCCGGACGCGTGCCGGCGGCGGGCGCGGTCGCATCGGCGGACCAGGCCGTGCCCGCTTGTGCGCAGGCAGCCAGCGCAACGATCCACGTTGCGCATCGTGCAGGGGAAAAATTTCGGAAAGCCAACGTCAGACTCCGGCGAACGAATCGGGACTCGCGATTATCGTTCAAAACGAAACGGCCGCATCTCGAATTTATCGGGATGCGGCCGGTCCTCTTGCGACGCGGAGAATGTCGCTTGCTACAGGCGGGTTTCACGCGCCGCGCGCAGGAACGCATCGAGCAGCGGCGTGCAGTCGAGCAGCTCCGAACCGCCGGCCCGATGGAACTCGGGGTGCCACTGCACGCCGACGACGAACGGCGAACGCCGATGGCGAATGCCTTCGATGATCCCGTCGCCGGCCGACACGGCCTCGATGTTCAGATCGCGGCCGAGATCGCGAATCGCCTGATGGTGGATCGAGTTGACGATCGCTTCGCTGCGCCCGGGGAACATGCTCGCGAGCGTCGACGAATCCGGGAAGCGGATCGCGTGACGATGCTGGTCGTAATGCTCGCTCACGTGCGCATTCGCGGTCGGCACATCGGTGGCGATGTCCTGGTACAGCGAGCCGCCGAACGCGACGTTGATCAACTGGCAGCCGCGGCACACACCGAGGACGGGTTTGCCGGATTCGACGAACTCGTGCAGCAGCTCGAGTTCGTACATGTCGCGCACGCGATCGCCCGGCCATTCAGGGCGAGCGTCGGATGCGGCGTAGGTTTGCGGGGATACGTCCGCGCCACCCTGCAGCAGCAGGCCGTCGAGATGCTTCGCGTAATCGCGCAGGCGGATGTTGCTCGGGTGAATCATGCCCTGGTGGCCGACGGTCGGAATCATGAACACGAGCACGTCGCGCGACATCACCCAGTGGGCGATCGATTCCTCGAGATACTGCAGCGTCTTGCCGCGCAGCCCCTTCGCACCCGGTTCCGGATGGAAGATCCGCGCGGACACGCCGATGCGCAGCGTGCGCTGCGTGATGCGCTGACCGGCACGGTCGAACAGCCGGCGCGCACGCGCCGCCACGATCCGGCCGAACACCGACCACGGCGTGTCGCTCTGCTTCAGATAGGCCGGCGGCGCATTCTGCGCGCTCGCGGGCGGCGGGCGCGGCGTGTCGAAGTCGGGTTGTGCACCGAACCCCGGCGGTGGCGTGCCATGCTTCGGCGGCACGGCAGCGGCAGCGCCATCGATGGCGGCACCCTTGGCACCGGGCGCACCCGGCTCGGACGCAGCCGTCACCGGCGACGCGCCGTCCGCAGCGACGTGCTGCGCGGCGGCCTGGGCGGCCGGCGCATCGGGCGCTTTCGCCGGATCGGTACGAGGAGAATCGGAAGAAACGGAGGAGGTGCCGGGCAGACCGGCCGGGGAAGGCGTGTTTTCGTTCATGACGATGGTCTGGTACGTCGCTCACGCGTATGGATAAACGAGGATTCATTATGCTTCAGCGCACGATCGAGCGGCAAACCTGCAACATCCTGTCGATATTGTTGCAAGTTGGCGGCAAACCGCGCCGGGGCGCGTCCCCGTTCACGTGCGCGTGACGCCAATGCCGTGTGGTCGGTACTGGACACCAGTGATATATCACAATAATATCCAGACATCGCTCACGCTTCCCGGTCTCCCGCGCCATGATCGCGCCCCGCCCGGCCACCGCGCCGCCTCCCGCATGAATGCCCTGACCGACGTCACCCGCGACCGGCCCGCCGCACCGGCGGCCAGCCTCGCCGACCGCGCGTACGCGCTGATCCAGCGCGACATCATCACGATGCGCCTGAAGCCCGGCGCCGCCCTCAACGAAGCCGACCTCGTCGCGCGCACCGGGATCGGCCGCACGCCGGTGCATCAGGCCGTCCATCGGCTCGTGCTCGAAGGGCTGCTGTCCGTGATGCCGCGCAAGGGATTGATGGTGCAGCCGCTGTCGCTCGACGACATCGTCGCGGTGATCGACGTGCGGCGCATCAACGAGGCGCACTGCGCGGAACTCGCCGCGCGCCATGCCACGCCCGACGATCTCGCCCGCCTGGCCGCGCTGCTCGACGACGGACAGGCCTGCGTCGACACGCACGACGTCGAGGGCATGATGGAACTCGACCGCGCGTTCCACCAGGCGATCGCCGCGGCTGCGCGCAATGCGGTCCTCGCCGAGATCCTGCGCGCGCTGCACGAGCGCTCGCTGCGCTTCTGGTTCGTCACGCTGTCCGAACCTCACCATCTCGCCGACGTCCAGCACGAGCATCGCGAACTGTTCGATCGGCTGTCCGCGCGCGACGCCGCCGGCGCGCGTGAAGCCGTCGAAAGCCATATCGATTCGTTCCGCTCCACGCTTCTTCAACATCTTCGTCCCTGAGCCGCCATGACCACTTTCACGCCCTTCCCCCCGCTCGCCCAGCTCGCCGCCGACCTCGCCGCCGGCCGGACCACGAGCCGCGCGCTCGTCGACACCGCGCTCGACCGGATCGCCGATCCGTCGGGCCAGGGCGCGGTCGTCTTCACCGAAGTCGATGCCGACAACGCGCGCGCAGCCGCCGACGCGCACGACCGGCTGCGCGCCGCGGGCACCGTGCTGTCGCCGCTCGCGGGCATTCCCGTGTCGGTCAAGGACCTGTTCGACGTTGCCGGCCAGGTGACGCGCGCCGGTTCGCGCGTGCTCGACGGCGCACCGGCCGCACAAACCGATGCGGTCGCCGTCGCGCGGCTCAAGCGGGCGGGCGCGGTGCTGGTCGGCCGCACCAACATGAGCGAGTTCGCATTCTCGGGGCTCGGACTGAATCCGCACTTCGGCCATCCGCGCTCGCCGTACCACCGCGACGTGCCGGGCGACGCGCGGATTTCCGGCGGCTCGTCGTCCGGCGCGGCCGCATCGGTCGCCGACGGGATGGCCGCGGTCGCGCTCGGCACCGATACGGGCGGCTCGATCCGCATTCCGGCCGCGCTGTGCGGGCTGACGGGCTTCAAGCCGACCGCGAGCCGGATCCCGACGCAAGGCGGCGTGCCGCTGTCGACGACGCTCGACTCGTTCGGCCCGATCGGCCTGACGGTCGCCTGCTGCGCGCTCGTCGACCGGATGCTCGCGGGCCTCGAACCGCACGTGCCGGCCGCCCGGCCGCTCGAAGGCGTGCGGCTCGGCGTGCTGACGAACTACGTGACCGATGGCGTCGATGCCGACGTCGCAGCCGCGCTCGACGCCGCGCTCAAGCATCTCGAAGCCGCCGGCGCGATCGTCACGGAAGTACGCTTCCCGGCGCTCGACCGGTTGCCGGACATCAACCGCTTCGGCTTCTCGCCGATCGAGGCCTATGCGTGGCATCGCCCGCTGCTCGACAAGCACCGCGACCAGTACGACCCGCGCGTGCTCACGCGGATCCTGAAGGGCGAACCCGCGAGCGCGGCCGACTATCTCGACCTGCTCGCCGCGCGCACGGCGATGCTCGACGAAGCCGCGCACACGGTCTGGTCGCGCTTCGATGCGCTCGTCTCGCCGACGGTGCCGGTCGTGCCGCCGCGCATCGCCGAACTCGAAGCGGACGACGCCGCGTTCACGCGCACCAACGCGCTGATCCTGCGCAACCCGAGCGCGTTCAACTTCCTCGACGCGTGCGCGCTGTCGCTGCCCTGCCATCCGCGCGATGCCGCGCCGGTCGGGCTGATGCTCGCGGCCGCACCGCATCGCGACGACGCGCTGCTCGCGATCGGCCAGGCGGTCGAGGCCGTGCTGAACACGATCCGCTGACCGCAGCCAATCGACCGCCGGCGGACAGCGCGCGCGGTGCGGCAGGTTGCCGCACGCGCGCTGTCAGTTTCGTGCCAGACCGTTCGCGCTAAAATCGCGCGATTGTTTTCCGGACCGACCCACGAGGAACCCCGCCGACATGAACGACTACACGCTCGCCATCCGCCGCGAACGCCGCCTGCTGATGCTGCTCGGATGGGTGTGCATCGCCCTGCTGGCCGGTGCGCTTTACCTGCAGTACGTGAAGAACGAAGATCCGTGCCCGCTGTGCATCATCCAGCGCTACTTCTTCTGCGCGATCGGAATCTTCGCGTTCCTGGCCGCCGGGATCCGCAACTGGCGCGGCGTCTGGGTGCTCGAGCTGCTGATCGCGATCGCCGCGGCCGGCGGTGTCGGCACGGCCGCCCGGCATCTGTCGATCCAGATGAATCCGGGCTTCAGCTGCGGCTTCGACACGCTGCAGCCGATCGTCGACAGCCTGCCGCCCGCGCAGTGGTTCCCCGGCATGTTCAAGGTCGCCGGGCTGTGCGAGACCGTCTATCCGCCGATCTTCGGCATCCTGCTGCCCGGCTGGTCGCTGATCGGCTTCGCCGCGATCCTGATCGCCGTCGTCGCGAGCCTCTGGCGCCATCGCCGCAAGCTCGTGGCCTGACCGGCCGGTTTCGCACCGGCCGGCGCGCGGCCCGCTCGCCCGGGCCGCACACCGCCGACCGGTGACCGCCCGGCCCGGGAGCACTCGCCGGCCCAACCCGGCGGGCCGCACCCGAGCAGCCGCGCCCGGGCGGCCCTGCCTAGGCAGCCCCGCTTGGCCGGCCCCGCGTAAACACCTACTCCGCCGCCGCCCGGCAATCCGGGCGAACGCGCATCGCGCGACTTCCGCGCCCAGCCCCGCCACGCGTGCGTTTCGGCCCGACGTGCATGCGTCGGCGCCCCGATCCCGCGCGGCGGGCCTATGATCGACATGATCGCCTCCTGATAGCCCGGATCACCGCCCCGCGATGTTCCCGTCGCCTTGCGGTGCTATCTTCGGGACTGGATGGCGATCTACGTGCGCGAGGCCAGGCGGTCTCACCACCCCTGCGTAACGCGCGCCCGATCCGCAATGTCGACTGGATTCATCATGACAACGCACACCATCCGCATCCGTCACCCTCATGGCGTCCGCCCATCCGGCGGTGCCGTCCGCGCGCGCCGTCCGCGCGCTGCCGCCGCACCGCATCGGCCGTGCGGCCGGCCCGCCCCGCTCCCGTCCGTCATCGTTGCCACCACGCCCGCCAGCCCGCGCCGCGTGTCGTGCCGCGTCGTCCCGAACGGAGCGTGCTGATGGAAGCCTGGCTCGGCGATCTGCAGCAACTGCTCGCGCATGGCGAAGCGGCCGTGCTCGTGACGGTCGCGCACACCGACGGCTCCGCGCCGCGCGAAGCCGGCACCAAGATGCTCGTCACGCGCGACACGGCTCGCCACACGATCGGCGGCGGACATCTGGAATGGAAGGCGATCGAAATCGCACGGCACCTGCTGAAGGATGGCGCGCACGTGCCGCACGCGCGCCGGCTCGAACGGCTCGCGCTCGGCCCGAGCCTCGGCCAGTGCTGCGGCGGCGCCGTGGTGCTCGCGTTCGAGCGGCTCGACGTCGGCGATCTCGGCTGGATCATGTCGCTCGCGAAGCGTGTCGCGGCCGGCGCCGCGACCGTGCGTAGCGTATCATTCGGCCCCTCGCCGGGCGCGCCGCTGTTGAGCGAGCCCGAATCGGAAGCCGCGCGTGCCGACTGCCTGCTGTGGGAAACCGGCGGCGTGTCGCTGATGACCGAAACGATCGCGCCGTATGCGTTCCCCGTCGTGCTGTTCGGCGCCGGGCACATCGGCACCGCGCTCGTGAAGATACTGGCGACGCTGCCGTGCCACGTGCGCTGGATCGACGGGCCCGATGCGGTGTTCCCGCCGGCCGACGTGCTCGCCGGCATCGGCAACCTCGCGATCGAGGCGGCCGCCGCCCCGGCCGACGCGGTCGACGCAGCACCGCCGCAGTCCTACTTCGTCGTGATGACGCACGACCACGCACTCGATTTCGTGCTGGCCGAGCGCATCCTGCGGCGCGGCGACTATGCGTACTTCGGGATGACCGGTTCGCACGCGAAACGCGTGCAGTTCGATCATCGCCTCGCAGCCATCGGCATCGACCCGGCCCAGGTCGAGCGGATGCGCTGCCCGATCGGTGTCGAAGGCATCATCGACAAGGCGCCCGAAGTCATCGCGATCTCGGTGGCTGCGCAATTGCTGCAGGCCGTCGAGGCAAACGCGAATGCGTCCGCGCAGGCTTCCCCCACCTACTGACCGACCAAGAACGACGCCATGACCCCGACATTCAAGGACAAGATTGCCCGCGCGCCGAAAGCGGAGCTGCACATCCATATCGAAGGCTCGCTCGAGCCCGAACTGATTTTTGCGCTCGCGCAGCGCAACGGCGTGAAGCTCGCGTACGACTCGATCGACGCGCTGCGCGCCGCGTACGCGTTCACCGACCTGCAATCGTTCCTCGACATCTATTACGCCGGCGCGAGCGTGCTGCTGACCGAGCAGGATTTCTACGACATGACGGCCGCGTACTGCGAACGCGCGCTCGCCGACAACGTCGTCCATACCGAACTGTTCTTCGATCCGCAGACGCACACCGAGCGTGGCGTGCCGATCGAGACGGTGGTCGCGGGCATCGAGCGCGCACTCGCCGATGCCGAACAACGCGGGCTGTCGAGCAAGCTGATTCTCTGCTTCCTGCGCCACCTGTCCGAAGAGGACGCGCTCGCGACGTTCGAATCCGCGCTGCCGCTGTTCGAGCGCTATCGCCATCGCCTGATCGGCGTGGGCCTCGACTCGTCCGAGCTCGGCCATCCGCCGACCAAGTTCGCGCGCGTGTTCGAGAAGGCACGTGCGCTCGGGCTGAAGCTCGTCGCGCACGCAGGCGAGGAAGGCCCGCCCGCATACATCTACGAAGCGCTCGACGTGCTGAAGGTCGACCGGATCGACCACGGCGTGCGCAGCATCGAGGACGCGGCACTCGTCGAGCGCCTCGCGAAAACGCGCACGGCGCTCACCGTCTGCCCGCTGTCGAATCTCAAGCTGTGCGTGTTCGACGACATGGCGAAGCACACGCTGAAGGCGCTGCTCGATCGCGGCGTCGCCGTGACGATCAACTCCGACGATCCGGCCTATTTCGGCGGCTACGTCAACGAAAACTACTTCGCGACGGCCGAAGGGCTGCAGCTCACGGATGCCGAAGTCCATGCGGTGATCCGCAACGGCTTCGAGGCGTCGTTCATCGAACCGGCGCAGCGCGACGCGCTGTTCGCGCGCCTCGACGCGTACTGGCACGCCGCGTGACGGCCGGCATCGAGGAACGCTAGACAGATGAAACACGGCAACGGCATCCGCTTCGCGACCACCGGTTCGGCCTCGTGCCGAAGCGGTCGCGCGCGTGCCTGCGCGGCGACGGCACCGTTCGCCGCCGCGCGCTCATGCCTGCCGGCGCGGTTTGCCGTTTCGTTCGCCGCCGCACCGGTCGCGAGCGCAATGGCTGCGAGGTCCGCCGGCAACCACTCGCTGGCGGCTTCGGCCGCCACGTTCGCCCGCGCCATCGCATCCGGTCGTGCGGCACGCAGCGTGCCGCACCCGCTCGCCAGGCGCCATCCCGCCCTCGTGCGGCGTCGCTCGTTTTCTTCTGTTCGCCTTACCTTGATGCAGGACCATTCGTCATGACGCAAACCGCTTTTCGTTCCCAGCTGCTGACCTTCAACGGCGACCCGGCGCAATCGAGCCAGGCCGCGAACTACGAGACCGACGGCCTCCTGATCGTCGACGACGGCAAGGTCGTCGCGGCCGGCCCGTACGCGCAGCTCGCCGCGACGCTCGCGCGCGACGCGATCGTCCATGACCTGCGCGACAAGCTGATCGTGCCCGGCTTCATCGACACGCACATCCACTATCCGCAGACGGACATGATCGCGTCGCCGGCACCGGGCCTGCTGCCGTGGCTGGACAAGTACACGTTCCCGACCGAGCGCCAGTTCGGCGATCCCGAGCACGCACGCGAAGTCGCCGACTTCTTCGTCGACGAACTGCTCGCGTGCGGTACGACGAGCGCGCTCGTCTACTGCACCGTGCACAAGCAGTCGGCCGATGCGCTGTTCGCGGCGAGCGACGCGCGCGACCTGCGGATGATCGCAGGCAAGGTGCTGATGGACCGCAACTGCCCCGAATTCCTGCGCGATACCGCGCAATCGGGTTATGACGACAGCGCCGAGCTGATCGGCCGCTGGCATGGCAAGGGCCGCCAGATGTACGCGCTCACGCCGCGCTTCGCGCCGACGTCGACGGAAGCACAGCTCGAGGCGTGCAGCGAACTCGCGCGCCGCCATCCGGACGTGTTCGTGCAGAGCCACGTCGCGGAAAACGTCGACGAGGTGAAATGGGTGGCCGAGCTGTTCCCCGGCCATCGCAGCTATCTCGACATCTACGACCGCTACGGGCTGCTGCGTCCGCGCGCCGTGTACGGCCACTGCATCCACCTCGACGACGAGGACCGCCGCCGGATGGCCGAGACGCGCACCGTCGTCGCGCACTGCCCGACGTCGAACTTCTTCCTCGGCAGCGGGCTGTTCGATTTCGACAAGGCCGGCGAATACGACGTGCCCGTCACGCTCGCGACCGACGTCGGCGGCGGCACGTCGTTCTCGATGCTGCAGACGATGAACGAAGCGCACAAGGTCGCGCGGCTGTCGGGCCACCACCTGACCGCGACGCGGATGTTCTGGCTCGCGACGGCCGGCGCCGCTCAGGCACTCGACCTCGCCGATACGGTCGGCACGCTCGCGCCGCGTACCGAAGCCGACTTCGTCGTGCTCGATCCGCAGGCCACGCCGCTGCTCGCGCGCCGCACGAAGCGCGCGGATTCGCTCGAGGAGCTGCTGTTCGCGTTCGCGCTGCTCGGCGACGACCGCGCGGTGTACCGCACCTATGCGGCCGGCAAACTCGTCCACGAGCGCGGCGCGGCACGCCGCCCTGCCGCGTAACGGCCTGCCCGGGGGCTCGTCCCGGCACACGCGGGCACGCGCGGGCATTCGCCGCCGCGCGTGCCGGGCCGCCGAGGATTGCCGTATCCCGATCCCGCCCCGACTCCGGGCGCCGCGCCGCCCGATCGCTTTCCCGCGCGCAACGCGCCGTGCTAGAATTCGCCGCTCATTGGGGAGTAGCCGCTCCGCTCGATGTCCCGCGCCCCCGGCGCGCATCGTGACGGAGGCGTCCGTCAACAGACTTGGCCGTATGGCCATGGCGGGCGCAGCCACGTTGGCCTGGCGAGACCGATGGTTCACAGTGCGCCGCATCAGGGCCCGGCGCGCCGTGGATCGTCGCTCGCACGCACAACACCGGCCCGTGGAACCCCATCCGTGTCCCAAGCCTTCCTGATCTCCACCGGCGCCGTCGCGCTCGCTGAAATCGGCGACAAGACCCAACTGCTTTCCCTCGTACTGGCCGCGCGCTATCGCAAGCCGATGCCGATCATTCTTGGCGTGCTCGTCGCGACGCTCGTGAACCACGGTTTTGCCGGCGCGCTCGGCGAATGGCTCGGCGCGCTCGTCACGCCGTCGATCATGCGCTGGGCGCTCGCGTTCTCGTTCATCGCGATGGGGTTGTGGATCCTCGTGCCGGACAAGCTCGATGCCGACGAAGCCAATGCCAACCGATCGCGGCTCGGCGTGTTCGGTGCGACCCTCGTCGCGTTCTTCCTCGCGGAAATGGGCGACAAGACGCAGATCGCGACCGTCGCGCTGGCCGCGCGCTTCCAGGACTACATCGGTGTCGTGGCCGGCACGACGTTCGGGATGATGCTCGCGAACGTGCCGGCGATCCTGCTCGGCGACCGCTTCGCTCACCGCCTGCCGACGAAGCTCGTGCACGGGATTGCGGCCGTGCTGTTCGTCGTGCTCGGCGCGCTCGCGCTGCTGGGCATCGGGGTCTGACGGGAAGGAAGATGGCGGGCGCGGCCGGACGGCCGCGCCGGGACTGACGCCGCGCTACTTCGCGGCGGCTGCGCCTGAAGCGGGCGCCGCAGGCACCGCTCGCTCGTTGGCAGCCGGCGCCGCCGGGCCGCCGCGCTTGTCGACCGGCAGCCGCACCGTGCGGACCGCGCCGTTCGCCAGCGGGAAATCGGCGAGCGCGCTGCGCGCGAGGAACGGCATGGCATACAGCAGCGCGCCGTTGTCGCCGGTCGTGCGCGCGGTCACGTTGTAGACCTCCTTGCCCGTCGCGCGCTCGGTGATTCGGATGCCGAGCGTGTAGTCGAACACCTGATAGGTCTGCGCGACATAGCCGGCCGGCATCGGCCCCCAGGGGCCCCACGGTCCCCAAGGCCCCCACGGCCCGCCCCGCCAGTACGGCCCCGGGCCGGCGAACCACGGGTCGTAGTAGACCGGCTGCGGCACCGTCACGAGATCGCTGCCGACCCCGTACGTCAGTCCGACGAGATAGCGGGCCTGCGCGGCCGGCGCCTGCCGGAACGCATACGTGGACAGCTCGTTCGCCACGATCGGTTCGTAGGTCGACTGCTCGATGCTGTGCTTCTGCGCATCGGTGCGCGTGAACGCATAGGTGCGTGTCGCGTCGCTGCCGCTCCAGTCGGAGAAGGCCGTGACCTGGGTCGTCACGTAGCTGGTGCAGCCGGTCAGCAGCGCCACGCACAGCACCGCCGCCCAGCCCGCACCGCGTTGAATCCATTCGCGTTTCATGTTGATCCTCTTCGATCCGTCACCCGTTCGTCGCACCGCGCGAACCGCAACGGGATGCCGATAATACGCGGACTCCCGAAACCGGTAAAAAGTTCGCCCGGCACGCGGCCGCAAGCCTTTGTACAATGGCCCGGTTCGCCCGGCCCGTGCCACGGGCGCGTCCCCCATTCCACCGATCTCGACGACCATGTCCGACAACGCCTCCTCCACCGTGATCCGCCGCGCCGACTACACGCCGCCGGCCTTCCTCATCGATTCCGTCGCGCTCGAATTCGATCTCGCGCCGGCCCGTACGATCGTCAGGAATACGATGCGCGTGCGCCGCAATCCGGACGCCGCGCCCGCGCCGCACCTGGAGCTGATGGGCGAAGCGCTCGAATTCCTCGGCGCATGGCTGGATGGCGCGCCGCATGACGCCGTGCGTGCGCACGAACACGGGCTGACCGTCGAGAACGTCCCCGATGCATTCGAGCTGACGCTCGAAAGCGCCTGCGCACCCGACCAGAATACGACGCTGTCGGGCCTCTATGTGTCGAGCGGCAACTTCTTCACGCAGTGCGAAGCCGAGGGTTTCCGCCGCATCACCTACTTCCTCGACCGCCCGGACGTGATGGCGTCGTACACGGTGACGCTGCGCGCCGACAAGGCCGCCTACCCGGTGCTGCTGTCGAACGGCAACCTCGTCGATTCCGGCGACCTGCCCGACGGCCGCCACTTCGCGAAGTGGGAAGACCCGTTCCGCAAGCCGAGCTACCTGTTCGCGCTGGTCGCGGGCAAGCTCGTCGCGATCGAGGAAAAGATCACGACCGGCTCCGGCAAGGAAAAGCTGCTGCAGGTGTGGGTCGAGCCGGCCGATCTCGACAAGACGCGTCATGCGATGGATTCGCTGATCCACTCGATCCGCTGGGACGAGAAGCGCTTCGGCCTCGAGCTCGATCTCGACCGCTTCATGATCGTCGCGGTCGGCGACTTCAACATGGGGGCGATGGAAAACAAGGGGCTCAACATCTTCAACACGAAGTACGTGCTGGCGAACCCCGAGACCGCGACCGACACCGACTTCGCGAACATCGAATCGGTGGTCGGCCACGAGTACTTCCACAACTGGACCGGCAACCGCGTGACCTGCCGCGACTGGTTCCAGCTGAGCCTGAAGGAAGGCCTGACGGTGTTCCGCGGCCAGGAATTCTCGGCCGACATGGCCGCGGGCGACGACATCGAATCGGCGGCCCGCGCGGTCAAGCGCATCGAGGACGTGCGCGTGCTGCGCCAGCTGCAGTTCGCCGAGGATGCGGGCCCGATGGCGCACCCGGTGCGCCCGGAGAGCTACGTCGAGATCAACAACTTCTACACGATGACCGTCTACGAGAAAGGTTCGGAAGTCGTGCGGATGTACCAGACGCTGTTCGGCCGTGACGGTTTCCGCAAGGGGATGGACCTGTACTTCAAGCGCCACGACGGGCACGCCGTGACCTGCGACGACTTCCGTCACGCGATGGCCGACGCGAACGGGCGCGACCTCGCGCAGTTCGAGCGCTGGTACAGCCAGGCCGGCACGCCGCGCGTGTCGGTGCGCACCGCGTACGACGCGGCCGCGCGCCGCTATACGGTCACGCTCGCGCAGGGTTACGGCGACGCGTCGCCGGCCGCGCGCGAAACGCAGCAAGGGCCGCTGCTGATTCCGTTCGCGATCGGCCTGATCGGCCGCAACGGCCGCGACCTGCCGCTGCGTCTCGACGGCGAAGCCGCCGCCGCAGGCACGACGCGCGTGCTCGACTTCACCGACACCGAGCAGACCTTCACGTTCGTCGACGTGCCGGAACAACCGCTGCCGTCGCTGCTGCGCAACTTCTCGTCGCCGGTGATCGTCGAGTACGACTACAGCGACGACGACCTCGCATTCCTGCTCGCGCACGACAGCGATCCGTTCAACCGCTGGGAAGCCGGCCAGCGCCTCGCGACGCGCGCGCTGCTGACGCTCGCCGCGCGCGCCGCCGCGAACGAGCCGCTCACGCTCGGCGAGAACTTCGTTGCCGCATTCCGCCGCGTGCTGACCGACGCGACGCTGTCGCCGGCGTTCCGCGAACTCGCGCTGACGCTGCCGTCGGAAACCTACCTCGCCGACCAGATGGCGGAAGCCGATCCGGCCGCCGTGCATCGCGCGCGCCAGTTCGTGCGCCGTCAGCTCGCCACCGCGCTGCGCGCCGACTGGCTCGCCGCCTACGAACAGCACCAGACGCCCGGCGCCTACGAGCCGACGCCGGAGGCGTCCGGCCACCGCGCGCTGAAGAACCTCGCGCTCGCGTATCTCGCCGAGCTCGAGAACCCGGCCGATGCCGTGCGCCTCGCGACCGCGCAATACGACGCGGCGAACAACATGACCGATCGCGCGGCTGCCCTCGGCGCACTGCTATCCGCCGCGGCGGCCGGCGCGAACGAACCGGCCGAGCACGCGCTCGACGACTTCTACCGCCGCTTCGAGAAGGAAGCGCTCGTGATCGACAAGTGGTTCGCGATGCAGGCCGCGCAACGCGGCACGGCTGCGCAGCCGACGCTCGCAAAGGTTCGCAAGCTGTTCGCGCACCCCGCGTTCAATCTGAAGAACCCGAACCGCGCGCGTTCGCTGATCTTCAGCTTCTGCGCGGCCAACCCCGCGCAATTCCACGCGGCGGACGGCTCGGGTTATGCGTTCTGGGCCGAACAGGTGCTCGCGCTCGACGCGATCAACCCGCAGGTCGCGGCGCGCCTCGCCCGCTCGCTCGAACTGTGGCGCCGCTTCACGCCGGCGCTGCGCGACCGGATGCGCGAAGCCCTCGAGCAGGTCGCCGCCGGTGCGAAATCGCGCGACGTGCGCGAGATCGTCGAGAAGGCGCTCGCGTAACGCCATCGCCCGCATCGCGCCCGCGCGAGACAGCCGGTGCCGCCAATCGCGGCACCGGCTTTTTTATTGTGTGAGCACCGCGTGAACCGGGCGCAATCGCGGGGCCCGACCGCGCCGCCTGCCGCCGCGGCAAAGCGCATCTCGCCCGCCCCCGCCACCGGAGACCAGGCCGGTTCGGCCGCCCGGCCATGTAACCGGACGAAAAAAGCCGGCGGCGCGAGAGGCGCGGCGGGTAAAATTGCGACCATTCAAGGATTCTTTGGCCTTTCGGAGTCTGTCATGTCCATTGCCCGCCGCACCACGCTGTCGAAGTTCCTGATCGAACAGCAACGTGAGACCAACAACCTCCCCGCCGACCTGCGCCTGCTGATCGAAGTCGTCGCCCGCGCATGCAAGGCGATCAGCTACAACGTGTCGAAGGGCGCGCTCGGCGAGGCGCTCGGCACCGCCGGCAGCGAGAACGTCCAGGGCGAAGTGCAGAAGAAGCTCGACATCCTGTCGAACGAGATCCTGCTCGACGCGAACGAATGGGGCGGCAACCTCGCCGCGATGGCGTCGGAAGAAATGGAAACGTTCTTCCCGATCCCGGCGAACTACCCGCGCGGCGAATACCTGCTCGTGTTCGATCCGCTCGACGGCTCGTCGAACATCGACGTGAACGTATCGATCGGCACGATCTTCTCGGTGCTGCGCTGCCCGGACGGCAAGCAGGCCACCGAGGAATCGTTCCTGCAGCCCGGCACGGAACAGGTCGCCGCCGGCTACGCCGTGTACGGCCCGCAAACGGTGTTCGTGCTGACGACCGGCAACGGCGTGAACTGCTTCACGCTCGACCGCGAAGTCGGCTCGTGGGTGCTCACGCAGAGCAACATGCAGATCCCGGCCGACACGCGCGAATACGCGATCAATGCATCGAACGCACGCCACTGGTACGACCCGGTCAAGCGCTATGTCGACGAACTGAACGCCGGCAAGGACGGCCCGCGCGGCGACAACTTCAACATGCGCTGGATCGCATCGATGGTCGCCGACGTGCATCGGATCCTGAACCGCGGCGGCATCTTCATGTACCCGGCCGACAAGCGCACGCCCGATCGTCCGGGCAAGCTGCGCCTGATGTACGAAGCGAACCCGATGTCGTTCATCGTCGAACAGGCGGGCGGTGCCGCGACGAATGGCACGCAGCGCATCATGGAAGTGCAGCCGACGGGCCTGCACCAGCGCGTCCCGGTGTTCCTCGGTTCGAAGAACGAAGTCGAGCGCGTGACGGGCTACCATCTAGAAAAGCAATAAATTTGCACTGCAGCACTAGACAGTATCGCGTGACGTTAGTACAATCGCGCCTCTCGATGTGACCCCAACGGGTCACATCGCAGTGAAACGAAGCGGGAAGTTTGCCGAGTCGATGAGTTTCGCGAAACAGCAGCAGCAAGCTGAAAAAAATTCGCAAAACCTATTGCTAAGGTTTCAGATTTCACCTTATAATTTCGTTTCTCTGATGCCGGTGTAGCTCAGTTGGTAGAGCAGCGCATTCGTAATGCGAAGGTCGTAGGTTCGACTCCTATCTCCGGCACCAAGTTATAAAGGGCTGACAAGCATGCTTGTCAGCCCTTTTCTCATTCCGGGCGCCGAATCGTGCGCTGCCCTTTTGTCCGCACCCGCTCCGCTTGCGGGCATCACCCGACTCCCGCGCCGCATCCCGCCGATTACAATCTTCGGATCACCCTGCCCTTTCCGAGCATCATGCGCACCTGGCGTCTCGAGCGACCGAACCTCACCGGGCAACTGGATGTATCGCGTGCGACGCGCCTCGTCGCCGCGATCGGCGGCAGCGAGCCGAACGCATTCGCGGCCGAAGTGCTGAGGCTGTTCGACGATGCGCTGTCGGTCACGCAATGCACGATCTTCGCGTACGAGTTCGGCAACCGCCCGCGCACGCTATCCGTCGCCGACCATCGCGGCGGCCGTTACCTGCGCGACGTCGCCGACACCTACGCGCGACACTTCTACGCGCTCGACGGCAACCAGAAGATCGTATCGAGCGCGCATCGCGGCTCGCGCCGCCACGATTTGCTGCTGCACCAGCAGGCCGGCGACGAGATCGATCATGAAGCGTATCGCGCGGCTTGCTATCGCGGCCCCGACGTGTCCGACCGTCTGTCACTGCTGATGCAGCCCAAC
The DNA here is from genome assembly GCF_048627025.1 of Burkholderia aenigmatica. Taxonomy (NCBI): domain Bacteria; kingdom Pseudomonadati; phylum Pseudomonadota; class Betaproteobacteria; order Burkholderiales; family Burkholderiaceae; genus Burkholderia; species Burkholderia aenigmatica. The sequence goes on along the minus strand of NZ_CP184468.1, from coordinate 1,099,078 downwards.
GATGCGAGCTGGCTGTCGATCAACCTGTACCGCGCACATCGCAGCGGCGCGTTCCAGCCGCGTGAGATCGCGGAGATCGAAGCGCTCGCGCCGCTGATCGCGCAGGCCGCGAAGCATCACTACGCGCTCGCCGGTGCGGCGCAGATCGGTATCCCGCAACTGATGCTCGCGCGGCTACGCAGCGCATGCCCGGCGCTGTCCAAGCGCGAACTCGACGTGCTGCGCGGCGTACTCGAAGGCCAGACCGCGCACGAGATCGGCGAGACGATCGGCGTGAAGACGTCGAGCGTCGTCACGTACCAGAAACGCGCGTACCGGCGCCTGGGCATCTCGAGCCAGCGCCAGTTGTTCGCGCTCTGCCTGCAGCCCTGAACCGAACCGGCCGGTAATGACCGAATCGGGGTAAATCCCGGTCGGCTTGCCGTACCCGGAATGGGGACAGCGGATGTCCGCCCGGCTTCCATACTGCTTCGACTGCCTGCACGCGTTGCCGCGGCCCGCGTGCACGTCGAACCGCCCTCCCCTGGAAGCCAACGATGGATCTCGACTTCAAGCCCTACCCGTTCGTCGCCGCGCGCCATCCCGCGCATCTGCCGGCCTGCAACGACGGTATCGATACGCACCGGCATCGCGTGGCGATCGTCGGCGGCGGCCCTGTCGGCCTGGCCGTCGCGCTCGGCCTCGCGAACCACGGCATCCGCAGCGTGCTGATCGAGGCCGACGACGCGGTCTGCCACGGCAGCCGCGCCATCTGCATCTCGCGGCGCAGCCTCGAGATCATCGAGCGGCTCGGCGCGCTCGATGACTTCCTGCGCACCGGGTTGCCGTGGACCGGCGGACGCAGCTTCTACCGTCGCGACGAAGTGCTGCACTTCACGATGCCGCAGGACCACAACCAGAAGCTGCCGCCGATGATCAATCTCGCGCAGTATCACATCGAGCAATTCCTGCTCGACGCCGCGCTGCGCCGCGCCGAACTCATCGAGATTCGCTGGCAGGCGAAGGTCACCGGGGTGATCCGGCAGCCGGACGGCGTGCGCCTGCAGGTCGACACGCCGCTCGGTGGCTATGCGCTCGACGCCGACTGGGTCGTTGCGTGCGACGGCGGACGCAGCACGATGCGCGACGCGCTCGGCCTGTCGCTCCAGGGCACGAGCTACGAGGGCCGCTACGTGATCGTCGACATCGCGCTCGACAGCGACCGGCCGACCGAACGGCTCGCGTACTTCGATCCGTCGTCGAACCCGGGTTCGACGGTGCTCGTCCACAAGCAGCCCGACAACGTGTGGCGAATCGACTACCAGTTGCGCGACGATGAGGATCCCGAAGCGGCTGTGAAACCGGAGAACGTGATCCCGCGCGTGCAGAACCTGCTCGACATGATGGGCGAGCGCGGCGACTGGTCGCCGATCTGGATCACGATCTACAAGGCGAACGCGCTGACGCTCGAACGCTACCGGCACGGCCGCGTGCTGTTCTGCGGCGATGCCGCGCATCTCGTACCGATCTTCGGCGTGCGCGGCGCGAATTCGGGTATCGACGATGCCGACAACCTTGCATGGAAACTCGCGTACGTGACTCGCGGGCTCGCATCGGACACGTTGCTCGACAGCTATTCGGACGAACGCGTGTTCGCGACGCACGAGAATCTCCGCTACGGCACGAAGAGCACCGAGTTCATGGCGCCGCCGTCGTTTGCGTTCGAACTGATGCGCAAGGCCGTGCTGTCACTCGCGGTCGGGCATCCGGCGCTGCGTTCGCTGATCAATCCGCGCCAGACGACGGCCATCGCCTATGCGACGTCGTCGCTCAACGCAGCCGAACGCGATACGTTTGCCGCCGGCCCCGCGCCCGGCACGGTGCTCGCCGAATGCCCGCTGGTGCTGTACTCGGCGCACGGCAGCGACATGCGTCGCGGCCACCTGACCGATCTCGTCGCGCCGCGCTTTACCGCGTTCTGCTTCACGTCCGACGGCGTGCCCGGTCCGGCACTCGCCGATCTCGAACGGCGCCTGCACGCTGCGCGGATACCGTTCGCGCTCGTCACGCTCGCACGGCATGCGGCTCCGCGGCAACCGGCCTGCGGCGGCCACGACGACGACGGCCGGCTGTTCGACATGTATGGCGCGCGCGACGGCACCGTCTATCTCGTGCGTCCGGACGGTCACGTCCTCGGCCGCTGGCACGACGCTTGCGCCGGCGACGTGGCCGCCGCGCTCGAACGCGCACTCCATCCGTGCGCGTCAACCGATCCTCAGGAGACCGCATGATGACGGATACCGAACGCGACACCCTCTACACCGACCTGTGCCGCACGATGACGCGGATCGGTGAAGCGGACGCATCGCTCTTTCTCGCCCGCTTCGCACTGCTGTCGATCGAGGCGATCGGCGAACCCGCGACCGTCGCCCGGCTGATCGCCGACGCAAGCGACGGATTGCCCGACACGGGCACGCAGGCATCGACGCACGAACGATGACGCCCCTGGCCGACCGGCTTCACCGGCGGTCATTTATTACATATTCATTTCATCACGCATCGTCCACGCACGAGCCTCCCCGTATGCAGACGAATTCCCTGGAAAATCCGGTTAAGGGTGCATAACATTACTTAACGATTCCGACCCGTCTATCGCGTTACATTGCGTGGGCGGCGCGGCAGGTCGCGTTGCCGCCTTCATTCAGCTTGCGGCAACGCTGCCGACGTCCGGTCATTCGACACAACTCAAGGAGAGGACAACCATGGCTCATGGCTTGATTATGTGGCTCATCATCGGCGCGATTGCCGGCTGGCTTGCCGGCTTGCTCGTCAAGGGCGGCGGCTTCGGGCTGATCGTCGACATCATCGTCGGTATCGTCGGCGCAGTGATCGGCGGCTGGCTCGCCGGGCTGCTCGGCATCAGCGTCGGCAGCGGCTTCATCGGTTCGGTGATCGTCGCGGTCGTCGGCGCGGTGATCCTGCTGTTCGTGATCCGGCTATTCAAGCGAGCGGCCTGACGATTCTCTCCACGCGCCTTCGGGCGCGTTTTCGTATCAGGCCGGCGCGCGGCCCGCTCGCCGCTCGCCGCTCGCCGCGCGCCGCGCGCCGCTGGCCGGTTCAGCGCTTGGCGCGCTGCAACCAGCCGTCGAGCACGTCGGCCGTCAGCAATCCGCTGCGCGCTTCGCGTGCGCCATCGCGCCCGATCCACACGGTGCGCGGCATCTCCCCTCTCCATCCCGCATCGAGCGCCGCCCGCAGACGCTCGGGCATCGGCTCCGCGTTCGCGTACTGCGCGACCTGCGGCGGCAAGTTCATCTGCGCGAGCGCCTGCGAGATCGCCGCACCGTTGTCGTCGTATGCATCCATCGCGACCATCGCGAGCTGCACGTCCGGATGACGGCGCTGCCACGCGACCAGGTGCGCGGCGTTCTCGCGACAGTATCCGCAATCGAGCGACCAGATCTCGACCGCCAGCGGCCGCTCGTGCGCGGTCGCATACAGGCGCGCGACGTCGGCCGCGCGCAGCGGCTGCAGTTCGCCGCCGGCCCACGCCGGCACGCTCGTGAGTACGATGCCCAGCAACGCAATCAGCCGCTTCATTTCGCCCCCTCCACCGCGATCAGCCGATAACCGTCGTTACGCGTGCGCCACGACAGATAGAGGCGGCCCGCATCGTCGAGCAATTGCGGGTTGTCGCTCGCGCCCGACGTCGACGCGATCACGCGCGGCGCCGACCAGTGCTCGCCGCGATCGTCCGACCGGCGCAGCTTGATCTGCATCGTGTCGCCGTCGAACGCCTTCCAGGCGAGCCAGACGACGTCGCCGCGCGCGACGAGCGCCGCATGCGACACCTGCTCGCCGGGCACCGCGGGATTCGCGCCGAATGCCCACGGCGTGCCGCGCGGCTCGCCGTCGGCGCCGATGCGCGAATAGAACACGTCGGCCCGGCCGTCGACGACGCCGAACCAGGCGAGATGGCGCGTGCCGTCCGGCGTGATCGCCAGCGCCGGTCCGTGCTCGGGGCACGCCTCGACGTGCCAGTTCGAGAACGTCGCGCGCACCGGCACGACCGGCTCCGACGCCTCGACGGGCAATACGGCAAGCGCATGATCGCGGATCTGCCCCGGAAACACGTTGCGCCACGCGGCCTCGATCCGTCCGGCCGGATCGATCGCCATCGCGATGCGACAGCATTCGCACGTGTGGTCGGTCACCTTGCGTTCGGCTTCGAACGATGCGCCGCCGTCGCGCGATACCGCGTAGTAGACAGCCGCGCCTTCGTACGCCTGCCCCGCCGCTTTCGCCGCCACGAGATCGCGCTTGTCGATCCATGCGATCGCGATGTTGCCGGCCGGATCGACGGCCATCATGTCGAAGCGGTGCGTGATCGCCTGCCGGTCGCGATGCACGGTCACGGGCACGCTCCACGTCGCGCCGCCGTCGAGCGATCGCGCGAAGCGCACCATGCCGGTGTACGGCGCATCGAGCGGCATCGACCACGACACGTACACCGCGCGACCGTCCGGACTCGTCGCGATCTTCGGGCGATTCTCGGCGCTCGTGTAGATCGGCTCCGGCATCGCGTTGACGGTCACTGGCGCGGACAGCGTGCGGCCCGCGTCGTCGGAATGCGCGACGACGACGTGCGCGTCCTCGACCCACGCGACCCACAGCCGGTGATGCGCGTCGAACGCGGCGCCGGTCGCGAGCGGCTGCTTCTGCTGCGCGGGCGCGGCCTGCATGCTCATGTGCGCGGCGTGCGGGTCGACCGCCTTCGGCACGTCATGCGCATCGTGCGCACCGGCGGACGACAGCAACGCGAACCACAGCGCGCCGCCTGCCGCGAGCGATCTCACAGCGACCATTTCAGTTCTCCATAGAAAGTACGGCCCGGATACGGGTGGAACACGTAGTAACGGCGGTCCGCCAGGTTGTCGATGCCGACCGACGCGGTCCAGTGACGGTCGAAGCGGTAGCGCGCCTTCAGGTCGACGATCGTGAACGAGCTCGTGCCGCCGTAGACGTCCGGGTTCACGTCGCTGTTGTCGAGCGTGTTGAACTGGCGGCCCGAATAGCGCACGCCAACGCTCGCAAGCCAGTGCTCGTCGAAGCGATACGACGCGAGCAGGTTTGCACGCATGCGCGGAATCCGCGGAAAGCGCGAACCGACATACGCTGGATTCGCGGCATCGGCGAGGATCTGTGCGTTGCTCGCCGACACGTTCGCGTCGATCGCGAGCCCCTTCAAACCGACGTTCTCGCCGCTGAACGCGAGTTCGACGCCGCGCACGCGCACGCGATCGACGTTCGAGATGTTGGTCACCGTCGTCGCGCCCGACACCGTCGTCTGGCTGTAGATCGAATCGCGCAGATCGCTCTGGAACACGCTGGCACGCACGACGCCGACACCCACGTCGCGTTCGGCCGTGAAGTCCCAGTCGATTGCCTTTTCGGGCCGCAGGTTCGGGTTGTTGTTGACGATCGCGTTGTTCGAGATCGTGCCCTGGAACAGTTCGCCGACCGTCGGGAAACGCGTGCCGGTCGCGAACGACAGCCGGAAGCGCCAGACGTCGGTCGCATCCCATTGCAGCGCGACCTTCGGCGACAGCGCATTCGCGCTGCGGTCCGCATAGCCGAGCGTGCCCGTGGCATTGCCGAGCGCGCCGCCGTACGCATCCCAGCGCTCGTAACGCAGCCCCAGCGTCGCGAGCCAGCCCGGCGCGAAGCGCCACGCGTCCTGGCCGAACAGCGCCTGCGTGCGCGTGTCGCCGCGATAGACGCTCGACAGCGACGTGGTCGGCCCGGCCAGCCAGTCGGCCGTGTTGTACGTGACGTTGCGCAGGAAGTAGTTGTCGTAGTGGTAACCGAACGTGAACGTATGGCCCTTCACTTCCGGCGCCTCGGCCTTCAGGTCGAGCGTGCGCCAGCCGGTGCCGTCGCCCTGGAACTGCGTGCCTGCACCGCCCTGCACGGTTGACGCCGAGCGCTGCACGTCGCGCGACACGTCGTACGCGGACACGACGCCCGACAGGCGCCAGCCGGAATCGAGCCGGCCGTTCAGGCCGAGCGCGTACAGCCAGTTCTCCTGGTCGCCGCGCTGCGGCGCGAATGCGTTCGGCGCGACGGTCATGTTCTGACCGCCGATCGACACGTTGCCGCCGTAGACCGGATTGCCGGCCGCATCGCGCAGGAAGGTTTCGCCGTGCTGCCGGTAATGGTTCTCCCAATGCCCGAGCGTGAGCGTCGCATCGACGTGGTCGGTGAACGCATAGCCCATCCGGACCGTTTCGTTGAGCTGCTCGGTCCGCTCGATCGACTGCGCACCGACGATCGTCCGCGGCTTTCCGTTGGGCCCGATGTCGGTCGCGGCGCCCGTCACGGGCACGGCGGCGCCGAGCTTCGGGTTGTACGCCGAATTGGGGCTCGCATACTGCATCGGCTGACCGTTGTTCTCGAGCCGGTCGAGCGACAGCGCGAACCAGAACCGGCCGACGCGGTTCGCGATCCGCGCGGTCTGGTGATTGCCGCCGAAGCTGTCTGCCACTCCGTAGCCGTCGTGATAGCGCTGCGTGAAGAACTGGGTCGACAGCGACGCCTCGAGTTTGTCCGGGCGACGCGTCGTCAGCAGCACGGTCGAGCCGATCGAGTTACCCGGATACAGCGCGGAAAAAGGGCCATAGAGCACGTCGACGCGCGCGATGTCGTCGGGCGGAATCAGCGACCAGCGTGGCGGGTACGCGTAGCTCGAGCCGAGCAGGTTCGACAGCAGCACACCGTCCGCATACACGAGCCCGCGTGCGCTCTGCAGTTCGTTGAAGTCGCGGCCGGCGAATACGCTGTTGCGGTCGCCGATATAGCGCTTGCGGACCATCAGGTTCGGCGCGTATTTCAGCGCGTCTTCGGTCGTGACGTTGGTATGCGATTCGATCTGCTCGCGCGTGATCGATGTGACGACGGCCGGCGTATCCGGATCGACCGGTTGCCGCTGCGCGGTCACGCTGACGGCGCTCAGCGTGTCGCCGGCCGGCACGGTTGCGACAGCCGAAGCGGGCGCGACAGCATCGGCGGGACGCTCGACACCACCGTGCGCGGTCGCGCCGCGTGCATCGTCCGTTGACGTCGCATGGGCGGCAGGCCAGGCAAAAGCGGCCGCGCATGCGAGCGCGAGCCGGCCGCGCGACGGCCGCGCGGCGAAGGGGGAGGACATGTGCGAATTCCTGAAAACGTGATCGGACGCCGCCGGACACGAGCGCGCGTGCCGCGCACGGACGGCGCGGCACGCGGCCTGGCCGCGGGCGGCACGCGCGCCACCGGGGGCGCGCGGACGACATCAATCAGATCGGAGCGTTTTCAGGCGGGGCGCGGGGCTGCGCGAGACGGATGCCCTTGCGGGGACAATCGGGAACGACGGGGGCGGCCGCGCGATAGGCGAACGTCCGCACGAAGCCCGGCAGCGCGGGCGGGCTCGACCCGAGCGCCACGTTCGCCGCGAAGCCGGGGCAGTACACGCAGTGCGCCATGCCGGCATGGTCGAACGACGACGTATCGTGATTGCCGCCCGCCTGCGCGAGCACGACCTGGCGGGCGCCCGCTGCACTGCACAATTCGAGCGTGAGCTCGCCGGAGCCGCTCGATGCGAGACGCGCATAGCCGATGACGGGCGACAGTACGTTCAGTACGAGCGCCAGCCATACGAGGCCGATCCATCGCGTCGTTCGTTTCATCGCGGTCCAGGAAAAAGTGCGCGCAAGTATAACAAGCGACCCGATTGTTGCCGATTCCGTACGATGCAATAGTCGGCATCGCAGCGCGCGTCAGAGCGCATGTGCCGTTAATACAACAGAGACAAAATCTAACGATTCGCCACTGGCATAAATCCAAGCGCGAGGTTGATAATCATCGAACCTGCTGGAGAAATGACCATGGACGAAAGACCAACTCGCATGCCACCGCCCGAGCAAGTGATGAGCCCGGATCCGGAACCCGTCGGCGTGGAATTCCTCGCCGAATTGCCTGACCACGTGCGGGCATTCTTCGACGAGCAGCACAAGCTGTACTCGCCGAAGTGAACGCCTGTCCGGTTCTGTAACCGCCACGTGTCGATCATCGCTATCGTGCGGTTCATCACTGCGCATCGCGCGCAATTCGCCTCGCACCCGGGCCGCAACAGCCTGACGGTGCCGGATCAGCTCGCCTGCTGATTCTCCGGTCGCTGCGCTACGCCGCGCGACTGTCTTCGTCTATTCTTCTGGTTTTCCACGTCCGGCCCGCCCGGCTCTCCCGATCGTTCCGATGAAGCAAGCCATTCGTGCCAGCCTCGCTGTCGCCGCGCTCGGCGTCGCCCTCTTTTCGTCCCCGCGTGTCGCCAATGCAGACGGCGACGACACCGCCCTCACCAACCTCGTTGCACTCGCGTCGCAGCGTCTCGCGCTCGCCGAACCGGTCGCTCGATGGAAATGGGCCAATCACAAGGCAATCGAGGACCGGCCGCGCGAAGCGGCGCTGCTCGCCTCAGTCGAGAAGCGCGCGGCACAAGCCGGCGTCGATCCCGCGTTCGCGCGGACGTTCTTCGAGGATCAAATCACCGCGAGCAAGGATGTGCAGAACGCGCTGTTCGCGACCTGGCGTGCGACGCGGCCGCCGGAAGGCACGCCGCCCGATCTCGCGACCAGCACGCGCCCGGCGCTCGACCGGCTGACGCAGAAAATGCTCGCAGGGCTCGCGCAGGTTGGACCGCTGCGCGATGCGCCTGATTGTCAGGCGCGGCTCGCGCGCAGCATCGCGAACTGGAAGACGCTCACGCGCTACGACTCCACGCAAACGCAGGCACTCGACACCGCGCTGTCGCACGTCTGCTCGGCCGGCGGCGCAAGCGCGATCGGTTGACGCAGCAGGCGCGGATCGCGCGGCCGCGCTTGATTCAACCGGCTTGCCCCGCCGGCGTGAGCGCGGCGAGCGGAATCAGTTGCAGGCCGCGTGCGAGATGCGTCTGCAGCAGGCGGTGGGTGAAGGGTTCGAACGCACCGTCCATCCCGTCGGCCGCGAGCCGTGCGGCCGCGTCGAGCGATTCCGCCACGCCGAGATAGCGCCAGCCATCGATCACATGAAACAGGCGGCGCTCGCCGCTCGCCTCGAATGCAACAGCGCCGTCAAACGGCCAGGGCGCACCGCCGGCACGGGCGTCGGCCGCGGGGCGACGGTTGTACGATGGACGCAACTGGGCGATCCATTGCGCTTCGGCAAGCATCGCCCCCAGCTCGTTGCCGGTCTCGCGCCATTCGACCCGGCGCACCTGCTGCGCAAGCCGCATTTCCTTTGACGAACGGCGCTCGCCAGTCAGCAGTGCACGTAGCCGCTGCCGCACGCGTACGCTGCGGCCGACATACAGCGGCGCGTCGCCCTCCCCGAACAGCGCGTACGCTCCGCACCCGGCCGGCGCGGTATCGAGCCAGGCTTCGGTCAGGTCGCCACCCAGACGGAAGTGGCGCGTCGTGCGCGCGATCTGGTCGCGCAGCCGCTCGAGCGGCACGATATCGTGCAACTGGCGCCAGAACTGCCACAGGAGGTCGGCATCCGCCAGCGCCCGGTGGCGCGCAGCCGGCACGAGGCCGTGGCGTTCGATCAACGCGTCGAGCCCGTGCCGCGCTTCGCGCGGGAACAGCGCACGCGACAGCCGCACCGTACACAGCACATCAGGATTGAACGCGAAGCCGGCGCGCTCGAATTCGGCCCGCAGGAAGCCGCGGTCGAAACTCGCGTTGTGCGCGACGAACAGCTTGCCGTCGAGCCGCTCGAACAACGCCGGCGCCAGCGACGCAAACGACGGCGCGTCGCGCACCATCTCGTCCGAAATGCCCGTCAGTTGCTGGATGAACGGCGGAATCGACTGGCCCGGATCGACGAGCGTCGTCCACGTCGACACGCCGAGCGGGCCGATTTCGACCACCCCGATTTCGGTGATGCGGTGTTCGGCGGGCGAGCCGCCCGTGGTTTCAAGGTCGACGAAAACGAGCGGCTGTTCGCTGGCGGGATCGGACGGACGGGGGGAATCAGACATGAAAAGACTGGGAAACGATGCTTCCGTGAGTATGCACCGGCATCCCTGTTCGCGGCCAGCCCGAACCGAAATGTTCCGCCCCCGAAAAGCAAAAAACCCCCGCAATGCGGGGGCCGGACGTGATCGGCAATGCGTGGCGCGTCAGACCGCCTGGATATTCGCTGCCTGCTTGCCTTTCGGCCCGACTTTCACGTCGAACGAAACACGCTGGTTTTCCTTCAGCGTCTTGAAGCCGTCCATCTTGATTTCGGAAAAGTGCGCAAACAAATCTTCACCACCATTGTCCGACGTAATAAAGCCGAAACCTTTAGCATCGTTAAACCATTTCACGATACCGGTATCCATGTCTTCGTTCCCCACTCGATTAGATCAAAAAAGCTATTTTTATAGCCGTTTCCCGAAATCCCGAAACATTGCGCCAGCACCCGCACCAGCACGCCGCCCGAGGACGGAGTGCTGACTTTATAAATTGGACAATCCGGGTGCGTCAAGAAAATTTTTGACGAACGTTTTATCAAAAAAGCGCTAATACCATTGGAATCGGTACACCATCGCCTTTGATTAATTGATTCGCATCAAAAACCTGTCAACATTACCGGGACCGGAGCATCAATAATCTCGACCGTGAAATTTCTACCGGGGACAAATCGACTCGGTAAAATCCTCGGGTTTTTTCCGGGTTGCGGAAACGCGGGGACATTGCGATGCTCACTTAACGTCGGAAGGAAGGAGAAGGTCATGTGGCTGGACGGAATCAAGCGCTTCGCGAGCCGGCTCGGACGCGTACGTCGCAAGTCCCGCGCCCTGGCCGAGTCTGCGCGCGAAGCGCCATGTGACGCCGAATTCGATACGACCTGGCACGGCGATCACTGGCAGAACCTGCTCGCATCGCCACTCGATGCCCGTCACTACGTGATGGAAGACTGGACCTATACACCGCCCCCCAACGAAGCCAAGGAAGCCGCACCTGCGGCCAAGCGCAAGCGGCGCTCATACGCGCAATAGCACGCGGCGTGACGGGGCAAAAAAAAAGCGCGACTGGGAAGTCGCGCCGACAAAGGTTTGGAGATCTTTTCCGTCAACGAAAAAGTCTGCTTCGGAAAGCAGAGATCGCAGTATAGCGAGAGAACAACCTTTCATTATTCATGCTCCACACAAACCTCTATTGCCGATGTGTCAATAATCGCGCTATGACCGCCCTCGCCTGCTGCTGACTACCTGTCGCGATCGCGCAACGCCCGTTCCGTAGTCCTAATCGCCATTTTTCTTCGCTGCAGCGCCGCAAACCCTTGATAGGCAGTCGTTTGCGCTGCCTCGACAATCTTTGCGGATTCCAAAATATATTATTGCTTAAAGCGTGATCGCCCCCCGCTCCACGCACTCCGTACACTGCAGATGGCTTATTGATAAGCGCACCGCCGCTCTGCCGGACCGGCCGCAGCGTCAAGCAAAACATGCCAGTCCGCAGCAGGTTCGATCGACATCATCCTGTTTGGAGACAGATCCATGAAAAAAACCCTGATCGTCACCGCGTTGTCGGGTGTCTTCGTTACAGCAGCCCATGCTCAGAGCAGCGTGACGCTCTATGGCCTGATCGACGCAGGCATCACCTATACCAACAACCAGGGTGGCCACAGCTCATGGTCGGAACGCAGCGGCCAGATCAACGGCAGCCGCTGGGGCCTGCGCGGCACGGAAGATCTCGGTGGCGGCCTGAAAGCAATCTTCGTGTTGGAAAACGGCTTCAACATCGCCAACGGCACGCTCGGCCAGAATGGCCGCGAATTCGGCCGCCAGGCGTTCGTTGGCTTGTCTCATGACCAGTTTGGCGCCGTCACTCTCGGTCGCCAATACGACAGCGTCGTCGACTACATCGGGCCGCTGTCGCTGACCGGTACGCAATTCGGCGGCACCCAGTTTGCCCACCCGTTCGATAACGACAACCTGAACAATTCGTTCCGGATCAATAACGCCGTCAAGTATACGAGCATCAATTACGGCGGCCTGAAGTTCGGCGCGTTGTACGGCTTCTCGAACAGCAACCAGTTCTCGAACAATCGCGCGTACAGCGCGGGCGTGTCGTACACCTACGCCGGCTTCAATATCGGCGCTGGCTACCTGCAGTTGAACAATGACATCACGGGCCTCACGTCGGCCGCGGTCACCAACAGCGGCGGCGCGGTAGCAGGCGACAACACGTTCGTCGGCAAGCGTCAGCGCGTGTTCGGCGGCGGCCTGAACTACACATACGGCCCGGCAACGGCCGGCTTCGTGTTCACGCAATCGCGCGTGAACCGGGCGCTCGGCATCTCCGCGGGTGCCTCGGGCGTGTCGAACGGCCTGGGTCTCGACGGCACGTTTGCCCGTTTCAACAACTATGAAGTGAACGCGCGCTACGCGCTCACGCCGGCCTTGTCGCTGGCCGGGTCGTACACATACACCGCCGGCTTCCTGGACGGCCGTCATCCGGGCTGGAATCAGTTCAACCTGCAGACCGACTATGCACTGTCCAAGCGGACCGACGTGTACGTGCAAGGCGTGTATCAGCGCGTCAGCACGGACGGCCTGGGCATCGGCGCCTATGTCAACGGCCTCGGTGGTGCTTCGTCGAGCAACAAGCAGATCGCGGTCACGGCCGGCCTGCGCCATCGCTTCTGAGCGGACCTGCACATCCGCCGCACGCCGGATGACGAAGCGCCCCAGCGGGGCGCTTTTTCTTTTCTTGGCTGAGCCCGAGCGTCGCTCAGGCGTTGCCCGGTGCCGGGTAACGGACGTCGAGCACGTCGATCGGCTGCGGGCCGGCCGGCGTCATCAGCGTGACGGTATCGCCGATCTTCGCCTTGATCAGCGCACGCGCGACCGGCGAGATCCAGCTGACGCAGCCGTGATCGAGATCGACCTCGTCGATCCCGACGATCGTGATCGTGTGATCCTCGCCGTCCGGCGTCTCGTAATCGACCGTTGCGCCGAAAAACACCTGGTCGACGTTCTCCTGCCGGCTCGCATCGACGACTTCGGCAAGATCGAGCCGTTTCGTCAGGAAGCGGATGCGGCGATCGATCTCGCGGAGCCGCCGCTTGCCGTAGATGTAGTCGCCGTTCTCCGACCGGTCGCCGTTCGATGCGGCCCAGGACACGAGCCGCACGACCTCGGGACGCTCGACGTCGATCAGGTTCAGCAGTTCGTCCCTCAGCCGCTTGTGGCCGGCCGGCGTGATGTAGTTCTTCGCGCCCGCCGGAATCGCCGGCTGGGCCTGGTCGAGATCGTCGTCGTCGCCGTCCGACTCTTTGACAAACGCCTTGTTCATGATGCGGGTTCAACATGGATGACTGATGCTCCAAGGGTACACGAAGGGCGCCCCGGCAAGGTCTTGCAGAACAATTCGCGAATAAGGCTTCCCTTTTTATACAACCCTGCTATAATTTCGCTTCTGCGTGCGGCTGTAGCTCAGTTGGATAGAGTACTTGGCTACGAACCAAGGGGTCGTGGGTTCGAATCCTGCCAGCCGCGCCACTTTTTTCGAGGGCCTTCTGATCCGAAGGCCCTTTCAGTTCGAAGCAGTAGAAGTTTTGTTTTGCGTGCGGCTGTAGCTCAGTTGGATAGAGTACTTGGCTACGAACCAAGGGGTCGTGGGTTCGAATCCTGCCAGCCGCGCCACCTTTTTGGGGGCCTTCCCATCGTAGAAGGTTCCGACAGTTGAAGTAGTACCGTTTTGCGTGCGGCTGTAGCTCAGTTGGATAGAGTACTTGGCTACGAACCAAGGGGTCGTGGGTTCGAATCCTGCCAGCCGCGCCACCTTAAAAGGGCTTTCCTCCGGGAAAGCCCTTTTTCTTTTCTGCCTCCCCTTCTCCCTCCATGAGCGGCACGACACCGCCGCACCCGATCGGCTTCTGAAAGATGCCATCAGTCAGGCTCGCGCCATCGCACCGCAGGCACCAATGAAAACGGCGGCCCATGGCCGCCGTCGCATCGTTCGTCACGCAAGAACGCGTCAGTAATCCTGCCGCTCGCGCTCGATGCGCATACCGCCGTCGTGACGCGCATGCGCGCCGTCGTCGGTCGAACGCTCGCGCATGATCCGCATCACGTCCGGATTGGTGCGCACGCGCCGCATCACGTTCGCGAGGTGCACGCGGTCGCTGACCTGGATCACGAAGCGCAGCACCGTCGATTCGTGGGTCAGATCCTCGTCCATCGCGATATGCACGATGTTCGCATCGGCCGACGTGATGTCCGCCGCCACGCGCGCAAAGATGCCCTTCGTGTTCTTCACGAGCGCCTTCACCGCGACGTCGAACAGGCGGCCCGGCTGCGGCGCCCATTCGACGTCGATCCAGCGGCCCGGATCGCGGCGATGAATCCGCTGCGCCACGCGGCAATCGGTCGTATGAATCGCCATCCCCAGGCCAATGCCGATGTAGCCCATGATCGCATCGCCCGGAATCGGCCGGCAGCACGCGGACAACTGCACCGACATCCCTTCGGTGCCAGTAATCACGACCGGCGGCGCATGGTGCGCGGGATGGCGCTCGGACTTCGGCAGATCGTCGTCCGCATCGCGGCCGCTCATCAGCACCTCGATGCGCTTGGCCATCACCGCTGCCACGCGACGGCCGAGGCCGATGTCCGCGAAGATTTCCTGACGGCTCTTGTTGCCCGTCCACTGCACGAGCTTCTCCCACACTTCCGGCGTGACGTCGGCGAGCGCGAGACCGTAGCCCTTCAAACTCTGGTCGACGAGACGCTCGCCGAGCTGCACCGACTCGTTCAGGCGCATCGTCTTCAGATAGTGACGGATCGCCGAACGCGCCTTGCCCGTGCGCACGAACCCGAGCCACGCGGGGTTCGGTTTCGAGTACGGCGCGGTGATCACCTCGACGATGTCGCCGCTCTTCAGCTCGGTGCGCAGCGGCAGCAGCTCGTTGTTGATCTTCACGGCCACGCACTGGTTGCCGAGATCGCTGTGGATCGAATACGCGAAATCGAGTGCCGTCGCGCCGCGCGGCAGCGCCATGATCTTCGACTTCGGCGTGAACACGTAGACCGCATCCGGGAACAGGTCGATCTTCACGTGCTCGAGGAATTCGCTCGAATCGCCGGCTTCGCTCTGGATGTCGAGCAGCGACTTCAGCCACTGGTGCGCGCGCTTCTGCACGTCGCTGAGATCTGCGCTGCCGTTCTTGTACAGCCAGTGCGCCGCCACGCCCGCCTCGGCGATCTCGTGCATCTTGCGCGTGCGCACCTGGAACTCGATCGGCGCGCCGAACGGGCCGACCAGCGTGGTGTGCAGCGACTGGTAGCCGTTGATCTTCGGGATCGCGATGTAGTCCTTGAACTTGCCAGGGACGGGCTTGTACAGCGCGTGCAGCGCGCCGATGCACGTGTAGCAGTCGAGCGGGCTGTCGACGACGACGCGAAAGCCGTACACGTCGAGCACCTGCGAGAACGACAGCTGCTTGTCGCGCATCTTGCGGTAGACGCTGTAGATGGTCTTTTCGCGGCCGGTGATCTCGGCGTCGATCTTCGCGTCGGCCATCGCGCGCTGCGCGGCCTCGAGGATCTTGCTGATCACTTCGCGGCGGTTGCCGCGCGCGGCCTTCACGGCCTTCTCGAGCGTCGCGTAGCGATGCGGGTTGAAGTTCGCGAAGCTCATGTCCTGCAGCTCGCGATACGTATTGTTCAACCCGAGGCGGTGCGCGATCGGCGCGTAGATGTCGAGCGTTTCCCGCGCGACGCGGCGGCGCTTTTCCATCGGCACCGCACCGAGCGTGCGCATGTTGTGCAGGCGGTCGGCGAGCTTGACGAGAATGACGCGCACATCGCGTGCCATCGCGAGCAGCATCTTGCGGAAGTTTTCCGCCTGCGCTTCTTCGCGGCTGCGGAACTCCATCTTGTCGAGCTTCGACAGGCCGTCGACCAGTTCGGCGACCTTGGGGCCGAACCGTTCGGCCAGCTCGCTCTTGGTCACGCCCTGATCTTCCATCACGTCGTGCAGGAGCGCCGCCATGACGGCCTGCGCGTCGAGCTTCCAGCCGGCGCAGATTTCCGCGACGGCGACAGGATGGGTGATATAGGGTTCGCCGCTCTGGCGATATTGACCGAGGTGGGCTTCGTCGCTGAAGTGGAACGCCGCCTTGACCTCTTTGATTTCTTCCGGAGGAAGATACTCGGCAAGCGCGGCCGTCAGTTTCGCGATCGAAACGACGCCGTGCTTGCGAGGCTGCTCCGGTGTGGCGGTCGGCCCGAACAGATGCCGGAAGGACTGTTCGAGGACCGCGTCGATGTACTGGCGCGCAGGCGACTGGGCCGTGGCTTCGGTGGTCGAATCCGCGGAGGCGGACGATGGGGTGGTGCTCATATTCGCCTCCAGGTCGAGTCGTTGCGCGCGTGGATTACATGGCTGGAACGGGCCGGATGCGCGTTACACCGGCACCTTCTTCAGCATCTCGACGCCGACCTGGCCGGCAGCGATTTCGCGCAGCGCGACGACGGTCGGCTTGTCGCGGCTTTCGATCTTCGGCGTATGGCCTTGCGCGAGCTGCCGCGCGCGATAGGTGGCGGCGAGCGCCAGTTCGAAGCGGTTCGGGATTTGCTTCAGGCAGTCTTCGACGGTAATGCGAGCCATGTTGGTAATTCCTTCTGAATATAGTCCTTATTCTACCTTATGTCCCTCGTCCCCCGCGTCATTCCGCGTGGGGCAGATGGATGCCGAGCTCGATGAACAGCTCCGTGTGTCGCGCGTACTGCGAAGCAAAGCGCAGGCGCGTGGCCGCGACGATGCATTCGAGCTCGGCAAGCGCACGCTCGAAATTCTCGTTGATCACCACGTATTCCGCTTCCGACGCGTGTGCGATCTCGCTGCCGGCGGCAAGCAGGCGGCGCGTGATCACGTTCGGTTCGTCCTGGCCGCGCTTCTTCAGACGCTCTTCGAGCGCGTCGAGCGACGGCGGCAGGATGAAGATGCCGACCGCGTTGCGGAACTGCTTCTTCACCTGCAGCGCGCCCTGCCAGTCGATCTCGAGCAGCACGTCGTGGCCGTTCTTCATCTGCTCTTCGATCCAGACGCGCGACGTGCCGTAGTAGTTGCCGTGCACTTCCGCGCTCTCGAGGAATTCGTGCGTCGCGTGACGCGTGCGGAAATCCTCGACCGTCGTGAAGTGATAGTGCCGGCCGTCCTGCTCGCCCGGGCGCGGCTTGCGTGTCGTGTACGAGATCGACAGGCAGATGTCGTTGTCCTTCGACAGCAACGCATTCACGAGCGTCGACTTGCCGGCGCCCGACGGCGCGACGACCATGAACAGGTTGCCGGGATAGACGCCGCCGTGCAGCGAATGCGACGCGTGGGCGTCGCGATGAGATTCCGTCATGTTGCTTTACTCCAGGTTTTGCACTTGCTCGCGCATCTGCTCGATCAACAGCTTGAGTGCCATCGATGCGTCGGCGAGTTCCTTCGCCGCCGCCTTCGAGCCGAGCGTGTTCGCTTCGCGATTCAGTTCCTGCATCATGAAGTCGAGGCGCTTACCGACACGGCCGCCCTTCTCGATCACGTGACGCGTTTCGTTCAGGTGCGCGGTGAGCCGCGACAGCTCTTCCGCGATGTCGATCCGGATCCCGTACATCGTCACTTCCTGACGAATGCGCTCCGCGGCTTCCTCGCGCGTGACGATCGTCGAGCTGCCTTCAGGCGCCGCGATGCCGAGCGCCTCCTGCAGCCGTTCGACGATCTTCTGCTGGTGCTTCGCGATCAGCTCCGGCACGAGCGGCGTGATGCGCGCGACGATCGCTTCCATCTCGGTGACGTTCGACAGCAGCATCGTCGCCAGTTGCGCGCCTTCGCGCGAACGCACGACGACCAGCTCGCCGATCGCTTCCTTGCCGCACGCGAGCACCGCCTCGCGGATCGCGTCCGCCGACACGCCGCTCTCGGCGATCACGCCGGGCCAGCGCAGGATCTCGCCCGCGCGCAGGCGGCCGACGCCCGGGAACGTGTCGAGCACCGAACGCTCGAGCTCGGCGAGCTGGCCGAGCGCCGACTGGTTCAGCGCGCCCGCGCCGATGCTCTGCTCGCCGCGCTGCAGGTTGATGCGGATGTCGACCTTGCCGCGCGACAGCTTGTTCATCAGCATTTCGCGCAGCGCGGGTTCGCACGCGCGCACGTCGTCCGGCATCCGGAAATTGAGGTCGAGGAAGCGCGAGTTCACGGTGCGCAGTTCGACCGACACGCTGGTGCCGCCGTTGCCGGTGGCCGTCGCGAGTTCGCGCGTTGCGCTCGCGTAGCCCGTCATGCTGTAGATCATGGTTCGTCTCGCCGTCTGGGTGCCCTCGCGGGCGGGGATATGTCGAGGCGCCCGGCGCATCGGAAAGCGCGGGGCGGGAAGCGCGCATTATCCCATTTTTGCGGACCACCCCGCCGGGCAAGCCCGCCGTTCAGCGCTAAAATCGGGGTTTCCTCCCGTTTCGCGAATCCCACATGACGTCCTCCGTTTCCCGCCCGAGCGGCCGCCGCGCCGACGAACTGCGCAAGGTCGCCCTCACGCGCCACTACACGAAACATGCCGAAGGCTCGGTACTGGTCGAATTCGGCGACACCAAGGTGCTCTGCACCGCCAGCGTGTCCGAACGCGTGCCCGACTTCCTGCGCGACCGCGGGCAAGGCTGGCTGACCGCCGAGTACGGGATGCTGCCCCGCGCGACGCACACGCGCAGCGACCGCGAAGCCGCGCGCGGCAAGCAGACCGGCCGCACGCAGGAAATTCAGCGCCTGATCGGGCGCGCGCTGCGCGCGGTGTTCGACCTCGAGGCGCTCGGCCCGCGCACGATCCATATCGACTGCGACGTGATCCAGGCCGACGGCGGCACCCGCACGGCCAGCATCACCGGCGCGTTCGTCGCCGCACACGACGCCGTGTCGAAACTGCTCGCGGCCGGCAAGCTCACGCGCTCGCCGATCACCGACCACATCGCCGCGATCTCGGTCGGCGTGTACGAAGGCGCGCCCGTGCTCGACCTCGATTACGCGGAAGATTCGCAGTGCGACACCGACATGAACGTCGTGATGACGGGCGCCGGCGGCTTCGTCGAAGTCCAGGGCACGGCCGAAGGCGCGCCGTTCTCGCGCGCCGAGATGAACGCGCTGCTCGACCTCGCGCAAGGCGGGATCGCCGAGCTCGTGCAGCTCCAGAAAGACGTGCTGGGCGCCTGACATGCCGGACGATCACACCATCGCGCCGCTGTCGCGCATCGTTCTCGCGTCGAACAACGCCGGCAAGCTGCGCGAATTCACCGCGCTGTTCTCGACGGTCGGCATCGAGATCGTCCCGCAGGGCGACCTCGCAGTGCCCGAGGCGGAAGAGCCGTTCGGCACCTTCATCGAGAATGCGCTGACGAAAGCGCGCCACGCATCGCGGCTCACCGGGCTGCCGGCGATCGCCGACGATTCGGGCCTGTGCGTGCGCGTGCTGCGCGGTGCGCCGGGCGTCTATTCGGCCCGCTACGCGCAGCGCGCGGGCCGCGACAAGGGTGACGCAGCGAACAACGCATATCTCGTCGAGCAGTTGCGTGGCGTCGACGACCGGCGCGCATACTACTGCTGCGTGCTCGCGCTCGTGCGCCATGCGGACGACCCCGAGCCGCTGTTCGCCGAAGGGCGCTGGGCGGGCGAGATCGTCGACACACCGCGCGGCGAGCACGGATTCGGCTACGACCCGTATTTCTACCTGCCGTCGCTCGGCGCGACGGCCGCCGAACTCGAGCCGGCCGTGAAGAACACGCACAGCCATCGCGCGCTGGCGCTGAAGGCGCTGCTGGCGCGGCTCGCGGAGGAAGCATGAGCATGCCCGATACCCGTTCGCCCACGGAGGCCGCATGAGCCAGGCTGCGGAAACCGGCGCGCGCGTCGTCGCGACCTTCACGTCGCCCGGCCAGGTGCGGCTCACGTCGCTGCCGCCGCTCGCGCTGTACGTGCATTTTCCGTGGTGCGTGCGCAAGTGCCCGTACTGCGATTTCAACTCGCATGAGTGGAAGGGCGAACGGTTTCCGGAAACCGAGTATCTCGATGCGTTGCGCGCCGATCTCGAGCAGGCGCTGCCGCTCGTGTGGGGCCGGCAGGTGCATACGGTGTTCATCGGCGGCGGCACGCCGAGCCTGCTGTCGGCAGCCGGCCTCGACCGGATGCTGTCCGACGTGCGCGCGCTGCTGCCGCTCGACGCCGATGCCGAGATCACGCTCGAGGCGAATCCCGGCACGTTCGAGGCCGCGAAGTTCGCGCAGTTCCGCGCGAGCGGCGTGAATCGCCTGTCGGTCGGCATCCAGAGCTTCAACGAAACGCACCTGAAGGCGCTCGGCCGGATTCACGACACCACGCAGGCACGCGCCGCGGTCGAGATCGCCGCGAAGAACTTCGACAACTTCAACCTCGACCTGATGTTCGCGCTGCCGAACCAGACGCTCGATGAATGCCGTACCGACATCGAGACTGCGCTGTCGTACGCGCCGCCGCATCTGTCGCTGTATCACCTGACGCTCGAGCCGAATACGCTGTTCGCGAAGTTCCCGCCGGTCGTGCCCGACGACGACGCATCGGCCGACATGCAGGAATGGATCCACGCGCGCACGGCCGAGGCCGGTTACGGGCGCTACGAAGTGTCCGCGTATGCGAAGCCGAATCATCAGTGCAAGCACAACCTGAACTACTGGCGCTTCGGCGACTATCTCGGGATCGGTGCGGGTGCGCACACGAAGCTGTCGTTCCCGAACCGGATCCTGCGGCAGGCACGCTACAAGCATCCGGCCACTTTCATCGAGCAGGCGATGGCCGGCACGGCCGTGCAGGAAGAGCGCGAAGTCGGTGCGCGCGACCTGCCGTTCGAGTTCATGCTGAACACGCTGCGGCTCGTCGAGGGCTTCCCCGTGCACAGCTTCGCCGAACGCACGGGCCTGCCGATGAGCACGATCGAACCGGCACTGCAGGAAGCGGAACGGCGCGGGCTGATCGCGCGCGATTTCGCGCAGATCGCGCCGACGCCGCTCGGCCAGCGTTTCCTCAACGACCTGCAGGAATTGTTCCTGCGCGACGATTGAAGGCATGAACCTGGCGGCATTTCGGTTACAATGCCGCCTCGTGTGGAAGCGTGGCCGAGCGGTTTAAGGCACCGGTCTTGAAAACCGGCGACGGGAAACTGTCCGTGAGTTCGAATCTCACCGCTTCCGCCAGAGCTTCAAAGAAAACGGGCCGCTCGGCCCGTTTTTCATTTCCGACGGCGATCAGGCGTTCACGGACATCCGCCTGCGCTGCTCAAGGTGCATCGTCGACACGATTCGTGTACGTGGTCAAGCGCAATCGACGGGGCCGTTCACGACTCGGCACTGCCGGGCTGGGCCAGCAGCACCGCGCCGCACGTCGTCGTGTGCCCTTCCAGCGCAACCGGCGCACCGAAATCCAGACTGTTCGCACAACCCTCCGCGATCTCGAAGACATGAGGTGCGCCAATCGGACAGGTCACCTTGCCGCGTTTGCGCGCGCTCGGAATCGCCTCGCGCCCCCATGTCGAAGAAGGGCTGCCGGAAATCACCCGCCCGCCATGACTGGTCGCGTCGCCCACCACGATCTGCGCCTTCCCGCCTGCTGTTGCTCGCATCACCTGCATCACCTCGTCACGCATGGGCGGACACGTCACTTCAACGCCTGGATAGGCGGATCCTGGTAGGCCGTGTCGATCGTATAGCCCTGCCCCTTCAGGGCGGCCTCGGTAGCGATGCGCTTCGCGTGGTACTTCTGCAGTTCCGCGGGCAACAGCGTCTTCCAGTTGCGAATTTTTTCGGCGTTCCCGGGGAAATACCCCAGCCCGTAGAACGCATACTCGTTCCTGATGCGAGCCGTCAGAAGATAGGTCGTCTTCCCGACAAAGCCGCCCATGTTCTTCTCCGACAGCGAAATCTCCAGATAGGCGCCATCTGCATAAAACACCCATCTCGGCATTTCCTTCACGGCGGCCTTCCACTCCTCGATCGTCGGGGTGTAACCGGAATCGAGGGAATAAATCGAATAAGTCTTCATGTAGTCCCACGCCTGCTTGCCGGTCAGGCGCGGATTGCTGACGTCGATGTACCGGACCCAGCCGTTCGCGCGCAGATCCTGAAACAGTTTCGTCATGCGCGCCAATGCGGCCTCGTGCGTGTCGGCCTGCTCGGGGCTGACGCCAAAATTGATATTCCATGTGTAGATGCCGCCCGGCACATCCTTGTCCGCTGAACCCACCGCGGACAGCACGTTGTCCAGCACGAAGCCATGCGTCCCCTGCATGAACTTCACCGAGCCGGGATTGCCGCGCATCCAGTCATGCTGATAAAAGCTTGTACCTGACGGATGATTGTCGACGGACGCGCCCGGACCGTTGAGATCGGAGTCCTTGGGATCGCCGAGCCGGATAACGGTAAGTGATGAATTCATGCCGTTGCGGTTGTCGAGGGTTGAGCGGGCATTCCCGTCGTGCGATGCGAGTACGACGCCAAGCAGGAGCGCCCCGAGGATCAGTACAAGGAAATGAGTCTTTTTCATCAGGTATCGGGTCTGTCGCCCCAGCTTTTGATCGTTCCGAGATAATCGAGCATGACTTGCTTCCTGGGCCCCTGCATCAACCCGTCGTACTTCGTTGCTGCCGTCTGGATCCAGTCCATGCGCTTCTGATAGTCCGCCAGAACCAGGCGGTCCGGCGCATCCGACCTGAATTCGATGCTGTCCGTCTTGTCATCGGACGTGAGCACGAGTTGAAGGCGGGGAACCAGCGCGCGAATGACCGGTGCCAGCGCAATCTCGGAACCGTCCGACAGGCCGTGCTGCATCGACTGGACCGAGTTGTTGATCGCCGTATCGTCCGAAGACGCCAGTGCGCCGCGCTGCACGCCAAGCCATCGCTTGAACTTCTTGTTTGCGTAGATCAGCCCCCTTGAAGCGCCCGCACGATATCCTGCGCACTCGTTCCAATCCCTTTATTGCTTCTTTTGCCGTCGTTTTTTCACCAGCTGGTGGCTGACGCTCTCAGGCCGCGATTCTATAGTCAACTCGTCGACCACTCTCGTGGCCGTGCCCTCACTTCCGGACGCGCCTCGCCGGATGCCGTTACAATCCGGCGCTCCGATTCGCGAAACGGGAAACCCACGTCATGAAGCCCTTCATCGTCTCGTCGCTCGCCGCGCTGCTGGTTGCCGTCAGCACGCAGGCGACGGCCGACACCGCCTCCGGCAGCGACGCGCAAGCGTCGTGCGCGATCGCCTACGTGACCGGCGTCGGCGGCTCGCCGCGCGGCCTGAGCGAATACCTCGCGAGCCCGTCGCCGTACAACTACCTGAAGGACAACGACCTCCAGTGCAAGGTGGGCGACGACGGACGCACGTCGAACTGCACCGGCGTGACGTACCTCCGGAACGAACAGGTCAGCGTGTACGACGATTCCGATCCGGCGACGCTGACCGTCGTGGCACGCGTGGAACTCGACCACGGCCAGAAATATCCGGTGATCATCGTCGTGCAGCGCAAGGACGCACGCTGCAAGCAATGATGCAGCGCCGCACGCGACGCCGTCCGTCGAAACGGCACGGGCGTTCGCGCCGGGCCTCGCGCGCCCACTGAGCCGCGGGCACGGGCAGTCGCCCGTCGTCATGTGGCACCGCGCCGGCAGCCTCCCGGCCGGCTGCTCGATCACCTAGAATTCGATCAACACGGCGACACGACCGCCGCCGCGTACTCGATACCGCGCGCGCCACCCCTGCGTGCGGTACACGGAGATCGCCATGACCGAACTGTCGATACCGACGGAACCCGTCGATTACGAAGGCTTCGAGATCCATGTCGTGCCGGCCGCCGTGCCCGGCAGCGACACGCGCTACACCTACACCGGCTACGTATGCCATCCGGGTGCGAATCCTGCATTGCCCGGCCACGCGGTGCCGTTCCACGCGGACGGCGAGGAAAGCTTCGCGAGCCTCGACGAAGCCGTCCACGAAGCCGTGCACATCGGCAAGAGCATCATCGACGGCACGCACCCCGACCTGTCGATCCTGTCACTCGTCACGCACGGCTTCTGAGCCGGGCGGCACGCGTCGACGGGGAATGCGCGCGCATCGGCAGCAGTGCTGCCTGCGGTAGCCGCTGCGCCCTGGCGGATCATCGCCATGTGCCTGCGTACCACTCGCGTTGCTCGCCTTTCTTTCAACCTTGCAACACGCACGCCGGGATGCACACGTGCGGCAGCCGCGCGAGCGTGCTGTCACATGTCACGTCATATCGCGATGCACGGGCGCCCGCTCCCTCGTCATCAGCGATCGCATCATCCGGCATCGCCCGTTATGCGTTTCTCCCGATATCGGCTCGCGTCCGTGCGCCTATCATTTTTTTATAGTCACTTCTGGCTAGCCCCCCATGCGCCCCCTTCCCCGTCCGCGCGTCGACCGGCTGCGTGCAGTTGCGCTGGCCGTCGTCGCCATGCTCGCGGCGTGCACGATCACGCCGCCGCCGTCGCTGCACTCGATCCTGACGATTCCGTCGATCACCCGCAGCGGCAGCCTCGACCAGTACCGCGTCGAAGTCGCGCAGCGTGTCGCCGAACGCAATCCGTCCGGCATGCTGCGCGGCACGCCGCAGGCGATGCTCCGCTCGCTCGTCGTCGTGGCCTTCACCGTCGATGGCAGCGGCCGGCTCGTCAACGCGTCCGTCTATCGCAGCAACGGCGACAGCGAAGCGGAAGCGCTCGCGCTCGCGTCGCTGCGCCGCGCGGCACCGCTGCCGCCGCCACCGTCGCGGCTGCTCGACGGCAACGGCCGGCTCGAATTGATGGAAGGCTGGCTCTTCAACGACGACGGCCACTTCCAGTTGCAAAGCACCGCGTCGGCGCAGGCGCAATCGATCGACTGATCGGCCGCCGCCCCGCGATTGCCGGTACGCGGCGGCGCTGGCTATAATTTTCCGCAATCGCGCGGCCATCACGCCGTGCGCGCGTTCGCGCGCCCCACCCGGCATGCGAGCCGACCACGCCGGCACCGGGCGGCGGCGACATACCCGTCTCCATCGTCGACCGGCGGGTGACGTCCGCGCCACGGCGCGCGTCCACGCCGCCACCGCATCATCCGCTCGGCTGCCGCCGGCAGGCGTCCGCCTGCCCGACCGCACGCTCAGCCGACCGCCCCAACGACAAAACGGAGACATCCATGTCCGCACCCCCCCCGACCGTTGCACACGCAACCGGTTCGGCCGGCGCCGTCAGCCACCGGCGCATCGTGTTCGCGAGCTTCATCGGCACCGCGATCGAGTTCTACGATTTCTACGTGTACGCAACGGCCGCCGCGCTCGTCATCGGCCCCGTCTTCTTCCCGCACGGCTCCGCAACCGCACAGGCGCTGTCCGCGTTCGTGACGTTCGGCATCGCGTTCATCGCACGCCCGATCGGCTCGTTCCTGTTCGGGCACTTCGGCGACCGCATCGGCCGCAAGTCGACGCTCGTCGCGTCGCTGCTCGTGATGGGCGTGTCGACCACCGCCATCGGCTTCGTGCCGGGCTACGACTCAATCGGCGCGCTCGCGCCGGTGCTGCTGTGCGTGCTGCGCTTCGGCCAGGGGATCGGCCTCGGCGGCGAATGGGGCGGCGCCGCGCTGCTCGCGACCGAGCACGCGCCGCAGGGCAAGCGCGGCTGGTTCGGGATGTTCCCGCAGCTCGGGCCCTCGGTCGGCTTCCTGATGTCGAACGGCCTGTTCTTCGCGCTCGCGCTGTCGCTGTCGGACGAGCAGTTCCGCAGCTGGGGCTGGCGCATCCCGTTCCTGGTCAGCGCGGTGCTCGTCGCGCTCGGCCTGTACGTGCGGCTCAAGATCACCGAAACGCCCGCGTTCCAGGCCGCGCTCGATCGCAACGAGCGCGTGCGCGTGCCGGTCGCGACGCTGATCACGCAACACTGGCAGCCGACGCTGCTCGGCGCGCTCGCGATGGTCGTCTGCTACACGCTGTTCTACATCTCGACGGTGTTCTCGCTGTCGTACGGCGTGTCGGCGCTGCATATTCCGCGCCAGAGCTTCCTCGGCCTGCTGTGCTTCGCGGTCGTGTTCATGGGGCTCGCGACACCGCTGTCCGCATGGGCGTCGGACCACTTCGGCCGCAAGCCGGTGCTCGTCGTGGGCGCGATCGCCGCGCTGCTGTCGGGTTTCGCGATGGAGCCGCTGCTCGGCAGCGGCTCGATGCCGCTCGTCGCGCTGTTCCTGACGATCGAGCTGTTCCTGATGGGCGTGACGTTCGCGCCGATGGGTGCGCTGCTGCCGGAACTGTTCCCGACCAACGTCCGCTATACGGGCGCGGGCGTCGCGTACAACCTCGGCGGGATTCTCGGCGCGTCGATCGCGCCGTACATCGCGCAACTGCTGGCGGCGCGCGGCGGGCTGTCGTGGGTCGGCGGTTATGTATCGGTTGCGGCGGCAATCAGCCTGATCGGCGTGCTGCTGATGCGCGAAACGCGCGACGCATCGCTCGTCTGAGACTCCGGGGCGACCCGGGTTGTGCCGTGACCGGCGCTGCCTATACTCGATCCTGGGTGCGCCGCTGCGCGCCCCCCGGGATCCCGCCCCGAAGGAGCCGCCATGAACATTCGCCTCGGTAATGCCGATCTCGTCCTGATCCTCGCGCTCGCGCTGGGTGGCGCGCTGCTGCTCGCGCTGCGCTTCCGGCCGAAGACGTGGCGCGGCCTCGTGTTCGAGGCACTGCTCGCGAATCTGGCGGCCATCGCCGCTGTGCTCACCATCGAAGCGATGCTGGCGTAAGCCCGCCGACAACCGTCAGGCGGCGGCGTGCACCGGCAACACGTCGCAGACCGGCGCCACGGCATCGATGGCAGCGAGTGCATCGGCCAGGCTCGGCGGCGCGCCGGCGGCGCCGATCGACAGCGAATGCGGCGCGCCGCCGATACCGAAGTGGTCACGCGACGTGGCCACGAACATCATCACCGTCGGGCGCTGCAGCGCGTGCGCCAGGTGCACCAGCCCCGTGTCGACCCCGACGACCAGCGCAGCCCGGCTGATCGCCGCGGCGAGTTCGCCCAGCGACATGGCCGGCAGCACGACCGCACCAGGCGCGCGCGCGGCGATGTCCTGCGCATCGCCATGCTCGGCGGGCGAGCCCCACGGCAGCAGCACGCGCAAGCCACGCGCCATCATTCGGGTCGCGAGTTCGGCCCAATGATCGGCCGGCCATTTCTTGTCGGCATTCGACGTGGCGTGGAACAACAGCACGAACGGCGCGCCTTCGGCAACGATCGGCGGCAACGATACGTCTGGCGCAACGATCCCGTACGACGCAATGCCTTCGGGCGTGTAGCCAAGCGCCTCGCCCGCGCTGACACGCATGCCGTGCCACGCGTCGCAGGCCGGCTTCGGGCCGAAGCGATGCGAATACGCAAAGCGGGCACCTGTTTCGCCGAGATCCGGCGTACGGTAACCGACTCGACGCCGGGCACGTGCCAGCGCCGCAATGATCGCGCTCTTGTAGACGCCGTGCAGGTCGATCACCGCATCGTAGCGATGCCGGCGCAACGCGCCGATCGACGCCGAGATCGCCTTCAGGTCGCCGGTATTTCTCATCTTCTTGAAACGGCGCAGCGGCGCGCACAGCACGGCGCTGACGCCCGGATGCCAGCGCACGATCTCGGCACACGACTCGTCCACCGCCCAGTCGACCTCGACGCCCGGAAAGGCACGGTGGAGATCCGCAACGACGGGTAGCGTCTGGATGACATCGCCGAGCGACGTCACTTTCACGATCAGAATGCGTTTCACGTTTGCGGGGGAGTACATGGAGCGGTGCATTTCGGCATGCTAATAAGATCGGGGACGCTTTAGAATTACCGCTGAATTACATTTGTAACAAAGCGTTTGGATATGTCGAGAATTGTAGAGCTTATTGTCGCCCGGGTTCTTTTTTTATAATCGTGTCTTTGCCTTCCGGCCCGCGCCAATGCCACGCCCTGCCCTTCCCGCCCTGTTTCCCGCCCTCACCCGACGCTCGGTGAGAATCTGGCGCCAGTACGGCGTTTTCTGGCTCGGCGCGATCGTCGTCGGTCTCGCGGCCGTGCTTTACGCGCGCCTGATCGACTGGGGCTACGAGAGCTTCCGCACGATGCGCGATCACGCCGCGTGGCTGCCGCTGCTGCTGACGCCGGCCATCGCGGCGCTGTCGGTATGGATCACGCGCCGCTTCTTCCGCGGCGCCGAGGGCAGCGGCATCCCGCAGGTGATCGCGACGCTGCATGCGCGCCCGAGCGCGTTCGGCTCCCGGCTGCTGACGCTGCGCATCCTGTTCGGCAAGGTGCTGGTCTCGTTCCTCGGCATCCTGGGCGGCTTCACGATCGGCCGCGAAGGGCCGACCGTGCAGGTCGGCGCGGCGCTGATGTTCAACCTGCGGCGCTTCTATCCGCGCTCGAACGCGCAGATCGAACGCCAGCTGGTACTGGCCGGCGCGGCGGCCGGGCTGTCGGCCGCGTTCAATACGCCGCTCGCCGGGATCGTGTTCGCGATCGAGGAACTGACGCGCAGCTTCTCCGCGCGCGCCAGCGGCGTGCTGATCACCGCGATCATCCTCGCCGGCGTCGTCGCACTCGGCCTGAACGGCAACTACACGTATTTCGGCACGATCGATGCCGGCCCCCATTTCCCGAAACTGCTGGCGCTCGCCGTGCTGGTCACCGCGATCGTGACGGGGATCGCAGGCGGCCTGTTCTGCTGGCTGCTGCTCAACACGGGACGCTGGCTGCCCGCGCAGTTGCTGGGCCTGTATCGCGAGCGGCCGATCGCGTTCGCCGCGCTGTGCGGCTTCGCGATCGCCGTCGTCGGCCTCGTATCGGGCGGCACGACCTTCGGCAGCGGCTATGCCGAGGCGCGCGGCCTGCTCGACGGCAGCCAGCATCTGTCGGTGTTCTACCCGTTCCTGAAGATGATATCGATGGTCGCGTCGTACCTGCCGGGCATCCCGGGCGGGATCTTCGCGCCGTCGCTGTCGATCGGCGCCGGGTTCGGCAACCTGCTGCACGTCGTGTTCAGCAACATGAGCCTGCCGATGCTGATCGCGCTCGCGATGGTCGGCTACATGGCGGCCGTCACGCAGTCGCCGATCACGTCGTTCGTGATCGTGATGGAGATGATCAACGGTCATGCACTCGTGATTTCGCTGATGGCCACTGCGTTGGTGTCGAGCCGCGTATCGCGCTTTTTCGCGCCGCCGCTCTACGAAACGCTCGCCCAGCGCTATCTCGCGCCGCCCGTCGCGGCCGCGGAACCGGCTGCGGCAGCCGCTGCCACCGCGGCGAGCGCGACGGTGGCAACCGGCGTCACCGAGCCGCAGGACGCGACCGCCGCGCCCGCCGATCCGCTCGACACGCTGCGCGACGAAGGCGGCGACGAGCCGTCCGCCGCCGCACCGGCCGAACGTGCAGCACATGCGCCGGCGCCGCCCGAAGACGAGCCGGCTGCGGCCGGGACGAACGGCCCGGCGCAGCCTGGCCCGCGCGACGCTCAGTAGATCACGACGGGTGCCGGCCGGTAGTACACGGGCCGTGCCGGCACGACGATGCACCCGGCCAGCGTGATCGCGACGAGCGCGATGGCGATTGCGGTTCGTTTCATCGCTCGCCTCCATCATGCCCAGTGGCCACGGGTCCAGAACCAGTTCGGACCGCGCTGGTCCCAATGGCCCGGCACCCATTGCATGCCGACACGCTCGGCTTCCCAGTGGCCGCCGATCCACACGTAGCGGCCATGATCCCAGTGCCAGTGCCCGCGATCCCATACGTAGCCCACGCGCGTGGCCGGCACGACCTCGTAGCGCACCGGCGGCGGCGCATTCGGCGCGACCACGACGATTTCCTCGGTGCGCACGGCGACCGGTTCGGCGACGACCACGCGGCCCTGCGGCGCGATCACGGGCGTGCCGACGAGAATCTCGTCCGCACGTGCGGCAAGCGGCGCGACGACGGCTGACAGGCTCGCGGCAAGCAGTGCGAGCGAAACGATACGACGTTGAACGATAGAGACAGCCATCACAACCTCCTGGTTGAACAAGTTACGCGAGCGTATTCGTTCAATGCGGGAGGTGCGGTTACGGCCGACAGACGCCTTGTTACGGCGTGCCCGAAAGTGCAACAGGGCGTAAGACGCGCACGGCGGCGAGTGCCGCCGTGCGGAGGGATACCGGCAACGGTCAGGCTTGCGGGATCTCGATCTTCACTTCGAGGACTTCGAGATCGTCCTGGCGCTCGAGGCTCACGCGGATGTCATCGTTCGAAATATGGACGTACTTCGAGATGACCGCGACCAGCTCTTTCTGCAGCGCCGGCAGGTAATCGGCCGGCGGCCGGCCGCCGACGCGCTCGTGCGCGATGATGAGCTGCAGGCGCTCCTTCGCGACCGATGCGGACTTCTTCTTCTCGCCGAGGAGAAACGAAAGGATGGACATGGTCGGCCTCCGTTACTTGCTGCCGAAGAGGCGCTGCAGCAGGCCCGGCTTCTGGTAGTCGGTGAAACGCAGCGGCTTGTCTTCGCCGAGGAAGCGCGCGACGACGTCCTTGTACGCTTCCGCCACGTCGGTGCCATCGATATGCACGGCCGGCAGGCCCTGGTTCGATGCATGCAGCACGGCTTCCGACTCGGGCACCACGCCGATCAGCTTGATGCGCAGGATCTCGCTGATGTCCTCGAGCGACAGCATCTCGCCTTCGCTGACGCGCTTCGGGCTGTAACGCGTGATCAGCAGGTGTTCCTTGATCGGATCCTTGCCTTCGGTCGCGCGCTTCGTCTTCGACGACAGGATGCCGAGAATGCGGTCCGAGTCGCGCACCGACGACACTTCCGGGTTCGTGACGATCAGCGCTTCGTCCGCGAAGTACATCGCGTGCAGCGCGCCTGCCTCGATACCGGCCGGCGAATCGCAGACGATGTAGTCGAAGTCCATCGCGACGAGGTCGTTCAGCACCTTCTCGACGCCGTCACGCGTCAGCGCATCCTTGTCGCGGGTTTGCGACGCCGGCAGGATGAACAGGTTCTCGCACTTCTTGTCCTTGATCAGCGCCTGGTTCAGGTTCGCTTCGCCCTGGATCACGTTCACGAGGTCGTACACGACGCGGCGCTCGCAGCCCATGATGAGATCGAGGTTGCGCAGGCCGACGTCGAAGTCGATCACGGCCGTCTTGTGGCCGCGCAGCGCGAGACCGGACGCAAAGCTCGCGCTCGTCGTCGTCTTACCCACGCCGCCCTTGCCCGAGGTCACCACGATGATTTTTGCCATTTACCCAATACCCTGTGTTCGTCAATGAGAGCCGATCGATCCGGAGCGCACCGCGTGGATTACGTCAGGCGCAGCGGTTCGATCATCAGTTTTTCCTCTTCGAGCCGGATCTGCACCGATTTGCCCAGTACTTCGGCGGGCAGCGGGTTCTCGGTTGTTCGATAGATACCCGCGATCGAAATCAGTTCCGGCTCCAGACACGTGCAGAAAATGCGCGCGTCGTGATTGCCGTGCACGCCCGCGAGTGCGCGGCCACGCAACGGCGCGTAGATGTGGATATTGCCTTCCGCGATGATCTCCGCACCGTGACTGACCGGCGCGAGCACCACGAGGTCTCCTTTCGCGTAAATCTGCTGCCCCGAACGCAACGGCCGGTCGATCACGAGCGTCTGGCCCCCCGCGTGCAACAACGTCGGCGCGGGCTCCTGCGCCAGTTCGACTGCCCGAGCGGCGGCGGCTTCGACGACGGGCGCCGGCGCCGGCTCCGCTTCGTCGGCGTGCTTTGCGGCCGGCGCACGGCGATCGCGCGCTTCGAGCAACGGCAGGCCGGCTTCCCCCGCCCAGCCCTGCGTTGCCAGCGCGACGACACCCACCGGGCGCATCCGCACGTCGTTCAGCATCTGGCGGATGTCCGCCAGCGCGACGCGTTCGCCGTCAGCCAGGCGGCGGACGTCGATCGCGACGACATCGTCGGCGAAAAACTCGGGAGTCGCTTCGAAGCGCTTGACCAGTTCGGTACGCAACGCGTCGAGATCGGTCGTCTTCACGGTGAACAGCAACGTATCGACCGATCCGCTGCGCAGCTCGAAGAATGGCGATTTTTTAAGCGACATGGACACTCTGCAAAAATTTTTTGCGTATTTTACAGGCGTCCACGCGCGCGGCCATTATTTTTGGGGAGCCGGGTGGTGGTGGCCCGGGCGGGCGCACAACCGGCAGGCGGGCAGGCAGCGGGCGACCGGACCTTCATCGCGCCGTGCGGCCCGCGTTCTGACGTCGCGTCAGTGCTTCACCTGCGACACGTACAGCGATTTCATCGCGCCCGGCATCCGCGCAATCGGCGCGTGTTCGCCGGTGTTGCCGAAACCGGCACGCTCGTAGAAGCGGATCGCATTGCGGTTCGCATCGGCAATCCATGCGTAGACATCCTGGGCGCCGCGCTCGGCGAGCCAGTCGGTGGCCGTCTCCAGCAGCAGCACGCCGCCGCGCAGATGACGCACCGCGTGCGCGACCCACAGCTCGCTGACGAACGCGCGCCGATCGGGCGTATTGTCGAAATACGCGCCGATCATGCCGGCCGGATGGCCTTCGGTATACAGCAGGAAAGTCGTCGATTCGTCGGACACGGCGCGCTGCGCGGCAATCGCCGACGCTGCGTCCGCTTCGACGTTCAGCAATTCGGCCTCCGGCGCTTCGCCGGGCGCGTAGGGCTCGCGCAGCGATGCGGCGCGGAGTTCGCGATACACGCCGCCCTGGTCGGCAACGATACGACGAACGGTCAAGGTCGAACTCATGCAGGCACAGCCCCCTTCGGACAGCAAGCTATTAGCTTCAACCGAAAGCGGGGCATGAGTCAAATCGTTATTTTCAAATGGCAGCGCGAATTGAAAGGCGGCGGGGGCCGCCAGCTGTCTTGCGAGCGGCCAATGTGCAGGTGCAGCATCGCCACGTCGATGCGTGCGTCAGGACGACGGCCATGACCGCTTCGTTCGACGCATGTCGCCAGTCGCCTTATGGCATGAGGCAATCGCCTGCCGGAGCTTGCGGACTTCATCGCGGAAGCCGTAATGATCCGTAATACTTGTAACCCCAAAAGCAGGCGTCGCGGGGACTCGCCGCGTTCCGCATATTGCATCGCAACATTTGTTGTGAGCCTGCAGCGTCGACACCCGAACGCGTCACGGTACCCGATCCGTCTGACAAATCTGCCGCCCGCGCGGGTCGATCCGGCGTTCCCCGCATGTTTCAATCAGCGTGCGCGGCCCCTTCCCTGCCTGCGCCGTGCGCCCCCCTCCGTTTGGAGCCACGCGCCTAGCGCTGGAGTTTGGCAAGCGTGCGCATGGGTCGTATAACAGGCAGAACCGGGTGACGATCCGGTAGAACCGCGCGTGCGTCGCGGACCAACGAGAATTCGAACAACCGGACAGGCGGCCGCCCTCGGGCCGGCCGGCAGGAGGGAGACAATGGCAATGACCGACGGATCGGCTTCGGGCTGGTCGGATGGCAAGCGTTACCTGTGGCTGCTCGGCGCGCTGACGATCACGCTGCCGATTCTCGCCGCCCAGCTCGCGCTGTCGACGGGCCTGCACGTGTTCTGGTGGTTCGGCCCGCTGTTCGCGTTCGGCGTGATCCCGATCCTCGACACGCTGATCGGCGACGATCGCGACAACCCGCCCGAGGCCGTCGTGCCGCATCTCGAACGGGAGCGCTACTACCGGCTGATCGTCTATCTCGCGACCTTCGTCGAATACGTCGCGTTCTTCGTGTGCGTCTGGATCGTCGGCACCCACGCGCTCGCATGGTACGACTACGTCGGCTTCGCGCTGTCGCTCGGCGCCGCGACGGGCATCTCGATCAATACCGCGCACGAGCTCGGGCACAAGACCAACCGCTTCGAGCGCTGGCTCGCGAAGATCACGCTCGCGCCGGTCGCCTACGGCCACTTCTACGTCGAGCACAACCGCGGCCACCACGTGCGTGTCGCGACGGCCGAGGATCCGGCGAGCGCGCGCTACGGCGAATCGTTCTGGGCGTTCCTGCCGCGCACCGTGACCGGCAGCATCCGCTCGGCGTGGCGGCTCGAGAAGGCCCGCCTCGAGCGGCTCGGGCATTCGCCGTGGACCTGGCGCAACGAGGTGCTGCACGCATGGGCGATGACCGTCGTCGTGTGGAGCATCGCGATCGCGATGGCCGGCAAGGTCGTGATCCCGTTCCTCGTGATCCAGGCCGTCTACGGGGCGTCGCTGCTCGAAGTCGTGAACTACGTCGAACACTACGGGCTCGGCCGCCGCAAGCTGCCGAGCGGCCGCTACGAACGCTGCACGCCGCAGCATTCGTGGAACAGCAATCACGTCGTCACCAACCTGTTCCTGTACCAGTTGCAGCGGCACGCCGACCATCACGCGAATCCGACACGCTCGTACCAGGCGCTGCGCCACTTCGACGATTCGCCGCAACTGCCGGCCGGCTACGCGACGATGATCCTGTTCGCGTACGTGCCGCCGCTCTGGTATCGCGTGATGAATCCGCGTGTCGTCGCGCACTACGGCGGCGACATGGCGCAATCGAACATCAAGCCGTCGATCCGCGCCCGGGTGCTCGCGCAATATCCGGCCGCGGCGTGATCGTGGGGGACGGGCCGGTGTTAGCCGGCGCCGGCGCGCGGCCCAAGGCCAACGCCACGCCGCCCCCCGGTTCCGTTTCAGCCCGGCGCGACGGCGCCGCCGTCAGGCCATTTCAGGCAGCCTGAACACGGCCACCGCGTGCCGCAGCGCGCTCGCCTGCTCGGCCAGCGCCTGCGTCGCGGCCGACGCCTGCTCGACGAGCGCCGCGTTGCGCTGCGTCGCTTCGTCCATCTGCGTCACCGCGATGTTCACCTGCTGGATGCCGCCGCTCTGCTCCTGCGACGCGGACGAGATCTCGCCGACGATCGTCGTGACGCGCTGCACCGCGCCGACGATCTCGTGAATCGATTCGCCCGCACGGCCGATCAGCACCGCGCCCTCGTCGACCCGCCGCGTCGACTGCTCGATGAGCCCCTTGATCTCCTTCGCGGCGGCGGCGCTGCGCTGCGCAAGCGTCCGCACTTCCGCCGCGACAACCGCGAAGCCGCGCCCCTGTTCGCCCGCACGCGCGGCCTCGACCGCTGCGTTCAGCGCGAGGATGTTGGTCTGGAACGCGATGCCGTCGATCACCGCGATGATTTCGCCGACCTTCGCCGAGCTGTCGGCGATACCGTTCATCGTGCCGACGGCATCCGTCATCACGCCGCCGCCTGCCGCCGCGATGTTCGACGCGTCACGTGCCAGTTGCGCCGCGTGCTGCGCGTGCTCGGCCGACTGGCGGACGATGCCCGTGAGTTCGGTCATGCTGGCGGCCGTCTCCTCGAGCGACGCGGCCTGCGCCTCGGTACGCGCCGACAGGTCATGATTGCCCGACGCGATCTGGGCGCTCGCCGTCGCGACGGCTTCGGCGTGCGTACGCACTTCGAGCACGACCCCCGACAGGCTCGCCTGCATCGTCTGCAACGCGCGCAGCAGGTCCGCGATCTCGTCGCGGCCGGCCGCGTCGACGTCGCGCGTCAGGTCGCCTGCGGCGACGGCCTGCGCGCACGCCACCGCGCGGTCGAGCGGACGCAGGATCGCGCGGCTGAACAGGAACGCGCCCACCATCGCGACGCCGAGCACGACCAGCATCAGCACGAGGCTTGCGGTGGTGGCGTGCTGCGCGTCGCGGCTCGCCTGCGCCGATACGGCGGCACTCTCGTCGGCGATCGACTTCGCGGCCCGCTCCAGCAGCGCCGCGGGTTCGCGGTCGACACCCGCCACGGCGGCATCGCCGGCCGACGGTTCGAATCCGGCAGCCTTGAACGCGTCGAACCCGCGCCGGTAGCCCTCGCCCATCGCCGTGTGCGCGCGCATGAACTGCTCGACGAGCGAGCGACTCTCGCCGGGCGGCAACTGGTGAACGAGCTGCGCGGCGAGCGTATCGACCGTCCGCTCGCGCGTCTGGAACGCCTGCCAGTACCGGTCGAGCTTGTCGGGCTGCTTGCCGCGCAGCAGCGTGTCCTTCCATTCCTGCACCTGCAGCTTGAATTGCACGAGCGTGGCCGACACGAGCCGTTCGTCGCCGACGTTCGTCTGCACGTCTTCGGCAAACGTATCGATCGACCGATTGAGAATGTGGATACCGTACAGCGCGCCACCGAACATCAGCAGCAGCGCGATAGCGAATGCGAGGGGAATCTTGTAGCTCAGCTTCATGGAACCTTGAATCGACGGGGAACGATGCGGTCCGGCACGGGCGCCGGCCGCCGCCTCGTGTTAACGGCGCAGGAAGCGCGGGCTTAAAGCTGAAGAAAGCGGGGGAGACTGGATACGCGCGACAAGACCGGCCAGTCCGATCAGGTCGGATGCGTCGCGCGGCCCGGCGGTCGCGGCCCTGCGCGGGCACGCCACTCAGCGGCGCACGACGACGAACGACGCGGATGCGAGTACGAACAGCGCCATGCCCGTCAGGACTTTCGAGACTCGGTTGTTCGTCAGGGAGACGCGGTGCGTGCCATTCAGCGCCGCTGTATCGAGGACGCGGCACGATCATGCACGCGGTGGGTGCTGCGGCATCAGCACGATCCGGATTGCCGACGGTCAAGCTGTTGCCACTGCAACGGCTTGCGATACGACACACGCGTCGCGGGCCCAAAACGAAAAACCCCTTGATCCTTCCGGATCAAGGGGCTTCGTATTTTGGCGGAGAGGGTGGGATTCGAACCCACGGTACGGGGAAACCGTACGCCTGATTTCGAGTCAGGTACATTCGACCACTCTGCCACCTCTCCT
Source organism: Burkholderia aenigmatica (assembly GCF_048627025.1). Taxonomy (NCBI): domain Bacteria; kingdom Pseudomonadati; phylum Pseudomonadota; class Betaproteobacteria; order Burkholderiales; family Burkholderiaceae; genus Burkholderia; species Burkholderia aenigmatica. Next base: position 1,062,180 of record NZ_CP184468.1, on the reverse strand, counting down.
TCCTTACTGCATTTCGCGGTTGGTCGTTTCCGCGAAAGAAAAGATTATAGAACGATCTCTTCGAAACCCACAAGCCCTTTTTGCAAATATTTTTACGAGAGCATCAAGGGCTTGCAGGCGCGCGATCTTACGACGCCTTCACGGGCGCGTCGATGCGCTCGATGCCACCCATGTACGGACGCAGCACGTCCGGCACCGTGACCGAGCCGTCCGCGTTCTGGTAGTTCTCCAGCACCGCGACGAGCGTACGGCCGACGGCGAGACCCGAACCGTTCAGCGTATGCACGAGCTCGGGCTTGCCCTGCGCGTTGCGGAAACGCGCCTGCATCCGGCGCGCCTGGAACGCTTCGGTGTTCGAGCAGCTCGAGATCTCGCGGTAGGTGTTCTGCGCAGGCAGCCACACCTCGAGGTCGAACGTCTTCGCGGCCGAGAAGCCCATGTCGCCCGTGCACAGCGTGATCACGCGGTACGGCAGGCCGAGCTTCTGCAGGATCGCTTCCGCATGGCCGACCATCTCGTCGAGCGCCGCGTACGACGCTTCCGGCGCGACGACCTGCACCATCTCGACCTTGTCGAACTGGTGCTGGCGGATCATCCCGCGCGTGTCGCGGCCGTACGAACCGGCTTCCGAGCGGAAGCACGGGGAATGCGCGGTCAGCTTGATCGGCAGTGCGGATGCATCGACGATCGACTCGCGCACGGTGTTCGTCAACGAGATTTCCGACGTGGAGATCAGGTATTGCGTGACCTTGTTCTCCTCGCCGCCCTTCTCGACGCGGAACATGTCGTCCGCGAACTTCGGCAGCTGGCCCGTGCCGTACAGGATCTCGGGGTTCACGATGTACGGCGTATACGTTTCGGTATAGCCGTGCTGCAGCGTGTGCGTATCGATCATGAACTGCGCAAGCGCGCGGTGCAGGCGCGCGATCGAGCCGCGCAGCATCGTGAAGCGCGCGCCGGCGAGCTTCGCGCCGGTCTCGAAATCGAGGCCGAGCGGCGTGCCGACGTCCACGTGATCCTTCACCTCGAAATCGAACTGGCGCGGCGTGCCCCAGCGGCGCACTTCGACGTTGTCGGCTTCGTCCTTGCCGACCGGCACGCTTTCGTGCGCGATGTTCGGCATGCCCAGCATCAGGTCGGACAGCCGCGCCTGGATTTCGCCGAGCTTGGCTTCTCCCGCCTTCATTTCGTCGCCGATCCCGCCGACCTCGGCCATCACGGCCGACGTGTCCTCGCCCTTCCCCTTCATCGCGCCGATCTGCTTCGACAGGCTGTTACGGCGCGCCTGGAGCTCTTCGGTGCGGGTCTGGATCGCGCGGCGTTCCGCTTCGAGGGCGGAGAACGCGGCGATGTCGAGGGTGTAGCCGCGATCGGCGAGGCGCTGGGCGACGCCGTCGAGGTCTTTGCGCAGCAACTGGATGTCGAGCATGGGAGGACTTGGAGAATCGTTGTGTAAGACGGGAATTCTAACGCACCGCGGGGCCGCCACGGCACTGGCCGGACGGACAATGCTGCAAACGGGCGATGACCGGGGTGCGGCGGCCATGGCAGTATCGCATTGCCGGTCCGCCCGTCGGCACCCGCCGAATCGCGCGGCATCGACGCGCGGCGGATCGCGAAACATCCGTGTGCGCCTGCCGCAGTGCATCGAGCGAGGCACCCGCCACCCGTCACAGCTACTCAAGGAACCCGATGGCCATCGAACTGGACAAGGACGTACGCGACCGCGCGATCGCGTCGCTGCAACGCTATTTCACGGAAAACATGGACGAGCCGATCGGCAATATCCAGGCCGGCGCACTGCTGCACTTCTTCGTCGAGGAAATCGCGCCCGCGATCTACAACCTCGCGATCGCCGATGCGCAGCAGAGCCTGCACGCCCGCGTCACCGAACTCGACATCGAGTGCCATCAGGAGCCGTTCGGCTACTGGAAGAAACAACCGGCTCGCAAGCGCTGACACACTCTCGGCGGCGCCGGCCTCACCGGGCCGCACGCGCCCCTCAGTCCTTCTTGCCGGCCTCGCGGTCGAGTTCGCGCAGCCACGCGAGCTTGTCGGCGATCTTCGATTCGAGCCCGCGCGGCACCGGCTTGTACCAGCGCGGTTCGCGTATCCCGTCCGGCAGGTACGTCTCGCCGGCCGCATACGCATTCGGCTCGTCGTGCGCGTAACGGTAGGCATGACCGTAGCCGAGTTCCTTCATCAGCTTGGTCGGCGCGTTGCGCAGATGCACGGGCACCTCGCGCGACTTGTCCTGCTTCACGAACGCCATCGCCTGGTTGAACGCGTTGTAGCCCGCGTTGCTCTTCGCTGCGCACGCGAGATAGATCACCGCCTGCCCGAGCGCGAGTTCGCCTTCCGGCGAGCCGAGCCGCTCGTAGGTTTCGGCCGCGTCGTTCGCCATCTGCAGCGCGCGCGGATCGGCGAGGCCGATGTCTTCCCACGCCATCCGCACGATCCGCCGCGCGAGATACTTCGGATCCGCGCCGCCATCGATCATCCGGCAGAACCAGTACAGCGCGCCGTCCGGGCTCGAACCGCGCACCGACTTGTGCAGCGCCGAGATCTGGTCGTAGAAGTTGTCGCCGCCCTTGTCGAAGCGCCGCGCGTTCAGCGTCATCGCGCTGCTGACGAACTCGGCATCGATCGTCGCAACGCCGGCCGACGTGGCGGCCGTCTGCGCCTGCTCGAGCAGGTTCAGGAAGCGCCGCGCATCGCCGTCCGCATAGCCGACCAGCGTATCGATCGCCTTGTCGTCGAACGCAAGGCCGTCGAGCGCGATTTCCTGTGCGCGCTTCAGCAACTGGCGCATCTCGTCGTCGTTCAGCGACTTCAGCACGTACACCTGCGCACGCGACAGCAGTGCCGAATTGACCTCGAAGCTCGGGTTCTCGGTCGTCGCGCCGATGAAGGTCACGAGCCCCGACTCGACGAACGGCAGCAACGCGTCCTGCTGGCCCTTGTTGAAGCGGTGGATTTCGTCGACGAACAGGATCGTGTGGCGGCCGGTGCGGTTCAGCGTGTCCTTCGCCTGCTCCATCGACTCGCGGATGTCCTTCACGCCGCCGAGCACCGCCGACAGCGCGATGAACTCGCAGTCGAACGCGAGCGCGGTGAGCCGCGCGAGCGTCGTCTTGCCGACGCCGGGCGGCCCCCACAGGATCATCGAATGCGGCTTGCCCGATTCGAACGCGAGCCGCAGCGGCTTGCCTTCGCCCAGCAAATGCGTCTGGCCGATCACCTCGGCGAGCGTCTTCGGCCGCAGCGACTCGGCGAGCGGCCGGCGCGGCTCGACTTGAAACAGGTCGGACATGAACCCTCGCTCCACTTCAAACGGTAGCGGCCGAACGCGGCCGCCGGACCCGACATTATGACAGCCGCGCGAAAGCCCCGCCGCGCCTGGTGCCCGTATCCGGTGCCCGCGCCTGGTGCCCGCGCCCGGAAACAAAACGGGCCTGCCGTCGCCGGCAGGCCCGTTGCGGGAGCGCGGCGCGCGGCGCCGGTCAGCCGGTAATCACGTCCGCGCCCTTCGGCACGACGAACTTGAACGTATCGCCCTTCAGCGGCGGATTGGTCTGGATGTTCGTAAACGTCAGCAGCGTGACGTTGCCGAACACGTCGTGCAGCTCCATCGCGGCGAGCGTGCCGTTCTTGAAGCCGATGCCGATCCGCTGGAACTGCGTGTCCTGCGCCTTCGGCAGCATCTCGAGCCACTCGATGCCGCCCTTCTCGCCGGCATCGCGCAGCGTGTAGTTCTTCTCGAGATCGTTGCTGCCGAACAGGATCGCGGCCGGGCTCGCGCCCAGCGCGCCGTTCAGCTTGCGCTCGGTGACCTGGTTCAGGTCGCGGTCGTACACGTAGAGCTTCTCGCCGTCGGCCTGCAGCACCTGCTGGTACGGCTTCTGGTACGTCCAGATGAACTTGCCCGGGCGCGCGAACACGAACGTGCCGCTCGAATTGTCGGTGGGCTTCGGCACGGCCTGCACGGCGCTCGCGCCCTTCGACGGTGCCTTGACGATCTGTTGCGTGAAGTCGCCCTTCGCCGAACGCACCTGCGACACGAACGCCTTCAGTTGCTCGGTGCCGCCCGCGAACGCGTGCGTCGCCGCGAGCATCAGCGATGCGCCGGCGAGCGCCGCGCCGAGCCAGCGCCGCGTCGAACGAAGGGACATTGCGAACGAATGTTGCTGCATATTGCGGTTTTCTCCCTGGGTGGCCGGCGCTGCGAGCGCCGCGGACTCATTCCGCGTCGCGCGCCGGCACAAGAATTTCGCGGTTGCCACTCGACGACATCGCCGACACGAGCCCCGACTGCTCCATCTGCTCGAGCAGCCGCGCCGCGCGGTTATAGCCGATCCGCAGGTGGCGCTGCACGAGCGAGATCGACGCGCGGCGGTTCTTGATGACGATCTCGACCGCCTGGTCGTACAGCGGATCAGACTCGTCGCCGCCTTCGCCGGTTCCCGCGCCGGCCGAGCCCTCGTCGCCGTCGGCGGTGCCGCCTTCGAGCAGGCCCTCGACGTAGTTCGGCTCGCCCTGCTCCTTGAGCTTCTCGACGACGCGATGCACTTCGTCATCCGCGACGAACGCGCCGTGCACCCGCACCGGCAGCCCGGTGCCCGGCGCCAGGTACAGCATGTCGCCCATCCCGAGCAGCGATTCGGCGCCCATCTGGTCGAGAATCGTGCGCGAGTCGATCTTCGACGACACCTGGAACGCGATCCGGGTCGGCACGTTGGCCTTGATGAGGCCGGTGATCACGTCGACCGACGGACGCTGCGTGGCAAGGATCAGGTGGATGCCGGCCGCGCGCGCCTTCTGCGCAATCCGCGCGATCAGTTCCTCGACCTTCTTGCCGACGACCATCATCAGGTCGGCCAGCTCGTCGATCACGACGACGATGTTCGGCAGGCGGCCAAGCGGCTCCGGATCTTCCGGCGTCAGGCTGAACGGATTCGGCAGCTTCTCTTCGCGCTTCGCGGCCTCGTCGATCTTGTTGTTGTAGCCGGCCAGGTTGCGCACGCCGAGCTTGCTCATCAGCTTGTAGCGGCGCTCCATCTCCGCGACCGTCCAGTTCAGCGCGTGGCCGGCCTGGCGCATGTCGGTGACGACCGGGCACAGCAGGTGCGGAATGCCTTCGTAGACGCTCATTTCGAGCATCTTCGGATCGATCAGGATCAGGCGTACCTGGTCGGCGGTCGCTTTATACAGCAGCGACAGGATCATCGCGTTGATCCCGACCGACTTGCCCGAACCGGTCGTGCCGGCGACCAGCAGGTGCGGCATCTTCCCGAGATCGGCGCACACCGGCTTGCCGCCGATGTCCTTGCCGAGGCTCAGCGTCAGCGCCGACGATGCGGCCGCATAGACTTCGGAGCCGATGATCTCGGACAGGTGCACCGTCTGGCGGCGCTGGTTCGGCAGTTCGAGCGCCATGTAGTTCTTGCCGGGGATCGTCTCGACGACGCGGATCGACACGAGCGACAGCGAACGCGCGAGATCCTTCGCGAGGTTGACGATCTGGCTGCCCTTCACGCCGGTGGCCGGTTCGATCTCGTAGCGCGTGACGACCGGGCCCGGATACGCGGCGACGACGCTCGCCTCGACGCCGAAGTCCTTCAGCTTCTTCTCGATCAGGCGCGACGTGAATTCGAGCGTATCGGCGGAAATCGCCTCCTGCGCCTTCGGCGCGGGATCGAGCAACGACACCGCCGGCAGCGTCGAATCGCCCGGCAGGTCGGTGAAGAGCGGCACCTGGCGCTCGCGCTCGACGCGCTCGGACTTCACCGGCGTGACGACCGGCGGCACGATCGTCACGGGCTCGTGATCCTCGATGCGCACGCGCTCCTCCTCGACCTTGCCCTCGCGGCGCACGGCCGCGGCCTCGCCGAGCTTGCGGTCGCGCTCGGCCTCGCGGCGCAGCTTCGCGACGTTGACGGCGGACAGGATCGCGCCGCCGACGCGCTCGGCGACCGACAGCCACGAGAAGCGGAAATACAGCGACAGGCCGATCGCCAGCGCGATCAGCAGCAGCAGCGTGCCGCCCGTGAAGCCGAACGCGTGCGACATCGCACCCGCGACGGCCTCGCCGACGACGCCGCCCGGCGCACGCGGCAGCTGCACCTTCAGCGACCACATGCGCAGCGCCTCGATGCCGTCGCAGGCCAGCACGACGAGCACGAACGCGAGGATTTCGGTGAGCCAGCCGATCGGCCGCTCGGGTTCGTCCGTGACCGCCTCGTGGCGCGTGATGCGGCGATAGTTGACGGCGATGCGCCGCGCGAGCGGCACGATCAGCCAGTAGGCCGACAGGCCGAACAGCAGCAGGATGATGTCGGCCGTCCACGCGCCGACGCGGCCGGCCCAGTTCGAGATGTGGTCCACCTGGGCGGCGTGCGTCCAGCTCGGATCGCGCCGGCTGTAGCTCAGCAGGGCCATCACCAGAAATGCGCAGAGCGCGACCTGGAGAATCCAGCGGATCTCCGTGAGGAGCTTCGACATCCGGTGCGGCAACGCCTGTGCCTGGGCGGAATAAGGAGCTTTTGCCATGAATCCGTATAAAGAGGACGGGCCGTGCGCCCGCCTGTCGTTCGATCCCGCTTATTGTAAACGCTGCACCGGGCCGCCAAGTGTAAATGACGGTTACATAAGAGGGCCGGGGTACGGCCGGCCCCGCGGACGCGCTCCGCAGCGGCCCTTTCACCCTGGTCCGGCCGGCCGTCGGGCACCGCTGCTGCGCCGCCCCGAGCCGGCGCCCCGCCCTGCCGCACCCGTGCGGCAACGCGTCGCCGCGCGCCCCGCCCGCCCCGCGTGCGCGGCCGTTGCGCCGCCCGACACTATCGCCTCGATTGAAACTCTCGTTCGGCAGCGCAGCAACGGGGCCTTTATAATGCGCGTCTGATACCCATCTATGACGGCATCCCGGTCAACCCGGATCGTACGGCGAGCCCCACCCCGCCCGCCGCGGCCGCCTTTTACGGATTCGCACATGTCCACGCCCAAACACGCCAAAGTCCTGATTCTCGGTTCCGGCCCCGCCGGCTACACGGCTGCCGTCTACGCAGCACGCGCCAACCTGTCCCCGGTGCTGATCACCGGCATCGCGCAGGGCGGCCAGCTGATGACCACGACCGATGTCGAAAACTGGCCGGCTGACGCGAAAGGCGTGCAGGGTCCGGAGCTGATGGCGCGCTTCCTCGAGCACGCCGAGCGCTTCAACACCGAAATCATCTTCGATCACATCCACACCGCGAAGCTGCACGAGCAGCCGATCCGCCTGATCGGCGACTCGGGTGAATACACGTGCGACTCGCTGATCATCGCGACCGGCGCGTCCGCGCAGTATCTCGGCCTGCCGTCCGAAGAATTGTTCATGGGCAAGGGCGTGTCGGCCTGCGCGACCTGCGACGGCTTCTTCTATCGCGGCCAGGAAGTCGCCGTGATCGGCGGCGGCAACACGGCCGTCGAGGAAGCGCTCTACCTGACGGGCATCGCGAAGAAGGTCACGGTGATCCACCGCCGCGACAAGTTCCGCGCGGAACCGATCCTGATCGACCGCCTGCTGGAGAAGGAAAAGGAAGGCGCCGTCGTGATCAAGTGGGATCACGTGCTCGACGAAGTGACGGGCGAAGATTCGGGCGTCACGGGCCTGCGCATCAAGAACGTGAAGACCGGCGCGACGGAAGATCTCGCCGTGCAGGGCGTGTTCGTCGCGATCGGCCACAAGCCGAACACGGACCTGTTCCAGGGCCAGCTCGAGATGAAGGACGGCTACATCCTGACGAAGAGCGGCCTGCACGGCAACGCCACGTCGACGAGCGTCGCGGGCGTGTTCGCCGCGGGCGACGTGCAGGACAACGTGTACCGCCAGGCGATCACCAGCGCCGGCACGGGCTGCATGGCCGCGCTCGACGCGCAGCGCTACCTCGAAAGCCTGCACGACAAGAAGTAAGCCGCGAGACCTGCCGCGCCGGGCGCTACAATGGCGTCCGCTGCCGCGAAGCGGGTCTGGCCGGACAAGCCGCTGCCGCCGTGCAGCGGCTTTTTTTTGCCCGCGCGCCCGAACGCGCCTGCCCTGCGTACCGAATCATGGCGAAGAACCAGCCCCATCCGAGCGATCCCGCGAAGCGGCAGATCGCCGCCCGTCCCGCGAACCCCGCGCCCGTCGCGCCGGCGCCCGCGCCCGATCCCGCCGCGTTGCGCGGCCAGGGGCTCGCCGGCCTCGGCGCGCTACGCGCGAACCTGAAGGGCGAAACCGAGCGCCGCGAGCGCAACCGCGTCGAAACCGCCAAGGCCGAGCGCAAGGCGGAAGCGGACGCGAACCTGTTCCGCAACGAGATCGGCACGATCCAGCCGCTCAATGCGCCGCCGCGCGCGGCGGCCGGCCGCACGCCACCGGACCCGGTGCCGAAGCAGACGCAGCGCGACGAGGAAGCCGTGCTAAACGCGACGTTGTCCGACGAATTCGATCCCGAGACGCTGCTCGACAGCGACGACTCGCTGTACTACCACCGCCCCGGCATCAGCCGCGACGTGGTGCGCAAGCTGCGCAGCGGCGCGTGGATCGTGCAGGCGCAGATCGACCTGCACGGGATGCGGCGGGACGAGGCGCGCGATGCACTCGCCGAATTCATCCGCGAAGCCGGCAAGAAGGGGCTGCGCTGCCTGCGCGTGATCCACGGCAAGGGGCTCGGCTCGATCGGCAAGGAACCCGTGCTGAAAGGCAAGGTGCGCGCGTGGCTCGTGCAGAAGGAAGAAGTGATCGCGTTCTGCGAGGCGCGCGGCAACGACGGCGGCGCCGGCGCGGTGCTGGTGCTGCTGCAGCCGTTCGCGGCGCCGGGCGACCGGGGGCCGCGTGCCGCATCCTAGGCTGACGCTCGCGATCGCGATACTGGAGGCGATCGCCACGCTGGCCTTTGCGATCTCGGGTTTCATCGAGGCGCGCAAGAACCGTCTCGACTCGGTCGGCACGTTCGTGGTGGCGCTCGCCACCGCGTTCGGCGGCGGCACGCTGCGCGACATCCTGCTCGAGCGCCGGCCGTTCTACTGGGTCGTGCACGACGACTACGTGATCGTGATCTTCGTGCTCGCATTGTTCGCGCCGTTCGTGCTGCGGATGCTGTCGCGGCTGTCGGCCGAGCGATTGCTGCTCGTCGCCGATGCGATCGGGCTCGGGATCTTCAGCATTTCGGGCACGGCGATCGCGCTCGACGCCGAGATGCCGCGTTTCATCGCGGTGATGATGGGCGTGATCACGGGCGTGGTCGGCGGGATCATCCGCGACGTGCTGTGCAACGACATCCCGCTGATCCTGCGCGATTCGCGGCCGTATGCGACCTGCGCGTTCGTCGGCTGCTGGTTCTACCTGCTGCTCGTGTGGCTGCAGTTCGATTCCGTCTACAGCGTGCTGCTCGCGACCGGCTTCATCCTCGTCGCGCGACTCGCGACGTTCAAGTTCGACGTGCGGCTGCCGCACTGACTGCCGCTTCGGCATCGACCGTCGCGCCAAAACAAAGGGGCCGTCCGAAGACGGCCCCTTTTTGCTTCATTCAGCGCTCACGCAACATTACGCGATCCGCTCTTCCGACGCCGGATCGAACAGCACGGCCTTCGACACGTCGAACAGCAGCGACAGCGTCTGGGCGGGCTGCGGGTCCGCGGCCGGATGCACGCGGCTCACGATGCGCTTGCCGTTGACCTGCGCGAACACGTGCGTATCCGGCCCGGTCGGCTCGGTCACGTCGACGCGCACGTCGAACGGCTGCAGGTGCGACGCGTCGCCGTTGTGCGCGTGACGCACGTCGGTGATGCGTTCCGGCCGCAGGCCGAGGATCACCTCGCGGCCGACGTGCGACTTCAGCTTCGCCGCGTCGAACGGCAGGTTCAGCGCGCCGCGCTTGACGCCCGTGTCGATCTCGAGCGCGATCCCGCTGCCCTGCTCGACCAGCTTGCCGTTGATGAAGTTCATCGGCGGCGCGCCGATGAAACCCGCGACGAACAGGTTCGACGGCGAATCGTAGATCTCCTGCGGCGCGCCGAACTGCTGGACCACGCCGTCCTTCATCACCGCGATCCGGTCGCCGAGCGTCATCGCCTCGATCTGGTCGTGCGTCACGTAGACGATCGTCGTGCCGAGGCGCTGGTGCAGCAGCTTGATTTCCGCGCGCATCTCGATGCGCAGCTTCGCGTCGAGGTTCGACAGCGGCTCGTCGAACAGGAACAGCGACGGATCGCGCGCGAGCGCACGGCCCATCGCGACGCGCTGGCGCTGGCCGCCCGACAGCTGGCCCGGCTTGCGGTCGAGCAGGTGCTGGATCTGCAGCATCTGCGACACGCGGTCGACGATCTGCTGCTGCTCGCTCTTCGGCACCTTGCGGATGTTCAGGCCGAACGAGATGTTCTCGCGCACCGTCATCGACGGATACAGCGCGTACGACTGGAACACCATCGCGATGTCGCGATCCTTCGGCGACAGGTCGTTGACGACCTTGCCGTCGATGCAGATCTCGCCGCTCGTCACGGTCTCGAGCCCGGCGATCATGTTGAGCAGCGTCGACTTCCCGCAGCCCGACCCGCCGACCAGGATCAGGAACTGTCCGTCCTCGATCTCGATGTCGACACCCTTCAGGACCGGCACCCCGTTCGGGTAGGTCTTGTACACGTCACGGATGGAAAGGCTTGCCATGCTGTGAATCCTCTGTCTCGTCTCGCGCGGCGCACTCGGGCGCCGCGTCGGGTTCGTTTCGATGCGCCGCGCGCGAGGCGCGGCCGGTTCGTCGTATCGGATGAAGCCGCGCTTACCCCTTCACCGCGCCCGCCGTCAGCCCGCGCACGAAGTAGCGGCCGGCGACGATGTAGACGAGCAGCGTCGGCAGCGCGGCGATGATCGCGCCGGCCATGTCGACGTTGTATTCCTTCACGCCCGTCGACGTGTTGACGAGGTTGTTCAGCGCAACCGTGATCGGCATCGAATCGACGCCGGAGAACACGATCCCGAACAGGAAGTCGTTCCAGATCTGCGTGAACTGCCAGATCAGGCACACCATGAAGATCGGCAGCGACACCGGCAGCAGGATCTTCGTGAAGATCGTGAAGAAGCCCGCGCCGTCGATGCGCGCGGCCTTCACGAGTTCGGCCGGCACGCTCACGTAGAAGTTGCGGAAGAACATCGTCGTGAACGCGATGCCGTACACAACGTGCACGAACACGAGGCCCGGAATCGTGTTGGCGAGGCCGAGCATCCCCTGCAGGCGTGCCATCGGCAGCAGGATCACCTGGAACGGGATGAAGCAGCCGACCAGCATCATCGTGAACAGCGCGTCGGCGCCGCGAAAGCGCCAGTGCGTGAGCACGTAGCCGTTGAACGCGCCGATCAGCGACGAGATCAGCACGGCCGGGATCACCATCTGCAGCGAATTCAGGAAGAACGGCTTCATGCCGTCGCAACGCACGCCGGTACACGCGCCGCTCCAGGCCTTCACCCACGGATCGATGGTCCACGTGGTGGGCGGCGTCAGCAGGTTGCCGGTGCGCAACTGGTCGAGATCCTTGAACGACGTCGACAGCATCACGTAGATCGGGAACATGAAATACAGCGCGAACAGGATCAGTGCCGCATAGATCACTGCCCGGCTGATCGTCATCTTAGGCTGCATTGCGGGTGCTCCTCGATTCCATATACATCAGCGGCACCAGCACCGCGACCACGGTCGCGAGCATCATCACCGAGGACGCCGCGCCGAGCCCGAGCTGGCCGCGGTTGAACGAAAACGTGTACATGAACATGGCCGGCAGCGACGACGACGTGCCCGGGCCGCCCGCCGTCAGCGCGACGACCAGGTCGAAGGTCTTGATCGTGATGTGGCAGAGGATCAGCAGCACCGAGAAGAACACCGGGCGCATGCTCGGGATCACGATCTTGCGGTAGATGGTCGGCAACGTCGCGCCGTCCACCTGCGCGGCCTTGAAGATCTCCGCATCGACACCGCGCAGCCCCGCGAGGAACAGCGCCATCACGAAGCCGGTCGATTGCCACACGGCCGCGATCACCACGCAGAAGATCGCCTTGTCCGGATCGTCGAGCCAGCCGAACGAGAAGCTCGTCCAGCCCCAGTCGTGCATCACCTTCTCGAGGCCGAGGCCCGGGTTCAGGATCCACTGCCACGCGGTGCCGGTGACGATGAACGACAGCGCCATCGGATACAGGAAGACCGCGCGCAGCGCGCCTTCGTTGCGGATCCGCTGGTCGAGCAGGATCGCGAGGAACAGCCCGAGCGCGACGCAGACCACGATGAACGGAATCCCGAACCAGCCGAGGTTCGCGGCGGAGGTCCACCACACGTCGTTCTGGAACAGGTCCGAGTAACGGCCGAAGCCGTCGAATTCGTAGTTCGGCAACAGCCGCGAATTGGTCAGCGACAGATAGCCGGTAATCAGGATGAAGCCGTAGATGAACACCACGGCGATCGCGACGCTCGGCGCAAGCACGAGCTTCGGGATCCAGCGATCGGCAAAGGCCGACATCGGCGACGTACGCCGTGCGGCGGCAGCGCCGGATCCGTTTCCGCTAAGAGGGGCAGCCACTTGATTCGACTCCTGGAACGAGGGCGACGCAGGCCGGGCCGGCGCCAGATACGGCACGAGCCCGCGGGCGAGCCCGTTTGCTGCACATGCAAAAACGCCCGGCCGATGAAGCGCTTCCGGCCGGGCGCCTGTCGCGCGTTACTTGACCTTCGCGGCCTTCGCGAGCGCGGCGACCGCGCTCTTCGAATCCTGCTGCGAGTTCATGAACTTCGTCACGACGTCCGTAATCGCGCCGGCGGTCGCATCGCTCTGCGCCATCCCGTGCGCGAGCGACGGCACGAAGCCGCCCGACTTGATCGCGGTCTGCTCGTCGGCATACGACTTCTTCGCGCAGTCGTCGAACTTGTCCATCTTCACGCCGAGGCGTACCGGCACCGACCCCTTCAGCAGGCTGAACTGTTCCTGGAAGTCCGGCGTCATGATCGTCTTCGCGAGCGCGAGCTGGCCCGGCGTCGCCGCCTTGTCGCCCTTCTGCTGGAAGAACACGAACGAATCGACGTTGAACGTGTAAGCATTCGCCGTGCCCGGCACCGGTGCGCAGATGTAGTCCTTGCCCGACTTCTTGCCGGCGTTCTCGAACTCGCCCTTCGCCCAGTCGCCCATGAACTGCATGCCGGCCTTGCCGTTGATTACCATCGCGGTCGCGAGGTTCCAGTCGCGGCCGTTACGGCCGGTATCGAAGTAGCCCTGGATCTTGCGCACCGTGTCGAACACGGACAGCATCTGCGGCGACGTCAGCGTCGCCTGGTCGAGGTCGACCAGCGCCTTCTTGTAGAACGCCGGGCCCTGCGACAGCACGACGTCTTCCCACAGCGTCAGGTCCTGCCACGGCTGGCCGCCCATCGCGACCGGCTGGATGCCCGCGGCCTTCAGCTTGTCGGCCACCGCGAAGAATTCAGGCCAGGTGGTCGGCACCTTCGCGCCGACCTTGTCGAGCGCGGCCTTGTTGATGTACAGCCAGTTCACGCGGTGCACCGAGAACGGCGCCGCGACGGTATGGCCCTTGTATTTGATGATCTTGTCGATTTCCGGCGGCAGGTTCTGCTTCCAGTCGCCGGCAGCGGAATCGATGTTGACGAGCACGCCCTGGTCGGCCCAGTCCTGGATCAGCGGGCCCTTGATCTGCGCGGCCGACGGTGCGTCGCCGCTGATCACCTTGGTCTTCAGCGCGGTCATCGCCGCGGCACCCGCGCCGCCCGCGACCGCGAAGTCCTTCCACACGTAGCCCTGCTTCTGCACGTCGTCCTTCAGCACGCCGACGGCCTTCGACTCGCCGCCCGAGGTCCACCAGTGCAGCACCGTCACGTTCTCGGCTGCCTGCGCCGCCACGGCGCCAGCCATCAGACCTGCGGCGCAGAGCGCGCCCATGATCGAGCGAACTTTCATTACTTATCTCCTCCAGACTGAATCAACTCGTGAGGTTCCCCGACGGGGAACCGGCTTCTTGATAACGACGGGGAAATCGAGCCGCGGGACGCATGCAGCGTACGGGGCCGATGACCGGCCGGGCTCTTACAGAAAGCGTGAATCGAGATTCAACGGCGTGTCTCCTCTTTGTGTTTCTGGCCCGCCGCGATGATGCGGCGCGAGCCCGGGGCCGACGTCGCGCTGACGATGCGCGCCGTCAATGTCCGATAACATTCGGCACAAGGCGTTCCCGAAGGCGAAGCTCGCGCAGTTCATCGACCGCACTTCTTTTTTTCTTCACCCAGGTGCTACCCCTTGCGGCGGATTGTAGTTAAACTACAATTCAGTGTCAAAAATATTTTTATCGCACTACGGATCGCTTCCCAGCACCCCAACCCGGCGGAGACACATGCATACCGATTCCAGCTTTACCTTCGTACTTTTCGGCGGCACCGGCGATCTGTCGATGCGCAAGATCCTGCCCGCGCTGTTCGAAGCGCACCGTGCGAACATGCTGGCGGAGAGCGGCCGGATCGTCGCTGTGGCGCGTCATGAATCGGATCGGGCGTCCTATCTCGACTGGGTCGACACCCACGTGAAGCCGCACGCGGCCAAGGCCGCCGGCAAGGCGTTCGACGAAGCTGCGTGGAAGTCCTTCCTCGATCGCATCGAGTACGTGCACCTCGATCTCGGCCGCGCGGAAGACTACGTCGTGCTGCGCGACGCGGTGGCATCGCTGCCCGGCATCCGCGTGTTCTATCTTGCGACCGGCCCGTCGCTGTTCGTGCCGATCTGCAAGGCGCTCGCGTCGGTCGGCCTGAACGAAGGCTCGCGCATCGTGCTCGAGAAGCCGCTCGGCTACGACCTGAAGTCGTCGAACGCGATCAACGACGCGGTCGGCGAGATCTTCGCGGAAGGCCAGATCTACCGGATCGACCACTACCTCGGCAAGGAACCCGTGCAGAACCTGCTCGCGCTGCGCTTCGGCAATGCGCTGTTCGAGCCCCTGTGGCGCCGCGAATGGGTCGAGAGCATCCAGATCACGATCGCCGAGGAGCTCGGCGTCGAGGCGCGCGGCGATTTCTACGACAATACGGGCGCGCTGCGCGACATGGTGCAGAACCACCTGCTGCAGCTGCTGTCGATCGTCGCGATGGAACCGCCGCACTCGATGGATTCGGATTCGGTGCGCGACGAGAAGCTGCGCGTGCTGCGCGCGCTGAAGCCGGTCGATCCGCGCGACATCGGCAAGGTGGCCGTGCGCGGCCAGTATCATGCGGGCGTGATCAAGGGCGCGCAGGTGCCGGCCTACGCGACCGAGCCGGGCGTGAAGCCTGACAGCCAGACCGAAACCTTCGTCGCGCTGAAGGTCGAGATCGAGAACTGGCGCTGGGCCGGCGTGCCGTTCTTCCTGCGCACCGGCAAGCGTCTTGCCGATCGCGTCGCGGAGATCGTCGTCAATTTCCGCCCGGTGCCGCACTCGGCGCTCGGGCCCACCGCGCTGCGTCCCGGCTCGAACCGCCTCGTGATCCGGCTGCAGCCGAACGAGACGATCCGCCTGTACTGCCTCGCGAAGCAGCCGGGCGAAGGGATGAACCTCGCGAGCGTGCACCTCGACCTTGCGTTCGACCAGTTCTTCAAGGAAGGGCAGATGGAGGCGTACCAGCGCCTGCTGCTCGACGTGATCAACGGCCGGCTCGCCCTCTTCGTGCGCCGCGACGAACAGGAAGCCGCATGGCGCTGGGTCGAGCCTATCCTGAACGAATGGGCACGCACGCTGAAGCCGCCGAAGCCGTACGCGGCGGGCACGTGGGGGCCGGCCGCGGCGAGCGCGATGCTCGCGCAGCACGACACCTGCTGGCTCGAAGAAGAGAACTGATGCAAACCGTTGCCGCGCACGCCACCGTACGCGGCAACGTGCCCCACGATTCGTACGATTTGAACAGACAAAGCAGTCCGGAGGAGATGTGATCGAGATCCACGCTTTCGACACCCAGGAAGCGCAAAGCGACGCGCTCGCGCGCGCCGTCGGCGATGCGCTGCGCACCGCGCTCGCCGGCCCCGCGCGCCCGACGCTCGCGGTGTCCGGCGGCACCAGCCCGCGCCCGTTCCTGCAAACGCTGTCGCACGCGGCGCTCGACTGGGCCGGCGTCGACGTGACGCTGGTCGACGACCGCTGGGTGCCGGAGGACGACGCAGCCAGCAATGCGCACCTCGTGCGCGACACGCTGCTGCAGCATGCAGCCGCCCCGGCCCGCTTCCTGCCGCTCGTCGACACGCGCGCCGCGCTCGACGCGCACGTCGCCGCGCTGAACGCGAACGCCGATTACCGCGTGCCGACCGTCGCGGTGCTCGGCATGGGCGAGGACGGCCATACCGCGTCGATCTTCGCCGATGCGCCCGAATGGGAGCACGCGATCACGACGCCCGAGCGTTTCGTCGCCGTGCATCCCGGCGCCGCGCCGCATGCGCGCGTGAGCTTCTCGCTCGATGCGCTCAAGCGCGTCGACCGGCTGTTCCTGCTGATCGCGGGCAACGCCAAGCGCGCGGTGCTCGACGCCGCAGCCGCATCGCTGCAGAAGAACGCGATTTCCCAACTGGCCAACGACAAGGGGACCCAGCTCGATGTCTACTGGTGCGCAAAGTAAGGCGGCCGTCGCGGGCCAGCATGCCGACGGCCCGCGCCTGCTCGCGGACGTCGGCGGCACCAACGCGCGCTTCGCGCTGGAAACCGGCCCGGGCGACATCACGCAGATCCGCGTGTATCCCGGCGCCGACTATCCGACGCTCACCGACGCGATCCGCAAATACCTGAAGGACGTGAAGATCAGCCGCGTGAATCACGCGGCGATCGCGATCGCCAATCCGGTCGACGGCGATCAGGTCACGATGACCAACCACGACTGGAGCTTCTCGATCGAGGCGACGCGCCGCGCGCTCGGCTTCGATACGCTGCTCGTCGTCAACGATTTCACCGCGCTCGCCATGGCGCTGCCGGGCCTGACCGACGCGCAGCGCGTGCAGATCGGCGGCGGCGCGCGCCGCCAGAACAGCGTGATCGGGCTGCTCGGGCCCGGCACCGGGCTCGGCGTGTCGGGGCTGATTCCGGCCGACGACCGCTGGATCGCGCTCGGCAGCGAAGGCGGCCATGCGTCGTTCGCGCCGCAGGACGAGCGTGAGGACCTGGTGCTGCAGTACGCGCGCAAGAAGTTTCCGCACGTGTCGTTTGAACGCGTGTGCGCGGGCCCCGGCATGGAGATCATCTATCGCGCGCTCGCCGCGCGCGACAAGAAGCGCGTCGCCGCGACCGTCGACACGGTCGAGATCGTCGAGCGAGCGCATGCGGGCGACGCCCTCGCGCTCGAGACGGTCGAATGCTTCTGCGGCATTCTCGGCGCGTTCGCGGGCAGCGTCGCGCTGACGCTCGGCGCGCTTGGCGGCGTGTACATCGGCGGCGGGGTCGCGCTGAAGCTCGGCGAACTGTTCACGCGCTCGTCGTTCCGTGCGCGCTTCGAGGCGAAGGGCCGCTTCACGCACTACCTCGAGAACATCCCGACCTACCTGATCACCGCCGAATACCCGGCGTTCCTCGGCGTGTCGGCGATCCTCGCGGAGCAGCTGTCGAACCGCTCGGGCGGCGCGTCGTCGGCCGTGTTCGAACGGATCCGCCAGATGCGCGACGCCCTGACGCCGGCCGAGCGCCGCGTGGCCGATCTCGCGCTGAACCATCCGCGCTCGATCATCAACGATCCGATCGTCGACATCGCGCGCAAGGCCGACGTAAGCCAGCCGACCGTGATCCGCTTCTGCCGCTCGCTCGGCTGCCAGGGGCTGTCCGACTTCAAGCTGAAGCTCGCCACCGGCCTCACCGGCACGATCCCGATGAGCCACAGCCAGGTGCATCTCGGCGACACGGCTACCGACTTCGGCGCGAAGGTGCTCGACAACACGGTGTCGGCGATCCTGCAGTTGCGCGAGCACCTGAATTTCGAGCACGTCGAGAACGCGATCGAGATCCTGAACGGCGCACGGCGCATCGAGTTCTACGGTCTCGGCAACTCGAACATCGTCGCGCAGGACGCGCATTACAAGTTCTTCCGCTTCGGGATCCCGACGATCGCGTACGGCGACCTGTACATGCAGGCCGCGTCGGCCGCGCTGCTCGGCAAGGGCGACGTGATCGTCGCGGTGTCGAAGTCGGGACGCGCGCCCGAGCTGCTGCGCGTGCTCGACGTCGCGATGCAGGCCGGTGCGAAGGTGATCGCGATCACATCGAGCAACACGCCGCTCGCAAAGCGCGCGACCGTCGCACTCGAAACCGACCACATCGAGATGCGCGAGTCGCAGCTGTCGATGATCTCGCGGATCCTGCATCTGCTGATGATCGACATCCTCGCGGTCGGCGTCGCGATCCGCCGTGCGTCGACGAACGGCGAACTGCCCGAGGCCGTCGCGCAGGCGAAGGCACGCGCGAGCGACGACGAAACGGCCGACGTGCTCGACTGGCTGAGCCACGGCGCATCGCCGGCGGCGAAGGACGTCGCGCGGGACTGACGCGGCGCGGCGGCCGCCGCTTCCCGCGTTCGAAACAAAAACGCCACCGGCGCAGCGCGCACGGTGGCGTTTTTCATTCTGCCGTCAGGCCGCGGCTCAGGCGCCCGCCTTGACGGGCCGCCCGTGCCAGCGCAGCACGAGGTAGCGGCCGGCGAAACATAGCACGCCCGAGATGCCGATCGTCACGCCCATCGCGAACGGCGTGCCGTCCGCGAGTGCGCCGATCGCAACGCTCGCGAGCGCGCCGAGCGCCAGCTGCATCGCGCCGAACACGGCCGCCGACGCGCCCGCGTTGTGCGGATAGCGATGCATGAGGTCGGTCGTGCAGTTCGCGGACAGGATCCCGACCACGCCGACGACGAAGAACAGGCACACGACGATCGACCACAGCCCGCCCCACCCCGTCAGCGCGACGAGCGCGACCGCGAGCGATGCGATGCAGCTCACGAGCGACGCGGCCGCGATGATGCGCAGCGAGCCGATGCGGCCGACGAGCCGTGTGTTCGCGAAGTTGCCGATCATGATGCCGACGACGTTCAGGCCGAACAGCAGCCCGTAGTGCTGCGGCGACACGTGGAAATACTCGATGTACACGAACGGCGTCGCCGTGATGTACGAGAACATCGACGCGAACGCCATGCCGCCGCACAGCATGTGCCCCCATGCAACGGGATCGGACAGGATGCGCCCGTACGACGCGAACGACGCGAGCACGGCCGCGCTCTTGCGCCGCTCCTTCGGCCAGGTTTCCGGCACGCGCAGGTACGCGGTCGCCGCGCACACCGCGCCGAACACGGCCAGCACGACGAACACGCCGCGCCAGCCCGAGAAACGCAGGATCTGGCCGCCGATCAGTGGCGCGAGCAACGGCCCGACCGCAGTGACGATCGCGACCATCGACAGCACCTTCGCCGCGTCGGTCGGCTCGTGCGCGTCGCGCGCGATCGCGCGCGACAGCACCGACGCCGCGCCGGCGCCGAGCGCCTGCAGGAAGCGCACAAGGATCAGCATGTCGATCGACGTCGACACGAAGCAGCCGATGCTTGCGAGCGTGAACAGCGCGATGCCGCCGAGCAGCACGGGACGGCGGCCCCACGTGTCGGACAGCGGGCCGTACAGCAGCATGCCGACCGAGAAGCCGGCCATGAAGCTCGTCAGCGTGCGCTGCGCGGCGCCAGGGCTGACGGAGAAGCCGTCGGCGATCGACGGCAGGCTCGGCAGGTACATGTCGGTAGCGATCGGCCCGCAGGCGGCGAGCGCACCGAGCAACAGGATCAGCCGGGCATCGGGCCGGCGCCGGACGACGTGGGACATGGGTATCCGGAATGGAGCCCGCGCGCATCGGGGCACGCGTGGCGATGAAGACGGGAGGCCGCGCCGCGAACGGCGCGCTCAGGCCCATGATTGTACGCGCAACTTTTTTACGTGCCGCCGGTGCGCGTGCGCGGCGGGCCTGAAAGCAGCGGTGCGGTGCCCGCCGCGCAGGATCGCGAACGGGGATTCGATTAAGCTTGCAGCTCCTTGCCGCTCTCGTCTGACCAATTCGACGCACGACCGAACCGATGACCGCTTTCCTGCTGATCTGGAGCCCCAAGAAATGGCCGTGGCCCGACCTGCCCGACGTCGCCGCGCGCGTGAAGGCCGGCGAGGCCGTGCATGACGTGTGGGGCTGCGGCTTCGCGCGCGGCATCCTGCCGGGCGACCGCGTGTTCCTGCACCGCGTCGCGAAGGAGCCCAAGGGCGTGTTCGGCTCCGGCTACGTGACGCGCGCACCGTACGAGGTGCCCGATGCGGCGACGAAACGCGGCTACCGGCTGTGCATCGACTTCGTGTACGACTGGCTGGTCGACGCGCACCAGGACGTCGTGATCGCACGCGACGCGCTGCGTGTCCATCCGTATTCGGTGCAGACCTGGGATGCGCAGAGCTCCGGCACGGTGATCAAGCCGATGGTCGAAGGCCCGCTCGAGAAGCGCTGGGCCGAGCTGACCGGAAAGCGCAAGCCGCCGCCGTTGCCGGATCGATAACGGGGCCGAATCGCCCCTTCCTTCCCGGCCCGCGCGATCCTTCGCGCGCCGAAAGGCCGCAGACCGCGCCGCGGGCCCGCCGCGCGCGTCTCCGGTACAATCGGACGATCGTTCCGCCCAGGCGCCGCGGCCCGTGCACAGGCCCCCGCGCCCTTCTCTCGCAGGTTTCGCCCATGTCCAACAATCAGATCCTCTTCGAACGCGCCCAGAAGACCATTCCCGGCGGCGTCAACTCGCCGGTGCGCGCATTCCGTTCGGTCGGCGGCACGCCGCGCTTCGTCGCGCGTGCGCAAGGCCCGTATTTCTGGGATGCCGACGGCAAGCAATACATCGACTACATCGGCTCCTGGGGCCCGATGATCGTCGGCCACGTCCATCCGGAAGTCCTGTCGGCCGTGCAGAACGTGCTCGCCAACGGCTTCTCGTTCGGCGCGCCGACCGAAGCCGAGATCGAGATCGCCGAGGAAATCTGCAAGCTCGTGCCGTCGATCGAGCAGGTGCGGATGGTGTCGAGCGGCACCGAGGCCACGATGAGCGCGCTGCGTCTCGCGCGCGGCTTCACGGGCCGCAGCCGCATCGTCAAGTTCGAGGGCTGCTACCACGGCCACGCGGACAGCCTGCTCGTGAAGGCCGGCTCCGGCCTGCTGACGTTCGGCAACCCGACGTCGGCCGGCGTGCCCGCCGACATCGCGAAACACACGACCGTCCTCGAATACAACAACGTCGCCGCGCTCGAAGAAGCGTTCGGCGCGTTCGGCGACGAGATCGCCGCCGTGATCGTCGAGCCGGTCGCGGGCAACATGAACCTCGTGCGTGGCACGCCCGAATTCCTGAACGCGCTGCGCGCGCTGTGCACGAAGCACGGCGCCGTGCTGATCTTCGACGAAGTGATGTGCGGGTTCCGCGTCGCACTCGGCGGCGCGCAGGCCTACTACGGGATCACGGCCGACCTCACCTGCCTCGGCAAAGTGATCGGCGGCGGGATGCCGGCTGCCGCGTTCGGCGGCCGCCGCGACATCATGGCCCACCTCGCGCCGCTCGGCGGCGTCTACCAGGCCGGCACGCTGTCGGGCAACCCGATCGCGGTCGCCGCGGGCCTGAAGACGCTGCAGCTGATCCAGGCGCCCGGCTTCTACGATGCGCTCACCGCGCAGACGAAGCGCCTCGCCGACGGCCTCGCGGCCGAAGCGCGCGCGGCCGGCGTGCCGTTCGCGGCCGACTCGATCGGCGCGATGTTCGGCCTCTACTTCGCCGAACGCGTGCCGACCAGCTTCGCGGAAGTGACGAAGAGCGACACCGAGCGCTTCAACCGCTTCTTCCACCTGATGCTCGACGAAGGCGTGTATTTCGCGCCGTCCGCGTACGAGGCCGGCTTCGTGTCGAGCACGCACGACGACGCGGTGATCGACGCGACGCTCGCGGCCGCGCGCCGCGCATTCGCGGCACTCGCTGCCTGACCCGGGTCCGCACGCATGTTCTCGGATATCGATTTCGCCCACATGCAGCGTGCGCTCGCGCTCGCCGCGCGCGGCATGTATACGACGGCGCCGAACCCGCGTGTCGGTTGCGTGATCGTCAAGGACGGCGACGTGATCGGCGAAGGCTTCACGCAACCGGCCGGCCAGGATCACGCGGAGGTGCAGGCGCTGAAGGACGCACGCGCGCGCGGCTACGACGTCGCGGGCTCGACCGTCTATGTCACGCTCGAACCGTGCAGCCATTTCGGCCGCACGCCGCCGTGCGCGAACGCGCTGATCGACGCGCGCGTCGCGAAGGTCGTCGCGGCAATGGAAGACCCGAACCCGCAGGTATCGGGGCGCGGCCTCGGGATGCTGCGCGACGCGGGCATCGACGTGCGCTGCGGGCTGCTCGCGCACGAAGCCGGCGAGCTGAACATCGGCTTCGTGTCGCGGATGACACGCGGCCGCCCGTGGGTACGGATGAAGACCGCCGCCTCGCTCGACGGCCGCACCGCGCTGCCGTCCGGCGAAAGCCAGTGGATCACCGGCGAGGCCGCGCGCCTCGACGGGCACGCATGGCGTGCGCGCGCCTGTGCGATCCTCACCGGCATCGGCACCGTGCGCGAAGACAACCCGCTGCTGACCGTGCGCGGCATC
The DNA here is from genome assembly GCF_048627025.1 of Burkholderia aenigmatica. Lineage (NCBI taxonomy): Bacteria > Pseudomonadati > Pseudomonadota > Betaproteobacteria > Burkholderiales > Burkholderiaceae > Burkholderia > Burkholderia aenigmatica. The sequence goes on along the minus strand of NZ_CP184468.1, from coordinate 1,039,493 downwards.
GACACGCCGCGCCAGCCGCAGCGCATCCTGGTGGACAGCCGCCTCGACCTGCCGCTCGACGCGCGACTGCTCGAGGGCGCCCCGCTGCTGATCTTCTGCGGCCGGCTCGACGCCGCCGGTGAAGTACGCGCGAACGTGCTGAAGGCGCGCGGCGCGGAAATCGTGCCGCTCGCGAATGCGCACGGCAAGGTCGACCTGCCCGCGATGCTGGCGGCGCTCGGCGCGCGCGGCGTCAACGAACTGCACGTCGAGGCGGGCCACAAGCTGAACGGCTCGCTGCTGCGCGAACAGTGCGTCGACGAACTGCTCGTCTACCTCGCGCCAAGCCTGCTGGGCGCCGATGCGGCCGGCATGTTCGATCTCGCGGCGCCGGCGAGCCTCGAGGCACGCACGCGGTTGTCGTTCCACGGGTTCGAGCGGGTCGGCGACGATCTGCGGATCCTCGCGCGCTTCACGCCGTCCGACGCCTCTCACTGAACGGAATCGCCACCATGTTCACCGGAATTGTCGCGGCCGTCGGCCGTATCGAATCGATCCAGCCGCTCGGCGCGTCGGCCGATGCCGGCGTGCGCCTGACCGTGCTGGCCGGCGGGCTCGACCTCACCGATGTCGCACTGGGCGACAGCATCGCGATCCAGGGCGCGTGCATGACGGTAATCGAAAAGACCGACGCGTCGTTCGACGTCGACGTATCGCGCGAAAGCCTGAACCGCACGGTCGGCCTCGCGGAGCCCGGCGAGGTGAATCTCGAGAAGGCGTTGCGCGCGCATGACCGCCTCGGCGGGCATATCGTGTCGGGCCATGTGGACGGCCTCGGCACCGTGTCGCGCTTCGCGCCGGTCGGCGAGTCGCACGAACTGCGCATCGTCGCGCCGCGCGAGCTCGGTCGCTATCTCGCGTACAAGGGGTCGATCACGGTCAACGGCGTGAGCCTGACCGTCAACACGGTCGACGATCGCGTGGACGGCTGCGAGTTCTCGATCAACCTGATTCCGCACACGGTCGAGGTCACGACGCTGCGTCACGTGAAGACCGGTGACAAGGTCAATCTCGAAGTCGACATGATCGCGCGGTATGTGGAGCGGATGCTCAGCACGGCCCGGGGCGAGCATCAAGCATCGAAGTAATTCGGCTTGGCGCGAATCGCGCGAATCGACCGCCTGCCTTCGCGCCCCACCGCTCGCCAATTGGCGTTTTCCGAATGGTCTTTCGTGGGTCAGGCATTTTCTGCGTGACCCAACATGAGTCACGGGATGTGAAACGAATACCCGGAACGTTTCCGAATAGTTGTAAATCGTTTAAGCATTTTGAACGGCCAGCCTGTTGATCGCCGGCCCTCACCTCGGGAACCGCGGCTTGCCGTCACGGCCAGCGGCTCGAACGCCCGACGACCGCCCATTTCGAGACGCCGGCGCCGCGCTCATTTCATTAACGGCAGCGATTATTCGCGTCTGTCATGAGCGCTGCGCGCGCAATAAACAGTAATACTGTCTTGCCGGATATGTAACCTGTGTAACGAGATCAAATTGTAAGCTGACGCTTTACCATGTCGCGAAGCCTCAGGCTTCGTTTCGTTGCAAGGCTCAGCGATGATCTCCGAAGGCAATGCGATCCGCTCGCTGCGCACCGGCGTCAAAGCGGAACAAGGTGCGCGTGCATCCGCTTCGTCGGTCCGGCGGGCAGTCAATACTTTTTTCAAGCTGCTTTACCGCTACACGCATTCGCGCGCGTGGCGACACAACGAGCGCCTCGCGCACGGGGTCGCGCTCGAACGCGACGAAGCCGGGCGACTCGTCGGCATGTGCATCCGCGGACGCCGCATCGCGTGCGCCAACACCCAGATGGCATCCGCGCCCGCCCTGCGCCACGCGGGGCAGGCATGTCATCTCATCGCCACCGGCCCGTCCGTCAACACCATCGATTACCGCGCGCTGCGCATGACGCACGTGCTGGGCGTGAACGGCGCCATCGCGCTCACCGAGCGTCAGGGTGTCAGTTTCGACTACTACTGCATCGTCGATACCGGCTTCGTACGCAATCGGCCCGATCTCGTCGAGCGCGTGATCGGCGAGCCGCTCACGCTGTTTGCCACGCCCCACGTGCTCTGGCACATCGCCGAGCGCATCGGCGTCGAGCGCATCCGCTGCCGTGTGTTTCTCCTCGACGACATGCTCTTTCCCGCCGGCCGCCGCGCGCCGCGTGCGCGCGAGCTGCGCACGACGTACGACACACAGGCGCTCGCACTGTTCGACACGCCGAAGCCGCTCGGCTTCAGCCTCGACCTGCGGTGCGGTGTCTTCGACGGCCGAACGGTCGCCTATACCGGCCTGCAAGTACTCGCCGCGCTCGGCTTCACACGCCTCTATCTGCACGGTGTCGACCTCACTGACGCGAAGCGCACGCCCCGCTTTTACGAGGAATCGGCGTCGACCATGCAGCCCAGCTATCTCGACGAAAATTTCCCCGGCTTCATCGAGCCGTCGTTCCGTCACGCATCGGCGCTGCTGACACGCCGCGGCGTCGACGTACGCAATCTGTCGATGGAAAGCGCGCTCGGCGAGGACATCTTCCCGAAGCTGCGCTGGCAGACGCTCGCGCAAGCGGGCATGGGCGACGCGATGCCCGCAGCGATGCCGACTTTCACCCCCGCACCGGCCTCCGAATCCGCGTGCGCCCCAGCGTCACGCACGCGCTGACGAACGAGCATGCGCGTCGTCCATCTCTCGAATACGCCCGTGGCGGGCAGCCCCGGCAACATCGTCGCCGCGCTTAACCGGCACACCGACATCGAGGCGCGCCATATCGTGTTCAACGCGTCGGCCTACGGCGCGCGCACGTTTACGGTCGATATCGACTGGCACACGCAGCGCGACATCGCGCTCGCAGCCATCGACGCCGCCGACGTCATTCATCTGCACCAGCACTTCTCGTTCGACGAGACCTTCGGCGCCGATTTGCCGCAGCGCTTCGGTGCACGCAAGCTCATTCGCCAATACCACTCCGCACCGTCGCTTTGGGCAGGGCAGGATGCCGACCGGCTCGCGCGCATCGTCAACGAGCCGATCCCGCAACTCGTGATCGCGCAGGGGCCGGAGCGCTACTATCCGTTCGCGCGCGTCGTGCCGAATCTGGTGCCCATTCACGACGCACGCTACCTGCCCGGGCCCGAATCCGAGGACGGGCCGCCCGTGGTCGTCTACTCGCCGAGCGGCAGCCGCAGCGCGTGGAAGACGCGCTGGGAAACCAAGGGCGCACCGCAAACGCTGGCGTTGCTGCGTCGGCTCGAGCGCAAGGGCCTGTGCCGCGTGCGGACGATCGTCGACACGCCGCACGACGCGTGCTTGCGTCTGAAACGGTGCGCCGCGCTGGCCGTCGACGAATGCGTGACCGGCAACTATCACCTGAGCGGACTCGAATCGCTGTCGCAGGGCAAGCCCACCCTCGGGCATCTCGACGCGCGCGTGCAGGCACAGTTACGCGCGATGACCGGGGCGACGGAGCTGCCGTGGGTGGACGTGCGGCTCGAGGAGGCGGAGCCGGTGCTGCGTGCGCTACTCGCCGACAAGCGCCTGCGCGACGAGGTCGGGCAGGCGTCGCGCCACTGGATGGAAACGCACTATGACGATCGCACGCTCGTCGAGCACTATAGACGCGCGTATCTCGACCTGTTCGACGCGCCCGAGCGCTTCGGCGTGCCGCGTTTTCGCACGCACGCCGAGCAGTGGACGGCGGTGGCGCTGCACGACCATGCGTGGCACGAACGGCGGCGCATCGGCATGTCATGGTGGCAGCATGCCGCCGACTCGGCCAAACGATTCGTGAAAGGCCGGGCCGTCTTGCGTTGAGCGGCGAGCCGACACCCGCTACACCCTCCCCGCTGCGCGCCTGCTCAAACCGCCAAGAGGCAGCACCGTCGGCGGCGAGGTCGACATGTGAATCGCACTGCCGGTGGCGACGATTCCCGCCCGCGCTCAGACCTTCGCGTCGTCGCCTGCCGCACGCGGTAGACAGCGTCGGAACTCATCTCCGGCCGGGCCTGTCTATCCGCTTCCGCCGACCCGACAAGGAGCTTGCGTGACGGCCGTCCCTTCCGATCCGCTGCAACGCCGCCGCTTCACGGTCGACGATCTGCTGTCGCTCGACACCTTCCAGCGCGACTACGGTCGCACCTGCGCGCTATCGCCCGACGGCGGCTCGATCTGCTTCGCCGTCGTCCGCCCGATGGCCGACGCGCTCCGCTTCGACCGCGCCTACCTCGGCGGGCTCGATCGGGCCGAACTCTACCTGTTCGAATTCGCCGGCCGCACGCTGCGCCGGCTGGCCGGCGACGGACGGGCCGGCCGCGCGTGCGGCTCGCCATCGTGGTCGCCCGACGGGAAGCGGATCGCGGCCGTCACGCTGTCGGCCGACGACGATGCCGTACACGCCGTGCTGATCGACCCGGCGACCGGGGCCGTGACGCCGATCACGACTTCGCGCAACCTCGACCTGTCTCCATTCGACCGCGACGGGCCGTTCACCTGGCTCGCCGATGGCCGTGTCGCACTGCCCCTGCTGGCCGAACGCGCGACGCCCACGATGGCGAACCTGCACCGCCGGCTGTTCGGGAACGCACGCCGCGCCTGGGAGGCCAATGCCGCCGGCCGGCGACCGACGGCCGATGTGCTCGACAGTGCGTCGTTCGGCGACGAACCCGTCGAGCCCGCGCGCGACTGGTGGGCGTTCGATCCCGCCACCGGCACGCTGTCCGCGCTGTCGCCGGAAGCATGTGCTGCGGCCGGACTGGCACATGGCGCGGTTGCGGACACGCCACTGATCGAGCCTGACACGCACGACGCCGACGCGCCGCCGGACCACGGCGGCGGGCGCCGCGAACGCGTAGCGGCGGAGACGGGGCGCCCGTATGCCGCCTTCATCGAACACGGCCACGACGCGACCCGCCTGACGGTCCGGCTGGCGGACTCGCGCGATTCGACGCTGGCATTCGAGACGAATCGCCAGTTGGCCGGCATCGCGACCGGTACCACGCACCGGCTTGCCTGCCGCGGCGCGGAACCGGACCGGCAGCGCTTCGTGGACGTCCTGCTGCCGCCGGATTTCGCGGGCGCGCCGGTGCCCGCGGTCGTCTGGGTCTATCCGCACGAAAAAGTCGCGCCCCATCCGCACCTGTTTCATGAACCCGACTGCCCGTTGCCATTCAGTTTCCAGCCATTCGCCGCGCATGGCTTCGCCGTCATCGACGTCAACATGCGGGACGTGCTCGGCGAAGCACCGGCGACGATGGCGGACAGGATGCTCGACGACGTCCTGGCGGCCGTCGACGCCTCGACCGATGCCGGATACGTCGACCGCGACCGGCTGCATCTGTATGGCCAGAGCCTGGGGGGCTGGGCGACGATGATGCTGCTCGCCCGCACGCCGATGTTCCGCTCGGGCGTGTCCAGCGCCGGCATCAGCGACGCGGCGGCGCTCTACGCGTCGCTCGACGCCCGGCTGCGCTACGAGACGGGCCACGACACCCGCCCCGAGCGTTTCTCGCTGATCGGCAAGCTGCTGGCCGACAACAGCTGGAACATCGACGCGCCGCCGTGGCTCCGCCCGGACGCCTACCACGCGATCAGCCCGATCCTGCATGCGGCGCGCATCACGACGCCGCTGCTGCTCATCCACGGCGACGCCGACTACGTGCCGCTCGAACAAAGCGAACGGATGTTCGCGGCACTGACGCAGCTCAAGCGCGACGTGCGGCTCGTCCGCTACTGGGGCGACGACCACGTGCCGCAATCGCCCGCCAATATCGCCGATCGGTATCGGCAGATGATTGACTGGATGCAGCGTGCTTGACCGGATCCGGCAGCGGGCGCCCCGGCCGGCCCGCCGGCACCATCGGCCGATTGGCCAACGACTCGCACGGGTCATGCCGTCGCGCTAAGATGCGTCGACAGCGGTTTCAACGCCGCAACGCACGACGTGCCGCATACCGGCCGCCCTCTTCTTCAAGGAGTCGTCCCCATGTCCATCTCGATGTACCAGGCTTCCCTGCCCGTGCTGATCCGTGGCCTGACCAACCTGCAGCACATCCTCGGCAAGGCGCAGGCGCATGCAGCCGAAAAGCAGATCGATCCGTCGGTGTTCGTCGGCGCCCGCCTGTACCCGGACATGCTGCCGCTCGTCCGCCAGGTCTACATCGCGACCGACACGGCCAAGGGCTGCGCCGCGCGCCTCGCCGGCGCCGAGATCCCGAGCTACCCGGACGTCGAGCAGACCTTCGACGAGCTGCACGCACGCATCCAGAAGACGATCGACTACCTGAAAAGCTTCGACGCCGCGCAGATCGACGGCAGCGAGGCGCGCCAGATCGTGCTGAAGATGCGCGTCGGCCCGATCGAGTTCACCGGCCAGTCGTACCTGTTGAATTTCGTGCTGCCCAATTTCTTCTTCCACGTGACGACCGCGTACGACATCCTGCGTCACAGCGGTGTCGAACTCGGCAAGCTCGACTACCTGGGCGGGCGCGACCAGCACGCCTGACGCACGGCCGGGCAAAGCCCGGCCCACCGCCCCGCACCCGCGTGCAGGCACCGCGCGGCGGCCCCGCCAGGCCTGCCGCGCAGGCCGGCCGGGGCGCTTTCCGGAGCGCTCGCCGGCCGCGCGCGGCCCATGCCAGCCGAAAGGTCGTCCGGCTGGCGTAAAATACGCACTTTCCTCTTTCTCGCCCCCTTATGACGCTCGCCTCCACGCTCGACATCATCGCCGAGCTGAAAGCCGGCCGGATGGTGATCCTGGTCGACGAAGAAGACCGCGAAAACGAGGGCGACCTCGTGATCGCCGCCGAATTCGTCACGCCGGAAGCGATCAACTTCATGGCCAAGTACGGCCGCGGCCTGGTTTGTCTGACGTTGACGCAGGAACGCTGCAAGCAGCTGCACCTGCCGCTGATGACCTACCGCAACGGTACGCAGTACGGCACCGCCTTCACGGTCAGCATCGAAGCGGCCGAAGGCGTGACGACCGGCATCTCGGCCGCCGACCGTGCGCACACGATCGCCACGGCGGTCGCGCACGACGTGCGCCCCGAGCACATCGTGCAGCCGGGCCACGTGTTCCCGATCATGGCGCAGCCGGGCGGCGTGCTCGTTCGTGCGGGCCACACCGAGGCCGGTTGCGACTTCACCGCGCTCGCGGGCCTCACGCCGGCCGCGGTGATCTGCGAGATCATCAAGGACGACGGCACGATGGCGCGCCTGCCCGACCTGATCGAGTTCGCGCAGGAACACAACCTGAAGATCGGCACGATCGCCGACCTGATCCAGTACCGCAGCCGCACCGAATCGATCATCGAGCGCATCGCCGAGCGCACGATGCAGACCGCGCACGGCACGTTCCGCGCGGTCCTGTACCGCGACCAGCCGAGCGGCTCGCCGCACATCGCGCTGGTGCGCGGCGAACCGTCGCCCGACGTCGATACGCCGGTGCGCGTGCACGAGCCGCTGTCGGTGCTCGACCTGCTCGAAACGGGCGTGTCGACGCACTCGTGGACGCTCGATGCCGCGATGCGCGAAATCGCGGAGCGCGACCTCGGCGTGATCGTGCTGCTCAATTGCGGCGACACGAAGGAACACCTGATCGACGTCTTCAAGGCGTTCGACGAGGAAGAAAAGGCCGCTGCGCTCAAGCGCCGGCCGGTTGATTTCAAGACGTTCGGCATCGGCGCGCAGATCCTGCGCGATGTCGGCGTCGGCAAGATGCAGGTGCTGTCGAATCCGCGCAAGCTGGGCAGCATGTCCGGCTACGGCCTGGAAGTCACGGGCTTCATTCCGATGCCCGGCGGCGAAGCCAAGTCCTGCCCGGCGTCCAACGCGTAACCCGCCACGACGCTTTCGCCCTATAACCGTTCATCCACACCACGGACAAGATCATGGAAATCGGACAATACCAACCGAATCTCGAAGGCGACGGCCTGCGTATCGGCATCGTGCAATCGCGCTTCAACGAGCCCGTGTGCAACGGCCTCGCCGACGCGTGCGTCGAGGAACTGGAACGCCTCGGCGTCACCGGTGAAGACGTGCTGCTCGTGTCGGTGCCCGGCGCGCTGGAAATCCCGCTCGCGCTGCAAAAGCTCGCGGAAAGCGGCCAGTTCGACGCGCTGATCGCGCTCGGCGCGGTGATCCGCGGCGAGACCTACCACTTCGAACTCGTGTCGAACGAGAGCGGCGCGGGCATCACCCGCATCGGCCTCGACTTCAACCTGCCGATCGCGAACGCGGTCCTGACGACCGAAAACGACGAGCAGGCCGTCGCACGCATGACCGAAAAGGGTCGTGACGCCGCACGCGTCGCCGTCGAGATGGCCAACCTGACGATGGCACTCGACCAGCTCGGCGACGACGACGAGGAAGAAGAAGACGAAGACGACGAAGAGGAGCGCGCATGAAGAAGAGCGCCCGCCGACAATCGCGCGAGCTGGCGACGCAGGGGCTGTACCAGTGGCTGCTGTCGAACGCGTCCTCCGGTGAGATCGACGCGCAACTGCGCGGCGCGCTCGGTTACGACAAGGCTGACAAGGATCTGCTCGAAGCCATCCTGCACGGCGTGATCCGCGAGCACGCCACGCTCGTCGAAGCGCTGACGCCGTCGCTGGACCGTCCGATCGAACAGTTGTCGCCGGTCGAACGCGCCGTGCTGCTGATCGCGACGTTCGAGCTCACGCACCACGTCGAAACGCCGTACCGCGTGATCATCAACGAAGCTGTCGAACTCGCGAAGACGTTCGGCGGCTCCGACGGCTACAAGTACGTGAACGGCGTGCTCGACAAGCTCGCCGCGAAGCTGCGCCCCGCCGAAACGCAGGCGCGCCGCAACGGCTGATTCCGTTGGTCCTGAACGGGCGCGCATGCGCCCGTTTTTTCTTTTGTCTCGCCTCCCTCGCCCTGCCCGCCCGATGAATACCGCCACCGATTCGCTCGTCAAACTCGCCGCACGCGTCGACGCGATCCAGCCCTTCTACGTGATGGAATTGATGAAGGAGGCACAGCGTCTGGAGTCTTCCGGGCGCGATGTTATCCACATGGGCATCGGCGAGCCGGATTTCACCGCGCCGGAGCCGGTCGTCGAAGCCGCCGCGGCCGCGCTGCGCCGCGGCGTCACGCAATATACGAGCGCACTCGGCATTGCGCCGCTGCGCGAGGCGATCTCCGCGCACTACGCGCGCGCCTACGGCCTCACGATCAGCCCGGAACGGATCGTCGTGACGGCCGGCGCGTCGGCCGCGCTGCTGCTCGCGTGCCTCGCGCTCGTCGGGCGCGACGACGAGGTGCTGATGCCCGACCCGTCGTATCCGTGCAACCGGCACTTCGTTGCCGCGGCCGAAGGCCGCGCGGTGCTCGTGCCGAGCGGCCCCGACGCGCGCTTCCAGCTCACCGAGGACGACGTCCGCACGCGCTGGGGCGACCGCACGCGCGGCGTGCTGCTCGCCTCGCCGTCGAACCCGACCGGCACGTCGCTCGAGCCGGACGAACTGAAGCGGATCGTCGAAGCCGTGCGCGCGCGCGGCGGCTTCACGATCGTCGACGAGATCTACCAGGGGCTCAGCTACGACGCGGCGCCCGTGTCGGCGCTGTCGTTCGGCGACGACGTCGTCACCGTGAACAGCTTCTCCAAGTATTTCAGCATGACGGGCTGGCGGCTCGGCTGGCTGGTCGTGCCGCCCGCACTGGTCGGTACGTTCGAAAAGCTGGCGCAGAACCTGTTCATCTGCCCGTCCGCGCTTGCGCAGCACGCGGCACTCGCGTGCTTCGAGCCGGCCGCACTCGACATCTATGAAGCGCGCCGGCTCGAATTCAAGCGCCGCCGCGACTTCATCGCCCCGGCGCTCGAACGGCTCGGCTTCACGGTGCCCGTGATGCCGGACGGCGCGTTCTACGTGTATGCGCACTGCGGCGGCGTCGCCCACCCGGCGGCCGGCGACAGCGCCGCGCTCACGACGGCGATGCTGCACGACGCGGGCGTCGTGCTGGTGCCCGGCATGGACTTCGGCGTCCATGCGCCGCGCGACTATATCCGCCTGTCCTATGCGACCGCCTACTCGCGGCTCGAGGAAGCGGTCGAACGGCTCGCGACGTTGTTCGGGCAGCACTGACACGCGGCCGGTGCGGCGGCTTCTCCGCGCACCGCAAAAAGAAAAGGCACCCGGATCGGGTGCCTTTTTCATGTCCTGCCGGCCAGAGCCGTGCGGTAAATTACCGCTGCACGTTACGCGCCAAGCTCCGAATGATCCGCGTGCGACTGCTTCGCGGTATCGACGCTCGCGTCGTCCTGCGACGCGGCGTCCTTCGATGCCGTCGACTTCGCCGACGTCGTGGTTTCGAGCGTCGCATGCACGCGCTTCGCACCGCCTGCCGCTGCCGTGACGGCGGCAGCCGTCACGATCGGCTTCGCCGGCGCCTGCGGCGCATTGACCGGCACGCTACGACCACGCGCAACGTCACGCAGGCGACCGCGCTCGGCCATCACCTTCGAACCGTAGCCATTGTCTTCGGGGTTCGTCGAGCCGTTGTACATGCGCAGGCCGGTCGCGAGCGAGCCGCCACGTGCGATGCAGTCCTTCAGCACGAGTGCGCCGACCTGGAGGTTCGCGAGCGGCTGCAGTGCGGTATCGGTGCCGCCGAAATACTCGAACTTGTCGGAGTGAACCTTCGACATGACCTGCATCAGCCCCTTCGCGCCGACGCCGCTTTCGGCGTACGGGTTGAAGCCCGACTCGATCGCCATCACGGACAGCAGCAGCAGCGGATCGAGGCCGACGTCACGGCCGGTCTGGAACGCAGCCTTGACGAGCTGGCCGAGCGGCTCCTGCGCGACGCGGTAACGGCGCGACAGGTAGGTCGCGACGAGCGCCTGTTCGCGATTCGATGCGAGCGCACGGTCGTCGCGCGCATCGGCCGCGACGCGCTGGGTCGGGATCAGTTTGGCCAGCGCGACGGGCGACGGGCCGTTACGGGCCGGATCGGACGCATCGCCCTGGGCGGCGGCGGCTTCCGGTGCGACGTCGAGGCCGACCGCAAGCGCGTCCGTTTCGGGGCTGTCTTCCTGCTGCGGCTGCGCGCCGGCAGGCGCGAAGTTCGGCAGCGGATGGCCGGTCAGCAGACGGGCCGGGCCGGCTTGCACGGCCGCGGATACGACCGGCATCAGCTTCGCGGCGAGCGTGCCGCGGACGGTTGGCAGCAGCCACAGTGCAAGCGCAACTGCGACAGCGAGACAGCCGACAACGCTGAATAGATGGTGACTGACACGCGTCCCACGACGCAGCATGCTGCGCACGAATTGCGCATGCTGCTCGCTAGGACGCCACGATAACCAAGCGTTCATTCAGATCATCTCCCATGAACATGACTCGTGCGGCTCGCTCAGCTCGATGGCGAGACAGGTAACGCGCCGCGGAATCACGACGCCGCACGCTTTGGTTGGGGCGTGCAAGCATCGGGGAAACGGTATAAGTACCGTTCGAGGCCACGGTGTAAGAGGGCCGGCACCTTCGCACACTGGGCGAGGCGGGCATACGCGGTGGCACCCACGCAAAAAACCAGCGTCTGGTGGCGCTGGCTGAGACTACGACTAAGGCCGTCGGATACGCCGTGCAGGTTTCGGCGGACGGTGACGCGCTGCGTCAAAGATCGGTGATTGGCGGCTCGAAGCCTTTTACCCTGCAGCCAATGTGAGCGGATTCTAGCAGGGTTTTATAGATCGTCAACACTATAGAACCTTGAAATTATAACAAAAAGTAATTTAGCGTCGCTCTTCAGATCGCCAGCCCCATGCCGTAGAGGGGTTGCGCGCGGTCGACTTTTTTCTCCGTCGGGCGGGCATGCGGCGGCGCGGGTAAAATCGTCGGTCGATTCGGGGCCGCAGCCGGCCGCTGCGCCCGCCCATCGCTGCCCGCCTTGCGGGTGGCCCGGACCATCTTCATGAAATACAAAGACTTACGCGATTTCATCCAGCGCCTCGAGGCGCTCGGCGAACTGCGGCGCGTCACGCAGCCCGTGTCGCCCGTGCTCGAAATGACCGAGCTGTGCGACCGCGTGCTGCGCGCCAGCGGCCCTGCGCTGCTGTTCAATGCGCCGACCGGCTACGACTTCCCGGTGCTCGGCAACCTGTTCGGCACGCCGCGGCGCGTCGCGCTCGGGATGGGTGTCGATGCAGGCGACGACGCCGCGCTCGACTCGCTGCGCGATCTCGGCCGCCTGCTGTCCGCGCTGAAGGAACCCGATCCACCGAAGAGCCTGAAGGACGCCGGCAAGCTGCTGTCGCTCGCGAAGGCCGTGTGGGACATGGCGCCGAAGTCGGTGTCGTCGCCGCCGTGCCAGGAGATCGTCTGGGAAGGTGCCGACGTCGACCTGAACCGGCTGCCGATCCAGACCTGCTGGCCCGGCGATGCGGGGCCGCTCGTCACGTGGGGCCTGACGGTCACGCGCGGGCCCAACAAGTCGCGGCAGAACCTCGGGATCTACCGCCAGCAGCTGATCGGCCGCAACAAGCTGATCATGCGCTGGCTCGCGCATCGCGGCGGCGCGCTCGACTTCCGCGAATTCGCGCTGCAGAACCCCGGCAAGCCGTATCCGGTCGCGGTCGTGCTCGGCGCCGATCCGGCCACGACGCTCGGCGCGGTGACGCCCGTACCCGATTCGCTGTCCGAGTACCAGTTCGCCGGGCTGCTGCGCGGCAGCCGCACGGAGCTCGCGAAGTGCCTGACGCCCGGCGTCGACACGCTGCAGGTGCCCGCGCGCGCGGAGATCGTGCTCGAAGGCTTCATTTATCCGCAGGACGGCACGCCCGCCCCCGCTCCGGCCGGCGCACCGCCGCGCCCGGCCGGCAATGCGTCCGCCAAGTACGAGCACGCGCTCGAAGGCCCGTATGGCGACCACACCGGCTACTACAACGAGCAGGAGTGGTTCCCGGTGTTCACCGTCGAGCGCATCACGATGCGCCGCGACGCGATCTACCACTCGACCTACACGGGCAAGCCGCCCGACGAGCCCGCGGTGCTCGGCGTCGCGCTGAACGAAGTGTTCGTGCCGCTGCTGCAGAAGCAGTTCACCGAGATCACCGACTTCTACCTGCCGCCCGAAGGCTGCAGCTACCGGATGGCCATCGTCCAGATGAAGAAGAGCTACGCGGGCCACGCGAAGCGCGTGATGTTCGGCGTGTGGAGCTTCCTGCGGCAGTTCATGTATACGAAGTTCATCGTGGTCGTGGACGAGGATGTGAACATCCGCGACTGGAAGGAAGTGATCTGGGCGATCACGACGCGCGTCGACCCGGTGCGCGACACCGTGATGGTCGACAGCACGCCGATCGACTATCTCGACTTCGCGTCGCCGGTCGCCGGCCTCGGTTCGAAGATGGGGCTCGACGCGACCAACAAGTGGCCCGGCGAGACCAGCCGCGAATGGGGCCGCCCGATCGAGATGGATGCCGCCGTGAAGGCGCGCGTCGACCGGCTCTGGCAGGAGATCGGACTCTGACGCCATGGGCCGGCGCCCGCCGGCCCATGGACTGCCATCGCTACAAGTACAAGACAACGACGATGACCTTTCCACCCGCCTCCATGCTGTCCGACGGCTTCTTTCTGTCGCTGTCGCTGTGTCTCGACATCGGCCTCGTGAACGTCGCGATGCTGTCGCTGACGCTGTCGCATGGCTTCCGGCCGGGCTTCTGGCTCGGCATCGGCTCGTGCGTCGGCGATCTCGTCTATGCGGCGCTCGCGCTCGCAGGGATGGCCGTGCTGCTGCAGTTCGAGCCGGTACGCTGGATCGTGTGGATCGGCGGCGGCGCCGTGCTGCTGTTCCTCACGTGGAAGATGGCGCGCGAAGCGCTCGCGCCCGCCAAGGCGTCCGGCGACGATGCCGAGGACACGCCTCAGCCGCGCGCCAGCGCGCGGCGCAGTTTCCTGCGCGGGATGCTGCTCGCGATGTCGTCGCCGAGCGCGATCCTGTGGTTCGCGGCGGTCGGCGGCGCGCTGATCGCGAAAGCCGGCGCAACCACGCCGGCCACCGCGTCGGTGTTCCTGTCGGGCTTTTTCCTCGGCGGCCTCGCGTGGACGCTCTTCATGTGCACGCTCGCGAGCCAGGGCCGCAAGCGTGCGGGCGCCGGGCTGATGCGCGCGTGTCACATCGCGTCGGCGCTGCTGTTCGCGTATTTCTCGTACAGCGTGATCGTCGGCGGTTACCGCGACCTGATCGTGCACGCGGTGTAATCGCAGCCGGCCTGCCCGGGGCCGCTCATCGCGGTCGGGCGGCGGCTCCCAAGAAAAAACGGCGCAACACCCCTCGCGGGACGTTGCGCCGTTTTGCCACGCGCGGCTAGGCCGCGCGGCACGAATCAGCGACGCCAGTAGCCGTGATGGCCCCAGCCGCCGTAACCATGGCGCCAGTACGGGCGACCGTAGTAGCCACCATAGCCGCCGACGACCACGGCGGGCGGCGGCGCATAGTAGGCCGGCGCCGGTGCGTAGTACACGGGCGGAGGCGGCGGCGCGTAGTACACGGGCGGCGGCGGTGCATAGACGGGATACGCGGGCGCAACCGGGATACCGATGCCGACCCCGATCGACACGTGAGCCTGCGCAACGCTTGCGGCACCCAGGCCCAGCGCGGCGGCGGCGATGAACGGAATGAGCTTTTTCACTTCGATTCTCCTGCTGGAGCGGTATTTTATGCGCCCCTGTCGGCAACGGCGGGCATGCACGTCGCATGGAAGCAATGTAGCGAAAACCCGCCCCTCGCGTATCGTGCATTTGTTGCAAATTGCAATCGCACGCGGCCGGAGCCGCCGTGCGGCGTGGCTTGCAGCGCCTGCGGCGACCCTTGCGGGTCGCGCGATTCCGTCCGACGAGTCGGGTCGCCACATCATGGCCGGTCAGTCTTACCGGATACGGCGCGCATGGCGGGCACGCGACCGTAATGAACGATTACAAATTTGAGACAAGATGCCGACATTTCAAGCGGGATACGGGCGCGATATGTTTCGGGGTCGGATTCGACGATCGTGATTCGACCGTGACGCCGGGCGCCGATACACGCGTCGATCGCGCCGCATACCGGTCATCCACCCACGTGTCCATGCGGAAATGGCCCTTTCGCGACCCCGCCGTCATTCCTGCGATACTGGCGGTTGCTTCGTTTTCGCTTACGCCCGCTGCCATGTCCCTCCCCGACACACCCCGCCTCGGCTTCATCGGCGCCGGCCGTCTCGCGCGCTGCGTCGCGCAGCGCTTCGCGCAGGCCGGCTTTCCGGTCGTCGCGATCGCGAGCCGCACGCCGGCATCGGCCGCCGCCCTCGCCGCGCGCATCGACGGCTGCCAGGCGGTCGACACGCCGCAGCAGGTCGCCGACGCCGCCGACCTGATCTTCCTGACGGTGCCCGACGACCATCTCGCGTCGACCGCCGCGGCGCTGCACTTCGACACGTCGCGCGCGGCACAGCAGGCCGTCGTTCACTGCAGCGGCGCGTCGGCGGTCGCGCTGCTCGATCCGGCAAAACGGCAAGGCGCGGCCACCGGCGGCTTCCATCCGCTCTACCTGTTCGGCGGCACCGACGCCGACCTCGCCCGCATCGACGGCTGCTCGGTCACGATCGAAGCCGACGGCGCGTTGCATGCGACGCTGATGCGGCTTGCTGCCGCACTCGGCTGCCATCCGCTGTCGATTCCGGCCGGCGGCCGGATGCTTTATCACGCGGCCGCGCACTACGCGGCGAGCTTCGCGCTGTGCGGGCTGGCGGAAGCGGTCGAGTTGTGGCGCGGTCTCGGCTTCGACGAGGAAGCCGCGCTGCGCGCGCTGCTGCCGATGCTGGCCGGCACGATCGAGACCGCGCGCGACAAGGGCCTCGCGAACGCGCTCTCCGGCCCCGTGTCGCGCGGCGATACGGGCATCGTCGAACGCCAGTTGGCACTGCTTGAAACGCGCGGCGGCGATCACGCGACGCTGTACGCGCTGCTGACGCGCCGCGCGGTCGCGCTCGCGGCGCAGCGCGCCACGCCGCCGGCGTCGCTGCCGGCGCTCGCCGAAGCCGTCGAAACGTCGCTCGCGCGCACCGCCGCGCCCCCCTCCCCGTCGCGAGACGAGGCGTGATAAGGTGTCGGCCGATGCGCCGCCATCCGGCGTTGGCGGCCGCACGCTACTGAGCTACTGACTGTATAAAAAGGATGCCAACGATGTTCGGCGAGATCGCCCGTTTTCTGCTCAATACCGTCTTCACGCTGTTCGGCGCCGCGCTGATCCTGCGCGTCTGGATGCAGGCCGTCCGCGTGCCGCCGTACAACCCGGTCACGCAGGCCGTGCTGCAGGCAACCAACTGGCTCGTGCTGCCGCTGCGCCGCGTGATCGCGGGCGTACGCGGCATCGACTGGGCCAGCGTCGTCGCCGCGCTGCTCACCGCGCTCGTCTACGTCGTGCTGATGGTCGTGATGGCCGGCTTCGATCCGGCCTCGGTGATCGCGACGCTCGTCGTGGTCGCGCTGCTCACCGTCGTGAAGTGGGCGCTCAACCTCGTGATCTGGATGACGATCCTGATGGCGCTGCTGTCGTGGCTCAACCCGCGCTCGCCGGCCATGCCGATCCTCTACCAGCTCACCGCGCCGTTCCTGAACCCGCTGCGCCGCATCATCCCGAACCTCGGCGGCATCGACCTGTCGCCGATCCTGCTGTTCGTGATCGTGCAGGTGCTGCTGATGATCGTCACGCGCGCCGCCGTGTCGCTGACGATGTTCGGTATCTGACGCTGTCGTCCCCTATGCCGCCGGCGCTTGCGCCGGCGGTGCGCCGAGCGTGTCGATCACGCCGAAGCGCGCCGGCATCATCGCGTAGCACACCCGCACCTTCTCGTGCGACAACCGCTCGAGCAAGCGCTGCGCCTCGTCCTCGGTGACGATGAATTCGATCTCGATCGCGAGCGAACCCTGCAGTTCGAAGAAGCGGTCCTCGTGCAGCACGCGATGCTGGCCGAAACCGGCCATCGCGCGAAACGCGGAACCGCCCGCGACGCCCATCCGGTTCGCCTCCTCCAGCAGCCATTCCCACAGCGGTTTCCAGTGCAGCCGGTGCTTCTCGTGCACATAGAAGCGCAGGAAAATCTTGTCCATCGCACCCTCCGATGGCGGCACGTTCAGGCCGCCGCGAGCCACGCGCGCGCGGTCCACATGCCGAGCGCCGTCAGCGCGAACGATCCAGTCAAGTGTAGGGCAGCCACCGCAAACGCCCATCCGAATTCGCCCTGCACCGCATGCGTCATCACTTCGACCGAATAGGTCGAGAACGTCGTGAGGCCGCCGAGAAAGCCCGTAATCACGAACAGCCGCCACTCGGGCGGCAGCCCGACGCGGGTCGTGAACACGACGGCGGCGATGCCGATCACGTAGCCGCCGATCAGGTTCGCGGCAAGCGTGCCGAGCGGCACGGCGGGAAAGAATTCGTTGAGCGCGAGACTCAGGAACCAGCGCAGCAACGCGCCGAGCCCGGCGCCGACGAAGATCGCGACGATCGAATAGAACAAGGGCGCTCCCGGTCGATGAGGCGGCTGGATTCAGCCGCCGGCCCCCGGTCGCCCGGGGCGATGTCCGCTCCCGCACGCGGGCGGCACAGGCTGAACTGTATGCGGATTCGCCGCGCACCTGCAACGGCGACGGCCGGCAGGATCGCTGCCCGTTCAGGCCGTCTCGCCCGCTCGCAGGCTCACGCGCGTTGCCAGGCTGCGTCGAGCGCGCTCAGCGTCGCCAGCGCGCCGCCCTTCAAACCGATCACGTCCGCACGGCGCGCATGCGCTTCGCGCGCGTTGATGCGGATCACGTCGGCACCGAGCCGTTCGCTCAGCAGGCGCACGGTCGGGATCGCGGTGCCCGCGCCGATCTCGACCACCGCGACCCGCCCGGCCTGCGCGATCCAGTCTTCCAGCGCGCGCTCCTGAGCGTCGTAACGCGCACCGAGCCAGCCGGAGTCGCCGAACATCAGGATGTTCGGCCGCGCGAGGCCACCGCAGTGCGGACAGCGCGGCAGGTCGCCGACGAGGCGGCAGGTCGCTTCGTCGACGTCCGGCACGAACGGCGCCGCATCCCACGTGTCGTCCGAACAGGGGCGCAGGCACTGCATCGCGTGGATCGAACCGTGGATCTCGACGATCCGCGCCGGATCGAAGCCGGCTTTCTGAAACTGGCCGTCGACGTTGCTGGTCAGCACGAAGCCGCCGTTCGGCATCGCGTCGATCCAGCGTCGCAGGATCGCGAAACCCGCATGCGGCACCGTCGCACGGTAGAGCGCGAGGCGGTGCCCGTAGAACCCCCACGCGAGTTGCGCACGCGCACGGAACGCGTGCGGCGATGCGATCTCGTGGAATTCGAAACGCTCGTGACGCAGCGCCGGATACGCGCGCCAGAACCCGTCCGTACCGCGAAAATCGGGCAGCCCGGAATCGACGCCGATACCGGCGCCGGCCGTCACGAGCAACGCGTCGGCGCGCGCGAGCGCAGCAACGGCGGAGGCGACGAGATCGGCGGGCAGTTGCGCGGCAGCGGCAGCAGCGGTGGAGTCAGCGGAATCGGAAAACGGCATGATGGGGCGGCGGTAGCATCGAGCGGTGCGCGGGTAGCGTCGCGATCATACGCCGGTTCGCGCGCGGCGCGGCATGCGCGATGCAACGGCATGACGCGATGCTCGACCGGCCGCAGACGATGCAGGCAGCCGGCCGATGCAGGGCGCCACCGCGGCCGGGCGCCCCCCGCCTGTTCAGCTATCCGAACCGTCCTGCGCGACCGGAATCTCGTCGGCCGCGAAATAGACCGGCTTGCCGAGCTGCCTTGCAAGACCGACGTCCATGTCCGCCCCGCGCGACGCGCCGTCGATACGCAGCACCGCATCGCAACGGCGCAGCAGCCGGTGCGCGGCCGGATACAGGAACGCCTCGCTGATCGCATCGCCGACCTGTCGCGACCCGGCCGCGATGGCGAGCGGCAGCGACACCCACTCGCCGATCATCGGCACGTGCCCACGGCGATACACGGCGAGCGCGGCCGCCTCCAGCCGGTGCAGGTTCGCGGCGATGCGCGCGGGGTCGCCGTCCGTGCCGCTGCGATAAGGGCCGGCGACCAGCACGAGCAGCGGCGTCATGCCGTGCGCGCGCCGGCGGTTTCCCGCAGCGCGACGTACTGGAGCAGCATGATCGTCTTCGCATCGACGATCTCGCCGCGCTCGACCGCATCCAGCGCCGCCTGCAGCGGCATCTCGACGACCTCGAGATCCTCGCCCTCTTCCGCGACGCCACCTCCATCGCCGGTGCGCAGCGACGCATCGTATTCGCCGACGAAGAAATGCAGCTTCTCCGTCACCGAGCCCGGGCTCATGAACGCCTCGAACACCTTGCGCACGCCGCGCACGCGATAGCCGGTCTCCTCCTCGGCCTCCGCGCGGATGCGTGCTTCCGGCGTCGCGTCGTCGAGCAGGCCGGCCGCGGCCTCGAGCAGCATGCCGTCGTGCCCGCTGACGAATGCCGGCATCCGGAACTGCCGCGTCAGCAGCACGTCGCCCGTATCGGCATTGCGCAGCAAGATCGTCGCGCCGTTGCCGCGATCGTAGGTCTCGCGGCTCAGGCGCTGCCACGTCCCATCGCGGCGCAGGAAATCGAACGTCACCTTCCTCAGTACATACCAGTCATCGGACAGCACCGTCGTATCGACGATGCGGACACGGTCCCGCGTTGCAGCCATCCCAGCCTCCGGTTCGACAAAAGACGGCGCCCATGGTAACGTGCATATTCGTGCAACTTCAAGAAATTTCGTGCAAACACGATGCTGACGACCCAACGCAAGAAAGCGATCCTCGACGCACTCGCGCGCGACGGCCAGGTGCTGGCGGTCGAGCTGAGCGCGCAATTCGGCGTGTCCGAAGACACCGTCCGCCGCGACCTGCGCGAGCTCGCGGCCGAGGGCCTGCTGCAGCGCGTGCATGGCGGCGCGCTGCCGGCGTCGCCGGCCGTCGCGCCGTTCGCGCAGCGCGAGGCGCTCGAGACGGCGGAAAAGCGGCGCATCGCGCGGCGGGCCGCGGAGATGATCGCCCCTGGGCAAGTGGCCATCGTCGACGGCGGCACGACCTCGGCGCTGCTCGTCAGCCAGTTGCCGGCCGACCTGCGCGCGACGATCGTCACGCACAGCCCGAGTGTCGCGGTGGCGCTGGCCGCGCATCCGTCGATCGACGTGATCCTGATCGGCGGGCGGCTCTACAAGCATTCGATCGTCGCCGTCGGCGCGGCGGCGATGGAAGGCATTGCGCGCATCCACGCCGACCTGTACTTCATGGGCGTCACGGGCGTGCATCCGGTCGCGGGGCTCAGCACCGGCGATTTCGAGGAAGCGGCGATCAAGCGCGCGCTGGCCGAACGCGCGGCCGAGACGGTCGTGCTCGCGTCGCAGTCGAAGCTGCGCGCGGCGTCGCAGTTCGTGATCGGCGAGCTCACGCTGGCGCACACCGTGGTGGTCGAGAAGGAAACCGACGCCGCACTGACGAAGCCGATCGAGGCGGCGGGCGTGACGGTCGTGCGCGCGTAGCTGCGCGGGGTGTACGGATGTGCCGGATGTGCCGGATGTGCCGGATGCGCCGGATGTGCCGATGCGCCGATGTGCCGATGTGCCGATGTGCCGATGTGCCGATGTGCCGATGTGCCGATGTACCGGATGCGCCGGATGCGCCGATGTGCCGATGTGCCGATGTGCCGATGCGCCGATGTGCCGATGTGCCGATGTACCGGATGTGCCGGATGTACCGGATGTGCCGGATGTGCCGGATGCACCGATGTGCCGGAACTCACCCGTCGATTCGTCCGCGGGCTTTCATCGCGTCGCCGCCGAGCCTATGTCAGCGTGCTGACAGGGTCCGCTTGCTAACATGGGCGCCCGCCCAATCGCCACGCTCCGCCCGCCCGATGCCCCCGCCCTCCGCCACCCCCACGCCTGCGCCGCCGGCTGGCGATGCCCCACCGCCCGGCGTCCTCGCACTGTTCATCGCGTTCTCGCAGATCGGCCTGACCAGCTTCGGCGGCGGGCTGAGCGGCCGGATGATGCGCGACTTCGTGTACGAGCGGCGCTGGCTCGACGAGGAGGCGTTCCTCAACGGCCTCGCGCTGTCGCAGGCGCTGCCGGGCGTCAACGTCAAGAACCTCGCGATCTGGATCGGCTACCGGCTCGCCGGATGGCGCGGCGCCGTGGCCGGCTTCACCGGCATCATCGCGCCGCCGGCCGTGCTGATCGTGCTGTTCGGCATCGCGTTCTCGACCCTCACGCGCTTTCCGCTCACGCACATCGCGCTCGCCGGCGCGGCCGCCGCGGCAATCGGGCTGTCGATCTCGATGGCGATCACCGCGGTGCGCCGGCTGCCGCGTCGCGCGCTGCCGTTCGCGGTGATGGCGCTGACCTTCGTATCGGTTGCGGTGCTGCACTGGCCGCTCGTGTGGACCGTGCTGGTCGGCGGCACGCTGAGCGTCGCGCTCGAATACCGCCGCGCGGCCGCAACACCGGCCGGGAGCGATACGCGATGACCGCATCGCAACGCTACGCGGCGCTGTTCGGCGTGTTCGCGCCGCTGTCGATCGCGACGATCGGCGGCGGACAGGCGATCATCGCCGACATCCAGCGGCAGGTGGTCGACGTGCATCACTGGATGACCGCCACGCAATTCGTGAACGACTTCGCGATCGCGCGGATGGCGCCGGGCCCCGGCTCGCTGCTGGCGACGCTGATCGGCTGGCAGGTGGCCGGCTTCTGGGGCGCGGTGATCGCGACGCTCGCGCTGTTCGGCCCGACCGCGTTCCTGATCTACGGCGTCGCGCATCTGTGGCGGCGGCACCAGGGCGCGCGCTGGCAGATCGCGCTCGAGGCCGGCCTGCGCCCGGTCGCGGCCGGCATGATCCTCGCGTCGGTGTGGGTGCTGCTGCAGGCGCTCGACGGCGGCTGGGCCGCGCGCGCGATCGCGGTCGCGTCGACGCTGTGCGTGATGTATACGCGCGTTCATGCACTGCTGCTGATCGCGATCGGCGCGCTGCTGCTCGTCAGCGTGCACGCGCTCGGCATGTGACGCGCGGCGACGCAGCACGCGCGGGCGGCTACGAACGACACAGCCGATACCCGCGCAGCGACGCGAGCGTGTCCGCGCGCTGTTCGCCGCTTGCGCGCCCGGCTCGCGCGACACGTCGCCTACACGCCACGAAACACCGGCGCGCGTCGCTCCGCAAACGCGCGCAACCCTTCGTCGAAGTCAGCCCCTTCGCACGCTTGCCGGCGCAGCTCGGCAATCCGTTCGAACGCGTCGGCCGGCAACGGCCGTGCGTCCTGCAGCACCCTCAACTGTTCCTTCACCGCGTACACCGCGAGCGGCGCCTTCGCGGCGATCGTGCGCGCGACGTCGAGCGCCGCATCGTCGACACCGCCCGCGTCGGCCAGCCGGTTCACGAGCCCGTGATGCGCGGCGCGCTCCGCATCGAGCGGTTGCGCGCAGAAGAACATCTCCTTCAGCACGTGGATCGGCAGGTTGTCGTAGAAGCGCAGCAGGCCGCTCGTCGAATACGGCAGGCCGATGTTCGCGGGCGTCATCGCGAAACGCGCGTCGCGCGCCGCGACCACCAGGTCGCAACTCATCACGAGATCGACCGCCCCGCCCCACGCCGAGCCGGCCACCGCCGCGATCACCGCGCCCGGATAAGTCCGCACGCGCCGCAGCGCCCGTTCGAGCGGCTTGCCGTGCGCGAGCGGATCGCGATCGTCGGCCAGTTCGCGCAGGTCGTGCCCTGCGCTCCACACGTCGCCGCTGCCGTCGTTCGACAGGATCACGATCGGCGGCGGACGATGTTCGGCCAGCGCATCGAGACGCGCGACGAGCGCATCTAGCAATGGCGCGTCGAGCGCATGCCGTCGCGCCGGGTTCGCGAACCGCACGCGCGCGATCCGTTCGCCGATCATGTCGACCGTCACGTTCGACGCCCCTTCGTGTTTCGTCGTGTCGCTCATTGCACGGCCTCCGCCACTGCTTCAGCCTGGAAGATCGCACGCCCGGCCAGCAGCGCATCGATCGCGTCGTCGCCGTAGCCCGCTTCGCGCAACACGTCGACCGTATGCTCGCCGAGCAGCGGCGGCGCATGACGCGTGCGCGGCGCCGGCATCTCGTCCCCCATCCCGCCGAGCGGCGTGACGACCTGGCGCAGCGTGCCGAGCGTCGGATGCGCAACCGGCTCGACCAGCCCGCAATGCGCGAGCTGCGGATCGTCGAACACTTCGTCGAGCGTGTTGATCGGCCCGGCCGGCAGCCCGGCGTCGACGAAACGCTGCGTCCATTCGCGCTTGCCGCGCGTGCGCAGCCGGCTTTCGAGCAACGCTTTCAGTTCGTCGCGGTGCGTGACGCGCGCGTCGTTGGTCGCGAAGCGCGGATCGTTCGGCAGTTCGGGCAGGTCCAGCAACTGGCACAGCCGCAGCCACATGTCGGTCGTGATCGGTGCGAGGTTGAGCGGCCCGTCGGCCGTCTCGAACACGCCGTACGGCGCGATCACCGCATGCGCATTGCCGGTGCGGCGCGGCACGTCGCCGAGGCTCAGGTAACGTTGCCCGTGCACGCTCAGCAGCGAAACGAGGCTTTCGAGCAGCGACGTGCCGACGTGCTGGCCGCGCCCCGTGCGCTCACGCTCGAACAGCGCGGCCATCACGCCGGTCGCGACCCACATCCCCGAGCTGAGATCGCCGATCGCGGTGCCCGTGCGGGTCGGCTCGCCGTCGGGAAAGCCGGTGAGGCTCATCAGCCCCGCATAACCCTGCGCGATCTGGTCGAAGCCGGGCCAGTCGCGCAACGGGCCGCGCGGGCCGAACGCGGTGACGCTGCCCATCACGAGCCGCGGATCGCGCGCGCTCAGCGCGGCGTAGCCGAGCCCCATCGCGTCCATCGTGCCGGCCTTGAAATTCTCGATCACGACGTCGGCCTGCGCGATCAGCCGGCGCACGACGTCGAGGCCGGCCGGCTGCCGGAAATCGACGCAGATGCCGCGCTTGTTGCGGTTGCAGGACAGGTAGTACGTGCTCACGCCGCGATCGAACGGCCCCCATGCGCGGCTCATGTCGCCGTGCGGCCCCGACTCGACCTTGATCACGTCGGCGCCGAGATCGGCGAGCACCATCGAGCAGAACGGCCCCGACAGCGCGCGACTCAGATCGACGACCTTGATTCCTTGTAATGCCTGCATTCCGGACTCCTGATATTGATGACTGGGTGTGGCTCGTTTCCGAACGATCGCGGCGCACCGCTCATTCGGGCAGCGTCTGGTGGCGCGTTTCGACCGCGAACGGCAGGATCAGGATGCCGAGCCCGAATACCGCCGCGGTCCATGCGACCGGCACGCCGAGCGATCCGTAGCCGTGAATCGCGGCGCCGAGCAGGAAGTTCACGCCTGCGCCGATGAAGCGGCCGACCGACGCGTTGAACGCGAACGCGGTGGCCCGCACGCGCGTCGGGTACTGCTCGGGCAGCCACAGCGAGAAGATCGCGAAATTGCCGCCGAAGAAACCGAGGAACGCGAGCGACACCATGAACGCCGCGAGCCCGTTCGGCTGGTAGAACGCCCAGCCGAACGCGAACACGATCGATGCGGCCATGCCCGCGAAATACACGCCGAGCGCGGTGCGCCGGCCGAGCCGTTCGGACAGCCAGGGAGCAACGAGGCAGCCGACGATCGTCGCGCACGACAGGATCGCCGCGCCGACCGACGCGAGCCGCAGTGCGCCGACGTGATCGATGCCCGCGCGCGCCGCCAGCGTGCTGACCGCGCTCGCCTCGTAGACGGAGCCGGCCCACAGCCCGACGATCGCGACGCCGACGAGGCTCGCGCTCGTCAGCGTGCGGCGCAGGAAGGCCGGCGCGAAGATCTCGCGCAGCGGATGCGCGCGCCGCGCGTCGGCCACGTTGCCGTCGCGCGCATCGTGCCGGCGCCACTGCCCCGGCTCCTTCACGCGCATCACGGTGAACACCGCGAGCAGCGCGGGCGCGAGGCCGCACAGGAACATCGCGCGCCAGCCGTAGGTCGCACCGATCGTGTAGTTCAGGCACGCCGCGATGAAGAAGCCGAAGTAGTAGCCCGTCTGCAGGTAGCCGGCGCCCATCTTGCGGCGGTCTTCCGGCCAGCTCTCGGCGACGTAGGTGCCCGCCAGCGCCCATTCGCCGCCGACGCCGATCCCGGCGATCAGCCGGCATGCGGCCAGCGCCCACACGTCGTGCACGAACGCGGCCGCGCCGGTGAACACCGAGTAGATCAGGATGCTCGCGGCGAGCGTGCGCACACGGCCGAAGCGGTCGGCGAGCGGCCCCCAGATGAACGACAGCCCCCAGCCGATCAGGAACAGCGCGAACAGGATCGAACCGTACATCCCGAGATTCGCGGGCGTCGCCGCGATGCCGGACGCCGGCAGCAGTTCGGTCAGTGCCGGAATCAGCACCAGCGCATAGATCACCGAATCCACGCCGTCGAGCACCCAGCCCGCATACACGGCCCAGAAGCCCTTGACCTGCTCGCGCGTGAGCGGCGTGCGCTGCGGCTTCGCGCCGGCCGCCGGCGCGTCGATCGCCTTGAACATCTTCGTCTCCTTGCCGGCGGGGCCGGCGCGTTTGCCGCGTCCGGTCCGGGATGGCCGGGAGGCTGGCTCTTTTGTGAGACGAGTATAGAAAGCCCATCGATCGGGGAAAAATATGATATTCATCTTGCTCGATCGGATTGGCTTATGGCTCGAATCGGGAGGCGGCGGCGATGGACTTGAGGCAGTTGCGCTATTTCGTGAAGGTCGTCGAATGCGGCAACGTCACGCATGCGAGCGAGGCGCTGCATGTCGCGCAGCCGGCGGTCAGCCAGCAGATGCGCAATCTCGAACAGGATCTCGGGATGCAGTTGCTTGAACGCAGCGTGCGCGGCGTTGCGCCGACCGCCGCCGGCCGCACGCTGTATCAGCACGCGCTCGACCTGCTGCGCCAGGCCGACGGCACGCGCGAGCTGCTGCGCCGCGACGCCGACACGCCACAAGGCCGCGTGACGGTCGGGATGCCGTCGAGCACCGCGCGCGTGCTGGCCATTCCGCTCGCCCGCGCGGTGCGCGACCGCTACCCGGGCATCATGCTGGAGCTGATCGAGGCGCCGAGCGCCGATCTCGACACGCTGCTCGAACGCGCGCGACTCGATCTCGCGATCGTCGTCGACGCGGTCGACACGCGCGGCATCGCGATCCACCGGCTGCTGACGGAGACGCTGTACCTGATCACGTGGCCCGGGTTCCAGGTGCCGGACGATCCGGTGCCGCTCGACGCGATCGCGCGGATGCCGCTCGTGCTGCCGAGCGCGCCGAACACGATCCGCAACCGGGTCGACTGGGCGATGCGCGAGGCCGGGCTGTCGTATGAGATCAGCTTCGAGGCGAGCTCGACCGGGTTGCTGTTCGCGGCCGTGATGGCGCAGCTCGGCGTGACGATCCTGCCGTGGACGGCCGCGCACGTCGAGATCGAGGAGCGCAAGCTCAAGCTGTCGACGGTCGCGCACCGGCTGTTCGCGCGCGACCTGTCGCTGTGCTGGCACGATACGGCGCTCGTCAGCAACGCGGTGCAGAAAGTGAAAACCGAGATCGTCCGGCTGTTCGACGCGCTCGGGCAGCGGCCCGAGTGGGCGTCCGGGCAGGCCGACGGCGCGTGACGGGTACGCTGCGTGCCTTGTGCTGCCGCGCCGTGCGTACTAAGCTCCGTTCATCCTGGGTACCGCTGACACCGCCACTTCTCCTCGCCGCTCGGTATAAGCGTCGGGGGAAGGAGGCCGTTCGTGTCCCCGCTCCAGTCTGCCTGGCTTTTGCTGGGCGTCAGTGTCCTCGCCGAAGTCCTCGGCTCCGTCGGCCTGAAATTGTCGGCCGGCTTTTCCCGCCCGCTCCCCTCCGCGCTCACCGTCGTCTGTTATGCCTGCGCGGTCTGGCTGATGGCGCTCGCGACGAAGCGCCTCGAAATGGGGCTCGCGTATGCAAGCTGGGCCGCCGCCAGCACCGCGGCCACGGCCGTGATCGGCATCGTCTGCTTCGATGAATCGGTGTCGTCGCTGAAGCTCGCCGGCATCGCGCTGACCGTCTGTGCGCTCGTTGCGCTCAACCTCGGCGAAGCGGCCACGCACTGACCGGTGCCGGGCCGGTCATCGGCGCATGGGCGCCTGGCGGGGCATTGACAACACCCCCGGGCGCCCCTTAACGTTTCGTTCATCGTAACCATCACCGGTTCAGCTTAAGAGGTTGTCGGCCCGCTCGTGCTCGACACCTCTGCCTTCGCCGAAGGCCTGCTGCTTGGCGCCGCCCTGTTCACGTCGGTCGGCCCCAAGGACGCATTCGTCATCAAGCGCTCGATCTCGAGCCCCCATCTGCTCTCCATCGCCCTCGTCTGCGCCGGCAGCGACGCGCTGCTGATCGCGCTCGGCGCGCACGGGTTGTCGTCGTTGCTGTCGCAGCATCCCGGCGTGGTATCGGCCGCGTTGTGGGCCGGCATCGCGTATCTCGCCGGCTATGGCCTGCTCGCCCTGCGCTCCGCGATCCGGCGGCGACAGCCGGAACACGTCGATGGGCCACGCCCGGGCGGCGAGCCCACGCGGTCGCGCACCGTGCTCGCGACCGCCGCCGTCTCGTTGCTCAAT
Source organism: Burkholderia aenigmatica (assembly GCF_048627025.1). Classification (NCBI taxonomy): domain Bacteria; kingdom Pseudomonadati; phylum Pseudomonadota; class Betaproteobacteria; order Burkholderiales; family Burkholderiaceae; genus Burkholderia; species Burkholderia aenigmatica. Next base: position 1,011,779 of record NZ_CP184468.1, on the reverse strand, counting down.
CCGTATGCGTGGATCGACACCGTGCTGCTGCTCGGCACCGTGATCGTGAGCCACGCGCCCGCCGCACGCGCGCCGTTTGCGATCGGCGCGATGACGGCTTCGCTCGCGTGGTTCCTGCTGCTCGCCTATGGCGCACACGCTTGCCGCGCGTGGTTCGCACACGTGCTGGCATGGCGCCTGCTCGATTGCTTCGTCGCGGCGATGATGCTCGGCTTCGCGGTGCGTTTCGCGATCGACGCGCTTCAGGCGTCAGCGGCTCGATAACGTGCGAAACACGTCGTGTGCGCCGGCATGGAGCTCGAAGCCGATGCCCGGTGCTTGCGGTACGGGTGCATATCCGGCGTCGACACTCGCGCCATCGGCCAGTCCGCTGAACGGATGGAACGCGAACGGATTGACTTCCGCGCCGCCGAGCCCGAGCGCCGCGACGACATGCAGCGAGAACAGGTGGCCGCCGTGCGGCCAGAATGCGTCGCGCCGCCAGCCACGCGATGCGAAGTGGTCGACGATCTGCAGATAGCCCGGCAGCCCGTAGCAGTGCACCGGATCGAACACCAGCACGTCGCGCTCGGGGCGCAAACCGCCGTAGCGGTCGAGCAGCTTCGCTTCCGCGAGCGAGAACAGCGCCTCGCCGGCCGCGATCGGCGGTGCGTAGCGCGTGGCAAGATCCGCCTGGAGCGACAGGTCGTGCGGATCGCAGATGTCCTCGAACCACCAGAGGTCGAACGGCGCGAGCATCGCGGCGGCCGCGTCGACGGTCGTCGCGTCGTACGTGTTCATCGCGTCGACCGCGAGATGCGAACTGTCCGCCAGTTGCGTGGCCGCAGCTTCGATACGCCTGCGGTCCTGGTCGAGATCCGCGCCGCCGATCTTGATCTTCGCGTGCGTGTAGCCGAGATCGGCGATGCGGCGCATCTCGTCCGACAGACGCGCGAGATCGTCATGCGGATAGCGGTAGCCGCCGCCTGCATAGACGCGCACGCGTGGTGCTACCGTGCGGTCAAGCCGGTCGGCGAGCAAGCGATGAAGCGGCAAGTGTGCGATCTTCGCGGCGGCATCCCAGATCGCCATGTCGAGCGTGCCGACTGCGACGCATCGTTCGCCGTGTCCGCCCGGCTTTTCCCCGGCCATCATCGCGCGCCATGCGCGGAACGGGTCGAGGTTCGTGCCCGCTTCGTCCGCGAGCGTGTCGGCGGCGGCCAGCAGGCGCGGCGCGAACCGTTCGCGAATCAGGCCGCCCTGCGCGAAACGGCCGACCGATGCGTAGCCGTAGCCCGTCACGGGACGGCCGTCGCGCACGACGTCGGTGATGACCGCGACCACACTCGTCGTCAGGCCGCCGGACGCGATCGCCGGATCGGCATAGCGGGACACGGGAATCGCTCGTTCGTGGATCGCGGTGATGCGCATGGTCGGGGTTCCGGGAATACGTTCGGTGTTCGCAGGTCATGCACGCATGGTGGCCGGCGCGACGGGCGGATCGCTGCATCATAGGTGCTTGCGCGACGCCTTGCAGGCTCGCGAACGTCATGCGACGTGATTGGCAGCGTCCGAATCGCGCCGCGCCACATCGGCGTACCGACGCGTTCCCCGTCACGCGCTGCAGGTGTCCCGCCCTGTCATCTGCGCCCGATATCGGCGGCGCCTGCCGATATCCGATCGCGCCCCGCAATCCGCGTTTGCCCGGGGCATCGCCGCTTCCATCGACATCACACGCGAAAAGTGTCGCCGCAGATCAACCGCGCGTCGCATTTGTTATGGGTTGCGGTCGGATATTTTCTAGATCGCGTGGTTTTGTGCCGAGAAGATACATGTCGTCAGGCAGGCCAACGCATGCGGAAACGCCGCGATGGCTCCCTGCAACGGGCAGCTCATTGAACAACAAACCAGATACTGGAAACAGGGATTGGAGGACGACATGAATGGTAGTCATACGGGCCTGGCGACCGGCCTGAAGCCACGCCACGTCACGATGCTGTCGATCGCGGGCGTGATCGGCGCAGGTCTGTTCGTCGGCTCCGGCCACGCGATCGCGGCAGCGGGACCGGCAGCGTTGATCGCCTATGCACTGACGGGCGCGCTCGTCGTCCTCGTGATGCGCATGCTCGGGGAAATGGCCGTCGCCCATCCGGACAGCGGCTCGTTCTCCACCTATGCCGATCGCGCGATCGGCCATTGGGCCGGCTTCACGATCGGCTGGCTGTACTGGTGGTTCTGGGTGCTCGTGATCCCGATCGAGGCGACGGCGGCGGCCACCATCCTCAACGCGTGGTTCCCGGGTATCGCGACGTGGATTTTTGCGCTCGGCGTCACGCTGCTGCTGACGGTGACCAACCTCTTCTCCGTCAAGAACTACGGCGAATTCGAATTCTGGTTCGCGCTGATCAAGGTCGTCGCGATCGCCGTGTTCATCGCGATCGGCGGTGCGGCCGTGTTCGGGCTGCTGCCGGGCGGCCACGCGTCGGGCTTCTCGAACCTGGTCACGCACGGCGGGTTCATGCCGAACGGGATCGGCGCGGTGTTCGCCGGCATGCTGATGACGATGTTCTCGTTCGTCGGCACCGAGATCGTGACGATCGCCGCGGCCGAATCCGAGCATCCGGAGCGGCAGATCGTGCGCGCGACGAATTCGGTGATCTGGCGCATCTCGCTGTTCTATCTCGGCTCGATCCTGTTCGTCACCGCGATCGTGCCGTGGAACGACCCGTTGCTGCCGGTACACGGCTCGTACCAGCGCGTGATGGAACTGCTCGGCGTCCCGCATGCGAAAGCGATCATCGACGTGATCGTGCTCGTGTCGGTCGCGAGCTGCCTGAACTCGGCGCTGTACACCGCGTCGCGGATGCTGTTCTCGCTGTCGAAGCGCAAGGATGCACCGGCGTTCCTGCATCGCACCGATTCGACCGGCACGCCGCGCGCGGCCGTGCTCGCGTCGACCGCGTTCGGCTTCCTGACCGTGATCGCGAACTACGTGGTACCGGAACAGGTGTTCAACGTGCTGATCGCGACGTCCGGCGCAATCGCGCTGCTCGTGTATCTGGTGATCGCGGTGTCGCAACTGCGGATGCGCCGCATGCTCGAAGTGAGCGGTTCGGCGCTGACGCTGCGGATGTGGATGTTCCCGTGGCTCACGTGGGCAGTCATCGTGTTCATCTGCGGGACGCTCGTCACGATGCTGTTCCTCGACGGCCACCGGATGGAGGTCGCGGCAACCGGCGTGCTCGCCGGGCTCGTCCTGATCGCCGCGTGGCTCAACCAGCGCAGCCGCGATGCGCAGTCGAGCCTCAGCCGCCGCGGCGTGTCGTCGGCCTGAGGACACATCGACGCGCGCAGGCAGGCGCGCGGTTGCCGCTGCCGGCGAGTCGGTCGCATCGGGCTTCGCGAGTTTCGGGTGCGTGGCGCCCTGCGCCGACGACTGCCATGCCACGGCGATGTTTCCGACTCGACCCGGCCGGCGATATCCCGGCCGCGTCGTTCCCGACGTCCGTCCGCACGGCAACCCGGCGCGGCGGCCCACGTTGCCCGCCGGTGCGATTCGCCGAGCATCGCGCCGGCCCTCCTTGTTTCGCATCTGCGCGAGCAGCTGCCTTATCCGCGCATCATCATGAGTCATGCAGCACCTGTCGCCAGCCCGCCGGAACCCGCCATGCCGGCACGTATCCGGTTCGGCTTCATCCTGTTGCCGAATTTCACGCTGACGGCGTTCTCGGGCATGATCGACGTGCTGCGGCTCGCGGCCGACGAAGGCGACAACAGCCGTCCGGTCAGACTGTCGTGGACGATCCTCGGCGACATGGCCGCCCCCGTTCGCGCCAGCTGCGGGATCCAGATCCCGGCGTGGGAGTCGTTGAATGCGCGTCAGGAATACGACTACGTGGTCGTCGTGGGCGGGCTCCTGCATGCCCGCTCGGAACTCGACGCGGCCACGCTGGAATTCATTCGCGCGGCCGCATCGACCGGTGCGATGCTGGTCGGCATCTGCACGGGCGCGTTCGCGCTGACCCGTGCGGGCGTGATGGCCGGACACCGGATCTGCATCAGCTGGTTTCACTACTGGGATTTCATCGAGCGGTTTCCGTCGGTCGATGCGAAGCTCGTGGTGTCCGATCGCCTCTACGTGGTGGACGGCCGGCGCGTGACCTGCTCCGGCGGACGCGCGTCGATTGACGTCGCGGCCGCGATCCTGGTGCGGCACATCGAGCCGTCGATCGTCTACAAGGCGCTCCGGATCCTGCTGGTAGACGGGCGCGAAACGGTCAGCGCGCCGCAACCGCATCCGCCCGGCGTCGCGCCCAACGCGCATCCGAAGGTGAAGCGCGCGATCCTGCTGATGGAACAACACATCAGCCATTCGATTACGATCGACGAGCTGGCGCGACGGCTGGACGTCTCGTCGAGACAGCTGGAACGGCTGTTCAGGGAAGCGACCGGCAGCGGGCCGGCAGCGTGCTACCGGGCAATCCGGATTCGCACGGCCGCATGGATGCTGACGCATCTGGACAAGAACATTTCCGAAATCGCGGCCGCCTGCGGATTTGCCGATGCGTCACATCTCGGGCGCGAGTTTCGGCGCGCGTACGGGATGTCGCCGAGCGCGTATCGCGAGCGTCAGGCACCCGGCGCGATCGGCGGAATGGCGGAACCGGCCGGGCACGCGACCACGCTCGGCGAGCTGTTTCCGAACCGGAACGAGTTTTATTGAGCCGGAATCCGCCGCGGGTCATCCCGGCAGCCATCCCCGTTCGATGGTATCGGCTGACGGGTGCGGCTCAACGTGTCGGAACGACCGGCGCCTTTTGCGCAGGCCGAACCGATCCATTCACTCAGGCGAACACGAAATACTTGCGCACCGTCTCCACCACTTCCCACGTCCCTTTCATGCCCGGTTCGATCACGAATACATCGCCGGCCTTCAGGTGCACCGCCTCCTCGCCTTCCGGCGTGATGATGCAGTAGCCGTCGAGGAAGTGGCAGTACTCCCATTTCTCGTAGTTCACCTCGAACTTGCCCGGCGTGCAGATCCAGGTGCCCATGATCTTGCTGCCGTCCTTCGAGAGATAAGCGTTCAGGTTCACGGTGTGCGGATCGCCGCCGATGCGCTTCCACTTGGTCGCGTCAAGGACGGGGGTCGGGCAGGTTTCGCGCAAGACGGTGATGAAATCGGACATGTCGGCTCCAGACTAACGATCGTGTAAGAGAGGCCTGTCACGTTAGTTCGAAAGCGTGGTGGGGACTTGTATGCTTCCGACGCGGACTCGTCTATTTTCGACACGGGCGTGCGGGCGGGCACTCCGCCTCGGCAGCGATTCGATGGTCCGGTTGAGGATCGCCACAATGCCGAATGACCATCCCGCACGCTGCGCGGTGCGGCCCCGGCATGGACGCTCCGGCTCGACGTAAACCGGATCTTTCACGGCCGGGCTTTGCCCGTAACCGGTGCGCGGACAAAACTCTCCGCGCAGGACCCGTAGCCTCGGTTACGCGGCAGGCTTGGGGAAGTACGTTTCCTCCTCCTCCGGAATGCTGCCATCCCGGTAACGCGTGTCTTCCCACAGCAGCCGCCAGCGCACCACCTGTTCGTCGTTGGACCCTTCCAGCAGGTATTTGTGGGCAATACTGTCTTTGAGGAAGTAACTCGGACAGCCGACTTTGCCGGCCGGAAACCATGGTTCCCAGATACCCTCGACAGGAATCGCCTGATCGCTGCAAACCTCGCCGCTGCCGGATTCGTTCCTGGGCGGACAGGGAGGAAGTTCTGCGGGATAGCTGCGACCGGGCGGCCAATACCTCCATGCCGGAAGAGGCGCCTCTTCGAACATGGATTCATAGGTCCAGTGCTCAAAAACGCGGGTCCCGCCATCCGCACGGGTTCCGTATGCAAGCATCCCGGTAAAACCGAATCCGACCGTGCACTTGAGCGCGTAGCCGATCAATCTCTCGATCCACACGCCCTCCGCGAACTCCGTGGCATACACCGGGTCCGCAAAGCTGGTGTCCTTCAGTCCCAGTGAATGAAAAAACGGATCGTATCTACGACCGATTTCAAGCGCACTCCGTCCAAACAACAGGTCGCCAGCTTGCTGGCTTCCTGTCATCAGCGCGTCGTATGCCGCTCGTTTGTCGAGACCCCGGCGCAATGCATCGATGCCCAGATCCATTTGCACCAGTGCCCCCAGGAAATCATGTCTGTAGGCCTCCTCAAGTTCCACCTGATTCGGGCTCGGCGTGTCCAGTTGTCTTGCGTACGCGCCGAGAAAATCCCGATAGAGTCCAACGGCGTATTCCAGGAACGTGAAACTCGTCCATTTCTTGAGCAGATAAAACGCCTTGGCGCGCGCATCCTGTTCCTGCTCGGCGGTCATGGTCAAAATATTCAACATCATGGACCCTGTTCGTCCGTCGATTGCTTGCCAGCATCGGCTACCGCAGCTTGATCGAGCGGCGACAACGTGAGAGGTTCGGGGAAGTAAGTTCCCTCCTCCGCCGGAATGCTGCCATCCCGGTAACGCGTGTCTTCCCACAGCAGCCGCCAGCGCACCACCTGCTCGTCGTTGGACCCTTCCAGCAGGTATTTGTGGGCAATACTGCCTTCGAGGAAGTAGCTCGGACAGCCGACCTTGCCGGCCGGAAACCATGGCTCCCAGATACCCTCGACAGGAATCGCCTGATCGCTGCAAACCTCGCCGGCCCCGGATTCGTTCCTGGGCGGACAAGGCGGAAGTTCTGCGGGGTAGCTGCGACCGGGCGGCCAATATCGCCATGCAGGAAAAAACGGATCCTGGAACAACGATTCATACGTCCAGTGCTTGAACACACGCGTGCCGCCGTCGGCACGCTTGCCATAGGCAAGGTATTCGGAAAAACCGAGCCCGACCGTGCACTTGAGCGCCTGACAGCTCAACTCTTCAATCCACGCCCCTTCCGCATACCCCGTTGCATATTCGAAATCCGAGAATCGCGTATCCCTCACGCCAAGCGCGTGGAAAAACGGGTCGTATGTTCGACCGACCTCGTGTGCACTCCGCCCGAACAACAGCTCGCCGCCCTTCTCGCTACCCGCTATGAGCGCATCGTAGGCCGATCGCTTGTCGGCACCTTGTCGCAAGGTCTCAATGCCCTGATCCATCCTCGCCAATGCATTCAGGAAATCGCCGGCATACGCTGCCGCCAATTCCTCCTGATTCGGGCTCGGCGTGTCCAACTGCCTGGCGTACGCGTGAAGGAAATCCCTGAACAGACTCACGGCATGATCCAGGAACGTCACGCTCGTCCATTTCTTGAGCAGGTAAAACGCTTTGGCGCGCGCATCCAGTTCCTGCTCGGGCGTCATGGTCAGGGTATTCAGCATCGTGGGTTCTGTTCTTCCGTGGATTGTTTTCCGACATCGGTGAGGGCTCGCCGCGCATGGCCTATGCGAGAAGGCCCCCGCGGACGGCGACGACGACGGTATCGCCGACTGTATTCGCCCCATCCGTTTGGCCGTTGAAATTCGGCTCCGATGCTACAGCGCGCCGAAGGGATGTGCGTTCAGCCTGGATGGGTGATCTCGTAAATAACGAGGGGCTCGCCCGACACGGCCCGCGACACCACGGCTCCCGCATCGAGTCATGCCAGTTTCGCTGCCACCGGCCAAAACCTCTCGCTTGCCATCCGCACCGAAACCCCTGTAGAATTACGCGTTCTGCGGGCGTCGTATAATGGCCATTACCTCAGCTTCCCAAGCTGATGACGTGGGTTCGATTCCCATCGCCCGCTCCAGTACATCTCAAACCCCTGCCGCACAAGGCTTGCAGGGTTCTCCGGCAGTCACTGCCCCTCTTCCCGCGATATCCGTCTCAAATGTGTGCCACGGCGCATTTCCGTCGCGCGCCTGCGCCAGGATCGCCCGATAGCTCACCCGTGACGTAGCGTCCGGCGTCTGCCCATCCGCCACATACCTCCAGCCGCCCTCGCCCAACGACAGGCGAAGGCCGGTCGGCGCACGCGGCGCCTACCTCATACCGCCCGCAACATCACGATGAGGATGGGCAAGCACAGCAGGCCATGAAGCACGATCGCGCAATAGGCCGGCACCAAGTCCACTCCGGCATCATCTTTCGCATGCAGCAACGCACCGATCGCCCAGACGAGACCGCCCAGCGAAACAACGCCGCACAGAACCACGACAACCAGCGCCGTACCGATCGCACCAAATCCCGACGCCCCCGCAAAGGCCTCCGGATTATTCAGGATCGATATACCGACGATGCCGGCAATCACACACTCGGCGAGTGCAAGGATGGCCGGGCTGCTACCGATCTTGCGACGCACGGAAGTTGTTTCACTCATGGCTTTTCTCCCCAAAGGCCAGTGATGGCGGATCATGCCGACGCACCCTCTCGCACGGTTGTTGCAAGCGCAACCACCGGCGAAGCATGAATCGTCGCGGCGGCCGTCATCGCTTCTTGTCGTTCTGGCCGCAGGCCGTCGAAACGAAACGCGCACTGTTCATTTTCATCACGTTGCGCACGCGCCTCACGCATCCGGTCATGCCGGCTGCGTACGCGATTCTACTCAATCGCCCGGCGACAGCACATCGTCCGAACCATCCCGCCCCCGAAGAACAAAGACACCCTCTCCCTCGTCGGGAAAACCGGTCAGCGAACAGACGAGCGCCGGCCTCGACGCACTGACCGACGACGAGGAACTCCGCCCGCAGCGGATGAATCGCGCATATCGCGAGCAGCATGGCTTCCCGTTCATCATCTGCGTGCGTCACTACACGAAGGCCGGCATCTTCTTCGAACCGAAGAGCCGCGTGTCACGCGAGACCGCATTCGAACTCGACTACACGCTGAATCAGATCATGGCGATCCCGCGCCGCCGGCTCGACCAGCGCGTCGGGTGACGCGCAACGCATCCGTTCGCTGAAACGAGGGCCGATGCCGCATGCGCTTCGGCCCCGTCCCCATATGCCCCCGCCCCCGAGCACGTCGACGCCTGGCCGACGGCAGCACGGCCGCAGCCCCCGCAACCTTGCCAGTCGGATCAAACCAGTCCATAATCCGGCTCTTTCCGGTTGGCTGAACGGGAAATCCTTAAGGATCAACGGCTTGACGGCGTATCGCCGCTCCCGTCGCCACGTTCCGCAACCGCGCGCCCAGCCGCCTCGTCGAAGGCGGCTTTTTTGTACCGCGCTGGCGCGTCCCGCGCGCCCGATGCCCTCGCCCGCAACCGAGCCTTTCTCTGTCACCGATGATGCACGACGATCCGAACGAAACCGGCCTGCCGCCGCACGACGACGCCATTCCCGACGAAGCCGCCGAAGGCGCCGACGCAGTCAATCCGCTGCACCACCGCCGCATCCGCAGCTTCGTGACGCGCGCCGGCCGTGTATCGACCGGCCAGCGCCGCGCGATGGACGAACTCGGCCCGCGCTTCGTGGTGCCGTACACGCCGGAACTGCCCGACTGGAACGCGGTGTTCGGCCGCAACGCGCCGCGCATCCTCGAAATCGGCTTCGGCATGGGCGCATCGACCGCGGAAATCGCGGCGAACCGCCCCGGCGACGACTTCCTCGGCGTCGAGGTGCACGAGCCGGGCGTCGGCGCGCTGCTGAAGCTGATCGGCGAGCAGGATCTGCCGAACATCCGCATCATCCAGCACGACGCGGTCGAGGTGCTCGAACACATGATCGCGCCGGAAAGCCTCGACGGCGTGCACATCTTCTTCCCCGACCCGTGGCACAAGGCGCGCCACCACAAGCGCCGGCTGATCCAGCCGCCGCTCGTCGCGCATCTCGCGTCGCGCCTGAAGCCCGGCGCGTACATTCACTGCGCGACCGACTGGCAGAACTACGCGGAACAGATGCTCGAAGTGCTCGGCGCGGAGCCGACGCTCGAAAACACGGCCGCCGACTACGCACCGCGCCCCGACTACCGCCCGGTGACGAAGTTCGAACGGCGCGGGCTGCGGCTCGGCCACGGCGTGTGGGACCTGGTGTTCCGCAAGCGCGCAGGCTGAGCCCTCCCGCCGAGGCGGCGCATGCCGCCCTGCTCCGGACAAGAAAAAGCCCGACCGGCATCCGCCGATCGGGCTTTTTTCATGGGAGGCGCGCCGGCCTCCGTATTCGCGTCACGCCCAGTTCAGCCAGCCGCTGTACCCGACCAGCAGCACGAACAGCCCGAACGCGATCCGGTACCACGCGAACACCGTGAAATCGTGCGTCGCGACGTAGCGCAGCAGCCAGCGCACGCACACGAACGCGCTGACGAACGCCGCGACGAGGCCGAGCGCGAACAGGCCGAGCGAATCGACGGTGAACGCCTGCCAGTCCTTGACGGTTTCATAGAGCGTCGCGCCGAAGATGATCGGGATCGCGAGGAAGAACGAGAATTCGGTGGCGACGCGCCGGTCGAGGCCGAACAGCATCCCGCCGATGATCGTCGAGCCCGAGCGCGACATGCCGGGAATCAGCGCGCAACACTGCGCGATGCCGACCTTGAGCGCATCGAGCGGCGTCAGCGCATCGACCGACACCACGCGCGGCGGTTCGCGACGCTCGCGCTGCCGCGCCTCGGCCCACAGGATGATCGCGCCGCCCACGACGAGCGCGAACGCGACGGGGACCGGCGAGAACAGCACGGCCTTGATCTTCTTCTCGAACAGGAGGCCGAGCGCGATGGCGGGAATCGTCGCGATCACGACGTTCAGCGTGAAGCGCCGCGCGTCGGGCCGGCTCGGCAGCCCGGACACGATGGACGCGATCCGTTGCCGGTATTCCCAGCAGACCGCGAGGATCGCGCCGAACTGGATCACGACGTCGAATGTCTTCGCGTGAGAATCGTTGAAATTCAGGAAGCTGCCCGCGACGATCAGGTGACCGGTACTCGACACCGGCAGGAACTCCGTCAGCCCCTCGACGACGCCGAGGATCAAAGCCTTGCAGATCAGGATCCAGTCCATCCGTGGCCCAACTCCGAAATGGTCGAATGAATGGGCCACTCTTCCACGCGCGGCCCCCCTCCGGCCGAGCGCGGTTCGTCGTCATTTTTCGACGATCGCCACGCGTATGCCGTTTGTAAGAATCGTAATTGTACCGGGTTCGTAGTTCACCCCGGCAAATTGCAGTTGTTCGGGCTTGAACGTGTAGATCGGATAGTTGGTCAGCAACTGCGTCGCGAGCAGGCCGGCGGCCGCGCCGACCTGCTGCGCGTACATCTGCGCGTCGCCGTCGAGCGCGAGGCTGTCGACGGCCGGCGACTTCAGCACGACCGAGCGACTCGGCGCGTCGTAAGCCAACTGGCCCGACACGGTGAACTTGCCGTTGACGGGCGCGCGCAGGAACGGGCTCACGAAATGCGCGTCGAGCTGCACGGCGACGCGGTTCTGGTCGGGCAGCAGGTTGACGGCCGGGTTCGCGAGCGACACGTCGACGACCTGCGCGACCGTCTTCTGGTACGGAAACTTGCGCGCGACGGCTTTCTGCACGTCACCGCGCGAGAACGTGTAGTGATCGGGGATGAACGGGAACGTCGACGCGCACGCGGCGAGCGAGAGCGTCACGCCGATGGCGCCGACGGTTGCGACAATAAAACGGCGCCGGCCGGGCGCGCAAGGTGCGGTCATGCTGAACACTCTCCTGGTGACGACGGCCGCGTCGCGGCCTCGAGACGCGTGAGCCACGCGAGCGCGTCGTCGCGCGACGCGCCGCACATGTCCGCGGCCGGCTGCAACCCGGAACAGCACGCGGGCCGCTCGGGGCGGCCGAAGATCCGGCAGCGCAGGTCGTCGCCGAGCTGCACGCAGCGCACGCCGGCCGGCTTGCCGTCGGGCATGCCCGGAATCGGGCTGGAAATCGACGGCGCGATGCAGCACGCGCCGCAGCCCTCGCGGCACGCATGCGGCGGCGGGACGGCTGACGCCGGGCGGACAGGCAATTCGACGGACACTCGACTCTCTCGAACGAACAACAAAAAAACGGTGCGGCAACCGGACGCGGTGCCGGCAGCCCCACCCCGCATTGTGCCATCGCCGGCTGCGACGTTATTACACAATGCAGCCCAATCGCGCGTTTATATACTCGAAAGCATCTAAAAAGCGCGAGACCATCATGCGTTCTGGTTCTGCCGACACAGTATTCCGTCCCGATTTGCTCGCGAAATACGGCGCGAACGGGCCGCGCTATACGTCGTACCCCACCGCGCTGCAGTTCCGCGACGATTTCGACCCGGCCGACTACGTGCGCGCGGCAAGCGACCCCGGCGCGTCGTCGAGCGAGCTGTCGCTGTACTTCCACATCCCGTTCTGCAACACCGCGTGCTTCTACTGCGGCTGCAACAAGATCGCGACCAACAACCACCGCCGTGCGCGCCCGTATCTTGACCAGCTCAAGCGCGAGATGGCGCTGCAGGCCGCGTTGTTCGATCCCGCGCGCCCGGTTACCCAGCTGCACTGGGGCGGCGGCACGCCCACCTTCCTGTCCAACGACGAAACGGCCGAGCTGATGGCGGCCACCCGCGAGCACTTCGCGCTCGCGCCGGATGCCGACGCCGAGTTCTCGATCGAGATCGACCCGCGCACGGTCACGCCCGCGACGCTCGTGCACCTGCGCAACATCGGCTTCAACCGGCTGAGCCTCGGCGTGCAGGATTTCGATCCGGTCGTGCAGCAGGCGATCAACCGGATCCAGCCGCTCGAGATGACGGCCGACCTGCTTTCCGCCGCGCGCACGACGGGCTTTCATTCGGTGAGCGTCGACCTGATCTACGGGCTGCCGCACCAGACCGTCTCCGTCTTCGCGCGCACGCTGGAAACGATCATCGAACTCGCGCCCGACCGGCTGTCGGTGTTCGGCTACGCGCACATGCCGCAGCTGTTCAAGATGCAACGGCAGATCGACGATGCGACGCTGCCGCCGCCGGAAACGCGCATCGCGCTGCTCGGCCTCGCGATCGACATGCTGACGTCGGCCGGCTACGTGTACATCGGGATGGACCACTTCGCGCGGCCGTCCGACGAACTCGTGCACGCCCAGCAGAACGGCACGCTGCAGCGCAATTTCCAGGGCTACAGCACGCGCGCGGATACCGATCTCGTCGGTTTCGGCGTGTCGTCGATCGGCAAGGTCGGCGACGTCTACGCGCAGAACGCGAAAGACCTGCCCGCCTACGGCGCCGCGCTCGACGCGGGCCGGCTGCCGATCGCGCGCGGCGTGCGGCTCACGCCCGACGACCGGCTGCGCCGCGACGTGATCACGCAACTGATGTGCAACCTCGACCTGCCGTTCTCGCACGTCGAGGCCGCGCACGGCATCCGCTTTGCCGATCATTTCGCGCGCGAACTCGACGCACTGCGCCCGTTCGAGCGCGACGGGCTGCTGACGATCGCGGCCGACCGCCTGACGATCCATCCGGCCGGCCGGATGGTCGTGCGCAACATCGCGATGGCATTCGACGCGTATCTCGGCCAGACGCAGCAGCAGCGCTACTCGCGCACGGTCTGAACCCGGCGGGCCCCGGCCGGCCGCACGCGGGCGGCCGGTTTGATACAGTGTGGGGCTTACGCCCCGCCAGATTCCGCACGATGCGCACCACCAAAGCGACCCACGCGGTCGAACGCCTGAAGACCCGCTCCGGCAACCCGCAATTCGCGGCCGTCGCGATGGCGGGCGGCCTGTTCTATCTCGTCGACCGCTCCGGCGGCACGGCCGAGAAGCGCTGCGAGCCGCTGCCGCTCGACGAGTTCGTCAAGTTCGTCGACGAATTCGGCCCCAAAAAACCGCGCAAGGCGAGCAAGCTCGACCTCGCGTTCGAGGCGCAGATCAAGAAGAGCAAGGGGTAAAGGTCTGTTGCAGGCCGCCTGAAGGCTTCGCGGCCGCCCCGTTTGGTACAATCACGAAGTTTCTCTATCCCCGCTGATGGCCGACCAGGCTGCGTGACCACACCATGAATATCGAAAACGCGCGTTTCAACATGATCGAACAACAGATCCGGCCGTGGGACGTGCTGGATCTCGACGTCCTGGGCCTGCTGTCGATCGTCAAGCGTGAAAACTACGTTCCGGCCGAATACCGCGATCTCGCGTTCGCCGACCTCGAACTCCCGCTGCCCAACGGCAACAGCAAGATGCTGTTCCCGCGCGTCGAAGCGCGCGTGCTGCAGGAGCTGACGGTCAAGAAGCACGAGAACGTGCTCATCATCGGCGCCGGCTCGGGCTACCTGGCTGCGCTGTTCGCGCACCGTGCGCAGCACGTGACGGCCGTCGAGATCGATCCGACCAACGCGAAGTTCGCCGAAGACAACCTGCGCAACGACGGCGTGACCAACGCGGAAGTCGTGCTCGGCGACGGTTCGCGCGGCTGGGCCGGCAAGGCACCGTATGACGTGATCTGCGTCGCGGGCGGCCTGCCCGTCGTGCCGCAGGAAATGCTCGAACAGCTGAAGGTCGGCGGCCGCCTCGCGGCATTCGTCGGCGGCCGTCCGGTGATGAAGGCGCAGATCATCACGCGCATCGACGACAAGCAGTACCGCGTCGCCGACGTGTTCGAAACGTACATCGACCACCTCGTCAACGCGATCGAGCCGTCGCGCTTCAAGTTCTGAGCGACGGAGCCACCATGCAGATCCTGACGGCCGCGATGCTCGCGGAATGGCTCGGCGACAAGGCGCGTCCCGCGCCGGTCGTGCTCGACGTGCGCGAACCGTGGGAAATCGCGACCGCGCATATCGCCGGCAGCGTGTCAATCCCGATGCAGCAGATTCCCGCGCGCAGCGAAGAGCTCGACGACGAAGCGGAAATCGTCTGCGTGTGCCATCACGGAATGCGCAGCGCGCAGGTCGCGATGTTCCTCGAATCGCGCGGCTTCACGAAGCTGTACAACCTGCAAGGCGGGATCGACGCGTGGTCGCGCGACGTCGATCCGTCCGTGCCGCGTTACTGATCCTGCCGGCGGCGCATCGCGCGCCGCCTCGCCGATCGGCACACTGCCGCCGGCCGCACTGATCCCCCGAACGGGCACGCATCGCGTGCCCGTTTCTCTTTTCCGCGCTGGTTCATCACTTCAGCGCCGTCTCGATGACCGGCAGCGGCACCGCGCTGTGTCCGAGTCCTGCCCTGCCCGCGTGGCGCGAAGTCACGGTGCCCGGCAGTCCCGCACCGCGTGCAGGTGCAGGCACCGGAACGGGGAACCCCGACCGTGCACCATTTGCGCCCGTGAACCTGCACCGCGACGGACCGCGCATGCTGCACGACGCGTCATGCGCACCGTCCCGACGCCCCGCACCGCCCCGCTCAGGCACGCCTGACGTGCATCCGCACGACTGGCACATGCCTTGCGTTACCCCCTTGGCCGACGCCTACACGGCGCACGCATATCCAACACGTCAAGGGGAACCCGATGAAACGTCGCAGTCTGTTGAAGTTCGGTTCGATGGCCGGCGCACTCGCGCTCGCGGGCAAGAGCCCGTTCGCGCACGCGGCCGATGCGGGCACCGGCCCGATCAAGGTCGGCATCCTGCACTCGCTGTCGGGCACGATGGCGATCTCGGAGACGTCGCTGAAGGACACCGCGTTGATGACGATCGCCGACATCAACAAGAGCGGCGGCGTGATGGGCCGCAAGCTCGAGCCCGTGGTGGTCGATCCCGCATCGAACTGGCCGCTGTTCGCGGAGAAGGCGCGCCAGCTGCTCACGCAGGACAAGGTCGCGTGCGTGTTCGGCTGCTGGACGTCGGTGTCGCGCAAGTCCGTGCTGCCGGTATTCGAGGAACTGAACGGCCTGCTCTACTACCCGGTGCAGTATGAAGGCGAGGAAATGTCGCGCAACGTGTTCTATACGGGCGCCGCGCCGAACCAGCAGGCGATCCCGGCCGTCGAGTATCTGATGAGCGCGGAAGGCGGCGGCGCAAAGCGCTTCTTCCTGCTCGGCACCGACTACGTGTATCCGCGCACGACCAACAAGATCCTGCGCGCGTTCCTGAAATCGAAGGGCGTGAAGGACGCCGACATTCAGGAGGTCTACACGCCGTTCGGCCATAGCGATTACCAGACCATCGTCGCGAACATCAAGAACTTCTCGCAAGGCGGCAAGACGACCGTGATCTCGACGATCAACGGCGACTCGAACGTGCCGTTCTACAAGGAGCTCGGCAACCAGGGGATCAAGGCGACCGACGTGCCGGTCGTCGCGTTCTCGGTCGGCGAGGAAGAGCTGCGCGGGATCGACACGAAGCCGCTCGTCGGCCACCTCGCCGCGTGGAATTACTTCATGTCGGTGAAGAACCCGACCAACACGAAGTTCAAGGACCAGTTCGCCGCGTGGGTAAAGGCGAACAACCTGCCGGGCGGCGCGAAGCGCGTGACCAACGACCCGATGGAAGCGACCTACGTCGGCATCCACATGTGGAAGCAGGCCGTCGAGAAGGCGAAGAGCACCGACGTCGACAAGGTGCGCGTCGCGATGATCGGCCAGACCGTCGCCGCGCCGTCGGGCTTCACGCTCGCGATGGACGGCAACCATCACCTGCACAAGCCGGTGATGATCGGCGAGATCCGTGGCGACGGGCAGTTCAACGTCGTGTGGAAGACCAAGACCGCGGTGCGCGCGCAACCGTGGAGCCCGTTCATCGCGGGCAACCAGGGCAAGCCGGACATCGTCACGTCGATCCCGGCCTTCCTGCGCCGGCAGCGCGCGGCGCTCGCCTGATGCCGGGTGGCGCGTCGCGCTTCATGCGCGACGTGCCGCTCGCACACCGATGCCGATATCGATGCGGTCGCCGCGCTTGCAGTGATGACCCGCACGCGCATCGCCGCCCGCATTCGCTTCCCCACGCCCGACAGGATTTCCCGATGCCTACACGCTTTCGCCGAGCCGCCGTCGCGATCGTCGCGTGCGCCGCCCTCGCGGGCGGGCTGCCGCGCGCCGCGTTCGCGCTGACGGCGACCGATACCGCCGCACTTGCCGGCGACGACTTCGACGCGAAGACGGCCGCGATCGAACGGCTCGCCGCCGATCCCGATCCGCGCGCCGTCGCGCTGCTCAACGCGCTGTCGACCGGCGACGCGCTCGCGACCGGCGACGGCCGCCTGCTGGTCCAGACCGGCGACACCGCGCACGACGCGCTCACGCAGGCCGCGACGCCGGCCGGCGACGCGCAGCCCGTGATGCTGAACAACCTGCTGCGCACGAAGATCGCGGGCGCGCTGTCGGGGCTCGCACTCGCATCGCCCGACGTCGCCGCGCGCCGCGACGCGATCGATGCGTTGCTGAAATCGCCCGACCCGACACTCAAGCCGATGATCGACCGCGCGCGTGCGAAGGAAACCGATCCCGCATTGAAGCGCCGCCTCGACGCGTTGTGGGCAATCGCCGCGCTGCACGACGCCGATCCGGCGAAGCGCCTCGAAGCCGTGCAGGTGGTGGCCGCGCGCCGCGATCTCGACATGATCGAGCAGTTGCGCCCGCTCGTCGCGAAGAACGCCGACGGCAGCTTCACGGAGCCCGACGCGCGCGTGCGCGACGCCGCGCAACAGGGGCTCGATGCCTTGCACGCGTTGCAGCGCCGCGGCGAGATCGTCGGCACGCTGTTCGCCGGCCTGTCGCTCGGCAGCGTACTGCTGCTCGCCGCGCTCGGCCTCGCGATCACGTACGGGCTGATCGGCGTGATCAACATGGCGCACGGCGAATTCCTGATGATCGGTGCGTACGCAACCTATGTGGTGCAGACGCTGATCCAGCGCTATGCGCCCGGCGCGTTCGACTGGTATCCGCTCGTCGCAGTGCCGGTGTCGTTCGTGACCGCTGCACTCGTCGGCATCGTGCTCGAACGGCTCGTGCTGCGGCACCTGTACGGCCGCCCGCTCGAAACGCTGCTCGCGACCTTCGGCGTGAGCCTGATCCTGATCCAGGCAACGCGGATGCTGTTCGGCGCGCAGAACGTGCAGGTCGTGAATCCGTCGTGGATGAGCGGCGGCGTAACCGTGATGCAGAACCTGATCCTGCCGTACAACCGGCTCGCGATCCTCGCGTTCGCGCTGGCGGTGGTGTTCGTCGCATGGGCCGTGCTGACGAAGACGCGGCTCGGCCTGTTCGTGCGCGCCGTCACGCAGAACCGCCGGATGGCCGCGTGCGTCGGCGTGAAGACCGCGCGCGTCGACGCGTATGCATTCGCGTTCGGCGCGGGCATCGCGGGCCTCGGCGGCTGCGCGCTGTCGCAGATCGGCAACGTGGGCCCCGACCTCGGCCAGAACTACATCATCGATTCGTTCATGGCCGTCGTGCTCGGCGGCGTCGGGCAGATCGCCGGCACCGTGCTCGGCGGCTTCGAGCTCGGCCTCGCGAGCAAGGCGATCGAGCCGTTCTGGGGCGCCGTGCTCGCGAAGATCGCGGTGCTCGTGATGATCGTGCTGTTCATCCAGAAACGTCCGCAGGGCATGTTTGCCCCGAAGGGCCGCAGTGCGGAGGCTTGACGTGACTTCATTCACCCACTCGTTGTCCAACCCGGCCGCCGATTCGCCGAAGCCGGCTACCGCCGCCCGCGCGGAAGAACGCTTCGCGCTCGGCCTGCCGCCCCGCCCCGCGCTGCTGTCGCGGCGCGCGTGGCTCGCGCTGATCGCGCTGTGTATCGCGATCGGCATCGGCGTGCCGCTCGCCGCGCTCGTCGCGCCCGAGTCGAGCGCGTTCCATCTGTCCGCGTACGCGATGACGCTCACCGGCAAGCTGATGTGCTACGCGATCGCCGCGCTCGCGCTCGATCTCGTGTGGGGCTACTGCGGGATCCTGAGCCTCGGCCACGGGCTGTTCTTCGCGCTCGGCGGCTATGCGATCGGCATGTACCTGATGCGCGAGATCGGCCGAGACGGCAAGTACGGCAGCGACCTGCCCGACTTCATGGTGTTCCTCGACTGGCACCAGCTGCCGTGGTACTGGAGCGGCACGCAGCATCTCGCGTGGGCGCTCGCGCTCGTCGTGCTCGTGCCGGCCGTGCTCGCGTGGGTGTTCGGCTTCTTCACGTTCCGCTCGCGCGTGAAGGGCGTGTACCTGTCGATCATCACGCAGGCCATGACGTTCGCCGCGATGCTGCTGTTCTATCGCAACGAGACCGGCTTCGGCGGCAACAACGGCTTCACCGACTTCAAGCGCATCGCGGGCTTCGCGATCACGTCGCCCGGCACGCGCACGGTGCTGTTGCTGCTGACGTTCGCGACGCTGGTGCTCGCGTTCATCGCCGCGCGTGCGATCGTCACGAGCAAGCTCGGGCGCGTCGTCACCGCGGTGCGCGACGGCGAGACGCGGCTGATGTTCCTCGGCTACAGCCCGCTCGCGTACAAGCTGTTCGTGTGGACCGTGTCGGCCGTGCTGTGCGGCATCGCGGGCGCACTGTACGTGCCGCAGGTCGGCATCATCAACCCCGGCGAGATGTCGCCCGGCAACTCGATCGAGATGGCGATCTGGGTCGCGGTGGGCGGACGCGGCACGCTGATCGGGCCGATCGTCGGCGCGTTCGCGGTGAACGGCGCGAAGAGCCTGTTTACCGCGTACTTCGCCGAATACTGGCTGTTCTTCCTCGGCCTGATCTTCGTGCTCGTGCCGCTGCTGCTGCCGCGCGGGATCATGGGCCTCGTCGAAACCGTGCTCGCGAAGGGGAAACGCGCATGAACGGAACGGCCCTCTACCAATTCACGCCGCCGCCGGAGGACGAACTGCTGGCCGTCAGCGGCACCGCATCGATGGGGCGCGTGGTGCAGCCCGGCATCGATACGTCGCATGGCACGATCCTCTACCTCGAGGATATCGAGGTGAGCTTCGACGGCTTTCGCGCGCTGAAGAAGCTGTCGCTCGCGATCGATGCGGGCGAGCTGCGCTGCGTGATCGGCCCGAACGGCGCCGGCAAGACGACGATGATGGACGTGATCACCGGCAAGACGCGCCCCGACGCGGGCAAGGTGTTTCTCGGCCAGACGCTCGACCTCGCGCGGATGAACGAGCCCGAGATCGCGCGCGCGGGCATCGGCCGCAAGTTCCAGAAGCCGACCGTGTTCGAACAGCACCCGGTGTGGGAGAACCTCGAGCTCGCGATGCAGACCGACAAGGGCTGGCTCGCGTCGCTGCGGGCCCGGCTCGATCGTGGCGCGCAGGCGAAGATCGAGGAGACGCTCGCGCTGATCGGCCTCGAAAGCCACGCATTCCGCGCGGCCGGCGAGCTGTCGCACGGGCAGAAGCAGCGGCTCGAGATCGGCATGCTGCTGATGCAGCGCCCCGCCCTATTGCTGCTCGACGAGCCGGCGGCCGGGATGACCGATCACGAGACGATGGAACTCGCCGAGCTGCTGAACACGCTGCGCGGCACCTGCTCGATGATGGTCGTCGAGCACGACATGGAATTCGTCGCGGCACTCGCGGGCGATACGGGCCGCGTGACGGTGATGGCCGAAGGCGCCGTGCTCGCGCAAGGCACGCTCGACCAGGTCAAGCGCGACGACGCGGTGATCGAGTCTTACCTTGGACGATGATGCGATGCTGAAGATCGATGCACTGAACCAGTACTACGGCGGCAGCCATATCCTGCGCAACGTGAGCCTCGCCGCCGACGACGGCAAGCTCACCGTGCTGCTGGGACGCAACGGCGTCGGCAAGAGCACGCTGCTGCGCTGCCTGATGGGCGTCGTCGCCGCCAAGAGCGGCAGCGTGTCGTGGCGCGGCACGGCGCTCGGCGCGATGCCGCCGTACGCGCGCGTCGCGGCCGGGCTCGCGTACGTACCGCAGGGCCGCGACATCTTTCCGCGGCTCACCGTCGAGGAAAACCTGCTCGTCGGCGCGGCGAGCCGCAAGGCGCCGTCGAAAGTGCCCGACCGCATCTACGACCTGTTCCCGGTGCTGAAGGACATGCGCGCGCGACGCGGCGGCGACCTGTCCGGCGGCCAGCAGCAGCAGCTCGCGATCGGCCGCGCGCTGATGAGCGAGCCGCAGTTGCTGATCCTCGACGAGCCGACCGAAGGCATCCAGCCGTCGATCATCCAGGACATCGGCCGCACGCTTCGCCAGCTGGTCGACGAATCGAAGATGACCGTGCTGCTCGTCGAGCAGTACTACGACTTCGCCCAGTCGATCGCGGACCGCTACTGGGTCATGAGCCGTGGCGAGATCGTCGCGGGCGGCGACGCGCGCGACATGGAGACGAACGGCGTGCGGGAGCTGATCGCGGTATAGCGGGAAAGGCGGCCCGGGGCGGCGCCGCGTCCGACGATCGGCCCGCAACACCGATCCGGTGCCTCGCCGAACGGCGCCTGTCAGGCACGCGCCGGCGAAGCGGCACGGCCCGGGAACGGCGTTGCCACGCCCCGCAACGCGGGCACCGCGGCGTATATTGTTGCGGTAGCATCCTCGTTCACCGCGCCCGTCCCCCTGCTTCCCGCCGATGTCCGCCCCCGATTCCCATGCCCCGCTGTCCCGCCCCGCCGTCGCCAAGTCGTGGCACGGCCGCCTCGAACTCGGCTTCGAACGGCACGGCGCGCGCACGACACTCACGCACCGGCTGCACGACGGCCCGCTGCGCGTGCAGCGGCCGCTGTACCCGGAAGGCGACGCGATCTGCCACGCGGTGATCGTCCACCCGCCGGGCGGCGTCGCGGGCGGCGACCGGCTCGACATCGACATCGCACTCGGCAACGGCACGCACGCGGTGCTGACGACACCCGGCGCGACCAAGTGGTACAAGTCGAACGGGCTGGACGCGACGCAACGCATCGGCCTCGCGGTCGGCGAGCACGCGAAGCTCGACTGGCTGCCGCAGAACAACCTGTTCTTCGACGCGGCGCACGCGTCGCTCGATTTCACGGTCAAGCTCGGCGCGGGCGCCAGTGCGATCGGTTGGGACGCGTCGCAGCTCGGCCGGCAAGCGGCCGGCGAAACCTGGTCGGCGGGCCGCATCGCGTCGACGTCGGCGCTCGTCGATGCCGACGGCCGGCCACTATGGACCGAACGCGCGCTGCTCGATGCGCACGACCCGCTGCGTGGCGCGCTGCAGGGTCTCGCCGGCTTTCCCGCGTACGGCACGCTGTGGGCGGCCGGCGCCGCGTGCGACGCCGCGCTCGCGGAATCGCTCGCCGCGCGGATGCCGTTCGATGCCACGCTGCGCGCGGGCGCGACCTGCGTGACACCGGGCGTCGTGCTGGTCCGTGCGCTGTCGACGTCGATGGAAGCACTGCAACGCCACTTCACCGACTGCTGGCTGCATCTGCGGCCGATCGTGCACGGCGTCGACGCACGGCCGCTGCGTCTCTGGCAGACCTGAGCGCGATCGCGCCACGCACCGTTTCGGCGCAGCGTCGCGAGCGGCGCTGCACGTTGCGCATGCATCGCGCACCACGAGCGCGCATCGCGCTGCGTTCCACGCACATGGCACACGCCTTGCTCCTTACATAACCGATACGCGACGCACGCAAAACAGCGCGGTGCTACGATGACCCGCGCGTTCGCCCCGTTGCGCACGCACCGATAAAAATTACGTTTTCCTGAACGTTTGCCTTCATGAAACTGACTCCCCGAGAGAAAGACAAGCTGCTGATCTTCACGGCGGCGCTGCTGGCCGAGCGTCGTCGCGCACGCGGCCTGAAGCTCAACTATCCGGAGGCGGTCGCCTTCATCACCGCCGCGCTGATGGAAGCCGCGCGCGACGGCAAGACGGTCGCCGAGGTCATGCATTACGGCACGACGCTGCTCACGCGCGACGACGTGATGGACGGCGTGCCGGAGATGATTCCCGACATCCAGGTCGAGGCGACCTTCCCCGACGGCACGAAGCTCGTGACCGTCCATCACCCGATTCCGTGAGGCCCCGCATGATCCCCGGCGAAATCCTCACCGACGACGGCGAACACGAACTGAATGCAGGCCGCGCCACGCTGACGCTCGTCGTCGCGAACACCGGCGACCGCCCGGTGCAGGTCGGCTCGCACTACCACTTCTTCGAAGTCAACGACGCACTGTCGTTCGATCGCGCGGCCGCGCGCGGCTTTCGCCTGAACATCGCGGCCGGCACCGCCGTGCGCTTCGAGCCGGGCCAGACGCGCACCGTCGAGCTCGTCGCACTCGCGGGCGAGCGCGCCGTCTACGGTTTTCAGGGCAAGGTGATGGGGCCGCTGTAAGCCGCGCCCCGCTCTTCAGGAACAGCAACATGACACTACGCTTGAGCCGCCGCGCGTACGCGGAAATGTTCGGGCCGACGACGGGCGACCGCGTCCGGCTCGCCGATACCGAACTACTGATCGAGATCGAACGCGACTTCACGACCTACGGCGAAGAAGTGAAATTCGGCGGCGGGAAAGTGATCCGCGACGGGATGGGCCAGTCGCAGCGCGTGGCGGCCGAGGTGCCCGACACGATCATCACGAACGCGGTGATCCTCGATCACTGGGGCATCGTGAAGGCCGACATCGCGATCAAGCACGGCCGCATCGCCGCGATCGGCAAGGCCGGCAACCCCGACATCCAGCCCGGCGTGACGATCGCGATCGGCGCCGCGACCGAAGTGATCGCCGGCGAAGGGCTGATCGTGACGGCGGGCGGCATCGACACGCACATCCACTTCATCAGCCCGCAGCAGATCGACGAGGCGCTCGCATCGGGCGTCACGACGATGCTCGGCGGCGGCACGGGGCCGGCCACCGGCACCAACGCGACGACCTGCACGCCGGGCCCGTGGCACATGGAGCGGATGCTGCAGGCCGCCGACGGCTGGCCGATCAATCTCGGCTTCCTCGGCAAGGGCAATGCGAGCCTGCCGCAGCCGCTCGTCGAACAGATCGCGGCGGGCGCGATCGGGCTGAAGCTGCATGAAGACTGGGGCACGACGCCCGCCGCGATCGACAACTGCCTGTCGGTCGCCGACGATACCGACACGCAGGTCGCGATCCATACCGACACGCTGAACGAAGGCGGCTTCGTCGAATCGACGGTCGCCGCGTTCAAGGGCCGCACGATCCACACGTACCATACCGAAGGCGCCGGCGGCGGCCATGCGCCCGACATCCTGAAGGTGTGCGGCGAGTCGAACGTGCTGCCGTCGTCGACCAACCCGACGCGCCCGTACACGATCAACACGCTCGACGAGCATCTCGACATGCTGATGGTGTGCCATCACCTCGATCCGTCGATCGCCGAGGATCTCGCGTTCGCCGAATCGCGGATCCGCCGCGAGACGATCGCGGCCGAGGACATCCTGCACGATCTCGGCGCGCTGTCGATGCTGTCGTCCGATTCGCAAGCGATGGGCCGCGTCGGCGAAGTGATCATCCGCACCTGGCAGACCGCGCACAAGATGAAGGTGCAGCGCGGCGCGCTGCCGGAAGACGGCGCGCGCAACGACAACTTCCGCGCGAAGCGCTACGTCGCGAAGTACACGATCAACCCGGCGCTCACGCACGGCATCGCGCACGAAGTCGGCTCGATCGAGCCCGGCAAGTGGGCCGACCTCGTGCTGTGGGAGCCGGCGTTCTTCGGGATCAAGCCGACCATGATCCTGAAGGGCGGGATGATCGCGATGGCGCAGATGGGCGACCCGAACGCGTCGATCCCGACGCCGCAGCCGGTCCACTATCGCGAGATGTTCGCCACCCGCGGCGGCGCGCTCGCGCGCACGTCGCTGACCTTCGTGTCGCAGATGGCAGCCGATGCGGGCATCGCGGAACGCTACGGCCTTGCGAAGCGGATCGTGCCCGTGCGCAACTGCCGCAACGTGACGAAGGCCGACATGATCCACAACGCGTGGCGCCCGTCGATCAGCGTCGATCCCGAAACCTACGACGTGATCGCCGACGGCCAGTTGCTCACCTGCGAGCCCGCTTCGGTGCTGCCGATGGCGCAGCGCTATTTCCTGTTCTGACCTGATTGCCGGTTTACGATTCATGCGCACCCTCGACAAACGCATTGCCCCGAACGTGAAACTCGCCGCGTCGCTCGTCGCGCGCGCGCCGACGCTCACACTCGCCTACGACGCCCGCTGCAAGAGCCGCCTCGCGGCAACGCTCGACACCGGCGAGGACGTCGCGGTCCTGCTGCCGCGCGGCACGATCCTGCGCGACGGCGACGTGCTGGTCGCCGACGACGGTGCACTCGTGCGCATTGCCGCCGCGCCCGAAACCGTGCTGCGCGTGCGCGCGGCCGATCCGCTCACGCTGATGCGCGCCGCGTACCATCTCGGCAACCGCCACACGCCGGTCGAGATCGGCGACGGCTACCTGAAGCTCGAAGCCGACCCGGTGCTCGCGGACATGCTGCGCCGGCTCGGCACGCAGGTCGAGGAAGCGAGCGCGCCGTTCCAGCCGGAAGCCGGTGCATACGGCGGCGGCCACAAGCACGGGCACGACGCGACGTTCGCCGAGGACTACGCACTCGCGCAGCAAGTGTTCGGCGAGCATCACGGCCACTCGCACTCGCACTCGCACGATCACGATCACGATCACGATCACCAGCATGGTCCGGGTTGTTCTCACGGCCACGGCCATGACCACCACTGAACTCGTCGCGCTGCTGCACCTCGCGTCACCGGCGCTGCCGATCGGCGCATTCAGCTATTCGCAGGGTCTGGAAGCGGCGCTCGACGCGAACCTGATCCGCGACGCCGACACCGCGCGCGACTGGATCGCAAGCGGCCTGACCGACGTGCTCGCGCACGGCGAGCTGCCGTTCCTCGCGCACCAGCTCGTGCGCTGGCACGCGCACGACGCATCGGCGCTCGCCACCGAAAACGCGTGGTTCATCGCGAGCCGCGAATCGGCGGAACTGCGCCGCGAGACCGAACAGATGGGCTGGTCGCTTGCGCAGCTGTGCGCATCGCTCGAATGGGGCGACGCCGCGCGCCGCGCGACGCTCGCGTCGATTTCGCCGGTCGCGCTGCCCACCGCATTCGCCTATGCCGCCGCCGCGCACGACGCGAGCGCCGACGCCGTGCTCGCCGCGTATGCATTCGGCTGGGTCGAGAACCAGACGTCCGCCGCGCTGAAGGCGGTACCGCTCGGCCAGCTCGCCGGACAACGCATCATCGTCGCGCTGCGCGGCGCGATCGACGCGGCCGTGCGCCACGCGCTCGCGACGCGGCCCGACGCCGTCAACACGTTCGCGCCGCAGCTCGGCATCCTGTCGGCGCGACACGAAACCCAGTATTCGCGGTTGTTCCGCTCCTGAACCCGACACTATCCGCCATGAACGCACCTGCCCCTTCCTCCGCCCGCCGCACGAAGAAACTGCCGCCGCTGCGCGTCGGCATCGGCGGCCCCGTCGGCTCCGGCAAGACCACGCTGCTCGAGATGCTGTGCAAGGCGATGCGCGACCAGTACGACCTCGTCGCGATCACCAACGACATCTATACGAAGGAAGACCAGCGGCTGCTGACGGTCGCGGGCGCGCTGCCCGAGGAGCGCATAATGGGCGTCGAGACGGGCGGCTGCCCGCACACGGCGATCCGCGAGGATGCGTCGATCAACCTCGAAGCGGTCGACCGGATGCTGTCGCACTTCCCCGACGCCGACATCGTGTTCATCGAATCGGGCGGCGACAATCTCGCGGCGACGTTCAGCCCCGAGCTGTCGGACCTGACGATCTACGTGATCGACGTCGCGGGCGGCGAGAAGATTCCGCGCAAGGGCGGCCCCGGCATCACGAAGTCCGACCTGCTCGTGATCAACAAGACGGATCTCGCACCGCTGGTCGGTGCGAACCTCGACGTGATGGCGTCCGACACGAAGAAGATGCGCGGCGAGCGGCCTTACGTGATGACGAACCTGAAGGCGCTCGACGGCGTCGCGGACGTGATCGCGTTCATCGAGAAGAAGGGTTTGCTGACGGTCTGAGCGGCGCGGCGGCGCCATACGGTGCCGCCACGCATGCTCCCGGCGGCATTGCGCCGCCGTCGCCTAGTCGTCGGAATTATCCTGCGCGTCCTGCAACGCGCGCCCGCCGCGCTCGGCAGGCGGCAGCAGTGCCGCGAGCACGTCGACCGTGCGCGCGGTCGCGCCGCGGTGACGCGCCGCGAATGCGGCACCGGCCGAGCCCATCGCGATGCGCCGCGCCTTGTCGGCGAACAGCGCATCGAGCACGTGCGCGAGATCGAGCGGATCCTCGACCTGCAGCGCCGCGCCGGCCGCGACCGCGTCGGCGGTCGCCTGCGTGAAGTTGAATACGTGCTTCCCGATCAGCACCGGCACGCCGACCGCGCACGCTTCGATCAGGTTCTGGCCGCCGAGCGGCAACAGGCTGCCGCCGATGAACGCGACGTCGGCCGCCGCGTAGTACGCGCCGAGCTCGCCCATCGAATCGCCGAGCAGCACCGTCACGTCGTCCGGCAACGGCTCGGCGGCCGGCCGGCCGGCCGCGAGCGCGGCCTTATCGGCCGCCCATACCGAGCGTCGCACGCACTTGAGCCCGCTGCGCTCGACCAGCGCCTCGACCTCGGCGAAACGCTGCGGATGACGCGGCACGAGCACCAGCAGCGCGCCGGGCGTGCGCATCGACGCGAATGCCTGCAACACCAGCGCCTCCTCGTTCTCGCGCGTGCTCGCGGCCACCCACACGGGCCGCGCGCCGATCGCGTCGCGCCACGCATGGCCGCGCGCCGCGAGTTCCGGCGGCGTCGTCATGTCGAACTTCAGGTTGCCGAGCACGGTCACGTTGCGCGCGCCAAGCGACGTCAGCCGCTCCGCATCGGCCGGGCTCTGCGCGAGCACGCGCGAGAAACCGCCGAACACGTCGTGCGTTGCCGCGCCGAACTTCGAGGCACGCCGGAACGAACGCGCGGACATGCGCGCATTGGTCAGCACCAGCGGCACGTCCGCACGGCGGCACTCGTCGATCAGCGTGGGCCACACCTCGGTTTCCATCACGAGGCCGAGCGTCGGCCGCCACGCGCGCAGGAAGCGCCGCACCGCGCCGGGCATGTCGTACGGCAGGTAGCAGCGCAGCACGCGATCGCCGAAGATCTGTTCGCCGGTCGCACGGCCGCTCGGCGTCATGTGCGTGAGCAGGATGCGTGCATCGGGGCGCGCATGCATCAGCGCGTCGATCAGCGGCTGCGCCGCGCGCGTCTCGCCGACCGATACCGCATGCACCCAGATCAGCGGCGCACGGTCGTCACGCGAGCGGCCCGCCACGTGGCCGAAGCGTTCGCCGATGTGCTCGCGATAGCCGCGCTCCTTGCGCGAGCGCACGACAAGCCGGATGACGGCGATCGGTGCGACGAGCCACCACAGCGCGCGATAGATCACCCTCAGCATGCCGCGTCCCTTGTCTTGCTTCGAAGAAAATGCGCGCTCAAACCAGCGCCCTGCCCTTCAGGCGTTCGAGAATGCCGAGCGGCGCGCATTCGCGGCGGACCATCGCGTCGACCGGCAGGAAGAAGGTCTGCTCGAGCATGAACTGGCCGGACATCACAGCGTGCGAAGTCTGATCCGAGAAACATATCCACACGCAGCCCGGCGGAAACGGCATCGTCTCCTGCGGGCTCGTCTTCTGGTAGTCGAGATCGGCCTTCATGCTGTCGTGCAGGTTCAGCATCAGGTGGTCGTACGCGCTGCGCGGCGACTTCGTCACGTGCAGCAGGTTCAGCAGCCACGCGGCGCCCGGCAACTGCGGCTTGATGTGCGGCAGGAAGCGCTTCGCGACGTCCTCGAACGGCTCGCCGACGCGCCACACGCGCGGCACGCCGGCCGGGTTCACGTTCGTGAACACGCGCAGGATCCGCTCGCCGTAGTTGGGCCGCGACGGGAACGCGTCGACGTGCAGCCGGCTGTCATCCTTGCGCCACGACGTCTGGCGCGTCTCGACCTGCATCAGCCGCAGGCTGGTCGGCGCGACGCGCAGCTTGCCGCGGTATTCGGGAAAGAGGCCGTCGACGAGCGTGCCGGCCTGCTGCTGGAAGCGTGCGACGAGCGCGCGCACCGCCGACTGCGTGACGCTGTCGCCGAGCACGCCGGCAAGCGCGCCGCCGTTCGGCGCGAGGCTGATGTTCTTGCGTTTCGGGTCGGCGAGCGCCGGATCGAGCAGCGCTTCCTCGCCGCCTTCGATCGCGAAGCGCAGGTGCGGGAAATACAGCACCTTGCCTTCTTCGACGGCGGCCAGCAGCTGCTCGCGCGGCGCCGACAGGTTGTGTCCGCTCCAGTCGGCGGACGGGACTTCGATGATCTGGGATTCGCTCATGTTCGGTTCGCGTGGGTTCGCGCGTGTGACAGCGTTACAGGAGACCGAAGCCCGCGAGCGCCGACTTCACCTGCGCGATCGACGGGGGTTGCCCCGCCGTGCCGAGATTGACGACGTTCGGCGACCAGTAGCCGCCGGTCCGCCAGGCCGTCGCGAAATTGTACAGTTCGACCGTCGGACGCTTCAGCGCGGCCGCGATGTGAACCAGACCTGTATCAACCCCGACGGTGGCGGCCGCGCCGTCGATCAGCCCGACCACGGCCGGCAGCGACAGCCGCGGCGGCACGATCGCCGCCGCGCCGAATTCCTTCGCGAGCCGCTCGCTGGTCGCGCGCTCCGCGTCGTTGCCCCACGGCAGCACGAGCGATGCGCCGCGCCGCACGAGCGCCTGGCCGAGCTCGATCCACGCGGCGTCCGGCCATTGCTTGTCGGCACGCGACGTCGCATGGACGAACACCACGTACGGCACCGGCAGGTTCAGGCCGAGCGCCGCCACCGCGAGCGCCGCCGCGCGCGTATCGAGGCCGAAGTCGACCGGATCGGCCGGCGTCGGCGCCGGGTCGCCCAGCGCGGCCGCGACGAGTTGCCGCGAGCGCTCGACGACGTGCGTGCGCGGCGCGATCGGCACGCGCTTGCGATAGAAGAAGCGCACCGGCCACTCGTAGCCGGCGCCATCGGTGCGATTGCCGAGCCCGACGAGCGGGCCGCGCGCCCAGCTCGCGACCCAGGCCGTCTTGATGAGGCCCTGGCAGTCGATCACGAGATCGTACTGCTCGGCCGCGAGGCGCTGGCGGAAGGCCCGGATCTCGCGCCACGTGGCGCCCGAGAACGGCTTCTTTCGCCAGCGGCGCAGCGAGAACGGCAGCACGTTGCGCACGCCGTCGACGAGCTTGACCAGGTCGACGAAGCTTTCCTCGACGAGCCAGTCGATCTGCGCATCGGGGTGGCGGCGCCGGATATCGGCGATCACCGGCATGTTGTGCACGACGTCGCCCAGCGACGACACACGCACGATCAGGATCTTTTGCACGCTGAAAAAACGCCGGCTGGCAGCCGGCGACAAGCAGAAAGGAGCGATTTTATCGCGCCCGGGGAGTCACACAGGCAAAAAGCGGCCGCACGCGTGTCGCGTGCGCCGCTTTTCGGGGGAGGCGCGACGATCGGACTCACCATCGCGCCGTTGGCGGCCCATCGGCCGCCGAGGCTCAGAACGGCAGCTTGACGTCCGGCTTCGCGGCCGTCAGCACGCGGCGGAAGTCCTCCTGGATGCGCTTGAGCCCTTCCTGCGTCTCGGACTCGAAACGCATCACGACGACCGGCGTCGTGTTCGACGAACGCGCCAGGCCGAAGCCGTCCGCGTACTCGACACGCAGGCCGTCGATCGTCACGACCTCCTCGGCGCCGTCGAACTTCGCCTCTTTCTGCAGCTTGTCGATCAGGCGGAAGTTCTCGCCTTCGTCGAGCCACAGCTGCAGTTCAGGCGTGCTCATCGCGTCCGGCAGCCCGTTCAGCAGCGCGCTCGGATCGGCCGTCTTCGTGAGGATCTCGAGCAGGCGCGCGCCCGTGTAGAGACCGTCGTCGAAGCCGTACCAGCGATCCTTGAAGAACACGTGGCCGCTCATTTCGCCGGCGAGCGGCGCCCCCGTCTCGCGCAGCTTCGCCTTCACGAGCGAGTGGCCGGTCTTCCACATCAGCGGCTCGCCGCCCTTCGACTTCACCCATTGCGCGAGGTGGCGCGTGCACTTCACGTCATAGATGATCTGCGCGCCGGGGTTGCGCGACAGCACTTCTTCCGCGAACAGCATCAGCTGGCGGTCCGGATAGATGATCTGGCCGTCCTTCGTGACGACGCCGAGGCGGTCGCCGTCGCCGTCGAACGCGAAGCCGATCTCGGCGTCGGTGTCCTTCAGCGCCTGGATCACGTCCTGCAGGTTTTCCGGGTGCGCGGGATCGGGGTGGTGGTTCGGGAACGTGCCGTCGATGTCGGTGAAGCGCTCGACGAGCTCGCAGCCGAGCGCCTTGAACAGGCGCGTCGCGAGCGGGCCGGCCACGCCGTTGCCGGCGTCGACGACGAGCTTCATCGGGCGGGCCGGCTTGATGTCGCCGACGATGCGCGCGATGTATTGATCGGCCACGTCGAACTGCTCGTACGAGCCGCTGCCCGTCTCGAAGCGCTCGTCGACGATGCGTTGGTACAGCGCCTGGATCTGCTCGCCGTAGATCGCGGCGCCGCGCAGCACCATCTTGAAGCCGTTGTAGTCGGGCGGGTTGTGGCTGCCCGTGACGACGATGCACGAATCGACGCGGCGCTCGCCGCCCTTCAGCGCGAGCGGGACGTTCGCCGCGAAATAGCCGACCGGCGTGGGCACCATGCCGACGTCGACGACGTCGACGCCCGCGGCACGCAGGCCGTCGGCCAGCGCGCCGACGAGGTCCGGCCCGGACAGGCGGCCGTCGCGCGCGACGACGACCGCATCGCCGCCCTGCGCGCGCACTTCGCTGCCGAATGCCCGGCCGATCCCGCGCGCCGTGTCGGTGTCGAGCGTCTTGCCGACCACGCCACGAATGTCATATGCCTTGAAGATGGATTGGGAGATCATCGATTCTCTTCTCTCAGTTGCGTGCATGGAAATTTGTCTGGCTCGCCTGGCCGCCGCTCGCCGGTGCCGCGCATGATACATGCTGGCCCCGCATCGAGCGAAACCGCTGGCGCGGAACGGCGGGAGCGCCCCCGATCCCACTTATAATCGCGGGTTTTGATGACGCGCATACCGCCCATTTTAATGCCTAGCCGTCCCGCCGCCGCCAATCTGCAGCCTTCGGGCGCCCTGCCGGCCGCCTTGCGCGCACGCCGCCACCGCGCATGCTGAAACGCTTCGGCAACCCGGATGTCGCGAAGGCCGTCGCGAACCTCGTCTGGCTGGGGCTCGAACGGCTCACGCAGATCGGCGTCGCGATCGCGATCAGCGGCCTGCTGGCCCGTTATTTCGGGCCAGATGTGTTCGGCAAATGGCAGTATGCGAATACGCTTCTCCTGGTACTGGCGCCGCTCACCTGGGTGTGCGGCGCGGAAATCCTCGTCCCGACCATCGTCCAGCGCCCGCCCGCCCAACTCGGCGCGGTGCTCGGCAGCGCGTTCGTGCTGCGCATCGCCGTGTCGGTCGCCGCGCTCGCCGCGACATGGATCGCGATCGCCGCGGGCGCCTTCGACCCGCTGGTCGGCGCGATGCTCGCGGGCCTCGCGGTCACGATGGTGTTCCGCGAGCCGTTCGTCGGCGTCGTCAACGCGTGGCTGCAGAGCATGACCTACAGCAAGCCGCAGCTCGTCACCAGCATGGTCACCGCGCTGGCGAAGGCGCTGCTCGTCTGGCTGCTGGTCCGCGCGGCCGCGGGCCCCGCCCGCTTCGCGTGGCTGTGGGCGCTCGAAGCCGCCGCCATCGGCTTCGCGCTGCTGCTGTACTACCGGCATCGCAACGGCGGCGCACTCGGCTGGACCTTCGACAAGCCGTTGTTCCGGCACTTTGCGACCGCCGGCACGGTGTTCTGGCTCGGCCTCATCTGCATGTACCTGTTCCTGAAGCTCGACCGCCTGATGCTCGAGCGTCATGTCTCGTTCGCCGATCTCGGCCGTTACTCGGCCGCGCAGCAGCTCAACGAGAACTGGATCACGCTCGCGCTGATGCTTGCGCAGACGATCGCGCCCGCCTTCGTCTACCGCGTGCAGGACGTCGCACGGCTGCGCCGCAACATCGTCCGGCTGATCGCGATGACGGCCGGCCTGATGACAGCCGGCGCGCTCGTCCTCGACGCCGCCGCCCCGCTGATCGTCGGCAAGGTGTTCGGCCACGGCTACGAGGCGTCGGTCGACATCTTCCGCTGGGCGGTCTGGCTGTCGGTGCCGGCCGGCATCGAGGCGATAGGCAATCTTATCGTTCTCAAATATCAAGCAAAATTCGTGTTGCTGTCGAAATGGCTGCTCGCGCTCGCGATCGCCGCGCTCGTCAACCTGTTCGCGATCCCGCGGCTCGGCCTGTACGGCGCGCTCGTCGGGCTGGCGGCCGGCTATCTGGCCGCCGCCGCCGTCAATTTTTATTACATCCGTTTCAAGCTGCGACCATGACGTCCCCTGATTGCCCGCCCTCGCTCGACGATGTGGCCGTGCTGATGCCGGCCTACAACGGGCACGACGACGTCGTCCGGACCCTCGCGTCGTTTCGCGAGGACACGCCCGTGCACGTGCTGATCGTCGACGATGGCAGCACGCCGCCGATCGTCGCGCCCGACCTGCCCGGCCTCGCGATCGAGGTGCTGCGCATGCCGCAGAACGGCGGCATCGAGCGCGCGCTCGCGGCCGGCATCGACGCGCTGGCCGCCCGCGGCTTCCGCTATGCGGCGCGCATCGACGCGGGCGATCTCGCCGCACCGCAGCGGCTCGCGAAGGAGCGCGCGTATCTCGGCGCCCACCCGCGCGTGGCCTGCGTCGGCATGTGGACGCAAGTCGTGTCCCGCGCCGGCGAGCCGCGCTTCATGCTGACCCCGCCCGCTGATCCGCATACGCTGCGCCGCACGCGCTTCCTGCGCTCGCCGCTCGTGCATCCGTCGGTCATGTTGCGCATCGATGCCGTGCGAGAAGTGGGGAACTATCGTGCGAAATACCGTGCGGCCGAAGATCTCGATCTTTTTTTACGGTTAATGCAACGCTACGATTGCGCGAACCTGCCCGAGCTCGGCCTCTATTACGAGCTCAACGAGGGCGGGATCAGCGCGACCAGGCGCCGGCGCCAGCTGGTGTCGACGCTCACGCTGCTGCTGAGCCACTTCAACGCGCTGAACCCGTACGACTGGGCCGGCCTCGCCAAGAACCTGCTGCATTTCGTGACGCCGTACCGCACGCTGCAGCGGATCAAGCAGACGCTGTTCGCCGCGCGGCCGTCCGCGTGACGCGGATCCGGCGCTTTCGGTCATTTCGACGCTTTATTTTTTCTTTTTTTCATGTCCGCCACCTCCCCGCTGCGCATCGCGCTCGTCTGCAACACGGCCTGGGCGATCTACACGTATCGCCACGGGCTGATCCGTGCGCTCGTCGCGCGCGGCGCCGAGGTCATCGTGATCGCGCCGCACGACCGCACGGTGCCGCTGCTCGAGCAGATGGGCTGCCGCTACGTGGCGCTCGCGGTCGCGTCGAAAGGCACGAGCCCGCGCGAGGATCTCGGCACGCTCGCCGCGCTGACGCGTCACTACCGCGCGCTGCGGCCCGATCTCGTGTTCCATTACACGATCAAGCCGAACATCTACGGCTCGGTCGCCGCGTGGCTCGCGCGCGTGCCGTCGATCGCGGTGACGACCGGGCTCGGCTACGTCTTCATCCAGAAAAGCCGCGCGGCAAGCGTCGCGAAGCGCCTGTACCGGTTCGCGTTCCGCTTCCCGCGTGAAGTGTGGTTCCTGAACCGCGACGATCTCGCGACCTTCACCGACGAGCGGTTGCTCGCGCATCCCGATCGCGCGCGGCTGCTGCACGGCGAAGGCGTCGATCTCGAACAGTTCGCGCCGGCGCCGCTGCCCGCCGGCGATGCCCCCGTCTTCATCCTGATCGGCCGGCTGCTGTGGGACAAGGGCGTGCGCGAATACGTGGAGGCCGCGCGCATCGTGCACGCCCGCTTCCCGAACGCACGCTTCCAGCTGCTCGGGCCGCTCGGCGTCGACAATCCGAGCGCGATCGGCCGCGCCGATGTCGATGCGTGGACGAGCGAAGGCGTCGTCGAGTATCTCGGCGAAGCGCACGACGTGCGCCCCCATATCGCGGCGGCCGACTGCGTCGTGCTACCGTCGTACCGCGAAGGCGTGCCGCGCACGCTGATGGAAGCGTCGGCGATGGGCCGCCCGATCGTCGCAACCGACGTGCCGGGCTGCCGCGACGTCGTCGCCGACGGCGAAACCGGCTTCCTGTGCCGCGTGCGCGACAGCGCGAGCCTCGCGGAGCAATTGCTCCGCATGATCGAACTCGGCACGGCCGGACGCGACGCGATGGGTGCGCGCGGCCGGCACAAGGTCGCGGTGGAATTCGACGAGCAGCAGGTCGTCGAGCGCTACCGGCAGACCATTCATTCATTGACAGGCATTACCCTCTGAAGGAGCACCTCTGCAATGACTGCTAAAGGCACCATCCTCGTTACCGGCGGTGCGGGCTACATCGGCTCGCACACGGCCGTCGAGCTGCTCGACAACGGCTACGACGTCGTGATCGTCGACAACCTCGTCAACAGCAAGTCCGAATCCGTGCGCCGCATCGAGCGGATCACGGGCAAGACGCCCGCGTTCCATCAGGTCGACGTGTGCGACGAAGCCGCGCTCGCCAAGGTGTTCGACGCGCACCCGATCACCGGCACGATCCATTTCGCGGCGCTCAAGGCCGTCGGCGAATCGGTCGCGAAGCCGCTCGAGTACTACCAGAACAACCTCGGCGGCCTGCTCGCCGTGCTGAAGGTGATGCGCGAGCGCAACGTCAAGCAGTTCGTGTTCAGCTCGTCCGCGACCGTGTACGGCGTGCCCGAACGCTCGCCGATCGACGAATCGTTCCCGCTGTCGGCAACCAACCCGTACGGCCAGTCGAAGCTGATCGCCGAGCAGATCCTGCGCGACCTCGAGGTGTCGGACCCGTCGTGGCGGATCGCGACGCTGCGCTACTTCAACCCGGTCGGCGCGCACGCGAGCGGGCTGATCGGCGAGGATCCGGCCGGCATCCCGAACAACCTGATGCCGTATGTCGCCCAGGTCGCGGTCGGCAAGCTCGAAAAGCTGCGCGTGTTCGGCGCCGACTACCCGACGCCGGACGGCACGGGCGTGCGCGACTACATCCACGTCGTCGATCTCGCGAAGGGCCACATCGCCGCGCTCGACGCGCTCGCGAAGCGCGATGCGAGCTTCGTCGTGAACCTCGGCACGGGCCAGGGCTACAGCGTGCTGGAAGTCGTGCGGGCGTTTGAAAAAGCATCGGGCCGGCCGGTGCCGTACGAGCTCGTGGCGCGCCGCCCGGGCGACATCGCCGAGTGCTACGCGAACCCGCAGGCCGCGGCCGACATCATCGGCTGGCGCGCGACGCTCGGCATCGAAGAAATGTGTGCCGATCACTGGCGATGGCAGGAGGGGAACCCCCGCGGTTTTGTATAATCCGCTGTCCATTTTTCGAGCGGTCCCATGCTCAGCTTCGCGTCCGGCTTCATTGTCTCCCTGCTCGTCACGCTGTTCATCGTGCGCTACGCGCACCTTCACGAGAAATTCTCGATCGACAGCGACCTGGCCGGCGTGCAGAAATTCCACGTGCGGCCCGTGCCGCGGGTCGGGGGCATCGGGATCCTCGCGGGCGTCATCACCGGGGCGCTGCTGCTCATGCAGCGCTACCCGACGATCGCCGGCAGCATTCTCGGCATCGTTGCCTGCGGCATGCCGGCGTTCCTGTCCGGCCTGGTCGAGGACCTGACCAAGCGCGTGTCGCCGCGCGCGCGGCTGCTCTGCACGATGGGGGCGGCCGCGCTCGCGTTCTGGCTGCTGCACATCGCGGTCACGCGCATCAGCGTGCCGCCGCTCGATTTCCTGCTCAGCTATGGCGCCATTTCGGCGTTCGTCACCGTGCTCGCGGTCGCGGCGCTCGCGAATGCGGTCAACATCATCGACGGCTTCAACGGGCTCGCGTCGATGGTCAGCTTCATGATGTTCGCGTCGCTCGCGTACGTGGCGTTCCAGGTCGGCGACCCGGTCGTCATGTCCGCGTCGATCATCATGATGGGCGCCGTGCTCGGCTTCTTCCTGTGGAATTTCCCGGCCGGCCTGATCTTCCTCGGCGACGGCGGCGCGTACTTCATCGGCTTCATGCTCGCGGAACTCGCGATCCTGCTCGTGATGCGCAACCGCGAGGTGTCCGCGTGGTACCCCGTGCTGCTGTTCATGTACCCGATCTTCGAGACCTGCTTCTCGATCTACCGGAAGAAATTCATCCGCGGAATGTCGCCCGGCATTCCGGACGGCGTGCACCTGCACATGCTCGTGTACAAGCGGCTGATGCGCTGGGCGGTCGGCACGAAGCACGCCCACGACCTGACGCGACGCAATTCGCTGACGTCGCCGTATCTGTGGCTGCTGTGCCTCGTCGCGGTGATTCCCGCGACGCTGTTCTGGCGGCACACGGTGCACCTGTTCGTGTTCGTCGTGCTGTTCGCGCTAACCTACGTGTGGCTGTACCTCAGCATCGTGCGGTTCAAGGCGCCGCGGTGGATGGTGGTGAGAAAGCATCGACGCAGCCACTGAGCCGCGTACCGACTTCCAGACAAAAAAAGCGCCCCGCAGGGCGCTTTTTTTGTCTTGCCGTCCGGTTCACGGCCCGGGGCCGCGTCACCCGTTCGATGCGGCGCGCACCGACGGGACGCTCTGCAACACGGGGGCAATGGCCGTCTGATATTCCGGCACCCAGCGCCGCAGGTCGCGCCGCACTTCGTCGTCAGGCAGTACACGATGCTGCATCAGCCACGGCAGCAGCTCGTCGAGGAAATTGTCCGGCACTTCCCGTGCACGTGCGATCCGCAGCTTCGGGTGCGGTGTGCGCGTCGTCGCCTCGTCGTCCGCGAGCAGCTCCTCGTAGAGCTTCTCGCCGGGCCGCAGCCCGGTGAACTCGATGCGGATCTGCTCTTCCGCGAAGCCGTACAGGCGGATCAGGTCGCACGCGAGATCGACGATCCTCACCGGTTCGCCCATGTCGAGGATGAAGATCTCGCCGCCATGCCCCATGCTCGACGCCTGCAGCACGAGCTGCGACGCCTCCGGGATCGTCATGAAGAAACGCGTGATCTCCGGATGCGTGACCGTCACCGGGCCGCCCTTCGCGATCTGCTGCTGGAATTTCGGGATCACGCTGCCCGCGCTGCCCAGCACGTTGCCGAAGCGCACGGTCTCGAACTGCGTGCGCTCGCTCGTCTGCTGCAACGCCTGGCAGGCCATTTCGGCCAGGCGCTTGCTCGCGCCCATCACGTTGGTCGGATTGACCGCCTTGTCGGTCGAGATCAGCACGAAATGACGGACATCGTGGCGAATCGCCGCGCGGGCCACGCGGTAGGTGCCGAGCACGTTGTTGCGCAAGGCCTGCCACGCGTTGTGCTCCTCCATCAGCGGCACATGCTTGTAGGCGGCCGCATGGAACACGATGTGCGGCGCGTGACGCGACATCACCTGGTCGAGCAGCAGCGAATCCTTCGCGTCGCCGATGATCGGCAGGACCGGCAAATCGGGGAAGCGCTCGCGCAGTTCCTCGGTCAGCCGGTACATCGCATACTCGGACAGGTCGAACGCGACGAGTTGCGCCGGCGCGAAACGCAGGATCTGCCGGCACAGCTCGGAGCCGATCGACCCGCCCGCGCCCGTCACCATCACGACACGACCGCGCAGCAACGCCTCGACGTGCGGCGTGTCGATCGTCACGGCCTCGCGGCCGAGCAGATCCTCGAGGTCGATGTTCCGCACTTGCGACAGGAAGCCCTGCCCCGGCATCAGCGCGGTCAGCGACGGCAGCACCATCGCCTTCACGCCGGCCCGCACGCACAACGTCGCGACGCGGCGCTGCACCTCGACCGACGCCGACGGAATCGCGATGATCGCGTATTCGACCTTCATCGCGTCGGTCCAGTGCTTGAGGTCGTTGAACGAGCCCAGCACCTTGTGACCGTATATCTCGCGGCCCTGCTTGGCGACGTCATCGTCAAGCAGGCCGACGAGGCGCCATTCGCCGGAGCGCGACAGCTCGCGTGCGAGGCTCGCACCGGCCGTGCCGGCGCCGAGCACCAGCACCGGCTTGCCCTTCCCGACGAGCCCGCCGTACAGGTAGTACTCCTTGGTCGCGCGATACAGCGCGCGTGCGCCGCCCATCACCAGGAACAGCATCAGCGGCGACACGAGCAGCACCGAGCGGGGAATGATCGGCGTCGGCTGGAACATCACGGCGCCGATCATCACGATCACGCCGCCGCCGGCCACCGCCTTCGAGATGCGCATCAGGTCGGGCAGGCTCGCGAATACCCAGAGCCCGCGATACAGGCCGAACCCGCGGAACATCAGCGCGTACACGGGCAGCACCCATGTCAGCGCCTTCAGCGCGCCGCGCAGGAACTCATGCGGGACGCTACCGTTGAAACGAACGAGATAAGCGAACAACCACGCGGCAAGTACCGCGGTCAGGTCGAACAGGAAAGCACTCAGCGACAGCCACGATGCTTTGGATCGCAACATCGGCGGGAAACCTCATGATTTGTTTTCGGCGGCCTGCCGAGTCCGGCGCCAGCGCATGTCAATGACGAGCCCGAGAC
The DNA here is from genome assembly GCF_048627025.1 of Burkholderia aenigmatica. Taxonomy (NCBI): domain Bacteria; kingdom Pseudomonadati; phylum Pseudomonadota; class Betaproteobacteria; order Burkholderiales; family Burkholderiaceae; genus Burkholderia; species Burkholderia aenigmatica. The sequence continues at coordinate 972,266 of NZ_CP184468.1, read as the reverse complement.
ATACGAGAACGCCGTACCAGGCGGCAAACAGCAACCACTGCTGCGGTTCCGGGCGACCCAATGCCCACAGGGCAACGATTATGCCCGCGAGCATGATGAGGTACCAATATACGGCGGTGCGTCCATGACCGATGCCGGATCGCACCATCCTTTGATAATAATGCTCCCGGTGCGCCTGCCAGAACTTTTCTCCGCGTAACAAACGTCTCAGGAGTGTTACAGATGCATCGGCAATAAAGGGCGCGAACACCATCGCCGGGAACCAGATCGGCCAGACCCCGCGTCGCCAGCCCCAGTAGCCGAGCGCGCCCGCCATGAACCCGAGTGGGATGGAGCCCGCATCGCCGAGGAACAGCTTCGCCGGATGGAAATTGAGAAACAAGAAGCCCAGCGCGGCACCCGCGACTGCGGCGGCACCGGCGACAAGATCTGGGGACGGATGCGCACCGGCCAGCGCCGCCACCGCATAGGCCCCGAAACCGAACAGCGCCATGCCGCCTGCAAGGCCGTCCGCACCGTCCATGAAGTTGTAGAGGTTGGTCAGCCAGACCATCGCGAAACCGACACCCGCCAGCAGCCACCACGGGGCCGCGGCCGGATAGCAGGCGATCAGCGCGACGACTGCGGCCAGATGCGCGGCGAACCTGACCCGGGCGGGCAACCCGTGCCGGTCGTCGAATTGCGACAGGGCTGCCAGCGCCGCCGCCGCGACGGCGATCAGCCAGAGCTGCGGCGCGAACCCGAGCATCGCAAGCACGGAAACCGGCACGATGCCCCAGCCGCCGACGCGCGGCGTCGGACGCACGTGCAACGAACGATCGTTTGGAATGTCGGTGGCAAGCCGCCACGCCAGCCCGGTGACGAGCAGCGTGCGCAGGATCGCTGCCGTCACGATGGCGCAGGCCAGCGCCATCGCGGCGGCGGTCGGCCACGTGGAAATCGCGAAATGCATGTCGGTTATTGTTCCGTGTCGCGCGAACGATACCATGCCGCCGTCGCTTCGAGCCCCTGCCGGGTCGAATGGGGGGGCCGCCAGTCGAGCACCCGTGCGATGCAGCCGGTATCGAGCTGCAGGCCGCCCGTCAGGCGGTCGATCGCGGCAGTCCGGCCGGTCAACTTGCCCACCGCGCGCAACACCCCGACCGGAACCGGGAACAACCGCGCCGGCTTGCCGAGCGCATCGCCGACCATCTGCAGCAGCTCCGTCACGGACGGTGCGTCGTCGTCGGCAACGTGAAAGCAGCCCTGCGCCGCACGCGGGTCGGTCGCACAATGCAGCAGCGCATCCGCGAGATTGTCGACGTAGACCAGACTGCGGCGCGCGGCGATCGCGCCGAGCGGCAGCGGCACGCCGCGCGCGATCGCATCCATCATCCGCAGGAAATTGGCGCGCACACCGGGGCCGTAGACGAGCGGCGGGCGAACGATCACGACGTCGAGGCCGGTTTGCGCGGCAAACTCGACCAGCGCCTGCTCGGCCTCGAGTTTCGACCGCCCGTACGCATCTTCCGGATGCGGCGGCGCACGCTCGTCCAGCGGCACGCCGCCGTCGGACTCCGCCACCGCCTTCACGCTGCTGACGAACACCATCCGCCGGACCTGGTGGCGATGTGCGGCCTGCGCAACCCGCAACGCGCCTTCGACGTTTGCCGCGCGAAATGCGGCAACCGGATCGACGGCGTCGTCACGCATCACGTGGACGCGCGCCGCGAGGTGCACCACGCAATCCGGCGCGAACCCAGCCGGCCACGCCTCGGCGAGGCCCGCGAAGTCATCGGCGGGATGAACCCACTCTAGAACGCCGGCAACACACGCGCCCGAGCGGCGCACCAGCCCGCTCGCGGTATGCCCGCGACGCTGCAGCGCCAAGCAAAGCGCACGGCCGACGAACCCGTTCGCTCCGGTCACGAGCACATCGCTCATAGACACTTCCAGCCGAAGCGGTTGAAGAACTTGAATGCCGACGCCGAGAACATCCGGATGTGCGCGAATCCCTTGCGCGAAGCGCCGCCGCCATAGTGCGACACCCGCACGGTCGGCACGTACGCAACCCGCGCGACATCGAGCGTGCGCAAGCTCAGGTCGTAGTCTTCGAAATACAGGAAATAGCGCGGATCGAAGCCGCCGAGCTTCTTGAGGAGGCCGGTCCGGAACAGCATGAAGCAGCCGCTGACGATCGGGGGATCCCACACGATGTCGCGATCGTTGATCACGTCCCGCATTTCATATCGGGACAGTCGCGACGAGAAAAACCGCCTGAACCGCGCCGGCATGAAACCCCGCACGGCCAGATCCAGCACCGTCGGATAGCGGCGGCACAGATACTGAATATGGCCGTCGCCATCATCGATCCTCGGCGTCAGCAGACCGACATCCGGTTGGGCATCGAAAAATTTCAGCGCGTGCGTGAGCGCATCGGGCTCGACGTCGATGTCCGGATTCAGAATCAGGTGGTAGCCGCCATCCACGCGCTCGATCGCGAGATTGTGCCCTCGCCCGTATCCGACGTTACCCTGGCCGCTCACGGTCACATGGCGGATCCCGGCGGCATCGAGCACGCCCGGGTTCCATCCGGCGTCCGCAAGGCCGCCGTTGTCGATCATGTACAGGTCGACGGCAAATCCGGGGCGGGACTTGCGCGTCGCGTCGACGGCAACACACAAGCTCTCGAGCGTGCGCGCCAGCACCGTCGCGTCAGGCCGATAGACGACGACGGATACCGACAACCGGTTGTCTGAACCGCCCGTCACGCCAGCCGCCCGAGTGGGTCGGCGCACCGCGCCGCTGCGGCGCCACGTCGAACGCGCACCGGGGTCATGCCGGACAGGCTGACCGCTACGCGTGCGTCAACGCGCCGCCAGGTACTGCGTGATGATTTCATCGGGATTTCCGTCCGCCTTTACCTGCCCGTGATCGAGCCACACGACGCGATTGCACAGCGTCTTCAACAGGTCCATGTCGTGCGACACGCAGACCATGATGCTGGCCTTGTCGATGAACTCCGTCATCCGCTGCTTGGCCTTGGCGATGAAAGACGCGTCGCCGCCGGCAAACACTTCGTCGAGAATCAGGATTTCCGGATGAACGGCCGTCGCAATTGCAAACGCCAGCTTCATGTACATGCCGGTCGAATAGTATTTCACCGGCGTGTCGATGAATTCTTCCAGCTCCGTGAATTCAATGATTTCGCCTTCCAGGCGGCGCAACTCGTCTTTCGAATAGCCGAGAATGCTGCCGCTGAAATAAATATTGTCGCGACCGCTGAATTCGGGATTGAAGCCGGCGCCGATCTCGATGAGCGGCGCGACGCGCCCGGTGATCTTGACGTCGCCGGACTGCGCGGAATAAATGCGGCAGATGGTCTTCAGCAGCGTGCTTTTACCGGCGCCGTTATGTCCGACGATACCCACACGATCGCCGCGCCGAATCGTCAGGCTGACATTCTTCAACGCCCAGAAATCCGTGAATTTCGAATGGGATTTCGAGCGGAAAAACTGCGCAAGGTAGTCTTTCAGACTCGGCGTCTTGTCATGGTAAAGTCGAAATTTGAGCGACACATTTACCACTTCAATCGAAGACATAATCAAAGCCTAAAGATAAGTTTGTTCTCGTACGACCGAAACAGCTTGAGTCCGATCGAGAAGCTTGCGATCGCAGCGCCCAACGCGATGCCGATCACCGTCAACGACGGCAATTCCGAGCGATAAATCGGTGCGCGGAACAGATCCACGAAATAGAGCAGCGGATTGAAACGCAGGATGTTTTGCAGTCGCGGCGAAATGGCGCTCGGCTGGTACATGATCGGCGTCAGGAAGTACAACGCCTGCATCAGCACGCCGATCAGATGCTGCAGATCCCGGAAATACACCATCGCAACCGACAGCATCAGCGCGAGACCGAGCGCGAAGAAATACAGGATCGCGAAGGAAATCGGGAGAAAGAACAGGGCCGGACTGATGCGCGCGCCCACGACAAACGCGATGACGAACAGCGCAACCAGGCCGAACAGCGAATCCAGCAGGCACCCGATCGCGGTCGAGATCGGGAAGATCAGCTTCGGGACATAGACTTTCTTGATCAGCCCTTCGTTCGACACGATCGAGCTGCCCGCCTGCACCACGCATCCGCTGAAGAAGTTCCACGGCACCGTGGCGGCGAACAGGAAAATGGCGTAGTCGCGCAGGCCGAGGCGGAAGATATGCGAGAAAACGACGGCGGACACCGTCATCATCATCAGCGGATTGAGAATCGTCCACAAATATCCGAAGATGGTCCGGCGGTAACGGGCCAGCAGTTGCTGCGTCACCAGTTGGTACAGCACGTGCCGATAGGCAAACAGCTCTTTGGTAAACATTATCGAGTTCAATTGAAACCGGCAATTTGGCAAAATCGGCATGCAAACCAGCCCCGGCGACCGCTCGGCGGCCGCGGACCCGATACGGCGAACGGCTTTCCACGTCTCGCACCACGCATCGGACTCCGGCCCGGATCGGAGGGGGCGCAAATTATAGCGCACCGGTCGCGCAATCAGCGACCGATCCGGCGCAGGATTACCCTTGCCGCTTCGCCGCCGACGCGAACTTCCGCTTGACCCGCCCCATTACGCCACGAGAAATCAGATAGAAGCGACGCAATACCCAGATTCCGGGAATCCGCAGCGCGATCGCGCGAAGCCGGCTCCTCGACACCGCGATCGGGTACATGATCTTCGCCAGTTCCTCGGCGTACTTCATCACCTCGTTCGGCGTCATCTGCAGCACCATGCCGTCCCGGGCCTGCACCGCTTTCTGATAGTAGTCGTCCAGTTCCTGCTGACGGACCGATGCAACCGAGTCTTGAGCCGGCACCCGATACTCGGATGTCACCTTCTCGACGAGCTCGAAATCGTTGCGCTGGCAATAACGCACCCACAAGTCCCAGTCCTCGAGGCGATCCAGCTGCACGTTGAACCCGCCGTACTGCTCGAACAGCGAGCGCCGGAACAGAATCGCCTGAATCGGAATGAAGTTGTGATGCCAGATCGCCGCCCGCGAGAAACCCTCGCGGTACGCTACGTAGCGGCTGGCAACCCGGTACACCCACGGATCATGGCTGACGATTTCCGTATCCACCTGGAACGCGAGCGCATACGCGCCGGCCAGATCCGGACGGCTGTCGAGCTTGCGCGCCAGCACTTCGACGTGGTCGGCAAACAGCAGGTCGTCGTCATCGAGGAAACAGGCGTACTTGCCGGTCGACGCCTCGAGCCCGACGTTGCCGGCGACACAGCGCCCTGCTTTCGGAATCGGGTGGTACTGCACCCGCGCAAGCGCGCCCGATGCCCGAACGGCTTCGACGAACGATTGCGCGGTATCCGAGCCGTCCTCCACCACCACGAGCTCGACGTTCGGGTAAGTCTGATGCACGACCGACTGCACGGCCTCTTTCAGCTTGCCCAGGCGCCCCGCACACGTACGCACCACGATGCTCACGAGTGGCGCGTCCGCCGGCACGTGTTCGAACGTTTGAAACGCCCCTTCGCGAGATTGCTCGTAGTCCCAACCGCGGAACGAGAACGTGATGTCCGACTGCTTGCGCGTGCGCAGGAAATAGAATCCGTCGCGCAGGATCGTCATCAGGTTCGCAAACAGGCCCTTGATGCGCCCCGGGATCGGCAGCGGGATCATGAACAACCCGAGATACATCGCAAGCCCGCCGACGATCTGGCGCAGCGTGCCGTACCGCATGCGCAACAGGACGTTCGCCCGCGTGCTGCCGAAAAACTGCACCGGCTTCAGCTCGTTCGCGGTTTCATACGTGTAGTGCCAGCACACGGCGTCGACGCAGTACTTGATGAGATGGCCTCGATCGCGAAGGCGATACGAAAGCTCGACGTCTTCGCCGTACATGAACAGGCGCGACTCGTAACCCCCGACCTGTTCCAGCGCGCTGCGCCGGAACAGCATGCACGCGCTTGACGCCCAGCTCACCTCGAGCGTGACGGGATCGTAGTACTTCGGATGCTCGTACGGCTTTTGCCTGAATTCCCAGCCCGCGACCCGCGCGTCGTCGGCGACGGCGCGGCGCACCGCGCGCTCGATGGCATCCGCCTCGTACGTCAGGTCGACGTTGGTGACCAGAAAGAAATCCGACCGGCCCGCCGCAAGGTTGGCGTTGTGCCCTGCGCCGAAGCCGACGTTTGCGCCCACGTCCAGCGACACCGACCGGAACCGCTCGCCGAATCGCGCGAACAGGTCGCGCAGCACCTCGACCGTGCGGTCCTTCGAACCATTGTCACGAATCAACACCGTGATCTTGTCGAGCGGATACTGCTGCGCGACGAGACTCTCCCAGAAACCTGCAAGCCAGCGCTCGGAATTGTATGTAACGATGGAAATATCGATACAAGGTAGGTCGGTTGTGCTCAGACTGGACATTGATTCCAAAGGGTGACCGGGGGGAAAGAGTGGTTCTGTCATGTCTGCTCGCCTGAACGAGGGACGGGATACAACGCGGCAGCGTCCCGGGACAGCCGCTCGCGTTGCAGCTGTCTGGCCGGCGCTGGGGCCGGCACTGGAACTACATGGGCAGCCCCGGACGACAGGGTACTCCCGCTCCCGCCACGGATGCCTCTCGTACACCATGAGACACCCGCGCGAATGGACGACTCTCGGGTCGAGGAGAGACGCAAACGCATTGCAATCAGGCCGTTACCGCCGGCACCCGGCCCGCTGAACCATTTGGACTAATTGGACCGGTTCGACCGCCTGACGACAGGCCTGACAAAGGCGGCATTGTCGCATGAATGACTCAGCGGGTAATGTTAAAAGGTGTATCAAGGCCTGTCGAGTTGCGTCCCGGCGGCATGCCCGCGACGTCCGTGGCTGCCGCGGTACGCCCACGCCAGCCTCCCGCCCCTTACCGCACGCACCGGACAGGTGCGCGTGCGGAAAGGGCGCACCAGCGGTCATGTACAATCTCGGCCGTTGTCACTTGCCGCCTCTGCCGATCGAGGGCGACATTCCGTGTATCCGGTGTGTTAACGTGTTCTCGTTCGAGGCTGCGCATTCATCACATGAAACTGACGATTCAAGGTACTGCCCGCCTCTCCAAGCGTGTTCTGTCGCGGCTGCGACATCGCATGACGGCGGGCCGCGGGCCCGCCCGTAGCAACACGGCCGCCAGCCCCAACGGCACGGCTCCGTCGCAAGGCGACCACGAGCCGGGAAACGACGCACGATTTCGAGCGTTCGTCGAAGAAAAATTCGATCGCGACGCCTATCTGTTCAACAATCCGGACGTCAAGGCCGCCGGCGTCGACCCCGTCGAACACTGGCTGAAGTGGGGCATCGACGAAGGTCGCTCGATGGCACCGCGCACGGACGTCGTGATCGGCGACATGGATCATATCGAAGGCGCGTCGTGGCAGTACTTCCGCTGGAAGGGGCGCCCCGTCGCGGTCCGCGTGCGTCGCCCGATCGGACGCATCCTCGATCAGATCGCCGAACAGGCCGAATTCGATCTCGGGATCGTGGCGGCCGGCGCGAAAGCGATCAGCAATCTTCGCGAATTCGACGCGACCGACCTGCTGGCTCGCGACGGCGTTCACGTGTCGAGAATCTTCGAATCGCTGTCGGTGGTGCCGCGCACGGTCGTCGCAACGCCGTTCCTGTGTACCGGCGGTGCCGAGAAATACGTGGCCGACCTCGTGCAGACGCTTGGCGATTCGGTCGCCGAACCGATCCTCGTGGTGGTGACCGAGGCAACCGAAAAGGAATCCGCCGGCTGGGAAGCGCTGAACATCCTCGCGCCCCTCAAGCGGCACGAGGTGCTGTTCTGGCGTGACGCGTGCGGCCCGGGCCACGCCAGTGCGGCCGTCTTCGCCCGCTTTCTCAACGCCCTTCGGCCCAATACGATCATCATCAACAACAGCCGGGTCGGCCTTGACGCGGTCGCCCAGTTCGGCCGCGGCTTGTCACAGTACGCAAAGATTTTCTGCACGTTCTTCAGCCTCGGCGTCAACGGCATCGGCGCCCCTTACGGCGCACGCTTCCCGCGCCGCACGCTTTCCTATGCCGCGGCACTGACCGACAACGCGCGCATGGCCGATACCCTCGAGCGCATGTGGGGCGGCATTCGCGGCCCCGGCGTCGTGGAGTTGCCGGCCAAGGCCATGCTGATCGACGAGACGACGTTCGCCGCCCGCCTCGCGCGCCGCGCGCCACGCTGGGCCAACCCCGACCGGCATCGGCGCTGGCTGTGGGTTTCCCGCGTCGAACCGTTCAAGGGCACAGAGATCCTGGCCGCGCTCGCGCAGTTGCGCCGCTCGGACGAATTCGACGTGTACGGCCCCGTTCACGGCAGCATTGCGCAACTGGGCCTCTCCGCGCCGAACATTCATCACAAGGGCGTGCTCGAAAACGTGCCGGCCGCGGATTTCGTCGACTACGACGGCTTCATCTTCACCAGCCTGTTCGAAGGCATGCCCAACATCGTGCTGGAAATGAGCCAGCATGCGCTGCCGATGATCCTGGCGGACGTTGGCGGGCTGCGCGGTACGTTCGACGACTCGGCCGTCAAGTTCGTCGGCCACCAGCACCACGCCGTCGAAACGGCCGCCGCATTCAGCACGGCGATGGACGCGGTGTGCGGATCGACCGGCGCGGAAGTCGAACGCATGATCGGTGCCGCGTACCAGCAGGTGGTCGCCCGCCACTCCCCTGCCGCCTACTCGCAGAACGTCAAGACCATCTTCGGACTAGAAAGTGACTGACATTTCCGTCTTCATCGTTTTCCACAAAGAGGCGGCATTTGCGATTCCGGCTCTGGCGAGCATGCAGCGACTGGTGAGCGTCGCGCGCGAATCGGGCTTGCGTATCGAAGCACGAGCGTTGCTCGACAACCCGGACCCGCAGACGCTCGACATCGTGAAACAGCGCGGCGCGTGGCTGGATGCACTCGACGTCGTCTCGTGCGGCGACCTGGGCCTGACGAGAAACAAAGGCGTCGAAGTGGCAAGCGGCGAATATCTCGCCTTTCTCGATGGCGACGACCTGTGGGGCAGCCAATGGCTGACGCGCGCATTTGCGTGCTCGCGCGACGAGACGGCCGAAGCCCGCTCCATCTGGCACCCCGAAAGTCTGTTCTATTTCCACGAGAGCGATTACGACCGGCACTCGATGAACCATCTGCCGCACCCGTTGGCCCAATCGTTCCACTTCCGCCACCGGGCAAGCGACGAGGAAGGCTTCGATCGCAACTCGCTGTTCCTGAACAACGTCTGGTCAGCCAACATTTTCGCGCACCGCAGCATTTACCAGCGGTTCCCGTACAAGCCTGTCGTGAAGTCGATGGGGCTCGGGATCGAGGACTGGACCTGGAACATCGAAACGCTTTGGTCCGACGTCGCACACCGGATCGTGCCGGATACCGTCCACATCATCCGCGTGAAGGAAATGGGCTCCCTGGGACAGAGCAATGCGAGCGAAGGGCTGCTCCCGCACATGCCGGAGCAGATTTTCCCCATCGTCGGGAAGCACGAGGATCACCCTCTCCAGGCCGACGGCACGGCCTGACCGACCCGGAATGCCCATGAGCGGACCGCGATGACGCGCGGTCCGGCAAGCGCTCAGTCCCGCCGGATTTCGGCGAGGCAAAGCGCCAGTGCATCGCGCCAGTCCGGTGCGGCAAGCCCGAACGTCCGCAAGAGCTTTTCGTTCGACAAGCGCGAGTTCGCCGGGCGCACGGCGGGTGTCGGATATTCCGACGACGGAATCGGCAGGACCAACGGACGCGCCTCAAGCGCGGCGAGCTCGACGATCGCGCTCGCAAAACCATGCCACGAGGTTTCGCCACCGGCCGTCAGATGATAGACGCCCGAACGGGACGCCCACCACGCGGGCGCATCGTCGGCGCCAAGCGCCTGCGCGACGACGTGCGCGGTCATCGTGGCGATCGTGTTCGCCCAGGTCGGCGCACCGATCTGGTCGGCAACGATCTTCAACTCCCGGCGTTCCGCCGCGAGCCGCAGCATCGTCAGCAGGAAGTTGCGCCCACGCGCGCCATACACCCAGCTGGTACGAAATACGATCGCGGCTGCGCCGACGGCTTCGATCGCACGCTCGCCCGCGAGCTTCGAGCTTCCGTAGACATTCTGCGGCGCGGGCGTATCGGTCTCGACATACGGCGAGGCCTTCGCACCGTCGAACACATAGTCGGTCGAGTAATGGATCAACGCAGCGCCCAGCGCCTTCGCCTCCTCGGCCAGCACGCCCGGCGCGGTCGCGTTGATACGCATTGCCGCGTCCTCGTCACGCTCTGCCTGGTCGACCGCCGTGTAGGCCGCGGGATTGACGATCAGCGTGGGCCGCACGTCGCGCACCACCGCCCGAATCCGGTCCGGATCGGCCAGGTCGAGTGCGGCACGGTCTACCGCGACGACACGGCCGAGCCCCTGCAGCGAACGGGCGAGCGCGAACCCGACCTGCCCGCCCACCCCCGTCACGAGAATCCGTCGTGCGTCACTCATACACGTCGGCCTCCGCGAGCGGCTTGCCGGCGGCATCCTTCGCCGCAAGCACCGGTTCGCCATCGAGCTGCCAGTCGATACCCAGCGCGGGATCGTTCCACAGCAGGCTGCGCTCGTGTTCGGGATACCAGTAGTCGGTCGTCTTGTACAGGAACTGCGCGGAGTCGGACAACACCACGAAGCCGTGCGCAAAGCCAGGCGGCACCCACAGCTGCCGATGATTGGCTTCCGACAGCAGTACGCCGACCCACTTGCCGAAATTCGGCGAGCTGCGCCGGATATCGACCGCGATGTCGAGCACTTCGCCCTCCACGACCCGTACGAGCTTCCCTTGCGCATGCTGGATCTGATAATGCAGCCCGCGCAGAACACCCTTCGCCGATCGCGAATGATTGTCCTGCACGAACGTCACGTCCGGCGCGACCTGTTCGGCAAACTCGCGCGCATTGAAGCTCTCGTAAAAGAACCCGCGCGCATCGCCGAACACCTTCGGCTCGATGATCTTGATTTCCGGCAATGCCGTTTCGGTTACTTGGATGGCCATGCCAATTGGTCGTCGAGAATGTGTTGCAGGTATTTACCGTAAGCGTTCTTCGCAAGCGGTCGTGCCAGCGCCAGCACTTGTTCCGCGTCGATCCAGCGCATCCGATAGGCGATTTCCTCAGGGCATGCCACGACCAGCCCTTGCCGCTTTTGCAGCGTCGCGATGAAGGTCGCCGCCTCGATCAGCGAATCGTGCGTGCCCGTATCGAGCCACGCGTAGCCGCGCCCCATGATCTCGACGTCGAGCTCACCGGCCGCCAGATAGCGCGAGTTGACGTCCGTGATCTCGAGTTCGCCGCGCGCCGACGGCTTGATGTCGGCGGCAATATCGCACACCTGCCGGTCGTAGAAATAGAGCCCCGTCACCGCGTAGCTCGAGCGCGGCACGGCCGGCTTCTCTTCGATCGATACCGCCCGGAACGCGCGGTCGAATTCGACCACGCCGTAGCGCTCGGGATCCTGCACGTGATAGGCAAACACGGTCGCGCCGGCCTCCTTCGTGCTGGCCCGCTCGAGCTGCTTCGCGAGGTCGTGCCCGTAGAAGATGTTGTCGCCGAGAATCAGCGCGGACGGATCGTTGCCGACGAAGTCCCTGCCGATGATGAACGCCTGGGCCAGCCCGTCGGGCGACGGCTGCACCGCATACTGGATGTTCATCCCCCACTGGCTGCCGTCGCCGAGCATCGCCTCGAAGCGCGGGGTGTCCTGCGGCGTCGAGATGATCAGCACGTCGCGAATGCCCGCGATCATCAGCGTCGACAGCGGGTAGTAAATCATCGGCTTGTCGTACACCGGCAGCAATTGCTTCGATACGACGTGCGTAATCGGATACAGCCGCGTGCCCGAGCCGCCGGCGAGAATAATGCCCTTACGTGCCATCGATCAGACCCTCACGTGCGTTGCGCGTAATTGGTTTCGACCCACTTGCGGTAATCGCCGGACGCGACCTCGTCCACCCACGCCTGGTTGTCGAGATACCAGCGGACGGTCTTCGCGAGCCCCGTCTCGAACGTCTCGGCGGGCGTCCAGCCGAGTTCGCGCTCGAGCTTGCGCGCGTCGATCGCATAGCGGCGGTCGTGGCCCGGGCGGTCCTTCACATAGGTGATCTGGTCGCGGTACGAACCCGCTGCCTTCGGCCGCGCGGCGTCGAGCAGGTCGCACAGCGTGTGCACGACGTCGAGGTTCTTCTTCTCGTTCCAGCCGCCGATGTTGTACGTCTCGCCCGGCACGCCGCGCGCGAGCACTTCGCGGATCGCGCTGCAGTGGTCGCCGACGTACAGCCAGTCGCGCACGTTCTGGCCATCGCCGTAGACCGGCAACGGCTTGCCCGCGAGCGCGTTCGCGATCATCAGCGGGATCAGCTTCTCCGGGAACTGGTACGGGCCGTAGTTGTTCGAGCAGTTCGTCGTGAGCGTCGGCAGGCCGTACGTGTGGTGGTACGCACGCACGAGGTGGTCGGAGCCCGCCTTCGTCGCCGAATAGGGGCTGTTCGGCGCGTAAGGCGTCGTTTCCGAGAACTGCGGATCGGTCGCGGACAGCGACCCGAACACCTCGTCGGTCGACACGTGCAGGAAGCGGAACGCCGCCTTGTCGGTATCGTCCAGGCCGTTCCAGTGCATGCGTGCCGCTTCGAGCAGCGTGAACGTGCCGACGACGTTGGTCTGCACGAAATCGGCCGGCCCGTGGATCGAGCGGTCGACGTGGCTTTCGGCGGCAAAGTGGATCACGGCACGCGGCTTGTGCTCGGCAAACAGTGCATCGAGTGCCGCGCGATCGCAGATGTCGACACGGGCAAACACATGATCCGGATTCTCGTTCAGCGGGGCCAGCGTACGCAGGTTACCCGCATAGGTCAGCTTGTCGACATTGAGCACGGCCTCGCCGGACGCTGCCATCCAGTCGAGTACGAAATTGGCACCGATAAAACCCGCGCCGCCGGTAACCAGGATCATGAAACGTCCTCTAGTAATAATCATGTGCGGCGCGCCTGACAGGCGCACTTCGCACTTCTTGTCATGTCACAGTGGCCAAGTCTCGGCCGATCAGGCCCGGCATTTTAACCGGTCGCCATGACCGGCCAAGTCACGAGATGTTAATTTCGGAGCGAAAATGCCAATTATAGGAATCCAGCCGGCGCCAACTCCATGCCGCTAACAACTTGATACAGCGCCCCGGCCCTTTGCGCCACAAGAATCCTGTGCCACGCAAACGGCCCGATACGGAACGTCCGTTGCGCCGCACGCGTATTTGAATGATGCTTTCTCAGCTCACCCAGACTCGTTACGATCCGACCCTCATGCTTTCACCCCCCATCGCCATCGGCGACATCCAGGGCTGCCATTCGGCTTTCCAGTCTTTGCTCGACAAGCTTTCAGCCCCCGCCGACACGCCGCTGTGGATCGCCGGCGACGTCGTCAACCGCGGCCCGGACTCCCTCGCCTCGCTGCGAGCACTTGTCGACCTTGGCCCGCGCGCGACCGTCGTGCTCGGCAATCACGATCTCCATCTGCTTGCAGTCTCCGCCGGCCTGCGCACCGAACGCCCGGGCGACACCATCGGCGAGATTCTCGACGCGCCCGACGCCGACGCGCTGCTCGACTGGGTCCGCCACCGCCCGTTCGTGCATGCGGAGCACGGGATGCTGCTCGTGCATGCGGGCATGCTGCCGCAGTGGGATGCCACGCTCGTGCTGGAACTCGCCGACGAACTCCAGCGCGCGTTGCGCGCGCCCGACTGGCGCGACACGCTGCAGAAGCTGTACGGCAATGAGCCGTATCAATGGAGCCCGGATCTGAAGAAACGCGACCGGATGCGCGTCGCGTTCAATGCATTCACGCGCCTGCGCTTCTGCACCCCCGACGGTACGATGGAATTCAAGGCGAACGGCGGCCCCGACAACGCACCGCCCGGCTACCTGCCGTGGTTCGACGTACCGGGACGCCGCACGGAGAACGTGACGGTCGTGTTCGGGCACTGGGCCGCGCTCGGCCTGATGCTGCGCGACAACGTCGTCGCGCTCGATTCGGGGTGCGTGTGGGGTAACCAGCTGTCGGCCGTGCGGCTGACGGCCGATCCGGCGCAGCGCACGGTCACGCAGGTGCAGTGCGACGCGTGCCGCGCGCCGGGCGGAGAGTGATTACCGGCTGATTCGCGGGGCCGGGAGGCGCGTCAACCCTCGCGCCCCGGCACGGGTGCGTCGGCCGCCTCGTCGGCTACCGCGCCGGCGCCGATCTCGGTCGCCGGATACGCATGCCTGGCCAGTTCCGCGAGCGACTCGGCCGTCGGCTTGCCGACATTCGCCTGCAGCGTCGCGAGCGCGGCCGCGATCGCGTCGCGTGCCGCCGCGGACGTCGCCCGCCGGTCGCCACCCGGCGCGATCGGATCGCACACGTACAGGTGCACGACGAGCGGGCCGCCGCGCAACACCATGTCGAGCGACTTGCCGAGCGCCAGCTCGCCCGTGTAGGCCGGCGCGACCGACTGCCGCCGCTGCGCATCCTCATACATCAGGCAAATCGGCTGCACCGCACAGCCGGCCGATACCGCGGACTGGAACAGGTTCGCATGGAACGGCAGCAGTTCCTGCCCGTCGGTCGTCGTCCCTTCCGGAAACACGCACATCAGCCCGCCGTTGCGCAGGCGCTCGGCCATCTCGTGCATGACCCGCATCGCCTCGGTGCGCTTCTCGCGCTGCAGGAACACGGTGTCGAGCTTCTCGGCGAGCCAGCCGACGACCGGCCACTGCCGCACCTCGGCCTTCGACACGAACGGTGTCGGCCGCCACGCGTTGACCGCGTAGATATCGAGCCACGACACGTGATTGCCGACCACGAGCGCGCTCGCGTCGAGCCGCGCGCCGTCGTTGTGCACGACGAGTCGCATCCCGCAGATCCGCAGCATCTTGAGCGTCCAGCGGCGCGTCATCTCGGCGCGCCGCGCGGGCGTGACATGCGAAAAACGCAGCGCGACGATCGCCATGCCGCGCAACAGGTGAAAAACGAGACGCAGCTTGCGAAGGGCAATCATGGCGAAGGTCCGGCGTGGTTCAGGGGCGCTCGAACGCGATCTGCCCGGCGACGAGCGTCGTGCGCACGCAGGCGGGCAGTTCGTAGCCGAGGAACGGCGAGTTGTGGCCCTGGCTCTTCAGCGCACGCGGCTCGACACGCCAGTGCGCGCGCGGGTCGAACACGCACAGGTCGGCCGCACTGCCTTCGGCCAGGCGGCCGGCCGGCAGCTGCAGCACGTCGGCCGGTGCGGACGTGATGCGGCGCAGCGCCTGCGCGAGCGGCGTGCGCGTCTCGTCCGCCCACTTCAGCGTCAGCGACAGCAGCAGTTCGAGCCCCGTCGCGCCCGGCGTCGCTTCGCCGAACGGCAGCAGCTTCTCGTCGTCGTCGACCGGCGTGTGGTCGGAGCAGATCGCGTCGATCGTGCCGTCGGCGAGCGCCACGCGAATCGCTTCGCGATCGCGCTCGCTGCGCAGCGGCGGATCGAGCCGGAACTGCGAATCGAAGTAGCCGATGTCGACATCGATCAGGTGCAAGTGATTCACGCCGACGTCGCAGGTCACGGGCAGCCCCTCGGCCTTCGCCTCGCGCACGAGCGCGAGGCCCGCCGCCGACGACAGCCGCGCAAGGTGCACGCGTGCGCCCGTCACGCGCATCAGTTCGAAGATCGTGTGCAGCGCGATCGTCTCGGCCGCGACCGGCACGCCGGACAGCCCGAGCCGCGACGCCAGCGCGCCGCTGGCAGCGACGCCGCCGCGGCCGATGAAGGCGTCTTGCGGGCGCAGCCACGTGGTGTAGCCGTAGGTGCTCGCGTATTGCAGCGCACGCAGCAGCACCTGCGTGTCGCGCACCGGCACGTTGGCATGCGTGAAGCCGACGCAGCCGGACTCGGTCAGCGCGACCATCTCGGTGATCACTTCACCCTTGAGGCCGACCGTCAGCGCGCCGAGCGGATGCACGTTCGCCTGGTTCAGGTTGCGCGCGCGAAACTTGAGCATCTCGACGAGGCCCGGCTCGTCGAGCACGGGGTCGGTATCCGGCGGGCACACGAGGGTCGTGACGCCACCCGCGACGGCCGCGGCCATCTCGGACGCGAGCGTCGCCTTGTGCTCGTAGCCGGGCTCGCGCAGCCGCGCGCACAGGTCGACGAGGCCGGGCGCGACGATCAGGCCCGACGCGTCGATCGTCCTGTCCGCGTTGAAACCGGCCGGCGCCGTGCCGAGCGCGGCGATGTTGCCGCCTGCGACGAATACGTCGGCCTGTTGCTCGGTACCGGCGACCGGGTCGATCAGCGTGCCGCCTTTGATATGAATCTTCATGCGCTGTCTGTGAATGCGTTGATTGCGTGAATAGGGATGCGCGAAAGCGGGCTCAGTCGCTGTTGCCGGCGACGATGCCCATCACCGCCATCCGCACGGCGATGCCGAACGTGACCTGGTTGAGGATCACCGACTGCGGGCCGTCGGCGACCTGCGAATCGATCTCGACGCCGCGGTTCATCGGGCCAGGGTGCATCACGATCGCGTCGGGCGCGGCGAGCGCGAGGCGCTCGGGCGTCAGGCCCCAGGTCTTGAAGTATTCCTGTGCGGACGGCAACAGCGCGCCGCTCATCCGCTCGTTCTGCAGGCGCAGCATGATGATCACGTCGACGCCCTTCAGCCCTTCGTCGAGGTTGTGGAACACCTTCACGCCCATCTGCTCGAGACCGCCCGGCAGCAGCGTGCGCGGGCCGATCGCGCGCACTTCCGGCACGCCGAGCGTGGTGAGCGCATGGATGTCGGAGCGCGCGACGCGCGAATGCAGGATGTCACCGACGATCGCCACGCGCAGCTTCGTGAAGTCGCGCTTGTAGTGACGGATCGTGTACATGTCGAGCAGGCCCTGCGTCGGGTGCGCATGGCGGCCGTCGCCGGCGTTGATCACGTGCACGTGCGGCGCGCAGTGCTCGGCGATCAGGTACGGTGCGCCGCTCGACGCGTGACGCACGACGAACAGGTCGGCATGCATCGCCGACAGGTTGTTGATCGTGTCGAGCAGCGATTCGCCCTTGCTCGTCGACGACGCATTGATGTTCAGGTTCAGCACGTCGGCCGACAGGCGCGTCGCGGCGATCTCGAAGGTCGTGCGCGTGCGCGTCGAGTTCTCGAAGAACAGGTTGAACACGGACTTGCCGCGCAGCAGCGGCACCTTCTTCACTTCACGGTCCGTCACGCTGACGAACTGCTCGGCCGTATCGAGGATGTGGTTGACGATCGAGCGCGGCAGGCCCTCGATCGACAGCAGGTGCTTCAGCTCGCCGTTTTTCGTGAGCTGCGGGTTGCCCTTCAGGAAGCCGTAGCGAAACCGGTCGGGGCTCGCGGCCGCAGCGGGATTGCCGGTGCGGCCAGTGGTGTCGGTGGTCATGGTGTGCGTGATTCCAACTATACAAACGGGCCGCGGTGCAAACCGGCGGCCCGGGATACGGTTCGCGTGTCGTTCAGGCGCCGTGCGCCTCGACGCGCAGCGTGAACTGCGCATCGTCGCGCGCGAGCACGAGCGTCGCATCGGCCGGCACGTCGAGCGCGCCACCCGCGAAGCGTGCCGCGACCGGCAGTTCGCGGCCGCCGCGATCGGCGAGCACCGCGAGCTCGACCGCGGCAGGACGGCCGTAGTCGAACAGCTCGTTGAGTGCCGCGCGCACGGTGCGCCCGGTGTACAGCACGTCGTCGACGAGCACGATGCGCGCGCCGTCGACCTCGAACGGCAGCGACGTCGGGCTGGCCTGGCTGTGCAGCCCCTTCTTCGCGTAGTCGTCGCGGTGCAGCGCGACGTTCACGACGCCGAACGCCGGTGCGCCGAGATCGCGCGCGAGGCGCTCGGCAAGCCACGCGCCGCCGCTGTGAATGCCGGCGAGCCGCGGGCCGCCCGGTTCGGCGAAAGCCGTGCCGTACGCGGCGCGGATCTGGTCGAGCAGGACGCGGTAAAGCGCCTCGGCATCAATGGTGCTCATGGTCGGACAATTGATCGAGATACTGTTGAAGGATGACGCGCGCGGCCTCGGCATCGAGCATCTCGGCCCGGGCGCGGCCGCGCACGTTGCGCTCGCGCAGCCCTGCCTCGGCCTCGACCGACGAATAGCGCTCGTCGACCCAGGTGACGGGCAGCCCGAAGCGGCCGTTCAGCTGGTTGCCGAAGCGCTTCGCCTGCTGCGTCATGTCGTGCGGCGTGCCGTCCGGATGCATCGGCAGGCCGACGACGAGCGCGTCCGGCCGCCATTCGGCCAGCAGGTCGCCGACCGCCTTGAAGCGGTGTTCGCGGTTCAGGTTCTGGATCACGACGAGCGCACGGGCCGAGCGCGTCAGCGCATTGCCGATCGCGACGCCGATACGCTTTTCGCCGTAGTCGAACGCGAGGAGCGTCGCATCGCGCGCACTCGCGCCACTCATGCGTGCCCTGCTTCGCCGGACAGCATCGACGAGCTGACGCCGAGCAGGCCGAGTGCAGCTTCGAAGCGCTCTTCGGCCGGCGTGTCGAACACGATGCGCGGATCGGCGGCCACGGTCAGCCAGCCGTTGCGGGAAATTTCTTCCTCGAGCTGCCCGGCCCCCCAGCCCGCATGGCCGAGCGTCAGCAGGAAGCGCTTCGGGCCGGTGCCCGTCGCGACCGCCTCGAGCACGTCCTTCGACGTGGTCATCTCCAGCCCGCCCTCGACGGACATCGACGAGTTGTAGCTCGCACCCTCCACCGGCTCGTGCAGCACGAAACCGCGCTCGGTCTGGACCGGGCCGCCGAAGTACACCGGGATGTGCAGCAGCGGCTCGATGTCGAGCTTCAGGTCGATGCGGTTGAACAACGATTCGAGGTCGATGTCGGTAGGACGATTGATGACGAGGCCGAGCGCACCGCGCTCGCTGTGATCGCAAAGATAGACCACCGTTCCCGAGAACGTCGGATCGGCCATGTTAGGCATGGCGATCAGGAACTGGTTGGTGAGATTGATGCGATCGGAAGGCTTTGACATGGTTTGAATTTTAGCAAAGACGCCGCGGCCTGACCGAGCCGCGATCAACAAGCAACGCCGCACCGCGCTGGCAACGGCGCGCACGGATCACACGGCACTCTAACACGCGCGCGGGCGCTGTCGGCAGCGTGTTGCGGGCCCGCGCGGCAAGGGTTGCCGACGCGTGTTCGTCCCCTTGTTCGTCAGGCTCGGCCGAGCGCCGCGCCGAGCGCGCCGGACGCCGCGGTGAGATCCGGCGGCGCGACGCCGGCCGCGATCTTCAGCAGCGCCGCGCGCAGCATGTCGGACGCGTGGCCATGCGCGTCGAGGCCGCCGTCGGCGAGCGGCACGCCGTGCGCCGCACGCCGCCAGGCGAGGCCGAGCGTGTCGGCCAGGAGCGCCGCGTGGCCGAGCCCGAGCGCGCACGCGGCCGTGCCGACCCGGTAGGCGGCACCGGACGCATGCCATGCGGCGCTCGCGTCGGCTCTGGCCGGATCGGCCGCGAGGTCGGCCATCGACGCATCGGCCGTCTGCAGGAAATCCTCATAGGCATGCGCATTGACCGTCACGACGCCGAGCGCGCGCGTCGGCGCGGCGGCGACCGCATCGTGCTCGGCCCGCGCGGCATCGGCCTCCCACAGCGCTTCGGACGCGGGCGTGCCGGCCACGTGCCAGTCGACCGTCAGCCCGTAGTCGTGCAGCACGTCGACGAGCGCGACATCCTCGGCCGCAGCGCCGAACAGCGCGAAATCGCGCCATAGCAGCGCGACCGTCTCGCGCACGAACTCGGGCGGCGCGTCGCGCCGGCCCTGCGCGTGCTCGCCGAGCAGCAGGTTCGTGCGCGCGAGAAAGCGCTTCAGCTCGGGCGCGCCGCTGGCGCGCAACGCGCGCAAGCACGCGGCCGCGAGCCGCCAGAAATCGTATGGATCGTCGTCGGCGAGCGCGGCCAGCATCGCATCGAGTTCGTCGAGCGCCGCGTCGGGCGCGCCGTGTTCCGCGCGCAGCAGGCCAAGCAGCGCCTGTTCGTAGCGGGCGCGAATCCGGGTCGCGAACGCATCGGGCAGCGCGCGCAGCGTGGCCGGCGGCACCGCGCGACCGACGAGCGCGAGCGCGTCGAGCGGCGCGTTCGCGCGCAAGTCGGCGGCGCTTTGCGCACGCAATGCACGGAAATGTTCGAAGAGAACGGGCGAGCAGGCGAGCTCGCGCAGGTTATGGCGTGCGACGGCCGCGCGAAAATCGCGCAGCGCCGCGCGCCAGCCGGTCGAAGTCGGCTCGACGGCGACCAGCGGCACGGCGGCCGACAGTTGCCCCGCGAAACGCGCGGCCGGCAGCCAGCCGGCTTCCGCCAGCACGGCCGCCGCAGCGGACAGCGGCGCGGCCGCATCGTCACGCTGCTCGAAAGCGTCGGCGGCCGCCGCAAGCCATGCGTCGGCCGCGCGCACGGCCCCGCCACGCGGGTTGGGCAGTGCGTCAGGGTGGGGAACGTTCGCCGGTTCTGGCCTCATGGACACGCGCGCCTGTCATCGTCAAGTCGCTCGCGCGACCCTCGGCGCGCGAGCGCCGGGCCGATGCGAGGCCTGAGCGGTGTGTCCGTGGGCCAGGGATCCGGTCAGATCTGGACCATCTCGAAGTCTTCCTTGCGGGCGCCGCATTCAGGGCACGTCCAGTTGATCGGGACGTCTTCCCAGCGCGTGCCCGGGGCAATGCCCTCTTCCGGCAGCCCGGCTTCTTCGTCGTAAATCCAGCCACAAATCAGGCACATCCAGCTCTTGTATTCCATCTTAAGCCGCGTCGGGAAAGTCGGTAAATTCGGGAGCCATGATGGTACCGTGTCGGGGCCGGACTGCCTAGCAATCGCGCTGGAGTAACGCGACTACGTTGCGCTGCGCTAAAAAATCCGTCGTGCGGGCCGGATTCCGCCGCATAATGACTGAAAAGTGCGGCCTGCCGGGCAACACAGGGCCGAAAACGCCCATTTCGCCTCGCCGTCCGCATGTCCGTCGCTTGTCCGTTTTTCTCTTGCCCCATTTTTACATGTCCAGCAACGCCCCTCCGATCGTCCTCACCTTCGGCCTGTCCGATCCCACCGGCGGCTCTGGCATTCAAGCCGATCTGTTGACCCTGGCGAGCATGGGCTGTCACGGTGTGTCCGTCCTGACGGGCTACACCGTGCGCGACTCGGCCGCCTGCGACGAAGTGACGGGGCTCGATCCCGACGTCGTCGCCGCCCAGGCGCGCATGCTGCTCGAGGACATGCCGGTCGCCGCGTTCAAGATCGGCGCAACCACGCGCGCGGAAGTCGTCAGCGCGATCGCCGAAGTGGTCGCGGACTACGACGGCGTGCCGCTCGTGCTCGCGCCGGATTTCACGCTCGACGACGAGCACGTGCTCGCCGCCGACGACCTGCGCGAATCGATTGCCGACCTGCTCGCACCGCAAACCACGCTGCTGGTCGCCGACTACGCGACGCTGATCGCGCTCGCGCAGCCGGACGGCGATGCCGAGGCGCCGAATCTCGATGCGGCCCTGTCGCACCTGCTGTCGCAAGGCTGCGAATACATCCTGTCGTCCGAGACGGGCTCGCACCGGCTCGTCAACACACTGTACGGCGAGGAAGGCCAACTGCGCGAGGACATGTGGGATCGTTCGCCGCACCGGCTGATGGGCATCACCGACACGCTGGGCGCAGCGATCGCGGCGCTGCTCGCGAACGGCCAGGAGCCGCCCGAAGCCGTGCGCGAGGCGCAGGAATACCTGTACCAGGCCGTCCGCGACGCGTTCCGGCCCGGCATGGGCGCGTACCTGCCCGACCGGTTCTTCTGGGCGCGCAGCAACGAAGACTCGGACACCCCGCCGGCCGCGAAGGCCGACCCGGTGCCGAGGACATCGCACCGGCATTGAAGCGGACACGGCGGGGCATGCCCCGCCGTCGCACCTGCCGCGCCGCTTTGAGCGCGACCGCTCCGGCTCCCCCGCGCACGCGTCGAAATCTGCACGCATAAAAAAAGACCCGCATCGCTGCGGGTCTTTTCTTTTGGCTGGAACGCGCATCGCTGCGCGCTCCGGACAATCGACCGAAGTCGATTACATGTCCATGCCCATGCCGCCCATGCCGCCCGGCATGCCGCCCGGCATCGGTGCATCTTCCTTCGGCAGTTCTGCGACAGCTGCGTCCGTCGTCAGCAGCAGGCCTGCAACCGAAGCTGCGTTCTGCAGTGCGGTGCGCGTGACCTTGGTCGGGTCGACGACGCCGGCTTCAACCATGTCGACGTACTCGCCCGTTGCTGCGTTGTAGCCGTAGTTGCCCGTACCTGCAGCAACTGCCGCCACCACGACGCTGGCTTCTTCGCCGCCGTTCGTGACGATCTGGCGCAGCGGCTCTTCCATTGCGCGCAGCACGATCTTGATGCCGGCGTTTTGATCGGCGTTAGCGCCGGTCAGGCCTGCGATCGCGGTGCGAGCGCGGATCAGCGCAACGCCGCCACCTGCCACGATGCCTTCTTCCACAGCTGCGCGCGTTGCGTGCAGTGCGTCTTCGACACGTGCCTTCTTTTCCTTCATTTCGACTTCGGTCGCTGCGCCGACCTTGATCACTGCAACACCGCCGGCCAGCTTGGCCACGCGCTCTTGCAGCTTTTCACGGTCGTAGTCCGACGTCGCTTCTTCGATTTGCGCGCGCACTTGCTTCACGCGTGCTTCGATGTTCACGGCTTCGCCTGCGCCGTCGATGATCGTCGTGTTTTCCTTGCCCACTTCGATGCGCTTCGCCTGGCCCAGTTCTGCCAGCGTTGCCTTCTCGAGCGTCAGGCCGGTTTCTTCCGCGATCACCTGGCCGCCGGTCAGGATCGCGATGTCTTCCAGCATCGCCTTGCGACGATCGCCGAAGCCCGGCGCCTTGACCGCAACGGTCTTCAGGATGCCGCGGATGTTGTTCACGACCAGCGTCGCGAGCGCTTCGCCTTCGATGTCTTCAGCGATGATCAGCAGCGGACGGCCAGCCTTTGCGACTTGCTCGAGTACCGGCAGCAGATCACGGATGTTCGACACCTTCTTGTCGTGCAGCAGCACGAACGGGTTGTCGAGGACGGCGACTTGCTTTTCCGGGTTGTTGATGAAGTACGGCGACAGGTAGCCGCGGTCGAATTGCATGCCTTCGACGACGTCGAGTTCGTCAGCCAGCGACTTGCCGTCTTCGACGGTGATGACGCCTTCCTTGCCGACCTTGTCCATCGCTTCAGCGATGCGATCGCCGATCGACGTGTCGCTGTTCGCCGAGATCGAGCCGACCTGTGCGATTTCCTTGTTCGTCGTGCACGGCTTGCTGATCTTCTTCAGCTCTTCGACAGCCGCTGCGACTGCCTTGTCGATGCCGCGCTTCAGGTCCATCGGGTTCATGCCCGATGCGACGTACTTCATGCCTTCGCGAACGATCGATTGCGCGAGGACGGTTGCCGTCGTCGTGCCGTCGCCTGCGTTGTCGCTGGTCTTGGAAGCCACTTCCTTGACCATTTGCGCGCCCATGTTCTGGAGCTTGTCCTTCAGCTCGATTTCCTTCGCGACCGACACACCGTCCTTGGTGACCGTCGGGCCGCCGAAGCTGCGCTCGAGCACGACGTTGCGGCCCTTCGGACCCAGCGTGACCTTGACTGCGTTGGCGAGAATGTTCACGCCTTCGACCATCTTCGAACGGGCGGAATCGCCGAATACGACGTCTTTAGCTGCCATCTTCTAACTCCTTGAATTCTTGGGAATATGTACCGTCGGTGGACGCGCTTACTTGGCGTTGACCACGGCCATGATGTCTTCTTCGCGCATGACCAGCAGTTCGTTGCCGTCGACCTTCACGGTCTGGCCTGCGTACTTGCCGAACAGGACGCGATCGCCGACCTTCACGTCGAGCGCGATCGGGGCGCCCTTGTCGTCGCGCTTGCCCGGGCCGACGGCCAGGACTTCGCCCTGGTCCGGCTTTTCAGCAGCGGCGTCGGGGATCACGATGCCCGAGGCGGTCTTGGTTTCCTGATCCAGGCGCTTGACGATCACGCGATCGTGCAAAGGACGAAGGTTCATATTCACTCCTCTCTTGACTGAGATTGAAGAACGCTTAGGGAATCTGCCCGGCTTGTCGCCCGGCAGAGAATTGTTAGCACTCTCGTGCAGCGAGTGCTAATTATATGGACGGGTTTTGACAAATTCAAGAAGGGAAACCGGAGGAATTTTCAGGTGTCGAGATGCGTCCAACTTGGAACTTTTTTCGTTCAAATCGGAACTTGCAAGAGCCCGCGCCGGCTGCGACGCATGCAAATATTCATCAATAAAACAATAACTTGCGGAGATCGCCAGACCTCCTGAGCACTACAACTTGATCGACAGCCCTTCGACACAGAAGCTGATCTTTTGATCCTGCGACGAGAACCGTCTAGGGTAATCCCGCACCAAGTTCCCGCAGATTCAAGCCAGCCGACCCGAGAGTCATCTGGATCTAATTCTCGCTGCTCCAAGATGGCGAGCCCCCGCCTTCCGATCGACTCGACGTCGACAGCGGCCAACCGCTATAAGTCGAATGGGTCGCTGCTTTCTTGTCCCAACCATCTCTCAAGAAAGCGACGCAAGGTTCGCAGAGCCTCTTCGTGCTCAGGAAATTTGCCGGGATCGATCGCGTCGCACCTGGCCTTTGCCACGCCGATACCGATAAAGTCGTCGATCGTCTCCCTATTAAAGGTGTTGTGCGGCGTGGAAACCCGATCGCCCCACGAATGGCTCGTGCCGCGGAACATCATGCGCGCGACCATGCTTGCGAAGCCCTCGTCGGTCCGAATCGCCCCCGTCATCCACTCACGGGGCTCATCCAACGTGCCCGCATATTTTCCCCATCGGTGGAGCTGGAACATAAGATCTGGTTCAGCGATCAGCGCGTCGCCATCCGTGGCGCGACTCCTAATCAAGCGCAGCCATTCGGTCTTCATCGCCCCAACGGTATCGATATTAAGCGCAGGATCGAAGTTACTGTCGTCCCCCTCTTCACGATCGGCGGGATCGCTCAGATGAATCAGCATTGCAGCGATAGACAGAGCCTTGGTCTGACGAAGCGCCTCGCCTACCAAGTCACTTCGCACATCCTCTGGAATCCGCTTCAGGAACCAGCTCGTCGCTCGCCATGCTGAAAGCCAAGGCGAATTGAAAGGATCAGCACCTCGTATGCCCGCAAACTTTTGAGCTACGTCGAACATTCCAGGCAGCAGCACGGCGGCGTTAGCGACTGGGAGGCGATCGACTGATTCGTCAAGCCTTGTGACGAGCGAGGGCAACAAGCCGTCAGTCTCGACATCTGCGACCACTGCGGCTAGACGGTCCTTCGTCGCTGTGGCATCGAGAAACTCGACGAATCGGCGCTCTGACATTTCACCAGCTGCGGTCTGAAGTTCGAAGTAACGAGGAAAGTAGCGCGTCGAGCACACTCGCTTTTCGGACCGCCACCTTGCATGGAAACCATTCGCATAGTTCGTGCCCCCGAATGCCCATTCGATAAGCGGAAACAAGTCTTTGAGAGCATCCTGCGCAACGGCGCGGCGCTCGTCAGGCACGACCCCTAATAGCCTCTCAGCCGCCTTCTTATCCTCATCCCGTCGGCCATCGCCCCGGTATCGCTGCGTTTGGAGAATCAGATCCCGCTCTCGGAACAACGCCTCGTGGAAGCGCGGCTCAAAGACCCGAAGCGCTTCCAAAAGGAGGAAATCGACAATGTTCACCTCAAACACGTCACCGTCGACATGCAACGGCAGGTGCACGGCGATCGACGAGATCAGTCGATGCACGTCGCGCATATTGCGCAGCAAGGGCTGGATGCATCCGACAAAGGCATTACCCCAACGCGTCTCCGAAAATCCATTCGCCTCGGTTGCGTAGGGGCCCGCCAGCTCCGAGAGTGCCTCCGCAAATATACGATGCACAATCGTCGTTGGGACGGCCGGCAGGTCAAAGCTAGCCTGCACAATCTTCTCAAGAAAGGCGCGACCGTCGTCATTGGCGACCGGGTCCAGCGCACGCTCCACAATACTGGGCTGAAACAAAAGCACAAAGACTATGTTCGGCAAGTTGGCATTTGCCTTCACTTGCCGAAGGAGTGTCCGGATCTGCTCGGGCTCGAGCCGGTCAATGTCATCAACGAACACAACCAGAGGGCGGTCGAGTTCGAGAAGACGAACTTCGAGCGCTTCGCGCACCTTGTCTAGCGGCTCGCCACTGCGATCACGTCCGACAAGGGATAGCACTCCCCCCAGCACGGACACACAGACGGAGAACGTTGCAAGAGCGGCCGCCACCATTGCTACCGTCGGGAGGTCGAAACCTATGGCCGAGGCGACGGCGATCAACGAAGCATTCGTCAGGACCATCGAGATTAGATGGCTTGAGCCCCCCGCTTCCTTGAGCGGTGCAGCAGCCCCAGTGAGGATCGCGCCGTAGCGTCGGAGCGCTTCGGCGCGAGCGAGCGCCGCCTTCGAATGCCCCCCTCCTAGACGATCCGCCATCTGGCTAAAAAGGGCGCGTGCAATCGCTTCGCCGTCACCCCACTGCCACGGGTTGAATTCAAGCCAGTCCGCTCCGTCACTTCTGGCGTCGAGCCTTTCGGCAATCAGGTTCTTCAGAGAGGACTTGCCGAAGCCCCACCCACCCCGGATGGCAAACACCCGGCCCTCGCGCAAACTAAGCTCAGAGAGCACACCGGCTATACGGTCCGCGAAGTCGGCCCTCCTCAGGCGATCCTGAGAAGCTGTCCGGATCGGTGCCTCCGCCCCGATCCCGCTGTCGGGCCGTTCGGCTCTCGCCGCCTTCGCATCGAACCTCGCCCGACGACGGGCACACCACGTCGAAAAGCGTACCAATAGGCTGGTCATCGAACACTGACTCCCGTGCAACCATCAAACTCGCCGAAGCAACGAAGAGCTCGCGTCCAGATGGAATGCGACTGCACACGCATCAGGAAAGATGCACTCGAATGTTCTTCATCACCTGTGCTCCCACGGGCACCCAAAATACCTTTTCGACACATCGCCTAATTCCCGGTGATACACGAGGAAATCCCTCTACGTTTGCAGATCCTAGCCCATCCTGTTTGCTAACGGCAAAACAGCAAACACACGTCGCTTCAATGGCACACACCGGCTTTCTGAAACCGATCATTTCCCGAAGGAAACTACGTCATCATGCTACCCATCGAAAAAGTACGCCCTCGTCGCTGCTACTGCATTCGCGAAAGGACACGTAAGTACTATCATGGTGGCGATAGCCGATCGCGAAAGACGAAGAAGCGCACCCTTTCTCTAAAAGAGTCTCACACACGATAGCCACGGGAACATGTTCAATCTCTATTCGATAAAAATCTTTGGGGCTTGGAATGTCGTCCAAATGCCCTAGCCTCAATCAGACAGCGATCGTCACAGACGATCCGCTTTTGGCAGCCAGCTTCAGCTGCGCGCTGGCACGCAAAAGCTCCTACTTCGCGGTACTTGATGGCCCGCGCATGACGCGTAACGACGCGGATGCTGAGGTATTGCGGCGGAACAACGCATTGGCACGACTCAAAGCGAAGGTCGTGATCCTCGCCGGCTTGAGCGATAAAGGAGCTGTCGCAATGTCGGCAGGCTTGCCGAGAGCGCGCACACGGCTCTGCTCAGCTGCCGACGCGCTTGCGCTCGCGCCTCCTGAGAGAGCCGCTCGACAGCCACTAATGTGGAACACCAACGCTGTCGGCATCGGCGTCCTTCAAGCCCTGTATGAAGGGCGTCTGATTAAGTTTGACGATAGCGCTCCCACACCATCAACGACAATATCGGGAAAGAGCGACCACTTGGTCATTTGCGAGGAAGGAGAACCTCTATCAGAAGTCATTGCAGCGAACTACGCATTTGCCTTAGGCGCCGGCCTCCACCTAATACCTGAGGTCGACAGCGTCGAGGCGGACAATATTCTGGAAGCCTACTACTCCATCGATGACAATGGGAGCTCGCAAGCAGACACACGTCAGAATCTACTTGCTCGCCTCCGGGGATTATGTGGTGACCTCGATTTCTCGAAAGTAGGATCAATGACCTTCTTCACACGAAGGCTACCGTTCGGCATCGCCTTTCCCAGCTGCCCATCGACCCACCTCTTTACCTACCCCGACCTAGGGATCACGATAATCAACGGGTTTGCAGCCGAGCAATCTGGCACACGTGGCGTCAACGTCGCGGTACTAGTTGACCCAGAAAAGACACGCGCACCAGAGATTGAGGCCGCCACAAAAGTGCTTCCTGACCGACGAATATTTGTTCGCGGCTACCGCGGGGCAGGCGCCAGTGTTCGCAACGTGACAGAAATGGTACATTTGTTCCCGTACGATCTTCTGATCTTCGCGACACATTGCGGAGATGTAGCCGGATATCGCTGGACCTACAACTACTCAGACAGCGAAGGTCTCCAGCGCGAACTAGTCGTTGATATCGCGGTTAGTTTTGCCGAGACCGATGATCCTGACAAGTTGAACGTCGTGCAATACACCCGTTTCCATTCACTCGACGGCATCGATTGGAACGACCCACCCGCGAAAGCAAAGCTCCATGTTGGGACAGCCATTCTTGACTATCTGGAACGGACGCAAAATGATGACCTCGTGCCTACCAAGAAGGAATCCCTCAAGCGGGTAAAAGCATCTGCGGCCATGGCGATGCACGACAATAATTTGCTCGTTCTGCCACGCGCACTCGCAGAACATGGCTCACCGATCATTATCAACAACGCCTGCGTATCGTGGCACCAACTGTCAGAGCGGTTCATTTGCGGAGGTGCACGGGCATATGTAGGTACGCTTTATCCTGTAAGCGACCTTGAAGCCGAGAGCATAGTTGTGAATCTACTCGGCAAGCATTGGGGGAAATGCCTTCCACATGCTCTGTGGTCGGCCCAGAATGCGACCTACGGTACGAGTAGCGACCGGCGCCCCTACGTCGTTACCGGCGTCTACCCGCAACGACTAAGAGTAACGAAGGAGGATGTCCCTGTTCGCATCATGAGGAGAATGCTATCCGCCCGCGATGGCTGGAAGCAACATCTAGCGGCAGCCGATAATGACGACCGACGGAGACAAACCCTGGATGTCGTCAAATACTACGAGCGTGAGATCGAAGCGCTCCACCAAAATTGGTTCTCGTCATGACGAGCGCATCGTGCGACCAAGTTTACTTGAACGACTCAGCAGCTCTATAAGAGTTGATGCGTATCCCCTGCTCTAAGCGATAACCGATATCAATCCTCCGATAAACGAAGCTGATCGAACGCGGGGCTCGGAAAGGTTCAAGCTGCCTACGATAGATACATTGGTGAAACGTGCAACAAACACATGTTCTAATCCAGACTGAATGGCGCTCACCAATGGCCCCTCCGACGTTGACACGTCAGCGATCAACCTCGGCGAGGCCGCACATATTTTTAGCGCTCGCCCGGTATCCGCTAGATACGATGCACAAATGTCCGACGGGGAGCGCTCGGACATCACGAATGCGATCTGGCCGTGAAGGAATTGTCACAAGAAGGTCGACTCTAGTCCAACGCAATTTCCAGCAGAGTTCTCGACGAAAGCAAGCTGGGTCGTCATTCGGCAGCTTGCCCTCCAGAGCCCGTTAGCCAAACGAGCCTCATTCACTATCCTGAATCTCAAAACCGATACCCGACAGACACGAAGGTGATGATCGGATTGATCTTCACCTTCGTCGTACTGGTCACTGCACCGACAGCCGATCGTGTCGTCAGTGTTGCCTTGGTCGAGAGCCATACGTATGCGGCCGAAACTCCGACCGACCAGTGCGAATCGATGTTGTAGTTCAGGCCGGCATTGACGATCGGCGCAAACGACTTGCTCAACGTTACGGAGGTTGGCCCTTCCAGACGCGTCCCAAACGTCGGTGAATAGAGGAATTCCCCGGACGCCACCTTGTTGCTGAGCTCGACGTTCTTGAACCACACGTAGGAGACACCAGCACCGATGTACGGCCGAAAGCTCGCCGACGGCTCGCCGAAATGGTACTGCGCGAGAATCGCCGGACTCCACGCACTCGCCGTCCCCAGTTCTCCGAGCCCCGCAAGCGTCCCGGTCCCGCTGAGATGCAGTTTCGGCGGAACACCCAGAATCGTCTCCAGTGCTACATGGTCCGTTACGAAATAGGTTGCGGTAAGTGCGAATGTATCGGTATCAGCGACGCTCGCTCCACTTCCCGCAACCGTATTGGAACGCCCGAGCGCGTTGACCGTCAGAGGTTGACTGGAGTCCTGCGGCGCCATATGCAGCCATCCAGCGTTGACCATCCACTGCCCCGCCGATTGGGCGTGGGCAGCCGAGATCGTCGCGATCGACAAGAGAATTGCCGCGCTCGTATGTTTCATGTTGTCTCCGATTTTTGTGATATCTGGGTACTACTCTGCTGGGGGATTACCGCCATACGGCGCCGGACAGAAGTCGCCCGCCAGGCGCACACGCCTGACCTTCTGAACGGAAAGGGAATCAGCGATCTCTGAGCCGATCGATCAACCGAACGCTCGCGCCGGCCGCAGCGCGCTTCAGCGACGTCAAAGGTCCATCGTCGTGTGCTGGCACATCCGCGACATGCTCCCCGGCGCCGGCAAAGCGCGGGAACAGGCGCAGCGCGTTGCCACGCTCGATCCCGGCGCGCGCTTCGCTGCTCCAGACCGACGATCGTTCGAGGGCGTCGCGCTGCATGGCGGTCACGGGTGCCGGCGCGAACGGGAAATCGCTGCCAAAGAGAATCTGCGATGGCTCGACCAGTTCGCGCAGCGCGGCCTGAGGATAGGCCGCGGGTGACAGCGCGGTATCGAAGTGAAATCGCCGGATATACGTCAGTACGCCGGCAGGCACCATCGACACGTATTCCGGCATGAGATTGGCAAGCGACAGCCGCCATGCGACGTAAGGTAGAAATCCGCCCGCATGCGCGAGAATCCAGCGAATGTTCGGGTAACGCTCCATAGTCCCTGTCAGCATCAGGTTAAGCGCGGCGCGCGTCGTATCGCACAGGAATTCGATCAGAAAGCCGGGTGCACCGAGCCCGAGTTCCTCACTCGTCCGATGCAGATTCGGATGAACGAAAACGACTGCGTGGCGGCGATCGAGCTCGGCCATCAGTTCATCGAATTCCGGCGCACCGAGAAACTTTCCTTCGGTGCTACCGAGCAGCACGACACCGTCTGCCTTCAGTACATCGAGTGCATGGACAGTTTCCGAACATGCATGCTCGGTGAAGGGCATCGGCAGAACGGCGAACGAGCCGAAGCGACCAGGATACGTATCGCACAAGCCCGCCGTATATTCATTGCATTGGCGTGCGAGTTTGCGTGCTTCTTCCACATCGCCGAAATACACACCCGGCGCCGAAATCGACAGCAAGGCTGTCTGAATCGCATTCGCGTTCATGACGTCGAGTGACGCATCCGCGCTCCATTCCGGAAGTGCCGCACCTGCAACTTTGTGCAGGCCGTGCCTCGACATCGCGTCCCGGTATGCAGGAGGAATGAAATGGTGATGGACGTCTATGCGGTGCACGACACGCTCCAATACGCAATCATTAATATGGATTGCGAAATTTTTATGTTTGATCAAAATCACGATGAATCGCCACGCCGGTCAGAAACCGGAACGGCGACGGCGAGACGTCGTGAGGTTGCCTACGATGCGATGCCTTAATCGGCGCGCGCGTGCAACAAGTCCAGCGCGACGTCGACGATCATGTCTTCCTGACCACCCACCATTCTCCGTCGCCCCAGTTCAACCAGGATATCGACCGTGCCGAGCCCGTATTTCCCTGCGGCCAGTTCAGCGT
The DNA here is from genome assembly GCF_048627025.1 of Burkholderia aenigmatica. Lineage (NCBI taxonomy): Bacteria > Pseudomonadati > Pseudomonadota > Betaproteobacteria > Burkholderiales > Burkholderiaceae > Burkholderia > Burkholderia aenigmatica. Next base: position 940,367 of record NZ_CP184468.1, on the reverse strand, counting down.
GGCGCAGAAAGCTCGAGTACACGCCGGCGTACCCCAGCGCGAGAGTTTCCCGGTCGACCCGCACCGGGCGATCCTGGAGCGGTCGCACGATGTCGTCCGCTGCATCCATCAACCGGTACAGATCCGTGCCGTGACGCCAGCCAAGGCGATCGGCCGCCGCAATGAACACTTCGAGCGGTGCATTGCCCGCGCCGGCCCCCATCCCCGCCAGACTCGCGTCGACGCGATCGCAGCCCTCTTCGACCGCAACGATCGAGTTCGCCACGCCGAGGCTCAGGTTGTGGTGCGCATGAATACCCGTCTGGGTCTCGGGTTTCAACACGTCCTTGAACGCTCGCACGCGATCGCGGACGTCGTTCATGTTCATCGCGCCACCAGAATCCACAACGTAGCAGCAGGTCGCACCATAGCTTTCCATCAGCTTTGCCTGCTCGGCCAGCCCCTGTGGCGTCTGCATATGACTCATCATCAGGAAGCCCACCGCCTCCATGCCCAGCTCGCTTGCGTATTCGATGTGCTGGCGTGAGATGTCGGCTTCCGTGCAGTGCGTGGCAACGCGCACGATTCGCGCACCCGCATCGTACGCTGCCCGAAGATCGTGCACGGTACCGATGCCGGGCAACAGCAACGTGGCAACCTTCGCATGCTTGACTACGCTGGCAACGGCTTCAATCCATTCGATATCGGTATGCGCGCCGAAGCCGTAGTTGAAGCTTCCTCCCTGCAGGCCGTCCCCATGTGCCACTTCGATTGAATCGACCCGGGCCTCGTCGAGCGCAAGCGCAATCTGCTGCGCTTGTGAGACGCTGTACTGGTGACGAATCGCATGACTGCCATCGCGCAGCGTCACGTCGGAGATATAGATCTTCTTGTCCATAGGAGCGAAACTCACGTTGCATTGGCCAGCAGGCGGGCGGCGACTTTTTCTGCCGTGATCTTGGCGGCGCTCGTCATGATGTCGAGGTTGCCGGCGTATGCCGGCAGATAGTGGGCTGCGCCTTCGACTTCGAGAAAGATCGAAGTCTTGAGGCCCGTCATGCGCTCACCGACACCCGGAATCCGGATCGGCCGATCGGCTTCGATGCGATCGAATTGCACACGTTGCTTCAGGCGATAGCCGGGCACATAGGACTGAACCGCTTCGGCCATTCGGGCGACAGACTCCTCGATCCGACCTTCGTCGGCGAAATCGCTGAGCGTATACACCGTATCGCGCATGATGAGCGGCGGCTCGGCAGGGTTGAGCACGATGATGGCTTTCCCCTTCGCCGCTCCGCCGACCACCTCGATTGCCCGCGACGTCGTTTCGGTAAATTCGTCGATGTTGGCGCGCGTGCCGGGCCCCGCGCTCTTGCTGGAAATCGATGCCACGATCTCGCCGTAGTGGACCTTCGCGACCCGCGACACGGCCGCTACCATCGGGATCGTCGCTTGCCCTCCGCAAGTCACCATGTTGACGTTGAGCGCATCGAGATGGCGCTCGCCGTTCACCACCGGGATGCAATACGGGCCGATTGCCGCCGGCGTCAGATCCACAAAGCGGATGCCAGGCTTGATTGCTCGCAGGAATGCATCGTTGCGGGTGTGTGCCGACGCTGACGTTGCATCGAACACGATGTCGATGTCCTCGAACAGCGGCATCCGACTGAGTCCTTCGACGCCTTCGTGCGTCGTGGCGACGCCCATGCGGGCAGCACGCTGCAGTCCGTCCGATGCAGCGTCGATTCCGACCATCGCACCCATCTCGATGTGTTCGCCGTGCCGCAGGATCTTGATCATCAGATCCGTACCGATGTTCCCGCTACCGATGATGCCGACCTTGAGTTTCTTGCTCATCGATACGCTCCTTAAACGAGGCGACAGCGCACGCTGCCGAGTGCACCGATCTGCGCGTGAATCGCGTCGCCCCTCGTCACCGGCACCATCGGCCCCAGTGCGCCGGACAGGATCACGTCGCCTTCGCGCAGCATCTGACCGCGGCGCGCCATGGTGCAGGCCAGCCAATAGATCGCACGCAACGGATGGCCAAGACAGGCTGCACCGACGCCAGTTGACACAGTCTTGCCCTGCTTCGTCATCGACATGCCCAATTCGCCGAGCGAGAGCTGGCCAACCGCGATCGGCTGATGGCCCAGCACATACAGACCGCATGAGGCGTTGTCCGCGACGGTGTCCTCGAGCGCGATCCGCCAGTCCGCAATCGCGCTGTCCACGATCTCGAGGGCCGGCAGCGCATAGGCCAGCGAAGACAGAACGCGGCTGTAGCTCGGTGCTTCGTCGTCGATATCTCGCCCGACGACAAATGCGACCTCCGCTTCGATCTTCGGCTGCAGCAATCGATTCATTGGAACATCGTCGCCGTCGAGATACTCCATGTCGTCGAACAACACGCCGAAGTCGGGCTGGTCGACACCCAGTTGCTGCTGTACCGCGATCGAAGTCAATCCGACTTTTTTCCCGACGATGCGCTGCCCAGCGGCAATTCGTTCTGCCGTATTCGCTTCGGCGACAGCGTAAGCGGCCTCCAGCCCGGAAATGCCGAACCGCGAAGCAATCGGTTCGATCGCGGTACGCGTTGCGCGCGCACTGCGCAGCGCTTCGGCTGCGGCTTGAATGCAAGTGTGATCAGACGATTGAGACATGATTGATGGTATGGAAATCGAAATTCAGGCTGCCTTGGCCATGGAAGGCGCGCTTGCCGAAGCAGAGGTGCGAGGGCTCCTCCCGGCGATGGGCATGCCAAGTTGGTCGCGCAGTCGCATTACCGTGCGATTGAGCTCGGTTACGGGAACGACGGCGAACACGAATCGGTCCGGCCTCAGGATCGCCACTGCCTTATCGCTGAACCCAGCCTTCACGAACCAGGAGACCATGTCGCCGTTGATATCCTCGACTTCCGTCACCCCACCATTCCGGTTATCGCGCTCGACGCCGTTGAGGCCCTGCGGACGTCCGCCGTACGGATACAACGTGACGCACTGCACCGACAACGTCTGCATCGCTTTCGCCGACACTTCGTCCAGGTACCGGGTCGGATCGACGTTCAATCCGACGAGCGAAAATCCACGTCCGAGCAGATCGTCCATCCGCTGGCGTGAACCATCAAACCGGCGCACTTCGGGTTGCGGCGCCAACGCACCCTCCGGTCCGTTCCGGCGACGTCGCGGCATGCCGAGATAGGCATTCTTCCGATAGACGGGAGCGGGCTTGAATCCGCCCTCCTGGAACCAGCGCTTCAGCGGTGGGATTGTTCTGATGATCGCGAGGGAGGTATCGCGCACGAGCGTCGCGAGCGGATTTCTCGCCGACACGACGTTCTTCAGCAACACGGATACGTCGATCATTGCCTTTGCATGCGCGTGACGCTCCGACTGATAGGTGTCCAGCATCGCGTCACCGGCGACCCCACGTAACACAAGGTCCAGTTTCCAGCCAAGGTTGTATGCGTCGCGCACACCGGAACTGGCGCCTTGCCCCATGAACTGTGGCGTCATGTGCGCGGCGTCGCCGGCCAGCAGCACACGGCCGACCCGCCATTTGGCCGCGATCAGTGCATTGAACGTATAGACGAGCTTGCGTTTGACGACGAACTGGTCCGGATCGACGAATTTGGACAGGTACTTGCGCACCGTCTCGGGCCGCTCCATGTTCTCTTTCGTTTCCCCGGGCATCAGCATGAACTCGAACCGGTGAAACTTGTCGGGCTGCACACAGCTCACGACCGGCAACTTCGGGTCGACGACAAAATTGAAGTAAGGAAGATGACGCAGCGCGTCCGTACCCGGCTTGCGTTCGATGTCCACGACGAGCCACGGCTCCGGGAAACTCTTGCCGGCCATTTCAATGCCGAGCCGCGTACGCACGATGCTGCGACCACCGTCCGCGCCGATCATGTAGCGTGCCCGCATCGACCGGGCGTCGGGATCGGTGTTCACGCTCGTCCGCGCATCCGTGCTGTCGCTGAATCGAGCTTCACGCGTGGCCTGATGCACGATGCTGACACCTTCGCCGTCTTGCGAAAATTCGACGACCTCACGTCCTCGGCGGATATCCACGTTCGGATACCGCGACAGCGTGTCGGACAGCGTCGTTTCCAGATACGGTTGATAGAAGAAGTTGATGACCGGCCAGCCAAGCGGGCGCTTGCGCGGCATGTACTGCGTGATCGGCGTGCCGTCCGGACGAACGAGCTGCACCGGCGTCTCCATCATCATCCGTGACTGCAGCTCATCGGCCACTGCGAGATGCTGGAAAATGCGCATGCACTCGTCGTCGGTGTACACCGCCCGTGCGTTGCCATAAAAAACCGGCTCGCGCTCGAGCACGACGACGTGATGTCCTGCCTGCCCGAGCATGTGCGCCAGCACGAGACCGGTCGGCCCGAGCCCCACGATCGCGACGTCGCACGCATCGTCCTGATGCACTGCGTTCATGACTGGTCTCCTTGTATAGTGAATTCGGGGTGCATCAGCGAGGCGAGCGCACGACGGGCGCGGCTCAGCCTGACGCGCAGGCTCAGGTTCTCGGGGCGATGGCCCCACAGGCTGATGCCCTGATAGGTCGTCGTGCGCCACGCGTGCTCGTCCACCACGATCGGATTCCAGCCCAGTTCGATCTCGAACCCGGACGGAGTCTCGACGTAGAAGGAAAGCTCGCGGTCATTCGGGTGCTGGCCGATCGCATTGGCAATCGGATAGCCCATTGCTCGACACCGCAGATAGGCTTGGGTCACATCGTCCAGCGACGCGCACTGGAGATTCATGTGATGGATCTGCGTGCGCAACGGATTCACGCGAACGCCGCGTGTCGATGCAGTCGCAAGCGAATGGTGGCGCTCATTCAATCGAAGGAAGGCAAAGTCGAGACTCAGGCCATCGATCTTGTCTTCGATTTCGTCGGAAAGTCGGGCGTCGAACACCATTTTCCAGAACGCCTGCATGGCTTCCGGTTGACGAGTCGTAATCGCAACGTGCCCCATGCCAGAGGCGCCGGTAACGAACCCGCTCGCTTTCATGTTCAACGGCAAATCGGTCAGCACCGGGTCGGTAAAGAGTTCGGTGCGCAGCATTTTCGGTCCCGCGAAGAACCAGAAGCGCTTCACACCTCGCAGCTCGGCCTCTTCGGCACTTCCTTCCTTCACGCTGACGCCAAACGCGGCAAGGCGATTGAATGCGAGCTTCAACGCCGCGTCATCGGCCAGTTGCCAGCCGATTGCAGCAACGTCTTCCGCACGCCCCTCACGGATGATCAACCGCCGTTGGTGCGAGTCGATGCGGCACGCAAGCACACCGGATCGAGGACGGTCTACATGCAGCCCGAGCCCTTCCCCAACGAATTTCCTCCATTCGTCCAATCGGGTGGATTCGGCGAGCACATAACCCATACGGATCCGACCGAACAAACTGTTCGGCGCGGACGACGAACTCGCAATGGCTGGCATGGCAACAAGCTCCGAGTCAGCGAGTACGGGCAGCATGAGCGTCAGCTCCGTCCTGCGCCAGGAACGCCAATACCATGGCATTGAATTCGTCGGCACGTTCCCACTGCACCCAGTGACCGGTCTTGCTGAACAGGTGTACGTCACAGTTCGGCATGCGCCGCTGAAGCGAATGCGCGCCACTGGGACGATTGACCTTATCCTCCGTGCCCCACAGCACGAGCGTCGGATTCTGCACCGACGCCAACCGCGGGTCCCGCGTGAAATCCACCTTCTTGAATTGCGGGATGCCCTTGGGACCGAGCAACGGCGGGCTGGCCACGACCTCCGGATCGATGCTGGACTGAAAGCGCTCCTGAATCGTCGAATCGGGAACCAAGCTGCCGTCGTACACGAGGTCGCCCCGGATGAACGTCGTGAGCTTTTGTAACGAAGGACCTTCGCCCTTGTAGTAGTTCAGCAAACGCTTGAGGCCGGGAGTAGGCAATCCGCGCGTCGTATCCACACCGCCCGGGCCCATCAACACGAGGCGCCCGATTGCGGCAGGGCGCTCCAGCGTCATGCGGAGCGCACATGCGCCACCCAGCGAGTTGCCGATCACATGCGCGCGCCGAATCTTCAGTGCATCCAGCATCCCGAGCAGGTTCGTGGCCAGATCGCCAAAGGGGTCTGCGCGATCAAGTCCCTTCGTCGATTTACCGTAACCGGGCATGTCCGGCACGACGACTCGATAGTGACAAGCGAGCGATTCGACGTTACGCGAATAATTCGACATCCCGGAAGCACCGGGGCCGCCCCCGTGGAGCATGAGGACAACAGGCCCCTCTCCCAGTTCGGTAAAAAAGATGTTCCGCGCACCGACTCGAACGGTGCGTTGGTTCATTGCGCGAGTCACGGACGGTGCATTCACGGCGTCGTCGCTCCAGGAAGGTGATTGAACTTGCTTGATCTAATAATGAGATATTTGTCATCATGACAACATACTCGTTTTCACCTAGGCTGCAGGAGTGCTTGTTGTGGCGCCGTATAATTCCGTCATGAGTGAAACTACCGTTGATCATCGAACCCGCGTCGCCGCAGAGCGGCGTGAACGGATGCGCGCTCGACTGATCGAAAGCGCGATGCTGGTGTTTGCAGACAAAGGGGTCGGGGCAAGCGTCATCCAGGACGTCATTGCCGCGGCGGACGTTTCGCAGGGGACTTTCTACAAGTACTTCCGAACGAACGAGGATCTGCTCGCAGCGGTCACGCAGGAACTCAACGACGAGTTGCTGCGCTTGATTGAAGCGGAAGTACATGAATACGAGGATCCGGCGCGACGCATCGCATGCGGCGTGCGAATGTTCCTGCACACGGCGCGCACCTATCCGCTACTGGCCCGTTTCATTTGTGCGGCTGGCCTGCACTCCGCCGGGCCAAGCAGTCTTATTTACGTCTTCCTGCCTGTTCACATCCAGCAGGGTTTGTCGCTGGGCCGCTTCAATGACGTCGGTGTTGCAACAGCGCTCGACGTGATCGCCGGAACTGTGCTGGCCACCATCCTCAGAATCACGACCGAAGGCCCCGAAAATATCCCTCCGGAGCCCGTCGTTGCCGCGATCCTCCGCGCACTTGGCGTCGATCGACAGGAGACCAAGGCGCTTGTCGACACTGCATTACCTCGTATCGAGATGCCCGCCACGTCACTGCTCGAACGAGGGCATGCGAGACTGCAGGCTCACATGCTATCCACGGTTTGACGGCATCGACCTTCACGCCCGTCGGGGATGATCTCGCTGGTTCGCTGCTGCACGCGTCGTTTGCGGAAACAGAGATTTGAACGGGTTCTCCGTTGCCGAAATCGAAATAGCAGGGGCCTTCGGCATACCGTGGTCAATGCAGGGGCCAACGCACTAGCGAATCACCGGAGTGGTACCCGACGCAGTACATTGCGTCCCGTTCTCTTCCAGCTCACGGCCAAGTTCGGCAATGCGGCGTTCGCCTGCCATGAGCGCTTCCGCCGACGTGTGAACCGAGTACCGACCGAGATGCAACGCATGCGGATGCGGCACGGCGGATCCCAGTACGAAAACGGCATCCTCGTTTCCTGATGCACGCAATACGATAGCGGCCTCGTTCTGCTCGAAGAGCACCATCTCACCTGCGGCGATCGACTCACCCGTTTGCAGTGCTCCCTTTGCGAGGGCCAGCCAACCTACAGCGTGATGGACTGGCGGCCAGTAGGTCCAGCTTTCGCCAGGCTCGAGCGTGACCAACAGATAGTTGATGCCTGCCGGCGCCGGAACAGGGCTCGAGACTCCCCCATACTCGCCAACGATAATGTAGGCAGGACCTGCACGCCGCATGTCTTTTTCAATGACGTAACAGCACTCCGGCTCTCCATTCTCGAGCTCGGGTGGTAACGCAATCCAAAGCTGAAAGCCGAGGACGCGGGACACGTTCTCATACGGCGACATTTCCTTGCCGTGCCACACACCGCTACCGGAACGCATCCATTCAACACCTCCGTACTCGATCGTGCCGGAACCAGTCGTCGGGTCGTCGTAATGCAGTCGGCCCTCGACCAGCACCGTGACGGTTGCCACGCCCGAATGGGGATGGAGCGGCATCCCCCCGCCCATGGCCATGGCCTGAAGAGCCAGTCGCCCCAAGTCGAAAATGTCGAGAAACACGAAAGGTTTCAGCATCTCCCCCAGATCGGACGGACTCATCAGCCGGGCGATCGGTCCGTGGCCATCGCCACGCGTGCGATGCACGATTTGCCTGTTCACCAGCATCGGGATTCTCCCCAAAGAAAGCGGCCCGTATCGTCGCCCATGTAGTCGGGATCGAGATAGACGTGCATGCGATTGATGAGGCCCTCGCCATTGAATGCGAACACGCTGCAGAACCGGCCACCCGGCGTCCTTCCACCTGACCATGATCTGTCGTCGTTGTAGGTACCGCTCGTGACACCTTCGACAACGACAAAGCCGCCGCCCTCGATGATTTTCATAGCTGCGACATCATGCGAGATTGATTTGACGGCCGACATGAACCCAGTGATGAACTCGGCAAACGCCGCCTTTCCGGCTCCGATCCCGAACTTCGGGAAATAGAACTGGAAATCGTCGGAAAACAGATCGAAGAGATCTGTACGGCCAGCGTCGCCCCGTGCGTAATACTCCTTCACAGTCGCAACGTTTCTGGATTCCTCTGCGTTTGACATAGCCCTTCTCCAAATACTGCATCGAAATTTGACTTGAGCGCATACCCACGCTCGATCTGCGTAGCTCTTCGATGTTGTCGAGCTCGACGAGATGCGGCATCACGCTCGCCGCTTGCTCCGCTTTCTCTACATCACCAAGGCGTCGATCCCTAGAATTTGTAGCCGACCGATACGAAACTGACGATCGGATTGATCTTCACCTTGGTCGTGGTGGTGATGGTTCCCACCGGAGAGTGCGTCGTGAGCGTCGCCTTGGTCGACGACCACATATACGACACCGACGCACCGATCGACCAGCGCGAGTTGATGTTGTACGTGAGACCGGCATTGATGACCGGCGCGAACGACTTGCTCAACGTCACCGACGTCGGACCCTCGAGCTGCGTCCCGAAAGTCGGCGAATAGAGCATTTGGCCGGTCGCAACCGGTTGACTCAACTGAATGGACCGATACCAGACGTAGGCGACCCCCGCCCCCAGATACGGCCGAAAGCGTGAAGTCGACTCGCCGAAATGGTATTGGAGCTGAAGGGCGGGGCTCCAGGCTCGCGCCGTACCCAACTCACCGAGTTGGGAAATCGACCCCGTACCGGTCATATGCAACTTCGGAGGAACACCGAGGATCGTCTCGAGTGCGACGTGGTCCGTTACGTAGTACCGCGCCGTAAGTGCGAAGGTATCCGAGTTACCGACGCTTGCCCCGCTTCCCGGAACCTCGTTCGATTGTCCGAATGCATGGACGGTCAACGGCTGACTTGAATCTTGTGGCGCGAGATGCAACCAGCCGGCATTCACCACGACTTGCCCAGCGGACTGCGCATGGGCCATCGAAGTGGTCGCGATCATCAAGAGGGCCGCTTTGCTTACGTGTTTCATGTCGTCTCCAATATTTTGATGTGTGACTGCTACAGCGAGAAACACCGCGGAACAACGCCCAAACTCCGCTTCAGACGGGAAAAATCAGTCGTCAAAAAAGCGGACCACGTGGGTTTGCTCTATAAAATACGGAATCCTAATTTCATGAATCGAATTTTCACCCGACATCCGATCCCAAGATGGGGATCAGTGTTTATTCAGCAGCATCTTCAATCGATGTCGAACTGAAACGGGAAGCAGCCGAGGATCTGCCGTGCGATCTGTTCCGATTCGGCATTTTCCAGGGTCACGCTCACCACCATCCCCCGCGACTTGTCATCGACGACAGCAAGACGCTGGAACGCAACACCTCCGTCGTGCAGTGCCGCTTCCAATGCGTCCTTTGTCTCGCGTCGCTTCAGTTCCGGCTTGAAGATCTTTCCGACTGCCGTCAGCGGCATCGAATCGACGATATGAACCTGGCGAGGCATTGCAGCCCTCTCCCGAATTTCCTCTTTGAGGAAGGTGAGCAATTCCGCTTCGGTGGCAAGTGCCCCCGTACGCAACTGAACGTAGGCAACGGGTAATTCACCCGCGTGTGCGTCGGGCCGGCCCAGAGCAGCAGCGATCTCCACGGCGGGGTGACGGTGCAGCGGCTGCTCGATCGTGAGCGGATCGATGTTGTGGCCGCCGCGGATAATGAGTTCCTTCTTTCGGCCCGTCATCCAGAAGTATCCATCCTCGTCCTGACGCGCCAGGTCGCCGGTGTTCAGCCAACGTCCGTCAGCCCCACAGTCGACCCACAGCCCTTTGTTCTGCTCCGCTACGCGGTAGCCGGCGAAGACGTTGGGACCCGACACGAGCAGCACACCAACCTCCTCAACCGCACAATCCCGAATGTACGTACCTCGTTCGTCCAGGATGGCCGTCTTCATTCTTTGGCACGGGACGCGCAATCCGATCGAACCGAGGCGGCGGTCTCCCAATGGCGGATTTACGCTGCTCACACATGTGGCCTCGGTCAAGCCGTAGCCCTCAAGAATTCTGATCCCGGTTCGCTCCTGAAAGTTGCGGAACACTTCGACTGGCATCGGCGCTGCGCCGCACAGGCCGTATTCGAGCGAACGGATGTCGTGCGTTCCGACAGGTACCTGCAGGAGGGATGCGTAAAGCGTCGGAACGGCGCTGAAGAAATTGATCCGATGATGCTCGACAATTTCCCAGAAGCGGGCAACAACGCCGTCGCCACGGTAGCCTTGCGGCGTCCCCAGAACCACGTGCGCCCCTCTGGAGAAAGGCAGCAGGCCCGTGACCAGCACGCCGTTGACGTGAAACAACGGTAGGCCACAGAAAACAACCTTTCCCGGCCCGATTCCGTCACCCAGGACTTGTGCGGTACTCCACGCGTTAGCGACTTCGTTGCCGTGCCGGCGCATCGCTATTTTCGGGAGACCGGTGGTTCCACCCGTACAGAAGAAAGAGGAGACATCGTCGGCCGAAAAGCAACGATCACTGTTCAGGCGGTCGCCTCGATGATCGGCTACAGCACTGTTCAAACTATGAATCCGGATATCGTCCGGTACCGCGCCACGCAGCCCAGCCGAACCATGCAAGCGCTCGACCTCGTTCTCGTGCATCATCTGCGCCACGTAGTGCTTCGCACCGCGCACGCGATCCGCGAGATTCACGAGAACCAGGTGCCGGAGCGAACCAATCCCGTCCAGATGGGGCTGCAGCTTCGTCCAGATGTCAGTGCCCGGGAACGGCGCCAGCGTCACCAGCACGGTTGCCTGAGTCGCATTGAGCAGTTCCGCAAGCGCAGCGCCTTCCAGCATCGGATTCAACGCACAAACGATGCCCGCGGCCTGACCACCCCAAATCACGAAATGCGTTTCGGGCAGGTTGGGCAGCACGAAGGCAATCACGCTGTCTTTCTCGACTCCGATGCTTTCGAAGAAGTTGGCCGTCTGCGTAATGCGTGCGAGCAACTCGCGATACGTCCATGTCCGCGGCACGCGATGCTCGTCGACCGTCATGAAGAAACTCAAGGCCGGCGCATCCGGATACTGCCTTGCACTCCGGCAGATCACCTCATAGGTACTTGCCGGCAGGTCGGTCGGCAAGCCGCGTGCCTCAATGGCCTCGACATCGTGAAGCGTAGCGATTCCCGACATGATGTTCACCCCTCCGCGACGATTCGGTTGCGTTGCATACCGAGGTCCACCCGACCGTCTGTCGATCGGATACTTGCTTCCACGAGATCGCCGGCCTTCAGGTACTGCGGTCGTGCCGACTGAACCTTCAGGAAGAATTCCCACTTCTTCTTTTCAGGCAGCAACGCGGCAATCCTTTGCTTCGCGGGTGATGGCACGGACAGAGCGCATCCGGCAGGCGTACCGGTCGCCAGCAGATCGCCGGCTTCGAAGTCGTGCACGCGCGAAAGTTCGGTCAGCGTCTCCGCCGGGCCGTAGACCAGGTTCGCCGTCGTGTCGTTTTGTCGGACTTCGCCATTCACGGTCAGCCGCAGCCGCAAATCTCTCAATACCGGGAAATCCTGGGGCTCGAGCAGCGTCAGCCAGGGGCCGACAGGACCGAAGGTCCTGAAGGATTTGCCTTTGTAGAACTGCATCTGCGGGATCTGGATGTCTCGCGCAGAGTAGTCGTTAACGATCACGGCACCGGCGACATACTCATGCAGGTTGCCATTCGTGACCTCTACTGCACCTCGAATGGCTTTGCGAATGACAAGCCCGAGTTCGATCTCGTAATCGAGGAACTGCACGATGCGGGGCTTCACCACTTGGCTGTCGGCCGCCACCATGCAGTTGGAGGCCTTGGTGAAGATCATGTTATAGGTCTTCACGTCGGGATCCATTCCCGATTCGATCATGTGCTGCCGGTAGTTCGCTCCCTGACACACGAACTGCTGGTTTTGCGTAACGGGTGACAGCAGCGTCACGGCGGACAATTCGAGCGTGTCGCCTCCGAGCGCGGCCAGCTCGGGGACGGAAGCGTGCCGGACGAAGTCGCCGGTGGTCTCAAACGTACCGGGAATCGGCGTGATAAGGTTGCCGCGAATCACACCCCATTGGGCGAGATCTCGATGCTCAAAGCGAACGATATTGACTGACATGGCTTAAACTCGTTTGAAAAAAATGGCCGGCTGCACGGGCACCAGGGCGGGCATCTCGGTTCGGAACAGGTCTGCCCATTCGATACGCCCGGGCGCTCGACGCGAATCCATCATGCGAAGATCCGCGCCAGCGTCACCAGCTTGCGCAGCGTCAGATCCGGTGTGCGTCGCACATTGCGAATCAATGCCGCGATTGCCGACAGCGTCAGCGTCGGTTTGGTAAAACTCGACGGCATGGGCTGCCCCCACTGCGACATCGCCTCCCGGCTGACTGCATGCACACCAGTGGGTCGATCGGCGGTAAACATGTCGCCGTCGCAGTAGTGTTCGTGTTTGTCGCCCCACGGGTCCTGCCAGTAGTCGAAGATCTGGCTGCCGAGTATGTGCCGCCCGATTCCCCACGCGTGCTTCCAGCCCCGCTCGCGCAATACGCGCTGGCCCATCCCTACCGCATCGGCGTCGACCACTTCGTAGGCGCTATGGCTGTAGAGCGGCATGAAACTCTGCGCCAGCGCAAGGGTGTGATGGTCGGCCGGTGTCTCTCCGAGATCGAGCCGAAAGAACGCCACCGCGGGCGACCCGTCCGGCAGTACCTGCACATCGCTCGGGATCAGGCCGAGATGTTCGGTATACCAAGCGCTTGTGGCCTGGTAGTTGGGCACCTCGAGAACGCAGTGACCGAGCCGGACAATCTCAGGTGGTTGCACGGGCGGACGCTGGGTATCGTTGATGCGATGCAAATCCGAGACCGAGTTGAAGTGAAGCGGCTCGCGGTGCGGAAGCGCTGCGACAGGATTCTGACCACACACGATTTCCACCGCAAAACCGGCCGGATCATGCAACACGACCCGCTCGCCCTCTCCCGGATGCGTGACGCTCGTCATGGCGCCGGCACCCGGCAAGCGCGAGAGTTTCTCCAGGTCCCGCCGATCGCCCACGGTGAATCCGAGTCCGACGAACCTGGACTTTTCAGCTCGATGTACGCGATAGCAGTACGGCGCGTCGGAAGTACCTCGCATGTACAACATGTCGTCGGAGCGGCGGACGGTGGACAGCCCGAAGTCGAGGAGGAAGCGCTCCGCCTGATCGAGGTCTGGTCGCTCGAAGATCAAATAGGCCAGCGAGGTGGCCTTGACCGTCGGGTTCGGGTGGCGAGCCGGTTGGGTGGTGAGCAGCGTAGTCATGGCAATGAACGAGGAGATGGGTAACGTGTCCCCAAAAAACACCTCTAAGCAGAACACTTGAGAACTATTATGAACACTCATGTTCAAAAACGAGTATCAGTGTAAATCACTAGGCCGAGAAGTTGACCATTTTTGAACAATGATGTTCAATGGTAGACATCAAACGAAGGATTCAGCCATGGAGCCCAATCTCCCGATCATTTCCCGTATCCACCGGGCCGCATTCGAACTCTTCGCCGAGAAAGGCGAGACCCAAGTGAGCATCAGCGAACTGGCTCAAGCTGCCGGAATCGCTCGCGGAACGGTCTACAACCACGTCCCCTCCCCAGAGGCGCTGTTTGAGACGGTGGCTGCGCGAATGGCGGAAGAGATGCACGAGCGCGTCGTCGCAAGCTTCGTGAATGTGTCCGACCCCGCCCAACGGCTGGCAAACGGCATTCGCTACTTCATCCGTCGAGCTCACGAAGAACCCCACTGGGGACGCTTTCTCAGCCGCTTCGCCTTCAGCCATGACGCGCTGCAGGGTATGTGGGCAGGTCCGACGATGCGTGACGTGGTCGATGGACTGGAGCAACAACGCTATGACTTCCGGCCCGAGCAACTTCACTCGGCCATTGCCGTCATCGCGGGTTCGGTACTGGCCTCCATCGTTCTGGTTCTCGACGGACATCGCACTTGGCGCGATGCCGGTTCGGACACGGCTGAGTTGGTTTTGCGGAGCCTGGGCGTCGACGGTGAGACGGCTCGACGTCACGCCACTGCAGAACTGCCGCCCCTGGCAGAGCGGCCGTAACAAATTTCTCTCGACTCGTTCTTGGTAGTCGAGTACGTCGGTCAGCCGAAAGGCTGCAGATACATACGACGATAAACGTCGAGGATCGCAGGATCCATCGAACTGATCGATGCCCGCGATCCGGGTGACAGTTGATTATTAGGAGACCTTTATGACTACCACGCCCGTCTTGATTGTTGGGGCTGGCCCTGTTGGCATGACCCTCGCCTTGAGCCTTAGTCAGCAAGGCATTGCTTCCGTCGTTCTGAACGATCGAACGACGACGACTCGTCATCCCAAGCTTGATGTCGTGAATTGCCGCTCGATGGAGATATTTCGCCAGTTGGGTCTTGCAGACAAGATTCGAGCAGCCGGCAATCCGGTGGAGGCAAACCAGTACGCGGCATATGCCGCGACGGCGAATGGCCCGTGGTACGGCGTGCTGCGCGATCGTCACCTGTTCTATCCCCCGGTAGCCGAAGGTCGAAAGCAGATCGCGGCCTGCACTGATGGCAGTTTGCCGCTGGAATCCATGCAACGGATCTCGCAAATGTACCTCGAGCCGATCCTGCTCGAGGCAACTGTTGCCGATCCGAACATCGATATTCGACTCGGCTGGAAAGTCGAAGAATTCCAGCAGAACGTTGATGGTGTCGTGGCGACTGCCAGGCGGACAGAAGACGGACAGGTCGAACAATTCCGCGCGCAGTATCTGGTTGGTTGCGATGGCCCCAACAGTCTGATCAGACGGACGCTGGGAATCGAGTATGACGGCACGCGAGACCTGATCGGTGAGTTGTACATCATTCATTTTCGATCCGACGCCGTCAAATCGCTTTACCCCAACAATCAACCCTACTGGCACACCTGGCTGTCGCGTCCCGGCTTCACGGGACTGCTTGTATCCCCGGATGCGAGCAAGAGCGACTGGGTGCTCCATCTCGCCTATCCGCCGCGAGAAGGCGAATCGCTGGAGGCGATCGTCACGAGCGCCTTGGGCGTGACCTTGCCGTTCGAAATCGTGCAGAGCGGGCCGTGGCGACCGCAGTTCCTGGTGGCGCAACGGTTCGGCGACGACCGTGTGTGGATGGCCGGGGACGCGACTCACCAGTACATGCCCACGGGCGGGCTCGGAATGAACACTGGCGTCACCGAAGCACATAACCTCGCCTGGAAACTCGCAGCCATGCTCAAAGGCTGGGGTGGCGACCGACTGTTGCCGAGCTACGAGGCCGAGCGCATCGCCATCGCCCGTCGCAATCGCGATCACGTGATGAAATGTGCCGCCGCTTGCTTTGAAGCCCAGTTTCCCGACAAGGACGCCGTGTTCGACGCTTCGTCCAAGGGCGACGCTCAGCGCCGTGAGCTCGGTCGGATGCTGGAGACCCGAATCTCACGGATGTATGAAGCACTGGGGATTGAAATCGGATATCGCTATGCCGGATCGCCAGTAATTTGCTCCGATGGCTCGCCTGCTCCTGCCTATCCGGATATCGAGTATCTCCCGACCACCTGGCCTGGTGCACGCCTGCCCAGCGGCTTCCTGGCAAACGGCGTGGCACTCTTCGATCATCTTGACCCGACCGGATTTACGCTGCTGGCCGCCGACAACGCCAATTGCGATGCGAGTCCCATGAAGGCGGCAGCAGAAGCTGCAGGGTTACCGCTCACTGTCGTGCATATCGAGGAACCGCATCTGATCCGCATGCTGGATCGCAAATGGGTGCTCGTGCGTCCTGACCAACATGTCTGCTGGCGCGGTGATGCGCTGCCGACCAATTGTCGATCCATTATCGACACCGTACGTGGAGCTCAATCATGAATCCGTCTACTCACGGTGCAACGCGTGCCGGTCACCATCGCCCTCCGTCACCGCGTGCCGAGAATCTGCGCAACGCAGTGATCAGCTACATGCCGTCGGCGCTCGCTGGTTTCGCCGTCCGTCTGTTGTTGTCGATGACGCCGTCCCTTATCCATCGGTCCGCGACGCGTCTGCCGCGTTTGCGAGAAATGCTGGCTTCCGGAACGTTCGTCGTGACTGTCACCACGATGCAAGGCGGTGGGGGCCAGTTGATTCTCCGCGATGGCCGCCTTTTCTTTTCTCGCCGTCGTTCCGCGGTTCCCGATCTGACACAGACCTGGTCATCGGCGAAGGAAGCACTGCGTGCATTGACGAGTAGCGACGAAACGGACCTGCAACGCGCTTTCGTCGCTGGTCATCTCAAGATGAGCGGCAGCTTTCTCCCGGTGCTTTGGCTCAACGAAGCGATGAAGCTCGCGCGTGGCAGAGACAGCAAACAAGTCACGCGCTTTCTTTCACGCGACGCAGCCTGAACCAAAGGCGCTCCCGAGCCACCACGACGTTTTCCGGATCGAATCATGTCCAAACTCCTTCCCGATTCTCAGATCGTCATCTACGGCGGCGGCATTGCAGGCGCCCCTCTCGCCAAGGCCCTGTCGCGCTCGTTTCAAATTACGCTGGTCGATCCGAACGACTATTTCGAGGTTCCGATGGCGGCTCCGCGAAATCTCGTCAAACCCGAGTTCGCGGAACGGGCGATCATCCCGTTCGCTGAAGCACTGCCCCGCGTGAAGCATATCCGGGGCTCACTGGTCGAGTTGCGCCGCGACGGGGGGCTCGTCGAGCTTCTGGACGGACAACGCCAGGTAGTCAGGGGGCAAGTAACCGTATTGGCGACCGGAAGCGCGTTCTCGAACTCGCTGATGCGCGCGATCGACGGCGCCACCGCCAGTGAGCGGAAAGCTTTCTACAGCAGTTACCAGCAACGAATCCACGTATCGAAACGGATTCTCATCGTGGGAGGTGGTCCGATCGGCGTCGAGGTCGCCGGCGAGATCAGCGAAAATTACTCCGACAAATCCATCACCATTCTCGAAGGTGGTCCTCGCCTTCTCGCCGGAACGTCAAAGACGGCCGCTGACCATGCGGCCAAAGTTTTGCAAAAGAATGGCGTGCAGATTCTGCTCAACGAGCGCCTGCAACGAGCCGACGGTGCCAGCACGGATGCATTCGCCCCCGCCGGCGAAGCGTTGACCGAGAAAGGCCGGCGAATTCCGTATGACTTGCTGATCTGGTGCGTCGGCGGCAAACCCAATACGGGATATATGAAACCTCGCTTCGCCTCCACGCTGAACGCGGCCGGGCGCATTCGAGTCGGATCGGATCTACGCGTCATCGGTCTGGATCGAGTATTCGCGCTCGGCGACATCACTGATCTCGACGAGAACAAGATGGCGTGGCACATCGACGCTCAAGTCAAGAACGCGAGTCACAACATTCGTGCAGTGCTCGCTAACTCTGGTGGACCGCATCGGCTCAAGGCCCATAAACCGCAGACCGGGAATCCGATGATGGCGGTCACACTCGGCAGCCGAAATGGTGTACTCCACCTTCCTGTCGTAGGCGTGGTGCGCTCCCCGGCGTTCAGCCGCATGGCGAAGGCCGGCCACATGCTAGTTCCGAAATACCGAAAGATTTTCGGCGTTTAACATTTCGCTCAGGCAGAAGATGCAACCGGCCAGGTGCGGCGAGTTGCATCATGTACAAACCCACTCAAATAAGGAATGCAAATGAACAGCTATTCGCGCAGCATGATTTTTCACCTTCTTAGTGGATTCGCAATCGCTCTTGCCGCGAGCAATTCGTTCGCCCAGACTTCTCCCGCCGGTACCTGGAGAACGATCGACGATGCGACCGGTCAGCCTCGAGGCGAAGTCAAGATCGTCGACCAGGAGGGTGTTTTCTCCGGCAAGCTTACCAACGTCCTGAAGGACGACGAGCGCACCAAGATCTGTTCGAAATGTACCGACGACCGTAAGGACAAACCGATTGTCGGCATGACGATTCTGAGAGGCCTGAAAAAGACTGGCGACAACGAATGGTCGGGCGGCAACATTCTCGATCCCGAAAATGGCAAGGTCTACAGCGCAAAAATGGCGCTGTCGGATGACGGAAAGAAACTGAACGTGCGGGGCTACATCGGGATCAGTCTGCTCGGGCGCACGCAGACCTGGGTTCGCGAGTAATGCCCCGTGGCCTCGTCGGCAAGTTCCACTCGTGAACAGGACAAAGCCCGGACTCGAGAGCGTTTGCTCATTGCGGCACGCAGTGTATTCCTCGAGAAGGGATATGTGTCGTCGAGTGTACGGGACATTGCCGAAGCGGCAGGTTACACACGCGGGGTCCTCTACTCGAGCATCGGCGTCGGCGCCAAGGCGGCGCTGTTGCTCGAGTTGCTGCGTCGCGATCAGGAGCGCACAAACTTTCCTCAGCTGTCAGACTGTCACATCCATCAAGCGAATATCGAATCTCTGATCGCCGCTTACTGTCGTCAACTCATTCGTGGTAGCGACTGCTATCCGCTGTGGGCAGAAGCTATGCTTGTTGCAAGACACGAGCCAGAATTTAGGAAGCACTTCGTCGCATTGCAGCTCGAAAAAATAGAACAAATTCATTCGCGCGTCGACCAACTACTCCAGCGAACAGGTCGAAGAGGCAGCGTACCGGCAGAACACCTCACGATAGTCATTCTCGGTCTATGTGAAGGATTGCAACTCTTCAAGTTGTCGGATGGAAATTTCAACGCCGATGAAGTGGTGAACGTAGTGATCGCCCGGTACCTTGCGCAAACTTCGTCGCGGCATTCCTAGCTGATCGCCCATCCACTTAGCACCACACGTCACGGTCTTGCAGTGCCCAAGGACACGACAGTAGTCTGACAAATGCGTGAGTTCGAGCTCATCTACCCGCCTCCTCTCGCCCGCTCTTCTGCAGCCAAGGGAGCGTTGACAATCGAACCAACCTGATCCGAATCATCGCCCCTGAGCCCGCCGGCATGCCCGCAACACGCACGAAAATTAAATTTTAATCACCTCATTTCACTGATTAAAATTAACCAAACCCTGGAACATAGCAATCTCTATTGACCAATTTTTTCTTGAAATACGAGAAATCTTTTCTACTCTAATCAAGAGAAATTTGCTCGAGGTTGCAATGAGTCCGTTCTCTGTTGCATTGCGGCAGTTGCGCGCAGAGTATGACGTTGCGCAGGGAGAGCTGGCCGACCGGCTCGGTCTCCGTCAATCCTACATCTCTCAATTGGAGCGCGGCACTAAGCTCCCGAGGGACAGGGACCTAGTCAGGAAAATTGTCGAAGCGCTAAGCCTTCATCCGCAGGAAGAAGCGTCTCTATGGCAAGCATTCCAAGCGTCCCGGAGGTTCGACCTCCCCCCCAACGATGCACCGCCTGCGGCTTATAGATACTTCGCGAAGCTCTCTGACGCGCTTCCTAGGTTGTCATCCGCAGACTTCAACACCCTTTCCACCTTCCTCGATTCAGTCGGTAATGGCGTCGGGCTTCGCAAGAGCAAGGCGTCCAATCCGGCCGGCGAATCTCAAGAGGAGATTCCCATGTAGAAATAAAAACGCCACCTAACCCCGGAGGACTAGGCGGCGTCGCGTGCATCTCTCGATACACGACTTGGGCAAGTTCAGTATCGGCGGCATGTTCGGACGTGTCAAGTCCTCTTCAAGCACTTCCAGAAAGGAAGCTGGAACCATATTGCTTGGAGAAAATTCATGTCTGGCGTCAGGAAAGTCGTCACGCGCTCCCCATTCAGGCGAGTAGGCACCGTCGCGTGCCCGTGGTTCCGTTCAGCTCCTATCGAGTACGAAAGCCTGCTGGAGCGTGACTTCATCCGGCTCGCGCTTCTCAGTCTGAAAGTCTCTGCGATCTTTGAGCAACCATTCACATTGGACCTCGGAGGCGCAGGCCGCTACACACCTGATTTTCTTCTGGCACACGAGCACGGACCGATTGTCGTCGAAGTGAAACCAAGTGCTCGCGTGTCCGAACCTGAAGTCCGATCGCGCCTTGATGCAGCCGCCAAGATATTAGCCGGCAGAGACCACCGATTCCTCGTCGCAACGGAAGATTTCATTCGCGGCGACAAACGCCACGACCGTGCGGCCATCATCCTCCGGCAAGCCAGGAGCCATCTGCAATCAAACGTTACGTCCAAGGTACTGGTGATCGCATCCCGAAGGCCGGACGGCATCACCATAAGGGACCTGGCAGACGAAGTCGGCGTTCCTCAATCTACCGTTCTCCATCTCGTCGGCCGCCGGCAACTGCGCATCGGTGAATCTCTGCGCATCGATGAACACCAGCTCGTCTTTCCCATTGAGGTGATCCAGTGACAATCTATACGCTAGATCGTGGCCTCATCGTGCGCAGCGGCGACTCTCAATGGCAAGTTCAGCGCGTCCTCGATCACACGTACGTTCAACTCGAACATGTACAGTCAGGCAGGATTCGTCGCGAGAAGCTCTCAAAGCTCGCGGCGGACATTACCTCCGGCAAGGTACATGTTGTTCGAGACGCAGACCTTATGACCGGGATGCGCCCAGAAGCACCCACGGCGATATCTATAACTTCCATTTCAGAGCGCTACCAACAAGCATATGTCCGCGCGAACGACTACGTGCGATACCTACGACGACACGGAATATCGAGAGGTCAACGTCGCAGAATTGCGGACGCTATATCGTCATGCGCCGAATCCATCGGAGACGATCATCCACCGAGCGCCTCAACCGTCATGCGGTGGATGCGACTCTTCGACACAAGCGACGGCAACCCAAGCGCCCTCATCTCCGGGAATGCTCACCGCAGACGTCAACCACGCATCCCTAGTCAGGTCCGCGCGATTGTCGACAATGTCTTGAAACGGCACTATTTCAAGAAGCGAGGGGCCACCCTTGTCGAAATACATGACCGTGTCGTTGAAGCACTTGCCGATGAGGTTGAGGCGGGCCGCATACCAACCGGCAAAGCCGTCGTAAGTTCATCGACAGTTCGCCGAATAGCGTACGAGACTACACCTTACGATCGCGACAGACTTCGTCTCGGCACGGTCGAAGCGAATCACAAATGGCGATTTTCGAAACCAGGCCGCTACGCATCCCGACCACTCGAGCGAGTCGAGATGGATCACACGTTGCTCGACATCTGGGTGATTGACGATCGCTGGGGCATCCCGCTCGGGAGACCAACGATCACCTTCCTGGTATGCAGCTACAGTGGCTACATCCTTGGCTTCTACATATCGTTCGAAGGCGAATCGCTCGCACGTGTTCTCCAATGTATCAAGCTAGCAATACAGCCGAAAGACGAGATCACGAAGACCGCGAACCTGTTTAATCCATGGCATGCGATGGGCCTATGGGAGACTCTCGTCGTTGACAACGCCCTGTCGGTACACTCGAATCGCCTCAAGCTTATCGTGAACGAGTTGTGCTCTGACCTGGAGTACTGTCCGGTACGCATGCCTTGGTTCAAAGCCGTCGTCGAGCGCCATCTCGGTGAACTTACCCGCGACCTCCCTGCGCAAGGTCGCCCCCAGAAGCCGGGGCGCCAACCCGATCCGATCGATCCACGTGTAACGGCTTGCATCACTTTCTCCGACCTGTGTCACGGAGTATTGCAGTGGGTGGTTGACGTACACCCCTTCCAAATTCACTCCAGGAAAATGAGCCGCCCAATCGATTTGTTCCTGGACGGCCTGGAT
Source organism: Burkholderia aenigmatica (assembly GCF_048627025.1). Taxonomy (NCBI): domain Bacteria; kingdom Pseudomonadati; phylum Pseudomonadota; class Betaproteobacteria; order Burkholderiales; family Burkholderiaceae; genus Burkholderia; species Burkholderia aenigmatica. The sequence goes on along the minus strand of NZ_CP184468.1, from coordinate 918,189 downwards.
AGCTGCCCCGCCCCAACATTCCTGGAGTCGACAAGGAATCTTGACGTCATAGCCGGGATTCGCACGACCACGACGGTCCGTCATGACGGACTGACCCGGAAATGGATCACATACGCATCTGATGAGCTAGGCGACATGAGGAAAGAGGTTGGAGCGAATTTTCGCGCCAATATCGTCTATAACCCGTACGAACTTGGGAGTGTATTCGTACAGCACCCACGCACCACCGAATGGGTGAGTGTGTCGGCCAAGGACGAAGAATATGCGACTGGCCTGTCGGAGACTCAACATCGAATCATCCGCGCGGCGGCCGCACAACGTTTGACTCTCGCAAATGCCGAAGAGGTGTTGAGAAAGGCTCGGCTCGCGTTGCTCGACCACTGGGCAACTGCAGTTTCAACGGGGAAACGCATCAGACAAGCTCCTCGAGACTTGGCACTGCTTCAGCAAGTCAGCGCTGTGTCTGTCGCGCCCTCCGCTGCCCCGGCGACTCCGATCCGGGCATTCGAGCAGTTCGCCACCGATGAAGACGAGGTGGCGATGACTAAGCCGATTCCATCGTTTGATACCTTCGTCGGAGACATCCTATGAGCTATAGCGATCAAGCCATACAAGCTGGAATCCGCATCGAAGGCATACGAGTTCACCACACAAAGTTCAAGCGCGCACTCGACGCGATCGCTAGGGTCATCCAGATAGGAAACTCTGTTTCGATGACAACCGGCGTGAGCGTCATCGCTCCAGCTGGTTCCGGTAAGACTCTTCTTATCGAATCGGTAAAGCAAAACGTATGCAGATGGCCGTTTCTGCCACCAAATAGCGTCCTTTGCGCTTCGCTGAAAGAATCTCCGAGCGTGAGCCAGGTCCAGGACGAACTTCTCGCCGGGCTCAACTATGTCATCCCGCCACGATCAGTCCGGCGGAACAACACCATATCGTTCGACCTGCTTGTTGAGGCAGTTGATCACCACGGCATACGACTAATCGCGATCGACGAGTATCAACACGTCTTTCTCGCAAGAAAAACCGATGCTCGCGCAGACATGATCGACTGGACGAAAAGACTGATGACGAAGACCAAGTGCCCGGTCCTGCTCGCGGGCACAGAGACATTGCGAAGCATTGAGAAGGGCGACCCGCAGCTCTCCTCGCGAGTCCCCACTGTTCTTGCGCTGCCTGCGTTCGAGAATGACGAAGAGTGGCGTGGGATGCTCACTGCGTTCTCGTCGGCGGTCCCGGAGGTCAATTTGGCGCCCTTGTGCACCGACTACGCAACGACAATGTTCAGAGCCACGCGCGGAATGATGCGCATGCTAAAAGCGCTGATTATCGAGGTCTCCATGATTGCGATCGACAACGGCGAAGGTCAGGTCACAAAGCAGCATCTACAGATCGCGTTCAATCGAGTCTACGGTGACGACTCAAGCCTTCCGAATCCATTTGTGTGATGCGTCCCTTCTCAGCAGTGCCATATCCCAGGCAGGACGAGATCCACGCCGATGAAGACGGTATGGGATTCGCTTTGAGAATGGCGACTCGGAACTGCATCACCTTTCACGATCTCGCCCGACACTTTGCGTCGCCGGGTCACCTCTATCTTCCTGCGCAATCGGCAAGTGCCATCGCTTTCATGTTCGGGTGTACGCCGGCCAAGTTATGTCACGCCTTTGTGCAAAGGCAATTTCGAGGATGCAGCGTTGGAGCCCACTTCCTAGGATTCGACTTTCTACGCCCCTACCATCTGCGTCAAACCCACCCGCAACTCTGCCCAATATGCATTCGCGAGCAAGCCCACGCGCTTGCCATTTGGTCCGTGTCCTTGGTCACCGCGTGCCCCGTGCACGGAATTCGTCTCATCGAACACTGCGCTTGCGGACGACCGATCAGTTGGCGGCGCCCCTCGATCGACACGTGTGAATGCGGTCTGCATCTGACAGATGCCTACCAGCGCACTGAACAGGCGGATCCACGCGAAGTGGAAGTTGCGCGACAGGCAACGTACTTACTCGGTACCGCGCATTTTCGCCTCCATGCCCGCGACGCGATCTTGGGTGTGTTCGACGATGTGTCGATTGACACCTATCTTCGCCTTATTTGGGCGTTCGGAATCGTCGAAGAGAATCAGTCGACAAAACCACGAAGCGCCAACCGGCTCTTGCCTACCGACGAAGCTTCGATGGTCTGTTGCAGGGCACACGACCGTTTCGTGCAGTTAATCAGTACGAGGTCTGGCCGGCTCGACGTCAACGTACACACGACCGCATTCGCCTCGCTTCGTCTCGACTACACATCGGCTTCCGACGTTCGGATGATCGAGTCGATAGCGGGGAAGCTGGATGAAAGGTCGGGGTCAATGCCACGCCGACGGTGTCGCTTGACTAATCCTCAGTTGCCACTGTTTGGAGAAGCCGATGATTGAGGGGCTACCCAGTTTGCTAGTCGTACCCACTCCCATTGCCGACGAGTCGCCAGCGTCGTGGATACTGCGAGTTTGCGAGAAGCACCACATCTCGTACTGGATGCTGTTACGGAATTTCGGCATAAAGGAAAACTACGATCCCGACATATCGCTGCGAGCCGAGGACCTACTGCGTATCGGGCGAGGTACCAAGATCCCGGAGCAACGTCTGCGCAACCTTGGGAATACGTTTTCGGCAGTGAGACGGGATCGATTCCTCACCGCTCTCTTGATCACCGACAGACCCTATCGTGTGAAGTATCGATTTTGCACCGAATGCTTGCGGACGGACCCTGTCCCATATTTCCGTATCCAGTGGCGATTCCTCGACTGGAAATACTGCCCCATCCATCGAATCGAACTTGCTGATCACTGTGGACAATGTGGCAGCCCAAGATCTGGAATGTCGTACGGAAGAATCTTGACTGACAAAACACTGAACATCCGGAACTGCCCTCGCTGCTGTCATTCACTAGCGGCGCACGGGCCGCCAAACGTCAATGCCCAAGCTAGCGACACTATCGTGGCACTTCAGAGGCATGTCGTTACCGCGTCGTTGATTGACATGAACGAAATAGACGGACCAGTCAATCGTGGCGTCCTACGCTGGTATCTCCTCTGGTACGTTCGCCGCTATCGCCCCGAATTCAGCATCTCAGCTAGATCGCAACGCCCGCGCGCCTCCTTTCTGGATATAGGTGACGATCTTCCCGCCATTCTGGCGATGTACGAGCGCCGCCGCCGGGGGGCCAAACTGAGTCAAGGCAAAGCCCCTGACGAGCCCCCAGCAATTGCTCATAAGCCGACCACACCCCCATGGTGAATGTAGGGTTCTATGTATGGTTAATTTTCGCGCAACGCATTGATCTATTTGAATTACTCACCTTCCATGTAGAGCTCTATGTAGAGTTCATTAAACGGCGCCGAGGGGCACAAAGAGGTGCGCTCTGTCTCGTGTACTGCGACCTCGGATCCCGATCTAGACTGTTCACATTCCTCTGATCCCGCTCGAACCGAGCGAAATTCCATTGACGGGCACGGCCAAAAAATTTCGCATGCGAAAACGGACTCAGAAGCTTGTCGGCATCTTCGCTACCTCAGTTGGTCACGCACGGAGAGGTTCCAGTGCTACACCGAGACGGCATATCGCACCAAGCAACGTGGGCACGACGCCAAGTTGCTACCATCACGATGGATAGTCCAAATTTGTGCGCGAACGCATCCGCTTGCGCATGCCCTCTCACGCGCCGTCGGTCTAAATAGGAGCGACCACGATGCAACTGGTATCGCCTGAATCGATCGCTGAAGTGATGGCCTTGCACCCTGTTCCGCATACTTTGGCTGAACTCGATGCGCGAGTCCAAGAAGGGCTCCCAAAGTCGGCGCTGCGTAACTGCGTTGAGTCCGCTACCAGCGGCGTTGAAGCGCAGCACGCGTTACTCGCACAAATCGTCCCAGCAGCGACCTACAAGCGACGTCGTGCTCGACTCACCCAAGCGGAGTCCGAAAGGACCGAGCGACTCGCGCGTATAGTCGCGACAGCCTCTTATATGTGGGGAAATCGAGAGGATGCGCGCGTGTTTCTCGGGACGCCCCACCCGCTGCTCGAAGGGTGCAAGCCTCTCAATGTTGGCCTAACGGAACTAGGCGCGCGACGCGTCGAAGAACTGCTATGGCAGCTTTTCTACGGACTGCCGACATGAGAGAATTCCAGGCATTAGTAAAGCAAACACTGATCTTCACCGGAAACTCCTTGTTACATGGAACGCGTACCTGTGCCCCCACCTGGAAATTCAAATCAAGTGCTAACAGACCCAACACGCCTCCGTGATCAACTTTACGCGTTGCGCAAGCGAGCTGGTTTTTCTCAGACCGAGTTGGCCAAACTCCTAAAAATTGATCAATCGAATTTGTCGAAGATTGAGCGTGGCGTCCGGTCCCTTGACTTCTTCGGCTACATTGACTGGTGCCGCGCGTGCGGCGCGTCCCCAATTGACTCATTGGAAGAGCTCCTTGGGTCAGATAGTCTCGACACTTAGTTCCGCCGCTTCGCCATCAAAGGGAATGCACAAAGACCTGCCCTGCAAGATAGGCTGATGGTTCATTGTCCCAACTCGCGACCATAGCTCGAACCTCAATTGTGTCTGGGACCAATTCACGAAGCTGTTGAAGCTTAGCGTCTATCAATGAGCGCTCATCGGACAGTACTGCCAGAAGGGCAACGTCAACCTTCAGATCTTTTGCGGTTTCCGCGAGATCAGAAATGTCAGATGGTGCAATCAGTTCCGCTCGCGCCTTGGCTTCGCCAATAACGAACTTCCCGTCACAAACACACAAGATGTCTAGCTCTCGGGACGGAACCCAATCTTGGTCTTCCGGATAGCGCTTGTACAGCATCGTTTGCGGTGTGAAACTGAAGAACGATGCCGACTCCTTTCGAAGAGCCGCCAAGATACACGCAACAGTCAACGTGTCATGCTCCCGAAGACACGTCGCAAAGAACTCATTGAGGCGGAAGTCCATTGCGACGTCGACAGGAAGGAAGTGCTCCATGGCGCAAACATCGCATCCCATTTTGTCGTCTAAATTGCGAACGTTCACCCAATTTCGATGCGAGCAGTTCCGACACACCCATTCGTGTCCACGATAAAAAACGCGTCTGTCGACCAGGTATGCCAACGATGACTTGAGCTCGCCCGGAGCGTCTGTCATGATCTCGTCTACACGCTCTCTCAGGTTAGCATCCCCGGCAACCGCTTCATCGAGCTCAGCAAGCCAGAGCTTCAGCAATCTGTCATAGCGGGTACGCAGACGCGGAACCTTCAGTCGACTGGCGTTTCGAACAACATGATCCGCCAGACGCTCCCAACCTTCGTCATCGTCGATAAGAAGTGAGCCTGTTCTAGCTTTGAGCCTATTCTTGAGAAGGGCGATGACCTCGGCGTTCTGATTGTTGGCTGGTGCCGCCATCGCATAAAACTGCCGACGCCAGAATCGCATATCCATCGTATGCTCAATGTCACTTAGTGATCCAAACATTCCGAGCAAACCCGCAAGATAGCGCCCCTTATCCGACAACTCAACGTAACGGTATGGTGGTTGTGCGTCCGGATCGAACTCGATATCGTCGTGATGGAGGAAGTTCGCTTGGGTAATCAGACTGGCGAAAAATGTCTCATCACTTGGCTGCGTAATTTTTATTGTGGCTGACTCGATGCTTGCAGGAGCCGACAGGTTTCCAAATCGAAGAATTCGAGCACCTTCAACCCTAACAAAGTGTCCAACCAGCATCCGCCTCTTTGGCAATCTCCAGCTTTGCCGAATGTTGCTGAATCGTCCGTGATCTTCTAACTTATCAACACTTAGATCAACAAACCACACTCCTTCCGAAAATATCGGGTGCTGACCTGCGCTGTACTTGAGATGGGGTGGTGCCGGCACCTCAACAAGTGTCGTCTGATCTTGCACTGACGTTTCGCTCGTACCACGTGACGTTCTGGTCATACCAAAAGCGGGACGTACACTCGAGGCATCTGCGGGACAACAATCGTCGAAACTTGAGATCGTCGAATAGATCACCGTTGATCGCGCAGCCAGTGCAATTTTGTCAACAAACGACGAGAGTGACGGCTCGTCGAGCGAATACGAGCGAACCGCAATTTGCTGAGGTCCAGAGCCGCCACCAAGCCAGTTTACTGCCCGAAGAAAGGCACCAATGCTGGCGATCTTTTCCTCGTCATTAGCGACTGTCGATGGCACTCGCAGAGTATGGTAAGTCTGATTTGTCGAATCATCGAACAACAAACCGGCGTTCCAGCAGGAAATTCGGTCTGCCAAGCTATCACCGACGACAAGACAGAATGCGTCTCTCCACGCATGGTTCGCGCGAAAAGGCTGACACATCAAGTTTGACAGTTGGGCAAGCGTCGACACACTGCTTCGCCCAAGGTGCTCGAGAGCAGCATATGCATCTTGCACTTCCTCTGGATTCGCTATATTCAACCGCCAGCGATTCGGAGACGGGTTTTCGGGGGTCAACATTAGAGGACGCACGCCGATTTGATCGTGTACCGGGTATCGGCCGATGCTTGCGTGGAGCGTACCAAAGTTGTCCTTTATCAAGCCATCGTCTTCCCACTGCGGATAGCTGTCCAGGATCAAATCAACTGTGTGCCGACGAAGACCCGAGACGGTCTTCAGGAACGGGATCCATGAGAGCGACGTGAGCGCCGCAGGCTCGCGATAGACACGCGGTTGAGGTTCGATCTCTTCCGGATCTCGCTGCCGATGCTCCAAAAGCACGTCACCTATATGCGGTCGTAAGTGTGACGCAATTTCAGAATTCCGATACGTCAAAAGCATCACGACATCTGGATCGATGACCTTTAACCAGTCGATGTAGCGCTGAGAAATTCGCCCTTCGATGCATGGCACGATCAACGACTGACGGCCTCCGTGGCGCGCGAAGCATTCAGCCATTATTTCGTCTAGCCAGTGATGTGAATCTTCCCCATCTTCCAGTACGTACGCGATACGAATCGGGCGCTCAGTTGCTCGAATCTTAGGATCAGGCTTATGCATCGAGTCCCCGGTGGAACGTAGTTTTCACGCGCGATGTTCATGGGCGAATAGCTCTTGCAGCAACGACAATCAAGATAGACTCAAGCACCTCACGTCTTGCCTTGCGCCACCGTCTAACTCAGGCCCGAATCGCTCCCTCCATTCAATACGAATGGTCCTCTCAAGTATCTTCACCTCATATCCCGTGAGGTAGTGCGGAATACAGTTTCACCATCTGTTCCCGGATGAATTCGATTGGTACTTCCGGAGGGTAAGCCTCCACGAATTGCCTAAGATTGTTGAATTCTTCAATACGATGCTCGCGATACTTCACCACAAGAATCGCCGCCCGTTCTGGCGGAGCAACTGCCTTTTCAGAGAGCCATACCCACGTCGTTGCCCCACCATACAATCTTGCTGAAACTGCAACACGGTACCGACCGGCGTGCCCCTTCTGAAAATGAACCATGACGACGTGCCTATCGGCAGGTACGCCTGAGAACGGGTCGTCTTGTGATGGTTTCGTACTCAGTGGTATCGCGCGCTTATTTGTTAGGATCGCTCGCTTGATGCCGTTGAATCCGTGGTGTCGTGCATAGTCCCGGCCGTACGCATAAGCGATGGCATTAACCCCGATCTTCGCAATAACGCGTGCGTAGGTGCTCAACTCCATCGACATCGAGAGATGTACCAGTGGATTGACCACGGCGGCTTCCTCTCGAGTCGTAACCGAAAGTGCCGGCAAAGCCTTTCGTGCCCTCGTCAACAACGCTAGCTCATCGCACCCAGTCGGCGCTCGCAGCACGATCTGGCCAGCTCGCCGTCTGTAGAGGGTCGGTGGACGACACACCTTACCACTTGGCGACGGATGTAATACCTCTCGCCAAAGACCCGATACAGGCGGACGTTCAGCCGCGTACCGCGACCCGCTTTCATACCCTGCCTCAGTCCACCGGACAGTCTCAACGATAAATTTTGCACTCTTACCAATCCCGATCTTTTCGATCAAGTCGATGGAATCGGTCAGTGTCGCGGAAAGACTCGCAAAGAAGTCGTCCGGGTTTTCGGCATTGCTTCCCGTGCAGCCTACTCGCCCGTCGTCGAGAAAGACGAGTTGCATGAGAATTACCGCCTTACCCGACGTACCGACCTCCCCCTCAACCGCACCGAAATTCTCAGTAAGCACCGTCGTTTCTCGTGTGTCGATCGTTGGCAAGCTCGCTTTCTTTCCGCGGCCTCTGCCATGTGGCTGAAGAAAAATACGGGCGAGGGCCGTCGGCGACGAACGCATGAATTGCAGTTCGATCGGTGAAAAGATGTTGGTATTGCAATGGCCACAGACCATGTTAGTCAAAAGGAAGCGATCGTCGTCGCCACCCAGGCCAGCTGGAAATACATGCTCGTTTGTGAAGCCACGCTCGAGGCCGCAGTAGATGCACGTCGCTACATCTTGGGGTTTCAAGGTCTGCATTGCGACTCTTTCACTAAAGTGAAGTACAAAAGCGCGATCCCTTTTCGATTGCATCCCCCCAAACTGGACGCGGAGCCTCGCAAAGGATAGATCACGATCCGAGGCCTATTCCTTTCCTTCGGAAAGATGTGTTCAGCCTACGCTTCATCGCCGTCGACCGTAGATCATTTTCGTGACCACGATCACTCCATGCAAGTGAGCCACCAAGGAAGCGGAATAGTAGATGGATGACTCGCACAAAACACTGCCGCCAGCTTTGATACGGTCTATATTCGTGTCGCACTGCTACATCCAATGCCTCACTGGAGACCCTGACCTCTAGCGCGCTGGCGATTCCCGTACGTTAACGTCGATCACCGCAGGCCTAGACGTTGATGCTCATGCAGGAGGTAGGAGATATAGCTTCGCGTGAGGTCACAAATCAGCCTTGCTTCGCCTTCGCTCAGATCATACGCATCGTTTAGCACCGTGCCGTGCCGAACGCCTCCACCGCTGGGCGACGACAGGTACCCATGCAGGTTCTGCATCCACGTCGCCACTTGAGCAAGCATCCTTCCACGATTGAAATTCTTCAGTTCACCGATGATGTGGTTGAAGTATTTGCCCTGCACCGTGCCAGCACCGTGGGTTGACCCTTCGAATGCCGTCGAGATGGTTTCGAGAAGCCACAGTATTTCCTGAACCGCCTGGCGGTAAAGGCCACTGTTGAGCAGATCTTCAGACTGAACCAGTGAACGCTGGATCAGCTCGTTTGCCTGGACATCCAGCGACGGGACGTTCTGCGGCACCGTGACGGAGGATCCCACTATGCCGACGATCAGATTCGGTGGATCAATCGCACACCCGCTGGGCAAGAGTACCCGGTTCACATAGTGCCAGGGTGGTAGACCGACGGATGGGTGCAGTCGCTCGACATCGCACATGCCGTCATGCAGAGCCTCAACGAATAGCGCAGCGTTGTCGGCCGCATGTGTCATGTAAGATCGCAGATCGCTTTCGGCCCAGCTCTCGCTCGAACTGCGCGACGCGGTACGGCCCGACGCCTGCGCGAAGCGCCGCTTGAAAAGTTCGTATACGGTTTGAGCATCTGCCTGCGCGACAATGCGCATCACAATTTCTGTGAACACATCGTCCACGACTTCGACAGGCATCTCGCCCGGTGAGGTCCAGCGTAGTGCACTGTCAAACTGGAGCATCTTGTTTTCTCCGTTAACGGCGCCGCGCTCCCCGTCCTGAATCAAGCCCCGGTGTGCTGCCAGTAGAGGTTTCCACTGCCAGTGGTGTTGTAGAGCTCGCCTGCGACGGCGCCGTATTCTTCTTCGCTAACGCCAGCCGGAAGAAAAGGATATGGGTCCGCATTCGCAAGCGGCCCGGTTGGCGTGATGTCGATCAGTGTACCGTCCGGTCGACGCACCACCGAATGAGATACGAACTGGCAATAGGCCAGACCCGGAAGTGAGAAGAACAGCCAGCCCCGCACGATCTGGTGGTCCGGATGCAAGATACACCATTCTTCGACGTTCTCGTGACACCGATTGACACCAGGGCGCCATCCCTCATCGGCCACTTCTACGCGCGACACAGGTGCTGCATCTTGGCGTCGTTCGTAGAGCGCGCGCGCATACACACGTAGCGCCTCGGAGGGCGGTGGCTGGTAACCGAACAAAGCAAAGCTCATAAATGGCTGTCCTCGAAATTCACGAGGATAAGAAGGAAACGTGAATTGAGTACGGAACGGTCCACCCTTATTGCATGAGAACTCGCACACTGGTGTCGGGCACTGAGCGGTCTCCTGCTGAGTCGGTAATATCGCGCGGAGTCGATGCTCCCGATCAGCATGGCTGGTTTGTGGCGAAACGTATGTCGAATTGATTTCACGCGACTCAAGGTCGATATCGCACCCATATCTAGAAACGACACACGCACGATCGGTAACTCGCCCTTATCGCACGTGTCGCTCCCTTCGATTTTTTATCACTTTCTGACGGGAGGTGCCCTACTGAATTCGTCAAGATTGAGGGCCGAAAGCTCGATCATCCGCTTGGCGAGATCCGGCAGCTTACGAAGCTTCTCGAGATTTTCAGCATCGTCATCGATGCCCAACATGTTACGGATCATGCCGTGAATCGCGCGCCTTGATCCGACTCTAGCCAATTTGTGAAGATTCTCGCTTGTTTGACTCCAATACTCACTTGCGTCCTCATGCGTGCTTACAGCAGTAAAAAGACCCGCTTGCCCGGTTCCCAGATCTAAGTTGAAGCAAAGCTCATTGAACGCTCTTAGCTTTCCGTCGGAACTATGCAACCAGCAATCTAGCTTGCGCCCATCCAGGCCGTTGGTGTCGGCAACATTCAAAGCATGAAACAGCATTAGGTCCAACGCACCATTAAGAGCCGTGGCGCACATCTCTGCATGATCCCTCGGAGCACGACCTTTGCGAGGTACCGCGGCGAAGTTATTTTTCACCTTCGCCCGAAGCTCGTTTAGCTGACCGGGACAGTCCTCAGGGGACGCGAAGACATATCGAGCAATCGCAAGTTCTCGCACAGATACGGTACCAATATGAGCCTTGTGTTCCCGAAGAAAGCGACGATACTTTCCCACCGACGAGAACTCGGCCCCATCACGTTGCACCGTTAGCATGAGGAGTAGCGTTGAAAAAGAGATGGCCAAAAGCATCTGATGATGCTCGGACAGCCCGTCGAACGTCATGTCTTCGCGCCCAAGCGTGGAAACGTCCTCGACTGAGATCTCATCGTCGGCCCAGAGTAGGCCGAACTTCTCCGCGAACGTTTGCAAACGTGCCGCCCGTAGTTGCGCATACTTCGCAGGCATTTCCGCGTATGCGAAAAACGGGGAGAAAGCGTAGTGGAGGCCACGCTTGTCACACTCGCGAAGAAATGTCACCCATTCCAAAAGGCCAAGATCCTTGAGCGTTGTATCTGCCGCCGGGCGGGCCGCATCCAATGCTTCATCAACCTGAATCATGAGGTTCGTATCAGCAACGAAGTTTGTCTCGATTCCTCTCCGTTGATTCGACGCAATTCGATCAAAGTCGAGAACAGGGTCCTCGCTCTCTGCGCTGTTACGTGAAGCTTTATAAGCAAAAATGGTACCGAAAGCTGTCATTCGTTATACGATCAAGAACTGCGCTGGATTAGAGAGAACACCTTACGCAATAACGGCGGCAATCGTCCGACCTTTAGAGGGTTGTAGCCTCACTCATTGATGGTTTGAACTGAGGTGGCACCGGTCTACAACGAGTCAGGCTCGATGTGACGCGCCCCTCGATCGAATGACTTAGCCCACCAACGACGACGTTCAAAGTTAAATGCGCCTGAATGCGGATAGTTCAGACTTAAGCGGTCAATAGGTTCAACGCTGCGTGAGCATTACCACGGCAAATCCCTGTCGTCGCAACGGGGACAGTTCCAAGTCAAGTGAACCTCGACATCAGGGTGGCGATGCGGCGGGAAAGGCACGTGAAAACAATCAAAAACCCTTTTAAAACAATATCCTGACGAACTCTGCCCGGCCTGGCCGGCGGGCCCGCGCGGCCCGCGAATCTCATTCAGCCCCGTTTGGACACCGGGTAAGCACGGAGTTCCTGCGATCGGCGGGATCGCATGAAAAAACCTGCGCGGGCGTCGATTCCGTCCGCCGCGACGCGCCCGTCCCCGCCCGCCTAGGCCGCTTCATCCCCCCTCCCGCAGATCCATCGATCCGCATCTAATCATACATTTGCATTACACAAATATTTACGATTTACCTCTGCGAAAACACGTGTCAGGCCCCATCCGTAAGGGTTCGGATTACAGACAGTAATTTAGATGCGAATCATTCTCGTTTACATTGACTTTCCCATTTGACACTCCTACGATGCGCCGCGTTGCGTTCATCTTCATGCCCTGGCCGATCGGTGCCGAGCGTCCGGATAGTGACCGACAAGCAGGATTCCTTACCAAATAAAACCAGGGATTTGATATGACGTTTGCGTCGTTCCAGGGAGACAGCGTCCGCGCCCGGATGCGCCCCGCCGCCTGTGCGGCCGTCCTCGCGTGCGCCTCGTTCGCGAGCGGCGCAGCTTTCGCCGACACGCCCGTCGACGCGCAGCCCGAAGCGCCCGAGGCCGACCTCGCGATCCAGGCGAAGCCGACCAACGCGTTGACCGGCATCTGGACGCGCCAGAACCTGCTTGGCGACATGGGCGGCATCCGTCCGTGGCTCGGCAAGTACGGCGCGACGCTGCAGATCACCGAAACCAGCGAATACCTGGCGAACCTGCGCGGCGGCCTGAACCGTGGCGGCGCGTACGACGGACTGACGACGGCCACCTTGACGGTCGACACGCAGAAGGCGATCGGCCTGCCCGGCGGCACGTTCAACGTCAGCGCACTGCAGATCCACGGCACCAACCTCAGCACGAGAAACCTCGGCACGCTCAACACCGCGAGCGGCATCGAGGCACAGGGCACGACGCGCCTGTGGGAGCTCTGGTACCAGCAGTCGTTCCTCGACAAGCGCGTCGACGTGAAGGTCGGCCAGCAGAGCCTGGACCAGGAATTCATGGTCAGCACGTATGCGAACACGTTCGTCAACACGATGTTCGGCTGGCCCGCGCTGCCGTCGTACGACTTGCCGAACGGCGGCCCCGCGTATCCGCTCGCCGGCCTCGGCGTGCGCGTGCGTGCGCAGATCACGCCGAAGGTCACCGCGCTCGCAGGCGTGTTCGACGGCGATCCGCTCGGCAACAATCCGAGCAACCTGAGCGGCACCAACTTCAACCTGCACAACGGTGCGCTCTACATCGGCGAACTGCAGTACGCGCTGAACCAGCCGTCCGACGGCGAAATGGACACCGGCCACTCGAACGGGCTGCCGGGCACCTACAAGATCGGCGTCTGGTATCACAACGGCCGCTTCGCGGACCAGAACGTCGGCACCGACGGCCTGTCGCTCGCGGACCCCGCATCGAACGGCAACGCGCAGCAGCGTCACGGCAACTACAGCTTCTACGCGGTGGCCGACCAGATGATCTGGCGCCCCGACCCGACCGGCCCGCGAAGCCTCGGCGTGTTCGCACGCGTGATGGGCGCGCCGGGCGACCGCAACCTGGTGAGCTTCTCGGCCAACGCCGGGATCGTGCTGAAGGCGCCGTTCGAAGGCCGCGACAACGACAGCGTCGGCCTCGGCGTCACGTACATCCAGGTCGGCAACCACGTGACCGACCTCGACCAGACCGCGCGGACGTTCGCAGCCAGCCCGTACGGCGTGCGCACCCGCGAGACGACGCTCGAAGCGACCTACCAGTACCAGGTCAACCCGTGGTGGATCGTCCAGGCCGACGCGCAGTACACGTTCAATGCCGGCGCCGGCCAGAACCCGAGCGACGCGACCCAGCCGCTGCGCAATACGTTCGTGCTCGGCGCGCGTACGACGATCACGTTCTGAGCGACGCGCACGCTGCCCATTTTCGCGCGCCACCCGGACGGCGCGCTCCCCAGGAGAGTCACATGAATCCATCCGCCCCGCTTCGCCGCCTCGCGACGGGCGCACTGGCTGCCGCCGCACTGACGGCCGCTGCCGGCGCACTCGCCGAGCCGCAAGGTTTCCTCGAGACGCTGCATCGCCACACCACGCTCGTCAACACGGTGCCGGACAACGGCGACCAGAACCCGTACGCGATCGCGGTCGCGCCGGTGTCGGCCGGCACGATCCAGGCGGGCGACGTGCTCGTCGACAACTTCAACAACTCGGCGAACCTGCAAGGTACCGGCAGCACGATCGTCAACTACCGCCCGTCGACGAAGCAGCTGAGCCTGTTCGCATCGATCCCGCGCGACCTGAAGGCGTGCCCGGGCGGCGTCGGCCTGTCGACGGCGATGACGATGCTGAAATCCGGCTGGGTGATCGTCGGCAGCACGCCGAGCAACGACGGCACGACCAACACCAAGGGCGCCGGCTGCCTGATCGTGCTCGATCCGCAAGGCAAGATCGCGTCGACGTGGTCGACCCCGAACATCAACGACCCGTGGGGCAACATGGCCGTGGTCGACCGCGGCGACAGCGCGACGCTGTTCGTCAGCATGGCCGGCTTCGGCGTCGGCGGCGCGGACGGCAATCCGCCCGTCTACAAGCAGGCGACCGTGCTGCGTCTCGACCTCGACGTGGCGGCGGGCAAGCCGCCCGTGATCAAGCAGGAAACGGTCGTCGCGAGCGGCCTCGGTGCGCAGGCCGACAAGGGCGTATTCCTGGTCGGCCCGACCGGCCTCGCGCTGTCCGGCGACCAGAAGAAGCTGTACGTGTCGGACGCGATCGGCAACCGCATCGTCGAGATCGACGACCCGCTCACGCGCGACACCAGCGCGGGCGTCGGCCGCCAGATCACCGCCGACGGCTTCCTGCGCCGCCCGCTCGCGCTCGCGACCGCGCCGAACGGCCACCTGCTCGCGACCAACGCGCAGAACGGCCAGGTCGTCGAGATCGACCCGGTCGCCGGCAAGCAGCTCTACGCGCGCTGGATCAATACCGACAAGGCGCAGACGCCCCCCGGCAACGGCAACCTGTTCGGCATCGCGATGACGCCTGAAGGCGACGGCTTCTACTACGTCGCGGACGACGTCAACACGCTGTTGCTCGCGAAGTAATGGAGCCAACCATGGCAGACGATTCCAACCAGCCACCCCGCCCCGCGCGGCGTGGCTTCCTGAAGGCGGGCGGCGCCGCGGTGGCCGCCGGCCTCGCGGCGGCGTCGATCCCGGCCGCGAAGGCCGCGGATGCGCCCGCCACCGCCCCCGCTTCCGCGCATGACGGCGTCGAGCCGTTCTATGGCAAGCACCAGAGCGGCATCGCGACACCGCAGCAGCGCCACGCGTATTTCGCGGCGCTCGACCTGACGACGGCGCAGCGCGCGGACGTCATCGCGCTGCTGAAAACCTGGACCGACGCCGCCGCGCGCATGACGCGCGGTGATACCGCACTGCCGCTCGCCGCGACGGGCAACGACGAAGTCGCGCCGGCCGACGGGGGCGACGCGCTCGGCCTCGGCCCTGCGCGCCTGACGATCACGTTCGGCTTCGGCCCCGGCATGTTCGCGCTCGCCGGCAAGGACCGCTACGGCCTCGCGAAGCATCGCCCCGCCGCGCTCGTCGACCTGCCGCGCTTCAATGGCGACCAGTTGCTGCCCGAAAAGACCGGCGGCGACCTGTTCATCCAGGCGTGCGCGGACGACGCGCAGGTCGCGTTCCACGCGGTACGCCAGCTCGTGCGCCTCGGCGCGAAGGCGACGCAGATGCGCTGGGGCCAGGCCGGCTTCACGTCGGGCAAGCCCGGCGAGACGCCGCGCAACCTGATGGGCTTCAAGGACGGCACGATGAATCCGCCGATGTCCGATCCGGCCGCGATGGATGAATTCGTGTGGGCCGGCAGCGAAGGCCCGGCATGGATGAACGGCGGCACCTACACGGTCGTGCGCCGGATCCGCATCACGCTCGAACACTGGGACAACACGGAGCTCGGCTTCCAGGAGCAGGTGGTCGGCCGTCACAAGTACAGCGGCGCGCCGCTCGGCCAGAAGCACGAGTTCGAGGCACTCGATCTCGACGCGGCCGACAAGGACGGCAACCCGGTGATCCCCGACAACGCGCACGCGCGCCTCGCATCGCCGCAGTTGAACAACGGCGCGCAGATCCTGCGCCGCGCGTACTCGTACAACGACAGCACGAATTTCTACATCGAACGCTGGCCGCCGTGGCGCCAGCAGACCGAGTACGACGCGGGGCTGATGTTCGTCGCGCACCAACGCGACCCGCGCAAGGGCTTCATTCCGATCAACGAGAAGCTCGCGAAGCTGGACATCATGAACCAGTTCACCACGCACGTCGGCAGCGCGATCTTCGCGTGCCCGCCGGGCGCGCAACCTGGTTCGTACATCGGCGCCGCGCTGTTCGACGCATGACGACACGCAACGCAAGCCAAGGCACTCCTTCCCGGCCCGGCCGGGTGCAACCTGCTAAACACGACATGAACACTTCACCCGTTAGCCGCCCGCTGCGGCACCTGATTTCCGCGGCCGCCGCCGCGCTGATGCTGACCGGCGCACTGCACGCCGCACGCGCGCATGCCGCGACGCTCACGCTGTACAACGCGCAGCACGAGCAAGTCGTCAACCAGCTCGTCAAGGACTTCGAAGCACAGAGCGGCATCACCGTGAAGGTGCGCTCGGGCGAAGGCCCGGCGCTCGCCGCGCAGCTCGCCACGGAAGGCGACCGCACGCCGGCCGACGTGTACTTCACCGAGAACTCGCCGGAGCTCGTGCTGCTCGACCGCAAGGGCCTGCTCGCGAAGACCGATGCGGCCGCGCTGCAGTCGGTGCCCGCGCGCTTCAACCCGGCCGACGGCAACTGGGTCGGCGTGCTCGCGCGCGAGAACGTGCTCGTCTACAACACCGCGAAGATCCAGCCGCAGCAGCTGCCCGCTTCGCTGCTCGATCTCGCGAAGCCCGAATGGAAGGGCAAGGTCGGCGTCGCGCCGAGCGACGCGGACTTCCTGCCGCTCGTGAGCGCGGTGCTCGCGCTGCACGGCGAAGCCGCGACGCTGCAATGGCTGAAGGGCCTGAAGGCCAACGCGCAGATCTTCGACGACGACGAAGGCGTGACGGCGGCCGTCAACCGCGGCGGCGTGCTGACCGGCATCATCAACAACTACTACTGGGACCGCCTGCACGCCGAGCTCGGCGACAAGTCGACCCGCAGCGCGATCTACCACTTCGGCAAAGGTGACGTCGGCGGTGCCGTCAACGTATCGGGCGCCGCGGTGCTGAAGGCCTCGAAACACCAGCCGGAAGCGCAGAAGTTCGTCGCGTATCTCGTCAGCGAGCGCGCGCAGAAGCTGATGGCCGGCGGCCATATCAGCTTCGAGTATCCGCTGCATCCGGGCGTCGCCCCCGATCCGATCCTGAAGCCGTTCAACGAACTGAGCCCGCCGGCGCTGACGTTCGAACAGCTCGGCGACGACAGCCAGGCCGGCAAGCTGCTGCGCCAGGCCGGTCTGCTCTGACCATGAGCGACGCCGTGTCCCGCACGGCGCGCACCGCGCGCGACGGCGAGCGCACCGCGACGCGGCGGCGCCCGTCGCGCGCGCTCGTCGCCGCTGCCGCGTGCGGGCCGCTCGCGATCCTGCTGCCGCTCGGCTTCACGCTGTACCGCGCGGCCACCTTCGGCCTCGACGATGCGATCGAGCTGATATGGCGCCCGCTCGTCGGCGAACTGCTGGTCAACACGCTGTCGATCACGCTCGCCGCGACGCTCGCGTGCACGCTGCTCGGCACGGCGGTCGCGTGGTTCATCGAGCGCACCGACCTGCCGGCCCGGCCGCTGTGGACCGCACTCGCGGCGGCGCCACTCGCGGTGCCCCCGTTCATCACGAGCTACGCGTGGGTGTCGCTGAGCCTCGACCTGCAGGATTTTCTCGGCGCGTTGATCGTGCTGACCTCCGCCTACTTCCCGCTCGTCTACCTGCCGGTGGCCGCCGCGCTGCGCGAGCTCGATCCCGCGCTGGAGGAAAGCGCGCGCACGCTCGGCTGCTCGCCGTGGCGCACCTTCTTCCGCGTCGTGCTGCCGCAGCTGCGCCCCGCGCTGTGCGGCGGGATGCTGCTGGTCGCGCTCGGCGTGCTGTCCGAGTTCGGCGCGTTCCAGCTGC
The DNA here is from genome assembly GCF_048627025.1 of Burkholderia aenigmatica. Classification (NCBI taxonomy): domain Bacteria; kingdom Pseudomonadati; phylum Pseudomonadota; class Betaproteobacteria; order Burkholderiales; family Burkholderiaceae; genus Burkholderia; species Burkholderia aenigmatica. The sequence goes on along the minus strand of NZ_CP184468.1, from coordinate 900,001 downwards.
TGCGCTTTCGCACCTTCACCACCGAGATCTACGCCGAATACCGCACCGCGTTCGACGGCGGCGGCGCATCGCTGCTCGGCTGCGTGCTGATCGCGCTGTGCCTGCTGTGCCTCGCGATCGAGGCACGCGCACGCGGTCATGCGCGCTACGGTCATACGCACCGCGCCGCGCGCCGCGTCGCGATGCGCTATCCGCTGGGCCATCTGCGCGGCCCCGTCACCGTCGCGTTCGCCGCGCTTGCAGCCGCGACGCTCGGCGTGCCGCTCGCGATGATCGGCTACTGGCTCACGCAACAGGGCGCGGCCGCCGTCACGCCGGCCGACGTGTCGCCCGAGCTGCTGTGGCAGGCCACGCTCGCGTCGTCCGGCTACGGCCTGATGGCGGCAGCCGTCACGACGCTGCTCGCGCTGCCGCTCGCGTTCCTGATGGTCCGCTATCCGGGACGCGTCGCGACGCTCCTCGAGCGCACCGCGATGACCGTGCAGGGCGTGCCGGGCATCGTCGTCGCGCTGGCGATCGTGTCGATCACGGTACGGCTGCTGCAGCCGCTCTACCAGAGCGCGCCGGCACTCGTCGCCGCGTACGCGATCCTGTTCCTGCCGCTCGCGGTCGTCAGCGTGCGCGCCGCGCTGTCGCACGTGCCGGCCCGGCTCGAGGAAACCGCGCGCGCGCTCGGTCTCGGCTGGCGCGCGACGCTCACGCGCGTGGTGCTGCCGCTCGCGGCACCCGGCCTCGGCGCAGCCGCGACGATGGTGTTCATCTCGGTCATGACGGAACTCAACGCGACGCTGTTGCTGTCGCCGATCGGCACCCGCACGCTCGCGACCCAGGTCTGGAGCGATACGGCAACGCTTGCGTTCGCCGCCGCGGCGCCCTACGCGGCGCTGCTCGTCGCGCTGTCGCTCGGCGCGTCGGGACTGCTGTTCGTGCTGCTCGGCCGCGCGTCGGTGCGCGACTGAGCGCCGCCCTTTTTCACCGGAACCGCCCATGAGCGAACTACGCATCCACGGCCTGTCCAAATCGTTCGGATCGCATACCGTCCTGCACGACATCGATCTCACGGTGCGGCGCGGCTCGCGCCTCGCGCTGCTCGGTCCGTCCGGCAGCGGCAAGACCACCCTGCTGCGCGTGCTGTGCGGCTTCGAACGCGCCGAGCGCGGCACCGTCGAAATCGACGGACGCCGCGTGGCGGCGCCCGACGTACACCTGCCGCCCGAGCAGCGCCGGATCGGCTACGTGCCGCAGGAAGGCGCGCTGTTTCCGCACCTGTCGGTGGCCGACAACATCGCATTCGGGCTGCCGCGCGCGGCGCGGCGGCGCCATCACCGCGTCGATGAACTGCTCGAGATGGTCGGGCTGCCCGCGTCGTATGCGAGCCGTGCGCCGCAGCAACTGTCCGGCGGGCAGCAGCAACGCGTCGCGCTCGCACGCGCGCTCGCACCCGAGCCGTCGCTCGTGATCCTCGACGAACCGTTCTCCGCGCTCGATACGTCGCTGCGCCACGAAACGCGCAGCGCGGTCGCCGATGCGCTCGCTGCGGCAGGCGCGACATCGGTGCTCGTCACGCATGACCAGCCCGAGGCGATGACGCTCGGCGACGAAGTGGCGGTGATGTGGCACGGCCGGCTGGTACAGACGGCCGCGCCGCAGACGCTGTACCGGCAGCCGGTCACGCGCGACATCGCGTCGTTCGTCGGGCAGGCCGTGCTGCTCGCCGGCCGTGTGCGCAACGGGCACATCGCGTGCGCGCTCGGCGAACTGCCGCTCGTCGCGTCGCTGCCCGACGGGCCGGCCGATGCGATGCTGCGTCCCGAGCAGATCGGGATCGTGCCGGTTGCGCAGGCCGATGCGGCGCGTGGCCATACGGCGCGCGTCGAAGCCGCGCAGTTCGCGGGCCAGGACGCCGACGTGGTCGTACGCCTCGAGGCCGATCTCGACGTGCTCGTGCGCGTACGCGTGCCGGGACACCGGTGTCCCGCCGTCGGCGAACGTGTCGCGCTGGTGGTGGATGGTGCGGTGATGGCGTACGCGCGCTGAGCGGCGCGGTCCGTCGCTCAGCGCTTTCACACGCATTCACACGCGATCAGGCGTCCGCGCAGTCCGCATCCGGCAACGGCCGGAAGGTCCGGCCATCCGTCTCGACCGCCGCGCCCAGCAGCCGCGCGAGCCCCTTCGCGCCTTCGCGCATCACGACGTCGTGATTCCATCGGAACAGCGGGCGGGCAAGCGGCTCCAGCCGGTTCATCCAGCGCACGTGCGTGCGGATGTGCCAGTCGTAGCGCACGATCGTGCGGGCGCCGTCGGCGGCGAACGTCCAGCATCCGTCGCCTTCGATCGCGCCGCTCGCGCGGCCTTCGAGCCGATGCGGCGGCTCGACGCGTCGCACGCGCATGTCGAAGGTCAGCCGGTACGGCAGCGCCCCCTTCCACGTGTACCGGTGCAGCGCGCCGACGCCGCGCGCATCGCCCGGCTCGATCTCGACGGTGCTCACGGCGCCCTTCCACCAGCCGGGCCAGCGGTCGACCTGGTAGATCGCGTCCCACACCACCGCGAGCGGCGCGTCCACGCGCCAGGTCGTCGAGAACCGGTATTCCGCCATGCAGCCTCCGGCCTGCCCGTCAGGGGCATGAGTCAGCGCACCGCTCAGGGTGCGAAGAAGCGTTCGGGAAACGCGACGTCGATCTCGACGTCATCGAGCGTCACGGTTTCGAGCGGCACGTCGTCATCGTCCGCGAAGCTGACGACCTTCAGCGGAAAGCCGTCCTCGGTGTCCAGCCACAGCCGGTAGCGATGCACGCCATCGACCGCGTGCGCAGGCGCGCCCGTGACCGACACGCGCAGCGCGGTCCGGCCGCCGACGGCCTCCTCGCCTTCGGTCACCGTCGCGCCGCCTTCCTGCAGCGCATGGACGTTGCGCAGCAGTTCGCCGACGTCCGACCGGTCGACCCGGTGGCCGCTGCGGTCGCGCACGAGCGGATTGGACGGCGACAGCGTCAACGCGGGCGGCGCGTGCGCGCCGAACGGACGCAGCCGCACCTTGCCGTCGCCGGGATCGTAGGCGAGCACCGCGCCGTGATGCGGCGACACGAAATCCATCCGGACGAAGCCCGGCTTCAGGTACGCGTAGCGGATTTCGGTGTGCTCGCCGCCGCGCGCCGACGAGCGGATCGTCGCGCGGTACGAGCGGACGTGGTCGAAATGCGCCTGCGCGACGGTCACGGGATCGGCGGTCATGCTCGCTCCTATCAGGCTCGCGGCCAGCAACGCGGCGATCACGGCGCCGCCTCGACATCGAGCACGCCTTCCATCCCGCGCTCGCGATGGCTCCTGAAAAACAGCAGCCGATGCGTGCAATAGTAGGCGAACCGGCCCGGCTGCGTGGGCGTGAAGCGAAACGTCTTCGGCGTCGTGGCGAGCTCGGTGTGCACTGCGATGCCGGCCTGCGGCGCATCGATTTCGAAGCTGTGCGGCACCAGGCCGGGTTCGGCCGACACGGTCAGCTCGACCGGAACGTGCGCCCGCACGATCACGTGGTTCGGCCGGAAGAAATAGCTGCCGCCGACGATCGCCACCCGCTGCACGCCGTCGGCGTCGACGGGCACACGCACCGGCGCGTCGCCGTCCGCCCGCGCCAGCGCGGCGCCCACGGCGAACACCGCCGGCACCAGCATCAGCACGAGCCCCTTCGTCATCGTCGTCTTCATCGCCTGCTCCGTACCGGTGCCGCGCGCGTCACCCCTTCCACGCGTCGGTCGGGCCGCCGAGCGCACCGCACGCGTCGATCGCGAGTTCGCGCAGGCGCCGTTCGTCGCCCTGGCCGGACAATGCGTAACCCATCCCGCGATCCGACCAGAAATACGTGTAGCGATCGCCGGCCGACATCGCCTGCGGCGCGAGGCGCCGTGCATCGTAGACCGTCATGTACAGGGTCACGCGCTCGCCGTCCGCGCGCTGGTACATGAGTTGCGCGGCCGGCCCCGCTTCGCCGGGCAGCAGCCGGCCGCCGAGCAGCGCGTAGCCGTATTCGTCGAGCGACGGCGCACGCACGGGGCGCCCGAGACGCGCGGACAGCCACGCGACGAGACGTTCAGGGTCGCCTGCACCGACCTCGATCGGATGTTCGCGGTCGGCCACGTAAGTCGTGTACGCGACATCCGCGCGCGCGGCAAACGCCGGTTCGCGGCCGAACGCCATCCAGCCCGCATGCAGCGTGACGCCGATCAGCAGCCCGGCCGCGAGCCCCGCGAACGCATAGGCGATCCCGCGCCGTCGCGGCGCACCGCGCTGCACGAACAGCGCGGGCGCGGCGCCCGGCAGCGGGAACAGCGCCTGCAGCGCATCGCGCTGCGCACGGTAATGCGCGAATCGTTCGGCTTCCTCCGGATCGGCCAGCACGCGCTCGAGCACCTCGCGGCGCTCATGCCCGGACAGCTCGCCGTCCAGCAACGCGGACAGCAGTTGCGCCGACGCATCGTCGTCCCGCTCGTTCGAAGGCTTGTGCGGATCATCCATCATGTCTTCCCGATCACCCGTAACGCGGCCGTGCCGTGCGCCGACGGCTCGTCCGACAGCAGCGCGCGCATCTGCCCGCGCGCCCGTGCGAGCCGCGACATCACCGTTCCCACCGGTACGCCGAGCACCTCTGCGGCATCGCGATAGCTCAATTCCTCAAGGGCGACCAGCAGCAGCACCTCGCGCTGCTCGACCGGCAGCCGATACAGCGCGCGCTGCACGTCGCGCAGCACCAGCCCGCCGATCTCGCCGGCCGGCGCGGCCATCGTCTGCCACGGTGCCGTCGCGTCATCGACTGCAATCTCGTGCCGCGCACGCAACTGGTCGATGAAACGGTGCCGTAGCAGCGTCAGCAGCCACGCGCGCAGGTTGCCGCCATCGCGCGGCGGGCGGTTCAGCGCACGCTCGAGCGTGTCCTGCACGAGATCGTCCGCCCAGGCCCGGTCACCCGTCAGCGCACGCGCATAGCGCGTGAGATGCGGCAACCACACCAGCAGATCCGATTCGTAGCTCATCAGGATGCCTCGCGCACCGCCCCGCCGTCATGGACGCGCGACGTGCCACATGCCGCCGATCCCGTCGCCGCCCGCGTCGCCGGGCTTGCGATCCTGCTTCCAGCGATACAGCGGGCGCCCGTGGTACGCCCATTGCTTGCTGCCGTCGTCGCGTGCGACGAGACTCAGCGCGCCCGCGGCCTTGTCGTACGCGTCGGCGCGCGCGGGCGGCCAGCTGGTCGCACACGTGCTGTCGCACGCGCTCTTGCCGGGCGCATCGCGATCGAACACGTACAGCGTCATGTGATCTTCGTCGACCAGTTTCCCGTCGCCGGCCCGGGGCGGTTCCGCGGCGGCCGGCCGCACGATTGCCGCCGCCAGCGCGGCGGCGGCGAATATCCGTTTCATGCCCGTTCTCCTTGGCACGGCATCGCGACAGCGCGGCACCGGCCGGGTCGATCGGCTTCGTCACAGCCATTATCCTGCCGGCCGGCGCTGCCGGGATTCGGTAGGTAAACGGATGGAGGCGACCGGTTATTCCACGCCGGCCGACGAGCGTCGGCCGCGGCCATTCATGCGACGAAAGAAAGCGCGACACCCAAAGACAACGCGGCATGACATCGCTGTCATGCCGCGTTGCGCGACCCGTTGCGCACGGCGGCCGATCCGGCGCCGCCGTGCGTGTCCGGCCGGTTACTTCGGCAGTGCGCCCGTCAACGACTGGAGCAGCGACGACACCGGTGCGAGCGGGTTGCCCGGCGCGCTGCTGCCCGAATGCGGCGTGACCGACAGGCCCGGCGCGGAGCCGAGCGCCGTACCCACCGTCGTGCCGACTGCGTTGACGACCGTCGCGGTCGAGTTGGCGCCCGTCGACAGCAGCGAGCCGGCCGCGCCCGCCGTGCCGCCGGCCGCATTCGCGCCCGAGCCGAGCAGGCTGCCGCCCGCCGCTGCCGTCGAACCGGCCGCGCCCGACAGCGCGCCGGCCGCCTGCCCGAGGGCCACCGGACCGTTCGCGAGTGCGCCCGTCACCGAACCGAGCGCCCCGGTCAGGGCACCGGCCGGGTTGCTGCCGCCGGTCAGGCCGTTCACGAGGTTCGTGATCGGTGCGATCGGGTTGTTGCCCGCCGCGCCCGACAGCGTACCGACGACCTGGTTCACGACGCCTTGCACCGGCGCCAGCGGGTTCGATCCGCCGAGGTTGCCGAGCGTGCCGACAACCTGGTTGACGACGCCCTGCACCGGCGCCAGCGGGTTCGTGCCGCCGACGTTGCCGAGCGTACCGACAACCTGGTTCACGACACCCTGCACCGGCGCCAGCGGGTTCGACCCGCCGACGTTGCCGAGCGCGCCCACGACGGAGCCGACCGCGTTACCCAGTGCGTTCGTGGCCGTGCCGACCGCATTGCTGTTGCCGAGCGCGCCGACGACCTGGTTCACGACGCCCTGCACCGGCGCCAGCGGGTTCGACCCGCCGAGGTTGCCGAGCGCGCCCGTCACCGAGCCGAGTGCGCCGGTCAGCGCACCGGCCGGGTTGCCGCCCGTCGGCAGCGCGTTCTGCAGGCCGTTGACGAGGTTCGTGATCGGCGTGATCGGGCTACCGCCACCTGCGCCGGACAGCGTGCCGACGACCTGGTTGACGACGCCTTGCACCGGCGCCAGCGGGCTCGACCCGCCGAGCGTGCCCGCGAGTTGCGTGACGACACCCTGCACCGGCGCCAGCGGGCTCCCTGCCCCGCCGACGTTGCCGAGCGTGCCCGTGATCGTGTTGACCGCGTTGCTCAGCGTGCCGGCCGGGTTGCCGCTACCGAGCGTACCCGTGACCTGGTCGACGACGCTCTGGATCGGCGCCAGCGGGTTCGCGCCGCCGCCGATGCCGCCCAGTGCGCCCGTGACCTGGTTCACCGCGCCTTGTACCGGCGCCAGCGGGCTCGAACCGCCACCGATGCCGCCCAGTGCGCCCGTCACCGTGCCGAGTGCGCCGGTCAGTGCGCCTGCCGGGTTGCCGCTACCGAGCGCCCCCGTCACCTGGTTCACCACGCCTTGCACCGGCGCCAGCGGGCTCGAACCGCCGCCGATGCCGCCCAGTGCGCCCGTTGCGGTACCGAGTGCGTTGCTCAACGTCCCGGTCGCCGTGTTCAGTGCGCCCGTCAGCGCACCCGCCGGATTGCCGCCGCTCAAAGCGCCCGTCACCTGATTGACGACGCCCTGGACCGGCGCCAGCGGATTCGCGCCGCCGCCGATAGCGCCCAATGCGCCTAGTGCTCCCGTCACGTTACCGATCGCACCGGTCACCGTGCCTGCCGGATTGCCGGCACCGAGCTCACCCGCCACCGTACCGAGCGCACCCGTCAACGCGGTTGCCGGGTTGCCGCTATTGAGCGCCGTCGTTACTTGGTTGACGACGCCTTGAACCGCGCCCAGCGGGTACGAACTGCCACCGACATTACCCAGTGCACCGGTCACCGTGCCGAGTGCCCCCGTCAATGCGCCTGCCGGGTTGCCGCCACCGAGCGCCCCCGTCACTTGATTGACGACACCTTGCACCGGCGCCAGCGGGTTCGACCCGCCGCCAACATTGCCCAGCGCACCGGTCACCGTGCCGAGTGCCCCCGTCAACGCGCCTGCCGGGTTGCCACCACCGAGCGCGCCGGTCACTTGATTGACAACGCCTTGAACCGGCGCCAGCGGGTTCGACCCGCCGCCAACATTGCCCAGCGCACCGGTCACCGTGCCGAGTGCACCCGTCAACGCACCAGCCGGGTTGCCACCACCGAGCGCACCCGTCACTTGATTGACGACACCTTGCACCGGCGCCAGCGGGTTCGACCCGCCGCCGACATTACCCAGTGCCCCCGTTGCCGTGCCAACCGCGTTGCTCAGCGTCCCCGTCGCCGTATTCAGCGCACCGGTCAGCGCGCCGGCGGGGTTGCCGCCGCTCAGTGCCCCCGTCACCTGATTCACCACGCCTTGTACCGGCGCCAGCGGCTGCACCGTGCCGCCGCCACCGCCGAGTGCCCCCGTCACCGCCCCCACGGCGCCCGACAGTGCCTGGCCGGGATCGCCAAGCGACGTCTGGATCGCGCCCGCCCCACCTGCCGCCAAGGTGACCGAGCCGAGCGGCGACGTACCCGTCGCGACCAGCCCGACCGACACGCCGTTCGTCTGCGGGTTGACGATCACTTGCGGAATCGGCAGCGCATCAAGGGCCCCCGCCATCGCGGAACCCGAAGCCAGCACCCCGAACACCGTCGCGACCGACAGCGCCACACCCGTCAATTTAAGATTTTGTCCCATCTTTATTTTCCCCATCTCGGTTGGCACCACGTTGATAAAGCATGGGGACGGATTGCACGAAGCGTGCCAATTCAAAAAATGGATTCATTCGTCTGCCTATTGCGTGGCAATAACGTTTTTTTAATGGATTTCTGACGAAAAGCACGGGATGTGGAGCCCGAATCATCGGACGAAAAAGGTCGACGGAGCGCGGATGTAACGTAACGTTTGCGAGCCCCGTAGTAACGTGTTCCGGTACATCCTGCGGGACACCGGAACGGCCGTTCCCGACGGTGCCACATCTCGTCAGGGCCGGCTGCCCATTACGTATTTCAGCGAAATGAAAATGTATTGCCGAATCGCGAATTTGCTTATTTTATTTATCGCGCGATTTCTTTCTTGACGATTACGCAGATCATTTCCGATTGCGTAGCCGCCATTAATACGGATAGCAGAATGAAAAACTGTGACGGCCGCAACGCGCCACCGGAGCGCGATGCGGCGCGCGACGATGGCCGGAGCGGCGTCGTTGCGCCCCGCGCGTTCAGCCGAAGCGCGCGGGCCGGTACGGATGGGGATCGATATAGGTCGGCGCGCCGGTCATCATTTCGGCGAGCAGGCGCCCGCTCGCGGGGCCGAGCGTGAGCCCGTGGTGACAATGGCCGAACGCGAACCACAGGTGGCGATGGCGCGGTGCGGGCCCGATCACCGGGCGCATGTCGGGCGTGCACGGCCGCATCCCGAGCCACGGCTCGGGATCGAGCCGCTCGCCGATGCCGAACGCGTCGCGCGCCAGCGGTTCGGCGCGCGCGAGCTGCACACCGGTCGGCGGCGCACCGCGCAGCGCGATCTCGACGCCGGTCGTGAGCCGCAGGCGGCCGCCTTCCATCGGCGCGACGACGAAACCTTCCTCGGTATCGCACACGGGCACGTTCAACGGCGCGCGCGTCGGCCGGTAGTGCATGTGGTAGCCGCGCTTCGCGCGCAGCGGAATCCGGTAGCCGAGCGGCTCAAAGACGTGATCGGACCACGGCCCGAGCGCCACCACGGCCGAGCGCGCCGAGATCGGCCCGTGTTCGGTACCGACCTGCCAGCCGTCCCCCACCTGCGCGAGCGTCTTGGCGTCGCCGCGCACGAACGTGCCGCCGTCGCGCTCGAACAGCCGCGCGTAGGCCTTGGTCAGCCCGCCCGGGCTCGACACGGTCTTCGGGTCCTGCCAGTGGAATGCGCCGCAGAATGCGTCGCTGATACCGGGCTCGCTCGCACGCAGCGCACGCGCATCGAGCACGGTCATCCGCAGCCCGTGCGCGTCGGCCACGCGCTGCTGCGCACGGGTTTCCGCATCGAACAGCGCGGGCGAACGGAACGCCTCGATCCACCCGCCGTCGTGCACGAGCGGCTGCGCATCGGTGCGCGCGAGCAGCGCGTCGTGCTCGACGACGCTCGCCGCGACGAGCGGCAACAGGTCGCGCGCGGCGGCCGCGAGCCGCTGCGGCGACGATTCGCGCCAGAAGCGCGCGAGCCAGCCCGCATAGGCGGGCAGCGCGCGGTAGTCCCAGTAGAGATCGACCGAGCGGTTGCGCGCGTAGCGCAACAGCGTGCCGAGCCGGCGCGGAAACGCGTACGGCACGACCGACGAGCGCTCGATCAGCCCCGCATTGCCGTGGCTCGTTTCCTCGCCGGGCGCACGCCGGTCGACGAGTGCGACGCGCAGCCCGCGATCCTGCAGATGCAGCGCCGACGACACGCCGACGATGCCGGCCCCCAGAACGATGACGTCGAAATCCATGGTTCCCCGTACTGCGTCGAGATTCGAAGCGACGCGCGCCGGCGCGGCGGCCGGCGCGCGGCGGTGGTTACTTCGCGACGATGTCGCGCTTGAAGTACTTCTGCGACAGCGCGCTGAGCGTGCCGTCCTTCTTCAGCGCATCGAGCGCGCCGACGATCTTCGCCTGCAGCGCCTTGTCGTTCTTGCGCATCCCGAAGCCCGTGCCTTCGCCGAGCGTCGCCGGATCCTTCAGCGGTTCGCCGACGATCTGGTAGTCGCGGCCGGCCGGCTTGTCGAGGAAACCGTCCTGCGCGGTCTGGGCTTCCTGCACGGCCGCGTCGAGACGACCGGCAACGAGATCGGCGTAGATCTGGTCCTGATCCTGGTACGACACGACGGCCACCCCGGCATTGGCCCAGTGCGCCTTCAGGAAATCCTCCTGCGACGAGCCCTGCAGCACGCCGACGTGCTTGCCGCGCAGGCTCGCGACGTCGGGCCGCAGCGGCGAGCCGTGCCTGGCGATCATCACGATCGGCACCACGTAGATCGCCGGCGTGAAGTCGATGCTCTGCCGGCGCTTCGACGTGATGTTCATCGCCGAGTTGATCGCGTCGAACTTGCGCGCCTGCAGTGCCGGGATCAGGCCGTCGAACGAATTCTCGACCCAGACGCATTTCATGTTCAGCTTCGCGCACACCGCGTTGCCGATGTCGACGTCGAAACCCTGCAGCTGGCCGGCCGGCGTCTTGCTCTCGAACGGCGGATAGGCGGCTTCGATCCCGAAGCGCAACGTGGTCTGATCCGCGTGGGCCGTGACGGCCGCGCAGGCAAGCGCCGCAGCGGCGCAGAGGGAGAGCTTCCAGTTCATGACGGTCCTTCCGTTCTGGATTGAGGCGATGAGGATCGGTCGCACGACGGCCTCGGCCGGGCGCCGGATCGGCATTCGAAGCAGGCGGCCGCCACGCGGCGACGCGTCGTATCCTGCACGCGAAATATAGACTCAAAGTCTACTATAGACTATAGGGGATACGAGAATCGTGCCCCGATACACCGCCTCGAAATGCCGCCGACCACCCGGAATGCATTTGATTTATTGATGCTTTTTCAGCACCACGCGGCGAAATGGGGTCTCGAAAAGAAAAACTCTCCCGACTTCGTTTGTCTATATTAGACTTTTCGTCCATCACGAACACCGCCGGACATCGTCAAACGAGACAGTCCTGTCCGGCCCCGACCGGAGATGTCCCCATGACGCAAACCGCCCCGACCCTGCCGCTGACCGTCGACGAAGCCGCGGTGCGCGCGGCCCTGCCGTCGCTCGACGTGCTCGGCACGCTGCGCAGCATGTTCGCGTCGCTCGCCGCGGCACGCGCGGTGCAGCCGCCGCAAACGCTCACGCTGTTTCCCGACCAGGCCGGCGACTTCATCACGTATCTCGGCGCGCTCGCCGACGCGCAGGTGTTCGGCGCGAAGCTGTCGCCGTATGTCGTGACGGGCGGCAAGCCGATCGTCACCGCGTGGACCGCGCTGATGTCGATGCGCACGGGCCAGCCGCTGATGTGGTGCGACGCGGGCCTGCTGACCGTCGAGCGCACCGCCGGCACGACCGCGCTCGCGGTCGACTGCCTCGCGCCGCGCGACGCGCGCCATCTCGCGATCGTCGGCGCAGGCGCGGTCGGCCTCGCGCATCTGCGGCACACGGCGGGATTGCGCGACTGGGAAACGATCCGCGTGTACTCGCCCGCGCTCGCCGGCGACGCGGCGCAGCAGGCGACGCTCGCGCAGCTCGATCCGCGCGCCCGGGCCGCCGCGAGCATCGAAGCCTGCGTACGAGACGCAGACGTCGTGATGCTGTGCACGTCGTCGGGCACGCCCGTGCTCGGCGACGGGATGCTCACGCGCCCCGCGCTCGTCACGTCGATCAGCACGAACGTCGCGCGCGCACACGAGATCCCGCCCGCGTGGCTGCCCGACATGGACGTGTACTGCGACTACCGGCACACGACGCCCGCGAGCGCCGGCGAGATGCAGATCGCGACGGCAGAACACGGCTGGGACGCCGCGCGGATCGTCGGCGACCTGCCCGCGCTCGTCGCCGGCTCCTGCCCGGCACCGTCGTACGCCCGTCATGCCTTCTTCCGCTCGATCGGCCTCGGGCTGGAAGACATCGCGATCGCACACGCGCTGTACACGCACCTGACGCGCGCATGAGCGGCACGCGCGCGCGGGGCCGATACAATGGCGCAACCGCCGCGGCGGCCGCGCGCGGGCGCACGGGCATGCCGGCCAACGGTGCGCCGGCACGCCGGCCCGATGCGCTGCCCGGCCCCCGCCCACCCGAGATGGCGAACCCGATGCGCAAGAAGCAATCCCCCGTCAAGAACCTGCTGCTCACCCGCTATGCGCCGATCGCCGACGGTATCGCCGCGCTGTTCTTCCCGTACGCGGAAGTCGTGATCCACGACCTGCACGACCAGACCGTGCTGTATCTCGCGAACAACCTGTCGAAGCGCGAGGTCGGCGACGATTCCGCGCTCGAGGAAATCGATCATTCCGCCCGCGAGCGCGTGATCGGCCCGTACGAGAAGCTGAACTGGGACGGCCGGCGGATGCGCTGCGTGAGCAACGTGCTGTTCGACGACGAAGGCCGCCCGGCCGGGATGATGTGCATCAACTTCAACATCGCGGTGTTCGACGAGGTGCGCGCGACGCTCGACCTGTTCATCAAGGGCGCGGGTGTCGTCGCGCAGCCGGACGAGCTGTTCCGCGACGACTGGCAGGAGCGCATCAACACGTTCCTTCACAGCTGGCTGCACGAACGGCAGGTCGGGCTGAACGGGCTTACGCGCGAGCACCGGCGCGAGCTCGTCGAAGCACTTTATGCGGAGGGCGCGTTTCGCGGCAAAAGCGCGGCGAACTACGTCGCGAACGTGCTCGGAATGGGCCGCGCGACGGTCTACAAGCACCTCAAGCACCTGAAGGAAACGCAAGGCGACGCGTAAGCGACCCGCCCCGCGGGCCGGTTCGCCGCGACGCGCGGCGGCGGCCGGCATCGGCAATCGCTATCGGGACGCCGCTTCCGTGTCTATGCTTCGTGATACGCCGGGCGTCCGTTTCACACGGCCGCCCGGGCAAGCCCAAGCGCCGAAGCACAAAGTGATATAGTCCCGGTTACATTTTTTTGCTGCCCGGAACCGCCCATGACGACCGCTCCCGCCCCGACTGCCCGCCCGACCCTGACCGTCGAAATCTGGTCCGACCTGATCTGCCCGTGGTGCTGGATCGGCAAGCGCCGCTTCGACGAGGCGCTCGCCGCGTTCGCGCACGCCGACCGCGTCGACGTCGCGTTGCGCGCGTACCGGCTGATGCCCGGCCAGCCGGTCGAGCCGGTCGAGGCGATGCTCGGCGGCAAGTACCGGATGTCGCCCGCGCAGGTCGACCAGATGCTGCACCAGGTGACCGACGCGGCCGCGAGCGTCGGGCTGCGCTACGACCTGCCCGGCACGCTCGTCGGCGACACGCTCGACGGCCACCGGCTCGTGAAGCTCGCGGAAGCGACGGGCCGCGCGCACGCACTGACCGAGCGGCTGTACCGCGCGTATTTCTGCGAGCACGGCTCGCTGTTCGATCACGCCGAGCTGACCGAATTCGCGGTCGAAGCCGGACTCGAGCGCTCGGCCGTCGAAGCCGTGCTGCGTAGTGACCTGTACCGCGACGAAGTCGAAGCCGACGCCGCGCGCGCCGCGCAGATCGGCGGTCGCGGCGTGCCGCTGTTCGTGTTCGGCGGCCGCTATGCGGTGTCGGGTGCGCAGCCGGCCGACGCGTTTGCGCAGGCGCTCGACCAGGCATGGCGCGACGGCATCGTCGAACTCGACGGTGACGACGCGGCCGCCTGCGGCCCCGACGGCTGCGCACTGCCGGCGCGCTCGTAACGCCCGTCGCATCCATCGCGCGCGTCCCGCCCGGACGCGCGACTACGCTTCGCTGCTGCCACAAACCGGCAGGAAGCCTGCGCCGATGGGGTCTACAATGCATCCTTTCAAATAACTATCAGAAGGCTGCAAGCCCATGACCCACGGGATTCACGGCGAGAAGCGCTGGTACGCGCTGATCGTCCTCTGCCTCGGCGTGCTGATGATCGTGCTGGACAGCACGATCGTGAACGTGGCGCTGCCGTCGATCAGCACCGACCTCCATTTCACCGAAACCGCCCTCGTGTGGGTCGTCAACGCGTACCTGCTGACGTTCGGCGGCTGCCTGCTGCTCGGCGGCCGGCTCGGCGACCTGTACGGCCAGCGGCGCATGTTCCTCGCGGGCCTCGTCGTGTTCACGCTCGCGTCGCTCGCGTGCGGCCTCGCGCAGTCGCAGACGATGCTGATCGCCGCGCGCGCGGTGCAGGGGATCGGCGGTGCGGTCGTCTCGGCCGTCGCGCTGTCGCTGATCATGAACCTCTTCACCGAGCCCGGCGAACGCGCCCGCGCGATGGGCGTGTACGGCTTCGTCTGCGCAGGTGGCGGCAGCATCGGCGTGCTGCTCGGCGGGCTGCTGACGAGCTCGCTGTCGTGGCACTGGATCTTCCTCGTCAACCTGCCGATCGGCATCGCGGTCTATGCGATGTGCGTCGCGCTGCTGCCGCGCCTGCGCGCGCCGGCCGGTACCGCGCGGCTCGACGTCGCGGGCGCGATCACCGTGACCGCGTCGCTGATGCTGGCCGTCTACGGGATCGTCGGCGGCAACGAAGCCGGCTGGCTGTCGTTGCAGACCATCGCGTTGATCGGCGCGGCCGTCGCGCTGCTTGCGCTGTTCATCGCGATCGAGGCGCGCGCCGCGCATCCGCTGATGCCGCTCACGCTGTTCGCCGCGCGCAACGTCGCGCTCGCGAACGTGATCGGCGTGCTGTGGGCAGCCGCGATGTTCGCGTGGTTCTTCCTGTCCGCGCTATACATGCAGCGCGTGCTCGGCTACGGGCCGCTGCAGGTCGGTCTCGCGTTCCTGCCGGCGAACCTGATCATGGCCGCGTTCTCGCTCGGGCTGTCCGCGCGCATCGTGATGCGCTTCGGGATCCGTGGCCCGATCGCGGCCGGCCTGCTGATCGCGGCCTGCGGCCTCGCGCTGTTCTCGCGCGCGCCGGTCGACGGCGGCTTCGTCTGGCACGTGCTGCCCGGCATGACGCTGCTCGGCATCGGCGCGGGCGTCGCGTTCAACCCGATGCTGCTCGCCGCGATGAACGACGTCGATCCGGCCGATTCCGGGCTCGCGTCGGGGATCGTCAACACCGCGTTCATGATGGGCGGCGCGCTCGGCCTCGCCGTGCTCGCGAGCCTCGCGGCCGCCCGTACCGACGTGCTTGCGGCGACGCACGCGCCGCTCGTCGCGCTGAACGGCGGCTACCATGCGGCCTTCGCGTTCGGCGCGGCGTTCGCCGCCGCCGCCGCGCTGATCGGCCTCGCGCTGCGCATCCGGCAGCAGGGTGCCGTCGAAGGCGTCGGCCCCGCGATGCACTGACCGGTGGCCGGCGGCGTCGGCCGCCGCCATCGAACCCGGGCGCGCACAGTCGCGCCCTTTTTACGCGCGCCGGGCTCGGGCACCCGCCCCCCGCTTCTCCAGGTCTTTCGGGCCGATCGGCGCGATCGCGCCGGCCACCACGCCCCGCCGCTGTTCAAACGCCTGTTTCACCCGCGCTCCGGATGCCCGCCCCACGGGCTTTCCCCACCGATTTTTAACGCAGTCGTACATCCACGCGCCACTTTTGCGACAATGGCGGACTTTGATCCACGCGCCGCCGCCGAACGCCGCATAACCGTCTGCTTCCGATGTCGCTTCCCCATATCGATCTGCTGTACTCGTTGTCCGGCCTGTTCGTCGGCATCCTCGTCGGCCTGACGGGCGTTGGCGGTGGTTCGTTGATGACGCCGATCCTCGTGCTGCTGTTCGGCGTCCACCCCGCGACGGCGGTCGGTACCGACCTGCTGTACGCGGCCGCGACCAAGGCCACCGGCACGCTCGTCCACGGCCTGAAGGGGTCGATCGACTGGCGCATCACGGGCCGGCTCGCGGCGGGCAGCGTCCCGGCCGCGGCCGTCACGCTGTGGTGGCTGCATACGCACGGGATGAACGCGCCGGGCACCGCGCGGATGATCCAACTCGTGCTCGGCGTCGCGCTGCTGCTCACGTCGCTCGCGCTGATCTTCCGGCCGCAGCTCACCGCGCTCGCCGCGCGCAACCCGCTCGCGCCGAGCCCCGCGCGCACGCTGTGGTCGACCGTGCTGACGGGTGCCGTGCTCGGCGTGCTCGTGTCGATGACGTCGGTCGGCGCCGGCGCGATCGGCGTGACCGTGCTCCTGCTGCTGTATCCGGCGCTCGCGACAACCCGCATCGTCGGCTCCGACATCGCGCACGCGGTGCCGCTCACGCTCGTCGCGGGCATGGGCCACTGGCTGCTCGGCTCGGTCGACTGGTCGATGCTGCTGTCGCTGCTGCTCGGCTCGCTGCCCGGCATCGTGCTCGGCAGCCTGCTGTCGGCGCGCGCGCCTGAGCGGCTGCTGCGCAACCTGCTCGCCGCGACGCTCGTCGCGGTCGGCGTGCGGCTGGTGCTCGCGTAAGCGGCGCGGCCGCCCCTCACCCGCAGTTACCCCCCCTTTTCCGCCGGCGCACGATGCGCCGGCCCGTCTCCCGCTTCACAAAAAAACAGCCCGACCGGCCTGCGCCGATCGGGCTGTCGTCCATCCGGGGCGATGCGATCCGCGCACGGCCCGGCGGCGAACCGGGCGACACGCATCGCATCGCATTGCAGCGGGCGGTGCACGCCGCCCGCTGCGCTTACTGCCCCTGCTGCTGCAGCTTCTGCTGCTTGAGCTGCTGCGTGCGCATCTGCAGCTTCAGCACGCGCTGCAGCGCGGTGCGGTTGGCCAGGATGCCATCGTAGAAGTTGCCCAGATCGCCCTTCAGCGCGGTCCGCGACGCGTCGTTCAGGTAGATCATGTGGCCCGACGGGTAGTTCTTGATCGTCAGGTTCTGCGCCTTGAGCGTCGGATCGAGCGGCATCTGCGCGAGCGTCAGCTCTGTCTGGTGGAACGGCGTGACGGCGTCGAAATAGCCGTTGGCCGACAGCACCTTCAGGTCCGGGTTCACGCTCATCGTCGACGCCAGGTCGCCGGCCGTGTACAGCGTATTGCCGCCGCCCTTGTTCGCGCCGGTCGGGTCGATGTGGCTGAAGTCCCAGTTGTTGAAGACCTGGTCGTTCAGGTCCACGAACGACGACGTCGACGTGTACTTGAGGTCGGTGTTGATGTAGCTGTTCCACAGCACCGTGTACGCGCCGCCAACGTTCGTGATCGACGGATCGTTGCTGCCCGAGTTCGGCAGGATGTACGGCGCGATGCCCTTGCCCGTGAAGTTCGCGCGACCGTCGTACTGGCCGATCTGCGTGCCCGGCACGAGCGTCAGGAAGAACGTGTACGGCGGATTGTCGTCCGACGACGGCACGTTGCCGAGCGCGGCCGGGTTGCCGAACGTCTGGATCAGCGACGTCGGATCCGTGCCGATGTACGAACCCATCTGCTGCGCGGTCTGCAGGTTCAGGTTCAGGCGCACGTTCACGAAGCCGCCGTCCTGCGGGTTCGGCTTCTGCGCGAGCGGCGCGAGCGTGTTGTCCGCGTAGTTGCGGGCCTGGATCATGTACGCGTCGAGATCGGTCGGCGTCGGGTTCAGCGTCGTCTTCTTCCAGTAGAACGCGTCGGCCGCGAGCGTCGGGAACGTGCCCGGCGCGGACAGCGCGTTCGCGTAGTCGAGGATCGACGACTGCAGCGTGATCCCGTTCAGGTCGATGCCGTCCTCATGCAGCACCCACGACACGACCGCGCTGCGCGCGGTGCCGTACGACTCGCCGTACAGGAACTTCGGCGAGTTCCAGCGCGAGTACTTGGTCAGGTAGCGCTGGATGAAGCGGTCGATCGAGCGGGCATCCTGGTCGGTGCCCCAGAAGTCCTTGTTCTTGGCCGGGGCGATCGCCGCCGAGTAACCGGTGCCGACCGGGTTGATGAACACGAGGTCGGTACGGTCGAGCAGGCTGTCCGGGTTGTCGAGCAGCTTGTACGGCGCGGGCGGCGTGAAGTTCGGGAACGACGACTGCAGGCGCTTCGGCCCGTACGAGCCGAGCAGCAGGTAGACCGACGACGAGCCGGGGCCGCCGTTGTAGAAGAACGTGACCGGGCGCGGCTTCGACGGATCGGGATTGTCCTGCGTGTACGCGACGTAGAACATCTTCGCGTTCGGCGCCGACGTGGTCGGGTCGATCGTCGTCAGGTGGCCGGTGGTGGCCGTGTAGTTGATGGTCTTGCCGCCGACCGTGACCGTGCGGTGCACGACGGCCGCCCCTTCCGTGGAATCCGTGACCGCGTCGTTCGGCCCGGTGCCGTACACGTCGTTGTCGACGTACGGCTGGTCGACCGGCGTGGCATTCGTTGCGTTGGTGCTGGCCGACGTGCTGCCGTTGGACGTCGTCGCGGCCGCGTTGGCGGCCGCGGCCGGGCTCGACCCGTCGTCGCCGCCGCACCCCGTGACGAGCAGCGCTGCGGCCGCCGCTGCGGCGAGCGGCACGCTCAGTGTCGTTCCGAATAGCGCGAAACCGTCTTTCAAGGACTTCCGTGTCGTCATTATTGCCTCTCGAACAGAACGATAAATACCGCCGGTCGCAAAGGATCATTTGCGCCGGCGCTCCGCACCAGGAATGCATTCGTTATGCGACGCACTCCGAGTTTTTTACCGGATCGGAAAATACCGATCGGCACGATTTACCCCACCCATATTTTTTTGCGACTGCACAATGAAATCCATTCCACTGCAAACGACAATTCAATAATCCGCAGCAATACGAATTCACTCAACGAATTTGCACTTGCACAAAATCGATGGCAAAAACATGCCCCGCAAGGCCCGCCCAACAAGGGCACCTCGCTTCGAACAGACGAACAATCCCCCTCGGCGAGGTGCCGATTAATCGCAAATCTGCGATCAATCGCGACTCGAGCCGATTTAATAAAATCGAAAGGATCGATTAACCAAATGGAAAGGAATGCCTCGTATCTAGAATTTATTAAATTAAGTGAAAATACCGGCGCATATTAGGGCCCCGATTTACCACCGTAAAGTAATAATTTGTTACGGCGCTCGCCATTCCGATAAAAGGCAGTGCGGGACCGATTCCAGACCACCCAAAAGAAAAAGCCGGACGACTGTCCGGCTTGGTGAGGGCGGCGCGGCGGACGCCGTCAGAGCGGCACGTCGATCGCGCCGGCGCCGACCGTGATCGCGTTCGCACCCGGCGCCGCCGAGATCGGCGGCAGGTTCGCGCTCGTCAGCGCGGGCGCGGCGCCCGGCGTTCCGCCGCGCGGCACCGTGCGGATCACCTGCGACGGCGGCAGCGGCGCGCCGTTCTTCAGGTGCTTCCACATCAGGTTCAGCGCCTGCAGGTTGTAGTAGTGAACCGGCACGAAGCGCGTGTCGAAGCCCGGCACCGGCAGGAACGCGTCGAAATGCTGGCCGTTCGTCACCTCGTAGAACACGAGCTGGCTGCGCCCGCCTTCGCTGATGCCGTTCTGCGCGACATACGCGCGCGATGCGTGGTTCACGGGCACGAGCGCATCGCTGCGGCCCTGCACGATGATTGCCGGCTTGCCCTGCAGGTTCGCGTTCACGCGCACCGCGTCGACGTTCGCGGGCATCCCGAGCATCCCGTTCGTCCACAGCTGGCGCAGGCACAACGCGCCCGCGAAGCTCGCATCGGGCGTCGCGAGCCGGTGGTCGACGCCCGCACCCGTGTTGAACACGAGGTCGATGCCGGCCGTGGGCGGCACGCCGTTGCCGACGCCGAACACGGCCGGCATCGGCGACGTGGCGGGCGCGGCGACAGCGCCCGTCGCCGGGTTCGTCGTCGCGAAGCTGAAATTGCACAGGTTGTCGGTAACGCGCGAGCGCGTGTACGCGTTCGCATACGTGACCGCGATCGCCGGCATCGCCTGCGAATCCCACATCGGTGCTTGCAGCAGGTCGGAATCGGCGAGGTAGCCGGCCGCGTGGAGCTGCGCGAGCGCGTCGGCGGCCTGGCTTTGCGTATCGGCGCCCGACACGAGCCCGGCCGCGGCGAGCGTCGCGCAGCGCTGGGTGCGGATCGACTGCGTGGTCGCCGCCGGCAGCGCGCTCAGGTACGGCGCGCCGGCGAGCGACGCCGACGCGGCCGCGCACGGCTCCAGCAGGTTCGCGAGCGTCGCGTAATCGGCCAGCGGCCGGCCGAACGACGGCACGGTCTGGCCGCCGGAGCGCACGACCGCATTCGGCGCCATCCGCACGTTGATCTGCGGTTCGCCGACCACGACCGCGGTGATCCAGCCGCGGCTATCCTGCTCGGCCGCCGCGAGCGACGCACCGCCGCCATTGCTGACCGACGCGGCGATCGTCGTGATGTCGCCCGCGCGATAGCGTACGCCGTGGTGCGAGCCGTCGATCAGCGGTCCGAACTGCTCGTTGAGCGCCCAGTACGCGAACTCGACCGACTGCAGCGTCACGCGTCCCCAGTCCTGCTCGGGGTTCTGCTGCGAATGCGCGTGCTTGAACGCGTAGCGGTTCGGGAAGCGGGAATTGAACGTGGCGAGATCGCCGCTGGTGACGTTCGCGGTGAACAGGCTCGCGGTGCCGGCCAGCACCGCGTTGGCGAGCGTACCGTCGATCAGCGTGACGGTATCCGACATCAGCTCGTGCGCGCCGTTGCCGCCGCCCTTGTCGTTGTAGGCCACCGCGCAGCCGCGCTTGAGCGCCCATTCGCCGGCCGCGGAAATCGCGCCGTACACGCCGCGCGAACCCGACGACGTCGCCGTGACGATGCACGGCTGCGCGGGATTGAAGCTGGCGGGCACCTGCACCAGCAGCGTGACGTTCTTGCTGCCGCTGCCGTCGTCGGAATACGCGAGATATTCGGTGCCGGGGATCTTGCCTTCGCCGAGCGTGTCGTTGCCGTCGAGGTCGACGTTCGGCCCCCAGAAGCGGCCGTAGCCGCCGTTCGCGCTCATGTCGACGAGCGCGCGATAGTTCGACCAGATCGCGACGCGGCGCAGCTCGGCGCTCGTCGGCCGGGCGGCATTCGCGAAAGCGGGGGCGCTCGCCGAGCCGAGGCCGGTCTTGCCGAGGCCGGCCGTCAGCAGGTCGTCGCTCGCGCCGTCATAGGCCGTCGTGCGTACGCTGCCGGACACGAAACCGGGCAACCGGTTGCGCTCGGCCGACTCGTCGCCGTTACAGGCGCCGAGTATCGCAACCGCGGCCAGCGCCGCGCCGAAAACCATCCGCCTGCCCCACCCGAGTCTCGTCATCGCCGCCCTCTCGATATCGTTATCGGTCCGCCGCCGCTTCATGCGGCTCGCGGCCTCTCAAGCGCAAACGGGCCCCGGCATGCCGGGGCCCGCCTGAACACGGGCGCACGCGGCGCTCGCGCGCCGCGGCCCGGCATCACTGCTGCTGAACCGTCAGCTTGTTCGCGACCGACGTCACGCCCTTCACGCCCTTGGCTGCAGCTTCGGCCTTGTCGATCTGATCCTGGGCCGGCATCGTGCCTTCCAGCGTGACCGCGCCACCCTTCGAACGCACGACGAGGTTCGACACGTTCACGCCGGCTTCCTTCGAAATCGCCTTGCGCACCGCGTAGCCGAGCTTGCGGTTCGCCTTCTTCGCGGTCTTCGCGGCGGCCTTCGGCGCGCTGGTCGCGGCCGCGGGCGCTTCCGTTGCCGCCGCATCGCTCGACTGCGCATACACGCTGCCCGACAGACAGGCCGCCACGGCGGCGACGCCCAACGCTCTCAACACGATCGACTTCATGCTATCTCCTTATCACTCCGGAACGGCCGTGCACAGTACGGCCGGATACCCCCAAAAACAGCCGGCCCACGCGCGAACGGGCGGGACAGCCGGTGTTTTCCACGGCGATACGAGAGAGGCGAGACGGGCTGGCGGTCGGCGCACGCGAAAAGCGGGCCGGCCGGGCCGGACAGCCGCCGGCCGAACGCGCCCGGTCTGATTGCGTGCCGGGTCGCGCGCAAATCGGGCGCGGCTGCGTCGCACAATGTAATCCAGCGCCCGCGGAAGCGCAAAGCTTTTGACGCGGGCCGCGCGCCACTGTCGCCGCGGTGCCGCGCCAGGCCGCCCCACTCGCGCACATGCGGCGAAACCGGGTACCATCGCCGCGAGAATCCCCATCGTCCGCGACGACGGTCACCGATCCGTCACGCCAGCGTCATCCGCCGCCCCCATGAAGCCAGCCCGCCCTCGCCCGCCTCGCCGCATCCTCGCCCGCTTCGTCGCGGTGTCGTGGCGCGACCTCGCGCTGTCGATCGGCCCCACCGTGCTGCTTGCCGTCGCGGCCGTCTGGCTCGCGGTCAAGCTGATCCAGCCGGCACCGCCGTCCACGCTCGTGATCTCATCCGGGCCGCCCGGCAGCACGTACTGGAACGCCGCGCAGAAGTACAAGACGATCCTCGCGAAGAACGGCGTCACGCTCGACGTCCAGTCGTCCGAAGGGTCGGCCCAGAACCTCTCGAGGCTGTCGAACCCGAACGCGCCGGTCGACGTCGGCTTCGTGCAGAGCGGCATCGGCCCGAAGGAGCGCGACGAACACCTCGTGTCGCTCGGCAGCATCGGCTACGTGCCGCTCGCGATCATGTATCGTGGCCCGGTCGTCGCCCGCCTGTCCGACTTCAACGGCAAGCGGCTCGCACTCGGCGCGGAAGGCAGCGGCGCGCGCGAGTTGAGCCTCGCGTTGCTGAAGATGAACGGCATCGTGCCGGGCGGTTCGACCGAGCTGCTGCCCACCGCCGGCGAGGACGCGGCCACCGCGCTGCTCGACGGCAAGATCGACGCGGCGTTCCTGTCCGGCGACTCGACGCAGATCCCGGTGATGGCGAAGCTGTTCCGCGCGCCGGGCGTGCACGTGTATTCGTTCACGCAGGCCGAGGCGTACGCGCGGCGCTTTCCGTACCTGACCGCGATCACGCTGCCGATGGGCGTCTACGATCTCGGCCGCAACCTGCCGCCCGCCGACATCCACACGGTTGCGCCGACGATCGAGCTCGTCGCGCGCGACTCGCTGCACCCGGCGCTGTCCGACCTGCTGATCGAGGCCGCCCGCGAGGTGCACGGCCACGCGACGATCCTGCAGCACGCGGGCGAATTCCCGTCGCCCGTCACGCGCGGCTTCCCGCTCTCCGACGACGCCGCGCGCTACTACAAATCGGGCAAGACCTTCCTGTACCGGCGGCTGCCGTTCTGGGTCGCGAGCCTCGTCGACCGGCTGCTCGTCGTGGCCGTGCCGCTGATCGTCGTACTGATCCCCGGGCTGCGGCTCGTGCCGTCGCTGTACGGCTGGCGCGTGCGCTCGCGCATCTACCGCTGGTACGGCGCGCTGATTTCGCTCGAGCGCAGCGCGCTCGGCGAACACACGGCCGAGGAGCGCGTGCAGTTGCTCGACGAGCTCGACGACATCGAGGAGGCGGTGAACCGGATGAAGATGCCGCTCGCCTATGCCGGGCAGTTCTACGTGCTGCGCGAGCACATCGGCTTCGTGCGCGAACGGCTCACCGCGCACGACCAGGACCCGACGGCCAACCCGCCCGGCGCCGGTGGACAGCCGCACGCACGTGCCGACACTGCGCCGCCGCAGGCTGGCGATCCCCCCCGGGCGACTCCCGGTTCCGCGTGAGCGGACGATCCGCGATCATTGCCGCATGCGCGCGCCGCCGCGTAACATGGAGGCCGCCGCCAGGCGCCGCACGCCCCACCCACTGGAGATCGACATGACAACCGGCCTCGATACCACCCAGCCCGCCTGGTTCTTCGACTTCGTGTCGCCGTTCTCCTACCTGCTGCTCGAACAGCATGACAAGTGGCCCGACGTGCCGTTCGAACCCGTCGCCGTGTCGTTGATCGACCTGCAGCGTCACTGGGGGCAGCGCTCCGGCGCCGACGTGCCGGCCAAGCGCGTGTTCACGTACCGTCACGCGCTGTTTCGCGCGGAGCAGCTCGGCATCCGCTTCAAGATGCCGCCCGCGCACCCGTTCGAATCGGACAAGCTGCTGCGCCTCGCGATCGCGCTGCGCGCCGATATCGCGACCGTGCGGGAGATGTTCCGATTCATCTGGCGCGACGGCAACGATCCGTCGACGCCGGAAGGCTTCGCGGCACTGTGCGAGCGGGTCGGCGTCGGCCACGGCGATGAACTGATCGAGTTCGAGGAGACCACCGCGCAACTGGCCCGCAACAACGCCGACGCGATCGCGCTCGGTGTGTTCGGTGTGCCGACGTTCTGGATGAACCAGCAGCTGTTCTGGGGCGAGGACGCGCTGCCGATGGTGCTGTATTGCGCGCGCACGCCGAACTGGCTCGAATCGCGCGAGGTCAAGCGGATCAGCGCGCTGCCGAAGGGCCGTGCGTGATGGCCGGTATCACGCACGCCAACGCGCGGCTGCGGTAAGGTAAGGGTCTGTTTTCAAATGGAACGTGCATGCGAATGCCCGAAATCGCTCGTCCCCCAAGGGGACTTCCTTACGGGGCGCAGGCAAGAAGTGAGGAGCGCCGTTTGGCCGAGCCAAACAAGCGACGAGCGACGCCGCCATGCGGGCGATTTCGGGCATTCCCGTGGAATAAATAGTTAATTTGGGGTTGCCACGAGAACGGCCGCTCGCCACGTTGTGCTCCTTGCGAATACGTCAGTATTCGCGGCGTCGCACGCCTCGCGAGCGGCCGTTCTCGTGGCAACGCATGCACGTTCCATTTGAAAACAGACCCTTGGCTTCACCTGAATCACCCCAACCGATGGAAGACGACGACCGTACCGCCTCGCTCGATATCTGGCTCGTGCGCGTGTTGCGCACGCTGCTGCTCGAGCGCAGCGTCACGCAGGCCGCGCTGCGGCTGAACCAGACCCAGCCCGCGATCAGCACCGCGCTGCGCAAGCTGCGCGAGACGCTGAACGACCCGATCCTCGTGCGCGGCAAATCCGGCATGGTGCCAACCGAATACGGCGCGTCGCTGCTCGAGGCCGCGCAGCGCGCGCTGCGCGAGGTCGACTTCATCGCGACGCCGCATGGCGACTTCGATCCGTCGTCCGCGCGGCGCACGTTCCGCGTCGCCGCGCCCGACTACCTGAACGATTTCTTCATGCCGACGCTGATCGAGCGCTTTCGCGACGCGGCGCCGCATGCCCATCTGGAAATCGATTCGCTGAATCCCGCGCTCGATCACGCGGGGGCGCTCGAATCCGGCGCGCTCGATCTCGTGATCGGCAACTGGCCGAAGCCAGACCCGCAGTTCGCGCGCCAGGACCTGTTCTCCGACACGATCGTGTGCCTGATGCGCGATGCGCATCCGCTCGCACGCGTGCCGCTCACGCGTGAAGCGTATGCGTCGGCCGCGCACGTCGCGCCGACGCCGTACACCGGCGACAAGCGCAACGCGATCGAGATCGGCCTCGCTCGCGCGCGCCTCACGCGGCGCATCGTGACGACGCTGCCGTATTTCGGGATCGTCCCGCAGGTGCTGCTGCAGTCGGACCTGATCTTCACGACGACGCGCCGCTTCGCGACGCACTATGCGCAGCTGCTGCCGCTCGTGGTCGTCACGCCGCCCGTGCCGTTCCCGCGCATCAAGAGCTACCTGCTCACGCATCCGCAGCCCGACCGCCCGACCGACATCGCGTGGCTGTGCGCGCTGATGCAGAGCGTGTCCGACGAGCTGACGGTTCCCCGCAGCCGCAAGCGCTGAGCCGCGGCACCAAGCGCGGCACGGCCGCTCGAGTTCAGGCCGTGCAGAAGGTTTCCTGCAGATGGGTCCAGCGCACGACGCCCGCCGCGTCGCGCTCGAACACGGCGGTTGCACGGCGCGCGGGCAGTTCGCCCGAAGCCGCGTGCTGCGCTTCGAGATAGGTGAGCGTCGCATGCGACGCGTCGGCTGCGAGCACGCGCGTGTCCGACAGCGTGATGCGCAGCCCCGGCTTCGCGCCGGCGAGCTTGGCGAACAGTGCGCGCGTACCGTCGTGGTCGATCTCGCGGCCGTCGGTCAGGATCATCGTGAAATCGGCGGAGAACGGCGCGAGCATCGCGTCGAGCGCCTCGGGCGCGGTATCGAGGCCGGATAGCCAGCGCTCGATGGCGACGAGGCTCGATTCGAGCGTGTCGAGATAAACCTGATGATCGGACATGGCACGTGCACGGTAAGGCGCGGCCCGATGCCGCGCGTCGTCGTGCAGTGTATGCAAAAACGCGCGGCCCTGCGCTGGCCGCGCGGCGCTACCGCGCGCAGGACACGTCGTCGCGCGCCCGCCCCGCTGCGGCTGCCTTCGCGTCGGCCACCGGCATGCCCGAGCGCGCCTGCAGCAGCTCCGCGCACACGGCCACCGCGATCGCGCCCGGCGCCTTGTCGACGATGCCCGCGACGCCGATCGGGCACACCATCTCCACGAGCCGCGCCGGATCGACGCCGCGCGCGGCAAGCCGCCGCTCGAACTTCACGCGCTTGGTGCGCGAGCCGATCATCCCGAAGTACGCGTAGTCGCGCCGCCGCATGATCTGCGCGGCGAGCGAGAAGTCGAGCGCGTGGTTGTGCGTCATCACGAGGAAGTACGCGCCGGGCGGCGCCGCGTCGACGACGGCCTCCGGCGTGTCGGTCGGCTCCGGCTGCACGTTCGGCGGACATTCGTCCGGGAACAGCTCGTCGCGCGTGTCGACCCACTGCACGACGCACGGCAGCGCGCCGAGCAGCGTGACGAGCGCGTGACCGACGTGCCCGGCGCCGAACAGCACGATGTGCATCGGCGCCGGCGTACCGGTCGCACGGTTGCGCTGGCCGGTGCCCGACGCGAACGCCGGGGTCGACGCGGTGCGGAGCGAGCGTGCGGGGCCGTTCATATCAGCCTCCGCCGGGCCGCCCCAAGGAGGCTGACCACCCCCTCGGGGGGAGCCGTGCATGGGACCGGAGTAAGCGCTGAAGCGCCAACTCCAGTCGACAGTGAACGAAGAGAGCGTGAGAGCCGTTTCATCTCAGCCTGCCTTCGCCGCACGCACTGCGCTGACCGCGCGCAGGATCGACTCGCCGGTAGCCGGCGCATCGAGCGGCGGGTTCACCTTGTAGTCGCCGACCGCGGCCACGGCGTCGCGCACCGCGAAGAACACCGAGAACGGCAGCAGCAGCGGCGGCTCGCCGACGGCCTTCGAACGGTGGATGCTGTCCTCGACGTTGCGGTTCTTGAACAGCTGCACGTTGAATTCGGGCGGCGTGTCGTTCACCGTCGGGATCTTGTACGTGGACGGCGCATGCGTCATCAGCTTGCCGCCCTTGTTCCACCACAGCTCCTCGGTCGTGAGCCAGCCCATCCCCTGGATGAACGCGCCTTCGACCTGGCCGATATCGAGCGCCGGGTTCAGCGACGCGCCCACGTCGTGCAGTGCATCGACGCGCAGCGTGCGCATCTCGCCCGTCAGCGTGTCGATCACGACCTCCGACACGGCCGCGCCGTACGAGTAGTAGTAGAACGGCCGGCCCTGCAGCTTCGACTGATCCCAGTACAGCTTCGGCGTCGCGTAGAAACCGTCGGACCACAGCTGCACGCGCGCGAGGTACGCCTTCGCGATCACTTCGCCGAACGGCACGCCGTTGCCGCCGACCCACACGAAGTCGTTGCCGAACTTCACGTCGGCCGCATCGACCTTGCCGTCGCCGAACTGCTTCGCCGCGAACACCGCGAGCCGCTCGCGCAACTGGCGCGCCGCATCCTGCGCGGCCTTGCCATTCAGGTCCGAGCCCGTCGACGCGGCCGTCGCGGACGTGTTCGCGACCTTGCTGGTGTCGGTCGCCGTCACGCGGATCCGGCCGAAGCGGATGCCGAGCTCATGCGCGACGACCTGCGCGACCTTCGTGTTGAGCCCCTGCCCCATCTCCGTGCCGCCGTGGTTCACGAGCACCGAGCCGTCGGTGTAGATGTGCACCAGCGCGCCGGCCTGGTTGAAGTGCGTGACGTTGAACGCAATGCCGAACTTCACCGGCGTGATCGCGATACCCTTCTTCAGCACCGTGTTGCGCGCGTTGAATGCGCGCACGCCCGCGCGCCGCGCGCGGTAGTCGCTCGTCGCTTCGAGTTCGCCGAGCAGTTCCTGCAGCACGTTGTCCTCGACCGTCTGCCCGTACGGCGTGACGTTGCGTTCGGTCTTGCCGTACAGGTTCGCATAGCGGACGTCGAGCGGATCGCGATCGAGCGAACGCGCGACGTCGTCGAGGATGTACTCGATCGCGAATGCGCCCTGCGGGCCGCCGAACCCGCGGAACGCGGTGTTCGACTGCGTGTTGGTCTTGCCGCAGTAGCCGGCGATGTTCACGTCGCCCAGCCAGTACGCGTTGTCGAAGTGGCACACGGCGCGCGTCATCACCGGGCCCGACAGGTCGGCCGAGAAACCGCAGCGCGACGTCATGTCGAGCGCCACGCCGTCGATGCGGCCGTCGTCGTCGTAGCCGACGTCGAAACGGTAATGGAAATCGTGCCGCTTGCCGGTGATCATCATGTCGTCGTCGCGGTCCGGACGCAGCTTCACCGGGCACAGCAGCTTCCATGCGGCGAGCGCCGCGCAGCACGCGAACAGGCCCGACTGCGATTCCTTGCCGCCGAACCCGCCGCCCATCCGGCGGCATTCGATGAGCACGTTGTGCGACGCGACGCCGAGCACGTGCGCGACGAGGTGCTGCATCTCGCTCGGGTGCTGCGTCGAGCAGTACACGTGCATCCCGTCGTCGTCCTTCGGCACCGCGTACGCGATCTGCCCTTCGAGGTAGAACTGCTCCTGGCCGCCGAGCAGCATTTCGCCCGACTCGCGGTGCGGCGCGACGGCGAGCCGCGCAGCCGCGTCGCCGCGCGCGAGCTTCAGCGGCGGGATCACGTAGGTTTCGGCCGCGCGCGCTTCCTGCGCGGTGAGGATCGCCGGCAGCTCCTCGTAGTCGACCTGTGCGCGGCGCGCGGCGAGCCGCGCGGTTTCATGCGACGTCGCGACGACGATGAACATCGGCTGGCCGACGAACTGCACGATGCCCTTCGCGAGCACCGGGTCGTCGTGGATGATCGGGCCGCAATCGTTGACGCCCGGGATGTCGTCGGCCGTGAACACGGCGACCACGCCCGGCGTCGCGCGCACCGCGTCGAAGTTCATCGACACGATCCGCGCGTGCGGCTTCGCCGACAGGCCGAGCGCCGCGTGCAGCGTGCCGGCGACGACCGGGATGTCGTCGGTGTAGGTGGCGCGCCCGCTGACGTGCAGGTGCGCGGATTCGTGCGCGCGCGAGACGTGCACCTGCGCGGCGTCGGCTTGCGGGTCGAGGGTGCTCAGGAACGGTTCTGCTTGCTGGTTCATGTTCGGTGTTCTCCGTCTTCAGACGCGCGCCGCGTCGGTGCCGACTTCGGCGGCCACTTCACGCACATTCAGGGCTTGCGGCGGCAGCGGGTCGTGCGGGCGCGTCTCCAGCCAGAATCGGTACATCAGGTTTTTCGCGGTATCGAGGCGGTACGTGTTCGTCGCGCGCATGTCGGACAGCGGCTGGTAGTCGCGCTCGAGCGCCTGCATCGCGGCCTGCGCGGTGGCTTCGTGCCACTGCGCGCCGTCGAGCACGGCTTCCGTGTGGGCCGCGCGCTTCGGCGTCGCGGCCATCCCGCCGAACGCGATGCGCGGCTCACGGATCATGTCGCCGTCCGCGATGAACGCGAACGCCGCGCACACGGCCGAGATGTCGGAGTCGAACCGCTTCGACAGCTTGTAGGTACGGAACTGCAGCTTCTCGCGCGCGCCGGTGCGGGTCGGCACCTTCAGGCCGACGACGAATTCGTGCGGCGCCATGTCCTTCTGCTGGTAGCCCGTGTACAGCGCCTCGAGCGGCAGCTCGCGCACCGTGTCGCCGCCGCGCAGCACCACGCGCGCGCCGAGCGCGATCAGGCCCGGCATCGAATCGCCGATCGGCGAGCCGTTCGCGACGTTGCCGCCGATCGTACCGGCATTGCGGATCGGCAACGACGCGAAGCGCTTCCACATCTCGATCAGCTCCGGATACGTACCAGCCAGCGCCGCATACGCATTCTCGACCGTCACGCCCGCGCCGATCTCGATCCAGTCGCCGCGTTCCACGAGGCGCTGCAGTTCGGCGATCTGGCCGACGTAGATCAGGTCGTCGAGCCGGCGCATCTGCTTGGTGACCCACAGGCCGATGTCGGTGCTGCCTGCGAGGATGCGCGCGTCGGGCCGCTCGGCCTTCAGCGCGGCCAGCGCGTCGAGCGTGCGCGGCGCCGCGAAGCGCGCGCCGTTGATCGTCGTGTAGTCGAACGTATCGTCGCGCTTGAGCGACGCGAGCGTGCGGGCCAGCGCGGCCGTGTCGACCGGCGCCGACGGCGCCGGCGCATCGAACATCTGCACGGCCGCATCGACGATCGGGCGATAGCCGGTGCAGCGGCACAGGTTGCCCGTCAGCGCATCGGCGATCTCGGTGCGCGTCGGCACGTCCTTCGCCTTCGCACACGCGCTGCCGCAACCTTCGTGGCCGTGCTTCTCGTACAGCGCCCACATCGACATCACGAAGCCGGGCGTGCAGAACCCGCATTGCGAACCATGGCAATCGACCATCGCCTGCTGCACCGGATGCAGCGAGCCGTCCGGCTGACGCAAATCCTCGACCGTCAGCAGCGCCTTGCCGTCGAGCGTCGGCAGGAACTGGATGCATGCGTTGACGGCCTTGAACTCGACCGCGCCAGCGTCGGTCAGCTCGCCGACGACGACCGTGCACGCGCCGCAGTCGCCTTCCGCGCAGCCTTCCTTGGTGCCGGTGCAATGCGCGTCCTCGCGCAGGTATTGCAGCACGGTGCGGGTAACGTCCGCGCCGCTGACTTCGCGGATCGCGTGACGATGGTAGAAGCGGATCGGCTCACTCATGTCTCGATGGTTCTTCAAATGGGGGGCAAGGCGGCCTGCGCAGTGCGCTCGACCGACGTTTTTCTGACAGTTTGCACGCTATCACCATCAAATTCCGCAACCCATAGCCCATCACGCATGGGGCCCATATAACTGCCGCGATATGAGCGCCGGGGCCGCCCGGCGGCCTTTCCACGCGGGGCTCCCGGTCCCTTCCCTGCGCCCCCGCAACCGTCCGTCATCCTCAAAAACAGGTCGCGATTAACTAAATGGTACCTGCGTGAAAACCGGTTCCATGGGAAAATCCCGATTCCCTTTTTCGCCGTCTCCCGTCCGTTTCGTTCATTCGTTCCGACCCCATGTCAACCGATTCCGCCACACCGCCGCGCAGCGGGTTCGCGGTCACGCTGCAAATCGTGTCCGTCGTCTGCTTCACGTTCATCTGCTACCTGACCATCGGCCTGCCGCTCGCGGTGCTGCCGGGCTTCGTCCATGACGACCTCGGTTTTTCCGCGATCGTCGCGGGCGGCGCGATCAGCGTCCAGTATTTCGCGACGCTCGCGTCGCGGCCGCTCGCCGGGCGCCTGGCCGATACGCTCGGCCCGAAGCAGACGGTGTCGCGCGGGCTGGTCGGTTGCGGTGTGTCGGGTGTGCTGCTGCTCGTCGCGCTGCTGCTCGCGCACTGGCCGGTCGCGAGCCTCGTGCTGCTGGTCGCGAGCCGGCTCGTGCTCGGCGTCGGCGAGAGCCTGTGCGGCACCGGCGCGATCCTGTGGGGCATCGGCCGGGTCGGTGTCACGCACAACGCGAAGGTGATCTCGTGGAACGGCATCGCGACCTACGGCGCGCTCGCGCTCGGCGCGCCGGTCGGCGTCGCGATCGCGCATACGCTGAATCCGGCGCTGATCGGTGTGATCGTGATCGCGCTGGCCGCAACCGGCTTCTACCTCGCGCGCCTGATCGCTTCCGTGCCGCTCGTGCACGGCGAGCGGATGTCGTATGCCAGCGTGTTCACGCGCGTGCTGCCGCACGGCCTCGGCCTCGCGCTCGGCTCGGCCGGCTTCGGCTCGATCGCGACTTTCGTCACGCTGTACTACGCGGCGCGCCACTGGCCGAACGCCGCGTTGTCGCTGACCGTGTTCGGTACGCTGTTCATCGGTGCGCGCCTGCTGTTCGCGAACACGATCAAGACCTACGGCGGCTTCCGCGTCGCGATCGTGTCGTTCGCATTCGAATGTTCGGGCCTCGTGCTGCTGTGGCTCGCGCCCGTGCCGCACGTCGCGCTCGTCGGCGCCGCGCTGACGGGCTTCGGCTTCGCACTGATCTTCCCGGCGCTCGGCGTCGAGGCCGTCGCGCTCGTACCGCCCGCGAGCCGCGGCGCGGCGCTGTCCGCGTATTCGGTGTTCCTCGACCTGTCGCTCGGCATCACGGGCCCGCTCGCCGGCTATGTCGCGGGCGCGTTCGGCTACCCGCAGGTGTTCCTGTTCGCGGCGGCGGCGGCGGCCGCGGGCGTGGCGCTGTCGATGGTGCTGTACCAGCGGCAGGCGCGGGTCGAAGGGAGCAGCGCGGCGGCCTGACGGAGCAAGGTTCGGCGGGCTCAGCCCGCCGGGCGCAAAGGGCGGGTACATCAGCCATCCGCCGGCCGCTGCGGCACAGACTAGCGCGGCAGAATGTTGAATTCGCGCAGCACGCGGGCGGCTTCCGGATGATGGCGAAACGGCACTGCAGCCGCGCGTTCAAGCTTGGACGCGGCGCGATCGAACAGGACAAGCGCTTCCGACGTGTTGAGGTGCCTCGACATGTACAGGAAGCCGTCGACCCGCTGGTCGTGCCGGTGCACGGCGGCGGACCATTGTTGCGGGATGTCGTAGGGCACGACAGTCGACAGCGCCCCGTCTCCGCCAAGATTCTTCAGCGGCAGACCGTGCAGGACGGCCACGTTCAGTGGCGAACCCGTAAAGGACAGCACGTAGCGCTCCAATTCCGCCGTCACGAGCGGGAACCCGCCGAGTTCGAGATCCGCGACTTCGTCGTGCAGCACCGTCTCTGCAAACGCGCAATGCAGGTCGAAGCCGAAATAGCAGGTGCCGAACCTGCCCCGCTTGCGCGGATCGTCGAACCGGTTACCACCCGACCTGCCGAAGTAGGGCTCGTCGGTGTCGTAGCGTGAAATACGGAGCAGCGTGGCAGGCGCGACTTCTTTCGTCGTCAGCGTTGCATGCGCGAAATGCCTGCCCGGCGCCGCCAGCGTCAACCGCGCGCTCCTAGCGTTCCGCGAAGGCTGCCGCCGCGCGCTCCACCCGCTCGACCTGCCCTTGCGACAAGGCTTTCAGCGGCGTGACGTTACCGAGCGAAGCCTTCGGTGTCGTAAAAAACTGCCACTTGCTCCAGCCCGGCAGGCTGCCCAGTTGTTGCGTCACCTTGCCCAGCGTCTTGCGATCGATGTCGCCTGCCAGATAGAAGGCCGGATAGTATTGCGCGGCCCCGACGTCCACCGTGAAAATCCGCCCCGACACGAGCGCCTTGTTGAGCGCCTGCCGGGTAATGCCCAGCCCCGCCCAGAGTTCGGCGGCCGGCAACAACCTGCCGGCGGCCACCAGCGCCTGCCGCTCGGACAACGCAATCCGCTCGACCTCGGAAAGCACGGCGCCCTCGTACGCGGCCGGCTTCGGATTCGGCTTCGCGCGGCCGGGCGCTTTCCTGTCGCGGGTCGCCGCGGCGGCGATCCCGAAAGTGACGACACCGGCAAGATCGATGACCTGAGCGATACCGACCTTGAACAGATGGCCCAGTTGCGCGTCGGACAGCTCGAGCAATGCGCGGGCCTTGTCCGGCCCGAGCATGGTCGCTGCGCCGACGGCGCAGCGCAGCGCCACTTCGGTATCCACATCGAGGATGACATCGGCGCCCTCGAGCGCTTGCGCATGCCGAACCATCATCGCCTCCTTTCACGATCAGGATGAAGGATAGGTCAGCCTCGCAACCAAGTCAACCGCGTCAACTTTTCTGCGTACCCAAGACTGCCAGCTCCGGGCGGACGACCGATGCATCGGGCCCCCGCAGACAGCCGCCTCCCGGTCAGGCCGTGCGCAGAAACAACCGCCGCGTCAGGTCGAATGCGACCAGATTGCCGGCCACCACCAGCAGCAGCCCGACCACCGCGAGCGGCGACCACTGGTAGCCCTCGAACACGGTCGACACGGCCAGCGCGACGATCGGGAACAGCACCGTGCAGTACGCGGCACGCTCCGGCCCAATCCGGCCGACCAGGGTCAGATACGCGGTAAAGCCGATCACCGAGCCCGGCACGGCCAGGTAGACGAGCGCGCCGAGATAGCGCGGGCTCGTGTCGAGCGTGAACGGCAACCCGGCCACCGCGCTGCCGACGGTCAGGATCGTGGCGCCGATCAGCATCGCCCAGCCGTTGGTCACGAGCGGGTGCAGCCCCATCGACTGCATCCGGCTCGACAGCAGGTTGCCGGCCGAGAAGCACATCGTGCCCGCGAACGCGATCGCGAGCCCCGTCCAGGTCGCGTGGTCGTCGAGATGGCCGGCCATCTGCTGCCAGAACAGGCACGCGATGCCGGCGAGCCCGAGCAGCGCACCGGCGATCGCCGACGGCCGCAGCGGACGGCCCATGAACAGCCGGCCGTTGATCGAGTTCAACAGCGGCGCAGTCGAGAAAATCACCGCGACGAGGCCGCTCGGCACGACCTGCTCCGAATAGTAGAAGCACAGGAAGTTCAGGCAGAACAGCGCGAAGCCCTGCGCCAGCAGGAAGCGCCACGCTTCGCGCGGCGGGCGCACCGGCCGGCGCATCACGCGCAGCAGCGCGAACAGCACGGCGGCCGCGAGCCAGAAGCGCCATGCGATCGACACGGGCGGCGGCACGGAGCCGAGCTGCCACTTGATCGCGATCCAGGTGGTGCCCCAGATCAGCACGGTGACGAAATAAAGCGACAGGTTCATGGTGGCAACGATCCGAAAAAACAGGTGAAACGGATCCCGACTATGCCGCCGCCCGGCGCGCGCCGATTGTCCGGAATTGCGGTCTTTTTCGGGTCGCCGCACGCGGCGCCGCGCACCCGCTTATACTCGGCCCATCATGAGCCTCTCCCTGTCCGCCCCGCCCGTCGATCACCCCGCCGCCCTGGCCGGCGGCGATCTGCCGTTCGGCCTGCAGTCGGTCTGCCGCACGCTCGCCGACGCGAACGCGACGCTCGAGCGCTTCGCGTGGCTCGGCGACCATCTCGCGATCGCCGAATGGACGCGGATCACCGACGAAAGCGAGACGGTCTACGAACAGCCCGGCCACCATACGCTGTCGTGCTACCTCGACGGCGGCTACCGGACGGAACGCCAGCGCGTGCCGCGCTACGGCGCGCCGAGCCTGCTGTGCGCGCTGCCGGGCGACCATGAATCGCGCTGGTGGGTGCGCGGCGAGATGCACTTCATCCACCTGTATTTCCTGCCCGAACACTTCACGCAGCGCGCGATCCGCGAACTCGACCGCGAGCCGCGCGAGCTGAAGCTCGCCGACCGCACCTACTTCGAGGATGCGCGCGTCGCGACGCTGCTGCGTTCGCTCGCACTGGACGGCTGGGACGATGCCGACGAACGGCTGCGCGTGAACGAGACCGCGCACGAGGTGCTGAGCCTGCTGCTGCGCGGGCAGAGCACGACGCGCACCGACACGTCGTTCCGCGGCGGGCTCGCGCCGGCCGTGCGCCGCCGCGTGCGCGACTACATCGACACCTACCTGACGCAACCGCTGACGCTCGGCGAACTCGCCGACGTCGCCGCGCTGTCCGAGTACCACTTCTCGCGGATGTTCCGGCTGTCGTTCGGCCGCGCACCGCACGCGTGGGTGGCCGAGCAACGGCTGGCGCGAGCGCGCGAGTTGCTGCGCACGACGGCGCTGCCGCTCGCGCAGATCGCGGCCGACTGCGGCTATGCGAACGCCGGCCACTTCAGCCATCGCTTTCGCGACGCGCACGGCACGACGCCGAATACGTACCGGCGCGCGATGCAGGGCCGCTGAGCGCGGCCCCTCTCGTCGTTTCGCGGCTTACGCGCCGCGCTGCGACAGTTCCTGTTCAAGCGCCGCGACACCGGCCGGCAGATCGACCGGCACCTTCAGGTCGACCATCGTGCGGCCGAACGCGTGCAGCGTGCGGAACAGGTTGTGTTCGCGGCACTGCTCGCCCATCTGGCCGATCCGCACGATCGGCAACCCGAACGAGCCCGAAATCTCGACCTGGTACTGCTTCGAGATATGGCCGCAGACCATCCCGGGCGTCAGCCCCTCGGGCGTCTCGATCCCGACCACCGAATTGAGCCGGCAGTCCTTCGGCGCATAGAGCTTGAGCCCCATCGCCTCGACGCCCGCCTGCAGCGCGAGCGAGCAGCGCAGGTGGCGTGCGAAGCGGCTTTCGAGCGTTTCCGCGCAAACGAGCCGCAGCGCCTCGTGCAGCGCGAGCACGCCGGACACCGGCGCCGTGTAGTGATAGCCCGCGTTGTGCCAGAAATTTTCCGCGAGCGCCATGTCGAGACACCAGTGCGCATTCGGCTCGGGGCGCTGCTTCATCCGGTCCCAGGCGGCGTCGGAGAACGCGATCAGCGACACGCCCGGGATCGACGACAACCCCTTCTGCCCGCCGGTGATCACCGCGTCGATGCCCCACGCGTCCATTTCGAGCGGCATCGTCGACAGCGTGCACACCGCATCGACGACCACCAGCGCACCGGCCGCCTTCGCGAGCGCCGCGATGTCGCGCAGGTCGCGGTTCCACACGGTGTTCGACGTCTCGCCCTGCACGATCGTGACGATCTCGGGCCGCTCGCGGGCGATCGCGTCGGCAATCTCGTCGAGACTCGCGACCGCGCGGTCGGCCACTTCGAGCGTCGAGACGTCGGCGCCGACGCGCGTGGCCATCTCGGCCATCCGCGCGCTGAAGAAGCCGTTGCGGATCGACAGCACGCGCGTCCCGCGCCACGCGAGGTTCGAGATCGCCATTTCCATGGCGGCCGAACCGGGGCCCGCGACGCCGAGCACCCACTTCGTGCGGGTCTGGAACACGTAGCGCGCCATTTCCTTCACTTGCTCGATGATCTTCGCCATCGTCGCGCCGAGATGGTTGATCACGATCGTGTTCGCCTTCGCGACGGCAGCCGGGATCGGAACCGGGCCGGCCCCCATCATCAGCAGCGGTTCTTCGGGCAGGATCGCGTCGAGCGGCACGACGACGGGACAGGGAATCGGCGAGTAATCGATGGACATGGCTGGTAAAAAGTGAGGAAAGGAAGTGCACGGGCGCCCGCCGCACGACATGGCGAACTGATCGATCATTCCGCGTTCCGCCGCCTCGCGCAAGAGGCACCCGCGGCCGGACAGCGTAACGGTGGCCCGGTCGCCGCACCGGGCCAGCCGGCCGCGCGCGGGTCGCACGCCAATCATCCGGATTGAAAAAAGATTGCCGGCCGGGTTGTGAAACGGTTCCATTCGTGCAGCAAGTACACGATTTACTCCGTCAATAACAGCGCGATTCGCCGAGATCGCCGGTTCAGCGAGACTTTGTATCGAGCGAAATAGACCGGATCCACGATAAAAATCGCCGAACGGAATCCGATACGAAAAATCCGCGCACGGGCGAAAAACATCCATTATTCCGGCATGTATTGGGTATCGCTTCCCGTCAATACCGGAACAAGTCTGCCACTCTGGATTGCAACCTATTGATTAACATACGAAATATTCGATACCTCCATGGTTATTCGAATACCCCGCCGTCTTTGAACGGCAGACGTGCGAGACAGCGCCGGGTTTAGCGCGTTACCCCCGAATTCGATTTTTCGCAACCCGCCCCTTTTCTCAGGTTGACGGATATCGCTTCCGTATTGAACAATCGTCTGCGGAATCGAAAAAAGCGATTTTTCGATACGAGGGAGAACTGGGTGTCGCGCGATGCGCTTTCGGGGTTGCGCGACGAAAAACCACAACCATAATCAATCAACCGGGCCAGAAATACGCAAGCCATGAACCAGATTCAGACCATGCGTGTATTCGTCTGCGTCGCCGAGCAGCAGAGCTTCCGGCGCGCGGCGCACCATCTCGGCGTGTCCAATGCACTCGTCACGCGTTCGATCGCGATGCTCGAGGGCCACCTGAACACACGGCTGATCCACCGCACCACGCGCAACCTGTCGCTCACCGAGGCCGGCGTGCGCTACCTCGACGGGTGTCGCGCGCTGCTCGAGGAATTCGACCACCTCGAATCGTCCGTCGCGCATGCCGTGCGCGAACCGGCCGGCACGCTGCGCGTCGTCGCGTCGGGCCTGCTGTCGCCGCTTGCGCTGACGCCGCTCGTCAGCAGCTTCCGGCATCGCTACCCCGAATTGCGTGTGCAACTGACCGTCGCCGAGGGGCCGCTCGACGTGCTCGATTCGGGTTACGACGTCGGCATCGTCACCGGCAACCGGCTCGACGGCAACCCGACGCTGGTCGGCCACGCGCTCGCGCCGAACCCGTTCGTCGCGGTCGCGGCGCCGGCCTATCTCGAGCGACGCGGCGAGCCGCGCGTGCCCGACGACCTGCCGGGCCACGACTGGGTCACGCTCGCGCCGCACCAGCATGCGCCCGCGTGGCAACTGGTCGGCCACGACGGCATCGCGCATTCCGTCACGGTGCGCCCGGCCTGCACGGTCAACCAGCTCGCGCTCGTCCAGGCGGCCGCCGTGGCCGGTGCCGGCATCGCGGTGCTGCCCGAGCCGTGCGTCGCCAGCGCGCTCGCAAACGGCACGCTCGTGCGTCTGATGGCCGGCTACCGGATCGACGATCCCGACACGCAGTTGTCGCTCGTCTACCCGAACCGCCAGTACGTGCCCGCCCGGACGCGCAGCTTCGTCGAGCACGCGCTCGATCACTTCAGCGCGCAGCCGGCCCGCGAACGCACCGACTACGGCTTCCTGCTGCCGCCGCGCGGGCCCGAGCGCGCCGACATCGTCACGGGCCTGCAGTAAACTGCGCGCGTCAGCCATCGGAGGTGCAGCGTGCGCGTGATCCTGTTCAGCAGCCGGCAGTACGACGACGATTCGTTTGCTGCCGCCAACCGGCGGTTCGGCTATCGGCTGCACTTCCAGCCGTCGCACCTCGACGCGGAAACCGCGATCCTCGCGCATGGCTATGACGTCGTCTGCCCGTTCGTCAACGACACCGTCGACGCGGCGGTGCTCGAGCGGCTGGCGGACGGCGGCACGCGCCTGATCGCGCTGCGCTCGGCGGGCTTCAACCATGTCGACCTGGCCGCCGCCGAGCGGCTCGGCATCACGGTCGTGCGCGTGCCCGCCTATTCGCCGCACGCGGTGGCCGAGCACGCGGTCGCGCTGATCCTCGCGCTCAACCGCCGCCTGCCGCGCGCCGTCGCGCGCACCCGCGAAGGCGACTTCTCGCTGAACGGCCTGCTCGGCTTCGACCTGCACGGCAAGACCGTCGGCGTGATCGGCACCGGCATCATCGGCAGCGTGTTCGCGAAGATCATGATGGGCTTCGGGATGCATGTGCTCGCGCACTCGGTGCCGCCGTACAACGACGAGCTGATCGCGTTCGGCGCACGCTATGTCGAGCTCGACGAGTTGCTGCACCACGCCGACATCGTCAGCCTGCACTGCCCGTTGCTGCCGTCGACGCACCATCTGATCAACGAACGGACGCTCGCGCGGATGAAGCACGGCGCGATGCTGATCAACACCGGGCGCGGCGGCCTCGTCGATGCGCAGGCACTGGTCGACGCGCTCAAGAGCGGCCAGCTCGGCCATCTCGGGCTCGACGTGTACGAAGAGGAAAGCGGGCTCTTCTTCGAGGATCACTCCGACCTGCCGCTGCAGGACGACGTGCTCGCGCGCCTGCTGACGTTCCCGAACGTGATCGTCACGTCGCACCAGGCGTTCTTCACGCGCGAGGCGCTCGCCGAGATCGCGCACACCACATTGCTGAACATCGAGGCGTGGCATGCGGGCACGCCGCAGAACGTCGTGACGGCGAATCGCTGACAAATCGACGAAATCGGCCCATTTCACGGTGACCGGCGCCACCGCAATCGTTTGCTTTTGATCGGCACTGAAAACGCGATCTTTTGCATCAACAATTTCGCGCTTTGTTTCGACTGATGTAACGATTCCCGCGCGCCGTCTGCTATCGTTGCGCCGACGTTATCCCGCCCCCCTCCCGCTCATGCGTTTCGACGACTCCGACATCGCCGCCGTCTACCGCGCCATTTTCGAACGGCGCGACATGCGCCACTTCACGCCGGCCCCTGTCGATCCGGCCGTGCTCGCACGGTTGCTGCGCGCGGCGCATCACGCGCCGAGCGTCGGCTTCATGCAGCCGTGGCGCTTCATCCGCATCACCGATCCCGCGCTGCGGACCGCGATCCATGCGCTGGTCGAGGCCGAGCGCCGCGCGACCGCCGACGCACTCGGCGAGCGCCAGGACGAGTTCATGCGGCTGAAGGTCGAAGGCGTGCGCGAATGCGGCGAGCTGCTGGTCGTCGCGCTCGCCGACGGCCGCGAGCGCCACGTGTTCGGCCGCCGCACGTTGCCGGAGATGGATCTCGCGTCCGCCGCGTGCGCGATCCAGAACATGTGGCTCGCAGCCCGCGCCGAAGGGCTCGGAATGGGCTGGGTATCGCTGTTCGACGTCGACGCGCTGCGCGCGCTGCTGCGGATGCCCGACGGTGCGAAGCCGATCGCCGTGCTGTGCGTCGGGCACGTCGACGCGTTCTACGCGAAGCCGATGCTCGAGCAGGAGCGTTGGGCTGCGCGGATGCCGATCGAAGCGTGCCTGTTCGAAAACGGCTGGGACGATCCGGCCGCGAGCGATGCCGCCGGCTCGCCGTCGTCGCCCGTGGATGCGGACGCGGACGCAGCAGGCGCCTCACCCACCCGTGTCGACGGATCCCCCGAACGCGCCGCCTGACGAGCACCCCGCCGCCGTCATCGCTCCGCCCACGGCGCATTCGCCGCCGCAAACCGCGTCGAATCCCACACTGTGAGCGTCTCGCGCACTGCCCAGTCGCACGCCGGCAACATCCGTTTTGGCCCCAAGCATAGGGGTTTTCACTGAAGTAGAATCGCGGCTGTCGTTCGCCTTACCGTTCGCCTTACCGTCCGCCCGTCCCGCGCATCCCGCGCCCGCCCGAGCGGCGGCTTTTCCCGAGCCTACCGCGATGCCTTTACCTCTTTTCGCCCTCGCCGTCGCCGCATTTGGAATCGGTACCACCGAGTTCGTGATCATGGGGCTGCTGCCCAATGTCGCGCGCGACCTCGGCGTGTCGATCCCGGCCGCCGGGATGCTCGTGTCCGGCTATGCGCTCGGCGTGACGATCGGTGCGCCGA
Organism: Burkholderia aenigmatica; assembly: GCF_048627025.1. NCBI lineage: Bacteria > Pseudomonadati > Pseudomonadota > Betaproteobacteria > Burkholderiales > Burkholderiaceae > Burkholderia > Burkholderia aenigmatica. The sequence goes on along the minus strand of NZ_CP184468.1, from coordinate 858,596 downwards.
TCCTCGCGATCGTCACCGCAAAGATGCCGCGCAAACGTGCGCTGATGGGCCTGATCGGGCTGTTCATCGCGGGCAACCTGTTCTGCGCGATCGCACCGGGCTATGCGGTGCTGATGGTCGCGCGCGTCGTCACCGCGTTCTGCCACGGCGCGTTCTTCGGGATCGGCTCGGTGGTCGCGAGCAACCTCGTCGCGCCGAACCGTCGCGCGCAGGCGATCGCGCTGATGTTCACCGGCCTCACCCTCGCGAACGTGCTCGGCGTGCCGCTCGGCACCGCGCTCGGCCAGGCGTTCGGCTGGCGCGCGACGTTCTGGGCCGTCACCGGCATCGGCATTGCCGCGGCCGCCGCGCTCGCCGTCTGCCTGCCGAAGAACCTCGCGATGCCCGACACCAGCATCACGCGCGAATTCAGCGTGCTGAAGCATCCGCAGGTGCTGATGGTGCTCGGCATCAGCGTGCTCGCATCGGCCAGCCTGTTCAGCGTGTTCACGTACATCACGCCGATCCTCGAGGACGTGACGGGCTTCTCGCCACGCCAGGTCACTTACGTGCTGCTGCTGTTCGGCCTCGGCCTGACGGTCGGCGGCACGCTCGGCGGCAAGCTCGCCGACTGGCGCCGGATGCCGTCGCTGATCGCGACGCTCGCCTTGATCGGCGTGATCCTCGCGCTGTTCGCGGGCACGATGCACCTGCCGTTCGCCGCGCTCGCGACGATCTTCGTGTGGGGCATCCTCGCGTTCGCGATCGTGCCGCCGCTGCAGATCCTGATCGTCGACCGCGCCAGCGACGCGCCGAACCTCGCGTCGACGCTGAACCAGGGCGCGTTCAACCTCGGCAACGCAACCGGCGCGTGGCTCGGCGGGATGGCGATCGGCTCCGGCATGTCGCTCGTGAACCTGCCGTGGGTCGGCGTCGCGATGGCCGTCGCGGCACTCGCGCTCACGCTGTGGTCGGCGTCGCTCGAACGCCGCCCGGTGGCCGTGCCGACCGAATACGTGTAACTCAACCCTGTTGAAATCGTTGCGTACACAACTCCACTCGAAGCTGATGGCCTTCATGGACCTTTCAAGGTCCGAGGTGTAGCATCGCGCCCGATGAAAGCCATTCTTAATCGCGATTTCCTCGCCCTCATTCTGAGCGTCGCGGTCGTCGGTCTCGGCACCGGCGCCACGCTGCCGCTCACCGCGCTCGCGCTGACCGAAGCCGGGCACGGCACCAACGTCGTCGGCATGCTGACGGCCGCGCAGGCCCTCGGCGGCCTTGCGATCGTCCCGTTCGTCACCGCGCTCGCACGACACATCGGCTCGCGCCGCGCGATCGTCGTGTCGGTCGTGCTGCTCGCGGCCGCCACCGCGCTGATGCAGTTCACGTCGAACCTGATTCTGTGGGGCGCGCTGCGCGTGCTGTGCGGCGCGGCGCTGATGCTGCTGTTTACGATCGGCGAAGCGTGGGTCAACCAGCTCGCCGACGATTCGACGCGCGGCCGCGTCGTCGCGATCTACGCGACCAACTTCACGCTGTTCCAGATGGCGGGCCCCGTGCTCGTGAGCCAGATCGCGGGCGCGACGAGCATCCGCTTCGCGCTGTGCGGCGCGCTGTTCCTGCTCGCGCTGCCGACGCTCGCGACGATCCGTCGCGCGCCGCTCGCCGGCGACGACGCGCATCACGCGCAGCACGATCACTGGCTCGCCGTGCTGCCGCGCATGCCCGCGCTGATCATCGGCACCGGCTTCTTCGCGCTGTTCGATACGCTCGCGCTGTCGCTGCTGCCGCTCTACGCGATGGATCACGGCGTCGCGAGTGCCACGGCCGTGCTGCTCGCGTCGATCATGCTGTTCGGCGATACCGCGATGCAGTTCCCGATCGGCTGGCTCGCGGACAAGCTCGGCCGCGAACGCGTGCATCTCGGCGCAGGCTGGATCGTGCTCGCGGGCCTGCCGCTGCTGCCGTTCGTGATCGCGAATCCGTGGCTGTGCTGGCCGCTGCTGTTCGTGCTCGGCGCGGCGGCCGGCAGCATCTATACGCTGTCGCTCGTCGCGTGCGGCCAACGCTTCCGCGGTGCGGCGCTCGTCACCGCAAGCTCGCTCGTGTCGGCATCGTGGAGCGCCGCGAGCTTCGGCGGCCCGCTGGTCGCCGGTGCGCTGATGGAGCAACTGGGCAGCAACGCGCTGGTCGGCGTGCTGGTCGTCTGCGTCGCGGCGTTCGTCGCGGCCGCGCTGTGGGAACGTCGCGCCGCATTGCAACGCGCGGTCTGACGCGGGCGCGAGCACGCCACCGCGCGCCGCCCTTTCACTAAATACGCTCACTTCGAAACGACGACGGCCCGCGCAATGCGGGCCGTCTCGCTCATGCTCGCGCCACGTTGCGCGTTACGCCTTCAACGCCGGCAGGATCGTGCCGACACACGCGCCGAAGCCGACGCGATAGCCGTCGCCCTGGCACCAGCCGGCGAGCGTGAGCTCGTCGCCGTCCTCGATGAACGCGCGGCTGCCGCCGCCGTTCAGCGCGACCGGCTCCTTGCCGTTCCACGTCAGTTCGAGCAGGCTGCCGAACGAATCCTTCGTCGGCCCGCTGATCGTGCCCGAACCCATCAGGTCGCCCACTCGCGTGTTGCAGCCCGCGACCGTGTGATGCGCGAGCTGCTGCGCCATCGTCCAGTACATGTGCTTGAAGTTCGTGCGGCAGATCGAGGTTGCTTCGGCCGCCCCTTCCTCGCGCAGCGTCACTTCGAGTGCAATGTCGAACGCATGCTTGCCTGCATGCTGCAGGTACGCGAGCGGCTGCGGCGATTGCTCCGGCTGCGCAGTGCGGAACGGTTCGAGCGCGTCGAGCGTGACGATCCACGGCGAGATCGTCGTCGCGAACGTCTTCGCGTTGAACGGGCCGAGCGGCACGTATTCCCATTGCTGGATGTCGCGCGCGCTCCAGTCGTTCAGCAGCACCATCCCGAAGATATGCGCTTCCGCATCCTCGCACGCGATCGGCTCGCCGAGCGCGTTGCCCTGGCCGACGATGAAGCCCGTCTCGAGTTCGATGTCGAGCTTGCGGCATGCACCGAACACCGGACGCTCCTGGTCGGGCAGCTTCAGTTGCCCGTTCGGACGCCGCACCGGCGTGCCGCTCACGACTACCGACGACGCGCGGCCGTTGTAGCCGATCGGCATCTCCGACCAGTTCGGCAGCAATGCATTCTTCGGATCACGGAACATCGAGCCGACGTTGGTCGCGTGCTCCTTCGACGAATAGAAGTCGGTATAGCCGGGAATGTCGACCGGCAGATGCAGCGTCGCGTCGCGCTGCGCGACGAGCACCTGCGCGCGCAGCGCCGTATCGTCGCGCAACCGCGCGTTGTCGCGCGAAAACAAATCAGACAGCTGCACGCGCACGCCGCGCCATGCGTCGCGGCCCAGTGCGATGAACGGGTTGAGCGTCGGCGCGGCGAACGCATCGGCGCCGGCCGGCAGCGTAACGAGGCCCGCGCGCGCGAGCGCCGCGAGATCGACGATCTGGTCGCCGAGCGCCACGCCTGCACGGCGCGACGCTTGCTTCGCATCGCTGAAGATCCCGAACGGCAGGTTCTGGATCGGGAAATCGCAGGCGGGATCGTTCGCCGTCTCGACCCAGCTCTTGCGAGCCGGGTCGAGCGTCGCGCGCCAGTCTTGGGTATCGCTCATCGTTGCTCCGGATTGAAATGTTTCTTGATGCCTTGCCAGCATTCGAAGTAGTCGGCCTGCAGCTGCGCGGTGTCGAGCGCGTAGCGTGTCGGCCGAATCAGCGTGCGGGTTTCGAACATGAACGCCATCGTCGCGTCGACCTTGTGCGGCTTCGTCGTGTCGCTCGCGGACGCCTTCTCGAACGTGTCCGCGTCGGGCCCGTGGCCCGACATGCAGTTGTGCAGACTCGCGCCGCCCGGCACGAAGCCTTCGGCCTTCGCGTCGTACGCGCCGTGCACGAGCCCCATGAACTCGCTCGCGACGTTGCGGTGGAACCAGGGCGGGCGGAACGTATCCTCGGCTGCGAGCCAGCGCGGCGGGAAGATCACGAAGTCGATCGTGTCGACACCCGGCGTATCGCTCTGCGACTGCAGCACCAGGAAGATCGACGGATCGGGATGGTCGTAGCTGATCGAGCCGATCGTGTTGAACAGGCGCAGGTCGTACTTGTACGGCGCGTAGTTGCCGTGCCATGCGACGACGTCGAGCGGCGAATGGCCGATGTCCGCGCGCCACAGGCGGCCGTTCAGCTTCGCGATCAGCTCGAACGCGCCTTCGCGGTCTTCGTACGCGGCTTGCGGCGTCAGGAAGTCGCGCGGGTTCGCGAGACCGTTCGAGCCGATCGGGCCGAGATCCGGCAGGCGCAGTTGCGCGCCGAAGTTTTCGCAGATGTAGCCGCGTGCGTCGCCGTCCGGCAGCGCGACGGAAAAACGCACGCCGCGCGGGATCACCGCGATCTCGAACGGCTCGACGTCGAGCCGGCCGAATTCGGTCGCAATGAACAACCGCCCCTGCTGCGGCACGATCAGCAGTTCGCCGTCCGCGCTGTAGAAGAAGCGATCCTGCATCGAGCGATTCGCGGCATACAGGTGGATCGCGCAACCGTTCATCGCGGCGGCTGACCCGTTGCCGGCCATCGTCACGAGACCGTCGACGAAATCGGTCGGATCGACCGGCATCGGCAGCGGATCCCAGCGCAGCTGGTTCGGCGACGTCGGCGGCACGTCGACCGAATCGCCGAATTCCGACACGAGCCGCTGCGGGCCCGCGTACGGCTCGAACGGCCGGTGCACGGCCGCCGGGCGGATGCGGTACAGCCACGAGCGTCGGTTGTGGCCGCGCGGCGCGGTGAATGCCGTGCCCGACAGTTGCTCCGCATACAGCCCGTACGGCGCGCGCTGCGGCGAGTTGCGGCCGTGCGGCAACGCGCCGGGCAGTGCCTCGGTCGCGAACTCGTTCGCGAAACCGCTCAGGTAGCCGGCGGTCGCCGGTTTCGACAGATCAAGCGTCATCGTTTCCTTTCTCCCTCAATTCATCGCGGCGTTCGGCGCCTGCGCGCCGTTGCGCCGCGTCACACCGGCAAGCCCGAGGACGAACAGCGCCGAGCACAATACGGGCACCGCGGCCGCATGGAACAGCGCGCCGTTCGACCAGTTGAGCGCAATCAGTTGTCCGCCGACGAGCGGCCCGAGCACCGAGCCGATCCGGCCGATGCCGAGGCTCCAGCCGATGCCCGTCGAGCGCAGCGACGTCGGGTAATACTGGCCCGCGAGCGCGTTGACGGCCGGCTGCCCGCCGACCACGCAGAACCCGCCCGCGAACACCACCACCAGCAGCCACGGCAGCGCATGCGCGACCGAGCCGATCAACCCCACCGACACGGCCGCGCACGCGAAGCATGCGAACAGCACGCGCACGAAGCCGTGGCGTTCGATGAACCAGCCGAGCGACAGCGTGCCGACCACGCCGCCCGTCTGCAGCACCGTGCCGACGATCACCGCCGTGCCGGGCGAATAGCCCGCGTCGCGCATCACGGTCGGCAGCCAGTTCGACAGGAAGTACAGATCGATCAGGTTCATGAAGCTGATCGCCCACAGCAGCAGCGTGACCGGCAGGCGCCCATGGCTGAACAGCTCGGCGACCGGTGCGCCGGTCGCGGCGCGCTCGCGCACGACGAGCCGCGTATTCGCATCGATGCCGGCCTGCGGCGCGAAATGCGCGAGCCAGTCGCGCGCCTGCGCGACGCGCCCTTTCAGCACCAGGAACTGCAGCGACTCGGGCAGCCGCGCGATCATCGCGACCGTCAGCACGAGCGGCACCGCGCCGCCGACGAAGAACACCGACCGCCAGCCGAGGGCCGGAATCAGCGCGGCGCTGATGAAGCCGCCGAGCGCCGCGCCGAGCGTGAAGCCGCACGACACGATCATCATCCGCTTCACGCGATGCGCAGCCGGGCTGAACTCGCCGACCAGCGCCATCGCATTCGGCATGATGCAGCCGAGGCCGAGGCCCGTGACGAAGCGCAGCGCCATCAGCACCGGGATCGAGCCCGCGAACGGCGTCGCGAGCATCGTCACCGCGAAGAACAGCGTCGAGCCGATCAGCACCGGGCGCCGCCCGATCCGGTCGGCCAGCACCGACAGCCCGAGCGCGCCCAGCAGCATCCCGAACAGGCTCGCGCTGAATACGGGCCCAAGCGCCTGCTTCGGCACGCCCCATTCGGCGATCACGCTCGGCGCGACGTAGCCCATCGCCTGCGCATCGAAACCGTCGATCACGAGGCACAGCCCGCACAACACGAGCAACATCCAGTGAAAGCCCGGGCGATGGGTATCGTCGATCACGCACTCGACTTCGAGCACGCGTGCGTCGGCCGGCGCCGCACTCATTGCGCGACCTCGGCAGCCGGATGCACGTGCGGCGTCACGCCCTGCCGCGCGAGCGTCATCGCTTCGCGCAGCACGTCGGCGTCGCCGATCTGGTTCGCGAGCAGCAGGATCAGCTTCGCGTTGACGAGCTGGCTGTCGGCGTCGGACAGGTCGCGATGCATGTCGATCAGCGCTTCGTAGAACGCGTCCGGGTCAGCCAGGCGCGGGCGGGTGTCGAGTGAGGGCATGACGGAGTCTCCGGTGTCTTTATCGTTTTCAGCGTGCGCAGGTCGCGCGCGCCAGGGCGTCGGCAAGCGCCTGACGGTCGAGCGCGCGCGTGCGGGCGCAGACATGCTGGTCGGGGCGCAGCAGGTAGAACGTGCCGGGCTTCGCGTCGTAGCGTTGCGCGGCAAAGCCGTCGACGTCCTCCACGACGACGACACCCGCGACCGGCTGCGCGTGCCCGGCCGGCACGACGAGCACGGGCCGCACCGGCAGCGCGAGGCCGTCGAGCGCCTGCGCAAGCGCGGCCGCATCGCCCGGCAACCCGAACAGCACGCCGGTGAAGCCGCTGCCCAGATGCTGCAGCAGCCAGCCCGACGCGCCCTGCGTCCGCACCGGCGCATCGGCTGCCGCGGCACCCGGCCGCATCGCGCCCGCGAAGGCGTCGCCGTGGCGGTCCGGCGTGTTCAGCGGCGAATCGGCCAGCACCGCCGGCACCGACAGGCGGCCGCTGTTCACGAGCTTGCGTGCGAATTCGCAGTCACGCGCAAGCTTCAGCGTCGCGTCGCGGAACACGCGCGACACCGGGCTCTTCGGCGTGATGAAGTCGGTCGAGCGCGTCGAGTTGCGGATGTTCTCGTCGGCCGCGAACTCGCGCTCGCTCGCATACGTGTCGAGCAGGCTGTCGGCCGAACGGCCGTCGAGCACGAGCTTCAGCTTCCACGCGAGGTTGTCCGCATCCTGCACGCCGCTGTTCGCACCACGCGCGCCGAACGGCGACACGCCGTGCGCGGAATCGCCCGCGAACAGCACGCGGCCGTGACGGAACGATTCCATCCGCTGGCAGCGGAACGTATAGACGCTCACCCATTCGAGCTCGAACTCGACGTCCGGCCCGAGCAGCGCGCGCACGCGCGGGATCACGCGTTCCGGCTGCTTCTCGGCGACGGGGTCGGCATCCCAGCCGAGCTGGAAGTCGATGCGCCACACGTTGTCGGGCTGGCGATGCAGCAGCACCGACTGATTGGGATGGAACGGCGGATCGAACCAGAACCAGCGCTCGGTCGGAAACTCCGCCTTCATCTTCACGTCGGCGATCAGGAAGCGGTCCTTGAACGTGCGGCCGTGGCTTTCGAGGCCCATCATCGTGCGCATCGGGCTGCGCGAGCCGTCGGCCGCGATCACGTACTGCGCGCGCAGCGTCGCGACGCCTTCCGGCGTTTCGATCGTCAGCACCGCGTGTTCGGCCGACTGGTCGATGCCCGTCACCTTGTGCTTCCAGCGGATGTCGATGTTCGGCAGCTCGAACGCGCGGTCGGCCAGATAGCCTTCGACGTAGTACTGCTGCAGGTTGATGAACGCGGGGCGCGCATGCCCTTCCTCGGGCAGCAGGTCGAACGCGTACAACTGCTCGTCCTGCAGGAACACCTTGCCGACGTGCCAGCTCACGCCCTTGTCGACGAAGCGCTCGCCGCAGCCGAGCCGGTCGAAGATCTCGAGCGTGCGCTTCGCGAAGCAGATCGCGCGCGAGCCGGTCGACAGCGTGTCGTCGTCGTCGAGCAGCACGACGGGCACGCCCTGCTGCGCGAGGTCGATCGCGGCCGCGAGGCCCACCGGGCCCGCGCCGACGACGATCACCGGGTGAACGGCGGTGTCCTGCGCACGCGCGCGGTATTCGAACTTCAGCGTCTGGTAATCGATGCTCATGGTCGCCATCCACCCCTCAACCCAGCCGGGCGCGCGCCGGGCCGCCCGTCATCCCGTCCGTCGCCTGCCGGCGCGCCGCGCCGCCGTCCCGCGTGCCATTCCTGTCAACCGCCACGTCTCGCTCCTTGCTTCCTGTTGATTCGTGAACGGCGCCGTTTCGCGGCGCCCGCATGCCGCATTTCTTGATCGGCGACAAATCTTGGATTTACGAATAGTAAAACCAATTACGAATAGTGAAATCAACGTAAACCCTAGGCGAAGCATCGAGGACGGGATAACCATATGAACGAAACGCCAAGCCGAGCTTGGCCGGCGCTGCTAATATCAAGCTACGAGGCGGCCCGTTCGGCCGCCGTTTTTCCTTCTTACGCCGATGATTCCGCCCACCATTCCCGAGCTGGTCGCCCGTGCGGGGCAACTGCCGTATCTGCGGGATCACCTCATGCTCGCCGATGGCGGCACCGCCAGCGCGAACCTGCCCGAGCGCACGCTCGGCAGCGCCTACGAACCGATCTACGACGTGACGATGCCGGGTGCGCCGCAATCGACGTCGTTCGCCGACGCAATCGAGCGCTACGGCGACGAGCTCGGGTTCCAGGCCGTCACCGTCGTCACGGGCGCGCCGCACGATCCGGTCGACTCGGCCGTCGACGACCAGACGCTCGTAGCGATCGACCGCCTGTCGCGCACGTTGCACTCGATCAACTTCTTCGGCGCGCAGCGCCACGGGCTGCTGTTCCTGCGCGTGCACGAACGGCTGCTGAAGAGCGTGAAGTACGACCACGGCAAGCATTTCTCGTCGGTGCTGCAGCGCTTCGGGCTGCCGAGCGAGCGGATCGTGATCGAGCTGCCGGCGGTCGCGGTCGCGCACAAGACCTTCCTCGGCTACCTGACACGCAGCTACCAGCATCACGGCTTCAAGGTCGCGGACAAGCTGCCCGACCCGGGCCGCATCCTCGCGGTCGAATCGGAGATGGCGCGCCCCGACTACATCAAGATGGATGCGGGCATTGCGTTGCGCGACGGGATGGTCAAGGCGCTCGTCGCGTATGCGCAGCGCGTGCGGATTCCGCTGATCTTCGACGGCGTCGTCGACGAAACGCAGTGCGAACTGCTGCGCCAGCACGACGTGCGGTTCATGCAGGGGCCCGTGTTTGCGAAGGTCGTGACGGCGTGAGTGGATGAGGTGGCCGGCACGCCCGATGTGGGGCGCGGGTGATGTGTCGGGAGGATCGGGTCGTCTGGCTTGACCGGCCGTCCGATGTCCGGCGGGTTGTTGCTGACCTCGCTGAAAGACCGGCTTCGTGGGCGCCCTTCGCTTCCGGCGCCGGCGGTTACCGCTTATACCCTTCCGCCGTCGTCGTACTTGGGCAGATCGTCGTCGATCTCGATGCCTGGATAGCGATCCCCGTACCAGACATGCCAGGCCGGACGCAGCCGCGCCGGCTCATCGAGCGTCGCGCAATTGATCTCGACGGTTTTAGGTGTATCGCTGAGCCGGTATTCGAGCTGCGCGCCGCAGCGGCCACAGAAGCGTCGCTCGCCCCACGCGCTCGACGCGTAGACCGTCGGCTCACCTTGCAGGTAAGCGAACGCGTCGATCGGCACCGATGCCGACGCGACGACCGCCGCGCCGGTCGTGCGCTGGCAAAGCCGGCAGTGGCAAAAACCGGCGTCGACCGGAACGTGGGCGATCCGGTACCGGATCGCGCCACATGCGCATCCGCCTTCCATCGGTTCTGCGTGAGACATGGCCAGCCTCTTCGTCGGTGAGTTGGCGAACGATCATGCGCGCGGTTCGCGTGCGGCACAACCGCCGGCGACGGTGCCGCCCTCGCCCGTGACCGTCCGGACCGACGACGGCCCCGTACCGCGCGCCGCCGTGCTCAGGCCGTCTGCCCGAGCCGTTGCGCGAGCGTCTTCAACTTCGGTCCAATCTGCGTCCGGAACACGTCCTCGTCCATCGACGACGCGGGGCCACTGCAGCTCAGAATCAGCCAGCGCCCCTCGCGCGGCTCGCGAAACGGTACGGCCGCCGCGTTGACGTCCATGTGCCACGCCCGGAACGAATAACAGCAACCGCCTGCCGAGAACTCGGCCACCGCGTGCTGCGCGGCGGCGACGAGCGCATCGGCGTCGGCCGCACCGCCCGCCGCTCGATGCAGCTCCGCATAGAGCGCGCGGCGCACGTCCTCCGGCTGCACGGCCAGGTACGCGCGCCCCATCGAGCTCGTCAGCATCGACAGTCGCGAACCGGGCGCGAGCCCGAGCGTCAGCGCGGTCTCGCTGCGGATCGTCTCCAGATAGATCATGTCGAGCCCGTCGCGACAGCCGAGCGACACGGCCGCGCCGATGTCGCGCGCAAGCGCCTGCATGTGCGGCCGCGCGAGGTCGATCGTCCCCGAACCCGACAGCAGCGCGTAGCCGAGCGACAGCACGCCGGCGTCGAGCGCATACTTTCCGAGCGTCTCGTCGTAGCGCAGGTAGCCAAGCACGGTCAGCGTGTAGGCGAGCCGGTTCACGGTCGCCTTCGGCAGCCCCGTGCGCTCCGCGAAGTCGCGGTTGCCGAGCATCGTCTCGCCGGGCCGGAATGCGCGCAGCAGGTCGAGCCCGCGCGCGAGCGCGACGACGAACTTGCGTTCGTCGATCGTGGTTTCGTCGATGGTTGAAAGTGTCATCTGGTGCTACACTGGGTTCGATTTGCAAAACATTGTTCCGCACAGCGGAACTTGAGTCAAGCGAACTTTAGGCATGGGGCCCGAGTAAGCGCTGAAGCGCCAACTCGGGCCGACCGCAAAGCATGGGACCCGAGTAAGCGCTGAAGCGCCAACTCGGGCCGACAGGAGATGAGACGATGAGTGCTGCAACTTTTCATTGGGACGATCCGCTGCTGCTCAACCAGCAACTGACCGAAGAAGAGCGGATGGTGCGCGATGCCGCGCAAGCCTACGCGCAGGACAAGCTCGCGCCGCGCGTCACCGAAGCGTTCCGCCACGAACGTACCGACGCCGAAATCTTCCGCGAGATGGGCGAAGTCGGCCTGCTCGGCCCGACGATTCCCGAGGAATACGGCGGCCCCGGCCTCAATTACGTGAGCTACGGGCTGATCGCCCGCGAAGTCGAGCGTGTCGATTCGGGCTACCGGTCGATGATGTCCGTGCAGTCGTCGCTCGTGATGGTGCCGATCCACGAATTCGGCTCCGACGCGCAGAAGCAGAAATACCTGCCGAAGCTCGCGACCGGCGAATGGATCGGCTGCTTCGGGCTGACCGAGCCGAACCACGGCTCCGATCCGGGCAGCATGGTCACCCGCGCGAAGAAGGTGCCCGGCGGCTACTCGCTGTCCGGCGCGAAGATGTGGATCACGAACTCGCCGATCGCCGACGTGTTCGTCGTGTGGGCGAAGCTGGAAGAAAACGGCAAGGACGCGATTCGCGGCTTCATCCTCGAGAAAGGCTGGAAGGGCCTGTCGGCACCGGCGATCCACGGCAAGGTCGGGCTGCGCGCGTCGATCACCGGCGAGATCGTCCTCGACGAGGTATTCGTCCCGGAAGAGAACCTGATGCCGAACGTGAGCGGCCTGCGCGGCCCGTTCACGTGCCTGAACTCGGCCCGCTACGGGATCGCATGGGGCGCGCTGGGCGCCGCCGAGTCCTGCTGGCACACCGCGCGCCAGTACGTGCTCGACCGCCAGCAGTTCGGCCGGCCGCTCGCCGCGAACCAGCTGATCCAGAAGAAGCTCGCGGACATGCAGACCGAAATCACGCTCGGCCTGCAAGGCGTGCTGCGTCTCGGCCGGATGAAGGACGAAGGCACGGCGGCCGTCGAGATCACGTCGATCATGAAGCGCAACTCGTGCGGCAAGGCACTCGACATCGCCCGGCTCGCGCGCGACATGCTCGGCGGCAACGGCATCTCGGACGAATTCGGCGTCGCACGCCACCTCGTGAACCTCGAAGTGGTCAACACATACGAAGGCACGCACGACATCCACGCGCTGATCCTCGGCCGCGCGCAGACGGGCATCCAGGCGTTCTTCTGATCGTCCGGGTGCGGCGTGCGCGGCAGCCATGCTGCGCACGAGCACGCGCAAAAGACACGGCCCGCCCGGCATGACTGCCGGGCGGGCCGTTTTTTCATCGGAGCCGCGCACCGGGCCGCCGGCCCGGTACCGCGTTCACGCTCAGCCGACGCTTACTTGTTCGGCTGCGGCGTGAGGCGCAGATACGGACGCACTGCGTTGAAGCCCTTCGGGAAGCGCTTCTTCAGCTCTTCCGGATCCTGCAGCGACGGCACGATCACGACGTCGTCGCCATCCTTCCAGTTGCCCGGCGTCGCGACCTTGTAGTTGTCGGTCAGCTGCAGCGAGTCGATCACGCGCAGCACTTCGTCGAAGTTGCGCCCCGTGCTGGCCGGGTACGTGATGGTGAGCCGCACCTTCTTGTTCGGGTCGATCACGAACAGCGAACGCACCGTCAGCGTTTCGTTCGCGTTCGGGTGGATCATGTCGTACAGCTGCGAAACCTTGCGGTCCGCATCGGCGATGATCGGAAAGCCGACGACCGTCGACTGCGTTTCGTTGATGTCGTTGATCCAGCCCTTGTGCGATTCGACACCGTCGACCGACAGCGCGATCACCTTCACGTTGCGCTTCTCGAATTCGCCCTTCAGCTTCGAGGTCAGCCCGAGTTCGGTCGTGCACACCGGCGTGTAATCGGCCGGATGCGAGAACAGGACACCCCAGCTGTCGCCCAGCCAGTCGTGAAACTTGATCGGGCCCAGGCTCGATTCCTGCTCGAAATCCGGTGCGATGTCGCCAAGACGCAGACTCATGATGTTCCCTCCTCGAACGATGCTGGTTGAAACCGCGCCCGGATCGGCGCGGGAAAGTCTGTCAGCTTACGGGAAGCAATGGGTCGTGCGAACGATTATTCCGTTTGATATTCATACTTTTTTGTCATTTTTGCCTGGCGTCGGTGCAGGACGCGCGACCACGCGGGAAACTTTTCACCCCGTTTGCCGCTCTGTTGATGATTACAAGTCGTTTACCATGCGGTCTTGCACGGCCGTCGTGTGTCTTCCCGGCTCGCCAGCAGGCAGGCGTTTCGCTACGATGTGAACCTGCAGCATGACAGCATGAAGGGAGTTGCAATGTCGGAAATCAACAAGGAGAAACTGATGTCGGATATCAAAACCGTTCTCTCGGACGCCGAAGACCTGCTCAAGCAAGCTGCGAGCAGCACGGGCGACCGTGCGGCCGAGCTGCGCGAAAAAGCCATGTCGCGCCTGAAGCAGGCCAAGGAAAAGGCGGCCGACGTCCAGGTCGTGGTGGTCGAAAAAGGCAAGAAGGCCGCACGCGCGACCGACGATTACGTGCACGAGCATCCGTGGACATCGATCGGCGTCGCCGCAGGCGTCGGCGTGCTGATCGGCCTGCTGATCAACCGCAAGTAACGCGCTCCGCGCCGTTTCGTCCCGTTGGCCGCGTCGCGCGGCCTGCGGGCGTCGAAGCCAGCCGGCGGTTTCCGCCGGCCGGCTTTGTCCTAGCTGCACACTGCACGCGCACGCACCTCACCCATGACGACAGACACCACCTCGCAGCCGTCCGGCCAAGGACCGCTGCGCCGCCTCGTCGGCTCCGCGATCGGACTTCTGCAAACGCGCCTCGAACTGGTGAGCATCGAGCTTGCCGAGGAGAAGGAGCGCCTGCTGGGCGTGCTGTTCCTCGGGCTCGCCGCGATGATGCTCGCGACGATGGCACTGATCAGCCTCACCGTGCTTGTCGCGATCGCGTTCTGGGATACCTACCGCTGGCAGTCGCTCGCGGCGATCACCGCGCTGTATGCCGCAAGCGGCATCGTATGCGCACTGAAGGCCCGCTCGGGCCTGCGCAATGCGCCGACCGTATTCGAGGCAACGCTCGCCGAGATCGAGAAAGACCGCGAACTGTTCCGCGGCAAGCCGTGAACGCAATCGCGCTCACCCCTTCCACCTACTTCGCCGACGCGCCATGAGCCAGAACATCACGGGCAATTCACCCCGCTCCCATTCGTCGCGATCGAACTGGAGCGCGTCGCAACATCGCGCGCTCCGCAAGGAACTGCTGATCCTGCGATCCGAAGTCGAGCGGCTCGAACTTGCGGAAGCCGCCGGCGAAATGCGCCAAGCCGTCACGCGCTTCAGCTGGCTCAAGGTGTTCATCCCCGGCCTGTCCAGCAACAAGTTCAGCCAGTCCGCCAAGAACCTGAACGCGAGCCTCGGCCAGCTCGTCAACCAGTATCCGATGCTGAGCTCGCTCGCATCGCTCGTGCTCGCCAAACCCGTTCGCTCGCTGCTGCGAGCGAGCGCGGGGCCCGCGCTGAAGTGGGGCACCCTCGGTTTCGCTGCATGGGAGGTCTACCGGATCTGGAAGCAGTCCCGCAACGAGCGTGGGCTCGACACGCACGACGACTGACCGTCGGCATCCTGCGCGCACGGCCACGCGCCGTGGCGCGCCTTCCATCCGACCTCAACGCACACCCCAGCACGCTGCGACCTGTCCATCGGCGCCATCACTTCGCACATTGCCTTGCGTCCCGTCCGAGCGCAGCGTGAAGGCACCGCACGCGTCGTCGTGCATCGGGCCCGCGTCGAGCGGGATGGCTTCCAGTGCGTAGCTCACCGGCGAATCGTCGCCGTCCGGCCGCCTGAGCGCCAATCGATAGACCGCGCGCCCGTCCGGCGGCGCCTGCGCGAGCGCGTCCGGTAATGCCGAAGGCGGCGCACCGTCCCGCGTTTCGAGATATTGGGCCGCCCGGTACAGCGCGGCGACCGCCGACGCGCGATGAACGCGCACGACATGCTCCCGATACGACGGGATGCTCCATCCGGCCAGTACCGCGACGATCGCGAGCACGATCATCAACTCGATCAGCGTGAATCCCGCCGAACGGTACACCGACGTGCGGCCGTTCATCGAAGCACCGTCGCGACGCGACGCCAGTGTAAGGCGACGATGTGTCCGTCGCGGATCGCGACCTGATGCTGCAGCCAGACGGCGCTCGATGCATGCGCACCGACGCCACGCGCAGTGACGACATAAGCGCGGCCGCCTGCCGGCCCTGCCCCGCGCCATGCTTCGATCAGGCATCGCGGCGGTTGCGCAGCCATCGGCCAGCCGGCGAACGGCGCAAACGCTTCGGCGGCCGCCAGCGCAGGCATGCGCCGCCACGCGTCCGGCTCCGTGTGCGACTCGCGTTCGCTCACGTAGGGCGCGGAACCCCGGCGCAATCGTGCGGTGCACGCAGCAAGCGCGGCATCTGCCGCGTGGAATGCGACCAGCCGATCGGACAACGCACGCGTGCGGCGCGATTCCGTCAGGGCGGCCTCGAACCACGTGCCTGTCAGCGCCGCAACCGCCGCGCCAACCGCGATCACCGCGGGCAAAGCAAGGCCCGCATCGCGATGCCAATCGCGGCTGGCTGACCGCAAGCGTATGCGCGACGCTCGCCGGCTCGTTGTCGGGGCTTCCGCACTTGCAGCCTGCAGCGGCTCGTCGCCGTGCATCGCGATATGCTCATGCGTATCGCCTGCCGCGACGCATCGCAATCTCTTCGCGGTGTACTGCCCGGCTCCGTTCATCGCGGCACCTCGCGTTCATCCGTTGCATCGCGCAACGTATCGTCGACTGCGTGTTCGGCATTCCTCAACGCGACGATGCGATCGAGCGTCAGACGCGCGCGGCCGTCTTGCGCAACGACAGTGCGGCCGTCGCAATCGACGTGTCGCGCCGGCTCGCCCGCCGGTTCGCCGCGCGCACGCACGCAGACGTGCACGACCACGACATTGGGCCAATCGTCGCCCCGCATTGCACCGGCATCGACGAACTGCGTGCCGCCGCGGCGAAGATAGCGCACCCGTAGCTGATCGATTCCCGACACGACCGGTTGCGGCGTACCCGGACGGCCGTTTCCTTCGCAATACAGTTCGGGCTCGCCCGTCGACGGACTGACATGGACGTCGAAGCGGTTCTCCACGGGCGCACGCTCGCCGGACACGCCGACACCCTGCCCGAGGCAATCCGACACCTGGCCGCTTACCGTGGGCCACGTCGACACGGCATCGCCGACATACCGGATCAGCAACGCGTCCGACGCAGCGCGCACGGGCTCGCACCGTACCTGTGCGCCATCGCCCCTCACGCGCGCCATCGAGCAGCCGAACACCGGCGGCAATGACGACACCCCATCCGCATCGAGCGGCCGGAAACCGGCCATCTGGATCTGCTGGCCGATCAGCATCAGTGCCGTGGCGGCTGCATCGCGCATCCGGAACCCGTCGTCCGCGCGCCGCTGCGCGACGCGCTGCGCGTGGTACAACGCACCGGCCGCGACGAGCACGAGCAGACCGACGGTCATCGCAATCAACACTTCAAGCAACGTATGTGCGCGCATGCGGCGATCAGCGTTCATCGGCGTCGGCCTCCCGATACGGAATCCGGACGCATGACGGCGGCTGCACCGACCTGCCCGCCGCTTCGCATCGCGGCCCGGTAGCCGCATTGCCGCCGCGCCAGCCGACAACCGCGTAGCGGACGCCATCCGGCCCGTCACCGCGCGTCATCGCGCCGCCGGGCAGCGACGCCGCAGCCCGCGCCGCGAGGCCATCGTCGGCTCCGGCGGCTACGTGCAAGCGCTCGATACGCGCATCGGCCAGCCACAGCGCGCGTTCGCGCCAGATCGTCGCGCGCTGCGCACGCGCCATCGCAAGCTGGCTGCCCGCTACGGCCAGCATCACGGTCGCAAGCAGCGCGATGGCCAGCATCGCTTCGATCAGCGACGTGCCGCGCATGGCGTTGCGCATGATGCTCACGCCGCATCGCAACGGCCGGCGACAACCCGCGCCCGGCCGCCTGCCGCGATCCGCACGCAACGCGATACTCGTGCGTCGCCAGCCCCCGGCCCGTCGCGTCGCGGACGCAATTCGAAACGCCGGATGCCACCGATCGCCTGACCGACCGGCGGTGCGAACGCGAGATCGTGCGCGGCGCCCGCGACGGCCACTTCGGCATCGTGCGGATAGCGCCGCAGCACGCGCGACTGCCCGTCGACCTGCCCGCTGACGATCCAGTCACACGACCATTCGGCCGGATCGCATCGCTCACCGGCACGCAGGCAGGTGCCGCCGCTCCCGGCCCGGCACAGCGTGACGCGCACGCCGAGACGCGTCGCCTCGGTGCGCGCAAACGACAGCGCGCCGAGCAACGCGCGCGAGCGCGCATCCACGCGTTCGCGCATGCGCCACTGGTCGAACGCGGGTGCCGCATAGAGCGCGAGCCCGGCCGCCAGCGAGATGGCGACCATCAGCTCGACGAGCGTGAACCCGCCCGAGCGTTGCATCACATATTTCGGGGGTTGAGCGTGCAGTGCCATCGCAGTCGTCCTTCGCCGGGGTGATGCGACGACTGTAGCGACGTGTGCGGACGCGCACCATTTGCCGAATGGCCGACTGGTGGCATGCGATCGCGACCGACACAATCGGCGCGAACTGACCCAACGGAGAAGACGATGAACGGACGCAGCGCGTCAGCGCTTACGCGGAGTCTTGGCGGGAGAGGCGCGACGGAACTCTTCGATCACGTCGGCAAATTCGGAAACGTCCTCGAACCGGCGATACACCGATGCGAAGCGGACATAAGCAATCGTATCGAGGCCGCGCAACTCGTTCATCACGAGTTCGCCGAGCTTCTCGCTACGCACTTCGCGCTCGCCTGTCGCGAGCAGTTGATACTCGATGCGGGCGACCGCCGCGTCGATCGCGTCGGCAGCAACCGGCCGCTTGCGCAGCGCGAGTTGCATGCTGGCGACGATCTTGCGACGGTCGAATTCCGTGCGGCTGCCGTCCTTCTTCACGACGAACGGCAGGGACAGCTCAACCCGCTCGTACGTCGTGAAGCGCTTGTCGCAAGCCGAGCAGCGACGGCGCCGCCGGATCGCGGCGCCATCTTCGGACACGCGCGAGTCCACGACCTGCGTGTCGTCATGCCGGCAGAACGGGCAGCGCATCGTCGATCAGCGATAGACCGGGAAACGCTTGGTCAGCTCGGCGACCTGCGCGCGCACGCGCTCGATCGTCGCTGCATCTTCCGGATTGTCCAGCACGTCCGCGATCAGGTTGCCCACCTGTTCCGCTTCCGCCGGACCGAAGCCGCGCGTCGTCATTGCCGGCGAACCCAGGCGCACGCCGCTCGTCACGAACGGCTTTTCCGGATCGTTCGGGATCGCGTTCTTGTTCACCGTGATGTGCGCCGCGCCCAGTGCCGCTTCCGCTGCCTTGCCGGTGATGTTCTTTGCGCGCAGGTCGACCAGCATCACGTGGCTTTCCGTACGGCCCGACACGATCCGCAGACCGCGCTTCACCAGCGTTTCCGCCAGCACGCGTGCGTTCTCGACCACCTTCTCCTGGTATGCCTTGAACTCCGGCGACAGCGCTTCCTTGAACGCCACCGCCTTGCCCGCGATCACGTGCATCAGCGGGCCACCCTGGATCCCCGGGAAGATCGCCGAGTTGATCGGCTTCTCGTACTCGGCCTTCATCAGGATCACGCCGCCGCGCGGGCCGCGCAGGCTCTTGTGCGTCGTCGTCGTCACGAAGTCCGCGTGCGGCACCGGGTTCGGGTACACGCCCGCTGCGATCAGGCCCGCGTAGTGGGCCATGTCGACCATCAGGTACGCACCGACCGACTTCGCGATCTTCGCCAGACGCTCGAAGTCGATCTTCAGCGAGAACGCCGATGCGCCCGCGACGATCAGCTTCGGCTTGTGTTCCTGCGCGAGCTGCTCGGCCGCGTCGTAATCGATGTCTTCGTTCTCGTTCAGGCCGTAGCTCACCACGTTGAACCACTTGCCCGACATGTTCACCGGCGAACCGTGCGTCAGGTGGCCGCCGTGCGCGAGGCTCATGCCCATGATCGTGTCGCCCGGCTTGAGCATCGCGAAGAACACGCCCTGGTTCGCCTGCGAACCCGAGTTCGGCTGCACGTTCGCCGCTTCCGCGCCGAACAGCTGCTTCACGCGGTCGATCGCCAGTTGCTCGACGACATCGACGTATTCGCAGCCGCCGTAGTAGCGCTTGCCCGGATAACCTTCCGCGTACTTGTTCGTGAGTTGCGAACCCTGCGCAGCCATCACGGCCGGGCTCGTGTAGTTTTCCGACGCGATCAGCTCGATGTGATCTTCCTGGCGACGGTTTTCCTGCTCGATCGCGGCAAAGATTTCGGGATCGACGTTCGCGATGGTGCTTTGGGCTCTGTCAAACATACGGTTTCCGTTAAGTGTGTACAGGTTGACCGGAGCGGCCGAGTACGGTGCGCTGCTGGCGGGACCAGCTCGACGTGGCGGAAGAATCCGTATGACGCGAGGCAGGACAGCCACCGGCGATGCACGCGACGGCATACAACGGCTGCCCAGGCGAACGGCAAAAACGGCGCCCCGCGCTTCACGGTGGGATGCTCCACCTTGAACCCGAAGGGTTCTATCGCCAGTCACGCGGGGGTGATGAGCGCGTTAGTGTATTGGATGCGTCATGAATAGGCAACCGCACGGCGGTGCGCCGGAAGAAATTGGGGCCAGACTCTACGCGCCCGTGCCGGAACGCTTTGCCGCCTTGCCGCGGTGCGGCAATCTCAGTAGGCTTGCGGGATACCACCCGCTATTTTGTCATCGACCAGGAGCAGCAATGATCGTGTTCGTCACAGGCGCGTCCGCCGGCTTCGGCGCCGCCATCGCCCGTGCCTTCGTCAAGGGAGGCCACCGCGTCGTCGCGACCGCGCGCCGCAAGGATCGCCTCGATGCGCTCGCCGCCGAACTCGGCGATTCCCTGCTGCCGCTCGAGCTCGACGTACGCGACCGCGCGGCCGTCGAGGCCGTGCCGGCCGCCCTTCCCGCCGAATTCGCGGCACTCGACGTGCTCGTCAACAACGCCGGCCTCGCGCTCGGCGTCGAGCCGGCCCACAAGGCCAGCCTCGACGAATGGCACACGATGATCGATACGAACTGCGCAGGCCTCGTCACGGTCACGCATGCGCTGCTGCCCGGCATGGTCGACCGCGGTCGCGGTCACATCTTCAATATCGGCTCGGTCGCGGGTTCGTACCCTTATGCGGGCGGCAACGTCTACGGCGCGACCAAGGCTTTCGTCAGACAATTCAGCCTGAACCTGCGCGCCGACCTGCTCGGCACGCCGCTGCGCGTCACCGACATCGAGCCGGGCCTGTGCGGCGGCACCGAGTTCTCGAACATCCGCTATCGCGGCGACGACGCAAAAGCGGCAAACGTCTACAACAATGTCCAGCCGCTGATGCCCGAGGACATCGCCGACACGATCTACTGGATCGCGACGCGCCCGGCGCACGTCAACGTCAACACGATCGAGCTGATGCCGATCGCGCAAGCACCCGGCGGCCCAACCGTCCACCGCGGCTGAAGTCACGCGGGCCCGGCCCCCTCGGGCCGGCCCGCAGTGTGCTACGGCATACTACATTCCGTTACGAATCGGTTACGAATCAGGCTCTTGCCTTCCGGTAGAATGCGCGCCATGACCCAGCCTACCCGCTCCCCGGAAGCGCCCTCCGGCTTCATCTGGCCGGTGCGCGTGTACTACGAGGATACCGACGCAGGCGGCATCGTCTTCTATGCCAACTACCTGAAGTTCTTCGAACGCGCCCGCACCGAGTGGCTGCGCGCGTGCGGCATCGACCAGCGTCAGCTCGCCGACGATACCGACGCGATCTTCGTCGTCCGCAGCACGTCGCTTGACTACCGCGCGCCGGCGCGACTCGACGATACCCTGGCGATCACGAGCCGGCCCGGACGCATCGGCCGCGCATCGGTGGAATTCACGCAGGAAGCCTGGTGCGGAGACACGCTGCTCGTGGCCGGACACATCCGTCTCGGCTGCGTCGACCGTACCGGCATCCGGCCCGCGGCCATCCCGCCGGCCGTGCTCGACGCGCTGCAGCGCGGGCCCGTCATCGACGACGGGCACACTGCACTGTCAACGAAGCTCGCATGAGCGCCGTTTAGACAAAGCCTATGAACTTGCCTTTCTGATTCGATACTAAGCAAGGTTCGGCGTCAGGCATGGCCGGCGCGCCGCGCCGCACGCATACCGGGCGCCCCGAAGGGACGTTACTCAAACCTCTATGAACACTTCTCAAGACCTGTCGATCATTTCCCTCGTCCTCAATGCGAGCGTGCTGGCCCAGGCCGTGATGGGGCTGCTGCTGCTGCTGTCGCTGATGTCGTGGACCTTCATCTTCCGCAAGTGGTTTGCGATCCGCCGCGCACGCGCGCAGACCGAACGCTTCGAGAAGGATTTCTGGTCGGGCGGCGACCTGCAGGCGCTGTACCAGAGCGCAGCCAACAACCGCCACACGATCGGCGCGCTCGAGCGGATCTTCGAATCGGGCATGCGCGAGTTCCTGAAGGCGAAGGAAAAGCGCATCAGCGATCCGGGCCTCGTGCTCGACGGTGCACGCCGCGCAATGCGCGCGTCGTTCCAGCGTGAAATGGACGTGCTCGAAGCGAACCTCGCGTTCCTCGCGTCGGTCGGCTCGGTCAGCCCGTACATCGGTCTGTTCGGCACGGTCTGGGGGATCATGAACTCGTTCCGCGGCCTCGCGAACGTGCAGCAAGCCACGCTCGCGAACGTCGCACCGGGCATCGCCGAGGCGCTCGTCGCCACCGCGATCGGCCTGTTCGCCGCGATTCCGGCGGTGGTCGCGTACAACCGCTACGCACACGACATCGACCGCCTCGCGATCCGCTTCGAGACCTTCATCGAAGAGTTCTCGAACATCCTGCAGCGTCAGGCCCAGTAAGGAGCGCGCCATGGCAGGAAGTCCCATCCGATCCAGCATGCGCGGCGGCCGCTCGCGCCGCGCAATGGCCGACATCAACGTCGTGCCGTACATCGACGTGATGCTGGTGCTGCTCGTGATCTTCATGGTCACCGCACCGCTCGTCGCCCCGTCGATCATCAACCTGCCGACCGTCGGCAACGCCGCGCCGCAGGAACAGACGCCGCCCGTCGTCGTCAACATCAAGGCCGATCGCACGATGAGCGTCAAGTACAAGGGCGACTCGGGCGCAACCCAGGAAGACACGATGACGAAGGCCGAGCTCGACAGCTTCATCGCAGCCCGGCAGGCTGACCATCCCGACCAGCCGGTCGTGATCGCGGCCGACAAGACCGTGCAGTACGATGCAGTCATGACCGTGATGTCCGATCTGAAGGCGCGCGGCGTCAAGCGCGTCGGCCTCCTCGTCAAATCGCAATGAACCGGCAGCAATCCACGCGCAGCTCCGCCTACCCGCCTCAGCCTCCCCGCGAGCGCGGCACCTGGCGCGCCTTCGCGCTCGCCGCGCTGATGCACGTGCTGCTCGCGCTGTTTCTCTATCACGGCGTGCAGTGGCAGAACAGCACGCCGGCCGGCGCCGAAGCCGAGCTGTGGACCGAGGTGCCCGATGTCCCCGCACCGCGGCCCGTTGTCACACCCGCGCCGCCGGTGAAGGTCGCGCCGCCCCCTCCCCCGGTGCGCGACGAGCAGGCCGATATCGCGCTGCAGCAGAAGAAGCGGCAGCAGGAAGCGGCCGCGCGTGAAGCGCTGCTCGAGCAGCAGCGCCGCGCGCAGCAACTGAAGGCCCAGCAGGAAGAGGAAACCCGGCGTGCGCAACTCGCGGCGCAGCAGGCAGCGGCACTCGCCGCGCAGAAGGCCGCGGAACGCGACCGGCAGAAGCAGGCCGACAAGCTCAAGCAACAGCAGCTCGCCGAACAGCAGAAGCTCGAACAGCAGAAACTCCAGCAACAGAAGCAGGCGCAGCTCGAAGCGCAGCAAGCGGCGAAGGCGAAGGCCGACGCGGCCGCGAAGGCAAAGGCGGAAGCCCAGGCCAAGGCGAAGGCCGAAGCCACGGCGCGCGCGAAGGCCAGCGCGGCGGCGAACGCCAAGCTCGACCGCGAGCGCAGCGCGCGTCTCGCGCAGATGCAGGGCCTGTCCGGCGCCGGTGAAGGCGGCGGCGAAGGCCTCGCGAAAAGTGGCACGGGCACGGGCTCCGGCGGCAATGCCGCGACGCCCGGCTATGCCGACAAGGTGCGCCGCCGCGTCAAACCGAACATCGTTTGGGGCGGCGAGCGAGCAGGCCTGACCACCGTCGTCAAGATTCGGTGCACGCCGTCCGGTGACGTATTGAGCGCATCGGTTTCCCGCTCAAGCGGGAATTCGGGGTGGGATCAAGCCGTGGTCAATGCGATCCACGCATCGGTCCCGTTGCCGCCCGATTCTAACGGTCGTACCCCGTCGGACATTACGATTACCTTCAAGGCGGCGGAGTGAAAAGAAATGCGCTTACACTCCGGGCGTCGCTGTCGGACGGGAACGAATCGGGTATTTTTACTGTCTCTGCCGTTGCGCAGCGATCCAAGTCATACGGGAAGCAAGAAGCATGAGTTTGATGACAAAGCTAGGTTTCAGGGCACTCGTGGCCTCGTGTCTGATTACGGCGGGCAGCGCCGCTAACGCCCAGGTCAACGTGCTGATCACCGGTGTCGGGTCGACCCAGTTCCCCATCGCCACCGCGAATTTCGCGAACGAGGCGAACCTGCCGCAGCAGGTCACGTCGATCGTCCGCGCCGACCTCGCCCGCAGCGGCAAATTCACCAACATCGACGCCGGCAGCACGCCGGTGCCGGAGAGCGCCTCGGTCGATCTCGGCGCATGGAAGGCCAAGGGCGCCAATGCGTTCGTCGCCGGCAGCGTGAACCGCGAGGCGAACGGCCAGTACAAGGTCAACTTCATCCTGTACGACACCGTGAAGCAGCAAAGCCTCGGCGGCCTGTCGCTGACGGCCACCGACACCACGCTGCGCACGGCCGGCCACAAGATCGCCGACTACATCTACCAGAAGCTGCTGGGCGTGCGCGGCGTGTTCGCCACGCGCCTGTCGTACGTGATCAAGACCGGTAACCGCTACCAGCTGCAGATCTCGGATTCGGACGGCCAGAACGCGCGCATCGCGCTGTCGAGCACCGAACCGATCATCTCGCCGTCGTGGTCGCCGAGCGGCACGAAGGTCGCGTACGTGTCGTTCGAGCGCAAGAAGCCGATCGTCTACATCCACGACCTGCCGACCGGCCGCCGCTACATCGTCTCCGACCAGAAGGGCAACAACAGCGCACCGGCCTGGTCGCCGGACAGCAACACGCTGGCCGTCGCACTGTCGCTGACGGGCAATACGCAAATCTATACGGTCAACTCGACGGGCGGCGGCCTGCGCCGCCTCACGCAGAGCAGCTCGATCGACACCGAGCCGTTCTACTCGCCGGACGGTCGCTGGATCTACTTCACGAGCGATCGCGGCGGCGCGCCGCAGATCTACCGGATGCCCGCCCAGGGTGAAAGCGCCGGTGCCGCGCAGCGCGTGACCTTCACGGGCAGCTACAACACGAGTCCGCGCATCAGCCCGGACGGCAAGCTGCTCGCTTACATCTCCCGCACGGGTGGGGGCTTCAAGCTGTACGTTCAGGATCTGCAGTCCGGCGCGGCGAACGCCATCACGAATACGAATCGCGACGAATCGCCGAGCTTCGCGGCAAACGGCCAGTACCTTCTGTACGCTACCCAGTCGGGTGGTCGCAATGTTCTGGCAGCAGTGCCCTCCGACGGCAGCGCGCCGCCGCAAATCCTGTCCGTCCAGGGCGGCTCCGTTCGTGAGCCGTCGTGGGGGCCCTTCATGCAATGACCACAAGGAGAGTAACCATGATGTCGAATAAAGCTCGTCTGGCCCTGGCCGTGATGATGATCAGCGCGCTCGCAGCGTGTAAGTCGGGCGTGAAGCTCGACGACAAGGCGAATGCCGGCGGTGCGGTGAGCACGCAGCCGAGCGCCGACAACGTCGCGCAAGTGAACGTCGATCCGCTGAACGACCCGAACAGCCCGCTCGCGAAGCGCAGCATCTACTTCGACTTCGACAGCTATTCGGTGAAGGACGAGTACCAGCCGCTGATGCAGCAGCACGCTCAGTACCTGAAGAGCCACCCGCAGCGCCACGTGCTGATCCAGGGCAACACCGACGAACGCGGCACGAGCGAGTACAACCTCGCGCTGGGCCAGAAGCGTGCGGAAGCCGTCCGCCGTGCGATGGCACTGCTCGGCGTGAACGATTCGCAAATGGAAGCCGTGAGCCTCGGCAAGGAAAAGCCGCAGGCATCGGGTCACGACGAAGCATCGTGGGCGCAGAACCGTCGCGCCGACCTCGTCTACCAACAGTAAGTAACGGAAGAATCGCCGCATGACGCACCGTGTATCCCTGCTGCGCGTTGCCGCAGCATTCTGCGTCGCCGGCGCGGCGTGGTCGGCCGCGCCGGCGCACGCCGGCGTGTTCGATGACAACGAAGCGCGCCGCGCCGTGCTCGATCTGCGCAGCAAAACCGACAACCTGGCGAGCCAGCTGTCGGCCGCCCAGCGTACGATCCTCGATCAATCCGGCCGTCTCGACCAGCTGAACCAGCAGGTCGCGACGCTGCGCGGCGAGAACGAGGATCTGACGAACCGGCTGACGACGCTCGAGCGGCAGCAGAAGGAGTACTACCAGGATCTCGACACGCGACTCAAGAAGTTCGAGCCGCAGCAGACGACGATCGATGGTGTCGAAGGCACCGTGCAGCCGGGTGAAACGGATGCGCTCAGTGCGGCGCAGCAGCAGTTCCGCAACGGCAACTTCAAGGCGGCGGCGGCTTCGTTCCGTGCGTTCATCGCGAAGTATCCGCAGAGCCCCTACCAGCCGACCGCGCAGTACTGGTACGGCAATGCGCAGTACGCACTGCGCGACTACCGTGGTTCGACCGCAACGTGGCAAGGGATCGTCAGCAAGTTCCCGCAGCATCCGCGCGCAGCGGACGCCCTCGTGGCAATCGGCACGAACCAGCTGGAGCAAGGGCAGAAGGCTGCCGCGAAGAAGACGTTCGAGCAGGTCGTCTCGCAGTACGCCGGGTCGAACGCTGCGCAGACGGCGCAGGGCAAGCTTGAGACGATCAAATAATTATCGCGGCGGGTTGTTGACAGTCCAGCATTCCGTCGCTATAATCTTTTGCTCTTTGGGTCGTTTCAGAAGTTGTTGAAGCAACGAGCCAAACAGGTTTCAAGAACGTGGGGTGGTAACTCAGTTGGTTAGAGTATCTGACTTTTAATCAGAGAGTCGAGGGTTCGAGTCCCTCCCACCCTACCAACTATCTTTGATAGTGCAAATTAAAGCCTCCCAAGCGGAGGCTTTTTTGCGTCTGTCGCCTGCCGGGTCGAGCGCGCAATCCCGATGGCGCTCGCGACGCACTCAGTCGCGCCCGGCTTCCGATTCCGGTCGAAGCGATTTTCCCGTCAATCCTGCGTAAAGAAATGC
The DNA here is from genome assembly GCF_048627025.1 of Burkholderia aenigmatica. NCBI lineage: Bacteria > Pseudomonadati > Pseudomonadota > Betaproteobacteria > Burkholderiales > Burkholderiaceae > Burkholderia > Burkholderia aenigmatica. Next base: position 831,878 of record NZ_CP184468.1, on the reverse strand, counting down.
GATCGTGAAAGCGATCAAGATGATCGACTCGAGCCAGGTGTTCGTGAACGTATCGACTTCTGCACTGGTTAGCGGCCTGGCCGGGTCATAGCGAACCGGAACCGTGTCACCGACCTCCACCGTCACGAAGCTCCCCGGAAACGATACGCGCTCGCCGCTGTTCGTCACGAACTCGATCAGCGGGTGATGCTCGCCGTGGGTCAACCGGACCACCGTTCCCTGCACGGCAACGGACGACCCGATGAAAGAGAAACGTTCGTCGATCGATGTCGCGCTGCACATCGCCGCGACCACGCCGATCGCCAGCGCAAAGTAATTGAACCTCCCGGTCTTGTCGGCCATCCTGTTTCCCCTGTATCGATCCGCTCACGCCTCCCCCGCCCGCGTATCAGCGCACGCTCACGTCGCGCAGCACCGCACCATATCCGGCGTACAGATTGCCGCCAGGCAGCAACTGCCGCTGCGCGAGCTGCCGATGCACAACCGGCAGGTTATGGAACGGCATCCGCGTGAACAGGTGATGTTCGATATGAAAATGAATCGCGTGCGGGCCGAACAGGAACGTCTGCCACGAACGCCGGACGATCGTGCGCGCGTTGCGGCTCTGATCGGCACACGCGGGCAGCCCCGCGTGCTCGAAGATCGCGCGCACCTGTCCGGCGAGCGGCAGCAGCGTGACGGATGGCACGATCCACAACGTGACGTACAACAGCGGATGTCCGGCCAATGCGAGCGCACCGAACAGCGCACCATTGCCGGCCAGCATCGACGCGACTTCCCACGCGACTTCCCACGCGGCATACGCACGCGACTTCGCGACCTTCGGCAACGCATGCGCAAACTCGCCGCGCGCGAGTTTCACGACGCTCGTCACGTAGCCGATCCCGCACGCGTACGCGAGCAGGCGGCCGATCAGTCGCCCGCGTGATACCGGATAGTCGCGTACCCCAAAGAGCAGCGCGACCGGATCGTCCGACTGCATCGGTGCGCGATGGTGCTTCAGATGGCCTGCACGATACGTGCGCAGCGACAGCCACAGCGGGCCGGCCGCGAACAGTTGGCCCAGCGCATCGTTGGCGCGCCGGTTCCGTGCCAGCAACCCGTGCGAGCCTTCGTGCATCATGACCGCAAGCGCAAGCTGGCTGCGCGCGATCACGATCGCGGCCAACACGTACACGAGCGGATGCGGAAACGCGATCGCCACCGCGAACGCAGCGGCAATCATCAACCAGTCGCCTGCCAGCGCCGCACCGACGCGCAACGCGCTCACGCGATACAGCGCGGGCTCGGGCACGAACCGCGCAAGCTCGGCCTCCGGCCCGGCAAGGTGAGCGCGGGTATCCGTCACGCGAACCTCCCGCGCAGCGAGCGCCGTTCGACCCACAGCGCACTGGCCACCGCAAGCGCCACGCCGCCCAGCACATCGGCAACCGTATGCTGCTTGAGCGTCAGCGTCGACGTGCAGATCAGCAGGCCGATCGCCACCGTCACGTTCCGCCGCCGGTCCGCCAGCATCCGGCAGGCAAGACACGTCACCGCGACATGCAGGCTCGGAAAGCCGTTGGCCGCGAGATCGAGCTGCCACATGCGCGCGAGACGGTGGCGCACGAACACGTTGCCGATCTCCGCGACGTCGGGCCGCGGCACGGCTTCCGGAAACAGCAGGAAGCACACGACACCGAACACGAACGCGATCAGCACGGCCTCCTTGAACGCGGCGAACGCGGGCGGCCGCGCATACGCGGCAAGCGCAATCACGAACGGAAAGAAGCCGACGTAGACGAACCACGACCACGCGATGAACGGGATCCGCGCATCGATCGCCGTGGCAAACACGTAGCGCGGCGAGACGCCGCGCTCCAGCAGAAAGAAGATCGCGAGGCCGGCTGCCATGCCGAACGTCGCGGCCAGCATCTGCCGGATATCGGGCCGGCGATCGTCACGAAACGACAGCGAATTCATCGCGGTGCCGGCGCCTCGCATCGCGTATCCGCATCGGCCACCTGCGCACGCGCACGCAGTGCGAGGAGGCGCGACGTCCACGCTTCCACCCGCGCTCGCGCATGCTCGTGGCCGGCGATCGTTCCTGCCTGCGTGCCGGGATCGCGCATCAGTTCGGCGGCGGCCTGCCCGACTTCCCGCCGGAACGCGACCGCATCGCCGCGCCACGTGACGACACGGTGCACGAGGTGCAGCCGCGCGGCGCGCGCGGCGTTGCTCGCCTGCTCGGGCTGATCGGACTGCACGAGCAGGATCGGGCGGCGATACACGCGCGCGATCGACAACGCAGCCATGCCGGGTGCCGACACGATCAACGGTGCATGGGCAGCGCGCGTCGCCCAGTCGGCGTCGACGCCGGTCCAGCCGTCGTGCCCGGCATAGCCCTCGCCCACACGGTACGTGGCGAGCCCCGCGTCGCGCATGCCGGCCGACAACGCGTCGGCGAGCGCGATATCGCGGAAGTGCGGATTCAGATAGACGGCTGCGGCAGCCGGTTCCGAAGCCGGACGCTCAGCGACGACCGGCACCGGCGTCGGCAGCCGGCAATGGAGGTGCGATCGCTGCGCATCGTCGGCGGCGTCATACGCAAAATCGTGCTCGATGCAGCACCGCGCCGAATCGATCTGCCAGTCGACGATCCGTGCGAACGCACGCGCCAGGGCGCGCGGCAGCCGCGCATCGAAATTCGCGGTCAACGCGCGGCGCAGGCTGCCGCCATACACGTGGACGACGCGGCGCCGCCAGCCCGGCATCGCGCCCATGAACAGCAGCGCCGGATGAAACGAGTCGTTGATCACGAGATCGGCATCGCGCGCGATTGCACGCAGCCGCGCGATGTCGCGCAGCATGCGCGTCGGCCTGAACACGTAGTGCGCGACATTGCGATCGGTCGCATCGCGCAACATGTTCTGCCAGTCGTCGAACTGCACCGCGTAGTGACGCGACAGCACGGTCGCATCGATGCCGAACGCAGCCAGGAATGCCTGCCCCGCATCGGACGTCGTCAGCACGTCGACCCGCGCGCCGGCCGCGCGCAACGCATGCACCAGCAGTTGCGCGCGCATCAGGTGACCGCGCGCGTCGGCCGTCGCCAGGTAGACGATCCGCGGCATCATGCGCGCGGACGAAGCGACTGGATCCATCCGGCCGCGACCATCGCCAGCGCACCCGTCACGCCGAAACCGGCTTCGATCGCGCGGATCTCGTTCAGCAACACGGCGAGATGCGCGGCCTCGGACGGTGCAACGAGACGCCGCAGCGTATCCGCGCAGAGCCTGACGTGCCGCGTCTCGTCGGCGAGCACGCGCGAAAGCAGCGGATACAGCGGGTGCGCATCGCCGATCGTGTCGCAGTGGCGCGCGAGCACGCGCATCGCCATCTGTTCCGCGCAGAGCCCCGTCGCATAGGCCGGCACGAGCACGCCTTGCGCGAAATGCGACGCATGGCGCTGCGCGAGCCGGCGCCATCGCATGATCTTGCGCCGGCTCAGCCAGTCGGGCTCGTGCGGCGCGGTCGACGGCGCGACGCCGCGCACCCGCAGCGCATCGGCGAACGCGGCCGCGTGGCGGCGCTCGTCCGCGAGATGCTGCTCGATGCGCGGCGCGAGCCAGTCCGGCGGCTGTCCGGTCCAGTCCTCGTGCAACGCGCACTCGGTCGCCTCCTCGCCGATCAGGTACATGCGCAGCACCCAGCGCTCGCCATGTGTGCTGCGATGAAGCTGCCGGATCGCCGCCCGCTTGAGCCGATCGACGAGGAACGCACGCACCCGCGCCGCGCCGCGCGGCACGGGCGCATCGAGGCAGTCGAAGCACGCGTCGTGCGCCGCCTGCGGCGACGCCGGCAGTTCGCCTGCCGCGCTCATGCCGGCACGCCCGGTACGGACGCGGATTTCGTCGCGGATGCCGCAGCGGCGGCCGGATCGCGACGCCATCCAAGGATCAGGCCGATGAAGCTTTCCTGCATGAACGCATGGGCGGACGCCGTCGCACCCGCGAATGCCTCCTCGCGGCCGTTCACGCGCAGGTAGCCGTTGCCGTCGCGTGCGCCGAATTCGATCCGGTCGCTCTTCCTGAAGCCGCGCGCGCGCATGTCCGTCACGAGCGCGCTGCCGTCGAGGCCGAACAGGTACAGCTCGCGCTGTGCGACCCACACCGGAATGTGATTGCTCAATGCGTCGAAACGAATCGCCCACGTGCCGGACGCGAGTGCGCGATCGACGTCGGCATCGTGCGGCGCGTTCGACGTGAAGCTCGCACGCGCGACCGACTTCGTCAGGCCGCCGACGCCGAGCGCGACCGTGATGTCGTCCGCGGACGGCTGCTTCGGATCGGTCGCACGCACCTTCACGAGATGCCGGGCGAGCCGCGATGCAAGCGACGGATGCGCGAACAGCGCCAGCGTTTCGTCCGGCGTGAGCACGTCGCGCTCGCCCTCGCCCTCCTTCACCCGCACGCGATATGGATCGATCCGGACATCGGTGAACGTGCCGTGCACGGGCGCATGGACGTACACGTCGCGGTCCCATTTCGCGCCGTCGCGACGCAACAGCACGTGCACGCTCAGCGGCACGCGTCGGCCCTCGCCGTCGACGCCCGTGCCCTGCAGCAGCACGTCGCCGAGCACGTCCTTCGTGCGGCGCGTCGCATCGCTCGAGAAGACGATCGCGTGCGCATCGGCATCGATGCGCGCGTGAACGTCGGGCGCATCGAGCGCGACGCGGTTGCAGTCCGTCGCGGCCGCGTTTGCGAACGGGCAGCCGCTTTGCGACGCGAAGTGGTAAATCCCGCGCCCAGTGTGATCGACCGGCGCGGCATGGACGCCGGCGCTGGCGGCAAACAGGGCGAGGCAGGCGACACGGGTGGCGAGGAAGGACATGATCGTTGTCGGAATGGATGCCGGGGGGCGGCGTGTCATGGCCGCGCGCGATGCGCGGCGCCGGTTCAATGACGGTGATAGGACAGCGCTTCGAGATCGCGCCGGGCCGACGCGCGCCCGGCGAGACCGAACCCGCGCGCGAGCGCGCCGAGCGTATCGACGGCGGACGCGGCGATCGTGACGCCGACGGCCGCGAGATAGCGAACCGCGCCCAGCGGCGGCAACTGCTGGCGATTGAGCGCGCGCAGGCTGTAGCCGAGCCGCATGGTCATCACGCAGAGCGGGCCGAGCGGGCCGCTGCGGCCGAGCCACTGCCACCCGCGCGGCAGGTACGCGTTCACGAGATACGGCGTCAGCCCGACGCTGTCCTCGCCGCGCATCCAGCGCAGCTTCAGCGATTCGCGATGCGTGTCCGGCAGCCGATGCTCGGTGTGCGCGGCCGGCGCGAACTCGACGGCCACACCGGCCGCCTGCATCCGCAACCCCATCACCTGGCAATGCGCGCGATAGACGCCGTCGAGCGGCTCGTAACGGAATTGCGCGAACACATCGCGCCGGAACGCGACGTTGTTCGCGTAGAAGTTGCGCGTCGCGCCATCGCGCAGCGGGCTCGGGAAATACATGAAGTCAATCGACGTCAGCGCAATGCCGAGCACGTTCGGCGCATAGCTGGTGCGCCCGGCCACCGCGACGGGCGCATCGCCGGCGTCGCGCGCGAACGGCGCGAGCAGGTGCTCGAGCCAGTCATCGGCCGGCCGGCAATCGGCATCGCCGAACACGACGATGTCGCAGCGGGCCGCGTCGACGCGATCGAACCCGTCGTTCTTCGCATCGTAGTAGCCGGTGCTCGCGCCGATCTCGACAAAGTCGATCGGGCGGCCGGCCAGCACGGCGATCTCCGCGCACGCATCGGCGGGCAGGCCATCGTGCGTGATGATCCACTGCGCGAGTGCCGCGGGCGGCACGGTCTGCTTCGACAGCGCCGATACGAGGCGCTTCAGGCTGTCGACGGCTTGCGCGAGCCCCGCGCCGCCCCGCAGGTTGTTCGTCTCCAGCACGAGCGCGGCCCGCGCCGCCACCGAACGGGCCGCCGCGCGGGTGGGCCGTGTGGTTTCTGGGAAGTCTGGCATCCGGAATATCTCCATCGTCATGCGCATCGGCATCGATGAAACGAATGGGCAGGGAGCCCGCGGCGCATCGGCGAATGCGGATCGCCCGCGACCGTCGTCGCAAAACGGGCGGCCGCGAAGGCGCCCGCTTCGCGTGCCGTCACTCCTGGACCGACGGCGCCGATTCGGCGTCGGTATAGCGCGGCTTCGCATTCTGCAGGTCGCGCGTGTTCTTCTGCACGGCCACCGAACCGAACAGGGCGAGCACGAACGACATCGCGTAGAAGCCCTTCTCGCTCAACTGCAGCGTTGCGTTGAAGAGGCCGACGATCAGCAGCGCGATCGACAGCAGCAGCGCGATCCAGCTGAGGCCGTAGTAGATGCCGGTGACGGGAATGCCTTCCGCGCGGTCGCGGACGCTCTTCTGCAGCGAAATCGCCGCATACAGGCCGAACACCAGCACGGTGAAGTAGTAGCCCTTCTCGTTGAGCTGCATGCCGGCGTTCCAGAGACCGATCAGGAATGCTGCAAAACCGGCGAGCAGTGCGGCCCACGACGCGGCCACGAACGCGAACGACGGCTGCTGGATGGTGGTCTGGTTCATTGCTTTGCCCTCTCTTTCTTCTTGTTCGAAATCGTTTTCGTTGAACTGCGTTTCGCGCATGGTAGCAGCTTTGGCACGCGGCAAGACGGCTGGCTTGCAGTCTTACAACTCGCGCTGCGCCCGCCGCCAGCGCCCCGGCGTCGTGCCGAGCACCGCGCGAAACGCCTTGCCGAACGCGGCCTCGGACTGGTAACCGACCGCCTGCCCGATCTCCGCCTGCCCGCGCTGCGTGTCCTGCAGCAGCGCACACGCATGCATCATCCGGATCTGCGCAACGAACGCACCGACACTCATCCCGGCCCGCTCGCGGAAATGCCGTGCGTACGTCGCGCGCGACATCGCCGAGGCGTCGCCGAGCGACTCGACCGTCCACGGCTTCTCCGGCGCCTGCAGCACGGCCTGCACCGACGGGCCGAGCCGCGCGTCGGCCGCAAGTGCGAGCCAGCCGGACGGCACGCGTGCACCCCGACCGTAGGCGCGCAACGCGTACGCGAGCAGCGCCTGGCCGAGCGCGTTGACGATCGCGCCGGCGCCCGGCTGCCCGTTCGACGCCTCGGTGCGCAGCACGCTCGTCAGCAGTTGCAGCGGCGCGAACCCCGACGCCTCGCGCAGCCCGACGTGCAGCACGTGCGGCAGCGTGCGCATCAGCAGTTCGCCCGCGCCGCGCGCATAGACGAACCGTCCGCACAGCAGGTCCACGCTCGCGCCGCCCGGTTCGACCGGATCGAGATTCGACTTGACCGGCAGCACCGCGCCGCCGCCGGCGCCCTGCTCGCGCAACGCCGCAACCGGCCGCGACCGGCCTGCCCCTGCGTCGAGCAGGTCGTGTGCGCCCCCCGCGGGCAACAGCACGAAATCGCCGTCGGCGAGCTGCAGCGTGCGCCCGTCCGCAGTACGCAGCCGGCAGGTTCCGGCCAGCACCAGATGAAACGCCGCCTCGCCGGGCGGCAACGGGTCGTGCGGCATCGCGAACGGCCCGTCGAGCAGGCAGCGCACGTCGAGTTCGACATGGCTGCGGCCCAGCGACAGCAGTTGACTCAACGCATCCATGAGACGATCCCGCTAAAAATTGACACTCTAGCGTATCGAAACCCTCAGCGCGAACGATCAGAATAGCCCTGCATCGCCCGAGATCGCGGCGTGCGCCGCTCTCCTCACCTCTTCTCGAAAGGACACATCATGCTGAACTGGAACGAATACCGGAAGGAACTCTCGACGCGCATCGGCGAGATCGCCAAGCTGTCGCCCGATACGCTGGCCGGCTACAAGGCGCTGTCCGGCGCCGGGGCCAAGACGGGCCATCTCGACGCAAAGACGCGCGAACTGATCGCGCTCGCGGTCGCCGTCACGACGCGCTGCGACGGCTGTATCGCCGTGCACACCGCAGAAGCAGCCAAGCATGGTGCGACCAAGGAAGAAGTGGCGGAAGCGCTCGGCGTCGCGATTGCGCTGAACGCAGGTGCGGCGCTCGTCTATTCGGCACGCGTGATGGACGCGCTCGGCGACTGAAGCTGACGGCCGCGGCGCTGCCGTCGCATGGCGGCGCCCGGCCGAACGGCTGCGTGGCTGCCCGGTTGCGCAGCGCGCCGCCGGGCAGGCGATGTATGAAGATTGGCCAGCGTACCCGCCCGAATGACCAGCCCGGCACGCACCGGCACGGACGCGCCGCGAAGTCGGCTACCATGCGCGAACGATCCATCGTGAAGGAGCGCTCCATGTGCCGCTGGCTCGCCTATACGGGTAATCCGATTCATCTCGAGACCGTCCTGTTCCGCGCGAAACATTCGCTGATCGACCAGAGCCTGCATTCGGAGCTGGGGGCGACGACCACCAACGGCGACGGCTTCGGTATCGGCTGGTACGGGCACGCTGACGAACTCCCGTTCCGCTATCGCTCCGTGCATCCCGCGTGGAACGACCGCAACCTGCGCGAAGCCGCGCGCGCGATCCGTTCGCGGATGTTCATCGCGCACATCCGCGCGGCCACCGACACGCCCGTGCAGGAAACCAACTGCCACCCGTTCCGTCACGGCCGCTGGCTGTTCGCGCACAACGGGCTGATCCGCGACTTCCACAAGCTGCGCCGCGACCTGACGTTGAAGGTCGACCCCGCGCTGTTCCCGACGCTCGAAGGCTCGACCGACTCCGAACTGATGTTCCGCCTCGCGCTGACCTACGGCCTCGAGCAGACGCCGCTGCCGGCGCTCGAGCGGATGGTCGGCGTAGTCGAGGAGACCGCCGCGCGGCATCGCGTCGCCGACCCGCTCAACATGACGATCTGCGCGACCGACGGCGAACGGATCATCGCGGTGCGTTATTCGAGCGAACGGCAATCGCGTTCGCTGTTCCACAGCACGTCGTTCAAGCACCTGCACGAGCTGTATCCGCATAACCCGCGCATCGCCGAAGCCGGCGACGACGCGTTCATGGTCGTGTCCGAGCCGCTCGTCGACCTGCGGGGGGCATGGGAGGAAGTGCCGGAGGGGATGGCGATCGTCGCGCAGGGCGCCGACGTGCAGCAGCGGCCGTTCAGCCCGCGGCACAAGTAGCGCGTCGGGCACCGCACGCGCCGTCAGGCGCGACGCGACAACCGCATCCGGATCGAATCGAGTTCGGCGGGCAGCCGGCGCGAACGAGCGCTCCGCCGCGGCAGTGCGGTGAACCCGAGCCGTTCGTACAGCGCGCGGGCCCGCACGTTGCGGGTCAGCACGTCGAGCACGACGTCGCGGCTGCCGTCGGCGGGCAATGCGCCGGTGTCCTGCGCGTTGCGAAACAGCGCGCTGAAGATGCCGGTGCCGCGCTGCCGCTCGTCGGTTGCGCAATGCGCGACGAGGATCTGCGAGCGCTTCGGCGCCGGAATTTCCGTTTCGAGGATCAGCCCGCGCAACAACTGGCCAATCGTGCGGCGCACGCCAAAGAAGCGCGCCAGTGCCCATACGACATGCACGTCGTCGAACATCGTCTGCCGCCCGTCGTGAATCGCCATCACGGCGAGCACGGCGCCGTCGTCGGCCATCGCGACACGATGACGGCGCCACGAGAAGCGCCCGTGACGCGACCGGAACGCCTGCTGCAGGAAGGCGATGCAACGCGCGTCGCTTTCGCCGAGAAAGAACCCGAATTCGGCCACGCCGGACGCAAACACGAGCGGCGCGCACGCCGCCGCGTCAGCCGCCTCGGCCGCACGAAACCGCACGCGCTCGCCGGCGCGCGGCGCCGCCTGCGCGAACGCGCCGGCCAGCGTCATGCGCCGCGCCCCGCGAGACGCGACAACACGCCAACCGTCCGGCTGATCTGCTCCGGCTCGTGCGTCGAGCAGATGAAGAAGCGCAGGCGCGCAGCCTTTTCCTCGACGGCCGGATAGAAGATCGGCTGCACGTTGATCCCTTCGTCGAACATCGCATTGGCCCACTGCGCGGCCTTCAGCGAGCTCCCCGTGATCACCGGCACGACCGCGAATCCGGCACTCGTGCCGGTATTCAGCCCGGCGGCGCGCGCTTCGGTCAGGAACTGCCGCCCGCGCGCCTGCAGTTGCGCGACGCGCTCCGGCTCGGCCTGCAGGCGCTCGAGCGCGGCCAGCGACGCTTCGGCGAGGGTCGGCGCGAGCCCGACGCTGTACAGGAAGCCCGGCGCCAGGTGGCGCAGCATGTCGACGAGCGGCTGGCAGCCGGCGATGAAGCCGCCGCAGCCGGCCAGCGTCTTGCTCATCGTGCCCATCCACATGTCGACCTGGTCGGGCGCGACGCCGCAATGCTCGCGGATGCCCTTGCCGGTCGCGCCGAGCACGCCGAGCGAATGCGCCTCGTCGACCAGCAGGAACGCCCCGTGGCGCGTCTTCACGTCGACGAAGCGCTGCAGGTCGGGGAAATCGCCGTCCATGCTGTACAGCCCTTCGATCGCGATCAGCACGTGCCGGTATTCGCGGCGCACGCGCGACAGCAGGTCATCGAGCGCCTGCCAGTCGTTGTGCGCGAAGCTCAGCCGCTTCGCTCCGCTCAGTTGCGCGCCCTGCACGATGCTGTTGTGCGCGAGCGAATCGTGGACGACCAGATCGCCGGGGCCGAACAGCGCGCCGATCACCGTCACGTTCGTCGCGTGGCCGCTCACGAACGCGACACAGTCGTCGGTCTCGTAGAACGCGGCCAGCGCGCGCTCGAGGTCGCGCTGCACCGGGCGCTCGCCCGCGACCATCCGGCTCGCGGAGGCCGACGTGCCGTAGCGGTCGATCGCGGCTTTCGCGCGCGACGACACGGCCGGATCGCCGGCGAGGCCGAGGTAGTTGTAGTTCGCGAAGTTCAGGTATTCGCGGCCGCCGATCTGCGTCGTCGCACCGGCCACGCCGTCGTGCACGCGGAAAAACGGCGAGTCGACGCGCAGCTTCTCGCCCATCTCGCGCATGATCCGGACCTGCTGATACTGCGGCATCGACTCGAAGCGGCTGCGCGCCGATGCGGTCTGCGCTGCCAGCGTGCCGGGCACGCCCGGTGCCGCGGCCGCATCGGTCGCGCGCTCCAGTTGCCGTTTCAGCGCTTTCGCCGCCAGTTGCTGGCGAAGATGCTCTCCCAGTGCCATTGCTTCCTTCGCTGTTTCTCGAAAAGACGCTATGTTACGCCGCGCGTCATGAAAAAGCGTGGTGTCACGCGTCGGGAAACTCGGCCCATTGCCACGCATCGGGTTCGGCCAACAGCGCGTCCACCAGCCGGAAATTCATCTCGTGGCTCGGCCGCAGCGCGCTCACACGTGCCAGCAGCGGCGCACCGGCCAGTGCCAGGTCGCCGACCAGGTCGAGCACGCGGTGCCGGACGAACTCCTCCGGCAGCCGCATCCCGCCCAGCACGCGATTGCCGACGATGGATGCCGTACACGACGGCCGCGCGCCGCGCAGGATCGGTACCCCGCGCAGATAACCGGCGACGATCGCGGGTACCGCCCACTTCACGCGGCCATACGAGCGCGATGGCGCAATTTCAGTCGCAAATGCAGCCGGCGTCAGCGCACCATCCCAGTGCATGTCGCCGAAGCCGCGCAGGTCGTTGCGCACGCTCAGTTCGTAACGCGGCGCCGGTTCGATCCGCATTTCGCGCCGCTGGTCGCCCTCGCCGTCCGTGACGACGAGGGGCCGCAGCACGCGGATGAAGCGTTTCGGCGCATCGAGCGCGACGCGGCCGCACGCGCGGATGGCGTCCACCCACGGCGCGGCGCTGCCATCGAGAATCGGCACTTCCTCGGCGTCGATCTCGACGATCGCGTGATCGATCTCGCACGCGAGCAGCGACGCGAGCAGATGCTCGACCGTGCGAACGCCGACGCCGTCGGCATTACGCAGCATCGTGCACAGCGGCTGGGCGCGGCGCAGCGCGGGATCGACCGGCAGCGTCGCGAGCGTGCGCCCCTGCGCGACGCGACGGAACGCGACGCCGGTCACGCCGTCTTCCGGACGCGCGGGCAGGATCCGCACGCCCACCCGGCGCCCGGTGTGGAGCCCGTGACCGTCGATCGCCAGCGGACGCGCCAGCGTGCCCTGACTCGTCGCCCAGCCGGACGGCGCACTCATCGCGCGACCTCCAGCGTCGGCGAGGCGTGGCCCGCGACGGGCGCCGGCCGCGTATCGAGCATCGCGCGCGCTTCGCCGTCGATTGCATGCTTTGCCGCCAGCGCAGCGACGGCATCGGCTGCGGAACCGGCATCGGTATCGGCGTCGGTCGACGCACCGATCGAATCGACGATGCGTCCGGCCAGCGTCGTCACGGACGCGCCCTCGGCAATCGCCATCACCGACAGCTTGACCTCGAACGCTTCCTCGACCGCGAGACCGAGCTCCATCCCCATCAGCGAATCCATGCCCATGTCGAGCACCGACTTGTCGAGCGCGATGCGATCCGGCGTCATGTGCAGGATCCGTGCGATCTGTCCCTGCAGGGTCCGGGCCGCCAGCGCGATCGCTTCGTCACGCGGCAATGCCAGCACCTCTTCCCGCAGCTGCGTGCCGCCGTCGCGCGCATCGCCGCCCTTCGCATGCGATTGCAGCAGCGAATACCGGCGCGCCTTCGCGGCGGGCATCCCGCGCGCAACGGCGTGCCAGTCGAGCCGGACCACGGCTTCGCCGGCCGCACCCGCCACCAGCGCGCGCTCGAGCGCGACCATCGCCTCGTCGGACGTGATCGATGCACCGCCGATCCGCGACTGCAACGCCTCGCGCGTATCCGCGTGGCGCGCGAGGAAGCCGACGTCCTCGAGCGGCCCCCAGGCCATGAACGTGCCCGGCAAGCCTGCCGCGCGGCGATGTTCGACGAGCGCCTCCAGGAAGCTGTTGGCCGCGACGTAGTTCGATTGCCCCGGATTGCCGAGATAGGTCGTCGCCGACGAATAGACCACGAACAGGTCGAGCGGCAACGCGCGCGTCGCGCGATGCAGGTTCCACGCGCCGGCCACCTTCGGTGCGAGCACCGCGGCCATGCGCGCATCGTCGAGATTGCGCACGAGGCCGTCGTCGATCGACATCGCGGAATGCAGCACGCCCTTGAGCGGGATGTCGCGCTGGACGATCGCGGCAATCATCGCGTCGACTGCCGCCGCGTCGGTCACATCGCACGACACGACATCGACCGTGACGCCGAGCGTCTTGCGCCACTGCTCGACTTCCTCGCGTGCGGCAGCAGCGAGTTCGCCGGAGCGGCTCGCCAGCGTCAGCCGGCGTGCGCCGCGCTCGACCATCCAGCGTGCGCTCGCGAACCCGAGCCCGCCCGTGCCGCCGACCACCAGGTACGTGCCATGCGGATCGAGCGCGAGCGAACCCGCGCGCGTGACGCCGCGCGTCGGGGCCGGCGTGCCGGACGGATAGGTCACGAGCACCTTGCCGATCTGGCGCGCCTGCTGCATGTAGCGGAACGCATCCTCCGCCCGTTCGGCGGGAAACGCGCGATACGGCAGCGGATGCAGCACGCCTGCCTCGAACAGCGCCATCACTTCGCCGAACAGGCGCGCGGTCAGTTCCGGCAGCGCCCCCATCAACTGGTCGGCGTCGATGCCGAAATAGCTGATGTTGTTGCGGAACGGCCGCAGCCCGATATGGCTGTTTTCGTAGAAGTCGCGCTTGCCGAGCTCGAGGAAACGACCGAACGGCCGCAGCGTATCGATGCTGCGCACCATGGCTTCGCCCGCGAGCGAATTCAGCACGATGTCGATGCCCTGACCGCCCGTCAGCACGCGAATCTCGTCCGCGAACGCCAGGCTGCGCGAATCGAGCACGTGGTCGGCGCCGAGCAGGCGCACGAACTCGCGCTTCTCGTCGCTGCCGGCCGTCGCGAACACTTCCGCGCCGAAGTGGCGCGCGAGCTGGATCGCAGCGATCCCGACGCCACCCGCGCCGCCGTGCACCAGCACACGCTCGCCGCGACGCAGACGCGCGAGTTCGACGAGTGCGTAATACGCGGTGAAGAACGTGGTCGGCACGGTCGCCGCTTCCTCGAACGACAGACGCTCGGGTTTCAGCGCGATCCCTTGCGCGCGCGTCCTGACGCGCGTCGCGAACGAGGCCGGCGCGAAGCCGAGAATCGCATCGCCCGGCGCAAATTCCGTCACGGCGCCGCCCACCCGGACGACGCGGCCGGACAACTCCATGCCGATCGTCGCGCCCGCGAAGCCGGTCTCGACCGCTTCATCGGACAAGAGCCCCATCGCATACATCACGTCGCGGAAATTGAGGCCGGTTGCAACGGGCTCGATTTCCACCTCGTCCGCGCCCAGCGGGTTTTCCGGCAATGCAAACCATTCGAGATTGCGCAACGAGCCCGGCGCATCGAACGCGAGCACGGCCGCACGCGCGATCGCGCCGTCGTTGCGGGCCGCGGCCTGCGCAGCCGTCAGCATGCGCGGCACCAGCCGCCCGTGTGCACCCAGGATGACTTCTTCCTCGACCGCTGCGCCGGTCAGTTCGTGAATCAGCGCAGCGGGGATCCGGTCAGTCGCTCGATCGACGTCGATCAGGCGGCACGCGAGCTCGGGATGCTCGTTCGCCAGCACGCGACCGAGGCCCCACAGCGTGGCCTGTTCCGGATGCGCATTCGCGGTCCCGGCGAATGGCGCGCCGCCACGCGTGACGACGGTCAGCCGCGTGGCCGCGTTCGGCTGCGCACCGAGCGCGCGAACGAGCGCCGCCAGCGCAATCGCACCGTTACGCTGCGCGGCCATCAGGCCGTCTCCCGTCGCCGATTCGGCGAGCGGCGTTTCGGGCGCGCAGAACACGACATGCGCCGGCTGCCCGGCCGGCAGCGACGCGATCGCATCGGCCGCGTGCGTCATGTCGACGATATCGGCCGGATAGCCCGCGCGTGCCAGCGCATCCGCCAGCTGCCCGCCGAAATGGCTGGCGGCATCCGGTGCATGCATCACGAGCCATTGCTCGCTGCGCGCCAGCGTATCGAGATCGCTCGGATCGTCGCCGCGTTGCGCGGCAACGGCGCTCGCGGCGTTACGTGCGATGACGAACGTCGGCGTGCCGTCCAGATCGAGCGATTGCTCGACGTGCCGCACGACGTCGACGTAACCCGCACGCTCGAGCGCCGCATCGAGATCCGCCGGCGCCAGCGGCACCGGCGCGTCGGCTTCCGTCGACGCAGACTGCGCGCCGAATACGATGTCGGAGAAGCGGCCGCGGCGCGACTCGGCCAGCAGCAGCAAGCCGCCCGGCGCCAGCCATGAGCGCATCGCATTCAGCGCGTCGGCCACGTCATGACGGCCGCTCAACGCGCGGTTCGCGACGATCAGGTCGTAAGGGCCGGCTTCGTCGGCCGCCAGCGACAGCCGCTCGCCCGACTGCAGCGCAACCGTGCGCACCGCCGCTTCCGCATCCGTGTCGAACCCGGCCAGTTGGCCGGCAGTCGCGGCGATCGTGTGATCGCAACGCGCAGCCGCGAGATGCATGCCGAGCGTCTGCAGCACGTCGCCGTCCGTCGCGACCAGTTCGAGCACGCGCAACCGGCGCGCCGGTTGCCATTCGTCGACGGCCTGCTCGACGCTTGCGGTCAGCAACGCGTGCACGTGCTGCCACGTCGGCGATGCGGCAAGGAGTTGTTCGACCAGGCTGTGCCCGGTCGGCGACAGCAGGCGGGCGCCATCCTTCGCGCCACCCAGCACGTCGGGCAATGCCGCGCCGCAATGCGCGAGCAGCGTCAGCTCGGCCACGTGCCCCGGCGATTCGGCCAGCAGCCCGCGCCACAGCTCGTCGAGCGGCGGCAACGCCGCGCACGCCGCGTCGTCGCGCACGAGCAGCGCGCCATCGCGATGAGCGAGACCATCCTCGATCAGCATGTCGGCAAGACGCGCGGCCAGCGCCGCATGCCCGGCCGCCGGCTGCCACGTGCCGGCGAATGCGCCGAGCGCATCGAACGCGCGGAGCGCGTAGAGGCTCGCCAGTACGTCGAGCAGCGGCAGGATTTCGGTCAGATGCTGGGTCCGGCGACCGTCGTGCCCGGTCGCATCGAGCCGTGCGACGGCCTGCGCGAGCAGCGCGTCGGGAGCCGGCAAACCGGCTGCGTTGACGTCGCCCGGCAACGGCACTTCTTCAAGGCGGTAGACGAAGCGCGCGGGCAGGTTCTGCCGACGGCCGACGAGATCGACGCGCCGGAACCGGCAACCGCCGAGCCGTGCGACGATCGCGCCCCGCGCGTCGAGGAATTCGAAATGCGCGACGATCGAATGCGGGCTGTGCCGGTCGATTCGCACGAGCACCCGCTCGACCGTGTCGCCACGCAGATAGTCGACCCGGCCGATCTGCACCGGCACGTAAGCCGGATGTTCACCGTCGCGCGCGTGCGCCGCAAGCAATGCGAACAGCGGATGAAACCCGCTGTCCATCAGCGCCGGATGCAGTAGATAGGCGGACACTGCCCGCGCATCGCCACATGCGGCTGGCGCGGCGACGTCGGCCAGCGCCGCGCCGTCGTCCGCGGCGACCCGCACGGTGCGCACCCAGCGGAACGCCGGCCCGTAGCCGAGGCCGATGGCCGCCGTGTTTGCGTACAGCGTGTCGCCGTCGGCTGCGGGCAGCGCGAGCAGACGAGCGAGCGCATCGGACGGCACGACGCTCGCCTCGCCGAGCGCGTTGCCGCTTTCCAGCATCCGCCCCGTCACGTTCATCGTCCACGAGCCGTCGGACATCCGGTCGCGCGTCTCGATCGTGAAGGTTGCGGTGCGCGGCTCGATCACGAGCCGGAACAGTTTCGCCTGCTGCGGCTGGAACACCACCGGCGTGCGGATCTCGACGTTTTCGAGTGCCGCATCCGGCGTGTCGAAGAAGGTGCGTGCCGCGGCCAGCGCCATTTCCACGTAGCCGGCCCCCGGGAACGCCACACCGCCGTCGACGACGTGATCGGCCAGCATCGGCAGCTTCGCCGGATCGAGCTGGTTTTCCCACGCGAATGCGTGCTCATGCAGGCGATAGCCGAGCAGCGGATGCTCGCGACGGCGATTGACGAGACCGTAGCCTTCGACGGTCGGCGTCAGCCAGAAACGGTCGCGCTGCCACGGATAGGACGGCAATGCAGCACGCGATTCGCCCGGCGCGAAGCGGTCGGGATCGACGCTCGCACCGTGCGCGATCGCCGCGAGGATCGCTTGCCGCAGCGTCGCCGCGCTGCCGTGGTCGCGCTTGAGCGTCGGCAGCGCCACGCCGGTCGCACCGGCCGCCGCGAATGCCTGCTTCACGTACGTGCGCAGGATCGAATGCGGCGAGACCTCGACGAACAGCCGGACGCCCTGCTCGATCAGATGCGCGATGCCGTCGCCGAAGCGCACGGGCTCGCGAATGTTGCGCCACCAGTAGCGGGCATCGAGCTCGGTGCCGGCAAGCGCGCCGCCGGTCACGGTCGACACGAATGCGCCGTTGCCCGGCTGCGGCCGCAGGCTGGCCAGTTCGGCCAGCACGACCGGCTCGATGCGATCCATGTGACTGCTGTGGAACGCGTAGTCGAGATCCAGCATCTGGAAGAACTTGCCGCTGCCGCGCAGCGCGGCCTCCAGTGCCTGCAATCCCTGCAGCTCGCCCGCGAGCGTCACCGCATCGGGGCTGTTGATGCCGGCGATCTCGACGCACCGCGCCAGCCCGTGGCGCGCGATCAGTTCGCGCGCCGCCGCGTCGCCGATGCCGACGGCCGCCATCCGGCCGCTGCCGCGCGTCATGGCCTGCGCGCGGCTGCGGATCTTGATCACGCGAACCGCGTCGGCCAGCGACAGCGCGCCCGTCACCCACGCCGCGGCAATCTCGCCGACGCTATGGCCGATCGCCGCGTCGTACCGCATCCCGCGAGCATCGATCACGCGGATCATGCCGACCTGGATCGCGAACAGCAGCGGCTGCGCGTTCTCCGTCGCGGCGAGCCATTCGGCGCCCGCGCCGGCCAGCCATTCCGCGCTCGGGCCGCCGCGCATCACGTCGACGAGCGACGGGCTGCCGTCGGCACACCACAGCGCGTCGACTTCGTCGAGCGCTGCGCGGAAAACCGCGTTCTCGGCATAGAGCTCGTTGCCCATCCCGACCCACTGGCAGCCGTTGCCCGAGAACACGAGCGCGGTGCGCACCGCGTCAGCCGGCGCCTGGCCGGTCGCCACGCAGGCCGGCAGCCCTTCCGGCGCCGGCTGGGCCAGCGCCGCGAGCGCCGCGCGTCCTTCGGCCGCGTCGGCCGGCGCGACGATCGCGCGATGCTCGAGCCATTGGCGACGACGTGCGGCCGCGGCGGCCAGCGCCTGCCAGTCGCCGCCGTTGTCGAGGGCCGCCAGATAGCGGCCTGCGAGTGCGCCGAGCGCGTTCGCGCTGCGTGCGGTCAGGACGAGCGGAGACAGCGGCGCGTGAATCGGCTCGGGGGCGGCCGTCGACGCCTCGTTTGTAGCCGGCGCCTCGGTCAGTACGACGTGTGCGTTCGTTCCACCGAAGCCGAACGAGTTGACGCCCACCGTCAGCGGTGCGTCGCCCGCGTCGAGCGACATGTAGCGATCGACGACACGCAGACGCCCGCCGTCGAAATCGATGCCGGGATTGGGCGTGACGAAATGCAGCGAGCGCGGTACCGCGCGGTGCTTCAGGCACAGCACGGCCTTCAGCAGCCCGGCCATGCCGGATGCGGTCTCGAGGTGGCCGATGTTGGTCTTGACCGAACCGATGAGCAGCGGACGATCCGCCGGGCGCTCACCGGACACGACGTCGATCAGCGCACGCGCCTCGATCGGATCGCCGACCGCCGTGCCGGTGCCATGCGCTTCGAGATACGCCAGCGACTGCGGATCGATGCCCGCGCGCGCGTACACGCTGCGCAGCAGCGACGCCTGTGCGCCCGCGCCCGGCACGCTGATGCCGCCCGGCGAATGGCCGACCGAGTTCACGCCGGAGCCGGCGATCACCGCATGGATCGTGTCGCCGTCGGCGAGCGCGCGATCGAGCGGCTTGAGCAGCACGAACGCGCCGCCTTCCGAGCGGACATAGCCGTCGCCGGTCGCATCGAACGCGCGGCAACGACCTCGCGGCGACAGCATCGACGCCTTGGAGAAACTGACGAAGCCGAACGGGTGCAGCAGCAGGTTGACGCCGCCCGCGAGCGCCACGTCGGCTTCGCCGGACTGCAGCGCCTTGACCGCCTGGTGGAGCGCGACGAGCGACGACGAGCAGGCCGTGTCGACGGACATGCTCGGGCCGCGCAGGTCGAACAGGTAGGACACGCGGTTCGACGCGATGCTCAGCGTATTGCCGGTCGCCGAATACGGATCGATCACGTTCAGATCGTCCATGTTGCGGTTGCCGTAATCCATGCTCGCGGCACCGACGAAGACGCCGCAGTTGCTGCCGCGCATGTCGGCCGGGCGCACGCCCGCGTCCTCGAACGCTTCCCATGCGAGTTCGAGCAGCAGGCGCTGCT
Organism: Burkholderia aenigmatica; assembly: GCF_048627025.1. NCBI lineage: Bacteria > Pseudomonadati > Pseudomonadota > Betaproteobacteria > Burkholderiales > Burkholderiaceae > Burkholderia > Burkholderia aenigmatica. Next base: position 812,385 of record NZ_CP184468.1, on the reverse strand, counting down.
GGGGATCCATCTGGGCCGCTTCGCGCGGGGAAATGCCGAAGAACGCGGCGTCGAAGCCGGCGACGTTGTCGAGGACGCCGGCCGAGAACGTGTAGCTCTTGCCCGGTTCGCGCTTGGACGGGTGCTGGTAGAAATCGGTGCCGAACCGGTCGGCCGGGATTTCGGTCACTGCGTCGCGTTCGTCGCGCAGCAGTTGCCAGAAGTCGCCGGGGTTGTTTGCACCCCCGGGAAACCGACACGCTATCCCAATTATTGCAATCTTACTGTTCATCTCTTATGTCGCTTTCTCGGATGCGCGCGGCTCTTCCGCACGATTTCCGTCGTCTTGTGTCACGTGCAGCAATACCGCCCCTAACTCCTCCGCCGGCAAATTTCGGCATTCGGGAGCAACTGCGTCGTAATTCCGCCAGATGAAATAATCGCTGTGTTGCGGATTAACGTCCAGTTTATGAAAAACATGAGGCAGCGCGGGAACGTGATCGCCGTAGAAACAAACGACCGTTTCACGATTGCTGGTACGCAAATGATCGAGCAATCGTCCGATCATCGCGTCCGCATTTTCAATGTGCCGCAAGTATGCTGTAAGGTCTTGCCAGGCGGCATCTTCGCCGAGAGTATGCCTTGAACACGATTCTCCGGGTAATACCTGCTCCAGATGCAGCGGGCCGTGGTTCTCCATCGTCATCGAGAAAATGAAGCGCGGGCGGCCGCCAGGCGCATCGAGCGCGGCAATAATCGCATCCGTCACCGCGTCATCGGAAACATAGGGCCCGGAGCGGGACGCCGCCGCAAAATGTTCGATATCGAGGAATTGCTCGAATCCAAGCATGGGGAATACGCGATTGCGCCCGAAGAAGTCCGCATAGTACGGGTGAATCGCAAGTGTTTCGTAATTTCCTCGCCCGAACCAGCGGGCCAGTGATGCGCAGACACTGCGCACGAAAGTGTAAGGATAGAAACGCGCATACCCCAACGCCGCCTGGGGCACGCCCGTCAACACCGCAAATTCGGTGCGCATCGTGTTTGCCCCCCAGGCCGGCACGGTCAACTTGCCGTGGCACACCGACTCGCGCCGCGCCTCATCGAAGCGCGTGTACACCGCCGACTCCACCGCCCCGCTGACATGGCGCACATCAAAGTACGACTCGCTCTGGATCACGATGACGTCGGGACACCTCACCGGCTCGCCGGTCGCAAACGGACTGGATTCGTTGGCACGCGCGAACGAATCGAACGTCGCGGGACGCAGACCATTGAGCAGATAGGCCACGAACACCGCAAAAAAGCCGTGGCGCTGCTGATCGGCTATCGGATCAAGCGTCAGCGGCAGGCGGGCGGCAAGCCCTCGACACAGTAAGAATGTGACGCCGGGGGCAATCGCGAAAGCCAGCCATGGGCGCGGAGAGATAGCGGGCTCGGACAGGTAACCAATCAGCACGATCAGCACGCCTGCCACGATCGCAATCACCTTGTCGAGGCTCAGGAACGGCAAGTAGAGCCGCGGGTGCGAAAACAACTGGCTGAACAGGCTTAGATCGGTAAAGACAAAGGGTTCGCGCAAGGATTCGTATTTCGCGTTGCTGACTATCTCGACCAAGCCAACGAGTGCGATCGCGACGAACGCGGAAAAAATCGGACGGGCGGTGACGAAGAGGAGCAGCGACGCGATGAACAGAACTGCGAGCGCACGGACGAATGCCCCGGCAAGCGAACGACGCTGCGGGAAACGGGGCACTGCGATGCGATCGGGCGCGAACGACAGGACAGCGGCGGCAATACATGTCAGCCAGGGCATCGCAGTCACTTGACGTCCTCCTCCCTGGGAAAATAAGACAACTTGTCGAGAATGGCGTCGGCGAGTGACGGCGGCAACAGCGGCAACAAGCGCATTCCGAACGCCAGCAGGCCGGGAAACGCAACTTCGGTGCGCCCGGCTTCAAGTTTGCGACGGATATATGACGCTGCCTTGTTCGCTGTCCAGAGAAATGGCTTGTCGCCGGGAAATACGTCGCTCATCGACGTTTCAACGAATCCGGGCAAGACCACCGACATCCGGATGCCATTGCGCTTGAGCAACGGCCTGACGGAATCGGCATACGCCTTGATCGCAGACTTGCTCGCACAATAAGCCGGCGAGATCGCCATCCCGCGCAGCGCGGCCAGCGACGCGACCATCACGACATGGCCCTGCTCTCGCTCGCGCATCCGGTCGATGACAGGCAACACGGCATGCAGGGCGCCGTAAAAATTCGTGTCGACTACCCGCGCCGTGCGCTCCAGCCCCTCCCAGTCGTTCTTGGTGGCAAGCGTACTCGCCACACCCGCGTTCGCGATCAGCAGATCAATCGGATAGGTCTCGTCGAAGCCATCAAGCCACGCTTTTGCGCTATCGGCATCGCGCACGTCAAACTGCCCCGTAATAACGACCGCGCCGCGTGTACGACATTCCGACGCACTTGCATCGAGCCGCTCGATATCGCGGCCGACGAGACCGAGCACGACACCCGGCCGGGCGTAAGCCAGTGCAAGCGCACGGCCGATACCGGCGCTTGCGCCGGTGATGACGACATGACGTGGTTGGGCAAGGCTACCCATGCACCTCCTCCACACGGGCGACGACGCCCGCCACGGCCATCTCGATACCGGACTTCGTGTAGAAATCGCCGTTGATTTGCGTGTGATGCATCACGTAATCGAGAAAGGCGCGATAGAGATGCATGTCCGGGCCGTCCGCCTGCGTCCAAAAATCGTCGAGACTACCCTGCCAGGTCAGGCCGGGTATCGCGTAAATCGCCGTGCCAAGCGCGATCAGGGGCCGCTCGTGGTGCAACGCAGACAAACCCACGGTGCTATTGACGACGACGACCCCACGGGAATGGTCAAGCAAGGTGGGAAGATGACCGGCATCGATAAATTGCAGGCGCTGGTCGATGCCGAGTTCCCGAGCCAGTGTCGCTGTGAATTCCTTGTAGGCGATCAGGCCCGTGTCCAGCGGATGGTTCTTGATGACAAGCCACGCGTGCGACGGGGCGTAGCGGGCAAATGAACGCAATACGGCAGAAATGGCAGCGCAAATGCCGTCGAATGGGGAATGCGCGACGATCTGCGCGTCGGAGTTCAGTTGAAGCGGGAACAGGTAATACTCCCGCTTCTCGTCCAGCAATTCCCTTACGACCCGATCGGCCTCCCAGGCATGAACGCGCGACTGGGCGGCGCGATAGGCCAGACCCGCGTATTCCTGGAAACCATTTTTGGGGCGATGGCTCCGGTAGTACGGAAACCGGCGGGCGTGCAACGCGTTCGCCAGACGGTAGGCGATATCGTGGTACACGCGTACCTTCAGGTTATAGCCGGTCGGGTGGCCAAAGCCCGCGGGCGGGACATGCTTGCGTTGGTCGCGATACCAGTCCGGGTCGCGCGGCAGCAACGAGCGACCATTGACGCCGTGATGCTCCATCGTGATCCAGTGGGGACGAACATAGCCCTCCTCGAAAACGTGTACGCGCAGGCCGAGATCCTGAACGACTGCATGTATCGGTCGATGGATTTCGCGGCAATCGCCAAACAGGAAGACATCGGTAAAGTCGTTGGCTTCGACGATGTGACGGTACCAGGCCGACAAGCCTTCCGCCTTGTCACAATAATTCCAAGCCGCGCCCCCACCGGCGTAGGCCAGGTCGCCGCCACAAAAATTGACGCGGGTCACATGGTGGCCGCGGCTGCCAAGAACATGTGCGAGCTGGCTGAAAAAAGGGGACGCCGTGCCTTGCAAGGCAAGGAAAGAACGACTCATAGATCAACTATGCAGTAATGGAAAAACCGGCAAACATCGCCATCCAGGCAATATCAATGGGTGCGTTCGGTGAACCGGCATCTTGCCGAGTCGTGTCGATCTTGGTGGAGATCAGTGAGTTGACGCGTCTCACCTTTCAACTTGCCGCTGTTCATCGATTGTCACATTGAGAGATGGCTATTTTTATTCGGAGAGTTGTAGTGGATCTGTAAGTGGAGCGCCACTGCCAGGCTGTGGATGTGACGGCAAGCAGCGCCCTGAAGTATGCCTTATTCCGCCCCTGAGCCGTTAGGGCTGCACGCACTATCGCTCACCGCAACCGGGCATCGGGCGTGGCAGCGCGCCCTGCAGTCGGGTTAATAGATATCTTTGTCTCATTTGCGTCACATCCTGGCGAATGCATTACCAGACGCCGACTCGCAAACGGAGTGGCGAGGGACTCATCAGGTGCATGACAGAGGACCGGCCAGCATTAGATTGGGCGGCACTGAAGCTGCCGCCCCGGGTATCGACACCCCTACCGATTGGCTTCCACACTCGTTCTTATGACGATTGCAAGCCACTAATCCGCGCCAGCCAAGGGGAACAAGAAGGGCCTCTCGACATACCCGGTTGCGGCAAGATTCCAGCGTCGGCGCAACACACTGGCAGCATCGCCCGGCACGATGCGGGCTTTGGCATGGTGGCGCACACCCTCGCCCTGCCGCAAGCGCTTATTCAGCTGGTGTGGCCGACAACGAGATCGCGCATGACATTTGAAGTCGAACTGCCCAGGGGCTGGCGATCGCAGCAAATCGCTCTGACAGGCTCACGAAATCCCGATGCGCACTGGTCACCGGGACACTCGCCCCCCCCCTTTACCGCTACACCGCGATCAATCGCCGCCAGAATCGCTTGGTCTTCCCGATCCCCTTGATAACAGGCCGCCATGCCCTGGCCAGCGGAAGCACATCGCGCAAGGCCATGGGCCCTTCGTCCAATCGCAATTCGTTAAAAAGACGGTTCTGTCGAGAACTCAATTCATCATGTCTGCGCGAGAGATCGTCGTAAGATTTTTGCAATTCTTCTAGCGCCAGGATGGTCGCAGCATTTTCAGCAAGCGCCTCGTCTCGAGCTTCCGAGATCGTCGTCAGTTCCTGCCTATGACATTCGCTTGCAATACGCGCGTTTTCGATCTCGCGAGCCGAAATGAATTCTCGCTCGGTCACAAGGTTGCTGAGAGACGAATGAAGTGCATCCCGATCATGCACCAAGCTATGGCGCTCTTGAATCAGCCCGTCTCGCTCGTGGATCAGCGCATTTCGTTCATGAATCAGCCCATCCCGTTCGTGGGTCAGCCCATCCCGTTCGTGGGTCAGCCCGTTTCGCTCGTGAACCAGCCCATCGCGCTCGTGAACCAACCCGTCCCGCTCGTGAAACAGCCCATCCCGCTCGTGAACCAGCCCGTCTCGCTCGTGGATCAGCGCATTTCGTTCATGAATCAGCCCATCCCGTTCGTGGGTCAGCCCATCCCGTTCGTGGGTCAGCCCATCCCGTTCGTGGGTCAGCCCGTTTCGCTCGTGAACCAGCCCATCGCGCTCGTGAACCAACCCGTCGCGCTCGTGAACCAACCCGTCCCGCTCGTGAACCAGCCCGTCGCGCTCGTGAACCAGCCCGTCGCGCTCGTGAACCAGCCCGTCGCGCTCGTGAACCAGCCCGTCGCGCTCGTGAACCAGCCTATCTCGCTCTGAATGAATAGCCAAACGGCGGCTCGCTCTTTCCCTATATTTATTGAACGTGACTTCCGAAATTAGATCATCGCTAAACCTCATCAGCCCCATCAATTTATAAGCCGCGTAATCGTAAAATTCATCAATTGGATGAAATTTCGCTTCACCATACGGAGCATCAAAGGATGTGACTGAAAAACGCCCGTTCAAATCAAGAACGTTCAATTTCGCCAGCAAGCTATCAATTTTTTTCCAAAGCAGATCAACCCACCAATTGATTTCGGATGACTCCGGATCCCCCAAACCAGTCACACCATCGACAGTGATTTTGTTGACGCAAGTTCTCCGCCGCATAATAATAAGCGGAACACCAATTTCATCAGATAATTCAATCAATTCTTTGAGATAATGAAAATAAATCTCCAAGTATTGATGACTTTTCGGAGAAATTCTGACCCACCCGTCATCGATAAATCCATCAGGCCACTTCCAATTCGGCCCTAGCGCCTCCGACTCCATGTCGGAAATAATGCAACCGTCTTTCTCGAAAAAATCGTTAGTGAAATCACTGGTTGGATCGAAAAGCAAAAATTCGTATCCACCCGATTTGAGTTTTCGCAGCGCCTGCTTTGTCAACTCGAAATTTATGCGCTCAGACAGTCGGTGATCTTGTGATTCAAAGTAAGTACGCCCATCTACCTTCTTCGACATCAAGCCAGGTACGCTGACGCGCCACAAATGCGTGGCATTTGCGAGCAGACTCAACCTCCCGGCGAGCACTTCGGTCACACATCCACCGATGCTCAATATTTTAGGTTTCCGCAAAGCAGACACGGGAGCCTGCTCGCCCCCGGTGAGGTCGGTTCTGACCACTCGGAAAATTTCACTGATGCTCATGATCTCTCGACTGCCACGATCGCGCCGGCTCAGGCAGCCCGCTGCGTGGTCGTTCCCGTTCGGCTACCGTAGACCGTAGTAACCCGGCCGCTCGACAAACCAGGCTTTCTACAGGCTTATGCTTTCAAGCACACAATCTTACAATTTGCATATATTGACATAGCAAATGGAGATTTCTCGACAGACAGGAAAGAAAACGAAACAAAATGTCACATAGATGTTGCAATTCAGCCACGCCAAGGCGAAAGATACGCCACGCTTCTTGACATACTGAAATCAATCTCGTGGTGGAATCGCGCAATCCATTTCGGGGATAACCCTGTGTATTCTTGATTTGTCAGATGTAATCCGGGCATCTGCCAAACTCCGGGGTCAGCCGCCGAATTTCCCCGACACACGCGATCTAAAAGGCAATCACAAGGGCGGCCAAACTGGCCGCTTGCAATGCTCGCGATCCGGTTTGCGATTCACCTATGAATTTTTTGGAAGTACCGCCCATCGGCAAAAATTTCTGCCTGCTCGAGGGATGGATTTGGGCGTCCATCAATGAGAAGTGCTATCGATGCTAGACAATTAACGGAGTTACGAGCTGTCGCCGCTCGTCACATTTCATTAAATATAAACTCTCTCAAGCACCGGCGAAAACGTTGCAGACATGCCCACGCGAGATGAAAACGTATTCACACGGAGTCGAGATTGAGAGTTCACTCCGGGTAGCATTTGCGCAAGCACCGAACGGATGGCTGCAAGGGTACGATCGCAATCCGTACCCGGGAAACCGCATCAGTCAACGCGGAATCGATTCGAGACTGTTCGACGTCGCCAAAGCCAGCGCGTCGATTTTTTCTAATAGCTTGCTCGAAACAGGTCGTGGCGTGCCGTGAAAACAGGTGAACTGTTACGGCATGCCTCGACGGATTCAAATTCTACCGAATCCAGAAATATCTCGAACTGGCAAGATGTAGCCAATCTTGTGGTCTCACGAGGCGCAAAAAAAGCAAAGGAAGTAAATCGAGCTCACCGTAAATTTTTACGAGTTCGGCAAACTGCGCACGTACCTCCATTGCCCGCTAGACATCAGTCTACTTATCAGCGCTTCCCGCTTCAATTTTTTATTATTACAGCGATTGCCAAGCGATTATCAGCACTCTCAATCAATCGAAAGGACGCTTTACGGACGCACCCAATTTCTTCAGGAGATGGAAATCAAGAACGTCAACCTTCCTGTTTCCGAGCGATTCGACCTGATAGACCTCCAGGGATTTAAACGCCAATCCAAGTGCGCGCTCATCATCACTCTTACCAATATCCGAGGGACGTGTTGCATGATGGATCAGAAATTCAAGCGTGATTCCGCTCGTCGCATCCGTCTCGGCGGGCTTGAAGAATATTTGCTCCTGGACCCACACATCTTTCTCGACAAATGTGAATCCGGCGGCTCGAACACCATTCGCAAATAGATCAACCTTTTGCTCTTTCGAATTCGGCGGCACAAATGCAGACATATTGATATCGATTCTCATCAAGGTCCGTGGCGCAACCACGTGCCCAGGGATGACGAATCGCACCACCGCCTCTCTAGACCAACGACCAAACGGCTCGGGAAATGACAAACCCTCGTTGGCGATTGCCACTGGATCTTTCGAAAAATCCACAACCATTGTCTGCCGTATTTTCCCCGGAAAAACATCGGACTGCATAACGCGCTCCTCTCTCAGCTAAAATTACAATTTAACAAACCAACAAGCACAAAAAGTAAACTCGACTTCAGCATTCCTCAACTTCGGAGGCGCCGTCAACAACTGTCAATTTACTTAAATTCGTCATGCGGCATCGGCATGACGATCAAGAAATCGATGGACTCACTTACAATAGTTTTAAACCATACCACGCAACACCACCTCATCCGATGAAGAAATCCCGGAGCTAAGCAAAACTCAACATTATTTCAAGAGTGCGAGAGCAATCCATGCAGGAAGCTCCGGGGCGACGCTTCCGCGATAGTCGCCGTCACAGACATGGAAACCGCTGCCAGCGAAGTAATTTCTGCACGCCGCGTTTCTTTCGGTCTCATTATATATTGCTTTCACCTCGGCATGCTCGCTCAGCAGCTTGGTCATGACAAAGTTCAGCACTGCCGTTTCGACGCCTAAGCCAAAGACACGGCATGACATCACCACTTGCTCGATTATACTATCTCTGATAATTCCAACCGACACTATTCCGTGTCCCGCGTGCCTATCCGTCACATCGAAGACTACAAACTCGCCACCGCCCTCGAACAACTCCTCACAAGCCTGCTCAGTCCACCTCTTTCCAGTAGTATTGAATTGATTCGTTTTATTTATCAATTCCAAAGAGCGAGCGAATTTTGCGTCATGACGGTTAGCAATTATGCTGGGTTTCACCTTGATATTCAACGACTGGAGATAAGCAAGGCGATCGACGCCCTCCGATTTTCGCTCTCGAACGATCTTTGCACGAATCAAATCCGTCCGACGAGCGGATTCGTCCGTTACGACACGAACCTGGGTTTCGGGTGAATAATGAAGGATCATCTTCCAGAGTCGCTGGTCACCTGAAAGCGCCCGAATCTCAGGAAAAGCTTGCTTGACCTCATCGACTTCGCGCTGATTGTCGTCAATAAACAACACATTCTGCGGAAGTAAATTCACTTCCCGTAGAATTTCTTCGATGGCATCAGATTTTGGATTCCAGTTAGCCTTAATTGAGCAAAAATCATCAAGCGTAATTCGCGAACCCCAAACCTTCGAGAAATTCTTCAATATGAATTGCTCATCGTTTTTACTTGATATTGCCAGCAAAATACCACGTCGCTTGCACTCCATAAGCGCCTCAACGTATCCCATCGGCCAGCCTTCAACGAGCGACGTCGCGACAATCTCGTCCTCTTCGGCCAACACCCCTTTCCACATCGTATTGTCCAAATCAGTGACAATCAACTTGATCGGGTGCTTCGAATCAAGAATTCTCAATACCTGATCGAAACGCTCAATAAGCGCCAAATAAAATTGGACGTCATCATTGGCCGCGTGTGTAAAATGATTATGATACCCATCGTAGCTAAGCATATCTCCATAATACTGACGAAGATCGTTTACCTCGATGTAGTAGCCGCTCGGTGTATTTTCTAGAATCTCAGCCAGAAAATCATTCATCGAACGAACCAAGGAGTACAAAGATGTCTTCCGATTATTCCAAAGTAGTCCTCGATGAGTGGCCAACGGTTCAATGAATGATGTAAAGAAAACGGGGGTACCAACAGGCAAAGCCGACATAAACTTTTCTACCAACAGCCTCAGGAGTTCCTTCGCATCTCCCAGTACAGTCGCCTGTTCGCTCTCCGACATTTTCACGTGCATCAGGTCATCTTCATGACGAGAAATTATTTGATAAAGAACAAATCGCAGCGTCAACTGAACCACTATCGAATCGTATTTTCCTCTCGATATATCTGGTATCTCGTTGGGCAACCACGAATTCATCAAAAAATGATCCGCTTTGTGTGAAGTCCGATGGACAATATCGACCAACGTCTCGGCGGTGCACGTACCGATAACAGCAAAATACCTGGATGCGCCATCTTCCTCCAACCTCAAATCCGTTGGACACATCCATTTTGGATCAGCTCGCCTCAACTCGCCCCTTGGCGAAAACTTCTCCCCCTCAAACAGTCCAAGATCGAGAATATTATGCTCAATTCTTCCTTCTGACTTAACCTGATATACATCGAGCGATTTGAGTGCGAGACCTAATGAGCGACAATCACTAAGTGCATTATCAACATCTATTGGCCTGGTCGGACAATGGATCACCAACTCAAGCGAGATGCCTAGATCCCCACCACTCGCCGAGACCTTGAAATAAATACTTCGAGTCTTTGGCTTGTCGCCTCTTGAGAACAACCACGTTGTTGCCCGAACACCATTGAGCAAAACATCTGCTTTTTGCCATCCGATACTCGGTGGTATAAACGCCGAAACGTTTATATCTAACCGCATAACAGCGTGGGAGGAGATCGCACTGCCAGGCAAATCAATTCTGGCGGTAGGCCCATCGGTCCATCGACCGAAAGCCTCTGCAAACCATATACCACTATTCGCGATCGGCAATATTTCGTCAGAAAAATCAATCGTCAGAACTTTCACCATCTCCTTCCTCGCCCGACTTTCCTTCAGTCTTTCCAAAATACGCCGCAATCGCATGGTCAGTTAATATGCCAGATATGCTTAATTTGATGAAATTACAACCCTCCGCGTCGGAACAATGTCCATTTCCCGCTGAGGTCACTTATATATCACCTGCGCCAGTCTTTTATCGTCAACTCGTTGAGTCGCCGTCGGCCTCCGCTCATCTCAAAACCTTTCGCTAAGCCAGGCGGCATTTCCCGTATTACGCCGCATTTTGCCGCTCCCTGCCGGTCGGTTACTCGTCGACAGTTGTAGCTCAGTACTCAACACCGCGCCAAGCATCTCGGAAATCCATTGCTTGTGGCAGCCTTTCGGGCAGTTGCTCCATATACCGCTGCAGCGAAATGAAATATTCCCGGACGTATCCGGATAACCAACCAAACTGTCTGATCGGTGTTTGACGCACAGTATCAATATCAGGAGCAATATTCCAATACCGACTCTGTTGGATCACAAGTCCTTGGACTTCGACACGCTACCGTCGCGTACACAAGCTGCATGCATCGCCGGGAAATCTGCACATGCGACTTCCCGGCTTCCATCGTAAGATATACCCTTACGAGGCCACACCTATCCCTAGACAGGCAGAAACTCAAGAAAAACAAAAACCAACATCTTCAGCTACCAGCCATTTCCTCAACTGCAATCCAGGCGGGGAACTCAGGGGTCTTGTTTCCCCGATATACTCCGTTAACAAGCTCAAATCCGGCATTGGGAAAATAATTTTCACAAGTCGAATTCCGCCCCGTGGACTGAAAGCGGCCGAAGGATTCTGAATACATCGTCAGCATCCTCGTCATCAAAATATTCAACAAGGCAGTCTCTATACCCAAACCGAAAACTCTGCACGACATCACAACCTGCTCAATATGATTATGCCGAACAATTGCAACTGCGATTAACCCATGCTGAGCATGTTTATCCGAGGCATTTATAGAAACGAGCTCTCCACCGTCAGTAAACAATTCTTCACATTCCTGTTCGCTCCATCGCTTCCCAGTAGTGTTAAATTGGTTTGTTTTATTGATCAATTCGAAAGATCGAGCAAATCGAGCATCAGCCCGCGAATTCACAATCGATACTTTTACATTTATCCCAAGTGAATTCAGGTACGTCAATCGATCCGTTCCCTTTGACTCATGCTCACGGTCAATTTTCGCGCGAATCAATTCGGTACGCTTGGCAGACTCCTCAGTTACAACCGATACTTGCGTTTCAGGCGAGTAGTGTAGAATCATTTTCCACAAACGCTGCTCACCCGTTAAAACCCTAATATCCGGAAGTGCCTGCTTCACCTCAGCGATTTCAAGCGGATTGTCATCAATAAAAAGCACATTCTGCGGCAAAAGATTTACTTCGCTCAAAATTTCACGAATGCCTTCCGACTTTGGATTCCAACTCACCTTTATAGAGCAGAAATCATCCAGCACGAGCCTTTCGCCATATACCTTGGCGAAATTTTCACGAATGAACTTCTCATCGTTTTTGCTTGAAATTGCCAGCAAAATTCCTCTTCGCTTACATTCAAGCAAAGCTTCTGCGTATCCAAGCGGCCAACCGTCCACCAGCTCACTCGGAATAATTTCCTCCTCTTCCGCAAGAACACCCTTCCACAAGGTATTATCGAGATCTGTAACAATTAACTTAATAGGTTGATTTGGATTTAAAACACGAAGCGCCTGTTCAATTCTACTGCCGAGTGCCGCGGAAAATTCCCCACTGAAATTCGCGCCATGCACAAAGTACGATTCATAGCCATCATAGCTAGACATATCCCCGTAATATTGGCGGATATCATTAACTTCCAAATAAAATCCACCCGAAATATTATCTAGAATTTCGGCCAAGACATCGTTCATCGATCGCACGAGATAATATAGCGACGTTCTTCTATTATTCCAAAACAATCCTCTGAGCGTTGCCGGCGGTTCTATGAACGACATAAAAAACACAGGCATACCTGCAGGGAGTTCCGCCATAAACTTAGCAACCAATTTATGAAGAAACTCCCTCGCCGAATCAATCAATGAGCGCTGCTCATCCTCCGACATTCTGGCATGCATCAAATCATCATAAGGTCGAGGAATGATGTAATGCCAAACGTGACGCAACGTGAGATGCACAACAGCTGCGTTGTAGCCACGCCCCGAAATATCCGGCGTCACGTCATTTAAAGATGAGCCGACAAGATAATGATCAGCCGCATTACCCGTAAACATCCGTACATCGTTGACCATTGCCTCGGCCACGCAAGTACCTAAAATCGCAAACTTCCCTCCGCTCCGTCCTCCGACCGTCAGTTGGTTCGGGAAGAACCATTTCTGATCGTCGCGCCTGGCTTTTTCGGCATCGGACTCATCTCCTCCAGGCAAAATCGAAAAATCCGACTGGCTTGCGGCCCGGCCGTGCACATTATCAAAAGAATCGACACCGTTAATCATCAGAGACTTGATTGCAACACCAAGCATCCGAGGATCATCATTGGCACCCAGGTCAGCTGGACGCGTAGGATAGTGAATCAAGAGCTCTAGCTTCAGCTCAAATTCATTTTCATATCGCTTTCTTTCGAGGTAGAAGTGTTTCGTACTCCATTCCGCATGTTTTTGAAATGTCCACGACGCAATTCGAGATCCATTTGCCAAGACGTCGACGATTTGAACCCCGACTGCCGGCGGAACAAACGCGGACAGAGTAATATCAAATTTTAAAATCGGAGCATCCAGAGGCAGCGCCCTGATAGGCACCGTCATTCTGACCTGCGGCCCATCAGTCCAACGCCCAAATGACTCGGTAAAAGAAACACCACTAACACCAATCGGCAGGTTTTGGTCAGAAAAATCGATTATCATTAACGCATATCCTTTTTTTAAACTCGGTAATTCCCAGCAACCCTTATGTTGAAGCAATCGACCTTCAACACAGCTCACTTGAATTACAAAAAACAATAATCCAACTATAAATTACATGTAGCACCTCAACAATCCCACCCAATCGGCCTCACCTTTGCTCCTCCACTGAGACTGACAAGCCGTGAACCTTTCTCGTCACGGCATGGTAGCCCACCGGGCCGCGTAGTGAATTCTGGATGTATCGTCAGATGCACGATCAATCTTCGACAGCTATCAATTTACATGCATCATAGTAATTCAGTTTTGATCCAAACGAATGCCCTTCGCGTAGTTTTCCGAGCAGAACAGGTTATTCTCGCACTTGGCTCGCGAGACGGCCTGCTCCGCCCCCCTCCCGCGACATCCATCATCGATCGGAGAGACCAAGCTACCACGTCGCCAAGAAATCTTCCCCCGCTCTCCGGCAGCTCCCCCCTCCCGTACTTGGGCAATGTAGCAACCAAGATGATCTATACTCGCGCAGCGGGGCGCCTGAAGTAGTGCGGGGCGAAAGATCCATTGCCCCAACACCACAAGATGTGCCCTTGCTGATACCCGACGCCGAAGATGGAAGCAACCGAACGACGACCTGTACCGTCCGCGTTCCGCTCGAAGGCCCTGTCTGGCGAGGACTGAATTGACAGCCGGTTGCAAGGCATAGGCACTGGACGCAACGCCGTGATTCCGCGACACTTATCGTCGATTCTGAAGAAGTTCGAAGCTTGCGATCGCGACATACCGAATGACGAACCCGAGCGACGTAACCGCAAGGGTGCCAGCATTGCCGATTGCAAAAAGAATGGCGTTCGAACCGGAGAATCTCAGATGGGGAAGATCGATTTTTTCTCCCTTTCAAATTTCGAACTTCTCGTCGAACGGTCGTTTGTTGAAATTTTGGCTGAATGCATTTTGACCATCGAGCGAAAAATTGCTCCCTCGGAAGCAATTGATCATCTTGCAAGAACGTCTCATGAAGGAAAATCAGCACGTGGCCGACAATGCAATTTTTTCAATCTGCACGCCAAATTATATTGGCCAGGCCGCCGCCTTCTTCAGCAGCTTTATTAGCGCGTCTGCCGAAAATTCGCAAAACGTCGATAAGTATCTTTTTGTCGTCGGCGCATCATTCGACCCTCCAATTACCGAATCTCTCAATGCTAGGGTCATCCGTGTTGAAACGGTCGTAGAAGCGACAAAGCTGCAAAAAATCGCAGCTCGGTACACTCCCGCCGAGCTTTGCTGGGCACTCAAGCCTTTGATATTTAAGTATCTACTGCAAGTGCATAGCTCGGCGCTTTATTTTGATACCGATATATGGTTCACGGGAAAAGTCAGCGGAATTTTCGGCGAACTTGGTTCAGCCGACATACTACTCACCCCGCATTATCTCGAACCCTTCGGTTGCAAAACATCATTTGGCGTCAAAGCCCTAAGCCTTCTCCGCGGCGGCGTCTTCAACGCTGGTTTCCTCGGAGTTCAGGGAAACTCACGAGGAATCTCATTTCTGGATTGGTGGGCTGACCACGTAGCAGTGCATGGAAGAAACGACCCTGACAACGGCATGTGCGGTGATCAGCGATGGTTAGACCTCGTGCCGGCACTGTATTCGGGTTGCAAGATTTCGCGGCACCCTGGAATGAATATAGGCTACTGGAACTTACACGAGCGTCACATTCACCAGGAGGACGGCGAACTCAAGGCCAATGGAGAAGAATTGATATTCATGCATTTCAGTGGATTCGATTTCAAACGCCCAGAGACATTTTCCAGGCATCTCCCATCGTTCGAAGCAACCGATCCTCTATTATCTATAATTCGCTCGTACCAAGTTGCACAAGAAAAATTCGAAACACTCAATAGCAGCATCTATATTTATCGCAAATGGTGGCATGGAAAAGTTGGACTCTATCGAAAAATCAAAGATGCGTACAGTAATCCACGCGAATGCACCTGCCTCTAAACCAAAAATTGCCGTAATTTTGGTTACGTATAATAGATGCGACTATCTAAAAAAAGCCATCGATTCTCTTTCAAAGCAAACCGTTCTGCCGGATGCTTTTTATATCATCAACAATGCGAGTACCGACGATACTTCACGGTATCTCAATGAAGCCAAGTTTGATTCGAATCCAAATTTCAAAATACTGAACCTGCCCGTTAATGAGGGGGGCGCTGGTGGATTTCATCGAGGGATTCGGCAAGCAATTGAAGACGGTTACGATTGGCTATGGCTTCTGGACGACGATTGCGTGGCGCGGCCAACAGCACTCGCCGAACTAATTACAGTCTCATGCGCCCCGCTTGATAATATAGGATTCGTCTGTAGCCATGTAATCTGGAAAGACGGCACTCCGCACGAAATGAACCTCCCAGGGGTTCGACTTCACGCCTCGGGGGAGCCATTTAACAAGCATCTCGAGCACAGCTGCCTACTGATACGATCCTGCTCGTTCGTTTCAGTACTCATCTCAAAAGATGCGGCACTGAATTTCGGTCTCCCGATCAAGGAAATGTTTATCTGGGGTGACGACCTCGAATACACCGAACGAATTACGACCGGGGGAATGCTAGGCATCTATGCGTTCAAGAGCATAGTCGAGCACCATACAGAGAAAAACGAGAATGATGACTTTTTCGACGCAGACCGAAAAACATTTCTAAAACACCGCTACGGGATTAGAAACAATTTATTTCGAACAAGAATGAAAAATGGACTTCCCGCATTTTTTCTGAGTCTCGTAGAGCGATTATTTATCGACAATATTAAAATTGTGCTGCGTCGGAAAGATTCACGACTCGCCGCCGTTCTTATCAACACTCACGCATCACTGGCAAGTATATTTTTTCGACCGACAGTGGAATATCCCAAGACGAATAAAATTACAAAATAGAGTTTCTCGATCCACCACATCAACCGACACCCCGCAAATCAGTGCCGCAACAATTTGCGGGGATGGGTTTTGCTGAGACAGTATTTTTTTGAATTACGCCAACGGATCTACGACGAAAGACGACATAGGCGCACCAGATTCAACGGTCGAGAGATACTGTTCTGCAACATCCAATGCCTCAGCAATCGTGACGTGCATGTCTAGATAACGATAAGTTCCGAGTCGGCCGACGAAGGTTATATTTTGCTCTTCACGCGCCAGTGCAACGTATCGCCCAAGCAGTTCCTTGTCATCGACGAGACGAACCGGATAATAAGGAATGTCATCCGGCCCACAGGCACGGCTGTGTTCCTTATAGATCACTGTATTTTCGTGCTCTTCCCACGGAGAAAAATGCTTATGCTCCGAAATCCGAGTCCAGGGCACATTTTCTTCGCAGTAATTTATCACAGCATTACCCTGATAGTCGCCAACATGCCTCTCGGTCACAAAATCCAGTGTCCGATAACCCAAGCGCCCATGCTCAAAGTCGTACCATGCGTCCAGCGGGCCACTATAAAACACGTGGTCGTACTTTTCAATTGCATCTTTTTCAATTTTTGTACCGAGGTGCACCTTAATTCGCGGATGATCAATCATTCGCTCGACGATATATGTGTACCCATTCTTCGGCATCCCCTGAAATTTGCTTGCGTAGTAATTATCGTCGTAATTAAAACGAATTGGCAATCGCTTCAGGATGCTTGCGGGAAGCGCAGATGGATGCAGCCCCCACTGCTTCTTGGTATAGCCCTTGAAAAATGCCTCATAAAGATCCTTGCCAACGAATCTTAACGCCTGCTCTTCAAAGGTTTCCGGCTCTGTAATATCTTTATCCCCAAGCTCGGCAATAAATTCCTTAGCCTCGTCAGGAGAAAAAGTCTTACCGAAGAAATTATTAATCGTGAACAGATTGATTGGCAACGAATAAACCTTGTCGCCGGCAATCGCCTTTACCCGATTTGTAAATGGCATGAACTCGTCGAATTGACGAATATAGTTCCACACCTTTTCGTTGCTGGTGTGAAAAATATGCGGACCATAGACGTGGAGCATCACCCCGGTTTCCGGGTCTCGCTCCGAATGGCAGTTCCCCGCAAGGTGATCACGACTTTCAAAGATATCGACGTCCATCCCGGCAAGAGCGAGTTCCCGAGCAATGACCGCGCCGGAAAACCCCGCGCCAACGATACAGATTTTTTTCATCTTTAATTCCTTTTTATGAGCCACATCCGAAATCAAAAAAATCGGCCCACCGACTTTGTCGACGGCCGACAACAGATCAGGAATACAGCCCCTTATTAATCAGATACATAGAATTTTCGATAACTCTGACGTGTGCCTTTTCGCCGATTCCTTTCTGAGCAGGAAGAAATTTGGCAACCAAGCGTAGCAAGGGCATACGCCAGATTCTGTAGCTGTGCAGACACCGATCCAGCGCATCAAATGAGATTTGATTCGTCTTGGCTTCGCTCGACAAGCGCAACCTATCAAGGACTTCAAGCTTGGCAATGCCAGTCCGTATCAAATCCGTGTAATGCCTCAATCCTTCCGAATCTACTGTCCGGCGTAGCAACATCCAGTATGCAGCTCGCACAAAATCAGCATCATGGAGTTTCATCAAATTACGCAAATCTCCATCATCATAGGCCGGCTTCACCACCGGGATAAGCTCGCGCCTCCCCGAAAGATACTCGACTTCGACAAGAAAATTCGGATCCAAATTGAGAAATTCCGTAAACTTGACGCTTAAAGCGGATGCATCCGCGCCACCGCGATACAGCGAAGCCCCTCCCTCATCGACACGCACAGTGCCAGAAGTACCGGGCCCGTTCTCAGCTGACTTTGAGTCATTTACCGCAACAGCGGTCAAAATCTCCGTCAGTGACGGACTTGTTATGACACGAATGATCGGTAAAACTGATTTCTGGTAGTAGTCATTCAAATCCGGATGCAAGTTCAATGAATCTGGATTGCATCCCTTTGAAATTGCTTCATCGATCGTCTCCTTAGCACTTGCATAGAAACTAAGCAGCGCCTCACCCTTCAGACGATTCGAATGAAAAACGAAATCGAAAAATTGATGGACGTAATAGAAATGCGAGAACTTATCGAACAAACCCATGCGCTCGAGTTCGCTCTTGATTTTCGCGTAATTTACAAAATGCGCCTTCTCTTTTCCATTTGCCGCACTGGATGATCCCGTGGCAAATACTCGATAATTATAAAAAGGCCGATCAACCAGAATCACTTCATCAGTGCTGGCATACGTAACAAACTTCCAGACAACGTCCTGAAATGCGGCACCACTGGTCTCAAGCATCTTTATATCATGCTTGTCCAGAAAACTTTTCTTGTAAATCGCCGACCAAATCGATGACTCATAGATCATCAATTCGAGAGATTCAGTAGGTTTCACCGAACTCTGACCTGGCTGAACGAGATGCCGGAAATTATGTGCGGCAGGCGCCTTGCCATCATGATGCTTCGCGAAACTACCTTTAACGATATTGGCATCAGACGTCTTTGCCGTATCGTAAAGAGTTTCGAGCATGTCAGGCTCGATCCAGTCGTCGGTTTCGACGATCGCGATGTATTCTCCGCGCGCCTTCATCAATCCGGCATTCACCGCCGCCCCATAACCCTTATTGGGTTGATGGATGGGCTTGACACGGAAATCCTCGGATGCAAATCTGTCCATGATTTCGCCACATCGATCCGGACTCCCGTCATCAACAGGAATAATCTCGATGTTCCGAAGCGTCTGGTTAGTTACACTCGCGAGACACTGTTCAAAGTATTTTTCGACCTTGAAAGTTGGCATCACGACTGAAATCGCAGGTCGCAAATCTGCGATCTGGTCGATATATTTCGCAATCGTCAACTTTTGAAGCAAATTATCAAATACAACTCGGCTTTCTTTTCGCATGCCATCGAGCATGGATCTGTTCTTGATCACCATGCCGATTTGAATCGCCACGCTTTTTATGGAGTCAGCTTGGTGATACGGCGCAGTCACTGGCACACCAGTGCTTGCGTGCTTCGTACATACAAATGGCACCCCGAACGAGAATGCCTCGATACACTTGACCTTTATCCCCGAAACAAGAGTATCCGGATTGACAAACAGATCACAATCTCGATAAAAATCGGCGAGATTCTCGACGCGACCGACGATTTCAACACCCGGAGGTAAGGTTTCTTTTTTGAGTGATGCACATATCGACCCCGCAATCTTCAGTTGGACTGGCAGCGAAAAATCGATATGCGAAATCAGCTCCAATATTGCGACGACGTTCGGAGCATGACTCGAACCAATATATCCAACGACAAGCTTTTTATCCGCCGGCCTCGAATTCAGATAGCGCTTTGGCGGCAAATAATAAACCGTATCGACCTTCTTTTCCGGCTGCACCAAGCTACCGAAGAACTTAGCCTCGTCCGGTTGCAGCGCAATGATATAATCCGCCCGATTCAGCGCCTTTGCCTCTTCCTCCGGCGTAACAGAGAAATCAAGGCGAGTCACGCCACGATCAGCAAGCTTCTTGTTTCTATGAGTAAATACGTCGTGCGTACACAAAATCTTCTTCGTGCGCTCCGTCAAACCCAAAAAGGCACGAGACAAGAAAATGTAATTACAAACGCAAATATCGAAATTGAACCACGCATCAAGTTGCTCGACGAACAGCGGCAGCTCCTCTCCGGCCCAATCATCAATGCCATTCGAAAAATCGGGAGTAACACCATCCGGCATTTTCCCGAGTTCGACAGATTGATTCTTCAGGCAATATACGTGATGCCAGTAATGATTTCCCGGGCGATAACTTGCATCGTTATATGTCAACGCATGAACGACGTACCCAAGATTATACAAAGTGCGAGATAATTCACTGAAAATGAGGCTCGCTGCATCATGGCCGAAAAACGGCAATATTATTAGTGCATGTCTCGCCTTCTTTTCCACGGCATGCGGAATCGGCGGATAAATATAACTGCCAGCCATCAAAACCCTCTCCAGTAAAATTATAATGCTTCGTAAATCTGGATTGCTTCGTCTACCGAATCGCAAATCTTCAGCACACCGTTATCCAGAACTGCGGCCCTATCACAGTGATTCCGGATCAAATCGGTTTGGTGTGCGACGATGATCATGGCGCGATCAGCTCGCTTCTCAAACAGCTCGACATTACATTTCTGATGGAAGCGATGATCCCCGACGGACATGCCCTCGTCGATCAAAAAACAATCGAACTCAATCGACATCGAAATGGCAAACGCTAGGCGCGAAGCCATACCCGACGAGTACGACTTGACTGGTTCGTTGAGATACCCGCCCAACTCAGCAAAATCTTCGACCAGGTCAAGCGTTTTTCGATAATCGACATCGTAGACACGCGAAATCAGGCGGACATTGTCCTTGCCCGTCAAACTCCCCTGGAATGTACCCCCAAAGGCCAAAGGCCATGAGACCGACATCGATTTGGTGATCTCACCCGAGTGCGGTCGATCTGAACCGCTAATGATCCGAATCAATGTGGACTTCCCTGCCCCATTGCGCCCGAGAATTCCCCATTTCTCTCCAGATTGAACGCGAAAATTGATGCCTTTTAGCACCTCTCGCTCCGCGCGACCATGATGTATGGGATAGCGCTTGCTGACATTACGCAATTCGATCACGGGCCACTCCTAGTGCAACTGCACACGCCGAATTGCGACATGTGCTATCGACAAAGCAAATAGCGTGAAAAACGACAGTACGAAGAATGTGTATCCCAAGTTATACATCGTAGGCATACGCGCCCCGTAATATCCATGATGAAAATATTCCACCGCGTCAACCAAGGGAAAATAGATCATCATCTCTCCGATATGCGGCGGAAGGAGATATGTCGGCACAAACACCCCGGTAAACGGCAGCATCAGATACAAGATCACGTGTGACACTCGTTCGATGCTTTCGCTCAATTCCGACAACGCCGCCATCGTTATAACAAAACAAAACGAGAACCACATCACCAGAAAGTATCCAACGAGCATCGCCAACAAATCTGCAGGGAGATGACAAATACCGATTATCACCAACACTGTATACAGAACAAGAAATGATGCTGTCCCACCTGCAAATTCGAGAACAATGCGCGAATAAAGAATGTCCATAGGACGAATCGGCTTGTGATGCAAGAGCGCGCGATTGAATTCGATGGCCTTTAGCAGGCGAGCCGTCGTGTTTCTCCAAAATAAAATTGTCGGATAGCTCACGGCCAAATACTCAGCCACCGAGTACCCAGTCATTTTCTCTGTATGACTGAAAATAAGCATCACCCCGACGATAAACATCGCAGGCTCAGCCATCAGCCACAATACTCCTAGACCCTCTCGTCCGAAGCGAGTAATCATTTCGCGCATTACCAGCGCCCAGATTACACGGCGCTGGATCTGCAATTGAGCCCAGAACGTAGGCGGGCGGTATTCAGCGGTCATAATGCTCTTTCACCCCACCAATCACAATGGTCAGCACACCCCACAAGACCACACCAAGCAGGAAGGTCGCGAGAATACTTCGGCCACGGCGTGGCGACATCGCGTAATCGGGCAAGTTGGGAGAGGCGATCCGTTCGAGGTAGAGTTGCTTACGTTCGGCCTCGGTTCGCGCCTGCTCGAGCGAACTGATTGCGCTCGCGAGGATTTTATCAGCAAACTCTTTCTCCAGCGTCAGTCGTTGGAACTCTGCTGCCTTACTGGCGAGTGAATGTCCGGACTCACTGGTGACATGTTGGCTCACTTGATCAATGGCCTTTTGCAACAGAACTGCGCGTTCCCGCAAATTAGGCAGACCGGGGTTGGCTGGCGATAGCCGTTCCATTTCGGCAATTTGCACACGGGTCGTGATCAACTGATCCTGGAGCTTGCCTACTTGCTGCAACGGAATCGACGATTGACGTTCCGGATCAATCACGCCAGCTGTATTCCGGTAATTTGCCAATGCGAGTGCAGCAATACGATCTTTTTCTTTCGCGGCGTCTACATCGCGTTGCGCCGAGCTAATCAAATCAAGGCGAGCTCGCTCATTCATCTGATTGACAATTTGCTCGCTCAGATCTAGCAGACGCTTATTCATATTCCAAGCCAGCTTCGCATCAAAGGCATGGGTATTGAGCGTCACAATGGAAGCATTTGCATCAACCTGAACATCGACAATTTTCTCGGTATAGTATCGATAGAATTCTTCGACGCTATCATTCCAGCTCAATCCAGCGAAGCGATTGAAAAAATCGATCGACTTGTTCTGAAATGCCGATTTGATGTGCTGCTCCTGATTCAGCAGTGCCATCGCATCACGCGACAGAATGTAATTCTGTACCGTATACGAATCTTCGGCCGACCGAGAAGCGCCTCCAACACTTTTCAGCAATCCCCCGAGCATCGGTACGCTGGAGGTCGACGGGCTACGGATCAGGAAACTACTGACCGATGTGTACTGGTCGCTTGCAACCAGTCCGAAGTAGATCAACGAAATTCCGGTAGGCACCACTACCGTAAAGAGAAACAATCGATTAATACGCTGCAAAAAATTCATAAACAGTCCGCGATAGATCTTTGATAAATATTTTCTGCTTTTCAGCCAATTTCCGGCAACCTACCACACCTGCTTACTTGAACGTCTGAACGCCGGACACAATCGGATACGCGACAGAGAACACCAGATTCAGCACCTTTTGAAGCTCCGTGATCGGTGCATTCGAGACGTAGAGAAGATCCTTGTTGTTCATCATGAAGCTTTGCGCCACAAAGAAGGAATTCGGATCCTTCAAGTTAACGCGATAAATGACAGGAACCTTTCCGTCAACAGTCGTCCGAACCGGCTCGGTCGGCCAGTTGAGCGCCCGCTGATCCTCCAGCCGGAAAACGAATACACCCTGGGCGTCGGCACGAGAATCTTGCAAGCCTCCCGCCCGCGCCATCGCCTGCGCCAGGGTTATGCCCTGACCCTCAAAGTTGATTTCGGCGTTCTTGCCGGTTGCCCCAAAGGCCGTGAGACTGTAAGGCTCGTAGAGCGCAGTCACCACATCCCCGGCCCGGAGATGCACGTTCTGGCGGGGATTGCGGATGATCGATTGCAAGGGCTCCGACGCCACCGACTGACCGCGCGTGACCTGGATCAACACCTTGTCGACAGGCTGCTTGGCACCGCCCGCAGATGCAAGCGCGTCAAGGACCCGCTCCCGTCGCGCGCTGAGCTGCATACGGGTACTGCTGACCACATCCCCCACAACCGTGACGTAGGATGTTTCGTTGCGAGCCAGTTGAACCAGAACTTGAGGGTCGTGCGCAATCGGTTTCAGACGACCGGCGATATAGGCCTGCAATTCGCTCGGCGAACGACCTCGTGCCTTAACCGCTCCGACGAACGGGATGTTGATGTTCCCATCACCATCGATGACCTGAACCGGCAGCTTGGTCACGCGCGCGCCGGTTGGCACGCTCCCGGTGGCCAGGTCAGTCGTGCTGCCCCCGAACAGGGTCGCCGGCGGCGCCTCCCAGATCGACACCTCGACGACGTCACCCACGCCAAGTTGCTGCTGAAATGACGTATCGTCACCCAATACCGACGCAAAATCTGCGTTGCTACGTTCAGCGTAGAGCCGGCGAGCGACTTGCTCCGTCAAGTCAACGATCTGGATTCCCTGGGGACTATTCTGCGCACCGGCATCGCTGATCTGCGAGCGGCTCGGCCCCGAAGTCGGGATACTCGAACAGGCGCTTAGTCCTATCACACCACCGGCAATAAGCGTCGCCCACGCACTGCGATATACACTTGACATATTTTTGGAGGTCCGTTCACGTCATTCAAATAGCGACCCGGATTGTCTCACGAGGTAGATTAATTTTGCGTTTCCTAGTCAGAATTCGTAGAATGGCGGGATTCGAACGGCCCGGCCTGCAATCAGGTCGCTCACAAAGACATTACACTCCGCCGTGTTGAATATCTGTCTTGATATTTCCAGATTGCTGTCGCGCCTTGCAGACGGCTTGTTGCCAACTGGCGTCGATCGCGTCGGCCTCGCATATGTCGAGCATTATCGACCTCGTGCCCGCGCGATTTTGAGTGAACTCGGCTATTCGAAAGTGCTCTCCCGAGCAGACTCTGAACGAGCTTTCGATCTGCTGCTCGGTCCGACACCCACCCGCACCACGATTCGAACGCTCGTCATGCGTGGCCTCCTGGCGCCGCGCCGCGAGCGATTCGACAATGCGGTTCTGTTGCATACGAGTCACAGTGGCATGGAGCGCCTCCGCTACCACCGTGCAATGCGACAGCGCAATATCCGGTCGGTGTTCATGGTGCATGACCTGATCCCGCTCACTCACGCAGAATACTGCCGCCCCGGCGTCGACTCGGCGCATCGCCAACGTATCCATACTGCACTACGTCACGCCGACGGCCTGATCGCAAACTCCCAGGACACGCTGGGCGCGCTCGAGACCGAGGCCAATCGCGCCGCTCTTCCCCTGCCCCCCAGCGTCGTGGCCCGGCTCGCACCAGGCATTACCTCCCGCGACAACGCGCCGCCTCCGCTCGATGAGCCGTACTTCGTGATGCTCGGTACGATCGAACCACGCAAGAATCACTGGTTCATGCTGCATGTCTGGCGCCGGCTCGTCGAAACGCTCGGTGAACGTGCACCCAAGCTCGTCGTCATCGGGCGCCGCGGCTGGGAATGCGAGAACGTCGTGGACATGCTCGAGCGCTGCGATGCGATCAAAAGTGTCGTCATCGAAGAATCGAGTTGCAGCGACACACGTCTGCGCGCCTGGTTGCAACACGCGCGTGCGCTGCTCTTCCCGTCGTTCGTCGAGGGTTACGGCATGCCGCTTGTCGAGGCGCTTACGTTGGGCGTTCCGGTATTGGCCAGCGATCTCGGCGTATTTCACGAGATCGCGGACGACATCCCGGATTATCTGGACCCGCTCGACGGTCCCGGCTGGATTGCACGGATTCGCGCCTATTCGCAAAGCGACAGTGCCGAGCGCACCGCTCAACTGGCTCGTATCGCTCACTTCCAGGCACCGACGTGGCATCAGCATTTCGAGCAGGTGGATCGATTTCTGGAAACGTTTTCTCAATGAGCGTCGCACCGTTCGGCCCCGCCAGCTCGCACCTGCATCTCTGGTCGAACGGCATCATGCCTCGTCGCGCCGGTCCCGATTTGTCGTGGTTCGCCGCGCCGCTTGCCGAGCAAACCCCGCAGGCCTGGATCGCCTGCATCGACGCCGCTCTGGCCGAAGACGCCCCTCAGGATGTACGCACGTTGATGGAGCGTTTCCGCGACGCATGCGTGTTCGATCCGCCCAACCTTGCGCCGCGCGCTCACCCCGATCTGCTCGAACGCACCGGTACCACGCGCGTGCTCCTGATCGACGAGCCGCTGCCGGACAGCTTGAGCCGCTCGAAATCCGGGCGAATCACGCAGTTCACCGATATGGTGGACGCCGCTCATCGCGAACATCCCGACTCGGAAATCTGGCTCGCCCGTAACGGCGTCCAACGCGTTGGCGAATACCTCTCTTCGCATGTTTCCCTGCCGGCAAAGACGCTTCGGCAACTCGATGCAAGCGGATCCCTCTGTGCATCCATCGCACACTTCGATCACGTCTACACGGTTTCCGCCGGGGAAGGCCTGCAGGCCTTGCTTCACGGCATTCCGTTGCATGTGTTCGGAACCCCGTACTACGCGGGGTGGGGCCTGACTCACGACCATGTCCCCCAACCGGCGAGAAACACGCAGGCGTCGCTGGACACCCTCTTCGCCACCGTATTCCTGCGCCTCGCGCGCCACGTCGATCCGGTCACGCGCAATCCAGGCACGCTCGACGCGCTTCTCGCCACGATCGAAGCTCATCGTGCGGCGATACTGCGCCTCGCCGACTTCCCGCGCCTCGCCGGCATCCGTTTCCAATGGTGGAAGCGACCCTACGCCACGCCATACCTGACAGCCGGTGGCGCCTCCCTGCGCTGGATCGACAGGCCGGAGCAGACGCGCAAGGATGAACACGCGGTTGTATGGGGCGGACGTAGCGCAACCGGGCTGCCGAAAGACACACCCATGATCCGACTCGAAGACGGATTTTTTCACTCGACAGGCCTCGGCTCCGATCACATTGCGCCGTGCAGCCAGATCATCGACCGGCGCGGCATCTACTTCGACGCGACCCGTCCGAGCGATCTGACCGCCATACTCAACACCGCGGACTTCACCGACGCCGAACTGTCCCGCGCGCGCCAGCTGCGTCACGACATCGCCAACCTGGGCGTCACCAAATACAACCTCGGTCGTCGCCGCCCCACGTGGAGCGCCCCGCGCGACCAGCGCATCGTGCTGGTGCCCGGCCAGGTCGCCGACGACGCGGCTGTCCGCCTTGGCACGCAGCACATCTCGACTGCCGAGGATCTGCTGCACGAAGTACGCCTGCGCTGCCCGGACGCGTTCATCGTCTATAAGCCGCATCCCGATGTCCTCTCGGGCAATCGACGCGGCCTGATCGACGCGGCGTCGCTCGCCAATGCCGTAGATCGCGACTCCGACCTCATTTCCCTGATCGAGATCGCTGACGAAGTGCATACGCTCTCGTCGCTATCCGGCTTTGAGGCCCTGATTCGCGGAAAGCGCGTCCATACGTATGGACTTCCTTTCTATTCCGGCTGGGGGTTGACACACGATGCGCTCGAGCAACCGTGGCGCACCCGCGAGCTGACGCTTGACATGCTGACGGCCGGGGTGCTGCTCCGGTATCCGCTTTACTGGGACTGGTCGCTCCGACTATTCACCACGCCGGAGGCAATCGTGCGGCAGCTTGCAAGTACAGCGTCCCGGCCTCTGGAAAAAATAGAAGGCGACCGCCTGCGGCTGTTGCGTAAAGCCATCCGCTGGAGCAGAAACGGCCTGTGGTACCTCGCATGGCAATGTCGGAAAAGTTTTGAATTGCGAACGCAACCGAACACGACGCCACAACGGACATTTCGCTCGGTTCATGGCAAGTAGACCAATCGACGTTGAACCGAGGGGGACTCGGATACTGAAAAACTCATTGTTCGTTCCTTCCGGAAAATACTGCCTGGATGGTTCAGTCGATCATCGAGAAATCCCGGCTGAACACCGTCGGGCCGTACACTGGCATGCCCCGGGCGGTCGGCCACTAAAGGCTGGACATGCCACTGGGTTTTCCAGGTAAGTCAGTAGCCGCTGCAAAGGCACCATTGCATTCAGGCACCTTGCCAAAATGACAAATCACTTGGGCCTGCATGAAAGCAAGCGGCCCGCACATGGAAAATATTGTTTCGTTGAAAGCTTGTGTATTTGCTTCAACGTCACACTGCGGTCACGAGAATGAAGGATTTGAAGGAAAAATTACGTAAAAATACGATGCCTACAAAGCGTTCGCACAGCCCGGCGTGGCAGAATGCGAATCAATTGTTCGATCTTGCACTGCCTGACATCTCTCTATGAACATTTATCCGGTAATCCTGTGTGGCGGCAGTGGCACCCGCCTGTGGCCCATGTCGCGTGGCGGCTATCCGAAGCAATACCTGAAGCTGACGGGCGACCAGACGCTCGTCCAGCAGACGGCGATCCGCCTTCAGCACATTCCCAGTGCCGCGGCGCCCATCGTCGTCACCAACAACGAACAACGCTTCCTGGTCGCGGAACAACTTCGCCAGGTCAACATTACGCCATCGTCGATCGTGCTCGAGCCGGTCGGCCGCAACACCGCGCCCGCCATCGCAATCGCGGCGCTGCTCGCCATGCGCGAATCGCCCAACGCACTGCTGCTGGTGCTGCCGTCGGACCACGTCATCCTCAACGAGCCGGCATTCATCGCTGCAGCCGGTGAGGCAGCGGCCATCGCAGCAGATCAGCGCCTCGTCACGTTCGGCATCACGCCGACGGAAGCGCACACCGGCTTCGGCTATATCCGCCGCGGCCCGGCCGTCGCCGACGGCAAGCAGGTTTACAAGGTCGACGCGTTTGTCGAGAAGCCCGACACGCCGACGGCCGAGCGCTTCCTGAGCGACGGCAATTACTACTGGAACAGCGGCATGTTCATGCTGAAGGCGTCCACGTACATGGAAGAATTGCATCGCCATGCACCGGAGATCGCCCGTCAGGCTGAACTCGCCTTCGAATCCGCCAAGCGGGACAACGACTTTGTCCGTCTGGACGCGGACGTGTTCGCAGCCTGCCCCAACGTCTCGATCGACTATGCGGTCATGGAAAAGACCGAACGCGCCGCAGTCGTCGCGGCAGCGGACCTCGGCTGGAACGATATCGGCTCGTGGAGCGCGCTTGCGGAAATTGCTGACGCCGACGAGCAGGGCAATGCGCTCATCGGCGACATCTTCACCGACGCGGTGAAGAACTCGTACATCCGCGCGGAACACCGGATGGTTGCCGCTATCGGCCTCGACGACATCGTCATCGTGGAAACCGCCGACGCCGTGCTGGTCGCGCATCGCGACAAAGCGCAGGACGTCAAGAAAATCGTCGAGTGGCTGAATGCCTCCGGTCGTCACGAATCGGTTACGCATCGCCGCGTCGTCCGCCCGTGGGGCGCCTACGAGGGCATCGACCAGGGCGACCGATTCCAGGTCAAGCGCATCATCGTGAACCCCGGCGCGCAGCTGAGCCTGCAGATGCACCACCATCGTGCCGAGCACTGGATTGTCGTGAAGGGCACGGCGATGGTCACGAACGGCGACAAGGAACTCATGCTGACCGAGAACCAGTCGACCTACATCCCGCTCGGCGCGACCCACCGGCTGACGAATCCGGGCAAGATCCCGCTCGAACTGATCGAAGTCCAGTCGGGTGCGTATCTCGGTGAGGACGACATCGTCCGTTTCGAAGACACCTACGGCCGCGCAGCGTCGTAAGCAACCCACCTTCCCGGTCAAGCGCCACCACAGGCCACGACCGGCACCCGCAACGGGCAGCACGCACACGCGTCCTGCCCGTTTTTCATTACGTCAAGCAATGTCAGGCAGGTTGCCCGCCCGTCACAGGTCAGGTTATAAAAGCGCCACCCACCCGGTGCATGCGCCGCCCTTTCTACCCTCGACTTCGGAGAACGCATGATCGATCTCGCCACAGCCCAGCAATTCCTGATGACCCGCGGCCTCGACTTCGGCCTCAACCTCCTCGCCGCGATCGTGTTGTGGTTCGTCGGCCGCTGGGCAATCCGCATCGGTACCCGCCTGCTCGGCAAGGTCGTGCGCCGTAGCGGCAAGGTCGACCCGACCCTGACCGACTACCTGACCTCCGTCGTCGGCGTGCTGCTGACGATCCTGCTGATCCTCGCGATCCTGCAGATCTTCGGCGTGCAGACGACTTCGTTCGCCGCCCTGCTCGCCGGCCTCGGCCTCGCGATCGGTACCGCCTGGGGCGGCCTGCTCGCGCATTTCGCCGCAGGCGTGTTCATGCAGGTGCTGCGTCCGTTCAAGATCGGCGACGTGATCAATGCCGGCGGCGTCACGGGCACCGTGAAGGAACTCGGCCTGTTCGGCACGACGATCATCACGCCCGACAACATCGTGACGATCGTCGGCAACAACAAGATCTTCTCGGACAACATCGCGAACTACAGCGCGACGTCGTACCGTCGTGTCGACCTGACCGCGAAGATCGCGAACGGTGTCGATGCGGTCGACGCGATCAACCGCCTGAAGACGTCGATCCAGCAGATCCCGAACGTGCTGACCACTCCGGCACCGGACGTCGGCGTGCTGCAGTTCACGCCGGAAGGTCCGCTGCTGTTCGTGCGCCCGTCCACGCAACCGGAAAACTACTGGCAGGTGTACTGCGACACCAACCGCGTGATCCTCGAGACGTTCCGCGACGCGCAATACCCGACGCCCGAAACCCCGATCTCGCATCGCAACGCGTAACGGCGGCACCGGACGAAAAAAAGCGTGGCACCCGCCACGCTTTTTTTATTGCCCTGAAAACGAAGCTTCCGCTCAACGCCCGCCCGTCTTCTGCGCGTTATCCGACTGCCGCCCGCGCACGAGCTTCCAGACCGCGCCGAGCGCGACCGGGACGACCGCCGCACCGATCCCGGCCAGCACGATCACGTTCAGATACTGGCGGATGAACGGGATATTGCCGAAGAAATAGCCGAGCAGCACAAGCAGCAGCACCCACACCAGCGCACCGATCACGTTGAACAACTGGAAGCGCGCGACGCTCATCGACGACGCGCCCGCAACGAACGGCGCGAACGTCCGCACGACCGGGATGAAGCGCGCGAGCACGATCGTCTTGCCGCCGTGCTTGTCGTAGAACGAGTGGGTTTTCTGCAGCGCGGCGCGATCGAGGAAGCGCTCGAGCACCGGGATATGGGTATTGAACACCTTCGGGCCAACCCAGCGGCCGATCAGGTAGTTCACGGTGTTGCCGGTGACCGCTGCGACGAGCAGCAGCACGATCAGCGCGCCAACGTTCATTTCACCCGTCGCCGCGAACGCGCCGCCGATGAACAGCAGCGAATCGCCGGGCAGGAACGGGAACACGACGAGCCCCGTCTCGCAGAACACGATCAGGAACAGCATGAGATAGACCCATGCGCCGTACTGCCGGATGAAATCGCCGAGGAAGGCGTCGATATGCAGGACCAGGTTGACGAAATGAAGCAGCGTATCCAAATGCGATTCCTCGATGGCGAAAGGGCCGGAACGGCCGAAAAAGGCTGACGCGCCCGCCGGTCAAGGCGGTGCGTGTACCGAACCCATGATACCGAAACTACCTTAAGGCTCCGTGAAAAAACGTAACCGCCGGTCGCCCCGGCACGCATTCGCCGCCTCGCTATAATTCGGCCATGTCCGATATCACCGAAACGGCCGCGGGCGCCGCGCCCGCCCCCGCTCCGCGCCCGCTGCGCGCGATCCAGCCCCTGCCCGACCAGCTGATCAGCCAGATCGCCGCCGGCGAGGTCGTCGAACGCCCGGCGTCGGTCGTCAAGGAGCTGCTCGAGAACGCGATGGACGCCGGCGCCACGACGCTGCGCATCGTGCTGGAAGAAGGCGGCGTCAAGCGCATCTCAATCACCGACGACGGCTGCGGCATTCCGCCGGACGAGCTCGCGCTCGCGCTGATGCGCCATGCCACCAGCAAGATCCGCTCGCTCGAGGAGCTCGAGGCGGTCGCCACGCTCGGGTTCCGCGGCGAAGCGCTCGCGTCGATCGCATCGGTCGCCGAGATGTCGATCACGAGCCGGACGGCCGATGCCGCGCATGCGATGAAGATCGATGCGCAGACGGGCGTGCTGTCGCCCGCCGCCGGTGCGACCGGCACGACGATCGAGGTCCGCGAGCTGTACTTCAACACGCCCGCGCGGCGCAAGTTCCTGAAGAGCGAGCAGACCGAGTTCGGCCACTGCCTGGAAATGATCCGCCGTGCGGCACTCGCGCGGCCGGACGTCGCGATCTCGGTGCTGCACAACGGCAAGGCGGTCGAGCACTGGAATGCGACCGAGCCCGCGCAGCGCGTCGCGAAGATCCTCGGCGACAGCTTCGCAACCGCGCACCTGCCGCTCGACGAGCAGGCCGGCCCGCTGGCGGTCTACGGCTGCGCAGGCCTGCCGACCGCGAGCCGCGGGCGCGCCGACCAGCAATATTTCTTCGTCAACGGCCGCTTCGTGCGCGACAAGCTGCTGACGCACGCGGTGCGTGCGGCCTACGAGGACGTGCTGCACGGCGACCGCTACCCGTCGTACGTGCTGTTCCTCGACCTGCCGCCCGAAGCCGTCGATGTCAACGTGCACCCGTCGAAGATCGAGGTGCGCTTCCGCGATTCGCGCTCGATC
This sequence comes from Burkholderia aenigmatica, assembly GCF_048627025.1. Classification (NCBI taxonomy): domain Bacteria; kingdom Pseudomonadati; phylum Pseudomonadota; class Betaproteobacteria; order Burkholderiales; family Burkholderiaceae; genus Burkholderia; species Burkholderia aenigmatica. The sequence continues at coordinate 780,099 of NZ_CP184468.1, read as the reverse complement.
CACCAGTACGTGTTCCATGCGGTCCAGCGCGCGCTCGCGCGCCACGCGGGTGCGTCGCCGGAAACCACGGCGGGCGGCCATGCCGCGCATCTCGAACCGGCACCGCGCGGGCCGTCGTCGTTCCTGGATACGCCGCTCGGGCAGAGCCAGGGCCACGCGACCGGCGGCAGCGGCGGCAGCGGCTTCTCGTCGCCGTCGTCCTCATCGACCGGAAACACCTGGATGCGCCAGGCACGGATGACTCAGGGCACGCTGCCAGTCGCGCAGCCGCTCGCGCTTTACGACGCGTTGTTCGGCCGCAAGGATACGGGCGCCGGCACGCCGGACGGCACAACGACCATCGCACGCGATTCGGCCGGCGCACCCGTCGCGCCCTTGCCGGGCTTCACCGCCTCGCCGATCGCCGCCACCGCGCACGACGAGCAGCCGCTCGGCTTCGCGCTCGGCCAGATCCACGGCATTTACGTGCTCGCGCAGAACGCGCACGGCCTCGTGATCGTCGACATGCACGCGGCCCACGAGCGGATCCTGTACGAACAGTTCAAGAACGCGCTTGCCGACCGCTCGGTCGCCGTGCAGGCGCTGTTGCTGCCGGTATCGATGACGGCCACGCCGATCGAGATCGGCACGGTCGAGGAAGAACGCGACACGCTCGAATCGCTCGGCTTCGACCTGGCGGTGCTGTCGCCGACGACGCTCGCGATCCGCGCGGTCCCGGCACTGCTGAAGGATGCCGACCTGCAGTCGCTCGCGCGCGCGGTGCTCGCCGACCTGCATGCGTTCGGCGGCTCGCGTGTGCTCACCGAGCGTCAGCACGAACTGCTCGGCACGCTCGCCTGCCACCACGCAGTGCGCGCGAACCGGCGCCTGACGCTCGACGAGATGAACGCGCTGTTGCGACAGATGGAGGCGACCGAACGCGCGGACCAGTGCAATCACGGCCGGCCGACGTGGTATCAGCTCACGCTGAACGATCTCGACCGCCTCTTCATGCGCGGCCAATGAGCGCGGCACCGCACTCCGGCCCGACGACGATCGCCTGCCTGCTCGGCCCCACCGCTTCGGGCAAGACGGCCGCGGCGCTGGCGCTCGCCGCGCGCCGCCCGATCGAGATCGTCAGCGTCGATTCGGCGCTCGTCTACCGCGACATGGATATCGGCACCGCGAAGCCGTCGCGCGACGAGCGCGCAAGCGTGCCGCACCACCTGATCGACATCATCGATCCGGCCGACGCGTATTCGGCCGCGAGTTTCCGCGCGGACACGCTGCGCCTGATCGGCGAGATCGCCGCGCGCGGCCGCACGCCGCTGCTCGCGGGCGGCACGATGCTGTACTACAAGGCGCTGACGCAGGGGCTCAACGACCTGCCGGGCGCCGATCCGGACGTGCGCGCGACCCTCGATGCCGAAGCCGAGCGCGACGGCTGGCCCGCACTGCACGCGCGGCTCGCGCAAGTCGATCCCGATACGGCCGCGCGGCTCGCGCCGAACGATTCGCAACGGATCCAGCGGGCGCTCGAAGTGTTCATGCTGAGCGGGCAGCCGATGTCGGTGCTGCTCGCCGCGCCGCGGCGCACCGACGATGCGGCCGCCGCTTACCGCTTCGTGCCGGTCGCGCTCGAACCGTCCGATCGCGCGGTACTGCACGCACGGATCGCGCAGCGCTTCGACGCGATGCTCGACGCGGGCTTCATCGACGAAGTCGAGCGGCTGCGCCGTCGCGAAGATCTCCATCCCGACCTGCCGTCGATGCGCTGTGTCGGCTACCGGCAGGCGTGGGAGTTCCTCGACGGCGACACCGACTACCGGACAATGCGCGACAAGGGCATCTTCGCGACGCGCCAGCTCTGCAAGCGCCAGATCACCTGGCTGCGCGCGATGCCGGAGCGGATCGTCGTCGACTGCATCGCGCCGGACGCGACGGCCCGCGCACTCGACGCGCTCGAACGCGTGCTCGACGGCAGCACGCCGGGCTGACCGCGTCAGCCGCGCTCGCGCGCTGCCAGGCGCGCGCGGGCACCATCGACGATCCACGCGACCCCACGCTCGAACGCCTCGTCGCCGCTGCGCTCGCGCAGCGCGGCCCAGCCCTTCGCGAGCAGCGGATACTCGGCCGCATCCGGCAGCGGCGCATCGGCGTTGCCGCCCGGGTCCGCCTGCTCCTCCAGCACCCAGCCCACCACGAAGCGGCCCAGCGCATACATCACGTCGACCGCTTCGTCCGGCGTGAAACCCGCGTCGCCGAGCAGCGCGACCTTGCGTTCGATCGAGCTGAAATGCAGCGCGCGCGGCCGCGTGCCGGCATGCAGGCGCGCGCCGTCGCGATACGCCAGCAGCGCGTGACGGAAACTGCGCGCGTTGTCGACCAGCCACGTATCCCACGCGTCGCCCGGCCGCGGCAGCGACCCATCGTGACGCTCGAGCATGATCGCCTCGGCCATCGCGTCGAGCAGTTCGGCCTTGTTCCGAAAATGCCAGTAAAGCGTCGGCGACTGCACGCCGAGCCGCTCGGCGAGCTTCCGTGTCGACAGCCCGTCTATCCCGACTTCGTCGAGCAGTTCGAGCGCCGCGCGCAGTACCGTGTCGCGCGTCAGCCGCGCCCCCGTGCCCTTCGTCTCTATCACCGATAGGGAAAGCTGTGGAATAATCGCTACTCTATCACCGATAGAGTCACACTCTTGAATCCGTCCCTGATTGCCATCCTGGCCACGGTCCTGCTCGACGCGATCGGCGTCGGGATCGTGATGCCGATCCTGCCCGGGCTGCTGCGCTCGCTCGCCGACGCAGGCAGCACCGACACCCACTACGGGATCCTGCTCGCGCTGTACGCGTTCGCGCAGTTCCTGTGCGCCCCGCTGCTCGGCGCGCTGAGCGACCGCTTCGGCCGCCGGCCCGTCCTGCTCGTGTCGCTCGCGGGCGCGGCGCTCGACTACCTGCTGATGGCGCTCGCGCCGACGCTCGCCTGGCTTTACGTCGGGCGGCTGATCGCGGGCATCACCGGCGCGAACGTCGCGGTCGCGACTGCGTACATGACCGACGTCACCACCGAACCCGACCGCGCACGACGCTTCGGCCAGCTCGGCGCGATGATGGGCATCGGCTTCATCGCGGGCCCGTTGATCGGCGGCCTGCTCGGCGCGCTGCAGGTGCGCGCGCCGTTCGTCGCGGCCGCCGTGCTCAATGCGCTCAATCTCGCGCTCGTCTGGCGCGCGCTGCCGGAATCGCGGCCGCGTTCGGCCCGCGAAGGCCATGCGGTCGGCGCGCTCAACCCGTTCGCCAGCCTGCGCAGGCTGAGCGGCTCACCGGCGCTCGTACCGCTGATCGGCATTTACGTGATCGTGGCGCTGGTGTCGCAGGCACCCGCGACGCTATGGATCCTGTACGGCCAGGAACATTTCGGCTGGTCGACGCCGATCGCGGGGCTGTCGCTCGCGGGCTACGGTGCGTGTCACGCACTCGCGCAGGCATTCGCGATCGGGCCGCTGATCGCGCGGCTCGGCGAACGCCGCGCGCTCGCACTGGGCCTCGCGGGCGACGCGCTCGGCCTCGCGGCGATCGCGTTCGCGACCGCCGCGTGGGTGCCGTTCGCGCTGCTGCCGCTGTTCGCGGCGGGCGGCATGACGCTGCCGGCGTTGCAGGCGATGCTCGCGCGGCAGGTCGACGATGCGCGCCAGGGCGAACTGCAAGGCGCGCTCGCGAGCGTGGCGAGCCTGATCGGCGTCGCGGGCCCGTTGGTCGTCACCGCAACCTATGCGGCGACACGCGCGACGTGGCCGGGGCTCGTCTGGGCCGCGGCGGCGCTGCTCTATCTGCTCGTCCCGCCGTTGCTGGCCGGTGCGCGGCCAGCGGGTGCGACGCGGCCATCCGCATGAGCATCGGCGGGCACCGTCACGCCCGCCGTCGCGCTCAATGCGCGAGCGTCACGAGATTCGCGTCACGCACAAGCTGCCAGCGGCCGTCGGCCTTGCGGAAGATCGTCAGCGTATGGCCCGAGCGGCGGATCGTCTCGCCGCCCGGCGGGGTCGCCTCGATCTCGATGAAATTGCGCAGGTACGCCCAGTCGCCCAATACGCGCAGCTCGTCGATCCGGTACCGGCCGTCGATCTTCGGCGCGGGCCCGCCCCCGGCGTTCGCGTCACGCGACGCGGCCGCAAACGCCGCCTTGTCGAACGGCGGCTTGCCGGCCACCATGAAGATCGCGTCGTCGGCGATCAGGTCGAGCACGGTCGCCAGGTCACCGCGCCGGCTCGACACGAACCAGTTGTCCACGAGCGCGCGGATCGCGTGTTCGTCCTCGGTCATCGTCATTCCCTCCTTCGTCGGCGCGCGTCCGTATTCCACGCGAAGTCCGAAAAAAAAGCCGCCCGGATCGACTCCGGGCGGCTTTCCTTGCTGCATCTGCTGCAGGCAGTGCGTCAGACCACGACCGTCTGCGCCTCGCCTTCGCGGGTCGCACGCACGGTGCCGATCTTCCACACCTGTTCGCCGGCGGCGGTCAGGTCGGCGATCGCTGCGTCGGCATCGGCCGCCGAGACGATCACGGCCATGCCAATGCCGCAGTTGAACACGCGGTGCATTTCCGCATCGGCGACACCGCCGTGCTCCTGGAGCCACTTGAACAGCGGCGGCAGCGGCCACGCGTTCTGGTCGAGCTCGGCGGTGAGGCCTTCGCGCAGCACGCGCGGAATGTTCTCGACGAGACCGCCGCCCGTGATGTGCGCCATGCCCTTCACCGACAGCTTCTGCATCAGCGCGAGCAGCGGCTTCACGTAGATGCGCGTCGGCGCCATCAGCGCGTCGGCCAGCGAGCGGCCGTGGAAATCGGCCGACAGGTCGGGGTTCGCACGCTCGATGATCTTGCGCACGAGCGAGAAGCCGTTCGAGTGGATGCCGCTCGATGCGAGGCCCAGCACCACGTCGCCTTCGGCGATCGTGCTGCCGTCGATGATCTTGCTCTTCTCGACCGCGCCGACCGCGAAGCCGGCCAGGTCGTATTCGCCGTCCGGGTACATGCCCGGCATTTCGGCCGTTTCACCGCCGATCAGCGCGCAGCCCGACAGTTCGCAACCCTGTGCAATGCCCTTGACGACCGTTGCAGCGGTGTCGACGTCGAGCTTGCCGCACGCGAAGTAGTCGAGGAAGAACAGCGGCTCGGCGCCCTGCACGAGGATGTCGTTCACGCTCATCGCGACGAGATCCTGGCCGACGGTGTCGTGTTTGTTCAGATGAAACGCCAGCTTGAGCTTGGTGCCCACGCCGTCGGTGCCCGACACGAGCACGGGCTCCTTGTACTTCTTCGGCACTTCGAACAGCGCGCCGAACCCGCCGATGCCGCCGAGCACGCCGTCGCGCAGGGTTTTCTTCGCAAAAGGCTTGATCTTGTCGATGAGCGCGTCGCCCGCGTCGATGTCGACACCTGCGTCGCGATAGGACAGACCCTGAGCGTCAGGAGCGGATTTCGGAGGATTCATGGGGGAATGCGAGAAGGTCGGTAAAATGCGATTTTACCCGAAGCCGGCCGGTTGGCCGGAATTCCCAGCACCGAATCGTCAGGGATTGCATCTTGGTCAACACGTCCCCGTTTTCATCGCCGAGCGAACCGCGCCGAAACCGGCATGGCGCCGTGCGTGCGGGCGCGCGTGAAGCCCGTGAAGGCGCAGTTCCCGGCGCGTGCCCGGCGTACGGCACGCGTATTTTCAACCGACCCGCATTGTGACTGTTGTGTCCCGTCAACTGACGCTCGATCTCGGCACGCCGCCGCCCGCCACGTTCGACAACTTCATCATGAACGAGGAGAACGACGAGCTCATCTCGCGCCTGCAGAAGCTCGACCTCGCGCTCGCGGCGGGCCCCGTGCCGGATCGATCGTTCTACATCTGGGGCGAGCCCGGCTGCGGCCGCACCCATCTGCTGCAGGCGCTCGTGAGCGACGCGTCGTATGGCTATGCGCGCTACCTGACGCCGCAAAGCCCGCTCGGCGCGTTCACGTTCGACCCGCGCATCGGCATCTACGCGATCGACGACTGCGACCGGATGAGCGACGCGCAGCAGGTCGCGCTGTTCAACCTGTTCAACGAAGTGCGCGCGCACCCGTCGAGCGCGTTCGTCGCGGCAGGCCCCGCGGCGCCGCTCGCGCTCGACGTGCGCGAGGATCTCCGCACGCGCCTCGGCTGGGGGCTCGTGTTCCACCTGTCGCCGCCGTCCGACGCCGGCAAGATCGCCGTGCTCAAGCTCGCGGCGAAGGAGCGCGGGATCGCGCTCACCGACGATATCGCCGCCTACCTGCTGACCCATTTCCGCCGCGACATGCCGAGCCTGATGGCGCTGCTCGACGCGCTCGACCGCTTTTCGCTCGAGCAAAAACGCGCCGTCACGCTGCCTTTGCTGCGCCGCATGCTGGCGCGTCCCGGCGACGACATCACACCACCGGGCACGGGCCCGAACCGCTTCGAGTAAAATGCGCTTCCATGACTAATCTGGCACTCTTTGACCTCGATCACACGCTGATCCCGACCGATAGCGACCACGAATGGGGCCGCTTCATGGTGAAGCTCGGTATCGTCGACGCGGAAAGCTTCTCGCGTCAGAACGATCAGTTCTTCGCCGACTACAAGGCCGGCAAGCTCGACATCCACGCGTACCTCACGGCGATGCTCACGCCGCTCGCGAAGTATTCGCGCGCGCAGCTCGCCGAATGGCACGAACAGTACATGCACGAGGTGATCCGCCCCGCCATGACACCCGCCGCGCTCGAGCTCGTGCGCAAGCACCTCGATGCGGGCGACCTGTGCTGCGTCGTGACGGCGACCAACGAATTCATCACGCGCCCGATCGCCACCGCGTTCGGCGTCGACACGCTGATCGCCTGCGAGGCCGAAACGACCGACGGGCATCCCGATTCGCCGTACACGGGCCGGCCGACCGGCACGCCGAGCTATCGCGAAGGCAAGATCGTGCGAACCGAAGCGTGGCTCGCGTCGCTCGGCAAGCAATGGAGCGACTTCGCGCACACCTATTTCTACAGCGACTCGCACAACGACATTCCGTTGCTCGAGAAAGTCACCGACCCGATCGCGACCAACCCTGACGACACGCTGCGTGCGCATGCAAGCAACCGCGGCTGGCGCATCCTCGATCTCTTCTGAACGTCGTGATCAAAAAATTCATCCGCAAGCTGCTCGGTCAGGACGAAGCCGAGCAAACGTCTCCCGCACCGGCCCCGGCCGACGAAGCGGCCCCTGCTGCCCCGCGCGCGTCGAAAGGCGCCCGAGGCGGCGCGAAGAAACCGCGCAGCAACCATGAACCGACCGTCGTGCCGGCCAGCGTGCACGGCATCAACCCGGCGCTGATCTCGAAGAATGCCGTGCGCGTGACCGACACGCTGCAGCAGGCAGGCTTCCGTGCATTCATCGTCGGCGGTGCGGTACGCGACCTGCTGCTCGGCATCGCGCCGAAGGACTTCGACGTCGCGACCGACGCAACGCCGACCGAAGTGCAGCGCCTGTTCCGCCGCGCACGCCTGATCGGCCGCCGCTTCCAGATCGTCCACGTGCAGTTCGGCCAGGAGTTGATCGAAGTGTCGACGTTCCGCGCGCTGGTCGATGCGCCGCCCGAGGCGGCCGCCTCGGAGCCGCCGAAGCGCCTGAAGCGCGACGAACTCGATCGCCGCACGCACGCAGTCGACGCGAGCGGCCGCGTGCTGCGCGACAACGTGTGGGGCGAGCAGCACGAAGATGCCGCGCGCCGCGACTTCACGATCAACGCGATGTACTACGACCCGTCGACGCAGACGGTGCTCGACTACCACGACGGGATGGCCGACATGCGCGCCCGCCTGTTGCGGATGATCGGCGACCCGGCCACGCGCTTCCGCGAGGATCCGGTGCGGATGCTGCGCGTCGTGCGCTTCGCGGCGAAGCTCGGTTTCGAGATCGAGCCGCATACGCGCGAGCCGATCAACGCGCTCGCCGACCTGATCAACAACGTGCCGGCCGCGCGCCTGTTCGACGAAATGCTGAAGCTGCTGCTGTCGGGCCACGCACTCGCGTGCCTGAAGCAGCTGCGCAAGGAAGGCCTGCACCACGGGCTGCTGCCGCTCCTCGACGTCGTGCTCGAACAGCCGCAGGGCGAGAAGTTCATCACGCTCGCGCTGAACAACACCGATGCACGCGTGCGCGCCGGCAAGCCGGTCTCACCGGGCTTCCTGTTCGCGACGCTGCTGTGGCACGACATGCGCCAGCGCTTCGAGCAATACACGGCCGAAGGCGAAATCCCGGTGCCGGCGCTCCATCGCGCGATGGATGACGTGCTCGACATGCAGACCGAGAAGCTCGCGATCCACAAGCGTTATTCGGCCGACATGCGCGAGATCTGGGGCCTGCAGTTGCGCCTCGAGAAACGCTCGGGCCGCAGCGCGATGCGGCTGCTGGAACACCAAAGGTTTAGAGCGGGGTATGATTTCCTCCTGTTACGCTGCGAATCCGGCGAGCTCGATGCGGAAGTCGGACAGTGGTGGACGGATTTCATCGAAGGCGACGCGGCCGCTCGCGAGGCATTGCTCACGCAAGGCGGCTCGAAGGAAAAATCGCCCCGCAAGCGGCGCCGCCGCGGCGGTGTGCGCAACCGCAAGCCGGGTGAAGGTGCCGCCGAGCAGGCACCGGACACCTCGGGCGGTTCCGACGACTGACGCGCTCGCCGGCGAACGACGTAGGAAGTGATGCCATGACGGTTGCATATATCGGACTGGGGGCGAATCTCGGCGATGCGCGCCAGACCCTGAAGGACGCGGTGGTGTGCCTCGCACAGCAGCGCACCATCTCGATCCTCGGCAAATCGAGCCTGTATCGCACGGCGCCCTTCGAAGCGGGCGGCGACGACTACTACAACTGCGTCGTCAAGCTCGACACGACGCTGTCGGCCCGCGAGCTGCTCGCGCTTTGCCAGAAGATCGAACATCACTTCGGCCGCGAGCGTCCGTATCGCAACGCGCCGCGCACGCTCGATCTCGACATCCTGCTGTTCGGCGCCGACTCGATCGACGAGCCCGACCTGATCGTCCCGCACCCGCGTCTCACCGACCGTGCGTTCGCGCTCGTGCCGCTCGTCGAAATCGAGCCGGCACTCGACATCCCCGCGCGCGGCCGTGCCGATGCCTTCCTCGCCGCCGTCGCGGACCAGCGCGTCGAGAAGGTGCAGACCTGCCAGTGCCTGATGCAGAAGGCGCTGGCTGCCAGCGAAGACGCCGACAAGAACCGCTGCCGATGACCCCGACTCCCCTCACCGTCACCGCGCCCGACCTGCGCGCCCCGCACCGCTATCTCGTGATCGAAGGCCCGATCGGCGTCGGCAAGACGACGCTCGCGCGCCTGCTCGCCGAACGCTGGTCGATGCAGACGCTGCTCGAGCGCCCGCAGGACAACCCGTTCCTCGAACGCTTCTATCGCGACACCGCGCGCTACGCGCTGCCCGTGCAGCTGTCGTTCGCGCTGCAGCGCGCGCAGCAGGCGCGCGAGTTGATCGGCGCGCTCGAAACGGGCCGCCCGGTCGTCGCCGATTTCATGCCGCAGAAGAACGACATCTTCGCGCGGCTGAACCTGCCGGACGACGAATGGCAGCTCTACCGCTCGGTCGCGACGCACGTCGACGTGCCGCAGGCGCCGTCGCCCGACCTCGTCGTCTATCTGCAGGCGAGCCCTGAAGTGCTGTTCTCGCGGATCCAGAAGCGCGGGCTGCCGATGGAGCTGCAGATCAGCGATGCGTACCTGCGCTCGCTCGTCGACGCGTACAACGAATTCTTCTACCACTACGACCGCACGCCGGTGCTGACGGTCGCCGCAGAACACCTGAACCCGCTGGACTCCCCCGAAGATCTCGCGCTGCTGGTCGAGCGCATCGAGACGATGCGCGGCCGCAAGGAGTTCTTCGTCAAGGGCGAGACGACGCGCTGACGCGTCCTCGCCTGTCGTTCCTTACCCATTCGAACCGGATTTCCCATGACCTATCTCCAGGAATCGAGCCGGCCTGCCGTCACGGTGCCCAAGCTGCAGGCAATGCGCGACGCCGGCGAGAAGATCGCGATGCTCACCTGCTACGACGCGAGCTTTTCCGCACTGCTCGACCGTTCGGGCGTCGACGTGCTGCTGATCGGCGATTCGCTCGGCAACGTACTGCAGGGCCATACGACCACGCTGCCCGTGTCGCTCGACGACATCGCGTATCACACCGCCTGTGTCGCCCGTGCGCAGCCGCGCGCGCTGATCATGGCCGACCTGCCGTTCGGCACGTACGGCACGCCGGCCGAGGCGTTCGCGAGCTCCGTCAAGCTGATGCGCGCCGGTGCGCAGATGGTCAAGCTCGAAGGCGGCGAATGGCTCGCCGAGACGATCCGCTTCCTCGTCGAGCGCGCGGTGCCCGTGTGCGCGCACGTGGGCCTTACGCCGCAATCGGTGCACGCGTTCGGCGGCTTCAAGGTGCAGGGCAAGACCGAAGCCGGTGCCGCGCAACTGCTGCGCGACGCGCGCGCGGTCGAAGCAGCCGGTGCGCAGGTCGTCCTGCTCGAAGCGGTGCCGACGCTGATCGGCTCCGAAGTCACACACATGCTGCGCGTGCCGACGATCGGCATCGGCGCCGGCGCCGACTGCTCGGGCCAGGTGCTCGTGCTGCACGACATGCTCGGCGTGTTCCCCGGCAAGCGGCCGCGCTTCGTGAAGGATTTCATGCAGGGCGAGCCGAACATCCAGGCGGCCGTCGAAGCGTACGTGCGCGCGGTAAAGGACGGTTCGTTCCCCGGCCCCGAGCACTCGTTCTGACGTCCTTCACGGGGCCAGCGATGCGTTCGCCGGCCCCGTGATGAAAAAAGCGCGGCGCCCTTTGCGGGGCGCCGCGCTTTTTCTTTTCTGCACTGCCGACAACGATCGATTATCAGCCGGTTACTTCAATACCGCGTCGAGCGCGCCGCGCAGCGCGTTGGTCAGCAGCAGCGCGTCCGCACGCGCGAGATCGTCGCCGGTCACGACCCGCTCCGTCGCACCGAACGCGCGATCGTCGAGCAGCACGCCGCGCATCACGCCCGGCAGCACGCCAGACTCGAGCGGCGGCGTCACCCACTGGCCGTCGAGCTTCACGAACAGGTTCGAGCGCCCGCCTTCCGTCACCTCGCCGCGCTCGTTGACGAACAGCATGTCGAACCCGCCAAGAGCCTCCGCCGCCTGCCATGCGCGATCGAATTCGGCGCGGCGTGTGGTCTTGTGCAGCAGCAGCGCATCGCTCGCACGGGTCGGTGCGAAGCCGTGCGCGGACGCCAGCAGCACGCCGACCGGCCCCGCCGGCAGCGGCTTGAGCGGTGCCGAGACGATCTCGACCGTGCCGTCTTTCGCCAGCGCGAGCTTCATCCGGTAAGCGCCGTCGCCGTCGAGCGCCGCGCAGCGCGCGTCGATCTCGCGACGCAATGCATCGGCGTCGAAGTGGAAACCGAACGCATCCGCGCTACGCTGCAGCCGCGCGAGATGGCGATCGAGATGCCGGATGCCGTCCGCACGCGTGGCGGCAGTCGTTTCGAACAGCTGGAAGCCGGGATCGGCATCCGTCAGGAATCGCGCTTTCAATTCGCACTCCGCATATTCGTCGGCCGCGACGCTGTCGAGCACGATGCCCGCGCCGACGCCCATCGTGCCGCGGCGCCGGCCGGCGGTTGCCGTTGCCGGATTGCGTGCGTCGGCATCGACTGCACCTTCGCCGGCTGCGTCGAGCGTCAGCGTACGGATCGCCACCGACAGGCAGAAATCGCCACAACCGGCCAGGCGATCGCCCGGCTCATCGGAATCGGCGCCTTGCTTCGCAGCGTCGAGCCAGCCGATCGCGCCCGTGTAGAGCCCCCGAGGCGTCGACTCGATCGCATCGATCAACTGCATCGTCTTGTACTTCGGCGCGCCCGTGATCGATCCGCACGGAAACAGCGCACGCAGCATCTGCGCGAACGTCGTCCCGTCGCGCCAACCGGCCTCGACCGTCGACGTCATCTGCCACACCGACGCATACGGCTCGACGGAGAACAGCGCCGGCACGCGGACCGTCCCGGTGCGCGCGATCCGCGACACGTCGTTGCGCAGCAGGTCGACGATCATCACGTTTTCCGCGCGGTTCTTCGGATCGTTCGCGAGGAACGCGGCCGCCGCCGCATCGTCGCGAGGGTCGGCCGAACGCGGTGCCGTGCCCTTCATCGGCCGCGCGCCCAGCACGTCGCCGTGCTTCTCGACGAACAGCTCGGGCGAACACGACACGACCCATGGTCCGTCGGGCAACGCGATCAGCACGCCGTAGCGCACCGGCTGGCGCGCCCGCAACCGCCGGTACAGCGCAAGCGGCGTGCCGAACACGTCGAAGTTCAGCCGGTACGTGTAGTTGACCTGATACGAATCGCCCGCGCGCAGCGCGTCGTGCACCGCGGCGATCGCCGCGTCGAACGCATCGCGCGACACGCTCTTTTCGACATGCGCGACGCCCGCGATCGACGGCGTTGCGCCGCCGTCCTGCTGCGCGAGCCACGCGTCGACTTCGTCGCGCGACAGGCGCTCGCAGCGCGCATACAGCAAAAAGCGCAGCGGGGCATGGCCCGGCTGCGCTCGTTGCAGGTTGCGTCCGAATTCGTAATCGCCGACGACGACCGCATGCAGCCCGTCGCGCAGATCCTGCGCCACCGCCGCATCGACCTCGTCGAGGCGAGCCGGATCCGTGCACACGCGTTCGCGCACGAATCCCGAATACAAACGACTCGACCGCGCGGACGCGGTCGAGTCGCAATCGTCCAAGAGCGCGAACGACGCGCTCTCGTTGCCTTCAGTCATGCTGTTACTCGAGTTACTCGAAGAAGCTCTTCACACGATCGAACCAGCTCTTGCTCTGCGGGCTGTGACGCGCGCCGCCCTCGGCCAGCGACTTCTCGAACTGCTTGAGCAGGTCGCGCTGGTTGTCGGTCAGCTTCACCGGCGTCTCGACCTGCACGTGAACGTACAGATCGCCCGCGATGCTCGAACGCAGCCCCTTGATGCCCTTGCCGCGCAGGCGGAACGTCTTGCCCGACTGCGTGCCTTCCGGCACTGGGAACGACGCACGGCCGGCCAGCGTCGGCACCTCGATCTCGCCGCCAAGTGCGGCGGTCGTGAACGGGATCGGCATCTGGCAGTGGAGATCGTCGCCGTCGCGCTCGAACACCGAGTGCGGCTTGATGTGGATCTCGACGTACAGGTCGCCCGGCGGCCCGCCGTTGATGCCCGGCTCGCCGTTGCCGGCCGAGCGGATCCGCATCCCGTCGTCGATCCCGGCCGGGATCTTCACTTCGAGCGTCTTGGTTTCCTTCACCTTGCCCGACCCGTGGCAATGCACGCACGGCTCGGGGATGTAGGTGCCCGTGCCATGGCACTTCGGACAGGTCTGCTGGATGCTGAAGAAGCCCTGCGACATGCGCACCGTGCCCTGGCCGTGACAGGTCGGGCAGGTTTCCGGCTTCGTGCCGGGCTTCGCGCCCGACCCGTGGCAGACCTCGCACGACACCCAGCTCGGCACGCGGATCTGCGTGTCGTAGCCGTGTGCGGCCTGTTCGAGCGTGATTTCCATGCTGTAGCGCAGGTCGGCGCCGCGATACACCTGCGGGCCGCCACGGCCGCCGCGCGCAGCGCCGCCCGCGGCCTGGCCGAAGATGTCGCCGAAGATGTCGCCGAACGCGTCCGCGAAGCCGCCGAAGCCCTGTGCGCCCGCACCGCCCATGTTCGGATCGACGCCCGCGTGGCCGTACTGGTCGTACGCTGCCCGCTTCTGGCCGTCCGACAGCATTTCATAGGCTTCCTTCACCTCCTTGAAATGCTCTTCCGCATCCTTGTTGTCCGGATTGCGGTCAGGGTGATACTTCATCGCAAGCTTGCGATACGCCTTCTTGATTTCGTCGTCGCTCGCATTCTTTGCGACGCCAAGAACCTCGTAGTAATCCCGTTTCGCCATATCGATTCACTGTGCCGTCCGCGCCTCATGCACGCGGCGGCTCCTTTCGCTCGCAGTAAAGTCTCTCGACGCGTCTGGCTCCGGCCCGTTCGGGACGGTCACGCAGCGCCCGCCAAAAAACAAATGTGCCCGGAGGGCCGCGAAGCCCGCCAGGCGTGGAGTCGATCCGGCCATCCGGAAGGAAAGACAGACCGCTTGTCAGCCAACCCGTCGGCCGCGCCGCGCGCGGGTTGCGCGCGCGGCGTGCGGCACCGGGGCAACCCGGCTTAGTCCTTCTTCACTTCCTTGAACTCGGCGTCGACGACATCGTCGGCAGCCTGTTGCGCACCACCCGCGTGGGCCGCGCCTTCCGCTGCACCCGCTGCGCCGGCCGCACCTGCTTGCTGGGCCTGCATGTCGGCGTACATCTTTTCGCCGAGCTTCTGCGAAACCTTGCCGAGTTCCTCGACCTTCGCGTCGATCGCAGCCTTGTCGGCCGATGCGTCCTTCAGCACTTCCTCGAGCGACTTCAGCGACGCTTCGATCGCTTCCTTCTCGCCCGCGTCCAGCTTGTCGCCGTACTCGGTCAGCGCCTTCTTCGTGCTGTGGACGAGTGCATCGCCCTGGTTGCGCGAATCGGCCAGCTCGCGCAGCTTGTGATCTTCCGCTGCGTTCGCTTCCGCGTCCTTGATCATCTGGTCGATTTCAGCGTCGGTCAGGCCCGAGTTCGCCTTGATCGTGATCTTGTTTTCCTTGCCGGTCGCCTTGTCCTTCGCGCCGACGTGCAGGATGCCGTTCGCGTCGATGTCGAAGGACACTTCGATCTGCGGCACGCCGCGCGGTGCCGGCGGGATGCCTTCGAGGTTGAACTCGCCGAGCAGCTTGTTGCCGGCTGCCATTTCGCGTTCGCCCTGGAACACCTTGATCGTCACGGCGCCCTGGTTGTCGTCCGCCGTCGAGTACACCTGAGCGTGTTTCGTCGGGATCGTCGTGTTCTTGTTGATCATCTTCGTCATCACGCCGCCGAGCGTCTCGATGCCGAGCGACAGCGGGGTCACGTCGAGCAGCAGCACGTCCTTGCGGTCGCCCGACAGCACCTGGCCCTGGATCGCCGCGCCAACCGCGACGGCTTCGTCCGGGTTCACGTCACGGCGCGGATCCTTGCCGAAGAACTCCTTCACCTTCTCCAGCACCTTCGGCATACGGGTCTGACCGCCGACCAGGATCACGTCGTCGATGTCCGACACCTTGACGCCTGCGTCCTTGATCGCGATACGGCACGGTTCGATCGTGCGCTCGACGAGGTCTTCCACCAGCGCTTCCAGCTTCGCGCGGGTGATCTTCAGGTTCAAGTGCTTCGGGCCCGATGCGTCCGCCGTGATGTACGGCAGGTTGATTTCGGTTTGCTGGCCCGACGACAGCTCGATCTTCGCCTTTTCAGCGGCTTCCTTCAGGCGCTGCAGCGCGAGCACGTCCTTCGACAGATCGACGCCCTGCTCCTTCTTGAACTCGCCGATGATGTAATCGATGATGCGCTGGTCGAAGTCTTCGCCGCCGAGGAACGTGTCGCCGTTGGTCGACAGCACTTCGAACTGCATTTCGCCGTCGACGTCCGCGATTTCGATGATCGACACGTCGAACGTACCGCCGCCGAGGTCATACACGGCGATCTTGCGGTCACCCTTTTCGACCTTGTCGAGGCCGAACGCGAGCGCGGCTGCGGTCGGCTCGTTGATGATCCGCTTGACTTCGAGGCCCGCGATGCGGCCGGCGTCCTTGGTTGCCTGGCGCTGGCTGTCGTTGAAGTACGCCGGCACCGTGATCACGGCTTCCGTGACCGGCTCGCCGAGGTAGTCTTCGGCCGTCTTCTTCATCTTGCGCAGCACTTCCGCCGAAACCTGCGGCGGCGCGAGCTTTTCGCCGTGCGCTTCGACCCATGCATCGCCGTTGTCGGCCTTGACGATGCTGTACGGCATCAGGCCGATGTCCTTCTGGACTTCCTTCTCTTCGAAGCGGCGGCCGATCAGGCGCTTCACTGCGAACAGCGTGTTCTTCGGGTTGGTCACCGACTGACGCTTGGCCGGCGCGCCGACCAGCACTTCGTTGTCGTCCATGTAGGCGATGATCGACGGCGTGGTGCGCGTGCCTTCCGAGTTCTCGATGACCTTGACCTGGTTGCCTTCCATGATGGCGACGCACGAGTTCGTGGTGCCGAGGTCAATACCGATGATCTTTCCCATTTTTTCCTAATCTCCAGAAATGCTTGTTTGCTGCGCGAAACCCCGCGTTTTGGGGCAGTTTCGCGCGCCAGAATTCAACTCTGTTCCCGAAATGCGTCCGTCCGATCCGTTTTCAAGACCCGACGAGCGATGCGGATATTAAATTTTTTCAATCGCCGCCGGCTAGCGGATCGCCGCCCGCCGGATGGCCCGTCGCCGCGGCGATCTTCGCGCGCGCCGCCGACACGGCGGCCTGGAACTGCGCGAGGCCATGCCAGCCCGTCGCGCGGCCAAGCCGCTTGCCGCGGTGGAAGAAGAACCACGTCGGCACGCCGTGCAGTCCGAAGCGGCGCCCCAGCTGGTGGTGTTCGTACACGTTGCAATGGAACCACTTCAAGCCCAGTGCGCGGATCGCGTCGGGCTGGGCGAGCATCGCCTTCTTCGCGATCTCGCAGTTGAAGCAGTCGACGCCCCAGAAGAACACCACCGCGAGCGCGTCGCCCGCGCCGTCGATCGCCGCGTCGAACGTGCCGGCGTCCAGCGCCTGCATGTCGAACGCGTCGAATGCGGCCGGATCGACGCCGGCGGGCACCATCGCGACGGCCTTACTTCGGCTGGGCGACGGTGACGAGCGCCGGACGCAGCACGCGGTCGGCGATCGTGTAGCCCTTTTGCAGCACCGCGACGACGGTGTTCGGCTCCTGCTCGGCCGGCACCATCGAAATCGCCTGATGCTGGTGCGGATCGAACTTCTCGCCGACCGGGTTCAGCGCGACGACACGGCCCTTCTCGAGCGCGCTCGTCAGCTGGCGCAGCGTCAGTTCGACGCCTTCGCGGACCTTCGCGACGTCGCCCGACGTATCGTTGACGGCTGCTTCCAGGCTGTCCAGCACGGGCAGCAGGTGCTCCGCGAAGCTCTCGATCGCAAACTTGTGCGCCTTCGAGACGTCGTCCTGCGCGCGGCGGCGAACGTTCTCGGTCTCGGCCTTCGCCCGCAGGAAGCTCTCCTGCAGCTCGGCGACCTTGGCTTGAGCCTCCGCGAGCGCCGCGTCGGCTGCTTCGGCGGCGGGAGCAGCGCCTTGCGCCGCCTGCTTCTCGCTGCCGATATCTTCGGCCGATTGGGTAGCCGGGTTCTCTTGCGTGTTTTCCATGTCGCTGAAAGTCGATTAGAGGTTGAAGCCAAATCGGCAACCGCCGGACCGTATACCCGGCGGCACCGCACATTGCTGGTGCAAATAAGGGTGAAAACTACGATTTCAAGAGGGTTATTCGCCGGCATTCTCCAATGCCGCGAAACAACCGCGCGTCGCACCGGTGCGTCGCCCGCATAGTCCGTCAGATCGGGCGAAACGGGCTGTAACAACGCTTACCTGGCAAGTACTAGCTTGGCACAGGCCCGCTGCACTACACTCCACTCAAGCGTCGGAAAAGCGTGTTTACCCCTAGCTGACCGCCGCCTGACATCCACCTGGCGCCGTTTTCACCCGTCTTCTCGAGGGGAGTACCGTGAAACTGACCTTTGCGATATCGGTGGTCGCGCTGGTACTCATTGCCGGCACCACCACCATCTGCCTGTCGGGAGCCGTCACCGACCGCACGACCGAATACGGGAGCGCGCGGGCGACGTTCGACCAGATGTTCAGCTCCCACCAGAAAATCTGTCGATGATGCGCCGGTCGCGCTTCGTCGGCCGGCCGTGCAATTCGGCCGCCGGCTCGCGATACGTACGGCGCCGCTCCAGTTCGGCGAGCCGCGCGGCCCGCCCCGCTTCCGTTTCCGCGTAAAGCGTCTGCGCAACGCTCGCCGGCCCGCGCACGTCGCACACGCCAAGCACGGCAATGTGCCAGACGATGCCGTCGATCGCAATCTCGACCTCGTCGCCCACGCGCACGTCCTTGGCCGGCTTGACGGCCGCGCCGCCGATCTTCACGTGCCCCTTGTCGACCGCATCGGTCGCGAGCGAGCGCGTCTTGAAGAACCGGGCGGCCCACAGCCATTTGTCGATGCGCAGCTTCGCGCCCGGTTCGGTCGAAATCTTGTAATTCATCGCAGCCTCCGCCGGGCCGCCCCAAGGAGGCTGACCGCCCCCTCGGGGGGCAGTGAACGAAGTGAGCGTGGGGGTCGTTTCATCTCAACTCACCGTTTCGGGCTGCGCGGCCCTGACCGGCCAGCCCTGCAGATTCTCGGCAACGATCTCGCCGAGCGCGCCGATCCACGCGGGCGCGCCGTTCAGGCACGGAATGCGGTGGAACGCCTTGCCGCCGCCGGCGAGGAACTCGTCGCGCACTTCCATGCCGATCTCCTCGATCGTCTCCAGACAGTCGGCCGTGAAACCGGGACAGAACACGTCCGCCCGCCGAACGCCGGCCTCGCCGAACTCGCGCAGCGTCGGCGCGGTGTAAGGCTGCAGCCATTCGGCCTTGCCGAAACGCGACTGGAACGTGATGCGGCATTCGGTCGTCGACAGCCCGAGCGCGGCCATCAGCAGCGCGCCCGTCTGCTGGCACTGGTCGTGATAGGGGTCGCCGAGGTCGAGCGTGCGCTTCGGCACGCCGTGAAAGCTCAGCACGAGCTTGTCGCCAGCCGCGAAGTCGGGCCGGCCGTGCTGCGCCCAGTACTGGCGCACCTGCTCGGCCAGCGCATGGATATAGGCCGGATGGTCGGCGTAGTGCCGCACCGTGCGCACCTCCGGCTGGTTGCGCATGCGCGCGAGCGCGTTGAATGCGGCGTCGAATGCGGTGGCGGTGGTCGACGCCGAGTATTGCGGATACATCGGCATCAGCAGCACGCGCTCGACGCCCGCGCGCTTGAACTGCGCGAGCGCGTGCGAAATGTTCGGGCTGCCGTAGCGCATCGCGTAGTCGACCTGCACCTGATAACCGTTCGACGCAAGCAAGTGCCGCACGCCGTCGGTCTGGCGCTCGGTGTGCACGCGCAGTGGCGAGCCCTCGGGCATCCAGACGGCCGCGTATTTCTTCGCGGACGCGCGGCCGCGCAGCGGCAGGATCAGCGTGCGCAGCAGCACCTGCCAGACGGCCTGCGGAATCTCGACGACCCGCGGATCCGACAGGAATTCGGCCAGGTAGCGCCGCACCGCGCGCGGCGTGGGCGCGTCAGGCGTGCCGAGATTGATCAGCAGCACGCCGATGCGATGGGCAGCCGCGATGCTCGAAGGCGGCTCAAGATCGAAACGCATGGGCAATTACGTGCTCGGGGCACGGGACCGGACGGCTCTCAATTATAGCGGGCCGCCCCGCGCCGGTCGGCTGGCCGTTCGGCCGACTGTCTACTTACGCGGCGCCGAGGCACGATGACGGGGCGGGATCGGGCTGGCGAAGGCAGGCTACTGCTGGCTCAGCGTGAGCGACAGCAGGCGCGCGGTGATGTCGACGATCGGTATCACGCGGTTGTACGCCATGCGGGTCGGGCCGATCACGCCGAGCGTGCCGACGATCTGCCCGTTCACCTCGTAAGGCGCGGTAACGACGCTCATTTCCTCGATCGGCACGAGCGTCGATTCGCCGCCGATGAAGATCTGCACGCCCTGGGCGTGGCTCGACACGTCGAGCAGTTGCAGGAGGCCCGTCTTTTGGTCGAATACGTCGAACAGCTTGCGCAGCCGCGCCATGTCGGAGGAAAGATCCGCCACTTCGAGCAGGTTGCGCTCGCCGGAAATCAGCACGGTGTCCTCGGTGTCGGGCACCTCGGTGCTGGCCGTCACGGCCGCATGCATCAGCGTGGTCATGTCGCCGCGCAACTGGTCGATCTCGTCGCGCAGGCGGCGGCGCACCTCGTCGAACGACAGTCCGGCGAAATGCGCATTGATGTAGTTGGACGCCTCGGTCAGTTGCGACGGCGAGTAATCGCGCGGCGTCGCGAGCATCCGGTTCTGCACGTCGCCCTCGGGCGTGACGATGATCAGCAGGATGCGCTTGTCCGACAGGCGCATGAACTCAATCTGCTTGAACACGTGGCTGCGGCGCGGCGTCAGCACGACGCCCGCGAACTGCGACAGGTTCGACAGCACGCTCGCGGCGGCCGCCACGACGCGCTGCTGCGGCTCGCCGGCCTGCAGCGTGTTCTGCACCTGCCGCGCGACGGCTTCGGCGTCGATCGGCGCCTCGACCGTCAGCATCGTGTCGACGAACAGCCGGTAGCCACGCGGCGTCGGCACGCGGCCGGCCGATGTGTGCGGGCTCGACACGAGGCCGAGCTCCTCCAGGTCGGACATCACGTTGCGGATCGTCGCCGGGCTCAGCTCGAGCCCGGAGTAACGGGACAACGTGCGCGATCCGACTGGCTGACCGTCGGCGATATACCGTTCGATCAGGGTTTTCAGGAGGGTTCGTGCGCGAGGATCTAGCATGGTGGAAAATTTTAGCGCAACCGCGCGACCGCGGCGAGTGGCGCGGCCACCGATGCGCGGGCCGGCCCGATCCGGCCCCGCCTGCGCACAGCCGGTTCTTTTCGTCAACGAGCTATGGTGTAATGCCGGCATGAAAACCGGTAATCAGTTCAACACTGTCGCGCTCGTCGGCCGGAGCAACACGCCGAACATCGCCGAGCCGCTCGCCACGCTGGCCGCCTGCATCGCCAAGCGGGGCTTCGAGGTCGTCTTCGAAGCCGAGACCGCGCGCGAGATCGGCATCACCGGCTACCCGGCGCTGACCCCGGCCGAAATCGGGGCACGCGCCGACGTGGCGGTCGTGCTCGGCGGCGACGGGACGATGCTCGGCATCGGCCGTCAGCTCGCGCCGTACAAGACACCGCTGATCGGGATCAACCACGGGCGGCTCGGCTTCATCACCGATATCGCGGCGGCCGACATGCAGGCGCTCGTCCCGGTGATCCTGTCGGGCAAGTTCGAGCGCGAGGAGCGCGCGCTGCTCGAGGCCCGGATCATGCGCGACGGCGAACCGATCTACCATGCGATCGCTTTCAACGACGTCGTCGTGAACCGCAGTGGCTTCTCCGGGATGGTCGAGCTGCGCGCATCGGTCGACGGCCGCTACATGTACAACCAGCGTTCGGACGGCCTGATCGTCGCCACCCCGACCGGCTCGACCGCTTACGCACTGTCGTCGGCCGGCCCGATCCTCCATCCGCAACTGCAAGGCATCGTGCTCGTGCCGATCGCGCCGCACGCGCTGTCGAACCGGCCGATCGTGCTGCCCGACGATTCGAAAATCGCGATCCAGATCGTCGGCGGGCGTGACGTCAACGTGAACTTCGACATGCAGTCGTTCACCGCGCTCGAACTGAACGACACGATCGAGGTGCGCCGCTCGAAGCACACGGTGCCGTTCCTGCACCCGATCGGCTACAGCTACTACGCGACGCTGCGCAAGAAGCTGCACTGGAACGAACACGCCTCGAACGAAGACGACAAGGCGTCCTGACGCCACCCCGCCCGACACCATGCTCCGCCACCTCTCGATCCGCGACTTCGTCATCGTCGCCGCGCTCGATCTCGAATTCGACAGCGGCTTTTCCGTCTTTTCCGGCGAGACCGGCGCCGGTAAATCGATCCTGATCGACGCCCTCGCCCTCGCGCTCGGCGAACGTTCCGATGCAAGCGTCGTCCGCACCGGCTGCGGCCGCGCCGACATCACCGCCGAATTCACGCCGCACGACCGCGTCGCGCGCTGGCTCGACGAACACGCGTTCGACACCGAGGACACCGTGATGCTGCGCCGCGTGATCGATGCGAACGGCCGGTCGCGCGCGTTCATCAACGGCACCAGCGCGACGCTCGCGCAACTGCGCGAACTCGGCGAAATGCTCGTCGACATCCACGGCCAGCATGCACACCAGCTGCTGATGCGGCCCGACGCGCAGCGCGAGCTGTTCGATACCCACGCGGGGCTCGTCGCGGATGCGGCGAACGTCGCGCGCGCATGGCGCGTGTGGCGCGACGCGACGCAGGCGATCGACGCAGCAAAAGCGCACGAGCGCGAGCTGCAGCTCGAACGCGAAAAGCTCGCCTGGCAGCTCGCCGAGCTCGACAAGCTCGCGCCGCAGCCCGGCGAATGGGACGAAGTCAGCAACGAGCACAAGCGTCTGTCGCATTCGGCGAACCTGATCGAAGGCGTGCGCGGCGCGCTCAACGCGCTGTCCGAGTCCGACGACGCGATGCTCGCGCAACTCGGCGCGATCGTGTCGAAGCTGCGCAGCCTCGCCGACTACGACACCACGCTCGGCGATGCGCTCGCGTCGCTCGAACCGGCCGAGATCCAGTTGCAGGAAGCCGTCTATTCGCTGTCGCACTATGCGCAGCGCGTCGATCTCGACCCCGAACGGCTCGCGCAGGTCGAAGCCCGCCTCGATGCACTGCACTCGACCGCCCGCAAATTCCGCTTGCCGCCCGACACGCTGCACGAAGAACACGCGGCACGCCGCGCGCAGCTCGCCGCACTGGATGCGGCGGCCGATCTCGGCGCACTCGAAGCGGTGCAGGCCAAGGCGCGGGAAGGCTATCTCGCCGACGCCAGACATCTGTCCAAGGCGCGCGCACAGGCCGCCAAGACGCTCGGCACGGCCGTCACGGCCGGCATGCAGGAACTGTCGATGGCGGGCGGAAGCTTCGAAGTCGCGCTCATCCCGCTCGCCGATGGCGGCCCGCACGGGCTCGAGCAGGTCGAATTCCGGGTCGCCGGGCACCCCGGCGTGCCGCTGCGGCCGCTCGCGAAGGTTGCATCGGGCGGCGAACTTGCGCGGATCAGCCTCGCGCTCGCGGTGATCGCCAGCGCAGCCAGCCCGACGCCGACCCTGATCTTCGACGAAGTCGATACGGGGATCGGCGGCGGCGTCGCCGAAGTGGTCGGCCGCCTGCTGCACCAGCTCGGGCGCGATCGCCAGGTGCTGTGCGTGACGCACCTGCCTCAGGTCGCCGCGCGCGGCGATCACCACTTCCAGGTCGCGAAGGGCGCCGACGAGCGCGGCGGCACGGTATCGACGGTCATTGCACTCGACCGCGCCAACCGGATCGAGGAAGTCGCGCGCATGCTCGGCGGGCTCGAGATCACGGCCACGACGCGCAAGCACGCGAAGGAAATGCTCGCGGCCTGACGCCGGCCATCCGTTATCCGTTCATCGAATGCAAAAAGACCGGCGCTCGCGCCGGTCTTTTTTTGGCACGGCGGCACAACCGTGTCCGCCCTGCCGCACCGCATCGAACGGTCGTTTCAACTATCCGTTTCAACCGCCCCGAACACGCGGTTCCACAGCGCCGTCACGGCCGCCCGCTCGTCGGCCACCACGGCCGGATCGACCCGCGCCTTCTCCATCCCGTCGAGCCGCAGCTTGTGCTGCAGCTTCCGGTACTTGCGGTACGCCGCCCCGACGCGCTCGGCCTCGTCCTCGCCCATCAGCCCGAAGCGCGCGACCTCGCGCAGCAGCGCGATATTGCCGGTGTTGCGGATCAGCTCGGCGTCGCTCGACGCGTGCAGCAGCACCCAGTACTGGACGATGAACTCGATGTCGACCATCCCGCCGCGATCGTGCTTCAGGTCGAACAGCTCGGTCTGGTTCGGGTGGCCGGCAAACACCTTGCCGCGCATGTCGACGATTTCCTTCGCGAGTACGCCGCCGTCGCGCGGCGTCGTCAGCACCTGCTGGCGGATCGCCTCGAAGTCCGCGCCGATCTGCGCGTCGCCCGCGCTGTAGCGGGCGCGCGTCAGCGCCTGATGCTCCCAGACCCACGCGGTATTCGCGGCATCGCCCTCGCGCAGCTGGTAGCGGCGGAACGCGTCGAGATCGGTAACGAGCAGCCCGGCCTCGCCGTTCGGCCGCAGCCGCAAGTCGATGTCGAACAGCGCGCCCGCGCCGGTCGCCGTGGTGAGCCACGTGATGAGCCGCCGCGTGAAGGTCGTATAGACATCTGCCGAACGATCGTCCGCATCGTCATACAGGAAGATCAGGTCGAGATCCGATGCGTAGCCGAGCTCCTTGCCGCCCAGCTTGCCGTACGCGATCACCGCGAACTTCGGCACGTCGCGATGGCGCTTCGCGAGCTGCGACCAGACGACTTCGATCGTCACGTCGAGCACCGCATCGGCCAGTTCGGACAGCCGGTCGCTCACGTGCTCGACCGACAGTTGCCCGGCCAGATCGATCAGCAGGATCCGGAACACTTCCGCGTGCTGCGCGTGCCGCAGCAGGTCCATCTGCTGCTCGGGGCCGTCGGCCGCGGCAAGGCGCGCGCGCAGTGCGTCCTTGAACGCGGGCCAGTCGAACGGGCTCGCGATCGCCTCGTCGTCGAGCAGCTCGTCGAGCAGTTGCGGGTGGCGGATCAGGTAGCCGCCGCCCCAGCGCGTCGCACCGAGCACCGACAGCACGCGGTCGAGCGCGGCCGGATATTCGGTCAGCAGCGCGAGGTAGACGCCGCGCCGGCTGACCGTCTCGAGCAGGTCGAACAGGCGCACGATCGTGTCGTCGCGGCGCGCGGCGTCGATGTTCGGTGCGGCCTCGAGCGCCCGCTGCGCGACGCTGTCGAAGCGCTGCCGGCTCTTCTCCGCCAGGCCCGTGTAACGCGACGACTGCCAGATCGCGCGCAGCCGGGTGAGCACGGCGGCCGGATCGGTAAAGCCGAGGCCGTCGAGACGGGCGACCAGCGCGTCGTCCTCGCCGTCGTCGGCCAGCGCGCCGCTCCAGATCCACGCGGCCGCCGAGTCGTCGCCGCTCGCGCTGGGC
Source organism: Burkholderia aenigmatica (assembly GCF_048627025.1). NCBI lineage: Bacteria > Pseudomonadati > Pseudomonadota > Betaproteobacteria > Burkholderiales > Burkholderiaceae > Burkholderia > Burkholderia aenigmatica. The sequence continues at coordinate 755,219 of NZ_CP184468.1, read as the reverse complement.
GCGCCGCTCGCCTTGTCGGCAAAAATCTGGTCGAACTGCGCTTCGACGAACGTGCGGTGGCCATCCAGTACCGCCATCAGCGCCGCATAGTCGGCAAAGCCCAGCGACGCGGCCAGCGCCGCGCGTTCGTCCGGCTCGACCGGCATCGCGTGCGTCTGCGCGTCGTTGCGGTACTGCAGCCGGTGCTCGAGCGTGCGCAGGAAGTTGTAGGCGTCGGTCAGGCCTGCGCGCACGTCCTCGCCGATCAGCCCGCGCGCCTGCGCATGGCGCAGCACCGCGAGCGTCGGCCGCACGCGGAATTCCGCATCCTGACCGCCACGGATCAGCTGGAACACCTGCGCGCTGAATTCGATCTCGCGGATCCCGCCGCGCCCGAGCTTGATGTCGTCAGCCTTGTCGGGCCGCATCGACGCGCGGCGCGCAGCTTCCTGCCGGATCTGCTGGTGCAGCGAGCGGATCGCGCCGATCACGCCGAAATCGAGATAGCGGCGGTACACGAACGGCTTGACGATCGACTCGAGCTGCGACTCCAGCCGCCGCGCCGCGTCGCTGTCGCCTTCCGACACGAGCCGCCCCTTGATCCAGGCATAGCGCTCCCACTCGCGCCCCTGCACGTAGAAATATTCCTCGAGCATGCCGAGGCTGCAGACGAGCGGCCCCGAATCGCCGTTCGGGCGCAGCCGCATGTCGACGCGAAACACGTAGCCGTCGGCCGTGACCTCGGACAGCACGCCGATCAGGCGCCGGCCGAGCCGCGTGAAGTATTCCTGCGTGGACAGCGGCGCGCGCGCGCCGCCGGTCGTCTCGCCGTCGTCCTCGTAGACGAAGATCAGGTCGATGTCCGACGACACGTTCAGTTCGCGGCCGCCGAGCTTGCCCATCCCGACCACACCGAGCACGACGCGCTGGCCGTCGGCGCCGCGCGGCTCGCCGTACAGCGCCTCGAGCTCGGCCGACAGCAGCGCGAGCGAGCGCTGCACGGCCACTTCGGCGAGATCGGTCATCGCGCCCGTCACCTCGGCGACGTCCGCCAGCCCGCGCAGGTCGCGCTCCGCGACCGCGCCGAATGCCTCCGCACGCAACTGCCGCAGCGCGCGCTTCAGTTGCTCCTCGGTCGGCGCGGCGGTGCCGGCCGGCGTTGCCAACAGTTCGGTGAGGCGCGCGTCGAGCTGCGCGCGGCCGAGCGGCGCGGCGGCCCACGCGGCGACCTGGTCGGCCAGCGCGGGGCGCGCGGCCGCCGCGCGGGCCAGGTAACGGGAATAGGACGTGCAGATCAGGGCGGAAGCGTCGGTCATCGAGAAGCGGGCCTGGCGGAACGGCCGGCCGGCACGGGAAGCGCATGCGCGCCCCCGCCCCCGACCGGCCCATGAACTCGGCGCGGCATCGCGGGACGCGCGTGCGCCCGTCGCGAAACCGCGCGCCGGAAAGCCCGTGCCGCGCTGCCGCAACGGCCGCCGGCACGAACCCGTGTGATACATTTCAACGTCAGTCTGCAAAACTACCATATCGCCGCCCGTCCGCCGCATGTCCGACCGTCAGGAATCCGCCGTAGCTGCGCCCGAAGCGGGACCTCCGAAGCACGATCATCCGGTCTTGCGTCGCGTGTTCAGGGTGACGCTGGCAGTCGGGATCGGCACCTACTTCGTCGCGTCCGGCGCGTTCCTCGGGCTGCGCTACGTCCTGCTGCCCCGCATCGACGAATTCCGCCCGCGCATCGAGCGCGCGGTGTCCGACAAGCTCCACGCGCAGCTTTCGATCGGCAAGCTTTCCCCGAACTGGTCCGGCATGCAGCCGGGCGTCGAACTCACGAACCTGACGATCCGCGGCCACGACGGCAAGGTCGCGCTGTCGGTGCCGCATGCGACGGCCGCGCTGTCGTGGATGTCGCTGCTGCGGCTGTCGCCCGCGCTGTCGAGCCTGATCGTCGACCAGCCCGACCTCGTCGTCGCGCGTGCGGCCGACGGCTCGCTGAGCATCGCGGGCGTCGGCGTGGCGACCACCCACGGCGGCAACGACACGTTCGGCACGTGGCTGCTGAAGCAGGAGGCGATCGTGCTGCGCGGCGGCACGCTGCGCTGGCGCGACGCGCAGCATGACGCGCCGGAGCTCGTGCTGTCGGGCATCCGGCTCGCGGTGCTCAACGACGGCCGCGTGCACAAGGCCGCGCTGCAGGCGCCCGCGAACGGCACGCTGCTGCTCGGCCCGCTCGATTTCCGCGCGCGCTTCAGGCACAAGCCGCTCGCGCCGGTCGGCAAGCCGTCGAACTGGACGGGCGACGCGTACCTGTCGACGGGCCCCGTCGACCTGCAGACGCTGGCGCGCTACCTCGACATGCCGCTCACGATCCACGCGGGCCGGATCGACAACGCGATCTGGGCGACCTTCAGCGACGGCCACCTGCATTCGGCGGGCGGCGACCTGCAAGGCGCGGACGTCGCGCTGCGCGTGCGCCCGACGCAGCCGCGGCTCGACGTGCCGACGGTCGGCTTCGGCTGGGACATGCAGCTCGATGCCGGCCACGACTACACGCTGCACCTGACGCGCTTCAACGCGGAGCTCGGGCAGCCGCCGCTGCCGGACGGCACGCCGCTCGCCCGCTCGCTCGCGCTGTCGACGCTGACGGCCCGCTACCGCGTGCCGACCGCCAGCCAGGGACAGTTGCTGAGCGTCGTCGGCGATCGCGTCGATCTCGGCATCCTCAGCGAGTTCATCCGCGGTCTGCCGCTGCCGGCACGCCTGCGCAACGAGCTGATCAAGATCGACCCGCGCGGGATGGTGTCGAACTATCACATCGAGGTCGAACGCGCGAAGCCCGCGCGGGCCGACCTCGCCGACGAGGAGCGGCGTACGGGCGCCGCACCGATCGTCCGCTACCGTTTCCTCGGCGATCTCCAGGGCATCAGCTTCGCCGCGCAGGAACCGCCGCCCGGCCTGTCGCCGCGCGGCCACCCGCGGGCCGGCTGGCCAGGCATCGAGAATCTGTGGGGCCGCGTCGATGCGAACGAGACAGGCGGCAGCGCGCATTTCGATACGGTCAACGCGGCCGTCACGGTACCCGGCGAATTCGACGAGCCGCGCCTGACGTTCGACCGGTTGCGCGGCAACGCCCGATGGGTGATCACGCCGGCGGCGGGCGACAAGCACGCGCGCGTCGACGTGACGCTGCCCGACCTGCTCGTCTCGAACCCCGATGCCGAAATCGCGGTGTCCGGCTCGTACACGAACCCCGGCCACGGCCGCGGCTCGCTCGACCTGCGCGCCGATTTCGCCCGCGCGTCGGTGGCGCGCATTCCGCGCTACCTGCCGACCGGGATGTCCGAACACCTGCGCGACTATCTCGGCCACGCGCTGCAGGACGGCCAGGTGACCAAAGGCGCGTCGATCGTCGCGCGCGGCCCGCTCGAAAAATTCCCGTTCGAACACGAGCCGGATGCCGGCGTGTTCCACATCGTCGCGCCGTTCACCGGCGGCCGTTTCGAGCCGACGCCATACCCGCCGCGCAAGCTCGCGAACGGCACGCCGAGCGTCTGGCCGGCGCTCGACGGGATCGACGGCGTGTTCGAGCTGGCGCAGAACAAGCTGCGCTTCGACATCCACCGCGCGCACTACAAGCGCGTCGCGCTGACGAAGGTCGCGGGCCGCATCGACGATCTCGGCAATCCGACCCACTCGCCGCTGATCATCGACGGCCATGCGCAGGGCCCGCTCGCCGACCTGATCGACTACGCGGACAACAGCTCGCTCGGCACGATGAGCAACCATATCGGCCAGCGGATCGATGCGCAGGGGCCCGCGTCGCTCGCGCTCAAGATCACGATTCCGCAGCACGTCGCGCATCCGCACACGCACGTCGAAGGCGCGCTCGCGTTCGGCGGCAATACGCTGACGGCCAGCGGCGTGCCGCCGCTGTCGGCGCTGCGCGGCAGCGTCCGGTTCACCGAGGCCGGCGCGTCGCTGCACGACCTGTCGGGACGCTTCCTCGGCGGCCCGGTGCGCGCGAACGGCAATTTCCAGTCGCACGGCCCGTACACGGTGGACGTGGATGGCCGGCTCGCACTCGACGCCGCGCGCGGCCTGAACCTGCACGGCCCGGCCGCCGCGCTGCTCGAGCACGTGGTCGGCGACGCGCCCTACACGGTCGCCGTGCGCGGTGCGCCGGGCCGCCTGCCCGACATCAGCGCGCACTCCGACCTCACCGGCGTCGCACTGCAGTTCCCGGCGCCGTTCGCGAAGGCAGCCGGCACGCCGATGCCGTTCAGCTTCACGCTGCAGCCGGCGCCGCAGGCGGACGGCAAGCGCCTCGAACACGCCGACCTGACGCTCGGCCCCGTGTCCGCGACCTACCTGCTCGACGCGACGCGCGGCCAGCCGCTGCGCGCGGTGCGCGGTGCGATGGGCATCCACCGGATGCCCGACATGCCGCAGGACGGCGTGAGCGCGGCCGTCGACGTCAACGAACTGGACGCCGATGCGTGGCTCGCGCTGGCCCATACGCTGAAGCCCGACACGCCGCGCGCGCCGGAGCCGCAGGCCGCGCCGCGCGTCGATTTCGCGAGCTTCGTGCCGAAGCGCTTCGCGTTCCACTTCGGCACACTGAAGCTGCTCAAGCGCAACTGGGAAAACGTGATCGTCGGCGCGTCGCACATCGACGAGCTCTGGCAGGCGAACATCGCGTCGAACCAGGTGTCGGGCTACCTGTCGTGGGCGCCGGGCGGCGGCCACAACGGCGCGGGCGTGCTGAACGCGCGGCTCGCGAAGCTCGTGGTTCCGGACAGCGCGCAGCACGATCTCGTCGGCCGCGCGATGAACCTGCCGACGCCGACCGACCGCCCGATGCCGTCGATCGACCTGATCGTCGACCAGGTCGTCGCGCGCAACCACGACATCGGCCGCCTCGTCGTCAACGCGCGCAATATCGACGAAGCCGGCACGCCGGTCTGGCAGCTCGACAAGCTGGAGCTGTCGAACCCGGCCGCGAAGCTGACGGCGACCGGCAACTGGCGCACGTCGCGCCGCGCGCTTGCCCGCGGCGCCGACGAAAACGACGCGCCGCGCCGCACCGTATTCGACTTCAAGCTCGACATCGACAACGCGGGCGCGCTGCTCGACCGCGTCGGCCTGCCCCGCACGCTGGCGGACGGCCATGGCACGGTCACGGGCAAGGTCGGCTGGCGCGGCGGCCCGACCGCACTCGACTTCCCGTCGCTCGGCGGCCAGATTGCGCTCGATCTCGAACACGGCCAGATCCTGAAGGTCGATCCGGGTGCGGCGAAACTCCTCGGCGTGCTGAGCCTGCAGAGCCTCGCGCGCTTCCTGACGCTGAATTTCCGCGACGTGATCGGCAAGGGGCTGCCGTTCGACAAGATCACCGGTACCGGCCAGATCTCGAACGGGATTGCCCGCACCGACGACTTTTCGATGATGACGGGGCCCGCGAACGTCACCGTGCGCGGCGCGGTCGATCTCGGCACCGAGACGCAGGACCTGCATGCGCACGTCGCGCCGAAAATCAGCGCGGGCGCGGCCGCGATCGGGGCGGCCATCATCAACCCGCTGCTCGGCGTCGGCGTGCTGGCCGCGAACTATGCGCTGTCGGAGACGCTGTCGCGCGCGTTCGCGCTCGACTACGCGATCACCGGCTCGTGGGCGCACCCGCACATCGAGCGGGTGCAAGGCGATCAGGGTAAGATGAATCACGGTCCGGCCGATGCGGCGAACCATTGAGCCGCGCGCCGAATCGCGCACGGTGCCGGGCCGCACCCCATTTATGATGCAACCGATCCAGCGATGACCGACCCTACCCGTTCCGCCACGTCCTTCCAGGTCGCCGCGCTGCAGATGGTGAGCACGCCGGACGTCACGCGCAATCTCGCCGAAGCGCGCCGCCTGATCGCGGAAGCCGCCGGCGAAGGCGCGCAGCTCGTGCTGCTGCCCGAGTATTTCTGCTTCATGGGGCACCGCGACACCGACAAGCTCGCGCTCGCCGAGCCCTACCGGGACGGCCCGATCCAGCACTTCCTCGCGGACGCCGCGCGTCGCCACGGCATCTGGGTGATCGGCGGCACGCTGCCGCTGAAGGCGCCGGAGCCCGATCGCGTGCTGAACACGACGCTCGTGTTCGATCCGTCCGGCAACGAAGCCGCGCGCTACGACAAGATCCACCTGTTCAACTTCGAAAAAGGCGACGAGTCGTTCGACGAGGCCCGCACGATCCGCGCGGGCGATACGGTCGTCGCGTTCGATGCACCGTTCGGGCGGGTCGGCCTGTCGGTCTGTTACGATCTCCGCTTTCCGGAGCTGTATCGCAGGATGGGCGACTGCGCGCTGATCGTCGTACCGTCGGCGTTTACGTATACGACCGGCCGCGCGCACTGGGAAATGCTGCTGCGCGCGCGGGCCGTCGAGAATCAATGCTACGTGCTCGCGGCCGCGCAAGGCGGCAAGCACGAGAACGGCCGGCGCACCTGGGGCCACAGCATGCTGATCGACCCGTGGGGCGAGATCGTCGCGGTTCGCGACGTGGGCGCCAGCGTCGTGCTCGGCGCGATCGATCCGCAGCGCATCGCCGACGTGCGCCAGAGCCTGCCCGCGTGGCGGCACCGCGTGCTGACCTGAATCCACCGCGCCGCTTGAAACGCCGCACGGCCAACCCATCTGCCCAGAAGCACCCGACAACTTTTTGAGAAACCCCGATATCCGCATGAACATCATCGAACCCGGCATCCGCAACCTCGCGCTGGCGAAGGACATCCTGCTCACGCCGTATGGCCTCGACGAAAGCCTGCTCACGCGCACGATCGCCGACATCTTCACGCATCGCGTCGACTACGCGGACCTGTACTTCCAGGCGACCCGCAGCGAAGCGTGGAGCCTCGAGGAAGGCATCGTCAAATCGGGCAGCTTCAGCATCGACCAGGGCGTCGGCGTGCGCGCGGTCGCGGGCGACCGCACCGCGTTCGCGTACTCGGACGACCTGTCGCCGGAAGCGATCGCACAAGCAGCAGCGGCCACCAAGGCGATCGCGGCGGCCGGCGGCGGCCGCCAGAAGATCAAGGCGGCCACGTCGCTGAAGGGCATCTCGGGCCGCGACCTGTACCTGCCGTCCGATCCGCTCGCGTCGCTCGACGCGACGGCCAAGGTCAAGCTGCTCGAGCGCATCGAACAGATGGCGCGCGGCCGCGACCCGCGCATCACGCAGGTGATGGCAGGCCTCGCCGGCGAATACGACGTCGTGCTGGTCGCACGCAGCGACGGCGCGCTCGCGGCCGACATCCGCCCGCTCGTGCGCGTGTCGGTCACGGTGATCGCCGAGCAGAACGGCCGCCGCGAGATCGGCTCCGGCGGCGGCGGCGGCCGCTTCGACTACGGCTACTTCACCGACGAAGTGCTGTCGCGCTACGTCGACGACGCCGTGCATGCGGCGCTCGTCAACCTCGACGCCCGCCCTGCGCCGGCCGGCGCGATGACGGTGGTGCTCGGGCCGGGCTGGCCGGGCGTGCTGCTGCACGAGGCGATCGGCCACGGTCTCGAGGGCGACTTCAACCGCAAGGGTTCGTCGGCATTCGCGGGCCGGATCGGCGAGCGGGTCGCCGCGAAGGGCGTGACCGTCGTCGACGACGGCACGCTGCCGAACCGCCGCGGCTCGCTGAACATCGACGACGAAGGCAACCCGACGCAGTGCACGACGCTGATCGAGGACGGCATCCTGAAGGGCTACATCCAGGACACGCTGAACGCGCGCCTGATGAAGATGCCGGTCACGGGCAACGCGCGGCGCGAGTCGTACGCAGCGCTGCCGATGCCGCGCATGACCAACACGTACATGCTGAACGGCGACAAGGATCCGCAGGAAATCATCGCGTCGGTGAAGCACGGCCTGTACGCGGTGAACTTCGGCGGCGGCCAGGTCGACATCACGAACGGCAAGTTCGTGTTCTCGGCGTCCGAGGCGTACATGATCGAGAACGGCAAGATTACCTACCCGGTGAAGGGCGCGACGCTGATCGGCAGCGGCCCCGAATCGCTGAAGGATGTGAGCATGATCGGCAACGACATGTCGCTCGATTCGGGTGTCGGCGTGTGCGGCAAGGAAGGCCAGAGCGTGCCGGTCGGCGTCGGCCAGCCGACCCTGCGGATCGACAGGATGACGGTCGGCGGTACGGCATAACCGCATCGCGGCGCAGACATTCCGCGCATTTTGAAGAAAACGCGCGGAATGTCCGCATTTTCGACGTTTCCCGGTTGCCAGCCGCCCGGCGACGGGGTATAAATTCCGAATCAACTTTTTTGACGAACCGAATCTCCGTCATGTCCGCCAAGTTTTACTTTTACTTTTTTTGGTATCTCAGACCGCTGGCGGATCGAGAGGGTTGATGGCGCGTAAAGCGCAACCGAAATTCCCGAAAAAACCGCCGGCGAACCCGGCGGTTTTTTTTCGCCCTTCGCCACCCGGTCGCCGCCGCAGCGGTCCCGCGGCCCCGACCGAAACCACTGAATCGCTTGAATTGATGAATCTGCCGCACGCGCACTCGCACTGACCGAACGGCGCCCGGAACCAAGGAGAAACAGCATGCCCCCGCACAACACCGACGACGTCCGCATTCGTGAACTCAAGGAACTCACGCCGCCCGCCCACCTGATCCGCGAATTCGCGTGCTCCGAAGCCGCGTCCGAGCTGATCTACAACTCGCGCCAGTCGATGCACCGCATCCTGCACGGGATGGACGACCGGCTGATCGTCGTGATCGGGCCGTGCTCGATCCACGACACGAAGGCGGCGATCGAGTACGCGGGGCGGCTGGCGAAGGAGCGCGAGCGCTTCAAGGGCGAACTGGAAATCGTGATGCGCGTGTACTTCGAAAAGCCGCGCACGACGGTCGGCTGGAAGGGCCTCATCAACGATCCGCACCTCGACAACAGCTTCAAGATCAACGAAGGCCTGCGCACCGCGCGCGAGCTGCTGCTTCAGATCAACGAGATGGGGCTGCCGGCCGCGACCGAATACCTCGACATGATCAGCCCGCAGTACATCGCCGACCTGATCTCGTGGGGCGCGATCGGCGCACGCACCACCGAGTCGCAGGTGCACCGCGAACTCGCGTCGGGGCTGTCGTGCCCGGTCGGCTTCAAGAACGGCACCGACGGCAACGTGAAGATCGCGGTCGACGCGATCAAGGCCGCGTCGCAGCCGCACCATTTCCTGTCGGTGACGAAGGGCGGCCATTCGGCGATCGTGTCGACGGCCGGCAACGAGGACTGCCACGTGATCCTGCGCGGCGGCAAGACGCCGAACTACGACGCGGACAGCGTGAACGCCGCCTGCGCGGACATCGGCAAGGCCGGCCTCGCCGCGCGCCTGATGATCGACGCGAGCCACGCGAACAGCTCGAAGAAGCACGAGAACCAGATCCCCGTGTGCGCGGACATCGGCCGCCAGGTCGCGGCCGGCGACGCCCGCATCGTCGGCGTGATGATCGAGTCGCACCTCGTCGAGGGCCGCCAGGACCTGAAGGAAGGCTGCGAACTGACCTACGGCCAGAGCATCACCGACGCGTGCATCGCGTGGGACGACAGCGTGAAGGTGCTCGAAGGCCTCGCGGAGTCGGTCAAGGCACGCCGCGTCACGCGCGGCAGCGGGAACTGATCGCGCACTGAGACAGGCTGGCCGCATGGCCCCGCCTGACGGCGGGCTGGCCATGCGGCCAGCCTGCGGTCGTCGTTTCGCTCTGCTAGACTAGCTAACATCATTTAGCTAACCAGGAAGGGTGACCATGCCGACCGTCAACATGCACGACGCCAAGTCGCGGCTCTCAAGCCTCGTTGAAGCGCTTGAACTGGGGCGCGAATCCGAAGTCGTGATCGCCCGAAATGGTCATCCGGTTGCCCGGATCGTTCCTTATGCTGCGCCAAAGCGGATCGGCGCAGCCCGTCAGTTGCTTGCCGGGCTGAACATCCCGACAACCGTCGAGGCATTCAATGCCGGCGATGAATCGATCGCCGCCGACTTCGATGCCAGCTCGGAACACGGGCTCGCACCGTGAAGCTGCTGCTCGATACGCACATCGCGCTCTGGGCAGCCGAAGGTGCGCCTCACCTTTCGGCGACCGCGGCCGCATTGATCGAACATCCCGAAAACACGCTGTACGTCAGCGCCGCGTCCATCTGGGAAATCGCGATCAAGTATCGCAAAGGCAATCTGCCCGTCCATCCGCGCGATGCGCGTTCGGCGTTCCGGCTCGCGGGTTTTGCGGAATTGCCGATCAGCAGCGATCACGTCGATGGGGTCGCCGCACTGCCCGATTTTCCGGATCATGCCGATCCGTTCGACCGCGTGATGGTCGCGCAGGCTCTCCATGAAGGCATGCCGCTCGTCAGCGCCGATCCCAAGGTGTGGCGCTATCACGCCACGCTGATGCTGCGAGCCTGACGCGCTGCCTGCCACAAAATCAAAGCCCGGCTCGCGCCGGGCTTTTTTCATGAACCGCCGATCCTGCGTGCGAGCATCACTCGAGCGCGCCCGAACCGAAGATCTCGGTGTTCACGCGCTCCGACGCCACACCGAGTGCGATCAGCGCGTCACGCTGCGCCTTCATGAACGCGATCGGGCCGCAGATGTAGTAGTCGGCATCCGGCACCAGCGCGAATTCCTTCACACGCTCCGGCGTGAGACGGCCTTCGAGGTCGTAATCGACGCCGACGCGATCGTTCGGGCCGACCTGTTCGTACAGCACCGTGCGCTTCACGTTCGCATTCGCCCGCACCGTATCGTTCAGCCAGTCGCGGAACGCGTGCACCGCGCCCGAACGGCATGCATGGACGAACCGCACGTCGCGCTTGCTGCCTTCCGCGACCAGCGTCGACACCATCGACATCATCGGCGTGATGCCGACGCCGCCCGAGATCAGCACGACCGGCGTCTCGACGCCACGCTTCAGCGAGAATTCGCCCATCGGCGCGGTCACCTCGACGATCGCACCCTCCTCGACGCCGTCGTGCATCAGCGTCGACACCTTGCCGGCCGGAATGACTTCCGGTTTGCCGGCTTCGCGCTTCACCGAGATGCGCAGCCACTTGCCGTTCGGCGCGTCGGACAGGCTGTACTGGCGCGGCTGGTCGACGCCGAGGTCGCCGACGAAGCGCTTCACCGTGATGTACTGGCCCGGTTCGAACGTCGGTGCCGCGCCGCCGTCCGCCGGCGTCAGGTAGAACGACGTGATCTCGTCGCTCTCGCGCACCTTGCGCTCGACCTTGAACGGGCGGAACCCGCTCCATGCGGCGCCTGCATACAGGTCGGCCTCGGCGCCGATCAGGATCTGCGCGAGCTGGCCGTACGCGACGCGCCATGCTTCGAGCGTGTCGGCGTCGACTGCATCGCCGAGCACCTCGACGATCGACGCGAGCAGGTTCTCGCCGACGATCGGGTAATGCTCGGGGCGGATGTTCAGGCTCGCGTGCTTGTGCGCGATGTGCGACACGGCGCCGCCCAGCGCGCCGAGGTTGTCGATGTTCGCCGCATACGCATAGACGGCCTTCGCGAGCGTCTCCGGCTGGCTGCCGGTCTTCTGGTGCGTCTGGTTGAACAGGTTCTTCAGTTCCGGATGGCGCGCGAACATGCGCTGGTAGAAATGCTTCGTGATCGTCGCACCGTGCACGGCGAGGACAGGGGCAGTGGCCTTCACGCGAGCCATCTGGTCAGCGGTAATGGGGGTCATGTTCGTTCTCCGTTAAACATGTAGATACGATACATCTTTAAAATGGCCCGTCCCTCGGGCAAATTGTCGCAGTGCGGAAATCCTTGCGTGGCGTCAGCGGACGCGGCCACGCTCCCACAGCACGTCCGCCCCGCCGTCGGTGCGGTTCAGCACGCGCGCCAGCACGAACAGCAGGTCCGACAGCCGGTTCACGTAACGCCGCGGTGCATCATTGAGCGCGTCGTTGCGCCCGAGCGCGACGATCGAGCGCTCCGCGCGGCGGCACACCGTCCGGCACACGTGCGCGAGCGACGCCGCGCGGGAGCCGGCCGGCAGGATGAACTCCTTCAGCGGCGGCAGCGTCCCGTTGTACTCGGCGAGCCAGCGGTCGAGGCGCGCGAGGTGCGTGTCGTCGATCACCGTGTGGCCGGGGATGCACAGCTCGCCGCCGAGGTCGAACAGGTCGTGCTGGATCGTGACGAGCGCCGTGCGCACGTCGTCGGGCAGCGGCTCGGCGAGCAGCACGCCGAGGTTCGAATTCAGTTCGTCGACGTCGCCGATCGCGGCGATCCGCACATCGTCCTTGCCGATGCGCCGTCCGTCGCCGAGGCCGGTGGTGCCATCGTCGCCGGTGCGCGTGGCGATCTTGCTCAAGCGGTTGCCCATGCGAATGTCCTCTGGTGCGCGGCCGCCGTGCGGCCACGGGTTGCCGTGGAACGCGATTATCGCAGCCCGCGGCGGGGGCCGCAGCAGGCGTTCCAGCGTAGAATGGGCCGAAAGTTTGACAAGCAGTCGTCAGGAGACATTCGTGAATCACCCCGCCCCGCCGGCCGCCACGCGCCGTCCCCTTCCCCCTGCCATGCTCGATGCGCTGCGCGCCGCCTTCGGCGAGCGCGTGTCGACCGCCGACGCCGTCCGCGCCCACCACGGCCGCGACGAATCGCCGTTCGACCCGCAACTGCCCGACGCCGTCGTGTTCGCGCACAGCACGGACGACGTGCGCGAAGTCGTGTCGCTGTGCGCGCTGTACAGCGTACCGCTGATCCCGTACGGTGCCGGCTCGTCGCTCGAAGGCCACCTGCTCGCGGTGCGCGGCGGCGTATCGCTCGACCTGTCGGAAATGAACCGCGTGCTGTCGATCAACGCCGAAGACCTGACCGTGACGGTCGAGCCGGGCATCACGCGCAAGGCGCTCAACGAAGCGCTGCGCGACACCGGCCTGTTCTTCCCGATCGACCCGGGCGCCGACGCCAGCATCGGCGGGATGACCGCAACGCGCGCGTCGGGCACCAACGCCGTGCGCTACGGCACGATGCGCGAAAACGTGCTCGGCCTGACCGCCGTGCTCGCCGACGGCCGCGTGGTGAAAACCGGCTCGCGCGCCCGCAAGTCGTCGGCCGGCTACGACCTCACGCGCCTGTTCGTCGGCTCCGAAGGCACGCTCGGCGTGATCACCGAGATCACGCTGCGCCTGCATCCGCTGCCCGAGGCCGTGTCGGCCGCGACCTGCACGTTCCCGTCGATGGGCGACGCCGTGCGCACCGTGATCGAGACGATCCAGATCGGCGTGCCGATCGCGCGCGTCGAATTCGTCGATGCGCTCGCCGTGCGCTCGATCAACCGCCATTCGAACCTGACGCTCACCGAAGCGCCGACGCTGTTCTTCGAATTCCACGGCACCGAGGCCGGCGTGAAGGAACAGGCCGAGCTCGTGCAGGCGCTCGCCGGCCAGAACAACGGCCAGGGCTTCGAATGGGCAACCCGCCCCGAAGACCGCAGCCGCCTCTGGGCCGCCCGCCACAACGCGTATTTCGCGATGCTGCAGTTGAAACCCGGTTGCCGCGCGGTGACGACCGATGTCTGCGTGCCGATCTCGCAGCTCGCCGCGTGCGTCGAGGAAACCGAAGTCGACCTGCGCGCGTCGTCGCTGCCCTGCCCGATCGTCGGCCACGTCGGCGACGGCAATTTCCACGTCGCGATCCTGATCGATCCCGACAAGCCGGAGGAAATCGCCGAAGCCGAGCACATCAACGACCGGATCGTCGAGCGCGCGCTGCGCCTCGGCGGCACCTGTACGGGCGAGCACGGCGTCGGGCTGCACAAGATGCGCTTCCTGCCGAAGGAGCACGGCGACAACGCGATCGACACGATGCGTGCGATCAAGCTCGCGCTCGATCCGCGCAACCTGATGAATCCGGGCAAGATTTTCACGTGCTGAGACGGCGTCGCGACACCGCGCCGCCTGCTGCAGGAGACCCCATGAACGCTCCCGTCGAACTGTCGAGCGCGGCACGCGCGCAGCGCCAGCGCGAAGTCGTGCAGGCGCTGATGGCCGTGTTGCCGACGCACTGCCTGCTGTACCGCGACGAAGACACGGCACCGTACGAATGCGACGGCCTGTCCGCGTACCGCCGCCTGCCGCTCGCGGTCGCGCTGCCCGAAACGGAGTCGCAGGTGCAGCGGATCGTGCAGATCTGCCGCCGCATGGAAGTGCCGATCGTGCCGCGTGGCGCGGGCACGAGCCTGTCGGGCGGCGCGCTGCCGATCGCGCTCGGCGTCGTGCTGTCGCTTGCGCGCTTCACGCGCATCGTCGAAGTCGATCCTTACGCGCGCACGGCGACCGTGCAACCCGGCGTGCGCAACCTCGCGATCTCGGAAGCCGCCGCGCCGTACGGCCTGTATTACGCGCCCGATCCGTCGTCGCAGATCGCGTGCACGATCGGCGGCAACGTCGCGGAAAATTCCGGCGGCGTGCACTGCCTGAAATACGGGCTGACCGTACACAACGTGATGCGCGTGCGCGCGGTGACGATCGACGGCGAGATCGTCGAGTTCGGCTCGCTCGCACTCGACATGCCGGGCCTCGACCTGCTCGCCGTGATGATCGGCAGCGAAGGGATGTTCGCGATCGTCACCGAGGTCACGGTGAGGCTGATCCCGAAGCCGCAAACGGCCCAGCTCGTGATGGCGAGCTTCGACGACGTCGTCAAGGGCGGCGAGGCCGTCGCGGCGATCATCGCGTCCGGAATCATCCCGGCCGGGCTCGAAATGATGGACAAGCCGGCCACGCAGGCCGTCGAGGCGTTCACGCACGCGGGCTACGACCTCGACGCGAAAGCGATCCTGCTGTGCGAATCGGACGGCACGCCGGAAGAAGTCGCCGAAGAGATCGTGCGGATGACGGCCGTGCTGCGCGAGCATGGCGCGACGCGCATCCAGGTATCGCGCAACGAACACGAGCGGCTGCGCTTCTGGTCGGGCCGGAAGAACGCGTTCCCGGCCGCCGGCCGGATTTCCGCCGACTATTACTGCATGGACGGCACCGTGCCGCGCCGTGCGATCGGCCCGCTGCTCGCGCGCATCGAGCAGCTCGAAACGCGCTACGGGCTGCGCTGCATCAACGTGTTCCACGCGGGCGACGGCAACATGCATCCGCTGATCCTCTACAACGCGAACGATCCGGACGAGTTGCACCGCGCCGAGCAGTTCGGCGCGGAAATCCTCGAATGCTGCGTGGAATTCGGTGGCAGCGTGACGGGCGAGCACGGCGTCGGCATCGAGAAGCTCAATTCGATGTGCGTACAGTTCTCGCCGCAGGAGCGCGATGCGTTCTTCGCGGTCAAGCGCGCGTTCGATCCGGCCGGGCTGCTGAACCCGGACAAGGGCATCCCGACCCGTGCGCGCTGCGCCGAGTACGGTCGCCAGCACGTGCGCGGCGGGCTGCTGCCGCACCCCGACCTGCCGCGTTTCTGAGCATCGCGCGCGGTGCGCCGGCCCGGGCCGGCGGCCGGGTCGCGGCGGACGGCCACGTTCGCGCGGCGGCGCCGGCATGCGGTCTGCGATACGGGGCTTAGGGATAGTCGCGATGTGGATTCGCGCCACCCCGGTACAATCGACCGAACAACAAGTCGAGGCAGCAACAGAACATGGAAGAGGACGACATCGTCGCCGGATGGGCCGAGCGCGTCCGCGCCGCCAGCGCCGACGGCCGGCCGCTGCGGATTCGCGGCGGCGGCACCAAGGACTGGTACGGCCAGGCGCTCGAGGGCGAAATACTCGACACGCGCGCGTTTCAGGGCGTCGTATCGTACGACCCGGCCGAACTCGTCGTCACGGTCCGCGCGGGCACGCCGCTCGCGCAGCTTGAAACCGTCCTCGCCGAGTGCGGCCAGATGCTGCCGTTCGAGCCGCCGCACTTCGGCCGCGCGGCCACCGTCGGCGGCTGCGTCGCGGCCGGTCTCGCGGGCCCGCGGCGTGCCACCTGCGGCGCGCCGCGCGATTTCGTGCTCGGCGTCACGCTGATGAACGGCCGCGGCGAAATGCTGCGCTTCGGCGGGCAGGTCGTGAAGAACGTCGCCGGCTACGACGTGTCGCGGTTGATGGCCGGCGCGCTCGGCACGCTCGGGCTGATGCTCGACCTGTCGATCAAGGTGCTGCCGATGCCCGTCGCCGAAGTCACGCTGAAGTTCGAGATGACCGCGACCGACGCGGTACGCAAGCTCAACGAATGGGGCGGCCATCCGCTGCCCGTCAGCGCGAGCGGGTGGCGCAACGGCACGCTCGTGCTGCGCCTGTCGGGCGCCGAGGCGGCCGTGAAATCCGCGAAGACGCAGCTCGGCGGCGAAGTCGTCGACGCGGTCGAGGCCGAGCGCTTCTGGGCCGGCCTGCGCGAGCATACCGACCCGTTCTTCAACGGCATCCCGCCCGGCTATGCGCTGTGGCGCCTCGCACTGCCGTCGATCACCGAACCGATGCACCTGCCGGGCACCCAGTTGATGGAATGGGGTGGCGCGCAGCGCTGGTGGATCACCGACGCCGATGCACAGACCGTGCGGATGAGCGCCAAGCAGGCCGGTGGCCACGCGACGCTGTTCCGCGCGGGCGACGCGTACGACCGCAGCGCGGGCGTGTTCACGCCGCTCCCCGCCCCGATGATGAAAATCCACCGCGGGCTGAAGGCCGCGTTCGATCCCGCGCGCATCTTCAACCGCGGCCGGCTCTACCCTGATCTCTGAGGGATCGATGCAAACGAACCTCGCCGATTTCATCCGCAATACGCCCGACGGCGACGAGGCCGACGCGATATTGCGCAAGTGCGTGCATTGCGGGTTCTGTACCGCGACCTGCCCGACCTACCAGTTGCTCGGCGACGAACTCGACGGCCCGCGCGGCCGGATCTACCTGATCAAGCAGATGGTCGAAGGCGCGCCCGTCACGCGCAGCACGCAGCAGCACCTCGACCGCTGCCTCACGTGCCGCAGCTGCGAGACGACCTGCCCGTCCGGCGTCCAGTACGGCCGGCTCGTGGAGATCGGCCGCAAGCACGTCGAGGCGCAGGTGAAACGCCCGGTGCAGCAGCGTCTCGTGCGCCGCCTGCTCGCGAGCCTCGTGCCGAACGAGGCGTTGTTCTCGCCAGTGATGCGGCTCGGCCAGCACGTGCGGCCGCTGCTGCCGAAGCGGCTGCGCGACAAGGTGCCGCCGCGCACGCGGCTGCTCGAATGGCCGCACCTCACGCATACGCGCAAGATGCTGATGCTGGGCGGCTGCGTGCAGCCGTCGATGCTGCCGAACATCAACATCGCGACCGCGCGTGTGCTCGACGCGCTCGGCATCGAAACGGTCGTCGCGCCCGATGCGGGCTGCTGCGGCGCGATCCGCCTGCACCTGAACTATCACGACGAAGCGCTCGACGACGCACGCCGCAACATCGACGCATGGTGGCCCCATGTCGAACAGGGCGTCGAGGCGATCGTGATGAACGCGTCGGGCTGCGGCGCGACGGTGCTCGAATACGCGCACCTGCTGCGCGACGACCCGGCCTACGCGGAGAAGGCACAGCGCATCGTGTCGCTCACGCGCGACATCTCCGACGTGCTGCTCGCGTTCGAGGCCGAGCTCGCGACGCTTGCGCGGCGCCGCGCGATCCATACGGTCGCGTACCACCCGCCGTGCACGCTGCAGCACGGCCAGCAGTCGCGCGGCAAGGTCGAACGCCTGCTCGAGACGCTCGGCATCGACGTGCGGCTGCCGGCCGACAGCCATCTCTGTTGCGGCTCGGCCGGCACCTATTCGCTGACGCAGCCGTCGCTGTCGTACCGGTTGCGCAAGCAGAAGCTGCTGAAGCTGCAGGCGCTCGAACCGCAGATGATCGTCTCCGGCAACGTCGGCTGCATCGCGCACCTGCAGAGCGGCACGCAGATTCCGGTCGCCCACTGGATCCAGCTCGTCGAGCATCTGCTGTACGGCTAGGGCCGGTTCATGCGAATGACGGATCGGCGCTGGGCCTCGCGCGCGGCGTCCGTATAATGGGCGAATCGATGCGTCGCGTGCCGCAGCGCATCCGCTCCATGCCCGCTTTCGTGCCTGCTTTCGTGTCCGTCATGTCCGATCTCGCCGCCCGTCTCGAATCCGTTCATCACCGCATCGCCGACGCCGCCCGCGCGGCCGGCCGCGATCCCGCCACCGTGTCGCTGCTCGCCGTCTCGAAGACGTTTCCCGCCGACGACGTGCGCGCCGCGCATGCGGCCGGGCAGCGTGCCTTCGGCGAAAACTACGTGCAGGAATCGATCGACAAGATCGACGCGCTCGCCGACCTGCGCGCCAGTCTCGAATGGCATTTCATCGGGCCGCTGCAATCGAACAAGACGCGCCCGGTGGCCGAACGCTTCGACTGGGTCCATTCGGTCGACCGGCTGAAGATCGCGCAGCGCCTGTCGGAACAACGCCCCGCGCACCTGCCGCCGCTCAACGTGTGCGTGCAGGTGAACATCAGCGGCGAGGCGTCGAAGAGCGGCGTCGCGCCGGCCGACGTGGCCGAGGTCGCGCGCGCGGTCGCCGCGCTGCCGTCGCTGCGGCTGCGCGGCCTGATGGCGATTCCCGAACCGGCCGGCGACACCGAAGCGCAACGCGCGCCGCATCGCGCGCTGCGCGTGCTGTTCGACGCATTGCGCGCCGACGGCCTGCCGCTCGACACGCTGTCGATGGGCATGTCCGCCGATCTCGATGCGGCCGTGCTCGAAGGCGCGACGATCGTGCGCGTCGGCACCGCGATCTTCGGCGCGCGCGATTACTCGCACTGAACGCCGCACCCTTTACGCCCTACCGTTCACTCACTCGCTCAATCGGACATCATGAAAATCGCATTCATCGGCGGCGGCAACATGGCCGCGGCCCTGATCGGCGGCCTGATCAAGCGCGGCGTCGCCGCTGACGGCCTATATGCCATCGACGTCAACGAAGAAGTGCGCGCGCGCGCCGCGCAGCAGTTCGGCGTGCGCACCGGCGCGGCCATCGACGCGACGCTCGCCGACTACGACGCGGTCGTGCTCGCGGTGAAGCCGCAGGTGCTGAAGGACGTCGCGCAGGCGCTCGCGCCGCACCTGAAGGCGCAGCTCGTGATCAGCATCGCAGCCGGCATCCGCGGCACGGATCTCGCACGCTGGCTCGGCGGCTACGACCGCATCGTGCGCACGATGCCGAATACACCCGCGCTCGTCGGCATGGGCGTGACGGGCCTCGCCGCGCTGCCGGGCGTCGATGCGGCGGGCCGCGAACTCGCGTCGAACGTGCTCGGTGCGGTCGGCGAGATCGTGTGGTTCGACGACGAGTCGAAGCTCGATGCCGTCACGGCCATTTCGGGCAGCGGCCCGGCCTACGTGTTCTATTTCATCGAAGCGCTGCAAGAAGCCGCGCGCCAGCTCGGCATGAACGACGAACAGGGTCGCGCTCTCGCGGTCGCGACGTTCACGGGTGCCGCGCAACTCGCCGCGCAATCGGGCGAGCCGGCAAGCGTGCTGCGCGAACGCGTGACGTCGAAGGGCGGCACGACGGCCGCCGCGCTCGCGTCGTTCGACGCGCAAGGCGTGAAGGACGCGATCGTGCGCGGTGCGCTCGCGGCCGAAGCGCGCGCAAAGGAAATGGGCGACGAGCTCGGTCGCGCGTAAGCGCACCGGCGGTACCGGCCCGGTGCTTTCTGCGCTGCACGGGCCGCCCCTCGGCCTTGCTCGACCAACAAAAAAAGCGGCCCAGGCCGCTTTTTTTTGTTGCCGCGTTCCGCACGACATGACGCCGGCGGACAAATCGGGAAGCTCAGCTCCCTGCCAGCAGGTAATGCACGGCAATACCCGCGAACAGCACGCCGCCGAGCCAGTTGTTGTGCCGGAACGCCGCGAAGCACGGCATCCGCTCGCGGTCCTTGATCAGCGTGTAGTGATACAGCGCGCAGCCGATCGCCGCCGCCCAGCCGGCCCAGTACGCGAGGCCGAAGCCCAGCGTCACGCCGATCCACACGTAGATGCCGAGCGTCACTGCGTAGCACAGCATGACGGCCGCGACGTCGAAGCGGCCGAAGGTCAGCGCGGACGTGCGGATCCCGATCTTGATGTCGTCATCGCGATCGACCATCGCGTATTCGGTGTCGTACGCGACCGACCAGAAAATGTTCGCGATCAGCATCACCCATGCGATCGTCGGCACCGTGTCCTGCACGGCCGCGAACGCCATCGGAATGCCGAAGCCGAACGCGATGCCGAGATACGCCTGCGGAATCGCGAAGAAGCGCTTCATGAACGGATACGAGCCCGCGACGAACAGCGCGACGACGGACAGCTGCTTCGTCAGCGTGTTGAGCGGCAGGATCAGCAGGAACGAGATGAAGGCGAGCCCGACCGCGATCGCGATGGCTTCCCACGCGCGGATCTTGCCCGACGTCAGCGGCCGGTCGGCCGTGCGCTTCACGTGGCGGTCGAAATCGCGGTCGGCGTAGTCGTTCATCGCGCAGCCGGCCGAGCGCATCAGCAGCGTGCCGAGCGAGAAGATCACGAGCAGCGGCCAGCGCGGATGGCCGTCGGACGCGATCCACAGCGCGTTGAGCGTCGGCCACAGCAGCAGCAGGCTGCCGATCGGCTTGTCCATCCGGACGAGCCGCAGATACAGGGGAAAGCGGGCAAGCATGGCGAAGCACCGGGAAGATAACCCCGGCATTTTAGAGCCGAGCGGTGCTTCGCGTCATGTCGGTGCGGCTGGCGGGCGGCAACGGCCGGACACCAGCGCGCTGCGCGTGCCCGCTGCACATGGCCGAGCCGCAAAGCGCATCAATCAAGGGACAGAGCCGGCATACGCGCGGATCCGTCGGACGCACCGGCCTGCGCTCGACCCGATGCATGCGGATCAATCAGGGCCGGAGCAGCACGCGAGGGCTTCTGCCAGCCTGCCGCGCGTTGCACGCCTACGCGAGCAGCGACCGCAGCATCCACGCGGGTTTTTCATGCGTGCGCAAGCGCTGCGTCAACAGGTCGGCGGTCGGCTCGTCGCTCGCCGCATCAGCGAACGGGAAGATTGTGCGCGCGGTGCGTACGACCGCCTCATGCCAGGCCTTCCGCGATCTTCTTGCGGTCCTTGTCGCTGATGCCGATGTCGATCCGGGCAGCGGGAGTCTTCCGAATATGCTCCGGACTCCTTACTCAATGAACCAGAGCAATGAAAGCGAATCGGGGACCTGCCTGTCTACACCACACCACTCGCACGCGGTGCTCGCCACTACGCGTGGCGCGTGAAACGCCGCGCTCAGGCGATCGCGTGCAGCGCCTGCGACGCCAGTTCGGCCGCACCGCCGATGACGATCGCGAATCCGACTACGTACCGCGCGATCTCGGCCGGCGCCGCCAGTGCGGCGCGCATGTTCAACTTCATTTGCGTCATGATCGTCACTCCTTGAACGAAACCCAGGATCAGGGAGAAACGGCCGGCTGGATGACCGGCCGTTTCCCGTTACTGCATTACCGCACTACTGCACGGCGATGCTCACGCGAGGTCGAAGCGGTCGAGGTTCATCACCTTGTTCCAGGCCGCGACGAAGTCACGTGCGAACTTCTCCTTCGCATCCGCGCTGCCGTACACCTCGGCCAGCGCACGCAGTTGCGCATGCGAGCCGAAGATCAGGTCGACGCGCGAGCCGGTCCACTTGACCTTGCCCGTCGCACGATCGCGCCCTTCGAACACGTCGTTCGCGGCCGAC
This sequence comes from Burkholderia aenigmatica, assembly GCF_048627025.1. Taxonomy (NCBI): domain Bacteria; kingdom Pseudomonadati; phylum Pseudomonadota; class Betaproteobacteria; order Burkholderiales; family Burkholderiaceae; genus Burkholderia; species Burkholderia aenigmatica. The sequence continues at coordinate 733,514 of NZ_CP184468.1, read as the reverse complement.
ACCGGCTTCCATTCGGTGCCCATGTCGAGCAGGTTCACGAAGAAGTCGTTCGTCAGCGCTTCCGGACGGTCGGTGAACACGCCGTGCTTCGCATCGCCGGCGTTCGCACCGAGCACGCGCAGGCCACCGACGAGTGCCGTCATCTCGGGCGCGCTCAGCGTCAGCAGTTGCGCCTTGTCGACCAGCAGTGCCTCGGCCGGCGTCTGGTAGGCATGCTTCAGGAAGTTGCGGAAGCCGTCTGCAACCGGCTCGAGCACGGCCATCGCTTCGATGTCGGTCTCTTCCTGCGACGCATCCCCACGGCCCGGTGCGAACGGCACCGTCACCGCGACGCCCGCGTTCTTCGCGGCCTGCTCGACACCGGCCGCACCGGCCAGCACGATCAGGTCGGCGAGCGATACCTTCTTGCCGCCCGTCTGCGCGTCGTTGAACGCCTTCTGCACGCCTTCGAGCGTCGCGAGCACCTTCGCGAGTTCGGCCGGACGGTTCACTTCCCAGTCCTTCTGCGGCGCGAGACGGATACGCGCACCGTTTGCCCCGCCGCGCTTGTCCGAACCGCGGAACGTCGCAGCCGACGCCCATGCGGTCGACACGAGCTGCGACACCGACAGGCCCGATGCGAGCACCTTCGCCTTCAACGCCGCGACGTCGGCGTCGTCAATCAGCTTGTGATCGACGGCCGGGATCGGGTCTTGCCACAACAGATGCTCGGCCGGCACGTCCGGACCGAGATAACGGGCACGCGGGCCCATGTCGCGGTGCGTGAGCTTGAACCAGGCGCGCGCGAACGCGTCGGCGAACTCGGCCGGGTTCTCGTAGAAGCGGCGCGAAATCTTCTCGTAGGCCGGATCGAAACGCAGCGACAGGTCGGTCGTCAACATCGTCGGACGATGCTTCTTCGACGGGTCGAACGCATCCGGAATCACGTCGCCGGCGTCCTTCGCGACCCACTGGTGCGCGCCAGCCGGGCTCTTCGTGAGCTCCCATTCGTAGCTGAACAGGTGCTTGAAGAAGTCGTTGCTCCACTGCGTCGGCGTCGACGTCCACGTGACTTCGAGGCCGCTCGTGATGGCATCCTTGCCCTTGCCCGTGCCGAACGTGCTCTTCCAGCCGAGGCCCTGCTCTTCGAGGCCCGCGGCTTCCGGCTCGGCGCCGACGTTCGAGGCCGGACCGGCGCCGTGCGTCTTGCCGAACGTGTGGCCGCCCGCGATCAGCGCGACCGTCTCTTCGTCGTTCATCGCCATGCGCGCGAACGTCTCGCGGATGTCATGCGCGGCGGCGACCGGGTCGGGGTTGCCGTCCGGGCCTTCCGGGTTCACGTAGATGAGGCCCATCTGCACCGCGGCGAGCGGGCTTTCGAGGTCACGCTTGCCCGAGTAGCGGCTGTTCGGACCACCGCTCAGTTCCAGCCAGATCTTTTCCGAACCCCAGTACACGTCGTCCGGCTCCCACGTATCGACGCGGCCACCGGCATAGCCGAAAGTCTTGAAGCCCATCGATTCGAGCGCGACGTTGCCAGTCAGGATCAGCAGGTCGGCCCACGAGATGTTGCGGCCGTACTTCTGCTTGATCGGCCACAGCAGCCGGCGCGCCTTGTCGAGGCTCACGTTGTCCGGCCAGCTGTTCAGCGGCGCGAAGCGCTGCTGCCCGCCGCCCGCGCCGCCGCGGCCGTCGGCCGTGCGGTACGTGCCGGCGCTGTGCCAGGCCATGCGAATGAACAGGCCGCCATAGTGGCCGAAGTCGGCCGGCCACCAGTCCTGCGACGTCGTCATCAGCGCGTGCAGGTCCTTCTTCACCGCCGCAAGGTCCAGCTTCTTGAACGCTTCGGCGTAGTCGAAATCCTTGTCCATCGGATCGGACAATGCCGAATGCCGATGCAGGATGTTCAGGTTAAGCTGATTCGGCCACCAGTCCTTGTTCGTCGTGCCGCCACCAGCGGTGTGGTTGAACGGGCACTTCGTTTCGTTCGACATGCGATTTCTCCTTGGCTTGCTCATATGACTCCACCCGTTCGCTCCGGCGGCATGCCGGGCGCGGTTGGCGGAGTGTCATTGCGGGGATGGGAAACGGAACAGGTTGGTCCTCCTGTCGTACTACGGGATGTCGTGCGTGGCCTGTGACGCGCGCTCCCGCTGCGATGCACCGCAGGCGGGACGCTCGGGGAACCGGCTGCCGGCAGGCGTCGTGCCGGCGCTGCGGGCGGTATTCCAGCTTTCGGACATGCGATGCTCCCTCATGGCTTGACGGCGGGTGATGCGGGGGAACACTGAACCCGCGCGAGGCGGCGTTCAGCCACCATACACACGGTCCGCCAGGTACGCGAACGCAATCGGACGCAGGCTGCGAACCGCCGCCCTGGCGCGATGTACGACCGCGTCGCGCGACGGGATGTTCCGCTGCGCGCGCTGCAATACCGATTGCATCATGACACCCTCCTTTGACGCTTGCATTCGACGTTTGGATCAGTCGTCGACTTCACGCCGATCCATGGTGAGGATTCTATTTTGATCTATCAAATTATTGAATTTGATAAATTTCATCTATGCGATAGAGAAAAATAAACGGGGTCGCAAGACCCCGTTCATCGTGCTGCCACATGTGCATGCTGCAGCGTGCTCAGTTCATCGTCGCCGGCATGTCGAGCTTCGCGACGCCCGGCAGCTCGCACGCGGAAATCGCGTCGCTGATCGCGTCGATCGCGGGCATCCGCGTGAAGCTCTTGCGCCACACGAGCACCACGCGGCGGTCGGGCACCGGCTCGTTGAACGGCACGTACGACAGCAGTTCGGCATCGGGGCCGTTCGCGCGCGGGCCGACCTCGGCAACCGACATCCGCGGCAGCACGGTGATGCCGACACCGCTTGCGACCATGTGGCGGATCGTCTCCAGCGACGAGCCCTCGAAGGTTTTCTGGATGCCGTCGGCCGTCTGCGAGAAGCGCATCAGCTCCGGGCACACGCCGAGCACGTGATCGCGGAAGCAGTGGCCGTTGCCGAGCAGCAGCATGGTTTCCTGCTTCAGGTCCTCGGCGTCGATTTCCTCGCGCTTTTCCCACGGATGGCCGGCGGGCAGCGCAACGACGAACGGTTCGTCGTACAGCGGGCGCACCATCAGGCCGGTTTCCGGAAACGGCAGCGCCATGATCGCGGCGTCGATCTCGCCCTGCTTCAGCAGTTCGAGCAGCTTCAGCGTGTAGTTTTCCTGCAGCATCAGCGGCATCTGCGGGACCCGCTGGATCATCTGCTTGACGAGCGTCGGCAGCAGGTACGGCCCGATCGTGTAGATCACGCCCAGGCGGAACGGGCCGACCAGCGGATCCTTGCCCTGCTTCGCGATCTCCTTGATCGCGAAGGTCTGCTCGAGCACGCGCTGCGCCTGCGTGACGATCTGGTCGCCGATCGGTGTCACGCTCACTTCGCTCGCGCCGCGTTCGAAAATCTGCACGTTGAGCTCGTCTTCGAGCTTCTTGATCGCCACCGACAGCGTCGGCTGGCTCACGAAGCATGCTTCGGCCGCGCGGCCGAAATGCCGTTCGCGCGCGACCGCGACGATGTATTTCAATTCAGTCAGCGTCATTGTGGGTCAATCAGAGATATACAAGCGATAGGTTTAATTTATACACCCTGTGACACCGGTTCGCCAAGTTTCTCTGCATCGGAATGCTTCAAACGGCGGTTTGAAATCCGGCTCCGCCCCGCGGATCAGGCCTTCAGATACTGCTCGCGCGCGCCGAGCCAGCGTGCGAGATGCTGCGTGACGATCTCGGGATACGCGGCAATCAGCCGCGTCGCGGCTTCTCGGGCCGGATCGATCAGCCAGCCGTCGGTCTCGAGGTTCGCAAAGCGCAGCATCGCCGCGCCCGACTGGCGTGCGCCGAGGAATTCGCCGGGGCCGCGGATCTCGAGGTCGCGCCGCGCGATCTCGAAGCCGTCGGTCGTCTCGCGCATCGTCTTCAAGCGCTCGCGGCCCGTGAGCGACAGCGGCCCCGTGTACAGCAGCACGCACACCGACGCCGCGGTGCCGCGCCCGACCCGGCCGCGCAGCTGGTGCAGCTGCGCAAGGCCGAAGCGCTCCGCGTGCTCGATCACCATCAGCGACGCGTTCGGCACGTCGACGCCGACCTCGATCACGGTCGTCGCGACGAGCAGCTGCACGTCGTTGCGCGTGAACGCTTCCATCACGGCCGCCTTGTCGGCCGGCGACAGCCGGCCGTGCACGAGCCCGACCTTCAGCTCCGGGAGCGCGGTGGCCAGCGTCTCGTAAGTCTCGACGGCCGTCTGCAGCTGCAGCGTCTCGCTCTCCTCGATCAGCGGGCACACCCAGTAGACCTGGCGCCCGGTCAGCGCGGCCTCGCGTACGCGGGCGATCACCTCCTCGCGCCGCGCATCGCCGACGAGGCGCGTCAGCACGGGCGTGCGGCCCGGCGGCAGCTCGTCGATCGTCGAGACCTCGAGATCCGCGTAATACGTCATCGCGAGCGTGCGCGGAATCGGCGTGGCCGACATCATCAGTTGGTGCGGCTGGAAGTCGCGCGCGCCGTTGGCCGCATTCGCGGCCTTCGCGCGCAGCGCGAGCCGCTGCTCGACGCCGAAGCGGTGCTGCTCGTCGACGATCACGAGGCCGAGCCGCGCGAATTCGACGGTGTCCTGGATGATCGCGTGCGTGCCGATCACGAGCTGCGCGGTGCCGAGCGCGGCCGCCTCGATCGCCGCGCGCTTCTCCTTCGCCTTCAGGCTGCCCGCGAGCCACGCGACCGTGACGCCGAGCGGCTCGAGCCACGCGCGCAGCTTGCGCGCGTGCTGTTCCGCGAGAATTTCGGTGGGCGCCATCAGCGCGGCCTGGTAACCGGCGTCGATCGCCTGCGTGGCGGCCAGCGCTGCAACGACCGTCTTGCCGCTGCCGACGTCGCCCTGCAGCAGGCGCTGCATCGGGTGCGCGAGCGTGAGGTCGTTCGCGATCTCGTCGACGACGCGCCCCTGCGCGCCCGTCAGCGTAAACGGCAGCGCCGCGTAGAGCCGGGTGGTCAGCGCATCGGCATCGCTCGCGGTGCGACGCGGCATCGCGGGCGCCGCGCGCGTGCGGCGCTCCTCGTGCGCGCGCTTGAGCGACAGCTGCTGCGCCAGCAGCTCCTCGAACTTGATGCGCGTCCACGCCGGATGCGAGCCGTCCATCAGCGCGGCTTCGTCGGAATCGACGCGCGGGTGGTGCAGGATCCGCACGGCCTGCTCGAGCGACGGCACGTCGAGCGGCTTCAAGTAATCGCGCTGGATCTCGGGCGGCAGCAGTTCGGGCAGCGGCGTGCGCTCGACCGCGTTCTCGATCGCCTTGCGCAGATACGCCTGCGACACGCCGGCCGTGCTCGGATAGACGGGCGTGAGCACCTGCGGCAGCGGCGCATCGGCTTCGACGACGCGCACCGCCGGATGCACCATCTCCATCCCGAAGAAGCCGCCGCGCACGTCGCCGCGCACGCGCAGCCGCTGGCCGACGGCCATCTGCTTGACCTGCGAGCCGTAGAAATTCAGGAAGCGCAGCACGAGGTGCTCGCCGTCGTCGTCCTGGATCTTCACGACCAGCTGGCGGCGCGGCCGGTATGCAACCTCGTTGTCGAACACGACACCTTCGGCCTGCGCGATACCGCCCGGCAGCAGCTCGCCGATCGGCGTGAGCGTGGTTTCGTCCTCGTAGCGCATCGGCAGATGCAGCACGAGATCGATCGAACGCGTGAGGCCGAGCTTCGCGAGCTTGTCGACGGTCTTCACGGGCTTGTCGGCGGCCGGCTTCTTCTTGCGCTTCGCGCCGGCCGCACCCGCTGCGTCGGTCGCGGCGGCGTCATCGGCATCGGCATCGGCCGCGGCCGCGGCGGCGGCCGGCTGCGCGAGCCTGCCGTCAGCGCCGCGCTTCGGGCCAACCCGACGCGGGGCGGCGCGCTCCGCCGCGTCTTGAGCGGGCGGCGCGGCATCCTCCGCGTCGAACGGATCGGCGGAATCGGCAACTGCAGCGGGGGAACGGCGTGGTGACACAGGCATCGGATCGTCTGGGTGCTTCGCAAGGCAAGTACAATAGCGGCTTTCACGTCGTCCGAACGAACGACGCCGGCCAGGCCGCGCATCCCGTCATCATAGCGGCTCGCGCGCCCCATTTACGCGTTTCCGCCCTGCCGGCGACGCCCGCCGGCCGCTTCGAACCAGCCCGCATGTTCACGCTTTCCGATTTCGATTTCAATCTGCCGCCCGAGCTGATTGCACAAACCGCGCTGCCCGATCGCACCGCGAGCCGCCTGCTCGAGGTGGACGGCACCGTCGCGCCCGCGCGCCTCGTCGACCGCCATTTCACCGAGCTGCCGTCGTGCATCGCAGCCGGCGACCTGCTCGTCTTCAACGATACCAAGGTATTGAAGGCGCGTTTCTTCGGCCAGAAGGCCAGCGGCGGCAAGATCGAAGTGCTGATCGAGCGCGTGACGGGCACGCACACGGCGCTCGCGCAGATCCGCGCGAGCAAGTCGCCGGGCGCCGGCACGACGCTGCGGCTCGCCGATGCGTTCGACGTGACGGTCGGCGAGCGCGTCGAGCCGTTCTTCACGCTGAACTTCCCCGCGCCGTGCCTCGACCTGATCGAGCAGTTCGGCCGCCTGCCGCTGCCGCCCTATATCGAGCACGATCCGGACGCGACCGACGAGACGCGCTACCAGACCGTCTACGCGAGCAATCCGGGCGCGGTCGCCGCGCCGACGGCCGGGCTGCATTTCGACCAGCCGATGCTCGACCGGCTCGACGCGATGGGCGTCGAACGCGCGACGCTGACGCTGCACGTCGGCGCCGGCACGTTCCAGCCGGTGCGCGTCGACAACATCGCCGAGCACAAGATGCACAGCGAGTGGTACGACCTGCCGCAGTCGCTCGTCGACCGGATCGCCGCGACCCGCGCACGCGGCGGCAATGTGATCGCGGTCGGCACGACGTCGATGCGCGCGCTCGAAGCCGCGGCGCGCGCGGCCGACGAAGCGGGCCGCCCGCTCGCGACCACGCAGGCCGAGACCGACATCTTCATCACGCCCGGCTATCGTTTCCGCGTGGTCGACCGGCTGGTCACGAACTTCCACCTGCCGAAATCGACGCTGCTGATGCTGGTGTCCGCATTCGCGGGCGTCGAGACGATCCGCGCCGCGTACCGGCACGCGATCGACGAGCGCTACCGCTTCTTCAGCTACGGCGACGCGATGCTGCTCACGCGCCGCGACACGCCGGAGGCGCCGCGCGCATAAGCGCGGCATGCGCGACGGCCCACGCACCGCGCGGCCGCCGTGCCCCGTTTTCCCGCTGCGCGCGCTACGATGGCGCGCACCCGTTTTTTCACCGCCGCCGGTATTCCGGCGGCGCTTCCAACATGCGCCGGACTGTTTTCCGGTAGCAAGGAGAATGACGCGATGACCGAAGGTTCATCCCACGATACGCACGCTGCCGTGCAGGACCGCCCGGCGAACGGGCTCGAATTCGAACTGCTGACGACCGACGGCCACGCACGCCGCGGCCGCGTGAAGCTCAACCACGGCGTGGTCGAGACGCCGATCTTCATGCCGGTCGGCACCTACGGCACCGTGAAGGCGATCCAGCCGCGCGAGCTGCACGAGATCAAGGCCCAGATCATCCTCGGCAACACGTTCCACCTGTGGCTGCGCCCGGGCCTCGACACGATCGACGCGCACGGCGGCCTGCACGGCTTCATGGGCTGGAACAAGCCGATCCTGACCGACTCGGGCGGCTTCCAGGTGTTCTCGCTCGGCGATCTGCGCAAGATCACCGAGGACGGCGTCACGTTCGCGTCGCCGATCAACGGCGACAAGCTGTTCCTGTCGCCGGAAGTGTCGATGCAGATCCAGAAGGTGCTGAACTCGGACATCGTGATGCAGTTCGACGAATGCACGCCGTATGCGACCAACGGCGTGCCGACCACGCACAAGGAAGCGGCCGACTCGATGCGGATGTCGCTGCGCTGGGCGAAGCGCTCGCTCGACGAGTTCGACCGGCTCGGCAACCCGAACGCCCTCTTCGGGATCGTCCAGGGCGGGATGTTCGAGGACCTGCGCGACGAATCGCTCGCGGGGCTCGCCGAGTTCGGCTTCCACGGCCTCGCGATCGGCGGGCTGTCGGTCGGCGAGCCGAAGGAAGACATGATGCGCGTGCTGCGGCACGTGGGCCCGAAGCTGCCGGCCAACAAGCCGCACTACCTGATGGGCGTCGGCACGCCGGAGGACCTGGTCGAAGGCGTCTCGAACGGCATCGACATGTTCGACTGCGTGATGCCGACCCGCAACGCGCGCAACGGCTGGCTCTTCACGCGCTTCGGCGACGTGAAGATCCGCAACGCGACGCACAAGAACTCGCTGAAGCCGCTCGACGCGAGCTGCACGTGCTACACGTGCCAGAACTTCTCGCGCGGCTACCTGCATCACCTGCATCGCGTGGGCGAGATCCTCGGCGCGCAGCTCAACACGATCCACAACCTGCACTACTACCTGCAGCTGATGAGCGAGATCCGCGACGCGATCGAAACCCATACGTTCGACGCGTTCCGCCAGCGCTTCGCGGAGGATCGCGCAAGAGGGGTCGACTGACGGGCCGGCGGCCCGCACCGCGGCTCGTCACATGGGACGCGTACTAAATAACGCGTCCCGACTGTCGAACCCGACCGCCAAATATTACAATTACCTTTCCAAACAAGTCGCAACGGTACCGGTTCGCGCTTTAACAGCTTGATCCGAAAGCGCATTTGCCGATCCGTTTGCGCATGGGGCCGGTGGTAGAATAACCGGCTTATTTTTCGATCTTCCCTTACGGAGAGACCAACGTGCCGTTCATTTCCAACGCGTTCGCACAAGGTGCCGGTGGCGCCGAATCGAGCCTGATGAGCTTCCTGCCGCTCATCCTGATGTTTGCCGTGCTCTACTTCATCATGATCCGTCCGCAGATGAAGCGTCAGAAGGAGCATCGCAACATGCTCGCGGCCATGGCCAAGGGCGACGAAGTCGTCACGAGCGGCGGCCTCGTGGGCAAGGTGACGAAGGTCACCGAAGGCTACATCGGCGTCGAAATCGCCGAAGGCACCGAAATCACCGTGCAGAAGGCTGCCGTCACGACCATTCTGCCGAAGGGCACGATCAAGTCGCTGTAAGGCTTTCACCGAGCGTCCGGCTCCCCGCGCCGTGCCCGCCTGAGAGAGCGGGCCGCCGCGGCGCCGGACGCGACGCTTTCACGCCAACCACCCGTTCGGCTCCCTCATGAATCGTTATCCACTCTGGAAATATGTCGTGATGGTCGTGGCGCTCGCCATCGGCCTTCTGTACACATTGCCCAACTTCTTCGGCGAAGCGCCGGCGGTGCAGGTGTCGAGCGGCAAGGCCACGGTCAAGCTCGACTCGACCACGCTGACCCAGGTCGAATCGGCGCTCGCCTCCGCGCAGATCACGCCGGACGACGTCACCTTCGAGAACACGGCGACCAACGCGAACATCCGCGTGCGCCTGAAGGACACCGATACGCAGCTGCGCGTCAAGGACCTGCTGCAGAAGTCGCTGAACGCCGACCCGAACGATCCGCAGTACGTCGTCGCCCTGAACCTGCAGAGCGCGTCGCCGCGCTGGCTGACCGCCCTGCACGCGCTGCCGATGTATCTCGGCCTCGACCTGCGCGGCGGCGTCCACTTCCTGCTCCAGGTCGACATGACGGGCGCGCTGACGAAGAAGCTCGATTCCGACGCGTCCGACGCGCGCACGCTGCTGCGCGACAAGAACATCCGCGACGGCGGCGTCAGCCGCGTCGACCAGTCCGTGGTCGTCAATTTCAGCGATGCGCAGACGGCGGAAGACGCCCGCAAGGTGCTCGCGCTGTCGATCACCGAACTGCAGTGGGCGACCCAGCCCGGCGGTGGCGGCACGCAGGTCGTCGGCACGTTTACGCCGGCCGTGCAGAAGTCCGTCGAGGACGCCGCGCTCAAGCAGAACCTGACGACGCTCCACAACCGCGTGAACGAACTCGGCGTGTCCGAGCCGATCCTGCAGCAGCAAGGCAGCGACCGCATCGTCGTCGAACTGCCGGGCGTGCAGGACACCGCGAAGGCGAAGGACATCATCGGCCGTACCGCGACGCTCGAAGCACGCCTCGCCGACCCGATCAACACGCACCCGAACCCGAACGATCCGGTGCCGCCGGGCGAAGAACTGTTCACGCAGGGCATCCAGGCTCCCGTGCTGCTGAAGAAGGACGTGATCTTCACCGGCGACCGCATCATCGATGCATCGGCCGGCTTCGACGAACACCAGCGTCCGTCCGTCAACATCCGCCTCGACTCGGCCGGTGGCCGCGCGGTGCGCACGGTGTCGCGCGACAACATCGGCAAGCCGATGGCAATGGTGCTGTTCGAGAAGGGCAAGGGCGAAGTGCTGACGGTCGCGACGATCCAGTCGGAACTCGGCGACCGCTTCCAGATCACGGGTCAGCCGACACCGCAGGCCGCGGCCGACCTCGCGCTGCTGCTGCGCGCCGGTTCGCTCGCCGCACCGATGGACATCATCGAGGAACGCACGATCGGCCCGAGCCTCGGCGCCGACAACATCAAGATGGGCGTCCACTCGGTGATCTGGGGCTTCTGCGCGATCGCCGTGTTCATGATCGCGTACTACATGCTGTTCGGCGTGGTGTCGGTGATCGGCCTGTCGGTGAACCTGCTGCTGCTCGTCGCCGTGCTGTCGCTGATGCAGGCGACGCTGACGCTGCCCGGTATCGCCGCTATCGCGCTCGCGCTCGGTATGGCGATCGACTCGAACGTGCTGATCAACGAGCGCGTGCGTGAAGAACTGCGCGCCGGCCAGCCGCCGCAGCTCGCGATCCAGGCCGGCTACGCGCACGCCTGGGCGACGATTCTCGACTCGAACGTCACGACGCTGATCGCCGGCCTCGCGCTGCTCGCGTTCGGCTCGGGCCCGGTTCGCGCGTTCGCGATCGTGCACTGCCTCGGTATCCTGACGTCGATGTTCTCCGCGGTGTTCTTCTCGCGCGGGATCGTCAACCTCTGGTACGGCGGCCGCAAGAAGCTGAAGTCGCTCGCGATCGGCCAGGTGTGGAAGCCGGAAGGCGCCGCTGCCGGCGCGTCGTTCACCGACGCCGACGAATCGACCGACACGGCACGCGCCGCGAAGCTCGCCGCCCCCGCGAAGAGCAACGCGCCGCGCGCCGGCAAGCCGCAGCTGCGCAATCGCGCGCAGCAAGGCGTGTCGCCGAAGAAACCGGGCTCGACCCAATAAGGCCCCGGAGACGAATCATGGAATTTTTCCGCATCCGTAAAGACATTCCGTTCATGCGGCACGCGCTGGTGTTCAACGTGATCTCGCTGGTCACGTTCCTCGCCGCCGTGTTCTTCCTGTTCCACCGCGGGCTGCACCTGTCCGTCGAATTCACCGGCGGGACGGTGATCGAGGTGCAGTACCAGCAGGCCGCGGAACTCGAACCCGTGCGCGCGACGCTCGGCAAGCTCGGCTACGCCGACGCGCAGGTGCAGAATTTCGGCACGTCGCGCAACGTGCTGATCCGCCTGCAGCTGAAGGAAGGCCTCACGTCCGCGCAGCAGAGCGACCAGGTGATGGGCGCGCTGAAGGCGCAGAGCCCGGACGTCACGCTGCAACGCGTCGAGTTCGTCGGCCCGCAGGTCGGCCGGGAGCTCGCGACCGACGGCCTGCTCGCGCTCGCGTGCGTCGTGATCGGCATCGTGATCTACCTGTCGTTCCGCTTCGAGTGGAAGTACGCAGTGGCCGGCATCATCGCCAACCTGCACGACGTCGTGATCATTCTCGGCTTCTTCGCGTTCTTCCAGTGGGAGTTCTCGCTGGCGGTGCTCGCGGCGATCCTCGCGGTGCTCGGCTACTCGGTCAACGAGTCGGTCGTCATCTTCGACCGGATCCGCGAAACGTTCCGCCGCGAACGCAAGATGAGCGTGCAGGAAGTGATCAACCACGCGATCACGACCACGATGTCGCGTACGATCATCACGCACACGTCGACCGAAATGATGGTGCTGTCGATGTTCTTCTTCGGCGGCCCGACGCTGCACTACTTCGCACTCGCGCTGACGGTCGGCATCATGTTCGGCATCTACTCGTCGGTGTTCGTCGCGGGTTCGCTCGCGATGTGGCTCGGCATCAAGCGCGAAGACCTGCTCAAGGAAAAGAAGACCGCGCACGATCCGGACGATCCGAACGCAGGCGCGCAGGTTTAAGCGCCACGCTGCTTCGGCACAGACGACAAGCCGGCCCGGTTGGGCCGGCTTTTTTCATGGCTGCGCTACCGCCGTGCATCGCGCCGCCCGCTCGCCCTGCCCCGTCACGCGCGTCGGCTACAATCGTGACCGTCTCGCCGGACCGCACGCCGGCCGCGCGTCGGCGGGACAGCACCTTCGCCCTCCGTTCAAACGTGCGGTCCCGATGATGCCTCCCACGCGTGTCGTTGTTCGCCTTGCCGTTTGCGCAGCCGTCACGGCCGCGCTCCTGCCCTGCGTGTCGCCCGTCGGTGCGCAGCAGCCGGCGGCCCCGCCGCCCGCTTCCGCACCCGGCGCCGTCTCGCCCGCCGCCCAGCCGCCTTCGCCCTGCCCGCCCGACTGGGAGCAGCAGATCTGCGAGCTCAAGGCGGCGGTGGAAGTCCTGAAGCAGCAGCACCTGACCGACGTCGACATCGGCGCGCTGCTCGACGCAACGACCCACGCAGGAATCAAGACGCTGCCGTACGCACGGTTCTTCGACGCGAAGGAGGAGCAGGAGCGCCGCGACGACGAACAGCGTGCGCGCGACGGCACGCCCGGCATCGGCATCGTGTTCGAGACGCGGCCCGACGGGCTGCACATCGTCGACGTGATTCCCGACGCGCCCGCGGAACAGGCCGGCGTGCGCCCCGACGATCTCGTTGTCGCGATGAACGATACGAGCGTCGTCGGCATCGACCCCGCCGACCTGGCCAAGCTCTCAAAGGGCGACGCGGGCGTGCCGCTGAAGCTCACGGTTCAGCGCGGCCCGTCGCACGCGACGCTGAGCTTCGCGCCCGTGCGAAAGATCCTCAAACCCCATCCGGCGACCGCGAAGCGGCTCGACGGCGACATCCTGTACACACGGCTGTCGAGCTTCCCGGAACCGGCGGTCGGTGACTACATCGACACGGTGCAGGCCGCGCGCCGCGCGGGCCCGCCGGTGAAAGGCCTGATTCTCGACCTGCGCATCAACGGCGGCGGCGCAATCAATGCGGCGATCGGCATCATCGCGCTGTTCGCGGGCCGCGACCGCACCGCGATGGTGACGGTCGAGCGCGGCGACGCCAACCGCCGCCGCTACACGACCAACTGGCCCGACTACGAACTACCGGTCATGCACGGGCAGGATCCGCTCGCGCCGCTGCAGGCCGACGACTGGTGGCGCACCGTACCGCTCGTCGTGCTCGTCGACGGACAGAGCGCATCGGCCGCCGAAGCGACTGCGGCCGCGCTGAAGGATCTCGGCCGCGCGAAGCTGCTCGGCATGCCGACCTACGGCAAGGGCCTCGCGCAGACGGGCGTCGACCTGATCGACGGCACGCGCCTGAATTTCACGTATGCGCGCAACCTGCGGCCGAACGGCTGCCCGATGGACGGCTACGGCGTCGTGCCGGACTGGCTCGTGCCGCCGCGCCGCGACTCGGACGTCGACGGCGTGCTGCTGTGGTACCGGGAAGCCGACCTCCCCCGCGCGCCGTATGCGGACCGGCTCGCGCCCGATCCGTTCGCGAAGGGGCGCAAGGAACGGCAGAAGCTGCGCGAGCAGCGTGCACTCGCGAAGATCGATACGGCGAAGAGCGCGGCGCTACCGCAGCGCGTGTTCGGCACGGCAACCGACTGGCAACTCAGGCAGGCGCTCGCCGCACTCGCCGGGCGCCCCGTGCAGACCGTCGAAACCAAGCCGCAACTGATGCCGGCGCAGCCCGTGTGCGAGCGCGTCGGCAACTGACGCGCGCCGCCCGCCCGGTTACCGGAATCCGAATCGCCGGCGCAGCACGAAGAGCGCCACGAGGCTCAACACGGCCGCGAACATCAGGTAGAAGCTCGGCGCGGTCTTCATTCCGGTCGCCTTGATCAGCCACGCGATGATGAACGGCCCGAAGCCGCCGAAGATCGTCACCGCGACGTTATACGCGAGCGACATCCCGGTCGTGCGCGTCTGCACCGGAAACACTTCGGACAACAAACCCGGCAGCGCCGCGAAGTAGCCCGTCATCAGGAACGCGAGCAGCACCTGCAGCGCGATCAGCGTGCCGAAGCCCGGATGCGCGACCAGGTACGCGAACGCCGGATAGATCAGCACGAGGATGCCGATGGCCGGCGCGATCATCACGCGCACGCGGCCGTAAGTGTCCGACCAGTGGCCGACGAGCGGCGCGAACGCCATCTGGATCACGCCGACGACGAGGATCGCCGCGAACGCGGCCGACGGTGCGAGGCCGAGCTGCTTCACGCCGTAGGTCGGCATGAACAGCACGAGATAGGTCGCGACGGTGCCGAGCACGACCACGCCCATCGCGGCGACGAGGCGCGCCTTGTGCGACGCGAACGTGTCGCGCAGCGGGTTCGCGGTGCCTTCCGCCGCGAGGAACTCGGGCGTCTCGTCGACCTTCGTGCGGATGTAGTACGCGACCGGCCCGAGCAGCAGGCCGAAGAAGAACGGCACGCGCCAGCCCCACGATGCCATCTGCGCGGCCGACAGCTGCGCGTTCAGCACGGTGCCGAAGCCGGCGGCAAGCAGCGTCGTGAGCCCCTGGCTCGCGACCTGCCAGCTCGCGAAGAAGCCGCGCCGGCCCGGCACGTGCTCGGCGAGGAATGCGGTCGCGCTGCCGAACTCGCCGCCGGCCGAGAAACCCTGCATCAGCCGCGCGGCGACGAGGATCACCGGCGCCGCGACGCCGATCGTCTCGTAGGTCGGCAGCACCGCGATGATCAGCGTGCCGGCCATCATCAACAGGATCGACAGCGTGAGCGCGGCCTTGCGGCCCTCGCGATCGGCATACGCGCCGAGCACGATCGCGCCGAGCGGGCGCATGAAGAACGACACGCCGAACGTGCCGAGCGTGAGCAGCAGCGACACGGTGTCGTTGCCGGCCGGGAAGAACAGCTTCGAGATCGTCACCGCGAAGAAGCCGTAGACGACGAGATCGAACCATTCGAGCGCATTGCCGATCGACGCGGCGACCACCGCGCGCCACACGCGCGGCGACGAGGCAATGGAACGGGACTGCGTGACGGCATGCATCGGCGATCTCCTTGTCGTTGTACGTTCTGTTCGATGCACTCGCGCGCGCCGTCGGCCTGCCCGGCGCCGCGCACGGCGCTCGGGCGATTATAGGCGCGCAAAAAAATACCGCCGCGCCCCCTGACGGGAACGCGGCGGTGTACTCGCGGCGGGCCGGCGCGGCGGCCGGCCCGGCCGGAAGCGTTACTGCTGCTTGACGGCTTCGGCCGTGATCAGCAGCTTCGTCTTCATCTTGAAGCCGTACTGCTTGCCGTAGTCGAGGCCGAAATCGTCGCGGCTGAATTCGCCGACGGCGTCGACACCGCACACTTCGCGCTTGAGCATCGGGTGCGGCATGCACTTGAACGAATCGATCTTCAGCGTCACCGGCTTCGTGACGCCATGCATCGTCAGGTTGCCGACCACCGACACCGGCTTGTCGCCGTCGAACTTGATCGTGCCCTTGTAGTTCGCCTGCGGGAACTTGGTGACGTCGAAGAACTCGGCCGTCTGCAGGTGCTCGTCGAGCTTCGCGCTGCCGGTGTGGATCGACGCGATGTCGGTCGTCACGTCGACCGTACCCGTCTTCGCCGCGCGGTCGAGCGTCACGGTGCCGCTCGACTTGTCGAACTTGCCGCGCCAGACCGACAGGCCGCCGAAGTGGTCGGCCTCGAAGCTCGGGTACGTGTGGCTCGGATCGAACTGGTACGTTGCGCTATCGGCAAACGCCGAGAACGACAGCGACGCGGCCAGCGCGCCCACGGCGATGATCAGTTGCTTTTTCAAACTCTTTCTCCTTGGAACGGCGCCGCGCCCTCGCGCGGCATTCAGGTGAGGCGACAGCCCGCCGCTTACTTGGTGGCGACGAGATGGAACTTGATCTGCACTTCGTCCGCGACGACCGACGTGTCCTTCCACTCGCCGGTACCGACGTTGAAGGCCGAACGCTTGATCGGCAGCACGCCGTCGAACGTCTGCGTCGCGCCGCTTTGCGTGACCGTGACGGGCACCGTGACGTTCTCGGACTTGCCCTTGATCGTCAGCTTGCCGGTCACGTTGTACTTGTTGCCGCCCGCCGGCGCGATCGCCGACGACACGAACGTCGCCTGCGGATACCCCTTCGCGTCGAACCAGTCCTTGCCGGCGACCTGGTCGTTGTACATCTTGTCGCCGAGGTCATAGCTCGCGACGTCGATCGTCATCTGGGCGCTGCCCTGCGCGGCTTTCGCGGGATCGAACTTCACCTGCGCGGAAAATTTCTTGAACGCGCCTTCGGTCGGCACGTTCATCTGCTTCGACACGGCAGACACCTTGCTCTTCGCGAGATCGACATCGGCGAGCGCGGCGCCCGACGCGAGAAGTGACACCGCGGCGAAGGCGGTCAGCATGGAGCGGGAGAAAGACACTTTCATGGGATCCTTCATTTGGCAAAGGGGAGCATCCGCGACAGCAGGCCGTCGCGGTCCAACAACTGGTGCTTGAGCGCCGCGAGCACGTGCAGCGAGACGAGCGCAAGCAGAATGTAATTCAAGGACACGTGCAGCGTCTTGAAGGTTTCCTTGAGCACCGGATCGGGGTCGATCAGCCGCGGCAGCGGCACGATGCCGAGGTAGACGACCGGGATGTTCGACGCCGAGCTGTACAGGTAGCCCGTCACCGGAATCACGATCATCAGCACGTACAGCAGGATGTGCACGCCGTGCGACGCCGCACGCTGCCACGCCGGCGTATCGCCCGGCAGCGCCGGCGGCACGTGAGTCGCACGCCACAGCACGCGCGCGACGGCCAGCGCGAATACGGTCACGCCGATCCACTTGTGCCACGAGAAGTACTTCAGCTTGGTCGGCGTGAAGCCGGGGATGTCGGTCATCACCCAGCCCAGCGCGAACGCGCAGACGATCAGCAGCGCGATCAGCCAGTGCAGCGCGATCGCAGTCTGCGTATAGCGTACCGGCGTGGCCGGCAGCGATTTCGATGCCATCTTGGATTCCTCAGTTCAGCGAACAGCCGCGCCGGCAATTGGTCCGACGCTTGTCAAGGGCGCCATGCTACCGCAACCTTTTGACGCGCGCGGACTCTGAAGACAGGCGCGCCAGCCGGCTGACGGTTTCCTGTCATGTTACCGATCAGTCACCGAACACACGATCGTTGACACACCGAAAAAGGCCTTTTGGTAAGATTGGCGCGGGTTCCGGCCCCGTCGACGCGTCTCCCCAGCCGTCGCACAACTGCCTTTTCCATGCAACGAAACGACCTGATTGCCTGTCATGAGTGCGACGCACTGTTGCACAAACCGCGCCTGAGCGGACGTGAATCCGCGCGCTGTCCGCGCTGCGATGCACTGCTCTATCGCAACAGCGCCGCGCAGATCGAGCGGATCTGCGCGCTCGCGCTCGCGGCGCTGATCACGTTCACGATCGCGCAGGCGTTCCCGATCCTCGAAATGGACGTGAACGGCAATCGCGTGCAGACCACGCTGATCGGCGCGATCGATTCGCTGTGGCACCAGGACATGGCGATCGTCGGCGTGATGGTGTTCTGCTCGACCGTGCTGTTCCCGCTCGTCGAGATGGCCGCGCTGCTGTACCTGCTGCTGCCGATCCGCCGCGGCGTCGTGCCGCCCGGTTTCAACCTGGTGCTGCGCGCGATCGAGCTCGTGCGGCCGTGGGGGATGATCGAGGTGTTCATGCTCGGGATCCTCGTCACGATCGTGAAGATGGTGAGTCTCGCAAGAGTCGTTCCCGAAGCCGCGCTGTTCGCGTTCGCCGCGCTCACGCTGATGATCGCCGTCGTGCTGATGTTCGATCCGCGCACGCTGTGGGACATCGCCGACGACCTGCGTGCCGGGCGCGCGCCCGGGCAGCCCGACGATGCCGCCCCGCTGCCGGAAGCCGCCCGCCGATGACGATCCCGACCGCCGCCCGCGAGGGCTACGCCAGCTGCCACGTGTGCGGCCTCGTGCAGACGCTCGACCATCCGCACGCACACTGCGCACGCTGCGGCAGCGCGCTCCATTTCCGCACGCCGAACAGCCTGATGCGCACGTGGGCGCTGCTGCTCGCGGCCGCGATCCTGTACATTCCCGCGAACCTGCTGCCGATCATGCGCACGGCGTCGATCGTCGGCTCGCAGGAAGACACGATCATGAGCGGCGTCATCTATTTCTGGATCTCGGGCGACTGGCCGCTCGCCGTCGTCGTGTTCGTCGCGAGCATCCTCGTGCCGATGCTCAAGCTCGGCGTGCTGCTGATCCTCGTGATCAGCGCGCAGCGTCGCACCGCCTGGCGGCCGCTGCAGCGCACGCGCCTGTTCCGGATCGTCGAGCGCATCGGCCGCTGGTCGATGCTCGACATCTTCGTCGTGACGCTGACCGTCGCGCTCGTCCATTTTCGTTCGCTCGCCATCATCACGGCCGGCCCCGGCGCGCTCGCGTTCGGTTCCGTCGTGATCCTGACGATGCTCGCGTCGATGCAGTTCGATCCCCGTCTGATCTGGGATCCAGTCGAAACCTCAGGGAATCACCATGAATAGTCCACAAGGCCCGCAGCACGACGCGCCCCGGCCGCCCGATCCGACGATCTCGACGAAAAGCGGCTGGCTGCCGTCGCTCGTCTGGCTCGTGCCGCTGATCGCCGCGCTGATCGGCATCGGCCTCGTGATCAAGTCCGTGCGCGAGCGCGGCCCGGAAATCACGATCAGCTTCCACAGCGCCGAAGGGCTCGAGCCCGGCAAGACCCAGGTCAAGTACAAGGACGTCGAGATCGGCATGGTCAAGACGATCAAGCTGTCGAAAGACCTGTCGCGCGTGCTCGTCCAGGTGCAGCTGAAGAAGGAAGCCGAGGATTTCGCGGTCAAGGACTCGCGCTTCTGGATCGTGCGGCCGCGCATCGGCGCGACCGGCGTGTCGGGGCTCGGCACGCTGCTGTCCGGTGCATACATCGGCGTCGACGCCGGGCGCTCGCAGGATACCCAGAGCGACTTCACGGGTCTCGAAACGCCGCCGGCCGTCACCGGCGACCAGAAGGGCACGCAATACGTGCTGCGCGGCGATTCGCTGGGCTCGGTCGACATCGGTTCGCCGGTCTACTACCGGCGCGTGCAGGTCGGCCAGGTGGTCGGCTTCTCGCTCGACAAGGACGGCACGGGCGTGACGTTCCACGTGTTCGTCAACGCGCCGTACAACCAGTACGTCGGCGTGAACTCGCGCTGGTGGCAGGCAAGCGGCGTCGACCTGCGGCTCGATTCGAGCGGCCTGAAGCTGAACACGCAGTCGCTCGCCACCGTAATCCTCGGCGGCATCGCGTTCCAGACGCCGCCGAACCAGGGCTCCGGCACGACCGCGGCGAACAACTCGACCTTCCGGCTCGGCTCCGACGAAGCCGACGCGATGCGCGATCCGGACGGCCAGCCGCTGCAGGTCGTGATGAACTTCAACCAGTCGCTGCGCGGGCTCGGCGTCGGCGCGCCGGTCGACTTCCGCGGCATCGTGCTGGGCGAAGTCACCAATATCGGCATCGACTTCGATCCGAAGACGAAGAACTTCCTGATGCCGGTGACGATGAACATCTATCCGGAGCGCCTCGGCCGCCGCTTCCGCGAGACGATAGAGAGCAAGGGCGAACCGGCTCGTCGCGAGATCGTCGAGCGGCTCGTCCGGCACGGGCTGCGCGGCCAGCTGCGCACCGGCAACCTGCTGACGAGCCAGCTGTACGTCGCGCTCGACTTCTTCCCGAAGGCGCCGGCCGCGCAGATCGACACGGCCCGCCAGCCGCTCGAGCTGCCGACCGTGCCGAACACGCTCGACGAGCTGCAGCTGCAGGTCGCCGACATCGCGAAGAAGCTCGACAAGGTGCCGTTCGACCAGATCGGCGCGAACCTGAACAGCGCGCTGTCGAACGCCGACAAGCTGTTCAAGCAGCTCGACACGCAGGTCGCGCCGGAAGCGCGCGACACGCTGTCGGCCGCGAAGCAGACCTTCTCGACCGCCGAAGCGACGCTGCAGCAGGATTCGCCGCTGCAGACCGACGTGCGCGGCGCGCTGAAGGAACTCACGCGCACGCTGCAGTCGCTGAACGCGCTCTCCGACTATCTGGAGCGCCATCCCGAATCGCTGCTCAAGGGCAAGCCAGGAGATCAACAATGACGACACGCGTGAACGGTTTCGCGAGCGGCGCGGCGGCGGCTGTCGCCGCCCTCGCGCTCGCCGCGTGCAGCTCGCCGCCCGCGCGGTTCTACACGCTCAGCCCCGCCGACGCGGCAGCGCCGCTGCGCACCGCGCCGGCCAACCCGGCGTTCCTGATCGAAGTACCGTCCGTCGGCGTGCCCGAGCAGATCGCGAAAAACCAGCTGGTCGTGCAGAAGAACGCCGCGCAGGTCGACGTGCTCGAGCAGGAACGCTGGGCGTCGCCGCCCGCCGACGAGATCCGCCGTGCGCTGTCGGACGATCTCGCCGCGCAGCTCGGCACGATCGACGTCGCGAATTCCGCCCACCCGCCCGGCGTGCCCGTGTATCGCGTCAGCGTGAACGTGCAGCGCTTCGAATCGTGGCCCGGCAAGCGCGCGGCGGTCGACGCCGTGTGGAGCGTGCGCTCGCTCGCCACGCAGGCCGTGATGACCTGCCGCACGAGCGTCGCGGAACCGGTGGCCGACGGCTACGACGCGCTCGTCGCCGGCCACCGGCGCGCGCTCGACGTGATTGCCGCGCAAGCCGCGGCCGGCGTGCGCGCGATGGCCGCGCGCCGCAGCGTGCCGGCTGCGACGGCGCCCGCGGCCGGCGGCAAGACGGCCGCCGCGCCGGTCGTGCCGTGTCCGGCCAACCCGACGCCGGGCGGCGACGCCGGCGCGACGGGCAAGTCCGGCACGTAAGCGTTCGGCGCGCAGGCGAGCGTCGGAAGCAGCGTTGGTCGGCTTCGTCCGGCCCGGTACGTCCGGTAGCGCGCGCCGGCCGCCGCCTGCGTCACATCACGCGGATCGCGCCGAACGGCGACTTTGCATTGTTTGTCAAAGTCGGCCGGAACCGGCGTCATACCATACGGTCGGCTTGCGTTTTCCGGTCCGATTGACGATCCTACGCACTTTCCGGCTCGCGCCGCTCGTCGTGCGCGCCAGCCAGCGGCGCCGGGCCGCGTTCGGCCCGACCGCCGTGCCTCCCGGCGCCCGCACGCGTTCGGCGTGCACCGCAGCGGGGCAGCCGCATCGCGGGTCGCCGCGCATCGCCCGGCAACCGGCCCCGTCTCACCCGTTCTCCCCGGCGCCGCGCCGTTTCCCCGGCCGGCATCCCGAACCCGCCCGCCGAGGGCTTTCGCTATTCCGTTTATGTTTCGTTCCCTGACGACCCTGATCAAGAAGTGGCGCGCGTCGCGCAATGCCGGTCACCAGCTCGATGCGCTGCTCGCGCACGCCGACGCCGATGCGTCGTACGCCGAGCGCAGCGAATGGCTGATCGAGCTCGCGCACTGGCTGCGCCGCACCGGCACGATGCAGGACGCGCCGGCCGATCGCGCCGCCGATGCGCGCGCGTATCCGGCCCATGCGCGGCTGCGCTACCTGTTCCACGTGCTCGATCGCAATCCCGCGTGGAAAACGCACGCCGCGCGCATCCTGCGCGGCATCCTGCGCGAGTGCGACGGCATCTCGCTTCTGTGCGACGCCGGCATGCCCGTGCACTCGGGCTTCTTCGGCGCGCTGTTCGAGCGGATCGACTCGTCGCTGATCCCGCCCGCGCCGAACCGCCGCGAGCTGTCGGCGCTGTTCACGCTGATGTTCCCGACGCCGGAAGACGCGCAATGGATCGACGCGCTGCCCGACGATCTGCTCGCCCGCCTCGCCGAACTGATCTCGTTCGACATCACCGACGAGGAGCGCCACGAGCCGGGTTCGTTCTCGCGCGACCTGCTGGCCGCGCTGCACAACCTCACCTGCCAGATCAGTTCGACCGGCCTGTCGCAGACGGTGCGCAGCCGGCTCTCCGACGACGATGCGCGCAAGCCGCTCGAAACGCAGCCGTTCTACCGCCTCACGCGCGCGATGCTCGCGGTCGAGACCGCGCACGCGGCCGTCGAGGACGGCGGCGACCCGAGCAAGCTGCTGCACGAGGTGAACTACCTGCGCGTGCTGCTCGACGAATGCCGGATCGCCGTCGACGAGGTGTTCTCGCACCTGTACCGCAACGGCGTGTCGGTCGACATCGTGTTCCAGGTCGAGCGGATGCGCATGCGCATCCTGCGCGCCGAGATGCTGCTCAACGCGTGGATGGCGCGCGACGACCTGCACGGGATGGCGCACCTGACGGCCGAGCTCATCGACGCGAACCACAACAGCCAGAGCGTGTCGCACCTCGTGCGCAGCAACTTCTCGCTGTTCGCGCGCAAGCTCGTCGAAACCAACGCGGACACCGGCGAGCACTACATCTCGCGCGGCCGCGCCGAGTACCTGAAGATGCTGCGGATGGCCGCGGGCGGCGGTCTCGTCACCGTCGTGACCGTGTGCGTGAAGTTCGCGATCACGGGCGCGCACCTGCAGTCGATGCTCGAAGGGCTGCTCGCGGGCGTCAACTACGCGGCCAGCTTCATGCTGATGCACTTCCTGCACTTCACGCTCGCGACCAAGCAACCTGCGATGACCGCGCCGACGCTCGCGCGCGAGCTCGACGACACCGGCCACGAGGAAGGCGTGAAGGCGTTCGTGGCATCGGTGATCGCGCTGATCCGCACGCAGGCCGCGGCGATTTCCGGCAACGTGCTCGTCGTGCTGCCCGTGTGCCTGCTGGTCCAGCTGTTCGCGGGCAACCTGCTGCACGCGAACCTGATCTCGCCGGAGAAAGCCCATGCGACGCTGCGCTCGTTCTCGCTGCTCGGCCCGACGCCGCTCTACGCGGCGCTGACGGGCGTGCTGCTGTGGGCGTCGAGCCTGCTCGCGGGCTGGGCCGACAACTGGTTCGTGCTGCACCGGGTCGGCGACGCGCTCACGTACAACCGCCGGCTGCGCATCACGCTCGGCGCGGCCGGCGCGGCGAAGCTCGCGCACTTCTGCCGGTCGAACGTGGCCGGCGTGGTCGCGAACGTCGGCCTCGGCCTGATGCTCGGCCTGATTCCGGCGATCGTCACCGTATTCATGTTCCCGTTCGAGGTGCGCCACGTGACGCTGTCGGCCGGTTCGATCGGGATCGCGCTCGGCGTGCTGGGCAAGGACGCGCTCGGCACGCCCGAGCTGTGGTGGGCCGGCGCCGGCGTGCTCAGCATGGCGATCCTCAACGTGCTCGTGAGCTTCGCGCTCGCGTTCACGATGGCCGTGCGCTCGCGCAGCCTGCGCCGAACCAAGGTGCGCGCGCTCGTCGCCGCGATCATCCGCACGGTGCTGTCGAATCCGCTCGCGCTGTTCTGGCCGGGCAACAGCCCGGCCGCGCGCGCCGGCCAGCCTGGCTCGCACTGAGCCCGCGGCGCGATGGCAGTGCCCGCCCGGGTACCGCCGCGCCGGCCTCCGGGCGCGCTCGCGCGGCGCCGGGCCCGCGCCGCAGCACCGAAACGCGACACAACGCCGGCCCCGGCCGCCCGCGCCGCGTACAATAGTGGACTTTTGCACGTCCTCACCCGCCTTATGTCCTCGCCCACCCTGTACGAATTCTTCGCCCCCTGCCCGCGCGGCCTCGAAGCGGCGCTTGCCGCCGAGCTGGCCGAAATCGCCGGCCGCCACCTGAACGGCGCGCCGTTCACCGCGGGCGCGCAGGTGCCGGGCGGCGTCCACTTCAGCGGCGGCTGGGCCGCCGGCATGGCCGCGAACCTCCATTCGCGGATCGCGAGCCGGGTTCTGCTGAAGATTGCGCACCGCGCATACCGCAACGAGCAGGACGTCTACGCGCTCGCGCTCGAGCAACCGTGGGAGCGCTGGTTCGCGGCGACGCAGACGCTGCGCGTCGACATCACGGCGATCAAGTCGCCGCTGAAGAGCCTCGAATTCGCGACCTTGCGCGTGAAGGACGCGATCTGCGACCGGATGCGCGACAAGACCGGCGCGCGCCCGAGCATCGACACGGGTGCGCCGGACGTGCGCGTGTTTGCCTTCCTGACCGCGGGCGAGTGCACGCTGTACCTCGACACGTCGGGCGAGCCGCTGTTCAAGCGCGGCTGGCGTCTCGACAAGGGTGCGGCGCCGCTGCGCGAGAACCTCGCGGCCGGCATCCTGCGCCTGACGGGCTGGACGCCCGGCACGGCACTGTACGACCCGATGTGCGGTAGCGGCACGTTCCTCGCGGAAGCCGCGCAGATCGCACTCGGCGTGGCGCCCGGCGTCGAGCGCCGGTTCGGCTTCGAGAAACTCAAGCAGTACGACATCACCGCGTGGCAAGGGCTAAAGGTCCCGGCACTGGACGCGAAGCGCGCGGCGCGCGGCAAACGCAGCGAAGCGCTTGGCGTGTACGGCAGCGACATCTCCGGCGACATGCTCGAGAAGGCGCGCGCGAACCTCGAGCGCGCGGGCGTGCCGTCGGTGTGGCTCAAGCAGGTCGACGCGCGCGGGATGACGCCGCCGTGCGACGGCCCCGGCATCATCCTCGCGAACCCGCCGTACGGCGAGCGGATCGAGGTGCGTGGCCGCAGCGCGCGCGGCGAGGTACGCGAGACGGGCCGCAATCGCGGCAACGACGACGCATTCCGCCGCACCCACACCGATGCGCCGGACAGCGAGTTCTTCAACGCGCTCGGCGATGCGCTGAAGCAGCGCTTCACGGGCTGGCAGGCGTTCCTGCTGACGTCCGACCGTTCGCTGCCGGGCCAGCTGCGGCTGCGCGAATCGGCGAAGACGCCGCTGTTCAACGGCGCGCTCGAATGCCGGCTGTTCCGCTTCGACCTGATCGCCGGCAGCGTGAAGGCGCGCCCGGCCACGCCGGAAGGCGACGCGTAATCCGCATCATGGTCGCGATGGGGCCGCTCGCGCGGCCTCATCGCGGCAACCGGAACGCCGCCGTTACCGCACCCGCGGCAACGGCGGCGTTTCGTTTCAGTGCTTCGAATGCTCCCAGCGCCCCATCGTGAACGGCAGCGCTTGCCCCGTCTCGAGCAGCGTCTTGAGGCTCGACAGCACGACCGGCCACCCGCCGCGAATCCCGCGATCCATCTCCGAGCCCGGCACCAGCCCGTCGTGCGTGACGGTCAGCTTCACGACGCCCTCGTGTGGCTCGACGACGTAGGTCACGCGCGATTCCCCGCTCTCCCCCGACGGCGCGCGCCACGTGACGACCAGCCGGCGCGGCGGATCGTTCTCGACCACTTCGCCGACGATGTCGACCCGCGACGGATCGTCGTAGTCCTGATGTTCCCAGCGCGAGCCCGGCCGCCAGTCGGGCGACGCGTTGCGATGCCGCACCCAGTAGTCCTTCGTCAGCTCGGCGTTGGTCAGTGCATCGAACACGCGCTCGGGCGTCGACGCAATGAACGTCACGTACACAAAGGCGGGATTACTCATCGTTGCCTCCAGAATCGCCGGCCGCTTCCAGCCCGCGCTTGAGATCCGCCAGCGCCTGCAGGCGCTGACGCTCGAACTTGCCGATCCAGCGTTCCGCGATGTCGTGGATCGGCACCGGATTCAGGTAATGCAGCTTCTCCCTGCCGCGCCACGTGGTCGCGACGAGATTCGCGGCCTCGAGCAGCGCGAGATGCTTGCTCACGGCCTGCCGGCTCATCGCGAGCCCGTCGCACAGCTCGGACAGGGTCTGTCCGTTTTTCGCATGCAGCAGGTCGAGCAACTGGCGGCGCGTGGCATCGGCCAGCGCCTTGAAAACGAGATCCATGCCGCTCCCGGGTCAATGCGCCTATTATGCAACCAAACGGTTGCATGTCAAGGGTGACAACTCTACTGACAAGACGGTGTCAGCAGGGCGCGATCACACTGCAATCCCGGCGCAATGCATCGCCGGTTTCCACACCGAACCCGAACAACCACGCAACAAGGAGCACGTCATGACGTCCGCAACTGCCACCGCCACCCTGGAGCGCGCGATCGCGTGGTTCGATATTCCGTCCCTCGATTTCGACCGGGCGATCCGCTTTTACGAAACCGTGCTGCAAACGACGCTGCAGCGCGAAGTCATCGGCGGCGTGCCGATGGCCACGTTCGATCACGAGGCATCGAGCACGGGCGGCAGCATCGTGTTCGATCCGCAGCAGATGAAGCCGAGCGCGAACGGCGTACTCGTCTACCTGAACGCCGGCGAATCGGTCGTCGCGGCGCTCGAACGCGCGAAGCGCGCGGGCGGCGTCGTGCAGGGCTCGGTCGTCGAGCTGCCGAACAACTACGGCTACGTCGGCTACCTGATCGACACGGAAGGCAACCGCGTCGGCCTGCACGCGCCGAAATGCCACTGAGCGCACCGGCCATCGGGCTCGCGCGGCGCTATCATCGCGAAGTCCCCACCGCCGTTGGAGTCGAGGTGCCGTCATGACGCGCCGTGCCGACCGCCTGTTCCAGATCGCCGAGCTGTTGCGCGGGCGTCGCCTCACGACCGCGCAGCAGTTGGCCGACTGGCTGTCGGTGTCGCCGCGCACGGTCTATCGCGACGTGCGCGACCTGCAACTGTCAGGCGTGCCGATCGAAGGCGAAGCCGGCATCGGCTACCGGCTGAACCGCAACGCGAGCCTGCCGCCGCTCACGTTCACGGCCGAGGAACTCGCGGCGCTCGCCACCGGCGCACGCATGCTCGAAACCTGGGGCGGTGCGCGCTTCGCGAGCGGCGCGCGCTCGGCGCTCGCGAAGATCGCGTCGGCCATGCCGGCCGACAAGCGCACGACGCTCGACCGCCTGCCCGTGTTCGCGCCGTCGTTCCACATCGACGAGACGTTTTGCGCGAAGGTCGATGCGATCCACCAGGCCATCGACACGCGCCATGTGGTCAGCTTCGGCTACCGCGACCGGCTCGGCGCGCATTCGCAACGCCGCGTGTGGCCGCTCGGGCTCGTCTACTGGGGCGGGCGCTGGACGATCGGCGCGTGGTGCGAGCTCCGCGACGATTTCCGCACCTTCGACATCGCGCGGATGGGCGACATCACCGTGCACGAGCAGTTTCCTGACATGGAAGGGCGGCGGATCGCCGACTACATGCGGATCGCGGAAGCGCCGATGCGCTGATGTGCTGATGTGCTGACGCGGCACGACGGCGGGCGCGCCGCCGCCGTTCATGTTCCACACCGCCACGCGTTGCCCGGCCCGCCTCCTTCCCTACCCGCCGAACACCACCGTCCGCTTCGGCCGCTCGTCGACGTGCAGCGAAAACACGTCGGGCCGCGCGTAATGCCCGACCACGTCGAAGTCGTAGCGCGCCCGCACGAGTTCGTCGGTATCGATACGCGCGGTCACGAGCCCGGCTTCGCCGATCAGCGGCTCCGTCAGCAGGTCGCCGAGCGGCCCGACGATCACGCTGCCGCCGCGGATCAACGGCCGCTCCGGGTCCCAGCCCGGCACGTCGATCCCGAGCGCGCGCGGCGACGGCTGCACCTGGCACGCACTGACGACGAAGCAGCGCCCTTCGTGCGCGATATGCCGCATCGAGCTCTGCCAGACATCGCGCTCATCGACGGTCGGTGCGCACCAGATCTGCACGCCCTTCGCGTACATCGCGCAGCGCAGGAGCGGCATGTGGTTCTCCCAGCAGATCGCGGCGCCCGCGCGGCCCGCGGCCGTCTCGACGACGGGCAAGGTCGAGCCGTCGCCCTGCCCCCAGATCAGCCGTTCGGTGCCGGTCGGCATCAGCTTGCGGTGCTTCGCGACGAGCCCGTCGCGCGGGTCGAAGAACAGCGCCGTGCAGTACAGCGTGCTGCCGCCGCGCTCGATCACGCCGACCACGAGGCTCGCACCGGTGCGCTGCGACAGCGCGGCCAGCTCGTCGGTTTCAGGCCCCGGCACGTCGATCGCCTGCGCGGCATAGCGCGCATACGCGTCGCGGCCTTCGGGCAGCCGGTAACCGAGCCGCGTGCCGAAGATCTCGCCTTTCGGATAGCCGCCGAGCACGGCCTCGGGCAGTACGACGAGCGACGCGCCGCTGTCGCGGATCGCGGTTTCGTAGCCGAGGATCGTATCGAGCGTGGCGCGCGTGCCGGCGGGCGATGCGCCGATCTGCAGCGCGGCGATGACTGACGTGGACATGAAGGCGTCTCCGGTGAATGGGGTAACGCCATCTTTATCGATATGATGTCATCGATCAAATCGATAGAACGATAAGTGTCATGAATGCGGATGATATCGCCAGTCTCGACCTGAACCTGCTGAAAGTGTTCGAGGCGCTGTACGAGGAAGGTGGCGCGAGCCGCGCGGCGCTGCGGCTCGGCCTCACGCAGTCGGCGGTGAGCGCGGCGCTGGCGCGGCTGCGCGTGATCTATGCCGATCCGCTGTTCGTGCGCACCGGCCGAGGCCTCGCGCCGACGCCGCGCGCGGACGAACTGAAGCCAATCCTGTCCGACGCGCTCGACCGCTGCCGCGAAAGCCTCGCGATCGCGGCCGACGGCGGCGACCGCATCGGCCGCACGATCTCGATCGGGCTGTCGGACGACTTCGAGATCGCGCTCGGCCGCGCACTGATCGACGCCGTCGCGCGGGAAGCCGCCGGCATCCGGCTGATCTTCCGGCAGACGCACAGCGGGATCGCCGGCGACGCGCTGCTGCGGCACGGCGTCGACCTCGCGATCGCGTCGGGCGGCTTCTCGGCGAACGGGCTCAGCCGGCGCGCGGTCGCGACGGGCGGCTATGCGTGCCTGATCGACCCGGCCGCCCGCGAGCGGCCGCCGCGCACGCTGACGCTCGCCGATTTCCTGCGGCGCGATCACCTGCTCGTGTCGTCGGGCGGCGTGATCGGGATCGTCGACGAGGCGCTGGCCACGCTCGGCCACAAGCGGCGCGTCGCGGCGTCGACCACGCATTTCGCCGCGTTGCCGTACCTGCTCGCCGGCTCCGACGCAGTGGCGACGATCCCCGCGCACGCGGCGCGCGCGATCGCGCAATCGACACCGCTGCGCGCGCTCGCATGCCCGGTCGACTTGCCGCACTACCCGGTGGAAATCGGCTGGCGCACGAGCACGCAGCGCGACCCGGCGATCGTGCGCGTACGCGACACGATCGCCGCGTGCGTCGCGAACCTCGTCGCGCCATGAACAAGGCCCGGCCGGCTTGCGCCGGTCGGGCCTGTCCAATGTCCGGTCACGCTGCCCGTGAATCGAAGCAGGCAGCCGCGTTGCCGGCGCGTGCGCTAGTCGACCGCCTTCACCATGTCCTCGATGACCTTCTTCGCATCGCCGAACACCATCATCGTCTTGTCCATGTAGAACAGGTCGTTGTCGAGGCCCGCGTAGCCGGCCGCCATCGAGCGCTTGTTGACGATCACCGTGCGCGCCTTGTACGCCTCGATGATCGGCATCCCCGCGATCGGCGATTGCGGATCGTTCTTCGCGGCCGGGTTCACCACGTCGTTCGCGCCGAGCACGAGCACGACGTCGACCTGGCCGAATTCGCCGTTGATGTCCTCCATCTCGTGCACGATCTCGTACGGCACCTCCGCTTCCGCGAGCAACACGTTCATGTGCCCCGGCATCCGCCCCGCGACCGGATGGATCGCGTACTTCACGTCGATGCCCTTCTCGACCAGCTTGTCGGTCAGTTCCTTCAGCGCGTGCTGCGCACGGGCCACGGCCAGCCCGTAGCCCGGCACGATCACGACCGTTTCCGCGTTGCCGAGCATGAACGATGCGTCTTCGGCCGAGCCCGACTTCACCGGCCGCTGCTCCTTCGCACCCGCCGCACCACCGGCCCCTGCCTCGCCGCCGAAACCGCCGAGGATCACGTTGAAGAACGAGCGGTTCATCGCGTGACACATGATGTACGACAGGATCGCGCCCGACGAGCCCACGAGGGAGCCTGCGATGATCAGCATCGCGTTGTTCAGCGAGAAGCCGATGCCGGCCGCCGCCCATCCGGAGTACGAGTTCAGCATCGACACGACCACCGGCATGTCCGCGCCGCCGATCGGGATGATGATCAGCACGCCAAGCGCGAACGCGATCGCCGTCATGATGATGAACGGCAGCCACGACTGCGTGATGAAGAACAGGATCCCGAAGCCGAGCATCGCCAGAGCGAGCATCAGGTTGAGCAGGTGCTGGCCCGCATACACGACCGGCGCGCCCTGGAACAGCCGGAACGTGTACTTGCCCGACAGCTTGCCGAACGCGATCACCGAGCCGGAGAACGTGATCGCGCCGACGAACGTGCCGATGAACAGCTCGACGCGATTGCCGTACGGGATGAAGTTCGACGACACCGCGTCCTGCGGCACGAGCCCGAACGCTTCCGGCTCCGACACCACCGCGTACGCAATGCACACGGCCGCGAGCCCGATCAGCGAGTGCATCGCCGCGACGAGTTCCGGCATCTTCGTCATCTCGACGCGCGCGGCGACGAACGCCCCCACGCCGCCGCCGACGATCAGCGCGCCGAGCACCAGCGCGATGCCGAGCGGCAGGTTTGCGCCGAGCCACGCGGCCTGCTTGACGATCAGCGCGATCGTCGTGAGGATCGCGATGGCCATCCCGGCCATCCCGAACAGGTTGCCGCGCCGCGCGCTCTTCGGGTTCGACAGGCCTTTCAGCGCCTGGATGAAGCACACCGACGCGACGAGGTACAGCAGCGTGACGACGTTCATGCTCATCGCGCGCCCTCCTTGCCGCCTTCGGCCTGCTTCGGCGCCTTCTTGCGGAACATCTCGAGCATGCGCCGCGTCACGAGGAAGCCGCCGAACACGTTGACGGCCGCGAGCGCGACCGCGAGCGTGCCGAACACCTTGCCGGTTGCGCCGACGGTGAGCGCCGCCGCCAGCATCGCGCCGACGATCACGATCGCCGAAATCGCGTTGGTCACGGCCATTAGCGGCGTATGCAGCGCCGGCGTGACGTTCCACACCACGTGGTAGCCGACGTACACCGCCAGCACGAAGATGATCACGTTGATCACCGTGTGATTGATGACTTCCATGGTCACCTCCTCCCCCGGTTACTTGCGCGCGACTTCGCCATCGCGGCACAACAGCGTCGCGGCGACGATGTCGTCGGTCAGGTCGATGTTGAGCGTGCCTTCCTTCGTGACGATCAGCTTCATGAAGTCGAGCAGGTTGCGCGCATACAGCGCCGACGCGTCCGCTGCGAGCATCGACGCGAGATTCGTGTAGCCGGCGATCGTCACGCCGTCGTGCACGATCACCTGGTCGGCGACCGTCAGCGGGCAGTTGCCGCTCTTGCGCCCGTCGAATTCGGGGCCACGGCCGGCCGCGAGATCGACGAGCACCGAGCCCGGCTTCATCGACTGCACGGTTTCGACCGAGATCAACGTCGGCGCCGGGCGCCCGGGAATCAGCGCGGTGGTGATCACGATGTCGGCCTGCTTCGCGCGCTCGTGCACGAGCGCGGCCTGGCGGCCGAGCCACGACGGCGGCATCGGGCGCGCATAGCCGCCCACGCCCTGCGCCGCATCGCGCTCTTCGTCGGTTTCGTACGGGACGTCGAGGAATTTCGCGCCGAGCGACTCGATCTGCTCCTTCACGGCCGGCCGCACGTCGGACGCCTCGATCACCGCGCCGAGGCGCTTCGCGGTCGCGATCGCCTGCAGGCCCGCGACGCCCGCGCCGAGAATCAGCACGCGCGCGGCTTTCACGGTACCCGCGGCCGTCATCAGCATCGGAAAGAAGCGCGGATACAGCGCCGCGGCCACCAGCACGGCCTTGTAGCCCGCGATGTTCGCCTGCGACGACAGCACGTCGAGACTCTGCGCACGCGTCGTGCGCGGCGCGGCTTCGAGCGCGAAGCCCGTCACGCCGGCCGCGGCGAGCTTCGCCGCCTGCTCGCCGTTGAACGGCTCAAGCATGCCGACCAGCACGGCGCCGCGCTTGAGCAGCGGCAGTTCGGCGTCGGTCGGCGCCTGGACCTTCAGCACGATGTCGACATCGAAAGCTGCCGACTGGCCGGTCAGCTCGGCACCAGCGGCCGCATAGGCTGCGTCGGGATAACTCGCGGCAATGCCGGCCCCTTTCGCGAGACTGACGCGATGCCCGGCCGCCGCGTATTTCTTCACGGTTTCCGGCGTCGCAGCCACACGCGCCTCGTTCGCCCGCGTTTCGGCAGGCACGCCAATATGCATCGTCGGTCCCTCCAGTCATTGTCAGTATTTCGTTTGTTGCGATCTTTACTGCACAACGAGCCGGGCAGGCTGACGACCGGCTCACGAGCGACGACACTCACTCTTCACTTTAGGCGAAAGCGATGGCCGTACCAGCAGGCGCCACGATCGTGCGAGAGGCGGCGCCAGCCCGGGCCGGCGTCGCCGCGCATCGGCGGGACAGATGAATTGAGAGGGTCGGATTCGTTTAGCGCAGCGACCGGCAGCGTTCGGGCGCAACCGGTAAAATGCCGAACCATGAAACCCGAAATCTGGACCCCGCATGTGACGGTCGCGGCGCTCGTCGAGCACGCCGGCCGTTTTCTCATGATCGAGGAAGAAACCTCGTCGGGCCTGCGCATCAACCAGCCGGCAGGCCATCTCGAAGCCGGCGAAACGCTGGCCGACGCCGTGATCCGAGAGACGCTCGAGGAAACCGCGCACCCGTTCACGCCCGACGCGCTCGTCGGCGTCTATCTCGCGCACTACGACCGTCCCGGCACCGCCGGCGCAACCTATCTGCGCTTCACGTTCTGCGGCGCGGCCGGCGAGCCGATCGCGGGCCACGCGCTCGACGACGGCATCGTCCGCACGCTGTGGATGACCGCCGACGAACTGCGCGCGTGCAGCGAGCGCCATCGCTCGCCCGCGGTGATGCGCTGCGTCGACGATTACCTCGCCGGGCGGCGCATTCCGCTCGATTTCGTGCACACGCATTCGGTCGCGCCGCGCCCCGAGGCATTCGAACGTCAGGCGGTCAACAAATGAGCAAGCGCCGTGTAGTAGTGGGCATGTCGGGCGGCGTCGATTCGTCGGTGACCGCGTGGCTGCTGAAGGAACAGGGTTACGACGTGGTCGGCCTGTTCATGAAGAACTGGGAAGACGACGACGACGGCGAATACTGCTCGACGCGCCAGGACTGGATCGACGTCGTGTCGGTGGCCGACCTGATCGGCATCGACGTGGAAGCGGTCAACTTCGCGGCCGAATACAAGGACCGCGTGTTCGCCGAGTTCCTGCGCGAATACTCGGCCGGCCGCACGCCGAACCCCGACGTGCTGTGCAACGCCGAGATCAAGTTCAAGGCGTTCCTCGATCACGCGATGTCGCTCGACGCGGAAATGATCGCGACCGGCCACTATGCGCGCGTGCGCGAGCGCGACGGGCGGTTCGAACTGCTGAAGGCTTTCGATCATACGAAAGACCAGTCGTACTTCCTGCACCGGCTGAACCAGGCGCAACTGTCGAAGACGATGTTCCCGCTCGGCGAGATCCCGAAGACGAAGGTGCGCGAGATCGCCGCGCAGATCGGGCTGCCGAACGCGAAGAAGAAGGATTCGACGGGCATCTGCTTCATCGGCGAACGGCCGTTCCGCGATTTCCTGAACCGCTATCTGCCGACGAAACCCGGCCCGATGAAGACGCCGGACGGCAAGGTCGTCGGCGAGCACATCGGCCTCGCGTTCTACACGTTCGGCCAGCGCAAGGGCATCGGCCTCGGCGGCAGCAAGACCGGCAACGGCGACCCGTGGTTCGTCGCCGCGAAGGACATCGCGTCGAACACGCTGTACGTCGTGCAGGGGCACGATCATCCGTGGCTGCTGGCGCACCAGCTCGTCGCCGGCAACGTGAGCTGGGTCGCCGGCGAGCCGCCGGCCGACGGCTTCGCGTGCGGCGCGAAGACGCGCTACCGGCAGGCCGACGCGGCGTGCGCATTCGGTGCCGCCACGCCCGGCCCGGCAGGCGAAGCGCGCTTCTCGCTCGCGTTCGACGACGCGCAGTGGGCCGTCACGCCCGGCCAGTCGGCCGTGCTGTACGACGGTGAAATCTGCCTCGGCGGCGGGATCATCGAATCCGCGCTGTCCGGCAACACGCAGGCAAACGAGGCGCCCGCCCTCGCGCTCGCCCGCTGACGCGCCGCCGCCGGCGCCGCGCAAGCGGCCGCCGGCCGGAAGCGGCCGCGCCGCTCACCGCATGTTCCGCACCGACGCGTCGTAGCGCTCGCGCGCCGCGTCCAGCTCGGGAAAATGGCGCTCGGCCCAGCGGTCGAGCGCCACAAGTGTCTCCACGAGCGACCCCGCCACTGCCGTCAACCGGTATTCGACGTGTGCGCGCCGCGCGGCCACCGCGATGCGTTCGATCAGCCCGTTGCGCTCCAGCTCGCGCAGCGTCTGCGTCAGCACCTTCTGGGAAATCCCGCCGATACGCCGCAGCAGCTCGCCGTTGCGCAGCGGCCGCTCGG
The DNA here is from genome assembly GCF_048627025.1 of Burkholderia aenigmatica. NCBI lineage: Bacteria > Pseudomonadati > Pseudomonadota > Betaproteobacteria > Burkholderiales > Burkholderiaceae > Burkholderia > Burkholderia aenigmatica. The sequence goes on along the minus strand of NZ_CP184468.1, from coordinate 698,799 downwards.
CCAGCGCGGGCAGGATCAGCAGCGACCACTTGCCGGCGATCAGCGCCAGCGCGTCGCGCGCCGAGCAGTCCGCCGCATAGACGTCGCCGGGAAATGCCATGGTTACCTCCGGGTGCGTGATTGCGCGGCCCCGTCGCCGCCGGCCATCATCGTCGCACACTCCCGGAGCCCGCCATGCATGCGCTGATCGTCGTCGCCCATCCCGAACCGCAGTCGTTCAACGCCACCCTCGCCGGCGCGGCGGCCGACGCGTGGCGCGCGGGCGGCCATACCGCGACGATCGCGGACCTGTACGCCGACGCGTTCGACCCGTGCGAAGCACCGCGCCATTACGCGGACCGGCTCGACACCGCGCGCTTCGACACGCAGCGCGAGCAGCGCCATCACTGGGAACGCGGCACGCTCGCGCCCGAGATCGCGCATCAGGTCGACCTGCTGAGGCAGGCCGACGCGCTGATCCTGCAGTTCCCGCTGTGGTGGTTCGGCGCGCCCGCGATCCTGAAAGGCTGGATGGATCGCGTGTTCGTCTACGGCGGCCTCTACAGCAGCCGGCAGCGCCACGATCGCGGCGTGCTGCATGGGCGGCGCGCACTGCTGAGCGTCACGACCGGCTCGTCGTCGGCCGCCTGCGCGCCCGACGGCCGCGAAGGCGACACCAGCCTGCTGCTGTGGCCGATCATGTACGCGCTGCGCTACGTCGGCTTCGACGTGCTCGAACCGCACCTGATCCACGACGTCCGCGGCGGCCTCGCGGGCGACGCCGCTCAGCGGCAGGACGCGCACCTCGCGCACAGTCTCGCCGGCTACCGCGCGCGGCTGCGCGACTGGCATGCGTGGCCGCGGGTGCCGTTCAATCGCGACGAAGACTTCGACGACGACGCCAGGCTGAAGCCCGGCAGCCCGGCGTACAGCCCGTTCATCCGCCCGACCGGCGCGGGCAGCTAGGCCCCGTCTTGGCAACGCGGGCTTCACGACACCCGTAGTAGACTCTCGACCATCGTGGGCGCCGGCGGCGGCGGGTACGGCACGGGCAGCATGCCCGCCGGGCCCGCGCGATGCCTCGGGCGCCGACCTGCCGGCCGTCGCGCGATCCTGGCGACGTGACGGCGATCCAGACAATTACGATGGAGTCCCCATGTTTTCCCGACGCTATATCGCGATGTGGTGCGCGGTCCTGCTGTTCGTGGCCGTCGCGGCGCTCGCCGCCCGGCACACGATCGCGTGGCTGTGGCTCGTGATCCCGGCCGCCCTCGTCGCGCTCGGCCTGTACGACCTGAAGCAGGACCGCCACGCCATCCTGCGCAACTACCCGCTCTGGGGCCACTTCCGCTTCCTGTTCGAATTCATCCGACCTGAAATCCGCCAGTACTTCGTCGAGGACGACACCGACGAGAAGCCGTTCTCGCGTGCGCAGCGCAGCCTCGTCTACCAGCGCGCGAAGAACGTCGCCGACAATCGCCCGTACGGCACCGAACTGAACGTCAAGGCCGTCGCGCACGAATGGATCAGCCATTCGCTCGCGCCGACCAAGCTGCCGAACCATGATTTCCGCGTCCGCGTCGGCGCGAATCGCGCGCAACCGTACGACATTTCGATCTTCAACATCTCGGCGATGAGCTTCGGCTCGCTGTCCGCGAACGCGATCCGCTCGCTGAACCTCGGCGCGAAGAAAGGCGGCTTCGCGCACGACACGGGCGAAGGCTCGCTGTCGAAGTACCACCGCGAAAACGGCGGCGACATCATCTGGGAAATCGCGTCCGGCTACTTCGGCTGCCGCAACGACGACGGCACCTTCAACCCGGACAAGTTCGCGAAGCAAGCCGCCGATCCGCAGGTCAAGATGATCGAGGTGAAGCTGTCGCAGGGCGCGAAACCGGGCCACGGCGGCGTGCTGCCGGCCGCGAAGATCACGCCCGAGATCGCCGAGACGCGCGGCGTGCCGATGGGCAAGGACTGCATCTCGCCCGCGACGCACTCGGAGTTCTCGACGCCGCGCGGGCTGCTCGAATTCGTCGAGCGGCTGCGCACGCTGTCGGGCGGCAAGCCGACCGGCTTCAAGCTGTGCGTCGGCCACCCGTGGGAATTCTTCGGGATCGCGAAGGCGATGCTCGAGACCGGCATCGTGCCGGACTTCATCGTCGTCGACGGCGCGGAAGGCGGCACCGGCGCGGCGCCGCTCGAATTCACCGACCACGTCGGCGTGCCGCTGCAGGAAGGGCTGCTGCTGGTCCACAACACGCTCGTCGGGATCGGCGTGCGCGACCGCGTGAAGCTCGGCGCGAGCGGCAAGATCATCACCGCGTTCGACGTCGCGCGCACGCTCGCGATCGGTGCGGACTGGGTGAACTCGGCGCGCGGCTTCATGTTCGCGGTCGGCTGCATCCAGGCGCAGACCTGCCACACGGGCCGTTGCCCGACCGGCGTCGCGACGCAGGACCCGGTGCGCCAGCGCGCGCTCGTCGTGCCGGACAAGGCCGACCGCGTGTACAACTTCCACCGCAATACGCTGCACGCGCTGCAGGAACTCGTGCAGGCGGCCGGCCTCGCGCATCCGTCGGAGCTGCGCGCGCATCACATCGTGCAGCGCATCGCGCCGCACGAGGTCCGGCTGATGTCGCAACTGCTGAAGTACCTGAAACCCGGCTCGCTGCTCGACGGCAACACCTGCGGCTTTACGCTGTACGACAAGTGGTGGCCGATCTCGCGCAGCGATTCGTTCACGCTCGGCGAAGCCGTGTACGCGTCGATCGAATGACGCGGGCGACCGCCCCCGCCGCGGGGCGGCCCGGCAAAAAGAAAAGCGCCCCGCGGGGCGCTTTTCTTTCGTCTGCCGAATCCGTGAATGCGGCTTAGTTCTGCGGCAGCGTGTCGGCGAACGAAGGTCGTTGCAGCAGCTTCACGAAGTGCTTGTCGAGGTTCGGGTGGCGATCGCGCCAGTTGAGCTCGGGCATCCGGAAGTCGAGATAGCCGAGCGCGCAGCCGAGTGCGATATCGGCGAGCGTGTAATGATTACCGACGCACCACGTCTTGCCGCCGAGCCCCTGCGACATCGCGACGAGACCGTCGTCGATCTTGCGTTGCTGGCGCGCGATCCAGCTCGCGCTGCGCTGCGCCTCGTCGCGCATCGTATGTTCGATACGAATCGAGACCGACGCGTCGATCACGCCGTCGCCCAGCGCTTCCCAGCAGCGCACCTCGACGCGCTCGCGGCCCGACGGCGGAATCAGCTTGCCGACCGGCGACAGCGTATCGACGTATTCGCAGATCACGCGGGAATCGAACACCGCGGCACCATCCTCCATCACGAGGCACGGGACCTTGCCGAGCGGATTCGATGCATGAATATCCGTCTCCGGCGCCCACACGTTCTCGAGCTCCAGCTTGTAGTCGATCTTCTTTTCAGCCAGCACGATCCGCGCCTTGCGGACGTACGGGCTGCTGAGCGAACCGATTAATTTCATCATCTGCCTTTTTTTGGGAACCGCCGGGAGTATACGTTGTCGTCGATCATAACCGGCCAGCGTTGCGCGATAGAAAATCGCCCGGCCGGCCTGTGGATGGTTTGCAACAACCGCCACGCGGGCTTTCCGGCGGGCTTCCCGCCCCTCTTTCACGCGCGGCGTCCCGCGGCGCTACAATCGCACGAATGAACGCGCCCCTCGATACCGCCATCGCCGTCGACGTCTACCGCCAGCGCCGTGAACGCGTGCTTGCCGCACTGCGTGCCGCCGGCGGCGGCGTCGCCATCGTCCCCACCGCGCCCGAAGTGCCGCGCAACCGCGATACGGACTATCCGTACCGGTTCGACAGCTACTTCCATTACCTGACGGGCTTCAGCGAGCCGGATGCCGTGCTCGTGCTGAACGCGGCCGCGCCGCACGGCACGCCGGAGTCGATCCTGTTCTGCCGCGGCAAGAATGCCGATCGCGAGATCTGGGAAGGCTTCCATTACGGGCCCGAAGCCGCGCGCGACGCGTTCGGCTTCGACGCAGCGTTCGCGGTCGACGTGATCGACACCGAGATGCCGCGCCTGCTCGCCGACTCGGGCACCGTGCACTACCGGTTCGGCGCATCCGCCGACTTCGACCGCCAGCTCGCAGGCTGGGTCGACGCGGTGCGCGCGCGGGCGCGCACGGGCGTCGCCGCGCCGGACGCGATGCTCGACCTCACGCCGCTGCTCGACGACATGCGGCTCGTGAAGGACGAGCACGAGCTCGCGATCATGATGCGCGCCGCGCACATCTCCGCGCTCGCGCACCGCCGCGCGATGCAGGCGTGCCGGCCCGGCATCCGCGAATACGAACTCGAAGCCGAGCTGCTGTACGTGTTCCGCAAGCACGGTGCGCAGTCGCCCGCGTACGGCTCGATCGTCGCAGCCGGCGCGAACGCGTGCGTGCTGCACTACCCGGCCGGCAACGCAGCCGCGAAAGACGGCGACCTGATCCTGATCGACGCCGCGTGCGAACTCGACGGCTACGCGTCGGACATCACGCGCACGTTCCCGGCCAACGGGCGCTTCTCGCCCGCGCAGCGCACGCTGTACGACATCGTGCTCGCCGCGCAGCAGGCGGCGATCGATGCGACGCGCGCCGGCGTGCCGTTCGAGGCGCCGCACGACGCGGCCGTGCGCGTGCTCGCGCAGGGGCTGCTCGACACCGGCATCATCCCGAAAGCGCGCTTCTCGAACGTCGACGACGTGATCGCCGAGCGTGCGTACACGCGCTTCTACATGCATCGCACCGGCCACTGGATCGGCATGGACGTGCACGATTGCGGCGACTACCGCGAGCGGCTCGCCGAGCGCGACGGCAACGGCGCGCTGCCGTGGCGCACGCTGAAGGCCGGCATGACGCTGACGGTCGAACCCGGCCTGTACGTGCGCGCCGACGACGACGTGCCGCCCGAGTACTGGAACATCGGCATCCGCATCGAGGACGACGCCATCGTGCGCGAGCACGGCTGCGAGCTGATCACGCGCGGCGTGCCCGTCGCGGCGGATGAAATCGAAGCGCTGATGCGCGCGGGCGCATGACCGGCTGCCGCCGACCGTTACTTCCGTTTCACGAATCAAGATGACGACCGCTTCCTCCCCGGCCACGCCGGACTACGACCTCGCCATCGTCGGCGCGGGCCCCGTCGGGCTCGCGCTCGCCGGCTGGCTCGCGCGCCGCAGCGCCACGCAGCACGCATCGATCGTGCTGATCGATGCGCGCGAACCGGCCGCGAGCGCGAGCGATCCGCGCGCGATCGCCGTGTCGCACGGCAGCCGCGTGCTGCTCGACACGCTCGCATGGCCCGCCGACGCGACGCCGATCGAACATATCCACGTGTCGCAGCGCGGCCATTTCGGCCGCACGCTGATCGACCGCGACGAGCACGACGTCGCCGCGCTCGGCTATGTCGTGCGCTACGGCTCGCTCATGCAGGCGCTCGCGGGCGCCGTACGCGGCACGCGCGTCGACTGGCTCACGTCGACCACCGCGCGCGCGCCGCAGCAGGACGCCGACGGCGTCACGCTGACGCTCGACGGCCCGCAAGGCGAGCGCACGCTGCGCGCGCGCGTCGTCATCAATGCCGAAGGCGGGCTGTTCCACGAACAGCAGGCCGATACGACCAAGCATCGCCGCGACTACGGGCAGACCGCGCTCGTCGGCACGGTCACGGTCTCGGCGCCGCGCCCGAACGTCGCATGGGAACGCTTCACGCACGAAGGCCCGCTCGCGCTGCTGCCGCTCGGCGGGCCACGCCAGGCCGAGTACGCGCTCGTCTGGTGCTGCACGCCCGACGAAGCGGCGCGCCGCGCCGCGCTGCCCGACGACGCGTTCCTGCGCGAACTCGGCGGCGCGTTCGGCGAACGCATGGGCGAGTTCGTCGCGATCGCGGGCCGCGCATCGTTCCCGCTCGGCCTGAACGCTGCGCAAACGCTCGTCACCGGCCGTGTCGCGATCGTCGGCAATGCCGCGCAAACCCTGCACCCCGTCGCGGGCCAGGGGCTCAACCTCGGGCTGCGCGATGCGCATACGCTCGTCGACACGCTGTCCGCGCAAGGCTTCGAAGCGACCGCGCTCGCCACCTTCAATGCGCGCCGCGCACTCGACCGGCGTTTCACGATCGGCGCGACCGACACGCTGGCGCGCCTGTTCACGATCGACGCGGGCCCGCTCCCGCTGCTGCGCGGTGCCGCGCTCACCGCGCTCGAGTTCGTGCCGCCGCTCAAGAAGCTGATCGCGCGCCAGATGATGTTCGGCCAGCGCAACTGACGCGCGGCGTGCACAGTCGCGCCACTCAAACCGGGTCAAATCGGCGGGACATGGGAATACGGTAAAATGCGCGTTTCCGTCTGCCCTTTCCCTGCCCGCGCCCGCCGCGGGCGGTGCCATTGCGATGCCTGTTATCGGCCCTCACGTATTGCGTAACAACCTGTTCGTCGCCCCGATGGCCGGCGTGACGGATCGTCCGTTCCGCCAGCTCTGCAAGCGGCTGGGGGCCGGTTACGCCGTGTCCGAGATGGTCGCGTCCAACGCGCAGCTGTGGAAAAGCGCGAAGACGATGCGGCGCGCGAACCACGAAGGCGAAGTCGAGCCGATCGCGGTCCAGATCGCCGGCGCCGATCCGGCGATGATGGCCGAAGCGGCCCGCTACAACGTCGACAACGGCGCGCAGATCATCGACATCAACATGGGCTGCCCGGCGAAGAAGGTCTGCAACGTCGCGGCCGGCTCCGCGCTGCTGCAGAACGAGCCGCTCGTGCAGCGCATCGTCGAGGCGGTCGTCGCGGCGGTCGGCACGGGGCCCGATGCGGTGCCCGTCACGCTGAAGATCCGCACGGGCTGGGATCGCGATCACAAGAACGCGATCACGGTCGCGCGCCTGGCCGAAGCCGCCGGCATTTCGATGCTGACCGTGCACGGCCGCACGCGCGCCGACCTGTACCGCGGCGACGCCGAATACGAAACCATCGCGGCCGTGAAGGCGGCGGTGCGGATTCCGGTGGTCGCGAACGGCGACATCACGTCGCCCGCGAAGGCGAAGGCCGTACTCGACGCAACCGGCGCCGATGCCCTGATGATCGGTCGTGCCGCGCAAGGTCGGCCGTGGCTGTTCCGCGAAATCGATCATTTCCTGCAAACCGGCGAGCTGCTGCCCCCGCCGCGGATCGACGAGATCCAGCACGTGATGAACGAACACCTGGAAGACCACTACGCTTTCTATGGTGAATTCACGGGCGTCCGTACTGCGCGCAAGCACATCGGCTGGTACACTCGCGGCCTTTCCGGTGCCAACGGGTTCCGGCACAGGATGAACACGCTCGATTCCACCCGCGAGCAGCTCGCCGCCGTCAATGCATTCTTCGAGGCGCAAAAGGCGCTGTCGGACCACCTCGTCTACGTCGATGACGAAGAGGAAAACGGCCAGGGCGAGTCGGACGACCATAACCAGTTAGCAGCATGAGCAAGCACAACATCGAACAATGTGTCCGCGAGAGCCTGGACGTGTATTTCCGGGATCTAGACGGCTCCAATCCGCACGACGTCTATGAAATGGTGATGTCCTGCGTCGAAAAGCCGATGCTCGAGGTCGTGCTCGTACAGGCCGGCGGCAACCAGTCGCTCGCCGCGGAGTACCTCGGCATCAATCGCAATACGCTGCGCAAGAAGCTGCAGCAGCACGGCCTGCTGTAGGCGGCCGTCCCGTCCCCGTTTCCCTGGCTATTGGTGGTTCCATCATGATCAAGCAAGCGCTCATTTCCGTTTCCGACAAGACCGGCATCGTCGACTTCGCGAAGTCGCTGTCCGACCTCGGCGTCAAGCTGCTGTCGACCGGCGGCACCGCGAAACTGCTCGCCGACGCGGGCCTGCCCGTTACCGAAGTGGCCGATTACACGGGCTTCCCGGAAATGCTCGATGGGCGCGTGAAGACGCTCCACCCGAAGGTGCACGGCGGCATCCTGGCCCGCCGCGACCTGCCCGAGCACATGCAGGCGCTGGAGCAGCACGGCATCCCGACGATCGACCTGCTGGTCGTGAACCTGTATCCGTTCGTCGCGACGATCGCGAAGGACGACTGCACGCTCGCCGACGCGATCGAGAACATCGACATCGGCGGCCCGACGATGCTGCGCTCGGCCGCGAAGAACCACCGCGACGTGACGGTCGTCGTCGATCCGGCCGATTACTCGGTCGTGCTCGATGAAATGAAGGCGAACGGCAACACGGTCGGCTACCCGACCAACTTCCGCCTCGCGACGAAGGTGTTCGCGCACACCGCGCAATACGACGGCGCGATCACGAACTACCTGACGAGCCTGACCGACGAGCTGAAGCACGCATCGCGCAGCGCGTACCCGGCGACGCTGAACATGGCGTTCGACAAGGTGCAGGACCTGCGCTACGGCGAGAACCCGCACCAGAGCGCGGCGTTCTACCGCGACCTCACGACGCCGGCCGGCGCGCTCGCGAACTACCGCCAGCTGCAGGGCAAGGAACTGTCGTACAACAACATCGCGGATTCGGACGCGGCGTGGGAATGCGTGAAGACGTTCGACGCACCGGCCTGCGTGATCATCAAGCATGCGAACCCGTGCGGCGTCGCGGTCGGCAACGATTCGGCCGACGCGTACGCAAAGGCGTTCCAGACCGACCCGACCTCGGCGTTCGGCGGCATCATCGCGTTCAACCGCGAAGTCGACGAAACGGCGGCCCAGGCTGTCGCGAAGCAGTTCGTCGAAGTGCTGATCGCCCCGTCGTTCTCCGACGCCGCGAAGCAGGTGTTCGCCGCGAAGCAGAACGTGCGCCTGCTCGAAATCGCACTGGGCGACGGCCACAACGCATTCGACCTGAAGCGCGTGGGCGGCGGCCTGCTCGTGCAGTCGCTCGACTCGAAGAACGTGCAGCCGCACGAACTGCGTGTCGTCACGAAGCGCCACCCGACGCCGAAGGAAATGGACGACCTGCTGTTCGCATGGCGTGTCGCGAAGTACGTGAAGTCGAACGCGATCGTGTTCTGCGGCAACGGCATGACGCTTGGCGTCGGTGCAGGCCAGATGAGCCGCGTCGATTCCGCGCGCATCGCGAGCATCAAGGCGCAGAACGCGGGCCTGACGCTGGCCGGCTCGGCCGTGGCGTCGGATGCGTTCTTCCCGTTCCGCGACGGCCTCGACGTCGTCGTGGCGGCCGGCGCGACCTGCGTGATCCAGCCGGGCGGCTCGATGCGCGATGACGAAGTGATCGCCGCAGCCGACGAGCACAACATCGCGATGATCCTGACGGGCGTGCGCCACTTCCGTCACTGATCGCCTGCGGCCCGCGCGGCCGCTGCTCGACAACCCGGCGGCATCGCACCCGCCGGGTTTTTTATTGCGCGGCGCGCTCGTACGCAACCGTGCGGCCAGCGCACCGCACCATTCGTTGTAGTATCGCTGCATCAGGCTTCTCTCCTTACCCATGCGAATTCTCGGCATCGACCCCGGCCTGCGCGTCACCGGCTTCGGCGTCATCGACGTCAGCGGCCACCGGCTCGCGTATGTCGCGAGCGGCGTGATCCGCACGCCGACCGCCGACCTGGCCACCCGGCTCGGCACGATCTTCCAGGGCGTCTCGACCATCGTGCGCGAGCACGCCCCCGACCAGTCCGCGATCGAAAAAGTGTTCGTCAACGTGAACCCGCAGTCGACGCTGCTGCTCGGCCAGGCGCGCGGCGCCGCGATCTGCGGCCTCGTCGCGGGCGGCCTGCCGGTGGCCGAATACACCGCGCTGCAGTTGAAGCAGGCCGTGGTCGGCTACGGCCGCGCGACCAAGACGCAGATGCAGGAAATGGTCACGCGGCTGCTCGACCTCTCCGGACAACCGGGCTCCGACGCGGCCGACGCGCTCGGCATGGCGATCTGCCATGCGCACGGCGGCAACACGCTCAGCACGCTCGGCGGCCTCGCGCCGGCGCTCGCGAAGAAAGGGCTGCGCGTGCGACGCGGGCGGTTGGTCGGCTAACGCTGGCGCACGCCATCGCCCGGCGCACCGGGGAACCGCTTTCGACCGCGCCGGCCATTCCAGCCTCGCACGACGCATACGCGGCACGTATCGCTTCCGCCAGACGGCCGATCCCGTCGGCATAGCGCCGCACGTGCGCTACACTCGCGCTTTCTTCCTCGCACCAAGCCATCCATGATCGGTCGCATCGCCGGCATCCTGCTCGAAAAGAACCCGCCTCACCTGCTCGTCGACTGCAACGGCGTCGGCTATGAAATCGACGTGCCGATGAGCACCTTCTACAACCTGCCGCAAACGGGCGAGCGCATCGTGCTGCTCACGCAGCAGATCATCCGCGAGGACGCGCACCTGCTGTACGGCTTCCTGACGCCGCAGGAACGCACGACCTTCCGCGAGCTGCTGAAGATCACCGGCATCGGCGCGCGCATGGCGCTCGCCGTGCTGTCCGGCATGAGCGTGCAGGAACTCGCGCAGGCCGTGACGATGCAGGACGCCGCGCGCCTCACGCGCCTGCCCGGCATCGGCAAGAAGACGGCCGAGCGCCTGCTGCTCGAACTGAAGGGCAAGCTCGGCGCCGATCTCGGTGCACTCGCCGGCGCCGCCTCGCCGTCCGACCACGCGACCGACATCCTCAACGCGCTGCTCGCGCTCGGCTATTCGGAAAAGGAAGGCCTCGCCGCGATCAAGAACGTGCCGGCCGGCACCGGTGTATCGGAAGGCATCAAGCTCGCACTGAAGGCGCTGTCGAAGGTGTAACGCCCGCATGACGCGCCGCCATTCGGTGCGTCGAAGCCAGTGTCGCGCGGCCGCGCGACGCTCGCCAGTCGGCCGTTCGGCCAGGTGGGCGGGACAGCGGCGCGCGGTACAATGGCCGCATGATTGAAACCGACAAACTCGCCACCGAGCAGCGGATCATCGCCGCCACGCCCGCCTCGTCGCACGAGGAGGTGTTCGAACGTGCGCTGCGGCCGCGCCAGCTCGACGACTACGTCGGCCAGGAAAAGGTGCGCGGCCAGCTCGAGATCTTCATCGAAGCCGCCAAGCGCCGCTCCGAGCCGCTCGATCACGTGCTGCTGTTCGGGCCGCCGGGCCTCGGCAAGACGACGCTCGCGCACATCATCGCGCGGGAGATGGGCGTGAATCTGCGCCAGACGTCGGGCCCCGTGCTCGAGCGCGCGGGCGATCTCGCCGCGCTGCTGACCAACCTCGAAGCGAACGACGTGCTGTTCATCGACGAGATCCACCGGCTGTCGCCGGTCGTCGAGGAAATCCTGTATCCGGCACTCGAGGATTACCAGATCGACATCATGATCGGCGAAGGCCCGGCCGCGCGCAGCGTGAAGCTCGACCTGCAGCCGTTCACGCTGGTCGGCGCGACCACCCGCGCCGGGATGCTGACCAACCCGCTGCGCGATCGCTTCGGGATCGTCGCGCGCCTCGAGTTCTACGACGCCGAGCAACTGTCGCGCATCGTGCGGCGCTCGGCGTCGCTGCTGAACGCGCAGATCGATCCGAACGGCGCGCTCGAAATCGCGAAGCGCTCGCGCGGCACGCCGCGGATTGCAAACCGGCTGCTGCGCCGCGTGCGCGACTTCGCGGAAGTGAAGGCCGACGGCCAGATCACCGCGGCCGTCGCCGATGCCGCGCTCGCGATGCTCGACGTCGATCCGGTCGGCTTCGACCTGATGGACCGCAAGCTGCTCGAGGCGATCCTGTACAAGTTCGACGGCGGCCCGGTCGGCATCGACAACCTCGCCGCCGCGATCGGCGAGGAGCGCGACACGATCGAGGACGTACTCGAGCCGTACCTGATCCAGCAGGGCTTCCTGCAGCGCACGCCGCGCGGGCGCGTCGCGACGCTGCTCACCTATCGCCACTTCGGGCTTTCCGTGCCGGACACCGGCCGCACCGAACGCGGCGAGTGGGATACCCCCGACGGGAAGTAACCCGTCGCCCGAGCCGCACCCACCATGACGACGCCGCCCACCCGCCACCCCGCCGCACCCGCACCGGGCCCGCGCTGGGCCGAGCCGATCCGCAAGCGGCTCGTGGCCGGCGTCACGCACCTGACGGCGGGCGGCGGCGGCCCGTCGCTCGACCTCTCTTCGCCGCCGGGAGACCCGGGGCTGTTCGGCCCCGACGCCGTCTGCTGGCGCGTGCATGCCGACTTCACGTCGATGATGACGGGCGGCATCGCCGCGCTGCTGCTGCAGGCGCTCCATCCGCTCGCGCTCGCGGGTGTCTGGGATCACTCGTCGTTTCGCACCGACATCCTGGGCCGCTTGCGGCGCACCGCCACATTCATCACCGGTACGACGTTCGGCAGTCGCGCGGACGCACTCGCGCTGATCGAGCGCGTGAAATCGATCCACGCGCACATCTCGGGCACCGCGCCGGACGGCCGGCCGTACCGCGCCGACGATCCGGCGTTGCTGACCTGGGTGCATGTCGCGGAAGTGTCGAGTTTCCTCGCCGCGCATCTGCGCTACGTGAATCCGGCGCTGCCGGGCGAGTTGCAGGATCGCTACTACGCCGAAACGGCATTGATCGCCGAGCTGCTCGGCGCGCACGAGGTGCCCCGTTCGCGCGCCGAAGTGGCCGCCTATCTCGCGCGCATGCAGCCCGAGCTCGAGGCCGGGCCGCGCACCTTCGACGTGATGTCCATCCTGCTGAACGTGCCGGTTGCGAAGCCCGCGCTGCGGCCGGCCGCGTCGCTGGTGATGCATGCCGGGATCGACCTGCTGCCGCCGTGGGCGCAACGCATGCTCGGCGTGGCCGCGTTCGCGCCGCTGCGACGCGCAGTGGTCCGGCCCGGCATACGGGTCGTCGCCCCCGTGCTGCGCTGGGCGCTCGTGAACGGCGCGTCAAAGCGCGCGCGCCGGCGCGCCACAGCGACACCGCCCGACGGCAAGCCGCCCGCCTGACGATTCGCTTCCTCTTATCATTTCAATTTACTGTCAAATACCTGTGACAAGCTGACGGGCTTGCACCCGCGCACGGTCGCACGTGCCGTACGTCCCGCCTGTCCGTGACCCGCGCGGTGTCCCGCCAACCCGACCGACACCCAAAGCCCGCGATGCCACGCCTGCCGATCCGTTTCGCCCTTGCCGCCAGCCTGTCCGCCGTCTTCGCCCTCACCGCCTGCGGAGGCGACGATGTCACCGCCGTCGCGCGCTCGGACGCGCAAACGCCGTCCGGCGGCACCCCGACTACGCCTGCTCCCACGCCGCCCGCCACCGTCACGCCGCAACCGGGCAAGTGGAAGGCCGCTCGCGCGGGCGACCTGATCGACGTGACGCTCGGCGATCTCCATCCGACGCAGGGCGCGATCGGCTACGACCAGATCTACTACAAGCTCGGCTGCTACGAATTGCAGCCCGACAAGAAGTTCGACGACTTCTGCGCGGACGAAGGCCTCGGCGGCGTCGCTTCGGGCGGCTACACGGCCCGATCGGCGCTGCGCGAACCCGCGAGCTACACGTGCACGACGACCGACGCGAACGCCCGCGACCGCTCGGTGCTGAACCCGGTCGTGATCGGCCCGAACGGCGATGCGCTGTACCTGACCGACGGCCACCACGGCCTGTCGACCTACTACGAGACGCCCGACGGCGGCCCGGCGCTGCACGTGCACGTCGTCGTCAAGGACAACCTCAGCGACTACTCGGGCGACGCGTTCTGGCAGCAGATGCAGAGCCGCGGCTATCTGCGCCTCAAGAATGGCGAAGGCAAGCCGATCACGGCCGCGCAGCTGCCGACCGGGCTCGGCCTGAAACTCGGGATGACGAACGACCGCTACCGCTCGCTCGTCTATTTCACGCGCGACATCGGCTACAGCAAGCCCGCGCAAGCCACCGACTACCTCGAGTTCTACTGGGCCGACTGGCTGCGCGCGCAACCGGGCACGTTCTCGCTCGCCGGCTATGACCTGACGCGCGCCGGCGCAACCGATCCCGATCCGGCGAAGGCCGACACGGGCTACCTGAACGCGGTCTGGAATGCGTCGACGCGGATGGTCGCGGCCACGGATCCGGTGATCGACGGCAAGACGGGCGCCGACCTCGGGCGCGCGGACGCGATCAACGGCGGGAAGAAATACAACAAGGGGGAATTCGACAAGCTGCGCCAGCCGATCGCGGCGGACAAGCCCGGCAAGATCGCGTACGCGCTCGACTACAAGACGCGCCACGCGCTGCCGCAGTAAGCCGTAAGCGGCAGCACCGCACAGGAAGGAAACCCCGGCCGGCGATGCCGGACGGGGCCTGCTGGTTCAGAGCACCTTGCGGTACCCGTCGTCGTCGCTTGCCGCGTCCAGGTGCAACACGTCGGCCCACTGCACGACTTGCGCGCGGCCATCCACGTAATCGACGACGTTGATGCTCGTGTTGAGCAGCTGATAATTGCGCGGCGCCGACAGTTCGATGCCGTTCGCAAACCGGTACACGCAATCGAGCACGCCGCCGTGCGCAACGCACGCGATCCGGCCGCCCGGATGCTCGGCGACGATCGGTTCGAGCGCATGCAGTACGCGGTGATAGAACTCGCGCTGCGACTCGCCGCCCTCCGGCGCGAAACCGGGGTCGCGCGTCTGCCAGGCCGCGTAGGCATCGGGGAACAGCGTCTCGATCTCGGCGCTGTCATGCCCCTGGAACTGGCCGTACGAGCGTTCGCGCAGCCCTTCCCGCAGCCGCGGCGACAGCCCGAGCGCATCGGCGAACGGCTGCGCGGTCTGCTGCGCGCGCATCAAATCGCTCGAATAGATCGCATCGAGCCGTGCGCCGTCGCGCGCCTCGCGCGCGATCCGCACGGCGAGCCGCTGCGCCTGCTCGAGGCCCGTTTCGGCCAGCGGAATGTCGATATGACCCTGGATGCGCTTGATGCGGTTCCAGGCCGTCTCGCCATGGCGGATGAAAAGAATCTGCGTGATGGCCATCGCGGCACGTCTCCGGGGAAGAATCAGGGCCGCACTTGCAGCCAGAACGTCACGGGGCCGTCGTTGACGAGCGACACCTGCATGTCCGCGCCGAACTCGCCCGTCTCGACGACCGGATGGCGCGCACGCGCGGCCGCGACGAAATAGTCGAACAGCCGCGCGCCCTCGTCGGGCGGCGCGGCCGGCGTGAAGCTCGGCCGCAGCCCGCTGTTGGTATCGGCCGCCAGCGTGAACTGCGACACGAGCAGCAGGCCGCCTGCGCGGCCCTCGCCGTCGATATTCGACACCGGCAGGTTCATCTTGCCGGCCGCGTCGCTGAACACGCGGTAGCCGAGCATCTTCGCCAGCAGCTTGTCGGCTGCCGCGTCGGTGTCGCCGCGCTCCGCGCAGACCAGCGCGAGCAGGCCCGCGCCGATCTCGCCCGTCGTGCGGTCGCCGACGCGCACGTCGGCGCGCTTCACGCGCTGGATCAGCGCGATCATGCGGTCAGCGTGACACGTGCGAAGCGGCGCTTGCCGACCTGCACGACGAACTCGCCGGCTTCGACCTTCAGGCCCTTGTCCGACACGGTCGCACCATCGATCTTCACGCCACCCTGCTCGATGTTGCGCAGCGCCTCGCTCGTCGACGGCACGAGGCCGGCCTGCTTCAGCAGTTGACCGATCGCGAGCGGCGCGCCCGCGAGCGTGACCGACGGAATGTCGTCCGGCACGCCGCCCTTCGCGCGGTGGTTGAAATCCTCGAGCGCACGCTCGGCGTCGGCCTGCGAGTGGAAGCGCGCGACGATTTCCTGCGCGAGCAGCACCTTGAAGTCGCGCGGGTTGCGGCCGCCTTCGATCTCGCGCTTGAAGCCGCCGATTTCGTCCATCGGGCGGAACGACAGCAGTTCGAAGTAACGCCACATCAGCGTGTCCGAGATGCTCATCAGCTTGCCGAACATGTCGTTCGGATGCTCGCTGATGCCGACGTAGTTGCCCTTCGATTTCGACATCTTCTCGACGCCGTCGAGGCCTTCGAGCAGCGGCATCGTGAGAATGCACTGCTGTTCCTGGCCGTACTGCTTCTGCAACTCGCGGCCGACCAGCAGGTTGAACTTCTGGTCGGTACCGCCGAGCTCGAGGTCGGCGTTCAGCGCGACCGAGTCGTAGCCCTGCATCAGCGGGTACAGAAATTCATGGATCGAGATCGGCACGCCGCCCTGGAAGCGCTTCGTGAAATCCTCGCGCTCGAGGATCCGCGCAACCGTGTAGCGCGACGCGAGCTTGATCATCCCGTCCGCGCCGAGCGGCATCGACCATTCGCTGTTGTAGCGGATCTCGGTCTTGTCGCGATCGAGCACGAGCGCGGCCTGCTCGAAGTAGGTCTTCGCGTTCGATTCGATCTGTTCGCGCGTGAGCGGCGGGCGCGTCGCGTTGCGGCCCGACGGGTCGCCGATCAGCGACGTGAAATCGCCGATCAGGAAGATCACGGTGTGGCCGAGATCCTGCAGCTGACGCATCTTGTTCAGCACGACCGTATGGCCGATGTGGATGTCAGGTGCGGTCGGGTCGAGGCCGAGCTTGATGCGAAGCGGCGTGCCCGTGGCCGCGCTGCGCGCGAGCTTCTGCGCGAACTCTTCCTCGACCAGCAGCTCGTCGACGCCGCGCTTCGTGACGGCGAGCGCATGCCGGACTTCGTCGGTGATCGGGAAAACAGGCTTGGAACTGGGTTCGGTGCTCATCGGTGCCAGGAAGAATGTCGCAAAAGCAGGGATTTTCCCATAACTTGCGCGCGCATCGCTTAACGGCGCGTCATGTTGCGCGGATAATCGGGCGCAAGGCGCGCGGCACCGGCCCGCGCCGCACGATCCAGGAGAACCCAACGTGCCGCAACGACAGCCGCCAAACGCCCATCCGGCCGACGGCATCTACTTCGGGCTGATGTCGGGAACCAGCATGGACGGCGTCGATGGCGTCGCCGCGCGTTTCGAGGCCGGCAAGCCGCCGGTCGCGCTCGCGGAAGCGTTCGTCGGCTTCGCACAATCGCTGCGCGACGCGCTGTTCGCGCTGCAGCAGCCGGGCGACGATGAAATCGACCGCGAAGCGCTCGCGGCGAACGCGCTGGTCACGCGCTACGCGGTGTGCTGCCACGAATTGCAGCGCACGGCCGGGCTGTCGCGCGACGAGATCCGCGCGATCGGCGTGCACGGCCAGACCGTGCGCCATCGCCCCGAGCGCGGCTATACGCGGCAGATCAACAACCCTGCCTTGCTCGCCGAACTGACCCAGGTCGACGTAATCGCCGATTTCCGCAGCCGCGATGTCGCAGCAGGCGGCCACGGCGCGCCGCTCGCGCCGGCCTTCCACGCGACGGTATTCGGCGCGCCGGGCGAAACGCGCGTCGTCTGCAATCTCGGCGGGATCAGCAACATCACGATCCTGCCCGGCGAAGGCGGCGACGTGCGCGGCTTCGACTGCGGCCCCGCGAATGCTTTGCTCGACGAATGGGCGACCCGCCATCTCGGCAAGCCGTACGACGACGGCGGCAAGTTCGCCGCGCGCGGCACCGTCCACGCACCGCTGCTCGACGCGCTGCTCGACGAGCCGTATTTCACTGCGCCGCCGCCGAAAAGCACCGGACGCGACCTGTTCAATCCGGCGTGGCTCGACGCGAAGCTCGCCGCGTTCGCACAACTCGCGCCGCAGGACGTCCAGGCGACCCTCACCGCGCTTACGGCCGTGTCGGTCGCACGCGAGATCGCGCAGCACGCGGCGGGCTGCAAGGCCGTGTTCGTCTGCGGCGGCGGCGCACGCAATCCGGTGCTGCTCGATGCGCTCCGGCACGCGCTGCACGAGGCCGGCGTGCCGGCCACGGTCGAAACGACGGCCGCGCTCGGCGTGCCGCCTCAACAGGTCGAGGCGCTCGCGTTCGCCTGGCTCGCGTACCGCTTCACCGCGCGCCAGCCCGGCAATCTCGCGACGGTCACGGGTGCAGCCGGCAACCGCGTGCTGGGCGCGCTCTATCCGCGCTGACGCGACACCCGCCACAACGCGGGCGTTGCATCGCCATTGCGCACGGACATAAAAAAACGGGGCATGAAGCCCCGTTTTTCATTCCGGCGAACCGGACACGATCGATCGTGCGCTCAGACCGAGAACGACGAGCCGCACCCGCAGGTGGTGCTCGCGTTCGGGTTCTTGATCACGAACTGGGCGCCGTTGAGGTCGTCCTTGTAGTCGATCTCGGCGCCGACCAGGTACTGGTAGCTCATCGAGTCGATCAGGAGCTGGACGCCGTTCTTGTTCATCACGGTGTCGTCCTCGTTGACTTCCTCGTCGAACGTGAAGCCATACTGGAAGCCGGAGCAGCCGCCGCCCTGCACGAACACGCGCAGCTTCAGGTCGGGATTGCCCTCTTCGTCGATCAGTTGCTTGACCTTGTCGGCTGCGGCGTCGGTGAAGACGAACGGAACCGGCATTTCGGCCGTCGTTGCTGCGGATTCGGTAACAGCGTTCATTGCGAACTCTCCAAAAAGCTTTAGCCGCTATTGTAGGGCCGATCAGAAGATCGTGCTGAAGTCCATGAAATCAATAGGTTCTTGTCGATTTCATCAAACACGCCCGCGCGGGCCGCGGCAGCACGCGCCTGGAAGCGGACATAAAAAAACCGCCAGCGCGAAAGCTGGCGGTTTTTCGGGCAGACGCCGCCCGAGAGCAGCGAAGCCATGAAGCGAAATTAACGCTTCGAGAACTGCTTGGCGCGGCGTGCCTTGCGCAGACCGACCTTCTTACGCTCGACTTCACGTGCATCGCGCGTGACGAAGCCTGCGCTCGACAGCGACGGCTTCAGCGTCGCATCGTAGTCGATCAGTGCACGGGTGATGCCGTGGCGCACTGCACCTGCCTGACCCGTTTCGCCGCCGCCGTTGACGTTGACCTTGATGTCGAACGTCTGGCCGTGGTTCGTGAGTTCCAGCGGTTGACGCACGATCATCAGCGACGTTTCGCGCGAGAAGTAGTCAGCGATGGGCTTGCCATTGACGATGATGTCGCCCTTGCCAGCCTTGATGAAGACACGTGCGACTGCGCTCTTGCGGCGGCCCGTACCGTAGTTCCAGTTACCGATCATGTGGGTCCCCTTAGATCTCGAGCGCCTTCGGCTGTTGAGCCGAGTGCGGATGCGTCGCTTCTGCGTAGACCTTCAGCTTCTTGATCATCGCGTAGCCGAGCGGGCCCTTCGGCAGCATGCCCTTGACCGCCTTCTCGAGCGCGCGGCCCGGGAAGCGTTCTTGCATCTTGCCGAACGTCGTTTCATAGATACCGCCCGGGTAGCCCGAGTGACGGTAGTACTTCTTGTCCAGCGTCTTGTTGCCCGTGACTTTCAACTTGCTCGCGTTCACGATGATGATGAAATCACCAGTGTCGACGTGCGGAGTGAACTCAGGCTTGTGCTTGCCGCGCAGACGGCGTGCCACTTCGCTGGCAACACGGCCGAGAACCTTATCCGTCGCGTCAATCACGTACCATTCGCGCGTCACCTCATGGGCTTTTGCGGAAAACGTCTTCATGATCGATCCAAAAAAAATGCTTTGCCCGATGTGTTCGTCCTGCTTGTCTGTGTGCGCTTCAAGGCGCGGTGCAGGCTCTCCCTGTTCTTTTTCCGTGGGCATGAATGCGGAAAAGCCCTGAATTATAAAGGAAATACGGCAACGCGGTCAAAGGGAATCCACGTCCCGTGTCCACGGCGGCCGAAATGGGCCAAAATCCGGTCGTGCCCCGACAAGCCAGGCGAACCGAGCGCCCAGGGAGGCACCCATCGACGCGCGGCACATGACCTTGCCGCGCCAGACCGGCCGAATCTGGAAAACAACAAACAAGCATGATGAATCAACGACTTACGCCCTTCCTTGCGGCCGCGCTGCTGGCCGCCTCGGCGCCTGCCGTCGCCGCCCGCGCCGACTGCGAAGCCAAGCTCGACGCGCTCGATACGCGCATTACCGAAGCCCGCGCGGCCCATGCCGAGGATCGCGTCGTCCGCCTGCGCGCGGTGCGCGAACGCGTCCGCCACTTCTGCGCACGCGGCCACGGCCATGCGTCGGCCGTCCACGCGCCGGCCCCTGACGCACGCTCGCGCGGCGTGCCGTCCGGCGGCGCGGCGTCGCAGTCGGCCGCAAAGCAGCCGGTGTGACGCTGCCAGCGCGCGCAAGCCGCGCGCCGATGTTTGCATGGGACGAAAAAAAGCCCGAACGGCTGGTTCGGGCTTAATCCACCATAGGAGGAGGGTGGAGGAGACATTCGGAGGTTGCCGCAGCGCGACAACCAATGAGGCTCATTATACGAACGCGTTGCCGACTTCACAAGAAAATTTGCATTACGAAATCAAACACCACAATACGAAATTTGAGGCGACGCGTTTGAAAAATTGATTTTCTCTTTGAAATCAACCACCTGATCCCGACTGGCAGGATCAGAAACCACCCCCATCTAGAGCAAAACCCCTAAAAACGAGAGCGAATTGGCCGCCTGGCGCGCCGCGCGCACGGCGCCGGCGTTGCGCGTCGTGCAGCGCATCAGCCGACCGTTGCGCAGCGGGCTACAATGCCGGATCGAATCCGAATCAGGCAACGCTGGAGTGCAAGCATGGAATGCAAAGTAAGCTGGATGGGTCAGGACGGCATGGCGTTCTCCGCCGAGACCGGCAGCGGCCACCTCGTCGCGATGGATGGCGCGCCCGAAGGCGGCGGCCACAATCTCGCGCCGCGCCCGATGGAAATGGTGCTGCTCGGCACCGGCGGCTGCACGGCCTATGACGTCGTGCTGATCCTGAAGAAGAGCCGCCAGGAAGTCAGCGGCTGCTCGGTCACGCTGAAGGCCGAGCGCGCAAGCGAAGATCCGAAAGTGTTCACGAAGGTGCACTTCCACTTCACCGTCACCGGCCGCAACCTGAACCCGGCCACGGTCGAACGCGCGATCAACCTGTCGCACGACAAGTATTGCTCCGCGTCGATCATGATCGCGAAGACGGCCGAACTCACGCACTCGTTCGACATCGTCGCCGCCTGAACGCACGGCGAGCACGGATGAAAAAAGGGCCGGCGCTCCGTGGGGAGCGCCGGCCCTTTCGCATTCGAACGGCAAAGCAGGCCGATAAGCCGGATTCTGTGCACGCTGCGCACCGAAGCACGCAACGCGTGGCAGCCATTCCTCTAGGCGCGCCATTGCTGACGCGCTCAAGCTTCCTACCCGCAGACGAGACGGGGGCCCCGTCCTGCATCCGAAAATGCGCGCCTGCCTACTTGGAATTGCTCCGGGTGGAGGTTACCGTGCCGGCGAACGTCGCCGTCGCCGCGGTGCGCTCTTACCGCACCGTTTCACCCTTACCTGATCCCGGCTTGCGCCGGGCCATCGGCGGTTTGCTTTCTGTTGCCCTGTTCCGCGTGTTGCCACGGATGGCCGTTAGCCATCACCCTGCCCTGTGGAGTCCGGACTTTCCTCGCCCCCGCGCGCCCGAAGGCGGCGAGGCCGCGACTGCCTGGCCTGCTTTGCGACGCGCATTCTAGCACTGCGCGCCGCTGTCGGCATGGCGCGAACGGCGACCGCTGCGAAACACGGCCGGATCGTCGTAGAACGCGGCCTCGGCATTCGCATCGCACCAGCCCGGCACGCCGAGCACCGGAAACGGCGCGAAATCGCGGCTCGTCAGCGCGCGCGCCGCGAGTTCGGCGGCGACACGCGCATCGACATGCGCGATGCGTTGCGCGTCGGGCCAAGAGAAATAGTCGGCGCTCACTTCGACGATCCACGTGTGCGCGGTGCAGGACTTGTACGGCGCGACGAGCTGCTCGAGCAGCGCATGGCCGACGAGCCGCGCCTCGCAGCGCGTGCCCCACGCATCGCGCGCGGCGACCAGCAGCCGCGGCCAGTCGAACCCGCACAACGCGTCGGCGAGCGTGCGGTCGGCCGTCACGAACAGCGCGGCATTCTCGTCGAACAGCGTGAGCGCATCGCGCAGCGTGCCGCGCACGGGGCCGACACCGCCCGCGGCGTCGATCGCCGCGGCCTGACGCGCATTCAGCGCGGCCTTGATGCGCGGATACGCGAACCAGACGAGCGCATTGAAGAAGTCGTGCAGATTGTGGCGAGTCGGGACGCCGCCCGTCTCCGCGATATGGGTCTCGTACGCCACGCCGGGCGGCAACGCAGCCTGCGGCACGAACCGCAGCAGCCGGCCGCGGCCGGTGGCGCGCGGGCCGCCGGGCCCGGTGTCGCCCAACGCGCCGTTCAGCGCGTCGAGCAGCGCGGCTTCGCCCGCCCGCGCAGCCGCCTGTGCAACGCAGCCGGGCCCGGCATAGGGCGCGAGCCACGGCACGGACCAGTCGATCCGCGCAAAATCCGCCGCCCCGCTGCCGGCCGTGTGGCCGGGTTCGCGCGGCGGCGCGACCGTCACGCCAGTTTCCAGCCGATCGTCTCGCCGCCGCGCAGCGGCACGACGGGCGTATCGCCGGCGAAGATCTCGCGCGGCAGTTCCCACGCCTCGCGACGCAGCGTGACCGTCTCGGCGCTGCGCGGCAGCCCGTAGAAATCGGCGCCGAAGAAGCTCGCGAAGCCTTCCAGCTTGTCGAGCGCGCCGGCGTGGTCGAACGCTTCCGCATACAGTTCGAGCGCGTGCAGCGCCGTGTAGCAGCCCGCGCAGCCGCAAGCGGTTTCCTTCGCGTCGCGTGCATGCGGCGCGCTGTCGGTACCGAGGAAGAAGCGCGGGTTGCCCGACGTCGCGGCCTCGACCAGCGCGACGCGATGCGTCTCGCGCTTCAGCACCGGCAGGCAGTAGTAATGCGGGCGAATCCCGCCGACGAACAGCGCGTTGCGGTTGTACAGCAGGTGATGCGCGGTGATCGTCGCGCCGAGCAGGCCGGGCGCCGCGTCGGCGTCGCGCACGTAGTCGGCTGCGTCCTTGGTCGTGATGTGTTCGAACACGACCTTCAGGCCCGGGAAATCGCGGCGCAGCGGCGTCATCACGCGGTCGATGAAGACCTTCTCGCGATCGAACAGGTCGATCGACGCATCGGTCACCTCGCCGTGCACGAGCAGCGGCATGCCGGTTTCCTGCATCGCCTCGAGCGTCTTCGCGCACTTCGCGAGATCGGTGACGCCGTGGTCGGAATTCGTCGTCGCGCCGGCCGGATACAGCTTCACGCCGTGCACGAAGCCGCTTTCGCACGCGCGACGGATCTCGTCGGGCGGCGTGTTGTCGGTCAGGTACAGCGTCATCAGCGGTTCGAACGTCATCCCGGCCGGCAGCGCGGCGAGAATGCGCTCGCGATACGCCTGCGCCTGCGCGGTGGTCGTCACCGGCGGCTTCAGGTTCGGCATGACGATTGCGCGGCCGAACTGGCGCGCGGTGTGCGGCAGCACGGCGGCCAGCATGTCGCCGTCTCGCAGGTGCAGGTGCCAGTCGTCGGGACGGGCGAGCGAGAGCGTCGCCGGGGAGGAAGCGTTCGAGGCAGTCATAGGAGGCGTCGTGAGGAACGTGCTTGCCGTCGGCGGGGCCGGAACACGCATGCCGCGGGCCGACTGACGGCAAACCGCAACACGGGACCTTTGGCCAGCGGAATCCGCTTTTTACCGCTCAGGGCTCGGTGATATGCTAGAAGCCGCATTGTACCGGGGTTCGCCCGGTTCGTTACCCCCCGCCTCAGCCTGCTGCCCCAAGTAAAATGTGCCAACTCTTAGGAATGAACTGCGCCGCGCCGACGGACGTCACATTCTCCTTCACAGGTTTCGCGGCCCGGGGCGGGCTCACCGATCACCATGCCGACGGCTGGGGCATCGCGTTCTTCGAAGATAAAGCCTGCCGCCTGTTCATCGATCACCAGGCATCGGCCACGTCGCCGATCGCCGAAATGGTGAAGCGCTACCCGATCAAGTCCAAGAACACGATCGCGCACATCCGCAAGGCTACGCAAGGCCACATCCTGCTCGAGAACAGCCATCCGTTCATGCGCGAGCTGTGGGGCCGGCACTGGATCTTCGCGCATAACGGCGACCTGCAGGACTACGCACCGGACATGGAAGGCAGCGTCTACCACCCGGTCGGCACGACCGACAGCGAGCAGGCGTTCTGCGTGCTGATGCAGGGGCTGCGCGAAGCGTTCCCCGGTGCGCAGCCGCCGTTGCCCGAGCTGTTCGAGCGCGTCGGCGAACTGACGCGCGGCATCACCGATCACGGCGTGTTCAACTTCCTGATGTCGAACGGCCAGGCGTTGTTCGCGCATTGCTCGACGCGGCTGCATTACCTCGTGCGGCGCTGGCCGTTCTCGACCGCGCACCTCGTCGACGAAGACCTGTCGATCGACTTCGCGAAATACACGACGCCCGAAGATCGCGTCGCCGTGATCGCGACGCAGCCGCTCACCGACAACGAAGTCTGGACCGCGTTCGAGCCGGGCGAGCTGATCATGTTCCAGTGCGGCGACGTCGCCGCGCGGATGCGGATCCCGGTGCCCGAGCGCGTGCTCGAGAAGCTGCGCAATCCGGCGCTCGACGCATCGGCGTCGGCGCCGCGCGACACACGCGAGGCGCTCGCCACCGCCGCGGACGTCGATTCCGACGACGCAATCGACTTCTGAGCCCGGCGCACCCGCGCCCGCTCCTCTCTCCTGCCGGCCGCTGTTCCGCAAGACGGTCGCCCGCCATGTGCGATTGCGGCGGGCTGTTTTGCACACACGGTGCCGTGACGCTTCGGGCCCTAGCGCTCGCCCGTGCCAACTCCGTTCATCCGGCCCACATTCCGGTATATCGAAGCAACGTCACGCAATATTCTCTTGATTTAATTCATCTCCAATAGAAAATCATCAAGAAGAGAAACGAATAAATCACGTCGCCAGAGTGCATATAATCCGCAAACCGCATTTTAACGGACCAACCTGACGCAAACCGTGCGCCATCCCACCGATACGGCGATCGCGACGCTACACACAAAAAATCGACCAAACCCTTATCCATCAAGGCGCTCAGTTCGATTCATCACACAAACAAAAAATACCAAACGAAAACAGCATTAATGCCGCATTTGTAAGCTTCCCGACAATCGGCCACCCTCCCGGTCAATAGACTCCGCTCATCCTCGGTGTAACGAATCGCGATTGGCACGGCCACAGCCGCTGCACACCCATTCACGCCATTCCCCGCCGCGGATTGCGATTTCACTGCGCCGCGGTGAAAACCACATCAAAACAAGAGAGAGGGGCTTGTCGTGAATCATTCATTTCGATCGATATGGAGCGAGACCACCGGCTGCTGGGTCGCGGCTGCGGAAACGGCACGGGCGCGCGGCAAGCGTTCGGGCCGCCCGTCGGGAACGAGCCGCCGCGCCGCGCACGCGGCACCGCACCGGACATCGCTTCGCGTCGCGGCAGTCGGCGCCGCGCTGGCCGCGCTGTCGGCCGGCTCCGCGTACGCGTCGACGTGCGGCAGCGGCGCGGCCGTCGCGAGCAACGGCACCTGCGCGCTCGACAGCTTCAGCCCGACCGTCAACGACAACCTCGTCGGCGCCACGACCGTGTCGGGCGGCGACCGGGTCAGCCTGACGGGCGCGTGGACCGGTGCAACCGGCGACATGGGCTACACGCAGGTGCCGCTCGGCAGCACGTCCGTCGTGTCGGGCAACCCGAATCAGCCGTTGCTGACGCTCGGCGGCAAGACGCAAAGCGTCGGCACTCCCGACTCGATCACGGGCGGCCGCACGTCAGTCGCCACCTACGATTCGTCCGCTTTCACCCCGTCGAATGCAGGCTCGACCATCGTGCCGGTCTACCACGACGTGAACGGCAACCAGTACGTGAACACGCGGATCGGCACGGTCGCGAACTCGGGCGGCACGCTCGACGTATCGATCGGCAACCCGGCAAACGCACCCGCGGCGGCAGGCAATGCGATCACGATCGCGGCCAAGCAGACCGACCTCACCTACGCGGACGGCACCGGCTCGGCACCGAGCGTCATCAACTGGAATTCGCGCAACCAGATCTGGTTCATCACCGGCGACTATCTCGCGAGCGGCGGCCCCGTCGGCAGCATCCAGCTCGACGTGCCAGCCTACGCGGGCACCTTCACCGCGTTCGACGGCAGCACGTGGACCGTCACCGACGCCGCGTCGCTTGCCGCGTACAACGACTTCCTCGTGCGCTCGGTCCGGAACGGCGCGCTCGGCTCGCAGGCCGCCTACGACAACGCGTTCGGCCAGGCCGTAACGCTCTCCCCGCAGACCTTCGAGTACGCGAACAACGTGTCGCCCGGCGACAAGAACGCGTTGCCCAGAAACTATCCGACCGCGATGCACGGCACCGGCGCGAACGCGACGCTGCACATCGGCAAAGACGGTCAGATCGACTTCCGCGGCGCCAACACGATCGACGCGAGCGCTGCCGTCGTCGCAGAGAACGGCGCGCACTTCGTCAACGACGGGCGCCTGTCGGGCGACTTCACGCTGGTGCGCCTACTGAGCGGCGCGAGCGGCGTCAACAACGGCTCGATTTCCTCCGGCTATACGGCCGGCGACAACGTCAGCACGAGCGGCGCCGTTCCGCCCGACAACTTCGGCCTCAACACGTACGTCGAAGGCAGCGGCGTGTACGCGAACGGCGCAGGCACCACGTTCGTCAACAACGGCGTGATGAACGTCGGCGCCTGGGATCTCATCCGCAACCGGCTCGACCTGCAGAACTATGCGGTGGCCGCGACCGACGGCGCGACCGCATCGAACGCGGGCACGATCAACGTGGGCGTCAACACGACGACGCTCGACAGCCAGGTGATCGGCGGCCTCGTCGCCGGCGGCAGCTTCACGAACGAAGCCGGCGGCACGATCTACCTCGGCCGGGCGGCCCAGTACGACGCCGGCGCGCCGGAAGCCGCGAACGACGTCGCGCTGTCCGCGCACGCGTACGGCATCCTGCTCGGCGCATCGGGTACCGCGAGCAACCTCGGCACGATCGTGATCGGTTCGCAGACACAGAACGGCGCCGCGCTGGCGAGCATCGGCTCGTCGTCCGGCACGCTGAGCAACGCGGGCGCGATCGTCGTCAACGGCGCGGCGTCCGGCACGCCGCTCGCCAACGTCGGCATGCTCGCGGCCAACACGGCCGCGACCGTGACCAATACCGGCACCATCACGCTGAATGGCGTCAACGGCATCGGCATCATGGTCGTCGGGACCGGCACGAGCGCGACGGCTGCAACCTCGACCGGCACGATCAACGTGGCCGGCGGCCTCGATCCCGCCTCGGGCACGCGCAACTACGGCGTGTGGGCCGAAGGGCCGCGCGCGAAGGCCACGCTCGACGGCGCGCTCAACCTGACGGGCACCGGCGCGATCGGCGTGCACGCGCGTTCGGGCGCGACGATCGACGTCGGCGCCAATGCGGTGCCCGCCTTCATGTCGGGCACGAACCAGATCGGCTTCTACGCCTATGGCGCGGGCTCGCAGATCAACGTCGCCGCGCAGCACCTCCGCGTCGACACCGACGATTCGACGCTGTTCCGGGTCGCGGGCGGTGCGGCCTACACGGGCGCGTCGACGGCCGGCGCGCTGACGACCGACGTCAACGGCCAGCGCGCACGCGGCGTGCTCGCAACCGACGCCGGCACCGTGCTGTCGACCGGCAACGCGATCTACAACGTCAACGGCACGAACGGCATCGCGATCGCAGTCGAAGGCGGCGCGCAAGGCACGATCGACGCGGGCGCGACGATCAACCTGAACGCGGCCGGCGCGATCGCCGGCGTCGTCGACGGCCAGGCGCACGACCTCGCCGGCGCCAATGCCGGCGCACCGGTCGCGACGACGCTCACCAACAGCGCCGCCGTCACGTCATCGACTGCCGGCGTGACGGGCTTCGTCGCGCAACGCCTCGGCACGCTCGAGAACCGCAACACGGTACTGCTGACGGGCGCCGGCTCGACGGGCGTCGTGATCGGCACGCTCGGCACGGTGAACAACGCGTCGACGATCCGCGTCTCCGACGGCACCGGCGCGCTCGTCCAGGGTGCGTCGGCGACGCTCGCCAACGCGGGGTCGATCGAAGCCGACGACGGCATCGCGGGCGTACACCTGACGGGTGCCGGCGCATCGGTCGCGCTGTCGGGCGCCGGCACCGTGATCGCGAACGGCAGCGCCGACGGCGTGCTGATCGACTCGACCGTGACGGGCGGCGGGCTCGCGGCCGGCGCGACGTCGATCGCGGTCGGCGGCTCGGGCAAGGGGATCGACAACCAGGGGACGAACGCGACGGTCGCGTTGTCCGGCACGCAGATCGGCACGACCGGCGGCGGCGCCGACGGCCTGTCGTCAACGGGCGCCGGCGCACGCATCGCGACCGATGCGGCGACCGTCGTCCGGACCACCGGCGACAACGCGCGCGGCTTCTTCGTGTCGGGTGTCGATTCGACGCTGACGGCCAACGGTACGACCGTCGCGACGACCGGCGCGGGTTCGGCCGCGATCGTGACGAGTGGCGGCGCGACCGCGCTGCTGTCGGGCGCGAAGATCAGCGCAGCCGGCACGGCGGCCGACGGCCTTGTCGCGCAGAACGGCGGCCGCATCGGCGATACCGGCTCGTCGATCGCCAGCGCCGCCGGCAACGGCGCAACCGCCGACAGCGGCGGCGTGCTCGCGTTGACCGGCACGACACTCAAGGGCGCGACGGCCGGCGTGCTGGCGTCGGATACGCTCGCCAACGGCGCGACGAGCTCGGTGCTCGTCGACGGCGGCAGCGTCACGTCCGCCACCGGGCCGGCCTTCGCCGTGCGCGGCGGCACGGCCGACATCGCCGTGCGCAACGGCACGGTCGTGACGGCCGGCAACGGCACACTGCTCGACCTGTCGAACGGCAGCCACGCCAGCTTCACCGCGTCGGCCGTGAACCTGACCGGCAACGTCGTCTCCGACGCATCGAGCATCGGCAACGTGTTCCTCGCGAACGGCACGACGCTGACCGGCACGATCGATCCGGTCGCCTTGACCGTCGACGGCAGCAGCACCTGGCGCATGACGGGCAGCTCCGTGCTGAGCAGCCTGAACAACGCGGGCCTGGTCGCGTTCGCCGCACCGACCGGTTCGCCGACGCTCGCGGGCAGCTACAAGACGCTGACGACCGGCAGCTACGTCGGCAACGGCGGCACGATCGCGCTCAACACGTTCCTCGGCGCCGACGCATCGCCGACCGATCGGGTGATCGTGAACGGCGGCGCCGCGAGCGGCACGACGGGCCTGAAGATCGCCAACACGGCCGGCACCGGCGCGCAGACGATGGGCGACGGGATTCCGGTGGTCGTCACGGCCAACGGCGGCACGACCACCGCATCGGCATTCCAGCTCGCGGGGCCCGTGCAGGCGGGCGCGTACGAATACCGGCTGTATCGCGGCGGGCAAGGCGACGCGAACAGCTGGTACCTGCGGTCGCAGCTCGATCCGTCGGACCCCGGCGACCCGATCCACCCGTCCGGTGGCGGCGACGGTAACGGCAACGGGAATGGCAACGGCGGCACGCTCGCGTATCGCCCCGGTGTCGCCGGCTATGCGCTCACACCGCTGTTGAACGCCGACTACGGCTTCTCGACCCTCGGCAAGCTGCACGAGCGCGTCGGCGACATCTACAACCTCGGCAAGCAGCAGCCCGGCAATCGCGACGGCGTGTGGGGGCGCATCGGCGGCCAGAGCCTCGACGCGAACGCAGGCCGCTTCGCGGCCGACGCGCGCACGTTCTTCGCGCAGTTCGGCAAGGACTGGACGCTCGACCAGGCGCCGAACGGCGGCGGCAGCACGCACGCGGGCGTGACGGCCAGCATCGGCGTGTCGAACGCGAGCTTCAGCGACATGGCGCGCGCCGACACGGCCAACCTGTCGACGTCGACGGGCTCGGTCGAGATGCACGCGCAGAGCGTCGGCGGCTACTGGACGAAGTACCTGTCCGACGGCACGTACTTCGACAGCGTCGGGCAGGTCACGCACTACGGCAACCGCTATCGCGACAGCTACGGCAACGAGGCGTCGCAGAACGGCTTCGGTGTCGCACTGTCGCAGGAAGTCGGCAAGCCGTTCGCGATCGGCGCGCTGCCGGTTGCGGTCGAGCCGCAGGCGCAGCTGATGGTTCAGTACCTGAAGCTGAACGGGTTCAACGACAACGTCTCGGCGGTTTCGGGCACGACGACGAACGCGCTGCGCGGCCGCGTCGGCGTGCGCATCTTCCGGCCGAACCTCCAGTCGGATTCAGGCGGCGGTGCCGCGACGCCGTACTTCACGGCCGACGTGCTGCACGACTTCCTGTCGCCGGGCCAGACCGTCGTCGGCGGCACCCCGTTCGCGACGCATCTCGGCCGCACGTGGTACGAGCTCGGCGTCGGCGTGACCGCCGGCTTCGGCAAGTCGGGCGAGCTGTATGCGAACGCGAAGATCGCACGCAACATCGGCGGCGACTACCGGCGCGGCATCGTCGGGCAGGTCGGCTACCGCTACAGCTGGTAACGCCCGCTGGCGGCGGACGAAAAAAAACCGCCCGGCGCTTGGCCGGGCGGTTTTCGCAGCGACGCACATGCAGCGCCGACGCGCGCGAACGCTCAGTGCAGGATCTTCGCGAGGAAGTCCTTCGCGCGTTCCGATTTCGGATTCGAGAAGAAATCGTCCTTGCGGTCGTCCTCGACGATCGCACCCTTGTCCATGAAGATCACGCGATGGGCCACCTTCTTCGCGAAGCCCATCTCGTGCGTGACGACCATCATCGTCATCCCTTCCTGCGCGAGTTCGACCATCACGTCGAGCACTTCGTTGATCATCTCGGGGTCGAGCGCGGACGTCGGCTCGTCGAACAGCATCGCGATCGGATCCATCGACAGCGCGCGCGCGATCGCGACCCGCTGCTGCTGGCCGCCCGACAGCTGGCCCGGGAACTTGTGCGCATGCGCCTTCAGGCCGACGCGATCGAGCAGCTTCATGCCCTTCTCGTTCGCCTCGTCCTTGCCGCGGCCGAGCACCTTGACCTGCGCGAGCGTCAGGTTCTCGGTGATCGACAGGTGCGGGAACAGCTCGAAATGCTGGAACACCATCCCGACCTTCGAGCGCAGCTTCGACAGGTTCGTCTTCTTGTCGCCGACCGACTGGCCGTTCACGAGGATCTCGCCCTGCTGGAACGGCTCGAGGCCGTTCACGGTCTTGATCAGCGTGGATTTACCCGAGCCCGACGGGCCGCACACGACGACCACTTCGCCTTTCTTGACCTCGGTCGTGCAGTCGGTGAGGACCTGAAACTGGCCGTACCACTTCGAAACGTTCTTGATGGAAATCATCTTGTGACCTTTTTCTGGAGACCCTTGACGAGAGCAGACGCCAACGAGCAAATCACGAAATAGCATGCGCCGGCGAACAGGACCATCTCGACGGTCGTGCCGTCGCGATCGCCGATGTTGGCCGCCGTGCGGAAGAAGTCCGCGAGGCTGATCACGTACACGAGCGACGTATCCTGGAACAGGACGATCGCCTGCGTGAGCAGCAGCGGCACCATCGCGCGGAACGCCTGCGGCAGGATCACGAGGCGCATCGCCTGCGCGTAGTTCATGCCGAGCGCAAACGCGGCGTTCGCCTGGCCGCGCGGCACCGCCTGGATGCCGGCGCGGATGATCTCGGAATAATACGCGGCTTCGAACAGCGAGAACGCAACCATCGCCGATGCGAGACGGATGTCGATCGTCGGCGACAACCCGAGCACGCCCTGCAGCAGCTGCGGCACGATCAGGAAGAACCACAGCAGCACCATCACGAGCGGGATCGAGCGGAACACCGTCACGTAGCCCTGCGCGAACCACGCGAGCGGCTTGACGCCCGACAGCCGCATCAGCGCCAGCAGCGTGCCCCAGACGATCCCGACCACGATCGCGATCAGCGTGATCTGCAACGTGACGATCGCCCCCGTCCACAGCGTCGGCAGCGCGCCGGGAATACTACTCCAGTCGAACTGATGCATCACTTGCCTCCGATATAGCCGGGCAGCCGCGTGCGGCCTTCGATCCAGCGCATGAACGCCATCACGACGAGGTTGATGATCACGTACGCGAGCGTGACCGCGATGAACGATTCATACGTCTGCGCGGTGTAGTCGACGAGCTGTCGCGCCTGCGCGGACAGGTCGAGCAGGCCGATCGTTGACGCGACGGCGGAGTTCTTGAAGATGTTCAGGAATTCCGACGTGAGCGGCGGCACGATGATCCGGTACGCAACGGGCAGCAGCACGTAGCGGTACGTCTGCCATTGCGTGAAGCCCATCGCGAGGCCGGCGGCGCGCTGGCCCTTCGGCAGCGCGTTGATCCCGGAGCGCACCTGTTCGCACACGCGCGCGCCCGTGAACAGGCCGAGACAGATGATCGACGCGGTAAAGAACTGCGTGGTGGGCGGCAACTGCTTGATCCAGGTGCCGATCGACGCGGGCAGCAGCTCGGGTATCACGAGATACCAGACGAAGAACTGCACGATCAGCGGAATGTTCCGGAAGATCGACACGTACAGGGTGCCGATCGCGGACAGCCACTTGTTCGGCACGGTACGCAGCACGCCGAACAGCGAACCGACGATCAGCGCGATGACCCAGGCGACGAGCGACACTTCGATCGTCACCCAGAAGCCGGACATCAGCCATCCGAAATAAGTCGTCGGCTCGCCGGTCGACACGGGGCTCAGGAAGATGCCCCAGTTCCAGTGGTAAGACATGGGCAAGACTCCAGCAAAAAGAGACGGAAGAAGCGGGGCCTCTTCCGTCTCATTAGCGTCATTTCTGCATCAACGGCCGTGCGGTCAGTCGAGCGCCTTGTCGTTCGGGTTCGCGTACAGCTTCTTCATCGAATCGGACAGCGGGAAGTTCAGGTTCAGCCCCTTCGGCGGGATCGGGTTCTCGAACCACTTCGCGTAGATCTTCGCGGCTTCGCCCGACTTCTCGACTTGCGAGATCGCGTCGTCGACGACCTTCTTGAAGTCCGCATCGCCCTTGCGCATCATGCAGCCGTACGCTTCTTCCGATTGCGGCGTGCCGACGATCACCCAGTCGCCCGGCTTCTTCGCCTTCGCGCGCTCGCCCGCGAGCAGCGCGTCATCCATCATGAACGCGACCGCGCGGCCCGATTCCAGCGTATTGAACGAATCGCCGTGATCCTTCGCGCTGATGATGTTCATGCCCATCTGCTTTTCGTTGTTCATCTTGCGCAGCAGGCGCTCGGACGTCGTGCCGGCGGTGGTCACGACCGTCTTGCCCTTCAGGTCGGCGAAATCCTTGATGCCCGAATCGTTCTTCGTCATCAGGCGCGTGCCGATCACGAAGATCGTGTCGGAGAACGCGGCCTGCTGCTGGCGTTCGGCGTTGTTGGTCGTCGAGCCGCACTCGATATCGACCGTGCCGTTCTGCACCAGCGGAATGCGGTTCTGCGACGTGACCGGGATGTTCTTCACCTGCAGGTTCGGCAGGTTCAGCTTCTTCTTCACCGCGTCGACCACCTTCATCTGGAATTCGCGCGAATAGCCGACCACCTGCTGCTTTTCGTCATAGTAGGAGAACGGGATCGACGATTCGCGGTGCCCCAGCGCGATCACGCCCGTGTCCTTGATCTTCTTCAGCGTGCCCGTCTCCTGAGCATGCGCGCCACTTGCGAACGCGCAAAGCGCCGCGAACATCAGGACTGCCTTTTGGTATTTCATTTTGGTCATCTCCTTGGCTAAAACCCGCGCCAGTGTATCAAAGTAATATTTTTGAAAGTACTGGTTGTTTACCGCACTACGAATCGTGCTGCGCGAAGCCTTCCTCCCGGCTTCGGCCCCCTTCCGGCGCCTGAATGCGCGCGCGGGCGGTACCGGATTCGGCACCGCCCGCGAGGGTTCATGCACGCAACCGGATGGATTGCGTCATGGATTGATCGTAGTCAACCGATCTGAAATCGGCAACCGCCGATCAGGGATACAGGCCACGCATTTCGCGTGCCATCAGGATGCGCTTGCACGCAACGATGAACGCCGCCGTACGCACCGACACCTTGTGCTCTTCCGCGACTGCCCACACGCCGGAGAACGCTTCGCGCATCACGCGCTCGAGACGGTGGTTGATCTCGTCTTCCGTCCAGAAGAAGCTCGAGAAATCCTGCACCCATTCGAAGTACGACACGGTCACGCCGCCTGCGTTCGCGATCACGTCCGGGATCACGAGCACGCCGTTCGCCGTCAGGATGTCGTCCGCCGCCGTCGTCGTCGGGCCGTTCGCGCCTTCGACGATGATCTTCGTGCGGATCTTCGCTGCATTCTTCTCGGTGATCTGGTTTTCCAGTGCCGCCGGGATCAGGATGTCGGTTTCGACCGTCCAGAACTCGTCGTTCGGCATCGGCTCCGAACCTTCGAAGCCCGCGACGCCGCCCGTGCGGGCAACGTGGTCGAGCAGCTTGTTCGAATCGAGGCCAGCCGGCTGGTAGATCGTGCCCGTGTGATCCTGCACCGCGATCACCTTCGAGCCCGCTTCCTGGAACAGCTTCGCCGCGATGCCGCCGACGTTGCCGAAGCCCTGCACTGCAATGCGTGCGCCTTCGATTTCCAGGCCCTTCTTCTTCGCCGCTTCGCAGCCGACGACGAACACGCCGCGGCCCGTTGCTTCCTTGCGGCCGAGCGAACCACCCAGCGCGATCGGCTTGCCGGTCACGACGCCGGTCGACGTCTGGCCCTGGTTCATCGAGTAGGTGTCCATCATCCACGCCATCACCTGTTCGTTGGTGTTGACGTCCGGCGCCGGAATGTCGGTGTTCGGGCCGATGATGATGCCGATTTCGCTGGTGTAGCGGCGCGTCACGCGCTCGAGCTCACCACGCGACAGCTTGCGCGGGTCGACGCGGATACCGCCCTTCGCGCCGCCGTACGGCACGTTCACGGCCGCGTTCTTGACCGACATCCATGCGGACAGTGCCATCACTTCCGACAGCGTCACGTCCTGGTGGTAACGCACACCGCCCTTGCCCGGGCCGCGCGACACGTTGTGCTGCACGCGATAGCCTTCGAAGTGCGCGACGGTACCGTTGTCGAGTTCGATCGGCACATCGACGACCAGGATGCGCTTCGGGCGCTTCAGCGTTTCGAGCCAGCGCGACAGCGAGCCGAGGTACGGCGCGACGCGATCGACTTGCTGAAGATAGTTGCCCCACGGGCCGAGATCGTCGGCGTGCAGGTAGGACGGGATGGACTGCAATTGCGAAGACATGGATGCTCCAACGGTCAACAGGTGCGCACATTGTCGAAAAACCCGTTTTTTTTATCCAATGCCGTTTGCTTATTCGATTATGCGTTTCTTGCATGATCGCGATTTTTCGCAAATCTGCGGTCGATTTGCGCAAGAACGCACGCG
Organism: Burkholderia aenigmatica; assembly: GCF_048627025.1. Lineage (NCBI taxonomy): Bacteria > Pseudomonadati > Pseudomonadota > Betaproteobacteria > Burkholderiales > Burkholderiaceae > Burkholderia > Burkholderia aenigmatica. The sequence continues at coordinate 663,491 of NZ_CP184468.1, read as the reverse complement.
ATCGCTCGTGCATCGCGTGCGTGAAAAATCGTGTTTCCTGGATACGTGATGGCCGCCGGACAGCCGTCCGACAGGCACCGCAAGCTCGACGACAGCCGGCCGACGGTTAACCGCCGACGGTTAACCCGCGGTTTCGCGCAGTTCGTCGCGCACGACGTCCCACAGCGCACGCACGAGCTTCTGCCGCGGATCGTCGCCCTGCAGCGCGAGCTTGTCGCAGTACAGGCGGATCTCCATCGTCAACGTGAACGGGTACGCGCCGCCGCGCACCGACCGGTCGAGCCGGATCAGGCGGCCGCCGGCGACCGCATCCTCGACCGCGCTGTGCGGCAGGAACGCGATGCCGTGGCCCGCGAGCGCCATCGCCTTCAGCCCTTCGGCCATGTCGGTTTCATAGACGCGATCGAGGAACAGCGGCGTCGATGCATTCGCGACGATCACCTCCGTCATCCGGCCGAGATACGCGTTCGGCGTATATGACAGGTACGGCACGCGCGCGTCGGCCGTGCCGGGCAGCGTATAGCGCGGCCGCCCCGCGCGGCCCGGCGCCGAGAACGGGCTGATCGGCTCGCTGCCGAGGATCAGCATGTCGTAGCGCGCCGGGTCGAGCGCGACCGGATGGCTCGGGTGGTGGTAGCCCATCACGAGATCGCAGCCGCCCTCGACGAGCGACAGCACCGCGTCGTGCACGTTCAGCGCGCGCAGCCGCGTGTGGACCTGGCCCATCTTCGCCTCGATCCGCTGCAGCCAGCGCGGGAAATACGTGAGCGACAGCGTGTGCGGCACCGCGAACTCGATCGTCGGCACCGGCGCGCCGACGTGGCCGCGCAGCAGCGTGCGCGCCTCGTGCGCCTGCGACAGCATCGTCAGCGCCTGTTCGTAGAAGATCTGCCCGGCCTGCGTGAGCCGCGTCGGATAGACCGAACGATCGATCAGTTCGGTCGCGAGCCATGCCTCGAGCGCCTGGATGCGCCGCGAAAACGCCGGCTGCGACACGTGCCGCAGTTCGGCGGACCGGCTAAAGCTGCGCGTCTCCGCGAGCGAGACGAAGTCTTCGAGCCATTTCAGTTCCATGCAGGCGGGCGCGGCGGGCGGCGGTCGGGAAGAAGCCTGCATTCTACCGGCGGGCGGCCCCGGCCGGCGGCGCGGCGAGCGGCGCGGCGCCCCGCCGCCAACGGGCGCCGGCACTGTGTCCGCATGCGGCGGCGCCCGTCGGCCACGCTCAGCCGGGATCGTCCCGCGCCGATGGTAAAATGCCGGATTCTCCTTCCCCTCGCTCGACCCGGCCCCAAGGCCCGCCCGATCATGTCCGACACTCGTCCCGATACGCTTTTCGCCCTCACCGCGCTTTCGCCCATCGACGGCCGCTACGCCAGCAAGACCGAAGCGCTGCGCGACTGGCTCTCCGAAGCCGCCTTCATGCGCCACCGCGTCACCGTCGAGGTGCACTGGCTGATCGCGCTGTCGCGCGCCGGCTTCGCGGAAGTCCCGCGCTTCTCCGACGCATCCGAACAATTCCTGCTGCAGCTCGCCGAGCGCTTCACCGCGCACGACGCGGCCCGCATCAAGGACATCGAGCGCGTGACGAACCACGACGTGAAGGCCGTCGAATACTGGCTGAAGGAATCGGTGAAGGGCCAGGAAGAACTCGAAAAGGCCAGCGAATTCATCCACTTCGCGTGCACGTCGGAAGACATCAACAACACGTCGCACGGGATGATGCTCGCCGGCGCGCGCGAGCACGTGATCCTGCCGGCGCTGCGCACGGTCTACCAGCGCCTCGTCGCACTCGCGCACGCGCACGCCGAGCAGCCGATGCTGTCGCGCACGCACGGCCAGCCGGCCAGCCCGACGACACTCGGCAAGGAACTCGCGAACGTCGCGGCCCGCCTCGCCCGCGCGATCACACGCATCGAGAAGGTCGAGATCCTCGGCAAGATGAACGGCGCGGTCGGCAACTTCAACGCACATCTGTCCGCCTATCCGGAATTCGACTGGGAAGCGTTCTCGCGCGACGTGATCGAGAACCGCCTGAAGCTCACGTTCAACCCGTACACGATCCAGATCGAACCGCACGACTACATGGCCGAGCTGTTCGACGCGGTCGCGCGCGCGAACACGATCCTGCTCGACCTCGACCGCGACGTGTGGGGCTACATCTCGGTCGGCTACTTCAAGCAGAAGACGAAGGCCGGTGAAATCGGCTCGTCGACGATGCCGCACAAGGTCAACCCGATCGACTTCGAGAACTCGGAAGGCAACCTCGGCCTCGCGAACGCGACGCTGCGCCACCTCGCCGACAAGCTGCCGGTGTCGCGCTGGCAGCGCGACCTGACCGACTCGACGGTGCTGCGCAACATGGGCGTCGCGCTCGGCTACTCGCTGCTCGCATACGACTCGCTGATCCGCGGCCTCGACAAGCTCGAAGTGAACCCGCAGCGCCTGAACGAAGACCTCGACAACTGCTGGGAAGTGCTGGCCGAGCCGGTGCAGACGGTGATGCGCCGCTACGGCATCGAGAACCCGTACGAGCAGCTGAAGGAACTGACGCGCGGCAAGGGCATCACGCGCGAAGCGCTGCAGGAATTCGTCGGCACGCTCGCGATCCCGCAGGACGCGAAAGATCTTCTGCTCGCGATGACGCCTGCGTCGTACATCGGCAAGGCCGTCGAACTGGCGAAGCGGATCGCGTAAGCGCTACCGTCTCCGCAGATAAACAAGCCCGATGCGAGCAATCGCATCGGGCTTTTTGCTGTGCGGCCGATCAGAACGAGATCATCTTGCCCGGATTGAGCGCGCTCATCACGCTCATCGCCGCCTTCGCGGCCGGGATCGCGATCGGCGACAGCTGGCGGCCGAGCGGAATCGCGCGATGGTCGATGCCGGTCAGCATCGAGAAGTCGTCGTTGCGGCCGACGAAATCGTCACAGATCGCCTTGCCGATCCGCACCGTCTGCGCGACGCCGTGGCCGCTCCAGCCCTGCACCATGTACATCGGCACGCGGCCGTCGGTCTTGCGGCTGTCGGTCGCGCCGTTCAGCGTGAAGTCGCTGACGCCGCTCCAGCAGTAGTCGAGCGCAAACTGGCCGTCGTGCTGCGGGAACACCGTGTTCAGCCGCGTCAGCAGATACGCGTTCACGTCCGGCTGCGCCCAGCAGGTGCCGGTGCCCTGCCCGCCGAACAACAGGCGGTTGCCGCGTACCGGCCGGTAGTAGTCGATCTGGAACTGCGTGTCGTACACGGGCATGCCGGCCGGCATCAAGGTCGCGACGTCGACGCCGAGCGGCGCCGTCACGCTCACGTAGGTAAAGAACGGCACGGTCGTCGCGGCGCCGTCGTCGAGCAGCCGGAACGTCGTGTTGTGCAGCGCGAGCACGACGCCCTTGCGTGCGGTGATCGTGCCGCCCGGCGTCGTCGCGACGACACCCTCCGGCGTTTCGTCGAGTTCGAGCACCTCGGTGCCCTCGAACAGCGCGCCGCCGTTCAGCCGGAAGCCGTGCACGAGGCCGCGCACCAGCGCGAGCGGATGGATCTGTCCGCCGATCGCGTCGATCGCCGCGCCGTGGTAGAGCCCCGAGCGCACGTATTCGTCATGCAGCTGGTGGCGGCCGACCAGCGTCACGCCCGCGTCGCCGAGATGGCGGCGCGCATCCGCGCCGTCGAGCAGCGCGCTCATGTGGCCCGGGTGGACCGCGGCCGTCACGTGGCCACGCTTGCGGTCGAGCTCGAGCGCGTAGCGTGCGCCGATCGCATCGATCAGGTCCATCGATTCGGTCGATGCGAAGCGCCACAGCCGCTTTGCGTCGTCGTGCGACAGGTGATCGATCATGTCGGCGGCTTCCCAGCGCGCGAGGCCGGGCGTGAGCTGCCCGCCGTTGCGGCCCGATGCGGCCGAGCCGACGTGGTGCTTGTCGACGAGGATGGTATCGACGCCCGCTTCCGCGAGATGCAGCGCGGCCGATGCGCCGAGCAGGCCCGCGCCGATCACGAGCACGTCGCAGACCACGTCGTGCGCGAGCGGCGCGCTGTTCGCGTGGCGCGACAGCGACGCTTCGTACCAGTTCGCCGGGCGCTCGCCGTCGTAGCGGGCCGGGTCGCACCAGTTCCAGTTGTCTTTTTCGATGTTCAGTTGCGTTTGTTCGAAACGCGATTCGCCCTGGATCAGGGGTTGATGGTTGAAAGTCATGATTGCACTTGCATGGTCTTGGGCCGCCTGTCGAAGAGCCTTCTGGCTTCGCGGGTGGGGCAGCCGGTTCCACATGGGTGTCAACGAGATAAAGGGGCGCGATGGCCCGTGTTGACGGCGGACACGCTCGTGCCGCCTGGATCCCGGACTGTGCGAAAGCACGTATTGAAAGGTGCCGGGACACCCAATTTCTACACCGCAGAAATAATTCTACAGTGTAGAATAAGCTTTCGTCAAGTTTACAGCCGGCGCCACGCCGGCCCGTCAGCCCGCATCGATGAAAGACAAACCCGCCCAGGGCCCGCGCGGCCTCGACAAGGACGCGATCGTCGCGGCCGCGCTCGCACTGCTCGAAGACGTCGGCGAAGCCGCATTCAGCGTGCGCAAGCTCGCGCAGTCGGTCGGCTGCGATCCGATGAGCGTGCTGTATCACTTCAAGTCGAAGGAAGGCCTGAGCCGTGCGATCGCGAACGCGCTGTCGCGCTCGCTCGTGCCGGTCGACGCCGCCCTGCCGTGGCGCGAACGGCTGCGCGACCTCGCGCGCCAGTACCGCGCGCTCGCGCTGCGCTACCCGGCCGCGTTCGCGCTGCTGCAGCGGCACATGAGTACCGGGCCGGCCGATCTCGCGCACATCGAGGCCGTGCATCGCGCGCTGGCCGACGCCGGCATCCCGCGCGCGGCGCTGCCGTCGGTGTGCGTCGGCTGGTATGCGAGCGTGATCGGGCTGGCCGCCGCCGAAGCCGGCGGCCTCACGCGCGCCGCGAACGACGTCGAGCTCGCGGAGATGGAAGCGCTGTCCGACGCCGCGCATCCGCTCGTCAAGGCGGCCGCCCCGCTCTATGCGCAGCTCGATCCGGCAGCCGTGCACGACACGATGCTCGACGTGCTGCTCGACGGCATCGCGAAGCAGGCGCTCGCGACCTGACCCGCCTGCGGCCCGCGGGCCGCCCACGAAAAAGGCGCCCCGAAGGGCGCCTTTTTCGTGACGATTGCCGCGAACCGCGCTCAGTGCTGCTGCGCGATGCCGATCTTCAGCATGACCTGATCGACGATCTGTTCGGGCGTCAGCTCGATGCTGACCTCGATCGCTTCGTCCGGGCCCGGCTCCTCGAGCGTGTCGAGCTGGCTCTTCAGCAGCGACGGATCGAAGAAATGGCCGGTGCGGCTCTTCAGGCGCTCGTGCAACACCTCGAACGAACCCTTCAGATACACGAACCGCACGTCGGTATCGGTGCCGCGCAGCACGTCGCGGTACGACCGCTTCAGCGACGAACACGTGAACACGGCCGTCTCACCGGCACGCTGCTTTTCCTCGATGGCCTCGCGGATCGTGCGCAGCCACGGCCAGCGGTCGTCGTCGGTCAGCGGAATGCCGTGGTGCATCTTTTCCTTGTTCGCCGCGCTGTGAAACGCGTCGCCATCGGTATAGCTGCACGACAGGCGTTCCGCCAGCATTTCGCCGATTCGCGACTTGCCCGCGCCCGACACGCCCATTGCGATCAGAATCATTGACTACCCCTTGTTACAGAACCATGCTCAGCAGCAGTGTAAAGCCGAGGCCGAGCACCGAGATGATCGTTTCGAGCAACGACCAGGTCTTGAACGTCTGACCGACCGTCATCCCGAAGTATTCCTTGATCAGCCAGAAACCGCCGTCGTTCACGTGCGAGAAGATCAGCGAGCCCGAGCCGGTGGCGAGCACCAGCAGTTCCGGGCTGACCGTCGTGCCGGCCGCTGCCGCGATCGGCGCGACGATGCCGCAGGCGGTCGTCATCGCGACCGTCGCCGAACCCGTCGCGAGACGCATCAGCGCCGCGACGAACCAGCCGAGCAGCAGCGGCGACAGGTGCGCGTGCTTCGCGGTCTCGACGATCTGCTGCGAGATCCCGCTGTCGCGCAGGACGCCGCCGAAGCCACCGCCCGCGCCGACGATCAGCGTGATGCCGGCGATCGGTGCCAGGCACTCGCCGCAGAACTTCTGGATCTGGTCGCGGTTGAAGCCCTGCAGCTTGCCGAACGTGAAGAAGCTCACGAGCACGGCGATCAGCAGCGCGACGTCCGAGTTGCCGGCAAAGCGCAGCAGGTTGTTCGGCAGCGACTTCGGCGTGAACAGCAGGTCGGCCCAGCTGCCGACGAGCATCAGCACGACGGGCAGCAGGATCGTGAACAGCGTGATGCCGAAGCTCGGCAGTTCGCGCTTGCGGCCGTCCGTGTGCGTATCGACGAACTGCGCGGCGAGCGGATTGTTCTCCGGCAGCTTCACGAACTTCGAGATCGTCAGCGCGAACAGCGGGCCCGCGATGATCGCGGTCGGCACGCCGACGATCAGGCCGAACGCGATCGTCTTGCCGATGTCGGCGCCGTATTGCTGGACGGCGAGCAGCGCGGCCGGGTGCGGCGGAATCAGGCCGTGCACGACGGACAGGCCGGCCACCATCGGCAGGCCGACGACGAGCAGCGACTTGCCGGTGCGCTTCGCGACGTTGAACGCGATCGGGATCAGCAGCACGAAGCCGACTTCGAAGAACACCGGCAGGCCGACGATGATCGCGACGAACATCATCGCCCAGTGGATGTTCTTTTCACCGAACCAGTCGATCAGCGTGGTCGCGATCCGTTCGGCGCCGCCCGATTCGGCCATCATCTTGCCGAGCATCGTGCCGAGGCCGACGACGATCGCAATGTGGCCGAGCGTGCCACCGGTGCCCGCCTCGAACGACTTGACGATCTTGTCCATCGGCATGCCGACGACGAGACCGAGGCCGAGCGAAACGATGATCAGCACCAGGAACGGGTAAATCTTGAAGCGCGCGATCATCAGGATCAGCGCGGCGATCGCGATCAGCGTGAATACGAGCAGCATGCTGCCTTGGACAGCCCCCATGTGGCACTCCTCCTAGAATTGTTCGAACCGGGCGAGTTGTTGCGAGTATGCCCGGCTATGCAGGTCTCCGAAACACGGGGGGTACCCACCCCGTCAGGACGCTGAATTTTACTGATCTTTGCGGCTCGCGGATAGAACCGGTTCCATCAGCAAAAACCCTCGGTAAAACAAGCACTAAGCGCTCGTCATCCGAGGGTTAAACCGTCATTTCGTACAATTCTTAACGGGGGAGCTGGCTCGCGGCTTGCGCGAGGCGCGTGACTTCGGCCCAGTCCTGCGCGGCGAGCGCGGCTTTCGGCGTGAGCCACGAACCGCCGACGCACACGACGTTCGGCAGTTTCAGGAAATTCGGCGCGGTGTCGACCGTGATGCCGCCGGTCGGGCAGAACTTCAGCGCCGGGAACGGGCCGTGGAACGCCTGCAGCATCGGCACGCCGCCGGCCTGCTGCGCGGGGAAGAACTTCACGATCTCGTAGCCGAATTCGAGCGCCTGGATGATGTCGCTCGGCGTCATTACGCCCGGCAGCAGCGGCAGGCCCGCGTCGAGCGACGCGAGGTGCAGTTCCTTGGTCAGCCCCGGCGACACGCCGAACTTCGCACCCGCGCGCTTCGCCTGCGCGCAATGCTCGGGCTTCGTGATCGTGCCGACGCCGACGACGATGTCGTCCGCGAGCTGGCTCGCGCGCTGGATCGCCTCCAGGCCGGCCGGCGTGCGCAGCGTGATCTCGAGCACCTTCACGCCGCCCGCGTGCAACGCGCGCGACACGTGTTCGCCCTGCTCGACCGAGTCGAATGCGAGCACCGGGATGACCGGGCCCAGCTTCACGATTTCAGCAATCGTCTTCATTGAATTGGCTCCTTGAAATTCATGCGGCGACGTGGCCGGCCGTTTCGCCGACCAGCGTACCGAAAACCGATGCGCCCTGCTCTGCCGGCGCGGCGGCCGCGCGGAACACGCCGAACAGCTCACGCCCGAATCCGACCTCGTTCTCGGCCTGGTGCAGCGGCTGCGCAACCGGGCGCGCCTGCCACTCGGCGGCATCGACCTCGATGTCGAGCACGCCGGCTTCCGCGTCGATCACGAGCGTGTCGCCCGTCTTCACCTTGCCCAGCGGGCCGGCCAGCAGCGCTTCCGGCGACACGTGGATCACGGCCGGCACCTTGCCCGACGCGCCCGACATGCGGCCGTCGGTGACCAGCGCGACGTGGAAGCCCTGATCCTGCAGCACGCCGAGCAGCGGCGTCAAACGGTGCAGCTCGGGCATCCCGTTCGCACGCGCGCCCTGGAAGCGCACCACCGCGACGAAATCGCGCTTCAGCTCGCCGCGATCGAACGCTTCCTGCACGGCTTCCTGCGAATCGAACACGATCGCGGGCGCGGTCACCTTGCGGTGCTCGGGCGCGACCGCCGAAATCTTGATCACGCCGCGGCCGAGCCGGCCCTGCATCAGGCGCAGGCCACCGTCCGGCTGGAACGGCTCGCGGATGCCGCGCAGCACCTTCGTGTCGTGGCTCTCGGCCGCGCCGTCGACCCACGTGAGCTTGCCTTCGATCAGCTTCGGCTCCTTCGTGTAGTGCGACAGCCCCTTGCCGGCGACGGTCGTCACGTCCTCGTGCAGCAGCCCGCCTTCGAGCAGGTTGCGCACCAGGAACGCGATGCCGCCGGCCGCGTGGAAGTGGTTCACGTCGGCCTTGCCGTTCGGGTAGATCTTCGCGAGCAGCGGCACGACGGCCGACAGTTCGTCGAAATCGTTCCAGTCGATCAGGATGCCGGCCGCGCGTGCGATCGCGACGAGGTGAAGCGTGTGGTTGGTCGAGCCGCCGGTCGCGAGCAGCGCGACGATCCCGTTGACGATCGCCTTCTCGTCGATCACATGGCCGATCGGCGTGTACTGGCCGCGCTCGACGGTCAGGTCGAGCACGCGGCGCGCGGCCTCGGCCGTGAGCGCGGTGCGCAGCGGCGTGTGCGGGTGGACGAATGCCGAGCCCGGCAGGTGCAGCCCCATCAGCTCCATCAGCATCTGGTTGCTGTTCGCGGTGCCGTAGAACGTGCAGGTGCCGTGGCCGTGATAGGCGGCCGATTCGGCTTCGAGCAGCGCGTCACGGCCGACCTGGCCGGTCGCGAACTGCTGGCGGATCTTCGCCTTGTCGTCGTTCGACAGGCCGCTCGTCATCGGGCCGGCCGGTACGAAGATCGTCGGCAGGTGGCCGAACTGCAGCGCGCCGATCAGCAGGCCCGGCACGATCTTGTCGCAGATGCCAAGGCACAGCGCCGCGTCGAACATGTTGTGCGTGAGCGCGATGGCCGTGCCCATCGCGATCGCCTCGCGCGAGAACAGCGACAGCTCCATCCCCGGATTGCCCTGCGTGACGCCGTCGCACATTGCCGGCACGCCGCCCGCGAACTGCGCGACACCGCCGTTCTCGCGCGCGGCCGCCTTGATGATGTCGGGGAAATCCTTGTACGGCGCGTGCGCGGACAGCATCTCGTTGTACGAGGACACGATGCCGATGTTCGGCTCGCGGATCGCCTTGATCGCGAACTTGTCGTTACCCTCGAGGCCCGCGAAGCCGTGCGCGAGGTTCGCGCACGACAGCGCGCCACGCGCCGGGAACTTGCCCTGCGCGCCGTCGATGCGCTGCAGATAGGCGGAACGGGTCGATTGGCTGCGGGCGATCACGCGTTCGGTGACCTTCGCCAGGGTGGGGTGCAGCGACGTCATGCTGGGCGCTCCTGTATGCCGGCCGACACCGGCGTTGGAATCGTGGGGACGGTCGAACACGTCGACAGAACGAAGTCAGTCTAGTAGAAAAACTACACGCACGCAATGCAGATTCGTCGCCCCGCAACCCTTATTCCCGCTACCAGCAAGGCTATACCTAGTGAAAACCCTAACCCGTCTCAGCAAAAGCGTCTGACTGGAGCTAGCATTTTCTTGTAGATTTTCTACAATTCGATTGCGATACACTCGCTCATCCGAACCCGATTTCTGCCTGCCGTCCCATGCTGCCCCGCATTGAAGCGATCCGCGCCGAGTTGCGCCCGTCCGAGCGCAAGCTCGCCGACTACATCCTCGCCGCGCCGCGCGAGGTGCTCGACCTCGCGATGACCGAGCTGTCGACGCGCGCGGGCGTCAGCCAGCCGACGATCGCGCGCTTCTGCCAGGCGCTCGGCTGCAGCGGCTTTCGCGAATTCAAGATCCGGCTCGCGCAGAGCGTCGCGCCGGGCGTGTCGTCGGTCTATCGCGACGTCGAGCCCGACGAACCGGCGCCCGGCATCATCGGCAAGGTGTTCGACCGCACGATCGGCGCACTGATCGAGGTGCGCAACAGCCTGTCCGCGGGCAGCGTCGCCGATGCGATCGCACTGCTGTCGAACGCATCGCGAATCGAGTTCTACGGCGCGGGCGGCTCGGGCATCGCCGCGCAGGACATCCAGCACAAGTTCTTCCGGCTCGGCGTGCCGAGCGTCGCGTATTCGGATCCGCACACGTTCTCGATGTCGTCGGCGCTGCTCGGGCCGCACGACGTCGTCGTCGCGATCTCGAACACCGGCCGCACGCGCGACATCGTCGACGCCGCGCGCTCCGCGCTCGCGTGCGGCGCGAAAGTCGTCGCGATCACGCAGAGCCATTCGCCGCTCGCGAAGCTCGCGACGGTGAGTCTCGCGTCGAACGTGGCGGAGGAAACGGACGTGTTCTCGCCGATGACGTCGCGGATGTCGCATCTCGCGATCGGCGATATCCTCGCGGTCGGCGTCGCGCTGTCGCGCGGCCCCGCGCTGATGGAACGGGTCGGCCGTGCGAAGGAGGCGATCACGCGCCGCCGGATCGACGACGGCGCGAAGGATTGAGCGCGCGCCACGCCTACCGCGCGTAAACGGCCAACGGCGCCCCGCAGGGCGCCGTTGCGCATCGGGCGGCGCCGGCAACCTCGCCGGCCATGCCGCTCAGAACGGCTTGATCACGACCAGCGCGACCGCCGCGAGCATGCCGAGCACCGGCAGTTCGTTGAACACGCGATACCACTTGTCGGTGCGGCGGTTCTCGCCGCGCTCGAACACCTTCAGCAGATGCCCGCAATACGCGTGGTAGACGATCAGCAGCAGCACGACCGTCACCTTTGCGTGGATCCAGCCCTGCCCCTGCCCGATGCCGATCGACAGCCAGAGCCACAACCCGCAGGCCAGCGCCGGCACCGCGATCATCGTCATGAAGCGGAACAGCTTGCGTGCCATCAGCAGCAGGCGCCGCACCGCGGCCGGATCGGTTTCCATGGCCAGGTTCACGTAGATGCGCGGCAGGTAGAACAACCCTGCAAACCACGCGGCGATCAGAACGATATGGAACGTCTTGACCCAGAGCATTGCCATCGGTTGTGCGCCTCGCTGGTTACTGGCGGCCTTCGCCGTGCCCGAGCACGACGTACTTCAGCGACGTCAGCCCTTCCAGGCCGACGGGGCCGCGTGCGTGCAGCTTGTCGTTCGAGATGCCGATTTCCGCGCCGAGGCCGAATTCGAAGCCGTCGGCGAAACGGGTCGATGCGTTGACCATCACGCTCGCCGAATCGACCTCGCGCAGGAACCGCATCGCGCGGTCGTGATCCTCGGTGACGATCGCATCCGTGTGGTGCGAGCCGTAATGGTTGATGTGCTCGATCGCGGCATCGAGGCCGTCGACGACCTTGATCGCGAGCACCGGCGCGAGATACTCGGTATGCCAGTCTTCCTCGGTTGCATCGACGAGCGGGCCGACGCCCGCATCGGCGAGCACCGTGCGCGCGGCCGCATCGACGCGCAGTTCGACCTGCTTGTCGCGATACAGCTTGCCGAGCGGCGGCAGCAGCTTCGCCGCGACGCCGCTCGACACGAGCAGCGTCTCCATCGTGTTGCAGGTGCCGTAGCGGTGCGTCTTCGCGTTGTCGCAGACGGTCAGCGCCTTGGCGAGATCGGCGCGATCGTCGACGTACACGTGGCAGATGCCGTCGAGATGCTTGATCATCGGCACGCGCGCCTCGTTGATCAGGCGCTCGATCAGGCTCTTGCCGCCGCGCGGCACGATCACGTCGACGTATTCGGTCATCGTGATCAGCTTGCCAACCGCCGCGCGATCGGCCGTCGCGACGACCTGCACCGCATCCTGCGGCAGGCCGGCTGCTTCGAGCCCTTCGCCGATCAGCTTCGCGAGCGCCGCGTTCGATTCGAGCGCTTCGGAGCCGCCGCGCAGGATCGTTGCATTGCCCGACTTCAGGCACAGCGCAGCCGCGTCGATCGTCACGTTCGGGCGCGATTCGTAGATGATGCCGATCACGCCGAGCGGCACACGCATCTGGCCGACCTGGATGCCGCTCGGGCGGTACTTGAGGTTGCTGATCTCGCCGATCGGATCGGCCAGCGACGCCACCTGACGCAAGCCTTCGACCATCGTCTTCAGCGCCTTGTCCGACAGCGTCAGGCGATCGACGAACGCCGCATCGAGCCCCTTTTCACGGGCACGTTCGACGTCGCGCGCATTCGCATCCTTCAGCGCCTGCGCGTCGCGTTCGATCGCGCGCGCCACGGCGTCGAGCGCCGCATTCTTCGCGGCCGTGCTGGCGCGCGCCATCGCGCGGGAAGCGTGCCGGGCGCGACGGCCCAGGTCGGTCATGTACTGATCGATATCCATCGTGTGACTCGAGAAGCGCGCCGCGCGGGGCGGCATGAATTCGTGGGGAAGCGTGAGCGGCGGCGGCCGGAGAGCCGCGCCAGCGATCAAAACATTGTAAGCGGGTTGCGCAGCGCGCGCTGAAGGCCCGAACGGGACTTAGCGTCGCACGTGGCCCGCGGTCGGCGGTCGCTCGCCGCGGGCACCGGCCACCGTCATCGCGAGCTGGAACAGCCCGTCCCACGGATCGGGTGGCGGTTCGTCCTGCGTGCGGCGACCCGGCGCGACGGCCGTGAGCCCCTTGACCTGCCGGTCGAGCTTCGCGGCAAACGCGAGCGCCTTCTCGAGCACGGCTTCCGACACGCGGTTCAGCGCGGGGCCGATCAGCCGCTCACGCGGCCCCCACACGCGGTTCTCGCGCAGCAGCGTCGCGAGCGGCTTGCCGGCCGTCGTGCCGCGCTTGATCCGCAGCAGCGTGCGCAACTCCTCGACGACGGCCCACATCACGAGCACGATCGCCTCGCCCTCGCCCTTCAGCCCGTCGATCATCCGCGCGAGCCGCGCGGCGTCGCCGGCGAGCATTGCTTCGTTCAGCTTGAAGACGTCGTAACGCGCGACGTTCAGCACCGCGTCGTGCACCTGCTCGAACGACAGCGCGCCCTGCGGATACAGCAGCCCGAGCTTCTGGATTTCCTGGTGCGCGGCAAGCAGGTTGCCTTCGACGCGCTCCGCGATGAACTGCAGCGCGCGCCGCCCGTCCTCGCCGGGCGCGGCGCGCTGGCCCTGCATGGCAAGACGCTGGCCGATCCAGTTCGGCAGCTGCGCGCGGTCGACCGGATCGATCTTCAGCGCGACGCCGCCGTTCTGCAGCGCGGTAAACCACGCGGATTTCTGCGTGGCCGCGTCGAGGCGCGGCAACGTGACGAGCATCAGCGCGTCGGGGTTCGGCGTGGCCGCGAGCGTCTTCAGCGCATCGGCGCCTTCCTTGCCGGGCTTGCCCGACGGAATGCGCAGCTCGATCAGTTGGCGCTCGCCGAACAGGGACATCGCCTGGGTAGCGCCGAGCAGCACGCTCCAGTCGAAACCGCGCTCGACCGTATGCACCGAACGCTCGGTGAAGCCGGCCGCGCGCGCGGCCGCACGAATGCGGTCGCACGCTTCCTGCGCGAGCAGCGGCTCGTCGCCGTAGACGGTATAGAGCCCGGCCAACCCCTTCGCGAGGTGCGGCTCCAGCGCATCAAGTCGCAGTTGCATCGGTGCGTACGCCGTCGATCAGAGCGGCGGCGGCGGCAGCGGCGCGCGCGGCGCGACGCCCGGCACCACATCTTCCGGCGCCGGCGTCAGCGAGTGGACGATCGCGAGACGTCGCATCAGCTGGTCGACCGCGTCGTTCTGCATGTCGCCGTACAGGAGTTCCGATTCCTGCGCCTTCGCGTTCGTGTACTGATCGCTGTACGTCATCGCGCGGTTCAGCGCGATCGCACTCATCGGAATCAGCACCGTGCCGTCCTTGCTCGTCAGTTGGTAGCGCAACGTATAAAAGAGCGCGTATTCCTGTGCCGAACCGTACTTGTTGAGCGTCAGCGTATTCAGGCTACGCGATTCCCACATGGTCAGCACGGCATCGGCGTCGCCCGCCGACTGGACGATCTTCGTGTCGCTGCCGGCCTCGACGAGACGCACGAGGCGCGCCTCGACGGGCGGCGGCGCGCCGGCGATCAGCAGGCGCTTGAACGCGTAGTCCTGCTGGCCGCGCAACTGGAAGCCGCATGCCGACAGCGCAACCGCGCTGCCGACAGCGAGCATCAAAAACGATCTGCGGATCACCTTCGCTCCTTCTGGGTACGTCCGACGGCCAGCGGCCGTCAGACGACGATGTTCACGAGGCGGCCCGGCACGACGACGATCTTCTTCGCCGGCTTGCCGTCGCTGAACTTCGCGAACGCGTCGTCGGCCACCGCCGCGGCCTCGATCGCCTCGCGGCTCGCGTCCTTCGCCACCTTCAGCGCGCCGCGCACCTTGCCGTTCACCTGCAGCACGAGTTCGATCTCGGCCTGCTCGAGCGCGGCCTCGTCGACCTTCGGCCACGGTGCGTCGAGCAGCGGGCCGAATTCGTCCGCATAGCCCAGCGCCTTCCACAGCTCGAACGTGACGTGCGGCACGACCGGGTACAGCACGCGCAGCAGCACGCCGTACGTTTCACGCAGCACGCCGGGCGTCGCGCCCTTCGCGCCGTCGATCGCGTTCAGCATCTTCATCGCGGCCGACACGACCGTGTTGTATTGCAGACGCTGGTAGTCGAAATCGGCCTGCTTCAGCACGCTGTAGATCTCGCGGCGCAGCGCCTTGTCGGCTTCGCCGAGCGCGGCCGCATCGAAGCCCGCGCGCGCGGCGAGCGCTTCGCGGTTCGTTGCGCCGAAGCTCCACACGCGGCGCAGGAAGCGGCTCGCGCCCTCGACGCCCGCACCCGACCACTCGAGCTGCTGCTCGGGCGGCGCGGCGAACATCGTGAACAGGCGCGCGGTATCCGCGCCGTACTGGTCGATCAGCAGTTGCGGATCGACACCGTTGTTCTTCGACTTCGACATCTTCTCGATGCCGCCGAGCACGACCGGCTGGCCGTCCGCGTTCAGCGTCGCGCCGACCGGGCGCCCCTTGTCGTCGTGCGTGACCGTCACGTCGAGCGGGTTGTACCAGGTCTTCTTGCCCGATGCGTCCTCGCGGTAGTACGTCTCGTTCAGCACCATCCCCTGCGTGAGCAGGTTCTTCGCCGGCTCGCCGAACTTCACGAGGCCGAGGTCGCGCATCACCTTGGTCCAGAAGCGCGAATACAGCAGGTGCAGGATCGCGTGCTCGATACCGCCGATGTACTGATCCATCGGCATCCAGTAGTCGGTGCGCGCGTCGACCATCGTCTCGGCGTCCGGCGCCGTGTAGCGCGAGAAGTACCACGACGAATCGACGAACGTGTCCATCGTGTCGGTTTCGCGCTTCGCGGCCGCGCCGCACTTCGGGCACGCGCAGTTCAGGAACGCTTCCGACTTCGCGAGCGGGTTGCCCGAGCCGTCCGGCACGAGGTCTTCCGGCAGCACGACGGGCAGGTCCTGCTCCGGCACCGGCACGTCGCCGCACGACGGGCAGTGGATGATCGGGATCGGCGTGCCCCAATAACGCTGGCGCGACACGCCCCAGTCGCGCAGGCGCCACGTGACCTGCTTGTCGCCGAAGCCGCCGGCGTTCAGGTCGGCCGCGACCGCGTCGACGGCTTCCGCGTAGTGCAGGCCGTCGTACTTGCCGCTGTTCACGCAGACCGCGGTTTCCTTGTCGCCGTACCACTCCTGCCATGCGTCGAGCGAGTACTGCTGGCCTTCGGCCGAGATCACCTGCTTGATCGGCAGGTCGTATTTCTTCGCGAACGCGAAATCGCGTTCATCGTGGCCCGGCACGCCCATCACCGCGCCTTCGCCATAGCTCATCAGCACGTAGTTGCCGATCCACACCTCGACCGGCTCGCCGGTCAGCGGGTGCGTGACCGAGAAGCCCGTCGCGACGCCCTTCTTCTCCATCGTCGCGACGTCGGCCTCGGCGACACCGCCGCGCTTGCATTCGTCGATGAACGCGAGCAGCTCGGGCTTGTCCTGGGCGAGGCGCGTGGCGAGCGGATGCTCGGCCGCGATCGCGCAGAACGTGACGCCCATGATCGTGTCGGCGCGCGTCGTGAACACGCGCAGCAGTTTCTTCTCGCCGTCGAGTTCGTACGGGAAGCCGAAGTTCACGCCGAAGCTCTTGCCGATCCAGTTCTGCTGCATGATCTTCACGCGCTCGGGCCAGCCGAGGCCGTCGAGGTCGTTCAGCAGCTC
Organism: Burkholderia aenigmatica; assembly: GCF_048627025.1. NCBI lineage: Bacteria > Pseudomonadati > Pseudomonadota > Betaproteobacteria > Burkholderiales > Burkholderiaceae > Burkholderia > Burkholderia aenigmatica. The sequence continues at coordinate 646,919 of NZ_CP184468.1, read as the reverse complement.
ATCCGCGTACTGCGTGATGCGCAGGTAGTACATCGGGATCTCGCGCTTCTCGACGAGCGCGCCCGAGCGCCAGCCGCGGCCGTCGATCACCTGCTCGTTCGCGAGCACGGTCTGGTCGACCGGGTCCCAGTTCACGGTGCCCGTCTTCTTGTACGCGATGCCCTTCTCGAGCATCTTCAGGAACAGCCACTGGTTCCACTTGTAGTAGTCGGGCTTGCACGTCGCGATTTCGCGCGACCAGTCGATCGCGAGACCCATCGACTGCATCTGGCCCTTCATGTAGTCGATGTTGTCGTAAGTCCACTTCGCGGGCGGCACGCCGTTCGCCATCGCGGCGTTCTCGGCCGGCATCCCGAACGCGTCCCAGCCCATCGGCATCAGCGTGTTGTAGCCGTTCATCCGCAGATAGCGGTACATCACGTCGTTGATCGTGTAGTTCCGCACGTGACCCATGTGCAGCTTGCCGGACGGGTACGGCAGCATCGACACGCAGTAGAACTTCGGCTTCTGCGAATCTTCCTGCGTCTTGTAGGCATCGGCTGCGCGCCAGTCGCCCTGGGCGGCGGCTTCGACGTCGGCGGGTACGTATCTCTCGTGCATGGTGTGGTTCGGACTAGGCTTTAAGCGGCGCGACGGCTCGCGCGCGGATGTGGATCGAAAGTCGTGCTGGCCCGGCGGACTGGCAGGTTCGCTGTTGCCGGACCTGTTCACGGTTTCCGGGAATTTTCCGGGTAACCCGCAGCATGCCCGGGTAGCCTGGAAAATTCCGGGTTACCTGAAAAAAGCCTGCCAACCGGGAAAAACGTTGATTATACCGCCCGCGCCGGCCCATTCGACCGGTCTTGCGGCGTGCGGCCCGATCCCGCGGCAGGGATGGGCCCGCCGGATCCGCTCAGCGGTTGGCCGGCACGGCAGGCGCTGCCGCCGAACCGCCCGCCTGCGGCGGCACGTCGGTCACGAAGCCGATCCGCGTGAGGCCGGCGGCCTGCGCGGCGCCCATCACCTGCGCGATCGTGTCGTAGCGGGTCGCGCGCGACGCGCGCAGCCGCAACTCGGGCGGCGCGCCACCCGCGGCGGCGGCGCGAAAGCGCGCGGGCAGCGCGTCAAGCGCCACGGGCGTATCGTCCCAGTACAGCTTGCCCGTATCGTCGATCGACAAGGTGACGGATTGCGGCGTGTCGCGCGCGACGCTGGCCGCCACCTTCGGCAGGTCGAGCCGGATCGCGTGCGTCATCAGCGGCGCGGTGATGATGAAGATGACGAGCAGCACCAGCATCACGTCGATCAGCGGGGTCATGTTGATCTCCGCCATCGGCGCGGACGTCTTGTGGTGCTCGAGTCCGCCGAATGCCATGGTCGCTCCTCTAGGGCCTGTTCACGCGTCAGGCTTCCTGCGCGCACACGAACACGTGCAGGTCGCGCGCGAAGCCGTCGAGTTCCTCGGCGAGCTGCCGCACGAGCCGCCCGAGGATGTTGTAGGCCAGCACCGCGGGAATCGCGACGACGAGCCCGAACGCGGTCATGATCAGCGCCTCGCCGACCGGCCCCGCGACGTTCTCGATCTGCGCCTGCCCGCTCGCGGCGATGCTGCCGAGCGCGTGGTAGATGCCCCAAACCGTGCCGAGCAGCCCGACGAACGGTGCGGTGCTGCCGATCGACGCGAGCAGCACCTGGCCGAATTCGAGACGCCGCTGCGAGCGCAGCATCGCGTGCCGCAACGCACGCAGCACGCGCTCGCTGCGCTCGACGCGCGCGGCCAGTGCGGCCGGATCGTGGTCGTCGGCCGCATCGCGCGCGGCTTCGGCGAGCGGCACGAACACGCGCTCGCGATCGGCGCCGGCGAGCGCGGCTATGCCCGCGTCGAGCGACGACGCACGCCAGAACGCGGCGAGCGCGCGCGGCCCCTGCCGCTTCGCACGGACCAGCAGCCAGGCTTTCGTGAGGAGGAAGCACCAGCTGGCGACGGACATCGCCAGCAGCACATAGGCAACGGCGTGCGTGATCGCATCGCCGCTTTCGAGGTAGTGGACAACGCCGGTGGGTATCGCCATCGGAGTTTCCCCGTGGGGTCAGCGCAGGCCGAGCACGTCCTGCATGTCGAACAGGCCGGCGCCGCGCGCCGACAGGAAGTGGACCGCGCGCAACGCGCCTTGCGCGTACGACACGCGGCTCGACGACTTGTGCGTGATCTCGATGCGCTCGCCGATCCCGGCGAACAGCACGGTGTGGTCGCCGACGATGTCGCCGCCGCGCACCGCGGCGAAGCCGATCGACGACGGGTCGCGTTCGCCCGTCACGCCATGGCGGCCGTACACCGCGCAATCGTCGAGCGAGCGGCCGAGCGCGCCGGCGACGGCTTCGCCCATCATCAGCGCGGTGCCGGACGGCGCATCGACCTTGTGACGGTGATGCGCCTCGATGATCTCGATGTCGTAGCCGTGCGAGAAATGCTTCGCCGCGAATTCGAGCAGCTTCAGCGTGACGTTCACGCCGACGCTCATGTTCGCCGCGAACACGATGCCGATCTTGCCCGCCGCGGCCTGCAACTCGGCCTTCTGCTCGGCGGTGAAGCCGGTCGTGCCGATCACGAGCTTCACGTCGTGGCGCAGCGCGGCCTCGATATGGGCCATCGTGCCTTCCGGACGCGTGAAGTCGATCAGGGTGTCGGCCTGCGCGAACACGGCGTCGAGGTCGGCGGTCAGCTTGACCCCGGTGTCCTTGCCGAGGAACGCGCCGGCGTCCTGGCCGAGGAACGGCGAGTCGGCACGGTCGAGCGCGCCGACCAGCTGCGCGTCGGAATCGTTGAGAACGGCTTCGATCAGCATCCGGCCCATTCGGCCCGATGCGCCGGCAATCGCAATCTTCATGGCTTTCTACACGACAAGTCTAAAAACGGGCGGCGCATGCCGCCCTGTTTCCGCACGCGGACTTACTGCGCCGGCGCGGTGAGCGGCTGGTTCTGCAGCGTGTCGGAGCCTTGCGGGCCGACCGGCGGCGACGCCTCGTTCGACACGTTCGGCTGCGGCGGACGATGGAACTGGAACTGCGGCTGGATCGCCGGAACCGCGCCCGGCGGCTGGCCGCCCGGCACCGGCGCACCGCCGGCAGCCTGCGTGGACGGCGTGAACCGCCGCGCGGCCGTGCCCTGACCCGACACCTGGTTGGTCGCGCGGTTCGCCGCGCGGGCGGCCTGCGCGTTCGCATCCTGGTCGACCACCGCGCCCGACGCCGGTACGGCGGCCGGGCTGGCGACAGCCTCCGGCGCCGACGCGCTCGCCGCTTGCGCGGCGCTCGCGGCGGCGGCAGCCTCGGCGGCCTTCTTCGCCGCTGCGGCCGCTTTCGCCTTCTTGCCGCCACGGTCGCCGTCGATATCGGCCAGCAGGTCGAGTTCCGAAGGCAGGTTGTCCGCCCCCGTCCAGCCCGCCAGGCGATCGCCCGAGAACGTCACGACGAGATCGCGCTGCTGGACGACCGCCGTCGAGCCGCGCTTGAAGTAGAAGAGGTAATCCCAGCGGTCGGCGTGGAACATGTCGGCCAGCAGCGGGGTGCCGAGCAGCGCGCGCACCTGCTCGCGCGACATGCCGACCTGCAGCTGCGCGGCCTTCTCCTGCGACACGAAGTTGCCTTGCACGACGGTGATCCGGTAGGGGGTGATGCTCTGCGCGATGCGCTGCGTCACGCTGTCGTACGACGAACAACCAGCCAGCGCGGCAACGGCGGCGGCAGCGATGATGACACTCCGCATGCGGCTCCTCTGAAAGTGCGAAAGAGATTCTGGAATCATTTCCCTCACCGTGCAGGCCCGCGTCGCAGGCCGCGCGTGTTTCTGGAACGGCGAAAAGCCGGTAACATTGAAGCCCTGCATTGTACTCTAGGGATGCCTAGCCATGACCAATCCGACGGATCTCAAGAATATCGGGCTAAAGGCCACCCTACCGCGCCTCAAGATTCTCGAGATCTTCCAGCAGAGCCCCGTGCGCCACCTGACGGCAGAAGACGTCTACCGGAACCTGCTCAACGAGCAGCTCGACATCGGGCTCGCCACCGTCTATCGCGTGCTGACGCAGTTCGAGCAGGCCGGCCTGCTGACGCGCAGCAACTTCGAATCCGGCAAGGCCGTGTTCGAACTGAACGAAGGCTCGCACCACGATCACCTCGTGTGCCTCGATTGCGGCCGTGTCGAGGAATTCTTCGACGCCGAGATCGAAGGCCGCCAGCAGGCGATCGCCAAGGAGCGCGGCTTCAAGCTCCAGGAGCACTCGCTCGCGATGTACGGTTCCTGCACCACCGAGAACTGCCCGCACCGCAAGCACTGAGTCGCGCACCCCGCGCACGCAGCACGGCCCGGCCGGCATCTCGCCGCCCGGGCCGTGTTCTTTTCGGGATAGCACCCGGATCAGGATAGCGTCGGCGTACCGCCGTGCGGCCGAGGCTTTCGAAATCCCTTCGACGTGCCCGCGCGGGCTGCCGTCAGGCAGCCTGCGCCGGACGCTGCACTTGCGTCAGGCCGCGCAGGCCGGCTCGAACTCGAGCGCCCACGCGCGCTCGAGCGGGATCTCGTCGCAGTTCGGCTGCGGGCCGCCGCGATCGACGATCACGAAATCGCTGACCGCGTCGAGCGCGAGCAGCGGATGGTGCCAGACGCCCTTCGCATAGTTCACGCCCTGCCAGCCTTCCGCGAGGAACGCGCGCATCGCGTCGGGCCGGAACTCGCCGGCCGGCGCGACGACGATCGCGTAGCGCGACACGGCGGCAAGCGGGATGAATGCCTGGCTGCCGTGCGGATGGCGCTCCATCAGCGTGATGGCGACCGGCAGCGCCCGCGGCTGCGCGCGGAACACGCTGACGAGCGGGCGGCCGCCGTCCGCGTACACGTCGATCGTCGCGAGATCGTGGAAGCGCTCGGTCGTGCCGCCGTTGATCGGGAAATGCCGTGCGCCTTCGAGCGCGATCACGTCGCCGAACGGCGCGAACGCTTCGCGGGTCAGGCGCTCGACGCGCAGCAGGTGGGATCCGCTCATGCCGTTGCCCTCCTTCAAACCGGCTCGCCCCACAGACGCAGGCGCGACACGCCGCCGTCCGGGAAGATGTTGAAACGCACATGCGTGACGGGGCCGAGCGCCGCAAGCGCGTCAAACGTGTGGACGTGATCCATCTGCAGCTTCTGCTCGCCGAGCAGTTCGGCCCAGAACATCGCCTGTGTGACGAGCGAGTCGTCGGTGCCGCCCGTGACATGTGCGGCCTGCAGCGAGCAGCGGTCGGGAAAGTTGCCCTTGAAGAACGCGGTATCGACCTCGACGCGCCGGATGATGCCCGGCCGCGCAAGCGCGACGATCGCCCAGTCGTTGCCCGGCTCGCGGCGGCGCCGCGTTTCCCAGCCGTCGCCCATGTTCACGCCGCGCCCCGGCATCAGCATCTGCGACGCCGGACCGAAGTGCTGGTTGTTCGCGGCCACCAGGTAGCCGCCGTTCTCGATCGCTGCGAGATCGACGAGCTCGCCGGCCGGCACCTGGCGCCAGTCGCGCTGCGGCTGGCCGTACACGCGCAACCGCGCGAGCCCGCCGTCCGGGTACAGGTTCACGCGCAGGTGCGTATAGGGCCGCGCATCGTCGACGCTCACGTAGTGATGCGAATTGCCCTGCAGCGTCGTCGCCGGGACGATCGGGCGCCATTCGGCGTCATCGGGCGGCGTGTCGCCTTCGACCACGCACGCGTCGATCGACGCGGCCGGCGGGAAGTTGCCGGTGAAGTGGCTCGTATCGAGGTCGACGCCGTGGATCACGCCTGGCCGCGCGAGCCGCACCACGCAGAAGTCGTGGCCGGTCGTGCGCTTGCGGCGCGTCTCCCAGCCGTCCATCCACTTGCCGTGGTCGTCGTACTTGCCGGGAATGAACACGGCCGGCTCGGGATTCAGCATGCGCTCCTTCGGCGCGAAGAATTCGTCGCTGGCAAAGAGCGCCTGTGCCCCGAGGCGCGGATCGGCGAGGTTCATGTAACGCCGCGTAAAGGCCGGCGCGTTCGGATCGAGGATGGGGGCTGCCATGTCGTCTCCTGGGGTGCGATGAAGTGCCGGCGCATCGAGGCGCCGGCCACCTGAATTCCGGTTGCGCGGGACGACCAGGGGAAGCCGCCCCGCGCGGGGTTGCGCTCAGAGCGCGTGAGCCTGGTCGCCGGCGACCGGCGCCGCGCGGTCTTCCTCTTCGGCCGGCACGTAGCGCAGCTCGCGGTTCAGCACGCGCTTCGCGCGGGCCCGGTCGATGTCGTTCTCCCACACCGCGACGACCACCGTCGCGACGCAGTTGCCGATCAGGTTGGTCACCGCGCGGGCGATGCCGACGAACCAGTCGACCGGCAGGATCAGCACGAGGCCGAGCACCGGAATCGCGGGGATCGCCGACAGCGTTGCCGCGAGGATCACGATCGCCGAGCCCGGGATCCCGTGCGCACCCTTCGACGTGACGAGCGACACGAGCAGCACGACGATCAGGTCATGCGTCGACAGCGGCGTGTTGGTGGCCTGCGCGATGAACAGCACGGCGAGCGTCAGGTAGATCGAGAAGCCGTCGAGGTTGAACGAGTAGCCGGTGGGAATCACGAGGCCGACCGTCGAATCCTTCACGCCCATGTATTCGAGCTTGCGCATCACCTGCGGCAGCACCGCGTCCGACGACGCCGTGCCGAGCACGATCGACAGTTCCTCGCGCAGGTAGCGGATCAGCTTGAACACCGAGAAGCCCGCGAGCCGCATCACCGTGCCGAGCACGACCGTGACGAACACGAAGCAGCTCAGGTAGAACACCGCAACCAGATAGCCGAGCTGCTTGAGCGACGCGACGCCGTACTTGCCGGTCGTGAACGCGATCGCGCCGAGCACGCCGAGCGGCGCGAGCTTGATGATGAAGCCGATGATGCGGAAGAACACGTGCGACAGTTCCTCGATCAGCGAGTTGACGCGCTGCGCCTTGTCGCCGAGCAGCGACAGCGCGGAGCCGAACAGCACCGCGAACACCAGGATCTGCAGGATGTCGCCCTTCGCGAACGCGTCGATCGCGGTCTCGGGGATGATCTTCATCAGGTAGCCGGCCGTGTCCTTCAGGCTTTCGGCGTTCTTCGCGTACGACGCGAGCGACGATGCGTCGAGCGAGCGCAGGTCGATGTTCATCCCGACGCCCGGGCGCGTGAGCCACGCGAGGATGAGGCCGATGCCGAGCGCGAGCGTCGTCATGATCTCGAAGTAGATGACGGCCTTCAGGCCGACCCGGCCGACCTTCTTCAGGTCGCCCGCGTTGGCCATCCCGCTGACCACGACACAGAACACGATCGGCCCGATCACCATCTTGATGAGCTTCAGGAAGCCGTCGCCGAGCGGTCGCAACGACTCGGCGAAATGCGGGAAGAACGCACCCAGCGCGATCCCTAGAATCAATGCGACGACTACTCGGCCAAACAGCGAATTGAGGAATTTCGACACGGCGCTCTCCCGATCCAACGGTTGCAGTTTCGTCTGTTCATACTGGTAAGACCAGTGATGTTATGGTGGATAGTAGGAAGCCGATATAGTGGCGTCAAGGACGGACAAAATAGGGATTTCCCGCCCCCTGCCCGCCCGGTTTCGATGCACCTGACAGGGGCAGATCGTGGCTTTCCCGTAGGCCGGCCATGCACCGCCTGCGTGCGGATTACAATGCCGGTCAGACCGGCCAAAGTTCACATCATGAAAAACGTTCCGCACACCGTGACCGACGCCGCCATCGCGACGATCCGCGACCGGATCGAGGCAGGCGTGTATCCGGTCGGCAGCCTGCTGCCGGCCCAGCGCCAGCTCTCCGAAGAGCTGGAGATCAGCCGCGCGTCGCTGCGCGAGGCGCTGTCGACGCTAGAGGCGCTCGGGATGCTGCGCATCCGCGCCGGCAAGGGCGTGTACGTCGAAAGTGCGCAGGCCACGGCCGCGCACGCATGGCGGTTCGCGGAGCAGTCGTCGCCGCCCGACACGTACCAGATGCGCTATGCGCTCGAAGGGTTCGCCGCGCGGATGGCCGCGCACGTCGTCAGCGATGGCGACATCGCGTGGTTCGAGGACAACCTCGCCGACCTGCACGTCGCGCTCACCGAAAACGCGCTCGACGAAGCGTCGCAGCTCGACTTCGACTTCCACATGCGGATCATCCACCTGGCCGGCAACGCGGCGATCGAATCGGTGCTGCGCAGCAGCGCGGACATCATGAAGGAAAGCCAGCGCATGCCGTTCTACCGGCGCGAACTGCTGCTGTCGACGTGGCACGAGCACCGTGCGATCGTCGACGCGCTGATCGCGCGCGACGCGGCTGCCGCGGGCACCGCGATCGAAACGCACATCGCGAACGCCGCGCAGCGCGCGGGCATCTTCTTCCCGACACCGCGCACATGACGGCTCGGGCGGGCGCCCGTCGCGCGCGCCGCCCGGCCGTACCGGTCACCCTCCCGACGGATCGCGATACGCGAGCGCACGCTCGATGAACGCGCGCGCCGCGACGCTGCGGTATGCGCCTTTGCGCGTGAGCAGCGCAGCCGTGCGCGCGGGCAGCGGCGGATCGATCTCGAGCGCGCACAGGTCGGTGCTCTCGCGCGCGACCGCGTCGGGCAGCACGGTCGCGAGCCGGCCGCACCGCACGAGCTCCAGCACCGCGCTGACCGTATTCGTCTCGATCGCGATCTTCGGCTGCGCGCCATGCTCGATGAAATAGCGGTCGATGCTCTCGCGCGTCGCGAACGCGCGGCTCAGCAGCACCAGCGGCTCGCCGCCGAGCTCGGCCGGCGTCAGTGCGCGACGGCGCCGCGCGAGACGATGCGTGCGGCCCGTCACGAGCGCGAGCGGCTCGTCCCACAGCGGCAGCGCGTCGATGTCCGGCGCACGTGGCGGCATGAACGCGAAGCCCGCGTCGAGCCGGTCGTCGGCGAGCAGCGCCTCGATGCGCTCCTGCGGCATCGCATCGATCGTCAGCGCGACGTTCGGATAGTCGGCATGGAACGCGTCGATCAGCGAGCCGCTCAGGTAGGCCGCGAAGGTCGGCATCATCGCAAGCCGCAACGACCCGCTGCCGAGATCGGCGACGTCGTGCAGCGCGCGCTGCCCCGTCTCGAGCTCGTGCAGCGCGGCGCGCGCGTGGCGCGCATAAACCTCGCCGAACTCGGTGAGCTGCACCGTGCGGCCCGAACGGTCGAACAACTGCACGCCGAGCGTTTCCTCGAGCTGGCGGATCTGCTGCGACAGCGTCGGCTGCGAGACGTGCAGCGCGTCGGCCGCGCGCGTGAAACTGCGCTGCTCGGCGACGGCCAGGAAATAGCGGATGTGGCGGAGGAGCATGGCGGCCGATGTATTGGTTTTACCAATGAAGCGCATAACGATCCAGTCTTGGACGCTATGGTTCGATTCCCGCATCATACGCACATCCGTTCCCGTGCATCGCGCCTGGCGCCGCACCGGAACGGCCCGCCCGGGCCCGCCCTGCCTCCGCCCGCCGCACGACGATCCGCCGCCCGCCCGATCCGGGCCCGGCCGCGATCCGCCCGGCGCGCATCGGTTCACCGCCGATCCGTTGACGCCGGCCCCGATTTCCGTCACCCCGCGCAGCCGACGGCCCCGTGCCGCCGGACGGCGCCGCTGTTTTTCGCGACCATGGAACCGCATCACGACACCCATCCTCCCCTCACCCGCGGCATGACGCTGCTGTTCGCCTGCGCGTGCGGCATCGTCATCGGCAACATCTACTACGCGCAGCCGCTGCTCGCCGCGATCGCACGCAGCTTCGGGCGTGCGCCGACCGAGCTCGGCTATCTCGTCACGCTGACGCAGCTCGGCTATGCGGCGAGCCTGCTGCTGATCGTCCCGCTCGGCGACGCGGTCAACCGTCATACGCTGATCGTGCGGCTGCTGATGCTCAACGTCGTCGCGCTGGTCGCGGTCACGTTCAGCACCAACTTCACGATGTTCGTCGTCGCGAACGTCGCAGTCGGTTTCGTCACCTGTTCGACACAGCTGCTCGTGCCGTTCGCCGCATCGCTCGCCGACGCGCGCTCGCGCGGCCGCGCGGTCGGCACCGTGATGAGCGGGCTGCTGCTCGGCATCCTGCTCGCGCGCGTCGCGGCCGGCGCGATCGCCGACGGGTTCGGCTGGCGCGCGGTGTACGGCATCGCTGCGGTGATGGTGGCGGCGCTGACCGTCGTGCTCGCCGTGAAGCTGCCGAAGGATCGCCGCGACGCGCGCCTCGACTATGCGGCGCTGATGAAGTCGCTCGTCGCACTGGTGCGCGCGCAACCGCTGATCGCGCTGCGCTCCACCTACGGCGCGCTCGTGTTCGCGTGCTTCAGCCTGCTGTGGACGGGCCTCACGTTCCTGCTGAGCCAGCCGCCGTACAGCTATTCCGAAGGGCAGATCGGCCTGTTCGGAATCGTCGGCGCGGTGGGCGCGCTCGCGGCGACGTCGGCCGGCCGGCTGGTCGATCGCGGCCACGGCAATGCGGCGACGGGGCTGTTCGCGGCGGCCGTGCTCGCGTCGTTCGCGCTGATCGCCACCGGCGCGCACTCGCTCGCGGCGCTGATCGCGGGCATCCTGCTGCTCGACGTCGGCGTGCAGGGCATGCACATCTCGAATCAGAGCGTGATCTATGCGCTGGCCGGCAACGCGCGCAGCCGCGTGACGACGATCTACCTGACGAGCTACTTCATCGGCGGTGCGTTCGGGTCGTTCGCGGCGAGCGTCGCGTACGGCATCGACGGCTGGCGCGGCGTGTGCGTCGCGGGCGCGGCGCTCGCGGGCGTGCTGATCGCGTTGTGGCTCGCGTCGCAGCGCGTCGGCGTGCGGCAGGTCACGCAGTGATGCGATAGCGCGTTTGCGCAGCACGACGAAAAAAGGCACGCCGCGCGAAGCGCGGGCGTGCCTTTTTTACGAGGGTGGCCGATACCGTCCGTCGCGCGCCAGCGCGTGACCGTGAACGTGACCGTCAAGCAGCCTCGTCCGCGAAATCGATCAGCACCTTCATCGCGCGCTGCCGGTCGCCGGCCAGCTCGAATGCGAGGTTCGCGTCGCGCATCGGGAACACGCGCGTGACGGCCGGCCGCAAGTCGACGCGCCCCGCGTTGATCAGCTGCACCGCGAGCGCGAATTCCGCGTGGAAGCGGAACGATCCGCAGATCGACAACTCCTTCGCGACCACGACGTTCTGCGGCAGGCTGACGTCGCCGCCGAGCCCGAGCTGCACGACGACCCCGCGCGGACGCATCACGTCCAGCCCGTCGCGCAGCGCACGCGCATTGCCCGAACACTCGATCATCACGTCGAACGTGCCCTTGTCGGCGCCGTAACGCTCGACCCATCCGGTATCGACCGCCGCATTGATCGTGCGGTCGGCGCCGAGCGCGCTCGCCACTTCGAGCGGCGCCTCGACGACGTCGGTCGCGACGATCTCCGCCGCGCCATGCACGCGCGCCGCCGCGACCGCCAGCACGCCGATCGGCCCGCAGCCCGACACGAGCACGCGCTTGCCGATCAGCGGGCCCGCGCGCGACACCGCATGCAGCCCGACCGCGAACGGTTCGGCAAGCGCCGCGAGCGACAGCGGCACGTGATCGGCGACCTTCACGCACTGCACGGCATCGCACACGAGCGCGTTGCGGAACGCGCCCTGCACGTGCGGCATCCGCATCGCGCTGCCGTAGAAGCGCATGTCGAGACACTGGTTCGGCAGCCCCTCGAGGCAGTAGCGGCACGCGCCGCACGGCCGGCTCGGATTGACCGCGACGCGATCGCCGACCTTCACCGACGTCACGTCCGGCGCGACTTCCGCGACCGTGCCGGCCACCTCGTGGCCGAGCACCATCGGCTGCTGCAGCCGGATCGCACCGAAGCCGCCGTGCCGGAAGTAATGAAGATCGGAGCCGCAGATGCCGCCCATCGCGACATCGACGCGCACCTGGCCCGGGCCGATCTCGCCCGGATCCTGCTCTTCCACCCGCAGGTCGTTCGGCCCGTGGATCACGACGCACATGCAACGCATACGCATGACAGCCTCCTCAGGCGACCGGCGTGACAAGCGGCGCGCCGGCGAAGTGCGCGGCGAGGTTGTCGCGCACGAGCCAGCCCATCGACTGGCGCGTCTCGATCGTACCGCTCGCATGGTGCGGCTGCAGCAGCACGTTCGGCAACGCGAGGAAACGCGGGTCGATGTGCGGTTCGTTCCAGAACACGTCGAGCGCGGCACCGGCGATCGCGCCGCGCTCGAGCGCGTCGAGCAGCGCCGGTTCGTCCACGGTCGTGCCGCGCGACACGTTCACCAGATAGCCTTGCGGCCCGAGCGCGTCGAGCACGGCGGCATCGACGAGGTGGCGCGTCGTCGGCCCGCCCGCGAGCGTGACGATCAGCAGGTCGCACCAGCCAGCCAGCTCCGCAAGGTCGCCGAAGAAGCGGTGCGGGCTGTCCTCGCGCGGCGCGACGTCGAAGTAGCCGAGCTCGACGTCGAAGCCCGACAGCCGGCGCGCGAGCGTCGAGCCGATCCTGCCGAAGCCGACCACGCCGACGCGCTTGCCGTAAAGCCGCGTGACGAGCGGCATGTCGCCGTCGCGCCATGCGCCGGAACGCACGTACGCGTCGCCCGCGCCGATGCGGCGCATCATCGCGAGCGCGAGCCCGACGCCGAGGTCGGCCACGTCGCCGGTCAGCACGTCGGGCGTGTTCGTCACGCGGATGCCACGTGCGCGCGCGGCGGCGAGATCGATCGCATCGGTGCCGACGCCATAGCAGGAGATGATCTCGAGCTTCGGCAGCGCGGCGATCAGCTCGGCATTCGCGCCGAGGTCGCCGCGCGTCGCGATCGCGCGCACGCCGGCGCCGTGTTCGGCGAGGAACGCCGCGCGGTCGGTGGCTTCCCACAGCCGGTGAACGTTATAGCCGGCCAGCCATGCGTCGTCCCACGGCTGGTAAGGGCCCGTCATCAGCAGTTCGGGCCGCTGGGTCGATTCGTGCGCCATCTGCGCTTGCTCCTGTCGAGGTAAGTTGAATGCGAAAGCGTGCCGGGCCGCGTCAGCCGCCCGGCGCGTTCATGCGTGCCGCGCGAGCGCATCGGCGTCCGGTGCCGGCGCCGCCTGCGCCGCGTCGAGCGGATCGTCGAGATCGCGGTTCAGCGTTTCCGGCATCCGCGATGTCGTAAACAGCGTGATCAGCGTCAGCAGCACCAGATAGGCGGCGATCGGCACCCAGGCGCGCACGCCGGCCATGTGGTCGCCGCCGTGCAGCGCGATCACGGTCGCGATGATCGTCGCGCCGACCAGCGGTGCGATCCCGCCCGCGAGCACGGCCGACACTTCGCGCGAGAACGACACGCCCATGTAGCGATGGCGCGAGCCGAACAGTTCGGGCAGCAGCGCGGCCTGCGCGCCGAGCATCCCCCAGTTCGCGAAGCCCTGCGCGACCGAGATCGCGATCACGCTCGCGACCACGTTCCCCTGGCTGAAGATCCACCACACCGGGAACGCGAGCGCGAGTTGCAGCCACGCGAACGTGCGATACACGCGCACACGGCCGAAGCGGTCGCTCAAGTGCCCCGCCAGCGGCACCGTGCACGCGCCGACGGTCGCCGCGCACACCAGCGCCAGCGCGCCGATCGGCCCCTTCATTCCGATCACGCCGGCGAGATAGCTGACGGCGAGTGCCTGGTAGATCGACGAGCCGCCGTTCTCGGCCATCCGCAGGCCGATACCGATCAGCAGCGAGCGCTTCGAATGCTGCACGGCGCTCTTCAGCGGATTCGCCACGACCTGCGCACGCTTCTCGAGCCGCACGAAGGTCGGCGACTCGTGCAACCGCACGCGCATGTAGATCCCGACCGCGACGATCACCGCGCTGAACAGGAACGGCACGCGCCAGCCCCAGCCGTCGGTGACGCGATCGATGTTCGCGAGCAGCAGGAAATAGACGGCCGCCGCGAGCACCGTGCCGAGCTGGATGCCGAGGAACGGCAGCGACGCATAGAAGCCGCGCTTGCCCGGCGGCGCATATTCGGTCATCAGGACGGCAGCGCCGGCCTGTTCCGCACCGGCACCGAGGCCCTGCAGGATGCGCAGCAGGATCAGCAGCGCGGGCGCCCAGTAGCCGGCCGTCGCGAAGGTCGGCAGCACGCCGATCAGCGTGCTCGCGATGCCCATCAGCAGCACCGTCGCGGTCAGTACGAACTTGCGGCCGATCCGGTCGCCGAGCACGCCGAACACGACGCCGCCGAGCGGGCGCACCGCGAAGCCGACGAAGTAGGTGCCGAAGCTCGCGATCAGCCGCATCTCGGCGGTCTGCGCGGGAAAGAACAGCGGCCCGAACACCAGTGCCGACGCGAGCGTGTACAACGCGAAATCGTAGTATTCGAGCGCGCTGCCGAGCGAGCAGGTCCATGCCGCGCGGTTGAGCTGCTTCGTGTCGACGCCGCGGCGCTCGACGGTGTCGCCCGGCGTGCCGGACCCTGCATCGTGCCGCGCGGGCGGCGGGGAAATGCGATCCATCGTTGTCTCCTGTCTCCTGCCTTCCGTTCCGGAACCCGGCGCCATCGCGCCGGGACATCGGCCCGCTCGTATGGCGGGCTCTTCTGGGAATTCGGATGCCGGCGCGAGCCGGCGCAACGGTGCTGCGCTCACGGCGCAAGCACCGTCGCTCAAACGGCGCTGGTCAGCCCGCCGTCGACGAACAGCGTCTGGCCGTTCACGAAATCGGATGCGGCCGACGCGAGGAAGATCGCCGCGCCGCACAGCTCGTCGACGCGCCCCCAGCGGCCGGCCGGCGTGCGCTTGCACAGCCAGTCCGAGAACGCCGCGTCGTCGACCAGCGCGCGATTCAGTTCGGTTTCGAAATAGCCGGGTGCAAGGCCGTTCGCCTGGATGCCGTGGCGCGCCCAGTCGGCGCACATCCCTTTCGTCAACATCCGCACCGCGCCCTTGGTCGCCGCATACGGCGCGATCGTCGGCCGCGCGAGCTCGCTCTGCACCGAGCAGATGTTGATGATCTTCCCGCGGCCGCGCGCGATCATGTGCCGCGCGACGGCCTGCGCGACGTTGAACACGCCGTCGAGGTTCACGCGCATCAGCGCATGCCAGTCGTCCGGTTCGAATGCGTCGAGCGGCGCGCGGCGCTGGATGCCCGCGTTGTTCACGAGGATGTCGATCGCGCCGATGCGCGCCTCGAAATCGTCGATCGCCGCCCGTACCTGCGCGTGCTCGGCGACGTCGAACACCGCGTAGTCAGCCGTGAAGCCTTCTTCGCGCAGGTGCCGGACGAGCGTCGCGGCCTTGTCCTCATTGCGATCGTTGATGACGATCGCCGCCCCTGCTTCGGCTAGCCCACGGGCGAGCGTCAGCCCGATCCCGCGACCGGAACCCGTGATCAGTGCGCGGCGGCCGTCGAGGCGGAACCGGTCAAGCGCGTTGGTCATGTGTGTCTCCTCGTGCCAGTCGAGCCGGCGGCCCATCGCGGCCGGTCTCGCGTTGACGGTATCTTCGGCCGCCGGCCGGGCGCCGCGCCAATGGTCTTTTTTGATCCGGTTATCATGAAATCTGATTACCACTCTCGCCTGCCCGCCGCCCATGGAACTCAAGCAATTGCGCGCCTTCGTCACGCTCGCGGAAGAGCTGCATTTCGGGCGCGCCGCGCAGCGCCTGTTCATCGTGCAGCCCGCGCTGAGCATGCAGATCAAGGCGCTCGAGGAAGAGCTCGGCGCGCGCCTGTTCGAGCGCGACCGGCACAAGGTCGAACTGAGCGATACGGGGCGCGTGTTCCTGCCCGAGGCGCGCGCCACGCTGCAGCAGGCCGCGCGTGCGGAACAGATGGCTCGGCTGTCGAGCCGCGGCGAGATCGGCACGCTGCGGATCGCGTTCGTGTCGTCGGTGCTGCCCGTGCTGCTGCCGGCCGTGCTGCGCACGATGCGCGAGCGCTATCCGCTGATCGCGCTCGAACTGAAGGACCTGCCGACGCCCGACCAGATCGCCGCGCTGCGCGACCGGCGGATCGATTTCGGGATGATCCGGCTGCCGGCCGCGTATGCGGGCATCGACACGCGCGTGGTGCTCGAGGAAGGCTTCGTCGTCGCGCTGCCGCTCGACCATCCGCTCGCCGCGCACGATGCGATCTCGCCGGCCGCGCTGCGCGGCCAGCCCGCGTTCGTGCTCGCGCGCCGCTACGCGCCGGGCTTTCACGACGACATGCTGCTCGCGCTGAGCCGCGCGGGCACGACGCTCGAGATCGCGCAGGAGTTCGGGGAATTCACGACGATGCTCGCGCTCGTCGCGGCGGGGATGGGAATCGGGCTGATTCCGGCGGAAGCCGCCAGCGCGCTGCCGCCGAACGTGCTCTCGCGGCCGCTCGACCTGGCCGGGCACCGCACCGGCATCGGCCTCGCATGGACCGACCTCGACAGCCCGCTGAAGCGCGCGTTCGTCGCCGCGCTCGAGCAGGTGACGGCCGCTTCAAGCAATAACGGCGGGCAATAACGACAGGCAATAAAAAAGCCCGGCCGGAAAACCGGGCCGGGCTCGTTCGCTACGCAGGCCGCCTTGCGGCGGCCGCGTAACGTGCGGGATTACTTCGCGTTCGCGAATGCGACAGCCGTATCCAGCATGCGGTTCGAGAAACCCCACTCGTTGTCGTACCAGCTCGACACCTTGACGAGGCGGCCCGACACCTTGGTCAGCGTCGAGTCGAACGTCGACGAAGCCGGGTTGTGGTTGAAGTCGATCGACACCAGCGGTGCGGTGTTGTAGCCGAGGATGCCCTTCAGCGCGCCTTCCGATGCTTCCTTCATGATCGCGTTGACTTCCTCGACCGTCGTGTCGCGCTTCGCGATGAACGACAGGTCGACGATCGACACGTTGATCGTCGGGACGCGAATCGCGTAGCCGTCGAGCTTGCCGTTCAGTTCCGGCAGCACCAGGCCGACCGCCGAAGCAGCACCCGTCTTGGCCGGGATCTGGCTGTGCGTGGCCGAACGCGCGCGGCGCAGGTCTTCGTGATAGACGTCCGTCAGCACCTGGTCGTTGGTGTAAGCGTGGATCGTCGTCATCAGGCCGGTTTCGAGGCCGATCTTGTCGTGCAGCGGCTTGACGAGCGGCGCGAGGCAGTTCGTCGTGCACGATGCGTTCGAGATCACGGTGTGCTCGGCCTTCAGCACGTCGTGGTTCACGCCGTAGACGATCGTGGCGTCGACGTCCTTGCCGCCCGGCGCCGAGATGATCACCTTCTTGGCACCGCCCTTCAGGTGCGCGCTCGCCTTTTCCTTGGTCGTGAAGAAGCCCGTGCACTCCATCACGATGTCGACACCGAGCTCACCCCACGGCAGTTCGGCCGGGTTGCGGTTGGCCAGCACGCGAATCCGGTCGCCGTTGACGATGAGGTAATCGCCGTCGACCGACACTTCGCCCGGGAACTTGCCGTGCGCGGTGTCGTACTGGGTCAGGTGCGCGTTGGTCTTCGCATCGCCGAGGTCGTTGATCGCGACGATCTCGATGTCATGCTTCTTGCCGTTCTCGTAGAACGCGCGCAGCGTGTTGCGGCCGATACGGCCGTAGCCGTTGATTGCGACGCGAATCGTCATGGTCTATCTCCTGATGGCTGAAAAAATTCGTTTCGTGCAGCTTCACGGTGCGACGCGCGCGAGGGGTGGCGCGCGTCGCGTATGTCTTTAGGCCAGCACGGCCTTGGCCGTCTCGACGACGTGCTCGACGGTGAAGCCGAAGTGCTTGAACAGCACGCCGGCCGGCGCCGATTCGCCGAACGTGTCGATCCCGACGACGCCGCCTTCCAGGCCGACGTACTTGTGCCAGAAGGCGGTCACGCCGGCTTCGATCGCGACGCGGCGCACGCCGTGCGGCAGCACGCGTTCGCGGTATTCGGCGTCCTGGCGGTCGAACACGTTGGTCGACGGAATCGACACGACGCGGGCCGCGATGCCCTGCTGCGCGAGCGGTGCGACGGCCTTCATCGCGAGTTCGACTTCCGAGCCCGTCGCGATCAGGATGATCTTGCGCGCGACGATCTCTTCGTCCCAGTCCTTCAGCACGTAGCCGCCCTTCTCGATGTTTGCGATCTGCGCATCGGTACGCGGGTTGAAGGCGAGGTTCTGGCGGCTGAAGATCAGGCTCGACGGACGGTCGGCTGCGATCGCGTGGGTCCACGCGACGGCCGTCTCGACCGTGTCGGCCGGACGCCACACGTCGTGGTTCGGGATCAGGCGCAGGCTCGACACGTGCTCGATCGACTGGTGCGTCGGGCCGTCTTCGCCGAGGCCGATCGAATCGTGCGTGAACACGAAGATCGACGGCACCTTCATCAGCGCGGCGACGCGCAGCGCGTTGCGGCTGTAGTCGGAGAACGTCAGGAACGTGCCGCCGAACGGCTTGTGGCCGCCATGCAGCGCGAGGCCGTTGATCGCGGCGCTCATGCCGAATTCGCGCACGCCGTAGTTGATGTGGTTGCCCAGCTGGACGCCCGGGCCTTCCGGATTCGCACGGACGGCCTTCGACGCCTTCCAGTTGGTCAGGTTCGAGCCGGTCAGGTCGGCCGAGCCGCCGAGCAGTTCGGGCAGCGCGGCAGCCAGGCCTTCGATCGCCTGCTGCGACGCCTTGCGGGTCGCTACCGTCTCGGCGCGCTCGTTCGCGCCGGCGATGATCGCGGCAGCCTTCTGCGCCCAGTCGGCCGGCAGCTGGTTGACCATCCGGCGCTCGAATTCAGCGGCTTCTGCCGGGAACTTGGCGCGATAGGCAGCGAACGTCGCATCCCATTCGGTTTCGGCGCGCTTGCCGGCTTCCTTCGCATCCCATGCCGCATAGACTTCCTGCGGAATCTCGAACGGTGCCCAGGTCCAGCCGAGCGCTTCGCGCGTCTTCGCGATTTCTTCCGCGCCGAGCGCCGCGCCGTGCACGTCGTGGCCGCCGGCCTTGGTCGCCGCGCCCTGGCCGATCACCGTCTTGCAGCAGATCAGCGTCGGCTTGTCCGACAGCTTCGCCTTCGCGATGGCCGCGTCGACCGCGTCGACGTCGTGGCCGTTCACGTTCGGGATCACGTTCCAGCCGTAGGCTTCGAAACGCTTCGGGGTATCGTCGTGGAACCAGTTCACGACGTCGCCGTCGATCGAGATGCCGTTGTCGTCGTACAGCGCGATCAGCTTGTTCAGCTTCAGCGTGCCGGCGAACGAGCAGGCTTCGTGCGAGATGCCTTCCATCAGGCAGCCGTCGCCGAGGAACACGTACGTGTGGTGATCGACGATCTTCGCGCCATCACGGTTGAACTCGTCGGCCATCAGCGCTTCGCCGAGCGCCATGCCGACCGCGTTCGCGAGACCCTGGCCGAGCGGGCCGGTGGTCGTCTCGACGCCCGGCGTGATGCCGTATTCCGGGTGGCCCGGCGTCTTCGAGTGCAGCTGGCGGAAGTTCTTCAGCTCTTCCATCGGCAGGTCGTAGCCGGTCAGGTGCAGCAGCGAGTACAGCAGCATCGAGCCATGGCCGTTCGACAGCACGAAGCGGTCGCGGTCCGCCCAGTGCGGGTTCGTCGGGTTGTGCTTCAGATGGCGCGACCAGAGCGCGACGCCGATTTCGGCCATGCCCATCGGCATGCCGGGGTGGCCGGAGTTCGCTTGCTGGACGGCGTCCATCGCGAGCGCACGGATCGCGTTGGCCATCAGGGTGGTGGAGGCGGGAGACGAAGTCGTCATGTCGAGTCCGGAGAACGAGTCGAGGAAACGGGGGCACGGCGGCATCCGGAAGCTCGAGCGTCAATCGTTCCCGGCGCGCGGTGCGGCGCCTGACGGACGCGAAGCGGACGGAGCCTACGGACGGGGCTGCAAAGCTCGTCATTTTAACAGATGGGCTGACATTTCCCTTGTCTATGCACAGTGTTCCGGCACGGTTTTCCGTCAAACTGCCCGCCTCCTATAATTCAGACGTCGGAACTGCCAGCCCTGAGCCGCCCGCCCGTGAGCACGACACTTCTCTTCCACCCTACGCCCGACGCCGCCTACGGCTTCCCGAACGCCCGGCGGCTCGCGCGCGTCGCGTCCCCGCACCAGCAGATCGAAGTCTGGGAAACCCCGCAGCTCGGCCGACTGTTTACGCTGGACGGCCGTCCGATGACGTCAGTCGGCGACGAGTACGTCTATCACGAGTGCATGACGCACCCGGCCGCGCTCGCGCACCCGTCACCGCGCCGGGCGCTCGTGCTCGGCGGCGGCGACGGCGGCGCGGCGCGCCAGCTGCTCAAGCATGCGTGCATCGAGCGGATCGTGATCGCGGAACTCGACGACGAGGTGGTCGGGATGGCGCGCCGTTATCTCGACGACGTGCACCAGGGTGCGCTCGACGATCCGCGCGTCGAGGTCGTGATCGGCGACGCCGCGCATTTCGTCGAGTCGACCGTCGAGCATTTCGATCTCGTCGTGTTCGACCTCACGCCGCCCGATTCGCCGGCGGCCGGCCTCTATACGCGCGCGTTCTACGCACGGCTCAAGCGGATCCTGACGCCGTGCGGTGCAATCTCGATGCACCTCGGCTCGCCGGTGTTCCACGCGGCGCGCATCGCCGCGCTGCTCGACGACCTGCGTGCGTGCTTCGCGGTCGTCGATCCGTTGTCCGCGCACGTGCCGCTGTACGGCTCGCAGTGGCTGATGGCGATCGCGAGCGACACGCTCGACGCGGCCGCGCTGTTCGCCCACGACATCGACGAACGGCTCGCCGCCCGTCGCGTCCAGGGCTTGCGCTACTACGACGCGCGGCTGCATGCGTCCCTGTTTGCCCTGCCGTGCGCGCTGCGCGATACACTGGGCGTTCGCCGCTGAACGTCCGGGCGGCCGCCTCGCTTCCGTTTTCCATCGCGTCTTCGCAGGATTCGTGATGCATCGCACCGGGGCGGAACGCCCCGGACGCCGCGCCGCCCCCTGAACGAACGCCGACGCATGGAGTCAGAGCACGTGCCGAAGCGCCCCCACAGGAGATTTTCATGACCGATCCACGTCCGGCCAACGTGCCTTGGTTGACGCCCTACCTGGCCGTACGCAACGCGCGCGCGGCCATCGATTTCTTCCAGGCCGCATTCGGCTTCGAGCTGCGCGACGTGCACGACGAGGACGGCGCGATCATGCACGTCGAGATGGCCTACCGCGGCCAGCTGATCGTGATGTTCGCGCCCGAGGGCGCGTTCGGCTCGACCGCGCTCACGCCGAAGAGCGCAAACGCCATCGCGCCGCAATCGTTCTATCTGTATGTCGACGACGTCGACGCCACCTGGCAGTGCGCGCTCGACGCGGGCGCGAAATCGCTGAGTGCGCCGCAGGATCAGTTCTGGGGCGACCGGTTCGCGCAGATCGAGGATCTCGACGGCTACCGATGGGCGCTCGGGCGCCGTCTCGACGCATGACCCACACCGCTACACGCATGAACGAAGCCACCACCACCGCGGCCGTGCCGCGCTTTTTCGTCGACGCGGCACTGCGCGCCGACGCCACGCTCGCGTTGCCGGCCGATGTCGCGCGCCACGCGCAGGTGCTGCGCCTGCAGCCCGGCGACGTGCTCGCGCTGTTCGACGGCACCGGCGGCCAGTACCGCGCGCGGCTCGTCGAGATCGACAAGCGCAGCGCACTCGCGCAGATCGACACGTTCGACCCGGCCGAAGCCGAGCCGCCCTACCGCGTGACGCTCGCGCAAGGCATCGCCGGCGGCGACAAGATGGACTGGGTGATCGAGAAGGCCGTCGAGCTCGGCGTGGCGGCGGTCGTGCCGCTGTCGACCGCGCGCGGCGTCGTGAAGCTCACCGGCGAACGCGCGGACAAGCGCGTCGCGCACTGGCACGGCGTCGTGCGCGCGTCGTGCGAGCAATGCGGGCGCAACCGCGTGCCCGACGTCGCGCAGGTCGCCGGCTTCCACGCGTGGCTCGATACGCTGCCGGCCGCACCGGCCGACGGCGAGCTGCGGCTGCTGCTGTCGCCACGCGCGAGCATCCCGTTCGCGTCGCTGCCCGACGCGCCGCCGGCCGCAACCGTCACGCTGCTGATCGGGCCGGAAGGCGGGCTGTCGCCCGACGAGGAAAACGCGGCGCGCGCTCGTGGGTTCACCGCGCTGTCGCTTGGGCCCCGCGTGCTGCGCACCGAGACGGCCGGTGCGGCCGTGCTCGCCGCGCTCGCCGCGCGCTGGGGCGGGTGGTGATGGCTATGCGCGGCCGGGCACGCGCCGCGGCATGCCGTCGACGCACCGCGCCGACCCTCAGCGCGCCGCGCTCAACGGCTCGATATCGATGACGGGAGAAGCCTGGAGCGCCGACGCCAGCGCATCGAGGTTGTCCGCGTCGAGCGCGAGCGCCGGTGCGAAGAACCGCAGCCTCGGGGCCGGCGGCGTCGCCCGGATCGCCTTGATCAGCGGGCCGCGATAGCGCAGGTTCATCATCATCTGGGCCGTCTGCACGATGGTGATCGGCCGGCCGTCATGCTGAAACGTGGCGGCATCCACCGTGTCGTTCCAGCCCTGGATGAAGCCGCCGGCGTCGATCCGCGTGTTCAGGTCGATCCAACGCTGCTTCTTCGCGTCCGCGCCGTCGCCCGATGCCTGCAGCGCCTCGGATGCACGGCTCACGTCGGCATCGTGCTTCGCCCGCCATGCCATGTAGCCGAGCGCGAACACCATGTTGTCCGGCAGGATGTCGTCGTCCTGCACCACGTCGAACAGGCGCCGCGGCGCCTGGTTCGCGACGAACGCCGGCGTCAGGATCCACACGCTCCCGTTGCGCAACGCGCCGGTCGTCCTGCCGAGCGCGGCGTCGCCGCTGTCGACCGCGATGC
This sequence comes from Burkholderia aenigmatica, assembly GCF_048627025.1. Classification (NCBI taxonomy): domain Bacteria; kingdom Pseudomonadati; phylum Pseudomonadota; class Betaproteobacteria; order Burkholderiales; family Burkholderiaceae; genus Burkholderia; species Burkholderia aenigmatica. The sequence goes on along the minus strand of NZ_CP184468.1, from coordinate 624,096 downwards.
GCGTCAACAGGCCGGCCTCGACCAGTTCGTCCAGTTGCGTCGCCAGTGCCGGCGACGCGTGAATCGCGCCGGCCACCGCTGCATACTGGCCGGGCGTCGAGCGCGTGCGCAGATCGGCAAGCAGCCGTTCGACGGCGACATGCGCCGCCGGCGACGCCGGTATCGAATCCGGTTCGGTCGCGCCGGCGTCCGCAACAACCGCACCGCCAATCGAAACAACGGCGGCGGCAACCAACAGCCCTCGCGTGAAGATCTTCATCGTTCGCTCTCCGTTCACACGCCCGGTGCGCCGGCGACGCGCGCCGACCGCCGGGATGCCATCGCTTACTGATCGGCTTCGCCGCCCGATTTGCTGATCGGGTCGAGCAACGCGTCGACCAGCGGCGACAGCACGTCACCCGGGGAACCCGTGAGCCAGCCCGTTTCGTTCGTGCCGTAGAGGTCGAGCTGCCCCGTCACCGTGCGGCTCATCGGCGCGTCGTCATAGACTTTCGCGATGCCCGTGAAATACGCCGTGATGAAGGTCGCCAGGGCCTTGTTGGTTTTCAGGCGCGGATTGCCGAGCTTCTCTTTCAGCGCGTTCACGCCGGGCTCGACGTCCACGACGCGGCACGAAAAATCGACCGTCGCGATCGACTGACCCTCGACGTATTCGTTGGGCTTCTGCGTCGAACCGGTGGCCTTGCATTCGGAACGGGCCAGCCCCTGCTGATACGACGTGATCGACGCGCTGATCGGCCCGCGCAAGGCGGAACGGGACTTGGGCGGCATTCTCGCCAGCAAGCCGGTGACCAGGCGCTCGTGCATCGTGTCGCCGAGCTTCGAGACGGCCGCCACGTCGAGCGCGTCCTTGCCGTCGAAGCGCGTGCGCATCGCATCGTTGAACTGCGCCGCCTTCGCGACGTCGCCGTTGACGAAGGCACCGAGATACAGGTCGGTGGTCTGCTCGGGCGTCAGCACCGCCGCATGCGCGGCACCGGCCACGACGAGCATGGACAGCACGGCCGCGCGGGTGGCACGGAACAACGGAAGACGCGCGCCGCGGCGCGCATGAAGGGAAAGGTTCATCGGTCGGGTCATGAAGGGTTCGAATCGCTCTGGCCGGCGTGGCGGCCTCATTGCTGGCTGGCGGCGACCGCCGCGACAACGGGGCCGGACAGCGCGTCGACGACGGGCTTCAGCAGGCTTTCGGGGCTGTCGGTCGTCCAGCCCTTGCTGTCCGAACCGACCATCTCCACCTGCCCCGTGATGCGCCGGGTAACCCGTGCGTCGTTGAACGCGCGCGCCACGCTGATGAACCCCGTCCGGGCCGCCGCGAAGCGCTGCTGATCGGTCTTCGCGTCCTTGCCGGCCGTCATGACCGCGTCGCTCGGTGGCGTGACGTCGGCCACCTTGCATTCGAAACTGACCGTGGCGAGTTCCTGCCCCTTCCCGCCTGCACGCGGCGTGCGCTTCGCACCGGTGGCCTTGCACTGCGAGCGCCGCAACGCGCCGGTGTACGCGACCAGCATCGAGTCGAGCGACGGCGCCAGCGCCTCGCGCCCGGCATCCGACATCGACGCCATCACCTGCCCAAGCATCTGTTCGCGCATCTCGCTGTACATGTCGGCCGGCAGCAGCATGTTCTTGGCATCCTTCGGATCGGCGGTCGCGCTTACCGTGGCGTTGAATTGCTCGACCTTGGCCGCGTCGTTGTTGACGATCGCGCCCAGATAAATGTCGAGGGTCTGTTCGGGGGTGAGCGACGCGGCCTGCGCGGCCAGCGGGATGCCGAGCGACAGGGCGCACGCGGCCAGCGCGTGCACGAGCGGGCGGCGCACGCGCGCGCGCGCCGCGAATCGGGTAGCGATCATGGGAAAACGGCCCTCTCTCGAATGATTGGTGTTGTACGCCCGGCGCGGTGGCCGCGGCCGGGCTGACCGATTGTCGCGGAAAAAGGTGTGCGATGAAAGGTTTTTGTCGGGCCAGATGCCGTGCGCGCGACACGCGCGGACGCAAAAAAGCCCGCTCGAAGCGGGCTCGTTTTTTGACGGGGTTGCGCCGGATCGGCCGCTGGCCGACGCGCGCTTACGCGAACGAGTAGAACACGCGGAACGCGACCTTGCGCTCGGCCCAGAATTCGGCCGCCTCGCGGAACACGTCGAGCAGCGTCTCGCGCCCTTCCTTGTCGAACTTCTGGGCGATCGGCAGCCCCTCGAGAACGATCACGAAACCGGGCTGCGTGCCAGCCTTCGCGACGAGGTCGGTCAGGGAGTCGTACAGCGCGTCGTAGTTCTTCCCGAAATGCTTCGGGAACAGGAACGACGTCGCGATCGTTTCCATCACTTCCTGCTTCGACTGCGCGGCGCCGCAATACGCATACAGGAAATGCTGGCCGAGCCGGCCGGCTTCGTCGGCGAGATCCTGCACGCGGAACGCGCGGATCGACTGCACGAGATTGGGTCGCACGGTCGTGAAAAGGCTCATAGGCTCCTCGTTCGATGAAAGCCCGGGCTCGGCTTCCTGTTGCTCCGGCGTGCCGCCAGCCTGCGCCGCCGCGTGCAGTTGGATCACGCGCTGAAACAGATTGCCGTCGCCGGCTGCGAACAGTTCCGCCGCCGCCGTTTCGTGCGCGTAGATGGAGTCGCTCATGCCATTCGTCCCGAAGTCATTCAACAATACGTTTAAAACTGTTGTAGTGGTCGCCCGTGTAATAACAGTTGTCGATCCGACGCAATGGCCCGCCACAGACGATCCGGCGCGCGCCGCGATTGCGGGCACGCGGCGTCGGTACCGTGTACTCATGGTAGTAGCCGCGCTTCGCTTTTGGCAGGATCCGCTCGCGGTTGCCAAACACGACGCCGTCTTTCTCGTACGGATAGGGGCCGCCGGCGCCGATCAGGCCCAGCGTGGTCACGGCCTCGCGCGGAAGACTGGCGGTCGGAATCGTATCGAGCCCGCTCGCCACCACATCGGCCGGTACGGCCTGCCGTGCGTAAGCGGCGGAAACCAGACTGCCCGTCGGCGTGCCGACGATACCCATCGCGAACATCGCGAAGACGGACGCGAGCGCGCCGTTGCGGAGCCACTTGCGTGCCATGAACCAGGGTTCCCGCTGTTAAATCAAGTAGTTGACGACCAACAAAGGCGTTAGCGTAGCGTTATTGGCCGCGCGAATCAATGTCCGTTTGGGAATCGAAAGCGTCGTGATACCCAGAATTGCGCATTTTTTACCGAAATCACACTACATTTATCTTACATAGGATAAAATGCGACCGGCATCTCTGGCGTGGCGAGACTCTGCCTCCTTGCCGCGCCTGCTACGTTGAGTGGAGAGAGGTGCTGATGTTGCTTGAGGGAAGCGCGTTTGCGCCCTACCCGCGGCGTGCCCATTGCGGGCACGCCTCTTTTTTGCTTTTGTTTACAATTTCGCCCGACGCGCCACGCCGGCTCGACCGGCCTGGCGCGTTCGTTTTGGCTCAGCGCGTGGCGTTCACGTCGGCGACCAGCAGCGCCGCCATGTTGACGATGCGGCGAACGGTCGCCGATTCGGTCAGCACGTGCACCGGCTGCGCCGCGCCCAGCAGGATCGGCCCGATCGCGATGTTGTTGCCCGCGGCCGTCTTCAGCAGGTTGTACGCGATGTTCGCGGCGTCGATGTTCGGCAGGATCAGCAGGTTCGCTTCGCCTTCCAGCGTCGACTCGGGCAGGATTTCCTTGCGCAGCGCCGCGTCGAGCGCGACGTCGCCGTGCATCTCGCCGTCGACCTTCAGCTCCGGTGCACGTTCCTGCAGGATCGCGAGCGTATCGCGCATCTTCTTCGCCGAAGGTGCGTTGCTCGTGCCGAAATTCGAGTGCGACAGCAGCGCGACCTTCGGCTCGATGCCGAAGCGGCGCACTTCTTCCGCGGCCATGATCGTGATCTCGGCCAGCTCTTCCGGGGTCGGATCGACGTTCACGTGCGTGTCGACCAGGAAAATCTGGCGGCCCGGCAGCACGAGGCCGTTCATCGCCGCGTACACGCTGCAGCCCGGGCGCTTGCCGATCACCTGGTCGATGAAGTGCAGGTGACGGTGCGTGGTGCTGATCGTGCCGCAGATCATCCCGTCCGCTTCGCCCTTCTTCACCAGCATCGAGCCGATCAGCGTCGTGCGGCGGCGCATCTCGACGCGCGCGAGCTGCTCGCTGATGCCCTTGCGCGCCATCATCTTGTAGTACGTCTGCCAGAAGTCGCGGTAGCGCTCGTCGTGCTCGGTGTTGACGACCGTGAAATCCGTGCCCGGCGTCAGGCGCAGGCCGTAGCGCTGGATACGGTGCTCGATCACCGACGGGCGGCCGATCAGGATCGGCTTCGCGAGTTTTTCGTCGACGATGATCTGAACGGCGCGCAACACGCGCTCTTCTTCGCCTTCCGCGAACACAACGCGCTTCTTCTCTTCCGGCGCGGCGCGCGCGATCTGGAAGATCGGCTTCATCGTCGTGCCGCTGTGATACACGAACTGCTGCAGATGGACGCGATATGCCTCCATGTCCTCGATCGCGCGCGTCGCGACGCCGCCGTCCATCGCGGCCTGCGCGACGGCCGGTGCGATCTTCACGATCAGGCGCGGATCGAACGGCTTCGGAATCAGGTATTCGGGCCCGAACGACAGGTCCTGGATGCCGTACGCGGTCGCGACGATGTCGCTCTGCTCGTGCTGCGCGAGTTCGGCGATCGCGTTGACGGCCGCGATCTCCATTTCACGCGTGATCGTCGTCGCGCCGACGTCGAGCGCGCCGCGGAAGATGAACGGGAAGCACAGGACGTTGTTGACCTGGTTCGGGTAATCGGTACGGCCCGTGGCCAGCACCGCGTCCGGACGCACTTCGAGCGCGAGTTCCGGCAGGATTTCCGGCGTCGGGTTCGCGAGCGCGAGGATCAGCGGGCGCTCCGCCATGCCCTTCACCATCTCCTGCTTCAGCACGCCGGCGGCCGACAGGCCGAGGAAAATGTCCGCGCCGTCGATCACTTCGGCCAGCGTCCGCGCGTCGGTTTCGCGGGCGAAGCGCTCCTTGTCCGGATCCATCAGCTCGGTGCGGCCCTTGTAGACCACGCCGGCCAGGTCGGTCACCGTGATGTTCTCGAGCGGCAGGCCGATGTCGACCAGCAGGTCGAGACACGCGAGCGCGGCCGCCCCTGCGCCGGACGCGACGAGCTTGACCTTCTTGATGTCCTTGTTGACGACCTTCAGCCCGTTCGTGACGGCCGCGGCCACGACGATCGCGGTGCCGTGCTGGTCGTCGTGGAACACCGGGATCTTCATCCGCTTGCGCGCTTCGCGCTCGACGATGAAGCAGTCAGGCGCCTTGATGTCTTCCAGGTTGATCCCGCCGAAGGTCGGCTCCAGCGCGGCGATCACGTCGACGAGCTTGTGCGGGTCCGACTCGTTCAGCTCGATGTCGAACACGTCGATGCCCGCGAACTTCTTGAACAGCACGGCCTTGCCTTCCATCACCGGCTTCGACGCGAGCGGCCCGATGTTGCCGAGACCGAGCACCGCCGTGCCGTTCGTGACGACGCCGACCAGGTTGCTGCGCGCGGTGAAGCGTGCCGCGTTCAGCGGATTCTCGACGATCTCCTCGCACGCGTACGCCACACCCGGCGAGTACGCGAGCGCGAGATCGCGCTGGTTGATCATCTGCTTGGTCGGGGCGATCGCGATTTTCCCGGGGGTCGGGAATTCGTGATAGTCGAGCGCGGCTTCGCGGAGCTTGGCTTTGGAGGAGGCTTGGGTAGACATGTGTCTCTTGGCGGGCGGATTAGAATGACTCTTCGACGGCATTGTAGCGCCAATCATCGGCCGCCAAACCGGCGATTCGGGTGCAACAGCCGCGACAAAAATGGGCAGAACGGTGCAGGAACGCCGCCGTTCGCCTCGTACAATGCCGTTCCTTCAATCGTTTCGGATCCGCCCGCCGTGCCAGCCGCCCTCTCCGAGTTTTCGCTGATCGAACGCTTCTTCACGCGCCGCGCCGCGCAGGGCGCACGTGCGTCGACGCTCGGCATCGGCGACGATTGCGCATTGATCACGCCCCGATCCGGGAAATTGCTGGCCATTTCGACGGACATGCTGGTGGAAGGCCGCCACTTCTTCCCCGACGTCGCGCCCGACGCGCTCGGCCACAAGACGCTCGCGGTCAACCTGTCCGACCTCGCCGCCATGGGCGCCGAACCGCGTGCCTTCACGCTCGCGTGCGCACTGCCGCGTGCCGACGCGGCGTGGCTGGAAGCGTTCAGCAACGGGCTGTTCGCGCTCGCCGAGCGGTACGGCTGCGAGCTGATCGGCGGCGACACGACGAGCGGCCCGCTGAACCTGTGCGTGACCGTATTCGGAGAAGTCGCGCCCGATGCGGCGCTGCGTCGCGACGCCGCGCGCGATGGCGACGACGTCTGGGTGTCCGGCACGCTCGGCGATGCGCGCGCGGGGCTCGGCGTCGCCCGCGGCGAATGGACGGCCGGCGCGAACGAAGCGGCCGCATTCCGGCAGGCGCTCGAGCGCCCGGAACCGCGCATCGCGCTCGGCCTCGCGCTCGCGGGCGTCGCGCACGCGGCGCTCGACATCTCGGACGGCCTCGCCGGCGACCTGCAGCACATCCTGACGCGCTCGAACGTGCGTGCCGAGATCGACGCCGACGCGGTGCCGCGCTCGGCCGCGCTCGCGACGCTGCCGCCCGACGTACAGCGACGCTGCACGCTCGCCGGCGGCGACGACTACGAGCTGTGCTTTACCGCGCCCGCCGCGGCCCGCGCAGCGGTCGAGGCGGCCGGCGCGAAGGCCGGTGTGGCGGTCACGCGAATCGGTACAATACGCGGCTTGTCCGCGCCGTCGGAGCGGCCCGCGATCGCGTGGCGCGACGCCGCCGGCGCGCCCCTGGCTCTCACGTTGCACGGTTTCGACCACTTCCATGCAGACTGACCCGACGCCCGCACCGCAGGCGACCGAGCCCGGCGCCGCGCCGCGCCCGACCGCGCGCTTCATGCTGTCGCATCCGGCGCATATCGTGTCGCTCGGCTTCGGCAGCGGGCTCGCGCCGCTGATGCCCGGCACGTTCGGCTCGCTGTTCGGCTGGCTCACGTTCGTCGTGCTCAACCGCTATCTGACGGTGCCCGAATGGTGGGCGCTGATCGCGGTCGGCTTCGTGGCCGGCACATGGCTCACCGGTTTCACCGCGAAGAAGATGGGGTCGTCCGATCCGGGCGCCGTCGTCTGGGACGAGATCGTCGCGATCTGGCTCGTGATGCTGTTCGTCACGCCCGCGACCTTCGTCGGCCAGCTGTGGGCGTTCGTCGCGTTCCGCTTCTTCGACATGCTCAAGCCGCCGCCGATCCGCTATTTCGACCGCCGCCTGAAAGGCGGGCTCGGCATCATGGTCGACGACCTGGTTGCCGCGTTCATGACGCTGCTCGTGATCGCCCTGTGGCGCTCCGTCGTCGGCTGACCGATTTCCCGACTCCCGTTTCCCGACGCGCATGCCAACCGATTCCGTCGTCCACCAGCTTGCGATCCGCGCAGGCAACAAGCTGCGTGACGAGCACCTGACGCTCGCCACCGCCGAATCCTGCACCGGCGGCATGATCGCCGCGGCGATCACCGACATCTCCGGCAGCAGCCAATGGTTCGAGCGCGGCTTCGTCACGTACTCGAACCAGGCCAAGATCGAGATGATCGGCGTGCCGCCCGACCTGATCGACAAGCACGGCGCCGTCAGCGAGCCCGTCGCGCGCGCGATGGCCGAAGGCGCGCTGCGCAACAGCCGCGCGCAGGTCGCGCTGTCCGTCACCGGCATCGCGGGCCCGGCCGGCGGCAGCGAGAAGAAGCCGGTCGGCACCGTGTCGTTCGGCTGGAGCAACCGGCTGCATACCGACGTCGAGACGCTCGTGTTCAAGGGCGACCGCGAACAGATCCGCACGCAGGCGGCCGCGCATGCGCTGCGCGGGCTGCTGAAGCTGCTCGACGAGCGCGAGGGCTGATCGATCGATGGGCGCCCGCAGCGCCCTCGTCGTCGCTTGCCGCTTACTGGATCGCGTCGGGCTTCACGACGATCCAGTTCTTGTCCGCCGTCACCGGCAGGCCGAGCGACTTCTGCTGCGCGGCCGATTCATCCGACCACGCGCGGATCTGCGCCATCTGCTTGTCCTTCTTGTTCACCCACACGCGCACCCCGCCGCGCGCGATGTCGGTCGCGTTCAGCAGCATGTAGCCGTCGGACGTCGGCGTGTCGCCCGCGACGAGCACCGGCTTCTTCCACTGGTCGATCCAGCCGACGATCGAGCCGAGCTTGCCTTCGTACCAGGTCATCGGGTTCATCAGGAACGGCGTGATCACCAGGCTGCGGTTCGCGGCCTCGTCGTACTTGCCGGCCTTGATCTGCAGCCGCGATGTGGTCAACGCGCCGGTCGCCGGATTGCGCAGCAGCGTCGTCACGCCGATCACGTTCTGCGGCTTCACGTTGTAGCCGTACTTCGGGTCGGACAGCACGAGCCGCGCGAGCTCCTCGTGCGCGGCCGTCATCACGTAGACCTCGATGCCGTTCTCGCGCAGCGCGTTGTACAGCTCCTGCATCCCGCGGAAGAAGCGCGGCGGGTTCACCGTGCCGTCGACCACCTTGTCGCCCTGCCAGTAGCGGATCGGGATCGGCTTGCCGTCGGCGAGCATCGCGTCGACGTGGCGCTTCAGGTCGGCCAGCGACTGCCCGGCGAACGCCTGCGCGATCCACGGGTAGCAGACCAGGTCGTCGATCTCGCACAGCCGGTAGTAATAGCTCGTCAGCGATTCCTGGTAGTCGGCGGAATCCTTGAACGGGATCAGCTTCAGCGACGGGTCGAGCGTGTCGCGCGTCAGCACGCCGCGGTTCTCGAGGTACGGCAGCAGCGACTCCTCGAGGTCGTAGCGGTAGGTCGTGTTGTCGGCGTCGAACACCGCGTAGTCGCCGCGGTTCGCGTGCGCGGCGATCATCTCGTTCAGCGCCTTTGCACTATCGGCCGGCCAGTGCGAGAGATCCGCCGCATGGGCGAAGCTCATGCACAACGATGCGGCAAGCGCGCTCAGAAGACGTCGGGACAGCTTGGGCATGGCGTCGCTCCTTTCTTGACATTTTGGTTACGGATCGATGACAAGCGGGAGCATCGCGCGATTGGCGCGCGGGGATGCGGTGCGGAAGCGACGGGAAGTTGTCCGCGTGCGTCAGTGCGGGGCGTGCGGGCCGAAAGGCGGGAACAGCGAGGGAAACGGCCCGGGCCCGCGCGCGCGGGCCGCCGGAGCCGGCCGCCCGGGAAGGCGGCCGGTGCGACATCAACGATGCGCGTTGATCGTGTCGCGGGTCTTCTGCGCGGCGAGCGCCGCGGCTTCGGCGAAATCCTCGCCGTTGCTCGCGTACAGGATCGCGCGCGACGAGTTGATCATCATGCCGGTGCCGTCGGCCGTGCGGCCCGCGTTGACGGTCGCCTGCACGTCGCCGCCCTGCGCGCCGATGCCGGGAATCAGGAGCGGCATGTCGCCGACGATCCCGCGCACGATCTCGATTTCCTTCGGGAACGTCGCGCCGACCACGAGGCCGAGCTGGCCGTTCTTCGCGTTCCACTTGTTCGCCGCGAGGTCGGCGACGACCTGGTACAGCGGCCGGCCGTTCGTGTCGAGGAACTGCAGGTCGGAACCGCCCGGGTTCGACGTGCGGCACAGCACGATCACGCCCTTGCCTTCGTGCTCGAAGTACGGCTCGACCGAGTCGTAGCCCATGTACGGGTTCACCGTGACAGCGTCCGCGCGATAGCGCTCGAACGCTTCGCGCGCGTACTGCTCGGCCGTGCTGCCGATGTCGCCGCGCTTCGCGTCGAGGATCACGGGCAGGCCCGGGTGCTGGAGGTGGATGTGCGCGATCAGGCGCTCGAGCTGGTCTTCCGCGCGATGTGCGGCGAAGTAGGCGATCTGCGGCTTGAACGCGCTCGCGTATTGCGCGGTCGCGTCGACGATCTGCCGGCAGAATTCGAAGATCGCATCGGGCTGGCCGTCGAACTGCACGGGAAAGCGCGACGGCTCGGGATCGAGGCCGACGCACAGCAGCGAATGGGTGCGCTGCCACGCGGCGCGCAGCGATTCGATGAAAGTAAGCGGGGAAGACATGGCGGATACTCGCGGCAAACCGTTGGTAGACCGCGTATTTTACCCGCGTCGCCGTCGCCCTTCGCGCGAAGCGGCGTCGCTGCGTGCATCGGCGCGCTGGACGGTGAACGAAAACCGCCGCGTAAGCCGCTCGCCCGGCGCGAGCAGCGTCATCCCGTGCGCGGCCGCACCGCCCGGCAGGTTCACCGCATTGATCGGATGATCGACCGGCTCGAAGCAGAAGAAATCCTCGCCGGGCGGCGTATAGAGCACGTACGCGTCGGCGTCGGCCGCCACCGTCAACGACAGCCCGCGGCGCGGCCAGCTCACCGTCGCGTGGCCGCCCCAGCCGGTGAACGCGTGATTGACGAGCGCACCCGGCAGCGGATACGCGACGCCGAACTGCCAGGCCGGCGGCACGCTCACGTGCCGTACCGGCAGGAAATCGGCGCCCGACAGCCACAGCCCGCCGGCCGCCGCGGCCAGCTCGGTCACGGCATCGCGCACCAGGAACGGATGGACGCCGAGCCCGAACGGCAGCCGCGCGCGCCCCGCGTTCTCGATCGTCAGCGCGATCGACAGCGTCGCGTCGTCGAGCTCGAACGACTGGATCGCGCGGAACGCATACGGCGCGCCGGCGGTTCGATCGAGCGACAGCTGCAGCGACGTGCCGGTCGCATCGTCCACCTGCCACGGCGCGAGCCAGCCGTCGCCGTGGATCGGCAGCGGCTCGTCGCGCCGGTTGCGCGGCACCGCGACGCTGCGTCCGTCGCATTCGAACCGCGCGCCGCCGATCCGGTTCGAGTACGGCAGCAGCGGATAGCACGCGAGCTCGTTCGGATCGGTCGCCGCCTCCGGCTGCTCGCAGCGGCGGAACACCGGCATCAGCGCACCGTTGTCGCCGCGCCAGTCGAAGCGCGCGATGCCGCCGCCGAGATGCGGCAGCACGTCGAGCCGCAGCGACGCATTCGACAGCGTGACGGCCGCCGCATGCGCGGCGCCGACGCCCTGCGCAAAGGCTGCTGTCTGCGGGCCGGGGCTGACCGGCTGCGCGGCGGCGGCCAGGCGCGCACGGCGCGACTGGCTGGTGGACGACGATGCGCGCGAGGACGTGGCGGTCATGATGAACTCCTTTCCTTCGTCGAAGAAACGATGCGGGTCGTGCGAACGGTCAGGCCCAGCCGCCGTCGACGATCACGTCCTGTGCGGTGATCATCCGGCTGTCGTCGGCCGCGAGGAACAGCGCCATCCGCGCGAGATCGGCGGGCAACAGCTCGGCATCGAGGCACTGGCCGGCCTTGATCGCCGCGCGGCCCGCGTCGTCGAGCCACAACCGGCGCTGCTTGTCGGTCATCACCCAGCCGGGCACCAGCGAATTCACGCGGATGCCGAACGGGCCGAGGTCGCGTGCGAGCCCGCGCGTGAGCCCCTGCACGGCGGCCTTCGCCATCGTGTACACGGGATAGCCGCCGTTCTTCAGCATCCAGCTGATCGAGCCGAGATTGACGATCGCGCCGCCCCCCTGCTGCTTCATGTCGTCGATCACCGCCTGCGCGGCGAAGAACTGGTGGCGCAGGTTCACCGCGATGCCCGCGTCGAACGACTCGGGCGTCACGTCGCCGATCGCATGGCGCGCGTCGTTCGCCGCGTTGTTCACGAGCACCGCGATCGCGCCGATGCGCGCGCGGATCGCGTCGATCGCATGGCGCAGCGCGTCGATGTCGGTCAGGTCGCACTGGATGAACAGCGGCGCATGACGCACGTTCGGCACGTGCGCGAGGCGTTCCGCCAGCGCGGCACCGGCCGCCGCGTCGAGATCGACGAACGCGACGCGCGCGCCCTGCCCGGCGAAGTGTTCGACGAACGACGCACCGATGCCGGTCGCGCCGCCCGTGATCAGCACCGCGCGATCCTCGAGGCTCGGATAGCGCGCATGGCGCGCGTGGTTCGGGTCCTGCGCGGAAGTGTCGAGTGTCATGCGAATCGTCTCCGTGAAAGCGGTCAGTCGCGGACGCCGCGGTTCTTCAGCTGGTCGAGCAGCACGGCCGCGAGCAGGATCGCGCCGCGCACGAGGTACTGGTAGAACGCGTCGATGTTCAGCAGGTTCATCACGTTCTCGACGGTGCCCATGATCAGCACGCCGATCACGACGCCCGAGATCGTCGCGCGGCCGCCCATCAGCGACACGCCGCCGAGCACGCACGCGGAAATCACGTTCAGCTCGAAGCCCTGCGCGGCGTTCGGCTGGCCCGACGTGATGCGCGACGCGAGGATCACGCCGGCGAGCGCCGTCACCGCGCCCTGGATCAGGAAGATGTACACGCGCGTGCGTTCGACGTTGATCCCCGCGAGCCGCGACGCCTCGGGGTTGCCGCCGATCGCGAGCGTGTTGCGGCCGTATACCGTCTGGTTCAGCAGCACGCCGAACGCGATGAAGCACAGCAGCGTGACCCAGATCGGCAGCGACACGCCGAACAGCGACAGCCCGCCGAGCGCGATGAACGTATCCGACGACACGCCGACCGCCTGCCCCTTCGACACGATGAAGCCGAGCCCGCGCACGATTTCCATCGTCGCGAGCGTCGTGATCAGCGCATTGATGCGCAGGTACGCGATCACCGCGCCGTTCACGAAGCCGATCGCGGCGCCGGCCGCGACCGCCGCGACGATCGCGACGAACGTGTTGTCGGTCGCGTTCAGCACCATCGCGCACAGCACGCCGGAGAACGCGACGGTCGAGCCGATCGACAGGTCGAAGTCGCGCGATGCGAGACAGAACATCATCGTGCACGCGACCATCCCGATCTGCGAGATCGACAGCGCGAGGCCGAGCATGTTGTCGATCGAGAAGAAGTGATCGACGGTCAGCGACATCGTGATGAACATCACCGCGAAGATCGCGATCAGGCTGTATTCGGTCAGATGCTGCCACCACTTCTGGCGGTCGCTCTGCTGCGGCACCAGCGCGTCGGCCGACGGCTTCACGGCGGCGCTGCCAAGGTTTTCGTTGACTTGCATGATGGTGTCTCCTGCTCCTGCATCGCACGGCCCGCGCCGCGCGTGTCCGATTCGATTGTCGTGTTCCGTGTCAGGCCGCCTCGACGGCGCTCGTCTGCGGCAGCGCCAGGCTCAGCACCGCGTGCTCGTTCGCCTGGTCGCGCGGCAGCTCGCCCGCGATCCGACCTTCGCGCATCACGACGATGCGGTCGGACACGCCGAGCACTTCCGGCAACTCCGACGACACCATCACGATCGCGCAGCCGCGTTCCGCGAGCCGGTAGATCACGTCGTAGATCTCGTGCTTCGCGCCGACGTCGATGCCGCGCGTCGGCTCGTCGAGGATCACGACCTTCAGGTCGGGCTCCGCGAGCCAGCGCGACAGGATCGCCTTCTGCTGGTTGCCGCCCGACAGGAAGCGGATCTTCTGGCGCCGGTTCGGCGTCTTGATTTTCAGCCGCTGGATGAAGCGGTCGGCCGTTTCGCTTTCGGCCTTGCGGTTGATGAAGAGCCCCGCGCGCAGCGAATGGCGGCGGCAGCTGATGTTGATGTTCTCCGCGACCGACGCGATCGCGATGATCCCTTCTTCCTTGCGATCCTCGGGGCACAGCACGATGCCATGGCGGATCGCGTCGCCGGTGCGCTTCACGTCGATGCGCGCACCGTCGAGCGTCAGCACGCCCGCGCGCCGGTGATCCGCGCCGTACACGAGCCGCATCAGCTCGCTGCGGCCCGCACCGACGAGCCCGAAGAAGCCGACGATCTCGCCCGCGCGCACCGAGAAGCTCGCAGGTTCGCGCAGTGCATGGCCGTCGACACCTTCGGCGGAGAACCGCACGTCACCGAGCGTGCGCGGCGCGTAATGATAGATATCCGAAATCTCGCGCCCGACCATCTCGGCGACGAGCCGTTCGCGCGGCACGTCGGCCAGCGATTCGTGCGACGCGATCTTGCGCCCGTCGCGGAAGATCGTGCATGCATCGCACAGCCGGTAGATCTCGTCCATCCGGTGCGATATGTAGATCAGCGCGCGGCCCTGCGCGCGCAGGTCGTCGACGAGCTTGAACAGCACCTCGGTCTCGCGATGCGACAGCGAGCTGGTCGGCTCGTCGAGCGCAATCACGCGCGCATTGCGCATCAGCGCCTTGCAGATCTCGACCATCTGCCGCTGCGCGATCGACAGCCGCCCGAGTTTCGCGTCGGGATCGAGGTCGACGCCCATCGCGGCGAGCCGCTCACGCACGTAGCGCTTCGCCTCGCGCTTCCTCACCCAGCCGAACGCATTCGGCAGGCGGCCGAGCAGCAGGTTTTCCGCGACCGTCAGGTCGGGCACGTACTGCAGCTCCTGGTGAATCACCGCGATGCCGGCCGCGATCGACGCGGCCGCATTCGCGAACTGCACGGGCTGGCCGTCGACCAGCACGCTGCCCGCATCGGGCTGGTATTCGCCGCCGAGAATCTTCAGCAGCGTCGACTTGCCCGCGCCGTTCTCGCCCATCAGGCCATGCACCTCGCCCGCATGCACGTCGAACGAGATGCCGTCGAGTGCGCGCACGCCGGGAAACACCTTGCCGATATTGTCAAAACGCAGTGCCGCTGACACGTCGTCTCCCCACTTCCGGATCGATCGACCGCCAGCTGCCGCATCGCCGCGGCAGCCGGCGGGCCGCTTACTTCGACGCGAGCCCCATCTCCTCGCGCACCTTCGACACGTTGTCGCGCGTCGCGAGCATGCCCGTCGTCAGCGTCAGCGCCGGCGGTGCCTTGCCCTGCGTGATCCACGTGTACATCAGGTCCGAGGTTTCCTCGCCGTGGCGCTTCGGGCTGATGATCACGGTGCCGTAGAAGCCCGTCGGCTGCGGCTTCTTGAACTCGTTCAGCGCCGAATCGGAACCGCCGATGCCGATGCCGATCATGTTGTCCGCCTTGAAGCCGCGCCCTTCGGCCGCGCGCACCGCGCCGAGCACGGCCTCGTCGTTCAGGCCGTAGGCGACCCAGTGCTTGAACTGCGGGTTCTTCGTGAGTGCGATGTTCGCCGCGTTGAACGCGTTTTCCGTGTCGGTCTTCGCCTGCGGCGCCGCGATCACGTTCGCCTTCGGGAAGCCGGCGGCCACCAGCGCGTCGGTCGCGCCGCTCGTGCGGTCGTGCGCGGTCGGCAACTGCTCGTAGGTGATGTCGATCGCGCCGACGTCCTTCATGTCCCAGCCGCGTTTCTTGATCTCGGCCGCGATGCCGTCACCGACCTGCTTGCCGATGTTGTACGCGGAGATCCCCATGTGCGGGACCGACTCGATCGGCTTGCCCGCGCCGTCGACGAGACGATCGTCGACCGTCATCATCTTCAGGTTGTGCGACTTCGCCTTCGCGACGATGCCCGGCCCGAGCTTCACGTCCGGCGTGCAGATGATGAAGCCCTGCGCCTTCTGCGCGGACAGGTTGTCGATCGCGCTCATCACCTTTTCGCCGGACGGCGCGCCGATCTTCACGAGCGTGAAGCCCTTGTCCTTCGCCGCCATCTCGGCGAACTTCCACTCGTCCTGGAACCACGGCTCTTCCGGCTGCTTCACGAGGAAACCGATCTTGACCGGATCGGCCGCGTGCACGACGGGGCTCCCGATCACCACGGCGGCCGCGGCAGCCAGCGTTACGAACGTTCTGCGTTTCATCTCCAGTGTCTCCTTGTCTTCATCGAACAGGATGCAGCCGCTTGTTGGTTTCGACGCAGCGTGCGCGCGGCCGTCGCACGTGCGGTCTTTCGAATCGTTGCGTCAGTCGTGATACAGCGCCGCGCGCCCGCCATCGACGGTGATGCACGCGGCATTGATGAACGGCGCCTCGTCGGACGCCAGGAACACGGCCGTCATCGCGACCTCCTCCGGCCGGCCGATCCGCTTCATCGGCTGCAGCGCGAGCGTTTCTGCGCGCGCAGCGGCCGGATCGGGCTGCGCGTCCCACCAGTCGCGCGTGAGCTGCGTCTCGATGTAGCCCGGTGCGATCGCGTTCACGCGCACGTTGCGCGCCGCGTATTCGATGCCGAGCGCACGCGTGAGGCCCAGCACGCCGTGCTTCGCGACCGGGTACGGAAAGCAGCCCGGGATGATCCTGAACGCATGCGTCGACGCGATGTTCACGATGCTGCCGCGACCGCGTTCGACCATCCCCTCCAGCGCCGCGCGGCAGCCGTGCCACACACCGTCGAGGTCGACCGCGAAGCAGCGGCGCCAGTCGTCGTCGGTCATCGTCAGCGGATCGGCGAACACGTTGATGCCCGCGTTGTTCACCAGCACGTCGAGCGGGCCGAACGCCGCCTCGGTCTGCGCCAGCGCATCGCGTACCGCATCCTGCCGCGCGACGTCCGCCAGCAGCGGCAGCACGCGCGCGCCGGCAATGTCGTGCGCAATCCCGGCCGCCGTGCGCTGCGCCTGCGGGAAGTCGAGATCGACGAGCGCGACGGCCGCGCCCTCGCGAACGAACGCGCGGGCGATCGCGGCGCCGATACCCCGGCCCGCGCCCGTCACCATCGCGACCTTGCCCGCGAGGCGGTCCATCATGCGGCTCCGCCGCGCGCGACGCGCAACCCGGCCTGGAACGCGCGCGCATTCGCCGCGGTCGCGTCGGCGGACTGGCCGGGGCGGTACAGGGCCGAGCCGAGCCCGAAACCGTTCGCGCCGGCGCTGAGGAACGGCTCCATGTTGTCGGGCGAGATGCCGCCGACCGGAATCAGCGGCACCGCGCGGTCGATCACCGCGCGCCATGCCTTCACGACCGGCACGCCGAGTTGCTCGGCCGGGAACATCTTCAGCACGTCGGCGCCGTTCGCGAGCGCTGCAAACGCTTCGGTCGGCGTCGCGACGCCCGGGGCGCTCGCGAGGCCGCGCTCGCGTGCACGGCGGATCACGGCCGCGTCGCTGTGCGGCATCACGATCAGCGCGCCGCCCGCGTCCTGCACGCGGTCGACATACTCGGCGCGCAGCACGGTACCCGCGCCGACGATCGCGTCGTCGGGCAACGCACGGCGCAGCGCCGCGATGCTGTCGAACGGATCCGGCGAGTTGAGCGGCACCTCGACGATCCGGAAGCCGGCTTCGTAGAGCGCATGGCCGTGGTCGGCCGCTTCGGCGGGCGTGATCCCGCGCATGATCGCGATCAGCGGGCACGCGTCGAACGCGCGCATCAGCGCGGTGTGGGGTGCGTAAGGCGCGGGCAAGGTCAGGTCGGACGGCATCGAAGGTTCCTCTGCAAACGGTTCATTGGTCAGCGCAGACGGGCTCGCCATCCGCGCGCACGAGCCCGGCGCGCGACGCGATCCGCCACAGGCCACGCTCGGTCGCATGCGCGACGACGCGTGCGTGCGGGTGGCCGAATTCCTGGAGCGCATCGACGTAGCGCGCACACAGACCGTCGTCGCCGATCAGCAGCAGCGGCTGGTCCGCGAGCGCGACGCCGCGCTCCGCGAGCATCGCGTCGAGCGCGTTAAGCTCATGGCCGATCAGCAGGCCGGACAGGTAGTCGCCCTGCGCATCGGGCGCGAGCCGGTCGGTCAGGCCGAGCGTGCGCGTGCTGAAGATCGTCGCGAGCAGCCCGGTGTGCCGCGCGCCGCGCGCGACCGAGACGCCGCGCACGAATGCGGCGCGATCGGGCGACGCACCGGCGCGCATCGTGCGGCCGAGGATCGTGTGGTCGCGCAGCACCGCGAACAGCTCGCCGGTCATGAAAGTCTGGAAGCGCTCGATCAGCCCGTCCCTCACCCACGCCCATTTCGCGTGGGTGCCCGGCAAGCCGATCAGTACCCCTGAACGATCGGTGCCAAGCATGGGATCGCTCGCGAGTGCACCGAATATCTGCGTTTCTTCGCCGCGCATCACGTCGGGCAAGTCGCCCGTGGCGATGACGCCCGGCACGATCGAGATCGTCGTGCCGCGCGCCGTCGTCACCGTGATGAGGCCCGCGACGAGCGCGTCGGCGCCGGCCGGCACCGCGACGTACGGCGCCTCGCGCCAGCCCTGCGCGCTGCCGACCATCCCGGCGGCGAGCACCGGCAGGCCGGGGGTGCGATCGAGCCAGTCGCCGCACGCTTCCTCGAACACCGCGTCGAACGCGCGCGCGCCGCCGCCAGGCACATGCATCACGCCCGCCGCGCGGCTGCGCGTGTCGATGAGCGCGCCGTGCGCGTCGTACAGGTAAGCTCGCAGCGACGTCGTACCCCAGTCGAGCGCGATCAGCGACGGGGTGGCGGAGCTGGCATCCGGAACGGGCCGGGTCGAAGTCGTCATCGTTTGATCCTGCGGGTACCCTGCGGCGGGCTCCAGCCCAGTTCCGCGGAAATGGCTCGCGCTTCGCGCTGCACGAGCGGAATCAGTTCGTCCATCCGGTCGTGCGGCATGTACGGAATCGTGCTCGCCACCGACACGGCCGCGACGATCGCGCCCGATGCGTCGCGGATCGGTGCGGCCACGCAGCGGATCGACGCCTCGTTCTCCTCGAGGTCGAACGTATAGCCACCGGCCGCGTAATGCGCCATGCGCTGCAGGAACGCGCTCGTCTCGGGCCGGTTGTCCGGCTTGAAATTGACGCCGGCGAGTGCTCGCCGGGCGGCTTCGAACAGCGAGCGCCACGTGTCGGGATCGGTGTCGAGCATCATCGCCTTGCCGATGCCGGTCGACGCGAGCGGCATCCGGTGGCCGACGCGCGAACGCATCTCGAGGCCGCGCGTGCCGGGAATCTTGTCGATGTACAGCACGTCGTCGCCGTCGCGCACGCCGAGATGGATCGTGTCGAGCGTGGCTTCCGCGAGCGCTTCGAGGTGCGGGCGCGCGACCGCGGTGAGCGGCATCTGCTCGAGCGCGATCGTGCCGAGCTCGATCAGCTTCGGGCCGAGCAGGTAGCCGCCCTGCACCTGGCGCAGGTAGCGCGCCTGCACGAGGC
Organism: Burkholderia aenigmatica; assembly: GCF_048627025.1. NCBI lineage: Bacteria > Pseudomonadati > Pseudomonadota > Betaproteobacteria > Burkholderiales > Burkholderiaceae > Burkholderia > Burkholderia aenigmatica. Next base: position 605,056 of record NZ_CP184468.1, on the reverse strand, counting down.
TGCTGACGAGGCGGTGCGTGGTGCTGCGCGTCGTGCCGAGCGCAGCGCCGATCGCGCGCATGTCGCGCGCGCCGTTCGCAATCGCCTCGAGGATCGCAAGACCGCGCAGCAGCGTCTGCGTACCGGCCTGCTGGGCAGCGAGATCGAGCGGCGTGCTGGTCGCGCCGATGCTGTCGGTCAGCGACGCATCGTCCGGCGGCGCGCGCCGGGCGTCGAGGGCAAGTGAGTCAGGCATCTTGGTCATGGGGGGCGGGCTTCTTCAACGGAACCGGTGAAGCCGTTCGTACGATGCCGGAACGGCGTCCGGCATCGCGACGAGGCGGCGGTCGATGCACCGAGTAAAGCGCCCGGCGAACTTCATGGAAGGTGTCTCCGTGTGCGACGGGCGCCGCGCGATGCGTGGGTCCGAAGCTGTCGATGTGCTTCGGATTGTAGGAGCGCACGCACTCGTCTCCAATATTTGAATGCGTTGCCCAGATAATGAGAATTCGGCGCGAATCCGCCATGTACACGACGTAACGGAGGCGCCATGTGCACGGGGGCGGAACCCGCCGTGCCGCAGGTTCCGCCCCCGTTTGTTCACCGCGCGCCGCGCTTACTGCTGGCTCGTGCTGCGTGCCTGCATGTAGCGCTGGACGTCCGCGAACGACACGCGGCCGTTGCCGCCCGAGTCGATCTGGCGGAAGTGGTTCGCGACATAGCCGAGGCCGGCCGCGCGTGCCTCCGACTCGGTGATCGAACCCGTGTTCTGCGTGTCGGCCGCGCTGAACTGCCGCGCGAGCTTGCGCACCACCTGCGCATGCAGCGCGGCGCCCGTCGTCTGCGTGCCGGCGGTCGGCTTGCGCGCGGCCGGCGGCACGTACGGATCGCCGAGCTGCGCCTGGCGCGCACGCACCGGTGCGGCGGCGTCGCTCGCCTGCGCGAACGCGGATACGGATGCTGCGGCGCCCACACAGGCGAGCGCCACGGCAACGACGATGAAACGATTCTTCATATCAGGCTCCAGTCTGGAATGAGGTCGTCGATGGCAGGCGCGGCGCCACGGCGGGCGCGCGTCGCCTGCCCTGCGCATCGCATCAGTGCGCGGCCGCGTTGTAGAAGGTCACGAGGTCGGCTTTCTCCTGCGGACGCGACGTGTCGTCGAGATAGACCATGTGTCCGCCCTGATAGTCCTTGATCGTCAGGTTCGGTTGCGACCCGAGCCGCGCGAGGTCGAGCTCGGTCTGGTAGAACGGCGTCGCGATGTCGTGGTACCCGTTCAGCGACAGCACCTTCAGCTGCGGATTCAGCGACAGCGCCGCGGCGAGATCGGGGATCGTGTCAGGCATCGCGAGGCCGTCGTGCGTCCAGTCCCACGTGTTGATCGCGTTGCTGCTCAACGAATACGCCGACTGCGCGGTGTACTTCAGCTCGTTCGGCAGGTACTTGCCGATCGTGTCGGTGAACGGCTGCGTGATGTACGTGCTCGACGGGTCGCCGCCGGACGCGAGCGGGCTCGACACCGGCACGTTCACGCGCGCGTCGTAGCGGCCGATCAGCGTGCCCGGAATCAGCGACAGCTGGAAGCTGTTGTCGAAGAAGGTCGGGATCACGTTGAAGTCCGCATTCCACCGCGACTGCTTCACGCCGGTCGAATTCACCATCGTCGTGACGAGGGTCGGCGGCGGCGGCGTATGGCTCGCCAGGTACGCGTTCACGGCAGGCGCATAGCTGCCGGCCGTCAGCAGGCGCATCTGGTCCGCATACGACGGCAGGCTCGACGGGTTCGGGTTGTCGAGCTGGTAGTACGCGCCGACGGTGCCATACGACGGCACGAAGCCCGCGCAACTCACCGGACTCGACCCGTTGTTCGAGTTGCCGATGTAGTCGCTCGCCATGTCGCAGTTCACGTTGTAGTTCAGGATCGACGACTGCAGCACGATGCCGTCGAGCTTCACGCCGGCCGTCTCGAGCAGGTTCGCGAGCACGTCGGTGCGCGGCGTGCCGTACGACTCGCCGAACAGGTATTTCGGCGAATCGTTGCGCTGGTTCACGGCGATGTAGCGCGTCACGAAATCGCGGAACGCGCCGCCGTCCTGGTCGACGCCCCAGAACGTCTGGTTCGTGTTCGGCGCGACCGCTTCGGAGAAGCCGGTGCCGATCGCATCGACGAACACGAGGTCGGTCGTGTCGAGCAGGCTTTCCTGGTTGTCGACGAACGGGAATGTCGACGTGTTCGCGTTCGGGTCGCCCGTCTGGATCCGGCGCGGGCCGAACGAGCCGAGATGCAGCCACACCGATGCCGAGCCGGGGCCGCCGTTGTACAGGAACGTGACGGGCCGCTTCGCCGCGGGCTGGTTGTCGGCCGTATAGGCGACGTAGAAGAACGATGCTTCGGGCGCGCCGGTCTGCGGATTGCGCGCGACGAGGTGGCCGGCCGTGGCCGTGTAGCGGATCGTCTTGCCGTTGAGTGTGATCTGGTGATGCGTGACGGCGGCCTTTTCAACCGCGGCGGAGGCGTCGAGCGACGCGTTCGCGCTCGACGAATAACTGTTCGGATCGTTGTACGCCCTGTCCACCTGACTGGCGGGATCGGCTGAATTGTCGGCGCTGGCAGCAGCGGACGAGGTCACGTCGTCGTTGCAGGCCGTCAGAATCAGCGAAGAAAACACCACTCCCAACAACAGCTTCGCTTTGCTCGCTGGCATCGTTGCGTTCCTTCTCTCGGATGTTTTTTGTGTCGAGCAGCCGGATAAGCCGCCCCCCGCCTCGAATGCGGCCGATAAGCCGAGGCGCTGGCCAATATACGCGAGCCCGTCAGCTTTGAAAAATTTTGAAATATTTGGCGGACGACCGGTGCGGCGCACACCTTTCAGGATTACTTCGGTTCGCGAAACGTTGCATTTCATACACCTTTCACGGGCTTTCGCGTTTAGCCTGGAAGACTAAAAATTCCTGAATTTCGTGCCATATCGACCAACAAAATCGCATGGCATCCGAGATTGCTCAGCAAAACGAAATAGACGAATTCGTCTAAAGGATGTGACCCGAAATGCGCGCGACACGATTGCGCTGCAGCGCACCAACGACCCACGCGCGGCGCACGGGCGGCGAAACGGTCAATGCGACGGCGCGAGCGCGCCGTTCACTCCGATTGCGGCAGCGCGGCCGCGCCCATCCGGCGGGCAATGACTGCCGCGCGCTGCGCCTGGTACGCCGAGCCGCGGTGCGCGTCGAACCAGCGCGGCTTCGGCAGCATCACCGCGAGGCGCGCCGACTGCCACGCGCCGAGCCGGCTCGCGGGGATCTTGTAGTAATAGCGGGCGGCCGCTTCGGCGCCGTATACGCCGCGGCCCCACTCGACGGAATTCAGGTAGATCTCGAAGATCCGCTCCTTGTCGAGCACCGTTTCGAGCATCCAGGTGATGATGAGCTCCTGCCCCTTGCGGATGTAGCTCTTCTCGCGCGACAGGAACAGGTTGCGCGCGAGCTGCTGCGTGATCGTCGAGCCGCCCGCGACGATCCGGCCGCGCGCCTTGTTCTTCTCCCACGCCTGCAGGATCGCGTCGACGTCGTAGCCGTTGTTGGTCGCGAAGGTCGAGTCTTCCGACGCGATCAGTGCGCGCTTCAGGTTGCGCGAGATCTGGTCGTACGGCACCCATTGATGCTGGATCTGTGCGGGTGGCTTGTCGCGCGACAGCCACCACGCGTCGGTACGCATGAACGCGGTCGAGCCCGGGTTCACGAACGACCACAACGCGATCTGCGCGAGATAGAACAGTTGCGTCGCGAGCCATGCACCCGCGAACACCGATCCCGCATAGACGATCCAGCGGGCCGGGCTCACCGTCCGCGTGTGCTGCGTGTCGCTCACCGCTACCACGTGCCGCGCTCCGTTCAGCTCGCCGCGAGCGCCTGGCGCAGCGCGGCCAGCACCGGTGCGCCGTCCGGCCGCACACCGCGCCAGATGAAGAACGATTCGGCCGCCTGCTCGACGAGCATCCCGAGCCCGTCAGCCGTGCGTGCGCCGAGCGACGCCGCATGCTGCATGAACACCGTCGGCTGCGCGCCGTACATCATGTCGTACGCGAGCGTGCCCGCACCGAATGCGGCCGCGTCGCACGCCGGCAGGGCGGCATCAAGGCTGCCGGCCGTCGCGTTGATCACCACGTCGTACGGCTCCGCGCGCACCACGTCGGGGCCGCCGCCCGCGAGCGTGCAGCCCGCATCGTGCGCCGCCTGCATGAACTGGCCGACGAGCGCCTCGGCCTTGCTCGCGGTACGGTTCACGATCGTGATCGACAGCGGCGCACGGTCGAGCAGCGGCAGCACGACACCGCGTGCCGCGCCGCCCGCGCCGAGCAGCAGGATGCGTGCGCCTGCCAGCGACACGCCGAGATTCGCTTCGATGTCGCGCACGAGGCCGACGCCGTCGGTGTTGTCACCGTGGATGCGGCCGTCGGCGTCGATGCGCAGCGTATTCACCGCGCCCGCCGCTGCCGCACGCGGCGACAGCGTGTCGGCGAGTGCATGCGCTTCGAGCTTGAACGGCACCGTCACGTTCGCGCCGCGCCCGCCTTCGGCGACGAATGCCCGCACGGCCGCCTCGAAACCGTCGACCGGCGCGAGCCGGTGCGCGTATTCGACCGGCTCGCCCGTCTGCGCGGCGAATTGCGCGTGGATGAACGGCGACTTGCTGTGCGCCACCGGGTTGCCGAATACGACATAGCGGTCGGCGCCGCTCGTCGACGCAGTCGCGGTCATGATGCGCGCCCCTCTTCGCTGGCGTTGCCGCCCGCGGCTTCGCCGCCTTCACCGGCCGCCGCGCCGTCCGCTTCCGCCAGCGCTTCCGCCTCGGTTTCGGCCGTCGCGTCTTCGGCGTCGATCAGCGTGTCGTCGCCGCCTTCGGCGTCATCCTCTTCCTCGGCTGCGTCGCCGCTCGTCACGGTCGGCGCGTCGAGCACGTTCAGTAGCCGCACCGATGCCTCGATCGTCAGCTCGTCGAGCGACATCACGTCGAGCAGCACGCGCGTGCCGCGCGCATGCACGCCGAGCCCCGGCACGTGCAGCAGCAGCGGAATTTCCTCGAGGCGCACGAGATCGCCCTTCACGACGCTCGCGACGACGTGCTTCTTCTGCTCCTGCGCGAGCCAGCGCAGGCACCAGAAATACTCCATCCGGCGCTGGTAGTCGGCGTAGGCCGTATAGGTGTCGTCGAAGCCCTGCACGACAGCGTACAGGTCGGCGTCCTTCGGCTTGAACGGCGCGGCGAGCTTCGCGGTGACGCCGTGCTGAACGCACGCGAGCAGTTGCCACTGGTTCACGAGGTCGACGTAGCGGCGCAGCGGCGACGTGCTCCACGCGTACTGCGCCACCCCGAGGCCTTCGTGCGGCGCGGCCGTCGTCTGCATCCGCGTGCGCTTCGGGCCCGGCGCGCCGAAGCCGCGCTGCGAGCGGTAGATGCCCGGCACCGTGTGGTCGTGCAGGAACGCGCCCCAGGTCGAGTTCGCGAGAATCGCGAGCTCCGACACGATCAGGTCGAGCGGCGACCCGCGACGGCGCGGCGTGATCGACACGTGCTCGCCTTCGACATAGAAGTTGTAGTCGGTGTTGCGCTGCACCTCGCGCTTCAGGCCGTAGCCCGCGCGCGCGACCTGGCGCTTCTCGAACAGCGCCTGCGCGAGCGGCCACAGCACGGCGATGTCGTTCTTGTGCGGATAGTCGCCGGTGCCGGCCGCGAGCGTCTCTTCGTTGACGAGCTCGTCGAGGTGGTTGTGCCGCAGGTTGTTCTTCACGAACACGAGCTCGGCGCGCGTCTCGTTCGCGACGATCTCCTGGGTTTCGCGGTTGACGATGATGTACAGCGACAGCGCCGGGCGGTAATCGCCCTCTTTCAGCGTGAACACGTCGACGACGTCGTCCGGCAGCATCGTGATCTTGTCGCCCGGCATGTAGACGGTCGACAGGCGCGTGCGCGCGATCGCATCGACCGCATCGCCACGCACGATGCCGAGCGCCGGCGCCGCGATGTGCACGCCGATCCGCACACGGCCGTCGGACAGGTGCTCGACCGAGAACGCGTCGTCGATTTCGGTCGTCGTGATGTCGTCGATCGAGAACGCCTGCACGTCCGCGCGCGGCAGGTCGTCCGGCAGCGCGCCGACCGTGACGGCCGGGAAGCCCGTGCCGTGCGGGAAGAACTCCGCGAGGAAGCGCGCCTCGTGCAGCGCACGCGGCGACGCGATGCCGCCGCAGTCGAGCATCAGCCGCGCCGGCGACACGCCGCGCGCACCGGCCGCCGCTTCCATCGCCTTGTATTCGATCGCGTTCTTGTCCGGCCGCGTCAGCAGCCCGAGCACCTTGCCCACGAACGCGTCCGGCAGCTTGCCGGCCTTCAGTTCCTCTTCGTACTGCACCTGGACGAGCGCCTGCTGGCGCTTGCGCTCGAGCGACGCGAGCGCCATCTTGAGCTGCTCTTCCGGCGCGCGCTGGTACTGGCCGCGCCCCTTGCGGCGGAAGTAGACGGGCGAACCGTGCAGTCGCAGCACCAGCGCCGCCCGCTCCACCGGGCCGTACGTCGCGCCGAAGTATTCGGCGGCCAGCGCCGTGTACGCGAACTCGTCGGCCGGCGCGCATTCCCACAGGAAATCCAGATCGATCTGCTGCGCGGCCGTGTCGGCCTCCTGCATCAGTTCACTTGCGGCCGGCTTGTCGAATTCGATCAGCACGTCTTTTGCGCGCACCTTCGCACGTCGCCCGCCGGGCAACTCGACCTGAAACGCGTCGCCCTGGCGCGACAGCACGCTGCCCGCCTTGAAACTGCCCGATTCCTCGAAGAAAACGTTCACTCAGTACTCTCGTTCAGACTGCCGGGCGCCGCGTCGGCGGCGCCGCATGATGATGGGAATTCGATCGGCACGTGGCCGGTTTAAGACGTCTTTCCGTCGCAAAAAGCGAGAACGTCGTCGACATAGTCGGCAAATTCGCTGATCCCGTGATCGCTGCCTTCGATCACGCGCGTCTTCGCGCCCGGGTAATGCGCGAGCATCTCGCGGTAATCGAGCACTTCGTCACCGGTCGCCGCGAACAGATAGTAGCGTTCGGCACGCGTGATCGCCGGCACGCGCAGCGCATCGAGCTCATGCAGATGACGACGCTCGACGACGATCGTGCCGCCGCCGTGGTACAGCGGCTGTTCGCCCAGATGCTGTTCGAGATCGCGCTGCGGCACGATGGCCGGATTCAGCAGCACGGCCTTCCAGCCGTGCTTTTCGGCCAGCCAGGTGGCGTAATAGCCGCCGAGCGAGCTGCCGACGACGGTCACGTCGCGCGCGCCGGCCACCTCGGCTTCCGCGACCGCGATCGCTTCGAGCGGCGACACCGACAGCAACGGGCACCGCCACTCGTCGGTGCGGCCGAGCTCGGCCATGCGCGCGGCGAGCTGGCGCGACTTCTGCGATTCCGGCGACGACCGGAAGCCGTGCAGATACAGGATCACGTGCGGCTCCCGAGCGCATCGAGCAGCTTCTGGTGCACGCCGCCGAAGCCGCCGTTGCTCATCACGAGCACGTGGTCGCCCGGGCGGGCGGCTGCGACGACGGACTTCACCAGCAGGTGCAGATCGTCGAACGCGCGCGCCTTGTCGCCGAGCGGCGCCAGCGCCTCGGCCAGGTTCCAGCCGAGCGCGTCGCGCCCGGTCGGCGCGCCGTAGCCGAACACGAGATCGGCGTCGGCCAGGCTCGCCGGCAGTTGCGACTTCATCACGCCGAGCTTCATCGTGTTCGAGCGCGGCTCGAGCACGGCGAGGATGCGGGCATTCTGGCGGCCGATGCGTGCACGAAGGCCGGCGATCGTGGTGTCGATCGCGGTCGGATGGTGCGCGAAGTCGTCGTAGACGGTCACGCCGTCCACGCTGCCGCGCACTTCCATGCGGCGCTTCACGTTGCGGAACGATGCGAGGGAGGCGGCGGCCTGCGCGGGCGGCACGCCGACATGGCGCGCGGCCGCGATCGCCGCGAGCGCGTTCATCCGGTTGTGATCGCCCTGCACCTGCCACGCGACTTCGCCGACGCGTTCCGCGTGCGAATACACCGCGAAACGCTCGTCGACCGGCACGCCGTCCTCGGCCGGCAGCGCCTGCCAGCCGCCGTCGACGCCGAAGCGCTCGACCTCGCTCCAGCAGCCGCGCGCCAGCACGCGCTCGAGCGCGTCCGAGCGGCCGTTCGTGACGATCCGGCCGACACCGGGCACGGTACGCACGAGATGATGGAATTGCGTCTCGATCGCGGCGAGATCCGGGAAGATGTCGGCGTGATCGAATTCAAGGTTGTTCAGCACCGCGGTGCGCGGCCGGTAATGGACGAACTTCGAGCGCTTGTCGAAGAACGCCGTATCGTATTCGTCGGCCTCGATCACGAAGAAGCTCGAATCGGTGAGCCGCGCCGACACGCCGAAGTTCAGCGGCACGCCGCCGATCAGGAAGCCCGGGTTCAGGCCGGAGTCTTCCAGCAGCCACGCGAGCATCGACGACGTGGTCGTCTTGCCGTGGGTGCCCGCGACCGCGAGCACCCACTTGCCGGCGAGCACGTGCTCGCCGAGCCACTGCGGGCCCGACACGTACGGCAGGCCGCGATCGAGGATCGCCTCCATCAGCGGATTGCCGCGCGTGACGACGTTGCCGATCACGAACAGGTCCGGTTTCAGGTCGATCTGCTCGGCGCCGTAGCCCTCGATCAGCGTGATGCCCTGCGCCTCGAGCTGCGTGCTCATCGGCGGATAGACGCCCGCGTCGCAACCCGTCACCGTGTGGCCCGCCTCGCGCGCGAGTACGGCGAGACCGCCCATGAAGGTGCCGCAGATGCCAAGAATGTGGATGTGCATAGATGAATGCTTTCGCGCCGCCGGGCGCCGTCGATTCGGAAAGGATGTGTGTGCGGCGCACCGGACGGGCCGTGCGGCCGGCGCCCGGCCAACGGCCTTTGCCGCGACACAAAGAACACTATTGTAACTGACGGCCTGCCGTGCCCGGCGGCCCGAACGCTGCGCGCGAACGGCGCCGGCACGCCGGGCGGCAGGCCGCCGCACCCGCGCTCGGGCCCTGCGGCGATCGAGTATGATTGCCGGATCATGTCTCGCAAAACCCTTCTCGACCCGCGGCGCGTCCGCGAGGAAATCGCCCAATCCGCCGCCCGCCTGATCGCGGAGGACGGCCTGGACTATGCCGGTGCGAAACGCAAGGCCGCGCGCCAGTTGCTGGGCGACACGCGCGTTGCCGGCGAATGGCTGCCGGATAACGACCAGATCGAGGAAGAACTGCGCGAGTACCTCGCCCTGTTCCAGAGCGACACGCAGCCGGACGAACTGCGCCGCCTGCGCGAAGTCGCGCTCGACTGGATGCGCCGGCTCGCCGAGTTCCATCCTTATGTGACGGGTGCCGTGCTGAACGGCACCGCGAACGCACATTCGGATATTCATTTGCAGGCATTCACCGACAACCCGAAGGACGTTGCGATCTACCTGCTGAACCAGAACGTCCAGTACGACGTCTCCGAGACGCGGCACTTCGCGGGCCGCGCCGATGTCGAGACGCTCAGTTTCCTGTGGCGCCCGCGACGCGACGTCGATGCAATCGGCATCCACCTCGCGCTCTATGCGAGCGACGACCTGCGCGGCGCGGTCAAGGCCGACGCGCGCGGCCGGGTCGCCCGTGCGGATGCCGCCGCGCTGCGCGCGCTCGTCGAAGCAGGCAAGGCCCCTTCCGAACCGGAATGATTCAACGATGATGATGAAACGCATGTTGGCGCTCGCGGTCGTCGCGGCCGCCGCCGTTGCCGGCGGGCTCACCGCCGGCCATTGGTTCCGCGGCACCGCCGATGACGGCGTCGCCGTCGCCGCGCCCGCCGCACACGGCAGCCCGGTCGAACAGTTGTGGGCGGCGTCGCTGACGGGCACCGACGGCAAGCCGGCCACGCTGTCCGCCTTCAAGGGGCAGAAGGTCGTCATCAATTTCTGGGCGTCGTGGTGCGGCCCGTGCGTCGAGGAGATGCCGGAGCTCGTCGCGCTGTCGCACCAGTACAAACAGAAGGGCATCCGTTTCATCGGGATCGGCGTCGATTCCGAACAGAACGTGAAGAACTTTCTGCAGAAGGTGAAGGTCGACTATCCGGTCTTCGTCAGCGGATATGCGGGCGCCGATCTGGCCCGTAATTTCGGGAATACCGCCGGCGCGTTGCCGTTTACGGTTGTCATCGACGAAACCGGCAAAATTCGCGAGACAAAATTAGGACAAATCCAACCGGCCGAGTTGAAAAAGACGCTCGACGCGCTGTAACCTGCCCGAACGGCGGCCCGCACGTTGACGGCGATTTGCCCGTCGATCGCCGCAATTTCGCGTGAATTCGCCGATACTTTGCTTGCGTGCCGGTAATTCTTGCGGGTCCGGCGCGCTCGGCCGTTCGGCAAAACTAGACAAATTTCTCTAAATAGCGCTAAAGTTCGCGCAATTCCGCAGAAATAGAAGCGACCATGACACGATTGCTGGTGCTGCACGGCCCCAACCTGAACCTTCTCGGCACCCGGGAACCGGAGGTGTACGGCCGCGTCACGCTCGCACAGATCGATCAGGCGCTTGCCGCGCGCGCCCGGGAAGCCGGCGCCGAGCTGTCGTCGTTCCAGAGCAACCATGAAGGTGCGCTGGTCGACCGCATCCAGGCCGCGCGGGAGGAACAGACCGATTTCATCCTGATCAATCCGGCCGCGTATACGCACACGAGCGTCGCGATCCGGGACGCGATCGCCGGCGTTGGCATCCCGTTCGTCGAGGTTCATCTGTCGAACGTGCACCGCCGCGAAGCGTTCAGGCACCACTCCTACTTTTCCGACCAGGCCGAAGGCGTGATCTGCGGGCTCGGCTGGAAAGGTTATCTGTACGCGCTCGAGTACGCGCTGGACAAGCTGCAAGGCACGTCGCGCGGCTGATTTCGCGATCTAGATTCAGCGCCGGCTCCTAACCGGCGCTTTCACGTATTGAAAGGGGAATTCCCGATGGATCTTCGTAAGCTGAAAACTCTGATCGACCTCGTTTCCGAATCCGGCATCTCCGAGCTGGAAGTCACGGAAGGCGAAGGCAAGGTGCGCATCGTCAAGAACGCGCCGCCGGTCTACGTGCAGCCGACGGCTGGGTATGCCCCGCAAGTCAGCGCGCCCGCTCCGGTCGCGCTGCCGACCGAAGGCGCTGCCGCGCCGGCCGCAGGCGCTGCCGCACCGGCGGTCCCGCAGGGCCACGTCGTGACGTCGCCGATGGTCGGCACGTTCTATCGCGCACCGTCGCCGGGCGCGGACCCGTTCGTCCAGGTGGGCGACACGGTCAAGGAAGGCCAGACGATCTGCATCATCGAAGCGATGAAGCTGCTCAACGAGATCGAGTCGGACAAGGCCGGCGTGATCAAGGAAATCCTCGTCGAGAACGGCCAGGCCGTCGAATACGGCCAGCCGCTTTTCGTGATCGGCTAAGTCCGCCGCGCGGCCTGCGGGCCGCGCGCCGCCGATGCCCGCCAGGCGCCGTTCGCGCGCCCCTCGAAGAGACGAATACTCGCTATGTTTGAAAAAATCCTCATTGCCAACCGCGGTGAAATCGCGCTGCGCATCCAGCGTGCGTGCCGCGAGCTCCGCGTCAAGACGGTGGTCGTCTACTCGGAAGCCGACAAGGAAGCCAAGTACGTGCGCCTCGCGGACGAAGCCGTCTGTATCGGCCCGGCCCCGTCGAACCTGAGCTACCTGAACATGCCGGCGCTGATCAGCGCCGCGGAAGTCACCGACGCCGAGGCGATCCACCCCGGCTACGGCTTCCTGTCGGAGAACGCCGACTTCGCTGAACGCGTCGAGCAATCGGGCTTCACGTTCATCGGCCCGCGCCCGGAAACGATCCGCATGATGGGTGACAAGGTCACCGCGAAGCAGACGATGATCAAGACCGGCGTGCCGTGCGTGCCGGGCTCGGAAGGCGCGTTGCCGGACGATCCGAAGGAGATCGTCAAGATTGCGCGCGCGATCGGCTATCCGGTCATCATCAAGGCGGCAGGCGGCGGTGGCGGACGCGGGATGCGCGTCGTGCACACCGAGGCCGCGCTCGTCAACGCGGTCAACATGACCCGCGAGGAAGCCGGCCGTGCGTTCGGCAACCCGCAGGTGTACATGGAGAAGTTCCTCGAGAACCCGCGCCACATCGAAATCCAGGTGCTGTCGGACGCGTACAAGAACGCGATCTGGCTCGGCGAGCGCGATTGCTCGATGCAGCGCCGCCACCAGAAGGTGATCGAGGAAGCGCCGGCACCCGGCATTCCGCGCCGCCTGATCGACCGCATCGGCGACCGCTGCGCGGACGCGTGCAAGAAGATGGGCTACCTCGGCGCGGGCACGTTCGAATTCCTGTACGAGAACAACGAGTTCTACTTCATCGAGATGAACACGCGCGTGCAGGTCGAGCACCCGGTATCGGAACTGATCACGGGCGTCGACATCGTGCAGGAACAGATCCGCATCGCGGCCGGCGAAAAGCTCACGCTGCGCCAGCGCGACATCCAGTTCCGCGGACATGCGATCGAATGCCGGATCAACGCAGAAGATCCGTTCAAGTTCACGCCGTCGCCGGGCCGGATCACGTCGTGGCATACGCCGGGCGGTCCTGGCGTGCGCGTCGATTCGCACGCCTACAATGGCTATTTCGTGCCGCCGAACTATGATTCGATGATCGGCAAGCTGATCACCTACGGCGCGACGCGCGAGCAGGCGATCAGCCGGATGCGCATCGCGCTGTCCGAAATGGTGGTCGAAGGCATCCAGACCAACATCCCGCTGCACCGCGAGCTGATGATCGATTCGAAGTTCGTCGAAGGCGGCACCAGCATCCACTACCTCGAAAACCGGCTCGCCCAGAAGCAGCAGGTCGCACCGGAAGAAGCGTAAGCATGAGCTACCGCGAACTCGTCGTCGAACTGGCCCGTGAGCATGCGGAGGCGCTGTCCGACGCGCTGCTCGAACTCGGCGCGCTGTCGGTGTCCGTCGAAGACGCCGACGCCGACACGCCCGACGAACAGCCGCTCTTCGGCGAGCCGGGCCTCGTGCCCGACCGCACCGCGTGGCAGCACTCGCGCGTGGTCGCGCTGCTGTCGGCCGACCATGAGCCGGCCGTGCTGCTCGCGGCGGCCGCGAACGAGATCGGCGTCGCCGAGACGCCGGCGTTCACCGTCCGCGAAGTCGAGGAACAGGACTGGGTGCGGCTCACGCAATCGCAGTTCGAGCCGATCCCGATCGGCGAGCGGATCTGGGTCGTGCCGTCGTGGCACGATGCGCCCGATCCCGATGCGCTCGTCCTCGAGCTCGACCCCGGCCTCGCGTTCGGCACCGGCAGCCACCCGACCACGCGCCTGTGCATGGAGTGGCTCGAGCAGTCGGTGAAGCCCGGCCAGTCGGTGCTCGACTACGGCTGCGGCTCGGGCATTCTCGCGATCCTCGCGAAGAAATGCGGGGCGAACCCCGTGATCGGCATCGACATCGATCCGCAGGCAGTCGAATCGGCGCGGCAGAACAGCGAACGCAACCGTGCGGACGTCACGTACGGGCTGCCCGATGCATGCCCGGACGGCGAATTCGACATCGTCGTCGCGAACATCCTGTCGAATCCGCTGAAGCTGATGGCGTCGATGCTCGCATCGAAGGTCAAGCCGGGCGGGCGCATCGCGCTGTCGGGCGTGCTCGCGCGCCAGGCGGACGAAGTCGCGGCCGTCTATGCACGCTACGTCGACATCTCGGTCTGGCGTGAACACGAAGGTTGGGTATGCCTCGCCGGAACCCGGCGCGAAAGCCATTAGAATAGCGCTGTCCTTCACTCTGGCCAGCAGGCCGCCCGGCTCGACATGCTTCTTGCGACGCGCTGCCCTCATTGCGAAACCGTCTTCCGGCTGCAGCAGGAACAGCTCTCGCTGCATCAAGGGCTCGTGCGCTGCGGGCATTGCCACGAAGTCTTCAACGCATCCGAGTCGCTCGTTCCCGAGCATGCGCAGCAGACCGGGCCGGTCCTGACCGAACCGGCTGCCGCGCCGGATAACGGCGACGCGCCCCATCCGGCCCCGCCTGCCCGGCTGTTCGCAGCCGATGCGCCGGCCGGGTCGCCTTCCGACACCGATTACAAGCCGGAAGGCTGGGACATGTGGGCGCCGTGGCTCGATGCCGGCGTCGACCCGTCGCTGCAGCACAGCGTGCAGACCGTGCGCACCGAACCGCTGATCCCGCTCGCACTTCCGTCCATCGAAGCCGGCGTCGTTCACCTGTCGGGTACGCCTGCGCCGTTCGCGCCCTCCCCGGCCGAACTGGACACCGCCACTGCCGTCGCGCAACCGGCCGAATCGCAGCCGGCGCAAACGCAAACGCCGCAGGATACCGAACCATCCGCCGCGCCCGTCGAACGCGACCCGCGAGAGCCCCGCTTCGTCGCCCACCGTCCGTCGGACACCGATACCGCTCGCGATGCCGCAGAGCCCGTCGGTACCGCGCACTTCGCCGTGCCGGACGACGAACACGCGCCGCGCGAACCGCGTTTTGCGTTCACACCGGCGCCGGCCGTCACCGAAGCCGGATCCGAGCCCGACACCGGCGCTGACACCAAACGACTCGACGAGCCGCCAGTCGCTGCCACCAGCGCACCGGCCGCACCGTTCCCCGCTGCGCTGACCGACGACGATCGTCCGCACTTCGCCGTCACGCGTGAGACGCGCGCACCGCAGCGGCGCAGCATGCTCGGCGGTTTTTTCGGCGGCCTCGTCGCCGCTGCACTGACCGTGCTGCTCGTCGCGCAACTCGCGTGGTGGCAGCGCGAAACGCTGATGATCTACTGGCCCGTCACGCAGGGCTGGTTCCGGCAGGCCTGCGCGCCGCTCGGCTGCACGGTCGCACCGCCGCGCGCGATCGACGGCCTGCGGCTCGACGCGACCGACCTGCGCCAGCTCGACGGCCCGCGCGAGCTCGAGCTGAAAGTGCCGCTGACGAACCGCTACCGCGTCGCACTCGCGTACCCGTCGCTCGAGCTGACGCTGCTCGACGATACCAACCACGTCACCGTGCGCCGCGTGCTCGCGCCGCGCGACTATGTGCGCCCGGGTACGCCGATCGACGCCGGGCTGCCGCCCGGCACGACGCAGACGATGGTCGTCCGCCTCGAAACGAACGGCACGCCCGCCTCGAATTTCCGCGTCCAGATCTTCTATCCGTGACGCGCCGCGGCGCGCACATGCGCGCCCGTCTCAACCCGCGCGCCCGAGCGGCGCGCTATTTCGGAGCACGAACATGAGCAAAGTTACGCTGGGTGGCAACCCGATCGATCTCGCCGGCACGTTCCCGGCCGTCGGCGCACAAGGCGCCGATTTCAAGCTGGTCGGCAAGGATCTCGCCGACGTGTCGCTCGCCAGCTTCGCCGGCAAGCGCAAGGTGCTGAACATCGTCCCGAGCCTCGACACGCCGACCTGCGCGACGTCGACCCGCAAGTTCAACGAAGCCGCATCGTCGCTCGACAACACGGTGGTCGTCGTCGTGTCCGCCGACCTGCCGTTCGCCGCCACGCGCTTCTGCACGACCGAAGGCCTCGAGAACGTCGTGACGGCTTCGACGTTCCGCACCGGCCGCGCGTTCGCGAACGCGTACGGCGTCGACGTGACGAGCGGCCCGCTGAACGGCCTGACCGCACGTGCGGTCGTCGTGCTCGACGCGCAGGACAAGGTGATCCACGCGGAACTCGTCGGCGAAATCAAGGACGAGCCGAACTACGATGCAGCGCTCGCCGCACTGAAGTAAGCTTTCTTTCGCTTTTCCCTGCCGCGCCGCGCCTTTCGCGCGGCGCTGTCGCGCAGGGTCCCTCATTTCTACAGGAACGCACACCTTGGCTACGTTGATTTGCGGCTCGATCGCCTACGATTCCATCATGACTTTCGAAGGGCGGTTCCGCGAGCACATCCTGCCCGACCAGGTGCACCTCATCAACCTGAGCTTCCTCGTGCCGACGATGCGCCGCGAATTCGGCGGCTGCGCGGGCAACATCGCGTACGCGCTGCACCTGCTCGGCGGCGATGCGCGCATCATGGGGACGATAGGCGGGCTCGACGCGCAGCCGTATCTCGACCGGCTCGACCAGCTCGGCCTGCGCCGCGACCACGTTCGCGTGCTGCCCGACACGTATACGGCGCAGGCGATGATCACGACCGATCTCGACAACAACCAGATCACGGCGTTCCACCCGGGCGCGATGATGCAGTCGCACCTGAACCACGCAGGCGACGCGCCGGGCATCAAGCTCGCGATCGTCGGCCCGGACGGCTTCGACGGGATGGTGCAGCACGTGGAAGAGCTCGCCAAGGCCGGTGTGCCGTTCGTGTTCGATCCGGGCCAGGGCCTGCCGCTGTTCGACGGTGCGACGCTGCGCCGCAGCATTGAACTTGCGACCTATGTAGCGGTCAACGACTACGAGGCCAAGCTGGTGAGCGACAAGACGGGATGGTCCGAAGATGAAATCGCCAGCCGGGTCGACGCCCTCGTCATTACGCGTGGCGAGCACGGCGCGACCATCCGCCACAAGCAGGGCACGGAGCAGATTCCTGTCGTGCCGGCCGAGCGGATCGCCGATCCGACCGGCTGTGGCGATGCCTTCCGGGGTGGCCTGCTGTACGGCATCGAACATGGCCTCGACTGGGCAACCACGGGCCGCCTCGCGAGCCTGATGGGCTCGATCAAGATCGCCCACCAGGGGCCCCAGACTTACGTACTGACGCGCGCCGAGATCGACGCGCGCTTCGAGGCTGCATTCGGTTACAGTCTCAAATGAATATTGTGGGAGAGCAAAGATGTTGACGAAAAAGACCCTCACGCTCGCGGCCATGCTGACGGCCTCGCTGACGCTCACCGGCTGCTTCACCGCACCGGGCTCGGCGGATGTCTATAGCGTCGGCCAGGCGCAGCGCGAACAGACGGTCCGCATGGGCACGGTGGAAAGCGTCCGTGCGGTGCGCATCCAATCCGACGGCGGCGGCAGCGCAATCGGCACGCTCGGCGGCGGCGCACTCGGCGCGGTCGCAGGCAGCGCGATCGGCGGCGGCAAGGGATCGATCCTGACCGCGATCGCCGGCGGCCTCGTCGGCGCGGTCGCAGGCAACGCGGTCGGCGAAAACCTCAGCACGGCGAACGGTGTCGAAATCACCGTGCGCCTCGACAACGGCGATCTGCGCTCGATCACGCAAGCGGCAAGCGGCGAAGCGTTCCGCGCCGGCGAGCGCGTGCGACTGCTGTCGAGCGGCGGCGTCACGCGCGTCACGCACTAACCGGGTACCTCAGCACGCGGCGCAAGCCGCGGTCGAACGCATGTGCGAAGCTGCACATGCGTTTTTTTTCGTCCGTACTCGCCGTGGGCCGGCATACGGGCACTCGGCATACGGGCCCCCGGCGTACGGCCCTCGACACATCGGCAAAGACGGACGAAAAAAATCCCGCCACCTGAGCCAGATGGCGGGACTGATTGAGTAGCGCTACTCAACCCACGGACACCGCGTGAGTGTCCGGGTCAGCCTCGATTACGGACGGCTGCCGGTCGGGAACGGCCATGCCGCTGCCGGGTTGAGCGCGGTCTTCACGCCCGATGCCGGCGCAACCGATGCGGTCGACGCGGTCGTTGCCGGTGCAGCCTTCTTCACGACGGCCTTCTTCGGCGCAGCAGCCTTCTTCGGAGCAGCAGCCTTCTTGGCCGGAGCCGGAGCAGCAGCAGCCGTCTTCGCCGGAGCAGCGGCCTTCTTCGCAGGGGCAGCCTTCTTCGCAGCAGGCGCAGCCTTCTTCGCGGCAGCCTTCTTCGCAGCAGGCGCAGCCTTCTTGGCAGCAGCCTTCTTCGCCGGTGCGGCCTTCTTCGCAGCAGCCTTCTTCGCCGGTGCGGCCTTCTTCGCAGCGACCTTCTTCACTGCGACTTTCTTCGCAGCAACCTTCTTCACTGCGGCCTTCTTCGCCGGTGCTGCCTTCTTCGCAGCAACCTTCTTCACTGCGACCTTCTTGGCTGCAACCTTCTTCACTGCGGCCTTCTTCGCCGGTGCTGCCTTCTTCGCAGCAACCTTCTTCACTGCGGCCTTCTTGGCCGGTGCTGCCTTCTTCGCGGCAACCTTCTTCACCGCGACCTTCTTCGCAGCAACCTTCTTCACTGCAGCGGCCTTCTTCGCCGGCGCAGCAGCCTTCTTCGCAACGGTCTTCTTGGCAGCAACCTTCTTAGCAGCCGGTTTCTTCTTGGCGGTAGCCATGTTGTTCTCCTTCAGGTTCAGATGAGAGTCAGTTCAAACTACACCCTTCGTCAAAACCCGCTTCCCGCGGACGCTGTTCAGGACGTGCGCTTCGAAGCGGGCTATTCATCGGCGTACGCGGATACCACGCGCTTACGCTAATGAATACGGTATGGCGCGCGTGACCACCCGGCCTCGCGCGCCAAATCAAGTCGGTAGCCGGCGCGCCTCGCGCCGCTACCCCTAATCGCTTGATCAAGCGGACCGCCACACGGCTGTCCGCTTTTTCCGGAGGGAAGTTTGCCCATCCCACTGAAGGGTTCGCAAAGTGCCTGTCGTGTCGTTGGGCCGTTAAGGCACCGGGCATGCTTTGCATCAGGCGTTCTTGCTCCTAAACCTTGGGCCGGGGCCGAGAGGCCGCCGGCTGCTCACATCATGTGACGGGTTCGCTGCTGCGGGTTATTCCCAGGACAGCGCACCGCCCGTCTGATACTCGATCACACGCGTCTCGAAGAAGTTGCGTTCCTTCTTCAGGTCGATCATCTCGCTCATCCACGGGAACGGGTTTTCCTCGTTCGGGTACAGCGGGTCGAGGCCGATCTGCTGGCAACGGCGGTTGCTGATGAAGCGCAGATAGCTCTTGAACATCGACGCGTTCAAACCCAGCACGCCGCGCGGCATCGTGTCCTCGGCGTAGCGGTATTCGAGTTCGACAGCCTGCTTGAACAGCTCGCGGATCTCGGCGCGGAATTCGGCGGTCCAGAGATGAGGATTCTCGAGCTTGATCTGGTTGATCAGGTCGATGCCGAAGTTGCAGTGCATCGACTCGTCGCGCAGGATGTACTGATATTGCTCTGCAGCACCCGTCATCTTGTTCTGGCGGCCGAGTGCGAGGATCTGCGTGAACCCGACATAGAAGAACAGGCCTTCCATGATGCAGGCGAACACGATCAGCGACTTCAGCAGCTTCTGATCCGCTTCGAGCGTGCCGGTCTTGAAGGCCGGATCCGTCAGCGTGTGGATGAACGGGATCAGGAATTCGTCCTTCGCGCGGATCGACGTGACCTCGTGGTACGCGTTGAAGATCTCGCCTTCATCGAGACCGAGCGATTCGACAATGTATTGGTACGCGTGCGTGTGGATCGCCTCTTCGAACGCCTGGCGCAGCAGGAACTGCCGGCACTCGGGCGCCGTGATGTGGCGGTACGTGCCGAGCACGATGTTGTTCGCCGCGAGCGAATCGGCCGTCACGAAGAAGCCGAGGTTGCGCTTCACGATGCGGCGCTCGTCCTCGGTCAGACCGTTCGGGTCCTTCCACAGAGCGATGTCGCGGGACATGTTGATTTCCTGCGGCATCCAGTGGTTCGCGCAACCGGCCAGATACTTTTCCCACGCCCACTTGTACTTGAACGGCACCAGCTGATTGACGTCAGTCTGGCCGTTGATGATGCGCTTGTCGGCGACATTGACCCGCGCTTCCGAACCGCCGGCGGGAACAGCCGATGCTTGCGGCGGCACCGCAAGATCGCCTTCGAAAATGTCGCGGACCTGATGGGCGGCAGGCGTTGCAGCCTGCAGTCCGACAGCCGTTCCTGCGGAGGGGCGCATCGCGTTTTGCTGCGCTCCGCTCGCGGGAGTTACGGCGGTCTTCTCTTCATCCCAGTTGAGCATAAATTCTCACCATCAATTTAGAACGGTTTGTACCATCTTTTCCTGAGCGATAAAAGGGTTCGCTCACGAAAAATCCTTTTTTCGATTCGCGTTGCGACCTCGATACAACACTTTGAGCCACGCATCGTCGTTCATGCAGCGCGCGATGTGAGTCAAGCATGGTTCGCGAGGTGCGCTCGACGCATCGAACGCTGATCGAAACGCGACGTCGTCGGGGATGTTTCGATCGCTTGTCACTGCCTGCAACGCAGGTGCCGCGTTACAGATTCCTTATCATTTTTTTAGTTGAGAGCGGCGCACACTTCAACCTCGATCGGTTGCCGTGTGCGCCGCGCTGACCTTCTGCTCAGGTCAGGCGCACTGCGTTACTGGCACGCTTCGCATTCGTCGAAGCCGGGATCGCCCGGACGCATCGTGCACACCGGACCATCTGCCTCGACCGGCGCGAGTGCCGATGCCGCGTCGACTGCGCCCGACGACGATGCTGCGCCGCCTGCCGCACCGAAGCCGCCGGCCGCGCCTTGCGCGCCGCCGCTGCCCGAACCGCCGCTCGTCGGCACTGCGTTCAGCGCGCCGTGTGCGACCGTCGACTTCTCGACGTGCGTCGCCGCCATCGTGCGGAGGTAGTAGGTCGTCTTCAGGCCGCGCAGCCATGCGAGCTTGTAGACCTCGTCGAGCTTCTTGCCCGACGCGCCGCCCATGTAGATGTTCAGCGACTGCGCCTGGTCGATCCACTTCTGGCGACGCGATGCCGCTTCGACCAGCCACGTCGGGTCGACTTCGAACGCGGTCGCGTAGATCGCGCGCAGGTCGGCCGGGATGCGGTCGATGCGCGACAGCATGCCGTCGAAGTACTTCAGGTCGGCGACCATCACTTCGTCCCACAGGCCGCGTTCCTTCAGGTCGCGCACCAGGTACTCGTTCACCACCGTGAATTCGCCCGACAGGTTCGACTTCACGTACAGGTTCTGGAAGGTCGGCTCGATACATGCCGACACGCCGATGATGTTCGAGATCGTCGCCGTCGGTGCGATCGCGACGCAGTTCGAGTTGCGCATGCCGTGCGAGGCGATCCGCGAACGCAGCGACGTCCAGTCGAGCGATTCGGACGTGTCGACCTCGACGTAGCCGCCGCGCGCTTCCGTCAGCAGCTTCAGCGTGTCCTGCGGGAGGATGCCGCGATCCCACAGCGAGCCGCGGTAGCTCGAGTAGCGGCCGCGCTCTTCAGCCAGCTCGGTCGACGCGTGGTACGCGTAGTAGCAGACCGCTTCCATCGAACGATCGGCGAACTCGACGGCCGCTTCCGACGCGTACGGCGTGCGCAGCAGGTGCAGGCAGTCCTGGAAGCCCATGATGCCCATGCCGACCGGGCGGTGCTTCAGGTTCGAGTTACGCGCCTTCGCCACCGCGTAGTAGTTGATGTCGATCACGTTGTCGAGCATGCGCATCGCGACGCTGATCGTGCGCTTCAGCTTGTCGTGGTCGAGCGCGTAGCTGCCGTCGGCCTGCTTGACCAGGTGAGCGACGAGGTTCACCGAACCGAGGTTGCACACCGCGATTTCGGTGTCGCTCGTGTTCAGCGTGATTTCCGTGCACAGGTTCGACGAGTGGACGACGCCGACGTGCTGCTGCGGCGAGCGGATGTTGCACGGATCCTTGAACGTGATCCACGGGTGGCCCGTCTCGAACAGCATGCCGAGCATCTTGCGCCACAGCTGCGCCGCCGGGATCTTCTTGAACAGCTTGATCTCGCCGCGTGCGACCTTGTCTTCGTAAGCCGTGTAAGCCGCTTCGAATTCCGCGCCGAACTTGTCGTGCAGATCCGGGCAGGTCGACGGCGAGAACAGCGTCCAGTCGCCACCTTCCATCACGCGCTTCATGAACAGGTCGGGAATCCAGTTCGCCGTGTTCATGTCGTGCGTACGGCGGCGGTCGTCGCCGGTGTTCTTGCGCAGCTCGAGGAACTCCTCGATGTCGAGGTGCCACGATTCGAGGTATGCGCAAACCGCGCCCTTGCGCTTGCCGCCCTGGTTGACCGCGACGGCCGTGTCGTTGACGACCTTCAGGAACGGGACCACGCCTTGCGACTTGCCGTTCGTGCCCTTGATATGCGAGCCGAGTGCACGCACGCGCGTCCAGTCGTTGCCCAGGCCGCCGGCGAACTTCGACAGCAGCGCGTTTTCCTTCAGCGCTTCATAGATGCCGTCGAGATCGTCCGCGACCGTCGTCAGGTAGCACGACGACAGCTGCGAGCGGTGCGTGCCCGAGTTGAACAGCGTCGGCGTCGAGCTCATGAAGTCGAAGCTGGACAGCACGTTGTAGAACTCGATCGCGCGCGTTTCGCGGTCGATCTCGTTCAGCGACAGGCCCATCGCGACGCGCATGAAGAATGCCTGCGGCATTTCGATGCGGCTGCCGTCGACGTGCAGGAAGTAGCGGTCGTACAGCGTCTGCAGGCCGAGGTAGCCGAACTGCAGGTCGCGGTTCGCGTCGAGCGCTGCGCCGAGGCGCGTCAGGTCGAACTGCAGCAGCTTGTCGTCGAGCAGGCCGGCGTCGACGCCGCGCTTCAGGAACTGCGGGAAGTATTCCGCGTAGCGGGTCGACATCTCGGCCTGGACCACTTCCTCGCCGAGGATCTCGCGGCGGATCGTGTGCAGCAGGATGCGGGACGTGACCTGGCTGTATGCCGGATCCTTTTCGATCATCGTGCGCGCGGCCAGGATCGCCGAGTCGTAGACCTGGCTCATCGGCACGCCGTCGTACAGGTTCTTCACCGTTTCGGCGACGATCGGGTCAGGGTTAACCGCGGTGCCGAGGCCATCGCAGGCCGACACGATCAGTGCGCGCAGCGCGTTCAGGTCGAGCGGACGCGTGACGCCGTTGTCGACGACGTTGATGCCGGTGCTCGCCTCGCCGCCTGCTGCCGCTGCTTCCTCGCCCGCGTTCTGGCGCTCGAGGTGACGCTTCTCGCGATACAGCACGTACGCACGCGCGACGTTGTGCTCGCCGCCGCGCATCAGCGCGAGTTCGACCTGGTCCTGGATGTCTTCGATATGGAACGTACCGCCGTTCGGGCGGCTGCGCACGAGCGCGCGCACGACGTTGTGCGTCAGTTGCTCGACCTGCTCGCGCACGCGCGCCGATGCCGCACCCTGCCCGCCATTGACGGCCAGGAAAGCCTTGGTCACCGCGATCGCGATCTTCGAAGGTTCGAACGACACGACGCTGCCGTTGCGGCGGATCACCTTGTAGTCGGCGAACGTGGCCTGCGGCGCGAGCGCCTTCGCGCCCTGTTCGGTCCCGCCGAGCGGACGGCTCGAGGCGCTCTCGTACTGGGACGTCGCGTTGTCGGTGGTTTGCATGTGCAAAGCTCCTGGTGTTGGATGGTGCGGAGAGAACCGCGGATTAAAACGAACGCTGCGCAACGCGGTGCGCGAGCGGTAAGAGGCGAGCGATGCGTCGGGGAAGCCGGTTCGGTCGATGCGCGACAACCGATCCGGTCGTGTGCTTCGTCATGTGTACCCTGCCCCGTCGAAGTTCGCTGCGCTGATCGCGACGCCCGGACCGCCCGGCCTGACGCGCCGCCCTGAGAACCCTGTCCGCCGGCGTTGCCCGCCGGCCGGTGCCGCTCGGGTTTCCCCTGCGACACACACTAGATCTAGTGCAGAACTGCTCAACTGGCACCAAGTATAGTGGACATTCGGAGGACGTCCAAACGGATAATTTGCGATGGAGGTCTTGACATCGCTCACGCGCAGACACGACAAGGCATTGGTCGGAGAAAAAACTTTCTCCGCTCAAAAAACCCCGCGATCAGTGCTGACGGAAAGGAAAGTATTCGGCGGAAAAACCGGCATCGCTCGCGAAGCGTTGCCAATCGAAATGCGGGCCCGGGTCGGTCTTGCGGCCCGGCGCGACGTCCGAGTGTCCCGCGAATGCGTCGACCGGGTAGCGTGCGGCGAGCGCTCGGGAGAGCGCGGCGAGCATCGCGTACTGCGCGTCGTCGAACGGCACGTCGTCCGCGCCTTCGAGCTCGATGCCGATCGAGAAGTCGTTGCAGCGCGGCCGGCCGAAGAACTCGGACGAGCCCGCGTGCCACGCGCGCTCGTCGCACGACACGAACTGCACGAGCTCGCCGCTGCGGCGAATCAGGAAGTGCGCAGACACGCGCACGTCGAGCAGGTGACGCTGGTAATAAGGGTGCGCATCGCAGTCGAGGCGATTGAGGAACAGCGCCTCGATCGCATCGCCGCCGAATTCGCCGGGCGGCAGGCTGATGTTGTGGACGACCACGAGCGTCGGCACCGCGCCCGCGGGCCGCACCTCGAAGTTCGGCGACGGCGCATGGCGCGCTTCGCGCACCCAGCCGTTCGCGTCGACCGACAGCAGCGGCGCGTCGCTCATCGTGCGTCGTGACCGCTCGTACGCGCAGCGTGGCGCCGCGCGTGCTCGGCGCTGCAGAAGTATTCGCCGCCCGCGGTGACGGCGTCGCCCTTGGGCGCATGCACGCCACATTCGGCGCAGCGCACCATCGGCTCGGGCAGCGACCGCACGTCGCCGTTCGGGCGCGCCGCACCCGCGCCGCCGGCGCCGGGCGTACCGTCGTAGCCGGCGCCACGGCCGGTGCGCGCCTGCGCTTGTTCCTGGGCCTGGCGCAGCTTGCGCGTAATCCACGAACCCGCGAAGAAGAGAAGAATCAGGAGAAGAATCTGTCGCATCGGAAACCTGCGTTCAAACCACGGAACGGTGCAGCAGCACCTCGAAAACGAACCGGCTGCCGACATACGCGAGCAGCAGCGCGGCGAACGACACGAGCACCCAGCGCGCGGCGCCACGGCCACGCCAGCCCGACGTCTTGCGGGCGACCAGCAGGCCGCCGAACATCAGCCACGACAGGATCGCGAACACGGTCTTGTGGTCGAGCCGCAGCGCGCGCGCGTCGACCTGCTCGCTGAACAGGATGCCCGACGCGAGCGTCAGCGTGAGCAGCACGAAGCCGGCGCCGATCAGGCGGAACAGCAGCTTCTCGAGCGTCAGCAGCGGCGGCAGCGTCTCGAGCCAGCTCGCGATCCAGCCCGTCGAGCCGTCGCGCCCGCCGCTCCTCAGCGACTGCAGGCGCCGCTCGACCATCAGCATCAGGATCGCGTGCAGCGCCGCGATCGCGAACAGGCCATATGCGATGTTCGCGATCAGGAAATGCAGCTTGAACAGCGGCGCTGCGGCATAAGGAAGCACCCGCACGCCACCGAACACGAGCGGCAGCAACGACGCGACGCACGCGAGCGGCAGCACCAGCAGGCGCAGGCTGTCGAGCGGGAAGAAGAAGCTCTCGATCCAGTAGATGCCGGCGCCGAGCCAGAACATCGCGGACAGCGCGAACGCGAAGCCGAACACCATCGAGTCGTTCGGAAAGATCGTCATGTGGAGCAGTACGCCATGCGCGACCAGCGCGGCGAACAGCAGCGCGCGGCCGGCCCCGCTCATCCCGGACGCGGCGGACGCGGGAACCGGCACGGCCGGCACGCTCGCGACGAGCGGCGTCGCGCCCTGGCGGTGCGTGCGCCAGCCTGCGACGGCAAGGCCGCCGTACAGGAATGCAGTGAGGGCATACAGTACAATATCCATGTTCGAAGTTTACACTAGGCCCCCTTCCCGCGACGGCTCCCTTTGTTCGGTTCCGCCGCGCCTTCGGGCCCCACTGTCCATCGCTCCCCATGCTCGACAATCTCACTCAACGGATGGCGCGCGTCGTCAAGACGCTGCGCGGCGAGGCCCGGCTTACCGAGGCGAACACGCAGGAGATGCTCCGCGAGGTGCGTCTCGCATTGCTGGAGGCCGACGTCTCGCTGCCGGTCGTCCGCGAATTCATCGCCAAGGTCAAGGAAAAGGCGCTCGGCGAAGAAGTGATCAGCAGCCTGTCGCCGGGTCAGGCGCTGGTCGGCGTGGTCCAGAAGGAACTGACCGCCGTGATCGGCGGCGACTACGAAGGCAAGGCCGCCGAGCTGAACCTCGCGGTCACGCCGCCCGCGGTGATCCTGATGGCCGGCCTGCAGGGCGCGGGCAAGACCACGACCGCCGGCAAGCTCGCGAAGCTGCTGCGCGAGAAGTACAAGAAGAAGGTGCTGACCGTGTCGTGCGACGTGTATCGCCCGGCCGCCATCATGCAGCTGAAAACGGTGAGCGAACAGGTCGGCGCCGACTTCTTCCCGTCCACGCCGGACCAGAAGCCCGTCGACATCGCAGTCGCGGCCGTCGACTGGGCGAAGCGCCACTACCATGACGTGCTGATCGTCGATACGGCCGGCCGCCTCGGCATCGACGAGGCGATGATGCAGGAAATCGCCGCGCTGCACGGCACGCTGAAGCCGGCCGAAACGCTGTTCGTCGTCGACGCGATGCTCGGCCAGGACGCGGTCAACACCGCGAAGGCGTTCAACGACACGCTGCCGCTCACCGGCGTCGTGCTGACCAAGCTCGACGGCGATTCGCGCGGCGGCGCCGCGCTGTCGGTGCGTCACGTCACGGGCAAGCCGATCAAGTTCGTCGGTGTCGCCGAAAAGCTCGACGGCCTCGAGGTGTTCCACCCCGACCGGATGGCGAACCGGATCCTCGGCATGGGCGACATCCTCGCGCTCGTCGAGGAGGCGCAACGCGGCGTCGACGTGCAGGCCGCACAGAAGCTCGCCGACAAGGTCAAGAAAGGCGGCGACTTCGACCTGAACGATTTCCGCGCGCAGATCTCGCAGATGAAGAACATGGGTGGCCTGTCGTCGCTGATGGACAAGCTGCCTGCGCAGTTCCAGCAGGCGGCGGCCGGCGCCGACATGGGCCAGGCCGAGAAGTCGATCCGCCGGATGGAAGGCATCATCAGCTCGATGACGCCTGCCGAGCGCGCGAAACCCGAGATCATCAAGGCGACGCGCAAGCGCCGCATTGCAGCCGGCGCGGGCGTGCCGGTGCAGGAAGTCAACCGGATGCTGAACCAGTACGACCAGATGCGTACGATGATGAAGAAGCTGAAGGGCGGCAACATGCAGAAGATGATGCGCGGCCTGAAGGGCATGATGCCCGGCATGCGCTGATTCCGCCCGGCGGCCGGCGCGCGGGTTTTTGCTGTAGCGCGCGCCAGCCGTTCTGCTTCATTCTTATTTGTATACCGACTGCCCGCCAGAACACATGAACCGCGAAGAAGCCCTCCACATTTTCAACCACTCCGAAGAGATCGTCTCGGTGGACGCCGTCAATGCGTCGATCTCCCGGATGGCCGACGCGATCCGCGCCGAGATCGGCGATGCGTTCCCGCTCGTTCTCTCGGTGATGGGCGGCGCCGCGGTGTTTACCGGGATGCTGCTGCCGCATCTCGATTTCCCGCTCGAATTCGACTACATCCACCTGACCCGCTACCGCAATACGACGCAGGGCAGCCCGGAAATGCACTGGCGCGTCGCGCCGCGCGAATCGGTGAAGGACCGGATCGTGCTCGTGCTCGACGACATCCTCGACGAAGGCGAGACGATGGCCGCGATCCGCGACCGCATCCTCGACATGGGCGCCAAGCGCTTCATGTCGGCCGTGCTGTGCGAGAAGACGCTCGCGAAGGCCAAGCCGCTGCACCCCGACTTCTGCGGTTTCGCGGTGCCGGACCGCTACGTGTTCGGCTGCGGGATGGATGCAAAGGGCTACTGGCGCAACCTGCCGACGATCCGTGCGCTGACCACGAACGTCTGAGCGCCCCGCTCCGCGCGCTATCAATAGAAAGCGGCGCTCCGGTTTCCCGGAGCGCCGCTTTTTTGTGGGCGTCTTGGGTGCGCGCCGCCTCGCCCTACAACTGGTGCACGAACGCGCGGATACCGCCCAGCATCATCTCGACCGAAATCGCGACGAGCACGAGGCCCATCAGCCGCTCGAACGCCGCGACGGTGCGCTCGCCGATCCATTGCTGGATCCGCTCGGCCAGCACCAGCGTCACCGCGCAGACGATCATCGTGACCGTCAGCGCGCCGACCCACTCGAGCATCTTGCCGGGCCCCTGCGACGTCAGCAGCATCACCGTCGCGAGCGCGGACGGCCCAGCGAGTGCCGGAATCGCGAGCGGGACGATGAACGGCTCGCCGCCCGCACGCGGATCGCTGCCGAGCGCACCGTCCGGATGCGGGAAGATCATCCGCAGCGCGATCAGGAACAGTACGATCCCGCCGCCGAGCCGCAGCGACAGGTCGGTGAGACTCATCATCCGCAGGAAGCGGTCGCCGACCAGCATGAAGAACAGCAGGATCACGAACGCGATCCCCACTTCACGCAGGATCAGCTTCACGCGCCGCTCGCGCGGCACATCCCGCATGGCCGAAATGAACAGCGGGATGTTACCGAGCGGATCGGTGATCAGCACCAGGAGCACGGTGGCCGACATGAAGGTGTATTCCACCGCGTTCCCCGGTCGGTGCGCTTAGCGCGCGAGCGCGGCGCGGATCTTCTCCACGGCCGTGGCCGCGGCCGATTCCGCCGGCAGCAGCGTCGCTTCGGCGTCGCGGCGGCCCTGATACTCGATCTTGCCTTCCTTCAGCCCGCGCTCGCCGATCACGAGGCGATGCGGCACGCCGATCAGCTCCCAGTCGGCGAACATCACGCCCGGGCGCTCGCCGCGGTCGTCGAGGATCACGTCGATGCCGGCTGCGACGAGTTCCGCGTACAGCTTGTCGGCGGTCTCGCGCACCATGTCGCTGCGGTCATAGCCCATCGGGCACAGCACGACTTCGAACGGCGCGATCGATTCCGGCCAGATGATGCCCTTGTCGTCGAAGTTCTGCTCGATCGCCGCGCCGAGAATACGCGTGACGCCGACGCCGTAGCAGCCCATCAGCATCGGCTGCGGCTTGCCCGATTCGTCGAGGAACGTCGCACCCATCGCTTCCGAATACTTGGTGCCGAGCTGGAACACGTGGCCGACCTCGATGCCGCGGCAGATGTCGATCACGCCCTTGCCGTCCGGTGACGGATCGCCCTTCTTCACGTTGCGCACGTCGGCGACGTCCGGCTCCGGCAGGTCGCGGCCCCAGTTCACGCCCGCGATGTGATAGTCGACCTCGTTCGCGCCGACGACGAAGTCGCTCATGTTCGCGACCGTGCGATCGGCAATCACCTTCACCGGCTTCTTCGTGCCGACCGGGCCGAGATAACCCGGCGGCGTGCCGAACCACTCGACGATTTCCTGTTCGGTCGCGAAGCGGTGGTTCTTCAGGCCCGGCAGCTTCGACACCTTGATCTCGTTCAGATCGTGATCGCCACGCAGCATCACGAGCCAGATGGTCGGCTCGGCGCCTTCGTTGTCGGTCGCGAGCACGATCGACTTGATCGTGCGCTCGAGCGGGATGGCCAGCAGTTCGGCGACGGCTTCGCACTTCGCCTTGCCGGGCGTCGCGACCTTCTCCATCGCTTCGGCCGGCGCCGCGCGTTCGGCAATCAGCGGCAGTGCTTCGGCCGCCTCGATGTTCGCCGCGAATTCGGACGTCGGGCAGTAGGCGATCGCGTCTTCACCGGTGTCGGCGATCACGTGGAATTCGTGCGAGAAGTTGCCGCCGATCGAGCCGCTGTCGGCCGCGACCGCACGGAACTCGAGGCCGAGGCGCGTGAAGATGCGCACGTACGCGTCGTACATCTTGCGATACGACTCGTTCAGGCCGGCCGCATCCTTGTCGAACGAGTACGCGTCCTTCATGATGAATTCGCGGCCGCGCATCACGCCGAAGCGCGGGCGGATCTCGTCGCGGAACTTCGTCTGGATCTGGTAGAAGTTCACCGGCATCTGCCGGTAGCTCTTGATCTGGTTGCGCGCGATGTCGGTGATGACTTCCTCGTGCGTCGGCCCGATCACGAAGTCATTGTCCTTGCGGTCCTTGAAGCGCAGCAGCTCGGGGCCGTACTGTTCCCAGCGGCCCGATTCCTGCCACAGTTCGGCTGGTTGCACGGCCGGCATCAGCAGCTCGATGGCGCCCGCCCGGTTCATTTCCTCACGCACGATCGCCTCGACCTTGCGAATCGAACGCAGGCCGACCGGCAGGTAGTTATAGATGCCGCCGGCGACACGACGGATCATGCCGGCGCGCACCATCAGCTTGTGGCTGACGATCTCTGCGTCGGCGGGTGCTTCTTTCAGGGTGCCGATAAAGAAACGGGAAGCTTTCATGCGGACGGTTCCAAAAACGGCGCCCCCAGGCGGGGCGCCCGAAAAAGTTTCAAGGTGAAAGAGCTGCGCGCGGCGAACAACGATGGACGACGATGGCGCAGACGACGTAGCAGACTAATCAGGGACAATTCAACCGGCACGCCCCGTGCGGATTCGCTCCGTCACGGTGCGCAGCGCCCGTTATCTGTTTATAATCAAAGCAATTTTAAAGGATTCGAAGGTGGTTGTATGCTGGATCGTGAAGGCTTTCGCCCGAACGTCGGCATCATCCTCTTGAACGCGCGCAACGAGGTGTTTTGGGGCAAGCGGCTCCGCGAGCATTCCTGGCAGTTTCCTCAAGGTGGGATCAAGTACGGCGAGACCCCCATGCAGGCGATGTACCGGGAACTGCACGAGGAAACGGGCCTGCATCCGGAACACGTCAAGATAATCGGCCGCACCCGCGACTGGTTGCGTTATGAGGTGCCTGACAAGTTCATTAAACGCGAAGTACGCGGTCATTACCGCGGCCAGAAGCAGATCTGGTTCCTGCTACGGATGGTTGGACGCGATTGCGACATTTGCTTGCGCGCGACCGACCACCCGGAGTTCGATGCGTGGCGCTGGAACGAGTACTGGGTGCCGCTCGATGCGGTGATCGAGTTCAAGCGGGATGTCTATCAGTTGGCGCTGACGGAACTGTCGCGCTTCCTGCGCCGCCCGGCGCAGCGAGCCGAGAAGCCGCGCGGGCCGCGTCTGTCGCGCTATCCGCGCGTCATTGGCGTGCAGGCCCAGCAGACGCTGACGATTGTCGACACATCGGTAGTCTGTTCGGAGATCGAAGTGGAAGCGAGCACGCTCGACGAGATGCCGCCCCACGTGATCGTCGGCAAATGACGAATCGAACTGCATGACCGGGCGCGACCTTGGTGTCGCGCCCTTTTTTTACGAGGAATGCATATTGAAAGCGATTGCTCTCGCGCTCGCATCGATTGCCGCGGCGGCCACGCTGGCAGGTTGCGCGAATTCGAAGACGCCGACCAACAAGGACGACAGCGAGTTCGTGTATCTGCTGGACCGCCAGGGAACCTGGAAGGAAAACGCGGTCGATTCGCTGCCGCCGCTGCCGCAGGCGGGTGACCTGCTGCCGTTCAACGTATCGCAGAACACGCCGCTCAAGTTCTTCGTCGATGCGAAGTCGCTCGCGGTCGGCACTGATGGCGTCGTGCGCTTCGCAGTCGTCATCACGAGCCCGGCCGGTGCGCGCAACGTGAACTACGAAGGTATCCGCTGCGACACCTACGAATGGCGCCAGTATGCCGGCCTGAATTCGGAACACGACGGCTGGGATCGCACCGTCGAGAACGACTGGCGGCGCATCGAGAACGGCGAGCTGAATGCCTACCACTCGGCGCTCTATCAGGACTACTTCTGCTCGAACAAGATGCCGCAGGGCACGACCCAGCAGATCCTGGAGAACATCCGGTTTCACCGCACCGCGATGAGCCAGTTGCGCTGACGGCGCGCGGCGCCCGCCGTGCCGCCTGTCCGCCACATGAAAAAAGCCCGCATCACGCGGGCTTTTTCATTTGAAGGCCGGAACCGAAGACGCGAATGGTCACACCAGCACCAGGTTGTCGCGATGGATCAATTCGGGCTCCAGCATGTAGCCGAGCACGGATTCGATCTCGCCGCTCGGCTTGCGGTGAATCAGCTTCGTCTCCGCACTGCTGTAGTTCGTGAGCCCACGCGCCACTTCGCGCCCGGCAGGATCGACACACGCGATGACTTCACCACGCGCGAACGCGCCCTGCACGCCGACCACGCCGATCGGCAGCAGGCTCTTGCCACCGGCCGTCAGCTTCTCGACCGCGCCCGCGTCGATCACGACATGGCCGCGCACCTGAAGATGGTCGGCCATCCACTGCTTGCGCGCCGCCATCCGCGCGGTACGTGCGATCAGTTGCGTGCCGATCGCCTCGCCGGCCGCCAGACGCACGAGCACGTCAGTCTCCCGGCCGCTCGCGATCACGGTATTCGCGCCGCTGTGCGCCGCACGTTTCGCCGCGAGGATCTTCGTCAGCATCCCGCCGCGGCCAAGGCTCGAGCCTGCACCGCCCGCCATCGCCTCGAGTTCCGGCGCGCCCGCGCTGGCTTCCGCAACGAGCGTCGCCTTCGGATCCTTGCGCGGATCGGCCGTGAACAGCCCCGACTGGTCGGTCAGGATGATCAGTGCATCGCCTTCGATCAGGTTTGCAACGAGCGCGCCGAGCGTGTCGTTGTCGCCGAACTTGATTTCGTCGGTAACGACCGTGTCGTTCTCGTTGATGATCGGCACGACGCCCAGCCGCAACAGCGTCAGCAGCGTCGAACGCGCATTCAGGTAACGCTCGCGGTCTGCCAGGTCGGCATGCGTGAGCAGGATCTGCGCGGTGCGGATGTCGTGCTCGGTGAAGCGGCTCTCATAGACCTGCGCGAGCCCCATCTGGCCGACTGCGGCGGCAGCCTGCAACTCGTCGATTTCCCGCGGCCGCTTGCTCCAGCCGAGCCGCTGCATCCCTTCGGCAATCGCGCCCGAACTGACGAGCACGACTTCCTTGCCCTGCGCGCGCAGCGCGGCGATCTGAGCCGCCCAGCGGCCGATTGCTGCATGATCGAGCCCCTTGCCGTCGTTGGTCACGAGGCTGGAACCCACCTTCACCACCAATCGCTTCGAATCCGCGATGATCGAACGCATCCTGCACTGTCTCCTGTATCTGATGCCTGCCCGGCCGGACGCGATTGAACGCCGACGCCGGGCGGCACGCCCGGCGCGTTCCGGAACAACTCAGGCGTCGTCGCCCGGCGTTACATCGCCCTTGGCAGGCGGCGCGTCGCGGAAGCGCACGTCCGCCGCGAGATCTTCCGCCTCCGCCGCGCGATGCGCGTCCGAATGTTCGGAGAGGTAGTCGTAGATCGCGTAGCACAGCGCTTCACAGCCCTGGCCCGTCAGTGCCGAGATCTCGAACACGGGGCCGTCCCACTCGAAGCGCTCGAGGAAATCCGCGACGCGCGCCTTGCGCTCGTCTTCCGGCACCATGTCGAGCTTGTTCAGCACGAGCCAGCGCGGCTTCTCGTAGAGCGCTTCGTCGTACTTGCGCAGCTCGCCGACGATCGCCGTCGCTTCCGCAACCGGATCGACGCTTTCGTCGAACGGCGCGAGATCGACGAGATGCAGCAGCACGCCGGTGCGCTGCAGGTGGCGCAGGAACTGATGGCCGAGGCCCGCGCCTTCGGCGGCACCCTCGATCAGCCCCGGGATGTCGGCGATCACGAAGCTCTTGCTCGGGCCGACACGCACCACGCCGAGATTCGGCGCAAGCGTCGTGAACGGGTAGTCGGCAATCTTCGGCCTTGCGTTCGACACCGACGAGATGAACGTCGACTTGCCCGCATTCGGCATGCCAAGCAGACCGACATCGGCGAGCACCTTCAGCTCGAGCTTCAGCATGCGACGCTCGCCGGGCTTGCCGTCCGTCTTCTGGCGCGGCGCGCGGTTCGTGCTCGACTTGAAATGCAGGTTGCCGAGCCCGCCGGACCCGCCCTGCGCCAGCATCACCTGCTGGTCGTGCTCGGTCAGGTCGGCGATCAGCTCGCCGGTATCCATGTCACTGATGATCGTGCCGACCGGCATGCGCAGCGTGACGTCGTCGCCACCCTTGCCGTAGCAATCCGAGCCGCGCCCGTTTTCGCCGTTGCGCGCCAGATGCTTCTTCGCGTAACGGTAGTCGATCAGCGTGTTGATGTTGCGGTCGGCAATCGCGTACACGCTACCGCCCCGGCCGCCGTCGCCGCCGTCCGGCCCGCCGAACGGGACGAATTTCTCGCGGCGCATCGACGCGCTGCCATCGCCTCCGTCTCCGGCGATGACTTCGATTCGTGCTTCGTCAATGAACTTCATTCGTCACTCCGCCCAGTATTTCCGCTATTGTGCCGCGCGCCGGCACGCTTGAACAATCTGCCGTTCGGCCGATCGTACGCCGGTTGCGCAATGGCCGCCCGAACGCACACGCGCCCGGCGGCCAAATAAAAAAAGGCCCCGCGAAGACTGCGGGGCCTTTCGGCTACGAAGCCCTTGGGTGCCTGAACTTAGGCAGCCGCCGGGACAACGATGACCAGATGCTTCTTGTCCGCGCCCTTCGTCGCGAACTTGACGTGACCGTCGACCAGCGCGAACAGGGTGTGATCCTTGCCCATGCCGACGTTCTCGCCTGCGTGCATGCGCGTACCGCGCTGACGCACGATGATGCCGCCGGCATTGATTGCCTGGCCGCCGTACACTTTCACGCCGAGACGTTTCGACTCGGAGTCGCGGCCGTTCCGGGAAGAGCCGCCTGCCTTTTTGTGTGCCATCTGATTGCTCCTTTACCGAGGCGCTTACGCGTTGATCGCGTCGATGCGCAGCTCAGTGTAGTTCTGGCGGTGGCCGCCGTGCTTTTGGTAGTGCTTCCGGCGACGCATCTTGAAGATGGTGACCTTGGCATGACGACCGTGCGACACAACGGTGGCCTTGACGGAAGCCCCACTGACCAGCGGCGTACCGAACTTAATCGATTCGCCTTCGCCCACTGCGAGAACCTGGTCGAGCGTGATTTCAGCGTCAATGTCAGCCGGTATCTGTTCTACTTTGAGTTTTTCGCCAACGGCAACCTTGTACTGCTTGCCGCCGGTTTTTATGACCGCGTACATTGAGAACCTCACTCTGGATCCAAATTTTCCGCACACCACGCGCGGAAAACACGTGATTATACATGGGCTTAGCACCGAAGTCAAAACCCATTGACGATTGCCGTGCGCCGGCCTCGGCCGAATGGCCAAATTCGCGGCTGCGGCACGTGTCACAGACCGGGATATCTCGGATTCGCCTTATAATCCGCCGCATCACCCAATTCCATCATCATGTCGTCGTCCACCGCCTCCCCCACCCTCAGCGCCGCCCACCTGCTCGCTCCGATCACCAGTGACATGGAGCAGGTGAATCGCGTTATCCGGCAAAGCCTCGCGTCCGACGTGTTGCTGATCAACCAGATCGCCGAGTACATCATCGGCGCGGGCGGCAAGCGGCTGCGTCCGGCGTTGCTGCTGCTCGTCGCCGGTGCGCTCGGCGAGACGTCGCACCAGCGGCACGTGCTGGCCGCCGTCGTCGAATTCATCCACACGGCCACGCTGCTGCATGACGACGTCGTCGACGAATCCGAGCTGCGCCGCGGCCGCCAGACCGCCAATGCGCTGTTCGGCAACGCCGCGAGCGTGCTGGTAGGCGACTACCTCTATTCGCGCTCGTTCGAGATGATGGTCGGCGTCGGCAAGATGCGCGTGATGGAGATCCTGTCCGAAGCCACGACGATCATCTCGGAAGGCGAGGTGCTGCAGCTCCTCAACATGCACGACGCGGACGTCGACGAAACGCGCTACATGCAGGTGATCCGCTACAAGACGGCCAAGCTGTTCGAGGCGTCGGCCCGCCTGGGCGCGGTGCTCGCGGGCGCCGATGCGCCGACCGAGGCCGCCGCCGCCGAATACGGCCGCCGGATCGGTACCGCATTCCAGATCATGGACGACTGGCTCGACTACGCGGGCACCGTCGAGGCAATGGGCAAGAATGCCGGCGACGACCTCCGCGAAGGCAAGCCGACGCTGCCGCTCATCTATCTGATCGAACGCGGCACGCCCGAGCAGTCGGCGCTGGCACGCGAGGCGATCGAACAGGGCGGCACCGATCGCTTCGACACGATCTTCGAAGCGATCACGCGCTCGGGCGCACTGGATCACACGCTCGAATGCGCACGCCAGGAAGCACAGGCGGCAGCGGCGGCGATCGCCGCGTTCCCCGATTCGGTCTATAAGGAAAGCCTGCTCGCGTTGTGCTCGTACTCGACGTCGCGGCAGTCGTAAGTGCATGTCGTACGTCGCCGCCCCGGCTGCGACGTACGTTCGACACGGGAAAATCACCTGTCTCGAAAAATTTCTTCTCCAGGGGCTTCCCTTTTTGAAGAAACGTCGTTATAGTTATGTTCTTGCTTGATGACGCAGCGGTTTTAAAGAAAACCGCGAAATCGGAAGAGTAAATCGGGGTGTAGCTTAGCCTGGTAGAGCGCTACGTTCGGGACGTAGAGGCCGGAGGTTCGAATCCTCTCACCCCGACCAGATTTTCAAGGATCATCGAAACACCGATCCTTTTCAGCTTGATGTTGTAGTCAACGCTGTACAAAGAATGCCCTGTCGAATGACGGGGCATTTTTTTTGCCCGCTTTCCATACATCGGCAAACGCCGGATGGCGCCGGTGCTTGGCACGAAACAGACTATCCCCAAAACCGCCGGCGCGAGCGGATTGACGCCAAAGCGAAAACATCCAGCCTCGCGCAATACGGAATCCTGCGCTCACGCAATCTCTCGGCTCAAGCTCCGGACTTCGTATGGCCGGATTGATCGGGCCTCCTTGGACTCTCCGCTCCACCTCCGGAGCCGAGACCTGTTACTCGGACCCGCCAGACCATTCCCGGCACGCATCAAAGGCTTCGCGCACCTGTCCTTGCCGATCTTCGCGGAGCGTAAAAGACGCGATCGCCAGCCCGATAATCCGGAATTTCAGAGTGGCGGCAAGGCAACTCCCCAATCGATGCTGCAATCCTTTGCCAGCATGCGCATCCGGGATAGCGTCACGCGATACGAGCGATCGTATAGATGATCGTTGGGCCGCAACGCAAGCGCATGCAGTCCTGCCGATTCCTTGAGGAACGCCGATGCCAAAAGCTTCGGCAAGCGGTCGCAATTCAGATGGAATGGCGAGCTGCCGCTCTGCTCGTCCATCTGCGCCATGTAAAAACACTGAATCGCACAGAAGACACCCACCGGGTCATTGCATGCGGCTTGCAAAGCGTTCTCGAGTTCACGCTGGACGAAATCGACACCTTCCGTTCGGCTGAGCGGATACAGCGTGCGTTCCAGCAATTCCGCATGATCGGTCGGACGCATGTCGTCGTTGATCTCGGGCGGTGTGCGGAACACACACGCCTCGCCACGCAATACACTCGCGAGCCGCCCCCCTCGGATGGCGGTCAAAACGTCGGATTCCGTCGGATTCATTGCAGTATCTTGATGTTCGGCATCGCACTTGTACCGCGGATGACCTGCCTGCTCCGGCAAACCGCCTCGCGAATATCGATGCGTATCGATTGGCGATTGCCTGCCGTGGGCCGCGAGATTCATCACCGCGCTGTATTGATAATGCTCGGCCGGCTGATGCAGGCCGACAGCCGATGTCACCTGACCACGCTCGTCCCGTCGATAAGCCAGGGTATCGAAGTCCGACTCGCCCCGCTCCAGACGACCTGCTCCGTCATAGGCATACACGTGTCTCGTCAATTGTCAGCAGGCGCCGCACGACTGTACGCCCGCTTCATGAAACGCAAAGCTTGCGCCCACCGCTTGATAGATGTGAAAGGTTATCGAAGATTTTTACAAATTGCCGAGAATTGACTAGAGTTGCTGAGCGCGCGGCCCCGTCAGACACATCACGGTCGCCGGCCTCTGCTATATTCCCTCCATTCCTGTCCTTCACTGCCCTTCCAACGCGTGGACCAAATTCCCTTATGGGCGCAAATCGGCGCCGTCTTCCTGCTTCTCCTCTGTTCCAGCTTCTTTTCGATTTCCGAGACCGCGATGATGGCGCTCAACCGCCATCGGCTGAAGCATCTCGCCACCCAGGGCGCGCTCGGCGCGAAGACCACGCAGGGGCTGCTCACGCGCACTGACCTGCTGCTCAGCGTGATCCTGATCGGCAACAACCTGTTCAACACGATCATCCCGGTCCTGACGACGTCGCTCGCGCTGCATACGTTCGGCCGCAACAACCTCGCGCTGTCGATCGCGACCGGCATCGTCGCGTTCCTGATCATCGTGTTCGCGGAAATCGCACCGAAGATCGTCGGCGCGACGTTCCCCGAACGCATCGCACTGCCCGCGAGCCTCGTGATCGCGCCGCTGATGCGCGTGTTCAAGCCGGTCGTCTGGTTCGTCAACGCGCTCGCGAACGGCGTGCTGTGGGTGCTGCGCATCAACACGAAGAAGGGGCGCGACCAGCGCATGTCGGCCGACGAGCTGCGCGCGATCGTGCTCGAGTCGAGCAGCTTCATGCCGACCAAGCACCGCAGCATCCTGCTCAACCTGTTCGACCTCGAGAACATCACGGTCGACGACGTGATGGTGCCGCGCCGCCAGATCGAGTCGCTCAACTTCTACGCGCCGCTCGACGACGTCCTGCACCAGCTCGAAACCTGCTATCACAACCGGCTCGTCGTCTATGAAGGCGACATCGACAGGGTGCTCGGCGTGCTGCACGTCCGCAAGACGCTGACCGCGCTGCACAACCAGGAGTTCGACCGCGAGACGCTGCGCACGCTGCTCGCCGAGCCGTACTACGTGCCGTCGGGCACGCCGGTGGTTCAGCAGCTCCAGTTTTTCCAGGAAACGCGGCAGCGGACCGCGCTCGTCGTCAACGAGTATGGCGAGCTCGAAGGGCTCGTCACGCCCGAAGACATCATCGAGGAGCTGATCGGCGAATTCACGACGTCGATGCCGCGCAGCGAACGCAAGGGCGGCTGGGACGAGAACGGCGAATGCATCGTCTCGGCGAGCATGCCGCTGCGCGAACTGAACCGCTGGCTGCACCTGAAGCTGCCGACCGACGGGCCGAAGACGCTGAACGGACTCGTTCTCGAAATCCTCGAGGAAATTCCGGAAGACGACGTGTGCCTGAAAATCGGTGACGTGATGCTCGAGGTGATGCGCAGCGACGACCAGGCCGTGCGCACGGTCAAGCTCTTCAAGCCGCGCAGCTCGCGCACCACACGCACTAACGCGCGCTAGCCGAACGGCCGACTGCCGACGCCGCCCGAGACGCGCGACCATCTGCTGGTCACGGTCAACAGGCGGCCAGCGTGCCGGCTCACATGCATTTCCCTCCTCCCGGGGCGCCGCTGCGCAAGCCGCCGCCCACCCACTCCGATACGTCGCCCGCCACCGCACCGCGCGCACTCGACGCGGCCCAGCTCGACGATGCGCCGGCCGTGCGGCTGCTGACGGATACGCTTCACGCGGCACGCGTGCGCGACGCATCCGACATCCACGTCGAGCCGTTCGAAGCCGGCTGGCGCATCCGCCTGCGCATCGACGGCGTGCTGCACGAACATGCGCGGCCGCCGCTGCATCTGCGTGACGCGCTCGTCACGCGGATCAAGGTGCTCGCGCGCATGGACATCGCCGAGCGGCGGCTCCCGCAGGACGGCAGGCTGCGCATCGCAATCGACGGCGGCACGCGCGGCGACTTCCGGGTCAGTTCGCTGCCCACGTTGTTCGGTGAAAAGCTTGTGCTGCGGCGCCTCGAAACGCTGCCGCCCGACCTCACGCTCGCTCGCCTCGGCTTCGACGCGCAGCAGGCGGCCGCGATGGAGGCCGCGATACGTGCGCCGCATGGCCTCGTGCTCGTCACGGGCCCGACCGGCAGCGGCAAGACGCTGTCGCTCTACTGCGCGCTGCAGATGCTCGATCGCGACGCGCACAACGTCTGCACGGTCGAGGATCCCGCCGAGATCCAGCTCGACGGCATCAGCCAGGTCGGTGTCGCCGAAAAGGCGGGGCTCACGTTCGCGACTGCACTGCGCGCGCTGCTGCGGCAGGATCCGGACATCATCATGGTCGGCGAGATTCGCGATGCGGAGACGGCCGACGTCGCGATCAAGGCCGCGCAGACCGGCCATCTGGTGCTGTCGACGCTGCACACGAACGATGCGCCGGCCGCCGTCGCGCGGCTGCTCGACATCGGCGTCGCACCATACAACCTCGCGGCTGCGCTGCACCTCGTCACCGCGCAGCGCCTCGTCCGGCGGCTGTGCGCCGCCTGCCGCGTGCACTCGGACGCACCGGTGCCCGTCCTGCGGGAGGCCGGCTGCGACCCGGCTGCCCTCGCAGCCGGATGGCGGCCGTTCGTCGCGCGGGGCTGTTCGACCTGTCACTGGATCGGCTATCGCGGCCGTGTCGGCCTGCATCAGACGATGCCGGTATCGTCCGGGCTGGCGGAGCGCATCGTCGCACGGGCGAGCGTCGGCGAACTCGCGCAATGCGCGGCAGCCGAAGGCGTGCGCAGTCTGCGCGATGCGGCGCTCGCGCGCGTCCACGACGGCACGACGAGCATCGCCGAAGCCTTCGCCGCGACACCTGCGGCATGAGCATGCGCACACCGCCGCGCGAAACCCGCTTCGCGTGGCGCGGCCGCCGTCGCGACGGCACGCCACGCGGCGGGATCGTCATCGCGTTCGACACCGAAGCGGCGCGCGCAGCGCTCGCACGCGACGGCATCGCCGTGCTGTCGCTCGACGTCCGCGGGCCGGCCCGGCCGCCAACGGCCGGCGCGCGGGACGTCACACGCTTCACGCGCCAGCTCGCGAGCCTGCTGCAGGCCGGATTGCCGCTGGCGCCGTCGCTCGAGATGCTCGCGCGTACGCGGCCGCGCGACGGACTGCCGCGCATCGCCGCGGGTCTCGCCCGCGAGATCCTCGCCGGGCGGCGTTTCGCCGATGCGCTCGCACGCTATCCATCGCAGTTCGGCACGCTGTATCGCCAGTTGATCGAGGTCGGCGAAGCGTCGGGCTCGCTCGGCGTCGTGCTGACACGGGTCGCCGAACACCGCGAGCGCGCCGACGCGCAGTGGCGCAAGCTGCGGGCCGCGCTCGCCTATCCGATGGCCGTCATCCTGTTCGCACTCGCGATCTCGGCCGCGTTGATGGTATGGGTCGTGCCGACGTTCCGGCAGCTCTTCGACGGTTTTGGCGCCGCGCTACCGGCGCCGACCCGTGCGCTGCTCGCGCTGTCCTCCGCGCTGTCTGCGTGGGGCGGTGTGCTCGTTGCCGGTACGGCGGCAGCCGGGCTGGCCGCACATTACGCGCTGCGCC
The DNA here is from genome assembly GCF_048627025.1 of Burkholderia aenigmatica. NCBI lineage: Bacteria > Pseudomonadati > Pseudomonadota > Betaproteobacteria > Burkholderiales > Burkholderiaceae > Burkholderia > Burkholderia aenigmatica. Next base: position 563,959 of record NZ_CP184468.1, on the reverse strand, counting down.
GGTCGGCACCGCTGCGCCACGCGGTCGCGCGGCACCTGCTGCACGCGCCGCTCGCGGGTAGTGCGCTCAGCCGGTACGCAGCCGCACGCTGGTGCCGCTCGCTGGCGACGCTGCTCGGCGCCGGCGTACCGCTCGCCGACACCTTCGCCACGCTCGAGCGCACGGCCGGCCATCCGGTGTTCGAGCGCGCCACCGCGCACATCGCGGCTCGCGTGCTGCGCGGCGCGCGTCTCGCGGATGCAATGCAGTCGGCCGGCTGCTTTCCGAACGACGTCGTGCAACCGATCGCCGTCGCCGAGGAAACCGGTGCGCTCGACACGATGCTCGCCGACATCGCCGCGTTGTGCGAACGCCAGCTCGACGCGCGCCTCGATGCACTTGCCGCGCTCGGCGAACCGCTGATCGTGATCGTGCTGGGCGCACTCGTCGGCGGCCTCGTGATCGCGATGTACCTGCCCATCCTCCAGCTCGGCAACGTGGTGTAGCATCGCAACCGATTCTGTCGCCTTTTTGTCCGAACCTTGAGCCTCATGACGCCAGCGCCCCTGTACGCCGTTACCGATTCGCCCGAAAGTACGCTGCTCGCGCTGGCGATGCTGCCGCCTGCGTTGCAGTATGCGTTCGCGGCCGTCATCGGCCTCTGCATCGGCAGCTTCCTGAACGTGGTCGTGCACCGGCTGCCCGTGATGATGCAGCGCGCATGGCAAGCCGAGATCGATGAAGCGACCGGCAATGCGAGCGCCCCGCCCGACGACGGCTACCCGCCGCACTACAATCTGTGGCGCCCGCGCAGCGCGTGCCCGCATTGCGGCCATGTACTGCGCGCTTGGGAAAACATCCCGCTCGTCAGCTACCTGATGCTGCGCGGGCGTTGCCGTCGCTGCGGTCACGCGATCGGCATCCGTTATCCGCTCGTCGAGCTCGCGTGCGCATTGCTCGCCGCCGGCTCCCTCGCCGCATTCGGCCCGACCGTCGCCGCGCTTGCCGCGTTCGCGCTGTGTGCCGCGCTGCTCGCGATGAGTGCAATCGATATCCGGACCGGCTACCTCCCCGACTCGATGACGCTGCCGCTCCTCTGGGCCGGGCTCGTGCTGAACCTCGGCGGCACATTCACGTCGCTGCGCTCGGCCGTGATCGGGGCCATGGCCGGCTACCTGTTCCTGTGGTCGATCTACTGGCTGTTCAAATGGCTGCGCGGGATCGAGGGGATCGGGTTCGGCGACCTGAAGCTGCTCGCCGCGCTCGGCGCATGGATGGGCTGGGCCGCGCTGCCGCAGGTCGTGCTGTTCGCCGCGGTGACGGGCGCGATCGTCGGGCTCGTTGCGACCTGGCGCGGCCGCATGCGCTTCGAGGAGCCGATTCCGTTCGGCCCGTTCCTCGCGGCAGGCGGCGTCGCGACGCTGTTTTTCGGCACCCCTTTCTATTCGGCGCTCGGAGGCTGACATGTTCGCAATTGGACTCACCGGCGGCATCGGCAGCGGCAAGACGACCGTCGCCGATCTGTTCGGCGCCCGCGGCGCGTCGCTGGTCGATACCGATCTGATCGCCCATCGCATTACCGCACCGGGCGGCCTCGCGATGCCCGCGATCGAACAGGCATTCGGCCACGGCTTCGTTGCCGCCGACGGCGCGCTCGACCGCGCGAAAATGCGCGCACTGATCTTCGGCGACGACGCCGCGCGCCGGCGCCTCGAAGCGATCACGCACCCGCTGATCCGCGCGGAGACCGATCGCGAAGCGCGCGAAGCGCAGGGCCCGTACGTGATGTTCGTCGTGCCGCTGCTCGTCGAGTCAGGCAACTGGAAGACGCGCAGCGATCGCGTACTCGTCGTCGATTGCCCGGTCGAAACGCAGATCGCACGCGTGATGCAGCGCAACGGCTTCACGCGCGAGCAGGTCGAAGCGATCATCGCGAAACAGGCAACGCGTGAAGCCCGTCTCGCGGCGGCCGACGACGTGATCGTCAACGATGCGACGACGCCCGACGCGCTCGCCGCGCAGGTCGATACACTGCACCAACGTTATCTCGGGTTGGCAGCCGCCGCGCGCTGAGCATCGTGCGCAATCGTGATGGTGTACGAAATTGGCGCGTTGCTAGGGTAGAGAGTGAGCATTAGAATGTCCTGCATTGTTTCAATTCCTACCCAAGAGGCGAGCGCGCTTGATTCTTTACGAGTATCCGTTCAACGAGCGAATTCGCACGCTGTTGCGCCTCGAAGATCTCTTCGAGCGCTTCGCGTTCTTTTTGGCTCAGGAGGACCCGCGTGAACACCACGTCGCGCTGACGACGCTGTTCGAAATCGCCGAGGTAACGGGCCGCGCGGATCTGAAATCGGATCTGATGAAAGAGCTCGAACGTCAGCGCCAGACGCTCGCCCCCTTTCGCGGCAATCCGGGCATCGAGCAGAACGCGCTCGAAGCCGTGCTCGGCGAAATCGAGCAGACGCTCGCGAATCTCGCGCAGATGCAGGGCAAGACCGGGCAGCACCTCGTCGACAACGAGTGGCTCGCCAGCATCCGCAGCCGCGCAGTGATTCCCGGCGGCACGTGCAAGTTCGACCTGCCGTCGTACTACGCATGGCAGCAGTGGCCCGCCGAGCAGCGGCGCCAGGACATTGCGAAGTGGATCCTGCCGATGCTGCCGCTGCGCGACGCCGTGACGATCGTGCTGCGGCTCGCGCGCGAATCGGGCCAGGCGTCGAAGGTCATGGCGATGCAGGGCAGCTACCAGCAGATGCTGTCCGGCCGCACCTACCAGTTGATGCAGGTGCGTGTAGCGCCGGAGCTGCGCGTCATTCCCGAAGCGAGCGCCAACAAATACATGCTGTGGGTACGGTTCACCATGCAGGACGGCGATGTGCGGCCGCGCGCGGTGGACATCGACGTGCCGTTCCATCTGACACTGTGCAATCTGTAACGGCCGCGTGCCGGATCGCTTTCGTATGACTACCGTTGTGAAATGCCCGTCGTGCGGCGCCGAAGTGCGCTGGACACCCGAAAATCAGTTCCGCCCGTTCTGCTCGGCCCGCTGCAAGCAGCTCGACCTCGGCGCATGGGCCGCGGAAAAGTACCGGATCGGTGGTTCCTCCGACGAGGGCCCCTCGTCGGAAGAAGACGGCACGGACGGCCGCCGCGACAGCTGAGCGGTGCGCGGCACCGCCCGCGAGTGATATGGCCCGCCTTTCCGGCAGGCCATCGTGGCGTCAGTTCGACGCCGCTTCCTTCTCGAGCAGTTCGAGCACCGGCAGCGCAGCCGGCAGCAACGGCGCGACCTCGACCGGCAGTTGCTGCCATACGAACGCCTGCCCTTCCTTGCTGTGCGGCTCGCCCGTCCAGCCCGTCACCTTGCAGAAATAAAGCCGCACGTAGGCATGCGGATAATCGTGCTCGAGCGTGTGCCAGCGATGGCTGGCCGTGACTTCGATGCCGAGCTCTTCGTGCAGTTCGCGCGCAAGCGCGTCCTCGACGCTTTCGCCGGCCTCCAGCTTGCCGCCCGGAAACTCCCAGTAACCTTCATACGGCTTGCCTTGCAGCCGCTGCGCGAGCAGGTAGCGGCCGTCCGGCTGCACCATCACACCGACCGCGACTTCCGTCACCTTGCGGCCATCGGGTGCGCGCACCGCGCCTTGTGCGAGATCCGCGCTCATGCTTGCTCCTTGCGGCCCGACCAGTCACGCGCAAACTGCCACGCAACGCGCCCCGATCGCGAGCCGCGCTCGAGCGCCCACACGAGCGCGTCGCCGCGTGCGGACTCGATCTCCGTATCCGGGCAGCCGAAATGACGCAGCCAGTGCCCGACGATGTCGAGATAGTCGTCCTGCTTGAACGGATAGAAGCTGACCCACAGGCCGAAGCGCTCCGACAGCGAGATCTTCTCCTCGACGACTTCGCCGGGGTGAATCTCGCCATCCGGGAGATGCTTGTACGTCTCGTTGTCGCTCATGTACTCGGGCAGCAGATGGCGGCGGTTCGACGTCGCGTAGATCAGCACGTTGTCCGACTGCGCGGCGATCGAGCCGTCGAGCGCAACCTTCAGCGCCTTGTAGCCCGACTCGCCTTCCTCGAACGACAGGTCGTCGCAGAACACGATGAAGCGCTCGGGACGCTGCGAGATCAGGTCGACGATGTCGCCGAGATCGTGCAGGTCGTCCTTGTCGACTTCGATCAGGCGCAGGCCGTCGTTCGCATACGCGTTCAGGCACGCCTTGATCAGCGACGACTTGCCGGTACCGCGCGCGCCGGTCAGCAGCACGTTGTTGGCCGGCTTCTGCTGCACGAACTGCCGCGTGTTCTGTTCGATCAGCCCTTTCTGGCGATCGATGTTGTGGAGATCGTCGAGCGTGATCGACGACACGGCCGGCACCGGCTGCAGATAGCCGCGCCCCTGGCGCTTGCGCCAGCGGAACGCGTGCGCGGCATTCCAGTCGACCGCTGCCGGCGCGGGCGGCAGCATCCCCTCGAGACGGCCGAGCAGCGCTTCGGCGCGCGTCAGAAACTGTTCAAGCTTGTCCATGTCGTTCGACCACTCCCGATCAGGAGCGGTAATCCGCGTTGATGCTCACGTAGTCGTGCGACAGGTCGCACGTCCAGATGGTGGCCTGCGCGTCGCCGCGGCCGAGCAGCACGCGGATCGTGATTTCGCTCTGCTTCATCACGCGCTGGCCGTCCTCTTCCTGGTAGGCCGGGTTGCGACCACCTGACTTCGCGACGAGCACGTCGTCGAGATAGAGGTCGATCTTGTCGACGTCGAGATCTGCGACGCCCGCATAGCCGATCGCCGCGAGAATCCGGCCGAGGTTGGGGTCGGATGCGTAGAAGGCCGTCTTCACGAGCGGCGAATGGCCGATCGCGTAAGCGATCTGGCGGCATTCCGCGACGCTCTTGCCGCCTTCGACCTGCACCGTCATGAATTTCGTCGCGCCTTCGCCATCGCGCACGATCAGTTGCGACAGCACTTGCGCGACTTCCGTCACCGCATCGCGCAGCGCCGCATAGGCCGGCGAATCGGTCGACGTGATCGCCGGCAGCGTGCTCTTGCCCGACGCAATCAGGATGAACGAGTCGTTCGTCGACGTATCGCCGTCGATCGTGATGCAGTTGAACGAGCGGTCGGCCACTTCCTTCACGAGCGTATCGAGCACCGGCTGCGCGACGTTCGCGTCGAACGCGAGGAAGCCGAGCATCGTCGCCATGTTCGGCTTGATCATGCCCGCACCCTTGCTGATGCCCGTCAGCGTGACCGTGTGGCCGTCGATCGTCACCTGGCGCGACGTGGCCTTCGGCAGCGTGTCGGTCGTCATGATCGCGTGCGCGGCGTCGAACCAGTTCGCTTCCTTGCGGTTCGCGAGCGCGGCCGGCAGCCCGGCCTTCAGGCGGTCGATCGGCAGCGGCTCGAGGATCACGCCGGTCGAGAACGGCAGCACCTGCGCCGGCTCGATGCCCGCGAGGCGCGCGAGTTCCGTGCAGGTTTCGCGCGCGTTCACGAGGCCCGGCTCGCCGGTGCCTGCGTTCGCATTGCCCGTATTCACGACGAGCGCGCGAATGCCCGCGCCGCCCGCGCGCACCTTTGCCAGGTGCTCGCGGCAGACGATGACCGGCGCAGCGCAGAAACGGTTTTCGGTGAACACGCCCGCGACCGTCGCACCTTCGTCGACGGAGATGACCAGCACGTCCTTGCGATTCGGCTTGCGGATGTTCGCTTCCGCCCAGCCGAGCGTGACGCCGGCGACGGGATGCAGTTGGGCGGGATCGATCGACGGAAAATTGACAGCCATGGGGCACACCTGCCGGATGGAAAATGCCGGCATGCGCCGGCATCGATTGGAAGAACCGGCGGCCGCACGCGCGGGCCGCCGCAACTCACATCACTCACTCGAAGCTGCGAACGAAGCGGCACGCGTGATGCGCGCCGCCGTCGATCATGACAGCTTCCCGTGACATTGCTTGTACTTCTTGCCGCTGCCGCACGGGCACGGATCGTTGCGGCCGACCTTCGGCATTTCGCCGCCGGGGCCGCTGTGCGTCATCGCGCTGCCGACCATCTCGGCCGTCGCCGTGGCCGCTGCGGCAGCGGTGACGTTCGCCACCGGCGCACCGGCTTCCGCGTAATCGGCGTGCTGGTACTCGACGTTCTCGAGATGACCGCTGCGCTCCTCGATCTGCTCGGCGGCTTGCTCGAGCTGCTCCGGCGACTGGATCTGCACGTTCATCACGACGCGCGTGACTTCCTGCTTGATCGCTTCGAGCATCGCGGCGAACAGCTCGAACGCTTCGCGCTTGTATTCCTGCTTCGGGTTCTTCTGCGCATAGCCGCGCAGGTGGATACCCTGGCGCAGGTGGTCGAGCGCCGCGAGGTGCTCGCGCCACAGGCGGTCGACCGTCTGCAGCATCACCGAGCGCTCGAACGCGCTGAACGATTCGCGGCCGACCATCGCGACCTTCGCCTCGTACTGCTCGTCGGCGGCCGTCATCACGGCGTCGAGGATCTCCTCGGCGGTGATCGACGACGACTCGTTCACCATTTCCTGGATCGCGAGGTCGAGCTGCCAGTCGTTGCGCAGCGCTTCCTCGAGCTCGGGCACGTCCCACTGCTCTTCGATGCTGCCTTCCGGCACGAACTGGCGGACGACTTCGGTCACCACGCCATGACGCATCGCGGTGATCGTCTCGGTGATGTCGTGCGCTTCGAGCAGCTCGTTACGCTGCTGGTAGATCACCTTGCGCTGGTCGTTCGACACGTCGTCGTATTCGAGCAGCTGCTTGCGGATGTCGAAGTTGCGCGCCTCGACCTTGCGCTGCGCGGACTCGATCGAGCGCGTGACGATGCCGGCCTCGATCGCCTCGCCTTCCGGCATCTTCAGGCGGTCCATGATCGAACGCACGCGGTCGCCCGCGAAGATGCGCAACAGCGGATCGTCGAGCGACAGGTAGAAGCGCGACGAGCCCGGATCGCCCTGGCGGCCCGCACGGCCGCGCAGCTGGTTGTCGATCCGGCGCGATTCGTGACGCTCGGTGCCGATGATGTGCAGGCCACCCGCGGCCTTCACCTGCTCGTGCAGCGTTTCCCACTCGTCGTGCAGCTGCTGGATGCGGCGCGCCTTCTCGTCGGCCGGGATGGCTTCGTCGGCCTCGATGAACGCAGCCTGCTTCTCCGCATTGCCGCCAAGCACGATGTCGGTACCGCGACCGGCCATGTTGGTTGCGATCGTGACGCGCTTCGGACGGCCGGCTTCCGCGACGATCGCGGCTTCGCGCTCGTGCTGCTTCGCGTTCAGCACCTCGTGCGGCAGCCCGGCCTGCTTCAGCAGGTGCGACAGCAGCTCGGAGTTCTCGATCGACGTCGTGCCGACCAGCACCGGCTGACCGCGCTCATAGCATTCGCGGATGTCGCGGATCACCGCGTCATAGCGCTCCTTAGCCGTCTTGTAGATCTGGTCCTGCTTGTCGATCCGCTTCGGCGGGCGGTTGGTCGGGATCACGACCGTCTCGAGACCGTAGATCTCGTTGAATTCGTACGCTTCGGTGTCGGCGGTACCGGTCATGCCGGCCAGCTTCGCGTACATCCGGAAGTAGTTCTGGAACGTGATCGATGCGAGCGTCTGGTTCTCGCTCTGGATCTTCACGTGTTCCTTCGCCTCGACGGCCTGGTGCAGGCCGTCGGACCAGCGGCGGCCGGCCATCAGGCGGCCGGTGAATTCGTCGACGATGACCACTTCGCCGTTCTGCACGACGTAGTGCTGATCCTTGTGGAACAGCGTGTGCGCGCGCAGCGCCGCGTACACGTGGTGCATCAGCGTGATGTTCTGCGGCGCGTACAGGCTCTCGCCCTCGCCGATCAGACCCCATTCGGCGAGCAGGCGCTCGGCCTTCTCGTGGCCCGATTCCGTCAGGAACACCTGGCGGGCCTTCTCGTCGAGCGTGTAGTCGCCCGGCTTCTCGACGCCCGTGCCGTCGGCCTTCTCTTCACCGATCTGGCGCTCGAGCAGCGGCGGCAGTGCGTTCATCCGCACGTACAGCTCGGTGTGATCCTCGGCCTGACCCGAAATGATCAGCGGCGTACGTGCCTCGTCGATCAGGATCGAGTCCACTTCGTCGACGACCGCGAAGTTCAGTGCCCGCTGCACGCGCGCGTCGGTCTCGTAGACCATGTTGTCGCGCAGGTAGTCGAAGCCGAATTCGTTGTTCGTGCCGTACGTGATGTCTGCCGCGTAGGCCTGCTGCTTCTGGTCGTGCTCCATGCCGGACAGGTTGATGCCGACCGACAGACCGAGGAAGTTGTAGAGGCGCGCCATCCATTCGGCGTCGCGCTGCGCGAGGTAATCGTTGACGGTCACGACGTGCACGCCGCGGCCCGCCAGTGCGTTCAGGTACACGGGCAGCGTCGCGACGAGCGTCTTGCCCTCGCCGGTGCGCATTTCCGCGATCTTGCCGTAGTGGAGCACCATGCCGCCGATCATCTGCACGTCGAAGTGCCGCATCTTCAGCACTCGGCGGCTGGCCTCGCGACAAACCGCGAACGCCTCGGGCAGCAGCTTGTCGAGCGACTCGCCGGCCGCGACTCGCTGGCGGAATTCGTCCGTCTTGCCGCGCAACTGGTCGTCCGTCAGCTTCTCGATCTGCGTTTCGAGCGCATTGATCGTCGTGACGGTCTTTTGGTATTGCTTGACGAGCCGCTGGTTGCGGCTGCCAAAAATTTTCTGGAGAAAACCGGTTGTCATCGGATCGGATCCTGCGTCGCAGCACCGGCGCCCGGCGCGTATTGCGCGCCCCGACGCCCGAGCCTCGGCGGCTTAGCGAATTAGTGGACTCAAACGAGGAATTTTAGCACGCGGGGAAGCGTGCGCCCGTGTCTCGGGCGGACGGGCACTGCGCGCCGACGGCCGGGCCAACGGGGCGAAAGCCGCCCGTGCACGGGCCCGCGCGGGTACAATCGGCGTCAACGTCCGCGCGCGTGCGCGCCCGAAGAATGTCTCGATGAACCGATTTTCCAAGCGTTTCGGCCCGCTCGCCCCGTATCGCCCGCAACCCGTGTCGGAAGTGCTCGGCCGCACCGACGCGTTCGCGGCGCTGCGCGCCGGCGTCGAGCAGATCGCGTCGCTGCAGCGCGATCTCGCCGCACTCCTGCCCGACTACCTGGCAAACCACATCGAGCCCGGCTTCGTGAAGGACGGGACCCTGACCCTCTTTGCCGCGCACAACGCGCTGGCCGCGCGGCTGCGGCAGGTCGAGCCGCGGCTGCTCGGCGATCTCCAAAAGCGCGGCTGGCCGGTCTCGACGCTGCGCGTACGCGTGCGCCCGAAGGATGCGCCGGAGCCGCCGCACGTGAAGCAGGCGCGGATGACGTCGGTCGGCGCGGCCGCGTTGCGCGACCTGGCAGATCATCTCGATCCGTCACCGCTGCAGGACGCGCTCGCGCGGATGGCGGCCCGGCATGGCGCCAAGCCGCGCTGACGGCGTTACGATGCGCGCCGCCGGCAGCGCCAGCGCCCGGCCAATAAAAAAAGCAGCCCGAAGGCTGCTTTTTTATTGCTTGCGCCGAACGCAGGTCAGGCGAAGGCCGTCTGCATGTCGAACGCGAAGCCCTTCGGCGCGGCTTGCGGATCGTCGAACGTGACGATCTCGTACGCATCTTCGTTCGCGAGCAGTTCGCGCAGCAGCGCGTTGTTCAGCCCGTGGCCCGACTTGTACGCCGTGTACGACGCCAGCAGCGGATGGCCGATCACGTACAGGTCGCCGATCGCGTCGAGCATCTTGTGCTTCACGAACTCGTCGTCGTAGCGCAGCCCGTCGTTGTTCAGGATGCGGTACTCGTCGAGCACGATCGCGTTTTCCATGCTGCCGCCGCGGGCGAGACCCATCTCGCGCAGCATCTCGGCCTCATGCGCGAAGCCGAACGTGCGTGCACGCGCGATCTCGCGCACGTACGACGTATTCGCGAAATCGACCTCGAGCTCCTGGCCGGTCTTGTCGACGGCCGGGTGACGGAAGTCGATCGAGAATTTCAGCTTGAAACCGAAGTACGGATCGAGACGCGCGAACTTGTCGCCGTCGCGGATTTCGACCGTCTTCTTCACCTTGACGAAGCGCTTCGGCGCGTTCTGCTCCTCGATCCCGGCGGACTGGATCAGGAACACGAAAGTAGCCGCGCTGCCGTCCATGATCGGGATTTCCTCGGCCGTCACGTCGACATAGAGGTTGTCGATGCCGAGGCCGGCACACGCCGACATCAGGTGCTCGACCGTCGACACGCGCACGCCATCCTTCTGCAGCACCGACGCGAGCCGCGTATCGCCGATCGACGTCGCCGCGGCGGGAATGTCGACGGGCGTGGGAAGGTCGACGCGGGAGAACACGATGCCCGTGCCCGGCGCGGCGGGACGGAGCGTCAGCTCGATCTTGCGGCCCGAGTGGACACCGATACCCACGGTCTTCACGATGGATTTGATGGTGCGCTGCTTCAGCATGATGTTCTTCGTCGTGATTGAAGATATCAATCAGGAGTTATATTCGATAGGGGAGATTATAGCGTAATTCCCTATTCAGCGTAGTTTGAAACTGCGTATCAATCTGTTTCGGCTGTTTACCCGCGCCGATACGGGACGGGCCGATGCCCGGAACGGAGGCGTTTCCGGTCATCAGCCCGTGTTACAACTGCCCTGAGGCCGGTGAGCAGCGTTGCCGGCAGGCAACGGCGCACCGCACGATCAGGACGTCAACGTCGCGAGAACACTCGCCGCATCGCTCACTTCGAATTTGCCCGGCGCCTCGACGGCCAGCGTCTTGACCACACCGCCGTCAATCACCATCGCGTAGCGCAGGGAACGAATTCCCATGCCACGCGCGGACAAATCCTGCGTCAGCCCCAGCGCATGAGTGAAAGCCGCGCTGCCGTCCGCCATCATGCGCACCTTGCCCGCGGTGTGCAGATCACGTCCCCATGCGCCCATCACGAATGCGTCGTTGACGGACACGCACCAGATCTCGTCGATACCCGCCGCGCGCAGTTGCTCGGCGTGTTCGACGTAGCCCGGCACATGCTGCGCCGAGCAGGTCGGCGTGAAAGCGCCCGGCAATCCGAAGATCACCACCCGCTTTCCCGCAACCTGGTCGCGCACGCTGTAGGCGTTCGGCCCCAGCGTGCACCCTTCGCGCGCGTCGTCGATGTACTCGAACAATTGCGCGTCGGGCAGCGCGTCGCCCACTTGAATCATGGCTGGTCCCTCATAGCGATACGGTTTTTCAGCGTGTTACGGACAGCACGGCCCATCCCGCCCCGCTTGCGCGGAGAGGGCACCTTTCCCGGCCCGGCGTCGCAATCGACGCGGCCTGTCGTGGTCCGTAGCATCCGTCACGCCGGCGATACCGCGGCAGTTTCGCCGCGGCTTCGCCTGTGTTTGCGTCAGTCAGCCTGCTTGCGCAGGAAAGCCGGGATGTCGTACGTGTCGACACCCTTCTCCTGCAGCGCCTGCACGTGCGATGCCGCGGTTTCGCGCGAATTGCGCCACACCGCCGGCGTATCGAGCGCGCCGTAGTCGGCCGTGCTGACGTGATGCGTCGGAGCGTAGCCGTGCGAAACCGCGCTGACCGGCTGGTTGTCCGTACCCGTGCGCAGCAGCGTCATCGGTGCCGATTGCTGCTTCTTCGCCGCACGGCCCAGACCCGTTGCCACGACCGTCACGCGCAGTGCATCGCCCATCGCATCGTCGTACACCGCACCGAAGATCACCGTCGCGTCTTCCGCCGCGTAGCTCTTGATCGTGTTCATCACTTCGCGCGTTTCCGACAGGCGCAGCGAACGGCTCGACGTGATGTTGACCAGCACGCCGCGCGCGCCCGACAGATCGACGCCTTCGAGCAGCGGGCTCGCCACGGCCTGTTCCGCCGCGAGGCGTGCGCGATCGACGCCGGCGACCGTCGCCGTGCCCATCATCGCCTTGCCCTGCTCGCCCATCACCGTCTTCACGTCTTCGAAGTCGACGTTCACGAGGCCATCGACATTGATGATTTCAGCAATGCCTGCAACCGCGTTATTCAACACGTCGTCCGCGCACTGGAAGCACTTGTCCATCTCGGCGTCGTCGCCCATCACGTCGAACAGCTTGTCGTTCAGAACGACGATCAGCGAGTCGACGTGATCCTCCAGTTGCTGCGAACCGGCTTCAGCGACGCGCATGCGCTTGCCGCCTTCGAACTCGAACGGCTTGCTGACGACACCCACCGTCAGGATGCCCATCTCCTTCGCGATCTGCGCAACCACCGGTGCCGCGCCCGTGCCCGTGCCACCACCCATGCCGGCCGTGATGAACACCATGTGCGCGCCGCGCAGTGCGTCGGCGATGCGCTCACGCGCTTCTTCCGCTGCCGCACGGCCCATTTCCGGCTTCGCGCCAGCGCCCAGACCCGTGTTGCCGAGCTGGATCACCGACGATGCACGCGAACGCGACAGCGCCTGCGCATCCGTGTTCATCACGATGAAGTCGACGCCCTGCACACCGCGGTTGATCATGTGCTGGACGGCATTGCCGCCAGCGCCGCCAACGCCGACCACCTTGATGATGGTGCCGTTGGTTTCGGTTTCCAGCATTTCGAATTCCATTGTTGCCTCCGTCAAGAGAAATACTGCTACTCGGCCGTTATTCGGCAGGAGATCGGGCAACCCCCTGTCGCGCGCCAGCCGCCGGCACCGGCGCGAATTTCGATTCGGTTCGTCAGAAGTTGCTCAGGAACCATTCCTTCATCCGCGAGAACACCTGCCCCGCGTTGCCGGACTGCACGGCGACCTTGCGGCCGCGCATGCGCTGAGCACTGCCTTCGACGAGCAGCCCCATCGCCGTCGAGTAGCGCGGATTGCGCACGACGTCGGAGAGGCCGCCTGCATATTCCGGCGCGCCGATGCGCACCGGTTTCAGGAAAATGTCTTCGCCGAGCTCGACCATGCCGGGCATCATCGACGCCCCGCCGGTAATGACCACGCCGGAGCTCAGCAGTTCTTCGTAACCCGATTCGCGCACGACCTGCTGCACGAGCGAGAACAATTCCTCGACGCGCGGCTCGATCACGGCTGCGAGCGCCTGGCGCGACAGCGTGCGCGGGCCGCGTTCGCCGAGGCCCGGCACTTCCACCATTTCGTCCGGATCGGCGAGCGCCTGCTTGGCAATGCCGTAGCCGACCTTGATGTCTTCGGCATCCGGCGTCGGCGTGCGCAACGCCATCGCGATGTCGCTCGTGATCTGGTCGCCGGCGATCGGAATCACCGCGGTGTGACGGATCGCGCCTTCGGCGAAGATCGCGATGTCCGTCGTGCCGCCGCCGATGTCGACCAGCACCACGCCGAGATCCTTCTCGTCTTCCGTCAGCACGGCCAGCGACGACGCGAGCGGCTGCAGGATCAGGTCGTTCACTTCGAGCCCGCAGCGGCGCACGCACTTGACGATGTTCTGCGCGGCACTCACCGCGCCCGTCACGATGTGCACCTTCACTTCCAGCCGGATGCCGCTCATGCCGATCGGCTCGCGCACGTCTTCCTGGCCGTCGATGATGAATTCCTGCGTGAGGATGTGCAGCACCTGCTGGTCGGTCGGGATGTTGATCGCCTTCGCGGTCTCGATCACGCGCGCCACGTCGGTCTGCGTGACTTCCTTGTCCTTGATCGCGACCATCCCGCTTGAGTTGAAGCTGCGGATGTGGCTGCCCGCGATCCCCGTGAACACGTTGGTGATCTTGCAGTCGGCCATCAGCTCGGCTTCCTCGAGCGCGCGCTGGATCGACTGCACGGTGGCCTCGATGTTGACCACCACACCTTTCTTCAGACCCTTCGACTCGCTCTGGCCGAGACCGATCACCTCGTAGTGGCCTTCGCCCTTCAACTCGGCGACGATGGCCACCACCTTCGACGTGCCGATGTCGAGGGAAACCAGCAGATCCTTGTAGTCTTTGCTCATAAAGTGCTCTTGCGTGTGATCTCTCGTTACTTCTTGCGCTTGTCGGTATCGGTCAGGAACCGCATGCCTGCCGCGCGAATCGCGAATCCGTTCGGATAACGCAGGTCCGCGTACTCGATGTCGTTGCCCCAGCGCTCCGTGACAGCCGGCCATGCGGCGACCAGGCGCTGGCTCCGGTCATGCAGCGACTCGCTGTTGCGTTCCTTGCCCAGCTCGACCTGCATGCCGTTCGACAGCTTCACCGTCCACGCGTACCGCGCCGACAGCGTCACTTCTTCCGGCGCCGCCTTCAGCGGCGCAAACCATTTCCCGAAGTCGCGATACCGCGTGACGACTTCCTTCGCACTGCCCTCCGGGCCGTCGAACGCCGGCAGTTCCTGCTCCAGCTCGCCCTGGTTCGCGGTGAACAGCTCGCCGTCGACACTCACGAGCTGGTCGCTGCCCCAGGTCCCGAGCGGTTTGTACTCCTCGAGCGTGACAGCCAGCGCATTCGGCCACACCCGGCGCACGCTCGCGTGGCGCACCCAGGGCATCTGCTCGAACGCGCCGCGTGCCGCATCGAGATCGACCGTGAAGAAATTGCCCTTCAGCCGGCCGACCACGCCCGCGCGCACCGTCGGTGAATTGATGTGCTCGGTGTCGCCGTCGATCCGGATTTCCCGCAGCGCGAACGTCGGGCGCTGGATCAGCCAGTAGCAACCGGCCGCCGCCAACACGAGCAGCAACAGCGCGTACAGCGCGCTGGCGGCAAGGTTGAGTTGGCGAACGTTGTTCCACATACGTCGTTCCGTTCCTGCGTCAGTCGTTGAGCGTGAGCGACAGCACCTTCACGACCAGCTCCGAATAGCTGATGCCGACCGCGCGCGCGGCCTTCGGCGGCAGCGAGTGGTCGGTCATGCCCGGCGCGGTGTTCACTTCCAGGAAGTACGCGTTGCCGTCGGCGTCGAGCATGAAATCCGCGCGGCCCCAGTCGGTGCAGCCGAGCACGTCGAATGCACGGCGCGCGATGCGCTTGAGCTCCGCTTCCTTGTCGGCGGGCAGCCCGCACGGAATCAGGTATTGCGTGTCGTCGGCGACGTACTTCGCGTGATAGTCGTAGAACTCGCCAGCCGGCACGATCTTGATCACCGGCAGGTCGAGATCGCCGGCGATGCAGGCGGTGTATTCGCCGCCGCCCTCGATGCTCTTCTCGACGATCACGATCGGGTCATGCTTCGCGGCTTCCGCGAGCGCCGCCGGCAGCGCGTCGGCCGTCTTCACTTTCAGCACCGCCACGCTCGAGCCCTCGCTCGCCGGCTTCACGAACAGCGGCAGGCCGAGCTTCGCGACGATGTCCGTCGCGCGCGCCGCCAGGTCGTCGCCGCGCAGCACCGTCTCGAACGGCGGCGTCGGCACGCCCGTCTGCTGCCACACGAGCTTCGTGCGGAACTTGTCGAGACCGAGCGCCGACCCGAGCACGCCGCTGCCCGTGTAACGAATGCCGTAGAAATCGAGCGCGCCCTGGATCTGGCCGTTCTCGCCGTAGCCGCCATGCAGCGCGTTGAACGCGCGCACGAACCCTTCATCCTTCAGCGCCGCCAGCGGGCGCTCGGCCGGGTCGAACGGGTGCGCGTCGATGCCCGCGTCGCGCAGGCCCTGCAGCACGAGCTTGCCCGACGTGAGCGACACCTCGCGCTCCGAGGACTCGCCGCCGAACAACACCGCCACCTTGCCGAACCGTTTCGGATCAATCCCGCTCATGTCATGCCTTCTGTTGAGTGTGCTGCGCGACCTTCGCCGGCACGCCGCCGATCGAACCCGCACCCATCGTGATCACCACGTCGCCGTTCTGCGCGACCTTCGCCAATGCGTCCGGCACGTCGTCGACCGTCGCGACGAACACCGGGTCAACCTTTCCTACCGCGCGCAACGCACGCGACAGCGCTTCGCCGTTGGCGGTCGAGATCGCCGCCTCGCCGGCCGCGTAGACCTCCGTCAGCACCAGCGCGTCGACCGTCGACAGCACGTTGACGAAATCGTCGAAGCAATCACGCGTACGCGTGTAGCGGTGCGGCTGGAACGCCAGCACGAGGCGGCGGCCCGGGAACGCGCCACGCGCGGCCGCGATCGTCGCGGCCATCTCGACCGGGTGATGGCCGTAGTCGTCGATCAGCGTGTACTGGCCGCCGTCCGCGGTCGGCACCTCGCCGTAGCGCTGGAAGCGCCGGCCGACGCCGTTGAATTCCGCGAGCGCCTGCTGGATCGCATCGTCCGTCACGCCGAGATCGGTCGCGATCGCGATCGCCGCGAGCGCGTTCTGCACGTTGTGCAGGCCCGGCAGGTTCAGCACGATCGCGAGCGGCGCGCGCCCTTCGCGAATCACCGTGAAATGCATGCGGCCGTCGCGCGCGTCGATGTCTTCCGCGCGCACCTGCGCGTCCGGCGACAGGCCGTAGCGCACGACCGGCTTCGAGATGAACGGGATGATCTGCCGCACGTTCGGATCGTCGACGCACACGACCGCGCTGCCGTAGAACGGCAGGCGCTGCGTGAATTCGATGAACGCCTGCTTGAGCCGCGCGAAATCGTGGCCGTAGGTGTCCATGTGGTCGGCATCGATGTTCGTGATGACTTCGATCACCGGATACAGGTTCAGGAACGACGCGTCCGACTCGTCGGCCTCGGCGACGATGAAATCGCCCGTGCCGAGCCGCGCGTTCGCGCCGGCGCTGATCAGCCGGCCGCCGATCACGAAGGTCGGATCGAGCCCGCCCGCCGCGAGCACGCTCGCGACGAGGCTCGTCGTCGTGGTCTTGCCGTGCGTGCCGGCGATCGCGATGCCCTGCTTCAGGCGCATCAGCTCGGCCAGCATCACAGCGCGCTGCACGATCGGCACGCGCTTCGCGCGCGCGGCCAGCACTTCCGGGTTGTCCGAACGCACGGCCGTCGACACGACGACCGCGTTCGCGCCCTCGATGTTCGCCGCGTCGTGGCCGATCGCGATGCGTGCGCCGAGCGCCTGGAGACGATCGGTCACCGCGTTGCGCGACAGGTCCGAGCCGCTGACCTCGTAGCCGAGGTTGACGAGCACTTCGGCGATGCCGCTCATGCCCGCGCCGCCGATCCCGACGAAATGAATGTGTTTGACGATGTGTTTCATTGCAGTTGTTCCAGGTTCGCGCCGGCCGCCTTCGCGCACACGCGCGCGACTTCGTCGGTGGCCTCGGGCTTCGCCAGCGAGCGCGAACGTTCCGCCATGTCCGCGAGCGACGCCCGCGACTGGCCGCGCAGCCAGTCGGCGAGCAGTTCCGCCGACAGGTCGCGTTGTTGCACCAATACCGCCCCGCCCGCATCGGCGAGGAACGCTGCGTTGGTCGTCTGGTGATCGTCGACCGCGTACGGGAACGGCACGAACAGCGCCGCCACGCCCACCGCCGCGATCTCCGACACCGTCATCGCTCCCGACCGGCAGATCACGAGATCCGCCGCCGCATACGCGGCCGCCATGTCGTCGATGAACGGCACGAGCCGCACGTCTTCGCCGGCCGCGAAACCGGCCGCTTCGTAATTCGTCTTCAATGCTTCGATGTGCTTCGCGCCAGCCTGATGCACGATGCGCGGGCGTTCGCCCGGCGTCAGCATCGCCAGCGCGCGCGGCACGACTTCGTTCAACGCGGCCGCACCGAGGCTGCCGCCGACGACCAGCACGTTCAGCGGGCCGCTGCGCGCTGCATAGCGTGCTTTGGGCGCTTCCGTGCGCGCAAGTTCCGCGCGAATCGGGTTGCCCGTCCATTCCGCGTGCGGCAACGCACCGGGGAACGCGACGAGTACGCGTTTCGCGATTTTCGCGAGCACCTTGTTCGTCAGGCCCGCGATCGAATTCTGTTCATGCAGCACGAGCGGGCGCCCCGACAGCGCGGTCATCACGCCCGCCGGGAACGTGATGTAGCCGCCCATCCCGAGTACGACGTCGGGCCGCACGCGGCGCAGCGCGGCAAGGCTCTGACCGCATGCGCGCAGCAGGTTGAACGGCAGCGTCAGCTTGGTCTTCAGGCCCTTGCCGCGCAGCCCGCCGAAGCGCACGTATTCCATCGGAATGCCGTGCTTCGGCACGAGCGTCGCTTCCATCCCGGCCGGATTGCCGAGCCACACGACGCGCCAGCCCGCCGCTTCCATCCGGTGCGCGACCGCGAGCCCCGGGAACACGTGGCCCCCGGTGCCGCCTGCCATCACCATCAGCGTGCGTTGCGACGCGGTCATACCTTCCCTCCGCGCATCAGCACCCGGTTTTCGTAGTCGACCCGCAGCAGCACCGCGAGCGCGACGCAGTTCAGCAAGATGCCCGAGCCGCCGTAGCTCACGAGCGGCAGCGTCAGGCCCTTCGTCGGCAGCAGCCCGAGGTTCACGCCCATGTTGATGAAGGTCTGCGCGCCGAACCAGATGCCGATGCCCTTCGCGGTCAGGCCCGCGAACGTGCGATCGAGCGCGAGCGCCTGGCGGCCGATCTCGAACGAGCGGCGCACGATCCAGTAGAACAGCAGGATCACGACCAGCACGCCGACGAAACCGAGCTCTTCGCCGATCACCGCGAGGATGAAGTCGGTATGCGCTTCCGGCAGGTAGTTCAGCTTCTCGACGCTGCCGCCAAGACCGACGCCGAACCACTCGCCGCGGCCGAACGCGATCAGCGAGTGCGTGAGCTGGTACGCCTTGCCCTGCGCGTAGCGCTCGTCCCACGGATCGAGGTACGCGAAGATCCGCTCGCGACGCCACGGCGACAGCCACACCAGCATCGTGAAGGTGCCGACCGCCGTCGCGACGAGCCCGCCGAACAGCTTGCCGTTCACGCCGCCGAGGAACAGCACGCCCATCGCGATCGCCGCGACCACCATGAACGCGCCCATGTCCGGCTCGAGCAGCAGCAGCGCACCGACCAGGCCGACCGCGAACGCCATCGGCAGGAAGCCCTTGGCGAAGCTCTGCATGTATTCCTGCTTGCGCACCGTGTAGTTCGCCGCGTAGATCGTCACCGCGAGCTTCATGATTTCCGACGGCTGCATGTTCGTGATGCCGAGCGGAATCCAGCGGCGCGCACCGTTCACGCCCTTGCCGATGTGCGGAATCAGCACGATCACGAGGCCGACGAGCGCGATCAGGAAGAGATGCGGCGCGTATTTATCCCACGTCGACACCGGCACGCGGAATGCGATCACCGCCGCGATGAACGCGACGACGAGCGAGATGCAGTGACGCATCAGGAACGCGTAATCGTGATACGACGCGTATTTCGGCGAATCGGGCATCGCGATCGACGCCGAGTACACCATCACGACGCCGAGCCCGAGCAGCGCGATCGCGACCCACAGCAGCGAATAGTCGAAGTCGAGCATCCGCGAACGGCTCGGGCGCACGCCGTTGACGACGCTCGCGAGGCCGCCCGTCGCGGCACGCGTGGCCGACGCGACGCGGCCGCCCGCGGCATTGCCGCCGGTGTCGCGACGATCGTTGAAACGGGAGACGAGGCGATCGGACCAGCTCATGGCGTCGCTCCTTTGTCGATGGCGATTTCGTCGACCGCCGCGCGGAAGACATCCGCGCGATGGGCGTAGTTCCTGAACATGTCGAGGCTCGCGCAGGCGGGCGACAGCAGCACTGCATCGCCCGGTTCGGCGAGGTCGGCCGCCGCATGCACCGCGCCTTCGAGCGTCGCGTGGTCGGCGAGCGGCACGCCCGTTTCGGCGAGCGTGTCGCGAATCGCCGGGGCGTCACGGCCGATCAGCATCACCGCACGGCACCAGCGCGCGACCGGCGCGACCAGCGGCGCGAAGTCCTGCCCCTTGCCGTCGCCGCCCGCGATCAGCACGATCTTCTGCGCGAGCCCGTCGAGCGCGGCAACCGTCGCGCCGACGTTCGTGCCCTTGCTGTCGTCGACATAATCCACGTCGTCGATCGTCGCGATCACTTCGACGCGGTGCGCCTCGCCGCGGTATTCGCGCAGCGCGTGCAGCAGCGGCGCGGCCGGCAGGTCGATCGCGCGTGCGAGCGCGAATGCGGCCAGCGCGTTCGCCGCGTTGTGCAGCCCGCGGATGCGCAGCGCGTCGGCCGGCATCAGGCGCTTCTGCGCGATGTCCGGCGTATGCGCGGCGTCGCGCTTGCGCCGGCGGGTCGTCGTCGCGACTTCGTCCGGTGCGTCGCGATCGACGGCTTCGACCAGCCACGCGATACCGTTGTCGCGCGACAGCCCGTAATCGCCGTCCTGCACCGGTTCGTTCAGGCCGAACGTGACCGTGCGCGGCGCATCGGCTGCGCCGGCTGCCGGCGCGAACTTCATCACGGCCGCATCGTCGCGGTTCAGCACGCGCGTCGTCGTCGCGCCGAAGATCCGGCCCTTTGCCTGCGCGTATGCGTCGAAGCTGCCGTGCCAGTCGAGGTGGTCCTGCGTGATGT
This sequence comes from Burkholderia aenigmatica, assembly GCF_048627025.1. Lineage (NCBI taxonomy): Bacteria > Pseudomonadati > Pseudomonadota > Betaproteobacteria > Burkholderiales > Burkholderiaceae > Burkholderia > Burkholderia aenigmatica. The sequence continues at coordinate 543,593 of NZ_CP184468.1, read as the reverse complement.
TGAGGATCGCGGCCGCATCGGGCGCGAACGTGCGCGCGGTCTCGAGCTGGAAGCTCGACAGTTCGAGCACCCACACGTCGGGCAGCGCAGTTTCGTCGATCGCACCGGCGAGCCGGTCGAGCATCGCGGGGCTGATGTTGCCCGCGACAGCGACCTTCTTGCCCGAGCGCTGGCACAGCAGGCCGGTAAGGCTCGTCGTCGTGGTCTTGCCGTTGGTGCCCGTGATCGCGAGCACCTTCGGCTGGTAACCGCTCGTGCCGAGCGCGCGCAGCGCCTGCGCAAAGAATTCCAGCTCGCCCCACACCGCGACGCCCTGCTCGTTCGCGGCCGCGACCAGCGCCGCGAGTGCCGGTTCGAGCGGCGACAGCCCCGGGCTCAGCCCGACGAGCTCGACGCCGCCGTCGAGCAGCGCGGGCGTGAACGCCCCGCCGACGAATTCCGCATCGATGCCTTCGGCCTGCAGCGCGGCAAGGTTCGGCGGCGCCTCGCGGGTATCGGCAATACGCAGCCGGCACCCGTGCCTCGCGCACCATCGCGCGATCGCGAGACCCGATTCCCCGAGCCCCAGTACGAGCACCATCGGCCGTTGCCGATCTCCAAACATCTCGCCAGACATCCTTGTTACCTTTCCTTTACCGCAGCTTGAGGGTGGTCAGACCGAACAGGCACAGCATCAGCGTGATGATCCAGAAACGCACGACCACCTGCGTTTCCTTCCAGCCGGACAATTCGAAATGGTGATGCAGCGGCGCCATCTTCAGCAGACGCCGTCCTTCGCCGTAGCGCTTCTTCGTGTACTTGAACCACGACACCTGCAGCATCACCGACAACGTTTCCGCAACGAAGATGCCGCCCATGATGAACAGCACGATTTCCTGGCGCACGATCACCGCGACCGTGCCGAGCGCGCCGCCGAGCGCCAGCGCGCCGACGTCGCCCATGAACACCTGTGCGGGGTGCGTGTTGTACCAGAGGAACGCGAGCCCTGCCCCACCCATCGCGGAACAGAAGATCAGCAATTCGCCCGCGCCCGGAATGTGCGGGAACAGCAGGTATTTTGAATAAACCGCGCTGCCCATCACGTACGCGAACACACCCAGCGACGCGCCGACCAGCACGACCGGCATGATCACGAGACCGTCGAGGCCGTCCGTCAGGTTCACCGCGTTACTCGCGCCGACGATCACGAAATAGGTCAGCACGATGAAGCCCCAGACGCCGAGCGGATAGCTGATCGACTTCAGGAACGGCAGCATCAGGTCGGCACGCGCCGGCAGCCCCATCGACAGGCCGCTCCGCACCCATGCCATGAACAGGTCGAACACGCGCACGTTGTTCGCCTCGGACACGCTGAACGCGAGGTAGACGGCCGCGAACAGCCCGATCACCGACTGCCAGAAATACTTCTCGCGCGACGACATCCCGCGCGGGTCCTTGTGGACGACCTTGCGGTAATCGTCGACCCAGCCGATCACGCCGAAACCGAACGTGACGAGCATCACGATCCAGATGAAACGGTTCGTCAGGTCGCCCCACAGCAGCGTCGCGACCGCGATGCCGATCAGGATCAGCACGCCGCCCATCGTCGGCGTGCCGGACTTGACGAGGTGCGTCTGCGGGCCGTCCTTGCGCACGGCCTGGCCGACCTTCATTTGCGTCAGCTTGCGGATCACCCACGGTCCGCACACGAGCCCGATCCCGAGCGCGGTGATGGTGGCCATCACCGCACGGAACGTGAGGTACGTGAACAAGCGCAAAAAGCTTGCGTCTCCTTGCAGCCATTGCGCCAGCGCCAGCAGCATGCTTCCTTCCTTCTACTCAGTGTGCAGCGGGCGACGTGCCCGCTGCGGGTTGGTTCGTCAGCGCGTCGACCACGCGCTCCATCTTCATGTACCGCGAGCCCTTCACGAGCAGCGTCGCCTGCGCGCCGTAGCCCGCCGCGAGCAGTGCGCCGACCAGCGCGCCGACGTCGTCGAAATGGCGAGCCGTGTCGCCGTACGCCGTGCAGGCATCGCGCGACGCATCGCCGAGCGCGAACAGCGCATCGATCCCGCGCTCGCGCGCGTAGGCACCGACCTCGCGATGGAAGGCCGGCCCTTCGTCGCCGACCTCGCCCATGTCGCCGATCACCAGCACGCGCGGCGCCGGTTGTGCGGCGAGCACGTCGATCGCGGCACGCATCGAATCGGGATTCGCGTTGTACGTATCGTCGACGACCGTGGCACCCGCGAGGCTGCCTGCGATCGCCTGCTTCACCTGCAGCCGGCCCTTGACCGGCTCGAACGATTCGAGGCCCTGCTTGATCGCCGACAGCGCAACGCCGGCGCCCAGCGCCGCGGCCGTGGCAGCCAGCGCGTTGCGCGCGTTGTGCTCGCCGAGCGCGCGCAGCCGCACCGTGACGGTGCCCGCGGGCGTGTCGATCGCGAGTTCGCCGCCGTGCAGACGGCCCGTGACCTGTGCGTCGTTCTGCCGTTCGGCGTCGTGCAGCGCGAAATCGAGGATCCGGTTGCCGGTCGCCGCGACGCGCCAGATGCCCGCATACGCGTCGTCGGCCGGGAACACCGCAACGCCGTCCGGCGGCAGCGCGTGAATCACGGCCGCGTGCTCGAGCGCAACGGCTTCGACCGTCGCCATGAACTCCTGGTGCTCGCGCTGCGCGTTGTTGACGAGCGCGACCGTCGGCGCCGTGAGGCGCGCGAGGACTTCGGTCTCGCCCGGGTGGTTCATCCCGATCTCGATCACCGCGAGACGATGCGCGGCCGACAGGCGCAGCAGCGTCAGCGGCAGGCCGACGTCGTTGTTCAGGTTGCCGGCCGTCGCGAGCCGCGCGTCGGCGCCGACCGCCGCCGCGAAGATCGACGCGATCATTTCCTTGACGGTCGTCTTGCCGTTGCTGCCCGTCACCGCGACGAGCGGCAGCGCGAATCGTTTGCGCCAGCCGTGTGCGAGTGCGCCGAGTGCGGCACGCGTTTCGCCGCCCTCGATCGCCGGCATCGTGACGCCCGCCGGCACGTGCGCGACGAGCGCCGCTGCCGCACCGCGCGCAGCGACATCGCCGAGGAAGTCGTGCGCGTCGAAGCGCTCGCCTTTCAGCGCGACGAACAGGTCGCCGGGACCGGCCGTGCGGCTGTCCGTCGACACGCGATCGAACGTGACACTCGCGTCGCCGTGGACGGTTGCGCCGGGAATCAGGCGAACGGCTTCGCCGAGACTGAGCATCGTCATTCGGCGCCTCCCTTGCCGTGCGTCGCGCGCGCTGCCAGCGCAAGCCGCGCGTGATCCTGGTCGGAAAACGTGCGTTTCTTGCCCATGATTTCCTGCGTGGCCTCGTGGCCCTTGCCGGCCAGCACGACGACATCCTCGCGTGCCGCGCCGCGCACGGCCTGCAGGATCGCGCTCGCGCGATCCTCGATACGGCGGGCGTGATCGGGGGCGGTCATGCCCGCGACGACCTGGTCGATGATGCGCTGCGGATCCTCGCTGCGCGGGTTGTCGCTCGTAACGACGGCCTCATCGGCGAGCCGCTCCGCGATCGCGCCCATCAGCGGGCGCTTCGTCGCATCGCGATCGCCGCCGCAACCGAACATGCAGACGAGCCGGCCACCGCGCGCCGCAGCAATCGGGCGCAGCGCGTCGAGCGTCTTTTCGAGCGCGTCGGGCGTATGGGCGTAGTCGATCACGACGAGCGGTTCGTCGTTCTGCAGCCGGCCGCCGAGCCGCTGCATCCGGCCGTTGACGGACTCGAGCCGCGCGATCTCGGCGAGCGCCGCGTCGAACGGCACGTCGGCCGCGAGCAGCGAGCCGAGCACGGCAAGCAGGTTGCTGACGTTGAACGTGCCGAGCGTGCCGACCTCGACGTCGGCATCGCCCCACGACGAACGCAGGCGGAACGCCGTGCCGGTCGCGGTGGCACGCACGTCGATCGCGACCAGTTCGCGATCGGCGTCGGGCACCGGTGCATCGCCGATCCCGTACGCGATCGTGCGTACGCGGCCGGCCAGTTTCTCGAGCAGGCGCTGGCCGGCTGCATCGTCGCGATTGACGACCGCCGCGCGCAGGCCGCGCCATGCGAACAGCTTCGCCTTCGCGGCCTCGTATGCATCGAACGTGCCGTGATAGTCGAGGTGATCCTGCGTGAGGTTCGTAAACACCGCGATGTCGAAGGCCGTACCGTTCACGCGCCCCTGGTGCAGCGCGTGCGACGACACTTCCATCGCCACCGCCTTCGCGCCCGCGTCGCGCAACTGCGCGAGGCTGCGCTGCAGTTGCGGCGCGTCGGGGGTCGTGAAACCCGTCGGCACGAGCTGGCCGGGCATCCCGGTGCCGAGCGTGCCGATCACCGCGCACGGCTGGTGCAGCGCCGTCAGCGCGGTGGCGATCCATTGCGTGCACGAGGTCTTGCCGTTCGTGCCGGTCACGCCGATCGCGAGCAGGCTGTCGCTCGGATCGCCATACCAGCCGCTGGCGATCTCGCCGGCGAGCTGGTCGAGCGCCGGCACGGCCAGTGCGACGGGCACCGCCGGTGCCGCGTCCAGCCCTTCCGGCTGATACAGCACGGCAGCCGCACCGCGCGCGACGGCGTCGACGATGAAGGCACGATTGTCGGCCCCGTCGACTGCATACGCGACAAACACGTCGCCAGCCTTGAGGCTGCGCGTGTCGGCATGCAGTTGCGCGGCGGGGGCCACATGCTGACGCAGCCACGCAAGCGCGGCTGCGATCTGCTGATGCGCCGGATGGGAACTGCGAGCGGCGCTCATCGAACAACTCCTGGTGAATTACGCGTCGTGCTGGACACGATCATATGCTTCGCACCGCTCCCCGCGGCCAGCTTTTGCGGCCCCGTTGCGGAAGGTGCTGCCGGCGAATCGTCAGACACGACGAGCTGCTTGATCGGCATGTTCGGCGGCACGTTCAGCGCACGCATCGTGTCGCCGGCGATCGCCGAGAATACGGGGCCGGACACCTGGCCGCCAAAGTGGCTGCCCGCGGTCGGCTCGTCGACCGATACCGCGACGACGATGCGCGGATTCGGCATCGGCGCCATCCCGACGAACGACGCGCGGTACTTGCGCGTGTAGCCGTGACCTTCGTGCTTGTACGCGGTACCGCTCTTGCCGCCGACGCGATAGCCCGGCACGGCTGCATCCGGCGACGTGCCGCCCGGCGCCACCACCGTCTCGAGCATCGCACGCACTTCGCGCGCGGTGGTCGGGTTGAACACCTGCGTACCCACGACCGGCTGATTGGGGTCGGTCTTGAAAATGGTCACGGGCATCAGCTCGCCGTCATGCGCGATCGCCGTGTAGGCGCGCGCGAGCTGGAACAGCGACACCGACAGGCCGTAGCCGTACGACATCGTCGCCTGTTCGATGCGGCGCCAGCTCTTCCACGGACGCAGGCGGCCGGCCACCGCGCCCGGGAACCCGACCTTCGGCGCCTGGCCGAGGCCGATGCTCGTATACATATTCCACATTTCCTCGGGCCGCATCGTCATCGCGATCTTCGTCGCGCCGATGTTGCTCGACTTCTGGATCACGCCGCCGACCGTCAGCGTGCCGAAACCCGCGTCGTCGGTGATCGGCGCGCCGTCGAGCACGAAGTGCCCGTTGCCCGTCTCGACGAGCGTGTTCGGCGTCACGCGGTGCAGGTCGAGCGCGAGCGACACCGTGAACGGCTTCATGATCGAGCCCGGCTCGAACACGTCGGTCATGATCCGGTTGCGCAACTGCTCGCCCGTCATGCGCGAGCGGTCGTTCGGGTTGTACGTCGGGTAGTTGACGAGCGCGAGCACCTCGCCGGTGCGCACGTCAACGACCATCGCCGCGCCGGCCTTCGCCTTGAACTTCTCGACGGCGGCCTTCAGGTTCGCGTACGCGATGTACTGGATCTTGCTGTCGATCGACAGGTCGACGTCGGTGCCGTTGTGCGGCGGGATCTGCTCGGCGACGTCCTCGACGATGTGCCCCATCCGGTCCTTGATCACGCGACGCACGCCCGACGTGCCGGACAGCATCTTCTGGTCGCCCAGTTCGACGCCCTCCTGCCCTTCGTCCTCGACGTTCGTGAAGCCGATCAGGTGAGCGGTGATCTCGCCTTCCGGATAGAAGCGCTTGTATTCGTTGCGCTGATAGATACCGGGAATGTCGAGCGCGGCGACCTTGTCGGCGACGTCGATCGGCACCTGGCGCTTGACGTAGACGAAACCCTTGTCTTCCGACAGCTTCACGCGCAGTTCCTTCGACGTCATGCCGAGGAGCTTGCCGAGCTGGTTGACCTTGTCGGCGTCGAGATCGTCCGGCACCGCGTCGGGAATGGCCCAGATCGCGCGCACGGGCAGGCTCGTCGCGAGCACGAGCCCGTTACGGTCGAGGATCTTGCCGCGCGTCGCCGGCAGATCGATCGTGCGCTGGTAGCGGCTTTCGCCCTGCTTCCGATAGAACGCGTTGCCGGGCCCCTGGATCCAGAACGCGCGCGCGGCCAGCGCGACGAACGCCATGAACAGCAGGAACACGACGAACTTCGAGCGCCACATCGGCAGATGCACGCCCAGCACGGGGCTCGACGAGAATTTCACGTTCTGGCGCTTCTGGGACGGCTTCATCGCGCGCCTCCCTTGCCCTTGCCAGACGTGTCCGCGGAAGCCGGGATCGGCGCATCGATCGCCTTCGCAGCGCCCGGCGGCAGCGTCAGGTATTGCGTGCGGCCGGTCGTGATCGGCTGCATCTTCAGCGAGTCGTTCGCAAGCTGCTCGATGCGTGAGGTCTTCGACAGCGCGCTCTGCTGATATTGCAGCTGCGCGTAGTCCTGCTGGAGCTGACGCTCCTGCGACTGCGCACGCTGCAGCTGGATGAAGATCTGGCGCTGCTGGTTCGTCGAATTGACGACCGACAGCGCGCACCCCATCACGATGATCAGCAGGAAGATATTGAAGCGGCTCATGGCGTGACGCGCTCCGCGATGCGCATCACGGCCGAGCGGGCGCGCGGATTCGCAGCGACTTCCGCTTCACTCGGAAACTGGCGGCTGATGATCTTGAGCGGCGGGCTCGGGAGATCGACGGCGCGGATCGGCAGGCGACGATCGACCGCAGGCGCACTCGCGTGCGCCTGCATGAATCGCTTGACGATCCGGTCCTCGAGTGAATGAAAGCTGATGACCACCAGCCGCCCCCCTTGCTCCAGCAACGACAGTGCCGCGTCTAGTACGACTTGCAGGTCCGCAAGCTCTTGATTGACGTGAATCCGTATAGCCTGAAAGGTGCGGGTTGCCGGATCCTTGCCCTTCTCACGGGTTTTGACGACGTGACCCACGATTTGGGCAAGCTCGCCCGTGGTGTCGAGAGGCCCAAGACGGTCGGACTCTGCCCGGCGAGCAACAAGCGCCTTTGCAATCTGAAAAGCAAACCGTTCTTCCCCATAATCCCGTATCACCTCCGTCAATTCCTGCACCGAAGCCCGTGCGAGCCATTCCGCCGCCGACTCGCCGCGCGTCGGATCCATCCGCATGTCCAGCGGACCATCGGCGCGGAAGCTGAAGCCACGCGCCGGATCGTCCACCTGCGGCGAGGACACGCCCAGGTCAAGCAACACACCCGACACCTTCTCGACGCCGCGCGCCGCAAGCGCGTCGCGCATCGATGCAAAGCTGTCATGCACGATCGAGAAGCGCGCATCCTCGATGCCCTGCGCCGTCTCGATCGCCCTCGGATCCTTGTCGAACGCGATCAGCCGCCCGGCCGCCGCCAGCCGCGCGAGCACCGCGCGGCTATGGCCGCCGCGTCCGAACGTACCGTCGACATAGATGCCGTCCGGTCGCGTCACGAGCGATTCGACCGCTTCGTCCAACAACACGGTCCGATGCTGCAATTCGTTTCCCATCGCGGGCGTCTCCGTCACCGCAATCAGAACGTGAAATTCTTCAGCGCGTCGGGCATGCCCTGCGCCATCGCTGCCTGCTCCTTCGCGTTGTAGGTCTGCGAATCCCACAGCTCGAAGTGACTACCCATTCCCAACAACATGACTTCCTTTTCCAGTCCGGCTGCCATGCGCAGCTCGGGCGATACGAGAATCCGGCCGGCGCTGTCGAGATCGACATCCATCGCATTGCCGAGAAAAATGCGCCGCCACCAGTGCGCGTCCATCGGCAGCGCGGCGATCTTGGCGCGGAATACTTCCCATTCGGGGCGCGGAAACAGCAACAGGCAGCCGTCCGGGTGCTTGGTCACAGTCACCCGTCCTTCTGCCTGTCCTTGCAGCGCTTCGCGATAGCGAGCCGGCACCGACATCCGCCCTTTCGCATCGAGCGTCAGCGCCGACGCCCCTTGGAACACTTTCCGCTCTCCCGTTCAGGGCACCGAAGCACCCGCTCCATGCTGAGAATTTAGCCGGAATAGCCCGCCAAATCACACAAAAATACACTTTCTCACACTGTCTCCCACTTTAGAGGAAGGGTGTGGCACGGTCAAGGGAGCGGCCCGCTTTTTTGACGAATTTTGTTAGTTAGAACAAGGACTTACGCGCACATGCTCATGCGGCCCCTCATACCAAAAACCGTTATAAATGAACGAGCTAGTGCAACTTGTGAAGGTGATACGTGAGAAAGACGGGCCAGAGGGGTGTGCGGACGGGGCTTTCGGGGGCGGGAAAACGAGGAGTAAACGGGCGGTATCAGGGGCGGGAAACCGGGGCGGCGTCCCACGTCGCCCCGGTGCGAATCTCACAGATAGTACGCAGTGCTCGTCATGACTTTCGACGCCGCGCGCATCAGCATCCGCGCGGGTAGCGGCAACTCGATTCCGCCGGCGTCGGCCGCCGCCTTGCCGTGTTTCACTTCGTCGATACGCATCTGGTCGACGATCGCGCGCGACGCAGTATCGGCCGCCGGCAACTCGGACATATGACCTTCGAGATGGCTCTCGACCTGGCGCTCGGTCTCGGCCATGAAACCGAGGCTGACCTTGTCGCCAAGCGCGCCGGCCGCCACGCCGATCGCGAGCGAACCCGCATACCAGAGCGGGTTCAGCAGGCTCGGACGCGAGTCGAGCTCTTTCAGGCGGTGCGCGGTCCACGCGAGGTGGTCCTCCTCCTCCCGCGCGGCCTCTTCGAACATCGCCTTCGCCGACGCCGTGCGTGCGGTGAGTTTCTGCGCCTGGTAGAGCGCCTGCGCGCAGACCTCGCCGACGTGGTTTACGCGCATCAGCCCGGCGGCATGCGTGCGCTCCGCAGGCGTCAGTTCGACGGCCGGCGCCTCGGCCGGTGCGGGCACCGGGCGGCTCATCCGGCTAATGCCGGTCAGCGATCGCAGGCCGCGATCGAATTCGCTGATCAGTTCATCAAACACCATCCTGTTCTCCTGGCTGCAGGTGCTGCCGCGAGCGGCAAGGGCACGAGTCCGCTGCGTAACCGACTTGATTATTCAGCGGAAATTGCGGTTAACCCGTGATTTTAACCATTGTTGCATAAAGGAAACATGGCGGCCTTGAGCTGCGGCATTTCGCTTTGTGGCAAAAAACGGTTTTGCTACATTACGTCCGACTTCTTGCGAAGTTGATGGGGCCCGTCAACAGAACATAACTATCTGCCCCGCCAGAATAATTCAGTGAATTTTGGAGATCCGTTAATGAAAAAGTCGCTTCTCGCGCTCGTCGCGCTGGGCGCGTTCGCTGGCGCTGCCCATGCGCAAAGCAGCGTGACGCTTTACGGCATCATCGATGAAGGCCTGCTCTTCAACAACAACGCAGGCGGCAAGCACCTGTACAGCATGGCAAGCGGCGTGATGCAAGGCAGCCGCTTCGGCATGCGCGGCACCGAAGACCTCGGTGGCGGCCTGAAGGCGATCTTCACCCTCGAAAACGGTTTCGACGTGAACAGCGGCAAGCTCGGTCAGGGCGGCCTGATGTTCGGTCGTCAGGCTTATGTCGGCCTGTCGAGCCAGTACGGTACGGTCACGCTGGGTCGTCAATACGACTCCGTCGTCGACTTCGTCGGCCCGCTCGAGGCAGGCGACCAGTGGGGCGGCTACATCGCTGCTCACCCGGGCGACCTGGACAACTTCAACAACGCGTACCGTGTGAACAACGCGGTCAAGTTCACGAGCGCGACCTACGGCGGCTTCTCGTTCGGCGGCATGTACAGCTTCGGCGGTCAAGCCGGCCAGTTCGCGAAGAACCAGGTCTGGTCGCTCGGCGCAGGCTACAACAACGGCCCGCTGGTGTTGGGCGTCGGTTACTTGAACGCACGTACGCCGAACCAGTTCGGCGGCATGTTCAACAACGGTTCCGCGTCTTCGTCGGTGTCGTCGCCGATCTATGGCGCATACGCGAACAACGCGAACACGTACCAGGTCATCGGTGCGGGCGGCGCCTACACGTTCGGCGCAGCGACGATCGGCGCGACGTACTCGAACACGAAGTTCAAGGGCTTCTCGGCAGGCCCGTTCGTGAACCAGACCGCGACGTTCAACAACGGCGAAATCAACTTCAAGTATCAGCTGACCCCGGCGCTGATTCTCGGCGCAGCGTACGACTACACGCAAGGCAGCAAGATCGACGGCAACTCGGCAGCCAAGTACCACCAGGGTTCGCTGGGCGTCGACTACTTCCTGTCGAAGCGTACCGATGTCTACGTGATCGGCGTGTATCAGCACGCATCGGGCAGCGTACTCGACGCGGACGGCAACGTCCTGAAGGCAACGGCAGCGATCAACGGTCTCGCAGGCTCGAGCAGCAGCAACCAGGTCGCAGCGCGCGTCGGTATCCGTCACAAGTTCTAATCAGCTTGCCCAGCAAGCCGCAGCATATTGAAGGCGCCTTCGGGCGCCTTTTTCTTTTCCGGTGCAGCCGCGCAGCGAAAGCGCGACTGCGCCGGCCGCCACGCGCTCGTCACGCGGGCGCTGCGCCGTCTGCGGCGTCGACATGCACGGCTGCCGCCACCGGCCCATTCCGGAAGCCGCCTCGCTCCGAAACAGCCTCTTCGGGGCCGCGCCGCAAACAAAAAAGCCCGGCAGAAGCCGGGCTTTTCCATTCGATCGACTGCGCCGTTACGCGCGTCCGTCGCGCAGTTCGCGTCGCAGGATCTTGCCGACGTTCGTTTTAGGCAGTTCCGTCCGGAACTCGACCAGCTTCGGCCGCTTGTAGCCGGTGAGCCGCTCCTTGCAGTAGGCGAGGATGTCCTTGTCGGTGAGCGCCGGGTCCTTCTTCACGATGAACAGCTTCACGGCTTCGCCGGAATGCTCGTCGGGCACACCGACAGCCGCCACCTCGAACACACCCGGATGCGACGCCACCACGTCCTCGACTTCGTTCGGATACACGTTGAAGCCCGATACCAGAATCATATCCTTCTTCCGGTCGACGATCTTCACGTAACCTCGCGCATCCATCACGCCGACGTCGCCCGTCTTGAAGAAGCCGTCCGCGAACATGACCTTCGCGGTCTCGTCCGGCCGGTTCCAGTAGCCGGCCATCACCTGCGGCCCGCGGATGCAGATCTCGCCGGGTTCGCCGAGCGCGACGTCGTTGCCGGCGTCGTCGCGAATCGCCACTTCGGTCGACGGCAGCGGCAGGCCGATCGTCCCGCTGTATTCGGTCGCCGTCACGGGGTTGCAGGTCGCCACCGGCGACGTTTCGGACAGCCCGTAGCCTTCGATGATCGCCGTACGGGTCTTTTCATACCAGCGCTTCGCGACGCCTTCCTGGATCGCCATGCCGCCGCCGTTGGCGATCACGAGCTTCGACAGGTCGAGCTGATTGAATTCCGGGTGGTTCAGCAGCGCGTTGTACAGCGTGTTGACCGCCGGGATCGTCGAGATCTGGTAGCCCTTCAGCTCCTTGATCATGCCGGCGATGTCGCGCGGGTTCGGGATCAGGATACCCATGCCGCCGGTACGCATCGTCAGGAAGCCGCAGACGGTCAGCGCGAACACGTGATACAGCGGCAGCGCGACTACCGTCACGAACTGTTTCACCTCCGGGTACTTCTCATGAGCCGGATGGTGCCAGGCGCCCGCCTGCAGCACGTTCGACACGATGTTCCGGTGCAGCAGCGTCGCCCCCTTCGCCACGCCGGTCGTACCGCCCGTGTATTGCAGGAACGCGACGTCGTCGGGGCCGATCTTCTGCGCCTTGAATGCCTGCCGCGCGCCTTCCGACAGCGCGGCCTTGAAGCGCGTGAACGACGGCAGCTGCCAGGCAGGCACCATCTTCTTCACGTTGCGCACGACGTAGTTGACGAGCCAGCCCTTGATGCCCAGCAGATCGCCCATCGATGCGACGACGACGTGCTTGACGCCCGTTTTCGCGATGACGGCCTGTAGCGTCGACGCGAAATTCTCGAGGATGACGATCGCCTCCGCACCGCTGTCCTTCAGCTGATGTTCGAGCTCGCGCGGCGTATAGAGCGGATTGACGTTGACGACGGTGTAGCCCGCGCGCAGGACCGCGGCGATCGCCACGGGATACTGCAGCACGTTGGGCATCATGATCGCGACGCGTGCACCGCGCGCGAGCCCGCGCGATTGCAGCCACGCGCCGAACTGGCGCGACAGCTTGTCGAGTTCGCCGTACGTGATGCCCTTGCCCATGCAGACGAACGCCGTGCGGTCGCGATACTGCCGGAAGCTTTCGTCGAGCAGGTCCGGGACAGAGGGATAAGGAGACGCGTCAATTTCGGCTGGAACGCCGGGTGGGTACGATTTCAGCCAAATTTTGTCCATACTGCGCGTCTCCTCACAGATTTTCGAATGGTCGTGCTAAAACGCATCGTAACGGCTCGCTCGTCCCGAGACAACAGGGTTAGATGTCCACTTCGAACTTCTGTGGAAAATCGTCTGATCATACGGGGATATTCGATCAAATGCGCTCAACTTCCACAAGGCAATCGTAAAACGTCGCCGAATTACCAAGATCGGTCAACGCCTGGCTCGTCACCTCGTTTGCGTTCCGGCCGTCCGGTGACAGCTTCTTCCACCAGATCGACAGCCCGACGACGAGCCCGGCACGTGCGCGATCGGTAATTCTCGCGAGCGCCTGCATCGATCCACGGTCGTTGAAGATCCGTACGACGTCGCCTTCGGTGATGCCGCGCACTTCGGCGTCGGACGGGTGGATGTCGAGATGCGGCTCGCCTTCGGTGTGACGCAGGCTGTCGACGTTCACGAACGTGCTGTTCAGGAAGTGGCGGGCCGGCGGCGAAATCATCGCGAGCGGATAGCGCGCGGCAAGCTCGGGCGCAGCCTCGGCCGATTCGAACGGCGGCAGGTAGTCGGGCACGGGATCCACACCCATCTGCTCGAGCCGCGGGCTGTAGAACTCGCACTTGCCGGATGGCGTACGGAACCCGCCCTCCGCGAACGGCGCCTCCGGCAGCTTGAGCTTCAGCCAGCCATCGCGCTTCAGCGTGTCCCAGTCGCTGTCGAGCACCGGATCGTCCCAGCGGAGCGCCGCGCGCGCGACCTCGTCGTCGCTGTGATAAAGCGCGGGCTCGTCGAGCCCCATGTTGCGCGCGATGCCGCGGAAGATCTCCGTATTCGGCCGTGCGTCTCCCACCGGGGGAATCGACGGCAGATTCGCCATCACGTAGGTGTGGCCGTACGATTTGTGGATGTCCAGATGCTCGAGCTGCGTGGTCGCCGGCAACACAATGTCGGCGAAATCGACGGTATCTGTCTTGAAATGCTCGAGAACGACCGTGAACAAATCGTCACGCGCGAACCCTGCGGCCACCTTCGAAGAGTCCGGCGCGACGGCCACCGGATTCGAGTTGTACACGACCACTGCTTCGACTTTCGGCCCGAAGCTTGCATCGCCCGGGTGCAACAGCGCATCGCCAATCGCGTTCATGTTGACGATACGCGGCAGCGTGTGCGGCCAGCCCGGCATCAAGTCCGGTCGCAGCAGCGCCGCCTGGTTGACCGGCGCGGATTCCGACGACGAGAGCAACAGCCCGCCGGCCCGATCCCGCCAGGCCCCCGTCAACGCCGGCAGACTGGCGATCGCGCGTACGGCGTTGCCACCGCCGCGGACGCGCTGCATGCCATAGTTGAGGCGGATCGATGCCTTGCGGGTAGCGCCGTAGCGACGCGCAAGGTCGACCAGCTCCGACGCATCGATACCGCAGATCTGCGCAACGCGTTCCGGCGGATAGGACATCGCCCGCTCCTTGAGCGCGTCGAAGCCGAGTGTATGGCTGGCAATGTAGTCGCGATCGAGCAGATCTTCGGTAATCAGCACGTGCATCATGCCGAGCGCGAACGCGCCATCGGTGCCTGGTTTCAACGCGATATGCTGATGGCACTTTTCCGCCGTCAGCGAACGGTACGGATCGATGGCGACCAGACGAGCGCCTCGGCGCTTCGCTTGCTGCGCACGCGTCCAGAAGTGCAGGCTCGACGCGATCGGGTTCGCGCCCCAAATCAGAATCAGCTCGCTTTCCTCGAAGTGCTCGAGGTGCATGCCGAGACTGCCACCATAGGTGTAACGCAACCCCGCTGCACCGGCCGCCGCGCAGATCGTGCGCTCGAGCCGCGATGCGCCGAGCTTGTGAAAGAACCGCTGGGCGATGCCCTCCCCCTGCACGAGCCCCATCGTCCCCGCATAGCTGTACGGCAGGATCGCTTCCGGTGCACGCGTCGCGATTTCACCGAGACGGCGGCCGATCTCATCGAATGCCTCGTCCCAGCTGATCGGTACGAAACGCCCTTCGCCTTTCGCGCCGATGCGCTTGAGCGGGACGGTGAGGCGGTCGGGGTGATGAACGCGATCGGCGTACCGGCTGACTTTCGTGCACAACACACCTTGCGTCGGCGGATGGTCGGGATCGCCCGTGACCTTGATCGCCTTGCCGTTTTCGACAGTCACACGCATTGCGCACGTGTCCGGACAATCATGCGGGCAAACGGCCCGGGCTACCTGAATGGCGGCGTTCATCGTTTTGAATGCAGAGATGGGGATTCGCAAATTTTACGTGGACACGCCGAATAAAGCGTTCATTTCGTGCGGATTCTGAGTTATCCGGCCGAAATGGGATTGGAGGATGCGAGGGGAGTTTCGGTGGTTCCGTGTGTCTTCCGTGGGGGAGACTTGCATGGCCAATCCGGTGTTCGCTATCGACGCTGCACGACGGCGCCAACCGATACACGGAGATGAAGGAATTGCAGCTTTGAGCGGAGATAGGATCGATTGCCCCAAGGATCGCGAAGGATATCGGCTTTTTGGAAACCGGGCGCTGCGATTGGGTGCGCTTGGGCGCGGTGATGTGCAATGAGTACAATGCCCTTCCCCCGCACGCTCGCATTTTCGTCGCGCCAATGCAAAAACCCCCGCCTTTCGGGCGGGGGTTCTTGGCTTAGGGAGCCTGACGATTACCTACTTTCACACGGGAATCCGCACTATCATCGGCGTAGAGTCGTTTCACGGTCCTGTTCGGGATGGGAAGGGGTGGGACCGACTCGCTATGGTCATCAGGCAAAAGGGGTTGTTGTGCTGACTTCGCAGCACAACCAATCTTGGAAGAAGCAGTAATTTTGAGTTGTGTGTATCACACACGAGAATCCAACCAGTCCGACGCGCTGTTATCAGCGCGAGACAGACTTGTTATAGGATCAAGCCTTACGGGCAATTAGTATCAGTTAGCTGAACGCATTACTGCGCTTACACACCTGACCTATCAACGTCCTGGTCTCGAACGACCCTTCAAGGGGATCTAGTCCCCAGGGATATCTCATCTTAAGGCGAGTTTCCCGCTTAGATGCTTTCAGCGGTTATCTCTTCCGAACATAGCTACCCGGCGATGCCACTGGCGTGACAACCGGTACACCAGAGGTTCGTCCACTCCGGTCCTCTCGTACTAGGAGCAGCCCCCTTCAAATATCCAACGCCCACGGCAGATAGGGACCAAACTGTCTCACGACGTTTTAAACCCAGCTCACGTACCTCTTTAAATGGCGAACAGCCATACCCTTGGGACCGGCTACAGCCCCAGGATGAGATGAGCCGACATCGAGGTGCCAAACACCGCCGTCGATATGAACTCTTGGGCGGTATCAGCCTGTTATCCCCAGAGTACCTTTTATCCGTTGAGCGATGGCCCTTCCATACAGAACCACCGGATCACTATGACCTGCTTTCGCACCTGCTCGACTTGTCGGTCTCGCAGTTAAGCACGCTTATGCCATTGCACTATCAGCACGATTTCCGACCGTACCTAGCGTACCTTCGTACTCCTCCGTTACGCTTTGGGAGGAGACCGCCCCAGTCAAACTGCCTACCATGCACTGTCCCCGACCCGGATCACGGGCCAAGGTTAGAACCTCAAACAAACCAGGGTGGTATTTCAAGGACGGCTCCACCGAAACTAGCGTTCCGGTTTCATAGCCTCCCACCTATCCTACACAGATCGGTTCAAAGTCCAATGCAAAGCTACAGTAAAGGTTCATGGGGTCTTTCCGTCTAGCCGCGGGTAGATTGCATCATCACAAACACTTCAACTTCGCTGAGTCTCGGGAGGAGACAGTGTGGCCATCGTTACGCCATTCGTGCAGGTCGGAACTTACCCGACAAGGAATTTCGCTACCTTAGGACCGTTATAGTTACGGCCGCCGTTTACCGGGACTTCAATCAAGAGCTTGCACCCCATCATTTAATCTTCCGGCACCGGGCAGGCGTCACACCCTATACGTCCACTTTCGTGTTTGCAGAGTGCTGTGTTTTTATTAAACAGTCGCAGCCACCAGTTTATTGCAACCCCTTCACCCTTTGCCCGCAGGGGCATCAAGCTACAAGGGCGTACCTTATCCCGAAGTTACGGTACCAATTTGCCGAGTTCCTTCTCCCGAGTTCTCTCAAGCGCCTTAGAATACTCATCTCGCCCACCTGTGTCGGTTTGCGGTACGGTCATCGTTAGACTGAAGCTTAGAGGCTTTTCTTGGAACCACTTCCAATTGCTTCGCTCCCTAAGGAGCTCGCGCCACACCCTTGAATTCCGCGCCCGGATTTGCCTAAGCGCCTTCTCCAATGCAGCGACCGGGACTTCCAACACCCGGACAACCTTCCGCGATCCGTCCCCCCATCGCATCTAACAATGGTGCAGGAATATAGACCTGCTTCCCATCAGCTACGCATTTCTGCCTCGCCTTAGGGGCCGACTCACCCTACGCCGATGAACGTTGCGTAGGAAACCTTGGGCTTACGGCGAGGGGGCCTTTCACCCCCTTTATCGCTACTCATGTCAGCATTCGCACTTCTGATACCTCCAGCATCCCTTCCGAGACACCTTCGCAGGCTTACAGAACGCTCTCCTACCATGCGTGCAAAGCACGCATCCGCAGCTTCGGTATATAGCTTAGCCCCGTTACATCTTCCGCGCAGGACGACTCGATCAGTGAGCTATTACGCTTTCTTTAAAGGGTGGCTGCTTCTAAGCCAACCTCCTGACTGTTTTAGCCTTCCCACTTCGTTTCCCACTTAGCTATATTTGGGGACCTTAGCTGGCGGTCTGGGTTGTTTCCCTCTTGACACCGGACGTTAGCACCCGATGTCTGTCTCCCGTGATTGCACTCTTCGGTATTCGGAGTTTGCTATGGCGGGGTAATCTGCAATAGACCCCCCAACCATGACAGTGCTCTACCCCCGAAGGTGAGACACGAGGCACTACCTAAATAGTTTTCGGAGAGAACCAGCTATTTCCAAGTTTGTTTAGCCTTTCACCCCTATCCACAGCTCATCCCCTAACTTTTCAACGTTAGTGGGTTCGGACCTCCAGTACGTGTTACCGCACCTTCATCCTGGCCATGGATAGATCACTTGGTTTCGGGTCTACGCCCAGCAACTGAACGCCCTATTCGGACTCGCTTTCGCTACGCCTGCCCTATACGGTTAAGCTTGCTACTGAACGTAAGTCGCTGACCCATTATACAAAAGGTACGCCGTCACCCCTTACGAGGCTCCGACTGTTTGTATGCATGCGGTTTCAGGATCTATTTCACTCCCCTCCCGGGGTTCTTTTCGCCTTTCCCTCACGGTACTGGTTCACTATCGGTCGATCACGAGTATTTAGCCTTGGAGGATGGTCCCCCCATCTTCAGACAGGATTTCACGTGTCCCGCCCTACTTGTCGCACACCTAGTTCTTTCATACTGTTTTCGCCTACGGGGCTATCACCCGCTATGGCCGCACTTTCCAGAGCGTTCGGCTAACAATACAAATAAAGAGTGCAAGGCTCATCCCATTTCGCTCGCCACTACTTTGGGAATCTCGGTTGATTTCTTTTCCTGCGGTTACTTAGATGTTTCAGTTCACCGCGTTCGCTTCGCATGGCCTATGTATTCAGCCATGGATACTCCAAAAGGAGTGGGTTTCCCCATTCGGACATCTACGGATCAAAGCTTGTTTGCCAGCTCCCCGTAGCTTTTCGCAGGCTACCGCGTCCTTCATCGCCTGTGATCGCCAAGGCATCCACCACATGCACTTGTTCGCTTGACCCTATAACGAGTCTGTCTCTCGACAGTCGTTACAGGTTGAGTTCTCGCGTTGTGCCGTATTCCAATTGAGTCAAACATAGAGTTCGAATCATCTTGAGATACATCGATACAATCACAACCCGGATAGTTTTCACGTCCATCTCATAGACGCTTCCGCTATCCAAATTACTTACTTCTTCCAGATTGTTAAAGAACGACAGCCGATATGGTTTTACTCATATCAATCTGACTGGCTCAATCGCCAATGACAAAGATTCGACTCAAGTCGAACGCTTGTCATTGAAGATTGGTGGAGGCAGACGGGATCGAACCGACGACCCCCTGCTTGCAAAGCAGGTGCTCTCCCAGCTGAGCTATGCCCCCATGTACAGATATTCCTCAGGGTGTACCGCCAGTCAAGACGGTGGTGGGTCTGGTTGGATTCGAACCAACGACCCCCGCCTTATCAAGACGGTGCTCTAACCGACTGAGCTACAGACCCCTGAGTCTGTCTTTAAATTTACAGCCGATAAGCGTGAGCGCTCAATTTTGCGAGAAGCTCTGGAAAGGAGGTGATCCAGCCGCACCTTCCGATACGGCTACCTTGTTACGACTTCACCCCAGTCATGAATCCTACCGTGGTGACCGTCCTCCTTGCGGTTAGACTAGCCACTTCTGGTAAAACCCACTCCCATGGTGTGACGGGCGGTGTGTACAAGACCCGGGAACGTATTCACCGCGGCATGCTGATCCGCGATTACTAGCGATTCCAGCTTCATGCACTCGAGTTGCAGAGTGCAATCCGGACTACGATCGGTTTTCTGGGATTAGCTCCCCCTCGCGGGTTGGCAACCCTCTGTTCCGACCATTGTATGACGTGTGAAGCCCTACCCATAAGGGCCATGAGGACTTGACGTCATCCCCACCTTCCTCCGGTTTGTCACCGGCAGTCTCCTTAGAGTGCTCTTGCGTAGCAACTAAGGACAAGGGTTGCGCTCGTTGCGGGACTTAACCCAACATCTCACGACACGAGCTGACGACAGCCATGCAGCACCTGTGCGCCGGTTCTCTTTCGAGCACTTCCACCTCTCAGCGGAATTCCGACCATGTCAAGGGTAGGTAAGGTTTTTCGCGTTGCATCGAATTAATCCACATCATCCACCGCTTGTGCGGGTCCCCGTCAATTCCTTTGAGTTTTAATCTTGCGACCGTACTCCCCAGGCGGTCAACTTCACGCGTTAGCTACGTTACTAAGGAAATGAATCCCCAACAACTAGTTGACATCGTTTAGGGCGTGGACTACCAGGGTATCTAATCCTGTTTGCTCCCCACGCTTTCGTGCATGAGCGTCAGTATTGGCCCAGGGGGCTGCCTTCGCCATCGGTATTCCTCCACATCTCTACGCATTTCACTGCTACACGTGGAATTCTACCCCCCTCTGCCATACTCTAGCCTGCCAGTCACCAATGCAGTTCCCAGGTTGAGCCCGGGGATTTCACATCGGTCTTAGCAAACCGCCTGCGCACGCTTTACGCCCAGTAATTCCGATTAACGCTCGCACCCTACGTATTACCGCGGCTGCTGGCACGTAGTTAGCCGGTGCTTATTCTTCCGGTACCGTCATCCCCCGACTGTATTAGAGCCAAGGATTTCTTTCCGGACAAAAGTGCTTTACAACCCGAAGGCCTTCTTCACACACGCGGCATTGCTGGATCAGGCTTTCGCCCATTGTCCAAAATTCCCCACTGCTGCCTCCCGTAGGAGTCTGGGCCGTGTCTCAGTCCCAGTGTGGCTGGTCGTCCTCTCAGACCAGCTACTGATCGTCGCCTTGGTAGGCCTTTACCCCACCAACTAGCTAATCAGCCATCGGCCAACCCTATAGCGCGAGGCCCGAAGGTCCCCCGCTTTCATCCGTAGATCGTATGCGGTATTAATCCGGCTTTCGCCGGGCTATCCCCCACTACAGGACATGTTCCGATGTATTACTCACCCGTTCGCCACTCGCCACCAGGTGCAAGCACCCGTGCTGCCGTTCGACTTGCATGTGTAAGGCATGCCGCCAGCGTTCAATCTGAGCCAGGATCAAACTCTTCAGTTTAAACCTGTTACTGTTTTCGGTTCAGTTAAGAACCGGTCGCTCACTCAAAGCTGACAGGAATATGAATTGCTTCATAAACCTGACTTACTTTAGTGTGAGACTCTTGATACTTTCGCTATCTGATCCGAGGATCAGCTCGCTTCCATCAAGCGCCCACACTTATCGGCTGTTAATTTTTAAAGAGCGTTTCTGCGAGGAACTTCGCGTTTCTCAGCAGCGCTGCGTTTTCAGCAGCAGAGAAGCGAGATTATGAACCGTGTTTCGCATTTCGTCAACAACTTTTTTCACTACATCGTTGCGACTGCGGGGTTCAACTTCCAGGCCAGTGGCGCGCTCCAGACTCCAGCACGCCACCAACCTTGCTTCCCTCTCCCGCGCCGCGTTTCCGTTAGCGCGAAAGAGGCGTGATTCTAAGCACCCGCCCGCAACTACGCAAGCCCCTTTGTGAAAATATTTTGAAAAAGCCCCCGTGCGCTGCCGCGCACGGGGGCTTGGGGCTCGACAGGCCGGGCAATCACGCCGACAACCGATACCGGTCAGTCGCCGACCGCCACCCAGGCAGCCCGATCAGCGGTGCTTGAATACCGGCTTCCGTTTTTCGACGAATGCCGCCATCCCCTCCTTCTGGTCTTCGGTCGCGAACAGCGAATGGAACAGCCGACGCTCGAAGTGGACACCTTCGGCGAGCGTCGTCTCGTACGCACGGTTCACCGACTCCTTGACCATCATGACCGCCGGCAGCGAAAACTCGGCGATCGTCGCCGCAGCGGCAATCGCCTCATCGAGCAGCGTGTCGGCCGGCAGCACGCGCGACACGAGCCCCGCGCGCTCCGCTTCGGCAGCATCCATGAAGCGGGCCGTCAGGCACATGTCCATCGCCTTCGCCTTCGACACCGCGCGCGGCAGACGCTGCGTGCCGCCCGCACCCGGCATGACACCCAACTTGATTTCCGGCTGGCCGAACTTGGCCGTGTCCGCCGCGAAGATGATGTCGCACATCATGGCCAGCTCACAGCCACCACCCAGCGCAAAGCCCGAAACCGCGGCAATGATCGGCTTGCGGATCTCGCGAACCGTCTCCCAGTTGCGCGTGATGTAGTCGCCCCGGTAGGCATCCATATAGGAGTAGGTCGCCATCATGCCAATGTCAGCGCCGGCCGCGAACGCCTTCTCGCTGCCGGTCACGACGATCGCGCCGATGCCATCGTCGGCATCGAACGCCTTCAGCGCGTCACCCAGTTCATCCATCAGCGCATCGTTCAGCGCATTCAGCGCCTTCGGGCGGTTCAGCGTAACCAGCCCGACACGCCCCCGGGTCTCCACCAGGATGTTCTCGTAAGCCATCTATTTCTCCTCGATCAATGAAATGAGAAACGCCTCGCACATGCGAATAGTTTGATGCTACCATTCTCCGACCAACCGGTCGGTTAATTAATCGATCCAACCCCTCTCAACGTCCATCAGGCTGCCGCCATGACCCATGCACTGTTCACGAAGCACGAAGACACGCTGAAGCACGCACTCGCCGCCATCGAGAGCCGCGGGTACTGGAGCCCGTTCGCCGAAATGCCGAGCCCCAAAGTGTACGGGGAAAGCGCGAACGCAGATGGCGAGGCCGCGTTCAAGTCGCACCTCGACCAGACGTTCGCGCTCGATCAGCCGGCGTCCGGGGAAACGGTCGGCGCAGAGCGGTCGCCGTACGGCATTGCACTGGGCATCCGGTATCCGAAGTCGACACCTGACGAACTGATCGCCGCCGCTGCCGCCGCGCAACGCGCGTGGCGCGAAGCCGGCCCGAGCGCCTGGATCGGCGTCAGCCTCGAAATCCTCGCGCGCCTGAATCGCGCAAGCTTCGAGATCGCCTACAGCGTGATGCACACCACGGGGCAGGCATTCATGATGGCGTTCCAGGCCGGCGGCCCGCACGCACAAGATCGTGCGCTCGAGGCAGTCGCCTATGCATGGGACGAACTGCGCCGCATCCCGGCCGACGCGCACTGGGAAAAGCCGCAAGGCAAGAACCCGCCGCTCGCGATGCACAAGCGCTACACGATCGTCCCGCGCGGCACCGGGCTCGTGCTCGGCTGCTGCACGTTCCCGACCTGGAACGGCTACCCGGGCCTGTTCGCCGATCTGGCAACCGGCAATACCGTGATCGTCAAACCGCATCCGGGCGCGATCCTGCCGCTCGCCATCACCGTCCGGATCGCTCGCGACGTACTGCGCGAAGCCGGTTTCGATCCGAACGTCGTCACGCTCCTCGCGACCGAACCCAACGACGGCGCACTCGTTCAGGATCTCGCGCTGCGCCCCGAGATCAAGCTGATCGACTTCACCGGCAGCACGCAAAACGGCACGTGGCTCGAACGCCATGCCCATCAGGCACTGGTCTATACCGAGAAGGCCGGCGTCAATCAGATCGTGATCGACTCGACCGACGATTTGAAGGCCGCCGCCAAGAACATTGCATTCTCGCTGGCGCTGTACTCCGGCCAGATGTGCACGGCGCCGCAGAACATCTATGTGCCGCGCGACGGCATCCGGACGGCGGACGGCCATGCGAGCTTCGACGAAGTCGCACAGGCAATCGCCGTTGCCGTGCAAAAGCTCACCGGCGACCCGGCACGCTCGGTCGAACTGATCGGCGCAATCCAGAACGAAGGCGTGATCGCCCGCATCGACGACGCCCGCCAGCTCGGCCGCGTGCTCGCCGACAGCCTTACCCTCCAGCACCCTGCGTTCCCCGATGCCCGCGTGCGCACGCCGCTCGTGCTGCAACTCGACGTGGCCGATCGCGAGAAATTCACGCAGGAGTGGTTCGGCCCGATCTCGTTCGTGATCGCGACCGACTCGACCGCGCAGTCGCTCGATCTCGCCGGCGAAATCGCGGCGGAACATGGCGCGCTGACGCTCTCCGTTTACAGCACTGACGATGCAATCATCGACGCCGCCCACGATGCGGCGGTGCGCGGCGGTGTCGCACTGTCGATCAACCTGACGGGCGGTGTGTTCGTGAACCAGTCGGCCGCATTCTCGGATTTCCACGGCACGGGCGCGAACCCGGCAGCCAACGCAGCGCTGGCCGACCCGGCGTTCGTCGCCAACCGGTTCCGCGTGGTGCAAAGCCGCGTCCATGTTGCGCCGAAAGCGGCACCTGCGGAAGCCGGCCAACCGGCATAACCCGATTGGTCGACGTGCAAACGCCGCCACGTTCTCTACCATGAACGAATCCGCCACCCGGCGGGTTCGTTGCTCATCGATACGCTCATGACAGACGCCTATATCTGCGACGCGATTCGCACCCCCATCGGCCGCTACGGCGGCGCCCTGAAAGATGTCCGCGCCGACGACCTCGGTGCGGTACCGCTCAAGGCGCTCGTCGAGCGCAACCGCAACGTCGACTGGACGGCGATCGACGACGTGATCTACGGCTGCGCGAACCAGGCCGGCGAGGACAACCGCAACGTCGCACGCATGTCGGCGCTACTCGCGGGCCTGCCGACCGACGTGCCCGGCACGACGCTGAACCGGCTGTGCGGCTCCGGGATGGACGCGATCGGCACGGCCGCGCGCGCGATCAAGGCGGGCGAGGCGCGCCTGATGATCGCCGGCGGCGTCGAGAGCATGACGCGCGCGCCGTTCGTGATGGGCAAGGCCACGAGCGCGTTCGCTCGCCAGGCCGACATCTTCGACACGACGATCGGCTGGCGCTTCATCAATCCGCTGATGAAACAGTTGTATGGGGTCGATTCGATGCCCGAGACGGCCGAGAACGTCGCGGTCGACTACAACATCAGCCGCGCCGACCAGGATCTGTTCGCGCTGCGCAGCCAGCAGAAGGCCGCGCGGGCGCAGCAGGACGGCACGCTCGCCGACGAAATCGTCGCGGTCACGATTCCGCAGAAGAAAGGCGATCCGGTGGTCGTCTCGCGCGACGAGCATCCGCGCGAGACGTCGCTCGAAGCGCTTGCGAAGCTCAAGGGTGTCGTGCGCCCGGACGGCTCGGTGACGGCCGGCAACGCATCCGGCGTCAACGACGGTGCGTGCGCGCTACTGCTCGCCAATGCGCAGGCAGCCGACCAGTACGGCTTGCGCCGCCGCGCACGCGTCATCGGCATGGCGACGGCCGGCGTCGCGCCGCGCGTGATGGGCATCGGCCCCGCGCCGGCCACGCAGAAACTGCTGCGCCAGCTCGGCATGACCATCGACCAGTTCGACGTGATCGAACTGAACGAGGCGTTCGCGTCGCAAGGCCTCGCGGTGCTGCGCATGCTCGGCGTCGCCGACGACGATCCGCGCGTGAACCCGAACGGCGGTGCGATCGCACTGGGCCATCCGCTCGGTGCATCGGGCGCCCGGCTCGTGACCACGGCACTCCACCAACTCGAGCGTACGGGCGGTCGCTTCGCGCTCTGTACGATGTGTATCGGCGTCGGCCAGGGTATCGCGCTCGCGATCGAACGCGTGTAACCCACGCACCGCGCGCCTATAACGAAGTCATGAAGGAGACACTGCATGTCCTATCAGGCGATTCAGCTGGATATCGATCAGGCCTCGAACGTGGCCACGATTACCCTCAACCGCCCCGACAAGCTGAACAGCTTTACGCGGGCGATGCATCGCGAGCTGCAATCGGCACTCGATGATGTCGAGGCGGCCGGCGCACGCGCGCTGATCCTGACAGGTGCGGGGCGCGGCTTCTGCGCAGGCCAGGACCTGGCCGATCTCGACTTCACGCCGGGCGCGTCCACCGACCTCGGCACGCTGATCGACGAGCACTTCAATCCGCTGATCCGCCGCCTGCAGCGTCTGCCGATTCCGGTAATCGCCGCCGTCAACGGCACGGCGGCCGGCGCCGGCGCGAATCTCGCGCTCGCTTGCGATCTCGTGTTCGCCGCCCGCTCGAGCAGTTTCATCCAGGCCTTCGTCAAGATCGGGCTCGTACCCGATTCGGGCGGTACGTGGTTCCTGCCGCAACGCGTCGGGATGGCACGCGCGCTCGGGCTCGCGCTGACCGGCGACAAGCTCGGCGCCGAACAGGCCGAGCAATGGGGCTTGATCTGGCGCGCGGTCGACGACGACGCACTCGTCGCGTCAGCCCGCCAGCTCGCCACCCAGCTCGCGCAGCAGCCGACGCTCGCGATCGCATCGATCAAGCAATCGATGCGCGACGGTGTCACGAACACGCTCGACCAGCAGCTCGACGTGGAACGCGACCTGCAACGCAAGCTCGGCCAGTCGCACGACTATGCGGAAGGCGTGACGGCATTCATCGAGAAGCGCGCGCCGCGCTTCGAGGGGCGTTGACATGACGAACGCCACTGCCACGCTCGACCCCGATTCGCTTGCCCGCGCCACCGCACGGGCGATGTACGACGCCGACGCATGCAGCCGCGCGTTCGGCATGGAAATCGCCGAAGTACGCGCCGGCTACGCGCGCCTGCAGATGCGCGTGCGGCCCGAATTCCTGAACGGGCACCAGACCTGCCATGGCGGGATCATCTTCACGCTGGCCGATTCGACGTTCGCGTTCGCGTGCAACTCGTACAACGTGAATACCGTCGCGGCCGGTTGCTCGATCGAATTCCTGCGCCCCGTGCACGGCGATGACGTGCTGACGGCCGAAGCGATCGAGCAGGCGCGCGCCGGCCGCCAAGGCATCTACGACATCCGCGTCACGAACCAGACCGGCGAAACGGTCGCGATGTTTCGCGGCAAATCCGCCCAGATCAAGGGCACGGTCATCCCGGAAGACCGCTGACGTCGACGGCTCGCACATAACAAACACTGGAGACAGGCATGACTACCCCGCTACCGCTCGAGCCGATCGAGACCGCCTCACGCGACGAGCTGACCGCGCTGCAGCTCGAGCGCCTCAAGTGGTCGCTCCGGCATGCGTATGACCACTCCCCCGTCTATCGTCGCAAGTTCGACGACGCGGGTGTCCACCCGGACGACCTGAAGACGCTCGCCGACCTGTCGCGCTTCCCGTTCACGACGAAGAGCGACTTGCGCGACAGTTACCCGTTCGGGATGTTCGCAGTGCCGCAGGACCAGATCTCGCGTATTCATGCGTCGTCGGGCACGACCGGCAAGCCGACGGTCGTCGGCTATACGGCCGGCGACATCGACACATGGGCGAATCTCGTCGCTCGTTCGATCCGCGCCGCCGGGGCGCGCCGTGGCGACAAGGTGCACGTCAGCTACGGCTACGGCTTGTTCACGGGCGGGCTTGGCGCGCACTACGGCGCCGAACGCGCAGGGTTGACCGTGATCCCGTTCGGCGGCGGCCAGACCGAGAAGCAGGTACAGCTGATCCAGGATTTCCGACCCGACATCATCATGGTGACGCCGAGCTACATGCTGTCGATCGCCGACGAAATCGAGCGCCAGGGTCTCGATCCCGTGCAGAGTTCACTGCGCATCGGCATCTTCGGCGCGGAACCCTGGACCAACGACATGCGCGTCGCGATCGAAAAGCGGATGGGCATCGACGCGGTCGACATTTACGGGTTGTCGGAAGTGATGGGCCCCGGCGTCGCGTCCGAATGCGTCGAGACCAAGGACGGCCCGACCATCTGGGAAGACCACTTCTATCCGGAAATCATCGATCCTGAAACCGGTGAAGTGCTTCCGGACGGCGAACTCGGCGAGCTTGTATTCACGTCGCTGACGAAGGAGGCGCTGCCGATCGTCCGTTACCGGACCCGTGACCTCACGCGGCTGTTGCCCGGCACGGCCCGCACGATGCGTCGGATGGAGAAGATCACGGGGCGTTCGGACGACATGATGATCGTGCGCGGCGTCAACGTGTTCCCGACGCAAATCGAGGAACAGTTGCTCAAGCAGCGCGCGCTCGCACCGCACTATCAGATCGTGCTGACGAAGGAAGGCCCGCTCGACGTGCTGACGCTCAACGTCGAGCCTTGCCCCGAGACCGCACCCGATACGGCGGCGATCCATGCGGCAAAGCAAGCGCTCGCCTACGACATCAAGTCGCTGATCGGCGTGACGGCCGTGATCAATGTGCTGCCCGTGAACGGGATCGAGCGCTCGGTCGGCAAGGCGCGGCGCGTCGTCGACAAGCGCAAGGGCTGACGGCAATCGCTGCGCGTGCATGACGCGCGGTAAATCCGTGGCTGCAAATGAAACAGCCCGATCGGCCAACGCCGATCGGGCTGTTTCATTCCGGGACACCGTTGGGGCACCCGTCGACGCGATACGCGCATCATGAAGACTGACACCACACCGGAGCCCTCGCGATCAGAGCGACGCTCCGCAAGCACACCATCGCACCCACGAATACCGCATCTGATGCATCGGCGGCGACCCGGGCAACCCGGGCCGCCTCATCTCACGAATTCGGGAACAACAGCCACATCCGGCCGACCTGCTTCATCCGCCCGGCCTGATCGCCTGCGTCGTCGCCGAGCCCCCAGAAATAGTCGGCCCGCACGCCGCCCTTGATCGCGGAGCCCGTATCCTGCGCAAACACGAGCCGGTTCATCGGCGTATTCGTCAGCGGGCGCGTGGTCTGCAGGAACACCGGCGTGCCGAGCGGGATCGACGACGGATCGACGGCGATCGAACGCTCCGGCGTCAGCGGTACGCCGAGCGCGCCGATCGGGCCGTCCGAGCCGCCATGCGGTGCATCTTCCTTGGTGGGCATGTCGCGGAAGAACACGAACCGCGGGTTCGTGTCGAGCAACGCGTCGACGCGGTTCGGGTTCGCCTTCGCCCACGCCTTGATGCCCTGCATCGTCGCCTGAGCCGGCGTCAGCTCGCCGCGATCGAGCAGCCACTTGCCGATCGAGCGATACGGCTGGTTGTTGGTGCCGCCGAAGCCGACCCGCATCACCGAACCGTCGTCGAGTAGCACGCGCCCCGAACCCTGCACCTGCAGGAAGAACGCTTCGATCGGGTCGTCGACCCACACGAGTTCGTTGCCGTTCAGGATGCCGGCGCGTTCGAGCTGCGAGCGTGCCGGCAGCGCGGCGCCCGCGCGATAACCGGCCGGCCAGCGGTAGAGCGCGTACTGATACGGACCGCGACGCACGCGCGAACCATGCAGCAGCGGCTCGTAGTAACCGGTCACGAGCCCGTCGAGCGTACCGTCGGTGTTCGCGAGCTGGAACGGCGTGAAATACGTTTCGAAGAACGTACGGGCACTGCTGACGTCGAGCTCGTCGAGCCGGTCGGCAGCCGCGCAAGCGCGCTGCCAGGCCGGCTGGCGCGCGAGCCGCACGCAGTTCTGCCGCAGCGCGGCCGCCGCGCCGATCAGCGAATCGTCCTGCCAGCCCGGCACCTGCTGCCACGCGACCGGCGTGAGCCGCTTCGCGGCGACCTGCCCCGGCACGATCGCCGCGCCGGTCGGCGGCTTCAGCGACGACGTCCGCGTCGGCGCACCGCCGCACGCGGCAAGCAGCGCCGCCGCTGCGGCCGCCGCCACCCACCCGGCCAACCGGGGCCCAAACCACATACAATGTCCGTTCTTGATGGAAACCGCCATGTCAGATTTTCTCGACCAATATCCGATGCTCATCTTCGCGCTCGAAGCCTTCGTAGCGCTTGCCCTGCTGATCTTCATCGTCGTGTGGACGTCGTCGGGCAGAAAGAAGCACGCCCGCAGCAACAACGACCGCCAGCCGCGCTAACGCACTGACGCACTCCGCACGCTCAATGCAGCGTGCGCGGCATGTGCAGTGCGAACTCGTCGACCGGCGCCTCGAAGCGCTCGCCGTCCTCCGCCACGCAGAAGTACGCGCCACGCATCGTGCCGACCGGCGTCGCGATCACGGCCCAGCTCGTGTACTCGAAGTGCTCGCCCGGCTGCAGCAGCGGCTGGTGCCCGACGACGCCGAGCCCCTTCACTTCCTGCACGTGGTTCTCGCTGTCCGTGATGATCCAGTGACGCGCGATCAGCTGCGCCGCGACCTGTCCCGTGTTGCGGATCGTCAGCGTGTACGCGAATGCGTATTGACGGCGATCGGGGTCGGATTGTTCCGGCAAGTAGCTGGTTTTCACCGAAACGGTGAACTGATACTGACTCATGATGTTTCCGGTGGAAGGTGACTGCCCGTGCCGGCAGGGGCAACGGGGCCGCGGGCGCGCCGCATTGGTTCGGCATTCTATGCGCAATCGGGCCTCGGCCGCACGGCCCGCCGCCGCGCACCGGGTCGCCGGACGGTAGAATGACGGTTTTGCGCCGCAACGTCCCCGCTCCCCTGCCATGACCCAATTCCGTATCGCTCCCAGCATCCTGTCGGCCGATTTCGCACGGCTCGGCGAAGAAGTCCGCAACGTCGTCGCCGCCGGCGCCGACTGGATCCACTTCGACGTGATGGACAACCATTATGTGCCGAACCTGACGATCGGCCCGCTCGTGTGCGAAGCGATCCGCCCGCACGTCCAGGTGCCGATCGACGTGCACCTGATGGTGCGCCCGGTCGATCGGATCGTGCCCGATTTTGCGAAGGCTGGTGCAAACCTGATCAGCTTCCACCCGGAAGGCTCCGATCACATCGACCGCACGCTGTCGCTGATCCGCGACCACGGCTGCAAGGCCGGCCTCGTGTTCAACCCGGCCACGCCGCTGAACTACCTCGACCACGTGATGGATCGCCTCGACTTCGTGCTGCTGATGTCGGTCAACCCGGGCTTCGGCGGCCAGTCGTTCATTCCGGAAACGCTGAACAAGCTGCGCGAAGCACGCGCACGCATCGACGCGTACACCGAGCGCACCGGCCGCGAGATCCTGCTCGAAGTCGACGGCGGCGTGAAGACCGACAACATCGCGGAAATCGCGGCGGCCGGTGCCGACACCTTCGTCGCGGGCTCGGCGATCTTCGGCAAGCCCGACTACCGCAAGGTGATCGACGAGATGCGCGCCGCGCTCGCTACCGTCGAGCGGAGCTGACGCCGTGGCCGACTCGTCGCTCGCCGGCCATGCGCCGGCCGGGGCCGCAACGGATGCCGCCCCGATCCGCTTCGCCGCGCCGCGCATCGACGCGGCGCTGATCGATCTCGACGGCACGATGGTCGATACGGCCGACGACTTCACGGCCGGCCTGAACGGGATGCTCGCGCAGCTCGGCGCGCCGGCCACGTCGCGCGACGAGGTGATCGGCTACGTCGGCAAGGGCTCCGAACACCTGATCCAGAGCGTGCTGAAGCCGCGCTTCGCGGCCGACGAAGCACACGCGCGCTTCGACGACGCGCTGGCGATCTACCAGACCGAATACGCGAAGATCAACGGCCGCCACACGCGCCTCTATCCGGACGTGGCGGCCGGACTCGACGCACTGCGCGCGGCCGGCATCCGGCTCGCGTGCGTGACGAACAAGCCGCACCGCTTCGCGGTCGAGCTGCTCGAGCAATACGGACTGGCCGATTGCTTCGGCATCGTGCTCGGCGGCGACACCGTCGCGCGCAAGAAGCCCGATCCGCTGCCGATGCTGACGGCCTGCAACGCGCTCGGCGTCGCACCGGATGCGGCGGTCGCGATCGGAGACTCGGAAAACGATGCGCTGGCAGGCCGTGCGGCCGGGATGGCGACGCTGACGGTGCCCTATGGCTACAACCACGGCAAAGCTATACAAACGATAAATTCGGATGGTATAGTCGATTCGTTGCTGGTCGCAGCTCGCGCAATTTCTGCGCACAACGCCGGCCGGCCAACCATCTGATTATTTCTTCCATCTGCATGTTTCTGAATAAAAAACGGAGTCTGAGCAGCATCGACCGGGGAGCCTGGCCCTGGCGTCGCTGGTCGCGCTAACCTCTTCGATGAGGTACGCTGAAGCACGTCTTCAGCGCCGTTTTTTATCTCGCTGCGCATCCGCGCGCCGACCGTCGCACCACCTCGAGTTCTACCGCGTCCGAACGCTTGCGTTCAGGCTCGGCCGCAGGCTCGCGACGTTCACGCCCGGAGTGCCGGCCGGCAACAGGCACTTCTCGATCGACCGCCCTTTCGCCGACGGCAACCCGCGCAGCGTCAAGTGATCCCTGGCGCACGCGCCGCTCGTCCCGAACAGGACCGGAACATGACCGAACTCGAATTTCAATCGCTCGCGAACGAAGGCTACAACCGCATCCCGCTGATCGCGGAAGCCCTCGCCGATCTCGAAACGCCGCTGTCCCTCTACCTGAAGCTGGCCCAGCCCGAACGTGCAGGCGCCAACTCGTTCCTGCTCGAATCGGTGGTCGGCGGCGAACGCTTCGGCCGCTATTCGTTCATCGGCCTGCCCGCCCGTACGCTCGTGCGCACCCGCAACGGCGTGTCGGAAGTCGTGCGCGACGGCCAGGTCGTCGAGACGCATGACGGCGACCCGTTCCAGTTCATCGAATCGTTCCAGGCACGCTTCAAGGTAGCGCAGCGCCCGGGCCTGCCGCGCTTCTGCGGCGGTCTCGCCGGCTATTTCGGCTACGACGCGGTGCGCTACATCGAGAAGAAGCTCGCGAACACCGCGCCGCGCGACGACCTCGGCCTGCCCGACATCCAGTTGCTGCTGACCGAGGAAGTCGCGGTCATCGACAACCTCGCCGGCAAGCTGTACCTGATCATCTACGCGGACCCGAGCCAGGCCGAAGCCTATACGAAGGCGAAACAGCGCCTGCGCGAACTGAAGCAGCGCCTGCGCACGACCGTGCAGCCGCCCGTCACGTCGGCGAGCGTGCGCACCGAAACGTTCCGCGAGTTCAAGAAGGACGACTATCTGGCCGCCGTGCGCCAGGCGAAGGAATACATCGCAGCCGGCGAGCTGATGCAGATCCAGGTCGGCCAGCGCCTGACGAAGCCGTATCGCGACAATCCGCTGTCGCTGTATCGCGCGCTGCGTTCGCTGAACCCGTCGCCGTACATGTATTACTACAACTTCGGCGATTTCCACGTGGTCGGTGCGTCGCCGGAAATCCTCGTGCGCCAGGAAAAGCGCGGCGAAGACCAGATCGTCACGATCCGCCCGCTCGCCGGCACGCGCCCGCGCGGCAACACGCCCGAGCGCGACGCGGAACTCGCGACCGAACTGCTCAACGATCCGAAGGAGATCGCCGAGCACGTGATGCTGATCGACCTCGCGCGCAACGACGTCGGCCGCATCGCGGAAATCGGCTCGGTGCACGTGACCGACCAGATGGTCATCGAGAAATACTCGCACGTGCAGCACATCGTCAGCTCGGTCGAAGGCAAGCTGAAGCCCGGCATGACGAACTACGACGTGCTGCGCGCGACGTTCCCGGCCGGCACGCTGTCCGGCGCGCCGAAGGTCCGTGCAATGGAACTGATCGACGAGCTCGAGCCGGTCAAGCGCGGGCTGTACGGCGGCGCCGTGGGCTACCTGTCGTTCTCGGGCGAGATGGATCTCGCGATCGCGATCCGCACGGGCCTGATCCACAACGGCAACCTGTATGTGCAAGCGGCGGCCGGCGTCGTCGCGGATTCGGTGCCCGAATCCGAATGGCAAGAGACCGAGAACAAGGCGCGCGCGGTGCTGCGTGCGGCCGAACAGGTCCAGGACGGCCTCGATAGCGACTTCTGACCGGAGACTGACCATGCTGCTCATGATCGACAACTACGATTCGTTTACCTACAACCTGGTCCAGTACTTCGGCGAACTCGGCGAGGATGTGCGCACCTACCGCAACGACGAAATCACGCTCGACGAGATCGCGCGCCTGAATCCCGACGCGATCTGCCTGTCGCCCGGCCCGAGCAACCCGCAGCACGCAGGCATCACGCTCGACGTGCTGAAAGAATTCGTGGGCAAGAAGCCGATCCTCGGCGTCTGCCTCGGCCATCAGGCGATCGGCGAGGCGTTCGGCGGCCGCGTCGTGCGCGCGAAGACCATCATGCACGGCAAGGTGAGCAAGATCGAAACCGACTGCCGCGGCGTGTTCGCCGACCTGCCGAAGCACTTCGACGTCACGCGCTATCACTCGCTCGCGGTCGAGCGCGAATCGCTGCCCGACTGCCTCGAGGTTTCCGCGTGGACCGACGACGGCGAAATCATGGGCCTGCGTCACAAGACGCTGCCGATCGAAGGCGTACAGTTCCATCCGGAATCGATCCTGTCCGAGCACGGCCATGCGCTGCTCGAGAACTTCCTGAAGCAGGCCCGCGCGGCCGCGCACGCAGCCTGACGGGAGCCTCACGATGACGATTACCCCGCAGGAAGCGCTGCAGCGCACGATCGAACACCGCGAGATCTTCCACGACGAGATGCTGCACCTGATGCGGCTCATCATGCGCGGCGACATGTCGCCCGTGATGGCGGCCGCGATCATCACCGGGCTGCGTGTGAAGAAGGAGACGATCGGCGAGATCGCCGCCGCCGCGACCGTGATGCGCGAATTCGCGAACCACGTCGAGGTGCAGGACAACTCGAACTTCGTCGACATCGTCGGCACCGGCGGCGACGGCTCGCACACGTTCAACATCTCCACCGCGTCGATGTTCGTCACGGCGGCGGCCGGCGCGAAGGTCGCGAAGCACGGCAACCGTGGCGTGTCGAGCAAGTCCGGCAGCGCCGACGTGCTCGAGGCGCTCGGCGTGAACATCGACCTGCAGTCCGACCAGGTTGCCGCGTCGATCGCGGAAACGGGCATGGGCTTCATGTTCGCGCCGAATCATCACCCGGCGATGAAGAACATCGCGGCCGTGCGCCGCGAGCTCGGCGTGCGCACGATCTTCAACATCCTCGGCCCGCTGACCAATCCGGCCGGCGCGCCGAACCAGCTGATGGGCGTGTTCCACCCCGACCTCGTCGGCATCCAGGTGCGCGTGATGCAGCGTCTGGGCGCGCAGCACGTGCTGGTCGTGTACGGCAAGGACGGGATGGACGAGGTATCGCTCGGCGCGGCGACGCTCGTCGGCGAACTGCGCGACGGCAAGGTGCACGAATACGAGATCCATCCGGAAGACTTCGGCCTGCAGATGGTGTCGAACCGCACGCTGAAGGTGGAAAATGCCGACGAATCGCGCACGATGCTGCTCGGCGCGCTCGACAACCAGCCGGGCGTCGCGCGCGAGATCGTCACGCTGAACGCGGGCACCGCGCTCTATGCGGCGAACGTCGCCGAATCGATCGCGGACGGCATCCAACTCGCCCGCGAAGCGATCGCGAGCGGCAAGGCCCGCGCGAAGGTCGACGAACTCGTGCGCTTCACGCAGCAGTTCAAGCGCTGACTCCCCTTACGAATCAAGCAGGAATCCACATGAGCGACATTCTCGACCGAATCATCGCCGTCAAGCGCGAAGAAGTCGCGGCGGCCATGCGCAGCGCGCCGCTCGAGGCACTGAAGCTGGACGCATCCGCGCGCGACCTGCGCGACTTCGTCGGCGCACTGCGTGCGAAGCACGCAGCCGGCCACGCGGCCGTGATTTCCGAAATCAAGAAGGCGAGCCCGTCGAAGGGCGTGCTGCGCGAGCATTTCGTGCCGGCCGACATCGCACGTTCGTATGCGGCGCACGGCGCCGCGTGCCTGTCGGTGCTGACCGACGAGCAGTTCTTCCAGGGCAGCGTCCGCTACCTCGAGGAAGCGCGCGCAGCCTGCACGCTGCCGGTGCTGCGCAAGGACTTCATCGTCGACGCGTACCAGATCATGGAAGCGCGCGCGATGGGCGCCGACGCGATCCTGCTGATCGCGGCCGCGCTCGACACGCCGCTGATGCAGGATCTCGAAGCGTACGCACACTCGCTCGGCCTCGCGGTGCTGGTCGAAGTACACGACCGCAACGAGATGGAACAGGCGCTGACGCTCAAGACGCCGCTGCTCGGCATCAACAACCGCAACCTGCGCACGTTCGAGACATCGATCCAGACGACGCTCGACATGCTCGACATGATTCCGGCCGACCGGATCGTCGTGACCGAATCGGGCATCCTGTCGCGCACCGACGTCGACACGATGCGCGCGGCGAACGTGAACACGTTCCTCGTCGGCGAAGCGTTCATGCGCGCCGACCAGCCGGGCGAAGAGCTCGCACGGATGTTCTTCTGATGGCGATCGAAAAGGAAATCAAGCTCGCGCTGCCGGCCGGCCAGGCCGACGCCGCGCGACGCTTCTTCGAGACGCTGACCGGCGAACCCGGTCACGACATTACGCTCGCGAACGTCTACTACGACACGCCCGATCTCGCGCTGGCCCGCTCGAAAAGCGCGGTGCGCGTGCGCCG
This sequence comes from Burkholderia aenigmatica, assembly GCF_048627025.1. Taxonomy (NCBI): domain Bacteria; kingdom Pseudomonadati; phylum Pseudomonadota; class Betaproteobacteria; order Burkholderiales; family Burkholderiaceae; genus Burkholderia; species Burkholderia aenigmatica. Next base: position 507,867 of record NZ_CP184468.1, on the reverse strand, counting down.
GGCGCCGCAGGGCTGGCTGCAGACGTTCAAGACGGTCGGCAGCGCCGAAGGCGGCCTGCATCGCCGCCACGAATGGGAACTGCCGGTCGCCGGCGACGCACTCGAGATCGATGCGCTCGTCGCGGCCTGCGACGTGCCGGAAGCCGCCGCCGCGCTGAATGACGCGGCCGGCACGCTGTCGGCGCTGTTCCGCACGGATTTTTCGCGTACGCTGTGGCGCATCGCAATCGGCGGCGCAACCGTCGAAGCCGCGGTGGACCTCGGCGAGATCGTCGTCCAGGCGGAACACGAAACGCGCCGCGAACCGATCAGCGAAATCGAACTCGAACTGATCGACGGCCCGGAAGTGGCGCTCGCAACGCTCGCCGCCGAACTGCAGCAGGCGCTGCCGGGCCTCGCTCCCGACAACATCAGCAAGGCGCAGCGCGGCTACCGGCTGCGCGCGCAATAATCACGCATCACGCATGGCAACCCGCAAGACTTCCCGCGCGCCGCAACAGGCGTCGCTGTTCGACGATCTCGTGCCGGAAACGGCACCGGCCGACAATCCGTCCCCGCCTTCCGAGCCGCCCGCGGCCGGGCGCAAGCCCGCAAAGAAAGCCGCCGCACCGGCTGCGGCCCCGACGGCACCGCAGCCTGTTGCCGCCAACGTTCCGCACCTCGCCGCGCAATTCGACGCGCTGCCGGCCGTCTGGCGCGACGTGCTGAAACCCTTTACCGACAGCGACGCGTACGCGCCGCTGTGCCGCTTCGTCGACGACGAGCGCGCGGCCGGCAAGATGGTCTATCCGACCGACGTGTTCCGTGCACTGCGCCTGACGAGCCCGGACGACGTGAAGGTCGTGATCCTCGGCCAGGATCCGTATCACGGCGACGATCGCGGCACGCCGCAGGCGCACGGGCTCGCATTCTCGGTGCCGCCGGCCGTGCGCACGCCGCCGTCGCTGCGCAACATCTTCAAGGAAATCGCCGCGAACTTCGGTCATGACACGCCGCGCCACGGCTGCCTCGACACCTGGGCACGCCAGGGCGTGCTGCTGCTCAACACGGTGCTGACGGTCGAGCGCGGCACCGCCGCGAGCCATGCGAAGCGCGGCTGGGAACAGTGCACGGACACGCTGATCCGCGAACTCGCCGGCCGCCATCGCGGGCTCGTCTTCATGCTGTGGGGCGCACACGCGCAGGCGAAGCGCACACTGTTCGACGCAAGCGCGCATTGCGTGCTCGAGGCGCCGCATCCGTCGCCACTTTCCGCGCACCGCGGCTTCCTCGGTTGCCGCCATTTCGCGCTCGCGAACGACTATCTGGTCGATGCAGGCCGCGAACCGATCGACTGGCGCCTGCCGGAAGTGGCCGAAACGCTCGCCTGACGGCTGCGCCGCCGCTTATTTCGCCACGTCACCAGGCATGCAAAAACGCCGCGCCCCTTTCGGGACGCGGCGTTTTTTTATCGGACGATGCAGCGGGTGCGACGCACCCGCATCGACCTTACGCGGCGGCGATCGCTTCGCGTGCGCTTGCGAGCGAGGCGCTCTGCGCATCCGGCCCGAGGTTCAGGCCTTCCGCGAAGATGAAGCTCACGTCGGTCATGCCGACGAAGCCGAGGAACGTGCGCAGGTACGGGGTCTGGCTGTCGTTCGGCGTACCGGCGTACTTGCCGCCACGGGCCGCCACCACGTGAACCTTCTTGCCCTTGATCAGGCCTTCCGGACCATTCTCGGTGTAGCGGAACGTGACGCCTGCACGTGCGATCCAGTCGAAGTACGTCTTCAGTTGCGACGAGATGCCGAAGTTGTACATCGGTGCGCCGATCACGATGATGTCGGCAGCTTGCAGTTCGGCAATCAGTGCATCGCTCTTCGCGACGATCGCATTCTGTTCCGCGGTGCGCTGGTCGGCCGGCGTGAAGAACGCGCCGAGCACCGATTCGTCGAGGTGCGGCAGTGCATCGGCCAGCAGATCGCGAACCACGACCTTCGCGCCGGGGTTCGATTGTTGCAGCTTTGCCGTCAGTTCATTGGACAGCAGCGTGGATTGCGCACCTTGCGAACGCGCCGCGGAATTGATTTGCAGAATGGTCGTCATGTCAGGCTCCAGTAGGGTTGCGCTTCGGTAGCGCGAGTGACGCCATTGTGCGCGGCCGCATGACCGCGAAAAAGCAGGTTCAGGGCGACGGATTGTTGCAGCAGCAGAACAATCCTCGATCGCGCCCCGATACCCGCTTCAGACGGTTCAACCCTTCAGCCAGGCCTCCCGGGCCTTCGATACCGCAACCGGCTTCGCGGCCGCCGCCAGCCGGTAGCGCGTGACCTCCGGGCCGTCGAGCTTCAGTTTCGCGGTGCGCAGCTCGTCGCGGCGGAACGCGTGCACCTCGACCTTGTCACCCGGCCGGTAGCGCGCGAGCAGTGCGTCGAGGTTGGTGCCCGTGACGCGCAGCCCGTCGACCGCGATCAGCGTGTCGCCGGCCGACAGCCCCGCGCGATGCGCGGCGCCGCCTTCGTAGACGGCCGCGAACGTGCAGTCCGCCCCGCCGCGCAGGCGCGCGCCGATCGTCGGCTTCGCGGCCGCGCCGTTCGCGACATCGGGCGTGAGCGTCACGCCGAACGGTGCGAGCAGCTCGGCGAGCGGCAGGTCGCGCGTGCCGTGCACGGCATCGGCGAACAGGCGGCCGAGCGCGACGCCGGTCGCCTCTTCGATCAGTGCCTCGACTTCGTTTTCCTCGACGCCCGCCTGCTTGCCGCGGTAGAAGTCACGGCCATAGCGTTGCCACAGCAGGCGCATCACGTCGTCGAGCGACTTCTTGTTGCGCGTCTGCGCACGGATCGCGAGATCGAAGGCGAGCGCGACGAGCGAACCCTTCGTGTAGTAGCTGACGATCGCGTTGGTCGCATTCTCGTCCTGGCGGTAGTACTTGATCCACGCGTCGAACGAGCTCTCCGCGACACTTTGCTTGAGCCGGCCCGTGCCGCGCAGCACGCCGGCGACGGTACGGCCGAGCGCCGCGAAATATTCGTCCTGCGACATCAGCCCGCTGCGCACCAGCATCAGGTCGTCGTAATACGACGTGAAGCCTTCGAACAGCCACAGCAGCGACGTATAGTTTTCCTTCGACAGGTCGTACGGCACGAACGCGGCCGGCTTGATCCGCTTCACGTTCCACGTATGGAAGTACTCGTGGCTGCAGAGGCCGAGATACGTGCGATAGCCTTCCGTCGTTTCGGGCCGCCCCTTCACCGGCAGGTCGGTGCGATTGCAGATCAGCGCGGTCGACGCGCGATGCTCGAGGCCGCCGTAGCCGTCGCTGACCGCCAGCGTCATGAACACGTAGCGGTCCATCGGCGCTTTCTTCGATTTCGGTTCGAACAGCGCGATCTGCGCTTCGCACACGCGCTTCAGGTCGGTACGCAGGCGCTCCATGTCGAGCTGCGTCACACGCCCCGCGATCACGATGTCGTGCGGCACGCCGTGTGCGTCGAACGTCGCGAGCGCGAATTCGCCGAACGTCACCGGATGGTCGGAGAGCTCGTCGTAGTTCGACGCGCGGTACGCGCCGAACCCGTAGCGCTTCGTGCCGCGCGCCTCGGGCAACGCGGTACCGACGCGCCACGCGCGGAACGCCGCGCCGGCCGGCTTCGCGATGTCGACTTCACACGGCGCGTCTTCGCGGCCGGCAACGCTCAGGAACACGGCCGTCGCGTTGAAGAAGCCGCCCGATTCGTCGAGATACGCGGAGCGCACCGACAGGTCCCATGCATACACGTCGTAGCGCAGCGTCAGCGCGCCGTTCACGGGCGCGGCCTGCCACGTGTGCTTGTCGGTCTTCGCGATCCGCACCTTGCGGCCCGCGTCGTTGAATGCGCCGAGCGTCACGATGTTGCGCGCGAACTCGCGCACCAGGTAGCTGCCCGGAATCCACACCGGCAACGAAAAGCGCTGGCCGTCGGGATCGGGATCGGCGACCGTCACCGTTACTTCGAACAGGTGCGCGGCAAGATCTTTCGGGGCAATCGAATAGCGGATCGGCTGGGTCATCGTGGCAATCGGTCGGTCGAATACGGCGGCGAAAACGAAGAGAGGCGCCGGCAGATCATGCGGGCGCCCCTCGCTGGCCGGGCCATGCGGCCCGGCGTGTGGTCGGTTACTTGCTCGAAGCGAGCGCCTGGTTGAGCTGGTCGGCCGACACCGCGCCCGGCAGACGGCGGCCGTCCGGCAGGAAGATCGTCGGCGTGCCCGTGACGTTCATCCCGCGGCCAAGCGCGAGGTTCTTGTCGAGCGCAGTGGTATCGCAGGTACCGGCGCCGGACGGGGCACGATGGTCGAGCATCCAGCCCTGCCACGTTTTCGCGCGGTCGGTCGCACACCAGATCGCCTTCGACTTCGCGGTCGAATCCGGCGACAGCACCGGGTACAGGAACGTGTAGACGGTCACGTTGTCGACCGACTGCAGCGTCGTTTCGAGTTTCTTGCAGTACGGGCAGTTCGGATCGGAGAACACCGCGATCTTGCGGGCGCCGTTGCCCTTGACGACCTTGATCGCATTCGCGAACGGCAGGCTCGCGAAGTCGATCTTGTTGATTTCGGACAGGCGTGCGTCGGTCAGGTTCTTGTGCGTCTTGGCGTCGACGAGATCGCCGAGCAGCACGTAGTCGCCCGCCGCATCGCTATAGATGATCTGCGAGCCGAGGTTGACTTCATAAAGGCCCGCGACCGGCGATTTCGACACGCTCTTGATCGGCGCGTCGTTGCCGAGACGGGCCTGCAGCGTCGCTTTCAGCTTGTCGGTGGTCTGGTCGGCCTGCGCGGTGCAGCCAAGCGTCGCCATCGTGACGGCCAGCGCCAGCGACGCGATGCGGATCGTTTTTTTCATCGAAATCTTCCTTCAGCTCAATCGGTGTGCACGGCACAGTGTACGCCGTAACGGAACCGTGTCCGACCGGCGAAACGGCCGAAGGTTCGATCAGCCGAGCGCGGCCGACACGAGCCAGCGCTTCACGAGCGGCTGCGCGCCGACGAAGGCCATGCCCGCATTGCGCACGGCCTTCGCGAGCGAGCCCGGCACCGCGAACAGCCGCTGCAGACCGTCGGTCGCGACCATCAGCGCGCGGATGTCCTCGCGGCGCGAACGCTCGTAGCGGCGCAGCAGCACCGTATCGCCAAGGTTGCGGAAGCTTTCCTTGCCTGCGATCGCGTCGGCAAGCGCCGCGACGTCGCGCAGCCCGAGGTTCATCCCCTGCCCCGCGAGCGGGTGGATCAGGTGCGCGGCATCGCCGACCAGCGCGACGCGCGGCGCGATCAGCTTGTCGACCGTCTGCAGCGCCAGCGGGAAGCCGGCGGCCGGCGTCACGCAGTCGAGCGTGCCGACCTGGCCATGCGACACGCGCTCGACTTCGGCCGCGAGCTGCGACGGATCGAGGGTGAGCAATTCGTCCGCATGCGCGGTGTGCGCGGACCAGACGAGCGACACATGACCGTCCGGCAGCGGCAGCAGCGCGACGATCTCGCCTTCGTGGAACCACTGGTAGGCCGTCTCGCGATGCGGCAGCGACGCCTTGAAGTTCGCGACGACGCCCGTCTGCCGGTAGTCGCGCCGTTCGACCTTGGCCCCCATTTGCGAGCGCACCCACGAATGCGCGCCGTCCGCGCCGACGACGAGATCGGCTTCCAGCACCTGCCCCGACGACAGCGTGAGCACGGCCGCGTCGTCGCGCACGTCGAAGCCCTGCGCGCGCGCATCGAACCACGTGAGGTTCGGCTGGAACCGCAGCGCGGCGTCGAGCGACGCCTCGACCAGCGACGATTCGGCGATCCACGCGAGTTGCGGCACGGAAGCCTGGTACGCGGAGAAATGCAGTTCCGCGTGCGCATCGCCGTACACGCGCATGTCGTAGACCGGTGCGAGCCGGCTGTGATCGAGCGCCTGCCAGACCCGCAGCCGCTCGAGCAGGGCCTGCGAACTGGAGGACAGTGCGTAGACGCGCGTGTCGAACGCGAGATCGGCGGGGCGCGGCGTGGCCGGCTGGGCAAGCAAGGCTGTCTTGTAGCCGGACTGGGTCAGCGCGAGCGCGGCCGTCTTGCCGACGAGCCCGCCGCCGACCACGGCGACGTCGAAGGTGTGGTGGGCAGTCATGGCGGGCATTATAGCCGCGGGGCCAAACCCTTACGCGGCCGGACTTTGCGGGAAATCAGCAGAATCGCAGGCCGATGCGGCGGCGCGGCGGCCCGCCGCATCGGCCGTTCGGCGCCAGCCCGGAATCCGGGGCGTCGGCACGGTACAATAGCGTCTTTGACCGTCGGCCCGCCGCGCCCCAAGCGCCGGCCGCCCTTTTTTCCCGCGCCGCCGTGCCCTGTCCGGCCGCGCCGCCTTACCCGTCCGAAGGATTCCATGAGTCTCAAATGCGGCATCGTCGGCTTGCCCAACGTCGGCAAGTCCACCCTGTTCAATGCGCTGACCAAGGCCGGCATCGCCGCCGAGAACTACCCGTTCTGCACGATCGAGCCGAACGTCGGCATCGTCGAAGTGCCCGATACGCGCCTGAAGGCGCTCGCTGAAATCATCAGCCCCGAGCGCATCGTGCCGGCCGTCGTCGAATTCGTCGACATCGCGGGCCTCGTCGCGGGCGCGAGCAAGGGTGAAGGCCTCGGCAACCAGTTCCTCGCGAACATTCGCGAAACCGACGCGATCACGCACGTCGTGCGCTGCTTCGAGGACGAGAACGTCATTCACGTCGCCGGCAAGGTCAGCCCGATCGACGACATCGAAGTGATCAACACCGAACTCGCACTCGCCGACCTCGGCACCGTCGAGAAGGCGCTCACGCGCTATTCGAAGGCCGCGAAGTCGGGTAACGACAAGGAAGCGGCGAAGCTCGTCGCGGTGCTCGAGAAGGTGCGCGCGCAGCTCGACCAGGGCAAGGCCGTGCGCGGCCTCGCACTGTCGGACGACGAACAGGCGGTACTCAAGCCGTTCTGCCTGATCACCGCGAAGCCGACCATGTACGTGGCCAACGTGAAGGACGACGGTTTCGAGAACAACCCGCACCTCGACGCGGTACGCAAGTACGCGGAAAGCGAGAATGCGCCGGTGGTCGCCGTGTGTGCGGCGATCGAGGCGGAAATCGCCGATCTCGACGACGCGGACAAGGAAGCGTTCCTCGCCGACATGGGCATGGAAGAACCGGGCCTCGACCGCGTGATCCGCGCGGGCTTCAAGCTGCTCGGCCTGCAGACCTACTTCACCGCGGGCGTGAAGGAAGTGCGTGCGTGGACGATCCATATCGGCGACACGGCCCCGCAAGCGGCCGGCGTGATCCACACCGACTTCGAGCGCGGCTTCATCCGTGCGCAGACGATCGCGTTCAACGACTTCGTCACGTACAAGGGCGAGCAAGGCGCGAAGGAAGCCGGCAAGATGCGCGCGGAAGGGAAGGAATATGTCGTGCACGACGGCGACGTGATGAACTTCCTGTTCAACGTCTGAGCGTTGCGTTATCGCGTCAGTGAAAAGCCCGCTTATGCGGGCTTTTTTCTTTTTGGCGCACCGGCCTCATCACGACCGGCGCTGATGACCCGATTTCGATCCGGTCAGGCCCGACGCATACCGACCGTTCGACGCGACACTCATCGCGCCGGCCGGATCGACACGTCAGCGCAGCAACCCGCTGGTGAGGGCCGGCCACAGCGACGAATGCTCGCGGCGGAACATGCCGACGTGTCCGATTGCACGGCCGTCGGGGTTTTCCGGACGGATGAAGTGGATGTCGGACCTGGCTCTCGGCAGCAGGCGCAACCAGTCTGCGATATTGGCCGGCGTGGCAAGCGGGTCGTCGGTTGCGGCCACGATGGTGACCGGAGCGGCAAATTCGTCGTAGTAGTGCCGTGCGACCCCTGCTCCGAATTCGTTCGCCACATATCCCGGCCGACGGCACCAACGGGCCCACTGAAGCCCCACGCACGGCGGCAAATCATCGCCCCAGCCGAGTACCCTGGCCGGAACGTAGCCGAGCAAGCGAACGGAAATCGGCACGTACATATGCGCAAGCAGCAAGGCCGCGAAACGCTTTGGCCAGCGAATGTTGCCAACATACCCGGAAGACGCCGAGATCGCGCACAACGAACGAACCGACGCATGATTCGGCATCAGGCCGACCAGTTGCGCGCCCGCGCTATGTCCGATCAAGTGTGCGTCGTGCGCACCGGTTTCGCCAAGGAGCCAGTCGAGCGCCGCGGGCATGTCGAGTTGCCCCCAATCCTGTTTCCGCGCCCGGGACTGACGGACGTGATCCGTATCGAGCGACGCGCCGATCCCCCGATAATCGAATACGAACGTCGAATGGCCGTCGTTGCGCAGCCAATCCGCGAACGGGTAATAAAAGGATTGTCGGATTCCCGTCGCAGGGCAGATGAGCACGGGAGAACGATTGCCGTCGACCACCGGGAAATAGGTTCCCTTGAGCAGGAATCCGTCGCGGGCGGGGAAAGCGATGCTGACGCGAGTTGTCGAGCGCTCAGTCATTATTTCGACTTCAATCCAGTCGACGAGCGAAAAGGCGTGTCGATCGCGCCATTGGATATCAGGCCCAGCCTGACCATGCCGATCATCAACAACGGATACCCAATTGATTGATCCATCGATTCACCTCGGCAATCGAAGCAATCAATGTAGGAGCAAGTCTTTGTCGATGAAATCAGACGAGTTCGAATATTGCACGCAAGTTGCGTCTCGCTTCCTGTCTCTCGCCATCAGTCGCGTGACGACTTCGGCCGTCGCACTGGATACGACAAAAGCAAATGGCCCGACCGGCAAACGCCGGTCGGGCCATTTTTCGTGACACAGGCTTTCCGCCCGTCATCACTTCACTCCATCACATCGCCGACACGCGCCGCCCTTCGCTCGCCTGCGCATCGCGACCACGCTTGTTCAGCCACGACGCCAGCAGCACGATCAACGCGAGTACAGCCGTCGCACCCACTTCCATCCGGTGATCCTCGCTCACGAGCATCACGGTCAGCGTGCCGCAGATGAACAGGATCACCAACCACGTGAGCCACGGGAACAGCCACATCCGCAGCGTCAGGTCCGCGCCGGTCGATTCGAGCGTCTTGCGCATCCGCAGCTGCGAGATCGCGATCACGAGATACACGAGCAGCGCGATCGCACCCGACGTTGCGAGCAGGAAGCCGAACACCTGCTCCGGCATCAGGTAGTTCGCGATCACGGTCAGGAACCCGAACGCGGTCGACGCGAGCACGGCCGCGCGCGGCGTGCCGGTCGAATCGGTGCGGTGCAGGAACGCCGGCGCATCCTTGCGCTTCGACAGCGAGAACAACATCCGCGACGCGGTGTACAGCGCCGAATTCAGGCAGCTCGCGACCGACACGAGCACGATCACGTCGATGATCGCCTTCGCATTCGGAATGCCGATCAGCTCCATCGCGCGCTGATACGAGCCGTGCGTCGGCAGCAGCGGATCGTTCCACGGCACGATGGCCGCGACGACGAGAATCGAGCCGAGATAGAACAGCGTGATGCGCCAGATCACCGAGTTGGTCGCACGCACGATCTGGCGTTGCGGGTTGTCCGATTCGGCGGCCGCGATCGTCACGATCTCGGTGCCGAGGAACGAAAACATCGTGGTCAGCATCGCCGCGAGCACCGCGCTCGCGCCGTGCGGCATGAAGCCGCCATGCGCGAACAGGTTCGATACACCCGACACGGCCGGCGCAGGGATGATGCCGACGATCGCCGCCCCGCCGATGCACAGGAACACGACGATCGCGACGACCTTGATCAGCGCGAACCAGAATTCGAATTCGCCGTAGTTCTTGACCGAGAAGAGATTGGTGACCGTCAGCACCAGCGTGATGCCGAGCGCGAAGATCCAGGTCGCGACGGAGGGGAACCACGCATTCAGGATGGTCGCGGCGGCCGTCGCCTCGATCGGGATCACGAGCACCCAGAACCACCAGTACAGCCAGCCGATCGAGAAACCGGCCCAGTGGCCGATCGCGCGATCGGCATAAGTGGAGAACGAACCGCTGTCCGGATGCGCGACGGCCATCTCGCCGAGCATGCGCATCACCAGCACGACCAGCACGCCCGCGATCGCATACGCGAGGATCGATGCCGGGCCGGCCTCCGCGATCGCGTGGCCTGAACCGACGAACAAGCCCGCGCCGATGACGCCGGCAATCGACATCATCGTCACGTGCCGCTGCTTCAGGCCCGTACCGAGGCCTGTGTTGCTTCCACTCATCTGTCTCTCTCCAAAAAACGGTTCCGGTATGGCCGGGTATCGCGTGAAGGCAGCACGGGGGATTGTGGTTCTTGAGCCGGGCCGGATGCGGCGCCTGCACGGGATGCAGACACGGGGCCGGATCGGGGGCCGTTCCGGAACGGTGCGCCATGCAGTCTGCGAAGCTGCGGGTGCGATGCGGCGCGCAGCGCGCCGACGCATCGCGTGCGCCCTTTCCGTCGGCTTTCGTCAGCTGCCTTCGAAGCGAAGGAGTGTAAGCATCAAACGGTTCTTCACTAAGAACCAATTGAAGAATTTCGATGGAACCACTTGTTGCATCGACGTCGATCGATGCAACGCTTGTACCATTCGCGGCGCCTCGCGAGCGCGTGTGAAGCGCCCGTCGACGCCGGGCAGCAAGCGCGGCAACCCGTGCGTCAGCGCGTATCGCGCGCCATCTCGTCGCGCCATTTGGCGGGAACGACAGCCTGCCATTCTCGCAGAAGCAGGTTTTTCACGGCGTCCGGACGGGCCGCCGACAGCCGCACCAGCACGATCGGCCAGCCGACATAGTGATCCGTCACGTAATACACGTCGGGTTCCGATTCGATCAGCCACGCGCGCTCGTCGGGGCCGACACCCTTCACGACGAGCGTGTCGCCGTCCTCGCGCAGCCGCGCGAGCATCTTGCCCCTCACCTTGAGTGCGGGCGTGCCGTACGACGTGCCTTCCTCGACGCCGCGCCACGCCAGTGCGATCTGCCGGACTTCATCGAATGTCATCGGGCCTCCCGGCCGCACGCCTTCGTTTGACGATCCGGCCACCCTACCGGAATTCGCGACGGCGCGCCGGGCGAAGCACGCCTATCCGCGCGCCGCACGGGCGGCCGTCGCTGCACGCCCAGTCGTCGCGACAATCGCGAAGGCGATCGCATTCGCGGCGGCGCTGGCCAGGATCGGCACGAGATAGCCGCCGCCCGCGTCGTAGATGAAGCCGGCCGCGGTCGGCCCGATCAGCGTGCCGAATGCGATGCTCGTATAAAGCACGCCGATGATTCCGCTCACGTTGCGGCCGCCGAAGTAGTCCATCACGACCGCCGGCAGCACGGCGACCCAGCCGCCGTAGAACACGCCGAACACGAGCGCGAACGCGGCGAGCGTCGCGACGGTGCCCGCAGCGGCCCACGCGACGAGCGCGACGGCCATGCCGGCGAACATCGCGAGCAGCGACGTGCGGCGGCCGAAGCGGTCGGCGAGGCCGCCGAGGAAGAAACGGCCGGCCGTGCTGCCGACGCCGATCGCGCCGAGCAACAGCACGGCCGTCGACGACGCGACGCCATGATCGAGCGCGTACGGCACGAGGTGAACGAACGGGACGAACACGCCGAACGAGCAGATGAGGCATGCCGCGTACAGGCTCGCGAACGGCCGCGACGTGACGGCTTCGCGCACCGTCGCGCCGGCAGACGCCGAAGCGGCGCCCGGCTTGCGGCCCGCGGCTGCCCCTGACACCGGGTGCCCCGCGTCGCGCCCGATGGCTTTCGCGCCGCCGCCTTCGACGGGCTCATGCACCGCCTCCCCGTCCGGCAGCAACCCACGCCCGCGCGGGTCGTTCTCGATCAGCAGCGACATCCCCGCGCCGATCACGACCGCGATCACGGCCAACGTGAAATACGCACCGCGCCAGCCGACGTGCGCAATCAACGCGGACGCGAGCGGCGGCATCACCAGCGTGCCGACGCCGATCCCCGCGACCGCGAGCCCCGACGCAAAACCGCGCCGGCGCACGAACCAGCGCTGTACCGCGCCGACGGCCGGCACGTACGCGCAGCCGATGCCGAAACCGACACCGAGCCCGTACGCGACATAGACCTGCACCAGCGTATGCGCGGCGCCGGCAGCCGCGAGCCCGGCGCCCGTCAGCAGCATCCCGGCGATGGCGAGCCGCCGCGAGCCGAAGCGGTCGGCGAGCGGCCCGCTGATGATGCCGAAACCGAAATACAGGAAACCGGCGAGCGAGAACACGAGCGAGATCTGCCCGCGCGACGCGGCGAAATCCCGCTGCAGCGATTCGACGAACGCGCTGAACGTATACGCGCTGCCGAAACCGACGAACGTGACGGCGAACGCGGCGGCAACCACGTACCAGCCGTAAAAAAGGCGCGATGCGCCCGGGCGGTTCATGACGATGCTCCTCTCAGGTTCCACCGGCCGCCGGCAGCGACCGGATTGCCTCATGGATATAGTTGAACTATGTTGATCGCATCGGCCGCCGACAGGCAGTCGCGAAGCACGCGATCCGATGCGTCAACGGTACTCGCGCGTACGCATCGTCTCAAACGATATTTCATCGGACTTTCGATTTAGAAAAACTCAATGAATCGTTCCCGCTTGCCGCCCCTCAACGCGCTGCGCGCATTCGAAGCGGCCGCCCGCCACCTGTCGGTGAAGGCGGCGGCCGAGGAGCTGTCCGTCACGCCCGGCGCGGTAAGCCAGATGATTCGCACGCTGGAGGCACATCTCGGCGTGCAGCTGTTCGAGCGCGTCAACCGCGGCATCCTGCTCACGGCCGCCGGCCGCGACTACCTGCCGCCGGTGCGCAACGCGTTCAGGCAGATCGCCGACGCGTCGCAGCGCGTGTCCGGCGCCGCCGACAGCGGCGTGCTGACGGTAAGCGTCACGCCGTTCTTCGCATCCGCATGGCTCGTCCCGCGCCTCGCCCGGTTCCGGGAGGCTTGCCCGGACGTCGACCTGCAGGTCAGCACGAGCCATGCACTCGCGGACTTTTCGCGCGACGGTGTCGATGTCGCGATCCGTCACGGCCTCGGGCGCTACATCGGCCTGTGCAGCGAACGCCTGCTGACGGTGGAGATCGTCGCGCTCGCGTCGCCCGAACTCGTCGCACGGCTCGGCATGCCGGCGACGCCAGCCGATCTCGTCGGCTGGCCGCAGTTGCACGATGCCGAGCGCAAGGGCTGGCACATCTGGTTCGGCGCGCAGCGGATCGACGACTTCGGCCCGCCGCGCGGCCCCGCGTTCGACGACTCGGGCCTGCTGCTGCAGGCGATCGTCGCCGGCCAGGGCGCCGGGCTGCTGCCGGCCGCGATGGTGCGCGGCGAGCTGGCAAGCGGCCGGCTCGTGAAGCTCGCCGACGTCGCGTGGCTCGACGATTTCGCGTACTACCTCGTCTATCCGCCGCATCACGCGGAACGGCCGAAGGTCGCCGCATTTCGCCGGTGGATCCTCGACGCCGCGCAGGCCGACGGCGCGGCGTCGATGTCCGGCACGGCGTAGCGCCACGCCCCCGCGCGGCGCCGATCCGCGGCCGATCGGCTAACATGCGGCCCGGCACCGATAACAACAGACCGAGAGAGACCATGCCTGCCCTGCTCCGCCGCGCGACGCGCATCGCGATCCTGTCCGCCGCGTTCTTCGTCGCGTGCGCCGCTCTGCCCCATCCGGCGCACGCGTACCGCGCCCCGCCCGGCTACGGCAACGAAGCCGATCTCGACCGTCACGACACGTATCGCAACCGCGACGGCGAAACCGTGCACGCGCCCGCACATTCGAAATCAGGCCGCGTGCCCGACGGTGCGAGCGCGCGCTGCCGCGACGGCACGTACAGCTTCAGCCGTCACCGGCGCGGCACGTGCTCGGGGCACGGCGGCGTCGCCGCGTGGCTGTGAGCATGACCCTGGCCAAAAGGCCGGCATCGCGCCAGCGGCAGGCGGCGGCGAAGTACAATAGCCGCTCTCGCCGCCGACACGCGGCGACGCCGCCGCGCCATGCGCGGCACGCTCCGTACCGAATCCCCCGACGCCGCCCCGCCCGCGCGCTGCGCGGCCGTCTCAACCACTTCTGACTTTCACACCCAAATGGCCCAATACGTTTTCACGATGAACCGGGTCGGCAAGATCGTGCCGCCCAAGCGCCAGATCCTGAAGGACATCTCGCTGTCGTTCTTTCCCGGCGCGAAGATCGGCGTGCTCGGCCTGAACGGCTCGGGCAAGTCGACGCTGATCCGCATCATGGCGGGCGTCGACAAGGACATCGAAGGCGAAGCGACACCGATGCCGAACCTGAACATCGGCTACCTGCCGCAGGAGCCGCAGCTCGACCCGACGAAGACGGTGCGCGAAGCCGTCGAGGAAGGCCTCGGCGACCTGTTCCAGGCCAACAAGAAGCTGGAAGAAATCTACGCGGCATACGCGGAGCCGGACGCCGACTTCGACGCGCTCGCGGCCGAGCAGGCGAAGTACGAAGCGATCCTCGCGTCGAGCGACGGCGGCAGCCCCGAGCAGCAGCTCGAAGTGGCCGCCGACGCACTGCGCCTGCCGTCGTGGGACGCAAAGATCGAGCACCTGTCGGGCGGTGAAAAGCGCCGTGTCGCGCTGTGCAAGCTGCTGCTCGAAAAGCCGGACATGCTGCTGCTCGACGAACCGACCAACCACCTCGACGCCGAATCGGTCGACTGGCTCGAGCAGTTCCTGGTGCGCTTCCCGGGCACCGTGGTCGCCGTCACCCACGATCGCTACTTCCTCGACAACGCAGCCGAGTGGATTCTCGAACTCGACCGGGGCCACGGCATTCCGTGGAAGGGCAACTACAGCAGCTGGCTCGACCAGAAGGAAGAGCGCCTGAAGCAGGAAGAAGCATCGGAATCGGCACGCCAGAAGGCGATCAAGAAGGAACTGGAGTGGGTGCGCCAGAACCCGAAGGGCCGTCAGGCGAAGTCGAAAGCCCGTATCGCGCGCTTCGAGGAACTGAACAGCCAGGAATACCAGAAGCGCAACGAAACGCAGGAAATCTTCATTCCGGTCGGCGACCGCCTCGGCAATGAAGTGATCGAGTTCAAGAACGTCAGCAAGGCGTTCGGCGACCGCCTGCTGATCGACAACCTGAACCTGAAGATCCCGGCTGGCGCGATCGTCGGCATCATCGGCCCGAACGGCGCCGGCAAGTCGACGCTGTTCCGGATGCTGACGGGCAAGGAACAGCCGGATTCGGGCGAAGTCGTGATGGGGCCGACCGTGAAGCTCGCGTACGTCGACCAGAGCCGCGACGCGCTCGACGGCACGAAGACGGTGTTCGAGGAAATCTCGGGCGGCGCCGACGTGCTGACGGTGGGCAAGTACGAAACGCCGTCGCGCGCGTACATCGGCCGCTTCAACTTCAAGGGCGGCGACCAGCAGAAGATCGTCGGCAACCTGTCCGGCGGTGAACGCGGCCGCCTGCACCTCGCGAAGACGCTGATCTCGGGCGGCAACGTGCTGCTGCTCGACGAACCGTCGAACGACCTCGACGTCGAAACGCTGCGCGCGCTGGAAGACGCCCTGCTCGAATTCGCGGGCTCGGTGATGGTGATCTCGCACGATCGCTGGTTCCTCGACCGGATCGCGACGCACATCCTCGCATTCGAAGGCGATTCGCAGGTCACGTTCTTCGACGGCAACTACCAGGAATACGAAGCCGACAAGCGTGCGCGCCTCGGCGAGGAAGCCGCGAAGCCGAAGCGTCTGCGCTACAAGCCGATCAGCCGCTGACCGGTACGGCCCGGGTGCCCGGCACTGCGGCAACGCAGGGCCAGGCACCAAAGGTGGCCGCTTCAGGAGCGGCACAACAAAAAAGCGGGCCGCTGGCCCGCTTTTTTTATCTGACGGCTGCTGCTCGCCCGCCGCTTACGCAAGCGCGCCCAGTTCGCGCAGCCGTGCCTCGGTCGCTGCCGCACTCGTGTGATGAATGCCGTGCCAGCCGAGCGCCGTCGCGGCCGCGGCGTTCTTCGCGTTGTCGTCGATGAACACGAGTTCGTGCGGCGCGATGCCCGGCAGGTGCGGCTCGATCCGCGCCTGCATCTCGCGATAAATCGCCGGGTCGGGTTTCACGAGCTTCACGCGGCCCGACACGACGATCTCCCTGAAACGCCGCAGCACCGGGAAGTTGTCCCACGCATACGGAAACGTCTGCGCGGACCAGTTCGTCAGCCCGAACAGCGGCATCCCCTGCGCCTCCAGCCGGTCGACGAGTGCGGCCCCCTCTTCGAGCACGCCGCCGATCATCTCGTGCCAGCGCGCGTAGAACGCACGGATCAGCGCCTCATGCTCCGGAAATTTCGCGACGAGCTCGGCCGTCCCCTCTTCGATCGTCTGCCCGCCGTCCTGGCGGATCACCCAGTCCATCGCACACACGTGCGTGAGGAACCAGCGACGCTCCGTGTCGTCGGGAATCAGTTCCCGGTAAAGGTACTCGGGGCTCCAGTCGATCAGCACGCCGCCGAAATCGAACACCACGGCCTTGATCGTCATGCGAACTCCGTTGCCAGGACGTCAGCGAGCGGGCGCGGCGTCACCGGCTTGCCCGACAGCGTATTGTTTTGCCATACGAAGTGATGGTGCGCGACGATCTGCGCGGCCGACAGGTGCGCGCGCTCGTTCGTCGTGTGCAGGTCGGAAACGACGGTCGTCCGGTAGCCGAGCAACGCCGCGCGGCGTGCGGCCGAATCGACGCAAAACTCGGTCGCATAGCCGCAGATCAGCACCGAACGGATGCCGTGGCGGTCGAGCTGCGCCGCGAGCGGCGTGTCGTGAAACGAATCGCTCACCTGCTTGCGCACGCGCCAGTCGTCGTTCCCGACGACCAGCCCCGGATGCAGTTCCCAGCCCGGCGTGCCGGGCACGATGTCGTCGTCCGCATCGCCGTCGTGCTGCACGAAGCACACGGGCGCATTCGCCGCGCGCGCCGCCGCCGTCAACCGGTTGATGCCCGATACCACGTCATCGAGCCGGTAAGCGGGCTGCGCCCGCTCCACCAGCCCGCGCTGCATGTCGACCACGATTACTGCGGTGTCCGCCATCGTTGCCCTCGGTTTTGTCGTTCGGCCGTTGTCCGGCCGTTATCGCGTGTTGTTTCAGATCGGCTGCGTGCGCGCGTCGAGCCACGCCTTCGCATCGCCGCTCAGGTGTCGGCCGACACGCTCGCGCACCGTTGCGTGATACGCGTTCAGCCACGCGCGTTCTTCTTCGTGCAGCATTTCGATCAGCACGCAGCGCGTGTCAATCGGGCACAGCGTGAGCGTCTCGAATGCGAGGAAATCGCCGAACTCAGTCTGCCCGGCCGCGCGGTTCACGACCAGGTTCTCGATCCGGATGCCCCACTGGCCGGGACGGTACACGCCCGGCTCGATCGACGTGATCATGCCCTCTTCCATCGCCGTGTACGGCTCGGCCGGCGCGTAGTGCGAGATGACCTGCGGGCCTTCGTGCACGTTCAGGAAGTAGCCGACGCCATGCCCCGTGCCGTGGCCGTAGTCGAGCCCGGCCGACCACATCGGCGCACGCGCGATCGCGTCGAGCATCGGCGAACGGATGCCGCGCGGGAAACGGGCCCGCGACAGCGCCATCATCGATTTCAGCACGATCGTGAAATCGCGCCGCTGCAGGTCGCTGACCGTGCCGACCGGCACGACGCGCGTGATGTCGGTCGTGCCCGTCACGTACTGGCCGCCCGAATCGATCAGCAGCAGCCCGTCGCCGGCGATCGTCGCGTGCGACTCGCGCGTTGCGTGGTAGTGCGGCATCGCGCCGTTCGCATTGAAGCCCGCGATCGTCGCGAAACTCGCCGACACGTAACCGGGGCGCCGCGCGCGCGCGGCCGTGAGTTTTTCCTCGATCGTCAGCTCGGTGATCGTCTCGCGGTTCACGGCCTGCTCGAACCAGGTGAAGAATTCCGCGAGCGCGGCGCCGTCGTGTTCCATCGTCACGCGCACGTGCTCGATCTCGGCGGACGTCTTGCGCGACTTCGCGAACGTCGACGGATTCACGGCCTCGACCAGCTTCACGCCGGCCGGCACGGCCTCGAGCGTGCCGAACGTCACGCGGCGCGGGTCGATCAGCAGCGTCGCGCCGTCGGGCAGCGCCGCGAGCGCGGCGCGCGCGGCGTCATAGGCACGAACGTCGACGCCGTCCTGTGCGAGCGATGCAGCCAATGCCGGCGACACCTTGCCGTCGGCGACGAACAGCGTCGCGCGATCGGCGCCGATCATTGCGTGCGCAACGAATACGGGATTGAAGTTGACGTCGGCGCCGCGCAGGTTGAACAGCCATGCGAGGTCGTCGAGCGTCGACACGAAATGCCACTGCGCGCCCTGCACACGCATCGCGCGGCGCACTTCGGCCAGCTTGCTCGCGCGCGTCGTGTCGGCCTGCGGCGCCGCGTGCTCGAACACCGCGTCGCCGGGCAGCCCCGGCCGCTCGGGCCAGATCGCGTCGAGCAGGTCGAGGTCGGTGCGCAGCGCGATGCCGCGTGCATTCAGCGCGCCCGTCAGCCCGCGTGCGGCCGCGACGCCGAGCACCGCGCCGTCGACGCCGACCGTCGCACCCGCCGCCACATTCTGCGCGAGCCAGTCGACGTGCGGTGCGCTCTGCTGCCCGCCCGTCATCTTCATCAGTTGCACGCCCGTGCCGGCCAGTTCGGCGTCGGCCTGCACCCAGTAGCGGCTGTCGACCCACAGCCCCGCGAAATCCGCGGTCACGACCAGCGTGCCGACCGAGCCCGTGAAGCCGGACAGCCAGCGGCGGGCCTGCCAGCGCTCCGGCAGGTACTCGGACAGATGGGGATCGGCGGACGGCACGAGATAGGCGGCCAGGTTCTCGCGGGCCATGGCGCCACGCAGCAGCGCGAGGCGGGCCGGCACCGGCGAGACTTCGGGAAGACGGGCATTCATGATTTCACCTGAGAGCATTCAGCGACGGGCCGACAGCGCGACCGTCACGGCTACGGCGAGGAGCGCGACGCCGGTGCAGACCGGCCATTCGAGCGTCTCGCCATCGTAAAACAGTCCCGAGAGATTGCCGGCCATGCGGGCCGCGGCCGCGCCGACGATGCCGGCGAGCACCGCGATCCACCACGCCGGCCGGCCCGTGCGCCGCATCGGATGCAGCCATCGGCCGAACAGCCCGACGGCCGCTCCCAGGACAAGGATTCCAAACCAGTTCATTCGACGCCCTCTATAAATTCAGATTCGTCCCATAGGCGTGAACGTTGCCAGCGGCTAGCATCGATTTATCCATCGAACCCGAGACCAGCCGGGTACCGCGAACATTCGAGTGTAGGGGCCGACTCGACGTTATGGCAAGCGCGCACCGGCTACCGTATTGAAGAAATTCTCATGCGAATCACGCTGATCGATCCGGACGCGCGTCATGCCGCGCTCCTGAACCGTCTGCTCTTTGCGGGCGGTCATGTGTGCCACGCGTTTCCGTCCAGCACGGCATTCTTCGAGTGGCTCGCCGCCGACAACACCTGCGACATGCTGATCACCGGCAACTGGGCCGGCGACCAGCCGGCCGAGGAAGTCATCCCGCGCGCGCAGACGATCCTGCCCGGGCTGCCGGCCATCGCCGTGATGCAGTTGCCGCGCGAAAGCGAAATCGTATCGTGCCTGCACGCGGGCGCCGACGATTGCCTCGTGCGCCCCGTGAGCGGGCCCGAGCTGCTTGCGCGCGTCAACGCGCTGAGCCGGCGCGCCGGCGTGCGCCGGCCACCAACCCGCTCGCGCGAAATGTATGGCGAATACGCGTTCGACGCGACGCACTGCCTCGTTCGCTTCGGCGACGCAATCGTTTCACTCACGCCGAAGGAGTTCCGTTTCGCGCAGTTGCTGTTCGCGAACCTGTCGCGACCGGTATCGCGCGCCCATATCCTCGAAACGGTGTGGGCGCGCCGCCGCGACATGAAGTCGCGCACGCTCGATACCCACGCGTCCCGGCTGCGCAGCAAGCTGCAGCTGCTCCCGGAGCACGGCTACCGGCTGCTGCCGCTGTACGGCTACGGCTATCAGCTCGACCAGGTGCCGATCGAACCCCCAAATTCCCGGCCCCGCCACGCTGATGCCCGGTATGCGGCGAGTGAGGAAATCGCTGAAACGCTATAATATGGGGCTAAACGATAGCCCTCGATATGCAACTCCTCACGATCGGAATCAATCACCACACTGCGCCTGTCGCCCTGCGCGAACGCGTGGCGTTTCCGCTCGAGCAGATCAAGCCGGCTCTCGTCACGTTCAAGAACGTGTTTCTCGGCCCCCAGGCACCCAATTCACCCGAAGCGGCGATCCTCTCCACCTGCAACCGCACCGAACTGTATTGCGCGACAGACGATCGCGCGGCACGCGAAGGTGCGGTCCGCTGGCTGTCGGAGTATCACCGGATTCCGGTCGACGAGCTCGCGCCGCACGTCTATGCGCTGCCGCAGTCGGAAGCGGTCCGGCACGCATTCCGCGTCGCATCCGGCCTCGATTCGATGGTGCTCGGCGAAACGCAGATTCTGGGCCAGATGAAGGACGCCGTCCGCACCGCGACGGAAGCCGGCGCGCTCGGCACTTATCTGAACCAGCTGTTCCAGCGCACGTTCGCGGTGGCGAAGGAAGTGCGCGGCACGACCGAAATCGGCACGCAATCGGTGTCGATGGCCGCCGCTGCGGTGCGCCTCGCGCAGCGCATCTTCGAAAAAGTGTCCGATCAGCGCGTGCTGTTCATCGGCGCGGGCGAGATGATCGAGCTGTGCGCGACGCACTTCGCCGCGCAAGGCCCGCGCGAACTCGTCGTCGCGAACCGCACGGCCGAACGCGGCCAGCGGCTTGCCGAACGCTTCAACGGCCGCGCGATGCCGCTCGCGGACCTGCCGACCCGCATGCACGAATTCGACATCATCGTGTCGTGTACGGCGTCGACGCTGCCGATCATCGGCCTCGGCGCCGTCGAGCGCGCGGTGAAGGCACGCCGCCACCGGCCGATCTTCATGGTCGACCTCGCGGTGCCGCGCGACATCGAGCCCGAAGTCGGCAAGCTGAAGGACGTGTTCCTTTACACCGTCGACGATCTCGGCGCGATCGTGCGCGAAGGCAACGCATCGCGGCAAGCCGCGGTCGCGCAGGCCGAAACGATCATCGAGACGCGCGTGCAGAATTTCATGCAATGGCTCGACACGCGCAGCGTCGTGCCGGTGATCCGTCACATGCATACGCAGGCCGACGCGCTGCGCCGGGCCGAAGTCGACAAGGCGCAGAAGTTGCTCGCGCGCGGCGACGATCCGGCCGCCGTACTCGAAGCGCTGTCGCAAGCGCTGACCAACAAGCTGATCCACGGCCCGACGAGCGCGCTCAACCGCGTGAACGGGGCCGATCGCGATTCGCTGATCGACCTGATGCGCGGCTTCTACCAGCACGCACCGCGCTCGAACGACCAGTCCGGCCACTAGCGCCGGCCGATCGCCCTGCCGCCGGCCGCGCGCCGGCCTATCCTTTCCGAATACCCCTTGCCCGGGAGCGCCGCTCCACACCATGAAGACGAGCATGCAACGCAAGCTCGACCAGCTGTCCACACGGCTGGCCGAACTGAACGACCTGCTGAGCCGCGAAAACGTCACGGCCGACCTCGACCAGTACCGCAAGCTGACGCGTGAACATGCGGAACTCGGCCCGGTGGTCGAACAGTACGCGCTGTGGCGCCAGTCGCGCAGCGACGAGACGGCCGCGCAGGAGCTGCTCGGCGATCTGTCGATGCGCGACTTCGCGGAAGACGAGATCCGCAGCGCCCGCGAGAGCATGACCCGCCTCGAAACCGAGCTGCAGAAGATGCTGCTGCCGAAGGATCCGAACGACGATCGCAACATCTTCCTCGAAATCCGTGCAGGCACGGGCGGCGACGAATCGGCGCTGTTCGCGGGCGACCTGCTGCGCATGTACCTGCGCTTCGCGGAACGCCAGCGCTGGCAGGTCGAAATGATGTCGGAGAGCGCGTCGGATCTCGGCGGCTACAAGGAAGTGATCGTGCGGATCGCGGGCCAGGGCGCGTTTTCGCGCCTGAAGTTCGAATCGGGCGGCCATCGCGTGCAGCGTGTGCCCGCGACCGAAACGCAGGGGCGCATCCATACGTCCGCGTGCACGGTCGCTGTGATGCCGGAAGCCGACGAAATCGGCGAGGTCGAGATCAATCCGGCCGACCTGCGGATCGACACGTTCCGCGCGTCCGGCGCAGGCGGTCAGCACATCAACAAGACCGATTCGGCGGTGCGCGTCACGCACATCCCGACCGGGATCGTCGTCGAGTGCCAGGACGACCGTTCGCAGCACAAGAACAAGGATCGCGCACTGAAGGTGCTCGCCGCGCGCATCAAGGACAAGCAGTATCACGAGCAGCACGCGAAGGAAGCCGCGACCCGCAAGAGCCTGATCGGCTCGGGCGACCGCTCGGAACGGATCCGCACGTACAACTTCCCGCAAGGCCGGATGACCGACCACCGGATCAACCTGACGCTGTACCGGCTCGAAGCGCTGATGGACGGCGATCTCGACGAACTGATCAGCGCGCTGGTCAGCGAGCATCAGGCCGAGCTGCTCGCGTCGCTCGGCGACGCCGACTGAGGCCGTGATGCCCGACACCACCGCCGACGAACTGCTGCGCGCGTCACCACTCGATCCGGTCGATGCGCGCGTGCTGCTCGCGCATGCGCTCGGCTGGACTCGCACGCAACTGATCACGCGCGGCGACGCGCCGCTCGACGCGGCCGCGGTCGAACGCTACCGCACGCTCGAGGCGCGCCGCCTGGCCGGCGAGCCCGTCGCGCAGCTCGTCGGGATGCGCGAATTCTTCGGCCGGCCGTTCGACGTGACGCCCGACGTGCTGATCCCGCGCCCCGAAACCGAGTTGCTCGTCGAAGCCGCACTCGATGCGATCGACGGACTGCCGCATCCGGCCGTGCTCGATCTCGGCACGGGCAGCGGCGCGATTGCCGTCTCCATCGCTGCCGAGCGACCCGATGCGCGCGTGTGGGCGCTCGACCGTTCGCCGGCCGCACTCGCGGTCGCGCAACGCAACGCCGGCAAGCTGCTCGACGCGCACCGCCCCGGCGGCGCGCTGCACTGGCTGCAAAGCGACTGGTACGCGGCGCTCGAGCCGTCACTCGCATTCGACACGATCGTCAGCAACCCGCCGTACATCGCGCAGCACGATCCGCACCTCGCGCAAGGCGACCTGCGTTTCGAGCCGCGCGGCGCACTCACCGACGATGCCGACGGCCTCAGCGCGATCCGCACGATCGTCGCGGGCGCCGGCACGTATCTGAAACCGGGCGGCACGCTCTGGATCGAGCACGGCTACGACCAGGCCGAAGCCGTGCGCGCGCTGCTCGCATCGCACGGCTTCGTCGCGGTCGAATCGCTCGCCGATCTGGCCGCGATCGAACGCACGACAGGCGGCCGCCTGCCGGGCTGATGCCCGGCCCGCCCGGTTGAAATCCGCTATCATTTCGATCTAACGCCCCGCAAACACGCAAGGTCAGTCATGGACACCCAACAACGTATCAAGCAAATCGTCGACGAAAACCAGGTCGTGCTCTTCATGAAGGGCAACGCACAATTCCCGATGTGCGGCTTCTCGGGCCGCGCCATCCAGGTGCTGAAAGCCTGCGGCGTCGACCAGTTCAAGACGGTCAACGTGCTCGAAGACGACGAGATCCGCCAGGGCATCAAGGAATTCTCGAACTGGCCGACCATCCCGCAGCTCTACGTGAAGGGCGAATTCATCGGCGGCTCGGACATCATGATGGAGATGTACCAGTCGGGCGAACTGCAGCAACTGTTCGCCGCCGCGTAAGCCTCCCCTTTCGATGGCATCTCCCAGCGCGCCGCCACGCCGGCTGATCGTCGCGATCACCGGCGCCACCGGCGCGATCTACGGCGTACGGCTGCTCGACCTGCTGCGCGCCGCCGGCGGCGTCGAAACGCACCTGCTGATTTCGAACGCCGGCTGGCTCAACATCCAGCACGAACTGAAGCTGTCGAAGACCGATGTCGAAAGCCGTGCGGACGTCGTGCACTCGGTGCGCGACGTCGGCGCGACGATCGCATCGGGATCGTTCGCGACCGATGGGATGGTGATCGCGCCGTGCTCGATGAAGACGCTCGCGAGCGTCGCGCACGGACTGTCCGACAACCTGATCACGCGCGCCGCCGACGTCACGTTGAAGGAGCGCCGCCGCCTCGTGCTGATGGTGCGCGAAACGCCGTTCAACCTCGCGCATCTACGCAACATGACGGCCGTTACCGAAATGGGCGGCATCATCTTCCCGCCGCTGCCCGCGTTCTACGCGATGCCGAAGACGATCGAGGAACTCGTCGACCAGACCGTCACGCGCGTGCTCGACCTGTTCGCGCTCAGCGCCCCGCTGACGACGCCGTGGGCCGGCATCCGGCACGCGCAGTAAGCGCACCCCGCAGATTCGATCTGCGCGCATCTTCGCCAAATTTCGGCGAAACTCATTCGATTTCACGAGTACATCGGCCATCAACTGCCGGACGCACCGCATCACCCCGATTATCAACAAACAGGCGTCAATCAAATTCCGAAACGCGGATTTATCAATTCTCAGTGCGCGCCTATAGTCACTGGCAAATCCCTTTGCAGGCCACCGCCATGAACCGCTTGCCTTCGCTCTACCTGTCCCACGGCGCCCCGACGCTGCCGATCGATCCGACGCTGCCGTCCGGTGCATTCACGTACCTCGCTGGCGAATTGCCGCGCCCGCGCGCCGTGCTGATGCTGTCCGCGCACTGGGGCACGCTGCGGCCCGTCGCCAGCATCGCCGCGCATCCGGAAACGATCCACGACTTCTACGGCTTTCCGCAGGCGCTGTACGACATCCGCTACCCGGCGCCCGGCGCGCCTGACGTCGCCGAGCGCGCGGCCGGGCTGCTGAACGCGGCCGGCATCGAGACCGCGACGACCGAGCACGGCCTCGACCACGGCGCATGGGTACCGATGCTGCTGATGTTCCCGGAAGCCGACGTGCCGGTGGCGCAGTTGTCGATCCAGCCGCGCGCGGATGCCGCCCACCACTTCGCGCTCGGCCGCGCGCTGCGACCGCTGCGCGACGAAGGCGTGATGGTGATCGGCTCGGGCCAGATCACGCACAACCTGCGCGCCGCCGATTTCGGTGCGGCACCGGAGGATGCGGATCCGCGCGTCACGGAATTCACCGACTGGTTCGAGGCGAAGCTGGCCGCGCGCGACATCGACGCCCTGCTCGACTACCGCCGGCAGGCGCCGCACGCAGCGCTGATGCATCCGACCGACGAGCATCTGCTGCCGGTGTTCACGGCGCTCGGCGCGGCGGACGACGACTACCAGCTCGGCATCCAGTCGCTCGGCACGTACCAGCGCGTGCTCGCGATGACGAACTACGTGTTCTCGAGCACGGCCGCCTGAGCGGCACGGCGCCAACCGGCGCGCGGCACCCGCATCAACGAAAAAGCCCGCCCGAGCGATGCTCGGGCGGGCTTTTTCTTGCCTTGGCTGCCGCCGCCGATTCCGGCGGCAGGTCAGGCGTCGTCAGGCACCGACCCCTTCGAGGATCTCGTCGTGCGACTCGCGCTCGTCGAGATACTTGGTGCGGTAGCCGGTGCTCACGCCCCAGAAGTAGAACACCAGCGCGATTGCCGCGACGACCAGCATGTCCCAGCCGTACGGCAGCACGCCGTGACCGCCGAACTCCTTGCTGCCGATCAGCGACAGCACGGCCATCGTCGGCAGGTACGCGACCAGCCACCAGGCGGCCTTCAGGTCGTCACCCCAGCCGGTCCAGCCCGACTTCGCCTGGAAGTAGAAGTACACCGGCAGCGCGACGATCATCAGCAGGATGATCTCGCCCGTCAGCGGCCACTTCGCCCAGTACAGGATCAGCGATGCGCAGACGAATGCGAACGGCGCGATCAGCTTCATCAGCGGAATCGACAGCGGACGCTCGATGTCGGTCGCCGCACGGCGCAGCGCCATCAGGCTGATCGGGCCGGTCAGGTACGAGATCACCGTCGCAACCGAGATCACCGCCGCGAGCGAGCTCCAGCCGCGGAAGAAGAACAGGAAGATGAACGAGACCAGCAGGTTGAACCACATCGCCTGACGCGGCACGCCGTAGAGCGGGTGCACGTTGCCGAACATCTTCGGCATCGTGTTGTTGCGCTCCATCGCGTAGATCATGCGGGTGGTCGTCGCCATGTACGTCGTCCCGGTGCCGCTCGGGCTGACGAATGCGTCGACGTACAGCAGGATCGCAAGCCAGTTCAGGTTCAGCGCGATCGCCAGTTCGGCGAACGGCGACTTGAAGTTGAAGTGCGACCAGCCCTGTGCGACGTCAGCCGGATTCACCGAGCCGATATACGCCATCTGCAGCAGCACGTAGATCACGAGCGCGATCAGGATCGACGTGATCACCGCGAACGGCACGCTGCGCGACGGATTGCGCGCTTCGCCCGCGAGGTTCACCGGGCTCTGGAAGCCGTTGAACGCGAACACGATGCCGCTCGTCGCGACCGCGGTCAGCACCGCCGACCAGCCGTACGGCGCGAAAGTCGCGTTCGACGCCGTGCCGAGGTTCTCCGGATGGTAGCTCGTCAGCATCAGGCCGAGGATCGTGAGGCCGGGGATCAGGAACTTGAAGATCGTGATCGTGGTGTTCGCACGGGCAAACGCCTTCACGCCCCAGTAGTTCAACAGGAAGTAGATGACGACCAGCACCGCGGACAGCAGCAGGCCGGGTACCGTCAACTCACCGTTCACGAACAGCGCGTGCGCCCAGGGATACGGCCACGTACTCATGTACTGGATCGACGCTTCAGCCTCGATCGGGATCACGGATACGATCGCGATCCAGTTCGCCCACGCGCTGATGAAGCCGACCAGCGAACCATGCGAGTAGCGCGCGTAGCGCACCATCCCGCCCGACTCGGGGAACATCGCGCCCAATTCCGCGTACGTCAGTGCAATGGCAAGAATCACGACAGCGCCGATGATCCATGCGCAGATCGCCGCCGGACCGGCAATCTTCGCGGCCTTCCAGGCGCCGAACAGCCAGCCCGAGCCGATAATCGAACCCAGCCCCGTCAGCATCAATGCAAACGGGCCGATGTTCCGTTGAATAGAACTCTTCACATCCTCTCCTGTGTCTCAAAAAGCATGGTCGGCCCGCGGTCCGGGATCGGCTCGGACAGCACCGCGCACGCAATTTTGGGGGGGCGAGTCACCCGATCAGGGCAACCCGTCCACGCGGCGCGTAGTTTAACGGTTGCACCTGAAACGTGGCGCCAAAATCGATCGGCCCCTACAAAAAATTCGCGTCATTTGCAAGCTTTGTAAACCTGATCTACGCAATAACCCTGAGTCAATGGAAATACGGTTGACCACGCGGTTGATAAGCCGTATAAAGGACTTCGCAGGATTTCAAGTGGCGAGTGAATTGGTTCTTTCGTAGTTCGCCCATCAACGGTACTCCGGTTGGTCCTATTACCCCTTCCTTGATTTTCCGCACCCCATGGGCTTCGGCCCCGTTTTATCTTTTTAGGAACAAGTAACATGGCAACCGGTACCGTCAAGTGGTTCAATGACGCAAAGGGCTTCGGCTTCATCACCCCGGAAGGCGGCGGCGACGATCTGTTCGCGCACTTCTCGGAAATCCGCGTCGAAGGCTTCAAGACGCTGCAAGAAAACCAGAAGGTTGAATTCGAAGTGAAGACGGGCCCGAAGGGTCTGCAAGCTGCGAACATCCGTCCGGTCTAAGCTTGGCGCGATTATTCGTGTAAAAAAGCCCCGCTTCGGCGGGGCTTTTTGTTTTTCGGC
Source organism: Burkholderia aenigmatica (assembly GCF_048627025.1). Lineage (NCBI taxonomy): Bacteria > Pseudomonadati > Pseudomonadota > Betaproteobacteria > Burkholderiales > Burkholderiaceae > Burkholderia > Burkholderia aenigmatica. Next base: position 479,970 of record NZ_CP184468.1, on the reverse strand, counting down.
GCCAGTCGCCCGGCATGGCGGCCTTTTAGCCGCTCGCATTCAACCGAATAGTCGCTGCGCGTGAATACCGAGGCCCGTCGCGACACTCGCGAGGCGATCGCCGAACACCGGTTGCGCATCCGGGAACGCACCCGCGAGCGCGCCCGACAGGAACGCGAGGCCCGTCGAACCGCCGGTGAAATACAGCGCGCCGACATCGCGCGGCGCAACGCCCGCGAGCCGCACCGTCTCGCGGGCGGCGTCGACGATGCGCGCGGTGTCGTCGTGGCTCGCGTCGACGAGGCGGCCGGCATCGAACGCGATCTGCAGATCCTCTTCCACGTCGTTCAGGTCGATCATCGTCTCCCCTCCCGCCGCGACGCCGATCTTCGCTTCTTCCGCACGCGCCATCAGCGCATGTCCGAGCCGCTGCTCGACCACGCTCGTGAGCCGGTCGTACTGCTGCACCTCGCGGTACAGGTGCTTCATCAGCTTCAGCTCGCCGAGCCGCTTCGGCGTGTAGACCGTGTTGATCAGGTGCCAGGTGGCGAGATCGAAGTAGATCTTGTTCGGCAGCTCGCGCCCTTCGGGGTCGAGCGAACGGTAGCCGAATGCGGGCAGGATCGCCGCCAGCTCGACACGCCGGTCGTAGTCGGTGCCCGCGACGTGCACGCCGTGGTGGGCCAGCACGTCGTCCTTGCGCTCGAGCCGCGCCATCCGCTCGGGCCCGACGCGTACCAGCGAGAAGTCGGACGTGCCGCCGCCGATGTCGGCGACGAGCACGAGCCGCTCCGCCTGCTGGCGCGATTCGTAGTCGAACGCGGCCGCGATCGGTTCGTACTGGAATTGCACGTCCGCGAAGCCGACCGACCGCGCGGCGGCTTCGAGTTGATCCTGTGCGAGGCGGTCGGCGCGCGGATCGTCGTCGACGAAGAACACGGGCCGGCCGAGCACCGCACGGCCGATCGGCGCCCCCGCACGGGTTTCGGCCTTGCGCTTCAGGTGCGTCAGGAAGCGCGCGATGATTTCGGTGTACGCGATCGCGCTGCCGTCGCCGAGATCGGTCGTCGTTTCCGCGAGCGGCGAGCCGAGGATGCTCTTCATCGAGCGCATCAGCCGGCCGTCGAAACCGTCGATGTAGGAAGCCAGCGCCGCACGGCCGTATTCGACCGTCTCTTCGTCGTTGTTGAAGAAGATCGCGGTGGGCAGCGTCAGGTGGTCGCCCTCGACGGGCGCGAGGCGCATGCCGTCGCCGTCGGGCAGCGCCACGGCGGAATTGGACGTGCCGAAATCGATCGCGCAGTAAGTCATGGGAAGTTGCCGCAGCAGGGCCGGCGCGAAAACGGAAAGGACGGGCTTTTTAACATGAAGCCCGCGGGATCACAACCGGGGCTGGCCATCGGTGCCCGCGCAACGGGCCCCGATCGCGACGGCACGCAGCCTGGCGCGCCGGGAGACACGCGGGGCGGGACGCGCGACGCAGCCCGCCCGCCTGGCGGTCAGGCTGCCGCGTCGAAGCCCTTCTTCCACGCGCTCGCATAGACGACCTCGCCGAGCGCATGACGCGTGCGCGGCGCCTTCTCGCGATCGCGCAGCACGGGATCGAGCTTGTCGACGTTGCCGTAGTGGCCGAGCGCGATGATCGCCGGAATCGCGACGTCGGCCGGAATCGCGAACGCGTCGCGGAACGCCTTCGCGTCGAAGCCGCTCATCTGGTGGGCGGCCAGGCCCAGCGCGTGGGCCTGCAGCACCAGCGACATCGCGGCGGCGCCCGCGTCGTACAGCGCGGTCGGCGCCGGTTCGCCCTTCGACGTGAGCGTATGCGCGGTCACCGCGATCAGCACGGGCGCCGGCGCATTCCAGCCCTGGTTGAACGGCACCAGCGTCGCGAACGCGCGCTTGAACGCGTCTTCGTCCTGCGTGCGGTCGAATACGATGAAACGCCACGGCTGCGCGTTGTACGCGGACGGCGCCCAGCGGGCGGCTTCGAACACCGCGTGCAGATCGCCGGCGCTGACGGGTTCATCCGAATACGCGCGCGGGCTCCAGCGGCCCGCGATCAGATCGTGAATCGAAACAGTGGTGGGAGCAGGTTTGACGGACATGCGGATCCTCGCTGACATCGATGAAGGGGCGCGAACGCGTGGCGAACCGCAAGCATACCCGCTTGAGCCGATGCGCGCCCGATCCTCCCGCGCTATGCAAATCTGCGTGCGTGCATTGGCCGGCCACCCGCCGCGCGGCCAGCCGGGGCACCGGATTGCCGCGCTCAGGCCGCCTGCGCGGCTGCGCGCGACGGGCCGCGGTTGATCCGCAGCACGATCAGCGCGCCGACGATGCACAGTCCGCCCGAGATCATCGACGCGATCGTGTAGGTACCGAGGCTTGCCCGCAGCAGCCCGGCGCCGAGCGCCGCGAACGCCGCGCCGAGCTGGTGGCCGGCGACGATCCAGCCGAACACGACCGGCGCCGCGGCCTTGCCGAACACGTCGGTCGCAAGCCGCACGGTCGGCGGCACGGTCGCGATCCAGTCGAGCCCGTAGAACATCGCGAACAGCGGCAGCCCGAAGAAATCGATCCCGAACGCGTGCGGCAGGTAGATCAGCGACAACCCGCGCAGCCCGTAGTACCAGAACAACAGCACGCGATTGTCGTAGCGGTCGGACAGCCAGCCCGACAGCGTCGTGCCGAACAGGTCGAATACGCCCATCGCGGCGAGCAGCGATGCGCCCTGCACTTCGGTCATCCCGTAATCGCTGCACATCGCGATCAGGTGCGTGCCGACGTAACCGTTGGTGCTCGCGCCGCAGATGAAGAAGCTGAAGAACAGCAGCCAGAAATCGCGCGAACGGCTCGCCGTCAGCAGCGTACGGAACGCGACCGTGAGCGGGTTCTCCTTCTCCGCCTCGGGCGCGGGCGGCGCATCGGCCGGCTCGCCGTACGGGCGCAGTTGCAAGTCGGCCGGCCGTTCGGGCAACAGGAACGCCACGAGCGGAATCACGATCGCGGCCGCGACCGCGACGACCAGCACGACCGGCCGCCAGCCATGGCGCTGCGCGATCGCCGCGAGCATCGGCAGGAACACGAGCTGGCCGGTGGCCGTGCTCGCGGTCAGGATCCCCATCACGAGGCCGCGCCGCGCATGGAACCAGCGCGTGACGAAGGTTGCGGACAACGTCAGCGCGACGACGCCCGTCGAGCAGCCGACCATCAGGCCCCAGATCACCACCATCTGCCAGCTCTGCGTCATCATCGACGACAGCGCGACGCCCGCGCTCATCGTCACGAGCGCGACGAGAATCGTCGGGCGCAGCCCGAAGCGCTGCATCGCGGCGGCCGCGAACGGGCCCGTCAGTCCGTACAGCGCGATGTTCACCGAGATTGCCAGCGAGATCGCCGCGCGGCTCCAGCCGAGCTCGCGCTCGAGCGGCACCATCAGCACGCTCGGCGTCGCGCGCGTGCCGGCCGCCGCCAGCAGGATCAGGAATACCACCGCCGCCGCGAGCCATCCGTAGTGGAAGCGCCCGCCGATTCGTGTCACCGCCCAGTTCATCTTCGCGTTCTCCTGTTGGCGGCTCCGGCGCCTCCGCACCCGTTCCGCCCTGCCCAGCCAGGCCACCTCCGCCGCACGCTGCATCGGCTGACCCGGGCCGACGCTTGGCATTTGTCTGTCGATCCGATCGGCATTGTTACCGACCGGTCACAAGTGTGTTGCGATCGTAGTGACCAATCGGTAACATGTCAAGCAATTCACTATGCAGTCGAGGGTCATCATGTCGGGCATCGAGATCGCCAAACCGCTGGCGCGCCGCACGCGCCGGCCGATCGACGGCGCCACCGCGCAGGAGCACCTGCTGCGCGCCGCCGAGGAGCTGTTTTACAAGGAAGGCGTTCGGACGGTGGGCGTCGAGGCGGTCGTGGAGCGCGCGGGCGTCAACAAGATGAGCCTGTATCGCCAGTTCTCGTCGAAGGACGAGCTGATCCTCGCGTATCTGGAGCGGATGGATGCGTGTTTCTTCGACCGCTTCAATACGAGCGTCGCGAAACACCCTGGCCAGCCGAAAGCGCAGCTGATCCAGTATTTCGTCGATCTCGCCGAGCGCGCGACGCAGAAGGATTACCGCGGCTGCCCGTTCGTCAACGTGGCCGCCGAATTCCCGGATGCGTCGCACCCGGCGCGCGAACGCGTCGCGCAGAACAAGGAACAGCTGATGAAGCGGCTCGTCGAACTGTGCGAAAGCGCCGGCGCGCGGCAGCCGCAGGCGCTCGCCGACTCGCTCGCGCTGGTGATCGAAGGCATCTACGCGGCAAGCCAGACCTATCGGCACGGCGAAACGCCGATCGGCGTCGCCCCCGCGCTCGTCACGCAGTTGATCGAAGCCGCCTGCGCGTGACGGCGCGCCCGCTACAATGCGGCCCTCGCCGCCCTTCCGCCCGACTGGTTTCACGATGACCGACACCCGCCCCGAATCGCACGATGACATCCTCGCCGCCACACGGCACTGGCTCGCGCGCGCGGTGATCGGGCTCAATCTGTGCCCGTTCGCGAAAAGCGTCTATGTGAAGGAACAGGTGCGCTACGCGATCAGCGAAGCGACGACGCTGGAAGACGCGCTCGCCGAACTCGAAACGGAGCTGCGCGCGCTCGACGCGGCCGACCCGCAGCAGGTCGACACGACGCTAGTGATCTTCCCGCATGCGTTCGCCGATTTCATCGACTACAACGATGCGCTGTTCTTTGCCGACCGGCTGGTGCGGCAGCTGCGGCTCGACGGCGTGCTGCAGATCGCGAGCTTCCATCCGGACTACCGGTTCGAAGGCAGCGAGCCCGACGACATCGAGAACTACACGAACCGCGCGCCGTATCCGATCCTGCACCTGCTGCGCGAGGACAGCATTGCGCGCGCGGTCGACGCGTTCCCGGACGCGTCCGCGATCTACGAAAAGAATCAGGAAACGCTGCGCCGCCTCGGCCACGATGGCTGGCGCGAATGGATGCGCCGGCCGGGCGACGACGTCTGACGCGACGTGCAACGGGCGGCGGGCAACGTGCACCGCGCGACGCACTGACAGCGGCGCGGCGCGGCGTGCCCGCCCCGCGTGTCAGCCTGCGGCCGGTTCGACGGCCTCGCCGCCCGCCGCCGCTTCCGGCACGAAGAAGCGCTCGTTCAGCTCGGCGAGCCCGAACATCCCGAGAATCTCGTTCAACCGCTCGCCGGGCCGCCGGCGCGGCAGGTTCTTGTACTGCGCGATGATCAGCTCGTTCTTCATCGAGTGCTCCCAGCCGACCAGCTCGGTCACGCTGACCTGGTAGCCGTGCGCTTCGAGCTGCAGGCAGCGCAGCACGTTGGTGATCTGGCTGCCGAATTCGCGCGTATGGAGCGGATGCCGCCACACTTCCGTCAGCGCGTTCGCGAGCGACTTGCCCTTGTTCTTGCGCAGCACCCCTGCGACCTCCGCCTGGCAGCACGGCACCAGCACGATGTGCTGCGCGCGCTTCGCGAGCGCGAAGCGGATCGCGTCGTCGGTCGCCGTGTCGCACGCGTGCAGCGCGGTGACGACGTCGACCGTTTCAGGCAATGCCGGCGACGTGATCGAATCGGCCACCGACAGGTTCAGGAACGACATGCCGCCGAACCCGAGCCGGGCGGCCAGCTCGGCCGAGCGCGTGACCAGCTCCTCGCGGGTCTCGATCCCGTACACGTGCGACGCGAACGCCGGCGTGCCGTGCCCCGGCTGCTGCTTGAAGAACAGGTCGTACAGGATGAAACCGAGATACGACTTGCCGGCGCCGTGATCGACGAGCGTCACGCTGCCACGGTCGGCCTGCACGCTGGCGAGCAGCGGCTCGATGAACTGGAACAGGTGATAGACCTGCTTCAGCTTGCGGCGGCTGTCCTGGTTCAGCTTGCCGTCGCGGGTGAGGATGTGCAGTTCCTTCAGCAGCTCGACGGACTGCTCCGGGCGGATTTCGTGGGTCTTGTTCGACATCGTGATGCGGCGCCGGGCCACGGTCGGTCGACCACGGCCCGGCGGCGGGAATTCGTGAGGAATGGCGATAGTTTACCGAAAATACGCGGTCAGGCTCGTGCGCCGAGCCGCCAGAGCGACGTGACCTCGGCCTGGCGTGCCGCGTGCAGCGGATCGTCGGCGTCCATCGCCTTCGGGTGCACGGGGCGGATGTCGTCGCGGCCGAGCACGACCAGGCCCGCTTCGTCGATCCATTGCAGCAGCGTGTCGCGCGACCGCAGGCCGAGATGCTCGGCGAAATCGGACAGGATCAGCCAGCCTTCGCCGCCGGGCTCGAGGTGCGCGGCGAGCCCCGCGAGGAAGCCACGCAGCATGCGGCTGTCCGGATCGTAGACCGCGTATTCGATCGGTGCGCTCGGCCGGGCCGGCACCCACGGCGGGTTGCAGACCACGAGCGGCGCACGGCCGGCCGGAAACAGGTCGGCTTCGACGATCTCGACGCGATCCGCGTGACCGAGCCGGTCGACGTTCTCGCGCGCACAGGCGAGCGCCCGCGGATCCTGGTCGGTCGCGACGACGCGCGCGACGCCGCGTGACGCCAGCACGGCCGCCAGCACGCCGGTGCCCGTGCCGATGTCGAACGCGAGCGACGTCGCCGGCAGCGGCGCGCGCGCGACGAGATCGACGTATTCGCCGCGCACCGGCGAGAACACGCCGTAGTGCGGGTGGATCGCCGCGCCGCCGAGCGCCGGGATCGCCACGCCTTTCTTGCGCCATTCATGCGCGCCAACGAGGCCGAGCAGTTCGCGCAGCGACACGACCGACGGCGCGCCGCCAGGCCCGTACGCCTCTTCGCACGCGGCACGCACGTCGGGCGCGCGGCGCAGCGGGATCGTGTAGTCGGCATCGAGCGGGATCAGCAGCATCCCGAGCGTGCGGGCGCGCTGCGACTGCGCGAGACGATGCAGGTTGAATGCGTCGACGCCGGCCGCGGCTTTCGCCTTCTTCGGCTTGCGCTCGACACGGCGCGCCATCGCCTGTACGAGCTGGCGCGCATTCTGGAAGTCGCCCTGCCAGACGAGCGCAGTGCCCTCGCAGGCAAGGCGGTAGGCCGCGTCGGCTGTGAGACGGTCGTCGGCGGGCACCGCGCGCTTCGGCGGTTGCACGCCGGCTTCGGAGCGCCAGCGCACGGCATGATCGGCGCCGTCGGCGTCGGTCCAGTGGAAAACAGGGGAATCGGTCACGCGAACTCGGTTACGGTTGGCTTCAACGGGCGGCGCGACCGTATTTCGGGCGCCGCGCGGCTCACACCATACCGCGCTTTGCCCGCGCGGCAAAGCACGGGGGCCGGCCCGCGCCGCGCGCCGCCGCGCTCACCCGGCTCAGCCGCCCCACCCCGGCATCGCGGGCAGGCGTAGCGTACCGGCATCGTTGAAGTGCACGGTGCCGAGCACGCCGCCCGCGAGCCGGCCGCGCAGCGCATACGGCAGCTCGCCGTTCGCAGCCGCGCCGGGCAGGTTCCACGCCTGTCGCGCGGCGGCGAAGGCCGACACGGAAACCGGCACGTCGAGCACGGCCTCGCCGAAACGCGGCACGGTACCCGAGCGATCGCTGACGCCGCTCGCGAACGGCGTGCCGTTCAGGTCGAGCGCGACCGAGATGCCGTCGTATTCGATCGGCGCGTCGTTCGGGTTCTGCACGCGCAGCTTCAGGCTGAAACGCATCTCGAGGCCCTGCCCGACGAGCGGGTCGAGCCCGGCGACCGACACGCGCACGGGATCGCGCGTCAGCCCCGCGCAACCGCCGAGCAGGAGCACGGCGGCGAACAGCATCAGCACGGCGCGCAGCGGCGCGATACGGAACAGGGCTCGTGACATGGGAGGGCCTCCTCGCGGCAATCAGTAAGCGGATCGTCACCGCATTGTACCGAGCGCCCCCATACGCCGGGTTTCGTAGTTTTCGCCACCACGCGAGATCGTTAATAGATTAAAACTACGAAAATACCAGTCAAACGGAAAGCGCATTAATGCTTTCCAGCATTCAATGAAGCACGCCGAATTCAATAGATGCAATTTCTAAATTTTTCGTTTCCTTTACCTAAAACCATCAAGTATATTTACGCATCCTTCGAGCAAGCCGACAAACCTTGAAGCCGCATGACGGTGATTTTACGGAATGGCGACACGCCTTCCTGCCATCCTGCGACCAGGCCCGGCCAGCCCCGTAGGTCGTCTGTTCAAGGAGATTGCGCGCCCGCACCAGGCGTGCCGCTCCGTGTCGTGCGCGCGAAATCAATTCAGTACAACACGCGCCCGACCATTTTGAACCGGCAAGTTAACCGACATCCGGAAATTCAGAGGGGGCAGTAAACCATGATTACCTTCACGTAGTCGGCCGCCATCTTTTCGAATAATCCGTCATTGGCATTTTTATCGCTGTTGATTAACGGCGAGGGGATTGCTTTTGCCGGCGTTTTCGCAGCACTGAACGATTCTTTCAACAATCGAGGTTTCAGTCATGTCGATCGACATTCGCAAGATGCGTTATCTGCCGCTCGTCGCCGCACTCGCGCTCGCCGGGTGCGGCGGTGACGACGGCGGCCCGGGCTCGGCTTCCGCGCTCAGCTCCGCCGGCGCGCCGCAATCGGGCTCGTCGCCCACCGTCACCGCGCCGCCGAGCGCACCGCCGCCGGCCGCATCCAACGTCGACAAGAGCGTATCGCCTGTCGAGTTGCCGGACACCGTGGTGCCCGTGAACTACCGGCTGTGGTTCCGCCCGAACGAAGCGCTGAACGCGTTCGACGGCCGCGCCGACGTCGAGATCAAGGTGCTGAAGCCGGTCAACAACATCGTGATCGCCGGCCACCGGATCAAGTTCACGAACGGCCGCCTCACGCTGCAGCCGGGCAACATCCAACTGATCGCGACGCCACAGGACAAGGGCGACTACTATCAGCTGCGCCCCGTGAGCGGCTCGATCGCGCCGGGCAACTATTCGCTGCACATGGAGTGGTCGGGCATCATCAACTTCAAGTCGTATGACGATCCGGTCGCGAAGACGGGCGGCAGCTGCGGCGACGATCCGTATCCGGGCTGCTCGGCCGCGGAAGGCATCTTCCGCGTCGACCTGAAGGGCACCGACGGCAAGACGAGCGGCGCGATCCTGACGCAAGGCGAAACCAACCTGTCGCGCCAGTGGTTCCCGGGCTGGGACGAGCCGGCGTTCCGCCCGACCTATGAAGTGACGGCCGAAGTGCCGCAGAGCTGGCGTGTCGTGTCGAACGCGGCCGAGAAGCCGTCGACCAACGTCGGCGGCGGCTACAAGCTCGTGCAATTCGACAAGACCCCGCCGATGCCGTCGTACCTGCTGTTCTTCGGCGGCGGCCTGTTCGACACCTACGAGGACGACTTCACGAGCCCGCTGCCGGGCGGCAAGGGCGGCCTGCACCTGCGCGTGTTTACGCCGCCGGGCATGAGCGACTGGGCGAAGCCGGCGATGGACCGCACCAAGCAGGCGCTCGACTTCTACTATCGCTACACGGGCATTGCCCTGCCGCTCACGAAGTTCGACACGGTGGCCGCGAACGACGCGTTCAAGGCGCAGAAGGACCTGAACTTCGGCGGGATGGAGAACTGGGGGTCGATCCTCGAGTTCGCCGACGACATCCTGCCGCAGCCGGGCCAGCCGATGTCGCACTACGGCAACGAGGTGCTGACGCACGAAGTCGCGCACCAGTGGTTCGGCGATCTCGTCACGGCCGACTGGTGGGACAACGTGTGGCTCAACGAATCGTTCGCGACGTTCTTCGAGACGAAGACGACGATCCAGTTCTTCCCCAACGAGTTCAGCTGGCTCGACCAGGTGAAGAACAAGTACCGCGTGATCAATCGTGATATCGGCTCGAACGCGTTCCCGGTCGCGCCGAACTTCAACGGCTGGGCGTCGAACGACTTCGTGCTGAGCGCCAGCGCGTTCACGTACGACAAGGGCGGCCACGTGCTGAAGACGCTCGAGAACTATCTCGGCGAACAGACGCTGCGCAAGGGGCTGCAGCAATACCTGGTCGACTACTCGTTCGGCAATGGCACGCCGAAGCGCTTGTGGGATGCGCTGTCGAAGGAAAGCGGCCAGGCAATCGGCCCGATCGGCGACAGCTACGTCCGCCAGACCGGCGTGCCGCTGATCTCGCTCGACACGCAGTGCGACCTGACGAAGAACCAGACGATCGTCACGCTGAAACAGCAGCCGTTCCCGAACAAGAACGCGTATCCGGGCCTGCAGTGGACGGTGCCGATCACGCTCGCGTACGGCCAGGGTCTCGCGAAACGCACGACGCTCGCGCTGAAGGATACGCAGACGCAAACGCGCGTCGACGGTTGCACGGGCGTGGTGGCCGACCCGAGCGGGCTCGACTACTACGTCGTGAACTACAGCGACGCGGCCTGGAGCGGGCTGCTCACGCAGATCAACCGCTCGACCGATCCGGTGCTGCTGTCGAACCTGCAGAGCGAGGCCGCGCTGCTCGTCGCGAACAACCTCGCGCCGGCTTCGCGCTCGACGTCGATCGGCTCGGTCGCTTCGCCGGCCGCGATGAAGCTGCGCCAGACGCCGACCTTCGACGGCATCGAGCCGGTGACGAAGGAACGCCCGGCACTGCACTACCAGGGCATCTTCAAGCCGCGCAAGGTAGTGACGCAGTAACGGTGCGCATCCGGCCGGTGCCGCGCAGCCCACGGCTGCCGGCCGGCGTACCGGCTTCTCCGACCTTTGACGGGCCTCGCATGCGAGGCCCTTTTTTATGCCCGGCGTTTTTATGCCTGGCGCTCATCCGGCCCCGCAACGCGACACCCGCCGCCGCCGTCATGCCCACGCGGCATCCCACGCCGGCTGCGCGAACCAGGTCGCGAGGAACGCGACGAGCCGCGACGCGCGGGCGGTGCCGCGCGCCTGCTGGCGCAACACGTGGATCGTCGCCTGCTCGGGCGCCGCCGCGAACTGCGGCAGCACCGCGCGCAAGCGTCCGTCGCGCAGTGCGTCCCCCGCGAGCCAGGTCGGCAGGTGCGCGAGGCCGAGCCCGTCGATCGCGGCTTCGAGCAACGCTTCCGAATGATTGCTGCGAAACCGCGGCTGCGCCGGCACGTGGCGGCGCTCGCCGAAGCGCCACGCGCCTGGTGGCGGCGCACCGTGCCACGCGAGGCAATCGTGCCCGGCGAGCGCGTCGGGCGACTCGGGCTCGCCGCGCCGCGCCAGATACGCCGCGCTCGCGCACAGCACGCGCCGCTGCGGCGCCAGCACGGTCGCAACGAAGCGCGTGTCCTCGAGCGGGCCGATGCGCACCGCGAGATCGACGTCGGAGCCGAGCCGCGCGCCCTGCAGGTCGACCATGCTGTCGGTCAGCACCAGGTCGACCTGCAGCGCCGGATGACGCTGCATGAACGCGGCCAGCGCGGCCATCAGGTGCCGCCGGCCGAACGGCGCCGGACAGTCGACGCGCAGCAGCCCGCTCGGCTCGTCGTGCTGGCTGTGCAGGTCTTCCTGCAGGCCACGCAGCTCGGCCAGCATCCGTGTCGCGCGCCCGTACAGCAACTGCCCGGCCTCGGTCGGCCGCAGCGCGTGCGTGGTGCGATGCAGCAGACGGATGCCGAGCTGCGTCTCGAGCCGGTCGATGCGTCGCGTGACCGACGACGCGGCGACGCCCAGCCGGCGTGCGGCCGCCGAGAAACTCTGCTGGTCGACCACGTCGACGAACAGCGCCAGATGCGGGGAAAGGAAATCGTCCATTCAGGGCCTTCGGAGTTGGCTATGCGTCTATCGCAAAACAATCATCCGCCTTTGCAGGTTTCCGCGTCAAACCGGGCCGACTAGACTGCATTCATCCTTTTCACCCGCTGCACGCACCGGCCCGACCGGCCGCGCGGCAGCCAACCGCCACGGAGATCATCATGCGCAGCATCCGCTTCGACGCCCCCGCCGCCGACATCGACTCGCTCGACGCGCGTGTCAGGGAAATCGACACGCCCGTCCCGGCCGACGGCCAGATGCTGATCGAGGTGCGCGCGGCCGGCGTGAACCCGAGCGACGTGAAGGCCGCGCTCGGGCGCATGCCGCACGCGGTGTGGCCGCGCACGCCCGGGCGCGACTGGGCCGGCATCGTGCGCAGCGGCCCGGACGACTGGATCGGCGCGCCGGTGTGGGGCTCGGGTGGCGATCTCGGCGTGCATCGCGACGGCTCGCATGCGGAGTGGCTCGTACTCGACGCGTCACTGGTGCGCCGCAAGCCTGCCGTGCTGACGCTCGACGAAGCGGCCGGCGTCGGCGTGCCGTTCGTCACCGCGTACGAAGGCCTGCGCCGCGCCGGCATGCCGACGGCCGGCGACGTCGTGCTCGTGTTCGGCGCGAACGGCAAGGTCGGCCAGGCCGCGATCCAGCTCGCGACCGCGCACGGCGCGACCGTGATCGGCGTCGAGCGCAGCCCCGGCGGTTATCGCGGCCATGCATCGGGCGACGTGCACATGATCGACGCGTCGAGCCAGTCAGTGGCCGACGCGGTGCGCGCGGCGACCGGCGGCCACGGTGCGGACATCGTCTACAACACGGTGGGCAGCCCGTATTTCGAAGCCGCGAACGCGTCGATGGCGATCGGTGCGCGGCAGATCTTCATCTCGACGATCGACCGCAGCGTGCCGTTCGACATCTTCGCGTTCTATCGCGGCCAGCACACGTTCGTGGGCGTCGATTCGCTGCAGCTTGGCGGCGCCGCGGTCGCGCAGATCCTCGACACGCTCGCGCCCGGCTTCGGCAACGGCACACTGCGCCCGTTCCCGATCGGCGACGACTACGTGTACCCGCTCGAGCGCGCCCACGACGCGTATCGCGCGGTGCTGGCCGGTGCGCGCGAGCGCGTCATCGTCAAACCCTGACGCCGGACCGCACGGGAGACTGCCATGACGGATTACGTGACCTCGCTCGCGGTGGGCCTCGGTGTCGGCGTGCTGTACGCGCTGCTGCACGTGCGCTCGCCGGCCCCGCCGCTCGTCGCGCTGGTGGGCCTGCTCGGGATGGTGATCGGTGAACGCGCGATCGCGCTGCTGCGCTGACGGATCGACGCAGCGCCGGCGCTAGCGGTCGTTGCGCCGGCGGAACGCCCACCACGCGGCGAGCCCCGTGAAGCCCGCGACGAGCAGCACCATCAGCCAGAAGCCGTGCTTGTTCTCCGAGAACGGCACACCGCCGACGTTCATCCCGAAGAAGCCGGCGACGATGTTGATCGGCAGCGCGATCACGGTCACGAGCGTCAGCGTGAACAGCGTCCGGTTGTTCTGCTCCTCGAGACGCGAACCGATCTCTTCCTGCAACAGCTTGATCCGCTCGTTGAGCCCGGCAAGATCAGCGAGCACCAGCGAGAACTCTTCGGTCGACTCGCGCAGCTCCTGCACGTCTTCCACGTGCAGCCAGGCGGGCGGCTTCGCGAGCAGCCGGAAGATCGACCCGGGCTCGGGCGCGAGCATGCGCTGCAGGCGCGTCAGCGTGCGGCGCATCGTGCCGAGCTCGATGCGGCTCGACGTGAGCCGCTGCGACAGGAAGCGATCCTCGATGCGGTCGACGTCGACGCTCGTGCGCCGCATGATCTGGATCAGCAGGTCGGCCTGGTCGCGCAGCAGGTGCACGAGCAGTTCCGCGGGCGACCTGAATTCCTCGCCGTCGCGCACGCACGCGCGCAGCGTGTCGACCGAGCGCAGCGGCTTGAGCCGCGCGGTGACCATGATGCGCCGCTCGACGTGGACGAACAGCGTCGCGATCTCCGACGGCGTCAGTTCGAGGTTGAACATCACGTCGTTGACGATCGCGCGCAATGCGCCGTCTTCCTGCTCGATGCGCGTCGAGCGCGACCCTTCGTGGAGGAATGCAAAGAAGCTGTCGGGCAGCCCGAGATGCGTGCGCATCCAGCGCTCGCTCGCGCCGTGCGCGAGATTGAAGTGCAGCCAGACGAAATCGCCCGACCCGGCATCGTGCTCGCGGCACGTGCGCAGCCACGTGGCGGCCGCGTCCGCATCGAGCATCGCGCCGGATCCGCCGGGAACGAAGCGGAAGCCGCACACCATGCCGGACGTATCGGCGCCGTAAGTCTGTACGATCAGGTCCATCGTGTAGAAGGTCGTGCGGCGCGCCGCGCATAGCGGGTCGCGCGCCCGCGCCGGAAAAGGAAAGGAGACGTATGCCCGACGGGCATGACGCGCCGGTGACAGCGTCACGCCGCATCATACCGGCACGATTCCGTGCCCTCAAAGCAACGCGCCGCCCAACGGGCGGCGCAGGTGCGGCGGACGGCATGCTCGGGACGCGTTACTGCCGCGTCTCCGACTGCGCGGCGCTCGGGCACGCGGGATCCTTGCCCCAGTGGCCTTCGCAGACGCGCCAGCGGCACAATTGATCCTCGAAGAAACCGCGCTCCGAACACTCCTTCACGCGCGACGCCAGCGAGCCGGTCGTCGCGGCCGTCTTGGTCGGCACGGCCTGCACCTTCTGCGCGGCGAGTTTCTTGTCGGCCGGCTTCGTGCGCGCGACGAGCGCCGCGAGCAGATCCGCATCCGGATCGTCCTTCCCGCCAGCCTTCCCGGTACGGGTCGGCGTGGCGTCGCGATGCTTCTTCGCCTGCGCGAGCTCGGCCTGCTGTTCCTTGTGATGCTTGCGGGCGTCAGCCTTCGCATCGACCTTCGTGTCGGTCTTCGCATCGGCCTTGCCACGCGCCGCAACCTTCGCGCCCTTCGCGGCGTCGGCCTTCGCGGTCTTGGTCGTCGCAGCGGCAGCAGCAGCGGCCGCACCGGCCGTGGCCGCGCCCGATGCGTCATCGGCGCCATTGGCGAGCGCGCGCGACAGGCGGCTGTTGTCCGCGGCAGACGCGGACGATGTGGACGCAACGGTTCGGGACGCCGCGTCGTCGTTGACGATCGTGGCCGGTTGCACGGCGGATGCGGCGGACGCGGCATTCTGCGCGACCTGCACGGCGGTGTCGCTGGCCGCTGCGGCCTTCGCCGGTGCAGCCGCTGCAGGCGCGGCCTCGGCCGCCACGACCGGGGCCTGCTCGCTCGCATGCTGCATGCGCCAAGCGCCCCAGCCGCCAACGGCAACCACCAGGGCCACGACGGCGGCGATCGGCGCCTTCAGCGAACGGCGCGGCGGTTCGGCCGGCGGCGTGACACGTCCTTCCAGATTCGCGAGAATGCGCGACTGCTGAGCTCCGTCGCCTGCCGGTTTGGTATCGGACAGCAGGCTGGGCGGAGATTTCGAATTTGAATTTTCCGGCGCACTCATTCAGCGTCTCATTGAATCCTGGTTTAATTCACCGCGATAATATAGCCCGGCCTCTCGAAGCAGCCTGATTCTAAGAGCAAGCATTGCAAAACACAATCAATTCCAATTTCCGGGGATTTCGTTGATTGCCGTCGCACTCGTCGCCTATTTCGCCCTTGCCGTAGCGGTTGCGGCACTGTTGCTTTTACCGGGTATCCGCGCGACCGTTTTCGAATCCGTCGCCCAGTTTCACGGCCGTCTCACGCGCCGTGCGAACGATCGCGCCACGCGTACGCGAAGTCAGATTGTTAAATCGGCAAGCATTACGCGCGGCGCTTTAAACGACGTGCAAAATTTACTGATTCGGCGGCGCTTGATGATTATGGTATCGGCAGGTATTCTTGCGACGCCGCCATTGGTCGCCATTGCGTTACGCGGCCGGCAATTGTTCCAGTACGACGACACGGCGCGCGTGCCCGACGAGAAGATCGCCGCGCTGCTGCAGGGCGAACAACTCGTGCCGCCCCCGCCGCTGCCGCCGGAAGTCTTCGCCACCAAGGAAGTCGAACAGGTACGCCCGGCGCTGAAGGATGCGAGCCGCGACTGGAACCTGCTGGATCCGGATTTCCGTACGCGTTTGCTGCTGGTCTACAAGATCATGCACGAACAATATGGCTATGAAATGGCGTTGCTGGAAGGTTATCGGAGCCCGGAACGGCAGAACCGGCTCGCGCAGATGGGCGGTAGCGTGACCAACGCGGCGGCCTTCCAGAGTTATCACCAATTCGGGCTGGCGGCCGACAACGCATTCCTGCGCGACGGCAAGCTGGTCATTTCCGAGAAAGATCCGTGGGCGATGCGCGGCTATCAGTTGTACGGCCAGGTCGCCGAACAGGTCGGCCTGACCTGGGGCGGCCGCTGGAAAATGATGGATCTCGGGCACGTGGAATACCATAAACCCGGTTTTAAACTGGGACGCGGCAGCTAGCCAAGGCTGCCGGACAGGAAATAATGAGGGCGGCATGGGGCTTTTTAATATCCCGGCAGGAAACGATATGGGCGGCGCAAAAAATCATGCATTCCGGTGCGCGATTTTTTCCGGCCGCCGCTTCCGTTTTAAATCTCACAGCGTCCTTTCATTAATGCGCGCGCCTTCTCCGATGCCGCGGGCGCATTGATGCCAGCCCCCTTCATCCCGTTTGACAGCATGGCGACACATCGCGGCGCCACCCTTGCCGCTCGGCGCGCCTGCGTCGCTTCACCGAATCGCACCGGAACCTGAACGTCCTATGCAACGCATCCTCAACGTGCTGACTCATCCGCGTACGCTCTCGATCGTCGGGATCGTCGCGCTAGCGGCCATCCTCTTCATCGTCGCGGACATGCTGCAGCTGCCGCTCCTGTGGGCGGCAACCGCGTTCGCGGCGATCCTCGCGCTGTGGCTCGTCGTCGCGCTGTGGCGCCGCTGGCGCGTGAAGCGCGCGAACCAGCAGCTCGGCCAGGTGCTGGAAGAGCAGGCGGAAACCGGCAAGATCGCCGCGCCCGCCGCCGCCGCACTCGCCCCCGACGCGAAGACGGCCGACCTCGACGTGCTGCGCACGCGCCTGTCGGACGCGGTGAAGACGATCAAGACGTCGAAGATCGGCCAGGTATCGGGCGGCTCCGCGCTGTACGAACTGCCGTGGTACATCGTGATCGGCAACCCGGCCGCGGGCAAGAGCAGCGCCGTGCTCAATTCCGGCCTGCAGTTCCCGTTCGCGGACAAGAACAGCGCCGTGATCCACGGCATCGGCGGTACGCGTAACTGCGACTGGTTCTTCACGACCGAGGGGATCCTGCTCGACACGGCCGGCCGCTATTCGGTACACGAGGAAGACCGCAGCGAGTGGCTCGGCTTCCTCGGCCTGCTCAAGCGCTATCGCCCGAAGGCGCCGATCAACGGCATCATCGTCACCGCGAGCATCGCCGAACTCACCGGCAACCGCCCCGAATTTGCGATCAACCTCGCGAAAAACCTCCGCCAGCGCGTTCAGGAGCTGACGGAGAAGCTCGAAGTGTTCGCGCCGGTCTACGTGATGTTCACGAAGGCCGACCTGATCACCGGCTTCACCGAATTCTTCAGCAGCAGCGACAAGCACGAGTACGACCGCGTATGGGGCGCCACCCTGCCCTACGAGCCCGACGACAAGCGCGACGTCGTCGCGCAGTTCGACACGCACTTCGAGGAACTCTACGAAGGGCTGAAGGAAATCAGCGTCGCGCAATTGTCGCTGTCGCGCGGCAACCAGCTGTCGCCGGGCCAGTTGAGCTTCCCGCTCGAATTCTCGACGATCAAGCCGTCGCTGCGCGCGTTCCTCGCGACGCTGTTCGAGAACAACCCGTTCCAGTACAAGCCGATCTTCCGCGGCTTCTACTTCACCAGCGCGCTGCAGGAAGGCGAAACCAACAGCGCGGCCGCGCAGCGCATCGCGCATCGCTTCGGCCTCGACGGCGCCGCGCTGCCGAAGCCGCACAGTGCCTTCTCGAAGAACGGCTTCTTCCTGCGCGACCTGTTCTCGAAGGTGATCTTCGCCGATCGCCAGACGGTGCGGCAGTTCGCGAGCCCGACCAAGACGCGGCTGCGCTACGCAACCTTCTTCGGCTTCGTCGCGGCGCTCGCGCTCGCGCTGGGCGGCTGGACCTGGTCGACGATCGGCAACCAGCAGCTCGTCACGAACGTGCAGGCCGACCTCGACAACGTCACGCGCCTGCAGCAGGGCCGCAACGACCTGCAGTCGCGCCTGCAGGCGATGGACATCCTCGAAGACCGGATCGAGCAGCTCGAGCAGTTCCGCCGCGACAAGCCGCTGTCGGTGTCGCTCGGCCTGTACCAGGGCGACCGTCTCGAGCAGCACCTGCTGACCGAGTATTACAACGGCGTGCGCCAGATCCTGCTGGCCCCGGTGTCGCAGAACCTCGCGTCGTTCATGAAGGACGTGAACGCGCACCCCGAACAGCTCGTCCCGATGACGCGCCCGCCCGAATCGGGCGCCGTGCAGGGTGGCGCGATGCCGGTCTCGACCAACGCGGCAGGCGCCGCGCCGCTGGCCGGCGCCGCACTGGCCGCGTCCGGCACCGCACCCGTCGCAGCCGCGCAGCAGCCGGCCGCACCGCAGGGCGGCCTCTACAGCGATGCGTCGCCGACCAACGTGCAGGACGCGTACAACGCGCTCAAGACGTACCTGATGCTGTCCGACAAGCGCCACGTCGAGCAGGCGCACCTGACCGACCAGCTCGCCCGCTTCTGGCGCGGCTGGCTCGAGACGAATCGCGGCAACATGCCGCGTGACGAGATGATCAAGAGCGCGGAGCGCATGATCTCGTTCTACCTGTCCCGCGTGAATGACGACGACTGGCCGATGATCGACGCGAACCTCGCGCTCGTCGACCAGACCCGCGAGAACCTGCGCCACGTCGTGCGCGGGATGCCGGCCCGCCAGCGCGTGTACGAGGAAATCAAGGCGCGTGCATCGACCCGCTTCGCGCCGATGACCATCGCGCGCATCGTCGGCGACGGCAACCAGGGCCTCGTGGCAGGCAGCTACGCGATTCCGGGCACGTTCACGCGCGAAGCGTGGTTCGACTACGTGCAGCCGGCGATCCGCGACGCGGCGACCAAGGAACTGCAGGCGAAGGACTGGGTGCTGAACACGTCGACGCAGGATGACCTGACGCTCGAGGGCAGCCCCGAGCAGATCCAGAAGACGCTCGTCGGCATGTACAAGACCGAGTACGCGCAGCACTGGCAGAAGTTCATGCAGGGCATCGCGGTGCAGGGCTTCAGCAGCTTCGGCCAGGCCGTCGACGGGATGAACCGCCTCGGCGACCCGCAGGATTCGCCGATCCGCAAGATCCTCGAGACCGCGTACGACCAGACCTCGTGGGACAACCCGTCGCTCGCGAACGTGACGATCAAGAAGGCGCAGACGGGCGTCGTGAACTGGGTCAAGCAACTGTTCTCGCGCTCGCAGGCCGGCCAGGTGGCGGCGGCCAACATCGACATCAACGGCAATCCGGCCGAGGTGCCGATGGGTCCGATCGGCCAGGAGTTCATCGGGCTCGCGCGGATCGTCGCGGTGCATGACGGCACGTCGATGCTCAAGGGCTACATGGATTCGCTGTCGAAGGTCCGCACGCGCTTCAACGTGATCAAGAACCAGGGCGATCCGGGCCCGGGCGCGCGCCAGCTGATGCAGCAGACGCTCGACGGCAACGGTTCGGAACTCGCCGATTCGCTGAAGCTCGTCGACGAGCAGATGCTGACGGGCCTCACCGATTCGCAACGCAAGTCGCTGCGTCCGCTGCTCGTGCGGCCGCTGATGCAGGCGTTCGCGGTCGTGATCCAGCCGGCCAGCGCCGAAGTCAACAAGGTGTGGAACGCGCAGGTCTACCAGCCGTTCCAGAACTCGCTCGCGACGAAGTACCCGTTCGCGGCGAGCGCGAAGGTCGAAGCCGGCGCCGGTGAAATCGCGCAGGTGTTCGGCCCGGACGGCTCGATCGCGAAGTTCGTCGGCACGACGCTCGGGCCGCTCGCGGTGCGCCGCGGCGACACCCTCGCCGCCCGCACGTGGGGCGACATGGGCATCGGCCTCACGCCGGACTTCACGAACGGCTTCGCACGCTGGGTCGCGCCGCTCGCCGGCGGTGCGGCAGGCAGCGCCGCCGCATCGTCCGAGCCGCAGACCGTGTTCCAGATCCTGCCGCAACCGAGCACGGGCACGACGGAATACACGATCGCGATCGACGGCCAGCAACTGCGCTACCGCAACACGCCGCCGCAGTGGACCAACTTCGTGTGGCCGAACCCGCAGGGCTCGCCGGGCGCGACGCTGTCCGCGACGACCTTCGACGGCCGCACGGTGCAGCTCGTCAACGAGCCGGGCCGCTACGGTCTCGAGAAGCTGATCAACTCGGCGCAACGCAAGCGCCGTCCGGACGGTACCTTCGACCTGACGTGGGCGCAGGGCAGCGTGAACGTGTCGGTAACGATGCGCATCATCAGCACGTCGCAACCGTCCGCCGGTGGCGGTGACCAGCCGCAGCAGCAGAGCCTGCGCGGCCTGCAGCTGCCGTCGTCGGTCGCCGACGCGAGCGCGGGTGCCGCGCAGAACGCGACCCAGTCCGCCGGTACGGGCACGCCGGCCGCAGCGCCGGCCGTCGCGGCCGCCAACGCAACGAATGCCCAGGGGGCGCAATGACGCAAACCGTACAGGCGCAAGTCGCCTACTTCGGCAAGATTCCGTCGCGTGGCGACTTCGTGAAGAGCCCGCACAACCCGCAGTTGCTGCAGACGCTCGACCGCTGGATCGCGCAGGCGCTCGAACTGCTCGCGGAAGATCCGCGCTGGAAGCTCGTCTACGAGGATGCGAAGCCGATGCATTTCGCGTTCCTCGGCTCGCGCAGCAAGCTCGCGATCGCGGGCCACATGGTCGCGAGCCACGACGTGTCGATGCGCCGCTTCCCGTTCCTCGGCGCAACCGCGCTCGAGGTCGACCGGCCGCTCGCGTTCCTCGCGCGCAGCCCGCTCGCGTTCGCGCGGCTGTGGTCGCGCGTCGCCACGCAGATCCCGCCGCTGCTCGGCAAGGACGAGCCGCCCGGCGCGCTGCAGGCGCTCGGCGACACGCAGGTGCCGATCGACGTCGGCGGCCCCGGCACGTCGCATGACGGCACCTTCAACGATTTCGTCGAACACCAGTCGCTGTACGGCCTCCAGGAAATGCTGCTCGAAAGCGGTCATCCCGTGCGGCTGCGCGGCGCGATGCTCGCGCTCGGCTCGCTGCTGCGGCCGGTGATGCAGAGCGGCTCGTCGCACATCGAGCGCGGCCTCACGCTGCCGCTGCCGGTCGATCCGTTCTACCGCAGCCTCGTCGCCGCGTTCTGGCTCGAACTGATCGCGCCGTTCGTCGCGCAGGCCGACTTCGAGCTCGCGATCTTCATCGGCACGATCGCCGAGCGCGAACGGCTCATCATCGGCTTCAACGGCGCGTCGGCGAAGACGCTGCTGAGCGTCGTCGACCCGCAGACCTACGCCGCCCACAACATCGACATCGACGATCCCGAGTGGATCGACGCCCATGCGCAAAACGATCACCAGATCAGCAAGCTCGTCAGCTACCTCGACCAACCGCAACTCTCGCTGCGCGTCGCCATCGACGCGTTCCGCGAAGCGTTCATCGGAGGCTGACGGGATGCATCGCACGATTCACGTCCGGCGCACGCGCTTTTCGGCCGCACTCTCGCCCGCCGTCGCCGCCCTCCTCGCTGTCGGTCTCTTCGCCAGTGGCGCGGCGTTCGCGCAGAACACCGGCGCGACCGTCACGCCGGTCGGCAACGGCACGGTCGCGACGACCGCGCTGTCCGCGAACACCGGCGCCGCACCGGGGACGGCCTCCGGTGCCATCGTGCACGGCACGGCCGGCACCGCGAGCACCCTCACGCCGCCGCCCGCGACCGCGACGCCCGGCCAGGTGGTCGTCGGCGGCAAGGTGCCCGACGAGGCGACCAAGGCCGCCGTGCTGCAGAAGCTGCGCGATACCTACGGCGCGACGAACGTCGTCGACCAGATCGAGGTCGGCGACGTCGCAACGCCGCCGAACTGGAGCGCGAACGTGCAGAAGCTGCTCGGCGCGCAGCTCAAGCAGATCAGCAAGGGGCAGCTGAAGATCAACGGCACGCAGATCGAGATGAAGGGCGAGGTGCACAACGAGGCGCAACGCCAGCAGCTCGCGAGCGACATGGCGAACACGCTGAACCCGACGTACACGATCAAGAACGGGCTGCGCGTGTCGGCGTCCGAACAGGGCGTGCTCGACCAGACGCTCGCCAACCGGACGATCGAATTCGAGACCGGCAGCGCGACGCTCACGCCGCAGGGCAAGCAGATCCTCGACCAGATGGCGGCCGCGCTCGCGAAGATGCAGAACCGCACGGTCGACATCATCGGCCACACCGACAACTCGGGGAACCGTACGTCGAACATTGCGCTGAGCCAGGCGCGCGCGGATGCGGTGAAGGGCTACCTGATCACGAAGAGCATTCAGCCGCAGCAGATGACCACGACGGGCGTCGGGCCGGATCAGCCGATCGCGCCGAACGATACGGCGGATGGACGCGCACGGAACCGGCGCATCGAGTTCCGGGTCGGACAGTAACGGACCTCCGCTGCCGCTCCTCCCGGAGCGGCGCGGCAGGCAACAACGGGCGGCGGCAGCGATGCACCGCCCGTTGTGCGTTTACGACTGCTCGTCGGGCCGCACGCCCAGCAGCTCGCGAATATGCGACAGCGAGCCGTCGTCCTTGACGACGCTCTCGAGCCACTTGTGCAGCGGCATGTCGGCCCATTCGGCGGCCTTGTCGGCGAGATACGCGACCGGGCTGTGCGGCTCGGTCTGGCGGAAATAGCGAGCGACCGCGCGCAACTGGTCGACGGCCTGCGCACGGTTCTGGATGCCGGCGATCATCTGCGGCACCGGGGCGCGCGGAACGGGCTGCGGCTGCACATGAGTCTCCTCGGTCTGGATCGGATTGCCGAATACCGGCTCGATGCGTTCGGGCTGCGCCTGCGATGCCGACTGCGAGTGCGGTGCGCTGCCCGTATAGCCCTGCTCGCGCGCAAAGCGCTCGGCGAGCCGGTACACGGTCTCGAACGCATCGCGCGCCTGCCGGAAGCTCGGTGCCGAATCGCCCGCGCGCTCGACGAGCCGCTCCTCGAACGCATCGAGCGCGAATTCGAACGCCTTCAGGTTCGCGAGCAACGCCGTGTAGAACGCGATCGACGTCACGCGCCGCGATGAATCGATCTGCTCGATCGACGGCTTGCCGCGCGCGATGTCGTCCGCGTGTTCCGGGTCGCGCTTGATCGCCTGCGCGACGTGCTGCGCCACTTCCCAGTCGAGCGTGCTGAACGCGTTCGACGCGCCGTCGGTCATCGGCACCGCCCGCAGCAGCTCGGCCGTACGGCCGGACAGCCACGCGACGTTGCCGAGCCGGTGCTCGATGTCGTCGTCTTCGGGCAGCGGGTGCACGGTGTCCCAGAAGTCGCGGCACAGGCCCTCGAGCAGCGCATAGCCTTCGTTGAGGCCGGTGATGCCGTCCTCGAGCGCGAGCGCCTCGGTCAGCCACACGGCGAGCCGCAGGTCCTTCGTGCGCGTGCGCAGCAGTTCGCCCGCATGGTCGACCACGAAGCCCCAGTCGGCCTCCTTGATCTCGGTCACCCACTCGCCCTGGTCGAGCGTCGGATCGTCGTAGCGCCGCGCGTCCTGGATCGCGTCGAATTCGTTCGAAAACAGCAGGTCGTCGCCGCTGGGCGACGCATCGCTGATCGGCGTCAGCAGCTCGGGGAGATTGATCGGCATGGTTCGGTCAGTTCATCAATGCTTGTGTTGCGCGGCCGCGCTCATTCGACGGTGTACGTGAATTCGCCGGCCTCGTCCGCGCGCACCGCGATGCGCGCGATGGCCTCGCCGTCGGCGATCCGCCCGAGCACGTGGCCCGCGATCTCCGGCAGCAGCGTGCCGTTCAGGATATGGTCGACGTTGCGGGCGCCCGAATCGACCTCGATGCAGCGCGCGAGCACCGCATCGACGAGCGATTCGTCCCATTCGAACGCGGCCTTGTGGTTCGCCTCGATCCGGCGGCGGATCCGCTCGAGCTTCAGCTCGATGATCTCGGCCAGCACGTCGTCGGAAATCGGGTAGTACGGCACGACCTTCATCCGCCCGAGGAACGCGGGCTTGAAGGTCTTGTACAGCTGCGGGCGCAGCGTCTCGGCGAGCGCGTCCGGATCGGGCAGCTCCTCGGCCGGCTTGTTCAGGCATGCCTGCATCACCGCGGCGGAACCGACGTTCGACGTCAGGATGATCAGCGTGTTGCGGAAGTCGATCTCGCGCCCTTCCGCATCGTCCATCGCGCCCTTGTCGAACACCTGGAAGAACATCTCGAGCACGTCCGGGTGCGCCTTCTCGACCTCGTCGAGCAGCACGACGGAATACGGATTGCGGCGCACGGCCTCGGTCAGCACGCCACCTTCGCCATAACCGACGTAGCCCGGCGGCGAGCCCTTCAGGCCCGACACGCTGTGCGCTTCCTGGTACTCGCTCATGTTGATCGTGACCATCTTGCGCTCGCCGCCGTACAGGATGTCGGCCAGCGCGAGCGCCGTCTCGGTCTTGCCGACGCCCGACGGCCCGACGAACATGAACACGCCGCGCGGCTTGTTCGGATCCTCGAGGCTCGCGGTCGCGGTGCGCACGCGCTGCGCGATCGCTTCCAGCGCATGGTCCTGGCCGATCACGCGCGCGGCGAGCAGCGGCTGCAGGTTCATCACGGTGTCGATCTCGTCCTTCACCATCCGGCCGAGCGGAATGCCCGTCCACGCGGCGACGATCTCGGCGACCACGTGGCCGTCGACCTGCAGCGGCACCATCGGCTCGCCGCCCTGCAACGCATGCAGCGCCGCGACGCGTTCGGCGAGCTTGTCGCGGGTCGCCTGCACGTCGACCGGCTGGCCGTCTTCCGACGGGCCGCGTGCCTTGTCGAGCGCTTCGCGCAGTTCGGTGATCTCGGCGACGATCGCGCGCTCGGCTTCATAGCGCGCTTCGTCCTTCGCGAGTTGTTCGAGCGCCGCGTCGCGCGTGCCGCGCAGCTCGCCGAGCCGCTCGTCGTGCGGCGCGCCGCCGGCTGCCTCACGCTCCAGCGACGCGATTTCCGCGTCGATCCGCTCGACGCGCTTCTTCGTGTCGTCGATCGCCGCCGGCGTCGCGCTGTGCGCGAGCGCGACCTTCGCGCACGCGGTGTCGAGCACGCTGATCGCCTTGTCCGGCAGCTGGCGGCCGCTGATGTAGCGGTGCGACAGGCGCACGGCCTCGGTGATCGCGTCGTCGAGGATCCGCACGTTGAAGTGCTTCTCCATCAGGCCGGACATCCCGCGCAGCATCGCGGCCGCGAGCGGCTCGCTCGGCTCCTCGACCTTCACGACCTGGAAGCGCCGCGCCAGCGCCGCATCCTTCTCGAAGTACTTCTTGTATTCGCTCCAGGTCGTCGCGGCGATCGTGCGCAGCTCGCCACGCGCGAGCGCCGGCTTCAGCAGGTTCGCCGCGTCGTTCTGGCCGGCCTGGCCGCCCGCGCCGATGATCGTGTGCGCCTCGTCGATGAACAGGATAATCGGATGCGCGCTCTTCTTCACCTCGTCGATCACGCTCTTCAGGCGGTTCTCGAATTCGCCCTTCACGCTCGCGCCGGCCTGCAGCAGCCCCATGTCGAGCACGTGCAGCGCGACGCCGCGCAACGGCGGCGGCACGTCGTCGGCGGCGATACGCAGCGCGAGGCCTTCGACGACCGCCGTTTTGCCGACGCCGGCCTCGCCGGTCATGATCGGGTTGTTCTGGCGGCGGCGCATCAGGATGTCGATCGCTTGGCGGATCTCGGCTTCGCGGCCGATCACCGGGTCGATCTTGCCGTCGCGTGCGCGCTGCGTGAGGTTGGTCGTGTACGTGTCGAGCGCGGGCGTCTTCGACGGGCCCGCCGCAGGTGCCATGCCGTCGACGGCCGGCGCGACGTCGCTACCCTCGTCGTCCGCCTGACGCGGCTCGGCTTCGCTCGAGCCGGCCATGATCTCGTCGAACTTGTGCTTCAGGTCCGTCACGTTCATTTCCGCAAACTGCGACGACATCCGTTGCGCGAACTGCGCGAGATCGGGCGCAGTCAGCAGCGCGAGCAGCAGGTGCCCCGAACGGATGCGGCCGAGCTGCGAGTCGAGCGAGGCGATCAGCCATGCCTGTTCGAACAGCGCGATCAGGTGTACGGAAAACACCGGCGTGCGCGTGTTGCCCGTCTTCAGGCGCGTCAGTTCGCGCTCGAGATCGGCGTGCAGCGCGTGCGGATCGACGCGGCTCGCGCGCAGTGCGAGCGGCAGGTCGCCCGTCGCTTCGTCGAGCAACGCGAGGAACAGGTGCTCCAGATCGACCTCGTAGTGGCCGCGCGCCAGGCACGCGCTTGCCGCACGCTCGGTCGCGTGGCGGCACAGCGGGTTCAGTTTCGTGATCAGGGTCTTCAGAGGCGTGCTCATGGCGTCGATCTCAGGTTCGAATGCGTGTTTGTTGTCGTTTGGAATCAGTGAATCACGTGCAGTTCGTAACGCGCGTCGGAGCGGTCCTCGACCGCATCGCGCGTGCACAGGAACGCGTCCCAGCCGAGCCGCGAGCCCGCACCGAGCACGCTCGCGCCCACCTCGGTGCGCTTGAGCACGAGCTTCACCTCGTATTCCAGCGTGACGCCGGCGAGCAGCGTCAGCATCCGCTCCAGTGCGATGGCCTGCGCGCCGCCGGGCAGGAACGCCTCGTAGTCGCGCTTGGACAGCGGGCCGACGACGATCCGTGCGCGCATGTCGCGCTGCCACACGCGCTCGCCGACGAGCGCCGTCGCGCCAAGCACCGCGTTGACCTCGCCGAGCACGCTCAGCTGATCGGGCGGCACGTCGTACCACTTGCCGACGAACTGGTCGATCTTCACCGGCACGCGGAAATAGTCAGACAGCGTGCGCTGCAGGTACGCGGCCGACATCGGCCGGTGCCGCGCGGCCAGCGCATAGCCTGCGACCGCCTCGTCGAGCACGCCGCCCGCGCCGGCCGCGAGGCTGTCGCGCACCTCGTCGCTCGGCACGCCCGCGATCGCGAGCAGCAGCGGCAGGTAGCGCTCGTCGCGGTCGAGCTCGTAGTGGAACGGCAGCCGGTATTTCTTCCACGCGGCATAGAACAGCGCGGTCGCGCGGTTCGAGAACACGTCGAAAAATGCGCGCGCCGCATGGTCGCGCTTCAGGTGCTCGCGCGCGACGATCTGCTCGGTGTAATGCAGCGGCAGCGCGCCCTGCCCGCCCAGCAGCCCGAAGAACGCGGGCGTCAGCTCGACGTGGCCGAGCTCGCCGGCCGCGAGCGCGGCGCCGCGCGCCTCGCCCGTCTTGAGCTGGGTGCCGTCGTCGTCGAACGAGCGCGCGCCTTCGATTTCGCTCGGCGGAAAGCCGAGCGACAGCGTGTTGCGGAATTCGATGCGCTGCGCGACCACGTCGCCCTGCCGCCACGCGCCGGGCGCATCCGACGCCTGCCGCGCGAACAGCCCTTCGAGCACGCGCACCGCCTGGAAAAACTCGAAGCGGTGCGGTTCGTCGAGCAGCGCGTCGACTACGCCAGGATCGATTCGCCGGTCCGGGGCTTGCATCGGATGATCTCCTCGCCGGTGCGCTTCGACACGACGACTAGTTGAACGAAACTGTTGAGGTGGACGTACAGCCCGAAGAAGCTGTCGAGTACGCGCACGAACGAGGCCAGGCTCGCGCCGACGAAATGCTCCTCGTCGATCGTCAGGCGGATCTCGATGCCGCGCACGAAGGTCGCGAACGGCTTGCCGGGCAGCCACTGCACGGCGCCGCGCTGCTCGACGCCGGCGAGGCCATCGATCTGGCGCATCGACACGGCGGTGCGCCGCAGGTCGTACAGCGTCAGCATTTCCTTCAGCGGCGCGAGGCCGTGCGCGACCAGCGACACGTGATTGAGCGCGAGGTGCGACACGAGCCGCCAGTGCGCGGCGCGGCCGCGCTCGAAGCGCACGCTCTGCGTCGGGCGGCGCAGCAGCGCGATGCCGCTCGTCTGCGCGCCGCCCTCCTGGAACAGGTCGCCGCCTTCGAGCCCGAACGCGAGCATCGCCGGCAGGTCCCGGTTCGTACAGGTGAGGTCGAGGCTCAGCGTGTCGGTCTGCGGCGACGTCGGCTCGAAATCGATGTCGACGATCGAGATCTCGGTTTCATAGCCGGGGCTCTTCTGCGCGACCCAGTCGTTGCGGCGCGCGAACCAGTAGTGGCCGATCCGCGCCGATTCGCCGTGATGCAGCGAATAGAACGGCCGGAACTCGATCACCGATTCCTCGTGCGCCTGCTGCCGGACGAGCTTCACCGAATCGATCGAATACACCTCGTACGCGAACGCGCGCCGCGCCTCGGCGATCACCGGGTAGGACACCGCGCGGTGCGTGATTCGGATCGGCTCGCCGTGCTGGCGGAACAGGTTGACGATCGGCGTGCAGAACAGCCGGAAGTGGCTCGCCGTCAGCAGTTCGAGCAGCCGCGCGACGTGCGAATCGCTGCGCACGTCCTGCAGCACGAGATGCAGCGTCGCGCGCTGGCAGCGGCCGGTCGCGCGCGCGATCGCCGCAAGGTCGAAGTCGACGAAATCGAACTTGTCGGGGAACGCAAAGTATTCGGTGAGCAGGCGATACGCGGGATGCGATTTCGCCGGGTAGTCGATCAGCGCGTCTTCTTCGTCGAAGCCGGCGTGCGCGATCGGCAGCTTGCGCAGCGCGGTCCAGCGGCCGTTGCGTTCGGGCTCGACATACGCGCCGAGCACGTTGACGAACAGGCAGTCGGTCAGCGCGGCGACGAACGACTGTTCGCCGTGCAGGTGCGCGCGCAGCGTCGGCAGCTTCAGCGCGCCGAGATCGAGCTGCGCCGCGAGCGATTCGAACGTGATCGAGATCACGCCCGTCGCGTTCGACGGCAGCACCGTCGCGCTCGGCGCGAGTGCGACCGGCGTGAAGCGGGCTTCCGAGATGCGGATCGGCGCGAGCGTCACGTCGTAGGCCGTGCGGAACCGGCACTGCACGCCGCGGATCGGGCGGCTCTTCAGCTCGGTGCCGCGATCGATCACGACCGGTTCGGTCTGCTGGCCGGGCGACGCCGGCGTGAACTGCGCGATCGAGCACGACGGGAACGGCCGCAGGTAGTGCGGATACAGCACTTCCAGCAGCGCTTCCGTGAATTCGGGGTAATCGTCGTCGAGCTTCTTGTTGATCCGCGCGCCGAGCAGCGCGAACGACTCGATCATCCGCTCGACGTGCGGATCCTCGCAATGCTCGCCCGACAGCGCGAGCCGCGCCGCGATCTTCGGATAGCGTTCCGCGAAATCTCGCGAATAGCGCCGCAAAAACGATAATTCGCGCTCGTAATACGGCAGCAATTCTTCCATCGACGACCCCGAACCTCAATATTTCCTGCCGGACCCTGATCCACCACCGGGCGGTCCGGCCCGCTCGGCGGCATGATTTACTGCATTCTTGCGGCGCGTGCGCGCGTGACCGAATACTGCAGCGTCGACGGCTGCAGCATCGCGTCGAAACTCACCGGCTCCTCGGCCGGGTGCACGACGAGCAGCGCCTGAATCGCGAAGTAGAGCGCGTTGGTGGCCTGCTCGTTCAGCTCGAACGTCACCTGCACCTGCTGCAGCCGCGGCTCGTGACGCGCGATGGCTTGCTGGATCGACTTGCAGATGAACGCGCGATCGTAGTGACTCGCGAGGCTCAGCCCCGCGAAATCGTTCAGCCCGTAGGTCAGCACCGACTTCTGGCATTCCGGCAGCGCGGCCAGCTCGATTTCGGTGTGGGCGATACGGGTGTTGAGAATCGCCTCGACATCGCGGGCGACCGTGTTCTTGAGCTCGTCCAGCGACAATTGCCGCATCGCTGCCGAGGCCGGCAGGTGCGGTTCGTCGTCGAACAACTTGTCGAGAAAACTGGGTTCGAATCGTTTCATCGGGTCGGTGCGCACAGCGAAAACGGCAACGGGACGCCGCGCGCCCCGTTGCCGCAACCGACCTTAGACCGCGTAGGTCTTGTCGTTCTTCGTCAGACTCCAGGCGCCTTGCGTGTTGCCGCCCTGGTTGCCGCCGATCTTCTGCTGGGTTTGCTTCCACTGCACAGCTGCGTACTTCAGCGAGAACGTCTCGAGCGGCAGACCTTCTTCGCGAACGCTCGGAGCGATGCTCGAGATGATCACGTACTTGAGCTTGACTTCCAGATACTGCACGCGCTTGCCTTCACCGTCAGCGCGCGAGAAATGGACCGTCACCTCGTCGAACGTGGTGCCGCCCGAAGCGTGTTGGTACAGCAGCGGGCTCGACGAATCGATTTCCTTCGTGAAAATCATGTCGCCGTGTTCGCAACGCGTCATCGTGTGACCGCCAGCGGTCGATGCGGTTGCCGAACGCGGTTGAACGATCGAGTGATCCCACGATTTCAGCTCGATCCAGCCCTGGTGGTCCTTGTCCGCGGATTCGCCCTTCACCGCGGGACTACCAAACTGCAAGTGCATATGTAACATGGCCCTTCGACTCCCCAAAGAGGTGGTTTTAACGTCCTACCCAGGCGGCCCGCCCGGGCGATTTACTCGCTTATGAATTTGCCGGTTTGGGCAGATCAGCGACAAGTCGCAGAGAAATCGAGAGTTCGTCGAGCTGAAAGTGCGGGCGCAGGAACGCGACCGAACGATACGAGCCCGGCTTGCCCGGAATCTCCGACACTTGTATGGATGCCTCACGCAGCGGAAATTGCGCTTTCTGTTCCTGCGAGGCGTTATCGTCGAGCAGGACGTACTGCGAAATCCACCGGTTGAGGAAAGTCTCCACGTTCTGCGCCGATGCGAAGCTGCCGATCTTGTCCCGCATCATCGCCTTCAGGTAGTGCGCGACGCGCGATACCGAGAAGATGTACTGAAGCTGGGCGGACAGGACGGCGTTCGCATTCGCGCTGTCGGTGCTGTATTTCTTGGGCTTCTGCACCGACTGCGCAGCGAAGAACGCGGCGTAATCTGAGTTCTTGCAATGGACGAGCGGGATGAAGCCGAGGTCGCTCAGCTCCTTCTCGCGGCGATCGGTGATCGCGATTTCGGTCGGGCACTTCAGCGCGACTTCACCGTCGTCGGTCTTGAACGTGTGGGTCGGCAGGTCCTCGACGAGGCCGCCGCCTTCGACGCCGCGGATCGCCGCGCACCAGCCGAAGTCGTCGAATGCGGCCGTCAGGCGCGCAGCGAATGCCCACGCGGCGTTGCACCACAGGTACTTGTCGTGGTCGGTGCCGTCGACGTCCTCGACGAAGTTGAAGTTCTCCGCGGTCTGGCCGTCCTTCGGATTGAACGGCAGGCGGCCGAGGAAGCGCGGCAGCGTCAGGCCGACGTAGCGCGAATCTTCGGCGTCGCGGAACGACTTCCACTTCGCATATTCGACCGTATCGAACACCTTGCCGAGGTCGCGCGGCTTGCCGAGGTCGGAGAACGACTCAAGGCCGAGCAGCTCGGGCGATGCCGACGCGATGAACGGCGCATGCGCAGCCGCCGCGACGTGCGACATCTGCTCGATGAAGTACATGTCTTCCGGCTGGCGCGAGATCTCGTAATCGCCGATCAGCGCACCGAACGGCGAGCCGCCGAACGTGCCGAACTCTTCTTCGTAGACCTTCTTGAACAGCGCGCTCTGGTCGAACTCGCTCGCGCCCTTGAAATCGCGCACGAGGTCGCGCTTCGGTGCGTGCAGCGCCTTGATCTTGATCGTCTGGCCGGTGTTGCTTTCCTTGACCAGATAGTCCATCCCGCGCCACGTGCTTTCGAGGCGCTGGAATTCCGGCGCGTGCATCACGGCGGAAAGCTGCGTGGAAATCAGGCGGTCGAGTTCCGCGACGCGCGCGTCGATCGTGGCCGACAGGTTGTCCGACACGATCACCGTGCCGTCGAGCACCTGGTGCACGAGTTCGCCGATCAGGTCCTTCGCACGCGCATGCTCGGAATCGGATTTCGCGACCTTGCTCTTCTCGACGATGTCGTCGAGCAGCGAGGTCCCGGCGGCGTAGTCCGCGCCGCTCGCTTGGGCCGCAGCCGTTTGCTGGTTCATCTCAACACTCCGTCGTCATTCGCCGTCTTTGTCGCCGCCCGTGCCCTTCGCGAGCTCCTGCAGCTGCTGCGTGTTCTTCAGCACATCGGACAGCAGATCCTCGAGCTTGTCGTTGCCGGCGAGCTTGTTGCGCAGGTCGGCGAGCTTCGAGCGCGCCTCGAGCAGGCGGCGCAGCGGCTCGACCTGTTCGACGACTTCGTCCGGGCTGAAATCCGACAGCGAACGGAATTTCAGGTCGACCGCGAACTTGCCGCCTTCCGGGCTCAGGCGGTTTTCCACCTGGAACGCGGCACGCGGCTCGATCGCCTTCATCACGTCGTCGAAATTGTCGCGATCGATGTTGACGAATTTACGGTCGCGCAGCTTCGGCTGCTCGATTTCGGACTGGCCCGCCAGATCGCCGACGACCCCGACGACGAACGGCAGTTCCTTCACCTCGATCGCATCGCCCTTCTCGACCTCGTAGGTCAGTTGGACGCGCGGCGGCCGTATTTTCTGCAAGCTTTTCTGAATGCTTTCTTTCTTGGCCATCTCGACGGCTCCCAGGTTAGTTGTGGTTATCGCGTCAGTTTGCGGTCAGTTGCGCAGTGCGCCGAACGGGTCACCGCCCTTCGCCCCGCCGCCCGACGACGTGTTCGTCGGCGCCACCGTAGCAGTGGCTTCAGAGGTCTGCGTCTGGCTGGGCTTCTTGTGCACGACCGTGCGGACCCGCTTGGTCCGGACAGTGGCGCGGGCATTCGTCTCCGGCGGGAACAGCGCCGATTCGCCCAGCGTATCGCGCAGCTGCTTCGCGAGCGCCTGCGCGTCGGACTTCGCATCGCCCGCGAGCGACGAATCCTGGCGCAGCTCGCCGAGCGACTGCGTCGCGATCCGCAGGCCGGCCACGGCCAGCACGCTCTTTGCCTGACGATCGGTCGCGTCGCGCTGCAGGGCTTCCTGCGCGGCAACGATTGCCTGACCGTAGTGGTTCTGGGCGAACTGGATTTGCGCGATGCGCGACCACGGCTCCTCGCGCGTCGGATCCGACTTGGCGAGCTGCTGGTACAGGCCGAGTGCCTTGTCCTGGTCACCCGCCTTCGCAACTGCGTCCGCATCGGCCAGCGACTTGTTGAACACCTCGGCAGTCGGCGGCGCGGGAGGCTGGCTCGCACAACCGGCGATCACGCCGCAAGCCACTACTACCCCAGACAGTTTTGCGAAGAGACGGTCTTTCATCGTTATATCCACCGGCGCGTGAGTTTTAAATCGTTGAGAATCTGGTTCTTTTGCTTTGCAAGAAGCGCGCGGGTATAGTACCGATCAATTTTTCATAATTCAATCGTCGTGTGAAGAGTAATTCCTTTTAAAACCGGGCGCTACCCCCTCCAATGGCCTCCCGCTGCGGGCTCGCAGCGATTTTGCTATCGGTCGGAATGGGCAAG
Source organism: Burkholderia aenigmatica (assembly GCF_048627025.1). Lineage (NCBI taxonomy): Bacteria > Pseudomonadati > Pseudomonadota > Betaproteobacteria > Burkholderiales > Burkholderiaceae > Burkholderia > Burkholderia aenigmatica. Next base: position 446,570 of record NZ_CP184468.1, on the reverse strand, counting down.
TTTTACTGATTGCGCGACGCACCGCCCGAATGGCGGAAAAATTTTCCGGACGCTTGCCACGACGCGGGCGTGCTTAATAGTTGAATGGAGCAATGTCGGGGATACGCAGCGAACGCGGCAATACCCGGCAGATTTGACAGGGATAAAAGGCGGCACGCCGGAAATACGATGAGATCGCTGATGATTCGCTATGCGCTGCCACTGCTTGCCTGCGCGCTTCTGGCCGGATGCGCGGCCGCCCCGCTGCTCGGCTCGGCCGCGAGCGCCGTGATGTCCGCAGCCGGCATCGGCAAGCCCGAGGTACCCGACGCGCAGAAGCCGCCGCGCAACCTCGGCATCACGCTCGCCGCAGCGCCGAACCTGAATGCCGCGACCGACAACAAGCCGCTCGCACTCGTCGTGCGGCTCTATACGCTGAAGGATCCGACCTCGTTCCAGCAGGCGCCGTTCGACGCGTTTACCGACCCGACCAAGGAAAAGGCCGCGCTGGGCGCCGACCTGCTGAACGTGCGTGAAATCACGCTGATTCCGGGCCAGCGCTACACGGCGACCGAGAAGGTTTCGCGCGAAGCGCAGGCATTCGGCATCGTCGCGCTGTTCCGCGATCCCGCACTACAACGATGGAAACTGACGTTCGATCCGGTGAAGTCGGAGAAATCCGGCATAATCATCGGCCTGCATAATTGCGCGATGACGGTCACCGACGGCACTGTCATCGCACCGCAACAGGGTGCGCCTTCGCAACCGCTGAATTTGCTTTCTTCGGTCTCCTGCGGTTAAACAATGACGCACGAATGTCAATTAACAAGAGTTAACAATTGGCGATTTAATTCGGGCACGAACAAATCGATTACATCGCAACGCGACATTAACCGGATTTGACATGAGTTATTCGGCCAAGGTGCTGTGGGGGGAAGGGCTGTTCCTCCGGCCTCAACACTTTCAGCGACAGGACGCGTACCACGAAGCGCGCCTGTTCGAATCGATCCAGGCGATCCAGCCGTACAACTGGGGCGTGCGCTCGGTGCGCATCGACCGCGATGCGCTCGGCAGCAACGTGCTGCGGGTGGCCGAGCTTGCGCTCGTGTTCCCGGACGGCGCACTGTATGCCGCGCCGCAGGCCGACGACCTGCCGCCGCCGATCGCGCTGGACACGCTGCCTGACGGCATCAACGAATTCGTGTTCTATCTCGCGCTGCACCCGCTGCGCGAGAACGCCACCAACTACAGCGACGATCCGGCCGCCGGCTTCATGACGCGTTTCGTCAGCGAGCAGACGAGCGTCGCCGACAACTTCACCGACGCGGCCGAAGCCGACATCACGTTCCTGAAGACGCAGGTCAAGCTGATCGCGCACAGCGAACCGCGCGACCAGCTGCTGTCGGTACCGCTCGTGCGCGTGCGCCGCACCGCGACGTCCGGTTTCGAGATCGACGACAGTTTCGTGCCGCCGTGCCTCGCGATCGACGCGTCGCCGATCCTGCACCAGCGGCTGCGCCAGCTCGTCGACGCGCTGCAGGCGAAGGTGAACGCGCTGTACGGCTTCCACCGCGAGCCGTCGAAGAACATCATCGAGTTCCGCTCGGGCGACATCGCGTCGTTCTGGCTGCTGCACACCGCCAACGCCGCGTTCGCGACGCTCGCGCACCTGCACCAGCATGCGGCGCTGCATCCGGAGCGGCTGTTCCAGGAGCTGCTGCGCCTCGCGGGCCAGCTGATGACGTTCTCGAAGGGCTATACGCTCGCCGACCTGCCGGTGTACCGCCACGACGATCCGGGCCCGAGCTTTGCGCGTCTCGACCTGATGCTGCGCGAACTGCTCGACACCGTGATCTCGACGCGCTACTTCGCGATCACGCTCGACGAAGTGCGCCCGTCGTTCCACCTTGGCCGCCTCGATTCGGGCAAGATCGACGACAAGACCGAGTTCTACCTCGCGGTGTCCGCGGACATGCCGAGCGTCGAGCTCGTCGATGCGGTGCCGGCCCGCTTCAAGGTCGGCGCACCCGACGACGTCGACAAGCTCGTGCTGTCGGCCATGCCCGGCGTGCGGCTCTCGTATACGCCGCAGGTGCCGCCCGCGATTCCGGTGCGCCCCGGCGCCTGCTACTTCGCGCTCGATTCGCGCGGCGCGCTGTACGAGCGGATGTTGCAGGCCCAGTCTGCAATGATCTACGCGCCGACTGGCATCAATGACCTGAAATTCGAACTGATCGCGGTCACATCATGAGCTACGCGCCCTCCCTGTTCGGCGACAACGCGCCGCCCCCCCTGCATAGCCCGGCGTCGACGGACGCGTCGTTCCAGGCCCGTTCGCTGCTCGACCTGCTGTACGACGGCTTCTTCATGCTGTTCCTGCTCAAGAACGGGCGGGAGCCGGAGAGCGCGGGCGAGTTCAGCACGCGGATCCAGGAATTCCTGTCGGACTTCGAGCGCGGGGCGAAGAAGCTGAATATCGCGGCTGAAGATGTGTACAGCTCGAAGTTCGCGTTCTGCGCGGCCATCGACGAGATGGTGCTGTCGTCGCAGTTCAAGATCCGCACGGACTGGGAACGCCGGCCGCTGCAGCTCGTGCTGTTCGGCGAGCAGCTCGCGGGCGAGAAGTTCTTCCAGTATCTCGAGGAATGCCGCGCGCAGGGCGCGGCGCGGCTGCAGTCGCTCGAGGTGTTTCACATGTGCCTGCTGCTCGGGTTCCAGGGCAAGTATCTGCTCGAAGGGCCGGAGAAGCTGGCCTACCTCACGGCGCGGCTGGGGGACGAGATCGCGCATATGAAGGGCAAGCGGGCGCCGTTCGCACCGCATTGGCCGCTGCCGGACCAGATCGCGCACCGGTTGAAGCGCGAGGTGCCGGTTTGGGCGATCGGGGCGGTGTTCGCGCTGGTTGCGCTGCTCGGCTATCTCGGGCTCAACACGTATCTGAAGGACAAGACGCTGCAGGCGCTGGCGCCTTATTCGCAAGTGATCAAGGTCGGGCCGGAATCGGCGAATCTGACGATTTCGCTGCCTTGAGGGCGCGTTCTCTGCGCGTCGCTTCACGATAAAAAAGGACCGCCGAGCGGTCCTTTTTCATTGCGGCGCTCCGTTCCGTCATGCTCGCGACTGCATGCCGTTCGGGCTCAGATCGAGGAAATCGTCGTGGCGATCGAAATGGTTGAGGCAACGGACGACGTCCTCGATCGATGCGTCCGGTTTCTGGCGATAGGCGAGATCGACGACGTCCTGAAAGTGCTCGCACGAGTACTGAAATACGTAACCCAGTTCGGCGACCCTTTCAGGGTAGATCTCGCGATCCTCGTCGTCGACCTGGACCGTATCGCCGATGTAAATCGTCTGTTGCGGATGCAGCGCCGCGTCGCCGTCCTTTCCGTAAACGTCGTATAGCCAAGCGGGATCGTAGCGCTCCCGCCGTTCGGCCTTCGCGCGGACGACGGCGATGAACTCGGCAAGCGTGAAGGTTCGGTGCTTGAAATCTTCCGGGCCGCGAATCTGCAATCCGATGCGCTCGCATTCGATACGCGCCAGCCATTGTTCGGCCTTGTCACGCTCGACCGCCAGCAGGTCGGCATCCGTGTCGCCTGCCGCCGCAAGCGCCCGCTCCAGGAACGGCCGTGCCGATACGCCGCGTGAGGTTTCACACAACAGTTCCCCGAGTGCAACGAGCGACTGCACGAGCGCCACGCGATCGCCCTCCTGCTCGGCCTCGGTCAGCGCGAGACACAGTGCGGCTTCGCCACGATCCGTCATGCCTCGATCGAGCAGCATCAATGCCTTGCGGAAGGTTTGCCGCGCACTCACGCTGACGCCTCGTTGTCAGGCAGATCCATCCAGATGTCCTCGTAACCGGTGTCGTCGATGATGAAACGCGCGCCGGCCGGCAGCATCAGATAAGGCAGGACCAGCGGCAGGAACGTAGACAGATGCGCGACATGCAGCGGTTGATAAAAATCGTCCGCATCCGAGTATTCGCCGCAATGAAAAAACCAGCTTACGTTGCGACCTTCGGACAGCATCACGCGCGTGCCGTAGACAGGCGCCTTCCCGAGCGTCGACATGGCGACGGCAACCATGTCCTCGGGTTCGGCTGCTCGCAGACCGTATCGCGCACACACCGCCTCCTGGCGTTCACGCATCGCAACGGGATCATCGGTCACGTTCAATTCGCTCCTTCGCCCGCCTGGCCCCGCATCGACAGAAAGGTGGCGAAATCGTCGGCCACGTGTGCCGTCTCGCCCGTCTCGTGCGACCAGAGGACGATCGCCGGCTCCAACGACGCACCGACCCGGTCGTAATCGAAGCAATAGTAGTCACCCGTCCCGAACTCGGCAAACGGCAACAGGTTCGAGAAATCGGCATCCGTGTGGTCGAAGTTGTCTCGCCACTCGCGCCAACCCTCGTTGTAGTGCCGAACGATCGAATTCCACGTCTTGCGCGGATTGCGCGCATCGAAGACGGGGAACACCGGCATTCCGCCGAGCGACCGGCCATTGTTGAGCAGCAGCCATGCCGCGAACGCGTGCGGCAACGCGCGGCCGAGCGCTGCTTCGGCCGCTTCGATTTCCACCGTGGTCGTACCGATGGTTGCTGTCCGGATCATCGATCGGTCTCCGTCAATGCGCGCCGCGTTTGTATCGGCGTATCAGCCGGGTTGCCAACATAGCGCGGGATCGGCGCCGCCGCGCGAGACGAAATAAATCGCTGCCTGCACGGCCATCGCGCGATCCACGCAGTCTCGCGCCCGATAGCTGCCGCGCTGACCACCCGCGACCAGTTCGATCGTTTCGCCAGCCGGCGCAGTGGGTGCCGTCAGATTCAGCAACGCGGCGTCGACGTGCGAGGCAATGAACACGACATACCGATCGTCACTACCGCCGCCTATCGTCATCACCATCCCGTCGCTCGTCTCGAATGCGACAGTCGAGCGATCGCGCCCGTTCAGCCGTTCGACTGCCGCGCTGGCTTGCGCAACGCTGTCGCATTGCGCTTCCGTCACGTGCGAGCGGTTGCCGGCATACGTTTCTTCGATCACCTTCGTGGTTCGCATTCGATCTCCTTCGGCGCTGAATCAAACGGACGGGTTACGTTGTCCGAGCGAAGTTCGGCGCTTTACGCTCGACCGGACCCGTTACTCAATACTCGTCACCCAATAGAAATCGGAAGCGGCCAAACCGAACCGCGTCTTCACAACCTCTACCGCCTGCGCCGTTTTCACCTTCGAATCGACGCTGACGACCACGCCTTTTATCGGGGCGTTGATGTAATACATGAACCGCATCGGCCCGACCGTGTCGTCGAGCAGCATGCCTGCAAAGTATTCGTCCAGATCGTCGACACCCTTCTCGAATGAAATCCCGGTCAGTGCCGAGCATTCAGAATGGTCGAATCCGAGCATGCAGACAGGCTTGTCATTGCCACTGGGCCAAACACGGGTCTCGTTCATTGTCGGCGGACCTTCGTTACTGTGGTTCGCTACACCCCGGCTCTTGAATCGAGCGCAAGCGTCGGCACGGTATCGATGGCTTGTGGCCACGTCCGGCGAGCAGTACGCGTCGGTATGGCTTCACGACCGGTCGCGCCACCCGTCGAGCAGGTCGTCGTCGTGCATGTCATGCTCGTCGCGCGTGGGACCGGGTTCCGGTCAACAGCGGGTGTCTGCCAGGCCATCCGTGTCGTGACCGTCCAGCCTCATGACACGACGCGCCCGCACTCACCCATCGACCAACTCCATGAACACCGCCGCTTCCGCATCCGGCAGCGCGTCGCTTATCCGCGACCGGACCTCCGCCACGAATGCCGGCCGGATTTCATCCGTGTCGTCGAAGATATCGCGCGCATGCTTTCCGACGTACAGATCGCACCAGATCCACAACGCGTGCGCGAAATGCGTGAGGGATGGCGCGACGCGCAATGGTGTCCAGGCGCCCGCGCCGTGGCGGTCGAACAGCACGTCTCCTTCCGGCACGACGATAACAGGATCGCCGCCCATCTGACCCAACACGATCCAGTCGTCGTGCCATCCGGACAGCCGCCGGCCCGATGCGTCGACGCGATAGCCGGTCTGGCCGATCGCGAGGCTCGCCGGGTTGCCGTATAACTCGAGGTTGTCAGCGGTCCAGGGGATCGACAGATCGACGTTGTCGAGCGCGTTGAACCATGCGGCAATGTCCGCGCTGACCGAGACGGATCTCGCGTGTGCGGGATGATCGGGAGCACGTGCGCCGATGCTTGCACGTGCGTCTACCGCGCCGCGAATCCGGACGATGAACTGATTCAGATCCCGATTGGGCATATCGTGCCTCCCGTCGACATTGCGCGTTGCCAAATCGCTTGTGAACGATGCCGGCGGTGCGTCCTTCGGTGTGCCGCCTGCCAACACCTGAGTAAATCGTCGATCCCGGAGATCGACAATGCCATCAGTCGATTTTCAGGTGTCCATCGAGCCACTTCCCGACCGCGTTCCTGCCGAGATCGGACGCGAATTGCTTCAAACGAAGCGCCTCGTCGCGGCTCACCTCAACCCCTCTGCGCAACAACACATTCAGCCCCGCTATCGCGGCGTCTTCCCCGTCAAGGCAATAGAGCGCCTGCCGGATCGGTGTGAGACCGTTTGCCGCCACCGTCGACATGTTGGCACCGGCATCGATCAGTTTCTCCGTTCGCGCGATCAATCCGAATTTCAACGCCGCCGATAGCGCCGTGATACCGCTGCGGTTCGGCTCGTCAAGCAGGCGCCGTGTCGCATACCACGCCACCGCTTGCTCGAAGAGCGCCGCATCGCGATCCAGCGTCGCGCAATGCAGAAACGTATCGCCGGTGCGCTCGTTCCTCTGCAGGAAATTCACGTGGTTGCCGTCCAGAAAATCGAAGATCGCTCGACTTCTTGCGACATGGAACAGAATGGGCATGCCCTCAAGCACATCCTGTCTTGCAATGTTGGGCAGCAGCCGCTGAATCGGAGCCAGGTCACCTTCCGAGAACGCACCGGCCGCCTCGAAAATATCAACAAGGAATTCTGCATTCATACTCGGTCACCTTCTGGTTCTCGACCCGCGTCGCGTCGTGCTCCAACCGATGGCGGGTGTCGGCGGAGTCTCACGCGTACTGCACCGCATGGCTGCATCCGGTCGCTGGCGCCTTCCGCACCGGCTAGGCATTCGAAAAGACGACCAACCTGCCCGCGGGATGCCGGCCGTCCCAGCCACACGGGAAACCACCGTCGAGATAGGCATGCAGGATACTGTCCCAAATCGGCGGGAAGCAATCGTTGGCGTAGCACTGAAACAGAATGCCGATATCCCGGATCATCAGCTCGATCAGCGGACACGACACCGCATTCGTCCACTTGAGATCCGCGCCGTTGAAGTGCTTGCCTTCGATGCCCCAGTGCTGATTCTTCATCAACCGGGATGCAATCTGGCGGCTCCATTCGAAGCCGGCGGGAAACACCGCCTCAGCGTCACTGACCGACTCCCATTCGTCGAAGTCGTCGAACGAATCATCGGTCGCGAAGCGACGTGCGATCGCCGCATCCCGGACAACGTGATGTGCCACTGGATCGCCGCGATAGGCGGCACCAAAAAATGCGTCCTGCTCGAGAAATCGTACGAGCGGATCGGCTGCAATCAGCACGTCATGCCAGGATTTCATGGCGACTCGCGGCGGATCATGGCGTCAGGTCAGAACAGGATGAACGCGTCGTTCTCGACGTAAAAAACGAACGCATCGAGCAACTGAAGCACGCTCGGTTCGTCGACCTGATCGTGGGCGTTGATCACGATGTCCTCGATCGTCGCGCTGTCCAACGTGATCCGCCAGCCGGGTTGATTCGCGGCAGCAGGGACAGCGTCGTCCCCCGCATCCTGGGTGTCTTCAAAGAACACGCCTTCGGTATCGAGCGTCCATGGCATGGGCGGCAAGTAGAGCCATCCTGCGAAGTCGCCCGGGCGCTCGAGGATCTGTTTAAGCGATGCTTCAGTCACGGAAGTGGTCAACATGGGTGGTGCGGTTGTAGCTGGGGCAAATGCGTCGGGGGCTGGATCGAGGTGGCGAATCGCCCCCTTCTCCGCCACCTGTGACGTAACGGCCGAACGCGCGTGGTTACTGTCTGTCGCGCTCGTGCTGCGAGCCGTAATTATGCCAATTTCGTACCCGCGAGATCACGCTGGCCGCTGTTGCCGGTTGAGTTGCTCGCGGTCGAATGCCGTGCTTGACGAAGCCTGCGGCGATGGTCATGCGACGGACCGCATGCCTCGACCCAAGGAGGCTTATATCGGCTCCCCGAAATACACGAAGTCAAAGACCTCAATCCAGTGCGCGAACTCGGCCGGCACCGCGTCACGCCAATGCCGTACGGAATCGATGCGCCTGTCGGACGCAAACAAGACTGCGTCTCCTTTCGAGGCAGCGTGAATCGTCAACACGATCAGACCGCCGCCTTCCGCCGCAAAGGCCGCACGTCGACAGGCTCCGGGATCCTCGACGTCGTCGAAAAACACGACGCCGGATCGGGTCAGGTCCGCTTCCCGACAGCGGATGTACCCCCAATCCGCGATCCTGACCGGGTGTACCTGAAACGCGGCGTCGAGAGAGGAAAAGTGGATCGTCACCAATGTCGAAATCAGGGTTCGTAGCGGATCGTTTCGTAGATCCTGGCCATGCCTTGCTTTGCAGCGCTTTCGTTTGCAGCCAATCCGGACGAGAGGATTACGCAGGTCCACCCGTTACCGCAGACCTTGCTTGTCACGAGATCGAGACGATGCGCGTAGAGCTCGTCTTGTTTGAAGATCGTGTGCGTATAGCGTGAAGCGAGCGCCGGATATTTGTTATCCAACATGAATGGCGCCAAGTTCGGCTTCGTGTACTGGGCAGCGTTGTCGTCCACCTGACTCTTGTACAGATACTGCGCAGTACCTTCGAAAGACTGCGCGACCTTGGTTCGCAGCACCTGAACAACGACGTCCAGATTCAGTACTTCGAATGCGGATTTGTCAGCTTCGATACCGACTCCCCGACCTTCGGTGTCCTCGAGCGGATCGTTTGCCGTGATCCGCCAGTCCGCCGGGAGCTGGAAGCTCAAACCGTTGGAATTGAAGCGCTTCGGATGAGCCAGATCAGGAGCTGCTGCCGGTCTCGGCCGGAAATCGTCGGCGTATGACGTCGACACCACCATCAGGAGCACAAAAGGTACGGCAACGATTCGCATGGACGGCACTTTCAGTCGATTTTTTAGTTTTACACACACGAGCCTCCGCTCGGATCAGAGGCGCAGATCAAACTCAGTCATGAAGCATATCAAAGAAATGACTCAACGAATCAGACACTTGCTCAATATTGCCCCAATACTCGCCGCCATTCGACTCCGACTCAAAACTGTGACTCCAGTAATAAACCCCACCAACCTTATCTCCCTTGATCGACAGCAAGATTAGATCCCCACCTCCCGCAGATCCAATGCAAATCAATTCCTTCGGAAACCGCGCTCCATAAGTCTCCATATTTTTCTCAATAGAAAAAATGGAGCCGCGTGGCACTGTTGATGAAAATAAGTAATTAACCACCCTCTCCCGATCGCCGCTCCAAAACAAGTTCCCGGACGGCTCTCCCCCGTTGACCTTCTCAAGAAACTGCCGGTACTCAAGCGGCAAACTAGCGCCAACTTGATGCTCGAGTTGGTCAAGTTCGGCCCCGGATGGAAGCGGCGCGTTATAGACAGCAATCATCTCCATCCTTCGAGATGCCCTGAATTTTCGTTTCGAATCGCGTTCCTCCTGATCAATCTCGGCCTCACTCATACCGAGGCGCTTAAACTGAACACTCATGTATCCCTCCTTGCCCCATGGACTGCTTCTCCGCATTTTCATTGACGCTACCAGACTTACCAAACTCGAAATTTCGCGCCGCCACACATTCCCACCTCGCATCAACGAACTGGCCCGCAGCTAATACAATGAATCTGGTTGTAGTTGACGCGGTAGCGACGAGAAAATGTAGAGAAATCAAAACTACTTCGCGAGAACTCGGGCGCCACCTCGCAACTACACCTCCTTCAGCACCATCGCAGCCAGCTTCTTCTCGCTCACGAGCCGCCTTATTGATTTTCGATCACCATTTTTCTCAACAAACTCCGCAAGCCCCGAAAAAGCGTCGAACAAAATGCCTTCCAACCTCGGTGCATCACGTTCTGCAACGCACTTGTCCACCTCAGCCTGGAAATCCCCTCGAACGCCTGGACAACCCTCCATTCTAAAATCAACGTGCGGCCAAACCGAGGCACCCTTTTTGAATACCATTTTCATTTCAGGCTCGCGAAAACCACCCGCCAACAGCTCCTTATAAAATATCCCGACATTCACATAAAATAATTTACTGTAGGATGACTTTTGGTGATTGATCACGAGCCAGAGATCAGTCAACTCGATAAAACGAGTCACCCCAGTCCCATGAAATCGGGCAGCCACAGCCGCTTGCCCGAACACCTTTCCCGTTGAAAATTCAGCCTCTTTCATTGCATGCTCTTGCAAAGATACTGCGCAGCATCTGAACAACGACGTCCGGGTTGAGTCCTTCGAACGCGGATTTGTCAGCCTGGATACTGACGCCTCGACCATCGGTGCCGTCGAGCGGATCGTCTGCCGTGATCCGCCACTGGAAGCTCAGGCCGTTGGATTGGAAGCGCTTCGGATGAGCCAAGTCGGGGGTGGCTCCGGCTCTCAGTCGGAAATCATCGGCATATGAGGTTGCTGCGAGCGAGAAAAGACGGACGGGCACGAGTACGGTTCGCATAGAGCACACTCCTGAACACCGCGTGAAATCTGCATCTCACACAGACGCCAACTATCCTTCATATCGCGCAAAAATCCACCCCTTATATGATCGCAATTTTCCGATCGGCTCACTGCTCTTTGAAATCTCTATCTTCTGCCGATTGAATTGTGGGCAGGATGCCATGATTTCTGCAATCGCCGCATCCACGACCTCACCATCCTCTTCATCAGGCTCTCTAGCCAGATAGACATAGATTTCGATCAGATCCGAATCGAAATCGTATGCAATCGCACGCACTCCTTCACGCACCGATCCGACGAAGGAAGAGAAGACGACCCACTTTACGTCAACCTCATTCACCTTACCCTCCAATATGCGATTCTCACGCTGGGCGTCTCGCACGCAAGCGAGGGGCTTCCTATCTAACTCACCACCCTTGAGACCTGAACGTCAACGGCGACTACGGTCAATAGCGGCTCGTCGGTCCAGGCCGAGACAAAGCTGAACTCTCTGAACCCATCGGCCAGTTCCTCCGCGGCTTCACATATAGCAAAAAGATAAGCCCCCTCCTTGCTCTCGGCCAAATGCGACAAATCTTGCCCCTCCGGGGAAAGAGCCTTCATGCCAAGGACCCTGTGGAAAACAACTTTAAATAGTCCGCCGTCAGCTCGTACAAGTACTGTCAGACACCCATCTTGATAAATGAAGGATTGGATCTGCGCATCCGCGACGAAAATCTCACCACTTTTCATTTCTCAACTCGCTGAAGTGAATCGCGTACCGCTGCCCGACGTATGGCTGTCCGGCAACAATTACGTACGCGCGCATACGTTCCGTGATTGTCGCGTTTGCGCTGCCAGCAACAATCTCGGCAGCACGCTCTCGCCAAGAACGATGGACCCAGAAGCGCGAAATTTCCATTTCGATCGCAAGATCTCACCCACCCTACAACGTCCGAACACCATAGACGCGAATGCCACTCCGTTCAACCCGCTTATATGCGTACACAACAAGAGTCAGATCACTCTCAACGCCATCTATTATCAAATCAAGCTGAATTCTCTTACTGAAATCCGATGGTGCCTCAGGGTTTATTTCATACAAATTCGCGCGTTCAATGATGTATTCGCGGTCAGGAATGCCAACCCTTTTGAGCGCACGTTCATCCAGAACATCTCCGCACAGATACTCCAAAATCCCTCTCTTGATGCCCTCCGATGCCTTGACGTCGAGATTTCCATCGGAAATCAATTTTTCGAAATTATTTTCCGAGAAACATTTACATATTTTGGATATCTCGAGCAGCATGTCTTCCGCAACCCACTTACTCACGCCAGCACCTCCTAGTTGAACACTTGGCTCGACGCTTCGCTGCATATGCACCACCTACACATCCCTGACACTGCAACTGTGTTGCAACATGGCGCTCCGTCCCAATTTCGTGAAATTGCCCCGTCAATCGCACAGAGAGCGCGGCGCTCGCGGACCATCCAAATAGTCTACAGAGCGCCGATGGCAATAACCCGCCAGCCCATCGTTCCGTTCAATTCTCAACTCAATTTTTCGAAAATGACCAGCTGCCTCAAGTGCTCACGAAAGACGCCACATCTTCTAGCCTTGTATCCAGGACGGCTCATCCTCGGAACAATAAATAATCGAATAGGCGCTCGAATACTGACCACCGAAAGCAAACCTCTTATTCAACACATCAACAGGGGTGAAGATCATGCCAACCCGCCTCATATGCCATATCAACGGGCTCATGGAATTGATTACCGGAGAATCAATATTTGGTGACCTTTGACTTCCATCCGGCGACAATGACGACAAGTAATAGTACGGACCAACAAGCGACACCCGCAATACGAAATCGCCGGCATCACCCGTCAACAAATATCCATAACTCACGTCGGAGTTGGGTTCCGTATCTTCCGAGAAATCGTAGTTCCCCTCAAGAAACCGAATCACGTCAGGGTATTTTTCTACCGAAAAATGCAATTTTACGAAAGAGTAGTCCGGCGACTCGAAACTCCCATACGAATCGATCACGAAGCGCGAAAACCTCTCCCAGTCAAAATGTGAATCATGGGGGCTCCTTGTCTTCGGGATGTCCATTTATTCCTTCTCCATTTTCGTGATGGACGTGCACTGAGGCCTGGCCTGGAAGCTGCATCTGCAAATCACAGCGGCGTGAGATCGGCTTGCCGCACTATCCCATCCCGGAGAGCGAATCGACAACGTTCTTGATCCACTTCGCCACATCGCTCCCGGCAACTTTCCTCCGCCCCGCAATTCTTCTCAGAAGAATGATCGACCACACGACAGCAAAGCCAATGGCGACACATATGCTTAAGAACGAAAATGCACTCATGACAATGAAGGAGTTCCAATTTCTTCGCGACGCACGCACGCGAAACGAGTGTGCACGAGATTTGTGGGTTTGTGGCCTGGCACTTTGGCACGGACGTATCGCACGACCTCGTGAGACCGATCATCTCGCCCCCTTCATTTCGCATAGCGCCGATCGGCCGCGCATTCGTGACCCGTAGTTCAATCAGCGCGAAACAGATGTTCCAGGCAGTTTTTCAGTTCTCGTCCGCCGACACCCGCCCCATCCAAGGCAATTTCGACCCTGTGCTCGGCTTGCGCTCGCACGAACGCTTCCGGTGGAGTCACCTCAAGAACAAGCAGGTTTTCCGAGTAATTGAATCTAATTGACTCAAATTCAGCACCATTAGCTTGATCGAAAAGCTCGCAATAAATCTTGCCTCCACTCTCCTCTCGCACAAGATCGATATATTGACCGGCAGGTCCCCACTTGATGAACAAGGACGAACGCCCTTCATCGTCGTTGAGACTCGTCTCAACAAATTGCGCTTTGACCATGATCGTCATTCGAGCCCCCAACCACCTATTAGTTACAGTCGCCGTTCAGCATCGTAGTCGATGCGTCACCTGATTGCCGGTGCAGTCCTTGACGAAGGCGAGACAAAAAACATGGGCATGTCGTTCGTACGCTTCGAGCAGCGTATGTCCGCACATCAAGTCACGGTAGCGCGTGACCCTCGGGCGGGTCATCATGCGTGCTTCCCGCACTCGGCAGCGGATACTCGAGACTTCGCCCGTTGCATTGGGATAAACGAGCTTCGCTCCGTCGATATCAAAGCGCCCGCCTTACAAGGTTGGCTTATCACTACCGCAGAATGAACAAAGGGCGACAAATTCAGCCCTTTTCCGCTAACGCATGTAGACCGTCTTGAGAAGCGCCTCACCTTCGATCGCGTAAATATACGTTACACCACGTCCATTCCGATACATTCCCTGGTCCGCAACCTCAAATGGCACCCCATCGACTTCATATGCCGGAAGAGGGGTAAATGTGACCGCGACCAAACCCTCACCGCCCCCAATATCGACCGAAACTTTGTAGCAGCTTAAAGGCCACTGATCCTTCGACAACTTCTTAAATTCAGCCAAAGCCAGTCCAAATATCTTGAAGCAATCACCTCTGAACGAGTAGTCACTTGGATACCTGGTCACCAACTCCAGAATATCATCTTGGCTATAGCTCACACGCACCTCCCATGACTGTATAAACCTTCATCTTGCCGCTTGGTGTACCCGGATATGAACGATAGCACTTGCTTTTGAGCACGGCTCAAGAAGCAAATCTACGCCATCGTGGCGACTCCTGAATCGATTAGCAGTTTGATTCTCAAATTCCCGGCATCACCTTCCTTCGGGCCCCGGAAGGTACGGAGGACTCAGACTGCGAACGAAGCACGGAGCGTGAGCGCTGCCGATAGCCAGTGTCGACGTTCTGAAGATCCCATATCGCGAGATCGCGGACTATGCGGATAACGCTGGTGAAACGAGTCTCCATACTTCACATCAGCGCAATCAGCTGAAGTAGAGATGGACCAATTTCGCGTACTCGGGAGAATATTTCCTGAAACTACCCAACGGCTTCTCATCGAGCCGATCCATTGTGGCCGCTATACCCCGCGTTATCAATTTTTCGTTTCCAACGGACGCATAATCCACCCCCAGGACTGTATACCCCGACCTTACGTTTCTTCGGCCGAACCGGACAACAGAATACTTACCCAACACAATTGCGCCATCTTTTCTGTCATCGGAGAAATAGAGATGGACATCATCCCTCAGCGAACTGAATTTACGCCCACCCAAAATTTTCTTGAGCAAAGCCATCAACCCTACACCCGGGCCAAAATCGACCGAACCTCCAACACAATCCACCCCAAGGTAATATAACTTATACAGCGAATTAATTTCCCTATTCCCATGATTAACATGTATATGCTTTTCATACGCATGAAAATCAGAATCCTCCCCCACAACGTCGCGACCCCCATCCTCGAGCCGCAGCTTGCTTTCATCCTCACCGCGGATCAACCTACCTGGGTCACCACCATTAAACTGCAGCAGCGCATCAATAATTTCAGAAAACTGGATCACCATCGCTGTTTACTTAGAAATATGAGTCGCACCAGATTCACCAGGATTGCCGAGAATCTCTGCAACCTTTTTGAGTTCTGATGCTCGATTTGCATTTGGATATGCATCCACACCGGCCAGTGCAGCCTTGGCCACCGTCTACACGTTCAACGTCACCACATCCAGCTACACGGCGGCCATCGCGTGCACCCATAGAGATGCCGTACCTGATGCAACAGTTTCTGCGGTCTTCAGCAAGCCGGTAGTCTTCGGAAAGGCCTCCCTCATCTGTTGAACTGCAGCAGGAACAACAACCAGGCAGGACGGAAATCCTGGGTGGATTGACCTTTTTGCTGGCTCTTTCAAACGGTGGTTATCAATCGAGTTACCCCCAGCGGCCCCGGGAAGATGCTGACCATTCAGCCCAAGCGGATCGATCCACTGCACCGGATTGGGTGCGTACTGGAAGACGTTGCCCCCTCGCGAGTCCGATCGGATCCTTCGACACGTAGCGCCACGACGCCGGATCATCGTACCGGTGTCAGTTATCGCGCAGCCCTGTCTATTTCGCTCTCCAGAGCCCACGTCACGGCACCAGTATGTCGTACAGATACAGCGTTGGCTGTGCCGCGTTGTCCTTCTTCACTCGAAGGATCATGAACGCGTCCGAACGCCCCCCTTCCGAGAAGATGGGTACCTCGATCGATAGCCCGTCCGATTGGTGTCCGCCAATTTCGAATACATAGCCATTCATCAGCGCCTCATCCGGGATCGGACGGACCGCCTCCCCACACAAGCAGGATCTCAGCGCAGCTCGGTACTCCGATGCCGTGCCTGGTGCGGCGAGTCCCTGGCGCACCAGTTCCTCAAAGTGGTCATGGATCAATGCGTCGTAGATATGCCTCACTAACGGGGCATGCATCGGATAGTCCACCAATTTACGTTCCACGCTACCTCCTATCCCCGATTCTTTTCGGTTCGCATTGGCGTCTTTCCATTGAACCCGATGTTTTCGAAATAGGGAACGTGGGGTGGGTAGCAGCCACGCCAGCCGTCCGCCACATCCATGAAATCGATCTCAATCAGGGCCAATTCGACTTCCGGCGCGGCGCGGTTGCGAGTAGTGTCTACGTGCCCGTATTGCGGCCCGCCGCGCCCGACCGGCGCCCGGCGCTCACCCCACACCCCGCTGACCACTGGAGATCTGCGATGAAACGTTCGAAGTTCCTGCTATCGGGCCTGCTGCTCGCGTCGGCCCTCGGCTTCACGGCGGTCGCCGCGCACGCGGACGACCTGCTCGATTCGGTCAAGAAAGCCGGCGTGCTCCGGGTCGGCCTCGAAGGCACCTATCCGCCGTTCAACTCGCGCGGCACGTCGGGACAGCTCGAGGGCTTCGACGTCGACGTCGCGAACGCTGTCGCCGGCAAGCTCGGCGTGAAGACGCAGTTCGTCCCGACCGAATGGAGCGGCATCATCGCCGGCCTGCAGGCCGGCAAGTTCGACGTGATCGTCAACCAGGTCACGATCACGCCGCAGCGCAAGGAAGCGCTCGACTTCAGCCAGCCGTACACGTACTCGGCCGCGCAGCTGATCCAGCGCAAGGACGACACGCGCAACTTCAAGTCGCTCGACGACTTCAAGGGCAAGAAGCTCGGTGTGACGCTCGGTACCAACTATGACCAGATGGCACGCACCGTGCCGGGCATCGAGGTGCAGACGTATCCGGGCGCGCCGGAGAAGCTGCGCGACCTCGCCGCGGGCCGGATCGAGGCGACGCTCGACGACCGCCTGATGCTGCCGTACATGATCAAGACGTCGAACCTGCCGCTGCGCGCGGGCGCGGTGCTGAACGGCGGCAAGCAGGAAATGGCGATCCCGTTCCGCAAGGGCAACCCGAAGTTCGAGAAGGCGATCAACGACGCGCTCGATTCGCTGCGCAAGGACGGCACGCTGAAGAAGATCTCGATGCACTGGTTCGGCAGCGACGTGACCGTGCCGGTCGCGCAGTAAGCGGCCCGGCACTGCAACGCGTCACGCCCTTCGTCTCGATGAAGGCGTGACGCTTTCCCTCAGGCCGCTTCGTCGAAGCGCGCCAGCAGCATCTGGCCGATCGGCGTCAGCGCCGGGCGCGCCGCCACGGCATTCATGCGCACCTGCGTATCGTCGACCAGCCGCTTCTCGACCAGCACGGCGAAGGCCGGATTCGACGGATCGACGCTGTCCGGCGCACGCGCGACGCGCAACAGCATCGAGAATTCATGCGGACTCAGCATGGTCCCTGTCTCCTGATCGTCCGCGATCCGGTTCGAACCGGCGTCGATCGTATTTTCGAATGAAATGGCGCGATGCATGACCGCTGCGCCGCCGGGAGCGAGATCCCGATCGGCCCCCGACTGCGACGCGGGCACGTCGTCGCGAGCGGGTTGCGCACGTTCCCGGTCCGGCGGTGCCGCCGCGACGGGAACGTGCAACGTTATGGGCGCACCATGACGCGACCGTGACAGGAAAACGGGGCGCAAATCGATGCGCGTCATACGCCGTTCCGGTTCGATACCCCTACGGTTGACGAAGACGAGCCGCATCGCTTGTCGGGCCGTCAGTTGCCCGCTCGCGCGCCGTTTCGCGCCCTTCATCGCGGATCGACCGAATACGGGAAACCCCCACGCCCCGATCCGTTCGCATGGCGCATGCAGCGCACGACCACGTTCACCGCGCGCCCAAGCGTCATCCCGATGAGCACGCCCCATACCGCGAACGACAGCATCACGAAGCCGCTCGTCGCCGCCCACGGTGCATGCACGGCGACCGCGTAATGGATGCCCGTTTCGGCGACGAACGTCAGCATCAGCGTGACGAGCAGGCTCGCGTCGCCGGGCAGGCGCACGCGCAGGCCCGACGACGCCGGACGGTACTCGAGCCGCCACCGGCCCGCGTGCAGCCAGCCCAGCGCCGCGCCGCCCAGGACGGCTGCCAGTGCGATCGCGTTCGCGTCGATGCCGGCATGCGGGAAGAGTCCGTTCAGGCTGACGATGCCGAGCATGCCGAAAGCGACCGGCGAGATCAGCGGTCGTGCAGCCGGCACCTCGCGCGGGAAACAGCGCTTGATGCCGATATAGAGCAGCACGCAAAACATGACGTACACGTAAGGCTTCAGGTGAAGGAGCGTGGACATGGTCGGAGTCGCCTGATCGAAGTGGACACGGCAACACCGTACTGCCCGGCCCCGACAGGCGGTACGGTTTGCGACGGGAGGCAGGAATTCGCAGACGAGTTGCGCGTCGCGGCGACGATCGTTCAGCGGATCGGGACGACCGATGCGCGCACGCATCCGGCAACCGGCGTCGTTCGGACGGCCCCAAAGGTCCGCCTTCGCCGGGACAGTCGGCGCGTCGTGCCCGACGCGAAACCGGTAACATCCCGTGTCCTTCCGCAGCCCCTTCCACTACACTCGTGACGGAAACGGGCCAACCGTCGGCGGCCGAAGCACTTCGTCGAAGCCGCGCGCCGTTCGTCGCAATCCGCACGCGGTCGGCCCGACCGGCAGTAAGGTCAGGCCATCGGCGCATCGCGCGCCTTCCCTCACCCGACACCATGCGAGCCACATCCGACCCATCGCCGATTCCGCAGCCACCCGCCGGCGCCGCGCCGCGGCTGCTGCGCGATCCCGCCGCGCTGCTCGCGTTTGCGTGCTTCAACTCGGTCGTCGGGCTGGGGTTCTGGGCCATCCATTTCAACGAACCGCTGCTGCCCTACCTCGTCGTCGCCAACGCGATCGGTTTCTGCGCGCTGCTGTTCAGCTATGCCGCCGACCGGCTGCTGCCGCGCAAGCCGGGGCTCGCACTGAAGACCGTCGTGATCGCGCCGGTCAGCGTGCTCATCGGTTTCGAGATCTCGGCAACGATCGTCGGCGGAAACGTGCCGCACGTGTTCGGGCGCGCCCACATCGGAACGTGGGACAACTACGGGCCGTCGTTGCTCATCTCGGCGATCCTGTTCGTGTGCGTGTCGCTGTTCCTGCAGTCCATGCGCATGCGTGCGACGCTCGAGACCGAGCGCCGCGAAGCCGCCGAAGCGCGCCAGGCCGAGACGGCCGCGCGCCTGGCGCTGCTGCAGGCGCAGATCGAGCCGCACTTCCTGTTCAATACGCTCGCGAACGTGCAGAGCCTGATCGAGCGCGATCCGGCTCGCGCATCGACGATGCTCGACAGCCTGAACCGCTACCTCCGTGCGAGCCTGCGACGCACGCGCGATGCGACGTCGACGCTCGGCGAGGAGCTCGAACTCGTCGAGGCGTTGCTGAAGATCGCGTCGATCCGGCTCGGCGAGCGGCTTTCGTATGCGATCGACGTGCCGGCGGAGCTGTACGCGCTGCCGTTCTCGCCGCTGCTGCTGCAACCGCTCGTCGAAAATGCGCTGCTGCACGGAATCGAGCCGTCGATCGACGGCGGCGTGATCGTGATTCGCGGCCGGATGCGCGGCGACCGGCTCGAACTGAACGTGATCGATACGGGTGTCGGCCTCGGCAACGGCGACACGCGCCTGCATGGCGGCGTCGGGCTGGCCAACGTGATGGCGCGCATCCGGACGCTGCACGGCGAGCGCGGCCGCGTCTCCGTCGAGACGAACGCCGCCGCCGCGCATGGCGTCACCGCGACCTTGCTGATTCCGATCGACTGACATGCCGACCGCCCTCATCGCCGATGACGAACCGAACCTGTCCGCGTCGCTCGCGCAGCGGCTGGGCACGCTCTGGCCCGAACTGGACATCGTCGCGATGCCGCGCAACGGCATCGAAACGCTGGCCGCACTGAACGCGTCGCCACGCCCGGACATCGCGTTTCTCGACATCCGCATGCCCGGCATCGACGGGCTGAAGCTCGCTGCGCTCGTACCCGACGTGCATGTCGTGTTCGTCACGGCGTACGACGAATATGCGGTCGATGCGTTCGATCGTGCCGCGGTCGACTACCTGCTGAAGCCGGTGACGGACGAGCGGCTGCTGCGCTGTATCGCGAAGCTGCAGCGCGGCGGGCCGGCGCTCGTGCAAACCGATGCGCTCACGCAGGCGGCGCAAGCGAGAGACGCGGCGCCGATCCGCTGGCTGACCGTGGGCGTGAAGGATGCGACGCGGCTCGTATCGGTCGACGACGTGCTGTATTTCCAGGCATCGGAGAAATACACCGAAGTCGTCACGGCCGGCGAACGGCTCGTGATTCGCACGCCGTTGAAGGAACTGATGCAGCGGCTCGATCCGGAGCGGTTCGCGCAGGTGCATCGCGGCGTGATCGTTGCGTATGCAGCGATCGATCGTGTCGAGCGCGATCTGTTGGGAAGGTTGCGGATTCGCGTGCACGGGCAGCGGGAGATGCTGCCGGTCAGTCGGGCGTATGCGGGGTTGTTCAGGCAGATGTGATGGGAGTCGGCTGGCGGCCGGGGCGACAGGATTACGTTCTGACAGATCTTGGACGACGCGTTGGCAAACCGTGCCGCATCCAACACAATCACGCGAACATCCCGCATTCGGCGGCGTGGCATCGCCCAAGCACGACGCCCCATCCGGCTGACCCGTCATGAAAACACTACGTGGAATGACAACGTGCGTGGTCGCAGCGCTCGTGAGCGGCTGCGTGACCACACCGAATCTCGTCGACGAGAGCGTGGCCGGCATCACGCCGACGCACGCGAGCGGGATCCTGATCGTCGTGGACGGCAAGATCTTCGATTCGCCGACATTCGGCAGCGAGGGCCGCGCCTATCTGGCAGGACTCGGCGAAGGCATCCAGGGCACGCTGACGGACATCCCGACGCAGCTCGTCGAGCTCGACGTGATGAAGTTCGTCGATCCGATACCGCATGCGCTGGACGCGATGCATCCGAGTCACGTGGTTCGCCTGTACACCGCGTCCGACTTGCGCCGCAACGACACGCCCGTGAGTGCGACGTGGCAGATGACCGTATCCGACGTCAAGATGACGCCGGTCGCGGCGACCGGCGAAAAGCCGGCGGGGACGCGCTACACGTTCAAGCCGATCTACAAGGCGCGCGCCGATGGCGACACGTGCGTCGATTCCGACAGTCTCGCGAAGCAATGCGGCGCGGCGATGGGAAAGGTACTCGGCGAGGCGCTGCGCGCCGCGCATGTGATGCAGATCGGCGCAGGGACGTAGGCGAAATGGCTTTCGCCGCTGACGATCACCTTGTCAACCCGGAAGACCGGGCTCCGAGCAGCGTCCAACCCTCAAGTTTCTTTAAAAGAATCCGATAGTAAGGCGATTGTTTGGTGAATATCGGGGCCACCGGGCGCGGCAGCTTGCCCAGGTTCGGCGCGGCGTAGGTATTGCCTCGGCCCAACATTCACGACACCCCCGATCGCATGCCCGACAACATCCGATAACCAATCGGATTGGGGCCCGTATTTTTTAAAGAAACCTCGGCTATTTTGGGAGACGATATGAGGAAAATTCTGCTGGCGGCCTTGATCTTTACAGCCGCGCAATCGGCGATGGCTCAATGCTCGATTACAAGCAATCGAGGCGATGCCGTCGGGAAATTGCTTCAAAGTCGAGGCTGGAATTTCCGAAATTTCGATGTCGTTTGCGAGAAACTGAAGCGCGCCAATGCTGTCATCAATATTAGCGGCGACGCCTCCGTTCTTGCCGGCATGTCGTATGGCTGGGCGCTTTTGACCGTCGCCGACAGGAAAACCGGATTGGGTATCAACGACTATACCGCCGGACATACCATAATGAACACTTATGCCAGCCAAGACAAAGCCTATGATTTGCTATACGAAGCAATCAACGAGGCCGCCAATAATTGGGACGGCCTGGATAACGCGCTGGCTACGTTGAATGAGAAGCGGAAGAAGTTTGGCGCTTCAAATTAGTTTCGACACCATGTAACGGGCACGTACAGCGGTCACCGACACGTGCAGGCGCACGGCCCATGGCGTCGCCGTTTGACGCCTCCGTCTCGCCATAGCCACGGTGACTGTGGACGTCGCCCACTCGAATGATTCCTCGCATGGTGGTTATCCGGTCGTCAGTAGGAATAGCCCTGCATGCCGTAGTTGGTGTCGTGGCGGCGGCCCCACCACGGCAGATACGCATTGTTCTCGCCCCGCGCGCGGAACCAGTCCTTGTCCGGGTCGATCGGCGTGATTTTCGACGGCGGAACCACCACCACCGCCGTCGGGTGCTGCTCATCCGTCGTCCCCGCCACCAGCACCTTCTCGTCCAGGTGATTCGCTCGACCGATTGCAAGCACCACGTCCGTCAATGCCGTACCGGCTCCCATCGGGCCTAGCAACGCCGGCGTATTGAATGTCTGCTCGCGAAAGTTGTAGTCCGGCAGCACTTCCGTCAGTGTCTGCGACAACGCGCCGATCCGTTCCGACGATGCTTCGCCGCCGCCCGCGTCATGCACCACGAAGTTCAACGATGGCACCGTCACGCCCGCGTTGCGCGCCGCACTGTCGATCGTGGCCTTCCACGCCTGTACCGTACGCGTGGTGCCGGCCTTCGCCTCGTAGTCCCGGACGTTGCCCGTCGCCGCTCGACCGATCCACGCCAGCGGTTCGCGCTCCGTCTTGAAGTTCGGCCCGACGAGAAACAGCACCACCATGTTCTCGTTGATCTGCGCGTCTTTCGGCGGGAAGCTCGGTGCGTCCCAGTTCATCACCCAGGCGCTCTTGTCCGGGTTCGCCTGCAGGTAATCCAGTGCGCGGTTCAGCGACGTGAAACCCGCGTTTTCGCCACCCTGGTTAACGTGGACGTCGGGGGGCGTGTTCTTGCTCCAGAGATCCAGGAAATATTTATTCCCGATGTTGAATTCACTGACGATGCTCTGTTGCAGATAGTCCTGAGCCTCGCCAGCATCCAATCTATCCGGCACGGCAAACTCCACGCGGATACCGGCCAACTCACGCCAGTCATCCTTGTTCCTGGACTTGACCGTGTAGAAATACTTGGCGTTCATCACATAGCGATCACCGAACAGTCCGAGCACTTTACCGACGTATTTGTGATAAAAGCCGTTGAATGTTTCCTCTCCGTGGTTGCCGTATACCAGCGCACCAATTGACCGGAGCTTCGAAAATTTCTGCGGCATCGTCCGAACCATATCGTCGTTCTTGTTCGGCTGGACAAGACCCATTGTCCAGAGAACCTGCCATTCCGTTGGATAGTCACGACGCTGCAATGGGTTCAGCCACTCCAGTCCGACAACCTGCGCAACGAACGGTGTCGCACTATCACCCGCATTCGCAACCGTTGTGTCTTTTTGCGCCGGAGTAGCCGCGTGGACAGGCGTAGCCATCATGATCGTCGACACCACAAACGTCAAAATCGCAACCATCGATGGCACTATCAACATTCGCTTCATCCAATCTCCCATGCTCAATTCGCCATAAGGCTTATGTCCAGCGAAAGCACTCAAGCTGTCGTTGTGCCATTCCGGGTAACCCTCCAGCACATCGCTCGTGCCGTCTTCACCCTTCATGTTGTCTCCTTCGCCCACCCACACCGGGCGACCGTCACGGCGCGCGCGCATTCGCAGGATTTCGCGATCTTCGTAACGTTGCGCCGCTTCGCTAGCTCAATCACCGCTGGCTACATCGTCAGTCGAATCCGACTGGTAGGATCCGGTCAGTAGGAATAGCCCTGCATGCCGTAGTTGGTGTCGTGGCGACGTCCCCACCACGGCAGATACGCATTATTCTCGCCCCGTGCGCGGAACCAGTCCTTGTCCGGATCGATTGCCGTGACTTCCGACGGCGGCACCACCACCACCGCCGTCGGATGCTGCGCATCCGTCGTCCCCGCCACCAGCACCTTCTCACCGAGGTGATTCGCTCGCCCGATCGCCAGCACCACGTCCGTTAATGCCGTACCGGCGCCCATCGGGCCTAGCAGCACCGGCGTATTGAATGTCTGCTCGCGAAAGTTGTAGTCCGGCAGCACTTCCGTCAGTGTCTGCGACAACGCGCCGATCCGCTCCGACGCCGCCTCGCCTCCGCGGCCTGCATCGTGCACCACGAAGTTCAGCGACGGCACCGTCACGCCCGCGTTGCGCGCCGCGCTGTCGATCGTGGCCTTCCACGCCTGTACCGTACGCGTGGTGCCGGCCTTTGCCTCGTAGTCCTTGACGTTGCTCGTCGCCGCTCGGCCGATCCACGCCAGCGGTTCACGCTCCGTCTTGAAGTTCGGCCCGACGAGAAACAGCACCACCATGTTCTCGTTGATCTGCGCGTCTTTCGGCGGGAAGCTCGGCGCGTCCCAGTTCATCACCCAGGCGCTCTTGTCCGGGTTCGCCTGCAGGTAATCCAGTGCGCGGTTCAGCGACGTGAAACCCGCGTTTTCGCCACCCTGGTTAACGTGGACGTCGGGGGGCGTGTTCTTGCTCCAGAGATCCAGGAAATATTTATTCCCGATGTTGAATTCACTGACGATGCTCTGTTGCAGATAGTCCTGAGCCTCGCCAGCATCCAATCTATCCGGCACGGCAAACTCCACGCGGATACCGGCCAACTCGCGCCAGTCATCCTTATTCCTGGACTTGACCGTGTAGAAATACTTGGCGTTCATCACATAGCGATCACCGAACAACCCAAGCAGCTTACTAACGTATTTGTGGTAGAAACCTTGGAACGTTTCAGTGCCTTGATTGCCATACGCCACCCCTGCGACCGACTGTAGCGTCGTAAACGACTTCGGATCCGTCCGAACCATGTCGTCGTTTTTATTGGGTTTAGCGAGCCCCATGGTCCACAAAACCTGCCATTCAGTTGGATAGTCGCGCCGCTGCAGTGGGTTCAGCCACTCCAGCCCGACGACTTGCGCAATGAACGGCGAAGCGCTTTCGCTCGCAACCAATACTTCGGCATCTTTCTGCGTCACAGTCGCCGCTTGCGCAGGCGTTGCCGTCATGATGGTCGATACCACAAACGTCAGAATCGCCGCCAAGGACGGCACTATCAACATTCGCTTCATCCAATCTCCCATGCTCAATTCGCCATGAGGCTTATGCCCAGCGAAAGCACTCAAGCTGTCGTTGTGCCATTCCGGGTAACCCTCCGGCACATCGCTCGTGCCGTCTTCGCCCTTCATGTTGCCTTCGCGACCGTCACGTCGTGCGCGCATTCGCAGGATTTCGCGATCTTCGTAACGTTGCGCCGCTTTGCTAGCACGATCACCTCTGGCTACATCGGCAGTCGAATCCGACTGGTAGGATCCGGTCAGTAGGAATAGCCCTGCATGCCGTAGTCGGTGTCGTAGCGACGCCCCCACCACGGCAGATACGCATTGTTCTCGCCCCGCGCGCGGAACCAGTCCTTGTCCGGATCGATCGCCGTGATTTTCGACGGCGGCACCACCACCACCGCCGTCGGATGCTGCGCATCCGACGTCCCTACCACCAGCACCTTCTCACCAAGGTGATTCGCTCGCCCGATCGCCAGCACCACGTCCGTCAATGCCGTACCGGCTCCCATCGGACCCAGCAGTGCCGGCGTATTGAACGTCTGCTCGCGAAAGTTGTAGTCCGGCAGCACCTCAGTCAACGTCTGCGACAACGCGCCGATCCGCTCCGACGCCGCCTCGCCTCCGCGACCTGCATCGTGCACCACGAAGTTCAGCGACGGCACCGTCACGCCCGCGTTGCGTGCCGCGCTGTCGATCGTGGCCTTCCACGCCTGTACCGCACGCGTGGTGCCGGCCTTCGCCTCGTAGTCCTTGACGTTGCCCGTCGCCGCTCGACCGATCCACGCCAGCGGTTCGCGCTCCGTCTTGAAGTTCGGCCCGACGAGAAACAGCACCACCATGTTCTCGTTGATCTGCGCGTCTTTCGGCGGGAAGCTCGGTGCGTCCCAGTTCATCACCCAGGCGCTCTTGTCCGGGTTCGCCTGCAGGTAATCCAGTGCACGGTTCAGCGACGTGAAACCCGCGTTTGCGCCACCCTGGTTGACGTGGACGTCCGGCGGGGTATCCCGACTCCAGAGATCTTTGGCTGACGGATTTCCAATCTCGTAGTTGTCGATGAATTCGCTTTGGAGGAACGTCTTTGCCTCCACCGGATCAAGTCGCTGCGGGATGGCAAACTCGATATGCATTCCGGCCAGTTCGCGCCAGTCATCCTTATTCCTGGACTTGACCGTGTAGAAATACTTGGCGTTCATCACATAGCGATCACCGAACAACCCAAGCAGCTTACTGACGTATTTGTGATAAAAGCCTTTGAACGTTTCCTCTCCTTGGTTGCCGTACACCAGCGCACCAATTGACTGGAGCTTCGAAAACTTCTGCGGCATCGTCCGAACCATATCGTCGTTCTTGTTCGGCTGAACAAGCCCCATTGCCCAGAGAACCTGCCATTCCGCCGGATAGTCGCGCCGCTGCAATGGATTCAGCCACTCGAGTCCGACAACTTGCGCTACAAACGGCGCAACACCTTCGTTCGTATTCGACACTGCGGCCTCTTTCTGCGTTACGGTATCCGCGCGCGCAGGCGTCACCGTCACGATGATCGACACAACAAACGCCAGAACGGCTTCCAGGGTTGGCACTATCGACAGTCGCTTCATCCATTCTCCCGCGCTCAATTCGCCACGAGGCATATGTGCTGCGAAAACACTCCAGCCGCACATGATACCCATCGTGACAATCCACCTGCAGGACAAAATAAAGATCGATCTTGATTCATCCACCCGATTTTTATAAAAATCTCAGCAGTACCAAGCAATGATTTTAAAAAATGAGCGCCCGAAAAAACGTCGACACGAATATTCACGCGCGCTACCGGACGCGTCCCTAGCAAAGGAAACTTGAATACGGCAAAGGGCCATGCAAACATCGCGTCGCCCTATGTTTCGGAATATTGCGCGTGAATACAGTCGAATCTCGCGGAGCCGGCAACATTCGAGCACGAGCGCGCCGCGCCGCGCCGCCATACGCAATCAGCCGTTCCAAGATCCGTCGACAGATCCTTCAACCCCGAATTGCAGATCCCTGCGGCAATCGTCTCGCCACGCACCTCGTCGGCCAACCGGTGTTGGCTTGCGACTGAGGCAACAGGATCACGTTCCGACAGAACATGGACGGCGCATTTGCAAAGCCGCGCCACACCCAGCACGTTCGCACGAACACGCTGTATCCACCGCTTCGCAGATCAGCCGTCGGAAGCGCCTGACGACACCCGGCAAGCCACCGACACCCGGGCAAGGCGGTGCGCTAGGTGCGAGGCGCTTGCCCCGGAAGATCGTCACGCCGATCGTCGTTGCTCCGCGGCCGACGTCCTGGCAGCACCGGCAAGCAGCGTTGCAACGCGTCGAACACGTGCAGCAGCCCACGTTTGAGCGGGCCCGCAATGGGCTTCTCGACGACCACGTGCACCAACAGCGCGGCCACGATCGCCGCTGCGACCACGACCCAAAACATCGCGACCTGATCGACAGCCGTGCCCACTCGATTGAACAGCATGTAGCCGACGTGCTGATGAATCAGGTACAGCGGGTAGCTGACCGCGCCGAACCAGACCCACCGCGGGCTCGCGAGCATCGGCGTGCGACGCAACGCGAGCACGAGCATCACGACGAAGAACGCCGTCATCACGATCGCCACGATTGCCGGATTCAGCGGATGCTTGAGGTGCTCGCTGAAATACGGCAGGAGTCGGGATTCGTGGTAAAGCGACAGCACCCAGGCCGCACCGACTAGCAGGATGCGCGAGGGCGACAGGCCACGCTCGCGGATCAGGAAGATGGCGGCACCCGCGATGAAGAAGCCCGCATAATCCGTGACCAGGAACGCCTGGAGCTTGACGATCTGGTGCCACTCGACCCACACCGTCGCAATCAGCCACACGAACAGCCAGCGTTCGGCGCGACGGATCTGGCCAATGAGGAGCAGGATCCCGACCAGCCGGTAGAACCGCAGCTCTGCCCCCAGGGACCAATACGCGCCGTCGATCGAGTCGGTGCCGAATCCGCCGCCGAGCATCACCATGTTCACGAGGTATTGCGGCCACGTCGCAGCGAAACGATCGCCCCCGATCGCGAGCGTCACGAGAAAGGTGATCGTGCAGCAGGCCCAGAAAGCCGGCAGCAGGCGGGAGGCGCGCGACGCGATGAACCGCTTGATGCTTCCGTCACCCGCCGTCATCAGGATCACGAAACCGCTGATCATGAAAAACAGGTGCACGCCGAGGTAGCCGTACTTCGCGACCGGCTCGAGTGCCGGATAGTGCATGGTGGTCATGTCGTCGGCCGCGTATCCCCGGAACGCGTAGTGAAAGAACACGACGGCCACTGCGGCAACGAAGCGAAACAGGTCAAGCTCGGGAATTCGAGAGGACTTCACGGTCGATTCCTGTCGGAATTGTCGTTGCGGATTGCGCCAGCCCGGCAACGGCTGGTCTTCGCACCGCGGCCCGTTCGTACCCATTCGTGCCCGTTCGTAATCGCGAACGAGCGGGCCGACGAGCACCGCCGCGCCGTGCTGGACAGGCGAGCGATGTTCCGGAAACGCGAAGGGGCTACGCAAACATCGCGTAACCCCTTGTCAGATATGGTGCCGGCTGCAGGACTCGAACCCGCCACCTGATGATTACAAATCAACTGCTCTACCAGATGAGCTAAGCCGGCGTAGCGCGAGATTCTACCTCATTTCACGATCTTGAGGCGAGGTCTGCTGCCACCTTTCGAGCCGTCGCCGTCGGTTTTCGGCGGTTCGTCTGCACCTTCGGACGGTTCCTCGTTCGCGCCGCGCTCGGCAACCGGTGTCAGCGTCGACGAAGACTCGTCACGCTGCACGTCGTCAGCCTGCGCAGCTTCGTCGTCGAACGCGCCAGAATCCTCGCCTTCGCCCGCGACCGCATCGACCTGGAACGCCATGCCCTGCCCGTTCTCGCGCGCATAGATCGCGAGCACGTTGGCAACCGGAATCTCGATCTTGTGCGCTTTCCCGGAGAACCGGGCCGTGAATTCGATCCACTCGTTGCCCATCTGCAACTGGCTCGTCGCCTCGAAGCTGATGTTGAGCACGATCTCGCCGTCACGCACGAACTGACGCGGCACGCGCGTCGAGTTGTCGACCCTCACCGCGATATGCGGCGTGTAACCGTTATCGGTGCACCACTCGTACAGCGCGCGCAGCAGATAAGGCTTCGTTGAAATCTCTTGCATCACAATCCTCGAACCCGGAGCGGGGGCGCGGCACGCCGCACCGCCCTCTCCGTCATGCCTGCAACATTAACGACGCATGACCTTTTCGGACGGCGTCAGTGCTTCGATATACGCCGGACGGCTGAAGATCCGTTCCGCGTACTTCATCAGCGGCGCGGCGTTCTTCGACAGCTCGATGCCGTAGTGATCCAGACGCCACAGCAGCGGTGCGATCGCGACGTCGAGCATCGAGAACTCTTCGCCGAGCATGTACTTGTTCTTCACGAAGATCGGCGCGAGCTGCGTCAGGCGATCGCGGATCGCGAGGCGTGCCTTCTCGTGGTTCTTCTCCGCTGCCTTGCCCTTCTCGTTCTCGAGCGTGCTGACGTGGACGAACAGTTCCTTCTCGAAGTTGAGCAGGAACAGGCGTGCACGTGCGCGCTGCACGGGGTCGGCCGGCATCAGTTGCGGATGCGGGAAGCGCTCGTCGATGTACTCGTTGATGATGTTCGATTCGTACAGGATCAGGTCGCGCTCGACCAGGATCGGCACCTGACCGTACGGGTTCATCACCGAAATGTCTTCCGGCTTGTTGAACAGGTCGACGTCACGGATTTCGAAGTCCATGCCCTTCTCGAACAGCACCAGCCGGCAACGCTGGGAGAACGGGCAAGTTGTGCCGGAATACAGAACCATCATGTTTGCGTTTCCTCAAAAAAGCCGAGGGCCGGCACGCGGCGAACCCCTTCCGGGGTTCCACCTTGCGCCGGCCCCACGCCGGTCAGGCGTGATTACTTGATATCTTTCCAGTATGCGGCATTGAGCCGCCAGGCCAGGAAAGTCAGGACACCGAGAAAGATCAGCACCCATACGCCGAGGCGTTTGCGGGTCTGCTGAGCCGGCTCGGACATCCAGGTCATGTACGCCACCAGGTCGGCAACCGCAGCATCATAATCCACCGCGGACAGTGTCCCCGGCGTGACCTGCTGGAAGCCGACGAGCGTATGGACCTTCTCGCCCGTCTCCTCGTCCGTCTTGTCTTCGAATTTGGCGGTGCGCTGCCCCTGCATCTGCCACAGGACATGGGGCATGCCGACGTTCTCGAACACCGCGTTGTTCCAGCCGGTCGGCCGTGTATCGTCGCGATAGAAGCTGCGCAGATACGTATACAGCCAGTCGCGGCCGCGCGCCCGCTCCTCGACCGACAGGTCGGGCGGCGAGGTGCCGAGCCAGTTCTTCGCGTCTTCAGGGCGCATCGCGACGGACATCGTGCTCCCGACCTTGTCGGTCGTGAACAGGAGATTCGTTTCGATCTCCTTCTGGGATATGCCCAGATCCGTCAGACGGTTGTAGCGCATCAGGTTCGCGCTGTGGCAGTTCAGGCAATAGTTTACAAACAATTGCGCGCCGTGCTGAAGCGAAACGAGATTTTCCGTGTTATCGGGCGCCCGGTCGAGCGGAAAATTACCTTCCGCCCGAACCGCCGGCGCCACCAGCAGCGCACACGCGGTCGCCCCGATCAGCGCGAGTGTCGAAAGCAGTTTCTTCATGTCGTTCTCTCCTCGCTCACGTTAATGGGGCTTGAAGCGCACCCGCTCCGGCGGCTGCTTGAACGTGCCAAGCGGCGTCCAGACGGGCATGCCGAGGAAGAACGCGAAGTAGATCAGCGCGCAGCCCTGCGCAATCAGCGTCGCGACCGGCGATGGCGGCCGTGTGCCGAGGAACGCGAGGGTCAGGAACGCGGCGACGAAGATCCCGAGAAACACCTTGTGGAACAGCGGCCGGTAGCGGATCGACTTCACCGGGCTGCGGTCGAGCCACGGCAGGAAGAACAGCGTGATCACCGCCGAACCCATCACGACGACGCCCCAGAACTTCGACTCCGTCAGGTACATGAACACGACGATCGCCGCGGCCAGCACCGGCAGCCCGACCTTCCACTTGCCGCGCGCGCGGATCAGCGCGAGCACGCCGAGCAGTGCGATCACGATCATCAGCACGATCTTGAACGGGTCGGTCGTTGCGCGCAGCATCGCGTAGAACGCCGTGAAGTACCAGACCGGCGCGATCTCGGGCGGCGTCTGCAGCGGGTTCGCCGGGACGAAGTTGTTCGCCTCGAGGAAGTAGCCGCCCATCTCCGGCGAGAAGAACACGATCAGCGCGAACACCATCAGGAACACGCACACGCCAAGGAAATCGTGCACCGAGTAGTACGGATGGAACGGAATGCCGTCGAGCGGCACGCCGTTCGCGTCCTTCTTCGCCTTGATCTCGATGCCGTCCGGGTTGTTCGAGCCCACTTCGTGCAGCGCGACCAGGTGCGCGATCACGAGGCCGACCAGCACGAGCGGAATCGCGATCACGTGGAACGCGAAGAAGCGGTTCAGCGTGACGTCCGACACCACGTAGTCGCCGCGAATCCACAGCGACAGGTCGGGGCCGACGAACGGGATCGCCGAGAACAGGTTCACGATCACCTGCGCGCCCCAGAACGACATCTGGCCCCACGGCAGCAGGTAGCCGAAGAACGCCTCGGCCATCAGGCACAGGAAGATCGCGCAGCCGAAGATCCACACGAGTTCGCGCGGCTTGCGGTACGACCCGTAAAGCAGCCCGCGGAACATGTGCAGGTAGACGACCACGAAGAACATCGACGCGCCCGTGGAGTGCATGTAGCGGATCAGCCAGCCCCACGGCACCTCGCGCATGATGTACTCGACCGACGCAAATGCGAGCGTCGAGTCGGGCTTGTAGTTCATCGTCAGGAAGATGCCCGTGACGATCTGGTTGACGAGCACCAGCAGCGCGAGGGAGCCGAAGAAGTACCAGAAGTTGAAGTTCTTCGGCGCGTAGTACTCGGAAACGTGCTTCTTCCAGGTGGACGTGAGCGGGAAGCGCTGATCGATCCAGCCGGTGAGACCTGTCGTGGAGACTTCCTTGTTGTCGGCCATCACGCTTCTCCTTTCTCGTCCTTGCCGATCACGAGGGTCGTTGCCGACGTGAACATGTAGGGCGGGATGTCGAGATTCTGAGGCGCCGGCTTGTTCTTGAACACACGGCCGGCGAGGTCGTAGGTCGAACCATGGCACGGGCACAGGAAGCCGCCCGGCCAGTCGTCCGGCAGGTTCGGCTGCGGACCCGGCGTGAAGCGTTGGCTTGGCGTGCAGCCGAGGTGCGTACACACGGCCATCACGACGAGAATGTTCTTGCGATCGGCCCGCGAGCGATATTCGTTCGCGCAATACGCGGGCAACGGCATCGTATAGGGCTTTTCGGTGGTCGGATCGGCCACTTCCTTGTCGGCCTTGACCACGTCGGCCAGCATCGCGTCGGTGCGGTTCAGGATCCACACCGGCTTGCCGCGCCACGGCACGGTGACCATTTCACCGGGCTTCAGCCCGCTGATGTCGACTTCGACCGGTGCACCGGCCGCTTTCGCTTTCGCGGACGGCGCAAGCGACGCCGCGAAAGGTATGACGGTGGCTACGCCTCCTACGCCACCTGCTACGGATGTCGCAATCAGCCAGGTACGGCGGCCGCTGTCGACGCGTTTCTCTTCCTTGTCTCGCATCACACGCCCCACTTCTGAGTTGGATTTTCCGTCACGACTTTCCATTCCGCCGCTAGTTTGCTCGAATGGAGTCGCCATTTACAAGGCCCGGAGATGAAAATCCCTTCGAAGTGATTGATAGTTAAGGGTTTTCCCCCACTATCGGAGCGATTAAATCATTTCACTTTTAAGCATCCGCTACATTGCGAAATTTCGATGCGCTGCCGCAAATCCGGCATTCAGACCGGGTTATGGATATCGATAAAAAGGTGTTCGATATCGAATTCTTCGGACAAGTGGGCGCCCAGCGCCTGGATTCCGTAGCGTTCGGTCGCATGGTGCCCTGCCGCAACGAACGCGACGCCGCTCTCGGCGGCCGTGTGCGTCACGTATTCGGACACCTCGCCGGTCAGGAACACGTCGGCGCCGGCATCAATCGCCGCATCGAAATAGCTTTGCGCGGCGCCCGTGCACCACGCAATGCGGCGCAGCTGCGTGTCCAAATCGCCGAGCACGAGCGGCGTGCGACCGAGCGTGCGCTCGACCTTCGCGACGAAGTGCTCGAGCGTGACGGGCATCGGCAGCGTCGCCATCCACCCGAGGTCGCCTTCGCCGAAACGCTGCTCGCCGATCAGCCCGAGCCGCTCGCCGAGCTGCGCGTTGTTGCCGAATTCGGGATGCGCGTCGAGCGGCAGGTGGAACGCGAACAGGTTCAGGTCGTTCGCGAGCAGCAGCTTCAGCCGCTGGTACTTGCGGCCCGTGATCTGCGGCGGCTCGTTGCGCCAGAAATAGCCGTGATGGACGAGCACGGCATCCGCCCCCCATTCGAGCGCGGCTTCGAGAAACGCGACCGACGCCGTCACGCCGGTGGCGATCTTCTCGATCTTGCGGCGCCCCTCGACCTGGAGGCCATTCGGGCAATAGTCCTTGAAGCGCGCGGTTTCAAGGGTATTGTTCAAGTACAATTCAAGTTCGATCCGATCCATATAAACCTCTAATCCATTCAGATGCTTAGACGCTTCTGGCTGTTCTTCGCGCAGGCGGTTACCGTGCTGCTCGCGCTGATGTTCATCGTCGTGACGCTCAAGCCGCAATGGCTGCAACGGCAAGGACAGCTCGGCAAGCAGCTCGCCACGCCGATCGTTGCGCTGCGGGAAGTCGCGCCGGGCATCGGCGGCGCGCCGGCGACCACGTCGTACGCCGAGGCCGCGCAAAAGGCGATGCCGGCTGTCGTCAACGTCTTCTCCAGCAAGGACGGCTCACTGCCGCCCGACCCGCGCGCGAAAGATCCGCTGTTCCGCTACTTCTTCGGCGACCGTAACGCCCGCAAGCAGCAGGACGAACCGGCCGCCAACCTTGGCTCGGGCGTTATCGTGAGCCCTGAAGGTTACATTCTAACGAACCAGCACGTCGTGGACGGCGCCGACCAGATCGAAGTCGCGCTCGCCGACGGCCGCACGGCCACCGCGAAGGTGATCGGCAGCGATCCCGAGACCGATCTCGCGGTGCTGAAGATCAACATGACGAACCTGCCGACGATCACGCTCGGCCGCTCCGACCAGTCGCGCGTCGGCGACGTCGTGCTCGCGATCGGCAATCCGTTCGGCGTCGGCCAGACGGTCACGATGGGGATCATCAGCGCGCTGGGCCGCAACCACCTCGGCATCAACACGTTCGAGAACTTCATCCAGACCGACGCACCGATCAACCCGGGCAACTCGGGCGGCGCGCTGGTCGACGTGAACGGCAACCTGCTCGGCATCAACACGGCGATCTATTCGCGCTCGGGCGGCTCGCTCGGGATCGGCTTCGCCATCCCCGTGTCGACCGCACGCACGGTGCTCGAAAGCATCATCACGACGGGCTCGGTCACGCGCGGCTGGATCGGCGTCGAGCCGCAGGACGTCACGCCGGAAATCGCCGAGTCGTTCGGGCTGTCGCAGAAATCGGGCGCGATCGTCGCCGGCGTGCTGCAGGGCGGCCCGGCCGACAAGGCCGGCATCAAGCCGGGCGACATCCTGGTCTCGGTCAACGGCGACGAGATCACCGACACGACGAAGCTGCTGAACACCGTCGCGCAGATCAAGCCGGGCACGCCGACCAAGGTGCACGTCGTGCGCAAGGGCAAGGAGTTCGACGTGAACGTCGTGATCGGCAAGCGCCCGCCGCCGCCGAAGCAAACGCTCGACGAGCAGGACAGCGATACCGAATGACGTCTGGCGAGCGGCGCACTGCCGCATGCCGAGCACCGTCGGAAATGAAAAAGGGCAGCCGCTTGGCTGCCCTTTTGTTTTGTATCGAAAGACCTGCGTTGCCGGGAAGGTGGCCTCGCCACGTGCTTTCCGGCTATCAGGCCCACCGGGCCTGTTCAGGCGCGGCCGGAAAGCCGGCCACGGCGCCCACCGCCCGGGTGCGCCGCCGTCAACTCGCGGCTTCGCCGTTCTCCGCCTCGCCCTCTTCGGCCGGCTTCTTCGGCACGAAGAACCGCGCAGCCAGCAGCCCGATCTCGAACAGCACGACGAGCGGCAGCGCGAGCATCAGTTGCGAGAACACGTCCGGCGGCGTGACGACCGCCGCGACGATGAATGCGCCGACGATCACGTACGGCCGCATCTCCTTCAGCTTCTTCAGCGACAGCACGCCCATCCGGACGAGCAGCACGACGACGATCGGCACCTCGAACGTGACCCCGAACGCGATGAACATCCCGAGCACGAAGCTCAGGTAGTTGTCGATGTCGGTGGTCATTTCCGCCCCGAGCGGCGCGTTGTAGTGCGCCATCACGCGGAAGATCGTCGGGAACACGAGGAAGTACGCGAACGCCATCCCGCACAGGAACAGCACGTAGCTGCTGCCGACGAGCGGCGCGACGAGCTTCTTCTCGTGCTGGTACAGCCCCGGCGCGACGAACGCCCAGATCTGGTACAGCACGATCGGCAGCGCGATCACGAGCGCGACGAGCATCGTGACCTTCATCGGCACGAAGAACGAGCCGGTGACGTCGGTGACGATCATCTTGCCGTCTTTCGGCAGGTTCTGCATCAGCGGCCGCGCGAGCAGCCGGAAGATGTCGGGCGCCCAGTAGACGAGCCCGAGGAACACGACGATCACGGCCGCGCCCGCGCGAATGATGCGATCGCGAAGCTCGACCAGATGGGAAATGAAGGTTTCTTCCGGGGCGTCGCCCGGGTTCTGCTGGGGGTCGCTCACGCCGGCCCTCGGTAGGATTGACGAGCGAGCATGCGCTCGGCTCAGAAGAAGCGCGTCGGCCGGCGCAGGCTGGCCGGCTGGTGGCGCGCAACGCGCGCGGCGCCCGACTGCACGTGCGTGCGGCGCGTGGTCGCGCGCTTGTACCAGACAGGCGCAGCCGCCTGCTTGACGCGCCAGTTGCGGCGCTTCGGCGCGAGCGCGGCCGAACTGCCGCGCCAGGACGGCGCCGCGGGCGTGCCGGAACCGGTCGAACCGGCGTCGCCCGCCGCTTCATTGAGACCGCCGACCGCGGAATGCCACGTGTCGTTCAGTTCCTTCTCGTGCTCGCGCAGGTTGTCGTGAATCGTCGTTTCGACATTGCGCGCGGCCGCTTCGAAATCGGTCTTCATCGTCCGCAGCGCGTCGAGTTCGATTTCGCGCGAGACCTCGGCCTTCACGTCATTGATGTACCGCTGCGCGCGGCCGAACAGCGCGCCTGCCGTACGCGCAACGCGCGGCAGGCGCTCGGGGCCGAGCACCACGAGCGCGACGACGCCGATCAGCGCCATCTTCGAAAGACCGAGATCCAGCATCGCGAATGCCTGTCAGCGTCCCGGCGTTACGCCTTGTTCGAGTCGGAACGCGTCGTTTCCTTCGCGTTGACGTCGACCGAGCCCGAGCGCGGCAGTTGCTGCGCGTCCGCCGGTGCTTCGCCTTCCTTCATGCCGTCCTTGAAACCCTTCACGGCGCTGCCGAGATCGTTACCGATGTTGCGCAGCTTCTTGGTACCGAAAACCAGCGCGACGATCAGCAGCACGATCAGCCAGTGCCAAATGCTCAATCCACCCATGATGAAACCTCTCCTCAACCACGCCGCGATGCAGCGTAAATCGCCGGCAACGCGCCGGCTTCGACAATCGATGCGGGGATACGCCCCGCGCCGTCAACCCATCCGCTGCCAGGGGCGCGGACCCGCCAGGATATGCGCGTGCAGGTGGTAGACCTCCTGCCCGCCGCCCGGGCCCGTGTTGATCACCGTGCGGAAACCGGTTTCGCCGCCCGTATACGCGACACCGAGCTGGTCGGCGAGACGCGAGACGAGCAGCATCAGCCGGCCGAGCATCGGCGCATCGGTCTCGCTCGCCGCCGACAGCGTCGGCAGATGCTGGCGCGGAATCACGAGCACGTGCGTCTCGGCCGCCGGGCGGATGTCGCGGAACGCGACGAATTCGTCGTCCTCGTGCACCTTCGTGCTCGGGATCTCGCCTGCCGCGATCTTGCAGAACAGGCAATTCGGATCGTGACTCATGTTGCTCCTGCAGACGCCCGCGCGCAGCCGGTCAAAACCAGGCCTGCGGATCGAGCGGCTTGTTGTCGTTCAGGTACAGCCAACCCTTGATGATACGGTACAGCGTCCAGATCCATGTGACAAACATCACTGCGAATCCGACCACCACGAACATCAGCGCGAACCCGATCACGTACGCGATCAGCGCGCGCCAGAACGTGCGGATCTGCCACTCGAAGTGGGCCGCATACGGCGTGCCGGCCACGTCGTCGCGCTTCACGTAGTTGATGATGATCGCGATGATGCCCGTGACGCCGCCCGTCAGCCAATGAAACGCATAGAGGCCGTAGAGCACGTGAGTCAGCGTGCGCAACCCGTTCAGGCGTTCGGCGTCCGCAGCCCCCGGCACCGCAGGCGTCGGAAACTGGTTCGACGTATCGTTCATGATGCTACCCCCGTTAGATGACAATTCTTACAGCTTACCCCACTGTTGCCACCGCGGCGGGACGCTACATGTCAGCCGCCGTTTTCCTCGCGCTCGCGACGCTTGCGCAGGGCCTTCTCTTCGATACCCGACAGCCCTTCGCGGCGCTCGAGCTCGGCGATCACGTCGGCCGGGCTCAGGTCGAAATGCGACAGCATCACGAGGCAGTGGAACCACAGGTCGGCCACCTCGCCGACGAGCGCGGTCGGCGCGCCGCCCTGGCGCACGTCCTTCGCGGCCAGCACGACTTCCGTCGCCTCTTCGCCGATCTTCTTGAGCACCGCGTCGTCGCCCTTGTGGAACAGGCGCGATACGTACGATTGATCGGGATCGCCGCCCTTGCGGCTATCGATCACGGCCGCGAGGCGCAGCAGCGTGTCTTCGGTCGATTGCGTCATTTGTAGATGTGTTCGGGATCTTTCAGCACCGGTTCGACCGCGACCCAGTCGCCGCTGTCGACGGTGCCTTCGAATTTCTGGAAGAAGCACGAATGCCGGCCGGTGTGGCACGCGATGCCCGACACCTGCTCGACCTTCAGCAGCACGACGTCCTCGTCGCAGTCGAGCCGCACCTCGTGCACGTGCTGCACGTGGCCCGACTCCTCGCCCTTGAACCACAGGCGCTTGCGCGAGCGCGAATAATAGACCGCGCGCTGCGTCTCGATCGTCTTCGCCAGTGCCTCGCGGTTCATCCACGCGAACATCAGCACGTCGTTCGTCGACGCTTCCTGCGCGATCACCGGCACGAGGCCGTTGTCGTCCCAGCGGACTTTATCCAGCCACGCGGGCAATGCATTCGTTTCGGTATTCATCACAGCCTCACCGGGATGCCCTGGTCGGCCATGAAGCGCTTCGCCTCGCCAACCGTGTGCTCGCCGTAGTGGAAGATGCTCGCAGCCAGCACCGCATCGGCGCGGCCGTCCTTGATGCCGTCGGCCAGGTGCTGCAGCGAGCCGACACCGCCCGATGCGATCACCGGCACCGGCACCGCGTCCGACACGCCGCGCGTGAGCGCGAGGTCGAAGCCCGACTTGGTGCCGTCGCGGTCCATGCTCGTGAGCAGGATCTCGCCCGCGCCGAGCTCGGCCATCTTGCGCGCCCATTCGATCGCGTCGAGGCCCGTGTTCTTGCGGCCGCCGTGCGTGAAGACCTCCCAGCGCGGCGTCTCGCCGTCGGCCGACACGCGCTTCGCATCGATCGCGACGACGATGCACTGCGAGCCGTACTTGTCGGCCGCATCGCGCACGAGCTGCGGGTTCGCGACCGCCGACGAATTCATGCTGACCTTGTCCGCGCCCGCGTTCAGCAGGCGTCGCACGTCCTCGACGGCGCGCACGCCGCCGCCGACGGTCAGCGGAATGAAGACCTGCGACGCAACGGCTTCGATGATCGGCAGGATCAGGTCGCGCTGGTCGGACGTCGCGGTGATGTCGAGGAACGTCAGTTCGTCGGCGCCCTGGTCGTCGTAGCGGCGGGCGATCTCGACGGGGTCGCCGGCGTCGCGCAGCTCGACGAAGTTGACGCCCTTGACGACACGCCCGGCAGTCACGTCCAGGCAGGGGATGATGCGTTTAGCTAGAGCCATGATGTTGCGCCAAATGCCGCGATGGGACGGCCGGTTACGGAAAGCCTCGCGCGAGGCTTCCGGTCGGGGCCGCCTGCAGGCAGCCCCGGCGAGCGGGACAACCGCGCTTACGCGTTGTCGAGTTCGCCGTTCAGTTCGTCCGCGCGCTTTTGCGCGGCCGCGAAATCGAGATCGCCGGAGTAGATCGCACGGCCGCAGATCACGCCTTCGACACCGTGCTCTTCCACTTCGCACAGATTCTCGATGTCCGTGAGGTTCGACAGGCCGCCGCTGGCGATCACCGGGATGCCGACCGCCTGCGCGAGCTTCACGGTCGCCTCGATGTTGATGCCCTGCAGCATCCCGTCGCGGCCGATGTCCGTGTAGACGATCGATTCAACGCCGTAGTCCTCGAACTTCTGCGCGAGATCGATCACTTCGTGGCCGGTCAGCTTGCTCCAGCCGTCGGTCGCGACCTTGCCGTCCTTCGCGTCCAGCCCGACGATGATGCTGCCGGCGAACGCGGTGCACGCGTCCTGCAGGAAGCCCGGATCCTTCACGGCCGCGGTGCCGATGATCACGTAGGACAGGCCCGCATCGAGATACTTCTCGATCGTCTCGAGGCTGCGGATGCCGCCGCCGAGCTGTACGGGGATTTCATCGCCGACTTCGTCGAGGATCGCTTCGATCGCCTCGAGATTCTTCGGCTTGCCGGCGAACGCGCCGTTCAGGTCGACGAGATGGAGCCGCCGGGCGCCGAGATCGACCCACTTGCGGGCCATCGCCGCCGGGTCCTCGGAGAAAATCGTGGCCTGGTCCATATCGCCTTGTTTGAGGCGCACACACTGACCGTCTTTGAGATCGATGGCCGGAATCAGCAACATAGCAATCGGGTGTCGTCGTGGAAAAAGAAAAGAATCCGGCGCGTACCGGCCAATCCGGTACCGCGCCGTCTCGCTAGTTTAGTACAACTCTTTCGGTGCTTAGGCGGGCGAGCCCCGTAAGACGGGCCTCTCCGGCCCGCCGACTGTGGCACGCACGCGACGTTCACGGCTTCCAGTGTACGAAGTTGCGATACAGACGCAACCCGACCTCCGCGCTTTTCTCGGGGTGGAATTGGGTCGCGAAGAGATTGTCCCGCGCGACCGCGGACGTAAACGGCGCACCGTAGGCCGTTTCGCCAACCGTATGTGCCGGGTTGTCCGGCGTCACGTAATAGCTGTGCACGAAGTAGAAATACGCGTCGTCGGGCACGCCGTCCCACAGCGGGTGCGGCTGCGACTGACGCACGCGGTTCCAGCCCATCTGCGGCACCTTGAAGCGCGAGCCGTCGTCCTGCAGGCGGCCGTCGAGCTCGAAGCGCACGACCTTGCCGGGCAGCAGGCCGAGGCCCTTCGTGTCGCCCTCCGCGCTCCAGTCGAACAGCATCTGCTCGCCGACGCACACGCCGAGCAGCGGCTTCGTGCGCGAGGCCTCGATCACGGCCTCCTGCAAGCCCGATTCGCCGAGGGAGCGCATGCAGTCGGGCATCGCACCCTGGCCGGGCAGCACGACACGGTCGGCCGCGCGGATCGCGGCCGGCGTGTCGACGATCGCCACGTCGGCGGCCGGTTCGGCCTTCTTGA
Organism: Burkholderia aenigmatica; assembly: GCF_048627025.1. Lineage (NCBI taxonomy): Bacteria > Pseudomonadati > Pseudomonadota > Betaproteobacteria > Burkholderiales > Burkholderiaceae > Burkholderia > Burkholderia aenigmatica. The sequence continues at coordinate 405,497 of NZ_CP184468.1, read as the reverse complement.
GCGCCTGCGCGACCGAGCGCAGGTTGCCCATCCCATAATCCACAATCGCAATCGAAGTTTTCATCTCAGTGCAGGCAGTAGCGCCCTCAGTCCATTGACGATGAATTCCACCGCCAGCGCCGACAGCATCAGACCCATCAGCCGCGTGGCGATGTTGATGCCCGTGCGGCCGATCCAGTTCGCGATCGGCTCGGCGAGCCGCATCGCGACGAAACACAGAAAAGCCAGGACCGCGCCGATCGCGACCAGCCCGGCCCGCTCATACCAGTGATGCGAGTTCGCCGCATAGATGATCACCGTGCTGATCGAGCCGGGGCCCGTGAGCAGCGGAATCGCCAGCGGCACGACCGCGATGTTGTCCTTCAGCTCGGCCTCGTGGCGCTCCTCCGGCGTCGATCGCGTATTGCCGATCTGCGCGTTCAGCATGTTGATCGCCATCAGCAGCATGATGATCCCGCCGCCCACTTCGAGCGACCCGACCGAAATGCCGAAGAAGTTGATGATCTGCTGCCCGAGCAGCGTCGTCACCGTGATCACGCAGAACACCGACACCGATGCGATCCGGATCGTGCGCCGCCGCTCGGCATCCGTCTGCTGCGCCGTCAGGCTCAGGAAGAACGGCACCGCACCGACCGGGTTGATCAGCGCAAGCAGCGAAATGAACGATTTGAGCAGATCCATCGCAAGCCGGCGCCGCGCGCCGAAGCCGTGAGGTTGTCCTTGACGCTCCGGTCAGTTCAGGTTCAGAGGCTGCCCTTCGTCGACGGGATCTGCCCCGCCGCACGCTCGTCCAGCTCCACCGCCGCACGCAGCGCACGGCCGAAGGCCTTGAACACGGTTTCGAGCTGATGGTGCGCGTTGATCCCGCGCAGGTTGTCGATGTGCAGCGTGACGCCCGCGTGGTTCACGAACCCGCGGAAGAACTCGATCGACAGGTCGACGTCGAACGTGCCGATCCGCGCCCGCGTGAACGGCACGTGGAATTCGAGGCCCGGCCGGCCCGAGAAGTCGATCACGACGCGCGACAGCGCTTCGTCGAGCGGCACGTACGAATGGCCATAGCGGCGGATGCCCTTGCGGTCGCCGATCGCCTTCGCGACGGCCTGCCCGAGCGTGATGCCGACATCCTCGACCGTGTGGTGGTCGTCGATATGCGTATCGCCATGCGCTTCAACCTCGAGATCGACCAGACCGTGTCGAGCGATCTGGTCGAGCATATGGTCGAGGAACGGCACGCCGGTGGCCAGCTTCTGCTGGCCCGTGCCGTCGAGATTGAGCTTCACACGGATCTGCGTTTCGCTGGTATTGCGAACGACTTCCGCCACACGCATGGCAATTCCTTGACTGAGTCGATGTAAATGGGGATTGATCGTTTCGCGCTGCGGCGCCCAGAGGCTCAACCGGGCAGCGCGAGTTTCAAAGCGGCCAGCAGGCGCGCGTTTTCGTCGGGAGAACCGACGGTCAGCCGCACGCATTCAGCCAGCAACGGATGCATTTTACTCACGTTTTTGACCAAAACCCGCTCGGTGAGCAGCGCGTCGAACACGGCGGCCGCGTCCGGCACGCGCACCAGCAGGAAATTGCCGGCACTCGGGAACACCGTCGCGCCCGGCAGCGCAGCCACTTCCTGCGCGAGGCGCGTGCGTTCCGTACGCAGATCGGCCGCCTGCGCGTCGAGCACGTCGAGGTGGTCGAGCAGGAAATCGGCGGTCGCCTGGGTCAGCACGTTGATGTTGTACGGCGGGCGCACCTTGTCGAATTCGGTCAGCCACGCGGGCGAACCGACCAGATAGCCGAGGCGGATGCCCGCGAGGCCGAGCTTCGACACCGTGCGCATCACGACGACGTTGTCGAATTCGGCGGCGCGCGGCAGCCACGAGCGAACGGCGAACGGCTGGTACGCCTCGTCGATCACGATCAGGCTGTGCCGCGCGGCCGCGATGATCCGTTCGATGTCGGCATCGTCGTACAGCGTGCCGGTCGGGTTGTTCGGGTACGCGAGATAGACGAGCGCCGGACGATGCTCGGCGATCGCCGCGAGCATCGCGTCGACATCGAGCGTCAGGTCGGCCTTCAGCGGCACGCCGACGAATTCGAGCTGCGCGAGCTTCGCGGACAGTTCGTACATCACGAAGCCCGGCACCGGCGCGAGCACCTTCGCGCCCGGCTTCGCGCAGGCCACCGACATCATGCTGATGATTTCGTCCGAGCCGTTGCCGAGCAGCACGTCGCAGGCGGCCGGCACGCCCATCGCGTGGCGCAGCTTGTCGAGCAGCGCGGCCGGGCGCGGCGCCGGGTAGCGGTTCAGCGCGACCTGCGCGAGACGCTCGCCGAGCGCCGCGGCGAGCGGTTCGGGCAGCGGGTACGGGTTCTCCATCGCGTCGAGCTTCACGAACCCGCTCGCGTCCGGCACCGGGTAGCTCGTCATCGCGAGCACGTCGCGGCGGATGATGTCTTGTGGCGTCGTCATGGTCTCAAGCCGGCGTGCGTCGCGCCGGCGTCAAATGATCGGCAGAGCGGCGGCTGCCGCCCTGCGCAGGTGTCTCCAGCCCCGGCCTTCGGGGGCAGGCCGGGCGGCGCATCGGCGCCAGCCGCGGCCCCAAGCAGCGTGCAGTCAGTTCTTCATCCGGAACTCGGCGCTCTTCGCGTGCGCCTGCAGCCCCTCGCCGTACGCGAGCTCGGATGCGATCTCGCCGAGCGTCTGCGCACCTTCGGCGCTGACCTCGATCACGCTCGAGCGCTTGATGAAGTCGTACACGCCGAGCGGCGACGAGAAGCGCGCGGTGCGCGACGTCGGCAGCACGTGGTTCGGGCCCGCGCAGTAGTCGCCGAGGCTCTCGCTCGTGTAGCGGCCGAGGAAGATCGCGCCCGCATGGCGGATCTGCTGGCCCCATTGCTGCGGCTCCAGCGCGGAAATTTCCAGGTGCTCGGGCGCGATGTCGTTCGCGATCCGGCAGGCTTCGGCCATGTCGCGCACCTTGATCAGCGCGCCGCGGCCTTCGAGCGACGCACGGATCACGTCCTGGCGCGGCATCGACGGCAGCAGCTCGGCGATCGCTTTCTCGACGCGCTCGAGGAACGCACCGTCCGGGCACAGCAGGATCGATTGCGCGAGTTCGTCGTGCTCGGCCTGCGAGAACAGGTCCATCGCCACCCAGTTCGGATCGGTCGTGCCGTCGCACAGCACGAGGATTTCCGACGGCCCGGCGATCATGTCGATGCCGACCGTACCGAACACGCGGCGCTTCGCCGACGCGACGTACGCATTGCCGGGGCCGCAGATCTTGTCGACGGCCGGCACGGTCGCCGTGCCGTATGCGAGCGCGCCGACCGCCTGCGCACCGCCGATCGTGAACACGCGATCGACGCCGCCGAGCAGCGCCGCGGCGAGCACGAGGTCGTTCTTCACGCCGTCCGGCGTCGGCACGACCATCACGATCTCGCCGACGCCCGCGACGCGCGCGGGAATCGCGTTCATCAGCACCGACGACGGATACGCGGCCTTGCCGCCCGGCACGTACAGGCCGACGCGGTCGAGCGGCGTGATCTTCTGGCCGAGCACCGTGCCGTCCGCTTCCGTGTATTGCCAGCTATGCGTGCCGCACTCGATCTTCTGCTTCTCGTGGTACGCGCGCACGCGCGCCGCAGCGGCTTCCAGCGCCGCGCGCGCCTTCGGCGCGAGGCCGTCGAGCGCCGTCTGCAGCGCGTCCTGCGGCAGCTCCAGCGCGGCGACGCTGTTCGCGCTCAGCCGGTCGAAGCGGTTCGTGTACTCGAGCACCGCGGCGTCGCCGCGCGACTTCACGTCGGCGAGGATCTGCGCGACCGATTGCTCGATCGCCGCGTCTTCGCTCGCCTCGAATGCGAGCAGCGCACGCAGCTCGGCGCCGAAGCCTTCGCTCGTCGAATCGAGCTTGCGGATGGTGATGGACATGGGAGTTCCGTTACGGTGATGCGCTCAACCGCCATTCTGCGACGCGCGTTCGAACGCGTCGAGGATCGGCTTGAGCGCCGTGCGCTTCAACTTCAGCGCAGCCTGGTTCACGACGAGGCGCGACGAGATCGCCATGATCTCCTCGACCTCGACCAGATTGTTCGCCTTCAGCGTGCCGCCCGAGCTGACGAGGTCGACGATCGCGTCGGCCAGCCCGACCAGCGGCGCAAGCTCCATCGAGCCGTACAGCTTGATCAGGTCGACGTGCACGCCCTTCGCGGCAAAGTGTTCGCGTGCGGTTTCGACGTACTTCGTCGCGACGCGCAGCCGTGCGCCCTGGCGCACGGCGCTCGCGTAGTCGAAGCCGGCCGGCACGGCCACCGACATCCGGCAGCGCGCAATGTTCAGATCGATCGGCTGGTACAGGCCCGAGCCGCCGTGTTCGACCAGCACGTCCTTGCCGGCCACGCCGAAATCGGCCGCGCCGTATTCGACATAGGTCGGCACGTCGCTCGCGCGCACGATGATCACGCGCAGGTCGGGGTTCGTCGTCGGCAGGATCAGCTTGCGCGACGTTTCCGGATCCTCGGTCACCTGCACACCGGCCGCGGCCAGAAGCGGCAGGGTTTCCTCGAAAATCCGGCCCTTCGACAGGGCGAGGGTCAGCGGCGCGGTCATGCTTGGCTCCCGGAAAGGCGGCGCACGTTCGCGCCGACGGCGGTCAGTTTGGCTTCCATGCGGTCGTAACCGCGGTCCAGGTGATAAATGCGGTCGACGAGCGTCTCGCCTTCGGCGCGCAGCCCCGCAATCACGAGGCTCGCCGACGCGCGCAGGTCGGTCGCCATCACGTTCGCGCCCGACAGCTTCTCGACACCCGTCACGAGCGCGGTGTTGCCGTCGATCGTGATGTTCGCGCCGAGCCGGTTCAGCTCCTGCACGTGCATGAAACGGTTCTCGAAAATGGTTTCGACGACCTGCGCGGTGCCCGTCGCGACCGTATTGAGGGCCATGAACTGCGCCTGCATGTCGGTCGGGAACGCTGGGTATTCCGACGTGCGGATCGTGACCGCCGACGGGCGGCGATCCATCTTCACGCGCAGCCAGCTGTCGCCTTCCTCGATCGACACGCCGGCTTCGCGCAGCTTGTCGATCACCGCGTCGAGGATGTGCGGGCGCACGCCCGTCAGCATCACGTCGCCGCCGGCCGCCGCGACCGCGCACAGGAACGTGCCGGCCTCGATGCGGTCGGGGATCACCGAATGACGCGCGCCATGCAGCCGCTCGACGCCCTGGATCACGAGGCGGTCGGTGCCGATGCCGTCGATTTTCGCGCCCATCGCGACCAGCAAGTGTGCGAGATCGCTCACTTCCGGCTCGCGCGCGGCGTTTTCGATCACCGTCTCGCCGTCGGCCAGCGTCGCGGCCATCAGCAGGTTCTCGGTGCCCGTCACCGTGATCATGTCGGTCACGATGCGCGCGCCCTTCAGGCGCTTCGCGCGGGCTTCGATGAAGCCGTGTTCGATGCTGATCTCGGCGCCCATCGCCTGCAGGCCCTTGATGTGCTGGTCGACCGGACGCGCGCCGATCGCGCAGCCGCCCGGCAGCGACACCTTCGCTTCACCGAAGCGCGCGAGCAGCGGCCCGAGCACGAGGATCGACGCACGCATCGTCTTCACGAGCTCGTACGGCGCGACGAGGTTGTCGACGCGCGACGCGTCGAGCTGCACGCGGCAACCATCCGTCTCGCTCTTCACGCCCATCTGGTTCAGCACCTTCAGCGTGGTACGCACGTCCTTCAGGTTCGGCACGTTGTCGAGATCGACCGGATCGGCCGTGAGCAGCCCCGCGCACAGGATCGGCAGCGCGGCGTTCTTCGCGCCCGACACGACGATCTCGCCCGACAGGCGGTGGCCGCCTTCGATCACGAGCTTGTCCGTCCCATGGCCATGCGATTCCCCGTTGGCGGCCGGGTGTGCCGTGGCGACGCTCTGGACGGCGTCGCGCTCGTTGACGGTGACTTGCACTCAGTGATTTCCGGTTATGCGTTCTGCCATTCGGCGGGCGTCAGCGTCTTCATGCTGAGCGCGTGAATTTCCTGTTTCATGCGATCGCCGAGCGCCGCATAGACCAGCTGGTGCCGCTGGATCGGCCGCTTGCCTTCGAAGGCCGCCGACACGATCGTCGCGAAGAAATGCTGGCCGTCGCCTTCGACTTCCAGATGCGTGCAGGCGAGACCGCCGGCGATGTATTGCTTGACCTGTTCGGGAGTCGGCAACATGGTGTAAGGCTCCTGTCGGCGCGCGCCGCCCCGATGGCGGCCGCTGCCTGTCGATATCAATGACGCAGTTTGTAGCCGGTCGCGAGCAGCCGCATCGCGATCAGCGCGAGCAGCACGAAGAAACCGGTGACGATCGCGAGGCTCGCGAACGGGTTGATGTCGGACGCGCCGAAGAACCCGAAACGGAAGCCGTCGATCATGTAGAAAAACGGATTGAGACGCGAGATCTCGCGCCACACGGGCGGCAGCGAGTGCGTCGAATAGAACACGCCGGACAGGAACGTCAGCGGCATGATCAGGAAGTTCTGGAACGCGGCGAGCTGGTCGAACTTCTCGGCCCAGATCCCGGCGATCAGGCCGAGCGTGCCGAGGATCGCCGAGCCGAGCAGCGCGAACGCAATGATGAACAGCGGCGCCGCGAAATGCATCGGGATAAACCAGATCGTCACGACGAACACGCCGGTGCCGACCGCGAGGCCGCGCACCACGGACGCGAGCACGTACGCGCCGAAGATGTCGCGGTACGACAGCGGCGGCAGCAGCATGAACACGAGGTTGCCGGTGATCTTCGACTGGATCAGCGACGACGAGCTGTTCGCGAACGCGTTCTGCAGCACGCTCATCATCACGAGGCCCGGCACGAGAAAGCTCACGTACTCGACGCCCGGATAGACCTCGACGCGGCCCGACAGCGCGTGGCCGAAGATCGTCAGGTACAGCAGCGCCGTGACGATCGGTGCGCACACCGTCTGGAACGACACCTTCCAGAAACGCAGCAATTCCTTGTAGAACAGCGTTTGAAACCCGCTCATGCCAATCCCTCGATGACGTCTGCCCCGTTCATCACCTGGACGAACACATCCTCGAGGTCGGCCTTGCGGACCTCGATCTCGTCGAACGTACAGCCCGCCGCGCGGCATTGCGCGAGGATGCGTTCGACATCGTCATAGCTCGTCAGGCGCAGCAGGTGCTCGCCCGGCGCGCGTGCGGCCGGATCGGACTCCAGCCCGCGCAGCTCGGACGGCAGCGCGCCGGTCGCGAGGCGCAGGTACAGCTGCAGCCCCGCGAAGCGGCGCAGCAGCGCATCGGTGCGATCGAGCGCGACCACTTCGCCACGGCGCAGCATCGCGATGCGGTCGCACAGCGACTCGGCTTCCTCGAGGTAATGGGTGGTCAGCACGATCGTGTGGCCCTCGCGATTCAGCCGCGAGATGAATTTCCACAACGTCTGGCGCAATTCGACGTCGACGCCGGCGGTCGGTTCGTCGAGCACGATTACCGGCGGCCGGTGCACGAGCGCCTGCGCGACCAGCACGCGGCGCTTCATCCCGCCCGACAGCGCGCGCATGTTCGCATCGGCCTTCTCGGTGAGGTCGAGATTGGCCATCACTTCGTCGATCCAGTCGTCGTTGCGGCGCAGCCCGAAATAGCCGGACTGGATCCGCAGCGTCTCGCGGACGGTGAAGAACGGATCGAACACGAGTTCCTGTGGCACGACGCCGAGTGCACGGCGCGCGCCACGGAAGTCCTTGACGACGTCGTGACCGCGCACCGAGATACTGCCTTCGTCGGCCCGGGCGAGCCCGGCGAGGATACTGATGAGCGTGGTCTTGCCTGCGCCGTTGGGGCCGAGCAGACCGAAAAACTCGCCTTCCTCGACCGACAGGCTGACGCCTTTGAGCGCCTGAAGCGATTTGTAGCGCTTCTTGACGTGACGGATTTCTATGGCTGACATGACTGTGCGCGACGCCAGGGCCGCGACGCCTATTCTGTGCTTGCTGCGAAAGAAAATGGGGGCCGGACGCCGATTGGCTGCCCCGCAAAACGCTTGATTATAGGGCAAACCGGCTGGTGGAGCCGGTGCAGGAGGCACGCGGCCTGAAGCTTGCGCGCGCCGGCTGGCGCGGCAGGCTCCGGTCGGACAGGGTCAATGTCGCCCGGTGCCTTCGATGAGCGCGTCGACGCCGTAGGCGCGCGCGAGGCTGGCGAGCTTCGGAGGGAGATTGAGGACGTCGAGGGTCGCACCGCGCGCTTTGGCGGCACGTTGCCATGCGAGCAGCACGGCGAGCGCGGACGAGTCGAACTGCGTCAGCGCTGCGCAATCGACGGCGGTCGCGCCCGCGCCGATGCGCACAAGACCGTCCGCGAGCGCGGACTTCGCACTCGCGACGGTCAGCGAGGAGCCGGCTTCGAAGCCGCTCACGACGCTTGCTTGCCAGCGGCAAGTTGCTGGTTGCGCTGCGTGAGGAACTGGATCAGGCCGTCCACGCCGCTTTGCTGGATCTTCTCGTTGAACTGCTGCTGGTACGTCTGGATCAGCCATGCGCCGAGCACGTTCAGGTCATACACCTTCCAGCCGCTCGCCGACTTGTACAGGCGGTAGTCGATCTGGACCGGCTGGCCGTTGTTCATCGCCACCGTCTTGACCACGACATCGGTGTCGGCCGGATCGGCGCGGAACGGCGGGTACTGGATCTGCTGGTCCGGCTTCAGTTGCGCCAGCGCGCCCGAATACGTGCGGATCAGCAGCAGCTTGAACTGCTCCTGAACCTGCTGCTGCTGCTCGGCCGTCGCCGTGCGCCAGTTGCGGCCCATCGCGAGCTGCGTGGTACGGCGGAAATCGGTGTACGGCAGGATGTCCTTGTTGACGATCGTGATGATGCGGTTGGTGTCGCCCTGCTTGATCGTCTGCGCCTTGACTTCGTCGAGCACCTGCTGCGTCGCGGTCTTGATCAGCGCCTGCGGGTTCGACTGGTCGACTTGCGCCTGGGCCGCGCTGCCGAACGAGAACAGCGCCGCGAAAACGGGGATCAGGAACAGTTTTTTCATCATGGTGACCTGCATATGAGTCGATGCGTAGGTTGGAGCAGGTAGCTTACGCGCAAGTTCGCGCACGCTACCGACTGAATCGTTTCCGGCTGTAACGAATGTAAATCCGTCAGTGCAGCCGGATGCTCGGGAAGCGGAACCCGCCCGGCGACGGCGGCGCCACCTGCATCGGCGGCACGGTCGTTGCGCTGGCCGGGTTCGGCGATTCGGCCGAGCCCGACGCCGGCGCGGCCACCGCCGCGCCCGATGCGCCTGCCGGCGCCGTCGCTCCGCCCGCTGCTGCCGCGCCTGCCGCCGGTGCCGCGCCGTCTTCCGGCAGGTCGTACTTCGGCAGCGCATCGTTGCTCGACGTCGCGGCGGCCTCGCCGCGCGCATTGCTGATCAGCATCTGGCGGCGTTGCAGGTACGCGTTACGTACGAACGAATACTTGTCGAGCGCCGCGGCATCCAGCACGTCGCCCGCGCCGAGCAGGTTCGAACGCGTGTTGACGAGGTTGACGCCGAACAGGCCCCAGCTCAGGCCATCCGGCTTCACGTAGGTCAGCGGGTTGCCGACGTAGTCGACGCCCAGGCCGGCCGTGTCGCGCAGCGTGCTCGGGCCGAGCAGCGGCAGCACCAGATACGGGCCCGACGGCATGCCGTAGCGGCCCATCGTGATCCCGAAGTCGGCCGTGTGCTTCGGCAGCTTCGCGATCGTCGCGACATCGAACAGGCCGCCGACGCCGAACACAGTGTTGATCACGACGCGCATGATGTCGCCGACACCGTCCGCGATCCGCAGCTGCACGATGTTGTTCGCCGCGATGTAGACGTCGCCGATGTTCGAGAAGAAGTTCGTCACGCTGTCGCGCACCGGCTGCGGCACCACGTACTGGTAGCCCTTCGCGACCGGCTTCAGCGCATACGTATCGACCGTGTCGTTGAACTTGTACATCGACCGGTTGAAGCCTTCGAGCGGATCACCCTTGGTCGGCGTCTGCACGGTCGCGCAGCCGCTCAACGCGGCGACTGCCGCTACCGCCAGTGCGGCGTGCCTGATGCGGATCGTCTGCATGGTCATTACCCTCTGTATTCTCTCGTGTGGTTATTGGGCCGCCGAACCGGACGCGGCGGACACCGCCGACGCCGGCGCCGCCACCGGTGCAGGCGCGGCCGGCGCACCGGCTGCCGGCTTCGCACCGCCCGCGTCGGCGGCCTTGCTGTACAGGAACTGGCCGATCAGGTTCTCGAGCACGATCGCCGATTGCGTCATCGTGATCGTATCGCCCGACTTCAGCATTTCGGTGTCGCCGCCCGGATCGAGGCCGATATATTGCTCGCCGAGCAGGCCCGACGTCAGGATCTTCGCCGACGAATCCTTCGGGAACTGATACTGGCCGTCGACATCGATCGTGACAAGCGCCTGGTACGTATTCGTGTCGAAGCCGATCGACTTCACGCGGCCGACCACGACGCCGGCGCTCTTCACGGCCGCACGCGGCTTCAGCCCGCCGATATTGTCGAACTTCATCCTCACCGAATAGGTCGGCTGAAACGACAGCGAGCTCATGTTGCCGACCTTCAGCGCCAGGAACAGCACCGCAAGGAAGCCCACCACCACGAACAGGCCGACCCAGAAGTCGAGAGCAGTCTTTTTCATCGTCATCCCAAAATTTGGCTTGGCTGAGGCTTAGCTGAACATCAGCGCGGTCAGCAGGAAATCGAGGCCGAGTACGGCGAGCGATGCGAACACGACCGTCTTGGTGGTCGCGCGCGACACGCCTTCGGGCGTGGGCTTCGCTTCATACCCCTGATACAGCGCAATGAAGGTCACGGCGAACCCGAACACGATGCTCTTCAGCACGCCGTTGCCGACGTCGGCCCAGACCTGCACGCCGCCCTGCATCTGCGACCAGAACGCACCCGGGTCGACGCCGATCAGCACGACGCCGACGAAGTAGCCGCCGAGCACGCCGACCGCATTGAAAATCGCCGCCAGGAGCGGCATCGCGATGATGCCCGCCCACATGCGCGGCGCGATCACGTTCTTGATCGGATCCACCGCCATCATTTCGAGCGCGGTGAGCTGCTCGCCGGCTTTCATCAGACCGATCTCGGCCGTGAGCGACGTGCCCGCGCGGCCCGCGAACAGCAGCGCGGTGACGACCGGCCCGAGTTCACGCACGAGCGACAGTGCAACCAGCAGGCCGAGCGCCTGCTCGGAACCGTAGCGGTTCAGCGTGTAATACCCCTGCAGGCCGAGCACGAAGCCGACGAACAGCCCCGACACGGCAATGATCACGAACGAATAGTTGCCGAGGAAGTGGATCTGCTTCGTGACCAGCCGCGGCCGGCGCAGCAGCGGGAAGAATTCCAGCACGAGGCGCACGAACAGCCGCGTGCCGTAGCCCGCGCGCTCGAGGCCGCCGATGACGTAACGTCCGATCGCGCTGATCATGCGCGCCCTCCGCCGAGCCCGAAATCCGCTGCGAGCGGCGGGCTCGTGTAATGAAATTTGAACGGGCCGTCCGGCGCACCGTCGATGAACTGCCGCACGCTCGGATCGGTCGATGCGCGCAGCTCGTCGGGCGTGCCCTGCGCGAGCACGCCGCCGTTGGCCAGGAAATACACGTAGTCGGCGATCGCGAACGATTCGGGTACGTCGTGCGTGACGAGGATCGACGTGGCGCCCAGCGCCTGGTTCAGCGTGCGGATCAGGTTCGCGGTGATGCCGAGCGAGATCGGATCGAGGCCCGCGAACGGCTCGTCGTACATGATGAGCTGCGGGTCGAGCGCGATCGCGCGTGCCAGCGCGATACGGCGCGCCATCCCGCCCGACACCTCGGACGGCATCAGGTCGCGCGCGCCGCGCAGCCCGACCGCGTTGAGCTTCATCAGCACGAGGTCGCGGATCAGGTCTTCGGGCAGGTCGGTATGCTCGCGCAGCGCGAACGCGACGTTCTCGAACACCGACATGTCGGTGAACAGCGCGCCGAACTGGAACAGCATGCCCATCTTGCGGCGCAGCGCGTACAGGCCGTCGCGCGTTTGCGCGCCGACATCGGCGCCGTCGAACAGCACCTGGCCGCGGCGCGCACGCACGAGGCCGCCGATCAGGCGCAGCACGGTCGTCTTGCCGCAACCCGACCCGCCCATGACCGCGACCACCTGCCCGCGCCCGAAGCGCAGGTTCAGGTTGGACAGGACGAGGCGGTCGCCGTAGCCAAAGTCGACGTCGCGAAGTTCCAGCAGTGTCTCGGTAGGAGTGGGGCTCACGGAGCTGACAGTCCTTTTACGCAGAACGCCGAATTATAGGGCCTGCCTTGGAATGATGTCGTGACGCCGCTTCAGCCCCTCCGGTCAATGATTGTCAAATTGTCCGGGAAAACATTGTTGCAACGCAGCAATGGCGGCCCGATAGTCGGCCGCCCCCGTCACCGCGCTGACCACCGCGACACTGCCGACGCCCGTTGCCAGTACGGCCGGCAGCGCGTCGAGCCCCACCCCGCCGATCGCGACGAGCGGCGCCCGCGCGCCCGCGAAGCGCGCATAACGGGCGATCCGCGCGAGGCCCTGTGGCGGCGCAGCAACGGCCTTGGTCGCGGTTGCGTACACGGGGCCGAGCGCGAGGTAACTCGGGCGCTCGTGCAGCGCTCGCAACATTTCGTAATAACCGTGGCTCGAAAGTCCGAGCCGCAGGCCCGCGCGCGCGATCGCGGCCAGATCGGCCGTTTCGAGGTCTTCCTGGCCCAGATGAACGCCGTACGCCCCTTCTTCTACGGCGATCTGCCAGTGATCGTTGATGAACACGCGCGCATCCGGATAGCGGCGCCCGGCCGCGACCGCGCGCGCGATGTCCCGCCGCAAGGCGTCCGGCGTTGCGCCTTTCACACGCAGCTGCACGGTCCGCACGCCGCAATCGAGCACGCGCTCGACCCATTCGGCGTCCGGCACGACCGGATAAAGGCCAAGTTGCGCGGGGCACGGCGCGAATGCCGGTTCGGGCGCGGCCGGCAACCCGGCGACACGCGGGAACCGCGCGGCATCGACCGGCCACGCATCGGCGGCGCGCGTTTCGTCGCCGTCGCGCCAGGCCAGCGCCAGCACCAGCGCATCGACCGGCGCAAAGCCGCAATCGAGGAACGCGGCGAGCGCAGCGATCCAGTCGTCCGCGAGCGGATGCGCGGCGTCGAGCGCGTGGCGCGCGCCCGCCGTGTGCAGCACCGCGCCCTGCTCGTCGAATTCGATCGCGACCGCGCCCGGCGCCGCGGGCCGCGATGCGGCCGACGCACGCGCCTGCGCGGCGCGGTCGCCGGCCGATACGATCAGCACGTCGCCGTCGGCCGGCGCGTCGGGCACCGCGACGCAGAGCCGCCACGGCGCGGCGCCGCCAGGCCAGTCGCCGAGCCGGGCGCGAATCCGTTCGGCCGCTTCGGCCAGTTCGTCGGCCGGCGGCCAGAATGCATCCGCGAAACGCGTGCTCATGCGCCGCCCCCGTCCTGGTGCCAGAACGGCATCCCGACGACCGGCGTGCTCGCGTGCGCGGTCTCGCGCGCGTCCATCGGCCCGGCGAGATATGCGGCACGGCCGGCCTCGACCCCCTGCGCAAACGCGCGCGCCATGATCTCGGGGTGCGTGGCCTGCGACACGGCGGTGTTCAGCAACACGCCGTCGAAGCCCCACTCCATCACCTGGCACGCGTGCGACGGCACGCCGAGCCCCGCATCGACGATCAGCGGCACGTCGGGCAGCCGCTCGCGCAGCACGCGCAGGCCGTACGGGTTCACGACGCCCTTGCCCGTGCCGATCGGCGCGCCCCACGGCATCAGCGCCTCGCAGCCGACGTCGAGCAGGCGCCGGCCGATCACCAGATCCTCGGTGCAGTACGGCAGCACCTTGAAACCGTCCTTGACCAGTTGCGCGGCCGCTTCGATCAGGCCGACCGGGTCGGGCTGCAGCGTGTAGTCGTCGCCGATCAGTTCGAGCTTGATCCAGTCGGTGCCGAACACCTCGCGCGCCATGTGCGCGGTCGTCACGGCTTCGGCGACGGTCTGGCAGCCGGCCGTGTTCGGCAGCAGCGGCACCGCGTGGCGCTTGAGCAGGTCGAAGAAGCCGGCTTCGGCCGTACCGCCCGTCATCTGGCGGCGCAGCGCGACCGTCACCATCCCCGGCCGCGACGCGGCGATCGAATCGGACAGCGACTGCAGCGACGGATAGCGCGACGTGCCGATCAGCACGCGGCTTGCGAAGGTTTCGCCGTACAGCGTCAACGCGTCGGCGGAGGTGTGGGACGTCATGTCGTTTTCCTGGAAGAGCGGGGACGATCCGGCGGCGCTCAGCCGCCCGCGACGGGGTGCACGACGTCGAGCTTGTCGCCCGCCGCGAGTGCGCGCGCCGCGTGCTGCGTGCGCGCGACGAAGTTGCCGTTCAGCGCGACCGCGTACGGCGGACGCGCGCCGTACGCGGCGAGCGCGTCGGACACCGTTGCGCCGTCGGGCAACGTCAGGGTCTGTTGGTTGATCTGGATATCCATGAGGCTTCGTCGAATTCGGTCGGCGGCGCGCGTCAGGCCGGCTGGCGCGCGTCGTTGCGGTGATGAAGGAGCGTCGGCCAGCGCGCCGCGTCGCGCCACGCGGCAAACGCGTCGGCGTCGCCGAACGCGCCGCCCAGCGCGGCTTCGGCGACCGCAACCGCCGCGTGCGCGACTTCCGGCGCGATCATGAAGCCGTGCCGGTACAGGCCGTTGACGGCAAGCGTCGACGCGCCGTCCCAGATCACCGCCGGGCGATGATCGGGCAGCGTCGGCCGGCACTGCGCATTGAGCTCGAGGATGCGTGCCTCGCCGAACGCCGGATGCACGGAGAACGCCGCGCTCAGCAGTTCGAGCGCGGAGCGCACGCTGACGGGCGACATGTCCTCGCCCTCCACTTCGGTCGCGCCGATCACATAGAGATCGTCCTGCTTCGGTGCGATGTACAGCGGGTAGCGCGGATGCAGCAGCCGCACGGGCCGGGTGAGCCCGATGCCGGGCGCGCGCACGCGCGCGACTTCGCCGCGGATGCCGCGCAACGCGGGCAGCGCGGGTTTCGCGCCCAGCCCGCGGCAATCGATCGTGAAATGCGCGGCGGGCAGGTTCGCGTCGTCGATCGTGACGTGCCAGTGCAGGTCGACGCCGCGTTCGACGAGGCCGGCCGCGAGCGCCCGCAGCGCCTGGCGATTGTCGAGCTGGCCTTCGTTCGGCAGCAGCAGGCCGCGCGCGAAGCGGCCCGCGAGCACCGGCTCGGCCGCATCGACCTGCGCGCCGGCGAGCGTCACGAACCCGCTGTCGAACAGGTCGGCCGGCGCGTTCGCGCGCACGCGCCGCTCGAACAACGGCGCCTCCGCACGATCCGCGTGATGCCAGACGACGAGCGTGCCGTGATGCTGGAAGAAGACGGGTTCCGGCAGTTCCGCGAGCCACTGCGGCCAGCGCGCGAGCGACGCTGCGCCGAGCTCGGTGATCAGCAGCTCCGCGCTCGCCGCTTCAGCGAGCGGCGCGAGCATCGCAGCCGCGATCCACGCGGCCGACTGTTCGCCGTCCGGGCCGCCGCGCTCGTAAAGCGCGACACGATGCCCGTCGCCTGCGAGCCGCCATGCGATCAGGCGGCCGACGAGGCCGCCGCCGAGCACCGCGAAGTCGGGTCGGGAATCCCGGGCGTTCATCGCGCACCCTCCGCGCAAGCGCGCACGACGAACGTCGATGCGCACGCGCACGCGCCGCCGTGCGCGAACGCACGCGACATCGGGCCGGGAACCATGCAAAAGACTGAAGATTGTGCGGTCATCATTCCTTCCGTAACGCGCAAAGCGCGTACCCAAAAGGACGAAACCGGCAGCAAAGGCCGGCCGGGCGGGACAAGGGCGCTGACCATGTGGGATGGCAGCCAGCGCGACCCGGCGGGATCAGAAACTTCCCTCGCCGGTATTACCCGGATCGGGTGCGAAGGGTCTTTCTCAGCCTCATCGCGCTGCCTGGAACATCTGCCGGCCGCGCCACAAAGCACCCCTGTTTCGTCGTCGGCCATTAGACCATAAAAGCGGAAAGCGCCGCAAACTGTCCCCCTTGCGGCAAATTCGCCGTCGTGCCGCGCCGCTCTGGCACAATGCCCGCAGGCCGGCCGCGCGAGCGGCCGGTTGCCGCGTCACCGCCGGCCTTAAGTGCCGTTTAAGACGCGCGGGCGACCATCCGGACGCCCGCCGTCAGTCGGCGCCGCGTCCCGGCATGCCGTATCGCGGCGCGCGCCCGGCTTCGCCCGGCCCGCGCGCCGGCTACTCATCAGGAAGCACATGACCCAATCGATCGATCCCGTCCGCTCCGCCTCCGACGCGCCGCAGGACGAGCGCCCGGTATCCGCATGGAGCCTCATCAAGCCCTACTGGGTATCGTCCGAATGGAAAATCGCATGGGGCCTGCTGGTCTCGATCATCGCGATCAACCTCTGCGTGGTCTGGATCAACGTCCGGCTGAACAAGTGGAACGCGGAGTTCTACAACGCGCTGCAGTCGAAGGACGTTCACGACTTCCCGAACCTGCTGATGCAGTTCTCCGCGCTCGCGTTCGCCTTCATCATCCTCGCCGTGTACGGCCGCTACCTGCGGCAGATGCTCGGCTTCCGCTGGCGCCAGTGGCTCACCGACCGCTTTCTCGGCCAGTGGCTCGGCGATCGCGCGTTCTACCGGATCGAACGTGACCGCCTCGCCGACAACCCCGACCAGCGGATCACCGACGACCTCCAGTCGTTCGCGACGACCACCCTCGCGCTGTCGCTCGACCTGCTGTCGACGGTCGTCACGCTCGTGTCGTTCATCACGATCCTGTGGTCGCTCGCCGGCGCGCTGACGATCTCGCTCGGCGCGACGCCGATCGCGATCCCCGGCTACATGGTGTGGGCGGCCGCGCTGTACGCGGTGATCGGCTCGCTGATCATCCAGAAGGTCGGCCATCCGCTCGTGTCGATCAACTACCAGCAGCAGCGCGTCGAGGCCGACTTCCGCTTCGGGCTGATCCGCGTGCGCGAGAACGCCGAGCAGATCGCGTTCTACGACGGCGAGAAGACCGAGACCGGCAACGCGCAAAACCTCTTCTTGCGCATCCGCGACAACTGGTGGCGCGTGATGAAGTACACGAAGCGGCTCACGTTCGTGCTGAGCTTCTACGGGCAGATTGCGATCATCTTCCCGCTCGTCGTCGCCGCACCGCGCTATTTCGCGGGCGCGTTCTCGTTCGGCGTCCTGATGCAGATCTCGTCCGCGTTCGGCACCGTCAGCGATTCGTTCTCGTGGTTCATCAACAGCTACTCGACCCTCGTCGAATGGCGCGCCACCGTCAACCGTCTGCGCGAATTCAAGCGCGTGATGGGCACGTCGCACCTGAAGGAAAGCCTGTCGCCCGCGACCGAGCACGGCGGCATCAACCTGCACTACGTCGACGACACGACGCTGTCGACGTCGTCGCTCAAGCTCGCGCTGCCGAACGGCAACGCGCTCGCGAACATCGGCAGCGTCACGATCGAGCCCGGCTCGCGCTGGCTCGTGATCGGCAAGTCGGGTTCCGGCAAGAGCACGTTCATGCGCGCGCTCGCGGGCCTGTGGCCGTTCGGCGACGGCGCGATCGATGCGCCGGTCGGCGCGCGGATGATGTTCGTGCCGCAGACGAGCTATCTGCCGATCGGCACGCTGAAGGCCGCGCTCACCTATCCGGCGACGGCCGACGCGTTCAGCGACGAAGCCTGCCGCGACGCGCTGCGCGCATGCCGCCTCGAGGATTACGTCGAGCGCCTCGGCGAGACCGCGCACTGGACCCGCGTGCTGTCGCCGGGCGAACAGCAGCGCCTGGCCGGCGCACGCGTGCTGCTGCACAAACCCGACTTCCTGTTCCTCGACGAAGCGACGAGCGCGCTCGACGCCGACAACGAGGCACGCCTCTACCACCTGTTCGCCGAACGGCTGCCGAAGGCCGCGATCGTCAGCATCGCGCACCGCGAGTCGCTGGCCGCGTTCCACGTCGGCACGATCAACGTCGAGCGCGTGAACGACAGCGACAAGGTCGCCGCGTAAGCGCACGCGCCGCGCGCGGAGCGCGCTGATCACCGGCGCCGGTTCGGGGATCGGCGCGGCGTGCGCGCGGCGGCTCACGGCTCGTCGCGCCCGGCATGGCATTGGCGCTGCATGCGCGCAACGCGGACAAAGCGGCACGCGCCCGGCTCGCCGAAGTCGAAGTCGCCCGCGCGTACACCGCGGCCGGCGCGGTGTGCATCACACTCTCCAGCGATCTTGGTGAACCCGGGCGGGCAATGTCGATGGGGTCGGGGAAGGTGGTGACGGATCTCGTCACCGGGAGAGAATCGAAGCTCGATCCATCGGGATAGACGCTCACCCGCCACGGGTAGCAGGCCGGACGTCGCGCGACGTCGCCGAACCGATGCAGCGGCAAGCCCGCCTGCCGCATGACAAGGATGGCGGCCGGCCTTCGCCGGGCCTCGCCGGAACGGCTCAACCCGCTGCCGCGCCGTCCGCCCGTGCAATCGGCGCCGACACGATCGGCCGATGCGACACCCCTTCGTGCGACAACCGGCTTTCGAACAGCGTGAGCGCGTCGAACCGCAGCGCAACCGGCCGCTTCACCGCACCGCCGTGCGCCGGCTGCCCGACCGCATCGTGCGGCAGCCGCGCGAGCGTCACGTGCGGACGGAACGGCCGCCGATCCGCCGGTACGCCGAGCTCGCGCAGCTTCGCGGACAGCGCGACATTCAACGCCGCACACGCCGGCTCGGCGGCCAGTTCCGCGACGATCAGCCGCGCGCGCGGCAGGCTCGGCCACCACGCGATCCGTTCGACCGGCACCAACGGCAGCGCATGCGCGGCCGCGAGCGCCGGCAGGTACGCGGCCAGCGCGTCGCAGCACGCCCGCTCGATCGCGCCGACGAACGCGAGCGTCACATGCAGTTGCGCGGGCAGCGGACGCCGCGCGCCACGGGTAACCGGCAACGCATGCAGCGCGTCGCGCGATGCCACATCGGGCATCAGCGCGACGAACACGCGCAGCCGGTCGCCGTTCATGACTCGCGCACCACCGCACGCGGCACGCTGTCGGCATCGGCCACGGCCGGACGCTGCGGCAGCGGGCCATGCTCGCCCCACACGTCGGTCGGCAGCACGTTCGCGAGTTCCGGAATCGTGTTGCGCGTGAACACCGGATCGGCAACGCCTGCCGCGCGCTGGCGGCGATAGTCGGCCCACGCGGCGTGCGCATACTTGCCGAGCGCGAGGATCGCGATCAGGTTGATGATCGCCATCAGCCCCATGCTCGTATCGGCCATCGCCCACACGAGCGGCAATTGCCCGACGCTGCCGAACATCACCATGCCGAGCACCGCGATGCGGAACAGCGGCAGCACGCCGCGCCGCTTTGTGATGAATTCGACGTTGCCTTCCGCATACGCGTAGTTGCCGATCACCGACGAGTACGCGAAGAAGAAGATCGCGAACGCCATGTAGATGCCGCCCCAGCCGCCGACGTGGCTCGCGATTGCGCGCTGCGTGAGCGCCGCGCCTTCCATGCCGGTGCCCAGTTCGTACTGGCCCGACAGCAGGATCACGAAGGCGGTCGCGCTGCAGATCACGATCGTGTCGACGAATACGCCGAGCATCTGGATCAGCCCCTGCACGACCGGATGCCGCGTGCTGGCGGTCGCCGCCGCATTCGGCGCGCTGCCCATGCCGGCCTCGTTCGAGAACAGCCCGCGCTTCACGCCCATCGCGACCGCCTGGCTGACCGCATAGCCCGTCAGGCCGCCAGCTGCCTGCTCGAGACCGAACGCGCTCTTCACGATCAATTCGATCACGCCCGGCACCAGCGCGATGTGCGTCGCGACCGCATAGACCGCGAGCGCGAGGTAGCCGATGGCCATCAGCGGCACGATCACCTGCGCAACCGCCGCGATCCGGCGGATCCCGCCGAAGATGATCGGCGCGGTCAGCAGCACGAGACCGAGACCGACGCTCGCGCGGCTCCAGCCGAACGACGTGTCGAACGCATCGGCGATCGCGTTGGCCTGCACCGCGTTGAACACGAAGCCGAACGCGAGGATCAGCGACAGCGAGAACAGCACGCCGAAGCCGCGCGAGCGCAGGCCCGTCTGGATGTAGTACGCGGGGCCGCCGCGATAGCTGCCGTCCGGGTGCGACACCTTGAAGATCTGCGCGAGCGTCGCCTCGACGAACGCGGACGACATCCCGACGAGCGCCGTCATCCACATCCAGAAGATCGCGCCCGGCCCGCCGACCGTCAGCGCGACCGCGACGCCGGCGATGTTGCCGGTGCCCACGCGGCTCGCGAGCCCGGTCGCGAACGCCTGGAACGACGAGATGCTGCCCGGCTCGCCCTTGCTGCCGACCAGCTTCATGCTGAGGAACAGCGCCTTCAGCTGGATCATCCGGAACCGCAGCGTGAACCACGCGCCCACGCCGAGCAGCAGCGCAATCAGCACGTAGTTCCACAACACGCCGTTGACGGCGTCGATCAGCCCTTGCACGAGTGCTTCCATCCAGAATCCTTGTAAATAGGGTCAGTCATATGTGATGGCCGCTCGCTTCACGGCCGGAGGGGCGACATGATATGACAATTTGCAAGGATCATTACAAAAACGAAAGATTTGAGATACCGGGAAATCGCCGCCGGATGTGATCAGATTAGGCGACGCTTCGCGAAATTGCGGGGGCAGCAGGATCTCGAAGCCGCGACACCGAGCTCTGTCGCGATGCGCGCGGCGCGGTAGCAGCGCGTCGAAACGCCAGGCGCTCGCCCGCTACGGAGCGCGCTGCGCACGCGCGATACGACACCGAATCGCACGCATAAAAAAAACCGGGCGCCCTTTCGGACGCCCGGTTTCTACGACGGCTACCGACCTGCGCTTATCGCGGCAGGCTCGAATGCCCCATCAGGTACGCATCGACCGACCGCGCACACTGGCGGCCTTCGCGGATCGCCCACACGACGAGCGACTGGCCACGGCGCATGTCGCCCGCCGCGAACACCTTGTCGACCGACGTGTAGTACGAGCGATCGCCTTCGGTTGCCGCGCGCGCATTGCCACGCGCATCCTTCGCGACGCCGAACGCTTCGAGCACGGGCGCTGCCGGCTGCGTGAAGCCCATCGCGAGCAGCACGAGGTCGGCCTTCATCTCGAACTCGGAGCCCGGCACTTCCTGCATCTTGCCGTCCTTCCACTCGACGCGCACTGCGATCAGCTTCTCGACCTTGCCGTTCTTGCCTTCGAGGCGCTTCGTCGCGACCGCCCAGTCACGCTCGCAGCCTTCCTCGTGCGACGACGACGTGCGCAGCTTGATCGGCCAGTACGGCCACACGAGCGGCTTGTTTTCCTCTTCCGGCGGCTGCGGCAGCAGCTCGAACTGCGTGACCTGCTTCGCGCCGTGACGGTTCGACGTGCCGACGCAGTCGGAACCCGTATCGCCGCCACCGATCACGATCACGTGCTTGCCCTTCGCGAGCAGCTGGTCGACCAGCTTGTCACCCGCGTTCACGCGGTTCTGCTGCGGCAGGAAGTCCATCGCGTAATGCACGCCCGCGAGTTCGCGCCCCGGCACCGGCAGGTCGCGCGGCGTTTCCGAACCGCCGGCGATCACGACCGCATCGAATTCTTCCTTCAGCGTCTCCGGCGAGATGGTTTCCTTCGCGAGGCTGCCGATCGACTCGGGCAGCGGATCCTTGCCGATGAACACGCTGGTGCGGAACGTCACGCCTTCCGCTTCCATCTGGCGCATGCGGCGGTCGATCAGCCACTTCTCCAGCTTGAAGTCGGGAATCCCGTAACGCAGCAGGCCGCCGACGCGGTCGTTCTTCTCGAACACCGTCACGTCGTGGCCGGCACGCGCGAGCTGCTGCGCGGCGGCGAGGCCCGCGGGGCCCGAACCGACGACCGCGACCTTCTTGCCCGTCTTGTGCTCGGCCGGCAGCGGCTTCACCCAGCCTTCCGCCCAGGCCTTGTCGATGATCGCGTGCTCGATCGACTTGATGCCGACCGGATCGTCGTTGATCCCGAGCGTGCATGCCGACTCGCACGGCGCCGGGCAGATGCGGCCCGTGAATTCCGGGAAGTTGTTGGTCGAGTGCAGGACTTCGATCGCCTGCTGCCAGTCCTGACGGTAAACGAGATCGTTGAAGTCCGGAATGATGTTGTTGACCGGGCAGCCGTTGTTGCAGAACGGGATGCCGCAATCCATGCAGCGCGCGCCCTGGACCTTCGCGTCCGCGTCGGTCAGTGCCGCGACGAATTCCTTGTAGTGCTTCACGCGCGTGAGCGGTGCTTCGTACGCCTCGTGGCGGCGTTCGAACTCCAGAAAACCGGTTGCCTTGCCCATAAGGTGCTCTTCTGTTCGGTGTATCGGGTGGGGGAGCCGCGCGCGGCAATCATGCGCGCGCGGCCTTCGCTATGTCGTTCGTCGCTCAGGCGGCCAGCACTTCCTTCGCCGCCTTCTTCGCACCGATCTCGCCCAGCGCGCGCTTGTATTCGTGCGGGAACACCTTCACGAACTGGCGGCGCGCCGCGTCCCAGTTTTCCAGCAACGACTTCGCGCGCGGCGAACCCGTGAACTGGAAATGACGCTCGACGAGCCCCTTGAGCAGCGCTTCGTCCGTCGTGCCCGCATGCCAGAGCGCGCGGTCGACCGTGCGCTCCTGCTCGGCCTGCTGCAGCACCGGCTCGAGCGCGACCATCGCCTTGTTGCACTTCGCCGCGAACGTGCCTTCCGGATCGTAGATGTACGCGAGACCGCCCGACATGCCGGCCGCGAAGTTGCGCCCGGTCTCGCCGAGCACGACGACCGTGCCGCCCGTCATGTATTCGCAACCGTGGTCGCCCGTGCCTTCGACGACCGCCGTCGCACCCGAGTTACGCACGCAGAAGCGCTCGCCCGCGACGCCGCGGAAGAACGATTCGCCTTCGATCGCGCCGTACATCACCGTGTTGCCGCAGATGATGTTTTCCTCGGACTTGCCGCGGAAGTCGTTGGTCGGACGGATGATGATCCGGCCGCCCGACAGGCCCTTGCCGACGTAGTCGTTGCCGTCGCCGACGAGGTCGAGCGTCACGCCCTTCGCGAGGAACGCGCCGAAGCTCTGGCCGGCCGTGCCCTTCAGCTGGATGTGCACCGCGTCGTCGGCCAGGCCGTCGTGGCCGTGCTTCTTCGCGATCACGCCCGACAGCATCGCGCCGACCGTCCGGTTCACGTTGCGCACCGGCTGGATGAACGACACATGCTCGCCGTTCTCGATCGCGGCCTTCGCCTTCTCGATCAGCACGTGGTCGAGCGCGCGCTCGAGGCCGTGATCCTGCACGTCGACGTGACGCGGCGCGACGTCCTCGCACTCTTCCGGCTGGTAGAACACGCGCGAGAAGTCGAGGCCCTTCGCCTTCCAGTGCTCGATGCCCTTGCGGGTGTCGAGCAGGTCGGCGCGGCCGATCAGGTCGTCGAACTTCGCGACGCCGAGCTGCGCCATGATCTCGCGCACTTCCTCGGCGACGAAGAAGAAGTAGTTCACGACGTGCTCGGGCTGGCCCTTGAACTTCGCACGCAGCACCGGATCCTGCGTCGCGACGCCGACCGGGCACGTGTTCAGGTGGCACTTGCGCATCATGATGCAGCCCTCGACGACGAGCGGTGCCGTCGCGAAGCCGAATTCGTCCGCGCCGAGCAGCGCGCCGATCACGACGTCGCGGCCCGTCTTCATCTGGCCGTCGGCCTGCACGCGGATGCGGCCGCGCAGGCGGTTCAGCACCAGCGTCTGCTGCGTTTCGGCGAGGCCGAGCTCCCACGGCGTGCCCGCGTGCTTGACCGACGACAGCGGCGACGCGCCCGTGCCGCCGTCATGGCCGGCGATCACGACGTGATCGGCCTTCGCCTTCGCGACACCGGCCGCGACCGTGCCGACACCCACTTCCGACACGAGCTTCACGGAGATGCTCGAGCTCGGGTTCACGTTCTTCAGGTCGTGGATCAGCTGCGCCAGATCCTCGATCGAGTAGATGTCGTGGTGCGGCGGCGGCGAGATCAGGCCGACACCCGGCACCGAGTAACGCAGCTTGCCGATGTATTCCGACACCTTGTGACCCGGCAGCTGGCCGCCTTCGCCCGGCTTCGCGCCCTGCGCCATCTTGATCTGGATCTGGTCGGCCGATGCCAGGTACTCGGCGGTGACGCCGAAGCGGCCCGACGCGACCTGCTTGATCTTCGAGCGCAGCGAATCGCCGTCCTTCAGCGGAATGTCGCTGACGATCTCGTCGCCGATCACCGACTTCAGCGTCTCGCCGGCCTTGATCGGAATGCCGCGCAGCTCGTTGCGATAGCGCTTCTGGTCCTCACCGCCTTCGCCGGTGTTCGACTTGCCGCCGATCCGGTTCATCGCGACCGCGAGGGTTGCGTGCGCTTCGGTGCTGATCGAACCGAGCGACATCGCGCCCGTCGCGAAGCGCTTGACGATGTCCTTCGCCGATTCGACGTCGTCGATCGGGATCGCCTTGGTCGGCTCGACCTTGAACTCGAACAGGCCGCGGAACGTCATGTGACGCTTGGTCTGGTCGTTGATCAGGTGCGCGTATTCCTTGTACGTCTGGTACGAGTTGCTGCGCGTCGCGTGCTGCAGCTTCGCGATCGAATCCGGCGTCCACATGTGGTCTTCGCCACGCACGCGGTACGCGTACTCGCCGCCCGCGTCGAGCATGTCGCGCAGGACCGGGTTGTCGCCGAACGCGTCGCGGTGCAGGCGGATCGCTTCTTCCGCCACTTCGAACAGGCCGATGCCGCCGACCTTCGACGCGGTGCCCTTGAAGTACTTCTCGACGAGGTCGCTCGACAGGCCGAGCGCTTCGAAGATCTGCGCGCCCGTGTACGACATGTACGTCGAGATGCCCATCTTCGACATCACCTTCTGCAGGCCCTTGCCGACCGCCTTCGTGAAGTTGTAGACGGCCTTCTCCGGCGACAGGTCGCCCGGCAGCCCTTCGGCCATCTTCGCGAGCGTTTCCATCGCGAGGTACGGGTGCACGGCTTCCGCGCCGTAGCCCGCGAGCAGCGCGAAGTGGTGCGTTTCACGTGCGGAGCCCGTCTCGACGACGAGGCCCGTGCTCGTGCGCAGACCTTGCTGGACGAGGTGCGTGTGGATCGCCGACGTGGCGAGCAGCGCCGGAATCGCGACATGCTCGGCGTCCGTCTTGCGGTCCGACACGATCAGCATGTTGTAGCCCGACTTCACCGCGTCGACGGCTTCCGCACACAGCGACGCGAGGCGTGCCTCGATGCCTTCCTTGCCCCAGGCAACCGGGTAGCAGATGTTCAGTTCGTACGCGCTGAACTTGCCGCCCGTGTACTGGTCGATCGCGCGGATCTTCGCGATGTCCTTGAAGTCGAGCACCGGCTGCGACACTTCGAGACGCATCGGCGGGTTGATGTTGTTCGTGTCGAGCAGGTTCGGCTTCGGGCCGATGAACGACACGAGCGACATGACCATGTTCTCGCGGATCGGGTCGATCGGTGGGTTCGTGACCTGTGCGAACAGTTGCTTGAAGTAGTGATAGAGCGTCTTGTTCTTGTTCGACATCACCGCGAGCGGCGAATCGTTGCCCATCGAACCGACGGCTTCCTCACCCTGCTGCGCCATCGGCGCCATCAGGAACTTCAGGTCTTCCTGCGTGTAGCCGAACGCCTGCTGGCGGTCGAGCAGCGCGGCGCCCTGCGTGCGGCCGGCCGCGACTTCCTCGGCCTTCGGCTCGATCTCGTCGAGCTTGATGCGCACGGCGTCGATCCAGCTCTTGTACGGCTTCGCGTTCGCGAGGTTGTCCTTCAGTTCCTTGTCGTCGATGATGCGGCCGTGTTCCATGTCGATCAGGAACATCTTGCCCGGCTGCAGGCGCCACTTCTTGACGATCTTCGATTCGGGGATCGGCAGCGTGCCGGCTTCCGACGCCATGATGACGAGGTCGTCGTCGGTGACGAGGTAGCGCGCCGGGCGCAGGCCGTTACGGTCGAGCGTCGCGCCGATCTGGCGGCCGTCGGTGAACGCGATCGCAGCCGGGCCGTCCCACGGCTCCATCATCGCGGCATGGTATTCGTAGAACGCGCGGCGGTTCTCGTCCATCAGCGTGTGCTGTTCCCACGCTTCCGGGATCATCATCATCACCGCGTGCACGAGCGGGTAGCCGGCCATCACCAGCAGTTCGAGACAGTTGTCGAACGACGCGGTATCCGACTGGCCCGGGTAGATCAGCGGCCACAGCTTCGGCAGATCGTCGGCGAGCACGTGCGACGCGATCGCGCCGGTACGCGCGTTCAGCCAGTTCACGTTGCCCTTCACGGTGTTGATCTCGCCGTTGTGCGCGATCATCCGGTACGGGTGAGCCAGTTCCCATGCCGGGAACGTGTTGGTCGAGAAGCGCTGGTGCACGAGCGCGAGCGCCGACACGACGCGCGTGTCCTGCAGGTCGCGGTAATACACGCCGACCTGGCCCGCGAGCAGCAGCCCCTTGTAGACGATCGTGCGCGCCGACATCGACGGCACGAAGTATTCCTTGCCGTGCTTGAGCTTGAGCGCCTGGATGCGGTGGCTCGCCGTCTTGCGGATCACGTACAGCTTCCGCTCGAGCGCGTCCGTCACCATGATGTCCTTGCCGCGGCCGATGAAGATCTGGCGGATCAGCGGCTCGCTCGCCTTCACGGTCGGCGAAATCGGCATCGCATGGTCGACCGGCACGTCGCGCCAGCCGAGCACGACCTGGCCCTCTGCCTTCACCGTCCGCTCGAGCTCCTGCTCGCACGCGAGACGCGATGCGTTTTCCTTCGGCAGGAAGATCATGCCGACCCCATATTCGCCGGCCGGCGGCAGCATCACGCCCTGCTTCGCCATTTCCTCGCGATAGAACGCGTCCGGGATCTGGATCAGGATGCCCGCGCCGTCGCCCATCAGCGGATCGGCGCCGACTGCGCCACGGTGATCGAGGTTCTCGAGGATCTTCAGACCCTGCTGAATGATCTCGTGGCTCTTCTTGCCCTTGATGTGAGCGACGAAGCCGACGCCACAGGCGTCGTGTTCGTTTTGCGGGTCATACAGACCTTGTGCGGCGGGCACCGCGGCGAGCGGCTGCTGGTGGTCGTTCATGGGGACACCGTCGTAAAGGGGGCCTGGAGGCCGTTGAACCATTTTCTTGTTGCCGTCGATCCCGCTCCCGACGGGAGACGGCGCGGCCGACAGTGGATGGGCAAGCTTCGCCCGGGCCACCGGAATTCGGAATATACGCGACGAATCAAAGGAATAGCAACAAAAACCGCTTGATCGAACCCCATTTAAATGGATGCCTCGATCTGGTGCCACTTTATTGGGGCCGTATCGTTTTGGTGCAAAAAGAAGCGGCGCCCGCAGCGCCGCCTCCTGAACCGCCGTTCCCGGATTACTGCTGGATCGGCGGCGTGTTTTCACGCACCTTTCTGGGGCGTCCGCGCGGCAGCGGCGACACGCGCCGGTTCGCGGTACGCGCCGCCCACTCGCGATAATTCTCGCCGCCGAGCACCCAGCCCTTCAACGTCGCCTGCTGCAACTGGTCGGCCTGCCGCTCGTCGAGCGGCTGCTCGCACAGCTCCTTGTACGCGCGCTGGCGGTCGAACGGCGTATTGCCGAGCGCCCAGTAGAGCGGATGGTCGGTGATCAGGCTGTCGACGGTGAGCCCGACGTGATGCCGGTAGCTCGACCAGCGATAAGCCTCGGGCGTCGCGACGAGCTGCGCGCGCACCGGGCTCATCTCGACCACGCGGCTCGCGAGCAGGAAATAGCGCTCGCCTTCGATGACCGTCGCACGGTAGCGGCCTTCCCACAGGGTGCCGCGCCGCGAATAGCGCCGGTTGAAATGCGCGACGTAGCGCCGGCCGACAGCCTGCATCGCTTTCGGCAGGCTCGCCTCGTCGCTCGGCGTCACGAGCAGTTGCACCTGGCGCGGCAGCAGCACGTAGGCGTGCACCGACAGGTGATGATCGCGGGCGGCGGCCTTCAGGCAATCGATGAAGAGTTCGTAGTCCTGGTCGTCGACGAACGCGGGTTGCTGATCCAAGCCGCGCAGTATCACGTGCTGCGGCTGGTCGGGAACGTAGAGTCGTGCTAACCGTGCCATGCTGAATGTCCGTTTGAACGCGTTAGGAAATACCCGGGGGTCCGATAGTGCGCACCTGCGTAGAATGCCTGTCCCGACAGGGCGCGGAAGCGTACGGTCGTACTAATCCTAGGGTGAAAACTCTAACTTACGAGCTTGTTTGGTTTTAAACGCAGTCGTCATAATGAGCACGCCTTAGATCGGAGGAGACACAATGAAACGAAAACTGGCCATTACGGGGGCTGCAGCGCTCGCATTCACGTTCGCGGGCGGTACGGCACACGCACAATCCGCAGGTGATTTCTACGTCAGCACCGGCTGGCTGCACCTCGCGCCGCAGGACAGCAGCGATCCGCTGTACCTCTACGGCGTCGGCGGCACGCCCGTCAACCAATCGATTCCCAACACGGGCGCTGGCATCAGCGACGCCGACACGCTCGCACTGGCGACCGGTTACTTCGTGACCGACCATATCGCCACCGAGTTCATTGCCGGCATTCCGCCGAAGTTCGACATCACCGGCAAGGGCCAGTTCGCGAATTTTGGTACGCTCGGCCGCGCATACCAGTGGAGCCCCGCGCTCCTCCTCAAGTACTACTTCAACGACGCCAACGCGAAGTTCCGTCCGTATATCGGCGTCGGCGCGACGTATATCTGGTTTACCGGCGCGAAGATCACGAACAGCGCGTTCGAAAACGGCGCGCTCGGCGGCCCGACCAGCGCACAGACCAGCAACCAGTGGGCGCCCGTGTTCAACGCCGGCTTCACGTACAACTTCACGAAACACTGGTTCGCCGGCTTATCGATGTCGTACATCCCGGTCAGCGTGACCGCGACCTTCACGACGGCCAAGCGGACCCAGGTGGGCACCCTGACCGAAACGTCGAAAGCGCACATCTCGCTGAACCCGATCGTGACGTACCTGAACGTCGGCTACCGCTTCTAAGCGTAGTCGAATATTTGGGGAATGGTTAATCCTGCTGCAATTTGTAGCGGATTTTTCCTGACGTAACGTCTCCACGATGTAAAACGCCCCGGCGGAAATCCCGCCGGGGCGTCGCTTTTTCGCGTCAGGCACGTTCCCGGCACCGATTGCGCCGGCCGCCGTCGCGGCCGTCAGGCGATATCGATGTCGTCCAGTGCCGCGGGGGAGATCAGGTCGATGCGGTCCGTGCAGACCGCATCGACGCCCCAGCGCGCCAGTTCGCGCGCCCGTTCGAGGTCATTCACCGTGTAAACCAGGATGCGCAGCCCGGCCGCCTTGATCGCGCGCACGAGCGGTTCGTCGAGCCGCTTGTGGTCTGCATGCAACGAAACGCAGCCGAGCGCGCCGACCACTTGCGCATGCCAGTCGTCCGGCACGGCCTCGTAGAGCATCCCGCGCGGCAGCGCCGGCGCCGTCGCGCGCGCCTGTTGCAGCGCATCGAACGAGAACGACGACAACAGCGGCGGGACCGCGGCATCGCGCCAGTACGCAGCCGCGTCGGCCGCCACGCGCTGCCCGGTCTCGCGCTCGCGCCCCGGGCACGGCTTGATCTCGACATTGGCGGCCAGCCCGTGGGCGAGGCAGCGCGCCGCCGCCGCCTCGAGCGTCGGCATCCGCTCGCCCGCGAAGCGCGCGTCGAGCCACGCGCCCGCGTCGAGCGCGGCCAGCGCGTCATAACGCATGCCCGCCGCCGCGCCGTGACCGTTCGACGTGCGGTCGACCGTGTCGTCGTGCAGCAGGAACGTCACGCCGTCGGCCGACAGCTTCGCGTCGAACTCGACCATCCGGTGGCCACGGCGCGCGCCTTCGTCGAGCGCGGCAAGCGTGTTCTCCGGTGCGAGCGTACCGCCGCCGCGATGGGCGACGACGCGCGGATACGGCCAGTCGGTACGGGTTGTCATCGTCGGCCTCTCGGCAGGTGCAGCAGGTTCAGGCGGCACGCTTGCCGCTCTCGGGATCGAAGAAGTGCAGCCGGTGCGCCGGCAGCGCGGCCGCCAGCGCCGTGCCGCGCGCGGGGCGGTCTGCGTGCGGCAGGCGCACCGCAACGTCGTGATTGCCCCAGCGGCCGTGCGCGAGATTGTCCGCGCCAAGCAGCTCGCACGAATCGACCGGCAGCGTCGCCTGCGCGACGCCCGGCTGCGGCGTCATGTGTTCGGGACGCACGCCGAGCACCCAGTCGCGCCCGGTGGCGATCGCCGTCCCGATGCCGGGCGCGCCGGCAACCGGCAGCGCGGGGCCGCCGCCTGCAACCGCAAACGTCGCGCCGTCGTCCGACAGCCGGCCGTGCATCAGGTTCATCGCGGGCGAGCCGATGAAGCCCGCGACGAACACCGTCGCCGGCTTCTCGTACACGTCGACCGGCGCGCCGATCTGCTCCGCGTAGCCGCGGTTCATCACGATCACGCGCTGGGCGAGCGTCATCGCCTCGATCTGGTCGTGCGTCACGTAGACGCTCGTCGTCGCAAGCCGCGCATGCAGCCGCTGGATCTCGAGCCGCATCTGCACGCGCAATTTCGCGTCGAGGTTCGACAGCGGCTCGTCGAACAGGAACACCGACGGCTCGCGCACGATCGCGCGCCCCATCGCGACGCGCTGCCGCTGGCCGCCCGACAGCTCGCGCGGCCGCCGTGCGAGCAGCGGTTCGAGCTCGAGGATCTTCGCGGCCGCGGCCACCCGCGAGTCGATCGTCGCGCGCTCGATCCCGCGGATCTTCAGCCCGTAGCCCATGTTCTGCGCGACCGTCATGTGCGGATACAGCGCATAGTTCTGGAACACCATCGCGATGTCGCGATCCTTCGGCTCCAGCGCGTTGACCACGCGCTCGCCGATCGCGATCTCGCCATCCGTCACCGTCTCGAGTCCCGCGATCATCCGCAGCAACGTCGACTTGCCGCAGCCCGACGGGCCGACCAGCACGATGAATTCGCCGTCGGCGATCTCCACGTCGATGCCGTGCAGCACGTGCTGCTTGCCGTCGTAGGATTTCCTGACGCCCTTCAAGCTCAACGCAGCCATACCTGGTCCTTCTCCCGGTTACCGTCCGTTGTTTATTTCTCGGAATCGACGAGGCCGCGCACGAACCAGCGCTGCATCGCCAGCACGACGACGAGCGGTGGAATCATCCCCAGCAGCGTCGCCGCCATCACGTATTGCCATTCGGTCGCGGCGTCGCCGCTCGCGATCATCGTCTTGATGCCCACCACCGCCGTCGACAGCGATGCCTCCGTCGTGATCAGGATCGGCCACAGATACTGGTTCCAGCCGTAGATGAACGTGATCACGAACAGCGCAGCGATACTCGTCTTCGACAACGGCAGCACGACGTCCCAGAAGAACCGCAGCGGCCCCGCGCCGTCGATGCGCGCGGCATCCATCAGCTCGTCGGGCAGCGTCATGAAGAACTGGCGGAACAGGAACGTCGCGGTCGCCGACGCGATCAGCGGCAGCGTAAGCCCCGCATAGGTGTTCGTCAGGTGCAGCGTCGACACGACCTGCACGGTCGGGAAGATCCGCACCTCGACCGGCAGCATCAGCGTGACGAAGATCAGCCAGAACGCCGTGTTGCGGAACGGGAAGCGGAAATAGACGATCGCGTACGCGGACAGGATCGACACCGCGATCTTGCCCACCGCGATGCCGAGCGCCATCGCGAAGCTGTTCACGAGCAGGCGGCCGAACGGCGCCGTCGTGCCGCCGCTGCCGTGCCCCCAGATGTACGCGACGTTCTCGAACAGGTGCGTGCTCGGTATCAGCGACAGCGGCACCGTGAATACTTCCTGCGCGTTCATCGTCGCCGCGCAGAACGCGACGTAGACGGGAAACACGATCAGCACGACACCCGCGATCAGCACCGCGTGGCAGAACAGGTCGAAGCCCTTGCGATTCTCGATCATGCGTATTGCACCCTGCGTTCGACGAAGCGGAACTGGATCACCGTGAGCCCGACGACGATGACCATCAGCACGACCGACTGCGCGCCCGAGCTGCCGATGTCGAGCCCCTGGAAGCCCTCCGCGAAGATCTTGTAGATCAGTGTCTTGGTGCTCTGCGCCGGGCCGCCGCCGGTGGCCGCGTCGATCACCGGGAAGGTGTCGAAGAAGGCGTACACGAGGTTCACGACCAGCAGGAAGAAACTGGTGGGCGACAGCAGCGGCAGCACGATGTTGAAGAAGCGCCGCACCGGCCCGGCGCCGTCGATCGCCGCCGCCTCGATCAGCGAGCGCGGGATCGCCTGCAGGCCCGCGTAGAAGAACAGGAAGTTGTAGCTCACCTGCTTCCACACCGACGCGAGCACGACCAGGAACATCGCCTGGCCGCCGTTCAGCGCGTGGTTCCACACGATGCCGCTCTTCGCGAGCGCATAGGTGATCAGGCCGATGCTCGGATTGAACAGGAACGCCCACAGCACGGCGGCGATCGTCGGCGCGACCGCATACGGCCAGATCAGCAGCGTGCGGTACACGCGCGCACCACGGATCACGCGGTCGGCGCACGCGGCGAGCAGCAGCGATACGACGAGCCCGCTCACCGTGACGAGCGAGCTGAACACGAGCGTCGTGCGGAACGAATCGAGATACAGCGGATCGGCGAACAGGTGCGTGAAGTTCGCGAGGCCGACGAATTCGCTCGACGTGCCGAACGCGTCCTGCATCTGCGTCGACTGCCACAGCGCGACGCCGGCCGGCCACAGGAAGAACACGGCGGTGATCGCGAGCTGCGGTGCGATCAGCAGGTACGGCAACAGGCTCGTGCCGAAACGGGAACGGGATTGCATCGCGGAGATCCGGTCAGGCGTAACGGAAAGGGGTCGTGCCGCCGGCCGGCGCGTGCATCCGTACAGGATGCGATGCGGCCGGCGACACGGTGCGATGCGGGCTCAGCCGCCCGACTTCTCGAAGCGGCGCAGCAGTTCGTCGCCGCGCGAAGCTGCGGAATCGAGCGCATCCTTCGGCGACTTCTTCTGCGCCCAGACCTGCTCGAATTCCTCGTCGACCACCGTGCGGATCTGCGGCATGTTGCCGAGGCGCAGCCCCTTCGTGTACGGCAGCGGCGGCTTGTTCAGCATCTGCTTGATCGCGGTTTCGGCGCTCGGGTTCTTCGCGTAGAAGCCCTGCTGGCGCGTCAGGTCGTACGCGGCCGTGGTGACCGGCAGGTAGCCCGTGTCCTGATGCCACTTCGCGGCGACGGCCGGCGAGGCCAGGTACGCGAGGAATTTCGCGACGCCCTTGTAGGTCGCCGGATCCTTGCCGACCAGCACCCACAGGCTCGCGCCGCCGATGATCGCGTTCTGCGGTGCGCCCTTCACGTTCGCGTCGTACGGCATCATGCCCGTGCCGTAGCTGAACTTCGCGAACTTCTGCACGTTCGCGAGCGCACCCGACGACGTCGTCATGATCCCGCAGTCGCCGCTGTAGAACTTCGCCGATGCCTCATCCTTGCGGCCCGCGTACGTGAACGTGCCGTCCTTCGCCATCTGCTGCAGGAACGCGACGTGCGCGATCTGCTGCGGCTTGTTGAATTCGAGCACCGCGTCGTTACCGTCAAAGCCGTTGTTGCGGCTCGCGAACGGCAGCCCGTGCCACGCGCTGTAGTTCTCGAGCTGGATCCAGCCCTGCCAGCCGGTCGTGAAGCCGCACGCCATCCCCGACTTGCGCAGCTTCTCGGCATCGGTCTGCACGTCGGCCCACGTCTTCGGCGGCTGGTTCGGATCGAGCCCGGCCTTCTTGAACGCGTCCTTGTTGTAGTACAGCACCGGCGTCGAGCTGTTGAACGGCATCGACACGAGATGGCCCGTCTTCGCGTCGCTGTAGTAGCTCGCGATGGTCGGCACGAACGCCTTTTCGTCGAGCGGCACGCCGGCCTGCTTGAACACGTCGTAGACGGGCACGACGGCCTTCTTCGCCTGCATCATCGTGGCCGTGCCGACTTCATAGACCTGGAGGATCGCCGGCGCGTTGCCGCTGCGATAGGCGGCGATGCCGGCCGCGAGCGCCTGGTCGTAGGTGCCCTTGAAGACCGGCACGATCTTGTAGTCGCTCTGCGACGCGTTGAACTGGTCGGCGATCGCATTGACCCGCTCGCCGAGCGCGGCCTCCATCGCATGCCAGAACTGGATCTCCGTCGCGGCGAACGCCACGTGCTGCGCCCCGAACATCAGCGCGCCGCCGAGCGCGATCGAACGAACCATGGTCCCCGCAGGCTTCTTCTTCATCGATCTCTCTCCTATGAAAACGTTACCAACAGCGTGTGCAACATTCCCATCGCCATTGAACCGGCGAAGTCTAGTGATCGTTTGTGACAGTCAGTTGTCGCTGATGACGAACAGGCGCTGGTACTCCTTCAGCGCGAAGCGGTCGGTCATGCCGGCGATGTAGTGCGCGACGAGACGCGGCTGCTGCGCGGCATCGTCGGACTGGTATGGCGGCGGCAGCAGGCGCGGATCGTCGATGAACGCATCGAACAACCCGGTGACGACGCGTTGCGCCTTGCTCGCCATGCGCATCACCTTGTAGTGACGATAGAGATTCTTGAAGAGGAAACGCTTGAGGGCGGCCGCCTGGGCGGCTACGGATTCGCTGTGCGACACGAGCGGCGGCGCGGCGCGCACGTCGTCGAGCGACGCGGGCGCGACGCGTGCGAGGTTGCGCGTCGTCTCGTCGATCAGGTCGACGATCAGCGTGTTGATGATGCGGCGCACCGTCTCGTGCACGAGACGGCGGCCTTCGAGGTGCGGAAATTCGGCGAGCGCCGCCTCGTAGTGGCGCTGCCACAGCTCGACTTCCGCGAGCTGTTCGATCGTGATCAGGCCGGAACGCAGGCCGTCGTCGACGTCGTGGTTGTTGTAGGCGATCTCGTCCGCGATGTTGGCAAGCTGCGCTTCGAGCGACGGCTGGCGGCCCTGCAGGAAGCGCTCGCCGAGCGCGCCGAGCTTGCGCGCATTCTCGCGCGAGCAGTGCTTCAGAATGCCTTCGCGCGTCTCGAAGCACAGGTTCAGCCCGTTGAACGCGCCGTAATGCTCCTCGAGCTCGTCGACGACCGCCAGGCTCTGCAGGTTGTGCTCGAAGCCGCCGTGCTCGCGCATGCAGGCATTCAGCGCGTCCTGCCCCGCATGGCCGAACGGCGTATGGCCGAGATCGTGCGCGAGCGAGATCGCCTCGACGAGATCCTCGTTCAGGCGCAGGTTGCGCGCGACCGAGCGTGCGATCTGCGCCACTTCGAGGCTGTGCGTGAGGCGTGTGCGGAACAGGTCGCCTTCGTGATTGACGAAGACTTGCGTCTTGTATTCGAGCCGGCGAAATGCGGTCGAATGAACGATGCGGTCGCGATCGCGCTGGAATTCGGTGCGCGCCGCCGGCGGTGTTTCCGGATGGCGACGGCCGCGCGACTGCGATGCGTGAGCGGCATACGGAGCGAGATGGGCTTCCAGCGCCGCCAGTGTCGGCGGCTCGGCCACCGGCGCAGTGGATGCGTTGCCGGCTTCGTGCAGTGTGCTGCTGGATGTCTCGCTCACGTCTCCTCCATGTCAGGGGCGCCGGGGCATCCGGGCCGCCGTTAGCGGGTCGTCTGTGCCAGTGTAGCGAACACGGCTTCGTCCGGCGCCTGCGTGATCAGCGTATCGCCGAATCGCTTCAGCAGGATGAACTTGATCGCGCCGGCCTCGGCCTTCTTGTCGACGCGCATCAGGTCCATGTAGCGCGCGTCGCCGAGCACGGGCCCGCGGGTCGGCAGGTGCGCGGCCGCGATCACCGCATCGAGGCGCTGCCGCGACGCTTCGTCGAGCAGGCCGAGCCGCACCGACAGGTCGCCCGCCATCACCATCCCGCAGCCGACCGCCTCGCCGTGCAGCCATTCGCCGTAGCCGAGCCCGGCCTCGATCGCGTGACCGAACGTGTGGCCGAAGTTCAGGATCGCGCGCAGGCCGCCTTCGCGCTCGTCGGCCGCCACCACGCTCGCCTTGATCTCGCACGAGCGCTTCACCGCGTGTGCGAGCGCAGCCGGGTCGCGACGGTTCAGCGCGTCGACGTTCGCCTCGATCCAGTCGAAGAATTCCGCGTCGGCGATCGCGCCGGTCTTGATGACCTCGGCGACGCCGGCCGCCAGTTCGCGGTCGGGCAGGGTCGTCAGCGCGCCGATGTCCGCGATCACGGCCTGCGGCTGGTAAAACGCGCCGATCATGTTCTTGCCGAGCGGGTGGTTGATGCCCGTCTTGCCGCCGACCGACGAATCGACCTGCGACAGCAGCGTCGTCGGCACCTGGATGAACGGCACGCCGCGCATGTAGCACGCAGCGGCAAAGCCCGTCATGTCGCCGATCACGCCGCCGCCGAGCGCGACGAGCGTCGTCTTGCGGTCCGCGCGGTCGGTCAGCAGGCCGTCGAAGATCAGGTTCAGCGTTTCCCAGTTCTTGTACGCCTCGCCGTCCGGCAGCACGACCGTCGACACGCGCTTGCCGAGCGGTGCAAGCGCCGCGCGCAGTGCATCGCCGTAGAGCGGATCGACCGTCGTGTTCGTGACGATCGTGACGGACGAACCCTTGATGTGCGGGGCGAACAGCTCGGCGCGGCCGATCAGGCCGGCGCCAATGTGAATCGGGTAGGCGCGGTCGCCCAGATCGACGTTGACAGTAATCATGCTTGTAGCGGCTTGGCGATGACGCCGGCCAGTTCGAGTTGCATCAGCACCATGTTGACGAGACCGTTGACCGACGGACGGCCGGTCTCGATGACGAAATCCGCGCATTCGCGGTACAGCGGGTCGCGCACTTCGTACAGCGCTTCGAGACGCCCCTTCGGATCTTCGGTCTGCAGCAGCGGGCGGTTCTTGTCCTTGCGTGTACGCAGCCACAGATCGTGCGGATTGGCGCGCAGGTAGACGACGATGCCGCTGTTTTTCAGGTAGTCGCGATTTTCCGGGCGCAGCACCGCGCCGCCGCCCGTCGCGAGCACGATGTTCTCGCGCTGCGTGAGCTCGGCGATCACCTGCGTTTCGCGATCGCGAAACCCGGCCTCGCCCTCCATCTCGAAGATCACCGGAATGCGCGCGCCCGTGCGGGCCTCGATTTCGTGGTCGGAGTCGAAGAACGTCCTGTCGAGACGACGCGCGACCGCACGGCCCACGGTGGTCTTACCCGCTCCCATAAGGCCGACGAAAAATACGTTTGCATGTGGGTCCCGCGCTTGCAACGGCTTCCTCTGCTTCAATCTTGCTGGTGTGTGGCGCAGCTTACTGGCAAAGCGGCTGCCTTGTCGAGCCTGCGCCGGCGGCTTCCGGCCCTATTTTTCCGACATCCGCGCTGCCCGCGCCGCGCGCATCGCAGCGCGCATCGACGACGGTCGGCGTGATGAAGACGACCAGTTCGTTGCGCTGGTCGCGCTGCGCGCGGTGCCGGAAAAGCGCGCCCAGAAACGGTATTTTGCCCAAGAGCGGCACGCGCGTCACATCGTTCCGATTCAGTTGCTCATAGATCCCGCCGATCGCGACCGTCCCGCCGTTCTCGACCTCGACGCGCGTCTGGACATGCTTCGTGTGAATCGCCGGGCCGGCCGCCGTCGGCTCGCCGACGCTGTCCTTCGTCACGTCCAGGTCGAGCACCACGCGCCCGTCCGGCGTGATCTGCGGCTCGACCTCGAGCTTGAGCGTCGCCCGGCGGAACTGCACGCCGCTCACGCCGTTGCCGACCTTCGCCTGGTACGGCAGCTCCGACCCCTGTTCGACGATGGCCTTGACGCGATCGGCGGTCACCACGCGCGGCCGCGAAACGATCTGACCCCGCCCCTGCGCCTCGAGCGCGCTCAGTTCGACGTCGAGCACGCGGCTGAGCGGCGCGGCGAACAACGTGAAGCCCGCGGTTGCCGCTTCGAAGCCGCTGAGCGGCCGCGCAGCAAGGTCGAGCGCGTTGCGCGCGCCGGCCGTGAACGTGGCGCTCTCGCCCGATGGCGGCCTCTCCTGCGCCCGCAGCGCGACGCGAGCGCCGAGGTTGCGCGAAAAACCCTGCTCGCCCTCGACGATGCGGGCCTCGATCCGGACCTGCCGCGACGGCCGGTCGATCGCATCGATCAGGCTCGCGATCTGGTCGAGACGCGGCGCGAGATCGGTGACGAACAGCAGGTTCGTACGCGGATCGGCCGCCGCGGCGCCACGCTTCGACAGCAGGCGCTGGCCCGTCGCGCCGGCCAGCAGCCGCTGCACGTCCTGCGCGCGCGGGTAGTGCAGCGCGAACGTACGGCTCGCGAGCGGCTCCAGATCGGCGGCCCGCGCGTGCATTTCGAAGCGCTCGCGTTCGCGCGCGGCCAGCTCGGCCGCCGGCGTGACCCATATCACGTTGCCCCGCCGGGACATCGCGAGCCCGTGCGTGTCCAGCAGCGTGTCGAAGGCATCGCGCCAGCGCACATTGTTCAGACGTAACGTGACGGTGCCGCGCACCTGTTCGCCGACGACGATATTCAGCCCGGTGAACCGCGCGAACGCGTCGAACGCGGCCGCGAGCCCCGCGCCCTGCAGATTCAGCGAGATCCGCCGCGCGTCGTCTGCATCGCCGGGTTGCCGTGCCGCGGCGTCGCCGATCCGGGCCGGCGGCGCCAACGGGATCGGCGGCCCCTCCAGCCCGGGTGCCGGGGTGGTGGGCACCGCCTGAAGCGCCGCGCGAGCCGCCTGATCGAACGGCCGCGGGCCGGCCTCCGCCGATACGGTGTGGTCCGCACCGCCCACCGCGCCTTGGGGCAGCGGCAGGCCAGGCACCGGCATGTCCACCGATGCAGCGGCAGGCCAGACGGCCGGCAGCGGCGGCAACGAGGCGCTTGCGCCGGCCGTCGTCAAGCCGGCCCAGACGGCGATTGCCCGACATCCATGCTTCATCATGGCCGCCCCCCGTCGTCCAGCGTGACGCGGTACGCGCCGTCCGCCGTCGCGAGCGTCACGGCGACCGGATCGACTCGCACCACCCGCGCGGCCCCGAGGGCTTCGCCGGGCACCACGACCGCGAACGCGCCGTCACCGTCGTCGAACAGCGCGAGTCCGGCGCGCCCGGCGCGAATCGTGCCGGCCAGACGAGCAGCCGCCCCCTCCGCTTCAGACGTGCCGGTGACGCCGAACGGATCGGCGCCAGATGCGTCAGCCAGAACCGACACCTCCCCAGCCGTAGACGTCGCCGCCGGCAACCCCGGAAACACGTCGACAGACATTTCCACGCGCGCCGCCGCCTTTCCCCGTTCGACACGCAGTGCGGTCGGCACCGCCAGCACGGGGAAACGCGCCAGCCCGCCGACCATCTGCAGCAGCGCACGAAAACCGCCGTCCGCGACGATGCGCACCGTGCGCCGGCCGTCCTGCGCGGCACCATCGGCACGCAGCGGTTCGATCGATACGTCGTGCAGCCCGCTCGACGCGGCGCGATCTGCCAGTTCCAGCATCAACGCGGCCCACTCCGGCGCACGCAACAAGCGATTGCCGTGTGTCGCCGCCGGATTCACGTCCCGTTGCCGTACAGCGGCTGCCAGGACACGCCGCGCGTCGGCCTCACGCATCTGCACCGCTGCCAGCAATGCGCGGCCGTGCGCGAGCCCGCTCCAGTCAGCGGCATTCGCCAGATGAATGCCACCCGCCAGCACGGCCGCGAACGCGACCACGCAGCCTGCGATGTGCGTAGCCGCCGGCGACACGCGCCGCATGCCGCCGAGCCACCTGCCGCCGTGCAGTGCGGGCCGATGCACGAGCGCCGTCATGCGCCACCTCCCGACGCTTTCCGGGACGGCAGCGCGTCGTGCCAGCGCAACTGGACCGAGAACCGGAACGGCATCCCGCCCGTCGCGACCGGCGCATCCGAAGCAGGCTTCAACGCATCGATATCGATCCGCCAGCCACGCTGCTCGCGCGCCATCGCCGCGAGCCATCGCGCCGCCGCCGGGTAGCTCGCGGCACGCGCATCGAGCACGGCACCGGCCGACGTCGTGCGCAGCGCGTCGAGCCGGACGGTGCCGTCGCCCACCCGTGCGAGTGTGGCCAGCAGCCCCGCAACGTGCCGGTAAGGCTCGGCAAGCTCAGCCGCCTGCGCGTCGCGCTGCGCGGCGACGGCCGCTGCGTTGGCGGCGCGCGTCGCAGCACCCACCTGCGGCTGCAACTGCCGCAGCCGCGCCTCCACGCTTGCGCGCTCGGCATCCACCCGCCACCGCGCCCCCGTAGCGGCGCCCGTCCACAGGCCGGCGCCAAGCACGCCGAACAGAATCGCCATGCCGCACTGCGCGGCCCGACGACGCCGCAACGCCTGCGCCAGCCGCTCGCGATACGGCAGCAGGTTGAAGCCGCCCTGCTCCGCGCGATGGACCGTCACTCCCACACCCCGCGCAATGCCAGCCCGAATGCGACAGCCAGCGCCGGACCGCCCGGCATGCCGGAGGGCAGGCATGGCTGCCCGCTCCAGCCCGTACAGTCGAACGACATCGCAACCGCGCCGAGCACGTCGCCAATCTCGGCGACGGACGTATCGAAGCGGGCGATACACCGCTCGTCCCCGGCCACGAGTACGCAATGCACGGCCCCGAGCGCGCGCCGGCGCAATGCATCGGAAAACGCCCCTGGCACGGCGCCGGACAGCGTCAGCACCGGTACGGCCAACGGGCCGTCGATTCGCCAGCCGTGCATGCCCGAGTCGTGGAACCAGAGTGCCGCGTAGGGGCCCGCCTGCGCGTCGGGTTCGAATTGCGCGGCGTAGCGCAACGCCCGCAACGCGGCGGCCGACTCGCCGTCGACCACCGTCAGGTCGACACCGGCCTGCGCAGCCACGTCGATCCGGCGCTCGAGCAGCGCCAGCGGGGCCACGGCAACCTCGATCTCGCCCGCCTCCGCGCCGCCATCCTGCCGCCAGTCGAACGCGAGGCTGTCCGGCGCCAGCCCCGAGATGCGTTCGGCCGCCTGCCGTGCGGCGTCCGGGATGTCGTCCCGCCCGGCCAGATCGAGCGTCGCGGTGCGCATCTCGTCATCGTGCAACGCCATCACCCCGCGCGCATCGCACCGCACGTCGGCCGCCGACAGCCTCGACACGGCTGCGGCCAGCGCACGCGCGACCGCCGCCCAGCGCGCATCCTCCGGCCCGCCCGCCAACCCGACCGGCTCCCGCTCGAGCCCCTCGACGCACACCTCCGCGCCCCGTCCGCGCCGGCTCAGCACGACCACCCTCACCTCGTCCGAACCGACGTCGATTCCCGTCGACCGGTGCCCGCCCCGCGCAAACCGCGCTCCCCATCGTCCTGCCATCGCAGCCTCCCGAGATCGTCGCGGCCCACGCCGCGTTTCCGAGACCTGATTCTGCAAAACGGCGCGTGCGGCCGACAGTCGGCCTAACGGCCAGTATCCGCTCGCGACGGCCGTGCGCGGGCTATGCTGGAAGCACGCCAACCCGCAGCTGCGCGGCGGGCGGCCTCTCGCGTCAGGACCGGTCTTACCGGGCAGCTATAATCGCGGGACTGTTTTCCGGTATGCCTATGCAATCCACGACTCCTACGTCCCCGCCTCCTGCCCCGGAGCCGAAGAAGCGGCCCTGGTGGCAAAAAGTCCTGCTCGGATTCGCCACGATGTGCGTGGCGCTCGTCGTGGCCGGCGGCCTCGTGCTCGGCTACGCGCTCGTCGTCGCCTGGCCGAACATGCCGTCGCTCGACGCGCTGACCGACTATCGGCCGAAGGTGCCGCTGCGCATCTATACGTCCGATCACGTGCTGATCGGCGAATTCGGCGAAGAGCGCCGCGACGTCGTCCATTTCAAGGACGTGCCCGCCTCGCTGAAGAACGCGATCCTCGCGATCGAGGACGCGCGCTTCTACGATCACGGCGGCGTCGACCTCACCGGCATCGTCCGCGCCGGTTTCGTCGCGCTGACGAACGGCCATGCGTCGCAGGGCGCGAGCACGATCACGATGCAGGTCGCGCGCAACTTCTTCCTGTCGAGCGAGAAGACCTACACGCGCAAGATCTACGAGATGCTGCTCGCGTACCGGATCGAGCGTGCGCTGACGAAAGATCAGATTCTCGAGGTCTACATGAATCAGATCTATCTCGGCCAGCGCGCGTACGGCTTTGCAAGCGCCGCGCGGGTCTACTTCGGCAAGGACCTGAAGGACATCACGCTCGCCGAAGCAGCGATGCTCGCCGGGCTGCCGAAGGCACCGTCCGCGTATAACCCGGTCGTGAACCCGAAGCGCGCAAAGGTGCGCCAGGAATACATCCTGCAACGGATGCTCGAGCTGAACTTCATCACGCGCGAACAGTACGACGAGGCCGTCGCACAGCCCCTCGTCGTCAAGGGTCCGGGCCGCGATTTCAGCGTGCACGCCGAGTACGTCGCGGAAATGGTCCGACAAATGATGTACGCGCAATACCGTGAGGAAACCTACACGCGCGGCTTCAACGTCGTCACGACGATCGACTCAGCGGACCAGCAGGTCGCATACACCGCGCTGCGCAAGGGCATCATGGATTACGAACGCCGGCACGGCTATCGGGGGCCGGAAGGCTTCATCGAGCTGCCGGCCGGTGCCGACGAC
Source organism: Burkholderia aenigmatica (assembly GCF_048627025.1). Lineage (NCBI taxonomy): Bacteria > Pseudomonadati > Pseudomonadota > Betaproteobacteria > Burkholderiales > Burkholderiaceae > Burkholderia > Burkholderia aenigmatica. The sequence continues at coordinate 362,773 of NZ_CP184468.1, read as the reverse complement.
CGCGAACAGGCGATCGACGATGCGCTGCTCGAACACCCCGACAACGGCGAGCTGATTGCCGCGGTCGTCACGGCTGCCACCCCGCGCCAGATCACGGTTGCGTTCATCGACGGCAGCAATGCGACGATTGAAGGCGACAACCTGCGCTTCGCGTCAGGCGCGCTGTCGGCCAATGCGCAGCCGAATCGCCGCATCCGCCCGGGCGCGATCGTCCGCGTCGTGAAGAACGACGCCGGTAAATGGTCGATCACGCAGTTGCCGCAGGTCGAGGGGGCGTTCCTGTCGATCGTCCCGCAGGACGGCGCGATCCGCTCGCTCGTCGGCGGCTTCGACTACAACAAGAACAAGTTCAACCACGTCACGCAGGCGTGGCGACAGCCGGGTTCGTCGTTCAAGCCGTTCATCTATTCGGCGTCGCTCGACAAGGGCCTCGGGCCGGCAACCGTGATCAACGACGGCCCGCTGTATTTCAGCGCCGCCGAAACGGGCGGCCAGCCGTGGGAACCGAAGAACTACGGCGGCGGCTTCGAAGGCCCGATGTCGATGCGCACCGCGCTGCAGCGCTCGCGCAACCTCGTGTCGATCCGGATCCTGAATCACATCGGCACGAAGTACGCGCAGCAGTACATCACGCGCTTCGGCTTCGACGCCGAACGCCATCCGGCCTACCTGCCGATGGCACTCGGCGCGGGCCAGGTCACGCCGCTGCAGATGGCGGGCGCGTACTCGGTCTTCGCGAACGGCGGCTACCGCGTCAATCCGTACCTGATCGCGGAAGTCACCGATCCGAACGGGGCGATCGTCGTGCGCGCGCAGCCGCTCGTCGCCGAGCAGAACGCACCGCGCGCGATCGACGCGCGCAACGCGTACGTGATGAACAGCCTGCTGCAGAGCGTCGCGCAGCGCGGCACGGGCGCACGGACCAACGTGCTGAAGCGCACCGACCTCGCGGGCAAGACCGGCACGACGAACGACTCGCACGACGCGTGGTTCGCCGGCTACCAGCACACGCTCGCCGCGATCGCGTGGATCGGCTACGACAACCCGCGCAGCCTCGGCGATCGCGAAACGGGTGGCGGCCTGTCGCTGCCCGTCTGGATCGAATACATGGGCGCCGCGCTGAAGGGCGTGCCCGAGTTCAAGCCGACGGTGCCGGACGGCGTCGAATCGCTCGGCGGCGAGCTGTACTTCACCGAGTTCGCGCCGGGTCACGGCTTCGTGTCGACGGTCGGCGTACCGCAGGCACCGGCCGCGCAGAACGTCGATGCCACCGTGCCGCACGTCGACGAGCAGGAAAAGCAGGACATCATGAACCTGTTCCAGGCACACTGATCGCCCGCCCGGACATGAAAAAAGCGCCCCCGCGGGGGCGCTTTTTCTTTGGCACGACAGCTCGGGGCGCGGCCCCGGCTTCGGCCCTGGCCGTTACGGCGCGCTGAACGTGATCGCCAGGCCGGCCTGCTGCGTCGCGTATTCGGTGAGCGCCGAGAAAAACTCGGTGCCCGTGCGCGTATCGCGCCATTCGCCGTCGATGAAACGGTAGTGGAAACCGCCCGCCTTCGCGGCGATCCACACTTCCTTCATCGGCGGCTGCAGGTTGACAATGATCTTCGAGCCGTTCTCGAACGTCAGCGTCAGGACGCTGCCGTTGCGCTCCAGATCGATGTCGTGATCGCCGTCGTTGGCGTCGTCGACGGTACGCTCGACGGCCGCCAGTACGGCCTCGGCACGGGTCAGGTATTCGGTATCGGACATGCTAAACTCTATCGGTTCAATTGTTCAGGGACGATCATGCGAGTCGTTTTCCGGATGAGCGCGATTGTAGCGGCTTTGGCGATTCTTGCCGGCTGCGGTCAAAGCGGCGCGCTCTATCTGCCCACCGTGCCTCCGATGCCCAAGCCACTCCAGCAGCAGGACGCACCGCCGTCGGACGTGAAGCCGACCGATGAAAACGCGTCGTCCGACAGTGTGCCCGATTCGTCCGGTACGCCGCTCACGCTGTCGCCCGAATTGTCGAGCGGCACATCGGCCAAGCCCGCACCGGCATCGAGCCCGGCCGTCGCAAAGTAACGGCGCGCCGCCTGTACCGCTCGCGAAACAAGGCGATGACTTCCCGGTCATCGCCTTTTGTTTTTCCAGGCTGCGCCGTCACGCGCGCACGCGCCGCCATCCCCATGCAATGACCCGCCAGCCAAGCAGCGCGGCAACGATCGCCGCATAAAGCTTCGGCTGCGCGAGATTGTGCTTGCCGGCCCTCATCCACCAGAAGTGCAGCACGCCGAACAGCGCGATCGCGTAGATCGCGCTGTGCAGCGTCGCCCAGTGGCGGCCGAGCCGGCGCACCATCGCGCGCGGCGAGGTTGCCGCGAGCGGAATCAGCAGCACGAACGCGGCGAAACCGACCGTGATGAACGGGCGTTTGCCGACGTCCTTCAGGATCGCAACGACGTCGAACCACTTGTCGAACCACAGGTAGGTCGTGAAGTGCAGCGTCGCGTAAAAGAACGCGAACAGCCCGATCATCCGGCGAAAGCGCAGCAGCGCGGCGAACCCCGTCATGCGCCGCAGCGGCGTGACGGCGAGCGTGATGCACAACAAGACGAGCGTCCAGAGGCCCGTCGAACGCGTGATGAACTCGATCGGATTCGCGCCGAGCCGGTCGGTCAGCCCGAACAGCACGAGACGCGCGAGCGGATAAAGGCCGGCCGCGAAAACCAGCACCTTGGCCGGCGCGAGCCAGCGCGGCGCGGCGGGACGGACCGCACCGCCCCGCGCGGCACGTGCGGCCGAACCGGCGCCGGCTGCGCGCGCGGGTGTCAGCGCCGAAGGAGGCATGTCGTTTCTCACCGTCACGCTCAGAAGTTCTTCTTCAGGTCCATGCCCTGATACATCGACGCGACCAGATCGCCGTAGCCGTTGAACATCAGTGTCTTGCGCTTCGGCGTGAAAAAGCCGTCCTCGCCGATGCGCCGCTCGGTCGCCTGGCTCCAGCGCGGATGATCGACGTTCGGGTTCACGTTCGAATAAAAGCCGTACTCGTTCGCCGCATACGTATTCCAGCTCGTCTTCGGCTGCTTGTCGACGAAGCGGATCTTCACGAGCGACTTCGCGCTCTTGAAGCCGTACTTCCACGGCACGACGATCCGCACCGGCGCGCCGTTCTGATTCGGCAGCACCTGCCCGTAGACGCCCATCGTCAGCAGCGTCAGCGGATTCATCGCCTCGTCCATCCGCAGCCCTTCCGAGTACGGCCAGTCGAGCACGGGCGTCGAGAGGCCGGGCATCTGCGACGGATCGGCCAGCGTAATGAACTGCACGTATTTCGCGTTGCCGGTCGGCTGCACGCGCTTGATCAGCTCGGACAACGGCACGCCGATCCACGGGATCACCATCGACCAACCCTCGACGCAGCGCAACCGGTACACGCGCTCCTCGAGCGGCGCGAGCTTCAGCAGTTCGTCGAGATCGAACACCTTCGGATGCAGCACCTCGCCTTCAACGCTCACGCGCCACGGGCGCGGCCGCAACGTGCCGGCGTTCTGCGCGGGGTCACTCTTGTCGGTGCCGAATTCGTAGAAGTTGTTGTAGGACGTGATGTCCTTGAACGGCGTCACCTTGTCGGCCGCGACGAACTTCGGATTCGTCTTCGCCGCGAGCTTCGCGGCCCGCGCATCGGGCGACGCATAGGCGGCCCATGCTGCGCCGCTGCCGCCGAGCAGCCCGCCCGCCGCCGCGAGGCCGGCTGCCTGCAACACGCGCCGCCGGTTCTCGAAGACCGCACGCGGCGTGATTTCGCCGGGCGCAATATCGCCGCCGGTCAGTACGTTCCGCAAAGGGCGTTTGATCCACATCGTGCTGCTCCTCCTGCATGCGCCGCGCGCAGCTTCATGAGCGTTCGACCCGACCCGTCTTGCGCCGTTCGACGCCCGGACCGCCCGCCCGTTACAAAAGAAAACCGCCGGGCACACGGTGCACCGGCGGTCTCATAGTCGGACGAACAGCGGAAATCTTACAGCTTGCCGTAGCTGTGCAGCCCGGACAGGAACATGTTGACGCCGAGGAACGCGAAGGTCGTCACGAGCAGGCCCGTGAGCGCCCACCATGCGGCCACCGAGCCGCGCAGGCCCTTCATCAGGCGCATGTGCAGCCACGCCGCGTAGTTGAGCCATACGATCAGCGCCCAGGTTTCCTTCGGGTCCCAGCTCCAGTAGCCGCCCCAGGCTTCAGCGGCCCACAGTGCGCCGAGGATCGTCGCGATCGTGAAGAACGCGAAACCGACCGCGATCGACTTGTACATCACGTCGTCGAGCACTTCGAGCGTCGGCAGGCGATCCGCGAGCACGCCGCGCTCCTTCATCAGGTACGCGACCGACACCATCGCCGACAGCGCGAAGCTGCCATAGCCGATGAAGTTCGCCGGCACGTGGATCTTCATCCACCAGCTCTGCAGCGCCGGCACGAGCGGCTGGATCTGCTGCGCATCGCGCGCGACCGAGTACCACATCAGGAAGCCGACTGCCGCGCTGATCACCAGCAGCACGAACGCGCCGAGCGCGCGCGTGCCGTAATGGCCTTCGTAATACAGGTAGAGCAGCGCGGTGATCAGGCTGAACAGCACGAACACTTCGTACAGGTTCGACACCGGAATGTGCCCGACGTCTGCGCCGATCAGGTAGGACTCGTACCAGCGCACCATCAGGCCGGTGAAGCCCATCAGCACGGCGACCCACGTGAGCTTCTGGCCAATCGCGGAGCCCGACTCCGAGCGCGCGAGCAGCCCGATCCAGTAGAAGATCGTCGCGAGCACGAACAGCGCGCTCATCCACAGGATGGCCGACTGGCTCGACAGGAAGTACTTGAGGAAGAACGCCGAATCGGCGCGCGCGAGATCGCCCTGGTAGATCTGGATCGACAGCAGCGCCAGCACGGTAATCGACGCCATCATCAGCCGCGCGGGCTTCCAGCGCCAGCCGAGCGTGATGAGCGCCGGCACGGTGCCGATCATCACGGCCTTGTCGTAGTAATTCATGTGCTCGTTGTAGTGCACGAGCGCATAGCCCGCGCCCACCACGAGCGCCAGCGCGAACAGCCAGTCGAGCAACGACAGGCGCGCGAGGAACGGACGGTCGTCGAACAGCGGCGCCACAACTGGAGCCTGGGCCGACGCCCGATGGGAAGAGGAAACTTGCGTGAGATCCATGATGTTACCGGGTGGAATTCTCGGAATCGGAACCGCCGCCGGCAGGCGGACGGGCCGTCGATGCCGCACGGGCCGGCGCGGCGTCGCGAGGTGCGGCGTGCAGGGCGGCACCGGCCGCGTCGCGCGTCTGCACGAATTCTTTCTCGAAATCGAAGGTCTTGCGGGCCGTGGACATTGCCATCACCACATCGACGCCCGAACCGGCGTCCTTCAACCAGAACCAGAGGCGCCGCTCGCGCACGTAGAACATCGAGAAGATGCCGGCGACCAGCAGCAGGCTGCCAAGATACACCAGATTCTTGCCGGGTGCGCGCGTCAACTGAAATACCGAAGCTTGCACCTGTTTGAATGAGTCAAGCTGCAAATAGACCGGCGATCCATACAAAAAGCTGTCAGATAGCGCATTGATCGCGTTCTGCACGAAGCGGATCGTGTCGGTGCCCTGCTGCGCCGCCGGCTCGCCGGCACGCTCGCGCGCGATCTGCCAGACCTCCCACATCGAGCCTTCGAGCATCCGCAGCAGCAGGCTCGCGGCCTTCTCCTGCTCGGCCTTGGGCACCGAGCGGTCGATGAACGTCGCCACCGCCTGGAAGCCGCCGATCGGCTGGCCGTCGGCGCCACGGCCGACGCTGTCGTCGCTCGCCGCAAACAGGGTCAGCACCTTCGATGCGCTGTCCTGCAGGCGGCTGCGCAGCGATGCGTCGGTGCCCGGCAGCGAACGCTGCGCGAAGCGCGCGGCGGCTTCGGCGCGCACGGACGGATCCTCGAGCGCGGCGCGCAGGCGCATCCATTCGCCGATCGAATCCTGGCTGTCAGCCGGAATCCGCATGTAGCGGAACGGGTCGTTCGGGCTCGCGCGCACGCCGGCGAGGAACACGCGCACGCCGTTCATGTCGACGGGCAGCATGTAGTTGTTGAACTCGCGCGCCTGGCCGTCCTTGCCGCGGATCTTGTATTGCACGGACGGGCCGATGTTGTGGAGCTGCGTCGGCTTCGACGTCTTCGCGCCGGAGCCGAGCCGTTCGTCGAACGCTTCCTTCAGCGAGCTCGTCGTCGCCACGCCGCGCACGTCCGGCTTGCCGTTCGCGTCGGCCATGTTCTCGACGTTGATCGCGCGGAAATCGGAGAACTCGATCGTGTCGCCGTCGTTGCCCGGCATCTGCAGCGGCGCCGAACTGCCGATCGTCCCCTGCACGGGGAAGGTCTTCGCGTTGCCGCCCGTCATCGGGTAGGCCGTCATCTGCATCTGCGAGCCGCCGTCCTGGAAGCTCGACTGGTAGATCGACACGCCCTTGTACGTGAACGGCTTGTTGACCTCGACGCGCGCCGGGATCTTCTGGCCGGTCTCGCGATCGATCACGACGATGTCGCTCGCGAACAGCTTCGGCATGCCCGTCGTGTAGTAATCGACGATGAACTTGTTGAGCTGGATCGAGAACGGCAGATCCTGGATCAGCGAGCCGCTCGGCTGGTTCAGGATCGCGGTCGACACGAACTGGCCCTCGGGCACCCACGCGTAGCCGCGGAACGTCGGGTTCGACGCGGACAGGCGATGATCCGGCGAGATCTCGCTGATCGTCGCGCTCGTGTTGACCGGGCTCTTGCCGAACATCCACATCTGGAATTTGATCGGCAGGTTGCTGTCGAGCAGGCCGCCGATACAGATCACGACGATCGCGAGGTGAGCGGAGATGTAGCCCCACTTGGTCATCGCGCCACGCTTCGCGGAGATCAGCGTCGCGCCGTCGTTTTCACGCACGACGTGCTTGTAGCCGGCCTTGGTGACGAACGTGGCGAGCGTCGCCGCGACGGTCGCGCGCGTGCCGGACGCCGTGTACTCGGCCTTGTGGTGGAACGCACGCAGGCTGCCTTCGCGAACCTTGTCCTTCCAGCTCTTCGCATCGGCGAGCATCTTCGGCGCGTTGCGGATCACGCACAGCGAGATCGACACGACGAGGAAAATCAGGATCAGCATGAACCACCACGCGCTGTACACGTTGTACAGGCCGAGCGAGCGGAAAATGTCCGCCCAGAACGGCCCGAACTGGTTCACATAGTTCGGATACGGATCGTCCTGGGTCAGGACCGTGCCGATGATGCTCGCAATCGACAGCACCACCAGCAGCGCGATCGCGAAGCGCATCGAGCTCAGCAGCTCGACCGCGCGCTTGGACGCACCCTGACCCGACTTCGACTGCAACCCCGACGTGGTAACGCTCATTCAAACTCCGACTCAGGGGAAACAGCCCCCAACGCTCACTTTGTTCGCTTGGGGAGCGCAGCCCCCCATCTCCGGCAAGCCGCTCCATCCTGGCTTGGCCTGGCGCGTGCCGACAAAAAAGAAGGGCGAGGCAACCGCAACGATGCGGCGCCCCACCCTTTTCTTGTTCTGACTCCGGCCGCCCTTCGGGCGCCCGGTCATTCTCGCGGCTGACCGCTCAACGCAGGCCCGCGATGTAATCCGCGACGGCCTTGATCTCGTTGTCCGACAGCCGCGTCGCGATCTGATGCATCGCCTCGTTGTTGTTGCGCGCGCCGACACCCTGCTGGAACGCGGTCAACTGCGCGACCGTGTAATCGGCCCATTGCCCCGACAGACGCGGGTACTGGACCGGGATCCCCTGCCCTGTCGGCCCGTGGCAGCTCGCGCAGGCGGGGACGCCCTTCTCCGCGATGCCGCCGCGATAGATCTTCTGGCCGATCGGCACGGTTGCCGCATCGCGTGCGGTGCCGAGCTTCGTCGACTGCGACCCGTAGTACGCGGCGACGTTGCGCATGTCGTCCGCGCTCAGCGCGCTCGCGAATCCGACCATCACCGCGTTGTTCCGCACCGGCCCCTTCGCGCCCGGCTGCGTCTTGAAGTCGTTCAACTGCTTGACCAGATATTCGGGATGCTGGCCGGCAAGCTTCGGGAAACTGCCCGACGCGCTGTTGCCGTCGGCGCCGTGACACGACGCGCAGACCTGCCCGGCAATCGCCTTGCCACGGTCGAGATCCGGCTTTGCCGCATCTGCCGCGTTTGCCTCCGCTACGAAACCTACGAACCCTGCTGCAACCTGAAGCACCATCAGAGACTTGCACAGTCGATTCATTCGCACACCCTGTTTCGTCTTGTGGGAATTTGAGGTTCTGCAAAAAACGACGGCGTTCAGTCTACCGCAGAAGCTACATAAAAGCGCGAGGCAGGCGCCCGGTAGCCTTCGGTAAAACCGCCGTATTGTACAATATCGTGTTGAAAGCTCCGGCGCCTATCGGGGCTACCCCGCCTCCACCAAGCGGCTTGCGCCGCCCGTCCTTCCGGTTCCCATGGCCTTTCTGCTCCATCAAGCCCGCTTCTACACGACCGTCAACCATCTGCGCGACCTGCCGCCGACGGTCCAGCCGGAAATCGCGTTCGCGGGACGCTCGAATGCCGGCAAGTCGACGGCGATCAACGTGCTGTGCAACCAGAAGCGGCTCGCCTTCGCGTCGAAGACGCCCGGCCGCACGCAGCATATCAACTACTTCTCCGTCGGCCCGGCCGACGAGCCCGTCGCGAACCTCGTCGACCTGCCCGGCTACGGCTACGCGGAAGTGCCCGGCGCCGCCAAGGCGCACTGGGAAATGCTGCTGTCGTCCTACCTCGCGACCCGCTCGCAGCTTTGCGGCCTGATCCTGATGATGGATTCGCGCCGTCCGCTGACCGACCTCGATCGCCGCATGATCGAGTGGTTCGTGCCGACCGGCAAGCCGATCCACACGCTGCTGACGAAGTGCGACAAATTGACGCGGCAGGAAAGCATCAATGCGCTGCGGACCGCGCAAAAGGGGCTCGATGCGTATCGTGACCAGGGTGTCCAGGGCAAGCTGACGGTCCAGCTGTTCTCGGCAATGAAGCGCACGGGGCTCGACGAGGCGCACGCGCTGATCGAGAGCTGGGTGCGGCCGTCCGCCGCCGACGAAAAAAGCGAGCCTGTAGCACAATGATCGGGCAACGCGCGGCCGGGATCGGCGGCGCGCACCTGACGGCGCCTGCGGTTTCGGCCGGCTCATAAAAAAACCCGCCGTTGAACGGCGGGTCAAACAGCCTAATCGAAAAACGACAGGCACCCGCTCAGGGAGGAGAAGCGGGGAGCTGCACGCAACGCGCGCCGCTCGATCGCTATCATATACCAACGCTCCCGAAAATGACCGAAGGGTTCCGTAAGGTTCTTACTGCCCTGATTTCTACCCAATCGCCATGAGCTTCCATCCGCTTCATCGTCCGCGCCGGATGCGCCGCGACGACTTCTCCCGCCGCCTGATGCGCGAAAACCGCCTGACCACCGACGACCTGATCTATCCGGTATTCGTCGTGGAAGGCACCAACGAACGGCAGCCGGTGCCGTCGATGCCGGGCGTCGAACGCGTGTCCGTCGATCTGCTGATGCAGGTCGCCGAGCAATGCGTCGAACTCGGCGTGCCCGTGCTGTCGCTGTTCCCGGCCATCGAGCCGTCGGTGAAGACGCCTGACGGCCGCGAAGCAGCCAATCCGGCAGGCCTGATCCCGCGCGCGGTGCGCGAGCTGAAAAAGCGCTTCCCCGAACTCGGCGTGCTGACCGACGTCGCACTCGATCCGTACACGAGCCATGGCCAGGACGGCGTGCTCGACGAAAATGGCTACGTGATCAACGACGACACGATCGAGATCCTGATCGATCAGGCGCGCGCGCAGGCTGAAGCCGGCGTCGACATCGTCGCCCCGTCGGACATGATGGACGGCCGCATCGGCGCCATCCGCGAAATGCTGGAAAGCGACGGCCATATCCACACGCGGATCATGGCCTATTCGGCCAAGTTCGCATCGGCGTTCTATGGTCCGTTCCGCGACGCCGTCGGCTCGGCCTCCAATCTGGGCAAGGGCAACAAGATGACCTACCAAATGGATCCGGCGAACAGCGACGAAGCGCTGCGCGAAGTGCGCCTCGACATCGACGAAGGCGCCGACATGGTGATGGTCAAGCCCGGCATGCCGTACCTCGACATCGTGCGCCGCGTGAAGGACGAGTTCCGCTTCCCGACCTACGTGTACCAGGTGAGCGGCGAATACGCGATGCTGAAGGCCGCCGCGATGAACGGCTGGCTCGACCACGACAAGGTCGTGCTCGAATCGCTGCTCGCGTTCAAGCGGGCGGGCGCCGACGGCGTGCTCACGTACTTCGCACTCGACGCCGCGCGTCTGCTGAAAGCGCAACGCTGATTGCCCGCCGGCAGGCGGAAAGAAAAACGGCGGGACACTTCGGTGTCCCGCCGTTTTTTTGTTTGCCGTCGACCGGAGCCGTCTGCTCGTGTCGATCGTCTGCTTATGCCGCGCGAGCGCACCGCTTCGCCACCGGCACGCCCCCGACAGGCATGGTCATACCGTCGGAACGGCAGCCCGGTCCAGGCTGCGCAGGAACGTCTCGGCCGCCTGATAGCCAACCACACGCCCGATCTCGTTACCGTTGCGATCGAAGAAGATGATGCCCGGCGGCCCGAACAGGTTGAAGCGCTTCAACAGCGCCTGGTCGTCCGGGTTGTTCGCGGTGACATCCGCGCGCACGAGGTGAAGCTGCGCGAGCCGCGCCTGCACGCGCGCGTCGGTAAACGTCAGATGCTCCATCTCCTTGCAGCTCACGCACCAGTCGGCGTAGAAGTCGAGCATCACGGGCTGGCCGGATGTCTTCAGCAGCGCGTCGAGTTCGCCACTCGAGCGCACCGATGCGAACGCGGGGCCGTCCTGCGCTGCGGCCGCGCCTGCCGTCGCAGCGCCGCCGGACGCAACCGTGCGTGCCGCCAGCACCGCCAGCGGCTTGACCGGATCGGTCGACCCCGCAGCCAGGCCGACGAGCAGCGTGGCCGCCCAGATCGCGAGCGCCGCGCCCACGCCACGGCCGAGGCGACGCCAGATAGACGTGGCGCCGGCATTCGGCGTGAACAGCCCGAGCGCCGCGGCCGCGATCAACAGCCACAACGCAGCGAGCACCATCTTCAGGCCACCGGCCAGCACCGGCCACACGATCCACAGCGCGGCTGCGAGCAGTACGATGCCGAAGAACACCTTCACGCCGTCCATCCACGCGCCGGCGCGCGGCAGCACGGTCCCGGCACCGACGCCGACGACCAGCAGCGGCACGCCGAGCCCCAGCCCCATCGCGAACAGCGCGGCACCGCCCAGCAGCGCATTCCCGGTGTGTGCGATGAAGGCGAGCACCGCGAATAGCGGCGCCGTCATGCACGCACCGACGACCAGCGCGGACAGCGCGCCCATCGCCGCGACCGCGACGAAATGGCCGCCCTGGCGCGCGCCCGATGCCTCGGCCGCGCCGTTCTGCCAGCGCGCGGGCAGCGCGATGTCCTTGCCCGAGATCAGCGAGACGGCAAACGCGGTCAGCAGCACGCCGAACGCGCCGAGCACCCACGGGTTCTGCAGCCACGCACCGAGGCTCTGGCCGACCAGCGCCGCGGCGATGCCGAGCACGGTATAAACCAGCGCCATGCCGACCACGTAGGTCAGCGACAGCGCGAAACCGCGCGCATGCGTCGCGCGCGTGCCTTGGCCGATGATGATCGCCGACACGATCGGGATCATCGGGTACGAACACGGCAGCAGGCTCAGCACGACGCCCGCGACGAAATACAGCGCGACGATCGTGAAGAAGCCGTGCCCTTCGAGCAGCGACTGCGCGAAATCGGCGCTCGTGACCTTGTCGAACCAGCTGCCCGCAGCGGCCGTATCGCCGGACGACGAGGCGGCACCCAGCGCGGCGCCGTCGACCTTCACGACGTGCTCGGCCGGCGGATAGCAGATGCCCTCGTCCGCGCAGCCCTGCGACGTCACCGCGAGCTCGAACGGCCCCGACGCCTGCTTGACGGGCACGTGAACGATGACTTCGTCACGGTAGGTCTCGACGTTCTTCTGGAACGTCTGGTCGAACTTCACGTGGCCGGCCGGGAATTGCGGCTCGCCGAGCGTCGCCTGTCCGCTCTTTACTGCGAACGCGAACCGCTCGCGGTACAGGTAATAACCGTTGGCGACCTTGAAGCGGACGTCCACCTGTCCCGGCGATTCGCTCGCACTGAACTTGAACGCAACCGACGGATCGAGGAAATCGTCGGCCGCGCGCGCGACCGACAGGCCGCCCAGCACGAGCATGAACGACAACAGGACTGCGAGGAACCGCAGCGCGCGCACGCGCACGGGAAGCGCCATACCGTTAAACATGAAATAGACGTTGAGTTTCGTTGATCACCCATTGACCGTACGCGGCCGATGCCGTCGTCTGCCACGAGACGATTTCGGGCGTCTCGTAAGGATGATGCGCGAGAATAAATCGCTCCAGTTCGAGCGCCCGCGTGGGGCTCGTCTTGAACAGCAACTGGATCTCGTCGGCCGTTTCGACCTTGCCCTGCCAGTGATAGCGCGATTTGATCGCACCGAGCTCCGACACGCACGCGGCAAGCCGCGCATCGAGCGCACCGTCTGAGAGCGCCTGAGCGGTCGCGGCATCCGGCACCGTCGTCAGCATCAGCACCACTATCATCCGCGCCCTCCTGGTTGGTCTATCGGCTCCTGCCGACGCGGATTGCCCACCTGGGGAGCGCGCCGGCTGCCCCGTATCGTAGCGCAGCCCGCGCAACGCTGCCGGCACCGCCCTGCGACAATCGATCGCAGCCGGCGCCTGAAAAACAAAAAGGGCCAAGCAATCGCTCGGCCCCTTTCAGATACTGCTGCGTACCGGAAGCTTACTCAGCTTCTTGCACGTTTTCCGTTTCGTCGACTTCCGGACGATCGAGCAGCTCGACCAGTGCCATCGGTGCGTTGTCGCCCACGCGGAAGCCGAACTTCAGCACGCGCAGGTAGCCGCCCGGACGGTTCGCGAAACGCGGACCGAGCACGTCGAACAGCTTCGCCACCGAGTCACGATCGCGCAGGCGGTTGAATGCCAGGCGACGGTTTGCCAGCGACGGCTTCTTGCCGAGCGTGATCAGCGGCTCGACGACTTTACGGAGTTCCTTCGCCTTCGGCAGCGTCGTCTTGATGACTTCGTGCTCGATCAGCGAGTTGGACATGTTACGGAGCATAGCCAGACGGTGGCTGCTCGTGCGGTTCAGTTTCCGCAGACCATGACGATGGCGCATTTCAGTTTCCTTGATTCAAAGTTTTGATCCAGCTCTTCTATCGCACGTCGAAGCATGCACGGGCCGGTAACGAAAAAAAGCAAGATGCGGATTTTAAAGGAAAATCCGCATCTTTGCCAACTACAGCAACAACCAGGCTTACTTGTCGAGACCAGCCGGCGGCCAGTTTTCGAGCTTCATGCCCAGCGTGAGACCGCGCGAAGCGAGCACTTCCTTGATCTCGTTGAGCGACTTGCGACCGAGGTTCGGCGTCTTCAGCAGCTCGTTTTCCGTGCGCTGGATCAGGTCGCCGATGTAGTAGATGTTCTCGGCCTTCAGGCAGTTCGCCGAACGAACCGTCAGCTCGAGATCGTCCACCGGACGCAGCAGGATCGGATCGATCTGCGGAGCACGCGACGGCGCTTCGGCTGCCGTTTCCGTGCCTTCCAGCGCCGCGAACACGGACAGCTGGTCGACCAGGATGCGGGCCGATTGGCGGATCGCTTCTTCCGGCGTGATCACACCGCTCGTCTCGATGTTCATCACGAGCTTGTCGAGGTCGGTACGCTGCTCGACACGTGCGCTTTCGACAGCGTAGCTCACGCGGCGAACCGGTGAGAACGATGCGTCGAGGACGATGCGGCCGATGATCTTGGCCGTGTCTTCGCCGTAGCGACGGACGTTGCCGGGCACATAGCCGCGACCCTTTTCGATCTTGATCTGAACGTCGAGCTTGCCGCCCTTCGACAGGTGCGCAATCACGTGATTCGGGTTGATGACTTCGCAGTCGTGAGCCAGCTCGATATCGCCGGCCGTGACAACGCCTTCACCTTCCTTGCGCAGCGTAACCGTCACTTCGTCACGGTTATGCAGCTTGAACACCACGCCCTTCAGGTTCAGCAGCAGGTTGACGACGTCTTCCTGCACGCCATCCAGCGTCGAGTACTCGTGCACCACGCCCGCGATCGTCACTTCGGTCGGCGCGTAGCCAACCATCGACGACAGCAGCACGCGACGCAGCGCATTGCCCAAGGTATGGCCGTAACCGCGTTCGAACGGTTCCATGACCACCCTCGCGTGGTTCTCGCCCAGCGATTCCACGGCGATGATCTTGGGTTTCAGCAAACTGGTTTGCATGGGCTTTCCTTTTCAATACCCTCGGCTCGTTACACCGATAAGGCTGACCGGTAACAACCAGAAAATAAACAGCCGAGGACCCCCCTTGCGCAACGCAATCGGGGTACCTCGGCCGTCAATCGGATTAACGCGAATACAATTCGACGATCAGGCTTTCGTTGATGTCGCCTGCGATTTCAGCGCGTTCCGGCATTTGCTTGAACGTGCCTTCGAACTTCTTCGCATCGACTGCAACCCAGCTCGGCATGCCGCCTTGCTCGGCCAGCGACAGCGCTTCGACGATACGCGCCTGCTTCTTCGCCTTTTCGCGGATCGCGACGACGTCACCCGACTTCACTTGCTGCGACGGGACGTTCGCAACGACGCCGTTCACGGTGATCGACTTGTGGCTGACCAGCTGACGCGCTTCAGCGCGGGTCGAGCCGAAGCCCATGCGATACACGACGTTGTCGAGACGCGACTCGAGCAGTTGCAGCAGGTTTTCACCCGTGTTGCCCTTGCGGCGGTCGGCTTCAGCGAAGTAGCGGCGGAACTGACGCTCCAGCACGCCGTAGATACGCTTGACCTTCTGCTTTTCGCGCAGCTGCGTACCGTAGTCGGACGTACGTGCGCCCGAGGTACGGCCGTGCTGACCCGGCTTGCTGTCGAGCTTGCACTTGTCGGCGAGCGAGCGGCGTGCGCTCTTCAGGAACAGGTCGGTGCCTTCACGGCGGGACAGCTTGGCTTTGGGGCCGATATAACGTGCCACTTTGCATTCCTTTATCAATCAGTCACGCGGATCGAAATCCGCGCTAGTCCGCTCCCTTTGGGGCGAACGGTGGGCTTAGTCAATCAAAAAAGCAACGCCCGTCGACGCTGAGCGGCGACAGGCAATGTGCTAGCACGAACGTGCCAGCACATCTTTAGATACGACGACGCTTCGGCGGACGGCAGCCGTTGTGCGGAATCGGGGTGACGTCCGAAATCGCGGTGATCTTGATGCCGAGGCCGTGCAGTGCGCGCACTGCCGACTCACGACCCGGGCCCGGGCCCTTGATCCGCACTTCCAGATTCTTCACGCCGTATTCCATCGCGACGCGGCCAGCCGACTCGGCTGCGACCTGGGCAGCGAACGGCGTCGATTTGCGCGAGCCCTTGAAGCCCTGACCGCCCGACGTCGCCCATGCCAGTGCATTGCCTTGGCGATCGGTGATCGTGATGATCGTGTTGTTGAACGACGCGTGAACGTGAACCACGCCTTCAGCGACGTTCTTCTTAACCTTCTTGCGAACGCGTTGCGCCGCGGTGTTCGAAGCCTTAGCCATTACGTTTTCCTGTAACTGTCAGTTCCGCTTACTTCTTCAGCGCTTGCGCTGCACGACGCGGACCCTTGCGAGTACGTGCGTTCGTACGCGTACGCTGACCGCGCATCGGCAGGCCCTTGCGATGACGAACACCACGGTAGCAACCGAGGTCCATCAGGCGCTTGATGTTCATCGTCACTTCACGGCGCAGATCGCCTTCGACGACAAACTTGCCCACTTCTTCACGCAGCTTTTCCAAGTCTGCGTCGGTCAAGTCCTTGACCTTCTTCGAAAAATCGACGCCAGCTGCCACGCAGATGCTGCGCGAACGGGTGCGGCCGACACCGAAGATTGCCGTCAGGCCGATCTCGGTGTGCTGGTGATTCGGGATGTTAACCCCTGCGATACGAGCCATTGTTTTTCCTCAAACAAAAAGCGCAAACAAACGCGCGGTCAGCCTTGGCGCTGCTTGTGGCGCGGATCCGAGCTGCAGATCACGCGAACGACGCCTTTGCGCTTGATGATCTTGCAATTGCGGCAAATGCGCTTAACCGATGCCATCACTTTCATGATAATACCCTTTTTTCAAATCACTTCGCCCGGAACACGATCCGCGCACGAGACAGATCGTAAGGCGTCAACTCAACCGTCACCTTGTCGCCCGGCAGGATGCGGATGTAGTGCATCCGCATCTTTCCGGAAATATGACCCAACACGACATGGCCGTTTTCCAGCTTCACACGGAAGGTCGCATTCGGGAGGTTTTCAATCACCTCACCCTGCATCTGGATTACATCGTCTTTGGCCATAGTCCTTTCAACGCATCGGGATGTTGCCGCCCTTGAAGTTCGCCTTCTTGAGCAGTGACTCATACTGTTGCGACATAACGTACGACTGCACCTGCGCCATAAAGTCCATCGTGACGACGACAATGATCAGCAGCGACGTTCCACCAAAATAAAACGGCACGTTCCAGCGCAGCACCAGAAACTCTGGCAGCAGACACACGAAGACGATGTAGATCGCACCGGCCAGCGTCAGACGCGTGAGGATGCGGTCGATATATCGTGCGGTCTGATCGCCCGGACGGATGCCCGGAACAAACGCGCCGCTCTTCTTCAGGTTGTCTGCGGTTTCCCTGCTGTTGAACACCAGTGCGGTGTAGAAGAAGCAGAAAAACACGATCGCCAGCGTGTACAGCAGCACATAGACCGGCTGGCCCGGCTTCAGCGCTTCCGCAACGTTATGCAACGTATTGGAAATCCAGCTTCCCGTCGGCTGACCGGTACTGAACCAGCCGAGAATCGTTGCCGGGAACAGAATGATCGACGATGCGAAGATCGGCGGAATCACGCCCGACATGTTCAACTTCAGCGGCAGATGCGACGACTGCCCACCGTAGATCTTGTTGCCGACCTGGCGCTTCGCGTAGTTCACGAGGATCTTGCGCTGACCGCGTTCGATGAACACGACCAGGTAAGTCACCGCGGCAATCAGAACGACGATGATGATCGCCGAAATGATGCTCATCGAACCCGTACGCACCAGCTCGAACAACCCACCGACGGCATTCGGGAACCCTGCTGCGATCCCGCCGAAGATGATGATCGAGATACCGTTGCCCAGACCACGCTCGGTAATCTGCTCGCCGAGCCACATCAGGAACATCGTGCCGGTAACCAGCGTCACGACCGTCGTCAGACGGAACAGCATGCCGGGGTCAGTGACGAGGCCGGGCTGGTTTTCCAGCGCAGCCGCGATACCGAACGCCTGGAAGGTCGCGAGCACCACGGTGAAATACCGCGTGTACTGCGTGATCTTCCGTTGCCCTGCCTGCCCTTCCTTCTTCAGCGCCTCGAGCTGCGGCGAGACAATCGCCAGCAACTGCATGATGATCGACGCCGAGATGTACGGCATGATCCCCAGCGCAAAGATCGTGAAGCGGGAAAGCGCGCCACCCGAGAACATGTTGAACATGCCCAGGATGCCGCCCGCCTGGCTCTGGAACAGCTTTGCCAGTTGATCCGGATCGATGCCCGGCACGGGAATGTGCGCGCCGATGCGATAGACGATCAGCGCCAGGAGCAGGAACATCGCTCGCCGGCGCAGATCGCCGAATTTCGCCGTGCTTCGACCGGGTTTTGCAAGACTCGGGCTGTTAGCCAAGTACCTTCTCCGATGAATGCAAGTGACGACGCGCTACGCGTGTCACTCGGCGAACGAACCGCCAGCCGCTTCGATCGCAGCGCGCGCACCCTTGGTGGCACCGAGACCCTTCACGACGATCTTGCGCTTCAGTTCGCCCGTCGCGATGATCTTTGCGCTCTTCGTCAGCTCACCGACCAGGCCGGCTTGCTTCAGTGCGAGCAGATCGATCTCATCGACCGGCAGCTTCTCGAGGTCGCTCAGGCGCACTTCACCGACGAATTCCTTCGTCAGCGACGTGAAGCCGCGCTTCGGCAGACGACGTTGCAGCGGCATCTGACCGCCTTCGAAACCGACTTTGTGGAAGCCGCCCGAACGCGATTTCTGACCCTTGTGACCACGGCCAGCCGTCTTGCCGAGGCCCGAACCGATGCCACGGCCGACGCGACGCTTGGCGTGCTTGGCGCCAGCTGCCGGCTTCAGGTTATTCAATTCCATATCAACTCCTTGATCCGTAGGGCCGCTTACGCGATGACCTTAACGAGGTACGAGACCTTGTTGATCATGCCGCGGACCGCCGGCGTGTCCTGAAGCTCGCTGACCGAGTTGAGTCGGCGCAGGCCCAGGCCACGCACGGTCGCGCGGTGCGATTCGCGGGTCCCGATCAGGCTCTTAACGAGCTGAACCTTGACAGTTTTTTCAGACATGGTGACCACCCGGGCTTAGCCCAAAATTTCTTCGACGGACTTGCCGCGCTTCGCCGCGATGTCTGCCGGGGTGGACTGCTTGCGCAGACCGTCCAGCGTAGCGCGAACGAGGTTGTACGGGTTCGTCGAACCGTGGCTCTTTGCCACGACGTTCTGAACGCCCATCACGTCGAACACTGCGCGCATCGGGCCGCCGGCGATCACGCCCGTACCTGCCTTCGCCGGAGCGAGGAGGACAGCGGATGCACCATGCTTGCCGTGCACTTCGTGTTGCAGCGTGCCGTTCTTGAGCGGCACCTTGAACATGTTGCGGCGAGCTTGTTCCATTGCCTTCTGGACAGCGACCGGCACTTCCTTCGCCTTGCCCTTGCCCATACCGATGCGGCCATCACCATCGCCAACCACGGTCAGTGCGGCGAAGCCGAGAATACGGCCACCCTTCACGACCTTGGTCACGCGATTGACCGAAATCATCTTTTCACGAAGGCCGTCGTCGCGCTCGTCAGCCTGAACTTTCGCTTGCATCTTTGCCATGACGAATTCCTTCCTTAGAACTTGAGCCCAGCTTCGCGAGCTGCCTCAGCCAGCGCCTTGACGCGGCCGTGGTAGCGGAAGCCCGAGCGGTCGAAGGCGACGGATTCGATGCCGGCAGCCTTTGCCTTCTCGGCAATACGCTTGCCGATCAGCGTCGCGGCATTAACGTTGCCGCCCTTGCCCGACTTGTCGGCCAGTTCAGCGCGCACTTCAGCTTCGAGCGTCGACGCGCTGGCGAGCACCTTGGTGCCGCAGGGCGAGAACACTTGAGCGTAGATGTGCGTGTTCGTGCGATGCACGGCGAGACGCGCGACCTGCAGCTCAGCGATCTTGATACGCGTCTGGCGAGCGCGGCGCAGGCGAGATTGAGTCTTATCCATGATTGCGCACCCTTACTTCTTCTTCGTTTCTTTGAGGATCACAACCTCGTCGGAATAGCGCACGCCCTTGCCCTTGTACGGCTCCGGCGGACGGTAACCGCGAACTTCCGCAGCTACTTGACCGACTTGTTGCTTGTTGATCCCCTTGATCACGATTTCGGTTTGCGTCGGGGTTTCTGCCTTGACGCCTTCCGGCATCTGGTGCACCACGGGGTGCGAGAAACCCAGCGACAGGTTCAGCTTGTCGCCTTGCGCTTGCGCACGATAACCGACGCCAACCAGCGTCAGCTTGCGCTCGAAACCCTTGGTCACGCCGTGCACGGCATTCGCGATAATCGCGCGCATCGTGCCCGACAGTGCATTTGCTTCGCGGCTTTCGTCCACCGGCGACAGGTTCAGCGTGCCGTCGTTGTTCGCCACGTTCACGAGCGGATTGATCGCTTGCGTGATGGTGCCCAGCGGGCCCTTGACGGTGATTGCACCGTCGGCCAGCTTGACTTCCGCGCCTTGCAGCGCGATCGGGCTCTTACCTACTCGAGACATGTTTCTCTCTCCTCGGCTTTAAGCGACGTAGCAGATGACTTCGCCGCCGACGCCGGTAGCGCGCGCCTTGCGGTCGGTCATCACGCCCTTCGGCGTCGACACGATTGCCACACCGAGGCCATTCATGACCTGCGGAATGTCGTTACGGCCGCGGTACACGCGCAGGCCAGGCTTCGACACGCGTTCGATGCGTTCGATAACCGGACGGCCAGCGTAGTACTTCAGCGCGATATTCAGTTCGGACTTCGCACCTTCCGCCTTCACGGCGAAATCGTCGATATAGCCTTCGTCTTTCAGGACTTGCGCGATTGCAACCTTGACTTTCGACGAGGGCATCGACACCGATACCTTCTCGACCATCTGCCCGTTGCGGATGCGAGTCAGCATATCGGCGATAGGATCACTCATGCTCATTTACGTTTCTCCTATTACCAGCTCGCCTTGGTCAGGCCAGGAATCTCGCCACGGAATGCGATTTCACGAATCTTGTTACGCGCGAGGCCGAATTTACGGAACGTGCCACGCGGACGGCCCGTGATCGCGCAGCGGTTACGCTGGCGGGTCGGGTTTGCGTTGCGGGGCAGTTGCTGCAGCTCCAGGCGTGCTTCGTAGCGCTCTTCTTCCGACTTGCTTTGGTCTTCGACGATCGCCTTCAGCGCATCGCGCTTTGCTGCGAACTTCGCGACCAGGCGGGCGCGCTTCTTTTCACGTTCGATCAGTGCCAGTTTAGCCACGGTAACCTCAGTTTCTGAACGGGAACTTGAAGCTGGCGAGCAGAGCCTTTGCTTCGTCGTCAGTCTTCGCAGTCGTCGTGATGCTGATGTTCAGCCCACGCAGTGCGTCGATCTTGTCGTAGTCGATTTCGGGGAAAATGATCTGCTCTTTCACACCGATGTTGTAGTTGCCACGGCCATCGAAAGCACGACCCGACACGCCGCGGAAGTCACGCACGCGGGGCAGGGCAACCGTCACGAAACGGTCGAGGAATTCGTACATCGCTTGGCCACGCAGCGTCACCATCGCGCCGATCGGGTAACCCTGGCGGATCTTGAAGCCTGCGATTGCCTTGCGTGCCTTCGTGACGACCGGCTTCTGACCAGCGATCTTCGTGAGGTCGCCAACGGCGTTCTCGATGATCTTCTTGTCAGCGATCGCTTCGCCAAGACCCATGTTCAGCGTGATCTTGGTGATGCGCGGCACTTCCATGACCGACTTGTAACCGAACTTCTCGATCAGGCCGGGCACAACCTTTTCTTTGTAAAACTCTTGAAAACGAGCCATTTTTTACTCCGCTGCGTCAGGCGCTCAGTACGGCACCGGTCGTCTTCAGGAAGCGAACCTTCTTGCCTTCCTCGACCTTGATGCCAACACGCGACGCCTTGCCATTCGCGTCGACCAGTGCGACGTTCGAAATATGCAGGGGCATCGTCTTCGCTTCCACGCCGCCCGTCGTACCCTTCATCGGGTTCGGCTTCACATGCTTCTTGACGAGGTTGATACCTTCAACCGTCACATGTTCTGCACCGACAGCCAGCACGACGCCGCGCTTGCCCTTGTCTTTGCCAGTGACGACGATGACTTCGTCACCTTTGCGAATCTTGTTCATCGCGACTCCTTACAGCACTTCCGGCGCCAGCGAAACGATCTTCATGAATCGTTCGCTACGCAGCTCACGCGTGACCGGCCCGAAGATACGGGTGCCGATCGGCTCGAGCTTGTTATTCAAAAGCACAGCGGCGTTGCCGTCGAACTTGATCAGCGAGCCGTCTTGACGGCGCACGCCCTTGGCGGTGCGGACCACCACGGCGTTGTAAATTTCGCCTTTCTTCACGCGCCCGCGCGGCGTTGCCTCTTTGACGCTCACCTTGATGATGTCGCCAATGCCGGCGTAACGACGCTTCGAGCCGCCGAGCACCTTGATGCACAGAACTTCACGTGCACCCGTGTTGTCGGCTACTTCGAGCCGAGATTCGGTCTGGATCATGGTTTGTCTTTCCCAACTTAATCCGGATGCACCACCATGATGCATTCGGTCAGTCTTGGTCCCGTCAGCCAATCGGCTGCTTGGGTTGGAACAGCAGCGACGGCAAACGAAACCCGCCATCGCAATTCGGTGAATCTTTCGGACAGGCAGGCGCCAGTCCGCTTCCCCCACCAACTTCGCCCGCGACGGGGCTCCCATAAAGAGGGAAGACCAGGATTATAACAAATAATCCTGGTCACGCAAGCAAAAACTTTGCGATTTCAAGCACTTCGCGGAGAAGTGCTTGTTACTGCCTACTACGCTGCCCGCTTAGATGACGCGAGCGGCTTCGACGAGGCGCGACACCGTCCAGGCCTTCGTCTTCGACAGAGGACGAGTTTCCTGGATTTCAACGAGGTCACCCTCGTTGTAGGTGTTCGCTTCATCGTGCGCGTGGTACTTCTTCGAGCGCACGACGTACTTGCCGTAGATCGGATGCTTGACGCGGTGCTCGATCAGCACGGTGACGGTCTTGTCCATCTTGTTGCTGACGACCCGACCGACCAGCGTCCGCTTCAGCGAGGTTTTCACGCTATCGTTCATTTCTGGTTCGCCTTCTGAGTCATGACGGTCCGCACACGTGCGATGTCGCGACGAACCTTCTTCAGCTGGCTCGTGTTCGTGAGCTGCTGGGTCGCGAGTTGCATGCGCAGGCCGAATTGCGCCTTCAGCAGGTCCGCCAGCTCCTTGTTGAGCGCGGCCTGGTCTTTCTGGAGAAGTTCGGAAGCCTTCATATTTTCTCCTTAGGCGCCGAGCTGGCGCACGATGAATGCCGTCTTCAGCGGCAGCTTGGCTGCAGCCAGACGGAACGCTTCGCGTGCCAGTTCTTCGGTTACGCCGTCCATTTCATAGAGCATCTTGCCCGGCTGAATCTCGGCGACGTAGTACTCCGGGTTACCCTTACCGTTACCCATACGCACTTCGGCCGGCTTCTGCGAAATCGGCTTGTCCGGGAAGATCCGGATCCAGATGCGGCCGCCACGCTTGATGTGACGCGTCATTGCACGACGCGCCGCTTCAATCTGGCGTGCGGTCAAACGACCGCGACCGATAGCCTTCAGGCCGAAGTCACCGAACGACACTGCGTTGCCGCGCGTCGCCTTGCCGGTGTTACGACCCTTCTGCTCTTTACGATACTTCCTGCGTTTCGGTTGCAGCATCGTTATTCTCCAGTCTTGCCGTCTTCGGGCTTGCCGGCGCCACGGCGCGGTGCGCCACGGCGAGCACCCGGAGCGCCGCCTTCGCCGTCACGGCGCGGACGACGGTCGCCCGGACGCGCATTGCGACGCGGACGCTTGTCTTCGGCTACTTCTTCCACCACCGGTGCGTCGTTGCGGCCGAGCGTGTCGCCCTTGTAAACCCATACCTTGACGCCGATGATCCCGTAGGTCGTCTTCGCTTCCGAGGTCGCGTAGTCGATATCGGCACGCAGCGTGTGAAGGGGCACGCGACCTTCGCGATACCACTCCGTACGAGCGATTTCGATACCGTTCAGACGGCCCGCGCTCATGATCTTGATGCCTTGAGCACCCAGACGCATCGCGTTCTGCATCGCACGCTTCATCGCGCGGCGGAACATGATCCGGCGCTCGAGCTGTTGCGTGATCGAGTCAGCGATCAGCTGAGCATCGGTTTCCGGCTTGCGGATTTCTTCGATGTTGACGTGAACCGGAACGCCCATGCGGCGTTGCAGTTCCGTCTTCAGCTGCTCGATATCCTCGCCCTTCTTGCCGATGACCACACCCGGACGCGAGCTGTAAATCGTGATGCGCGCGTTCTTCGCCGGACGCTCGATGACGACCCGACCGACCGAAGCGTTCTTCAGCTTCTTCTTCAGGTATTCACGAACACCGATGTCTTCCTGCAGCATCGCCGCGAAATTGTTGTTGTTCGCGTACCAACGCGAAGCCCAATTGCGGCTGACAGCCAGGCGGAAGCCAGTCGGATGAATTTTCTGTCCCATCGTATGGCTCCTTAATTCCCGACCGTCACAGTGATGTGACAGGATTGCTTCTCGATGCGGTTACCGCGGCCCTTGGCGCGCGCGGTGAAACGCTTGAGCGATGCAGCCTTGTCGACGTAGATGCTCTTGATCTTGAGCTCGTCGATATCGGCGCCTTCGTTGTGCTCCGCATTCGCGATTGCCGACAGCACAACCTTCTTCACGATGCCAGCCGCTTTCTTCGGCGAGAACGTCAGAACGTTCAGCGCCTTGTCGACCGGCAAACCGCGGATCTGGTCAGCCACAAGGCGCGTTTTTTGCGCCGAGATGCGGGCACCGCGATGAATTGCTTTCACTTCCATCTTGATTGCCCCTTATTTCTTGGCCTTCTTGTCGGCTGCGTGACCCTTGAACGTACGGGTCAGTGCGAACTCGCCAAGCTTGTGGCCGACCATGTTTTCCGAGATGTACACCGGAACGTGTTGACGGCCGTTGTGAACAGCGATCGTCAGGCCGATGAAATCCGGCAGAATCGTCGAGCGACGCGACCAGGTCTTGATCGGCTTTTTGTCGCGCGAAGCTGCAGCCGCCTCAACTTTCTTCAGCAAATGGGCGTCGCAGAACGGACCTTTTTTAACAGAACGTGCCATTGCCTACTCCTTAACGCTTGTGACGGCGCTGGACGATCATCGTCGTCGTGCGCTTGTTGCTACGGGTGCGATAACCCTTAGCCGGCGTACCCCACGGGCTAACCGGATCGCGACCTGCAGCCGTCTTGCCCTCACCACCACCGTGCGGGTGATCAACCGGGTTCATCGCAACGCCACGCACCGTCGGGCGGATACCGCGCCAGCGGTTCGCGCCAGCCTTGCCGATCTGGCGCAGGCTATGCTCTTCGTTGCCGACTTCACCGATCGTTGCACGGCACTCGATGTGCACGCGGCGGATTTCGCCCGAACGCAGACGAACCTGCGCGTAGACGCCTTCACGTGCGAGCAGCATGGCCGACGTACCAGCCGAACGCGCCATTTGCGCGCCCTTGCCCGGCAGCATCTCGATGCAGTGGATCGTCGTACCGACCGGAATGTTGCGGATCGGCAGCGTGTTGCCTGCACGGATCGGCGCTTCCGAACCCGACATCAGCTGTTGGCCGACGGTCAGGCCCTTCGGGGCGATGATGTAGCGACGTTCGCCGTCTGCGTAGAGCACCAGCGCGATGTTCGCGCTACGGTTCGGGTCGTACTCGAGACGCTCGACCTTTGCCGGGATGCCATCCTTCGTGCGACGGAAATCGACGATACGATAGTGTTGCTTGTGACCACCACCCTTGTGACGCGTGGTGATACGGCCGTTGTTGTTACGGCCGGCGGTCGAGCTCTGCGAGTCGAGCAGTGCCGCGAACGGCTTGCCCTGGTGCAGATTCTTGTTGACCACCTTGACCATCGCGCGGCGACCCGGCGATGTCGGCTTAACTTTAACGATTGCCATGATTACTTGGCCTCCGCTTCAAAGTTGATTTCCTGGCCGGGCTTCAGGCAAACGTACGCCTTCTTCACGTCCTTGCGGCGGCCCATCGAACGGCCAAAGCGCTTCTGCTTGCCCTTCTGAACCAGCACGTTGACGGAATCAACTTCAACCTTGAACAGCAGCTCGACCGCTGCCTTCACTTCCTGCTTCGTGGCATCCGGTGCGACTTCGAACACGACTTGCTCGTTCTTGTCGGCAACCAGCGTCGCCTTTTCCGAGATGACCGGCGCGAGCAGGACCTGCATCAAACGATGATCGTTCTTGCGAATCTCGCTCATGACAGCAACTCCTCGATCTGGGCGACCGCAGCCTTCGTGACCAGCACTTTCTTGAAGTAGATCAGCGACAGCGGGTCAGCGTAGCGCGGCTCGACAATCGCCACGTGCGGCAGGTTGCGCGAAGCCAGGTACAGGTTCTCGTCGACCGTATCCGTAATGATCAGCACGGAGTCGAGACCCATGGTCTTGAATTTTTCGGCCAGCAGCTTGGTCTTCGGCGCTTCGAGGATGATGTCCTCGACGACCGACAGACGGCCTTCACGGGCCAGCTGCGAGAAGATCGAGCAGAGACCTGCGCGATGCATCTTCTTGTTGACCTTGTGCGAGAAGTTTTCTTCCGGCGAATTCGGGAAGATACGACCACCGCCACGCCACAACGGGCTCGACGACATACCGGCACGAGCACGGCCCGTACCCTTCTGGCGCCACGGCTTCTTCGTCGTGTGCTTGACTTGCTCACGGTCCTTCTGTGCGCGGTTACCCTGGCGAGCATTCGCCTGGTAAGCGACGACGACCTGGTGGATCAGCGCTTCGTTGTAGTCACGACCGAACACGACGTCCGATGCGTTGACCACTGCACCTTCCTGACCATTTTCGTTCAGGAGCTTGAGTTCCATTATTTCGCCCCCTTGGTCTTGACGGCCGGCGTCACGAAGACTTTGCCGCCCTTCGCGCCCGGAATCGCACCCTTCACGAGCAGCAGCTTGCGCTCTGCGTCGATACGAGCGATTTCGAGGTTCTGCACCGTCACCGTCACGTCACCCATGTGACCCGTCATGCGTTTACCCGGGAAAACACGACCCGGATCCTGCGCCATACCGATCGAGCCCGGCACGTTGTGCGAGCGCGAGTTACCGTGCGTAGCACGGCCGGAGGAGAAGTTGTAACGCTTGATCGTACCGGCGTAGCCCTTACCGATCGACACGCCTTGCACGTCGACCTTCTGGCCCACTTCGAAAAGATCTGCACCGACCACGGCGCCATTCGACAGCTCAGCTGCCTTGGCCGCGTCAATGCGGAATTCCTTGAGGATTTCACCGGCTTCGACACCGGCTTTGGCGAGATGACCTGCCAGCGGCTTCGTCACGCGCGAGGCACGACGGGAGCCGAATGCAACCTGCACGGCCGTGTAGCCGTCGGTTTCAACAGTCTTGATCTGCGTCACGCGGTTGTCCGACACGTCCAGCACGGTGACGGGAATCGAATCCCCTTCCGCCGTGAAGATACGGGTCATGCCAACCTTGCGACCTACGAGTCCAAGGCTCATCATTTTCTCCATTCCCGACTGCGATTGGTCGGGGCTGATTTACAAAATGCCGGGCACGCAAGGCCCAACTTTTTTTCGCGAATACACGAAAAGCCAAGCATTATAGCCCGACCTCGCGTTTTCCGCAAGCAATCAAAGACTTAGCGCCGCCCGGCAAGCCGATCGGCGCTGGAAGCCTTATTGCAGCTTGATTTCCACGTCGACGCCAGCCGGCAGGTCGAGCTTCATCAGCGCGTCAACCGTCTTGTCGGTCGGATCGACGATGTCCATCAGGCGCTGGTGGGTACGGATTTCGAGCTGATCGCGCGACGTCTTGTTGACGTGCGGCGAACGCAGGATGTCAAAACGCTGAATGCGCGTCGGCAGCGGCACCGGGCCACGGACGATTGCGCCAGTCCGCTTCGCGGTATCGACGATCTCGGCAGCCGATTGATCGATCAGACGATAGTCGAAAGCCTTCAGGCGAATGCGGATTTTCTGTTGCTGCATGACGATTCCTTGAAAAGAGCGAGGCGATGTTGCATCGCCGAACACTAAAAGAACGCGAAACATGACGCCTGCGGGGAGCGAGACACCACGTTCCGAACGGTACTTCCACTGCTAAGCCCGCGATTCTACACGAAATTCTGGAGCGATGGTGCGAGTTTCTCGCCCCACGCAACGGCGCGCCGGAAAAACAAAACCGGGTGCCAGCGCAAGCTGGACACCCGGTTTCGACGGTACAACTGCATACCGCGGAATCGCGGACCCCGTCGGGATCCGCGGATCGTCGATATTACTCGATGATCTTGGCGACGACGCCGGCGCCGACCGTACGGCCGCCTTCGCGGATTGCGAAGCGCAGACCTTCTTCCATCGCGATCGGAGCGATCAGCTTCACCGTGATCGACACGTTGTCGCCCGGCATCACCATTTCCTTGTCCTTCGGCAGCTCGATCGAGCCCGTCACGTCCGTCGTACGGAAGTAGAACTGCGGACGGTAGTTGTTGAAGAACGGCGTGTGACGGCCGCCTTCGTCCTTGCTCAGCACGTACACTTCAGCCGTGAAGTGCGTGTGCGGCGTGATCGAACCCGGCTTCGCCAGAACCTGGCCACGCTCCACGTCTTCACGCTTCGTGCCGCGCAGCAGGATACCAACGTTGTCGCCTGCTTGACCTTGGTCCAGCAGCTTGCGGAACATTTCAACGCCCGTGCAGGTCGTCTTCACCGTCGGCTTGATACCGACGATTTCGATTTCTTCGCCGACCTTCACGATGCCGCGCTCAACGCGACCCGTCACAACCGTACCACGGCCCGAGATCGAGAACACGTCTTCCACCGGCATCAGGAACGCGCCGTCAACTGCACGCTCCGGCGTCGGGATGTACGTGTCCAGCGCGTCGGCCAGGCTCATGATCGCCACTTCGCCCAGCTCGCCCGTGTCGCCTTCCAGCGCCAGCTTTGCCGAACCCTTCACGATCGGCGTGTCGTCGCCCGGGAAGTCGTACTTCGACAGGAGTTCGCGAACTTCCATCTCGACCAGCTCGAGCAGTTCAGCGTCGTCCACCATGTCGCACTTGTTCAGGAACACGATGATGTACGGAACGCCAACCTGACGTGCCAGCAGGATGTGCTCACGGGTCTGCGGCATCGGGCCGTCAGCTGCCGAGCAAACCAGGATCGCGCCGTCCATCTGCGCTGCGCCCGTGATCATGTTCTTCACATAGTCAGCGTGGCCCGGGCAGTCGACGTGTGCGTAGTGGCGGTTAGCCGTTTCGTACTCGACGTGTGCCGTGTTGATCGTGATGCCGCGCGCCTTTTCTTCCGGTGCCGCGTCGATCTGGTCGTATGCCTTCGCTTCGCCGCCGAACTTCTTCGTCAGAACCGTCGTGATCGCTGCCGTCAGCGTCGTCTTGCCGTGGTCAACGTGACCAATCGTACCAACGTTCACGTGCGGCTTGGTCCGCTCGAATTTACCTTTTGCCATGATTCTCTTCTTTCAAAAATAATCGATTGTGATAACGAATTACTTCGTCTTCGCGCTGATGATCGCTTCTGCAACGTTCTTCGGAGCTTCAGCGTAGTGCTTGAATTCCATCGTGTACGTTGCGCGACCCTGCGTCAGCGAACGCAGCGACGTCGAGTAGCCGAACATTTCCGACAGCGGCACTTCGGCGCGCACGATCTTGCCGCCGCCCACCATGTCGTCCATGCCCTGGATGATGCCGCGACGACCCGACAGGTCGCCCATCACGTTACCCATGAAGTCTTCCGGCGTTTCCACTTCCACGGCCATCATCGGCTCGAGCAGAACCGGATCCGCACGACGCATC
Source organism: Burkholderia aenigmatica (assembly GCF_048627025.1). Classification (NCBI taxonomy): domain Bacteria; kingdom Pseudomonadati; phylum Pseudomonadota; class Betaproteobacteria; order Burkholderiales; family Burkholderiaceae; genus Burkholderia; species Burkholderia aenigmatica. The sequence continues at coordinate 333,377 of NZ_CP184468.1, read as the reverse complement.
GCTTCCTTGAACGCCATCGAACCAGCCATGCGGAACGCATTTTCGTTCGAGTCGACGTCGTGGTACGAACCGAACGTCAGCGTGACCTTCACGTCGACAACCGGGAAGCCTGCCAGCACACCGCTCTTCAGCGTTTCCTGGATACCCTTGTCAACCGACGGGATGTATTCACGCGGAATCACGCCGCCCTTGATCGCGTCGACGAACTCGTAGCCCTTGCCCAGTTCGCTGCGCTCGAGCGTAATGACCGCATGGCCGTACTGACCACGACCACCCGACTGCTTGACGAACTTGCCTTCGACGTCCGCGGCCGACTTGCGAATGGTTTCGCGGTACGCCACCTGCGGCTTGCCGACGGTCGCTTCCACGCCGAATTCGCGCTTCATCCGGTCGACCAGAATTTCGAGGTGGAGCTCGCCCATGCCCGAAATGATGGTTTGACCCGATTCTTCGTCGGTCTGCACGCGGAACGACGGATCTTCCTGAGCGAGACGGTTGAGCGCCAGGCCCATCTTTTCCTGGTCAGCCTTCGTCTTCGGCTCGACGGCCTGCGAAATCACCGGCTCCGGGAAAATCATGCGTTCGAGCACGATCGGATGTGCCGGATCGCACAGCGTGTCGCCCGTGGTCGCTTCCTTCAGGCCGACCGCAGCAGCGATGTCGCCTGCGCGAACTTCCTTGATTTCTTCGCGCTGGTTCGCGTGCATCTGCAGAATACGGCCGAGACGTTCCTTCTTGTCCTTGGTCGCATTGAGCAGCGTGTCGCCCGAATTGACGACGCCCGAGTAGACGCGGAAGAAGATCAGCTGGCCGACGAACGGGTCGGTCATGATCTTGAACGCGAGTGCCGAGAACTTCTCGTCGTCGGACGCACGGCGCTCCGTCTTCTCGCCATTTTCGAGTTCACCCGTAACCGGCGGGATGTCGACCGGCGACGGCAGGAAATCGATCACGGCGTCGAGCATACGCTGCACGCCCTTGTTCTTGAACGCGGTACCGCACAGCATCGGCTGGATTTCGCACGCGATCGTACGGTCACGCAGACCCTTCACGATCTCGGCTTCGGACAGCTCGCCCGCTTCGAGGTACTTGTTCATCAGGTCTTCGTTCGACTCGGCAGCCGCTTCGACCATCTTTTCGCGCCATTCATTGCACGTGTCGACGAGTTCAGCCGGGATGTCCACGTAGTCGAACTTGGTACCTTGCGATGCCTCGTCCCAAATGATCGCCTTCATCTTGATCAGGTCGACGACACCCTTGAAGCCTTCTTCCGCGCCGATCGGCACCACGACCGGAACCGGGTTCGCCTTCAGGCGCAGACGGAGCTGGTCGTAGACCTTGAAGAAGTTCGCGCCGGTACGGTCCATCTTGTTGACGAACGCGAGACGCGGCACCTTGTACTTGTTCGCCTGGCGCCACACCGTTTCCGACTGCGGCTGCACGCCGCCCACTGCGCAGTACACCATGCACGCGCCGTCGAGCACGCGCATCGAGCGCTCGACTTCAATCGTGAAGTCGACGTGGCCCGGGGTGTCGATGATGTTGATGCGGTGTTCCGGATAGTTGCCGCCCATGCCCTTCCAGAAGGCCGTGGTAGCAGCGGACGTGATCGTGATGCCACGCTCCTGTTCCTGCTCCATCCAGTCCATCGTGGCTGCGCCGTCGTGGACTTCACCGATCTTGTGGTTCACACCGGTGTAAAACAGAATGCGCTCGGTCGTCGTCGTTTTGCCGGCGTCGATGTGAGCGCTAATACCGATATTGCGGTAGCGCTCGATAGGAGTCTTGCGAGCCACTTTGATCCTCTACTGGGATGACGCGATGCAGCGCCGCTGCATCGTGCTTCAACACAAACGGGCGAGGCGCCTGAAAAGCGCACCCGCCCGGAATTTATTTCCGCTAAAAGCCCAGCCAGGCGCTTAGAAACGGAAATGCGAGAACGCGCGGTTGGCTTCTGCCATGCGGTGAACTTCGTCGCGCTTCTTCATCGCGCCGCCACGGCCTTCGGCCGCTTCGGAGAGTTCACCTGCCAGGCGCAGGGCCATCGACTTCTCGCTACGCTTCTTCGCAGCCTCACGCAGCCAGCGCATCGCCAATGCCATACGACGCGACGGGCGCACTTCGACCGGAACTTGATAGTTGGCACCACCAACGCGACGGCTCTTCACTTCGACCACCGGCTTGACGTTGTTGAGCGCAACCGTGAACACTTCCAGCGGGTCCTTGCCACCCTTGGTCTGGATTTGTTCGAATGCGCCATAAACGATGCGCTCTGCGACCGACTTCTTGCCGGACAGCATCAGCATGTTCATGAACTTGGCTACATCAACGTTACCGAACTTCGGATCCGGCAACACTTCCCGCTTGGGGACTTCGCGACGACGCGGCATGATTCTTCCTTTACTTGTTCAGTTGGAGCTGGTTCCAGCTCCGCGGCCACCAACAAACCCGATCACATCTTCACGACTAACCAGCTTGGCCGGGTGACCACTTACTCGACAGCACCGGCAATCCGGCACTCCCGCCTTGACCGCCCTGCGGCGATCCCTGATCAAAAACTGCTTACTTGGCAGCCTTTGCACGCTTCGCGCCGTACTTCGAGCGCGCTTGCTTACGGTCCTTGACGCCCTGGGTATCCAGCGAGCCGCGAACCATGTGGTAACGCACACCCGGCAAGTCCTTCACACGGCCGCCGCGGATCAGCACAACCGAGTGTTCCTGCAGGTTGTGGCCTTCACCGCCGATGTACGAAATCACTTCGAAGCCGTTCGTCAGACGAACCTTGGCGACCTTACGGAGTGCCGAGTTCGGCTTCTTCGGCGTCGTCGTGTACACACGGGTGCACACGCCGCGACGCTGGGGGCAGTCCTGCAGGGCCGGGCTCTTGCTCTTCGTCGTTTCCGACTGACGGCCTTTGCGAACCAGTTGGTTGATGGTTGGCATTGTTTATTCCTGAAATTGAACAAAATCTGCGCATCGATTTCGGGCAAAGCGAGAATCGGCGCACAGTTGACTTCCGAACCGGCGAAACGGGGCGAACTTTCGAACGCAACTCGGCCCACCGAATACCGGAACCCAGCATCATATTCCGGAAATACCAACTAAGTCAACGGCTTGCGTGATTCGCCAGCCGGACGTGTGGTTTACCGGAAGGGTCGGAACGCCTGTGTCAGGCCGACTCGACGACGTCGATGATCTCGTCGCCGAAGCGCTCCAGCTTGCGCACGCCCATGCCGGGGATATGGCGCAGGTCGTCGATCGACTCTGGCGCGTTGCGTGCGATCTCGGCGAGCGTCGCGTCGTGGAAGATCACGTAGGCCGGCACGCCGTCCGTCTTCGCCGTTTCCGCACGCCATGCGCGCAGCGCATCCCACCGTGCGCGCTCACGCGTGCCCATGCCGGCCGTCGGATCGACGCGCGTACCGCTGCGGCTCGACGACTGGCGCGTACGCTGCGGCTTCACGTAGCGGCGCAGCGTGACCTTCTCCTCGTTCTTCAGCACGGGCTTCGCGGCCTCGGTCAGCACGAGCGCGCCGAAGCCGCCATGATCGACGGCCAGGTAGCCGTACGCGACGAGCTGACGGAAAATCGCGCGCCACTCCGGCTCCGACAGCGACGCGCCGATGCCGAACGTCGTGAGCTGGTCGTGGCCGCGCTGCAACACCTTCTCGGTGCGCCCGCCGCGCAGGATCTCGATCAGGTGACTCGAGCCGAAATTGAAGCCGCTCGCGCGCTGCGCGCGGAACACGCATGACAGCGCCATCTGCGCCTCACGCGTGGCATCCCACGAAGCGGGCGGCTCGAGGCACGTGTCGCAGTTGCCGCACGGCTTGCTCTCCTCGCCGAAGTAGTTCAGCAACCGCACGCGGCGGCACGAGATCGTCTCGCACAGCCCGAGCAGCGCGTCGAGCTTCGACGTCTGGACGCGCTTGTGTGCGTCGTCCGCATCGGACTCGTCGATCATCTTGCGCTGCTGGACGACGTCGCCGAGACCGTACGCCATCCACGCATTCGCGGGCATCCCGTCGCGGCCGGCGCGGCCCGTTTCCTGGTAGTACCCTTCGACGCTCTTCGGCAGATCCAGGTGTGCGACGAAGCGCACGTCCGGTTTGTCGATGCCCATGCCGAACGCAATCGTCGCGCACATCACGATGCCTTCCTCGCGCTGGAACATTTCCTGGTGCTTCTGCCGCACCTCGAACTCCATCCCTGCGTGATACGGCAGCGCACGCACGCCCTGCGCCTTCAGCCACTCGGCCGTTTCCTCGACCTTGCGGCGCGACAGGCAATAGACGACGCCCGCATCCGTCGTACCGTCGGCATTCGTGTGTTCGGCGCGGATGAAATCGAGCAACTGCGAACGCGCGTTGTCCTTTTCGACGATCCGGTAGCGGATGTTCGGGCGATCGAAGCTCGACACGAACACGCGCGCGTCGTCGAGCGCGAGACGGTGGATGATCTCGTCGCGCGTGATGGCATCGGCCGTGGCGGTCAGCGCGACGCGCGGCACCGACGGGAACCGCTCGTGCAGCACCGACAGCTGGATGTATTCCGGACGGAAATCGTGCCCCCATTGCGACACGCAATGCGCCTCGTCGATCGCGAACAGGCCGATCTTCGCGCGCTCGAGCAGGTCGAGGAAGCGCCCCGTCATCAGCCGTTCCGGCGCGACGTACAGCAGGTCGATTTCGCCTTCGCGCAACGCGCGCTCGGTCGCCGCGGCCTCGGCACCCGACAGCGTCGAATTCAGGTACGCCGCGCGCACGCCGACTTCGCTGAGTGCGGCGACCTGATCCTGCATCAGCGCGATCAGCGGCGACACGACGATGCCCGCACCCTGCCCCGCCTCGCGGCGCAGCAGCGCCGGAATCTGGTAGCACAGCGACTTGCCGCCGCCGGTCGGCATCAGCACGAGGCAATCGCCACCGCCGGCGACGTGTTCGACGATCTCGCCCTGCTGGCCGCGAAATGCGGGGTAACCAAATACTTCGTCGAGGATTTCGAGGGCGCGGGACATGAATGAGGGCAGAGACGGCTAAACGATGACCGCAATTTTAACAACCCGCTCGCGCGACGCGTGGCGAATCGTGCAGTTTTGGCCGGTTGGCCAGGGTTCGTTCGCGCGCATGACGGGCCTGCCAGGGCCGCGTTGCGAGTGATTGCGACGGCTGCGGCGGCACCTGCAGGCAGGCGGCGCCTGGCTCGCAAGCAACCGCCGGCGGCACGGCACAAGTCCGTCATGCGCGAGAACGACAGATGAAAAAAAACCGCCCGGCAGAACCGGGCGGTTTCGATGACAGCGATGACAGCAAGGCAAGGCGGCTCGCGCCGCCCGCGCTTACTCGGCTGCCGGGTGTTGCTGCGGCTCTTCTGCCGGCGCGCTCGGCGTGCCGAAGTCGAATGCCTCTTCCGCTGCGATCTGGTCGAAACGCTCGCGATCCGACGATTCCTTCGCCTTGCGTGCCTTGTGGAACGCGAGACCCGTACCGGCCGGAATCAGACGGCCGACGATCACGTTTTCCTTCAGGCCACGCAGATCGTCGCGCTTGCCCATGATCGCCGCTTCGGTCAGCACGCGGGTCGTTTCCTGGAACGATGCCGCGGAGATGAACGAGTCGGTCGACAGCGATGCCTTCGTGATACCGAGCAGCACGTTGTCGTACGAAGCCGGACGCTTGTCCTCGGCGATCATGCGATCGTTCTCGTCCAGCATGTCGGAACGCTCGACCTGTTCGCCCGGGATGAAGCGCGTATCGCCGTTGTCGGTGATCTGCACACGACGCAGCATCTGGCGAACGATCACCTCGATGTGCTTGTCGTTGATCTTCACGCCCTGCAGACGATACACGTCCTGCACTTCGTCGACGATGTAGCGCGACAGCGCCTCGATACCCTGCAGACGCAGGATGTCGTGCGGATCGGCCGGACCGTCCACGATCATTTCGCCCTTGTTGACGACCTGAGCATCGTGAACCAGAACCTGCTTTTCCTTCGCGATCAGGAACTCGTGCTGGTTGCCCTCGAGATCCGTGATGACGAGACGCTGCTTGCCCTTCGTGTCCTTACCGAACGACGTCGTACCGGTGACTTCCGCGAGAATGCCGGCATCCTTCGGCGAACGCGCTTCGAACAGTTCCGCCACCCGCGGCAGACCGCCGGTAATGTCACGCGTCTTCTGCGCTTCCGTCGGGATACGTGCGAGCACTTCACCGACCTGCACTTGCTGACCGTCCTTCACGGTGATCAGTGCGCCGACCTGGAAGCCGATCTGCACCGCATGCTCCGTGCCCGGGATCTTCACTTCGTCGCCGTTCGCGTCGAGCAGCTTCACCTGCGGACGCACGCTCTTCGAAGCCTGCGAACCGCGGCGCTTCACGTCGATCACGACCAGGGTCGACAGACCGGTCACGTCGTCGATCTGCTTCGCGACGGTCACGCCTTCCTCGACGTTCTCGAACTTCACCGTACCACCGTACTCGGTGATGATCGGACGCGTCATCGGATCCCACGTCGCGAGCTGCGTGCCGGCCTTGATGGTCACGCCATCAAGCTGCAGCAGCGTTGCGCCGTACGGCACTTTGTGACGCTCGCGCTCGCGGCCGAAGTCGTCGGTGATCAGCGCTTCGCCCGAACGCGAAATGACGATCTGCTCGCCCTTCGCGTTGGTGACGTAACGCATCGTCGCCGTGAAGCGGACGATACCGTTGCTCTTCGCTTCGACCGACGAAGCCACTGCCGCACGCGATGCCGCACCACCGATGTGGAACGTACGCATCGTCAGCTGCGTGCCCGGCTCACCGATCGACTGTGCCGCGATCACGCCGACTGCTTCGCCGACGTTCACGAGCGAGCCGCGGCCGAGGTCACGGCCGTAGCAGGCTGCGCACAGGCCGTAACGCGTTTCGCAGGTCAGCGGCGTGCGCACGCGCACTTCGTCGATGCCGAGGCGTTCGATTTCCTCGACCGCCGTTTCGTCGAGCAGCATGCCCGATTCGTACACCGTTTCCTGCGTTTCCGGGTTCACGACGTCCGCGACCGCAACGCGGCCGAGGATACGGTCACGCAGCGCTTCGACGACTTCACCGCCTTCGACGAGTGCCTTCATCGCCACGCCGTTCGACGTGCCGCAATCGTCTTCCACCACGACCAGATCCTGCGTGACGTCGACGAGACGACGCGTCAGGTAACCCGAGTTCGCGGTCTTCAGTGCCGTATCAGCCAGACCCTTACGTGCACCGTGGGTCGAGATGAAGTACTGCAACACGTTCAGACCTTCGCGGAAGTTCGCGGTAATCGGCGTCTCGATAATCGAGCCGTCCGGCTTCGCCATCAGGCCACGCATACCGGCCAGCTGACGAATCTGCACCGCCGAACCCCGGGCGCCCGAGTCGGCCATCATGTAGATCGAGTTGAACGACTCCTGGCGGGTGGCGTTGCCGTCGCGGTCCGTCACCGGCTCCGTCGACAGCTGCTCCATCATCGCCTTGCCGACCGCTTCCGACGTTGCCGACCAGATGTCGACCACGTTGTTGTAGCGTTCCTGCGCGGTGACGAGACCCGACATGTACTGGCGGTCGTACTCCTTCACCTTCTTCGCGGCGTCGCCGACGATCGTTTCCTTCTGCGGCGGCACGAGCATGTCGTCCACGCAGATCGAGATGCCGGCGCGCGTCGCGAGACGGAAACCCGACTGCATCAGCTGATCGGCGAACACCACCGTCGCGCGCAGACCGCACTTGCGGAACGCCGTGTTGATCAGGCGCGAGATTTCCTTCTTCTTCAGCGGCTTGTTCAGCACCGAGAACGGCAGGCCGTGCGGCAGGATCTCCGACAGGATCGCGCGACCGACGGTCGTCGCGTACAGCGAGATCTTCGGCACGAATTGCGGCGCGCCTTCCGACGTGTCTTCGTTGTGGACCATTTCGGTGATCCGCACGTTGACGCGCGATGCCAGCTCGACTTCCTTGTTCTCGTACGCGCGGAGCACTTCCGACACGCCGGTGAACGACAGGCCTTCGCCCTTCGCATTGACCGCTTCGCGGGTCGCGTAGTACAGACCCAGCACGATATCCTGCGACGGCACGATCGACGGATCGCCGTTGGCCGGGAACAGCACGTTGTTCGACGCCAGCATCAGCGTGCGCGCTTCCATCTGCGCTTCGAGCGACAGCGGCACGTGAACAGCCATCTGGTCACCGTCGAAGTCGGCGTTGAACGCCGCGCAGACGAGCGGGTGCAGCTGGATTGCCTTACCTTCGATCAGCACCGGCTCGAACGCCTGGATACCGAGACGGTGCAGCGTCGGCGCACGGTTCAGCATCACCGGGTGCTCGCGGATCACCTCTTCGAGGATGTCCCACACCACCGGCGTCTGGTTCTCGACTTCCTTCTTCGCAGCCTTGATGGTCGTCGCGACGCCCATCACTTCCAGCTTGTTGAAGATGAACGGCTTGAACAGCTCGAGCGCCATCAGCTTCGGCAGACCGCACTGGTGCAGCTTCAGCGTCGGGCCGACCACGATGACCGAACGGCCCGAGTAGTCGACGCGCTTGCCCAGCAGGTTCTGACGGAAACGACCGCCCTTACCCTTGATCATGTCGGCGAGCGACTTCAGCGGACGCTTGTTCGCGCCCGTCATCGCCTTGCCGCGACGACCGTTGTCGAGCAGCGAGTCGACGGCTTCCTGCAGCATCCGCTTTTCGTTGCGGACGATGATTTCAGGAGCCTTCAGCTCGAGCAGACGCTTCAACCGGTTGTTACGGTTGATCACGCGGCGATACAGGTCGTTCAGGTCCGACGTCGCGAAACGGCCGCCGTCCAGCGGCACGAGCGGACGCAGTTCCGGCGGCAGCACCGGCAGCACTTCGAGGATCATCCACTCGGGCTTGATGCCCGAGCGCTGGAATGCCTCGAGGACCTTCAGGCGCTTCGCGTACTTCTTGATCTTCGCTTCCGAACCGGTGTTCTTCAGCTCGGTGCGCAGCGTCTCGACCTGCTCGTCGATGTTGATCGCGCGCAGCAGTTCACGCACGCCTTCCGCGCCCATTTCGGCACGGAATTCGTCGCCGTATTCCTCGACCTTGTTGTAGTAATCCTCTTCGGTCATGATCTGCCGCGCCTTCAGCGGCGTCATGCCCGGTTCGATCACCACGTAGGCTTCGAAGTACAGCACGCGTTCGATGTCGCGCAGCGTCATGTCGAGCACCATGCCCAGACGCGACGGCAGCGATTTCAGGAACCAGATGTGAGCGACCGGCGAGGCCAGCTCGATGTGGCCCATGCGTTCGCGACGCACCTTCGCCAGCGTCACTTCGACGCCGCACTTCTCGCAGATCACGCCGCGGTGCTTCAGACGCTTGTACTTGCCGCACAGGCACTCGTAGTCCTTGATCGGCCCGAAGATCTTCGCGCAGAAGAGACCATCGCGTTCCGGCTTGAACGTACGGTAGTTGATGGTCTCCGGCTTCTTCACTTCACCGAACGACCACGAACGGATCTTGTCCGGCGAGGCCAGACCGATCTTGATCGCGTCGAAAACTTCTTCCTGTTGGACTTGCTTGAATAGATCGAGCAGAGCTTTCATTGCTTTCTCTCCGTAGTCCGATTAATTGCGGTCGAGATCGATATCGATACCGAGCGAGCGGATTTCCTTCACGAGCACGTTGAAGGATTCCGGCATGCCTGCATCGATCACGTGATCGCCCTTGACCAGGTTCTCATAGACCTTGGTCCGGCCGTTCACGTCGTCCGACTTCACCGTCAGCATTTCCTGCAGCACGTAGGACGCGCCGTACGCTTCGAGTGCCCACACTTCCATTTCACCGAAACGCTGGCCACCGAACTGCGCCTTACCACCCAGCGGCTGCTGCGTGACGAGCGAGTACGGGCCGGTCGAACGCGCGTGCATCTTGTCGTCGACCAAGTGGTGCAGCTTCAGGTAGTGCATGTAGCCGAGCGTCACGCGACGTTCGAACATTTCACCCGTGCGGCCGTCGTACAGACGGACCTGGTTCTTCGACGGGTTCATGCCGAGCTGTTCAGCGATGTCGTCCGGGAACGCGAGGTCGAGCATCTTGCCCATTTCTTCCTCGGTCGCACCGTCAAACACCGGCGTTGCGAACGGCACGCCTTCGCGCAGGTTCTTCGCGAGTTCGAGGATCTCTTCGTCGGTGAAGCTTTCCAGATCTTCCTGGCGGCCCGAGTCGTTGTAGATCTTCGTGAGGAACACGCGCATTTCCTCGATCTTCGCCTGACGCTGCAGCATTTCGCCGATACGCCAGCCGAGGCCCTTCGCGGCCCAGCCGAGGTGCACTTCCAGAACCTGACCCACGTTCATCCGCGACGGAACGCCCAGCGGGTTCAGCACGACGTCTGCCGGACGGCCATCGGCCATGTACGGCATGTCTTCGATCGGGACGATCTTCGACACGACACCCTTGTTACCGTGACGGCCTGCCATCTTGTCGCCAGGCTGCAGGCGACGCTTGACCGCGAGGTACACCTTGACCATCTTCAGCACGCCCGGCGGCAGTTCGTCGCCTTGCGTGAGCTTCTTGCGCTTCTCTTCGAACGCGAGGTCGAACTGGTGACGCTTTTCTTCGATCGAGTTCTTGATCGCTTCGAGCTGCGCCGCTGCTTCGTCGTCCGCGAGGCGGATGTCGAACCAGTGGTAGTGGTCGAGGTCTTCCAGGTAAGCCTGGTCGATCTTCGTGCCCTTCGCGAGCTTCTTCGGACCGCCGTTCGCGACCTTCCCCACGAGCATGCGTGCGAGACGCTGGAACGCGTCGCCTTCCACGATGCGCAGCTGGTCGTTCAGGTCGAGACGGTAGCGCTTCAGTTCGTCGTCGATGATCTGTTGCGCACGCTTGTCGCGCTGGATGCCTTCACGCGTGAACACCTGGACGTCGATCACGGTGCCGCTCATGCCCGACGGCACGCGCAGCGACGTGTCCTTCACGTCCGAAGCCTTCTCGCCGAAGATCGCGCGCAGCAGCTTCTCTTCCGGCGTCAGCTGGGTCTCGCCCTTCGGCGTGACCTTGCCGACCATCACGTCGCCCGCTTCGACTTCCGCACCGATGTACACGATGCCCGATTCGTCGAGACGGCCGAGCTGGACTTCCGCCAGGTTCGAGATGTCGCGCGTGATTTCTTCCGGCCCGAGCTTCGTGTCGCGTGCAACGACGTTCAGCTCTTCGATGTGGATCGACGTGTAGCGATCGTCCGCAACGACCTTCTCCGAGATCAGGATCGAATCCTCGAAGTTGTAGCCGTTCCACGGCATGAACGCGATCAGCATGTTCTGGCCGAGCGCGAGCTCGCCCAGGTCCGTCGAGGCGCCGTCGGCCAGCACGTCGCCGCGCGAGACCTTGTCGCCCATCTTCACGATCGGACGCTGGTTGATGTTCGTGTTCTGGTTCGAACGCGTGTACTTGATCAGGTTGTAGATGTCGACACCGACTTCACCTGCGACTGCTTCGTCGTCGTTCACGCGAATCACGATACGGCCTGCGTCGACATAGTCGACGACGCCGCCACGGAACGCCTGAACCGTCGTACCCGAGTCGACCGCACAGGTGCGCTCGATGCCCGTACCGACGACCGGCTTTTCCGGACGCAGACACGGCACGGCCTGACGCTGCATGTTCGAACCCATCAGTGCACGGTTCGCGTCATCGTGTTCAAGGAACGGAATCAGCGAAGCTGCCACCGACACGATCTGCGACGGCGCAACGTCCATGTACTGGATGCGGTCCGGCGTGACCATCATCGTTTCGCCGGCTTCACGCGACGACACGAGTTCGTCGATCAGCTGGCCGTTCTCGTCGATCGCGGCGTTTGCCTGCGCGATCATGTAGCGGCCTTCTTCGATCGCCGACAGGTAGTCGATCTGGTCGGTCACCTTGCTGTCCACGACCTTGCGGTACGGCGTCTCGAGGAAGCCATACTCGTTCAGGTGCGCATACAGTGCGAGCGAGTTGATCAGACCGATGTTCGGACCTTCCGGCGTTTCGATCGGGCACACGCGGCCATAGTGGGTCGGGTGCACGTCGCGAACTTCAAAGCCTGCGCGCTCGCGCGTCAGACCGCCCGGGCCCAGTGCGGAAACACGGCGCTTGTGCGTGATTTCCGACAGCGGGTTGGTCTGGTCCATAAACTGCGACAGCTGCGACGAACCGAAGAACTCGCGGATCGCCGACGAAATCGGCTTCGAGTTGATCAGGTCGTGCGGCATCAGGTTTTCGCTTTCGGCCTGGCCGAGGCGTTCCTTGACCGCGCGTTCGACACGCACGAGACCCGCGCGGAACTGGTTTTCCGCCAGTTCGCCGACGCAACGCACACGACGGTTGCCGAGGTGGTCGATGTCGTCCACTTCGCCCTTGCCGTTGCGCAGCTCGACGAGGATCTTGATCGTCGCGAGGATGTCGTCGTCCTGCAGCGTCATCGGGCCGGTGATCTCGTCACGGCTGACGCGGCGGTTGAACTTCATACGGCCGACCTTCGACAGGTCGTACGCTTCTTCGCTGTAGAACAGACGGTTGAACAGTGCCTCGACCGCTTCTTCGGTCGGCGGCTCGCCCGGACGCATCATGCGGTAGATCGCGATGCGTGCGGCCGTCTTGTCGGTCGTTTCGTCGACGCGCAGCGTCGACGAGATGTACGGGCCCTGGTCCAGGTCGTTCGTGTAGAGCGTCTGGATGTCCTTGATGCCCGCTTCGCGCAGCTTCTCGAGCACGCTTTCCGTGACTTCGTCGTTCGCGCTCGCGATCACTTCGCCGGTATCGCCGTCGACGACGTTCTTCGCCAGCACGCGACCGAGCAGATAGTCTTCCGGCACCGAGATGAACTTGGTCTTCGCGGCTTCGAGGTCGCGAATGTGCTTCGCGTTGATCCGCTTGTCCTTCTGGACGATGACCTTGCCATCACGATCCGTGATGTCGAAACGTGCGACTTCACCACGCAGGCGCTCGGGCACGAACTCGAGTTGCGCGCCTTCGTCCATCAGCGTGAAGTTGTCGAACACGAAGAAGTTCGCGAGGATCTGTTCCGGCGTGAGGCCGATGGCCTTCAGCAGGATCGTGACCGGCATCTTGCGGCGACGGTCGACGCGGAAGTACAGGATGTCCTTCGGGTCGAATTCGAAGTCGAGCCACGAGCCACGGTACGGAATGATCCGTGCCGAGAACAGCAGCTTGCCCGAGCTGTGCGTCTTGCCCTTGTCGTGTTCGAAGAACACGCCCGGCGAACGGTGCAGCTGCGAGACGATGACACGCTCGGTGCCGTTGATGACGAACGAGCCCGTCGGCGTCATGAGCGGCATTTCGCCCATGTACACTTCCTGCTCTTTCACTTCCTTGACGACCGGCTTGTTCGGCGATTCCTTGTCGAGGATGACAAGGCGGACCTTCGCGCGCAGCGCGGAGCAGTACGTCAGGCCACGCTGCTGGCATTCCTTGATGTTGAATGCCGGCGCGGACAACGCATAGCTCACGAACTCGAGGCGCGCGAAACCGTTGTGCGAAACAATGGGAAATACCGACGTGAACGCGGCCTGCAAACCTTCAGGCTTGCGTTGCGTGGCCGGCACATCGGCTTGCAGAAACGTGCTGAATGATTCAAGCTGGGTAGCCAGCAAGAAAGGAACTTGGTGAACGATGGGGCGCTTCGCGAAACTCTTGCGAATGCGCTTCTTCTCGGTGAAGGAATATTGCATACGATCTCCGAATCACGGCGGGTGCTATCGAGGCGGAATACCTCGACGTTTCAAACCCGAGTGTTCACCGACTGAGACCCGATGGCCGTCCGACGGCTTGAACGAGCCGAGAAGCTTGGTGGTTGGCCGCTACCAACCGCTGGCTGACGGCAGCGGATGCCTGTGTTGCCCGCTACCCGACCAAACTTGCCTTCTGCAGTCGCTTCAGAAGACAAAGAGAACCGCCATTCGTGATCAATGACAACGATCAGGCGGTTTTCTTTGGCTTCTGGGGTCGATTATTCGGGCTCCCGAATGAGTGCCAGAATAACGTCCCCACAAAGCACAAAAAGGCCGGCGGTGTAAATACCGCCAGCCTTCGCACAGCGCGCCGAAACTTACTTGACTTCGACCTTCGCGCCTGCGTCTTCCAGCTTCTTCTTGGCTTCTTCAGCAGCAGCCTTGTCGACGCCTTCCTTGACAGCCTTCGGTGCGCCGTCAACGACGTCCTTCGCTTCCTTCAGGCCCAGGCCCGTCAGTTCGCGAACTGCCTTGATGACTGCAACCTTGTTGCTGCCTGCTTCAGCCAGAACGACCGTGAATTCGGTCTTCTCTTCTGCTGCAGCAGCTGCGCCGCCGCCTGCCGGGCCAGCGACTGCCACTGCAGCTGCCGACACGCCAAACTTCTCTTCGAATGCCTTGACCAGTTCGTTCAGTTCCAGAACGGTCATCCCTTCGACTGCTGCCAGGATGTCTTCTTTTGCGATTGCCATTTGAAATACTCCTAAATTGAATTCGGATACAGCCAGCGATCAATGAGGCTGATGCACGTTCGATTACGCAGCTTCCGCTTGCTTCTTCTCGGCCAGCGCGGCCAGAGCACGCGCGAAGCCCGAAACAGGCGATTGCATAACGAACAGCAGCTTCGAGAGCAGTTCTTCGCGGCTCGGGATGCTTGCCAGCGCTTGCACGCCAGCCTTGTCCATCACCTTGCCATCGAACGAACCAGCCTTGATGACCAACTTGTCATTGCTCTTGCTGAAGTCGTTGACGACCTTAGCAGCAGCAATTGCATCTTCCGAGATGCCGTAGATCAACGGGCCAGTCATCTGCTCTGCCAGCGGAGCAAACGGCGTACCTTCAACAGCGCGACGCGCCAGCGTGTTCTTCAACACGCGCAGGTAAACCTGTTGCTCACGCGCTTTCGCGCGCAGCTTGGTCAGATCGCCAACCGCAATTCCACGATACTCAGCCAGCACAACGGTCTGGGCCTTCGCGACTTGCGCGGAAACCTCAGCGACGACGGCTTGCTTGTCTTCTCTATTAAGCGGCACGGTTAGCCTCCAGAAACGATACGCTCGGCACGAAACCTCACGTACCTCGTTCAACAACGGCGTCCGACCTCGTTAGGAGTATTTCCACCTCACGCCGGGAATCGCTTCACGGCCTGCGGCTTCACCACTGCAAAACTTTTTCGGGTTCGCCATCTGCGTTGGCTTGAATTAAGGGATCACCTGACTGCTGCGCCCCACCAACGGTCTTTGATAACCGGTTGTTCGCCCTGCTGCACGAACAACCGCCCAAAGCCCATGTAGGCCGCTTCGCGAACGAAGCGGCCCGAATACTTGCTTACTGTGCTGCCAGCGTAGCCTGGTCGACACGCACGCCAACGCCCATCGTGCTCGACAGTGCGATCTTGCGCAGGTAGACGCCCTTGCTCGTTGCCGGCTTAGCCTTCTGCAGCGCTTCGATCAGCGCCGACAGGTTCGAACGCAGTGCGGTCGGTTCGAACGATGCACGGCCGATGGTCGCGTGGATGATACCGGCCTTGTCGACACGGAATTGCACCTGACCAGCCTTCGCGTTCTTGACGGCGGTTGCGACGTCCGGCGTGACCGTACCGACCTTCGGGTTCGGCATCAGGCCGCGCGGGCCGAGGATCTGACCGAGCGTACCGACGATACGCATCGTGTCCGGCGAAGCGATCACGATGTCGAAGTCCATCTGGCCAGCCTTGATCTGCTCTGCCAGGTCTTCCATACCGACGATTTCTGCGCCTGCTGCACGAGCTTGCTCAGCCTTTTCGCCTTGCGCGAACACAGCAACGCGAACCGACTTGCCCGTACCTGCCGGCAGAACGACCGAACCACGAACGACCTGGTCCGACTTCTTCGCATCGATGCCGAGCTGGACTGCGACGTCGATCGACTCGTCGAACTTCGCGCTCGCGCATTCCTTCACGAGGCTCAGTGCGTCTTCGATCGCGTACAGCTTCTGACGATCAACCTTGGCGGCAAATGCCTGACGGCGCTTGGAGATCTTAGCCATTTACACGCCCTCCACAGTGATGCCCATCGAGCGTGCGCTACCAGCGATGGTGCGAACGGCTGCGTCCAGATCAGCTGCCGTAAGGTCCGGCATCTTGGTCTTCGCGATTTCTTCAGCTTGAGCGCGCGTGATCGAACCGACCTTGTCGGTGTGCGGCTTGCTCGAGCCCTTGTCCACCTTCGCCGCCTTCTTGATCAGGACGGTCGCCGGCGGCGTCTTCATCACGAACGTGAAGCTCTTGTCAGCGAATGCCGTGATGACCACCGGCACCGGCAGACCCGGCTCCATGCCTTGAGTCTGCGCGTTGAACGCCTTGCAGAACTCCATGATGTTCAGGCCGCGCTGGCCCAGTGCCGGACCGACCGGCGGCGACGGGTTGGCTTTACCTGCAGGGATCTGCAGCTTGATAAAGCCGATAATCTTCTTTGCCATTTGTGAACCTCATTGGAACGCCAGAGAAGGCGTTCGGTGAGTAATAACGCGCTTTCGCCGCTGGCTACTGACGCTCCTCAACGGCCATGACGCGGGCCGTAAGCGCGAAGGTGGGCAGCCGAGGCTGCCCACCGAATCGGGATCAAACTTTTTCGACCTGGCCGAACTCGAGTTCGACCGGAGTGGATCGGCCAAAGATGGTGACCGACACACGCACGCGCGATTTTTCGTAGTTGACTTCTTCGACGGTGCCGTTGAAGTCCGTGAACGGGCCTTCCTTGACACGCACCATCTCGCCGACTTCGAACAGGGTCTTCGGGCGCGGCTTTTCCACGCCTTCCTGCATCTGCGACATGATCTTTTCGACTTCCTTCGGGGAAATCGGGGTCGGGCGGTTACGTGCACCGCCGACGAAACCGGTGACCTTCGCGGTGTTCTTCACGAGGTGCCACGTTTCGTCCGTCATTTCCATCTCCACCAGCACGTAGCCAGGGAAGAAACGACGCTCGGTCACAGCCTTGTGGCCGCCTTTGACTTCGACCACTTCTTCGGTCGGAACCAGGATCTGACCGAATTTGTCCTGCATGCCAGCACGTTCGATGCGCTCTTGAAGCGCGCGTTGCACGCTCTTCTCCATACCGGAGTAGGCGTGCACGACGTACCAACGCTTTCCGCTCGGGGATGCCGGAGTATCGCTCATATCATTTCCAACCCAGAATCGCCGAGAAAATCACCCATTCGATCGATTTGTCACTCAACCAGAGGAAAATCGCCATCACGAGCACGAAACCGAACACGACGAGTGTGGTTTGCGTTGCTTCCTTGCGGGTGGGCCAAACGACCTTCCGGACTTCCTTGTACGAATCCTTGGCAAAGGCGATGAGGCTCTTGCCAGGGGCGGACATCAGCCCGACGGCCACGCCGGCGATGATACCTACCGCCAACGCGGCACCGCGGACATACCACTGCTGATTGGCCAGCCAGAAGAAGCCCACGAATCCGGCCAAGACCAGCAATACGCCCAGGGCCAGCATCAGCTTATCGCCGGAGGTATTTACAGTTTCGACGGATGGATTCGCCATAACACCTTAAAACAAATGCCACGTAGGACACGTGGCTATTTTTTGGCAGGGGCAGAGGGAATCGAACCCCCAACCTTCGGTTTTGGAGACCGACGCTCTGCCAGTTGAGCTATACCCCTAAACCATGCTGGGGCTGGCTGTTGCCAGCCCCAAAACTGTCGATCAACGAATAACTGGCTTACTCGATGATCTTGGCGACGACGCCGGCGCCGACCGTACGGCCGCCTTCGCGGATTGCGAAGCGCAGACCTTCTTCCATCGCGATCGGAGCGATCAGCTTCACCGTGATCGACACGTTGTCGCCCGGCATCACCATTTCCTTGTCCTTCGGCAGCTCGATCGAGCCCGTCACGTCCGTCGTACGGAAGTAGAACTGCGGACGGTAGTTGTTGAAGAACGGCGTGTGACGGCCGCCTTCGTCCTTGCTCAGCACGTACACTTCAGCCGTGAAGTGCGTGTGCGGCGTGATCGAACCCGGCTTCGCCAGAACCTGGCCACGCTCCACGTCTTCACGCTTCGTGCCGCGCAGCAGGATACCAACGTTGTCGCCTGCTTGACCTTGGTCCAGCAGCTTGCGGAACATTTCAACGCCCGTGCAGGTCGTCTTCACCGTCGGCTTGATACCGACGATTTCGATTTCTTCGCCGACCTTCACGATGCCGCGCTCAACGCGACCCGTCACAACCGTACCACGGCCCGAGATCGAGAACACGTCTTCCACCGGCATCAGGAACGCGCCGTCAACTGCACGCTCCGGCGTCGGGATGTACGTGTCCAGCGCGTCGGCCAGGCTCATGATCGCCACTTCGCCCAGCTCGCCCGTGTCGCCTTCCAGCGCCAGCTTTGCCGAACCCTTCACGATCGGCGTGTCGTCGCCCGGGAAGTCGTACTTCGACAGGAGTTCGCGAACTTCCATCTCGACCAGCTCGAGCAGTTCAGCGTCGTCCACCATGTCGCACTTGTTCAGGAACACGATGATGTACGGAACGCCAACCTGACGTGCCAGCAGGATGTGCTCACGCGTCTGCGGCATCGGGCCGTCAGCTGCCGAGCAAACCAGGATCGCGCCGTCCATCTGCGCTGCGCCCGTGATCATGTTCTTCACATAGTCAGCGT
The DNA here is from genome assembly GCF_048627025.1 of Burkholderia aenigmatica. Taxonomy (NCBI): domain Bacteria; kingdom Pseudomonadati; phylum Pseudomonadota; class Betaproteobacteria; order Burkholderiales; family Burkholderiaceae; genus Burkholderia; species Burkholderia aenigmatica. The sequence continues at coordinate 314,729 of NZ_CP184468.1, read as the reverse complement.
GGCCCGGGCAGTCGACGTGTGCGTAGTGGCGGTTAGCCGTTTCGTACTCGACGTGTGCCGTGTTGATCGTGATGCCGCGCGCCTTTTCTTCCGGTGCCGCGTCGATCTGGTCGTATGCCTTCGCTTCGCCGCCGAACTTCTTCGTCAGAACCGTCGTGATCGCTGCCGTCAGCGTCGTCTTGCCGTGGTCAACGTGACCAATCGTACCAACGTTCACGTGCGGCTTGGTCCGCTCGAATTTACCCTTGGCCATTTTCGACTCCCAAAAGGAATTTCACAGGTTGCGCCGCGCGCAAACAAGACACTGACTTTTTACTGCTGGTGCCCATGGGCAGGATCGAACTGCCGACCTCTCCCTTACCAAGGGAGTGCTCTACCACTGAGCCACATGGGCGCTTTAAGCTTCAACTTCGCGGTCTGGAGCGGGTGAAGGGAATCGAACCCTCGTCGTAAGCTTGGAAGGCTTCTGCTCTACCATTGAGCTACACCCGCACGGGCCACAAACGATTCCGTTACCGCTCACTGCACTGATATCTTGGTGGAGGAGGTTGGATTCGAACCAACGTAGGCGTAAGCCAACAGATTTACAGTCTGCCCCCTTTAGCCACTCGGGCACCCCTCCGTAGAGAACTGACGATTATGGGGGTGCATCGCACATCTGTCAAGCACATCCGGAAGATTATTTTCACTCTCTTCCCGACACTTGCTTGACCACCGATCGTCCCGCCCTTGCCCGGCTAAGGCAAGCATGGGTACTACCGATCAGCGCCACATCTTCGTCAGACTCCGCCCTCAACGTCGATCTGCATCTACGCTGAAAACGAAAGACCGCCATCATACGACCTCTTGAGCACTCTGCCAAGCGGGTAGATGCAAATTTTTTGCAAATATCGTGCCGGGGGGCTTCGCCGACGTTGCTTCGGGTATTCGTAGGGGCTTTAGCGACATAGCTGGCGGGACACCGGAGCCTCGCGTCGAATGCCTCGATGTCGCCTGGCCGCAGGAAACGGGGGAGATGCACGGGCGGGTTTGCACGCGCGCCCCGGTCGTTGCGCCGGACAGCGAAGCTTTGCTTCCGGTACTGAATCGCGGTTGGCGCTACGAATGCTCGAGCACGGCGGCGAGACAGCAAACTTCGCCGTGTTTGCCCCGCACGCCCAGACCAGTTGGGAGGCGCTTGCGATCACTGCTTCTCGGACTTTTTGTCGAGCTTGTCGAGTTTCCTGGAAATCGCTTTGACGGCTCGATTGAAATTGCCGATTGCCGTTTCGAGCGTGTAACTCGGCATATGTGTGCGCTGCACAAAATCTCGAATGCGCTTTGTGATTTCGCCTGGCTCGAAATCGCATGCCCGTACTGTAGAATCGTCCAGTCGCGCTGCACCTCTGAGCGGCGCCGGAGGTACGCGAAGACTGCGTCCGGCTCACTCAAGATAGCGCACCCGACTTCGGCGAACGCCTCAGTATCCACCAGAAATCCGATAAAAATGCCGCCCGAAGGCGGCGGTTAAATCTATTCATCGTTATTCTTCGAGCAGCCAACAAGCCATAACACCGTCTGGACTTTCAAACTCCTGCGTTACCTCCGAGGAACTGCATGAACTCGATAATCTCAAAAGTCAAAAGAGCCTTTGAACGACGAGCGGCAACCCGGTCAGGCATAATCGACTGGAAAAACGAGCGAACTTACAAGCTTTGGTTTGAAGAACCCGACGCGTTAGCGCGAGTTCCAGAAATCGCGGATCGGTGGGGGCTCAGCTCAGACGAGCGCGATTTGCTATCTAAATGGGTAACAGATGGCTACTTCACGATGCCGGACGTATTTGGCCTCGCCGACCTCGAAGCCTATGCGTCAGAAGTCGATAGCGCGTGGTTCGCCGACAAAGCGATCGACGGCCTGACCATCTCGGACGTCATCGTCGACGGAGTCAAGACGACTCACATGCCGCACAGCGACCTGCTTGCCCTTCCGCGCGAAACTCGCAGTCAAGCGAGAGAGGAATCGAACTGGCGCATCGGCGAGTTCCATCTGTACAACCAGGCTGCCGCGAAGATCTTTCGCAACAAGCAGGCTATCCGCATCTGTTCCGCGCTGCTCGACCGCGCAGCCGTACCGCACTTCTCGCTGACCTTTTCAAAGGGAAGCATGCAACTTCTGCATCAGGACACATGCGTCTTCCACACATGGCCGATGAATGCGCTTATCGGCGTGTGGGTCGCACTCGAAGACATCAAGCCCGGCTCTGGCCCGCTCGTCTATTTCCCGAAGTCGCACCGCGAGCCACTTTTCAGCGAGTTCGACAACTACCCGCAGACACAACGCCGCACATCACCCCCTGAGCAATCAGATCGGTACCAAGAGTACATTGAACAGGTTGCATCGAAATACGAGCGCAACGAGTTCCTCGCGAAAAAGGGCGAGGTCCTTTTCTGGCACGGGATGCTCGTGCATGGCGGCGCCGATTATGTTGCCCCAGGGAGCACGCGCAAGTCATTCGTGATCCACTACATGCCGGAAGGCGGAAACGTCGCACACCGCGTTCAAGGCCCCTTCAACTGGTGATCATTTCCAAGGCCCTCCCCGTTCGGCGAGGGCCTTGGCGATCAGATTCCCTGGGGAATGGCGACACCTTCGGAAACGACGAAGTCGGGCGCCGGTCGCAGCACGGACAATCGCGTGCAGCGACTTTCGATATGCAACTCAAACCTTCGGAACGGAAACGTTGCTTTCGGGACAACGAAGTAGCGTTACATCCGACTTCGACAGCAGGCCCTTTGCTCGGCCGCGGCGCGTCGCCCATGCCCTTTTAGCAACATCCGCCTCTGCTGGCTGAAAAGACGTAGCGCTTAGCCGCGCCGATAGGAGCTGCTCCGCTCCGCAAGAGGGAGGTTCATCTGGCCGGTGGTGGTGGTGGTGGTGGTGGTGGTGGTGGTGGTGGTGGTGGTGGTGTGCAATGAGTGCAATGCCCTTCCCCCGCGCGCTCGCATTTCCGTCGCCGAAATGCAAAAACCCCCGCCTTTCGGGCGGGGGTTTCTGGCTTAGGGAGCCTGACGATTACCTACTTTCACACGGGAATCCGCACTATCATCGGCGTAGAGTCGTTTCACGGTCCTGTTCGGGATGGGAAGGGGTGGGACCGACTCGCTATGGTCATCAGGCAAAAGGGGTTGTTGTGCTGGCTTCGCAGCACAACCAATCTTGGAAGAAGCAGTAATTTTGAGTTGTGTGTATCACACACGAGAATCCAACCAGTCCGACGCGCTGTATTCAGCGCGAGACAGACTTGTTATAGGATCAAGCCTTACGGGCAATTAGTATCAGTTAGCTGAACGCATTACTGCGCTTACACACCTGACCTATCAACGTCCTGGTCTCGAACGACCCTTCAAGGGGATCTAGTCCCCAGGGATATCTCATCTTAAGGCGAGTTTCCCGCTTAGATGCTTTCAGCGGTTATCTCTTCCGAACATAGCTACCCGGCGATGCCACTGGCGTGACAACCGGTACACCAGAGGTTCGTCCACTCCGGTCCTCTCGTACTAGGAGCAGCCCCCTTCAAATATCCAACGCCCACGGCAGATAGGGACCAAACTGTCTCACGACGTTTTAAACCCAGCTCACGTACCTCTTTAAATGGCGAACAGCCATACCCTTGGGACCGGCTACAGCCCCAGGATGAGATGAGCCGACATCGAGGTGCCAAACACCGCCGTCGATATGAACTCTTGGGCGGTATCAGCCTGTTATCCCCAGAGTACCTTTTATCCGTTGAGCGATGGCCCTTCCATACAGAACCACCGGATCACTATGACCTGCTTTCGCACCTGCTCGACTTGTCGGTCTCGCAGTTAAGCACGCTTATGCCATTGCACTATCAGCACGATTTCCGACCGTACCTAGCGTACCTTCGTACTCCTCCGTTACGCTTTGGGAGGAGACCGCCCCAGTCAAACTGCCTACCATGCACTGTCCCCGACCCGGATCACGGGCCAAGGTTAGAACCTCAAACAAACCAGGGTGGTATTTCAAGGACGGCTCCACCGAAACTAGCGTTCCGGTTTCATAGCCTCCCACCTATCCTACACAGATCGGTTCAAAGTCCAATGCAAAGCTACAGTAAAGGTTCATGGGGTCTTTCCGTCTAGCCGCGGGTAGATTGCATCATCACAAACACTTCAACTTCGCTGAGTCTCGGGAGGAGACAGTGTGGCCATCGTTACGCCATTCGTGCAGGTCGGAACTTACCCGACAAGGAATTTCGCTACCTTAGGACCGTTATAGTTACGGCCGCCGTTTACCGGGACTTCAATCAAGAGCTTGCACCCCATCATTTAATCTTCCGGCACCGGGCAGGCGTCACACCCTATACGTCCACTTTCGTGTTTGCAGAGTGCTGTGTTTTTATTAAACAGTCGCAGCCACCAGTTTATTGCAACCCCTTCACCCTTTGCCCGCAGGGGCATCAAGCTACAAGGGCGTACCTTATCCCGAAGTTACGGTACCAATTTGCCGAGTTCCTTCTCCCGAGTTCTCTCAAGCGCCTTAGAATACTCATCTCGCCCACCTGTGTCGGTTTGCGGTACGGTCATCATTAGACTGAAGCTTAGAGGCTTTTCTTGGAACCACTTCCAATTGCTTCGCTCCCTAAGGAGCTCGCGCCACACCCTTGAATTCCGCGCCCGGATTTGCCTAAGCGCCTTCTCCAATGCAGCGACCGGGACTTCCAACACCCGGACAACCTTCCGCGATCCGTCCCCCCATCGCATCTAACAATGGTGCAGGAATATTGACCTGCTTCCCATCAGCTACGCATTTCTGCCTCGCCTTAGGGGCCGACTCACCCTACGCCGATGAACGTTGCGTAGGAAACCTTGGGCTTACGGCGAGGGGGCCTTTCACCCCCTTTATCGCTACTCATGTCAGCATTCGCACTTCCGATACCTCCAGCACGCTTTTCAACGCACCTTCGCAGGCTTACGGAACGCTCTCCTACCATGCGTGCAAAGCACGCATCCGCAGCTTCGGTATATAGCTTAGCCCCGTTACATCTTCCGCGCAGGACGACTCGATCAGTGAGCTATTACGCTTTCTTTAAAGGGTGGCTGCTTCTAAGCCAACCTCCTGACTGTTTTAGCCTTCCCACTTCGTTTCCCACTTAGCTATATTTGGGGACCTTAGCTGGCGGTCTGGGTTGTTTCCCTCTTGACACCGGACGTTAGCACCCGATGTCTGTCTCCCGTGATTGCACTCTTCGGTATTCGGAGTTTGCTATGGCGGGGTAATCTGCAATAGACCCCCCAACCATGACAGTGCTCTACCCCCGAAGGTGAGACACGAGGCACTACCTAAATAGTTTTCGGAGAGAACCAGCTATTTCCAAGTTTGTTTAGCCTTTCACCCCTATCCACAGCTCATCCCCTAACTTTTCAACGTTAGTGGGTTCGGACCTCCAGTACGTGTTACCGCACCTTCATCCTGGCCATGGATAGATCACTTGGTTTCGGGTCTACGCCCAGCAACTGAACGCCCTATTCGGACTCGCTTTCGCTACGCCTGCCCTATACGGTTAAGCTTGCTACTGAACGTAAGTCGCTGACCCATTATACAAAAGGTACGCCGTCACCCCTTACGAGGCTCCGACTGTTTGTATGCATGCGGTTTCAGGATCTATTTCACTCCCCTCCCGGGGTTCTTTTCGCCTTTCCCTCACGGTACTGGTTCACTATCGGTCGATCACGAGTATTTAGCCTTGGAGGATGGTCCCCCCATCTTCAGACAGGATTTCACGTGTCCCGCCCTACTTGTCGCACACCTAGTTCTTTCATACTGTTTTCGCCTACGGGGCTATCACCCGCTATGGCCACACTTTCCAGAGTGTTCGGCTAACAATACAAATAAAGAGTGCAAGGCTCATCCCATTTCGCTCGCCACTACTTTGGGAATCTCGGTTGATTTCTTTTCCTGCGGTTACTTAGATGTTTCAGTTCACCGCGTTCGCTTCACATGGCCTATGTATTCAGCCATGGATACTCCAAAAGGAGTGGGTTTCCCCATTCGGACATCTACGGATCAAAGCTTGTTTGCCAGCTCCCCGTAGCTTTTCGCAGGCTACCGCGTCCTTCATCGCCTGTGATCGCCAAGGCATCCACCACATGCACTTGTTCGCTTGACCCTATAACGAGTCTGTCTCATCGACAGTCGTTACAGGTTGAGTTCTCGCATTTGTGCCGTATTCCAATTGAGTCAAACATAGAGTTCGAATCATCTTGAGATACATCGATACAATCACAACCCGGATAGTTTTCACGTCCATCTCATAGACGCTTCCGCTATCCAAATTACTTACTTCTTCCAGATTGTTAAAGAACGACAGCCGATACTTTCGTACCGCTCTGACTGGCTCAATCGCCAATGCCAAAGATTCGACTCAAGTCGAACGCTTGTCATTGAAGATTGGTGGAGGCAGACGGGATCGAACCGACGACCCCCTGCTTGCAAAGCAGGTGCTCTCCCAGCTGAGCTATGCCCCCATGTACAGATATTCCTCAGGGTGTACCGCCAGTCAAGACGGTGGTGGGTCTGGTTGGATTCGAACCAACGACCCCCGCCTTATCAAGACGGTGCTCTAACCGACTGAGCTACAGACCCCTGAGTCTGTCTTTAAATTTACAGCCGATAAGCGTGAGCGCTCAACTTTGCGAGAAGCTCTGGAAAGGAGGTGATCCAGCCGCACCTTCCGATACGGCTACCTTGTTACGACTTCACCCCAGTCATGAATCCTACCGTGGTGACCGTCCTCCTTGCGGTTAGACTAGCCACTTCTGGTAAAACCCACTCCCATGGTGTGACGGGCGGTGTGTACAAGACCCGGGAACGTATTCACCGCGGCATGCTGATCCGCGATTACTAGCGATTCCAGCTTCATGCACTCGAGTTGCAGAGTGCAATCCGGACTACGATCGGTTTTCTGGGATTAGCTCCCCCTCGCGGGTTGGCAACCCTCTGTTCCGACCATTGTATGACGTGTGAAGCCCTACCCATAAGGGCCATGAGGACTTGACGTCATCCCCACCTTCCTCCGGTTTGTCACCGGCAGTCTCCTTAGAGTGCTCTTGCGTAGCAACTAAGGACAAGGGTTGCGCTCGTTGCGGGACTTAACCCAACATCTCACGACACGAGCTGACGACAGCCATGCAGCACCTGTGCGCCGGTTCTCTTTCGAGCACTCCCACCTCTCAGCGGGATTCCGACCATGTCAAGGGTAGGTAAGGTTTTTCGCGTTGCATCGAATTAATCCACATCATCCACCGCTTGTGCGGGTCCCCGTCAATTCCTTTGAGTTTTAATCTTGCGACCGTACTCCCCAGGCGGTCAACTTCACGCGTTAGCTACGTTACTAAGGAAATGAATCCCCAACAACTAGTTGACATCGTTTAGGGCGTGGACTACCAGGGTATCTAATCCTGTTTGCTCCCCACGCTTTCGTGCATGAGCGTCAGTATTGGCCCAGGGGGCTGCCTTCGCCATCGGTATTCCTCCACATCTCTACGCATTTCACTGCTACACGTGGAATTCTACCCCCCTCTGCCATACTCTAGCCTGCCAGTCACCAATGCAGTTCCCAGGTTGAGCCCGGGGATTTCACATCGGTCTTAGCAAACCGCCTGCGCACGCTTTACGCCCAGTAATTCCGATTAACGCTCGCACCCTACGTATTACCGCGGCTGCTGGCACGTAGTTAGCCGGTGCTTATTCTTCCGGTACCGTCATCCCCCGACTGTATTAGAGCCAAGGATTTCTTTCCGGACAAAAGTGCTTTACAACCCGAAGGCCTTCTTCACACACGCGGCATTGCTGGATCAGGCTTTCGCCCATTGTCCAAAATTCCCCACTGCTGCCTCCCGTAGGAGTCTGGGCCGTGTCTCAGTCCCAGTGTGGCTGGTCGTCCTCTCAGACCAGCTACTGATCGTCGCCTTGGTAGGCCTTTACCCCACCAACTAGCTAATCAGCCATCGGCCAACCCTATAGCGCGAGGTCCGAAGATCCCCCGCTTTCATCCGTAGATCGTATGCGGTATTAATCCGGCTTTCGCCGGGCTATCCCCCACTACAGGACATGTTCCGATGTATTACTCACCCGTTCGCCACTCGCCACCAGGTGCAAGCACCCGTGCTGCCGTTCGACTTGCATGTGTAAGGCATGCCGCCAGCGTTCAATCTGAGCCAGGATCAAACTCTTCAGTTTAAACCTGTTACTGTTTTCGGTTCAGTTAAGAACCGGTCGCTCACTCAAAGCTGACAGGAATATGAATTGCTTCATAAACCTGACTTACTTTAGTGTGAGACTCTTGATACTTTCGCTATCTGATCCGAGGATCAGCTCGCTTCCATCAAGCGCCCACACTTATCGGCTGTTAATTTTTAAAGAGCGTTTCTGCGAGGAACTTCGTGTTTCTCAGCAGCGCTGCGTTTTCAGCAGCAGAGAAGCGAGATTATGAACCGTGTTTCGCATTTCGTCAACAACTTTTTTCACTACATCGTTGCGACTGCGGGGTTCAACTTCCAGGCCAGTGGCGCACTCCAGACTGCAGCACACCGCCAACCTTGCTTCCCTCTTCCGCGCCGCGTTTCCGTTAGCGCGAAAGAGGCGTGATTCTAAGCACCCGGCCCCAACTACGCAAGCCCCTTTGTGAAAATATTTTGAAAAAGCCCCCGTGCGCTGCCGCGCACGGGGGCTTGGGGCTCGACGGGCCGCGTGACGCCGCCGACCTCCCTGCCGCCGGCAATACTTCTCTCTATATATAGAGGGGCATCACTTGCCGCCCACTGCAGCCTGCAGTTGCTCGACCGGCACCGCGTCGGCCATCGCCGTGTAGCCGGCGTCGCTCGGATGAATGCCGTCGCCGCTATCGTAGCGACGCTGCAGCACGCTCGGGCGTGCCGGATCGCGCAGCACCGCATCGAAGTCGACCACACCGTCGAACCCGCTACCGCTTCGGATCCACCGGTTCACCTCGAGGCGGATCGCCTCGCGCCCCGCCGGCAGCCCGGCCGGCGTCAGCGTCGCGCCGAAGACCTTCACGCCCTGACGGTGCGCCGCGTCGATCAGCCGGCGATAGCCGTCGATCAGCGATACGGCCGTGACCTGCGTATGCGGGTGGTCGCAATCGAGCCCCGCGCGCGGCGGCATCGCCGCGAAGTTGATGTCGTTGATCCCGATCAGCACGATCGCCGCCTTCACACCTGCCCGCGACAGCGCATCGCGCTCGAAACGCGACGCCAGCGACGTGCCGTAGCACGCCGAATCGCTGAGCAGCCGGTTCCCGCTGATACCAAGGTTCGCGACGCCGATCGACTCCACGCCGGCGGCGGTCAGCCGATGCGCAAGCGCATCCGGCCAGCGGCGATTTCGGTTCACGCTCGAGCGCAGCCCGTCGGTGATCGAATCGCCGATCGCGGCTACGCTGGCGCGCGCGGAACCGGTCTCGACTGCGAGCTCGGTCACCCACGCATATTGGGTAAAACGGGTGCGGAACGCGGCGGCGCCCGGGTCACTCACGTGATCGCCCGGTGCGGACACGTAATTGAACTGATTCGACACGCGATGCCAGACCGTCATCCGTTGATTCGGCCCCATCTGGAGGCTGATCGCATACGGACGCCCGGCCGCCACATCGATCGCCACCGGATCGCTTTCGAGTTCCTGGCCCGGTGCAAGCGTCACCGACGCCTTGCCGCCGAACCGGACCGGCACAGCCGCACCGCCGGCGAGTGCCGCGCCTTCACCGGCGCGCGCGAGGCTCGCCGCCTCGACGACCAGCGGCGCACGACCGTATGCATTGCTGACGCGGATCCGTGCGGCGCGCCCCGACACCGTCGGATAGACGATCTGGCGCACGGCGCGTCCGGCCACATCGGGCGCGCGATAGAGCGGCGGCGGTGCGGCAAGGTCGGGAATCGGCTGCAGTGCAGTCGCCCACGCGGCAACCCATCCGGCCGGCGCGGCCGAAGCCGACGCCACGAGCGGCGAGACAAAGACAGCCGCGCCCAACACGGCCGCGGCGATACTGCTTCGGAATGACATCGGCAAAATCCTCGTCGGAAAGCGGGCATTGTGCCGCAGAAGACGCGGCCCCACGTGTTGGCCACCCTCACGTCGCCCGATCGCGCCCCGACGTCCCTCGTTTACCCGAGTCTCACCGCAAATCCGCAAGAAATTTATTAACCGACCGGTCGGTTGGTTTATACTTCGCACACATTTAACCGGACGAGAGCCTCGCCATGTACACGCAATCCCTCGACATCCCCGGCAACGTCGCGCCGCTCGACGCCGCAGCCGAGTCGCCCGAGCAGGCGCGGTTCGATGCGGTCATGGCCGCCGACGGCAAGATCGAGCCGCAGGACTGGATGCCCGACGCCTATCGCAAGACGCTGGTTCGCCAGATCTCGCAGCACGCGCACTCGGAAGTCGTCGGCATGCTGCCCGAAGGCAACTGGATCTCGCGCGCGCCGAGCCTGAAGCGCAAGGCGATCCTGCTCGCGAAGGTCCAGGACGAAGCCGGCCATGGCCTCTATCTTTATAGCGCGGCCGAAACGCTCGGCGTCTCGCGCGATTCGCTGATCGACGCGCTGCTCGCCGGCAAGGCGAAATACTCGAGCATCTTCAACTACCCGACGCCGACCTGGGCCGACGTCGGCGTGATCGGCTGGCTCGTCGACGGCGCCGCGATCATGAACCAGATCCCGCTGTGCCGCTGCACGTATGGCCCGTATGCGCGCGCGATGATCCGCGTGTGCAAGGAAGAATCGTTCCACCAGCGCCAGGGTTTCGACGCGCTGCTGTCGATGATGAAGGGCAGCGATGCGCAACGCGCGATGGTCCAGCAGGCCGTGAACCGCTGGTGGTGGCCGGTGCTGATGATGTTCGGCCCGAGCGACGCCGATTCGGTCCACAGCAGCCAGTCCGCGAAATGGGGCATCAAGCGGATCTCGAACGACGACCTGCGGCAGAAGTTCGTCGACGCGACGGTCGACCAGGCGAAGGTGCTCGGCGTGACGCTGCCCGACCCGGACCTGAAATGGAACGAAGCGCGCGGCCATCACGACTACGGCACGATCGACTGGGACGAATTCTGGCGCGTGGTCAACGGCGACGGCCCGTGCAACAAGGAACGCCTCGCGACCCGCGTGAAAGCGCACGAAGACGGTGCATGGGTGCGCGAAGCCGCACTCGCCCACGAAGCCAAGCGCCGCGCGCGCGCCGAACAGCACGCCGCCTGAGCGGCGGCACACCATCGAATTCAGGATTCAGGAGAAAGTGATGAACAAGGAATGGCCGATCTGGGAAGTGTTCGTGCGCAGCAAGCAGGGGCTCGACCACAAGCATTGCGGCAGTCTGCACGCCGCCGACGCGTCGATGGCGCTGCGCATGGCGCGCGACGTCTACACGCGCCGCCAGGAAGGCGTGAGCATCTGGGTGGTGCCGTCGTCGGCGATCACCGCGTCGGATCCGAACGAGAAGGCCGAGCTGTTCGAGCCCGCGGGCGACAAGATCTACCGTCACCCGACGTTCTACACGCTGCCCGACGAAGTCAACCACATGTAACGCCCGCGCCATGACGATCACGCCCGAACACCTCTCCTACGTGCTGCGCCTCGCGGACAACACGCTGATCCTCGGTCAGCGCAACGCCGAATGGTGCGGCCACGGCCCGATCCTCGAGGAAGACATCGCGCTCACCAACATGAGCCTCGACCTCATCGGCCAGGCGCGCATGCTGTATACGCATGCGGCCGAACTCGAGCGCCAGCTCACCGGCGCGACGAAGACCGAGGACGACTATGCGTACTTCCGCACCGAGCGCGAGTTCGCGAACTTCACGCTCGCCGAGCTGCCGCACTACGGCCCGATCGCCGGTACCGCGCACGCCGACAAGGACTACGCGGTCACGATCGTGCGCAACTTCCTGTACTCGGCGCTGATGCTGCACGTGTGGAGCGCACTGGAAACGTCGACCGACACGCAGCTCGCCGCGATCGCCGCGAAATCGGTGAAGGAAACCCGCTATCACGTGCAGCACGCACGCGAGTGGCTGGTTCGCCTCGGTGACGGCACCGACGAATCGCACCGTCGTGCGCAGGACGCGCTCGACTACCTGACGCCGTACACGCGCGAATGCTTCGCCGCCGATGCGATCGACGATGCGGTCGCCGCCGCGGGCATCGCCCCCGCGCCGGCCGCGCTCGAAGCGGCATGGCGCGCGGACGTCGACGACGCGCTCGCGGAGGCGACGCTCACGCTGCCGGCCCCCGTGCAGCACGTGACGACCGGCAAGCAGGGCGAGCACTCGGAACACATGGGTTACCTGCTCGCCGAAATGCAGAGCCTCGCGCGCCAGCATCCCGGCGCGAGCTGGTAACCAGCCGCCCCAACGGAGCCCGACGATGTCCGTCCAGACCACCCCCGCTCACGCCGTGCCTGCCGCGCGCCACGCCGACCCGCTGCTCGCCCGTGCATGGGACGTGCTCGAAGCCGTGCCCGACCCCGAGATCCCGGTCGTGTCGATCCGCGAGCTCGGCATCCTGCGCGACGTCCGCCACGCGGACGACGGCCAGCTCGAAGTCGTGATCACGCCGACCTACTCGGGCTGCCCGGCCATGTCGCAGATCGCGGAGGACATCGCCGCCGCGCTGCAGGCCGCCGGCCTGCCGCCGCACCGGATCGAGACGGTGCTCGCGCCCGCCTGGACGACCGACTGGATCACGCAGGAAGCGCGCGACAAGCTGCGCGCGTACGGCATCGCGCCGCCGGTCGGCCAGTGCGGCACCGCCGCGCCGCGGGAGAACGTCGTGCGTTTCGTGCCGCGGCCCGTCGCGGCGCCCGCGTGCCCGCGCTGCGGCTCCGCCCGTACCGAGCGTCTCGCGCAATTCGCGTCCACGGCCTGCAAGGCGCTGTATCGCTGCGTCGACTGCCGCGAACCCTTCGACTACTTCAAACCCTATTAATCGATATGGCGACCCCGCAATTTCATCCGCTGCGTATCCGCGACGTGCGGCCCGAGACCGCCGACGCCGTGACCGTCTCCTTCGACGTGCCGCCCGAGCTGCGCGACGCGTACCGCTTCACGCAGGGCCAGTTCGTCACGCTGAAGACCCACATCGACGGCGAGGAAACGCGCCGCTCGTATTCGATCTGCGTCGGCACGACGGACTACGATCGTGACGGCGAACTGCGCATCGGCATCAAGCGCGTGCGCGGCGGCCGCTTCTCGAACTTCGCGTTCGACTCGCTCAAGCCGGGCCACACGATCGACGTGATGACGCCGGACGGCCGGTTCTTCACGCACCTGAACGCCGATCACGGCAAGCAGTACGTCGCGTTTTCCGGCGGCTCCGGGATCACGCCGGTGCTCGCGATCGTGAAAACGACGCTCGAACTGGAGCCGCGCAGCACGTTCACGCTGATCTACGGCAACCGCAGCGTCGACGCGATCATGTTCGCGGAGGAGCTCGAGGACCTGAAGAACCGCTACATGAACCGCTTCGTCCTCTATCACGTGCTGTCGGACGACCAGCAGGACGTCGAGCTGTTCAACGGCGTGCTTGACCAGGCGAAATGCGCGGAATTCCTCGGCACACTGATGCCGGCCGACGCGATCGACGAGGCGTTCATCTGCGGCCCCGCGCCGATGATGGATGCGGCCGAAGCCGCGCTGAAGGCGGCCGGCGTGCCGCAGGCGAAGGTGCATATCGAGCGCTTCGGCACGCCGCTGCCGCAGGCCGGCGCCCCGGTCGTCGAAATCACCGACCAGACGCCGGCGGCCGACCTGGAAATCGTGCTCGACGGCAAGAAGCGCAAGCTGCGGCTGCCGTACGAAGGCGTGAGCCTGCTCGATATCGGCCTGCGCGCGGGCCTCGCGCTGCCGTACGCCTGCAAGGGCGGGGTGTGCTGCACGTGCCGGGCGAAGGTGCTCGAAGGCGAAGTTCGGATGGAGAAGAACTACACGCTCGAGGAGCATGAAGTGAAGGATGGTTTCGTGCTCACGTGCCAGTGCCACCCGATCAGCGACAAGGTCGTCGTGAGCTTCGACGAGCGTTGAGCGACGTCGCGTCGCGGCGCCGGACGGTTTCTCGCCGTCACACATCTCGCTTACACTAGGGGCCGCCGGCCGGCTGGACATCGCAACGTCCGCCCGGCCGGCGGTTTTCTTTTGTTGACGACAGGCCGATGAGTACCATTCATGTGATTCAGGGCGGCACCGCCGCCGAGTCGCTGCGCGAGGCACTCGCGCAAGCCGGACGCGACGAGCTCGTCGTCGGATTGCTCGACGACCTCGGCGTCGGGCCGCTCAAGGGCGCCGACGAGGCACCCGACACGCGCGCCGTCTTCTGGCAGCACGTGCTCGGCGACCGGATTCCCGACTGGAACGCAGAGATCGAAAGCGAGTTCGCACGCCTCGACCAGCTCGCGATGGATACGGGCCAGGTCGTCGTGTGGCACGCGCCGAGCGTCGGCGACAAGCTGCTGCTGCGCCGCGTCGCCTATCACCTGCGCAACGTCCCGCAACGCCTGAACGAAGTACGGCTGTCGGCCGCCGATCTCGACACCGCGCAGCGCGCGTCGCTGTCGCGCACCGACCAGGCATGCGCGACCGGCATGTTCTCGCCCGCGGAACTGGCGCGCAAGCGGCCGGTCGCCGCGCCGATCTCGGTACTGCGCATCGGCCGCCTCGCGCTCGAATGGCAGGAGGCGAAACATCTGAACGCCGAGCTGCGCTACTGGGTCAGCAACACGATCAAGAGCGGCCACTATGCGGATCTCGACGCGCTGATCGTCGCGCGCGCGGAGGCCGACTGGCTGCCCGCGGGGCGCCTCGTCGGCAGCATCATGGCCGACGCCGACCGCGGCGGGCTGTTCGTCAGCGACTCGATCGCCTGGTGGCGCTGCCGCGAGCTCGCGGCAGCCGGCCGACTCGAGCTGCAGGACGACGCGCCCGACGCCCTCTCTTCCACGCAGGTGCGCGCGGCCCGCGCGGCCACCCCGCACCGCTAATCTTCCGTATTCGACCATGGCCCGTACCCGAGCGCCCGACCACGAATCCCAGCGCGAGCAGATCCTCGATCTGGCCGCCGAGAAATTCGCTCAGACGAGCTACCCGAGCACGTCGATGTCCGATCTCGCGACCGCGAGCGGCACGTCGAAGGCACGCCTCTATCACTATTACGAGAGCAAGGAAGCGATCCTGTTCGACCTGCTCGACCGCTACACGAAACGGCTGATGCTGATCATCGCCGAGGTCGAAGGGGCGAGCCAGCGGCGCGGCCTCGGCGAGCGCGACGCGTTCGCGGAGCTCGTGCGCGCGTTCCTCGCCGAGTACGAGACATCGCACAGCCGCCACGTCGCGCTGCTCAACGACGTGAAGTATCTCGAGGACGCGCAGCGCGAAATCGTGCTCGACCGCCAGCGCGACATCGTCGCGGCATTCACGCGACAGCTCGCGCGTGCGTACCCGGACCGCATCTCGAAGGAAAACCAGACGTCCGTGACGATGATGGTGTTCGGGATGATCAACTGGACGTTCACCTGGCTGAAGCCCGGCGGCCGCCTCGGCTACCGCGACTTCGCCGAGCAGGTGATCGACCTGATCGAACGCGGGCTGTCGACGGCCGCCTGATTGCCGCGCAGCAGCAAACGTTGCGCGATGGGCACACTGCGACCGCCCGCCGCGCATTTCATATGATGAATTTTAAATTGCTTAAAAATCAAATAGATAGCCAATTAACTAAGCAGATTTAGAATTCATCCTCCAGCTTAAACATCGTTAAATACGGGTTTTCCCCAATCCGGGGGCTGACGGTCGGGTAAAATGCTGTTGCATTGCACAACCCGCTGTACGGTCACACATTGAGGAACCCACGATGAACACGCAATTCAACGGCACTGCCGATGTCGTCGGCAACGCCGGTAGTGCGCCGGTTCTCGTCAGGGAACTGGCTTCCAAAGACCGTGAGCAAATGCTCACCCACTTTCTCTCGCTCGACGAAGAGGACCGCCTGCTGCGCTTCGGCCAGATGGTGCCCGACCACGTGATCGAGAACTATGTCCGCACGATCGACTTCGGCCGCGACACCGTGTTCGGCGTGTTCGACCACGACCTCGAACTGATCGGCGTCGGCCACCTGGCCTACCTGCCGGCCGAGGGCGACAAGCGCACGGCCGAATTCGGCGTGTCGGTGCTCGAAAGCGCACGCGGCCGCGGCGTCGGCTCGAAACTGTTCGAGCGCGCGGCGATCCGCAGCCGCAACACGCACGTGACGATGCTGTACATGCACTGCCTGTCGCGTAACGCGACGATGATGCACATCGCGAAGAAATCCGGGATGCGGATCGAGTATGCGTACGGCGAAGCCGATGCGTACCTGTCGCTGCCGCCGGCCGACCACTCGACGATCATCGCCGAGATGCTGCAGGAGCAGGCCGCGGTGTTCGACTACGCGATGAAGCGCCAGGCGCGCCGCACCACGAAGTTCATCGAATCGCTGATGCCCGCCGCCCTGACGGCGTAATGTCGGCCAGCCGGGCCGCGCCTGCCGCGCGCCCGGCCTCCCCCTGCCCTGCCGCGCACTAGCGCACCGAACGAATCGGCAACGCCGTCGTCTCCTTGAAGCATTCGAGCGAAAAGCTCGTCTTCACGTCGATCACCGACGGGTGATGCAGCAAATGCTCCTGCACGAAGCGGGAGAAATGCGCCATGTCCTCGACCTGCACGCGCAGCAGGTAATCCATGTCCCCCGTCATCGCGTGGCACGCGACCACTTCCGGCCAGGTCTGCACGGCCGCGCGAAACAACTCCGCATGGGTCGCGCCCGCGCGCGCCGACGTTTCGTCGGCCCGCACCGGCGCCAGGCCGCCGCGCTTCTCGAGCCGCACGCTCACGTACGCGAGCAGGTCGAGCCCGAGCTTCTGCGGATTCAGCAGCGCGACATAGCCGGTGATCACGCCGATCTCCTCGAGCCGCCGGATCCGCCGCAGACACGGGCTCGGCGACAGATTCACGCGCTCGGCGATCTCCTGGTTCGACAGGCGCCCGTTCTCCTGAAGAATCGCGAGAATCCGCCGGTCGATGGCATCCAATTCAGCTTGCGCCATCTTCTGCCCTCCAATGAGTAGTTAGAGACTGGAAATTGCGCCATCGTAGGTTCAGGCAATTAAGTTCGCAAGTTTACGCTCGCGGCTGCCCGCTACACTCTGTCGCACGTACCGAGTCGTCGCGCACGCCGCCGCGTGTGCCACGTTCGACATCGAACCACGCCGGGTATGCGCACACCGCCCCGGCCGATCGCCCCCACAGGAGACACGCCATGCAGATCCCGAACTGGGACAACCCCGTCGGCACCGACGGCTTCGAATTCATCGAATACACGGCACCGGACCCGAAAGCGCTCGGACAATTGTTCGAACGGATGGGTTTCACCGCGATCGCGCGCCACCGCCACAAGGACGTGACGGTGTACCGCCAGGGCGACATCAACTTCATCATCAACGCCGAACCCGATTCGTTCGCGCAACGCTTCGCGCGCCTGCATGGCCCGTCGATCTGCGCCATCGCGTTCCGCGTGCAGGACGCCGCGAAGGCGTACAAGCACGCGCTGGAACTCGGCGCCTGGGGCTTCGACAACAAGACGGGCCCGATGGAGCTGAACATCCCGGCGATCAAGGGCATCGGCGATTCGCTGATCTACTTCGTCGACCGCTGGCGCGGCAAGAACGGCGCGCAGCCGGGCGCAATCGGCGACATCAGCATCTACGACGTCGATTTCGAGCCGATCGCCGGCGCGACCCCGAACCCGGTCGGCCACGGCCTCACCTATATCGACCACCTGACGCACAACGTGCATCGCGGCCGCATGCAGGAATGGGCCGAGTTCTACGAGCGCCTGTTCAACTTCCGCGAAGTGCGCTACTTCGACATCGAAGGCAAGGTGACGGGCGTGAAGTCGAAGGCGATGACGTCGCCGTGCGGCAAGATCCGCATCCCGATCAACGAGGAAGGCTCGGATACGGCCGGCCAGATCCAGGAATACCTCGACGCGTACCACGGCGAAGGCATCCAGCACATCGCGCTCGGCGCGAGCGACATCTACCAGGCGGTCGACGGCCTGCGCAGCAAGGAAGTGAAGCTGCTCGACACGATCGACACGTATTACGAACTGGTCGATCGCCGCGTACCGGACCACGGCGAATCGCTGGAAGAACTGAAGAAGCGCAAGATCCTGATCGACGGCGCGCGCGACGACCTGCTGCTGCAGATCTTCACCGAGAACCAGATCGGGCCGATCTTCTTCGAGATCATCCAGCGCAAGGGCAACCAGGGCTTCGGTGAAGGCAACTTCAAGGCGCTGTTCGAATCGATCGAACTCGACCAGATCCGTCGCGGCGTCGTGCAGGACAAGGCCTGACGCATCCGGCGGGCGGCTGCCCGGGGCAACCCGGCAGCCCGCACGATCCGGCGGCACAAAGAAAAAGGGCGGGAATCCTTGGATTCCCGCCCTTTTTGCATTCCGGCGCGGCCCGCAGGCCGCGCGACCGGATCAACGCGCGTTCGCCTTCGACACGACGGCGCGCTCGGCCGACGGCTGCGCGACGGCGTCCTGGGCCGGCACGATCTGCTGCATCTGCGCGCCGGCTGCCGCCAGTGCGCTTGCGCCTCGCGCGTGCACCGGGCCCGTCATCGAGAAAAACGCGGCGGACACGATCAGGAAACTCTGGATATGACGTGTGTTCATTGCACCTCCTGTAAAACTGCCGGCGCCTCCCCGATTGCGTCGAAACAAGCCAACGCGACCGGGCACCTCCGGCAGGCCGACAAGATTAACGGCATTTGCCCGCAGATGAACCCGGCTTTACATGCTTTTACATGATGTAACGCATGGTTCCACCCTGTTTTTCTGATGCGCCGCCGCAATTCCCCCGCGTTCCAACCGATGGGCGGCGGGTTTGCCCCAGTGCTACCATCGCTTAAAACCGGCCAATATGCCGGCCACTGCCGACGCGTCCACAAGATGCCCGAAGCAGTCGAGTTTTGGTGATCCCAAACTGGGTGGAGGAGACTGTTAATGAATGCCCCGCTAGACGCAGGCCAACGCGCGTCCCTGGAAGCCGCGCTGAAGTCCGTCACGCTTGATGACAAATACACACTGGAACGCGGTCGCGCGTACATGAGCGGCATCCAGGCCCTCGTGCGCCTGCCGATGCTCCAGCAGGAACGCGACCGTGCCGCCGGTCTCAATACCGCCGGTTTCATCTCCGGCTATCGCGGTTCGCCGCTCGGCGGCCTCGATCTGTCGCTCTGGAAAGCCAAGCAGCACCTGGCGGCCCACCAGATCGTCTTCCAGCCCGGCCTCAACGAAGATCTCGCCGCCACCGCCGTGTGGGGCTCGCAGCAAGTCAACCTGTACCCCGGCGCGAAGCACGACGGCGTGTTCGGCATGTGGTACGGCAAGGGCCCGGGCGTCGACCGCACGGGCGACGTATTCAAACACGCGAACTCGGCCGGCTCGTCGCAGCACGGCGGCGTGCTGGTGCTCGCCGGTGACGACCACGCGGCGAAATCGTCGACGCTCGCGCACCAGTCCGAACACATCTTCAAGGCCTGCGGGCTGCCGGTGCTGTTCCCGTCCAACGTGCAGGAATATCTCGATTTCGGCCTGCACGGCTGGGCAATGAGCCGCTACTCGGGCCTGTGGGTCGCGCTCAAGTGCGTGACGGACGTGGTCGAATCGTCGGCATCGGTCGACATCGACCCGCATCGCACCGAGATCGTGCTGCCGACCGACTTCATCCTGCCGGACGGCGGGCTGAACATCCGCTGGCCCGACCCGCCGCTCGTGCAGGAAGCACGGCTGCTCGACTACAAGTGGTACGCGGCGCTCGCCTATGTGCGCGCGAACAAGCTCGACCGCATCGAGATCGATTCGCCGCACGCGCGCTTCGGGATCATGACCGGCGGCAAGGCGTACCTCGACGTGCGCCAGGCGCTGACCGACCTCGGCCTCGACGACGAAACCTGCGCGCGGATCGGCATCCGGCTATACAAGGTCGGCTGCGTGTGGCCGCTCGAAGCACAGGGCGCGCAGGCGTTCGCGCGCGGCCTCGACGAAATCCTGGTGGTCGAGGAAAAGCGCCAGATCCTCGAATACGCGATCAAGGAAGAACTGTACAACTGGCCTGATGGCCAGCGGCCGCGCGTGTTCGGCAAGTTCGACGAAAAGGACGGCGCCGGCGGCGAATGGTCAGTGCCGATGGGCAACTGGCTGCTGCCCGCGCACTACGAGCTGTCGCCCGCGATCATCGCGAAGGCGATCGCGACGCGCCTCGAGAAGTTCGAGTTGCCGTCCGACGTGCGCGCACGCATCGCCGCGCGGCTCGCGGTGATCACCGCGAAGGAAATGGCGCTCGCGAAGCCGCACGTGCAGACCGAGCGCAAGCCGTGGTTCTGCTCGGGCTGCCCGCACAACACGTCGACCAACGTGCCGGAAGGCTCGCGCGCGATCGCCGGCATCGGCTGCCACTACATGACCGTGTGGATGGATCGCAGCACGAGCACCTTCAGCCAGATGGGCGGCGAAGGCGTGCCGTGGATCGGCCAGGCGCCGTTTACGGACGAGAAGCACGTGTTCGCGAACCTCGGCGACGGCACCTATTTCCACTCGGGCCTGCTGGCGGTGCGCGCGGCGATCTCGTCGAAGGCGAACATCACCTACAAGATCCTCTACAACGACGCCGTCGCGATGACGGGCGGCCAGCCGGTCGACGGCGTGCTGACGGTGCCGCAGATCACGCACCAGCTCGCGTCGGAAGGCGCAAAGAAGATCGTGATCGTCACCGACGAGCCGGAAAAGTACGACAGCCAGAAGACGCTGCTCGCACCGGGCGTGACGATCCATCATCGCGACCAGCTTGATGACGTGCAGCGCGAGCTGCGCGAGATCGAAGGCACGACGATCCTGATCTACGACCAGACCTGCGCGACCGAGAAACGCCGCCGCCGCAAACGCGGCACGTATCCGGATCCGGCGAAGCGCGTCGTGATCAACGACGCGGTGTGCGAAGGCTGCGGCGACTGCTCGGTGCAGT
Source organism: Burkholderia aenigmatica (assembly GCF_048627025.1). Taxonomy (NCBI): domain Bacteria; kingdom Pseudomonadati; phylum Pseudomonadota; class Betaproteobacteria; order Burkholderiales; family Burkholderiaceae; genus Burkholderia; species Burkholderia aenigmatica. The sequence goes on along the minus strand of NZ_CP184468.1, from coordinate 293,594 downwards.
CGAACTGCCTGTCGGTCGAGCCGCTGGAAACCGAATTCGGCACGAAGCGCCAGATCAACCAGTCAAGCTGCAACAAGGACTTCTCGTGCGTGAAGGGCTTCTGCCCGAGCTTCGTCACGGTCGAGGGCGGCCAGTTGAAGAAGCCGAAGGCCGTGTCGGTCGACGGTAACGCACTGCCGCCGATCCCTGAACCGACGCTGCCGGACATCGACCGCGCATACGGCGTGCTCGTCACGGGCGTTGGCGGTACGGGCGTCGTCACGATCGGCGCGCTGCTCGGGATGGCCGCGCACCTCGAGAACAAGGGTGTGACGGTGCTCGACGTCACCGGCCTCGCGCAGAAGGGCGGCGCCGTGATGAGCCACGTGCAGATCTCGCACGCGCCGACCGACATCCACGCAACCCGAATCGCGATGGGCGAAGCCGACCTCGTGATTGGCTGCGACGCGATCGTCACGGCCGGCGACGAATGCACGTCGCGGATGCGGCACGACACGACGCGCGTGGTCGTCAACAGCGCGCAGACGCCGACCGCCGAGTTCATCAAGAACCCGAACTGGGCGTTCCCGGGCCTGTCCGCCGAAAACGACATCCGTGCGGCGGCCGGCGAAGCCGTCGACTTCATCGACGCGAACCGCTTCGCGGTCGCGCTGCTCGGCGACGCGATCTACACGAACCCGTTCGTGCTCGGCTACGCGTGGCAGAAAGGCTGGCTGCCGCTCACGCTCGCGTCGCTCGTCCGCGCGATCGAGCTGAATGCGGTATCGGTCGAGAAGAACCGCGCGGCCTTCGACTGGGGCCGCCGCGCCGCGCACGACCTGGCGAGCGTGAAGCAGGCCGCGGCCGGCGACGCGCGCCCCGCGCAAGGCGCCACGGTGATTGCGCTGCACACGAAGAAGGCGGTCGATGCCCTGATCGCGAAGCGCGTGGAATTCCTCACCGCGTACCAGAATGCCGCGTACGCATCGCGCTATGCGGCGTTCGTCGACAAGGTGCGCGCGGCCGAGCGCGCGCTGGCCGACGGCGACACGGTGCAGGAGCAGCTGACCGAAGCGGTCGCGCGCAACCTGTTCAAGCTGATGGCGTACAAGGACGAATACGAGGTCGCACGGCTGCAGTCCGATCCGGCGTTCCTCGCGCGCCTGACCGCGCAGTTCGAAGGTGACTGGAAGCTGAAATTCCACCTCGCGCCGCCGCTGTTTGCGAAGACGGATGCACACGGCCATCTCGTGAAGAAGGCGTACGGCCCGTGGATGATGTCGGCGTTCCGGCTGCTCGCGAAGGCGAAGTTCCTGCGCGGCACGGGGCTCGACCCGTTCGGCCGCACCGAGGAGCGTCGCACCGAGCGCGCGCTGATCGGCGAGTACGAAGCGCTGATCGGCGAGGTGACGGCCAAGCTGAACGCGGCCAACCGCCCGCTCGCCCTCGAACTCGCGGCGCTGCCGGACGGCATTCGCGGCTATGGCCACGTGAAGGAGAACAACCTGCGCGCGGTACGCCAGAAGTGGAACACGCTGCTCGCGAAGTGGCGGGCGCCGGCCGGCGGCCAGTCGCACCAGCAGGTCGCGTAACGGCACGCGGCGGGCATTCGCGGTCCGGATGCCCGCCGGCGAGCGGCTACCGGCTCATGTCACAATAAAAAAACGCCACGGAACGCAGGTTCCGTGGCGTTTTTCATTGCGCCGCGCGTGAAGCGCGGCACACGCGGGCGTGGACTTACTTCGTGTTCACGTTCGCGGCGGCAACCGCCGTCATGTTGATGATCCGGCGCACGGTCGCGGCCGGCGTCAGGATGTGAGCCGGCTTCGCCGCGCCGAGCAGGAACGGGCCGACCGTCACGCCTTCGCCGCCGACCATCTTCAGCAGGTTGTACGCGATGTTTGCCGCTTCGACGTTCGGCATGATCAGCAGGTTCGCTTCGCCCGACAGCGTCGTGCCCGGGAAGGCCTGCTTGCGGATCATTTCCGACAGCGCCGCGTCGCCGTGCATTTCGCCGTCGACTTCCAGGTTCGGTGCGCGTTCGACGATCAGCTTGCGAGCCTCGCCCATCCGGCGCGACGACGACGACGGCGCGCTGCCGAAGTTCGAGTTCGACAGCAGCGCAGCCTTCGGCGCGATGCCGAATCGCTCGATCTCGGCGGCAGCCTGGATCGTCATGTCGGCGAGCTGTTCGGCGCTCGGCAGCTCGTTCACGTACGTATCGCACACGAACAGGTTGCGGCCCGGCAGCATCAGCAGGTTCATCGCTGCAAAGTGCTCGGCGCCCTTCGCACGGCCCAGCACCTGCTCGATGAACTTCAGGTGGCTGTGGAACGTGTCGATCATCCCGCAGATCATCCCGTCCGCGTCGCCCAGGTGCACGAGCATCGCGCCGATCAGCGTGTTGAACTTGCGCATCGCGGCCTTCGCGACTTCCGGCGTCACGCCGTCACGCGCGCCGATCTCCTGATACGCCTGCCAGTAGCGGTGGTAGCGCGCATCGTCTTCCGGATCGACGATTTCGAAATCGGTGCCGGCCTTCAGCTTCGAGCCGATCTTCGCGAGGCGCATGTCGATGACCGACGGACGGCCGACGAGGATCGGCTTCGCGATCTTTTCCTGCAGCACGAACTGCGCGGCACGCAGCACGCGCTCGTCTTCGCCCTCGGCGAACACGATGCGGGCCTGCTTCTGCTTCGCGGTCGCGAACACCGGGCGCATCACCATGCCGGTGCGGTAGACGGTCGCGCCGAGCTGCTCGCGATACGCGTCCATGTCCTGGATCGGACGGGTGGCGACGCCCGAATCCATTGCGGCTTGCGCGACGGCCGGCGCGATCTTGATGATCAGGCGCGGGTCGAACGGCTTCGGAATCAGGTAGTCCGGCCCGAATTCGAGCGAGTGGCCTTCATACGCCTTCGCGACTTCTTCGCTCTGGTCGGTTTCCTGCGCCAGCTCGGCGATCGCGCGCACGCATGCGAGCTTCATTTCTTCCGTGATCGTCGTCGCGCCGACGTCGAGCGCGCCGCGGAAGATGAACGGGAAGCACAGCACGTTGTTGACCTGGTTCGGGTAGTCCGAACGGCCGGTCGCGACGATCGCGTCCGGGCGCACGGCCTTCGCGTCTTCCGGGCGGATTTCCGGTTCCGGGTTCGCGAGCGCCAGGATCAGCGGGCGGTCGCCCATCGTCTTGACCATGTCCTGCTTCAGCACGCCCGCGCTCGAGCAGCCGAGGAACACGTCCGCGCCAACGATCGCGTCGGCGAGCGTGCGCGCATCGGTGGTTGCCGCGTAGCGCTGCTTCGACGGGTCGAGGTTGCCGCGCCCTTCGTAGATCACACCCTTCGAATCGGCGACGAGGATGTTCGACTTGGTCAGGCCGAGGTTCACCAGCAGGTCCAGACACGCGATCGCCGCAGCGCCCGCGCCCGAACACACGAGCTTCACTTCGGACAGCTTCTTGCCGACCACCTTCAGGCCGTTCAGGATCGCAGCCGACGCGATGATCGCGGTGCCGTGCTGGTCATCGTGGAAGACGGGGATCTTCATGCGCTCGCGCAGCTTCTGCTCGATGTAGAAGCACTCCGGCGCCTTGATGTCCTCGAGGTTGATGCCGCCGAGCGTCGGCTCGAGCATCGCGATCGCCTCGACGAGCTTGTCGGGGTCGGACTCCGACAGTTCGATGTCGAACACGTCGATGCCCGCGAATTTCTTGAAGAGGCAGCCCTTGCCTTCCATCACCGGCTTCGCGGCGAGCGGGCCGATGTTGCCGAGGCCGAGCACGGCGGTGCCGTTCGTGATGACGCCGACGAGGTTGCCGCGCGACGTGTACTTCTGCGCGTCGAGCGGATCGGCGTGGATCGCTTCGCACGCAGCGGCGACGCCCGGCGAATACGCGAGCGACAGATCCAGCTGGTTCGACAGCGGCTTGGTCGGGGTGACCGAAATCTTGCCGGGTTTCGGGTTCAGGTGATAAGCCAGTGCGGCCTGCTTCAGTTGTTCGTCCATGATTGACCTGCGAGAGACATGCGAAATATTGACGGTTCAGTACGCTGCACCTTCGGCCGCGTCTGCTTGAATCGAGAGGGTGATCGACTGCGAGACGGCACGCGACGCGCCGGGTCGGCACGCCATCGAACCTTGGCGGGTGGCAAGAGGAAAGTACAAAGTACTGAACGATTTCTAAGGGTCGCCTAGTGTACACCCCCTAAATGACGCATGTTGGTGCAGCGCCGCATCCTCCGCATCAGCGCGCGAGCGGTCAGGCCCCAGTTGTTTCGCCGGTGGTGAGCCGCGGGGTGAACCCGCGCGAATTCCGCCGAAAACCGGCCTGAATCGGGTAAAATAGCGGGCTACGCGCGCAGCGATGCGATTGGCCCTCCGATCGCGCCCCGGCCCCCTGGGCAGGTTCCCCTTGCTGCGCCACCGGGCCCGCGCCCGCTCTTCGCTCATCACCCAAGGAATGCCCATGACAGGCTACGATCGTCAGTCGATCTCGGATACGACCGCCAAAATCCTGCTCGAAGTACAGGCAGTGCACTTCAATGCAGAAAAACCGTTCATCTTCACGTCCGGCTGGGCAAGCCCCGTCTATATCGACTGCCGCAAGCTGATTTCGTATCCGCGTGTGCGCCGCGCGCTGATGGAAATGGCGGAAACGACGATCATGCGCGACGTCGGCTTCGAGCAGATCGACTCGGTGGCCGGCGGCGAAACGGCCGGTATCCCGTTCGCGGCATGGCTGGCCGACCGGATGATGGTGCCGATGCAGTACGTGCGCAAGAAGCCGAAGGGTTTCGGCCGCAACGCGCAGATCGAAGGCCATCTGGAAGAAGGCTCGCGCGTGCTGCTCGTGGAAGACCTGACGACCGACAGCCGCAGCAAGATCAACTTCGTCAACGCGCTGCGTACCGCGGGCGCGACGGTGAACCACTGCTTCGTGCTGTTCCACTACAACATCTTCAAGGAAAGCGTGTCGGTCCTGAAGGACATCGACGTCGACCTGCACGCGCTCGCCACGTGGTGGGACGTGCTGCGCGTCGCGAAGGCGTCGGGCTACTTCGAGACGAAGACGCTCGACGAAGTCGAGAAATTCCTGCACGCACCGGCCGAGTGGTCGGCTGCGCACGGCGGCGCGACGGCTCCGAAGGAATGACGCCGCGCCGGCCCGCAGGCCGGCGTCCAGGCTGAACAAGCCGCCCGCTTTACCGCGGGCGGCTTTTTTTTCGTCCGTCGATTCGCGCAGGAAGCGATCGCGACCACGGGTCGCGGCGTGCATCGCTCATCGAACCCTAATGCTAGACTTGATCCATCGCTGCCATCAGCTGCGCGGGCAACGCACAACGCCAACAACGCCGGAAGCATCGGTCCGGCCTACGTGACGGGAGAAGCGCCATATGCGTGTGGATCGCCGGATCACTCCGCCTGCGCCAGCGGGTCGCCCGTCGCCGTTCCTCGCCGCCCTCCTTTACGCCGCCGTCCTCACTGCCCTGCCCGCGCATGCGGAAGGCGCGTTCACCGTGACGAGCGACGACCTGACGCCGGGCGGGCGCGTCCACGCCGCGAACGTGTTCGACCGCGGCGACTGCAAGGGCGGCAATCACTCGCCGCAACTCGCCTGGCACAACCCGCCGCCCGGCACACGCGGCTACGCGGTCACGCTCTTCGATCCCGACGCGCCGGGGCACGGCTGGTGGCACTGGGCCGTGGCGGGCATTCCGGCAACGGTCACGAGCCTGCCCGCCGACGCGAGCGCGTCCGGCTTCCTGCGGCGCATCGGCGCGAGCGAGGCGCGCAACGACTTCGGGATCGACGGCTACGGCGGCCCGTGCCCGCCGCCCGGCAAACCGCACCGCTACGTGATCACCGTCTACGCGCTCAAGGGCGACGACCTGCGCGTCGCGCAGGGCCGCCCCGCGCCGATGTTCGAGCACGAGATCGGCACGCTGGCGATCGGCACCGCGCAACTCACGGTCAACTACGGGCAGTAGCGAGCGTCGGGCATTGCGCGCGGCCGCGCCGCCGCACTGCGATTGCCTGCCTCCGCGAAATTCCGTCCGCCGCGCCCGCGCGTTTTCCCGTCATTTCGGCTTGCTAGACTCGTCGTCACCGGTCGCGGCGCCACGCCGCGCATCCGTCGCGCCGCCTGCCGGCGACGCGTGACGCGGCGCACCTGCGGTCCGCCGTCCCCGTTCCTTTCCGGAGAACGCCTCATGTCGAACATCGTCATCGTCTATCACAGCGGCTACGGTCACACGCAGAAACTGGCTGAGGCCGTTCACACGGGCGCGCAGGACGCCGGCGCGACCGTGCGCCTGCTCGCCGTCGGCGACGTCGACGACGCGGGCTGGGCCGCGCTCGACGCAGCCGACGCGATCGTGTTCGGCGCACCGACCTACATGGGCGGCCCGTCGGCGCAGTTCAAGCAGTTTGCCGATGCGACGTCGAAAGCGTGGTTCACGCAGAAATGGAAGGACAAGATCGCCGCGGGCTTCACGAACTCCGCGACGATGAACGGCGACAAGTTCTCGACGATTCAATATTTCGTCACGCTGGCGATGCAGCATGGAATGGTGTGGGTCGGCACGAGCCTGATGCCGGCCAACTCGAAGGCGGCCACGCGCAACGACATCAACTACCTGGGCGGCTCGACGGGCCTGCTCGCGCAGTCGCCGGCGGACGCGACGCCCGACGAAGGCCCGCTGCCGGGCGACCTCGAAACCGGGAAGGCATTCGGCCGGCGCGTTGCCGAAGCGACGGCCCGCTGGGTCGCCGGCCGCAGCTGAGCACACCCCGCGCCCGCGCCGCCGGGCGCCAAAGGGACACAAGACGGCCCGCCGGCCGTCTTTTTTTCGCCCCGCGCGGTGCAGGCCCGCCGGATGACGTCTTAAAATGGCGGTTTCAGGGCGCGGGCCCCCGTTTCATTCAGTGAGAGCGAAATGAGCACCAAAGTTTTTGTCGACGGCCAGGAAGGCACGACCGGCCTCAAGATCTTCGAATACCTGTCGGCACGCAGCGACATCGAGATCCTGCGCATCGATGAAGCGAAGCGCAAGGACGTCGAAGAGCGCCGCCGCCTGATCAACGCGTCGGACGTCACGTTCCTGTGCCTGCCGGACGTCGCATCGCGCGAATCGGCCTCGCTCGTCGAGAACCCGAACACGACGCTGATCGACGCGAGCACCGCGTTCCGCACCAGCGCCGACTGGGCGTACGGCCTGCCGGAACTGACCCGCACGCAGCGCGAGAAGATTCGCACGTCGAAGCGCATCGCCGTGCCGGGCTGCCACGCGTCGGCCTTCGTGCTCGCGATGCGTCCGCTCGTCGATGCGGGCATCGTCGCACCGACGTTCGCCGCGCACAGCTACTCGATCACCGGCTACAGCGGCGGCGGCAAGTCGATGATCGCCGACTACGAAAGCGCGGCGCCGGGCGGCAAGCTCGCGAGCCCGCGCCCGTACGCGCTCGGCCTCGCGCACAAGCACCTGCCGGAAATGGCCGCGCACACGGGCCTCGCGAACCCGCCGATCTTCACGCCGATCGTCGGCCCGTTCCTGAAGGGTCTCGCAGTGACGACCTACTTCACGCCCGAGCAGCTCGCGAAGCGTGCGACGCCGCAGGACGTGCAGCGCGTGTTCGCCGAGTACTACGCGGACGAAGCATTCGTGCGCGTCGCGCCATTCGATGCGGACGCGAACCTCGACGGCGGCTTCTTCGATGTGCAGGCGAACAACGACACGAACCGGGTCGACCTGTTCGTGTTCGGCAACGAAGAGCGCTTCGTCACGGTCGCGCGCCTCGACAACCTCGGCAAGGGCGCGTCGGGCGCCGCGATCCAGTGCATGAACCTGAACATCGGCGCCGCCGAGGACGCCGGTCTCAAACGCTGATTCAGCACCGCATGCCATGCAAAGCCGGCCACTGGCCGGCTTTTTATTTACCCGTATCGGGCAATATATAAGAAATCCCGGATCGCGCATTTACAATTATTTACAAGCTTTCCATTGCGCGATTACCAGTGAATTAATTTCGCCCCTTCTTTATCCAGTCAATCCCGAATAGGGATATACCGGATACCGCCGCTTTAAACGCTGCCGTTATACGCAGGAAGGCTCTCCGCCGGCCTGCCCGGCGTCGCACATCCCCCACTCCGGCAGCTTCCGGCGGCCCGTCTCACGTTTAAATTCTTACCGAATGCCGTGTCAGACAAGGGCTCAAAACACGATACCCGTTTCAATCGCCTTTTTTAGACGGGTTCATCAATTGACAGCAAAAATCAAGGCGGCGACATTAGCTCGCACAATTAAACGATTGGAGACAGCGGCATGTCGCACACCTTATCGAAGGGGGTGGCAACGGCCTTTGCCATTGCCCCTTTCCTGGTTGCATGTGGAGGGGGAGATTCCGGCGGCGCGGTCGCGCCGATCAACGCGCCCCAATGTTCCGGTTCCAGCTGCGGCACGCAAGGGCCGCCGCCGTCGCAGCCTATCAACGGCTCGCTGTGCCCGGCCGACGCCGACATCGTGAAGAGCACGTATCTCGGCGGCGCCGGTAGCGGCGAGATCGTCAGCGTCAACATCGACGCCGTGGCGATGACCTACACGCTCAAGTGGCTCGAATCGCCGATTCCGCTCGCGACCGGCACGGTCACGCCGAGCCGCGCCGGCACGACGATCACCGGCGCGGTCATGCACCCGCCGGCCGGCGTGCTGCCGACCGCCGAGCAGACGCGCTGCGCGTTCATCCTCACGCCGGGCACGGGCAAGGCGCCGAGCGGCGCCACCTACTCGACGGCCGCCGACTTCAACCAGGCGAACCCGCCGATGCTGCTGGTCGGCATGGGCGTCGCGGGCGGCGGCATTCCGGGTGCGACGGTCCAGTACGACGGGCTGACGATCGCGCTCGGCCCGGTCGTGCTCTACCAGAACGTCGGCCAGGTGCCGAAGCGCCACTTCGACTTCTATCCGTTCCTCGGCTTCGCGAACACGACGACCGACATCACGAAGCTGCCGGGCACGTACAACGCGCTGATCTACCACCTCGTGCCGTCGGGCAACTACGCGACGAAGGGCACGAACTCGAGCGAGACGTTCGACGGGAACGGCGCCTGCACGTCGACGAGTTCGGGCGGCTGCCAGACGACCGGCAACCCGTGGACCGCGAACACCGCGAACGGCGGCTACTTCGACAGCACGAAGGCGCCGCAGACGCTGCCGCAAACGCAGTTGCCGCTCATCGGCGCGACCGGCAAGTCGGCGACCGCGCACATGGTGATCGGCCAGCTCAACGGCGCGACGGTGCCGGTGATCGTGCGTACGGGCAACGTGAACCTCGGCACGGCGCCGCTGCATACCGATGCGCAGGTCGACGACGAATCGGGCATCGCGGTGCTCGGCGCGGCGACGGCGATCACGTCGGGCACGATCGACGGCGGCTACGCGGGTGCGGACTCGAACTTCAAGTACACGGCGGCCCTGATCCGCGGCGGCAACGCGTCGTTCATCAACCCGAGCACGCAGGTCGAGGAAGACGGCTTCACGCTCGACTACGGGCAGACGACGCCCGGCCTGCTGAACGCGACGACGACGCCGCCGAGCGGCGCGAACTACCCGTCCGCATCGGGCGTGGTGATCGCGACGGGCGGGCTGTACGCGGCTCTGATCCAGGGCACGGTGAACGGCGGCGTCACGTCGACGTCGGCGAACTCGACCACGTCGTCGACACCGTACTTCGGCGTGGGCGCGCAGATCAGCAAGTAGAGCGAACGAGGACGCGACGGCGGGCTGGCCGCCGTCGCGGAACGCACGAGCGCGCGGCACGGCGCAGGCAGGACGAGCACAACCAACAGAAGCGGCCGACAGGGAGCTGGCCGCCGCACAAGACAAATCTGGAGGAGCAACATGAAGCGCAACCTCATTCTGGCGGCGGCCCTTGCCGCCCCCCTTCTTTCTGCCTGCGGCGGCGGCGACAGCAATCCGCCCCCGCTCGTCGAAGACCGGCTCTGTCCTGCCACGCTCGACTACAGCACCGTGTTTACGGGTGGCGCGGGCAGCGGCGAACTCGCGAAGGTCCAGCTCGACACGACCAAGATGACCTGGCAGGTCACCTATGTCGAATCACCGGTGCCGCAAACGACCGGCACTGTCGTGCCGACCCGCGCGGGCACCGTCGACAGCGGTACGCTCACACAGGAAACGCTGCTGCCGACCAACAAGCTGAACCAGTGCGCGTTCCGCCTGAACGGCGCGAGCCTCGATCCGTCGCGCCCGGCGCGCATCTTCGTCGGCATGGGCGTCGCGGGCGGCACGATTCCCGGCAAGGAAATCCAGTTCAACGGCGTGCTCGGCCAGGCCGCGGTGCCCGACACGAAATTCCCGTACTACCCGTTCATCGGCTTCTCGTCGATCGAGACCGACATCACGAAGGTGGCGGGCACATACAGTCACACGGGCTTCGGTGAGGTGCCGTCGCAGAAATTCGCGCCGGCATCGATCGACGCGAAGGTGACGATCAACGCCGACGGCAGCTGGACCAAGTGCGACACGACCGGCCAGTTCGCCGGCGGCGCGTGCACGCAGCAAGGCACGAACTTCGTGCAGTCGGCGGACGGCAGCGGCGCGTTCCAGTCGAACAACTACGCGAGCCAGCTGAAACCGACGCTGTCGGCGACGCCGCAGGGCAAGGGCTTCATGATCGTCGGCAAGCTGCGCAACCAGCTCGTGCCGATCCTCGTGCGCACGGGCGTCGCGAACCCGAACCCGACGCCGGACAGCAACGGCGTACCGGGCCTCACCGCCGACGACGAATCGAGCATCTCGATCCTCGCGCCGCAGACGACGATCGCGGTCGGCTCGCAGAACGGCGAGTACATCGGGGTCGACAGCCAGTTCGACTACCGCACCACCGCGCTGACCGACAAGCAGGCCACGCTGCTCGATCCGTTCAACGCGTCGCAGGCGTCGCTCGCGACCGCACTCGATCTCGACTACACGCAGACGGTGCCGGGCACGGTCACGACGATCCATACGGGTGCCAGCAGCGCGACGCCGACCGGCAAGTTCATCTTCACGGGTGGCGTGTTCGGGTTCCTCGACAATGCCGGATCGACGCCGTATTTCACGATCGGCGCGTTCGTCCAGTAAGCGGAGGGGGAAGCCGTGATGAAGAAAACCCTTCTCTGCGCGGCGGCCGGCGCCGCCGTGCTGGCGCCGCTCGCGGCGCACGCGCAGAGCGCCGGCAGCAACGTCGTCACGCTGGGCTGGTTCCACGTGATGCCGCAGCAGAGCAGCACGCCGATGACGACCAACGTCGCGCCGACGCCGATCAACACGCCGCTGCGGCTGCCGCCGTCGTTCACGTCGCCGGGCACCGGGCTGCGCACGAGCGGCGCCGACACGGTCGGCCTGACGGTCAGCCACTTCCTCACCGACCACATCGCGGTGACGTCGGTGGCCGGCGTGCCGCCGGTGTTCAAGGTGTCGGGCCAGGGCACGATCAAGCCGCCCGGCCCCGCCGGCGCGCTCGGCACGCAGAACATCGGGCTGGCGTCGGTCAACCCGATCGTGAAGAGCGTGCGGCAGTGGAGCCCGGCGATGCTGCTGCAGTACTACTTCGGCGCGGCAACCGCGAAGTTCCGGCCGTTCCTCGGCCTCGGCGTGTCGTACAACTGGTTCAGCGATCTGCAGCTCAACACGAACTTCATCAAGCAGACGCAGGACAACCTCGGCGCGATTCTCGCGGCGGGCGCGGGCAAGCCGGGTACGACATCGGTGGAAGCGAAGGCGTCGTCGTCATGGCAGCCGGTGTTCAACGCGGGCCTGCAGTACAACATGACCGAGCACTTCGGGCTGATCGCGTCGGTGACGTACATTCCGCTGAAGACGACGTCGACGGTGACGATCAAGGCGGCCGACGGCACGGTGCTCTCGGAGTCGAAATCGGACCTGAAGGCCGACCCGATCATCAGCTACGTCGGGATGACGTACAAGTTCTGAGCGCCGCGACGGACGACGAATGGAAGGCCGCGACAAAATCGCAGGCAAAAAAAAGCCCGCCTAAGAGGCGGGCTGAATCCATATCAGAGGAGACATGGAGGAGACAGGTGCAACTATAGCGAATCGGTTTCCGCATTGCAACATTTCCGTAGAGAAAATAAGGATTTTCCCTCGAATGCCGCCTCTAGATGGCGTTCATTGCATCTGACCCCGCCCTGTTTACCTGGTCGAGCACCTCGCCCAGCGCATCGCGCAGCAGCGCGACAGGCCGCACCAGACGGCCCGGCAGCGCGCCGTGCACGATCCACACGTTGATCCGCGTCTCCAGCCCCACCGTTTCCACCACCCTCAGCGCATCGCGATGCGCGCTGCGCGCCAGCGCGTTCGGCGCGGCAATGCCGATGCCCGCGCCGCGCGCGACGAGCGACAGCTGCAGCTCGGAGCCGAACGCCTCGACCGCGACATCGAACGGCAGCCCGGCCGCGCCGAGCGAGCGGCTCAGCGCCGAACGCATCCCGCAGCCGTCCTGGCTCAGCACCCACGGATAACCCGACAGCGTATCGATCGACAGCGGGCCGTCCGGCAGCGGATAGTCGCGCGCGGCGACGAGCACCGTCGGCTGCGTGCCGAGCAGCGTCGACGTGAACGCATCGGGCAGCGCCGCGCTGGCCGGCACCATCACGGCCGCGACGTCGAGCGCGCCGCGCTCGACGCCCTGCATCAGCGCCGGCGACCAGCCAGCCGTCACCCGCAGCGTGAGGCGCGGAAACGCGTCACGCAGCCGGTCGATCGGCTGCTCCAGCGCCAGCTCGGACAGGAACGGCGGCACGCCGATGCGCAGCTCGCCCGACGGCTCGCTGTCCGGCGCGCCCGCCGCCATCAGTTCGTCGACCGCGCCCAGCACGTTGCGCGCGAGCGCGTAGACGTCGCGTCCGGCGGCGGTCGGCTTCAGCGGCTTGCTTTGCCGGTCGAGCAGCGGCATGCCGAGCAGCGTTTCGAGGTTCTGCACGCGCCGCGTCAGGCCCGGCTGCGTCAGGTGGAGCTTCGCGGCCGCGGCGACCATCGACCCGCTGTCGACCACCGCGACGAATGCCTGGAGATCACGCGTATTCAAAACAAACTCGCATAATCATGTTAGAGATATTTCAATTGTCGCATAAACATCGGACACCTACGATGGGTACTCCTTCGACCCACTCGCCAGGTTTCCGATGAACTGCCCCGCCAACCCTTGCCCCGCCGCCGTTCGCACGTCCGCCGGCGCGCCGCCCGCGCTGAGCGCCGGCATGACGCTGTTCTTCGCCGCGACGGTCGGCGTGATCGTGATGGACCTGTTCGCCGCGCAACCGCTGACGGGCCCGATCAGCGCCGACCTGCACCTGCCGCCCGGCCTGACCGGCCTCGTCGCGATGCTGCCGCAGCTCGGCTACGCGGCCGGGCTCGTGCTGCTCGTGCCGCTGGTCGACCTGCTCGAGAACCGCCGCCTGATCGTCGTGACGCTGGCCGCCTGCGCGGCCGCGCTCGCGCTGCCCGCGTTCACGCGGTCGGGCACCGTGTTCCTGTTGGCGACACTCGTGGCCGGCGCCGCGTCGAGCGTGATCCAGATGCTCGTGCCGATGGCCGCGTCGATGGCACCCGAGGCGCAGCGCGGCCGCGCGGTCGGCAACGTGATGAGCGGACTGATGCTCGGCATCCTGCTGTCGCGGCCGCTCGCGAGCCTGATCGCGGGCTCGGCCGGCTGGCGCGGGTTCTACGTGCTGGCCGCGCTCGCGAACGCCGCGATCGCCGTCGTGCTCGCGCTGCGCCTGCCGGCGCGCACGCCGTCGATCACGGCCGGCTACCGCGCGCTGCTCGCATCGATGGGGCGCCTGCTGGCCGACGAGCCGGTGCTGCGCCGGCATGCGCTGTCGGCGGCGCTCGCGATGGCCGCGTTCAGCGCGTTCTGGACCGCGGTCGGGCTGCGGCTCGCGCAGCCGCCGTTCGGCCTCGACCTGCACGGAATCGCGCTGTTCGCATTCGCCGGCGCCAGCGGCGCAATCGTCACGCCGCTCGCGGGCCGTGCCGGCGACCATGGCCACGGCCCGGCCGCGCAGCGGATCGCACACGGCACGATGCTCGCGGCGCTCGTCGTGCTCGGCATCGCGGGCGCCGGCTGGTTCGGCTTCGACGCGCACGCGCATCGCGGCGTCGCGCTCGCGCTGCTGGCCGGTGGCGCGGCGCTGCTGGACGCGGGCGTCATCGTCGACCAGACGATCGGCCGCCGCGAGATCAACCTGCTGAACCCGGCCGCACGCGGCCGCCTGAACGGGCTGTTCGTCGGGCTGTTCTTCATCGGCGGCGCGCTCGGTGCGATGCTCGCAGGCGGTGCGTGGGCCTGGGGCGGATGGAGCGCGGTGTGCGGCGTCGGGTTCGCGTTCGCCGGCACGGCCACCGTCTTCGGGCTCTCGGCCGGACGCGGGGCCGGCGCAGCGGCGTTGACGCGCCCGCGGACGTGAACCCGGCCCGAAAAGCCGAACGCCCCGCCCTCTTGCGAGGGACGGGGCGTTCGGCGCGCCGGTGTCAGTTCGAAATCAGTGACGGACCAGCGCCATCATCGCGCCGAAGCCGACGAACAACCCGCCCGTCAGCCGGTTGAAGATCTTCGCGACGCTCTGGCTCTTCAGCGTCGCGCCGATGCGCGTGCCGAACGACCCGTAGACGAGATACCAGCTCACCTCGATCACCGCGAACGTGACGACGAGGACGCCGAACTGCGGCAGCGTCGGTTCGGCCGCGTTGATGAACTGCGGCAGCAGCGCGGCCGCGAACAGGATCGCCTTCGGGTTGCTGCCCGCGACCAGGAAGCCGTTGCGGAACAGCGTCCCGCGCGATGCCGGCGCGGCCTGGCGCGACACGGTTTCGACGTCGGCGGCAGGCGCATCGTCGTCGACGCGCGCACGCCACGCCTTCACACCGAGGTAGACGAGGTAGGCCGCGCCCGCGTAGCGCAGCGTGTTGAACATCGCCGGCCAGGCTTCGAGCACCGCACCGAGGCCCGCCGCCGACACCGACAGCATCAGCACCAGCGCGCTGAGACAGCCGGCCATCGTCCACGTCGAACGCCGCAGCCCGTGCCGCGCGCCGTGCGTCATCACCAGCAGCATGTTCGGGCCCGGAATCGCCGACACGACGAACACCGTCGCCACGAAAAGCCACCACGTATGCAAGTTCATGCCCGCCTCTGCCTGGATGAAAGGGAAAACGAAACGTCGATTATGCCGATGCGCCGAACTTCTGTCGCGCGACGGATCAGCGGCCCGCGCGGCGCAGCGCGACTTCGCCGAGCACCGCGAAATCCTGCTCGCCGCCGCCGTGCGCGAGCGCATCGAGCAGGTTGTCGCGCACGACGCTCGCCACCGGCAACGGCACCGACACGGCGTCGCCGGCTTCCAGCGCGAGGCGAACATCCTTCAGCCCGAGGCGCGCCTTGAAGCGCGCGGGCTCGTAGTGCCGCTCGGCGATCATCGAGCCGTAGCCTTCGTAGACGGGGCCCGGAAACACGCTGCCGGTGATCACGTCGAGGAAGTCGCGCATCGCGACGCCGTGCGCGCCCAGCAGCGCGGACGCCTCGCCGAGCGTCTCGATCGCCGACGCGAGCGTGAAGTTCGCGGCGATCTTCGCGACGTTCGCGTGCTGCGGCAGCGAACCGAACCGCCAGGTCTTCTGGCCGATCGCGTCGAACAGCGGCTGCACGCGGTCGATCGCCTCGGCCGGGCCGCCCGCCATGATCGTCAGGCGCGCGGCCGCCGCGACATCGGGCCGCCCCATCACCGGCGCGGCGACGTAATGGATGCCGCGCGACGCATGCGCGTGCGCGAGCGATTCGGCCAGCGCGACCGACACCGTCGCCATGTTGACGTGGATCAGGCCGCGCGGCGCCTGCGCGAGCAGCGCATCGTCGAAGATCGCGCGCGCCGCGGCGTCGTCGGCCAGCATCGAGAACACCGCGTCGCCGCGAAACGCGTCGGCCGGCGTGTCGACGATCTGCGCGCCGAGCGCGGCGAGCGGCTCGGCGCGCTCGCGCGACCGGTTCCAGACCCGCACCGTGTGCCCGGCCTTCAGCAGGTTCGTCGCGATTGCCTGCCCCATTTCACCCAGCCCGATAAATCCGAGATCCATTTCCCGCTCCTTCGCTCCGTGAAGCGGGGAGTTAACCACAGATGCGTGGCATCTGCAGGGCACGCGGCCGCCCGTGCGCGGTGCCATACTGCGCGCATGGCGACCGCGACCTTCCGCTTCCACGACGAACTGAACGCCTTTCTCCCGCGCGCGCAGCGCGACCGCGCGTTCGGGCACGCATGCGCGCGCGATGCGACGGTGAAGCATGCGATCGAGGCGCTCGGCGTCCCGCATACGGAAATCGGCCGGCTCTGCGTGAACGACGCGCCGGCCGCGCTCGACCGGCCGCTCGGCGACGGCGACCGGGTCGAAGCCTTTCCGGAACGCGCGCAATCCACGGTGAACGGGGCTACCGCGCCGCAACCGGCGCAATGGTGCTTCGTCGCCGACGCGCATCTCGGCGGCCTCGCGCAACTGTTGCGCCTCGCGGGCTTCGACACCTGCTACGACAACCACTACCGCGACGACGAGCTCGCGGCGCTCGCCGCGCGAGAGGGCCGGATCGTGCTGACCCGCGACCGCGAGCTGCTCAAGCGGCGCGCGGTCGAGCGCGGCTGCTACCTGCACGCGCTGCAGCCGGCCGACCAGCTGCGCGAACTGTTCGAGCGGCTCGATCTCGCACCGCACATGCGGCCGTTCCGGCTGTGCCTGCGCTGCAATGCCCCGCTGCATCCGCTCGACGCGGCCGCCGCCGCGCCGCGCGTGCCGGCCGGCGTCCGGCAGCGGCACCGGCGCTTCGCCGCGTGCGACGTATGCCGGCGCGTGTTCTGGGAAGGCTCGCACTGGCGGCGCATGCGCACGGTGGTCGACGCGATGCGCGCGCCGCCACCGCCGCCGGCCGGCGAACGCGACGCCTGAAAAAACAAAACCCCGCATGCGTGAACATGCGGGGTCTCGCGACTGGCGGCCGGCGGTGCCGGCCCCGGGCGAAGCGCTTAGTTTGCTGCGCCTGCGTCGTTCGTGCCGGCTGCCGATGCGGCGGCGGCCTTCGCCTTGCCCTTGGCCGAACCGTGGTGCTTCAGCTGGTGCTTCGGCTTGCTGTGATCCTTCTTGGCCGGTGCCGGAGCTGCTGCCGACGTGTCGGCTGCCGGCGCGGACGCCTGTGCGAATGCCGAAACCGATGCGAGTGCGAATGCTGCGGCGATGATCGAAGCGAGCGTCTTCTTCATTGTTCTTCCTTTAGCGGAGAAAAAATCAAACGTACCGGTAAGTAAAGATGCGAGGCATTCGCATCGGAGCCCCAGGCCGCGAGGCCGGCTTTCGCCGTTCCGTCGCGACAAAACCTGACGCACTGGTTCCATAACGCACCGCGTTCGCGGCAAGTTGACACGTTGCTTGCGCCCCTCGGGTTTCCCCGAGGGCGCACGCGTGTTCCCGTGCCGGCGACCGGTCCGGCCGCCGCCGCGATGGCGCCGCAAACCCGCTCGCACGCCATCGGGGCGGCGCTTATACTGGCGTCCATCCGTCCCTTTCCCCGGAAACCGGATCGCGGCCGGTCGCCAGACCGCCGCCGTCTCGAGGCGCTCAAATTGCCCGATCACAATCTGGACAAACTGAAGATCGACCGGCGTCCGCTCGCACCGGCGCCCCGCCGGCGCCGGTGGCTGCGCTATGCGGTCGCCGCCGC
Organism: Burkholderia aenigmatica; assembly: GCF_048627025.1. Lineage (NCBI taxonomy): Bacteria > Pseudomonadati > Pseudomonadota > Betaproteobacteria > Burkholderiales > Burkholderiaceae > Burkholderia > Burkholderia aenigmatica. The sequence continues at coordinate 275,837 of NZ_CP184468.1, read as the reverse complement.
GGTCGTCATCGTCGCGATCGCCGCCGGCCTCGCGCTGACCGGCCGGCCGGCGGTCGAAACCACGACCGTCACGTCCGCCTACCCGTACCAGAACGACACGCAACTCAATGCGACCGGCTACGTCGTGCCGCAGCGCAAGGCCGCGGTCGCGTCGAAGGGCCAGGGGCGCGTCGAATGGCTCGGCGTGCTCGAAGGCACGCGCGTGAAGAAGGACGAGATCATCGCGCGCCTCGAAAGCCGCGACGTCGAGGCCTCGCTGGCGCAGGCGCTCGCGCAGGTGAAGGTCGCCCGCGCCAACCTCGGCGTCGAGCAGGCCGAACTGAAGGACGCCGAGATCGCGTTGCGCCGCACCTCGGTACTCGCGCCGAAGGGCGCCGTGCCGGCCGCGCAGCTCGACACCGACACGGCCCGCGTGAACAAGGCGCGCGCGTCGGTCAACAGTGACCAGGCCGCGATCGCGTCCGCCGAGGCCAACGCGCAGGCCGCGCAGGTCGCGGTCGACCAGACGGTGATCCGCGCGCCGTTCGACGGCATCGTGCTCGCGAAGCACGCGAACGTCGGCGACAACATCACGCCGTTCTCGTCCGCGTCGGACAGCAAGGGCGCGGTCGTGACGATCGCCGACATGGACACGCTCGAGGTCGAGGCCGACGTCGCCGAATCGAATATCGCGAAGATCCGCCCCGAGCAGCCGTGCGAGATCCAGCTCGACGCGCTGCCCGACACGCGCTTCGCGGGCCGCGTGTCGCGCATCGTGCCGACCGTCGATCGCTCGAAGGCCACCGTGCTCGTGAAGGTGCGCTTCGTCGACCGCGACGACCGCGTGCTGCCCGACATGAGCGCGAAGATCGCGTTCCTGTCGAAGTCCGTGTCGGCGCAGGACCGGCAGCCCGTGACGGCCGTGCAGGCGAGCGCGGTCGTCGAGCGCGACGGCCGGACGGTCGTGTTCGTCGTGAAGGACGACACCGTGCACGCGACGGCCGTGACGGCCGGCCTGCGGATCGGCGAACTCGTCGCGATCCGCGGCGTGAAGCCCGGCGACCCGGTCGTGCTCGCGCCGGGCGCGAAGCTGAAGGACGGCGCGAAAGTGACCGTCGCGAAGAAGTAGCGCACGCGTGAACGACGCCCCGCCGCCCCTCGTCGAGCTCAGCCACGTCGCGAAGTCGTACCGGCGCGGCAACCAGATCGTGCCCGTGCTGACCGACATCACGCTCGACATCGGCGAAGGCGACTTCGTCGCACTGATGGGGCCGTCCGGCTCCGGCAAGAGCACGCTGCTGAACCTGGTGGCCGGCATCGACCGGCCCGACAGCGGCGAGCTGCGCGTGGGCGGGCTCGACATCTCGCTGCTCGCGGAGGCGCAGCTGGCCGAATGGCGCGCGGCGAACGTCGGCTTCATCTTCCAGTTCTACAACCTGATGCCGGTGCTCACCGCGTTCGAGAACGTCGAGCTGCCGCTGATGCTCACGCACCTGTCGCGCCGCGAGCGGCGCGAGCGCGTCGAACTCGTGCTCGACATGGTGAACCTCGGCGACCGGACGAGCCACTACCCGTCCGAGCTGTCGGGCGGCCAGCAGCAGCGCGTCGCGATCGCGCGCGCGCTGATCACCGATCCGGTGCTGATCGTCGCCGACGAGCCGACCGGCGACCTCGACCGCGCGTCGGCCACCGACGTGCTCGCGATGCTGCAGCGGATGAACGCCGAGCTCGGCAAGACGATCATCATGGTGACCCACGACGCGCACGCGGCCGGCGCCGCGCGCTCGCTCGTGCATCTGGAAAAAGGGGAGCTGATCGATGGGCACGCCGGCTGACCGGCTGCGGGAGCGCGCGCGATGTACGTGCTGAAGCTGATCGCGCGCAATGCGCTGCGGCACCGGCTGCGCACGCTGCTGACCGTGCTCGGGCTGACCATCGCCGTGCTCGCGTTCGGGCTGCTGCACACCGTGGTCGACGCGTGGTACGCGGGCGCGGCCGCTGCGTCCAGCGGGCGGCTCGTCACGCGCAACGCGATCTCGCTCGTGTTTCCGCTGCCCGTGAGCTACGAGAACCGGATCCGCGGCGTCGACGGCGTGACGGCCGTGGTCCGCTCGAACTGGTTCGGCGGCATCTACCGCGACCCGAAGAACTTCTTCGCGAGCTTCGCGGTGTCGGACAACTACCTCGACCTGTATCCGGAATTCATCATCCCGGCGCAGCAGCGCGCCGACTACGACCGCGACCGCCGCGGCTGCCTCGTCGGCCGCCAGCTCGCCACGCAATTCGGCTTCAAGATCGGCGACGTGATCCCGCTCAAGGGCACGATCTATCCCGGCACGTGGGATTTCGTCGTGCGCGGGATCCTCGACGGCCGCGACGACTCGACGATCACACGCCAGCTGGTGTTCCACTGGGACTACCTGAACGAGACGGTGCGGCAGCGCACGCCGAAGCAGGCCGACCAGGTCGGCGTGTTCGTGCTCGGCGTCGCGAACCCCGACGACGGCGCGTCGATCGCGCGCAACGTCGACGCGGTGTTCAAGAACTCGCTCGCCGAAACGCTGACCGAGACCGAGCAGGCATTCCAGCTCGGCTTCGTCGCGATGTCGAACCAGATCATCGCGGCGATCCGTCTCGTGTCGTACGTCGTGATCCTGATCATCATGGCCGTGATGGCCAACGCGATGGCGATGAGCGCGCGCGAACGCACGGCCGAATACGCGACGCTGAAGGCGCTCGGCTTCGGCCCCGGGTTCCTCGCGCTGATCGTGTTCGGCGAATCGGTCGTGATCGCGGTGGCCGGCGGCGGGCTCGGGATCCTCGCGACGCCGCCCGCCGCCAGCCTGTTCAAGCAGGCGGCCGGCGGCATCTTCCCGGTGTTCAAGGTGTCGACCGAAACGGTCATGCTGCAGGCCGCGTGCTCGGTCGCAGTCGGCTTCGCGGCCGCGATCGTGCCGGCGTGGCAGGCGGCGCGCGTGCGGGTCGTCGAAGGCCTGCGGGCGATCGGCTAGACCATGGCGATCCCGCTCAACTACATCGCGCGCAACCTGTGGACCCGGCGGCTCACCACCGCGCTGACCGCCGGCGGGATGGCGCTCGTGATCTTCGTGTTCGCGACGGTGCAGATGCTCGACGCGGGGCTCACGAAGACGCTCGTGTCGACCGGCGAACCCGACAACGCGGTGGTGATCCGCAAGGGCGCCGAAACCGAGATCCAGAGTTCGATCGACCACCAGCAGGCGAACGCGCTCGAGATGCACCCGGCCGTCGCGCTCGGCCCCGACGGCCGGCCGCTCGTGTCGAAGGAAGCGGTCGTGCTGATCTCGCTGGTGAAGACGTCGACCGGCAAGCCGTCGAACGTCGTGATCCGCGGCGTGTCGCCGGCCGGCCTCGCGCTGCGCCCGCACGTGAAGCTCACCGCGGGCCGCCTGTTCACGCCCGGTTCGTCGGAAATCATCGTCGGCAGCGCGATCGCGAAAGGGTTCAGCGGCACGCAGCTCGGCGACAGCCTGCATTTCGCGCAGCGCGACTGGACCATCGTCGGCATCTTCGACGCGGGCGGCAGCGGCTTCGATTCGGAGATCTGGGGCGACGTCGACCAATTGATGCAGTCGTTCCGGCGCACCAGCTATTCGTCGATGGTGCTGCGCATCCCGAGCGCCGACGGCTTCGCGCGCTTCAAGGCCGACATCGACGTCGACCCGCGCCTCACCGACGAGGCGAAACGCGAACAGACCTTCTACGGCGACCAGTCGAAAGCGCTGTCGAAGTTCATCAACATCCTCGGCATCACGCTGTCGACGATCTTCTCGATCGCCGCGATGATCGGCGCGATGATCACGATGTATGCGTCAGTCGCGAACCGCGTCGCCGAGATCGGCACGCTGCGCGCGCTCGGCTTCAAGCGCACGAACGTGCTCGCCGCGTTCCTGCTGGAAGCGCTGCTGCTCGGCTTCGTCGGCGGCGTCGCGGGGCTCGCATGCGCATCGCTGATGCAGTTCGCGTCGTTCTCGACGACCAACTTCCAGACCTTCTCGGATCTGTCGTTCCGATTCGTGCTGACGCCCGCGATCGTCGTGAAGACGCTGCTGTTCTCGCTCGTGATGGGGCTCGTCGGCGGGTTCCTGCCGGCGATGCGCGCCGCGCGGCTGAAGATCGTCGACGCGCTGCGCGCGCAGTGACGCGCCCTTCCGCCGCTCAACGTTCGCGCGGCACCCACGCGCCGTGGAATCCGGCCGGCACGCGGCGCGGCAGATGCACGGTCGCGACCGGCCCCGCGTCGATCGCGCGCGCATCGAGGATCACGACGTCGCTCGTATCCGTCGCCGCGCGGTAGACCATCACCAGCAGCCAGCCGTCGTCCTCGTCGACACCGCCCGGGCGCGGCACGAACACGGGCTCGCCGTTCTGGTCGCCGGGCGGCACCGCGTAATGCGTCGTCGTGCCGCGCGCGTGGTCGAAGCGCATCACGCCGCGCATTTCCGCGTTGTTCGGCTGCTCGACCGCATACAGGTAGCGGTAGCTGCGCCCGGTCCGGCTTTCGTTGATGCGCGGCAACTCGATGCCGCCATCGGCGAGCGGCCCTTCGTCGATCAGCCCGTTCGCCGTATCGATCACGTAGCGCCACAGCTCGCCGACCGGGTTGTCGGCGAAGCGGCCCGTACCCGCGTCGAGCCGCAGGAATGACGGATAGCGCACCGCATCGAGCACGATGCACGACGCGTCGCAGTCGTACGCGTTCACGACGTGCAGGATGAAGCACGGCTCGACGCCGAACCAGCGCACGGCGCCGCCGTGGCGCGGGAGCACACCGATGCGTGCGGGCCGGTCGTCGTGCCAGCGCAGCGGCATCCGGTGGCCCTGCTTCAGCAGCGAGAAGTCGTAGCCGACGTTCAGGTCGAGCAGCAGGCTGCGGGTTTCGGTGATCGCGAGGTCGTGCATCATCGACGGCGCGCCCAGGTCGATCTCGATATCGACGCGTTGCACACCCTGCGCGTCGGCAACGCCATAGCGCAGCCACGGCGCACGCCAGTCCGCGCGAAACGCGATCAGCTCGCCCGTGACCGGATCGACCTTCGGATGCGCGGTCATCCCGCCGCCGAAGCCCGCGTGCCGCGCCGGCACGCCGAGCGAATCGAGCCCCGGCGTGATCGCGAACGGCGCGCCGCCCTCCGACAGCGCGAGCAATTCGCCCGCATGCTGCAGCACGCTCACGTTCGGATTGGTGTCGGGCAGTTGCGGCGCCGCTGCGGGCGCATGCACGGCGGCCCAGCGCTGCGTGCGTGCCCAGCGGTTCCGGTAGCCGGTCGCGCGGCCGTTGTCGAACGCGATCGCATGCAGCATCGCCGCTTCCGGCCACCACGACAGCACGTCGTTCCCTTCGAAGCGGCCGCCCGGCGGATTCGGGCCGTTGCGCAGCAGCGTGCCGGCAAGTTCGTGCGGGATGGCGCCGGTCACGCGCAGGTCGACGAGATCGACCTCGTCGGCGACCGGCGCGATCGCGCCACTGTTCAGATCGAATACGGTCATTGCGTCAAATGCTCCGTTCAGCAGTCTTCGGTGGACGGCGGCAGCTCGCCGCGCGCCAGCGCGAGCGCGTGGTCGCGCACATCGTCCGGCCAGCCGGCGATCAGCTCGGCGAGCCGCGCCGGGTCGTTTGCATACAGCGCGCGCGCGGCCTCCTCGAAACCGGGCAGGTCGCCCGCCATCGCCGACATGAAGTGGTACGCGCGCGCCTGCGCATCGCGGAGACGATCGGCCGCCGCATGCGTGCGCCGTGCGTCCTCGACGAGCTTGCGCAACGCGACGGACGCACCGCCCGGCTGCGCGGCCAGCCAATCCCAGTGACGCGGCAGCAGCGTGACCTCGCGCGACACGACGCCGAGCTTCGGCCGGCCGCGGCCGCGCTGTTCGCCCGCGCCGGCCGGCTCGCTGGCGCCGCCGGGGGCATCGCCCGACGCCGGCGCGTAGCGCGCGCGGATCTCGTCCGCCGTGCCGCGCAAGTCGAGGTCGATCGAGCGGCCCGTTGCATCGTCGAAGATCAGGATCGTGCCGGTCATCGCATCGCCGGCCGCCTGCCGGACCGCAAGCGCGACCGTCGCGAGCGGGCCCGACGCGAGCCGCCGGTGGCCGTCGAACGCCGTATAGGAAGGAAGCAGTGTGATGGTGGTCATCGTGGTTGCCCGCAGGCTGGAATCGGAATGACGCTATTTTTATCCGGGTATAAATTGGATGTCAATATTATCCGGGTAAAAATTGTCGACGACGCGATCCATCCTTCGGGCGATCACGACACCGGTCAGATCGCCCTGGCCGGCATCGCGATGCCGCGTGCGCTTGCCAGCGCGTCGTCGAGCGACACATGCCCATCGAACGACGACGACGACGACGCCGGCAGCGGCAGGTTTTCCTCGATCGCCTGCGCGAACCGCACGCCTGCATCGTCGGCGAGCCGCGCACGCAGTGCGGCGATGCGCGGGAACGCGTCGGGCTCGAACACCGCGTGATAGTCGGCCCAGCGCGCGATCCCGGCGAAGTACGCGTCGGCCAGCGTGCGCTGTGCGCCCAGCAGCCACGGGCCGTCACCGCGCTCGAGCATCGCCTCGAGCTGCCGGTGCGCCTTCAGCACCTTGCCGCGGCCGTACGCCTGCAACGCCGCTTTCTCCGAGCCTTCGGTATCGTGTTCGTACACGTACCAGAGCGCACCGAACGCGTTGAAGAACGTCGTGTTCAGCCACGCGAGCATCCGGTTCAGCCGGTCGAAATCCGCGCTGCCCTGGCGGAACGCGAGGCCGCTGTCGAGCGCCTGCGCGCCGATGTGGCCGAGGATCGCGAGGCTTTCGGTCAGCACGTCGCCGTTCGCGGTCACGAACGCCGGGGTCTCGGCGACGGGGTTCAGCGCGAGGAACGCGTCGCTCGTCACGACGCCCGGCATCGAGATGCGCGACAGCCGGTACGGGCGGCCGATCCATTCGAGCGCAACGATCGAGCCGAACGAGCAGCCGGCGGGAATGCCGTAGAGAAGGATGGGAGACATCGGGAGATTCCGCAGAAGTTGAACGAGCGGTCATGCTCCCACGGCGAACGATGGCGCAGTAGCCGCTAAAATCGAAACCCGTCGTTTCTCCATATGGACGCTGGAAGTGAACCTGAACGATCTCTACCTGTTCGTGCAGGCGGTCGATGCCGGCAGCATGTCGGCCGCCGCGCGCCGGCTCGACCTGCCGAAATCGACGGTCAGCAAACGCGTTGCCGAGCTCGAGCGCACGCTCGGCGCGCGGCTCGTGCATCGCACGTCGCGCAGCTTCCGGCTCACGCCGGTCGGCACCGAATTCTTCGAACATGCCCGCGCAGCCGTGATCGAGGCCGAAAGCGCGCGCGACGCGGTGCTGCGGCAAGCCGCCGAGCCGGCCGGCGTCGTGCGGATCACGAGCTCGGTGCCGGTTGCACAGCACATCCTCGCGCCCTGCCTGCCGGCGCTGGCGATCGCGCACCCGAAGCTGCTGCTGCAGATTCACGCGAGCGACCGCCTCGTCGACATCGCGCAGGAAGGCTTCGACATCGCGGTGCGCAGCCATTTCGCGCCGCTGCCCGATTCCGCGCTCGTGCAACGGCCGCTCGCGGCATCGCCGATCATCGCCGTGGCGTCACCGGCCTATCTCGCGCGTGCCGGCACGCCGGACGCGCCGGCCGATCTCGCGCAGCATGACGGGCTGCAACCGGGCCAGCAGCCGTGGCGGCTGCAACGCGGCGGCGACACTGTCGACGTGATGCCGCGCCTGCGCCTGCAGGCCGACGAATCGACGCTGCTGCTGCAGGCGGCGACGGCCGGCCTCGGCATCGCGTGCCTGCCCGACTGGATCGCCGGCGCCGCGCTCGCGTCCGGTGCCCTCGTGCGCGTCTTGCCCGGCTGGTGCGCCGGCACCGTCACGACGACGCTGCTGATGCCGCACCGGCGCGGCCAGTTGCCCGGCGTGCGCGCCGCCGTCGAGTTTCTCGCGCAGCACGTGGCGCGCCATCACGGCCCCCCTGCGGACGACGCACGGGCCTGAGCGATCGCCCGACCAATCGATTCAAATCCTGAATCGATCAAGTCAGCAATTGGCATGAAGGCGCAAATTTCGACATGACAGAATGGCCCGGACGCCCTGCCCTTCGGCAGCGGCGTCCGGCCTCCGGCCGGCAGCACCTACACGAATGGCGCGCACTGACGCGCCTGCCGCACGACGGCACCTTCCGCCCTTCGGAGGAGACAGTCATGAATCCGCTTCAAGCGCTGCCGGCGTCCGCGTCGGCAACGGCCCGGCGCACGCGCGTGCGCTGGCTGGTGCTGACCGTCCTGTTCGCGGTCACGACGATCAACTATGCGGATCGCGCGGCAATCGCGATCGCGGGCCCAAGCCTTGCCCGCGCACTGCACCTGAGCCACGTGCAGATCGGCTTCATCTTCTCCGCGTTCGGCTGGTCGTACGTGGTCGCCCAACTGCCGGGCGGCTGGCTGCTCGACCGCTACGGGTCGCGCATCGTCTACGCGTTCAGCATCTTCTTCTGGTCGCTGTTCACGCTGCTGCAGGGCTCGATCGGCTTCTTCGGCGGCGCGGCCGCGTTCGCGCTGCTGTTCGGGCTGCGCTTCCTGGTCGGCGCGGCGGAGGCGCCGTCGTTCCCGGCCAACAGCCAGATCGTGTCCGCGTGGTTCCCGGCCGCCGAGCGCGGCACCGCGTCGGCGATCTTCAACGCCGCGCAGTACGCGGCGACCGTCTTGTTCGCGCCGTTGATGGGCTGGCTCGTGCACGCGTTCGGCTGGCAGTCGGTGTTCGCGGTGATGGGCGTGCTCGGCTTCGCGTTCGTCCTGGTGTGGAATCGCACGATGTACGACCCGAAGGACCACCCGAACATCAACCGCGTGGAACTCGACTACCTCGCCGAAGGCGGCGCGCTCGTCAACATCGACCAGGCGACGGGCGGACGAGACGGCGGCCCGTCGATGCGCCACGTGAAGGCGCTGCTGAAGAGCCGGATGCTGATCGGCGTGTACGTCGCGCAGTACTGCATCAACGCGCTCACCTATTTCTTCATCACGTGGTTTCCCGTCTATCTCGTGCAGGCGCGCGGGATGTCGATCCTCAACGCGGGGCTCGTCGCGTCGATCCCGGCCGTGTGCGGGTTCCTCGGCGGGATTCTCGGCGGCATCGTGTCCGACGGGCTGCTCAAGCAGGGCCGCTCGCTGTCGGTCGCGCGCAAGGTGCCGATCGTGTTCGGCATGCTGCTGTCGATGTCGATGATCGTCTGCAACTACACCGATTCGCACGTGCTCGTCGTGCTGTTCATGGCGCTGTCGTTCTTCGGCAAGGGGCTCGGCGCGCTCGGCTGGGCCGTCAACGCCGACACCGCGCCGCGCCAGATCGCAGGCTTGAGCGGTGCGCTGCTCAACACGTGCGGCAACCTCTCCAGCATCACGACGCCGATCGCGATCGGCTACATCGTCGACCGCAGCGGCTCGTTCAACGGCGCGCTGGTCTATGTCGTCGCACACGCACTCGTCGCCGTGATCTGCTACCTGTTCGTCGTCGGCGAGATCCGCCGCGTCGAGCTTCAATGAGCGACGCGGGCCGCGCCGGCCTGGCCGGCGGCCCGCGCGCACTACCGGAACCAGGAGCGAACCGATGTCCGAATCAAGCCGTGCCGGCACCCCGCGCGTCACGCGCATGCAGGTGATCCCCGTCGCCGGCCGCGACAGCATGCTGCTCAACCTGTGCGGCGCGCACGCGCCGTACTTCACGCGCAACCTCGTGATCCTCGACGACAGCAGCGGACACACGGGCGTCGGTGAAGTGCCGGGCGGCGAAGGGATCCGCCACGCGCTCGAGCGCATGACGGATTACGTGGTCGGCCAATCGATCGGACGCTATCAGGCGACGCTCAACGCGGTGCGCGCGGCGTTGTCCGGCGCGGACGCGGGTGCGGGTGCGGGTGCGGGCCGCACGATCCGGCACGAGGTGACGTCGGCCGGCGAAGCGGCCGTGCTGCGCCAGCCGCACGAGATCAACCTGCGGCTCGACAACGTGATCACCGCGATCGAGGCGGCGCTGCTCGACTTGCTCGGCCAGCATCTCGACGTGCCGGTCGCGGCGCTGCTCGGCGAAGGCCAGCAGCGCGACGCGGTGCCGATGCTCGCTTATCTGTTCTACCTCGGCGACCGGCGCCGCACCGACCTGCCGTATCGCGACGAGACGCACGCGTCAGACACGTGGTTCCGGCTGCGCAACGAGGAAGCGCTCACGCCGGCCGCGATCGCGCGGCAGGCCGAAGCCGCGGTCGAGCGCTACGGTTTCGCCGATTTCAAGCTGAAGGGCGGCGTGATGGCCGGCGCCGACGAGATGGAAGCGATCGCCGCGATCAAGGCGCGCTTCCCCGACGCGCGCGCCACGCTCGACCCGAACGGCGCGTGGTCGCTCGACGAGGCCGTCGCGCTGTGCCGTGGGCAAGGCCACCTGCTCGCGTATGCGGAGGATCCGTGCGGGCCGGAAGGCGGCTATTCGGGCCGCGAGGTGATGGCCGAATTCCGCCGTGCGACGGGGATCCCGACCGCGACCAACATGATCGCGACCGACTGGCGGCAGATGGATCACGCGGTGCGGCTGCAGGCGGTCGACATCCCGCTCGCCGACCCGCATTTCTGGACCATGCAGGGCTCGGTGCGGCTCGCGCAGCTGTGCCGCGACTGGGGGCTCACGTGGGGCTCGCACTCGAACAACCACTTCGACGTGTCGCTCGCGATGTTCACGCATGCGGCGGCGGCCGCGCCCGGCACGATCACGGCAATCGACACGCACTGGATCTGGCAGGAAGGCGATGCGCGGCTCACACGCGAGCCGCTGAAGATCGTCGGCGGCAAGGTGGCCGTGCCGGAGCGGCCGGGTCTCGGGATCGACCTCGACATGGCGCAGGTCGAGGCCGCGCATGCGCTGTACCGGCAGGTTGGCGGCACCGCGCGCGACGATGCGGCCGCGATGCGCTATCTCGTGCCGGGTTGGACGTACGATCCGAAGCGGCCGAGTTTCGGGCGCGGGTGACGACGACAGGGACGTTGCCGTTCGTTCATCGTCACGCCCGAATGCGGTCGAGCGGCGGCCCGGCCCCGCTCGCCGCCGCCTTCAGCGGCACCGTGCGGGCAGCGCGGCAGCGCATCGCTCGATGCTGCGCGCGATGCGATCCGCATGCGCGAGACCGGGGTCGAGTCCGGGGTCATAGATGGTGAAGTCGATCCCCGCCACGCGCCCCGACGCAACGAGCGGGCCGAGCAGCGCGTCGAGCCCGTCGAAGTCCAGCCCCGGCGAACCGGGGGAATCGACGGCCGGCAGTTGCGACTGATCGAGTACGTCGAGATCCACGTGCAGCCACGCCTGCCCGAGCGCCCGCGCACCGAGCCAGTCGACCAGCTCGGCCGCGACGGCGGCGGGCCCGCGCGCCAGCAGCTGCTGGATCGTGATACGCGAGATCGCCGTGCGGGCGATGTCGCCATACGTGGCTTCGAAGTCGCCGGATTCGGATTCACGCTCGCCCACCTGGCATGCGTCGAGATCGCCGACGAGCGGGCCGTCGAGCGCCGGCCAGTCGGTCAGCAACGGCTCCCCTCGCCCGGTCGACAGCGCGAGATCCATCCCCGCCACGGAACCGAGCCGCTTCGAGGTGTCGTAATTGCCGGGGTGGAAGAAGTCGCTGTGCCCGTCGACATGCACGAGCCCGTTGCCACCCGCGCGACGGTTCCCCAGCAGGCACCCGAGGAGGACGCTGCAATCGCCACCGAGCACGATCGGAAAGGCCTGCCGCCTGCGCGCGTCGGCGACGCGCGCGGCAAGGTCGAGCGAGAACGCGCGGATCGCCGTGCCGTTGCGGATACGGGTTCCGGGCTGCGGCGCAAAGGCATAGGCGGGATGCGCAAGCCGCGACACACTCGCGCCGACGCGCGCGGCGAGGCCGGTCGCCAGCAGCACGTCCGGGGCGCGCCAGGTCTCCGGCTCGAGACCGGCCGTGTTCGGCCGCAGGCCGAGGCTGCTGGGCGCGGCGATGAGCTCTATCGGCCGGGCACCGCCGGGTTGCAAAGGGTCGGCCCGCAGGCCGGGTGATGCCGTCGACGTCGCCATGCGCTCTCCTCGCACAAGCACCGGTTACTGGATATGCTAACCTTTGAAACAACGATCAAAGGTTAGCATCGATTCAGCCCATGTCCCGCATTTCACCGGTTTTGGAAGCGCACGTGTTCGAGGCCCGCGATTTCGTCGGCGGCCATCCCGTCCTCGATTTCATCAACACGGTGACCGGCCGCGATCAGACCCCGCGCGACTGGCTGCCGGATTACGGCGCGTGGCTCGCGTGGCTCGCGCGATCGTCGGTGTGCTCCGCGCCCGACGTGGAACAGCTCGCGGCTCGCGCAGCCGAGGCGCCTGACACCGCCGAGCGCGCACTGCGCGACGCGAAGCGCCTGCGTGAAGCGTTGTTCGGCATCGTCGGTGCGCGCTCGCACGGCGCACCGGTGGCCGCGGCGGATCTGGAAACGCTGGAGCGGGCATGGAAGCGCGCGATGAACGGCCGGCGGCTGATCGCAACAGCCGGGCGTATCGGATTCGACGATCCCGCTGATCCGGCAGACCTGCACCTGCCCGTCCACCGGCTCGCGCTCGATGCGGTGAAGCTGCTTGAAGCATCGCCCGACGGACGGCTACGGATGTGTGCGGGTTCGAATTGCGCGTGGCTGTTCATCGACCGCTCGAAGACGGGGCGTCGCAAGTGGTGCGACATGGCGACTTGCGGCAATGTGGCGAAGGCGCGGCGGCACTATCGCGCGGTGCGGCGCGCGCCGGACGGATCGGCGAGCCACGACACGCCCGACTAACGGCGGACGGCCGTTGCCAAACACCGAAAACGCCCGCATCCTGCCGGCTACGCGAATCCGGCGGTCCCACTCACACGACGACCTGTTCCTCGCCACCGTCCATCAGAATCTGAAGCGCTTGCCATGACGTCTCCCGATCCGAACCTGCGACAGATCATCGTCCTCGTCCCCTACTCGCTGCTGTGCCTGCCTGCGAGCATCACCGTCGCGGGCTACGCCGCGCTCGTGAAGACGCGCGACATTTCGCACTTCGAGGGCGGCGCCGGCTACGCATGGCTCTGGCTCACGATCGTGCTGACGCTGGTGTTCTATCCGGCAGGAATCGGGATTGGCGTGCTGCTGCGGAAAAGGCTCGCGATTCTGGTGGCCATCATGGTGGCGTTCGCCGCATTGTCGGTGCCGACGTTCAAGGCCGCCTACGGGTTGCTGAGCTAACTCGCGCGAAGAACAGGAGCCTTGCCGCCGTCGCGGGCAGGCCCTGAAACAAAACAGGCCCGATCGTGCGATCGGGCCTGTCTGACGTCAGCGGGAACGCAAGGCAGGCGCGACGAGGCTTCGTCGCGCGGCGCCTCCGCTGCCAACCCGCGCCAACCGGGACGGGACAGCGCGCCCCGCACCCCACGCGTTATGCCACTGCGCCGTCGGCTTTGGGCGATGCACCACCGACCGAGTGAACGGTGACGGGTGCGGGGGCCGGTGAATATGCCGATGTGTGTGCCGGTGCCGGTGCCGGTGCGTGCGCCGGTGTCGATGCGTGCGCCGGTGCCGGTGCCGGTGCGTGTGCCGATGCGTGCGCCGGTGCCGACACATCCGTCGGGACACCCGGCACGAGCCCTTGCAGCGAGCCGCCGGACAATCCGATTTCACCGAGCAGCGAATCGATCAACGGCGCATGTGCGCGATAGGACAGCGCCGCGGACATCGCCTGCTCGGCCAGATTGCCGCCGTTCGCGGCAGGCGCGACGCCATCCGCGGCAGCACCGCCACGGTTGAGCCCGTCGACCTGGATGATCTTGATGCCGTCGATCGCCTTCATCGGCTCGACCGTCTGCTGGATCACGGCCGGCAGTGCCTGCAGCAACGCCAGCTTGAACTTGAGGCTCGTCTGGTCCGACGACAGCGCATTGATCGCGTCGTTCAGCGCACGCTGCGCTTCCGCCTCGGCGAGCCCCTTCTTGCGCGCCGCCTCGGCCAGTTCGACCATCGCGGCCGCCTGCATCTGGGCCGCATCGCGTTCCGCGCGTGCCTGCGTCGTGATGTGAACGGCCTGCGTCTCCGCCTCCTGCGCCGCCTCGATCAGCGCGACCTGCTTGGCCCGGTCGGCTTCCGCGGTGCGGCGCGTCGTCTCGACCTGCTGCTCGGCCCGCACCGCACCCGCGAGCGACTCGCTCGCGCGCGCCTGCGCCAGGGACTGCGCCTCGGACTTCTCCGCGATCACGATGGCCTTTTCCTGCTGCGCGATTTCGGTCACCTTCGCCTGCTCGATCGCCGCCATCTGCGTGACGCGCGCCTGCTCGATCTCCTTCACGCGCACTTCGCGCTCCGCTTCCACCTTGCGGGTGCGCAGCGCCTGCTCGCGCTGGATCTCCGACTCCTGAATCTGCCGCTCGGCGCCGATCCGGCTCTGCTCGGCTTCCTGATGACGCTCGGCCTCGAACGTGGCGATCCGCGCGTTCTGCTCGGCCGTGCGCGTCTTGACCTGTTGCTCCTGCTCGAGCTTCATGAACGATTCCTGCTGATCGATCTCGAGCTTACGGGACAGCGCGTCGCGGTTCTTCTCGCGCACCGCCACCTCGGTATCCTGCTCGACCTCGTTACGCTCCTTGCGGCGCCGTTCGGTTTCCTGCGTGAGCTTGGTCAGGCCTTCGGCGTCGAACGCGTTGTTCGGATCGAAGTATTCCTTCGACGTCTGGTTGAAGTTGGTCAGCGACACGCTTTCCAGCTCCAGCCCGTTCTTCGTCAGATCTTCCGCGACCGTGTTCTGCACGCCCTGCACGAATTTCTCGCGGGCGTCCTGCAGGTCCTGCATCGTCATCTGCGCGGCGGTCGAGCGCAGCGCATCGACGAACTTGTCGTCGACGAGCGCGCGCAGGTTTTCCGGCGCCAGCGTGCGCTGACCGAGCGTCTGCGCGGCGGTCGACACGCCCTCTTCGGTCGGCGCGACCCGCACGAAGAACGCCACGACCACGTCGACCCGCATCCGGTCCTTCGTGATCAGGCTGTCGCGCGTCGCGCGGCTCACTTCGAGCTTCAGCGTGTTCATGTTGATCGGGATCACTTCATGAAACACCGGCAGCACGACCGCGCCGCCGCTCATGATCACCTTCTGCCCGCCGAGCCCGGTGCGGACGAAGGCGCGTTCCGCCGACGCCCGCACGTAAAGACGCGCGAAGATCATGCCGATCACGCAGATACCCACCACCACTGCCAATGCGACAGCGCCCCAGAATGAGAGTGCATTCATCATGATGTTTGTTCGACTCCTGTGTACGGATGGTGACAGCAAGGTGCGCCAGTCCACGCCGCTCTCAAAGGCAGTGGGCTGGTAAAACGGGATTCAGAGCAATTCGGGCCTGGGATTCTCGATGGCGTGGTAACGCGAACCCGAAATGCGCGACACGAGCAGGACCGTCGTGCCTTTCGCGAATGTGCGACCGGCCTCGTCCGGTTCGACGCGGACGTAGTGCTGCTGGCCGTGCTCGTCGACGAGCCGCGCTTCGGCCGGATTGCCGAGCGACGCTTCGCCGGTGACGATCCGTGCTGTGCGGCCGATGAAATCGGCTTCGGATACCGCCGTGGTCTCGGTCTGCGGGAGAAAGCGCGCGAAGAACTTGCCGGTGTGCCGCACGAACGGCAATGCCGCAAGCACGGCCAACACGACGGCCAGCCCGGTGGGCATCGTGACGCCCGCGACGGCCTGCATCGACGTCTGCAACGCGAGCCCGACCACCGAGAAACCGAGCAGGAAGAGGATCAGCAGGATCAGCAGCGGCACCCGGCCCACGTGCAGCCAGCCGAGAAACTGGCCGACGAAGCCGGCGTCGGGCCCGCCATCCGCATGATCGAGACCGAAGTGCAGGACCAGCAGGTTGCCCGCATGCTCGGTCAGGCTGAGCCCCATCAGCATCGACAGGCACTCCAGCACGCCGATCACGATCATCAGCCCGATCGCGGCGACGAACGGCGCATTGCCCGGCAGCATCAGTGAAGAAGTCATTGTTGTTTTGCTCTCAGGTTCGGGGGCGAATCATCAAGACATGTCGTCCGCCAGCTTGCCAGATTGCGACTTCAAGCGGGCGACGCGCTCCTCGATTCGCTGTTCCTTGTGCAGGGTTTCCAGACGATGCAACAGCGAGGGATCGGCCGACGATGAACCGGTGCCCAACCCGACCGCCCCGGTCGCGCCGGCCATCGTCCGGTTGAACCCCTGCTCGAGCTGCTCGGCCCTCGGGTCGACGCCCGCGCCCGCCGGCCCTTCCGTTCGGCGCTCGCCGTCGCCGGGCGCGCGTGCGGCGATCAGTTCGCGAAGCCCCGCTTCCATCTCCGCGCGTTTCGCGCGCAGCCCGAGCAGGTCCGCCTCGGCGGCCTGCGCGCGCTCGCTCGCGTCGTGAAGCGACTGCTGGAGCACGCCGAGTTGATCCTCGAGCTCGATCTGACGCTCCGCGCCGGCACGCACGGCCGCATCGTCGTTGCGGGCCAGCGCGGTGCCCAGCAGGTCGTTCAGTCGTTCGATCTCGTTGTTGATGCGCGCGATCGCCTTGGCCGCCTGGTACCGCGCCGCTTCATGCCGGCCCAGCGCCACCCGCGACTGCGCGATCACATCGTCGAATTCGCGCAGGTACTGCTCGAGGATCGCTTGCGGCATGCGGTTTTCCAGCGAACCGATCAACGCATGCACGTTCGCGGTCATCAACCGTTTGACTCGGATACCGAAATGTTCTGTCGTCACGACTTGTCACTCCTTCTGGGATTCAAGCGGGCCGGCCGCCTGACGCCGGGTTCGCGGGCAGCTCACGAATGGGCCTGAGCCGGTTGAATGAGGCTCGCCAGCTCCTTGACCTCGTGCACGTACGGATCGAGCACGTCAGGATGATAGGCGGGCGGGTTGCCGGTCACGGCCAGGCGCAGCAGGCCGAGCAGCACGCGCATGCTCTTCGCGGTCAGCCGCGCCTCGAGTTCGCCAGCCGCCTCGCCGATCGGTTTGCCCGGCGGCGCCGCCGTCACGAGGCTGGCCATGAGTTCGGGGAGTTGCGCGGCGAGCAGCGTCACGATTTCCGAGCGGTGATGCGTCGCGTGTTCGTACGCGTCGATCGCGTCGAGCACCGGCCGCACCTGCTCCCTGAACAGCGCGGCGCAGCGCACGAAGTCATGCGCGCCCTTGACGCGGCGGCGCGCGTCGGCGATCAGCGCGCGGATCTTGTCGCTCGGACTCGTCGCGTCGGGCAATTGCAGCTCGACCAGCCACGCGAGGTCGTCTTCCGGAATTCGTACCGATACGGTTTGCATGACATCCATCCTTTCGAATCGATGACTCAAAGCATAGTGCGCTCGTATGCAAATGTATACGTTTGTATTTCGAGATAGATGCGCGGCTTCCGGTGCGCCAAAAACAAAAAGGGCTCGACCTTGCGATCGAGCCCTTCGAATCCCGTTGGTGGAGCGGAGGAGGATCGAACTCCCGCGATCATGTCTCTTTGCTTGGGAACGCCCTGTGACTGGACGTGTCGAGCAGAACGCCCCACATCTCCCATCCGCTTCACTCGGAGGAGAAGCGCGGGTCAAACGATGCGGTTCTACGACATTCCGGGGAATTGGTATGCGTCATCACACCCAGATCAGGAAAGACCGGAGGTGGCGACTGATGAAATGAGCACCGCGCCGCACGAGGTTTTATGACCATCGAACGACGCGGGTGCGCCCTCCACATCGAAACCGGCTTCGCCATCGATGATCACGACCTCGCCATGCAGCGGGCACGTGCAGCGATCGCCCTGACGGGCGACCGCTCGCCCCATGACTTCACTGTTCGAGGCGCCGGTCTCTACACGGCCGCCATGGCTATGCACGTCCCCTACCCGAATAATGCCGCGCATGGATGCTCCTCAGTACGAGTAACCCTGGATGCCGTAGTTCGTGTCGTGTCGACGCCCCCACCACGGTAGATACGCATTGTTTTCGCCGCGTGCGCGGAACCAGTCGGCGTTCGAATTGATCGGCGTGAGCTTCGACGGCGGCAGCACGACGACTGCAGTCGGGTGGCCGGCATCCGTTGTACCAGCAACCAGTGCGTTGCCGCCGAAATGGTTGATCCGACCGATCGCGAGCGCGATGTCCGTCAGCGCCGTACCCGCACCCATGTCGCCAAGCAGCGCCGACGTATTGAAGACTTGCTTCGTGTAGTCGAATTCCGGCAGAGTTTCCGTGAGCGTCTGCGACAGCGAGGCAAGACGTGACGATGCGGCGTCACTGCCCTTGCCTGCGTCGTGCACGACGAACTGGATGCTTGCAGGCTCGACGTTTGCGTTTTGAGCTGCCTGCGTGATCGTCGCCTTCCATGCCTGGACCGCACGCGTGGTGCCGGCCTTCGCCTCGTAGTCACTCACCTTGCCGGTCGCCGCCTTGCCGATCCATGCGAGTGGCTCACGGTCGGTCTTCAGATCCGGGCCCGCGAGGAACAGCACGGTAAGGTTCTCGTTCATCTGCTCGTCTTTGGGCGGAAAACTCGGCGCGTCCCAGTTCATCACCCATACGCTCTCCTGCGGATGCTTCTGCAGATAGTCGAGCGCGGCGTTCAGTGACGTGAAGCCGGCATTTGCGCCGCCGACGTGGATCTGAATGTCCGGTGGCGTGTCCTTGCTCCATAGGTCGGTAAACTCCTTGTTTCCGATAGCAAACGCCGTGGTCATTTCCTTACGTAGGTATGCGCGTGCTTCTTGCGGCGACAGTCGCGGGGGGATCGCGAATTCAATTCGGATACCAGCCAACTCCCGCCAGTGTCGCTTGTCGGATGGCTGGACCGTATAGAAATAGTGGCCATTCATCGCGTACTTGTCATGAAACAGAACGAGGAGTTTGGAGACGTATTTTTCATAGAATCCGTCGAAACTTTCATCCCCATCGTTACCATCGGCAACAATCGCAACAGGTTTAACGGATGTAAAACTCTTTGGATCCGTTCTGACCATATCGTCGTTCTTATTCGGCTTGACAAGCCCCATGGTCCACAGCAACTGCCATTCCGTCGGATAGTCGCGACGCTGCAAAGGATTGAGCCACTCCAACCCTACGACTTGTGCGAGAAATGGTTTCTCCTGGACCGGCATCGAGGGAGTCGGTGCCGAAGTGGGCTGTGCAGCCTCCGCGCTCGACGATGACCATGCTGTAGCGAATGCAAATACAGCAATCCCCGCCAAGGCCGGCAATCCTATCCATCGTGTCATTTCCTCTCCCATGCTTCGCGTCTGCGCGTCATGACCAAACGTCTCTATTGCCACGACACCCATCACAAGTAAAACCGCAGCAAATGCCAGCGCAACCCGTAGTGACCGGGAGGTAAGCAGCGATCTCATACTCCCCCCCGATACCGAGCAATGCGCCACCCTGACGCGTGTCATCTATCGTGTCGGGAAGTGTTGCTTCCCCATCGTTAGCTCCCCAATGAACAAGCGATTTCTCATTCATCGTGCCAAATTTAAAGTATTCCGAAAAAGCCTTATTCGGATTGTCCTTTTCCAGATCTTCGCCGAACCGCCAGTCCGCCTCGACCCGAAACTTGTTCAACTGTTTTGACGAAATTCGACAGATACCAATCGCGACATCATATGCCAACGCCTTCTCCGCGTGCATCGGATTGATCGTGATCGTCGAATGGTTCGTAGGGTTATTCACTTTCGCATCAAGAACGCGCACGATCTGCTTGTTTCGCCATTTCTGATAGCCATGGTCTGATCCACAAGGCAATGGCCATCATGATTAAGGATCAGACGTCTGGATGGCTTGGCAGCAAAACGCTGTCGTACGAAAAGGCGCGCGACTACGGCGTTAGGAGCGTTCGCGATACCTTTCTAGAATCCAATTGCAGTAGGAAGTGCCTGAAGACCCAGTTGGACTCGTACTATCGTAGTAAATGTAACCAAGACCTGCCCGCGGTCTCGGGAAGTTCGGGTGGTGCGAGCCAGGACGATAGCGCAACGGATACCGATAAATGAACTCTGAAGGAAGCGGCATGATTACGGACCGGGAGTACAAGAACAGTCTGTACGGCTACTACATCACTGACTGTGTCGTCCGGAACAAAGACTACTTTCATTTCGCGGTACGAAATGAAGCGGAAGGAGAGGACGCTAGCCCCCTGTCCGAAGAGAAGGTATCGAAGAAAGTTGTCGGCTTCTATCTCGATGAGCCACTCGACAAGCGGATGGGCTCACGTGGCCTCACTGGGTTCGGTATGCTTCATGTCGGTGCCGCCAAACTGGCATCTGGGAAAGACCAAGTCGTTGCGGTCGACGACGGTGGGCAAGTATACGCAAGCGGGGGCGGACGGTCCGAAGTCGAGGCCGCTATTCCAGTCAGCAAGCAAGGGCCTCGGCGTGGTGGAATTCGACGCATCCGCATGATCGAGGGCAGGCTATACGCAGTCGGGGGATACAACACAGCATGCTTTCGAGCCAGCGTCGGTGACTGGACGTCTTTATGCCTCAATCTGCCCATCCCCGATCCTGACAACGTCGACGCCGTCGAAGATGGCAGCTTCGCGGACATCGACGGGTTTTCACACGACGATCTCTATGCTGTGGGCGGACGCGGCAATGCATGGCGCTTCACCGGGTCGAAATGGAAGCGCGTACCGTTGCCGACCAACATGCTGCTGACGTCCGTCTGCTGCACGCCGGATGGGAATGTATATATTGGAGCGCAGTCGGGAACGCTCTTCAAAGGTCGCGAAGACACTTGGGTCATGATTCACCGTGGCGATATGACGTTGCCGTTCAAGGACATCGTTTGGCACGCAGACAAGCTCTGGTGCACGTCCGATTACGGTGTGTGGAGCATCGTCGACGACAAGGTCGTCGAAGTCGAACTGCCAGCCGAAATCAAGGTATGTGCCGGCAATCTATCGGCCGCGAATGGAATGATGCTGATGGCTGGTGTGCATGGCGCGGCGTATCACGACGGAAATGAATGGCGGCTGATCTTCAATCGCTTCGAGATGGATGAACGGGTCAGTCGATAATGACGGTTCCTACGGTTGCGGGATCTCCTATCATACGACCACTGCTGATGTGGCATGCACAGGATGCTGCGTTCTACTGGAGCCAGAGCGATCGCAGTTTATGTTCGCCGACAGTGTCGATCAAGAAACTGGCATCGTTTCATAGTCTGCTTGAGGCAAACCTCGATGGACTACGTGTGGCGGGCGACGCCGGAATGCTGATGGCGCGCAGAGAACTCGATCGCTGGAAATCCCAAGGCGACGCGTTCGTACACGGGGTGCTCTCGTTCGAGAAATACGCGGACAGCCAATTTGAACCGGTATGGGATTTGCTCGATGAGCATGCCGAGTCGACAGTTTACGGGTTCCGACCACTACGTTAGGCCGCTTTGCTATCACAAGCGTTCAGTTGCGCCTCTCGCTTGCAATCTCCGTGACACCTGCGGCATCAACTGGGCGCGCCAGACGCGACAAAGCCGGCGCAAGGCCGGCTTTGTGGCTTGGGAAGCATAAGATTGCACTTTGTCAGGGAAGCATATCTTTGCACTTAGGGCAAAAATATCCGTCCTGTCTCAAAACGATCGAGCGCTTCGAATCCCGTTGGTGGAGCGGAGGAGGATCGAACTCCCGACCTTCGCATTGCGAACGCGACGCTCTCCCAGCTGAGCTACCGCCCCAACAGTCAATCATCATACACACGCATTTCTGCGCTTGGCAATAGGGGTTAAGTCACCCCTGAAGTGTTACTTTGACGGCGCGCCAGCCAGCACCCATTCGACCACCGAACGCACGTCGGCGTCGCTCATGCGCGGATGCGCGGGCATCGGAATGGCGCCCCAGACGCCGGAGCCGCCCTCCTTCACCTTCTTCGACAGCTTTGCCACGGCCTGCGGATCGGCCTTGTAGCGGGCGGCGACATCCTTGAACGACGGGCCGACGAGCTTGCGGTCGACCGCGTGGCAGCCCATGCACGCGTTGCCGCGCGCCACCTTCAGGCCGTCGCCGACATCCGCGTGCGCGACCGCACCGAACGTACCCGCCAGCAGCGCCACGGCCGCGGCGCCCTGCACCATCCATTGTTTCATCTGCGTCATCTGCCTGCTCTTCATTGCGACGGTGCCTTCGGGTTGCCCGGGTGCACGCTCGACGAATTCGAAATCGGCGCGGGTGACTGCAGCGGCGTGGACTGTACCGACGCGTCGGGCACGGCGCCGACCGTCGCGCTATCCGCCGGTGCGGCGGCAGCCTGCGCGCCGGATGCGCCGCTCGCGGGCGATGCGTCCTGCAGCGCCTGCGCGTCCTGCGGCTTCACGTACTGGAACACCTTCACGACCTTCTCGACGCCCGGCACCTGGCTGGCGGCTTCCGCGCCGCGATTGCCCTCGTCGACCGTCACGAGCCCCATCAGGTACAGGTTGCCGCGTTCGCTGACGACCTTGTAGTAGTTCGCCGAGATGCCCTTCGTCGCGATCAGCTCGGATTTCACGCGCCCTTCGAGGTACGAGTCGTTCGCGCGCGACGACAGCGACGACGCCGGCTCGACCGACAGCTCGTTGACGATGCCGTTCACGTTGTTGATGCCGCGCACGATCTCCTCGGCGCGCTGCTTCGATGCATCGTTCGGCACTTCGCCCGTCAGCAGCACGCGGCGGTTGTACACCGTCACGTTCACGTGCGACTGGTCGGGCAGCCCGTTGTTGATCTGCGTAAGCGACTTGACCTGGATCTCGCGATCTTCCGTCTGCGCGCCGAGCGTACGGCGATCGGTCGCGATCAGCGCACCGCCGCCGGCCGCTGCGCCCACGACCCCGAGCACACACCCCTGCAGCGACACGGCGAGGCCCGCCGTCAGCGCAGCAAGCAGCGTGGTTCTGACGAGCGTCTGTTTGACGCGGCTTTGATTCATCGACGGCTCTCCTTCGTTCAATCCTCACCCAGCAGCATCGCGTCGATGCCGTCGCACAGGCAGTGGATGGTCAGCAGATGGACTTCGTGGATGCGCGCCGCGCGAACGGCGGGCACGCTGATCGGAATATCGGTATCGGACAGCGCGGCGGCGACCGCATGGCCATCGCCGCCCGTCAGCGCGACGACGGTCATCTCGCGCTCGTGCGCTTCGTCGATCGCCGCCAGCACGCGCGGCGATGCGCCGCTCGGATCGAGCACCAGCAGGATGTCACCGGTCTGGCCGAGCACGCGCACCTGCTGGGCGAACAACTGCTCGGCGGACACCGCACCCGCGAGGCCGCCCTGCGACGCGTCGGTTGCCAGCGCGATCGCGGGCAGGCCCGGGCGCTCGCGCTCGAAGCCGCCGACGAGCGACACCGCGAGGTAGTGCGCGGCGGCGGCCGACAGGCCGTCACCGCAGGCGACGATCTTGTTGCCGTTCGCCAGCGCGGCGAACATCGCGTCGACCGCGGCTGCGATCGGCAGCGACAGTGCGTCGGCCGCTTCGGCGAGAAGCGCGACGCTGTCGTGGAAATGTTGCTGAATACGTTCGACTGACATCGATTCCTGGTGAACTGGGCGCGTGGCACGCATCGCGCGACATCGTGGGTGCGGCGAGTTTACCGTACTCCGGCACCCTCTCCGGGGGTCCGGCAAGAACTCTTTACATCTCGTCACAGCTCGCGGCTACGCATCGTCGGCACGAAATGCGTCGCGCAGCCACGCGAGCCGGCCGGCCTCGAACGCGACGACGTCGAAGCGGCACGCGGCACCGGCGCCGTGCCGCGCCCAGAACTGGAGCGCGGCCGCAACCAGGCGCCGCTGCTTGCGCCAGCCGACGCTCGCAGCCGCGCCGCCATGCCGGACGCTGCGCCGCGCGCGCACCTCGACGAACACGAGCATGCCATCGGGTTCGCGCATCACGAGATCGAGCTCGCCGCCGCGCATCGTCACGTTCGCCGCGACGAACGCGAGGCCGCGGCGCTCGAGAAACTGCCGCGCGCGCTGCTCGAACGCCGCGCCGACCGGTTTGGATCGCGCCGCGCCGGAAAAGTTGTCGCCCGCGCGCGGCAAACCGTGCCCGTTGCCCGGCCGGGCCGGCGCCGCGTGGCACAATGCCGTCCTTGTTCCGCTTGCGCCGCGATTGCGCGCATTGCCTGCCATGACTGCCCTCCTCGAACTCGCGCAAACGCAGCACTACCCGGACGCCGCGCTCTACGTCGTCGCCACGCCGATCGGCAACACCGCCGACATCACGTTGCGCGCGCTGCACGTGCTCGGCCTCGCCGACCGCATCGCGGCCGAAGACACCCGCAACACGGGCCAGCTGCTCGCCCGCTACGGGATCTCGAAACCGCTCATCGCCGTGCACGAGCACAACGAACGCGAAGCCGCCCAGCGCGTGATCGAACTGCTGCGCGGCGGCGAGCGCGTGGCCTACGTATCGGACGCCGGCACGCCCGGCATCTCGGACCCCGGCGCGCGGCTCGTCGACGCGGTGCGCGCCGCCGGCTTCGCGGTGATCCCGCTGCCGGGCGCGAGCGCGGCCGTGACCGCGCTGAGCGTGGCCGGCGACTGGGCCGGCGCGTTCACGTTCGCGGGCTTCCTGCCGCCGAAGGCAAAGCAACGCGCGACCGCGCTGCAGGCGCTGGTGTCGCACCCGTATGCACTGGTGTTCTACGAGGCACCGCACCGGATCGCCGAAACCGTCGCCGCGCTCGCCGATGCGTTCGGCCCCGCGCGCCGGCTGCTGATCGCGCGCGAGCTCACCAAGCTACACGAGCAGTTGTTCCAGGGCACCCTGGCCGAAGGACAGACCTGGCTCGCCGGCGATGCGAACCGGCAGCGCGGCGAATTCGTGCTGGTCGTCGAAGGCGCACCGGAGACGAACGGCGAAGCCGACGACACCGCGCACGACGCGCTGCTCAAGCTGTTGCTGGAAGAGGTGCCGGTGAAGAGCGCGGCCAAGCTCGCGGCCGCGCTGACGGGCGCGTCGCGCAACACGCTGTACGCGCGAGCGCTCGCACTGAAGGATGAAGGCTGACGCGCGAGCCGGCCGGCACCGGGAAACCGGCGCCGGCGTCGCGCGGTGCAGGAAAGACAAAGGGCTGCCCGAGGGCAGCCCTTTTGCATGAGCGGTCGACCGCTGCGTGTTACTTCGCCGAGATCGATGCGAACATTTCGTCGCGTGCCTCGCGCGCTTCCTGCGGCGACAGCCCTTCGATCTTCACGCGGCCCGTGCCGGCGTGCACGAGGCCGATCAGCTTCGCGGCCGCATACGACAGGTCGAGCACGCGGCCGCGCTTGTACGGCCCGCGATCGTTGACCTTCACGACGACCCACTTGCCGGTCGACGCGTTCGTCACCTTGATGTACGACGACAGCGGCAGCGTGCGGTGCGCGGCGGTGAGCGCGTTCATGTTGAAGCGCTCGCCGTTCGCGGTGCGGCGGCCGTGGAAATCCCGCCCGTACCACGATGCGCGGCCCGTCTGGCGGAAATCGGACACATCCTTGCCGTCGATCGGCTCGGCGTCCGCCAGCGACGACTTCTTCGCGTCCTTGCTGTCGGCAGCCGGCATCGACGCCAGCGCGGAATCAAAATTCAGCTGCTTGTCGCTATCCGCTTTCGCGGCGGCGGCCGTCTTGTCGACGGCGTTCTTCTGGTTCGCGCTACCGGTGGTCTGGCTGGGTGGCACCGCACAGCCCGTCAGCGCAAAAAACAATGCAATGGTTCCGAATCGACTCGGAAAACGTAAATTCATCGACGTGTCGCCTTCTGGTTCGGGCCGCTCCCTTACAACGCTGCTTCACAACGCAGACACGCGGCCCGGACGGCAAATGCGTGCACGCCCCGCTCGGATGCGAGCAGGCGGCTAGCATGGGCGCGGCTTTCGTCTATGCCGCAACCGTCCTGATTAGTTTTCACGTCTGGCGCAACCTGTCCCCAACAGCCTGACCAGACCCCACATGCCGCCATCGAACATGGCTTCACGTTCGCGCGCGTCGAAACGACCGACTCACAGGAACGGCGGCACAGGCCTCATCCGGCGGCGCGGCAGCAGGGCCGCAGGCGGGCGCGCAGCACCCGGCCGGACAAGACGTGAGCACCGAAATCTCGGTGCTGGATACACCGCCGGACTCCCCGGCGGCTGATGCTTGACGGTGCTTCCGACGCCCTTTTTTAACGGGGCCGAAACACCAGCGAATTGCGTGAAATTCACGTGCAATGGGGCGCATTATACATAAACCAAAAGGTCAACCCGAAAAGCACCCCCTGCGGACCATTGATTCTCACTATGGCCGTAACAATCGACATGCTCCGGGAATGCCCGGAGGCGTCCGCCGCGACGCGCGTCGCGCGACCGGCAAGCGGCCCGCGCGACCGGTACAATCGCTCCTTTTAGCCGCCGGTGCCTCCATGAAAGTCACGCTCATTCCGGTCACGCCGTTCCAGCAAAACTGTTCGCTGCTCGTCTGCGAGAAGACGGGCCGCGCCGCCGTCGTCGATCCGGGCGGCGATCTCGACCGGATCGAACAGGAAGTCGCGCGACAGAACGTGCAGGTCGAGAAGGTGCTGCTCACGCACGGGCACATCGATCACTGCGCAGGCGCGAAGACGCTCGCGACGCACTACGGCGTGCCGATCGAGGGGCCGCAGGAAGAAGAGCGCTTCTGGATCGAGAAGCTGCCGATGCAGAGCGAGCGCTTCGGCTTTCCGGCCGCCGAAACCTTCGAGCCGGACCACTGGCTGAACGACGGCGACACCGTGCAGTTCGGCGACGAGACGCTCGAGGTCTATCACTGCCCGGGCCACACGCCCGGCCACGTCGTGTTCTTCAGCCGCGCGCACCGCGTCGCGATCGTCGGCGACGTGCTGTTCGCGGGCTCGATCGGCCGCACCGATTTCCCGCGCGGCAATCACGAGGATCTCGTCCGGTCGATCAAGGAGAAGCTGTGGCCGCTCGGCGACGACGTGACGTTCGTACCGGGCCATGGCCCCGTGTCAACGTTCGGCGACGAACGCCGCACGAACCCGTTCGTGTCCGACAAGGTATTCGGATGAACCAGACCGCCATCCCGGAAATCTACGTCAGCACCGACGTCGAGGCCGACGGCCCGATTCCCGGCCCGCACTCGATGCTGAGCTTCGCGTCGGCCGCCTATACCGAGGACAAGCAGCTGATCGCGACGTTCTCGGCCAACCTCGAGACGCTGCCGGGCGCGCAAGCGCACCCGGTGCAGGAAGCGTGGTGGAAGACCGAGCCCGAAGCATGGGCCGCGTGCCGGAAGGATCTGCAGGCGCCCGAAGCCGCGCTCGTCGCATACGTCGACTGGGTCGAGGCGCTGCCCGGCAAGCCGGTGTTCGTCGCGATGCCGGCCGGCTTCGACTTCACGTTCATGTTCTGGTACATGATGCGCTTCGCCGGGCGCTGCCCGTTCTCGTGGTCGGCGCTCGACATCAAGACGCTCGCGTTCGCGATGACGGGCCTGCCTTACCGCAAGGCGATCAAGCCGCGCTTTCCGAAGCACTGGTTCGACGACCATCCGCACACGCACGTCGCGCTCGACGACGCGATCGAGCAAGGCGCGCTGTTCTGCAACATGCTCGCCGACCTGCGCCGCCAGCAGGCCGCGCTCGCGGGCCTCGCGGTGTCGGACACCGATCGGTCGGAAGACGCAGGGGCGGGACAAATCCCCACGGATCCGCGAGCAAATTAGCGAATCTCGCTCAACAACGCGACGCCAGATTGCCTTTCCTTTCCCGGCCCTCTAACATTCAGCGTGTTGTAGCTGCCGCATGGAGGCGCAGGTGACGCTCGATTCCTTTTCGCAAAAAATCCTTCGCCTGTTGCAGCTCGACGCGCGCCGTTCGGTCCAGGAAATTTCCGACCAGGTCGGCCTGTCGAGCACGCCGTGCTGGCGCCGCATCAAGGACATGGAACAGTCGGGCGTGATCCAGCGCTACACGGCGCTGCTCGATCGCGAGAAGCTCGGCCTGCACGTGTGCGCGCTCGCGCACGTGCACCTGACCCGCCACAACGAGGGCGGCGTCGAGCAGTTCGAACGCGAGATCGCGACCTGCCCGGAAGTCACCGAGTGCTACAGCACGACCGGCGAGGCCGATTACATCCTCAAGATCGTCGCGCCGGACATCAAGGCCTACGACGTGTTCCTGCACGAACGCATCTTCAAGATTCCCGCGGTGTCGCAGGTGCGCACGAGCGTCGTGCTGCGCGAGATCAAGTTCGACACGCAACTGCCGCTGTAACACGCCGGCATGCGCCGGTGGCCCGCCGGCGCGGTGGCCGGCAGCGGGTCACGCCTGCGCGGGCATCGTCCGCGTGAAGCCGATCCGGCGCGCGCCGAACTCGCGCTTCAACGCGTCGGCATCGAGCCGGCCGGCCAGCGCCGCATCGGTGTCGTGCGGATCGCAGGCCAGCGTCACGTCGATCTCGAGCCCCGTACTCAGGTAATGCAGGTTGATCGCCGCCGCATGCAGCCCGCGCTGCGCGAGTGCGGCCTCGAGCCGTGCCGCGATCTCGCCGCGCGGCGGCAGCGCGAGCGCCGGACGGCGCGCCGCGTCGTTCTCGGGATCGACGTGGATCAATGCGTCGAGCACGCGCGGGTCGGTCAGCACGCGCGCGCGCGCGGTCTCGGCGATGTAGTGCCCTTCGGAGACGGAGATTTTCGGATCGACGAGGATGTGCGCATCGACGAGCGCGGCATCGCCCATCTTGCGCGTGCGCAGGTCGTGCACGTCGCGTACGCCGGGCGTCGCCGCGAGCAGCGCGCGGATCTCGTCCGTATCGGTCGTGTCGAGCGCGCGGTCGGAGAGGTCCTGCAGCGCGTCATAGCCGAACGTCCAGCCCATGCGCGCGACCATGAAGCCGACGATCGCCGCCGCGATCGGGTCGAGCAGCTTCACGCCGGCCAGGCTGCCGACGATGCCGATCGCGACGACGAGCGACGACGCGGCATCCGAACGCGCATGCCATGCGTTTGCGACGAGCATCGCCGAGCGAACGCGCCGCGCCTCGCGCAGCATGTAGCGAAACAGCGCCTCTTTCGATACGAGCACCGTCAACGCGACGATCAGCGCGGAAAAATGTACCGCCGGAATGTTTTCGAGATTAACGAGACGATCGCCGGCCCGCCAGAGCATGCCGACGCCGACCGCGATCAGGATCGCGCCGAGAAACAGCGATGCGACGGTCTCGTAGCGGCTGTGTCCGTAATTGTGGTCGGCATCCGGCGATGCGCCGCTATGCCGATTCGCAACCAGCACGACAAAATCCGAGATCAAATCGGAAATCGAATGCACCCCGTCAGCAATCAATGCCTGCGAATGCGCAATCGTGCCGACGACGATCTGAAATGTCGCAAGCACGACATTCAGCACAATACTGACGAACGTACTCTTGCGCGCAACCGCGTGCTTATCTGCGCTCTGCGCGTCGCCGGAAAACGTGGACATGAAATATGAGATATCGGTGAGCGATGCCCAATTCTATCAAGGGCGCCCCATGAATCCTGCCAATACCCACAAATTTCTTATTTAAATCAACCGCTTATGCGAACAGGTCGTATTACCATTCACACCGTATTATTACATTTTCATGACAACACAATGCGCGTGGCGGCCGCCGGAAACAAAAAAGCCGCGTTCCTGAACGGCACGCGGCTCTTTTGAAGAACAGGCAACTTAAACAGATGTTTAAATCGCGAACTGTTCGCGGTCCTTGCCCGCAATCCAGCGCGGCGGCTTGCCGCGGCCCGACCACGTCGCGCCCGTTTCCGGATCGCGGTATTTCGCGGCCACGCCTGCGCGCGGACGGCCAACCTTACCTGCCTTCGCGCGGCTGAGACCGAGTTCGGCGAGCGAAAAGCCGTAGTCGGCAATTTTCTGCTTCACGTCATTCAGCACTTCAGCGTATTCACGCGACTTCGCTTCTTCGATTTGCTTCTCCAGCTTCTCCCGCTGGGCCAGCAGGTCCTTGTAAGAAGACATAGTTTCCCTTTCTATCTGACCAATGGCGCCAGTCTGAGCCAGCTCACCATTCATGAAATATATGTGCCTCGGATTTTCGAAGGCAGAGATTAGCACAAAAAAGATTTGATAGAAGCGAGATTCATGAAAATCCTGAGATCAATTGAAAATCACGCGTGTCATTTTGACCGGTCGCGGCCTTTTCTCAAATTTTTACGTTCCTACACAGAGATTAGGACATTAGCCATTGTCTATTGGGCCTATCAACATACGCAATTACCCTGCATTCGGAAAAATCAAAGCTCTCATCGGACGACAGCTTGACGATTATCGGATGGCACGGTGCGCTAAACAGGCAAACCGCGGACAGACCCGCAACCGCGACGTCAGGTCACATCCCGCGCGCACGCAATCAGCCGCTCGCGCAATGCGCCCGCATCGGCCAATGGCGAATCGAACGGCGTGCGCACGCGACGGCCGTCATATCGCCAGTCGGCGCCGTGGCGATCGACGCCGAGCAATTCGAGCCCGTCGCGACGCGCAGCGCCGGCATCGTACGCGTCCCACAACGCCTGTTCTTCATCAAAGGCGAGCGGCGGCAACGCATCGAGCTGCGTGCCGTCGACCCAGCCCATGCGCCCGAAGCCGCCGATATAGCGCAGCCGCTCGACGTCGAGCGCCCAGAACGTGAAATCGCCGAGCGCGAGATAGCGCGCGGCATCCGGCTCGTAGCGACAGTAGCGCGCGGTAACGTGCGGATCGTCGCCGAGCGGTACGAACCGGCCGAGCAGCGTCGCGCGCTCGGCGTTCAGCACGTCGCCGCCGGGCGCGTCGACGACGAGGAAGCCCGCGCGCGGATCGGCAGCCAGATTGCGCGTGTGCTCCGCGAGGCCGCTCACGAGGATCACCGGACGATGGCTCGCATCGGGTGCAAACGGGACGACCGTCGGATACGGAAAGCCCTGCGGATCGCGCGCATGGGTGGCGAGCGTGCCGAGTGCGCAACGGTGCAGCAGATGCAGCGCGAGAGCGGGATCGATGTTCAAGAGGACTCCTGCGGTCGAAGGGCGGCGCGCCGGGCACGCCATGCGCTTCGATGTTACCCGCGGGCGCGGTGCGCCGCGCATCGGCCGAACGGCCTGTCCGGTCGACGCGGCCGAACGCGAGTCGCCGGGTAATCGCCGGATCCTCGTCCGATCGGCCAGCGCCCGGCAGGATCGTAAGCGATTCGATAGAATCGGACGGGTCCGACGGGCGCCGCGTGCGTCCGCGCTTTTTTTGACGAGCCTTGCCGTGTCCGAAGCATCCTCCCCCGAATCGTCGTCCCCGTTCGCCGCGCCGCCCGACGCGCATCGCAAGCTGTCGCTGCCGGCCCGCCAGCGCGCGCGCGCAGCGTCGATGGCGCTGTTCTTCGTCGCCGGCATGATGTTCGCGTCGTGGGGCGTGCATGTGCCGACCGTGCGCGACAAGTTCGCGCTGAGCCCCGGGCTGCTGTCGATCGCGCTGTTCGCGGTCGCCGTCGGCTCGATCGCCGCGATGCTGACCATCGCGCGCTGGATCGCGCGCGTCGGCTCGCGCACCGCATGCCTCGCGGGCGGGCTCGTGATGTCGGCCTGCGCGGCGCTGATCCTCGTCGTGCCCGACTACCCGCTGCTGCTCGCCGTGCTCGCGCTGTTCGGCTTCTCGATGGCGACGCTCGACGTCGCGATGAACGCCGAGGCCAGCGCGGTCGAAATCGCGATCGGCAGGCCGATCATGTCGTCGCTGCACGGCATGTTCAGCATCGGCGGGATGGCAGGCGCGGCCGCCGGCGGCGCGCTGCTGTCGGCCGGCATGGCGCCGGCCGTGCATCTCGCGCTCGCGGCGGCGACGAGCGCGACGGTGCTCGTGGTCGCCAGCCCGGCCGTGCTGCCGCACGTGCCGCACCACGAACACGCGCACGGCGGCGGCAACCGCTGGCGCTCGCCCGCCCTGTGGATGCTCGGCGGCATCGCGCTCATCGCGCTGATCGCCGAAGGCGCGATGTACGACTGGGCGACGGTCTACATGCGCGACGTCGTCGCGGCGAGCCCCGCGCTCGCGAGCGCCGCCTATGCCGCGTTCTCGGGCGGGATGGCCGTCGCGCGCTTCGCGGGCGACGCCGTGCGCGCCCGCTTCGGCGCGCCGCAGCTCGTGTTCGCGAGCGCGTCGCTCGCCTGCGCGGGGATGATCGGCGCGCTGCTGCTGCCGTATTCGGCCGCGGTGCTGACCGGCTTCACGCTGATGGGCCTCGGTCTCGCGAACATGATGCCGGTGCTGTTCGCGGCCGCCGCGCGCGTGAAAGGCATCCACGCGGCCGAAGGGCTCGCGCACGTGGCCGGGCTCGCGTATTTCGGCATGCTGTTCGGTCCGGTCGTGATCGGCGCGGTCGCGCAGGCCGCGAACCTGACGATCGGCCTGTCCGTCGTCGCGCTGTGCGCGGCGCTCGTCGCGGCCATCGCGCCGAAGGTGCTCGCGCGGCTGAAGATCTGACCGCGCGGTCCGCGCCGGCCCAAAAAGAAAACGCGCATGCGTTGCCGCATGCGCGTTTTCACCCCTTCTGTTGACCGCTTGTTGCGTTACATCTTCACTTCGTCGAGCAGCGACTTCTTGCCGTTCTTGTAGTTGTACAGCGAGATCACGCCGTGCTGCAGGTCGCCCTTCGAGTCGAACGTCGTCGTGCCGATCACGCCCGAGTAGTTCGTCGTCGGCATGGCTGCGAGGATCTTCGCCGGATCCGTCGAGTTCGCGCGCTTCATCGCATCGACGATGATGTACACGGCGTCATACGTGAACGGTGCGTAGATCTGGATCGGCTGGCCGAAGCGCTTCTCGTACTTCGCCTTGAACGCCGCGCCGCCCGCCATCTTCTCGAGCGAAGCACCGGCTTCCGAGCACACTACGTTGTCGGTCGCGTCGCCGGCCAGGTCGGCCAGCTTTTCCGTGCACACGCCGTCACCCGCGAAGATCTTCGCGCGCAGGCCGAGCTGCTTCGCCTGCTTCGCGAACGGGCCGCCCGTCGCGTCCATGCCGCCGTACATGATGGCGTCCGGATTCTCGCCCTTGATCTTGGTCAGAATCGCGCGGAAGTCGACGGCCTTGTCGTTGGTCGCGTCATGCGACATCACCTTCAGGCCGAGCGCCTTGGCCTTCTTCTCGAACTCGTTCGCGAGACCCTGGCCGTACGCGGTCGAATCGTCGACCACGGCCACGCTCTTGATGCCCTTCGAATGCGCGTAGTTCGCGAGTGCCGGGCCCTGCTGCGCATCGGTGGCCACCACGCGGTACGTGGTCTTGAAGCCCTGCTGCGTGTAGGCGGGGTTGGTCGCCGACGGCGAGATCTGCACGATGCCCGCATCGCTGTAGATCTTCGAGGCCGGGATCGACGTGCCCGAGTTCAGGTGGCCGACCACCGCGACGACCTTGTCGTCGACGAGCTTCTGCGCAACCTGCGTGGCCTGCCGCGGGTCGGCCGCGTCATCCTGCGGGTCGAGTTGCAGCGTGATTTTCTGGCCGCCGATCGTGAGACCCTTGGCGTTGATCTCCTCGACTGCGAGACGCGCACCGTTTTCGTTGTCCTTGCCCAGGTGTGCAATGCCGCCCGTCAAGGGCGCGACGTGGCCGATCTTGACGACTTGATCGGCGGCCGCGTTGCTTGCAGCTGCAACGCACAGCATCGCCGCGGCGGTGATCGGCAACAGCTTTTGCATCTTGATATTCATGTAAGTCTCCAGTTTCGGTCCCAATAAACGCCATCGCCCGGTGCCCCGCTGCCATCCCTGTGTTTGCAATCACTGGACGATTCGCCGGTTGCATCGTTCATGCACTTGGCCTCAGCACGTGAAAACGGCCGCTTTTAGCAGCTGCCCGCCCGTACTTGCGCGCAAGTGTAGGTGATCAAATTAATTTGTGGGACTTTTTTGGGGTAGTGGTATCACTACCGATATGCGCACTTTGGAATGACTACTCGAATATCGCTGCGAGCCCCGCCGGATAAGGGTTTCCGCTAATTCCTGGCGACTTGCTGAAAGGTCGTTTTAAAACATTCCCGGGGCATTTCGATTCGGTATTTTGTGCCCGTGATCATTGAATGAAACGCGCGTGACAACGCGCGTTTCGTCGTCCGATATGAACGATTCAGGCAGCCGCCGCACGCCATTCGGCATCGAGTGCGGCAACCAGTTGCGACGTCGTCAGCGCATCGCCGCGCCGCCGCGCGAGCGGCGCGCCCTGCCCGGCCCACAGCGACAGGTAATCGCCGTCGTTCGCGCGTGCGGCGGCCTGGCGCAGCGGCTGCGTCAGCGCGTTCTGCACCGGGTACGGCGCGGCATCGGCCACGCGTTCGCCGAGCCGGGCCATCAGCGTGTTGCGCAGCCCGCGCGCGTGGCGGCCGGTGATCGCGCGCGTGACCTGTGTCGACGTATCGGCACTCGCGAGCAGGCGCGCCTTCCAGTCCGCCGCGATCGCGCTTTCCGTGCAGGTGAGGAACGCGGTGCCGAGCTGCGCGCCCTGCGCGCCGAGGGCAAGCGCGGCCGCGATTCCGCGGCCGTCCATGATGCCGCCCGCGGCGAGCACGGGCAGGCCCGTCGCGTCGACCAGTTGCGGCACGAGCGCGAGCGTGCCGATCAGTGCATCGTCCGCGGAACCGATGAACGTGCCGCGATGGCCACCTGCCTCGGCGCCCTGCGCGGACAGCGCGTCGGCGCCGGCCGCCTGCCATGCGAGCCCCTCGGCCACATGCGTCGCGGTGCCGATCACGTAGGTGCCGGCGGCCTTCAGGCGCGCGACGTCGGCCGCATCGAGCACGCCGAACGTGAAGCTCGCAACGGGCACGCGCAACGCCACCAGCGCATCGAGCTGCGCACGAAAGTCGGGCGCGTAACGCGCGGGGGCGGTGCCCGGCGGCAACCCGAGCGTCGCGTTCAGCGGGTCGATCGCGGCCAGCGCGCGGGCCACGGTCGCCGCATCGGGCGCGGCATCCGGCAGGACGAACAGGTTGACCGCAAACGGGCGCTCGGTCGCCGCACGGATGGCCTCGACTTCGGTCGCGAGGCGCTCGGGCGCGAACGCGGCAGCGCCGAGACTGCCGAGCGCGCCGGCATTCGACGCGGCGGCGACCATCGCGGTCGTGGTCGCGCCGACCATCGGCGCCTGCACGAGCGGCAGGCGCAGGCCGAAGCGTTCGGAAAAAGGCGTGGAAAACAGACGGGCAGACATGGCGAATCCTTCGATGACGATGTGCGAAAGCGCTTTGTAAAGGCGGACACATCGACTCTATCGAAGCGGCCCAACGCCGAAAAATGAATAATCGAGATCGAAACGATCGCTGCGCGAGAAGCGGGCGCGTGCCCTGCACCGTCACACGATCGGTGGCACACTAGGCCGCCCTCTTTCACCCTCGGGGCGCATCGCGCACCCCGTTCGCCAGGAGTTCAGAACGTGACAGCCCAATGGATCGACATCCCGACCGGTAACGACAGCTTCGGCGGCTATCTCGCGCTGCCCAAGCGCGGCACCGGCCCTGCCGTCATCATCATCCAGGAGATCTTCGGCGTGAACTCGCACATCCGCGCGGTCGCCGACCAGTACGCGTCCGACGGCTTCGTCGCGCTCGCGCCGGACGTGTTCTGGCGCACGCAGCCGCGCGTCGAGCTGACCTACGAAGGCGCGGATCGCGACAAGGGCATCGAGCTGATGAAAAAGACCGACGTGGGTCTCGCGGTCGCGGACATCGGCGCGGCAGCCGATGCGTTGCGCGCGCGTCCCGAAGTGGCCGGCAAGGTCGCCGCGATCGGCTACTGCTTCGGCGGCCAGCTCGCGTACCGTGCGGCCGCGACCGGCAAGATCGACGCGGCCGTGGCCTACTACGGCGGCGGCATCCAGAACGCGCTCGACCTCGCCAGCAAGGTCACGCAACCGATCCTGTTCCACTACGCGGAGAACGACCACGGAATCCCGCTCACGGCCGTCGACCAGGTGAAGGCCGCATTCGCCGGCCACGGCGATGCGTCGTTCCACGTGTATCCGGGCGCCGAGCACGGCTTCAACTGCACGGATCGCGCGTCGTACAACCAGCGCGCGTCGGCGCTCGCACACGGCCGCACGCTGACCTTCCTCGCCGAGCACCTCTAAAATCGGCCGGCCGCGGGCCCCGCGCAGCGGGCCCGCGTTATGCTGCTGTCATCGCCACGAGTCACAACGGGGGTGACTGCGATGCACTCGGACTATCTCGCGCATGACGCGATCGGCCTCGCCACACTGGTACGCGAACGCAAGGCGAGCCCGCGCGAACTGCTCGACGCCGCGATCGGCCAGGCCGAAGCGGTCAACAGCGCGATCAACGCGATCGTGCTGCAGGACTACGAAGCCGCACGTCAGCGTGCGGCCGCCACACCCGATGGCGGCGCCGACGCGCCGTTCGCCGGGGTTCCCTATCTCGTGAAGGATCTCGGTGCGGCGGTTGCCGGCCTGCCGCTGTCGATGGGCAGCCGGCACTACCGGTACTTCGTGCCCACCGACGATTCGCCGGTGATCGCGCGAAGCCGCGCGGCCGGTCTCAACGTGTTCGGCAAGACCAACACGTCGGAAATCGGCCAGATGCCGTACACGGAACCCGAACTGTTCGGCGCGTGCCGCAACCCGTGGAGTCTCGACCACACGCCCGGCGGCTCGAGCGGCGGCGCGGCGGCGGCCGTCGCGGCCGGCATCGTGCCGGTCGCGCATGCGTCCGACGGCGGCGGCTCGATCCGCATTCCGGCGTCGTGCTGCGGGCTGTTCGGCCTGAAGCCGAGCCGCAACCCGGTGCTCGTCGACCTGCCGTCGAGCGGCGAGCTGGTGGTCCAGCATGCGGTCACGCGCAGCGTGCGCGACAGCGCGCTGCTGCTCGACGTGACGACCGGCCAGACCTTGCCGACCGGCGCACCCGGCACGTTCCTCGGCGAACTCGACACACCGCCCGGCCCGCTGCGGATCGGCCTCGTGCTCGACCCGATGCTCGCGCCGGCACTCGCCGACGACACGCGTGCGGCACTCGACGACGCGGCCGCGCTGCTCGAATCGCTCGGCCACCATGTCGAGCCGGCAACGCTGCACGTCAACTACGCGCGCGCGGCCGAAACCTTCCTGACGCTATGGGCGACGATCGCCGAGGAGATGGTGCTCGGCGCGCGCGCGATGACCGGCCGCACGCCGAAACGCGGTGAATTCGAAGCCGCGACGTGGGCGATGGCCGTGGTCGGCCGGCGCCTCGCGCGCACGCGCCTGCCGGACGTGCTCGAATGGCAGCGCCAGCTCACCGTGCAGGTCGCCGGCCTCGTGTCGCGCTACGACGCGATCCTGTGTGCGTCGCTCGCGGGCCCGCCGGTGAAGATCGGCGAATTGCAGCCGACGCCGTTCGAATCGGCCCAGATGAAGGTGCTCGCCGCGCTGCCGGTGAAGCCGCTGCTGAAGGAAATGCTCGCGAAGTCGTCGGAAAAGGCGTTCACGTGGGCCGGCTGCACCGAACTGTTCAACCTGACCGGCCAGCCGGCGATGTCGGTGCCGCTCTACTGGAACGCGCGCGGGCTGCCGATCGGCGTGCAGTTCGTCGCGCGTCACGCCGACGACGCGCTGCTGCTCAAGCTCGCACGGCAGCTCGAACAGGCGCGGCCGTGGTTCGACCGCCGCCCGCCGCTGATGCAGGCGCAGCGCTGACCCGCGGCGGCGCCCGATGAAAAAAGCCCCGCCGGCGGAACCGGCGGGGCTTTCGTTGGTGCTGCAGGCAGGCGCCGTGCTTACACGAGCCGTTCGCAGACCGTCTTCGTCGCCGCGGCCGCATTCAGCGTGTAGAAATGCAGCCCGGGCACGCCCGCGTCGACGAGACGCTGGCACAGGCCCGTGACGACGTCCGCGCCGAACGCGCGGATCGACTCGCGATCGTCGCCAAAGCTCTCGAGCCGGCGCGCGACCCAGCGCGGCACTTCCGCGCCGCACATTTCCGAGAAGCGCATCAGCTGCGAGAAGTTCGTGATCGGCATGATGCCCGGCACGATCGGCACGTCCACGCCGAGCTTGCGCACGTCGTCGACGAAGCGGAAATACGCGTCCGCGTTGAAGAAATACTGCGTGATCGCGGAATTCGCGCCGGCTTTCACCTTGCGTGCGAAGTTCTCGAGATCGGCCTTCGGCGAACGCGACTGCGGGTGGTATTCCGGATACGCGGCGACTTCGATGTGGAACCAGTCGCCATGCTCGGCACGGATGAAGCTGACGAGCTCCGACGCGTAGCGCAGCTCGCCGACCTCGCCCATCCCCGACGGCAGGTCGCCACGCAGCGCGACGATGTGGCGGATGCCGTACGAGCGGTACTGGTCGAGGATCGCGCGCAGGCTGTCGCGCGACGAGCCGATGCACGACAGGTGCGGCGCGGCCTCGAGGCCGTCCTTCTGCATGTCGAGCACCGTATCGAGCGTGCCCTGCTGCGTCGAACCGCCGGCGCCGAACGTGCAGGACACGAATTTCGGCTTCAGCGGCAGCAGCTGCGCACGCGTGGCGCGCAGCTTCTCGACGCCTTCCGCCGTCTTCGGCGGGAAGAATTCAAACGAGAGTTCGATCGGTTTCATGATTCGAAAAGATCAGCCGATGTCGCGCTGCCCGAAGATCAGCGCGGACAGCAGCCACGACACGATGCTGTACAGGATCGAACCGAAGAACGCGGACCAGAAGCCCGACACCTCGAAGCCCTTCAGCAGCGACGACGCGAACCAGAAACACAGCGCGTTCACGACGAGGATGAACACCCCGAGCGTGACGATCGTGACGGGCAGCGTCAGCAGGATCAGCACCGGGCGGATCACCGTGTTGATCAGGCCGAGCACGACCGCGATGATCAGCGCCGTGCCGAAGCTCTTGATGTGGATCGACGGCACGAGGTACGTGATGATCAGCAGCGCGAGCGCGTTGATGACCCAGGTGAGGATGACGCTCATGGAGTGCTCCGGTTCGGTTGTCGATCGGTACGATCAGTGGCCGCCGCCGGCCGCCGCGGGTGCCCGAAGGCGCGCCGCGGCAGCCGGCGATCCGCGCCGTGCCGCCGTACCGTGGGCGCGTCGGCGACGCGCGCACGGCACCGCGGCAGCGGCGCATCGGATCAGTAGCGGTAGTGGTTCGGCTTGAACGGGCCTTCCTTCGCGACGCCGATGTACGAAGCCTGTTCGTCCGACAGCACGGACAGGTTCGCGCCGATGCGCGCGAGGTGCAGGCGCGCGACCTTTTCATCGAGGTGCTTCGGCAGCACGTACACCTTGTTCTCGTACTCGGCGCCGCGCACGAACAGCTCGATCTGCGCGAGCGTCTGGTTCGCGAACGAGTTCGACATCACGAACGACGGGTGACCGGTCGCGCAGCCGAGGTTCACGAGGCGGCCTTCCGCCAGCAGGATCACGCGCTTGCCGTCCGGGAAGATGATGTGGTCGACCTGCGGCTTGATGTTTTCCCACTGGTACTGGCGGGTCGACGCGACGTCGATTTCCGAGTCGAAGTGACCGATGTTGCAGACGATCGCGTTGTGGCGCATCGCCTTCATGTGATCGTGGCCGATCACGTGGAAGTTGCCGGTCGCCGTCACGAAGATGTCGGCCTTGTCGGCCGCGTATTCCATCGTCACGACGCGGTAGCCTTCCATCGCCGCCTGCAGCGCGCAGATCGGGTCGATTTCGGTGACCCACACGGTAGCGCCGAGGCCGCGCAGCGATTGCGCGCAGCCCTTGCCCACGTCGCCGTAGCCCGCGACGACCGCGACCTTGCCCGCGATCATCACGTCGGTCGCGCGCTTGATACCGTCGACCAGCGATTCACGGCAGCCGTACAGGTTGTCGAACTTCGACTTCGTGACCGAATCGTTCACGTTGAACGCCGGGAACGGCAGGCGGCCGTCCTTTTCCATCTGGTACAGGCGGTGCACGCCGGTCGTGGTTTCTTCGGTCACGCCCTTGATGTGCGCGAGGCGCGTCGAGTACCAGGTCGGGTCCGCGTCGAGGTGCGTCGCGATCGACTTGTACAGCGCGACTTCTTCCTCGTTGGTCGGCTTCGCGATCACCGAACGGTCCTTCTCGGCCTTCGCGCCGAGGATCAGCAGCAGCGTTGCATCGCCGCCGTCGTCCAGGATCATGTTCGCGAATTCGCCGTTCGGCCATTCGAAGATGCGGTGCGAGAACTCCCAGTATTCGTCGAGCGACTCGCCCTTGAACGCGAACACCGGCGTGCCGGATTCGACGATCGCGGCCGCTGCGTGGTCCTGCGTCGAGAAGATGTTGCACGAGGCCCAGCGGACGTCCGCGCCGAGCGCCTTCAGCGTCTCGATCAGCACGCCCGTCTGGATCGTCATGTGCAGCGAACCGGCAATGCGCGCGCCCTTCAGCGGCTGCTGCGCCTTGTATTCGTCGCGGATCTGCACGAGGCCCGGCATTTCGGTCTCGGCAATGTTCAGTTCCTTGCGGCCCCAGCCGGCCAGCGCCATGTCGGCGACGACGTAATCGTTGGAAGCTTTGGAATCGATAATGGCGTTCATCACGCCCTCCTTTCTAAAAAGTTTCTAGATTGGTGACGTGAGCGCCGTTCAGGAAGCGGAGCCGGCGCGCATGCGCCGCACGGCTGCTTGGTGAAGCCTTCCGAGCCTGGCGAGCCGGAATGGCCCGTCGCAACGCTCCTCGGAAAACGGAGGGGATTGTAGCAAATCGGCGCGCGGAATGCGCAAGCGCCGCACACACGGCACTCACCCGGCCCAAGCGCGCGGCGTCGGCGCGCGCGGCCGTCAGGAAAGGGTCAGGACTCCGCGCCGACCCACGCCTGTTCGCGCAGCCGCGCGCGCAGGCGCGCGACGGCCTGGCTGTGCAGCTGGCACACGCGCGATTCGCTCACTTCGAGCACCGCGCCGATCTCGCGCAGATTCAGACCCCGTTCGTAGTACAGCGACATCAGCAGCTTCTCGCGCTCCGGCAGCCGCTCGATCGCCTCGACGAGCGCTTCGCGCAGGTGTTCGTCGAGCAGCGCCGACAGCGGATCGGCGTGATCGACGCGGTAGCGGTCGAGGAACGGCTCGTCGTCGGCCGCGCGGTCGAAATCCTCGTAATAGATCAGCTGGCTGCCGTGCAGGTCCTGCAGCATCCCCTGGTATTCGTCGAGCGGCATGTTCAGGTGCTGCGCGATCTCGGTCTCGCTCGCCGAGCGGCCGAGATGCTGCTCGACCTGGTGCACCGCGTGCTCGACCTCGCGCGACGTCTTGCGCAGGCTGCGCGGCAGCCAGTCGTTGCTGCGCAGCTCGTCGAGCATCGCGCCGCGGATGCGCTGGGTCGCGTAGGTCTCGAACTGCGCGCCCTGGTCTTCCTTGTAGCGGCCGGCCGCGTCCATCAGGCCGATCATGCCGGCCTGGATCAGGTCGTCGAGGTCGACGCTCGCCGGCATCTTCGCGACGAGCTGCAGCCCGAGGCGTCGCACGAGCGGCGCATATTGCGCGAGCACGTCGGCCTGGGACATCTTTCCTTGAGCGTTGTACATCATGGCTCTCTCCTTCCGGTGGCGCTCACGCGGCGTGTGCCGCGCCCGCCTCATACGACGGCTTGCCGCCCGCGTGCACGGCGCGGCCCGCACCCGAACGCGGGCGCATCGGCCAGTACAGCAGGTCGGCGGCAATCTGCCGGTAGTCGCGCGCGGCAGCCGACGACGGGAACGCATCGACCACGGCCCGCGTCAGTTCGCGCGCATGCTCGACGAGCGGATCGGCGCTCACGCAGCCCGCGTCGGCGATCGACACGGTCAGGTAGCGGCTCGCGACGCCCGCGAGGTTGTCGAACGCGACCTTCGCGTCCGCATGGCTGCCGACGTGATTGGTCAGCACGCGGAACTGCGCGAACGCATGCGCGAAATGCAGCCGCTTCATGCACGCGTACGCCTCGGTGATCGCCTGCGCGGCGACCCGCGTGACGACCAGCACGTCGTGCGCTTCGCGCGCCAGCGCCGAGAACGCGCCGTCAGCGCCGAGCTGCGCGTCGACGAGGACGATGTCGGCCGGGCCGTCGATGAAATCGCTGAGCTGCGCGTCGGTATAGCCGGTGCGCGCGAGCCGCGCGGCGGCGCACAGGCCGAAGCCGGCCGCCACCCGCGTGCGCTCGCCGTCGCGCAGCCACGCGCCCGCCAGCGTCGCGCTGGCCGATTGCACGTCGGCGCGCTCGTCGACGACGAGCACGTCCTTGCCGAGCGACGCGAGCGCCGCCGCCAGGTTCACGACGGTGGACGTGCAGCCGACCCCCGCCGGCCCGCCCGTCACCGCGACGATGCGCGACGCGCGCCCGGCCAGCAGGCGCCGCAGCCCTTCGGCCTGATCGATGATTCGTTTATCCAAATCGCACCTCGTGCAGCTCGGCGGTGGAACGTGCGGTCAATGCGGAAAGCAGCGTCGGCATGTCCTCGTCTTGCGGCACGAAGGGCGAGCCGTCGCGCGGTACGCAGAACGCGCTCTTCAGCAGGAAGCGGGTCGATGCGACGTACAGGTTCTCCGGCACCTTCTGGCCGGTCGACACGTAGTGGACCGGCAGCTTGTAGCGGATCACGGTGTCGAGCACGCCGCCGAGGTGGGTCGCCTCGTCGAGCTTCGTCAGGATGCAGCCGGCCAGGTCCGGATGCTCGCCCGCGCTGCGGTACGCCTGCACGACTTCGTTGAGCGTGTCGCCATGGCTCGTCGCGTTGAGCAGCAGCAGGCGCTGCACCGGGGCGTTCGCGCCGTGCAGCATCGCGATCTGGTCGGAAACCGCGCGGTCGCGCTGGCTCATGCCGATCGTGTCGATCAGCACGATGTGCTTGTTGCGCAGCTCGGACAGCGCGAGCGCGAGGTCGCCGGCATCCTTCACCGCGTGCACCGGCACGCCGAGGATCTTGCCGAAGATGCGCAGCTGCTCGTGGCCGCCGATCCGGTAGCTGTCGGTGGTCAGCAGCGCGACCTTGCTCGCGCCGAAGCGCATCACGCAGCGCGCGGCCAGCTTCGCGGTGGTGGTGGTCTTGCCGACGCCCGTCGGCCCCATCAGCGCAAACACGCCGCCGCGCTCCATCAGCGCGTCCTCGCTGTCGAGCACCGGCAGGTTCGCCGCGAGCACCGACTGCGCCCATTCGGCGGCCTGTTCGAAGGTCTGCGCGTCGTCGCCGGCCGGCAGGTTGTCGACCAGCATCCGCACGAGCTGCGCGGAGAAACCAGCCGCGAACAGGTGCTTCGTCAGCGCGCCATGCACGGCGCTGCGACGCTGGCGGTCGTGCCACATCAGGCTGTCGAACTGCTCTTCCATCATCCCGCGCAGTTCGCCGAGCTCCTGCATCACCGTATCGTTGACGATCCGCTCGATGCGCGACTTCACCGCATCGGCCACCACGGCGGCCGCGTCGGCGGACAGGCGCGTGCGCTCGGCCGCCTTCGCGGCATGCGCCGCGCTCGTGTTCGTATCGGGCGCGCGGGGGGCGGGGGCCGGCATCCGGCGTTCGGCGTCGCGCACGATGTCGCGTGCCCATTCAGGCGGCGTCGCGCTCGCGGCGGCCTGCGGGGCAGGCGCGCTCGCTTGCGGCGCGGCGGGCGTCGCCTGCGCACGCGCCATCAGCGCGTCGCGCTGCTGCGTCAGGCGCTTCGCGTGCTCGACCAGCCACGGCGCGGGTTCGGAAGCCGCGGCCGGCGCGCTGGAAACGGGGGCGGCGGAAGACGGTGTGGCCGCCGCCGGCGTACCGGCCTGCGGGTCGCCACCCGACACGTCCACATCGATCGCCGAAGCTTGTGCGGCTGCCGCCTCGTCCGCATCGGCGCTGGCGCCGAACACCGACGAGAACACGTCCGGCAGCCCGCCTTCGCCCGCTGCATACGGATTGACGGCCGGGCGGGCCAGCGCCGCGCCCGGGCGCGACACGATGCCCGGCACCGCGGCGGCCGGCACGGATTCCAGCGCGCGCGAGGTGGCAAGGCGCGGCCGCGCCGCGGCCGGCGGCGTCACCGCGGCCAGGTCCGAATCGGCGAGTGCCACGATTTCGACGCTGCCGTCATCGAGCGTGCGGTTCGACAGCACGACCGCGTCGGCGCCGAGTGCCTCGCGCACGAGACGAAGGGCGTCGCGGCTCGTTGCGCCGGTGAATTTGCGAATGTTCAAGCGGAACCCCCGATGACGTTAACGACTTTGATCGTGCGTGTGTCCGGCACTTCGGCATACGACAGCACTTTCAATTGCGGCAGGCTGCGGCGCAGGAAGCGCGCGAGCATCGCGCGCAGCGCGTGCTGCACGAGCAGCACGGGCGGCAGCCCGAGATTCTGTTGACGCAGCATCGCCTGTTGCGTGCCGGTCAGAAGGTTGTGCGCGAGGCCGGGCTCGAGGCCCGGGTTCGCGCCGGTGGCGAGCGCCTGCGACAGCACGCGCTCGAGATTCGAATCGAGGCCCATCACCTGCATCTCGCCCGCGCCCGGATACCACTGCTGCGTGATCGCGCGGCCGAGCGCGAGCCGCACCGCGGCCGTGATCTCGAACGCGTCGCCGCGGCCTGCGTGTTCGGACACGGCCTCGAGGATCGTGCGCATGTCGCGGATCGGCACGCCTTCCTCGAGCAGGTTCTGCAGCACTTTCTGCAGCGTCGTCAGCGAGATCGTCTTCGGCACGAGGTCCTCGACGAGCGACGGCGCGTCCTTGCCGGTGCGCTCGACGAGCGCCTGCACTTCCTGGCGGCCGAGCAGCTCGGCCGCGTGCTGGA
Organism: Burkholderia aenigmatica; assembly: GCF_048627025.1. Classification (NCBI taxonomy): domain Bacteria; kingdom Pseudomonadati; phylum Pseudomonadota; class Betaproteobacteria; order Burkholderiales; family Burkholderiaceae; genus Burkholderia; species Burkholderia aenigmatica. The sequence continues at coordinate 231,056 of NZ_CP184468.1, read as the reverse complement.
CGACCAGATGGTTCAGGTGCGTCGCGACGACCGTGCTCGCGTCGACCACCGTGTAGCCGTACACCTGCGCCTGTTCGCGCATCGCGACGTCGATCCACACGGCCGGCAGCCCGAACGCGGGATCCTGCGTGACGGCGCCCGGCAGCGCGGCCGTCACCTGGCCGGGGTTGATCGCGAGCCACTGGCCCGGGAACACTTCGCCGACGCCGATCTCGACGCCTTTCAGCGCGATCCGGTACGCGTTCGGCCGCAGTTCGAGGTTGTCGCGAATATGGATCACCGGCGGCAGGAAGCCGATTTCCTGCGCGAATTTCTTGCGGATGCTCTTGATGCGCTTGAGCAGCTCGCCGTCGCTGTTCTTGTCGACGAGCGGAATCAGCCGGTAGCCGACTTCCAGCCCGAGCGGATCGATCAGCTGCACGTCGTCCCAGGTCGCCTCGTGGCTGTCCGACGGCAGCACGGCGGGCGGCGCGATGTCGGTCACGTCGCCGGCCGCCTTGCGGGCCGCCGCGCGCTTGGTCTGCGTGCGGGCCAGCCAGATTGCGCCGCCGCCGAGCGCGAGGAACGCGAAGTGCGGCATGCCGGGGATCAGCCCCATCAGCACGATGATCGCGCCCGTGATGGTCAGCACGCGCGGGTTCGTGAACAGCTGGCCGGTGATCTGCGTGCCGATGTCCTCGTCGGTCGCGACGCGCGACACGATCACGCCGGCCGCGGTCGAGATCACGAGCGACGGGATCTGCGCGACGAGGCCGTCGCCGATCGTCAGCAGCGTGTAGTTCGTGCCGGCCGCGGCGAACGTCATGTCGTGCTGGACCATCCCGACGATCAGCCCGCCGATCACGTTGATCGCCATGATGATCAGGCCGGCGATCGCGTCGCCGCGCACGAACTTCGACGCGCCGTCCATCGACCCGTAGAACTCGGCTTCCTGCGACACGGCCTGGCGGCGCTTGCGTGCCTGCTCTTCGTTGATGAGGCCCGCGTTCAGGTCGGCGTCGATCGCCATCTGCTTGCCGGGCATCGCGTCGAGCGTGAAGCGCGCGGACACTTCGGCGATCCGTCCCGCGCCCTTCGTGATCACCATGAAGTTGATGATCATCAGGATCACGAACACGACGATACCGACCGCGAAGTTGCCGCCCACGAGGAAGTGGCCGAACGCCTCGATCACCTGGCCGGCCGCGTCGGGCCCCGTGTGGCCTTCGAGCAGCACGACGCGGGTCGACGCGACGTTCAGCGACAGGCGCAGCAGCGTCGAGAACAGCAGCACGCTCGGGAACGCCGCGAAGTCGAGCGGCTTCATCGTGTACATGCTGACGAGCAGCACCATCACGGACAGCGCGATGTTGAACGTGAACAGCAGATCCAGCAGCATCGGCGGCAGCGGCAGGATCATCATCCCCAAGATCATGCAGATGAGGATCGGGCCCGCGAGCGCGCGCAGGTTGGTCCCCGCGAGCAGGTTCGGGCGCTTCGCGAACAGGCCGGTCGGGGTGCTCATGCTGCCTCCCGCCGGGCCGCCCCAAGGGAGGCAGCCGCCCCCTCGGGGGGCAGCGAACGAATGTGAGCGTGGGGGCTGATCATGCAGTACCTGCCTTACCGAGGCTGTCTTCCTGCTCGTCGCGCTCGTCGTCGGCGGACACCGACGTACCCTTGTCGAGGTCGGCCGGCACGTCCAGATCGACCGGCACCGCCGGGAACGCACCGCCTTCCGAACGGAAGCGCTTGAGCTGGTAGACCCACGCGAGCACTTCGGCAACGGCCGAGTACAGCGAGCCGGGAATCTCGCGCTCGAGTTCGACGTTGTGATACAGCGCACGCGCGAGCGGCGGCGCTTCGAGCAGCGGCACGTTGTGTTCGGCCGCGAGTTCGCGGATGCGCGCGGCGACGAGGTTCACGCCCTTCGCGACGACCTTCGGCGCGCGCATCTCGCCGTCCGTGTATTGCAGCGCGACGGCGAAGTGCGTCGGGTTCGTGACGACCACGTCGGCCTTCGGCACGGCCGCCATCATCCGGCGGCGCGCGATCGCGCGCTGCTGCTGGCGGATCCGCCCCTTCACGTGCGGATCGCCTTCGTTCTCGCGATGCTCGCGCTTCACTTCTTCCTTCGTCATGCGCAACTTCTTGTTGTACTGCCAGAGTTGGTAAGGCACATCGAGCGCGGCGACCACCAGCATCCCGGCGACCGTCGTGCCGCAGCACACGGCGACCAGGTGCAGCGCATCGGGCAGCGCCACGCCCAGCGGCTGGGTCGCGAGGGCGAGCAGCTCGTCCTTGCTGCGCCAGATCGCGATGCCGCCGATCCCGCCGACGACCAGCGTCTTCGCGAGCGACATCCCGAGCTGGATCGGCCCCTGAATCGAGAAGATCCGGCCGAGGCCCGAAATCGGGTTCAGCCGGTCGAATTTCAGCTCGAACGTCTTTTGCGAAATCAGCCAGCCGCCGAGCGCCATCGGCGCGAGCAGCGCGGCAAGGCCGGTGAGCGCGAGGAGCGGCAGCAGCGCGGCGAAGCCTTCGAGGCTCGCGCTGCCGGCCGCCGACAGCATCCGGTTCGTGTCGAACGCGGTCGCACGATCGAACGTGAACGCGCCGCGCAGCATCGCCTGCAGATGCCCGCCCGACGGGCCCGCGAGCAGCCACGCGCCGTAGAACCCGGCCGCGAGCAGCGCGAACGAAGCCAGCTCGCGCGAACGCGCGACCTGCCCCTCCTCGCGCGCCTTCTCGCGGCGCCTGGGAGTGGCGGCTTCGGTCTTGTCGAGATCGCTCTCGTCTGCCACGTGGCCTCCAGTCGGGTACGGCGGAATGCCGCTTTCCAGTGACACCGATTATTCATGGAGGCGTCAAACGCCGATCGGTCGAGCAAAGCCGGGAAAGGGGGGTATTTCGAAGAATCGGTCGAGCCGGTGCGAACGGGGCTCGACAGGGGGACGGAACGGTGTGTGGCGCGGCGGAAAAACGTGCCGGCCGGTGCGCAAGCGCCTGACGCGCCGCACCCCGGCACGATCGCCCTGCACCATGCGTGGAACGGGTCGACGCAACCCTGCGCGCGCAGGATTTCCCCGCCAGCTTCGTGTTCCGCTGCGCCGACGCGCGCGGCGAACCGGCGGAACGCACCCGCGCGGCCTGGTGCGTGCCGGTCGTCGAGATCGAATCGGTGTCGGTCGATGGCGCCGGGCACCCGGCCGCGCCGGCCGATGCCGTCCGGATCGACAGCACCGCGTACGGGCCCGGCCACCGCTTCCTCGACCATACGCGCGCGATGCGCAACGGCCGGCCACCGGTCTAGCGCCCGTTCGCGCCGGTCACGGGCCCGCGCCCTGGCCCGCCGCGGCTCGCTGCAGCGCGCCGAGATCGAGCTTCTTCATCGTCATCACCTGCGCCATCACGCGCTCCGCGCGCGCCGGATCGCCCATCATCAGTTCGGCCATCTGCACCGGCACGACCTGCCACGACACGCCGAACCGGTCGCGCAGCCAGCCGCACTGCTGCGCGCGCTCGTCGCCGCCTTCGGACAGGCGCGCCCAGTAGCGGTCGATTTCGGCCTGGTCCCGGCAGTTGACGACGAACGACACGGCCGGCGTGATCTGGAACACCGGGCCGCCATTCAGCGCGACGAACGCCAGCCCGTCGAGTTCGAACACGACGGTCATCACCGCGCCCTCCGCGCTGCCGGATACGTGTGCGCCGGCCTTGCCGTAGCGCGCGACGTGCACGATGCGCGCGTTGTCGAACACCGACACGTAGAAACCGGCGGCCGCCTCGGCGTCGCGGTCGAACCACAGGAACGACGTGATGCGTTGTATGCGCGGGTTCATGGCGCTGCCTCCTCGATATCGTGCCGGACGAGTGCCGGTATTACATCGTAGGCGCTGGACCCGCGCGCGATGGCGATCCGGTCCGACCCGTCGTGCCGCGCACGGCCGCTGGATAAAAAAAGGGGGCGATCGCTCGCCCCCTTCTTCGGTGTCCGGCCGTGCCGCGTCAGAACGCGACGAAAGGCTGCGCACCGCCGCTCGCCGTCTTGTCCATCCCGAAGTAGATCGTCCGGTTGTAGAAGTACGGCATGCCGATGTCGAGCCAGCTGGACGAACCGAACGGGCCCGCGATGTCGTTGAACGCGAACGTCGACGAGTTCGAGAACAGCGCATCCGCGTTCGCGACGGACATCGCCACGGTGGCGCCCACGCCGTTCTGGCCGCTCAGCGTCGCCGAGTAGCTGGCCGGCGGCGATGCCGGGCAGTAGAACTGCGTATTCTTCGAGCAGGCCGTCTGCCCCGCATCGTTGAAGAAATACGCGTTCGAACCCGTGTCGAAGAACGCGGTCACGTTGCGCCCGAGGAACGTCGCGCTGACGTCGCCCGTCGTGGTCGACGTCATCACGGTCTTCCCGGTCAGGTCGGGCAGGCCGAACGTCAGCGTCCCGGTTGCGCTGGCCTGCCCGCTATCCGAGATGCTCGGCATCGTCACGCTCACCCCGCTGCTGTCGGCGAAACGATGCACCGGGTTGGCCACCTGCTGCGCCACCGGCACGAGCGCGACCGTGCAGTTCGCGTTGTCGCCGTTCGGGCACGCGTAGTAGTTGTTGCTCGTCGACGTCGACGTCGCGCAGGTCGTGCCGCAGTCGACCGGCGCCGGCCCGATGCCGAGGATCCCGTTCGCGCCGAGCGCGCTCGCCGTATTGGCCGACGCGCCGCCGTTCGTGCACGAGTTCGGCACGTTCGTCGTGCCGAGGTCGCCGATGATCTGCACGGGCAGCGAGCTCGCCTGCTCGGAACCGATCGACAGGTCGACCGTGCGCACCGAACCCCACGTATAGCTCGACACGAACTTGCCGCACTCGGCGACCGGCGCGCCGCCGCTCGTCACCTGCGGGAAGCTGCCGAGCACGCCCGACACCGCGCTGCCGACGAGCCGCAGCCCGTAGGACGCGGTATCGACCAGCACGTTGTTGACCACCTGGCAGTTCGACGTGCCCGGCGCGCAGACCTTCACGCTGATGGTCGGGATGTTGATCACGTTCGCGACGCCCGAGTTGACGGTGATGACCGCCTTGTTCCCGGAATTGCCGTCCGAGCCGCCCGAACCGTTGTTGCCGTTGTTGCCCGAGTTGCCGCCGCCACCGTCGCCGCCGCCGCATGCCGTCACGAGTACGGCCGTTGCCGCCGCGAGGCCCAGCACGCCGAGCCAGCGCTTGAATGTACGAGGAATGCTCAAGATCGCTCTCCCGCTGTCACTGGATATCGGTGCCGGCCAGGCCGGCAGGCAGCGCCGTCGGCAGCCACGCCTGGCCCGAGAAGGCGCCCATGTGGCCGCCCGTCCGGATCACGAGGCCGCTCGTGTCGACGGACACGGGCGCGCGCCAGCCGCGCGCCTGGTGCGCCGCCTGGACGCCAGCGGTGTACTGCGGGAAATAGCTGCCGAGCAGCGACGCGAGATCCGGCATCGTCGGCCCTCGCCACGCGAGGCCGAACACGCTGCCGGCGGCCGACGTGTATTCGTGGATGACGGTGCCCGATCCGAGCGTGATCTCGCGGACGGTATAGGCGGCCGTGCTCGTCGTCTGCACGCCGTCTGCCGGACGCATCGCGCGCTGCAACGCGCGCACGGTCGCGGCCTGATCGTCCGCCGGCGGCGACATCGGCGCGCCGCCCAGTTCCGCGTGTGCGTGGACGCTCCACAGCACACCCATTGCAGCCGCCGCGTGCGCGACGGCCCAGCCCAAGCGTTTCAGCTTCACGTTCCCCCCCAAGGGACTGGCTTCGTTGCCGGCGGTGCGGCCATCGGGCCCGCGCCGCCTCCCAACATATGAAATCGTACGGATGACGCTACGTTGCTGCTGACGCGTAGTATGCCTGCTGAGTGTGTCGAAGTGTCAATTTGACACAGGACCGCCAGGGCGCACACGTGCGGCGGATGGGGGGAAACGATAAGGTCGCGCGGTGACGCGTGCATCGGGCGCCCGCGCGAAACATGGCGCGCCGATGCATGCGGCAGGGTCAGAAGCCCAGGCTGGCGAGCAGGTCGTCGACCTGTTCCTGGTCCTGGACCACGTCGGATTTGCCTTCCGGCGCGATCTGCGGGCCGTTCAGCAGCGACTCGGGGCTGCCGGTCGGGCTCATCTGTTCGGCCGCGAGCGCGGCCGCGGTGGCCGCGAACTGCTCGCGCCGCTCGGGCGCGATGTTCTCGACGAGCACGGTGAGGAGCTGCTGCTCGATCAGGTAGACCATGTCCATGATCTTCTTGATCACCTGCCCGGTCAGGTCCTGGAAATCCTGCGCGAGCATGATCTCGAGCAGTTGCGCGCTGGTCGCCGACGTCGATTCCGGCAGCGTGCGCAGGAACGTGCGCGTATCGTCCATCAGCTCGCGCACTTCCGCGTGCTCGATCGGCGCCGCGTACCACTGCGCCCAGCGCGCGTCGAGTGCCTCGGCCTCGTTCTGGATGCGCTCCTGCATCGGCTTCGCGACCTCGATCGCATTCAGCACACGCACGGCAGCCTGCTCGGTCATCGTCGCGACGTAGCGCAGCCGGTCGCGGGCATCGGGCACGGCTTCCGCCGCACGCTCGACATGCTTGTCGAGCCCGAGCTCGCGCATCGAGTCGCGCAGCGTGCGCGTGACGTGGCCGATGCGCGCGAGGATGCGGTCGCTCGCGAAATCGGCGCCTTCGGCCTGGCCGTCGGCGCTGAACCCGGCGCCGGTCAGTGCGGCATGGATCGGCTCGTTCACGTCAGCTCCCGGCCTTCGCCATCTTGTCGATGATCTTGTTCAGCTTCTCGTCGAGCGTCGCGGCCGTAAACGGTTTCACGACGTAACCGCTCGCGCCGGCCTGCGCCGCCGCGATGATGTTCTCCTTCTTCGGCTCGGCCGTGACCATCAGCACCGGCAGGTGCGTGAGCGTCGCGTCCGCGCGGATTTCCTTCAGCATCGCGAGGCCGTCGAGGTTCGGCATGTTCCAGTCCGAGATCACGAAGTCGTAGCCGCCGCCGCGCAGTCGCGCCAGACCGGCGAGGCCGTCCTCGGCCTCGTCGACGTTCGAGTAGCCCAGTTCCTTGAGCAGGTTGCGGACGATCCGGCGCATCGTCGGGAAATCGTCCACCACCAGGATTTTCATGCTCTTGTCCATCGTCGTTCCTTTCCAGATTCGTTTCCGTCGGGACGCGTATCGTGGCACGCGCCCCGTGACATTCCATTCAAACGCGCTGCACGCGGTCGCCCATCGTCGCCAGGCGCGCCATCACGCGACGGCTCATCTCGGCGAGCGGCACGATCTCGTCCGCGCCGCCGAGCGCGATCGCCTCGCGCGGCATCCCGAACACGATGCAGCTTGCTTCATCCTGCGCGAACGTGTGAGCGCCCGCGCGTTTCATTTCCAGCAGGCCGGCCGCGCCGTCGCGGCCCATCCCGGTCAGGATCACCCCGATCGCGTTCTTGCCCGCGTGGGTCGCCGCCGAGCGGAACAGCACGTCGACCGACGGGCGGTGCCGGTTCACCGGCGGCTCTTCCGACAGTTGCGCAATATAGTTCGCCCCGCTTCTCGCGAGCAACAGGTGCGCATGGCCCGGCGCGATATACGCATGGCCCGGCAGCACGCGCTCGCCGTGCTCGGCTTCCTTCACCGCGATCCGGCACAGGCCGTTCAGCCGCTGCGCGAACGATTTCGTGAAACCCGGCGGCATGTGCTGCGCGATCAGCACGGCCGGTGCATCCGGCGGCAGCGGCGTCAGCACTTCGCGGATCGCCTCGGTGCCGCCCGTCGATGCGCCGATGATGATCAGCTTCTCGGTACTGACGAGCGGGTTGTTGATCATCGGCGCGGCCGGCTGGCCCGCCGCCGCTCGTGCGACGGCCTGCGGCTGCGGCGCCTGGCGCACGCGCGCGCGCGACGCCGCGCGGATCTTGTCGGCGAGCTTTTCCGCGTAGTCGAGCATCCCGTCGCGGATCCCGACGCGCGGCTTCGTGACGAAATCGACCGCGCCGAGTTCGAGCGCGCGCAGCGTGATCTCCGAGCCGCGCTCGGTCAGCGACGACACCATCACGACCGGCATCGGCCGCAGGCGCATCAGCTTCTCGAGGAAGTCGAGCCCGTCCATGCGCGGCATTTCGACGTCGAGCGTGAGCACGTCGGGGTTGTGCTGCTTGATGAGCTCGCGCGCGACGAGCGGATCGGGCGCGGTCGCGCACACCGTCATGTCGGGCTGGCTGTTGATGATCTCCGTCATCAGGCTGCGGATCAGCGCCGAATCGTCGACGCACAATACTTTGATCTTCTGCACTGCGGTCATGCCTCCTGCTTTCTTGATAGATTCGCCGCCCGCACACCGCCGGCCGGCGCCGCGCCGCGCGCGCCGAACAGCTCGATGCGCGGCCGCGCCGGCTGCGGCGGGGCCGGACGCTTCGCCGCGAACAGCTCGACCTGCGGACGCGGCCGTGCGGTGCGGGCGCGATCGGCCTCGCGGGCGAGCGCGGCTTCGCGCTCGGTGACGCCCGGCACCTGCAGCCGCAGCTTCTTCACCATCGCGCGCCCGCTGTTCGGCATGAACGCGACCTTGCGCGGGTGCACGCCCTGCAGGTCTTCCGCCGTGATGCGGATGCGTTCGAGCGCCAGGTAGCGGCGCACGAAATCCGCGTTGCGGTCGCCGATGTTGATGGTCGTCATCCCGGCCAGCACGGCCGCGCCGCCGAACACCTTCGCTTCGAAGCGTTCGCGGCGCCCGCCGGCCTTGATCAGCTCGTTGATCAGCACTTCCATCGCATACGCGCCGTAGCGCATCGATTCCGACGCGGCCGCGCCCGGATCGGCGCCGTCGTCCGGCAGCATGAAGTGGTTCATTCCGCCGATGCCCGCATACGGATCGTGCAGGCACGCGGCGACGCACGAACCGAGCACGGTCATCAGCACCATGTCCTCGGACGTCGTGAAGAACTCGTTCGGCAGCAGCTTCACGCCGGGACGGCCGAAGTGGTTGTCGAAATAGCGATTGGTGGCGATCGGCAGCGCGCTCATCCACGCTCTCCCAGGGCGGCGACGGCGCCCGCAGCCCGTGCGCGCACCGGCGACGCGATCGCAGGCGCCTGCGCGCCACGCGGCCGTGCGCCCTGCGCGGCGTCGCGGGTCAGTTCGTACACCGTCTGCCCGCGCAGCCGGAACGCCTGCGTGACATACGTGAAGTTTTCCGAATGGCCGGCGAACAGCAGCCCGCCCGGCTTCACGAGCGGCTCGAAGCGCGACAGCACCTGCCCCTGCGTCGGCTTGTCGAAATAGATCATCACGTTGCGGCAGAAGATCGCGTCGAACGGCTTCGCGATCCCGTAGTCCGCATCGGTCAGGTTCAGCTGCTCGAAGCGGATCATCGCGCGCAGCTCGGGGCGCACCTTCACGCGGCCGGCCTGCGGGCCCGTGCCCTTCAGGAAGAAGCGCTTCAGCCGCTCCGGCGCCAGGTGCTTGACCTGGTCGTACGTGTAGATGCCGGCTTCCGCCTTCGCGAGCACCTGCGTGTCGAGGTCGGTCGCGAGGATCGACGCGCCGCGCGCGGCCGATTCGCCGAGCGCCTCGATCAGCGTGATCGCGATCGAGTAAGGCTCCTCGCCGGTCGACGCCGCCGAGCACCAGACCGATACCGGCGCCGGCCGCCCCTTCACGAAGTCCGACAGGATCGGGAAATGGTGCGACTCGCGGAAGAACGCGGTCAGGTTCGTCGTCAGCGCATTGGTGAACGCTTCCCACTCGAGCGGATCGTCTTCCTGCTCGAGCAGGTCGAGGTAGTCGCGGAACGTGTCGAGGCCTCGCGCCCGCAAGCGGCGCGCGAGGCGGCTGTACGCCATGTCGCGCTTGTGCTCGGACAGCGAGATCCCCGCGCGTTGATGGATCAGCGCGCGAATGCGGGCGAAATCCGCGCTCGTGAACGCGAAGTCGCGCCCCGGCTCGCCCGCGCGAGGCGAGGCATCCGGTGCATCGGGTCGAAACGGCGCGCGCGCGTGCGGCATGGTTTAGAAGGTCTCCCAGTCGTCGTCGGACGTGCCGGCCGTGGCCGCCGCCGGCTTCTCGCCGTTCAGCGCCGGGCGCACGAGCGCGGGCTTCGCGGCCGGCTTGTCGGCCGGTGCGGCGGTTTTCGCGAGGCGCGGCCCGTAGCCGCCCGCAGCCGTGCCACGGGAAGCCGGTGCGTCCTTCTGCGCGTGCGCGCCGGCATCGGCCGCGCGCTTCGGTTCGCGGCTCGCGCCCGACCCGGCCGCAGCGGCGGCACGCGGCGCCGGCGCAGCGCGCCGTGCCGGTTGTGCGGCGGCCTGCGGGGCCGGCAGCGCGGCGACCGGCGCCGCGTCGAAACGCGGCTCCGACGGCAGTGCCGGCACGGCCGCCGGCGCATGCGCGACCGGCCGCGCCACACCGCGCGACGGCGCGAGCACGATGCCGCCCGCCACGTGCCAGCCCGACACGATCGCCTTCATCTGGCGCGTCTGCTCCTCGAGCGACGCAGCCGCGGCCGCGGCCTGCTCGACGAGCGCCGCGTTCTGCTGCGTGACCGAATCCATCTGGCCGACCGCGCGGTTGACCTGCTCGATGCCGGTCGACTGCTCGTCCGACGCGGCGCTGATCTCGCCCATGATGTCGGTCACGCGGCGCACGGCCTGCACGATCTCGTCCATCGTCGAGCCGGCGCGCGACACGAGCGCCGACCCGCTTTCGACCTTCTCGACCGAATCGCCGATCAGCTGCTTGATTTCCTTCGCGGCGCTCGCGCTGCGCTGCGCGAGCGAGCGCACCTCGCCTGCGACCACCGCGAAGCCGCGGCCCTGTTCGCCCGCACGGGCGGCTTCGACTGCCGCGTTCAGCGCGAGGATGTTGGTCTGGAACGCGATGCCTTCGATCGTGCCAATGATGTCGACGACCTTGCCCGAGCTCCCCGCGATGTCCTGCATCGTCGCCACGACCTGGCCGACCACGTCGCCGCCCTGCGTCGCGATGTCCGACGCGTTGACCGCGAGCTGGCTGGCCTGCCGCGCGTTCTCCGCGTTCTGGCGCACGGTGCCCGTCAGCTGCTCCATGCTCGACGCGGTTTCCTGCAGCGACGCGGCCTGCTCCTCGGTACGCTGCGACAGGTCGATGTTGCCGGTCGCGATCTCGCGCGCGCCGACGTCGATCGATTCGGTGCCGCGATGCACGGCCTGCACCATCGTCGTGACGGCGTCCTGCATCCGCTTGATGCCGCCGAACAGGCGGCCGATCTCGTTCGTGCTGAACACGTTCACCGGCTGCGTGAGGTCGCCGCCGGCGATGCGCTCGAAGTGCGCGATCGCGTCCTCGAGCGGCTTCACGATCAGCCCGCGCAGCGCGAAACGAATCGCGACTACGACGACGAACGCGATCGCGATGCCGGCCGCGATCAGCCCGATCATCAGCGAGATCTGCGATTGCGTCGTGGCCTGGCGATCTTCCGCGCGCTTCTGCAGCGACGCGATCACGGCCGACGCAGCCTGGTCGTACGCGACGAACATCGGACTGATCTTGGTGTCGGCGACCGCGTGGTACGCGGCCATGTCGCCCGCGCGCGCGGCCGCGAACTCGGGCTCGACGCCTTCCTTCACGATCGTCGTGTAGCGGGTGGTCAGGTCGTCGACGAGCGCCTGCTCGATGCCGAGCTTCGGCGTCGACTGGAACGCCTGCCAGTTCTGGTTCGACTTCGCATACAGCTCCTGCGCGCGGTCGAGCACCTTGGCCGCTTCGGCCGTGTTGCCGCCTTCCGTCAGCGAACGGAAGCGGTCGAGCGACACGCGCGCGCGCAGCAGGTACGACGACGTGTCGTCGAGCGTATGGAGTGCCGGCAGGTCGACGTGCGCGATCTCGTCGAGCGAGCGGCTCGCATGATTCAGCGCGACCAGGCCGAGCCCGCCAACGGCTGCGGCCAGCACCGCGAGGATGAGTCCGACCGCCGTGAGCGTCGTGCGGATCGACCAGTTATGCAACATTGCAGATTCTCCCGAAATTCCTGCGCGCGCGACGCGCTTACCCGCCGAGCGTCTCGATCAGCGCCATTTCACGGCTCGACATCAGCTTCTCGATGTCCATCAGGATCAGCATCCGGCCGTCGACCGTGCCGAGGCCCGTCAGGTACTCGGTCGTCAGCGTCGCGCCGAACTCCGGCGCCGGCATGATCTGGTCGGTCTGCAGCGTCAGCACGTCCGACACGCCGTCCACCACCATCCCGACCACGCGATGCGCGACGTTCAGGATGATCACGACGGTCTGGTGGTCGTACTCGACGCGGCCGAGATGGAACTTGATCCGCATGTCGACGATCGGCACGATGATCCCGCGCAGGTTGATCACGCCCTTGATGAATTCCGGCGCGTTCGCGATGCGCGTGACGCTGTCGTAGCCGCGGATTTCCTGCACTTTCAGGATGTCGATCCCGTATTCCTCGTCGCCGAGCGTGAACACGAGGAATTCCTGGCCCGTCGCGTCGCCTTGCTCCGCGTCGCGGCGGCTCGTTGCCGCGTTCGCCGCGGCCGGATTGATCATTTGGACTTCAGCAGCCACGTTTGCCCCCAATCGGTTGAATGGCGAGAGACATCAGAACATCGCGAGCTCGGCGCCGGCACGGGCGCCGTGCGTCGCACGGGTTTCGCGGTTCAGCGCCGCGACGTCGACGATCAGCGCGACGCTGCCGTCGCCGAGGATGGTCGCCGCCGAGATGCCGTGCACCTTGCGGTAGTTGGTTTCGAGGTTCTTCACGACCACCTGCTGCTGGCCGACCAGCTCGTCGATCAGCATCGCGAAGCGGCGCCCCTCGGTTTCCATGATCGTGACGATCCCTTGCGTCGGGTCGGTGCGCGCGTCCTCGACCGAGAACACCTCGTGCAGCGCGACGAGCGGCAGGTATTCGCCGCGCACGCGCACCACGCGCTCGCCGTTGCCGACCGTGTAGATGTCGTCGTTCGACGGCTGCAGCGACTCCATCACGAAGTTCAGCGGCAGGATGAAGATCTCGTTGCCGACCTTCACCGACATCCCGTCGAGGATCGCCAGCGTGAGCGGCAGCACGATCCGCGTGGTCGTGCCGCGGCCGGCCAGCGACGAGATCTCGACGTGACCGCCCATCGACTGGATGTTGCGCTTCACGACGTCCATCCCGACGCCGCGGCCCGACACGTCGGTCACCGTCTCGGCGGTCGAAAAGCCCGGCGCGAAGATCAGCTGCCAGACTTCGTCGTCGCTGATGGTGTCGGACACCTGCATGCCCTGTTTCGCGGCTTTCGCGAGGATCCGCTCGCGGTTCAGGCCCGCGCCGTCGTCGCTCACCTCGATCACGATGTTGCCGCCGTGATGCGCGGCCGACAGCACCAGCTGGCCGACCGCGTCCTTGCCGGCGGCGACCCGCTTGTCGACGGTCTCGATCCCGTGGTCGAGGCTGTTGCGCACGAGGTGGGTGAGCGGATCGATGATCCGTTCGATCAGGCTCTTGTCGAGCTCGGTCGCCTGGCCGAACGTCACCAGTTCGACCTGCTTGCCGAGCTTGCCGGCGAGGTCGCGCACCAGCCGCGGGAAGCGGCTGAACACGTAGTCCATCGGCATCATGCGGATCGACATCACGGCTTCCTGCAGGTCGCGCGCGTTGCGCTCGAGCTGCGCCATTCCGTTGAACAGGCGGTCGTGCAGCGCCGGATCGAATGCGCTCGCGGTTTCCGCGAGCATCGCCTGCGTGATCACGAGCTCGCCGACCAGGTTGATCAGCTGGTCGACCTTCTCGACGCCGACGCGGATCGAGCTGCCTTCGGCGCCCGCTGCGGCCGCGGCGGCCGGGCGTGCGCGCTTGTCGTCGTGATGCGCGGCGGCCTGCGGTGCGTGGTCGGCGTGCGCGTGCTGGGACGGCTGCTGCGCTTGCTCGGCGGCAGCGGCGGCCGGCTCGGCGGGCGCTGCCGCCGCTGCCGCCGCTGCCGATGCGGCCGGTTGCGGTGCCGCGGCCTGCGGCGCGAATACCTCGACGCGCGCCGGTTGCGCGGCGGCGGCCGGTTCTGCCGCCGGCGCCGCGGCTTCCTGCGCGGCAGCCGGCGCGGCCGGCGCCGTGCCGTGCCCGACGCGGATCTGGCTTTCGTCGATCACGAAGCAGCACACGGCGACGATGTCGTCGGACGGCACGTCCGATTCGACCCACAGCGTCAGGTCGGCGCCCGCTTCCTCGCGGCCCACGATCCGGCCGAGGTTGCCGAGTTCTTCGGTGAGCAGTTCGCGATCCTTCGCGTCGACGCCCACGAGCGTGATCTTCAGGTGCGGGCCGCCTTCGCCCGCGTCGGCCGCCGGGTGCGCGGCCGCGACGGCCTGCTCGATCACGTGGTCGGGCGCGCGATCGTCGCTGGCGGCCGGTTCCGCGGCCGGAGCAGCCGATGCAACGGCGGCAGCGACCGGCGCCGCCGGCACAGGCGCGGCGGCAACGGGCGCACCCGCGCTGCTCTCGGCCTTCAGCCGTTCGAGCTTCGCGCAGATCGTCGCGGCGGCGGCCGCGTCCGGTTCGGCGCTGGCGCGGTAGTCGACGAGCTGGTCGGACAGCACGTCCTTGGTTTCCAGGAACGCGTCGACCATTTCCTTGGTCAGCGTCAGCTCATGGTTGCGCGCGCGGTCGAGCAGCGATTCGAGGATGTGCGTCGTATCGGTCAGCGCGGAAAAGCCGAACGTCGCCGCGCCGCCCTTGATCGAATGCGCGGCGCGGAAGATCGCGGCCAGATCCTCGGGGTCGGGCGAACCGACGTCGAGGTTCAGCAGCAGCTGCTCCATCTGCGCGAGCAGCTCGTCCGCTTCGTCGAAAAATGTCTGGTAGAACTGAGTGATGTCGAGAGTCATGCCCGGTCCCGGGTTGAATGCGTCGCGTGAATGTCAGGAAGCGGCCGGCTCGGACAGCGTCGCGACCAGGTCGACCAGCACGGCGGGGTCGATCGGCTTCTCGATCCAGCCGGTCGCGCCCGCGTCGCGCGCGGCGTCCTTGAACGCGTCGCTGCCTTCCGTCGTCAGCACGAGGATCGGCGTGTTCACATACGCGCCCAGCACGCGCAGCGACGCGATCACCTCGAGCCCGCTCTTGCGCGGCATGTTCTGGTCGGTCAGCACCAGGTCGTACTGCCGGGCGACCGCCAGGTCGAAGCCGGCTTCGCCGTCCGGCGCCACCGTCACGTCGTAGCCGGCCTGCGCCAGCGTCGCCTGCAGCAGCGCACGCATGGTCGCGGAGTCGTCGATGGCGAGAATGGTTCGGATCATGTCTGTCTCGGAATCTTGTAAACGTCAGGGTTTCGGCACGGCGACGGCGGACGCCGCGAGCGCCGGGCGCACGGCCGGCGCCGGGGCCAGCTGCTGCGCGAGCTGCTGCGAGCCGGCCGCATCGGCCGACAGCGTCGTGGTCGTCGCATCGTCGCGCATCAGCGCCTCTTCGGATTTGCGGTTCAGCACGATCACGCTGATCCGGCGGTTTTCCGGATCGAGCGGGTCGGCCTTGTTCAGGTTCTGCGTCGACGCGAGGCCGAGCACGCGCAGCACTTTCGCCTCGTCCATGCCGCCGGAGATCAACTCGCGGCGCGACGCGTTCGCGCGGTCGGCCGACAGCTCCCAGTTGCTGTAGCCGCCCTCGCCGCCCGCGTACGGCACGGCGTCGGTGTGGCCCTGGACGATGATCCGGTTCGGCACGTCGTTCAGCGTCTTGCCGATCTCGCGCAGGATGTCGCGCATGTACGGCTCGACGTTGTCGCTCGACATCGCGAACATCGGCCGCTTCTGCGTATCGACGATCTCGATGCGCAGCCCCATCAGCGTGGAATCGATGCGGATCTGCTGCTTGAACTGGCGCAGCGTCGGGTTGGCCTCGATCGCGGCCATCAGCTTGATCTGCAGGTCGTGCAGGCGCGTCTGCTCGAGCCGGTCCTGCGCGCCCTGCGCCTGCGACCGGGAATGCTCGTCGCCCGCTTTCGCAAAGCGCTCGGCGAGCTGCGTCGTGCCGTCGGTGCGGTGCAGCGTGCCGGCGTCGACGCTCGACAGGTCGCGGCCGCCGCCGTTGATGATGCTGGAATCCTGCGAGCTGCGGTCGCCGCTGCCGAACAGCGCGGCCTTCAGCGGCGTATTGAAGTACTCGGCGATCCCCTTCAGCTGCACCGACGTGACCGAGCTCAGCAGCCACATCAGCAGGAAGAACGCCATCATCGCGGTCATGAAGTCCGCGTACGCGAGCTTCCATGCGCCGCCATGGTGGCCCTTCTTCGCCGGGGCCACCCGCTTGACGACGATCGCGCGATCCTTGCTTTTGCTCATCGGGCGCTCCGCGTCACTTCGCCTTCACGCGGCGCACATGCTCTTCGAGCTCGGAAAACGACGGGCGCTCGGTCGAGAACAGCACCTTGCGGCCGAACTCGACGGCAATCGCCGGCGCATAGCCGTTCAGCGTCGCGAGGATCGTCACCTTGATGCACTGGAACATCTTGGTCGACTCGGCGACGCGCTGCTCCGCGAGGCTCGCGAGCGGCCCGATCAGCCCGTACGACAGCAGGATCCCGAGGAACGTGCCGACCAGCGCCTGCGCGATCATCGCGCCGAGCACCGCGGGCGGCTTGTCGGCGGACGCCATCGTGTGCACGACACCCATCACGGCCGCGACGATACCGAACGCCGGCATCGCGTCGCCGACGCGCATCAGCGCGTGCGCGGGGCCTTCGCCTTCCGTGTGGTGCGTCTCGATCTCCTCGTCCATCAGGCTCTCGATCTCGAACGCGTTCATGTTGCCGCCCACCATCAGGCGCAGGTAGTCGGTCAGGAATTCGACAATGTGGTGATCGGCGAGGATCTTCGGGTATTGCGTGAAGATCGGGCTCTTTTCCGGATCGTCGATGTCGGCCTCGAGCGTCAGCGTGCCTTCCTTGCGTGCCTTCGCGAGCAGCACGTAAAGAAGCGCCATCAGCTCCATATAGACATCCTTCGTGTATTTCGAGCCCTTGAAGAGCGTCGGCAGCACGCGCAGCGTGGCTTTGATGGTCTTGCCGCCGTTGCCGAGGATGAACGCGCCGACGCCGGCGCCCACGATCATCAGGATCTCGACGGGCTGGATCAATGCGCCCAGATGCCCGCCTGCCAGCGCATAACCGCCGAAGACGGACAACAGCGTCACGAGTGTTCCCACGATAATCAGCACTGCCTGTCCCTCACGAATGACCGGCGGGGAGACCGCCGTTAAACAGGTTTACGGCAGTCGGCAGGAAAACTTTCGCGGCCGCCCGGCGGCGGCGCGGAGGTGTTTACCAGCAATTCGCAGACGCTTCGCGCCGCCCGGCGCGGCCGCTTGCGCCCCGCCCGGCAGTGCTCAGGCCGCGGCGGCGGCCAGTTCGGCGCGCGCGGCGGCGGCCTTGCGGGTCTTGCCCGCGCGCGACGGCGGCTGGCAGAGGCCGCAGACGAAACCTTGATGCGGATCATGCGCATGCGCGACGAAGTGGCCGCCGCAGCGCGTGCACGGGGTCATCTGCAGCATCCCCGAATCGAAGAAGCGCACGAGCGTCCACGCGCGCGTGAGGCTCAGCGCGGCCTCGTCGCCGGACAGGTTCACGTGCTCCAGATAGAGCCGGTACGCCTTCACGATCGACTGGATCGGGTCGCAACGGCCGTGGTCCTGCATGAACCGGTAGATGTTGTAGAACAGCGACGAGTGGATGTTCGGCTGCCACGTCATGAACCAGTCGGTCGAGAACGGCAGCATCCCCTTCGGCGGCGACACGCCCTTCAGTTCCTTGTACAGCTTGATCAGACGGTCCCGCGACAGGCTCGTCTCCGCTTCCAGCAACTGCAGCCGGGCGCCCAGTTCGATCAGTTCGATGGCGAGGGTGATTTCCTTCACCTCGATCACGACGCTTTTGCTTGCCATGGTGAAAACCGTCCGCTTGACGTTGTTCGGATAGATGGCCAATACGCTGCCCGCCGGCGCGGCACGCCGGGACAGTCGCAAGGCGGGATGGATCAGCGGACGCCTTCGACCTGCTGCCCGGCCATCAGGATGGCCGAGTGGGCGTGCGCGACGACATCGCTGCGGCCCTTGTCGGCGAGCGACGACAGCAACGCGTGATCGTCGAAGCGAAAGCGGCACAGCATCTGGTTCGACGCGGCGAGCTTCACGGTCTGTGCGAGCGTGAGGTTCCCGAGCACGTCGGCCAGTTCCTGGGAAATTCCCATGCGGAACATGCCCATCGCCTTGTCTTCCCGCAGCAGGCGTTGCGCGAGGAGGAGGTACGACAGGTTGACCTCTTTGATCTCACTGAGCATTTCGCTGGTAGCGCTCATGATTCCCCCGTTAAAGAGCTTTGCTTTGGCCATTCGTGTTATGAAAACGTTTGCTCGATCGGGGCGCTCTTGGCGCTCAGTCGGCTCGTTTATAGTCTTACAGGGCGAATTTTGGCCAAACGGCATTTACGCCGGTATCAGCGAAGTGGCGTATGCCATGCAGGATTTGTCTGTAAACCGTGTAGGAATTTTTCCGACAAGGCGAATTGAAAGCTGAAATCGGGGAAGCAGGTGACAGCGCGAATTCGGCTGCGATGGATCCGATGGCCTCCGCGCGGTAGCGAAAGGCTTGCCGGCAAGGCTGCCGACAACCGGATCGGTAAAAATTATAGTGGTTTTTCACGATGACGCAACAATAGTTGCGTCTATCTCCATTTCTGATTCCGCGCCCTTTTTCTCGGGGTTTTCGCGTATTTCATCGTGTAACAAGCCTTAAGTGTTTGAAAAAACACTCGAACCCCTCAAGGCGATATCGATAATGGACTCCAATGGGCGGCGGCGCGAGCCGTGCCGGCCCGCCCCGCAGCTTGCCGTCCGGCGCCCCGCGCACCCCGCCCAGGGCACGGCCACGTACCGCCAACCGCGTACGTCGGCGAGTTCCGCAACCTTGCACGGGATCCGCATCGGCGCTACCGCGCCCTCGGATCGAAACAGGAGAACCCCATGCGAATTGCCCAGATCGCGCCGCTTTACGAAGCCGTTCCGCCGAAACTCTATGGCGGCACCGAGCGTGTCGTGTCCTACCTCACCGAGGCGCTCGTCGAACTCGGCCATGACGTGACGCTGTTCGCCAGCGGCGACTCCGTCACGTCGGCCCATCTCGAGGCGGCCTGGCCGCGCGCCCTGCGGCTCGACCCGTCGATCCGCGATTCGATGGCGCCCCATATGCGGCTTCTCGAACAGGTCGCCCGGGTCGCGCACGAATTCGACGTGCTGCACTTCCACCTCGACTACCTGCCGTTCCCGCTGATGTCGCGCCTCGACACACCGTACGTGACGACGCTGCACGGCCGCCTCGACCTGCCGGAGCTGCAACCGGTGTTCGACGCGTTCCCGGACGCGCCGGTCGTGTCGATCTCGAACAACCAGCGCAAGCCGCTGCCGCAGGCCGCGTGGGCCGGCACCGTGTATCACGGGCTGCCCGAGACGCTGCTCACGCCGCAGCCGGGCGTGAAGCCCGAATATCTCGCGTTCCTCGGCCGGATCTGCCCGGAAAAACGCGTCGACACCGCGATCCGGATCGCCGCGCAAAGCGGGCTGCCGCTGAAGATCGCCGCGAAGGTCGACAAGGCCGACGCCGACTATTTCAAGGAAGTGATCGAGCCGCTGCTCGGCGAGGCGCACGTCGAGTTCATCGGCGAGATCAACGAGGCGCAGAAACCCGCGTTCCTGTCCGGCGCGAAGGCGCTGCTGTTCCCGATCGACTGGCCGGAGCCGTTCGGCCTCGTGATGATCGAGGCGATGGCCTGCGGCACGCCGGTCGTCGCGTTCAACCGCGGCTCGGTGCCCGAAGTGATCGAGGATGGCGTAACGGGCTTCATCGTCGAGGACGTCCAGGGCGCGGTCGGCGCGCTGCACCGGCTCGACAGCCTGTCGCGCACCGCCATCCGCGAACGTTTCGACACGCGTTTCAGCTCGAAGGCAATGGCGCAGCGTTATGTCGAAACTTACGAATCGCTTTGCACGCGAACCCGCCAACCGGCATTGCGCCGCGTCGCCGGCGCCTGACACGGAAATCCGCGAGGAAATATTCCGTAATCAAATCCGCGCCGAAATCGGCGCGCAAAACAAAAGAGCCGCATCTCGATGCGGCTCTTTTGCGTTGGGTTTTCGGTCATTCGATCAGGAAACGATCACGGTTTTTACCGACGATCCAATTCGGCGGCTTGCCGCGCCCGCTCCACGTCGCGCCCGACTTCGGATCGCGGTATTTCGGCGGCAGCGGCGCCTTCTTCGGCGGGCGCCCGCGCTTCGCTCGCTCCGCGAAGCCCAGATCCTGGGCCGTCAGCCCGTATTCGGCAATCTTTTGCTGGACTTCGGCAATCACCGCCGCCACTTCCTGGCGGCGCACGTCGTCCGCCTGGGCCTGCAGATCGGCGATCTGCGCCTTGAGTTTCGCGTATTGAGACATTTTTTGACTCCCCTTTTCGATGATGCGGCCCCGGCGAATCCGGCCGGGATACTCACATCCGTTACGCCATCTGCACTGCTGCCCTGCCCTTCGATATTAATGCTGTCATCTTTAACCGATTCGGCTATATCGAGAATGCGGACTTATTCTAATAAAAGGCATTCGTCAGCCATTCAAATTTAACAATCGTTGACCCTCCCCGACCCGATTCATTTCCTATAATCCAGACCAATTCCGGTGACGGTTTAAATCCGTCGTGTCATCCGGTTGTCTTCAATCCACTTGAACGAGGTCCTTACATGAATCTTTCTCAGCGTCTCGCTGCAGAGGTATTCGGCACGTTCTGGCTGGTGCTCGGCGGGTGCGGAAGCGCCGTGCTGGCCGCCGCCTTTCCGGGCCTCGGCATCGGCTTTGCCGGCGTCGCACTAGCCTTCGGCCTGACCGTGCTGACGATGGCATTCGCCATTGGCCATATTTCGGGTTGCCACCTGAATCCCGCAGTGAGCGTCGGCCTGACGGTCGCCGGCCGCTTCCCCGCACGCGATCTCGTGCCGTACATCGTCGCGCAGGTTGTCGGCGCGACGATCGGCGCATTCGTGCTGTACCTGATCGCGACCGGCAAGCCGGGCTTCGACGTCGTCGGCAGCGGCTTTGCGACGAACGGCTTCGGCGAGCGCTCGCCCGGCCACTACGCACTCGGTGCGGCGTTCATTTGCGAAGTCGTGATGACGGGCTTCTTCCTGTTCGTGATCCTGGGTGCCACCGACAAGCGCGCACCGGCCGGCTTTGCGCCGATCGCGATCGGCCTCTGCCTGACGCTGATTCACCTGATCTCGATCCCGGTCACCAACACGTCGGTGAACCCGGCCCGCTCGACCGGCCCGGCACTGTTCGTGGGCGGCGAAGCGATCGGCCAGCTCTGGCTGTTCTGGGTGGCGCCGATCATCGGCGCGGCACTCGCCGGGATCATCTACCCGCTGGTCGCAGGGCGTGACAACGCCGTCGACCTGCTGCCGGTATCGGCTCGCACAAGCGAATAAAACACTACGGGGTCAAGCGAGCAGAGCAGCGAGCCTCACGCTGTCCAAGAAGATCGAGGCAGGTCATTTCGACGGGCGCCACTGGCGCCCGTTTTTCATTTCCGCCGGAGCAGGACGCTCAGGATGCGGCGGGGTTGCCTTCGAGCGAGAACAGCGTGCGCAGGTGGCGGGCGACGCCCGCGTCGAAGTTGTTGCCGATCCGCGGGATGTGCGGCAGCCGCGCGATCAGGTCGGGGTTCGCGTTGTTCATCATGAACGCGTGGCCGGCGGTTTCGAGCAGGTCGATATCGTTCATGTTGTCGCCGAACGCGATGCAGTGGCCGGTGTCGACGCCGAGCCGCGCGAGCACCGAGCGCAGCGCGCGGCCCTTCGACACGTTCGCGGTCATCACTTCGAGGCAGTCGGGCAGCGAGTACGTGACGTACAGCGCATCGCCGAAGCGCACGCGCATCTGCTCGGCGACGACCGCCAGATCGGCCGGATCGCCGATATACAGCACTTTCGCGATATCCGTGCCGTCGTGCGCGGCCATGTCGATCACGTCGTAGCGGAAGCCCGAATCCTGGTGGAATTCGAGCAGGTGCGGCGCATCGCGGTCGATCAGCCAGCCCTGGTCGGTGAACAGGTTGACGATCACCCGGCCGTGCGCGCCGACGACCTCCGGCTGCACGAGGCCGCGAACGATCGCCGGATCGATGTCCTGCGCGTGGATCGTCGTGTCGTCCGGCGCATGCACGCGCGCGCCGTTCGACGTGATCAGGTACGGCCGGATGCCGAGCACGTCGCGAATGCCGGCGACGTCCGCGTAATGGCGCCCGGTGGCGATCACGAACTGCAGGCCGTCGCGGTCGAGCCGGCGGACGGTGTCGATCGTGTATGGATCGAGCTGGTGGTCGCTGTTCAGCAGGGTACCGTCGAGATCGGTGGCGATGACTTTGTACATGGGACGGAAGAATGGCGCTCAGGGCTCTGCGGAACGGCCATTTTAACGTCGTGCCCGATTGCCCGCCGGACGGTTCCCGGTCGATCTCCGCCAGCGGCCCCGCTTCGGGGCGCCTTCAACCACCCTCGAACGCCTTCAACCGCCTTCCGCTTCCCGCAGCGCCTGCAGCGCGAGCTGTAGCGCGCCGTGCGCCGAATCGTCGAGCGGCGCGCGCAGCCGGGCGGCATGGCGCGCCGGCACGGCCGGTGCCAGTGCGTCCGCCAATCCGCCGCACAGCGCGACCGGCAGCACCTGCTGCGGATCGAGCGCGTCGATCATCTTGCCGATCTCGTCGCCCGCCTGCGCGATCAGTGCGCCCGCGACCCGATGCGAACGGTGCGCGAACACGATCGGCGCAAGCCGCGCGTAGATCGTCTGGTTCGCATCGCACGACCACTGGACGAGCGCGTCGCGATCCTGCGCGCCCGTTTCCGCGAGCAGCGCGCTGGCGAACGCATCGCGCGGCACGCGGCCGTCGAGCGCCTGCTGCGCATACGCGAGCGCACGCACGCCGAGCCATGCGCCGCTCGCCTCGTCGCCGGACGGAAAGCCGAAGCCGCCCGCGATGCGGCACGCGCCGGCCGCATCGAGCGCCGCCGCGATGCTGCCGGTGCCGAGCGCGACGATCAGCCCCGGCGCGCCGCCGTGTGCGCCGACGACGGTCGTATATGCATCGCTCTCGACCGCCAGCGCGCCGAGCGGCGCCTGCGCGCGGAACGCGGCCAGCCATGCCGCATTGTTGACGCCCGCGAGCCCGCAACCGAGCGCGCACTGCGACCAGTTGAATGCGAGACCGGCCTGGGTGAACGCGTCCGCGCAGGCCGCACCGATCGATGCCCACGCGCGCTCGATGCCGAGCCCGAGCCCCGACGGGCCGCCGCGCCCCTGCGCGAGTTCGCGCCCGTGCCGGTCGGCCAGCACTGCGCGCGTACCCGTGCCGCCGCCGTCGATGCCGATCGCAAAAAGTAATGCCGCCATGCCTTCATCCCGCTGATTCGAACAGGCGCCAAGCTTAACCGGATCGGCGCCGCGCGCCCATCTGCCGTTCGGCCGGTTGTCCCGCGAAAAGGGCTTACGCTATGCTGACGCGTTCGAGTCGATACTGAAAACGAGGCAGACGATGTCGCAGCGGTGCAACTGGGTGAAGACGGAAGCGGACGCTCACTATCACGATACCGAGTGGGGCGTGCCGTCGCACGACGATCGCCACCTCTTCGAAATGCTGATCCTGGAAGGGGCGCAGGCCGGGCTGTCGTGGTCGACGATCCTGAACAAGCGCGCGGGTTATCGCGAGGCCTTTGCGGATTTCGACGTCGATGCCGTCGCGCGCTTCACGCCGAAGCGCATCGAGAAGCTGCTGGAGAATCCCGGTATCGTGCGCAACCGCGCGAAGGTCGAGTCGGCGGTCACCAATGCGCGCGCCGTGCAGCGCATTCGCGAAGAGCACGGGTCGCTCGCCGCGTTCCTGTGGTCGTTCGTCGGCGATACGCCGATCCAGAACGCGTGGCAGTCGTACCGCGACGCCCCCGCGTCGACCGAACAATCCGACATGCTCAGCAAGGCGCTGAAGGCGTACGGCTGCAAGTTCGTCGGCTCGACGATCTGCTATGCGCTGATGCAGGCCACCGGCATGGTCAACGATCACGAGGTCGGTTGCCCGTGCCACGCGCAATGCGCGGCGCTCGGCGGCAAGCAGCCGGCACGCCGGCGCAACGCTGGCTGACGGCGCGGGGCGCACCGGAGCCGTCACGGCCTCGGGATTTTCCCGGCCCCCAAAAGCAAAACGGCGGAGCGGCTTCTTTCGAAGCACGCTCCGCCGTTTCGCGGCAAACCGTCAGACGCTCTTAGTGGAGCTTCTTCGGCAGCATCTGGCTGCGCAGGCGCTTGTGCAGGCGCTTGACGGCTGCTGCCTTCTTGCGCTTGCGGACTGCGGTCGGCTTTTCGTAGGACTGGCGCTCGCGCAGTTCAGCGATCAGGCCATTTTTTTCGATAGCACGGCGAAAGCGGCGAATCGCCACTTCGAACGGCTCGTTTTCTTTCAGAAGAATCGTCGTCATGTCGTTCCTAAATTGCTTAAACGGTCAAAAACGTAGCGGCCAAGCGCCACGCACCGGCCATCCGAGCGTCCCCACAAACAGGCGAAACGAGCGGAAATACGGCCTCGGAGGCCGGAAAAGAGAGGCGGAAAGCACCGCGAGTACGCTTCACAAGCCGCGTGCAGCGCCGCGTTTGACTGCCAGCAGACATGCCGAAAACGGCAGAGGCGTGACAGAAATCTCAATTCAGCCCGCCATCATAGCAGGGAATCACAGACAAAACCACCCTTTTGTCGCTTGCGTGTGCACAGCGTTGCGACTGCGTGCCGGAGCCGGCCGCCATCCTGTTTCTGCCCCCGTTTCATTCGGCATCGCGCCGGGCCCGTCCGAAATGACAAAGAAGGATAAAAAATCGGGCCGAATCTCAACGTGCCCCTCAAGTTTTGTTTTGGTGCGCCGAAATCCTGCTCTGAGGCGGCCAGCAATGAACGAGTGCTTCCGCCGACGCCAAAACGGCTTTCCAGGGCTTTCGGCTTAAACAGGAGAATTTCCATGCTCGGAATTAACAGCAACATCAACTCGCTGGTTGCACAGCAGAACCTCAACGGCTCGCAGAACGCCCTGTCGCAGGCAATCACCCGCCTGTCGTCGGGCAAGCGCATCAACAGCGCAGCAGACGACGCAGCCGGTCTCGCGATCGCAACCCGGATGCAGACGCAGATCAACGGCCTGAACCAGGGCGTGTCGAACTCGAACGACGGCGTGTCGATGATCCAGACCGCATCGAGCGGCCTGTCGCAGATCACGTCGAGCCTGCAGCGTATCCGCCAGCTGGCCGTTCAGGCATCGAGCGGCTCGCTGTCGACCAGCGACCAGCAAGCGCTGCAACAGGAAGTTTCGCAGCAGATCTCCGAAGTGAACCGTATCGCTTCGCAGACGAACTACAACGGCAAGAACCTGCTCGACGGGTCGGCCGGCAACGTCAGCTTCCAGGTCGGCGCGAACGTCGGTCAAACCATCACGCTGAACCTGACGCAAAGCGTCTCGGCAGCAAGCATGGGCACGGGCCTGCCGACGAACGGCGCGACGCTCGGCCAGCTCACGAACCTGAGCCTGACGAGCGCCGGCGCAGCGACGACCGGCACGCAAACGCCGGCGATCACGACGATCAACATCCTGTCCGACGGCCAGGGCGGCTTCAAGTTTACCGACCAGAACAACCAGGCACTGGCTAGCGGCACGGTCACGAGCCTGTTCGGCGCCAATACGACCGGCTCGGGTACGGCACTGTCGCTGACCGCAGCGGCAGGCGGCGCACTGGGTTCGATCACCAGCTCGCCGGCGGCAGCATCCGCCGCGACGAGCAGCTCGGTTACCGCGATCAACGCCGCCAACGCGGGGAACGGCTCCGGCGTAGCCGGCCGCCCGGCCGCTGGCGCCGCGATTGGCACGATCACCGGCCTCAGCCTGGATTCGAACGGCGGCTTTATCGCCCCGAACGAGTCGGGTGCAACGATCACGTCGATCTCCGTGCTGTCGGACGGCGCCGGCGGCTTCACGTTCCAGGATCAGAACGGCAACGCACTGGCGGCCGCCGTCACCAGCAAGGTGTTCACCGTCACCGCTGCGACGGCGACGGCCGGCGCTTCGCTTACGCTGCGGCCCACCATCGGCTCCGCGACGACCAACGCGACGACCCAAGGCCTGGCTTCGCAAAGCGCAATCAACTCGACCAACCTCGCCAACGTGCCGCCGCGCGTCGCCGACATCAACATCAGCACGACGGCCGGCGCCAACCAGGCAATGGAATCGATCGACAACGCGCTGGCCACGGTGAACAACATCCAGGCAACGCTGGGTGCTGCACAAAACCGCTTCACCGCGATCAGCACGACGCAGCAAGCGCAAGCGACCAACCTGTCGCAAGCCCAGTCGCAAATCCAGGACGCGAACTTCGCACAGGAAACCGCGAACCTGAGCAAGGCACAGGTGCTGCAACAAGCAGGCATCTCGGTGCTCGCACAAGCGAACTCGCTGCCGCAGCAGGTCCTGAAGCTCCTGCAGTAATCGCTTCACGGCGTCTCGCCCGGGGCCCCGCGCAACGCATCGCGCGGCGCCCCGGGCGCTTTGGCTTGCGCGATTCGGCTGCTTGAATCGCGACAACCCAAAGCCTTCGCGCAATACGCATTCGATCACCAGATACGCATCGCTCATCCCAGGCACGGAGCCGTCACATGTCCACCGTCAACACCAATACGTCCAGCGCCAATGCGAACAGCGCGCTTCAGCAAGCTGCGCAGTCGATCATCAGCGGCTCGACCGGCAACTCGACGATGGACGTCAACTCGCTCGTGACGGCGCTCGTGAATGCGAAAACGGCCGGCCAGACCTCCGCGCTGACCGCCAAGCAAACCACCGACAACACCCAGATTTCCGCGTTCGGCACGCTGTCTTCCGCGCTGAGCGCGCTGCAGGCGAGCCTGACGACGCTCTCCAACGGCTCGCTGCAGAGCACCTTCACCGCGACGCCCAGCGGCAACGGCCTCACCGCGACGGCCGGCCAGGGCGCGGTCGCCGGCACCTACAACGTGAACGTCACCCAGATCGCCGCGGCGCAGGCGTTGTCGTCCACCGGCTTCGCCGATCCGACCAAGGGCCTCGGCAACGGCACGCTGGCCCTGTCGCTGGGCAATCAGTCGTTCTCCGTCAACATCGACAGCTCGAACAACACGGTGGCGGGCATCGCGGCCGCGATCAACGGCGCATCCGGCAACCCGGGCATCACGGCGACGGTCGTCACCGGCACCGACGGCGCCCACCTCGTGCTGAGCTCGGCGGCCACCGGCGCGTCCAACACGATCAGCGTTGCGGTCAGCAACCTGAGCGGCGACGCCGGGCTGTCGAATCTCGGCGTCAAGTCGGTTCCCGGACAGAACGGCGGCCCGTCGACCTTCACGTCGGCCAACAGCAGCGCCGCGTGGACGCAGAGCACCGCGGCCCAGGATGCCGCCTTCTCGATCAACGGGATCAGCGCAACGAGCTCGACCAACACGGTCACCAGCGCGATCGCCGGCGTCACGCTGAACCTGACGTCGGCCGCGGTCGGCGCCGCGCAGGCCCAGACGCTGACGATCGCATCCGACACGAAGACGCAGGCAACGGCGATCAACAACTTCGTGAACCTCTACAACACGCTCGTCACGACGATGGGCACGCTCACCCAGTTCACGGCGGGGGCAGCGACGCAAGGCCCGCTGCTCGGCGACTCGACGCTGAGCACGGTCAAGAACACGCTCGCGTCGCTCGTGACGCAAGGCGTGAAGAGCGGCAGCTCGACGATCACGCTGTCGTCGATCGGCATCACGCTGCAAGCCGACGGCACGCTGCAGACCGACAGCACCAAGCTCAATACCGCGCTGCAGAGCAACCCGGCCAGCGTCGCCGCGCTCTTCAATTCGACGAACGGCGTCGGCGCGCAGATGTCGACGGCAATCAACAACTTTACGAAGACGGGCGGCCTGATCGACCTGCGGACGTCCGCGCTCAACGCCGACCTGAAGAGCATCGCGCAACAGCAGACGACGCTGTCGAACTACGCGACGCAGCTGACGAACCAGTACCAGGCACAATTCACCGCGCTCAACACGCTGATGGCGACGATGAACAACAATTCGCAGTACCTGACGCAGCTGTTCGGCGGCCAGAACAGTGCCGGCGCGATGTCGAACAACAAGTAACCGACGCGAATGGAATCGACCATGGAACAGCACGAACTGATCGCGCGTTTGAATGCGCTGACCGACGACATCGAACACGCGACCGCAATGGCCGACTGGACGGAAGTCGCCCGCCTCGCGGAAGTCCGCTCGCCGCTCGTCATGGCGCTGACCCCTGACCAGCCGCCGGAAGGCATCGCCGCCATTCGCCGCATTCAGGCCAGCAACGAAAGCGTCGTCGCCAACGCGCATCGCGCCCAGCGCGAGCTCACCGACGAGTATCACGTCGCGATGGGCCGCGTGCAGGCCGTCGGCGAGTATCACGACATGGCACGCCTGTAAGAACGCCCAGCGCATCGCCTGCGGCGATACGCGCCCACGAACAACAAGCACTACACGCCGAAGTGAGGGCGTGCTCGTTCGACTCGTGCCCGCCTTGTGCGGGCATTTTTTTGTCTGGTCGATCCAGCGCACACCAACGGCGGTACTCGCGGCCAGCCGCGGTACAACTTGCCGGATTCGGCACGCACCGCCACACCACCCGCGCTCAGTTACTCGACGAACACCCGCCGCAACTGCTCGAGCTGCACGACGAACCAGAACTGCACGAACTCGACGAACTGCAGCTCGACGACGAGCAAGTGCTGTCCGACGCATCGAACGAACTGCCGCTGCCCGCTTTCCCGGCGACCAGCGACGACATCCGCGACGCGGCCTGCACGGATTGCGAATACACCGACCATGCGGTGCCGGCCAGCGCGGCCGTGCCGAACAGCGCGGCCGTCCACAGCAGCGGGTCCGGATCGCCGCGTTCGCGATCCTGCGCCGGTTGCGCGGCCTGCGTGTCGGGCGTGGGTCGCGGGTCGCGTGCGGCCCGCGGATCGTGCGCGATCCGGCGCGCGAGCAGCGCGGCGCGCCCCGCAGCCGTCGCCCCGCCGCGCCCGAAGCCGGTCAGCCGCCGCGCGACGATCCGGTACGCGACCGCGAACACCACCATGCAGACGGCAAGCAGCAGCACGGGCCGCCCGCGGCTCAGGCCGATCGCGAGTTTCGCGGCGCCGATGCCCAGCACGATCAGCACGATTGCACGCGCGGCCATGCGCGACGCGCGCATCTCGCCGGGTGCCCAGAGCCAGCCCTGCGCGCGCATCCCGTCGACGACCTCCCGCGCGTACCCGGCGAGCCGGTCGCGGAACAGGTCGTAGCGCGCAATGCCGGACGGCCGCTCCTTGAGCCACGCGCAGTGGTCGTCATGCCGGCCGGCACGATCCAGGTCGGCGATCCGCACGTAGCCGCCGTGTCCGGGGACCGCCCACAAGTCGACCGCGCCCGCGTGTGCGAGCGACATCGTCACGACTTGGGCGACCCGTGCTTCGCCGCCGGTGAGATAGGCGACTTCGTCGGTGCTCAGGTCGGCCGACGCCTTGCGCGTGCTCCCGCCCCACCGGCGGCGCCGGAACTCGATCGCCTGCAGCACCATGATCAACAACAACGCGACGACGCACGCCGGCACGTAGAACGCAAGAAACTGCGGGCCCGCGTAGTTCAGCACGTTGAAGTCCTGCGCCGATGCGCAGGTCGCGGAGACGCTCGCGGCGGCCGCCGGCCAGGCGAGCTTCGGCAACCGGGCGCGCCAGGTCCTGCCTGCCGGCGGGGCGGTCGGCGAATCCGCCTTCTGCGCCCCGCTCACGGCTGACGGTTCCGGCTGCGGCGCTCCGGATGCGTCGCACAGGCCGGGCGGCGGCGGCCAGATCGACTCGGGCGGCTCGCAACCGAACAGCCGGCGATAGCTGTCCAGCGTGTCGCGGTAACGCTGCGCGTACACGGCGGCCTCGTCCGGCGCGCCCGTGCCGGGCATGTGATGCAACCGCGCGCGCAGCACGCCGGCGCAGAACACGTCCCAGTATTCGAGCGTGTATTGCAGGTGGAAATGCCACGCGGCGTCAACCGCGACCGACGGCGTGACCGGGTGTCCGGCCGCTTGCGCGAGAAACGCGAAGCGCTTGTATTCGTCGATCACGGCCAGCGCGTGCGCCTGCGACCAGCCTTCGGCTTCGGCCAGGCGCCGGCTGTACGGCAACGGCGCGTTCGGGTCGTCGGGGGAATAGGCGTCGAGACGCGCGAGCAGCGCCTGCTGCGCGTCGGTGAGCGCACGGACATCGACTGCGGTCGAGGTAGACGGGATGGCAGCCATCGGGAGTCGGCGCGATGCGCGGACGGCCGCCGCGATCGACGCTTGGAGTTGTCGTTGCGGGCAATTCTCGCACAACGACGAGGCAACACGACACCGGCACGCCGGCCGCGTCCGGGGCATCAGGCGCGTTTGCCGCGCCGCACGTCAGAAATCGAGTTGCGCGAGCGTGATGCCGAGCGCGGCGGCGATCTTCCTGCGCACCGACTTGCGCAGCTTCTCGCGCTTCTCGCGTTTCGCGTAGTCCGACCGACTGATGCCGATCCGCTGCGCGACCTCGGCCCGCGTCAGCCCGAGATATTCGCGCCACGCGCGCGCGGGCGAGCTGCCGTCGAACACGGCGCGCGTCACGACCTCATGCGGAACCGGGTCGCGCGTGACCCGTTGCTGCGCGACATAGTCGGCGTACGGAATCACGACGAAGGCCGGCGTACCGTCCGGCCCGTTGATGAATTGAACGGGGAGTGATTGGCTCATGCGGTGATCGCCGCCCGCGAGGCGACGCGGCTATTTCTCGTTTCGATCGACATTTTCAATCAGCGCCTTCAGATAGGCTTCGAGCACGTCGAACCGGACCAGCGAATGGTTGCGCCGGGTCGGATGCGCATACGATGCCGCCCTGACCGCTTCGGGCAGATTGGGCCTCAGCCACACGTCTGCATATTGCAGGCGAGCGTAGCGTTCGCCGTCCACCTCTTCCAGCACCATGTGCCCGCGCCACGGGTATTCATTGAAGATTCCCGACACCTTGTGGACAAACAGCAGGCCACATTCACCGACCTCGAGCGCGAGGTTGCCCCAGGTCATCGGCCCGCTGTAGAACTGCAACACCGTGCCGAGATGGTCCGGCGTGATGCCATGACGGCAGGAATAGATGTGCTGCACCGTTGCGCGCAACACGTGGGGACTCGGCGAGTCAATCACGGAAACGGCCACGAGGTCGTGGCTGTTGACCGGCATCAGTAGCGGTTGCATGCGGTTCTGCGTATTCGTCGGTTCGGGGTAACGGAGTCCCGGAGATTCGGTCGTCGCCCGGCGCACGCGATCGAAAACCGCCACGCGGACAACCGCCGACTGGCCGGGATATTACTGCAAACGGGAAAACGACGAGACGGCGAAACCGCCGAGTGCCTGAACAGGCATGTTTTGGCGCGCCCGGCTGGGATCGAACCAGCAACCCCTGCCTTCGGAGTTTTGTAGTCTTTCGTCTCGTAAGGTGGCAAATGCTTTAAAATCAATCACATAAAAACAACTCACCTGCCTATTTTTTGAGCAATCACCCAGAAAAAGAGCCATTTTAGGGAGAAATTTTCCCCCAAATCTTCCCCTAAACGATACACTGAACCAGGCTCAACAACAGGTTTGAGGGGGTGCGTGGTGAAGTTGGAACTTGGGGTATCCATCAAGAGCTATAAGGGGAAAAATGGGGTCAATATCTCTTATAGGGTTCAAATCAAAAACAAGACTATCAAGGTAGATAAGGTTTTTCAGTCGTTGGAAGAGGCAAACGACTATTCTATCTATGTGAGAAGTAAAGAATATCTAGAACAAGAACGAGAAAAACAAAATTATCAAGATTTAATACAACAAAAATTAGCTGAACAACTCACAAATCCACCTCTTAGAAGTGTTCTACTTGCTTTTAGCAAAACTAGAACCCATCTAGCCAGTTACAGCACTGATAGAACCAAGCTCATTGGCTCAATTCCATCTACAACTATTCCTTTGAATAGTGAGCAAGTGCTTTTCACTCAGCGAAGTCTAGGCATTAGTTTTAGCACCAATGACAGTGAAAAAGTTGAGTTTGGCAGCTTAAAGCTCTCTCAAATAAACACTGATATTATTGAGCTATACATAAAAGAAAGAAAAGCTCAAAACATTGCTAGAGCTACTATTGTCAAAGAACTTGGGCTTTTAGCTCAATGCTTTGACACTATCCCTATCACTTATAAAAATCTAGCTGAGCAATACAGGTCAAACCCTGCTAGGTTGAGCACCAACCAAAGAAAAACCCTCTTGCCTACTGTCGTTATGCCTGAACCAATCAGGATAACAACTGATAATGAGGCTCTAATTCTTGAAAAGCTCAAGAAATTTAGAAACAAGGCAATGCTTGACATTGTAATGCTACTTTTCTCAACTGGAATGAGAAGAAGTGAGGCATTATTTTTAACTTGGAAACAGATTGATTTTGATAATAAATTTATTACTTTAATCAATACTCAAACCAAAGCTAAAAAAAGCCGCATTATTCCTATCAATGATATTGCCTTTGATTGTTTACAAAGAACACTAAAAAGAAATAAAGAAAGCAATATTGATACAAACCCTATCGACAGATTGTTTCAATACACTGTTGATGGTTTCAAAAAAAATATCCAACGACTTCAAGATTGGGTAAAAATCGATGGATTTAAGCTGCATATTTTGAGACATGAGTTCATTTCTAGGCTCAACGAAAGCCAAAATATGAATATTCATCAACTATCGAAATTAACAGGCATTACTGACACTGAGTATCTACAATCTAAGATTGTTGAACCACTAAATAGGAAAAAGTCTGCTTTGGCTTTGGCTAATGGAACAGCCACAACCGAGGACATTATGCGAGTGGTTGGGCACGAAGATACTAAAATCAATGCTCGCTACACTCACATTGATAACAACACTTTGATTGAGGCTCTACAAACCAAATCCAATGAACTAAGCAGGGAAGAACTGCTAGAAGAAATCAAAAGGATTGGGGAGCTTCAACAAAAGCTCATGGAACAGGCTTTGAAGAAAAGTTGATGGTGTGGACTGGAAATCCACGCCAGAGGCTCAAAAGCTCTGTATTCAAGTCGTAGAGGCATTAAAAAAGGGGTCGATTGACCCCTTTTGCTTTGGTGTTTCTGGTAAAACTCACTTTGTTTCAGTCTTTGCTACATACAAGCCAGCAATAGTCTTTTTAGCTTTGGTCTTACCCTGATCCGATGTAGCTACGATATGTTTTTCAAGCTCTGCTTGGGAAATCTTTTTGCTTAATTCTTTGAGCCATTTTTGAGTAGCTAAATCACCATCTTTTCTAATCCACTCAACCCCATTTTCATCAGTCCACTTGATGAGTTCTTCTTTTGGACCCTCCAAAAACTCAATTACATCTTCGTGATTAAGCTTCAATTCATCAATCAAATCTTTGACTTTTTGCAACCTCTCCTGAAGTTTACTCTTACTTTCTTGAATACCTTTTTCTTTTAAAATATCAGCAAGTTTCAAAAATTCGCTGAAATCTGCCTTACCACTCTTAACTTGGTCCAACAATTCCAATGTTTGAGCATCAATCTTCGACATTGTTACCCTCTTATATGTGGTTGAACTACCTTCATAGGATAGCACATCTTCTATTATCTAACAATATTCACAAAAGAACCAAAAATGAAACCTAGGTTTCAAACTTCCTCTATGAATTTTACTTTTTTATTAACCCCTTGTCTTTTTGTCTTTGTCTGTGCCTGCTTGCCAGCCACAACAAAAAGACACTAAAAAAGTAATTATCTGATATACACCGAATTGCCTGTTTTTCGAAAAATAATTTCACTGATTAATCATAACTTGAAATTCATTCCAATATCTTCTAACTGTTCTTTCTGACAAATCAGAACACATTGCAATAGATTTTTGAGTAATCTTTTGATTGCTAGACTTCAATTGAATTATTGCAGTAGCAATTTTACCCTTTGTTTTAGATACAATCACATCAGCAGTATATAGGTTTGAGGCTCGTTGCTTTTGCTCCAAATTCATCGAGCTAGATATTAACCCCAATCTAGTCATCACACCTCTATTCACTGCTCCATTTATCTCGTCTCTGTGTTTCCATACCCATTTAGCAACTGACCTGGCTGTATGTCTTACCTCACTCTCAGGTAACTTCACATCAAAATCATTGAAGTGATTAGCCATTGACTCAACAGCAATGAACCATCTATCAAAGCTTACCCACTCAACAACATTTATCTCTTTATAAGCCCAATGCCTCAAATTATCAAATAAACAAACATTTCGACTTGAACTATCTATGTCCAATTTTTTCACATTTTCAAATTTTCCATATTGGTTTATATCTAGATACTCCCCAAAATCTTCTAGGTCGTAGTAAACATCGTGTTCAAGTATCTTCCAATGCTTAGAGTTTGGATTTTTCACAATAGTGTGAGCAAACGCTAAATCTGCCTCCAATTCATTGGCTAGGGCTAATGTTGTTTGCTCGAAATATCTTTGAGGCTTTGTGCGTGAGTTTTCATAAAAAGAAACTGGATTTTTTAGACCATAGAGATAGTGGCAATTTCCTGATTCTGGATTGATAGTGATTATTGTTGGTAATGGCATGTTTTTAGTCTCAAACATATATGTTGAATCACTACCCCTGTCTATATCTAATGATATGTATTTTGTGAGTGGTTTATTCAAACCAATGTAGTTGAAATCTATGGCTTTTTCTCTACTTCTTACTTTTAAGCCGTCTTCGAATGAATTTGTGCACCAGACTTTTTCTAACAAATGGTTATTGAATGTTTCTATTATTGTTGTCATATACTTGCCTTTTTATTTTTATGGCAAGTATTGACTTTTGCAATTTATTCGATATTATTATTTTTATAAGTGCTTGTCGTACTTTGTTTTTAATAATATCGGTAAGTTGTGATTTCCAGTCGCCAGCTTGCCGATTTTGTTTTTTGTTCTTATGTTTTATCATAAAAAAGATAATAGTCAATAATTAACTTAATTAGAACGTCAAACCCCTACTTTTCTTTCTAGACTGCTCTTCATTTTGTTGTTGTTTCTGTCTAGCTTGCTCAATTTTTCTCTGCAAATCTTCTTGCGCTTTTCTAATATCAATCTGCATATTGCCGAGTGTTATTTCCTTATTTTTACCCAATAAATTAATTCTTCCATCCAACAACTCTTTTGATTTTTTATATACATCATTAGTTTTGAGAGAATTTTTCTCCAGCAACTTCTTATATTCAAATGTTAATTCAAGCTCTTTTGAATACCACTCGTAGGCTCTTTTATTGTCTTTGAAGTATCCATTGCTACTTGAAAATTCCTTTGCCTTTAACCTAGACTCATTCACAAACCTATTAATATCGTCGCATATGTTTTTTAGATTAAGTCTTTCTAACTCAAAAGCCTTTTGTTTTTCATCTACCACACTCTTATAGATTGATTTGGCCTCGTCTGATTGAGTTATATCAAACCTCTCTTGCCCTTTTTTGCTATTGCTAATGAAGTTATCTAAATTTCTTTCATCAATAAATAAGCTAACTTTGTCAGTGTGGCGAGAAAAATCAACATAGCTTTGATTTGATGTAGTTTTGCCATCACTATATATAAAAGCCTCCTGAACTGTTGCTCCTTGGCTTTTATATGTAGTGAGAGCATAGGAATGATTAAACTGATTAAATTTATCGACAAAAAATGAAAACTCATTGCCATTGCCATCGATACAAATTATTTGTTTGTGGTTTATTTCTTTGATTGTTGCCAATGTTCCATTGTCAACTCGTGGTTGAGTTTTGGTTTTTTTCAAGTTTCCAGTGAGAACGATACTGTCTCCAACTGTGAAATTACGACTAGCAGGTTTTTTAGAGCTTGAACTGGTCATAACATCAATACTCACTTGATTAGCTATTTCAAGCCTGCCAGTTTCTGCCAATCTACCTCTAATTTTGTCATTAAGATAGTTCACGTCATCATTTTTGAAAGCTATAACTACCTTTCTCTCAAATTCACTTGAAAAATATTTTTCTACAAGCTGATTTGCCAAATCCTCTCTACTATTCTTCTTCATTGATGTGTAAAGATTTTTATTATTTCTTAGTAGCTCAATAGCCTTCTCTGGTTTTTTATCTCGAAAAGCCTCAGCTATATCAATCTGATTTTGTGTTTTTTGTCTTACATTAGCATCAAGTCTAGATTTTGATGATTTATCAAGCTCCTTTTCGATTGAAGTGAACATATTCCCATAAGCAACACTAGACAACTGCTTGTTATCACCCACCAGAACAAGCTTAGAGCCTGATTTTTCGGCTATTGATAGGAGCTTGTGGTAATGATTGGCTGAAACCATACCAGCCTCATCAATCATCAATACACTTCCAAACTTTATGACTGTTTTTCCTGCGTCAACATCTCTTGTAAATTTCTCGATGTTGAATGTCTTATCAATGCCTACTTCTTCCAATGCCTGGGCTGTTTTTCCTTGTGTAGATAGCCCTATAACCTCACAACCAAGGCTTTTGTAGTAGTCAGCAGCATAGGCTATAACAGAGCTTGTTTTGCCTGTTCCAGCGTCTCCTGTTATATGTGAAATTTTTGAGCTATTGGTAGCAACAAGCATTGCTTGCTTTTGAGTATTATTAAATCCATTGAATTTCTCGTTTTTTTCTATCTGCTCAATAGTTGAGGCTTTTATATGGAATGGTAAAATCTTCATAGATTTGACTTTTTCTATAGCCTCAAATGATTTTTCTATGACCTCTTTTGTTGACAATTCCCCATTTTCAACCTCAACGAAGTATTGATTTTCTTTGAGGAAAGAAAATATATTATCTACATCTAAATACTTTATCTTTCCATCTTCTTCAATCTTCATTCCCAAGAAATTTCTGTAAAGCTCTGTTTGAAGTTGGTCTTTTGTGAATATTGAATTTTTATCAACCAAGCCATCAATCAATTCAACCGACTTCTTGATTACTTCAGTTCTAGACAATTTATTAGAAGCCTTGTAAAACTGAACTCTTTCAAATGACAGATTTGGCGTTTTTTCCTTCAAAACTTTATCGAAGTGAGACATAAGCTCGTTATAGCTTAACTCCTCCTTCTGCTTAGCAGTTCCCTTTCTAACTTCTTCTAGATATTTAGCTTTTTGGGATTTTGAAAATTCATCATCAAAAGCAGATTCAAGCTCCTGCCTTGAACTAAATAAAACACCTTCGGCTTTCTTCTTTTGCTCAAATTGATTGAGCAATTGCTTATTTCTATCACTGAATTTGTCAATATTTTCTTGCGTTATACCATCCACTCTCAATGAACCATCTACATTTTGAAATGAGATATTGAATTTTCTTCCTAAAGACTTAGCAATGGCAAAATCGAGTTTTGCTGATAGCAACTTTTGAGCTTTGAATAAATTTATTGGGTCGATAGCAAGTGTTTTTGTTTTTCCATCTTTGAATGTGAACTCAGCAAAATTCAATAGATTGATATGGCTATGATAATGCGGGTCCATATTTCTATTTTCATAGTGAGTGAAAACAGCCATAGCAAGCTTTGTTTTTGTCCAATCTATTTCCTGATACTCTTCTTTTTTGCAAGATGGAACGATGTATTTTTTAAAATCTTCGAGCATAATTTTTGATGTTTCTTCTCGAATGATTTTATCCATTTCCCTTCTTTGCTCTCTATTCATTGAGGCATACAAAAGACTAATACTTTTGTCAAAAGTAGAAACAAGGTCATAACCAGGCTTATGCTCTCCTTGCTTTTTCGTTATCTTGTTTCCTTCCAAATCAGTTCCTTCGTAAAATGATTTGTAAGCAGCTTTTGAGTATGGAAGACCATTGAGAAATTCACCGACGAAACTAGCCTTTGAATTGTCCATATTCAAATAGTCTTCTAGTTTTTTTGGTGAGTTCAAATTTTCTTCGCTATCAGCGTAGTAATCCCAATCCCCTAGTGGACCCATAATAAACATAATTATTTTTTCCCCAATAGAGATTTCCAAGATAAGTTTTCTATGAAATTTTTTATGCTATCTATCTTTGATGTTTGCTCTCTAAAAAGTTGAGCAATCTTATTTTGGGTTTCGATATTACTATTGCGATAATCAGAAACTTGAGACTTAATTCTTTGTTCAGTTGATGAAATTTCGTCTCTAAAACTATCAACATTTGAGTTGATGTTTTTCTCAATCTGTTTGACTGCGTTGAAAAATTCTGCTTGATATTGAGCTAGATTTTTTGCAAGTTGAGCAATGTCAACGAACACTTTTTCTCGTGATTTTATATATTCAGTATTCTTGAAAATATCTAAATCTTGGTCAAAATTGTCCACAAGATTTGACACTAAATCACTGTTGGTTTTTTTGGTTTTGAGAGCAAGAGCCTTCAATTTTTCTTTTGTTTCTAATGTCAATTGAAGCTTTGTTTCATATGTCTTTGTTTTGTTCTTTTCCATTATTATTCTCATAAGTCTATAAGAATAAGTTAGCGGGTTTTTCCCAAAAGTCAATAGCCCTGGCTCACCAGCCCCGAGCCTTATTCTATAAGGGTTGTAGCGATTAGCACCTGAATTCCTTGTAAAAGGAAGTTAGGTGCTCTGCTGTTAGGTTTTGATTTTTGATAATCCACTATTGACTTTTTGATTTTTCTTTGTAGTTTTAGTCTCAACAACAACAAGATAAATATGAGACGAACAATAGTGGAAAATAGAGAAAAGATATTTGTATTTTTAGTTTTAACATCACTTCTTTTGCGTTTAGGTTTTTCAAAACTACCTTATGCAAATGATGATTTTTTTGGTAGGTTCACTGTCATAGTTGGCAGTGTTTTTTTGTCATGTTCTATCGCTCACTTTACAAATTTTCGACTGAAAACTTTTCAAGTTAGAGATAGAAAAGGGCAAAAAAAATAGTCAGCAATAGCTGACTATCTTTTGAAATTTTCTTAGTGAATCGGTCTAACTTTGAGGTCATAACTACATAAATCTAATGTTTGATGATTGTAGTAAGAGCCCCTTTCCTGCTCCACTCCTTTTCGCAAAAGCTCAACGATTTCTTCGAGCTTATTAGCTATCTCTTCCTTGCTACTCTCAACGATGGAAATGTCAATTTTTATCGTCATCAATGACCCCTTCTTGTTTGTCCAATCTATCAAGTTCAGCAAAAACTTCATCAACTGAACGATAGTTTTTTTGCTCAATATCCTTTTTATTTAACTCCAGAATTGATAACAAAGCAATAGTTTCTTCATTGTTAGACATTCTAAAACCTCATATCTTTTGATGGTTTTACATCGCTAGACAAAAGCTTTTCTGCTTTGAATTTTTCATCAAGTA
Source organism: Burkholderia aenigmatica (assembly GCF_048627025.1). Lineage (NCBI taxonomy): Bacteria > Pseudomonadati > Pseudomonadota > Betaproteobacteria > Burkholderiales > Burkholderiaceae > Burkholderia > Burkholderia aenigmatica. The sequence continues at coordinate 191,564 of NZ_CP184468.1, read as the reverse complement.
TTGTGTAGATTTCCATCAATCTTGCTTTCAAATCTATGTCTACCTGATGACTATGGTCGATATGAATTTGCTCTGCAAGCATTTCTATATCAAAAAAATTTAAAGACTCGCCTAATGTAAATTTGAACCCTAAATTATCAAAATCAATATAATTTTTTACTATATCAGCAAATGTGAAAATCAATCCGCCATCATTTCCATCTAACAAAACATCAACAAAACCAATCTCCCTCAAATGATTGAAGAAAAGGTCTCTTGCTTCCTTTGTATAGTAGAACTGGTTCATAGTGGAATTGAGAGCACAAATGAAAAAAGCCACTCCTGACTTGGAATGGCTTTGACTGGTGGTGCGCTGGAAAGTGCGCGAAAGCTATTTGAAAGAATTTCTTCCCCCAAAACTTTCCCACAAAAGGGACTGAAAGATTTATTACAATTTCGTAATATCTATCAAAGCCTTACCCAGCAAGGCTTTGAGTGGCGCGCCCGGCTGGGATCGAACCAGCAACCCCTGCCTTCGGAGGGCAGTACTCTATCCATTGAGCTACGGGCGCCTGTGACAACGAAGCGACCCCAATATACAGGCCGCCCACGATTGGCAAGACGGCAAGGATACCCGGTTTCCCATGACGCGTCCACCTTGCCCGACGAATCCTCGCCGAACCACGCTGCGTGCGGGTAAACACGCGCCATCGCACCGCTCGCCGTGATGTAAACGTTCCGTCTATAATCGACCGGGCTTCATTGGACTGCCATTTGCCGTTGCACCGCGCTCACAATTCCTAATCACGGAGACGAGGCAAGCATGAGCGAAGCACCCCACGAATCTCCCGTCAAAACTCCCGGGCAGCTGATTGCCGTCATCATCGCGTCGTTCGCGATTCCGATCATCCTGATCGTCCTGTTCGCCAACTACGCGAACCATGCGTTCCGTTCCGGCGCCGGCACCGACGCGCTATCCGACCAACAGGTTGCCGCGCGCATCGCCCCGCTCGCGAAGGTCGACGTGAAGGACGCCAACGCGCCCCGCACGTACAAGACCGGCGAGGAAGTCTACAAGGCCGTCTGCGTGACCTGTCACGGCACGGGCGCCGCCGGCGCGCCGAAGTTCGGCAACAAGGACGACTGGGCACCGCGCATCTCGCAAGGCTTCGACACGCTGCTGAAGACGGCCCTGGCCGGCAAGGGCGCGATGCCGCCGCGCGGCGGCACGAGCCCCGACGACGTCAGCGATTATGAAATCGCCCGTGCGATCGTCTACATGGCGAACAACGACGGCGCGAACTTCCCCGAACCGGCCGCGCCGGCTGCCAACGCGGCACCGGCCGCCAGCGGCGCCGCAGCCGCATCGGGCGCGACCGACGCCGCGAGCGCGCAGATCGCCGCCGCGCAGGCCGCGATCGCCGCGATCCCGAAGGCCGGAGAAGCGCCCGCAGCCGCTGCTGCCCCGGCCGGCGCCGACGCCGGCAAGGCGCTGTACACGTCGACCTGCCAGGCCTGCCACGCGGCGGGCGTGCTCGGCGCGCCGAAGTTCGGCAGCAAGGAAGACTGGGCGCCGCGCCTGAAGGACTCGATGGATACGGTCTACAACTACGCGCTGCACGGCAAGGGCGCGATGCCGCCGAAGGGCGGGTCGAGCGCGTCGGACGCCGACGTGAAGGCCGCCGTCGACTACATGGTCAACGCGGCAAAGTAAGCCCACCCGGCCGTCAGTAAAAAACCCCCGCGACGCACACGCATCGCGGGGGTTTTGTTTTGCCGGCGGACCACTGGATCGCCGGAACACCGCGCGCCCGGCGGCGACACCGCCAGGTCACTTCTGCAGCAATGCCTTCAGGCTCGCGAGCCGGTCCTTCGGCGACATCGGCGCCTCTTCCGGCGTGGGCGGCGGCGCCTCGTCGAGCCCCATCTCCGGGATGAAGCGCGACGGTTCGCACACGACCGTCTCGCGCGCCCGCTTGCGCTTCTTGCACCAGTTCAGATGCAGGCTGCGCTGCGCGCGCGTGATCGCGACGTACATCAGCCGGCGCTCCTCCTCGATCCGCTCGTTGTCGATCGGGCCGTCGTCCTCGGAGCCGCCGCGGTGCGGCATGATGCCTTCCTCGACCCCCACCAGGAACACGTGCGGATACTCGAGCCCCTTCGACGCATGGACGGTCGACAGCCGCACGGCGTCCGGATCCTCGTCCTTGCCCTCGAGCATCGACATCAGCGCGACGGTCTGGATCAGGCCGAGCAGGTTCTTGCCCGTATCGGCGAGCCCGTCCGCGTTGTGGAAACCTTGCGCCTCGCCGTCGACGGCCTCCGTCTCGGGCTTGGTGCCCTTGCGCTTCAGCCATTCGAGGAATTCGAGCACGTTCTGCCACTTCGACTGCGCCTGCCGCTCGTCGAACGCGTCGTACAGGTACGCCTCGTAGTGGATCGCCTCCATCATGTCGTCGAGCACGGCGGTCGCGGGATCCTTGTCCGCGCGCTCGGTCAGGCGCTGGATGAAGTCGCAGAACATCCGCAGCGGCTCGACCTGCCGCGCGGACAGCCGCGCCTCGATCCCGCCCATGTACACGGCCTCGAACAGCGACACCTTCGCCTGCCCCGCGAACGAGCCGAGCGCTTCGAGCGTCGTGTTGCCGATCCCGCGGCGCGGCGTGGTGACCGCGCGGATGAACGCGGGATCGTCGTCGGCGTTCGCGATCAGCCGCAGGTACGCGCACAGATCCTTGATCTCGGCCTTGTCGAAGAACGACTGGCCGCCCGACAGCACGTACGGGATCCGCTCGCGCCGCAGCACCTGCTCGAAGATCCGCGCCTGGAAGTTGCCGCGATACAGGATCGCGTAGTCGCGGAACTGCGCGCGCCGCTCGAACTTGTGCGCGGACAGCCGGAACACGACCGATTCGGCTTCATGCTCCTCGTCGTTGCACGGCGTGACGGTGATCGAATCGCCCATCCCGTGCTCGGACCACAGCTTCTTCTCGAACAGCTTCGGGTTGTTCGCGATCACGTTGTTCGCGGCGGTCAGGATGCGCACCGTCGACCGGTAGTTCTGCTCGAGCTTGACCAGGTGCAGTTTCGGGAAATCCTTGCCGAGCTGCGCAAGGTTCTCGAGCGTCGCGCCGCGCCAGCCGTAGATCGCCTGGTCGTCGTCGCCCACCGCCGTGAAGGCCGCGCGCGGACCGGCGAGCAGCTTCAGCAGCTCGTACTGGCACGCGTTGGTGTCCTGGTACTCGTCGATCAGCAGGTAGCGCAGCTTGTTCTGCCAGCGGTCGCGCACCTGCTCGTTCTTCGCGAACAGCTCGGCGGGCAGGCGGATCAGGTCGTCGAAGTCGACCGCCTGGTACGCATGCAGCGTCGCGACGTAGTTGCGGTAGACCAGCGCGGCCTGGTGCTCGTCCTCGGTGGCCGCGATCGTCATCGCTTCGTCGGGCATGATCAGGCCGTTCTTCCACAGCGAGATCGTGCTCTGGATCTTGCGGATCAGACCCTTGTCGGTCGTGCCGATCTGCTCCTGGATCATCCCGAAGCAGTCGTCCGAATCCATGATCGAGAACTGCGGCTTCAGGCCGACGTGCTCGGCCTCCTGGCGCAGGATCTGCACGCCGAGCGAGTGGAACGTGCAGACGGTGAGCTGGTTGACGGGCACCTTGCGGCCTTCCTTGCCGGGCGTGGTGAGCGTCTTGCCCTCGAGCAGCTTCGACACGCGCTCGCGCATTTCGGCGGCCGCCTTGTTCGTGAACGTGACGGCGGCGATGTGGCGCGGCTCGAAGCCTTTGGCTTCGATCAGGTGCGCGATCTTCTGCGTGATCACGCGGGTCTTGCCGCTGCCCGCGCCGGCGAGCACGAGACAGGGACCGTCGAGGTAGCGCACCGCTTCGTTCTGGGCGGGATTGAGGCCTGCGGACATGATGGCGGATGGTGTTGCGGTTGACGGCGGAACGCCGGGAGGATGCCGTGCGCGGCAGGCTGGCGAAGCAGGTGGACACGCGGGCAGGACGGGCATGTTAACACGTCGGCGGCGTGCTTTTCGGGAGCGCCGCCGGACGGGGCCGCGCGGGCAGATCCCGCGGCCGCCCCCTGTCCGTTCGGCCAATCCGGCCCCGTTCGCGCACCGATCAGCCACAATATGTCCACCCGGCGGCGCCCCGCGCCGGCCCGCTTGAACCACCTGGATGAACCACCTGAACCGCCACCGGATCGACATCATGGGATACCCGTTCGCCACCGCCGCTCTCGGCCCGCTGCTGTTCGCGCAGGGGCGCTACGTGCGCCGCGTCACGCCGCGGCTGCCCGAGGCGGCCGGCCCGCGCGACGGCGTCGCGGGCGACGGCCCGCCGCTGCGCGTGCTGGTGGTCGGCGATTCGGCCGCCGCGGGCGTCGGCGTCGCGACGCAGCGCGACGCGCTGTCCGGGCAACTGGCGAACGCGCTCGCGGCCACCCATCGGGTGAGCTGGAAGCTGCTCGCGCGCACGGGCCTCACCACGCAGGAGCTCGTCGACTGGCTCGCCGCCGAGCCGGCCGAGCCGTTCGACGTGGCCGTCACGTCGCTCGGCGTCAACGACGTGACGGGCGGCGTGCCGCCGGCCCGCTGGCAGGCGCAGCAGGCCGAGCTCGTCCGCTTGCTCGCCGCGCGCTTCCGGGTCGGGCACGCGATCCTGTCGGCGGTGCCGCCGATGGAGCGCTTTCCGGCGCTGCCGCAGCCGCTCGCGTGGTATCTCGGGTTGCGCGCGAAGCGGCTCAACACGGCGCTCGCCGGCTGGGCCGCCACGCAGCCGCACTGCACGTTCCTGCGCGTCGCGCTGCCGCTCGAGCGCCACCTGATGGCCACCGACGGCTTCCACCCCGGTGCAACCGCCTGCGCCGCGTGGGCTGCCCAGGTCGCCGCCGCCGTCCGGCAGCGGGCAGCCGCATGACGCGGCGCGGTGCCCCGGCGCCGGCCGCTCACCGCGTGAGCCGGCGGGCAACCCCGCGCGTGCAGCAGGCGGGGGCCTGCGCAAATTGCCGGCGTTCCTTGCGCAAGCGCCGCCTCGCGCCGCGCGTTTCGCCCAAACGCGCCAGTGCGAGCGGCGGCGCCATGCCAAAATAGCCGGTCGTCTTCGCGCCGTCTCGGCGCGCCATCCTTTAGTTTCGTTCGCAGCCAGGGATTGCCATGTCGTCATTGCTCAGGATTGGATTGATGGGTTTCGGTTTCGCCGGCGCGACGTTTCACGCGCCGGTGATCGCCACGAGCGGCCGCACTGAAGTCGCCGCGATCGCGACGGGGCAACCCGATCGCGCGCAGGCGGCGTATCCGGGCGCGCGCGTCGTCCCCGATCTCGACACGCTGCTCGGCCTCGACGACATCGAATGCGTGGTGATCGCCACGCCGAACGACACGCACTTCGCGCTCGCGCGCCAGGTGCTCGAAGCCGGCCGCCACGTGGTCGTCGACAAGCCCGTCACGCTCACCGCCGACGAGGCGCTCGCGCTCGCGCGGCTCGCGAACGCGCGCAGCCGGCTGTTCGCGCCGTTCCACAACCGCCGCTGGGACGGCGATTTCCTCACCGTGCGCCGCATCGTCGAATCGGGCGAGCTCGGCCGGCTCACCTATTTCGCGTCGCACTTCGACCGCTTCCGGCCCACGCCGCGCACGCGCTGGCGCGAGGAGCCCGCTCGCGGCGGCGGCCTGCTGCTCGACCTCGGCCCGCACCTGATCGACCAGGCGCTCGCGCTGTTCGGCCTGCCGGAAACGGTCGGCGCGACCGTCAAGACGCGCCGCGACAACGGCACGGCGCCCGATTTCGTGCATCTGCAGCTCGGCTATCCGGACAAGGACGTCGCGCTGCATGCGAGCGCGCTGTCGGCGATCGAACCGGCGCGCTTCACGCTGCACGGCACGGGCGGCAGCTACCAGAAGTTCGGGCTCGACACGCAGGAGGACCAGCTCAAGGCCGGCCTCACCGCGGACGACGTCGAATTCGGCGGCGGCAACCCGCCCGGCCTGCTGCGCGTGCTCGACGGCGACGTCGAGGTCGAGCGCCCGGTGCCGACGCTCGACGGCCAGTATGCGGAGTTCTACCGTGCGCTCGCCGCGTCGATCCGCGACGGTGCGCCGTTCCCCGTCACCCCGCAGGACGCCGTCGACGTGATGACGATCATCGAGCTCGCCGCGCAGAGCGAGCACGACGGCCGCCGGCTGCCGTTCGTGCGCCGCACGATCTGACGCCGCGCGCCGGCCGGCAGCGGCCGGCCGGCGCACGCGCACTTGGACCGCCCCGAACATTCAGTTACAAATGCCGGGGGAACGAAAGTCAGCGTCCGACCGGTCTGATGCGTTTCTCAAAAAAGTCGATCCGACACCAATCCGTCAGGAGAATGTTGATGCAACGGTTGATTCGCGCGGCAGCGTGCTGCGTCCTGGTTTCCTCGCTTGCGGCCTGTATCGTGCAGCCGCAGCAGCCGGTCCGCCCGGCGCCCCCGCCGCGGCCAAATCCGCAGGTCGTCGCGAACGAGCGGATGCAGCAGATCCAGGGCCGGATCGACAACCTGCACCGCCGTATCGATGCGCGCGTGAACGGCGGCTACTACCCGCCGCCGTACGGCGCGCAGCTTCACCATCGTCTCGACGTGATCCGCCAGGAATCGAACGACATGTCCGCGCAGCACAGCGGCGGCCTGTCCGGCGACGAACAGCGCGTGCTGAACCAGGAACTCGACACGGCCGCGCGCGCGATCGGCGAGTAGCGCGCCGGCGCCCGCCGGTGCGGAAAAAAGCGGCGGCACCGGCTGCCGCCGCTTGTCGCGAAGCGACATTCTTTTGCTCAAATTGACAAGGCCCACCCGCTCGCGTACAGTCGCCCGCACGCGTCGGGAGAGCGTGTAACCGGGCTGTTTCAACCCGGTTGCGCCGCCGAAGGGGCACACCCGCAAACTCTCAGGCAAAAGGACCGACCGCGTCGGGGAATCCCGTCCGCGCATTGCGCGGGCCATACTCTCCCCGCACTCTGGAGAGCGGCAGTAGCCCGCAGCGCATCAGCTGCGCGGGCAAGCTGCCCACCGAAGGGGCGCGCGTTCGCCAGGCCAGGCCGGCAACGCAATCTCTCAGGTATCGAGGACAGAGGGGCATGTACCGGATCGCTCGCAGGCCGTCGGCCGCGGTGGTCGGCACATGGCCGTTCTGATCCGCGCGCAAGCGCCTTGCCTGAGGCCTCGATGACTGCACTGAATCACACCCCGCTCAACGCCGCGCACCGCGCGCTCAATGCCCGCATGGTCGACTTCGGCGGCTGGGACATGCCCGTCAACTACGGCTCGCAAATCGAAGAACATGAAGCCGTGCGCACCGACGCCGGCATGTTCGACGTGTCGCACATGTGCGTCGTCGATTTCACCGGCAGCCGCGTGCGCGCGTTCTTCGAGCATGCGATCGCGAACAACGTCGGCAAGCTCAAGACGCCCGGCAAGGCACTCTACTCGTGCCTGCTCAATCCGCAGGGCGGCGTCATCGACGACCTGATCGTCTACTACTTCACCGAAGAATTCTTCCGCGTCGTCGTCAACGCCGGCACGGCCGAGAAAGACATCGCGTGGTTCAACCAGCTGAACGAGCAAGGCGGCTTCGGCGTCACGATCGCGCCGCGCCGCGATTTCGCGATCGTCGCCGTTCAAGGCCCGAACGCCCGCGAAAAGGCCTGGGCGACGGTACCCGCCGCGCGCGCCGCGACGAGCGAGCTGAAGCCGTTCAACGCCGCGCAGGTCGCCGGCACGCCGTTCGGCGATCTCACCGTCGCGCGCACCGGCTATACCGGTGAAGACGGCTTCGAGGTGATCGTCCCGGCCGTGCACGTCGAAGCGCTGTGGAACGCGCTGCAGCAAAACGGCGTGCGCCCGTGCGGGCTCGGCGCGCGCGACACGCTGCGCCTCGAGGCCGGCATGAACCTGTACGGCCAGGACATGGACGACACCGTGTCGCCGCTCGACGCGGGCCTCGCGTGGACGGTCGACCTCACCGCGCCGCGCGACTTCGTCGGCCGCCCCGCACTGGAAGCCAACGGCACCCGCGCCGCGTTCGTCGGCCTGATCCTGCAGAAGGAAAACGGCAAGGCGGGCGGCGTGCTGCGCGCGCACCAGAAGGTCGTCACGCCGCACGGCGAAGGCGAGATCACGAGCGGCACGTTCTCGCCGTCGATGCAGGAATCGATCGCGTTCGCGCGCGTGCCGGCAGCCGTCCAGATCGGCGACCTGGTCCAGGTGCAAATTCGAGACAAGAATCTTCCCGCGCGCGTGGTAAAACTGCCGTTCGTGCGCAACGGCAAGGTCCTCGCTGCGTAACGGCCGGGAGGCCCGCCTCCCGGGAAGCCGGGAGATGGCGCCCGGCGCAACACCACACCCGGCGCGCCCCGGCGGCGCGCCAGCAAAACGAACAAACCCTTTTATCAGGAGCATCCGATGAGCAACGTCCCGGCCGATCTGAAGTACACCGACGAACACGAGTGGATCCGCACCGAAGCAGACGGCACGCTGTCGATCGGCATCACCGATCACGCGCAGAACACGCTTGGCGACATCGTGTTCCTCGAGCTGCCGAAAGTCGGCTCGCAAGTGAAGGCAGGCGACGCGATCGGCGTCGTCGAATCGGTGAAAGCCGCGTCGGACATCTACTCGCCCGTGACCGGCGAAGTGGTCGCGATCAACACGGACGTGGCCGACGCCCCGGAAGACGTGAATGGCGATGCGTATGACGCATGGCTGTTCAAGATCAAGCTCGCAGCCGGCGCATCGACCGACAACCTGCTCGACGCTGCCGCCTACAGCAAGCTGATCGACTAACCCTCCCTGAATCGCGCGGGACGGGTCAGCCGCCCTGCCCCGCGCGGAACCCGGGCCGGCGTCAAGGCGCCGCCCGGGTCGACCGCAAAGCATGGGGCCCGAGTCGGCGCTGACGCGCTAGCCTGGGCCGACCAAGGAACGCCATGAAGCTCGAACACCCGGACCGCCTGATGAACCGCACGCCCCTCTCGCTCGCCGCGCTCGAAACGCACGATGCGTTCGCCGAACGCCATATCGGCCCCGACGCCGCCAGCCAGCAGGCCATGCTCGACACGCTCGGCTTCGCGTCGCGCGCCGCCCTGATCGACGCCGTGATCCCGGCCTCGATCCGCCGCGCCGAAACGCTGCCGCTCGGCCCGTTCGCGCAGCCGAAGAGCGAGGCCGAAGCCCTCGCCGCACTGCGTGCGCTCGCAGACAAGAACCAGGTGTTCCGCTCGTATATCGGTCAGGGTTACCACGACACGCACACGCCGGCCGTCATCCTACGCAACGTGCTCGAAAACCCGGCGTGGTACACGGCTTACACGCCGTACCAGCCTGAAATTTCCCAGGGTCGCCTCGAGGCGCTCCTGAACTTCCAGCAGATGGTCGCCGACCTCACCGGCCTCGCGATCTCGAACGCGTCGCTGCTCGATGAAGCCACCGCCGCCGCCGAAGCGATGACGCTGCTGCAGCGCACCGGCAAGCCGACGTCGAACGTGTTCTACGTCGCCGACGACGTGCTGCCGCAAACGCTCGAAGTGATCCGCACGCGCGCGCTGCCGGTCGGCATCGAGGTCAAGACCGGCCCGGCCGCCAACGCTGTCCAAGCGAATGCATTCGGCGTGCTGCTCCAGTACCCGGGCGTGAACGGCGACGTGCGCGACTACCGCGCGCTCACCGAAGCGATCCACGCGGCCGGCGGCCACGTGGTCGTCGCGGCCGACCTGCTCGCGCTGACCGTCCTCACGCCGCCCGGCGACTGGGGCGCGGACGTCGCGATCGGCAACACGCAGCGCTTCGGCGTGCCGATGGGCTTCGGCGGCCCGCACGCCGCGTATCTCGCGGTGCGTGACGAATTCAAGCGCCAGATGCCGGGCCGCCTCGTCGGCGTGACGGTCGACGCGCAGGGCAAGCCCGCGCTGCGCCTCGCGCTGCAGACGCGCGAACAGCACATCCGCCGCGAGAAGGCGACGTCGAACGTGTGTACCGCGCAGGCGCTGCTCGCGATCATGGCCAGCATGTATGCGGTCTACCATGGCCCGCACGGCCTGAAGACGATCGCGCTGCGCGTGAACCGCATCGCGGCGCTGCTCGCCGCCGGCGTGAAGCAGCTCGGCTTCGCGACCGTCAACGACACGTTCTTCGACACGCTGACGATCGACACCGGCGCGCGCACCGCGCAGGTTCACGAATTCGCGAAGGCGAAGCGCATCAACCTGCGCCGCGTGAGCGACACGCAAGTCGGCGTGTCGGTCGACGAAACGACGACGCGCGACGACCTCGCCGATCTGCTCGCCGTGTTCGCGCAAGCTGCAGGCGGCACCGCACCGGCCGTCGACGCGCTGGACGCGGGCCTCGCCGGCGTCGCCGCGCTGCCGGCCGGCCTCGAGCGCACGAGCGCGTACCTGACGCACCACGTGTTCAACCGCCACCACTCCGAAACCGAAATGCTGCGCTACCTGCGCAGCCTGTCGGACAAGGATCTCGCGCTCGACCGCTCGATGATCCCGCTCGGCTCGTGCACGATGAAGCTGAACGCGACGTCGGAAATGCTGCCCGTCACGTGGCCCGAATTCGGCGGCATCCACCCGTTCGCACCGGCCGACCAGACCGTCGGCTACCGCGAGATGATCGACCAGCTCGAGCAGATGCTCGTCGCGGCCACCGGCTACGCGGCCGTGTCGCTGCAGCCGAACGCGGGCTCGCAGGGCGAGTACGCGGGCCTGCTGATCATCCACGCTTACCACGCATCGCGCGGCGAAGCCCACCGCGACGTGTGCCTGATCCCGGCGTCCGCCCACGGCACGAACCCGGCATCCGCGCACATGGCCGGCATGAAGGTCGTGGTCGTCGCATGCGACGCGCAAGGCAACGTCGACATCGCCGACCTGAAGGCGAAGGCCGACGAGCACGCGAAGGACCTCGCGGCGATCATGATCACGTATCCGTCGACGCACGGCGTGTTCGAGCAGAACGTCCGCGAGATCTGCGAGATCGTCCATGCGCACGGCGGCCAGGTGTACGTCGACGGCGCGAACATGAACGCGATGGTCGGCCTGACCGCACCGGGCCAGTTCGGCGGCGACGTGTCGCACCTGAACCTGCACAAGACTTTCTGCATCCCGCACGGCGGTGGCGGCCCGGGTGTCGGCCCGGTTGCAGTCGGCGCGCACCTCGCGAAGTTCCTGCCGAACCAGCGTTCGACCGGCTACACGCGCGAAGAAGACGGCATCGGTGCGGTATCGGCCGCGCCGTACGGCTCGGCGTCGATCCTGCCGATCTCGTGGATGTACATCGCGATGATGGGCGCGAAGAACCTGACCGCCGCGACGGAAACCGCGATCCTCAACGCGAACTACATCGCGAAGCGCCTCGCGCCGCACTACCCGGTGCTGTATTCGGGCCCGGGCGGGCTGGTTGCGCACGAGTGCATTCTCGACCTGCGTCCGATCAAGGAATCGAGCGGCATCACCGTCGACGACGTCGCGAAGCGCCTGATGGACTACGGCTTCCACGCGCCGACGATGAGCTTCCCGGTGCCGGGCACGCTGATGGTCGAGCCGACCGAATCGGAATCGCAGGAAGAACTCGACCGCTTCATCGCCGCGATGATCGCGATCCGCGACGAAATCCGTGCCGTCGAGGAAGGCCGCGCCGACCGCGAGGACAACCCGCTGCGTCACGCCCCGCACACGGCGGCCGTCGTCACCGCGAACGAATGGCCGCACGCGTACTCGCGCGAGCAGGCTGCGTACCCGGTCGCATCGCTCGGCACGAACAAGTACTGGCCGCCGGTCGGCCGCGCGGACAACGTCTACGGCGACCGCAACCTGTTCTGCTCGTGCGTGCCGATGTCGGAATACGCATAACGCGCGCCAGGCCAGGAGCCGCCCGATGGTGACCGCACCGCACGCAACCCGGAGTTGCGTGCGGTTTTTTTGTTCGCCGCTCGAACCGGTTCACGTTCGCCCGCCAATCCGGCTAACATCACACGCGATCCAGCCAATGAAGGAGTTCCGCATGGTGCGTCCGATGTTTCCGGGCCATGGTGCAATGCAAAGGCGGCCGCGTGCGCGCCGCTTCGTGCCGATGCTCGTCGCGTCGCTGTCATTCGCCGCTGCCGGCCTCGGCGCGGCCGGCAGCGCGCGCGCGGCGATGAATTTCTGCGCGGCGCCGGCACTGCAGGCGAGCGAGACGACCCAGGCCGAGCCGGGTGTCCAGGCGCTGATCCGCAGCGTCGACGCGCGCATCGGCGAGCAGCCGAAGGCGATGGCGCGCGTGCATACCGAGGGCACGCTGCCGCACGAAGGCATTTACGACCAGAGCGCCGCCGCGCTGAAGGATCTCGACCTGATGCGCGACGCGGCACTCGCGTGGCGCGTGACGAACGCGCCGCGCTACCTGCAGCTCGTCGACCGCTTCCTGTCCGCGTGGGTCGCGACCTACCAGCCGAGTTTCAACCCGATCGACGAAACGCGTTTCGACAGCCTGATCGTCGCGTACGACATGACCGCGAGCGCGCTGCCGGTGAAGACCCGCAACGCGACGGCAGCGTTCATCGCGAAGCTCGGCGCCGGCTATGTCGCGCAGATCGACGCGCAGAAGCGCCCGCTCACCGGCACCTGGCGCAACAACTGGCAGAGCCACCGGATCAAGCTGATCGCGCTGTCCGCGTTCACGCTCGGTGATCGCAAGATGATGAACGCCGCGCAGCGACTGTTCGTCGAGCATCTCGCCGACAACATCGGCCCGGACGGCAAGACCTGGGACTTCGAGGAACGCGATGCGCTGCACTACGCGGTCTACGACCTGCAGCCGCTGGTGACGGCCGCGCTCGCCGCGCGCCGCTTCAACCGCAACTGGCTGCGCGAACGGGGCGCGAACGGCGCGACGCTCGCGGTCGCGCTCGACTGGCTCGTGCCGTACGCGCTCGGCGAGAAGACGCACGAGGAATTCGTGAATTCGCCGGTGCCGTTCGACGCGAAACGCCGCGAGGCCGGCCTGCCGGGCTACACGGGGCAGTGGGACCCGAAAAACGCCACCGAACTCTTTCATCTGGCCGCGCGGCTCGACGGGCGCTATGCCCGCGTCGCGCAACAGCTTTCCCCAACGCCGCCCGCATGGCTCGCCGCGTGCCTGCCATTGCAGGCGCGCTAGCATTATTCTTAAAGCAAGGCAGGAATCAACATGGCAGTCAGCGTCTTTGACCTCTTCAAGATCGGTATCGGTCCGTCCAGTTCGCATACGGTCGGACCGATGCGCGCGGCGCTGATGTTCGTCCAGGGCCTCGAGCGCGACGGGCAACTCGACGCCACGGCGCACGTGAAAGTCGAGCTGTACGGCTCGCTCGGCGCAACCGGCAAGGGCCACGGCACCGACCGCGGCGTGATGCTCGGCCTGCTCGGCGACGCGCCCGACACCGTCGATCCCGACACGATCGACGCGCGACTGGAAGACGTCCGCAAATCGAAGCAGCTCGCGCTGCTCGGCACGCATCCGGTGCCGTTCGTGCTGAAGGAGAACATCGCGTTCTACCGCCAGGCGCTGCCCGAGCATCCGAACGGCATGAAACTGCGCGCGTCCGACGCGAGCGGCAACGTGCTGGTCGAGCGCACCTACCTGTCGGTCGGCGGCGGCTTCGTCGTGACCGCCGGCGCACCGAACACGAAGGTGTTGAGCGCGGCCGAGCAGATGACGCACCCGTTCCGCACCGGCAACGAGCTGCTCGCGCTGACCGAATCGACCGGCAAGTCGATCGCGCAACTGATGTGGGAAAACGAGCGCGCGTGGCACACCGAGGAAGAGACGCGCGACGGCCTGCTGAAGATCTGGGCCGTGATGCAGTCGTGCGTGTCGCGCGGCTGCGGGATCGGTAACCCGGAAGCCGACGGCAACCTGCCCGGCCCGTTCCAGGTCAAGCGCCGCGCGCCGCAGCTGTACCGCACGCTGACGGGCAGCCCGGAGCGCGCGCTGCAGGATCCGCTGTCGATGATCGACTGGATCAACCTGTACGCGATCGCCGTCAACGAGGAAAACGCGGCCGGCGGCCGGGTCGTTACCGCGCCGACCAACGGCGCGGCCGGCATCATCCCGGCCGTGCTGCACTACTACACGCGCTTCACGCCCGGTGCGAACGAACAGGGCGTGATCGACTTCCTGCTGACGGCCGCCGCGATCGGCATTCTTTACAAGCTGAACGCGTCGATCTCGGGTGCGGAAGTCGGCTGCCAGGGCGAAGTGGGCGTCGCATGCTCGATGGCGGCCGGCGCGCTCGCGGCCGTGCTCGGCGGCACGCCGCAGCAGGTCGAGAACGCGGCCGAAATCGGGATGGAACACAACCTCGGCCTCACCTGCGACCCGGTCGGCGGGATGGTGCAGATCCCGTGCATCGAGCGCAACGCGATGGCGTCGGTGAAGGCGGTCAACGCGGCGCGCATGGCGCTGCGCGGCGACGGCTCGCACTATGTGTCGCTCGACTCCGTGATCAAGACGATGCGCGAGACGGGGGCCGACATGAAGACGAAGTACAAGGAAACGTCGCGCGGCGGGCTGGCGGTCAATATCGTCGAGTGCTGATGCCGGACCGGTGGTCGCGCGGGACAGATCGATCTCCCGCATGACCACCGGACACGCTACCCGACATCAATCGTCCAGCCAGTTCTCCAGCCGCAATCCCGGATAGCTGTCGAAATCCCGCTCGTTGTTGGTCACGAGGACGACATCGAGCGACACCGCATGCGCGGCGATCAGCTTGTCGAGGTGATCCTTCTTCTGCTCGCGGGTTGCGTCGCAGACCGGGCCGTACGCTTGCGCAGCCGCGACATCGAACGGCGCGACCGGAATGTCGTCGATCAGCGCGGCAAGGTTGCCGCGCTCCCGCGCAGGGCTCGCGCACGTCGTGACGCCGTACTCGAGCTCTGCGTACGTGATCACCGACATCACGACGTCCCCCGTGTAGCACTGCGCAAATCGCCTCGCAACCTGCTCCGGCTGATTCTTCATCAGGTAGATGCACATGTTGGTGTCGAGCATGTAGCGCGGCATCACAGACCCTCGCGTTCGGCCTGCTCGTGGTCACCACGCCCTTCAGCCATGAAATCCGGCCCGAATTTCGCGAATTTCTCGAGAACGCGCGTCAACGGCCGCCGCGCCGGGCGAATACGGATTTCGTCACCGATGCGCTCGATTTCCAGTTCGATATCACTACGCTCATAGGCCAGGTCGGCAGGAATTCGCACGGCCTGCGAGTTGCCGTTCCGAAATACCCTCGTCGTATGCATGTCGCCCTCAACATCCAGATGTACCGTGGATGTACCGTGTATCCGCTTGGCCGACGATGTAAATCCATGTGTGTACATGCGCGCTCACCCTGGTATCGGTTCGAAAGCGAACGCCGGCGCGCCGTTCTGTTCACCCCATCCGCGGTGCCTACGGCAAGCTGGCCGCTTCGACATTCGTAGCGCTCGATTTTTCAGCGTCGGAGGCACGCGCACAAGCTGGCCGTTCGGCCGAACTTGAAGCGCGTGCCCCGAATCCTGCGTGCTCCGACACTTTTCACCGGCCGGCGTACCGGCGGCCGGCCAACGGGCGTAAGCTGTACGTCCCGCTACCCAGGGAGACGGCAGCCCATGTCGCATTCCAAGGATCTCGAGCAGGGCGCCACCACCGGCGCACGACTGCTCGTCGATGCGTTGCTCGCCAATCACGTCGAACGCGTGTTCTGCGTGCCGGGCGAGAGTTTCCTCGCCGTACTCGATGCGCTGGCGGACGACACCGCGCGCATCCAGACGATCGTCTGCCGCCACGAGGCCGCCGCCGCGAACATGGCCGAGGCCGTCGGCAAGCTGACCGGCCGCCCCGGCATCGCGTTCGTCACACGCGGGCCCGGCGCGACCCACGCGTCGATCGGCGTGCACACCGCGCTCCAGGATTCGACGCCGATGATCCTGTTCGTCGGCCAGTGCGCGCGCGAACACCTCGACCGCGAAGCCTTCCAGGAAATCGACTACCGGCGGATGTTCGGCCAGATGGCGAAATGGGTCGCGCAGATCGACGACCCGCGCCGCATCCCCGAATACCTGAGCCATGCGTTCCACGTCGCGACGTCCGGCCGCCCCGGCCCGGTCGTGCTCGCGCTGCCGGAAGACGTGCTGTCCGAAGCATGCGCGCCGCAACCCGTCGTGCCGGCCGCGAAACGCGTCGCGGCCGCGCCGTCGGCCGCGCAGATCGACGAGCTGCGCGAACGGCTCGCGCGCGCCGAGCGGCCGTTCGCGATCGTCGGCGGCAGTGGCTGGACGCCCGACGCGTGCGCGAATCTGCGCACCTGCGTCGAGCGCTGGCAGTTGCCGGTCGCGTGCGCGTTCCGTTACCAGGA
This sequence comes from Burkholderia aenigmatica, assembly GCF_048627025.1. Taxonomy (NCBI): domain Bacteria; kingdom Pseudomonadati; phylum Pseudomonadota; class Betaproteobacteria; order Burkholderiales; family Burkholderiaceae; genus Burkholderia; species Burkholderia aenigmatica. Next base: position 175,189 of record NZ_CP184468.1, on the reverse strand, counting down.
CACGATCGACAACGCGCACCCGAACTACGCGGGCGACGTCGGGCTCGGGATCAACCCCGCGCTCGCGAAGCGCATCCGCGACGCCGACCTGCTGCTCGTGATCGGGCCGCGCCTCGGCGAAGCGACGACCGCCGGCTATACGCTGCTCGACATCCCGAAGACCCGCCAGACGCTGATCCACGTGCACCAGGGCGCGGACGAGCTCGGCCGCGTGTATGCGGCCGACCTGCCGATCGTGTCCGGGATGCCCGAGATCGCCGCACCGCTCGCCGCACTCGAGCCGCCCGCGCACCCCGTGTGGGCCGGCGCCGCTGCCGACGCACATCGCGCGTATCGCGAATGGCATGCGCCACTGCCGATGCCCGGCGACGTCCAGCTCGGCGACGTGATGGTGCAGTTGCGCGAGCGCCTGCCGCACGACGCGATCCTCACCAACGGCGCCGGCAACTATGCGATCTGGCTGCATCGCCACTTCGCGTACCGGCACTTCCGCTCGCAGCTCGCGCCGACCAGTGGCGCGATGGGCTACGGCGTGCCGGCCGCGCTCGCCGCGAAGTCGCTGTACCCGTCGCGTGCCGTCGTCTCGCTCGCGGGCGACGGCTGCTTCATGATGGCCGGCAACGAACTCGCGACCGCAATGCAGTACGGGCTGAACATCGTCGTGATCGTCGTCAACAACGGTCATTTCGGTACGATCCGCATGCATCAGGAACGCAACTATCCGGGACGCGTGCACGGCACGGGGCTCACGAACCCAGATTTCGCCGCGTATGCGCGCGCGTTCGGCGCACATGGCGAAACCGTCGAGCGCACCGCCGAGTTCGCGCCCGCGCTCGAACGCGCGCTGACCTGCGGGCTGCCCGCGCTGATCGAGATCCGCATCCCGCAGGACGCCAGCACGCCGGCCGCGACGCTCGAGCAGATCCGCGAACAGGGGCGCCGCGCGCGCGGCGGATGACGGTGGACACGCGCACCGCGCCGCCCGCCGTCGCGCTGTCGCACGACGACGCGCTCGCGCTCCCCGGCACGCTGCTCGCACCGGACGGCACGCTCGTCGCGCCTTACGACCTCGAGCACGGCGATGCGCGTGCCGTCGGCCACGTGCCGGCCGCGCCCGCGCGCGGCCTGCTGCACGCCGCGCACCGGCCGTTCCGGCTCGACTATGACCGCGCACGGCACGTGCACGTAATCAACGGGATGGGCGTCACGCTCGGCGATTCGGTGATCGGGCTCACCGCCCTCGCCGCGCTGCGCGCCGCGCACCCAGGCCTGCGCTTCACGCTGTACCGGCCGGCCCGCGCACCGCGCTATGTCGAGGCGCTGTATGCCCTCGCGGCCGACCTCGTCGCGCCGTCGCGCACGCTGCCGTACCCCGCCGACGCGTTGCCTGCGGACGCGCCGTGCATCGACGTCGGCAATCACCTGTACTGGCCCGCGTTCGCGCGGCTGCCAATGATCGATTTCTTCCTCGACGCGCTCGGCGTGGAACCCGCGTCGCTGCCGACATCGGCCAAGCGCAACCGCTGGCTCGCGCGGCTGCCGCTGCCTGCGTTGCCTGCGCAATGGCGGCGTCAGTACGTGCTGTTCTGCCCGACCGCGAGCACCGCGTTGCGCAGCGTGCCGCCGGCACTGCAGGCAACGTTCGTCGAGCAGCTCGCGCAGCGCTACGGCTTGCCGGTGGCCGGGTTCGGGCCGGTTGCGCATCCCGCGTATCTCGACGTGAGCGCCGATGCGGCCGGCGATACGGCCCGCTTCATGGCATGGGTCAAGGGCGCCAGCCTGCTGTTCGCGCCCGACACGGCCGCGCTGCATCTCGCCGACGGGTTCGACGTGCCGACGCTCGCGTGCTTCACGACGATCGCGCCGGCGCTGCGCGTGCGCGACTATCCGCATTGCGTGCCGGTCGCGCTCGACGTGCCCGACGAATTGCGCGGGCTGCATCGCAGCGAGCGGCCGGCCGATCTCGCGGCGGTCGAAGCCGCCTATCGCGCGATCGACTGGGATGCGCTGGCGTGGCCCGCCCCGCGCGAGGCGGCGGCTACGACCGAATAGGGAAACAGGGTGTAGCGGCCAGTTGCGCAGCCGAAAGCGTAACTGCGCGTACGTGCCGCCTGAGCCTGAGCCTGAGCCTGAGCCTGAGCCTGAGCCTGAGCCTGAGCCGGTGCCGGTGCCGGTGCCTGAGCCGGTGCCTGAGCCGGTGCCGGTGCCGGTGCCTGAGCCGGTGCCTGAGCCGGTGCCGGTGCCGAAGTCCGCGTCAAAGCCAGATCCGCTTCGACTACCACCCCGCGCTCACCCCACAGCCACCATCACCGCGCGATCGCGCAGCGTCTCCGACGGCCGCTTGCCGAACAGACGCCGGTAATCCGTCGCGAACTGGCTGAGATGCCAGAAGCCCCACGCCTCCGCCACGTCCTGCACCGAACCGGCCGCGCGGCCGCACAGATCGCGCCGCGCGCCGTTCAGCCGCAGCGTGCGCAAATAGGTTGCGGGCGCCATGCCGAGCACGTCCTGGAAGCAGTACTGCAGCGTGCGCCGGCTCACGAGCAACTGCTCGCACAGCTCGGGCACGCCGACCGGGCGCGTGCGGTGCGCGAGCACGTAGTCGCGCGCCTGTTCGACGATCCAGCGGCGCATCGACGGCGCACGGCCAGCGTCGTCGTCGGCCGGTTGCGCGCACACGGCGAACAGCGCGGCCAGCACCTCGGCCTGCAGGTCGTCGCGCTGTGCGTCGGCCAGCGGGCCGGCCATCGCCACGGCACCATCAAGCCGGCGGCCGAACAACGCGCACAGGCGCGCGAGCCGCGCATCGCCGACCTGCATCACGCGCTGCGTGAACAGCCGTTCGTCGAGCGCGTGGCGCTCGACCTCCTCCGCATAGCGGCGCAGCACGTCGCCGCGCACGACCACGCCGTAGATCGAGAACTGCGCGGGCGTCACCAGCTCGAATTCGACGTTGCCGGGCCGGAACGCGAGCGCGCCGGGCCCGATGCGGCACGCGTCGACGCGCGCGGTGCCGTCGCACACGAGCGGGATGCCGAACCAGTACGCATCGCCGCGCACCTCGCACGCCTGGCGCAGCAGGTGGCTCGTCGATTCGCGAAACAGCTTCATCGTGTCGAGCGGCAGCTCGGTCAGCGTGCCGACGAAGCGGCCGGCCGCGAGCTGGTCGTAGGTCTGCCGCCAGCCGATCAGGTTGCGCGCCTGCTCGTCGGCGTCATGCGCGACGCTGACGACCGCCTGCCCGGCCAGCGCATCGTCGCCCTGCGCGTTGCGCCGCGTGTCTTCGGCCGTCGGTTCTTCGCTGCACGCCACGTGTTGGTCCATCGTGTCCTCCTTCACCTGCCTGGAACCGCGCCTGTCACGCAAGTCCCGTGCCGAACCGTGCACGACCCGCGCAAAGCCCGTGATTCGACGCTGCGCGGCACGGGCGCGCCATGCGGGCACGCCCGAGCGCCTTGTCGCACGCACCCCGCCGGTGCGGCACGCGCCGCGCCGGCGCATCCGGTACGCGTCGCCCGGCCGGCAATGCGCGGCGGCCGGCTAGCCACCGTTCGCGGGCCGCAACCGCACGACTCGCGTGCCGCAATTGCCGTATGCCTGCGTCACCGCCAGCTCGACGATCGCGCTGTCGGCCGACCACGGCGCCGCGTCCGCCTCGGACAGATCCGTGCGCAGCGTCGCGTGCCCGTTGATCCGGTAGCGGATGCCGCGCAGGAAATCGACGAACAGCAGCCCGACGCCGCTGCCGTCACACTGCGCCGCATCGATCCGGCCGCCAGCGCCCGCGTCGTACACCGGCAGCGCGAAGCGCAGCGTCTTCGTGTCGATCACGCGCACGACCGGCAACAGGTCGCCGTTCGCGTCGCGCCGGCTCTGCACGATGTCGCAGGTCACACCCGCCGGCCCGCCGCACGCGGTGCCGACGAACATGAACGGCTGCGTCTCGATGAACTGCCGCACGCCGATGCTCAGCCGCGTCGTCACGACGTCGCTCATCCGCTCGGCTTCGTCGGCGACGCCGAAGCGGCGATGCGCGTCGAGTTCGCCCGCGTGGAACACGGGATGGCGCAGACAGGATCGGGGCGGTTCTGACATGGGTTTTGCGTCCGTCGCGCCGGCTCAAGCTGCCGCCGCGAACGAACGGCCATCGGTATCGTTTCCGGCGAAAGCCGCGGCGATGCACGGCCGATGCCGGGTTGCGAGTGCGAATGGGCGGAAGCGGCGAACCGCCGGATCACTGGTCGGCCGCGCGGCACGCATCCGCGCACCATCGTCGGCCAGGCAGCCACCGTCGCCCGGCACGACACGCGTTCGACGACTCTCCGGTAGCCGAAGCTTCGCCGCTCGAGGCGGCGCCCCGACCGGCCGGCGCATCCCACCGCCGACCGGCCAGGACGCCCACTCGCGGATCAGAAGAACCCGAGCGCCTCGGCCTGATAACTCACCAGCAGGCACTTCGTCTGCTGATAGTTCGACAGCGCCATCTTGTGCGTCTCGCGACCGATCCCCGACTGCTTGTAGCCGCCGAACGCAGCGTGCGCGGGGTAGAGGTGGTAGCAGTTGGTCCACACGCGACCGGCCTCGACCTCGCGGCCCATCCGGTACGCACGCGTGCCGTTGCGCGTCCACACGCCGGCGCCGAGCCCGTAGAACGTGTCGTTCGCGAGTTCGATCGCGTCCTGCTCGTCCTTGAACGTCATCACCGAAGCGACCGGCCCGAAGATCTCTTCCTGGAACACGCGCATCTTGTTGTTGCCGAGCAGCATCGTCGGTTTCACGTAGTAGCCCGTGCCGAGTTCCGCCGCCGGCGCCGTGCGCTCGCCGCCGGTCAGGCATTGCGCGCCCTCGTCGCGGCCAATGTCGATGTACGACAGGATCTTGTCGAGCTGCTGCTGCGACGCCTGCGCGCCGATCATCGTCTGCAGGTCGAGCGGGTGGCCGGCCTTGATGCGCTCGACACGCGCCACCGCCTTCTCGATGAATTTCTCGTAGATCGATTCCTGGATCAGGATCCGCGACGGGCACGTGCACACTTCGCCCTGGTTCAGCGCGAACATCGCGAGCCCTTCGAGCGCCTTGTCGAGGAACGCGTCGTCCTGGTCGAGCACGTCGGCGAAGAAGATGTTCGGGCTCTTGCCGCCCAGTTCGACCGTCGACGGAATCAGGTTGTCGGCCGCCGCGCGCAGGATGTGCTTGCCGACCGGCGTCGAGCCCGTGAACGCGATCTTCGCGATCCGCTTGCTGGTCGCGAGCGCTTCGCCCGCTTCCTTGCCGAAGCCGTTCACGATGTTGAGCGTGCCGGCCGGGAACAGGTCGCCGATCAGTTCCATCAGCACCAGCACCGACGCGGGCGTCTGCTCGGCCGGCTTCATCACCACGCAGCAGCCGGCCGCGAGCGCCGGTGCGAGCTTCCATGCGGCCATCAGCAGCGGGAAGTTCCACGGGATGATCTGGCCGACGACGCCGAGCGGCTCGTGGAAGTGGTACGCGACGGTGTTGTCGTCGATTTCGGAGATACCGCCTTCCTGCGCGCGGATGCAGCCCGCGAAGTAGCGGAAGTGGTCGATCGCGAGCGGCAGGTCGGCTGCCATCGTCTCGCGCAGCGGCTTGCCGTTGTCGATCGTCTCGGCCACGGCCAGCAGCTTCAGGTTCTTTTCCATCCGGTCGGCAGCGGCAAGCAGCAGGTTCGCGCGCTCGGCCACCGACGTCTTGCCCCACTTGCGGCGCGCGGCATGCGCGGCGTCCAGCGCCAGCTCGATGTCGTCGGCACCCGAGCGCGGCACGCGGCAGAACGGCTTGCCGTTGATCGGCGACACGTTCTCGAAATACTCGCCCTTCACCGGCGGAACCCACTTGCCGCCGATGTAGTTGTCGTATTGCTGACGGTACGGGTATTCGACGTCGAGGCCCAGTTGCTTCAGGTCAAACGGGTTCATACATGTCTCCTGTTCATCGTGCTTGTGTGAGTACAGCGCCGGTTGGATTGCGCTGCACCCGTTTACGCAACATGCGTGCCAAACAGGACGAAAGCACGGCGACCGCGGCCGGCCCGCGTGCGCACCGTGCCGTGTTCACCGATGCAGCACGGCGGGTGTGCCGAATCTGAACAGCGTGGCTGCGCAGTGGCCGGGCCGGTGTTCGAAATTTCCACAGTGCGCAGGCGCACCTGCGTGCGGATGCCGGCAGCGACGCGTGGCATGTCGCTTGCGTGCGCATCGCGTATTCCCACGCAACGGCGTGTACGCCAACCGACACCATGAACGACCGCGGCCCCCTGACCGACGACGCCATTGCGTTCATCCGCGAGCAGGCGTTCCTGATCGTCGCGACCGCCGACGCGGCCGGCAACAGCGACTGCTCGTACCGCGGCCGCCAGCCACGCGCGGATGGTTCGTTTGAACCGCTCGTCGACCTGCCCGACCGCCGCACGCTCGTGCTGCCCGACTTCGCGGGCAACAACCTGTTCAACACGATCGGCAACTTGCTCGTGAATCCGGCCATCGCGCTGCTGTTCGTCGACTTCGTGCGCCAGACGACCTGGCTCGTGCAGGGCCGCGCGACGATCGACGAGGAGGCGGGAAGCCGCGCGCATCTGTGGCCCGATGCGCGGCGCTATGTGGTGGTTGAAGTGGAACGGGCGCAGGTACGAGCGGATGCGGCGCTGCCGCCGCTGGTGCTGGCGTGATGCGCGTGTGCCGCACCCATCCAGCGGCGATGGGGAGCGGCAACCGAAGCGATGGTGGCGCTCCGTCACCGACCTAGCCATCGAAAGATGCGCCGCAACCTGACATCAAGCAGCCAGTATTGCCTAAGAAATCCGGCAGAGCACAGTTGGCCTGATGGCAGTAAATCAACGTTGCCCCGCCAAGAAGTCATGTCGTCGTAAATTTTCGGACCTGTCTCATGGACATGAGACGCCTCGATAGCGAACCTCTTGCTTTAAAGAATCCGTGACACCCCGGCGGGTGCCATGGGTTTCACATCGCACTTCCACATCGCTCGTCATCGTGCACGGCTGGAACCAACGGTCGCACACATGACGTACCGACGTGGGGGATACGCATGGTTGCGTGTCTTCGGTTCGGAGAACTATCGCAATGCTGCAACCAACCCGGTTGTCCTTTACCTTCGCTGCTGGCGACGAGTCATTCGAGGTCGTCGAGTTCACGCTGCATGAGGGGTTGTCCGAGACCTTTCGCCTGGAGGTCGAACTGGCCAGTGCCAATCCTGCCATCGACTTTGGTCAGATACTGGATCGCATTGGCCTGCTCACGATCTGGCAGGGTGGCCAGCCCGTGCGCTATGTGCATGGCGCGGTTTCGTCGTTCGTTCAGGGCGATACCGGTTTTCGACGTACTCGCTATTCGGCGGTGGTCGAGCCGCGCCTCGCACGGCTCAAGCTCTCGTCCGACTGGCGGATCTTCCAGACCCTGCGCGTGACCGAGATCGCAGTCGCCGTGCTCAAGGCCCATGGCCTGACGATGGACTACGAGCAACGCGCCACCAAGGAACACCTTGCCCGCGAGTATTGCGTGCAGGCTGGTGATACCGACTACGACTTCGTCGAACGCATCCTGCGCGAGGAAGGTTTTTTCTACGCGTTCCAGCACGGCAAAGAGGGGCACCGGCTGATTCACTGCGATCGGCTGTTCATCTTCGGCCGTCTTGACGGCGAGCCGGTGATCTACAACCCGACGCCGGGCGGCGATCAGCCACAACCCAGCCTACGGACCTTCGCTTACACCGAGAACGTGCGTACTGCGCGCCAGGTGCAGCGCGACTACACGTTCAAGAATCCGCGCTTCAACCACGAGTACCCGCGTGACGGCACGGACCTAGATCATCAGGGTCGAGGCTACGCACGCTATGACTACCCGGGCCGATATAAACACGAAGCCAGCGGCAAGGCGTTCACTCACGATCGTCTGCGCGGCCACCGGCGCGATGCACGCGTGGCGTTCGTCAGTGGCGACGACGCGCGCTTGCAGCCGGGCATTGCTTTCGCGCTCACGGGCCACCCACGCGAGGACATGAACCGGAGTTGGCGTCCGGTGAGCCTGGTGCATCACGGCAAGCAACACACCAGTCAGGCGGAAGAAAGCGCCGACGCACAACACGGCACGTATTACGGATACGAAGCGGTACTGGTGCCGGACGATGCCGAATGGCGCGCCGAGCCGTTGCCGCACCCGCGTATCGAGGGCCCCCAGCCGGCGGTGGTCGTGGGCCCGGAGGGTGAAGAGATCTACACCGACGAGTACGGCCGAGTGAAGGTGCAGTTTCCGTGGGATCGTCAGGGCCGGCACGACGAGCACAGCTCGTGCTGGATCCGCGTCGCGCAGAACTGGGCGGGGGCGCTGTGGGGCCATATGGCGATCCCGCGCATTGGGCAAGAGGTGATCGTCGACTTCTTCGACGGTGATCCGGACCAACCGGTCATCACTGGTCGCACCTACAACCGCTTGCAGCTACCGCCGTACGAACTGCCGCGGCACAAGACGCGGATGGCGATCAAGAGTCAGACGCACAAGGGCGAAGGGTTCAACGAGCTGCGTTTCGAGGACGAAGCAGGACAGGAAGAGATCTATGTCCACGCGCAGCGCGACCAGAACATCCACGTCAACCACGACGAAACCACCTTCGTCGGTCATGACCGCAGCGAGCAGATCGAACACGACGAGACCATTGCGATCGGCAACGACCGCAAGGAGACGGTGGGGCACGACGAACAGGTCACGATCGGGCGGGATCGCCGACACGACATCGGCCAGGACGACTTTCTGACCATCGGCCGCAATCACACCATCACAACCGCGAAAGACCGCACCGAAGAGGTAGGCAATAGCCGCCGCGACAAGACGGCTGCCAACCATACGGCGGACATCGGCGGACGCCTGGAGCAGCGCGTACAAGGCAGGGTGGAGGTCGAGGCCGGGCAAGCCATCCAGCATCGCACCAAGGTCTACGAAATTCACGCGGCCGAGGCCGTCGTCCTCAAAGGTTCCGGCGGGACTGTGCGCATCGACAGCAGCGGCATCACGCTGGATGGCGTGGCGATTCGCGTGAAGGGGCCGATGAGCCAGCAGCCGGCTGGCAGCAAAAATGCCATCAGCATTGCTGGAATGGCGCGCCAGGGCCGTGCAATCAACCCGTTGTGTGCGATGCGGGATGACGGCAGTTGTCCGCTCCAGCCATGCCCCTGCGGCCGGAATGGATGAGCCTCATGAAGACGATGCTGAACGGTGCAGAGGAAGCGAGGGCGCTCACCTGCTCGCGACCGAGCTTTTTCCTTGTCGTGGATGGTGGGCTGGATAGCGGCATGGAGGACACAGTCCTTGCCTTCGACACATCGTCACGCCGCGAGTGGATCTATTCCGATACCGAGTACTGGCAGCAAGAGCGCGACGGCCCGTTGCTCATCCAGGCCAAACCCGAATCGGCGCTACTTTCCGCGATGTTGCATGACTGGTCCGAGCTGCATTGGGGAGGCATTCTCCAATCGGACGAACATTTCACCGTGGTGCTTCAGCACTTACGCATGCTACGTCACGCTCGGATGCCCGACGGCAACCTCGCGCTACTGCGCGCGCACGAGCCTCGTGCGTTGCGCGGATTGGTCGAAGGTTTGTCGGATGACGAGCAGGACTGCTTGCTTGGGCCGATTCAGAGCTGGATCTGGTGTGAGTGGAATGAAGGTCGTGGCGATTGGTACCGGCTCGCGCGCCAATCAGGAATTTCGGCACCACCTGCTGCGGCACCCTTCGTTCTAACAGAAAGCGTGATTCGCGCGCTCGACGCCCAGCGCGTCGACTACAGCTATCGCGGTTGGGTTCGCCGGCTTCGGAACGAGAGAATCCCCGCACTGGATGCGTTGGACGATGACCATCTCTCGCAGGCCGTCAACATCCAGGTCAGCCACGCCGTGACCTTGGGTTTCGTCAATGACGAAGACCTTTGGGCCTATCTGAATCTCTTTTTCCACCATCCCCGGCGCCTGCATGATCCGGATAACGTGTTGACACGCCTGCTCAATGCAACCGATCAACCCGCCTGGCGGCGCCTGATGCAAATCAACGATCTGCTAGCGAAGGAAACGGCATGACGGTTATCGCCAAGACACCCCAGGAAATCGCTGCCGGCACCGCCAGCCAATCGGCACATGGCGCGCATAGCTGCAATAAAGTCATCCCGTTTTTTCCACTCCGTTATGCGGTCGCGCCTGCCGAGAAGGGAGGTTTTGCCTACCATCACCCGAACCTCGAGAAGGGCTTTCCCGCGCTCGACGGATATCAGTACGTGCTGCGCGCATTACGCGATGACGATGGCTACCTGTACATCTTCGATCCGGACAATCGCGAGCAGATCATTTGCTTCGTTTATCGCAGTCCTGACGGCGACACCAACGGTGGAGAACGGCGGCCTGCGCAGTTTCAACGTCTGCAACTCGACAAGAAATTCAACGCCACCGAGTTGGTCGGCGCGCCTCTGCCGTTTGCCTATATTCCTGCTTACGATCACACCCCCAAGCAAGTAGTCATTTGGTTTGCAGACGTCCTCCTTAGTCCAGCCAAGCTCAGTGCGTTTCGGGGCGACATGAGGGGCATACGCACCAAGCTAGGCACAACAATCGACTTGAAGCCTTGGTTGCAGGCCTTCGAAGGGGGAAAGGTCCCCGGCACTGCTCCCTCGGTCAAACACACACTGCGTCTGGAGGACACGGCTGAACAACAGCCTGTCGGATTGAATGGCAAAGAGGTCGGTTGGTCCGAATATAGAGTCGGCGCCAGATTGCCCAACAGCGCTGCGCTACAAATGGCTCAAGGACCGGGTAGCGCCCGGCTGGTGGTGGCTCTGCACGACCCGGTAGGGATGGCAAGTGAACTCAACCATCGCATCGAAGCCGTGCTCACGAAATGGCACGACTACAACAAGGACGCGGCCCGGCTACTCTGGGTGAGTGAAGCCATTGATGCGCTTGGCGCAAACCTCGCACGCGAAACGGAATTGGAAGCGTTCTCCAACGACGTAGTGGGAAGTGCGTTACCGCCTGGTACGGGGGGAGGCGCTGCCAACTCGGCGCGCGACGCGGCCTACCGAAAGGGCTTGGCTGCCAAACGGAAACTCTACCGTGACAACTTGAACGAGAGCGCTCGCAATGAGTTCCTGGAGAAGGACGCGCCGAGCGTGGCCCACTATCAGCGGCAACTGGACGCTGCCGCCGCGAACTTGTTGCCGTGGGGTGCCACTTACACAGGGCCGGGTGCCCTGATAACCACGGTGCGTGACCTCTATGACTGGAAGAATGCTTCCAATTTCGTGGCAGGACGTGGCGCCTTCGTACGCACACTCTACGGGCTCGTTTGCTCCACTGCCGGCACACAGCAACTTGCCGAGCAATTGACTTCAGATGGACCGCGCGACGGCACCCTGTTCGCCCTGGCTCTCAAGGGATACCCGAAAGCCGACACTTGGAGCGCGACGCGGCAGTTGATGGAGACCACGACTGATCAGTTGATCACAAAGGCACTCAACGAACTGAATGCCGTTATCAAGGACATCCAGCCTGATGCTGCCTCCCGGCAACTGACGGCCATGACTCTGCTGGCATTGATGAGAGGGAAGTCGCCGGTCACGCCCAATGCCCTTTGGAATACCCGCTACGTCTCCCTATTTGAAGTGGCCGAGGGCGTGATCGCACATCCGGAGCAAGTCGCAACCAAAGAAGTACCATCGCGCTTGCGTCGTGAAGCGGGGCTCAAAGGCAAGGTCAACTTCCGTTTGAGCCCGTTGGCCCAAGGCATGAAGGAACACATCACCGTCATGCGCCTGTCGGCTGCGCTTGGTGAGGCCGATCAGGCCCGACTGCGCGAACTCGTGCCGAAGCTCACCCCCAGGTTGTCACTCTGGCACGGAGCAAAACTGGGGCTTGGCGGCCTTGGCGTACTCAGCTCCATCACGAATACGGGCACTGCTCTCAGCCAGCTTGGGCAGTCGGATCAGACCGCTTTGGTCAACAGCCTCAACGTCACCGGCAGCCTGCTCGGCATCGGCGGTGCACAGCGTGGCCTGTTGTCGGCAGTGTTGACCCGGCAGCGCGATCTGGCGTTACTGGCTGGCAAGGCCTCTCGGGCCGAGGAACTGACCAGATTGGCCGACCGAGCAGATCGTTGGGCTATTAGCTTGGCCGCTGGTGCGTCGCTGGCCATCGCACTGAAAGATTTCAGTCAAACCAACAAGCAGGGACCAAACGAAAGAGCAATCTCGAAGATCGGTATAGCGTTGCAAGCGACCTCCGCTGTCGCGGGTTTTGGCTACATTGGGGCTAAGTTGTGGACCCTGAGGTCAACCGGGTTAGGCGGAAAGCTTGCACTACAAGCAATTGGACGAGCTGCCGTCTTTAATGCAGCGGAACGGGCCGCGCTTTGGTTTGTCGATGCACCAGTGGCGCTCGTGATTACAGCGTTGCAACTCGCCTACACGTGGAACCAGACACGTGTGGACAAAGCCAAGGTCGCCGATTGGATCAAACAGAGTTGCCTGGGTCTCGCACCTACGCATAGCAGCGCGGAGGAACAACAAAAGTATTACGAAATGTTCCTCAAGCCCCAGGTCGACACCGACTACAAGTTAGGAAACATCGCGCTGGAAGCTGTCTTTCCCGCGAGCCGCCTCGAGCCCCGAGCACAACGCGATGTGGTAGTCGTGCTGCCCGGCTGGCAGCCACAGATCAGTGCCTATCACGTAACCCAGAAGGTGGTCTTTGGCCTGATGACCGAAAGCGCTTTCAACGATCCCGAAAAAATAGAGGTCAAGGGCGGCAACGGCTATCTCCGCCTCGAAGCTCGAAATTTGCTTGGCAATACCGTGGTGCTCTATTGGCCTAACGGTTTTACCCAGCCAGACCTCATGCTGGAGATGACGAACTAATGCCCGATCCGAAACCGACACTCACCTTCGAGGAAATGCTAGCCAGATTGAGGCGCCTACCGAAGTGGCAGCAGCTTCCGGATATTCGAGTTGCCATGTGGCCCGACCATGTGAGCTTTGTTGATGACCTATCCGACACTGACCAGTTCAATGACCGGTTTCTCGAGAGCCGTCTGATCGTTGGAAAAGCCGCTTTTGTGCTCTACCTGTTTTCAGGAGGCTTCTTTCTGAGTCTGGGAGTGACGATATGGGGGGGATACGATGAAATCCTCCGTAGGGTCGGGCTACCTAACGGAGGGTATGAGTTCAGTTGGACCTTTTTCATCTTTATGCTCTTTACGGCCATAGGCGGGTTCGTATTGCTACGGCAAGAAGGAGGGCAGGTGCGATTCAATCGGCAAGCCCAACTCGTGCATGTCTATGACGGGCCCAATGAGGCAACAACGTTGTCATGGCGGGAGGTTCACCCTTTTACTGAGTTCAGCACTTATGGCGATGGCAAGTTTGCGATCAAGCTGGTATTTCGCACCGGTTCGACTGATCTATCCGTGGCCCACGGTGCCTTCGACATCAGCGATGAGCTGTCGATGTCCGATAACCTTTCCCGTCTTGAATTCCTCCGTCGCTACATGGTGGAAGGATTGTCCGCTGTGCAGCCTGATCCAGAGCGCACTCGGTATAGGCCTAGCGGCTTCACCAAGCCCGTCACGCGGAGCGATGGCTTGTTCGAATTCCTGTTGGCCAATCTGATCGTTAGCCCAATTTACTACCTGGCTGGCGGACCCTTGATTGACCGCTATCTGACCCGCCGCGCCGCGCGAGCCCAATGGCCTGCGGAAGTGGAGCGCCTATGCGCACCTGGCGCAGACCTGAGCGGTTACGACACAACCCCCGTGGAGGCTCGCCGGGATGTGTTTTATCGCTTCAACGGTCAAGGCTTCGATCTGGTCAACCGCCAAGGCGACGTGGTGGGTTGATCTGGATCAGCACCATCAACCTGGCCAATGCAGTGAAGAAGTTGGGGACGGTGGACGGGTTGACCTTGACCAATCTGCTGCACGCCGACAGCAATGCAGGTGTTGTGGTCGCGAGCGGGTATGCGATGCAACGCGCGTTGTTCGCGGTGAAGGCACAGCGTGCTGTTCTGGCTGGCAACAAGAGTGCAGCCGATCTGGCACGAAACACAAGCGAGAAAACAGAACGCTTGATGATCGGATGGACGAGTGGTGCGGCCTTTATTGGAGGATTTAAGGCTACCCTCGATCAACGCAACCAGCACGGCAATGTACGTATCTATACGCTGATTGACGCCGGCATTCAATTTACAGAGGCAGGGTTCGGCGCAGCTTGGCTGTTCAGTACTCGTCCGCTACGGCAGCAATATGGCGGGAAATTGCTGGCAAGGTTGAGAGGTGGGCAAATTGGTTTGATCCTCTTTTCCGCCGATATCGCGCGCACGCTCTGGACTGGATATATGGAACAAGAGAAGGCCGAGCAGAGGGTCACCGATTGGCTTGATCAGTGCATGTGGGGAAATCATCCGAAATTCGACACGGCAGCCATAGAGCGCTTGGCGTTCATGCGGCTATCCAAGGAGCCGCGTATTGAGACGGACCTGCGAATAGCAGAGCGACTCAACAAAGCAGCAATTCCCGGCCTTGGGCCGATCCTGACGAACCGTATGCCCGCACGCACGATAACCGTGGCCTTTCCGGGTTGGCTGCCGCAAGCCAGCACATATAAGTTGACGCAACATCGGAATATCTCAGCATTGGGTACGGAGCAGGAGTTCGGCGATCCGTCCCTGGTTACGCTGGTCGATGCCGTAGGTTACCTGAAATTCGATACGACGACGCTGATGGGCGACACCGTGGTGAGCTACTGGCCCAATGCCTTCAGCGATTCCGAGATGGTAATCGAGGTGAAAAATTGATGTTCGGCAAAAGCAAAAAAAAACTAAGCTTCGACGAGGGTATCGCGCAATGGATCAATCGCTCGGATATAGCACCGATGGAACCAGTGAATCTGGCAATGTGGAAAGGCGATGCCGAATTTGAAAATGATATCAGCGATCGAGAACTCTTCAACGAACAGTTTATCGAAACCCGCCTTGGAGACGAGACAGCCAAAGACATCATATATTTACTATCAATGCAGCACACTATTTTCATTGTTGCGACGGTAGCGAGCGTATTCACTGGCGATTGGTTTTGGGAATTGCTGTTGATCTACCCGATAGTGAATATTCTTTTCTTTTGGGGCATGTGGGCGCTCACAAAACCGTCCACGCGCATTCGTTTCAATAGACAGGCGCAGAGCGTGCATATTGTCGGTCGGGAAGGGCAGGCGATTACACTGCACTGGCGCGATGTACAGCCACTTTTCCGATTAATCCCCCCCGGACGCATCGCACTACAACTGGCGTTTCCCCCACCGGCCGGCGTCACCAGTCGAGTTATTGACGGTGTGCTCTGGCTGAATGGTGAGTTCGACAAACTCGATAGCTCGGACATCGGCACGGCCGCACTGCGCTTCGAGTTCATCCGCCGCTACATGGAGGAAGGACTCGACTCGATCCAGCCGACCGCCGACATGGATGAATATCGCAAACCGTCGCCACCGTCTCGCCTGAATTCGTTCTACTGGCCCGGCCTCGGTCCGCTGATCGACCGATGGGCAAACTACCATCTCTCGAAGTTCCGCTGGCCGGAAGAGGTCGAGCGCTTGTGTGCGCCCAACGCAGACTTGTCAGACTACGACACGACACCCGTGGCATCGGATCGGATCATTTTCTATCGCTACGACGTCAGAGAGAAGAACTTCTATTTCTGCGATCGCGAAGGGCAACGTTTGTTCCCAAGCACCGAAGATGACCACGAAACAACTGCACCCTCGCCATTTGAGTTGAAGATCTAATGTTCGGCAAAAGCAAAAAAAACCTGAGCTTCGAGGAGGGTATCGCGCAATGGCTAAAGCGCTCGGATATAGCGCCGATGGAACCAGTGAATTTGGCGATGTGGAAAGGCGATGCCGAATTTGAAAATGACATCAGCGATCGAGATCTCTTCAATGAGCGATTTATCGAGACGCGCCTTGGAGATGGAAAATCCACAGATCTCATGTATTTACTTTCGATGCAACACACCATATCCGTTGCGATACTGGTAGCAAGTGCATTTTCAGGCGAGCGATTTTGGGGAATTTTAGCAATCTATCCAATAGCAAATATATTTTTCTTTATGGGTATGTGGGCGCTCACAAAACCGTCCACGCGCATTCGTTTCAATCGACAGGCGCAGAGCGTACACGTCGTCGACCGGGATGGTCAGGCAATTACACTGCACTGGCGCGATGTACAGCCACTTTTCCGATTGATGCCGCCAGGACGCATTGCGCTGCAACTGGCGTTTCCCCCACCGGCCGGTGTCACCAGTCGAGTTATTGACGGTGTGCTCTGGCTGAATGGTGAGTTCGACAAACTCGATAGCTCGGGCATCGGCTCGGCCGCACTGCGCTTCGAGTTCATCCGCCGCTACATGGAGGAAGGACTCGAAGCGATCCAGCCGACCGCCGACCTGGACGAGTATCGCAAACCGTCGCCGCCATCGCGACTCAATTCGTTCTACTGGCCCGGACTCGGTCCGCTGATCGATCGATGGGCAAACTACCATCTCTCGAAATTCTGCTGGCCGGAAGAAGTCGAGCGCCTATGTGCGCCCAACGCAGACCTGTCAGGCTACGACACAACACCCGTGACATCGGATCGGATCATTTTCTATCGCTACGACGTCAGAGAGAAGAACTTCTATTTCTGCGATCGCGAGGGCCAACGTTTGTTCCCAAGCACCGAAGACGACCACGAGGAAGCTGCACCCTCGCCATTCGAGTTGAAAATCTAATGTTCGGCAAAAGCAAAAAAGCTCTGAGCTTCGTGGATGGTATCGCACTGTGGCTCAAGCGTTCGGATATAGCACCGATGGAACCGGTGGACTTGGCGATGTGGAAAGGGGACGCCAAGTTTAAGAATGACATCAACGATCCCGAACTCTTCAATGATCGGTTTATCGAGACCCGCTTTGGGGACGGGGAGGCGAGGGACATCATATATTTACTGTCGATGCTACACACCATATCCGTCGTCGTGATGGTGTTAAGCATAATCATGGCCGAGTGGTTTTGGGAGTTGCTGGCGATCTATCCGATCGTGAATGTTCTTTTCTTTTGGGGCTTGTGGGCCCTTACGAAACCGTCCACGCGTATTCGTTTCAATCGGCAGGCGCAGAGCGTGCACGTCGTCGGCCGGGAGGGCCGGGCAATTACGCTGCGTTGGCGCGATGTACAGCCACTTTTCCGATTAATGCCCCCTGGACGCATCAAGCTACAACTGGCGTTTTCCCCACCAGCCGGCGTCACCAGTTATGTCATTGATGGCGTGCTCTGGTTGAGTGGTGAATTCGACGAGCTCGATAGCTCCGACATCCGCACCGCCTCCCTTCGCTTCGAGTTCATCCGCCGCTACATGGAGGAAGGACTCGAAGCGATCCAGCCGACCGCCGATCTGGACGAATATCGCAAACCGTCGCCGCCATCGCGACTCAATTCGTTCTACTGGCCCGGACTCGGTCCGCTGATCGATCGATGGGCAAACTACCATCTCTCGAAATTCCGCTGGCCGGAAGAGGTCGAGCGCTTGTGTACGCCCAATGCAGACTTGTCAGGCTACGACACGACACCCGTGGCATCGGATCGGATCATTTTCTATCGCTACGACGTCAGAGAGAAGAACTTCTATTTCTGCGATCGCGAAGGCCAACGCTTGTTCCCAAGCACCGAAGACAACCACGAGGCAACTGCACCCTCGCCATTCGAGTTGAAAATCTGATATTCACTGGCGCGACATCAGTGAGTCCGATCCCCGATTGGGCAACCGCCATCATCAGGCTTGCGGGAATCATGTCGCGCTTCAAGGCAAGCGTGCGTTAGCCGTTTGAGGCCAGCCCTGCCCGCCGCCCACCAAGAAACGCAAACACCACCCCCGCACACAGCACGGTAACAACCGCCAACCCGACCAACAACCGCTCGAACGCATGCGTGTAACTCGCGAGCAGCGCCGCATGCCCGACACCCGGCAGCGCAGCCGCCGCACCCGCGAGATCGCCGGTCGCGAGCCGCGCAGCCGCACGCAGCGTCGCGTCCGGCGTGCCGGCAGCGCCTGCCGCCTGCGTCAGCCCCGTCCGCGCGAGCGCAGCCAGCACCGCCCCGACGATCGCGAGCGCGATCCCCTCGCCGGCCACGCGCGTCGTACTGAAGATCCCGGTCGCCATCCCGGCACGCTCCTTCGGCACGACGCTCACCGACAGCCCGTCCATCAGCCCCCACGGCATGCCGGCCCCGACGCCGATCGCCAGCATCGGCCCGATCGCCGCGGGCCCCGCGCCGCCGCGCAGCGCGACGCCCAGCCACACGAGCCCGGCCGCCGCGATCAGGAGCCCGAGCCCCGAGATCACGCCGGCCGAAAGCCAGCGCGTGAGCGTCGCCGCGACGAGCGGCACGACCAGCATCGGCGCGGAAATCGCCAGCATCAGCCAGCCGGCGTCGATCTCGCTGAAGCCGTCGATGCCGATGAAGCGCAGCGGCAGCACGACCAGCAGCACGATGTAGCAGCAGCAGGTCGACACCGGCAGCACCTGCACGCCGACGAAGCGCGCGATCCGGAACAGCGACAGGTCGAGCATCGGCCGCGCGACCCGCGTCTCGATCATCACGAACGCGCAGGCGCCGAGCGCGGCACCGGCCAGCAGCAAGATCACGAGTGTGCTCGACCAGCCGCGCGCGGGCGCCTCGATCACGCCGAACGTGAACAGCGTCAGCGCGGCGGTGAACGCGGTCGTGCCGGGCCAGTCGAGCCCCGTCGCGTGCGGGTCGCGCGACTCGTGCATGCGCGGCAGCCCGACGCCGAGCGACAGGACGCCGGCCACCGCGCTCGTCACGAAGATCGCGCGCCAGCCGTAATGCCCGATCAGCGCGCCGGCCAGCACGGGCCCGAACGCGAGCCCGATCCCGAAGGTCGTGCCGAGCAGGCTGAACGCTCGCGTGCGCGCCGCGCCGTCGAACTCCTGCGCGAGCGCGGCCGTGCCGCCCGCGAGCGCCGCGGCCGCCGCGAGCCCCTGCGCGGCGCGCAGCAGGTCGACCGCGAGCATCGACGGCGCGAACGCGAGCGCAACCGACATCAGCGTGAAGCCGCCAACGCCGATCGCGAACAGGCGCTTGCGGCCGAACTGGTCGGCCAGCGCGCCCGCCGCCATCAGGAAGCTGCCGAACGCGAGCATGAACGCGTTGGTGATCCAGTTCATCGCGACCGTGCCGCCGTGCAGGTCGCGGCCGATCGCGGGCGTCGCGACCGCGCCGCCCGAAAACGACAGCGGCAGCGCGACGGCGGCCAGGCAGACGGCGGCCAGCACCCACGCGCGCCGGCGTGCCGACTGAGCCGAAGCGGCTGAAAAAGGCTGATCCATCATCGCTCCTCGAAAAGCCGGCGCGGATGCGCCGTCAGAGCGACAGACGATAAATCCGATTCAATCGGCGAAAAACCACGCAAAGCTCCGGATATAACGGACTAGAATTCCGCAATCTACTCAGCTACGCGCCGCGGGCGCACGCGCTTCGAATCGATGGAAAACCTCACCGGCATCGTCGCCTTCGTCCGCACCGCCGAGGCGTTGAGCTTCGTCGCGGCTGGCCGCGCGCTCGGCATCTCGGCGTCGGCGGTCGGCAAGACGATCGCGAAACTCGAGCAGTCGCTCGGCGTGCGCCTGTTCAACCGCACGACGCGGCGCGTCACGCTCACCGACGAGGGGCGGCACTTCTACGAACGCTGCCAGCGGATCCTCGAGGATTTCCGCGATGCGGAAGCGACCGTGACGGCATCGGCGCAGCGCCCGCGCGGCAAGCTGCGCGTGAGCCTGCCGGTGATCGGCTACCGGTTCCTGCTGCCGGTGCTGCCCGAATTCCGGCAGCGCTACCCGGACGTCGAGCTCGATCTCGACTTCAACGACCGGATGGTGGATGTCGTCGAAGGTGGCTTCGACGCAGTGATCCGCAGCGGCCCGCTATCCGATTCGAGCCTGATGTCGCGGCGGCTCGGCCCGTTCGCGTTCGTGCTGTGCGCAACGCCCGCCTATCTCGCGCAGGCCGGCACGCCGCGCGCGCCGCGCGATCTCGAAGCGCACGAATGCGTGCGCTACTGCTTCCCGACCACCGGCAAGCTGCAGGACTGGGCGCTCGCGGCCGACGACGGCACGCCGCTGAAGCTGCGCACCGCGATGACCTGCAACAACATGGAGGCCCTGCGCGGCACCGTGCTCGCAGGGCTCGGCATCGGCTACATGCCCGACTTCCTCGCACGCGACGCGCTCGAAACAGGCCTGCTCGTCACCGTGCTCGACGACTACCGGATCGCGCCGGGGCAGTTCTCGATCGTGTGGCCGTCGAGCCGGCAGCTGTCGCCAAAGCTGCGCGTGCTCGTCGATTTTCTGTGCGAGCGGCTGTTCAAGTAGCTGCGGACGGACGCGTCGACCGGCGTCCAACACGCCGCCCGCACGGCTCGATGGAACGCCGCCGTGCGGCAGCAACCCGCGCGCACCGTTCCGAGCCGTTCCACTCCGTTCAGTCCGCCCCGATCCGCTCCGCTTCCGCCTGCGGCAACAACGCGTCACTGTCGTCCTTCAGCCCGACGCCCGTCAGTCCGAGCCGGCGCGCGTGCGTCATCAGGTAATGCAGCTTGTGCGCGGCCCCCGCGTACGGCAGCCCTTCAGGCCGCACGTTCGAGATGCAGTTGCGCAATGCGTCGTGGCACCCGACTTTCGGCGCCCAGGTCAGGTACACGCCGAGGCTGTCCGGCGAGCTGAGCCCCGGCCGTTCGCCGATCAGCATCGCGACGACCTTCGCGCGCAGCAATTCGCCGATCTCGTCGCCGAGCGCGACGCGCGCCTGCGTCGCGACCACCACCGGGCCGATCCGCCAGCCGTCCGCATCGAGCCGCGGCCTTATGGCCTGCAGCAACGGCAGCGCCTGTTTCGCGGCCGCGAACGCCGACAGCCCGTCGCCGACCACGAACACGACGTCGGGCCCATCGCCGCTCACCGCGTCGCCGTGCGCAGCCAGCAGCGCGCGCCCTTCATCCGACAGCTTGCGGCCGAGATCCGGCCGGCGCAGGTAATGGTGACGATCGGGCGCGGCACTCTGCACGCCGAGCGTCGCAAAGCCGGCAGCATCGATCTCGCGCCGCAGCGCGTCCGCATCGAGCGGCTGGTGCACCGCATCGCGCGCCTGCGCATGCGACAGGTTGAACGCGAGCAGCGGCGCGGTCGGCAGGCTGTTGCCCGCGCGGCCGAGCGCGATCCGTGCATTCGTGAACGACTTCAGCTGCGCCCACGGGTTCTTCTCGACGGCGTCGCTCATGCCGAAATCCCCATCCAGTCGTTCGCGCCCGCGAGCAGCGGCACGCGCGACGTCGCGGCGCGCAATGCGCCGTGCGCGTCGGCGATCTCCATCGTCTCCAGCCACTCCTCGAATTCGGGCGCGCGGCGCAACCCGAGCACTTCACGCACGTACAGCTGATCGTGGAACGACGTGCTCTGGTAGTTCAGCATCACGTCGTCCGCGCCCGGAATCCCCATGATGAAGTTGATGCCGGCCACACCCAGCAGCGTCAGCAGCGTATCCATGTCGTCCGAGTCGGCTTCCGCGTGGTTCGTGTAGCAGATGTCGCAGCCCATCGGCACGCCGAGCAGCTTCCCGCAGAAGTGATCCTCGAGCCCCGCTCGGATGATCTGCTTGCCGTCGTACAGGTATTCGGGCCCGATGAAGCCGACCACCGTGTTCACGAGGAATGGCTCGAACTTGCGCGCGACTGCATACGCGCGCACTTCGCAGGTCTGCTGGTCGACGCCGAAGTGCGCATTCGCCGACAGCGCGCTGCCCTGGCCCGTCTCGAAGTACATGAGATTGTTGCCGACGGTGCCGCGCTTGAGCGACAACGCGGCCTCGCGGGCCTCACCGAGCAGCGCGAGCGAGATCCCGAAGCTCGCGTTCGCCTTCTCGGTGCCCGCGATCGACTGGAACACGAGATCGACCGGCGCGCCCTTCTCGATCGCCGCGATCGTGTTGGTCACGTGCGTGAGCACGCACGATTGCGTCGGCACGCCGTAGCGTTCGCGGAAGCCGTCGATCATCGCGAGCAGCTTCACGATCGCCGCGAGGCTGTCGGTGGCCGGGTTGATGCCGATCATCGCGTCGCCGCAGCCGTACATCAGCCCGTCGAGCATCGATGCGGCGATCCCCTTCACGTCGTCGGTCGGGTGGTTCGGCTGCAGCCGCACCGACATCCGGCCCGGTAGCCCGACCGTGTTGCGAAAGCGCGTGACGACGCGACGCTTCCGCGCCGCCGCGATCAGGTCCTGGTTGCGCATCAGCTTCGATACGGCCGCGACCATCTCGGGCGTGAGGCCCGGCGCGATCCGTTCGAGCGCCGCGCCGTCGGCCGCGGGCGACAGCAGCCAGTTGCGGAAATCGCCGACGGTGAGATGCGAGATTTCCGCGAATGCCTGCGCGTCGTGATCGTCGACGATGAGGCGCGTGACCTCGTCGTCTTCATACGGGATCACCGCTTCGTTCAGGAATGCCTTCAGCGGCACGCCCGCGAGCGCGATCTTCGCGGCGACGCGCTCCTCCTCGCTCGCCGCCGCGACACCAGCGAGCTGGTCGCCGGAACGCAGCGGGCTCGCCTTCGCGAGCAGCGTCTTCAGATCCGCGAAACGGTACGTGCGCGGACCGATCGTCTCCGTATAGGACATCTGCGAGTCTCCTCCTTGCCAAAAGCCGACGGCGCGCCCGTTCGACGGGGCGCGCCGGATGCCATCAGAAACGGCCCTTCACTTTCATCCCGCTCACTCCTCCAGCAGCACGTCGCCCGGCGCACTCGCACGCTGCGAACGCGTCGCGAGGAAATACGCGTAGCCGAACGCGAGGAAGCCGACGAACACCAGCGCGACCAGCCCGTTGAAGTAAATCATGGTCCCGAGACAGACGAGCGCAGCCAGGATCGCGAACGCCGGGAAGATCGGGTACAGCGGTGCGCGGAACGGCCGTTCGAGATTCGGCTGCGAGCGGCGCAGCTTGAACAGCGACGCCATGCTCACGATATACATCACGATCGCACCGAATACCGACATCGTCACGATATTCGCGGTCAGCGTCTGCCCGCCGAACTGGATCAGCTCGTCGCTGTAGATCGCCGCGATGCCGACCACGCCGCCCGCGAGGATCGCGCGGTAAGGCGTCTTGAAGCGCGGATGCACCTTCGCGAGCCATTCGGGCAGGTAGCCTTCGCGGGCCAGCGCGAAGATCTGGCGCGAATAACCGAGAATGATCCCGTGGAACGACGCGACCAGCCCGAACAGCCCGAGCCACACGAGCATGTGCATCCAGCCGCTGTTCGCGCCAACGATGTACTTCATCGCCTGCGGCAGCGGGTCGTTGATGTTCGCGAGCTTGGTCCAGTCGCCCGCGCCGCCGGCGAACACCATCACGCCGACCGCGAGTGCAACGAGGGTCAGGATCCCGGCCACGTACGCGATCGGAATCGAGCGCTTCGGGTTCTTCGCTTCCTCGGCGGCCATCGCGACGCCTTCGATCGCGAGGAAGAACCAGATCGCGAACGGAATCGCCGCGAACATCCCGTGGAACGCGCCCACGCTGAAATGATCGGCGCCCGACCAGCCGCCCTTCATGAAGTTGCTCCACGCGAAGCCCGGCGACACGACGCCCATGAACACCAGCAGCTCGAAGATCGCGAGCAGCGTGACGACGAGCTCGAAGGTCGCTGCGATCTGCACGCCGACGATGTTCAGTGCCATGAACACGAGATACGCGCCCATCGCCGCATGTTTCGGCTCCAGCCCCGGAAACTGCACGTGCAGGTACGCGCCGATCGCGAGCGCGATCGCGGGCGGCGCGAACACGAACTCGACGAGCGTCGCCGCGCCGGCGAGATAGCCGCCGGTCGGGCCGAACGCACGACGCGCATACGCGAACGGGCCGCCCGCGTGCGGGATCGACGTCGTCAGCTCGGTGAAACTGAAGATGAAGGTCGTGTACATCGCCGCGACGAACAGCGCGGTGACGACGAAGCCCAGCGTGCCGGCGCTCGCCCAGCCGTAGCTCCAGCCGAAGTATTCGCCGGAAATCACGAGGCCGACCGCGATGCCCCACAGTTGCCAGGTCCCGAGCGTCTGCTGCAGCGCGGGCTGGCTGGACGACTTGGCGCCGGCGGCGGGCCGGCCATTCGACTCTGCTTTCATCGGACTCTCTCCTCAAAGGCGCCGGGCCTGCCGGCCTGCGCGACTGAGAATCGATGCTAGAGAGTCATTAAACGACGTGTTATCGAAATTCGGCAAAGATCGCGGCTGACATTTCGCTGACGGAAACGCGGACGCGGCGCGACGGACGAAGCCGATCGGCAAGGCGCCCGCGCGCAGCCGGATACGCCGTTGCGGCCTGTGCCGGTTCCGGCGGAGTGGTCGTACGCATGCGAGACGACGCGCGAACGGACGCTGTCGCGTGCCGTTCGCGCGCCATGGCATGCAAGCGCTCGCGCGTGCAGCACGATCCGGCCGCACGACGCGACCGGACGGCTGCGCGAGCGTGGCATTACTGCCCGCCGCTGCGCTGGTTGAACCAGCGGTCGAGCAGCTTGCCGGCCGCTTCGCGGCCGCCGAGGCCGAACGACAGCGCCACCGCCACCGCGATCGCGCCGAGCACGAGGCCGAACGCGAGCTGGACGATCTCGTTCGCGATGCCCATCGCGCGCAGCCCCATTGCGAACACGAGGCCCAGGATCGCAAATTGCGCGATGCGCGCGAACAGTACGCTGTGCTCACGGTCGGCCTGCTCGATCACGCGGCGCGCGAGGCCCGCGAGCCACACGCCGATCACGAGGATCACGCCGCCCATCAGCACGTGGCCGCCGAATTCGATGAACAGCGTGACGACGTCGCGCACCTGCGAGAAGCCGAGCCGGTTCGCGGCTTCGACCGACGCGAACAGCATCGCGAAGAACACGATCAGCCGCGCCACCAGCACCGACGGCTGCAGGATTCCCGAGAACACGCGCTCGACGCCGAGCACGGCCGGCAGCCCGTCAGCGCCCGCGGCTTCCAGCAGCTTCTGCGCGAGCGACGCGACGAAGCGCGCGAAGTAGAACGTCACCAGCACGATCACGATCGCCGCGACGATGTCCGGCACCGCGCCGAGGAACTGGTTCAGCATGTTGGTGGCCGGCACCGAGATCGCGTCGATCTTCAGCGCGTCGAGCGCGGAGATCAGCGTCGGCACGAACACGAACACGTAGACGATCGTGCCGATCAGGCTCGACACGCGCACGGGCGTCGGGCTGTCGAGGCGCTGCGTGAGGCGGTCGGCGCCAGCGGCAACCAGCAGGTTCGTCACGAGGCCGCGCAGCACGCGCGCGACGATCCAGCCGACGATGCCGATCACCGCGGCCGCGAACAGGTTCGGCACGATCGCGAGCAGCTTGTCGACCATCCCCTGCACGGGCGACAGCAGCCCCGACAGCGCGAACGACGCGAGGATCGCCGGCAGGAACATCAGGATCACGAGCCAGAACAGCACGTCGCCGAGATAGCCGCTCATCGGCTGCATGCCGGCGCCTTCGGACAGCTTGTCGTCGATCTTGCTCGCCTTCAGCGCGCGGTTCGCGAGGCTGCGCAGCAGCGACGCAATGAGCCACGCGATCAGCGTCAGCGCCGCGCCGCCGATCAGGTTCGGCAGGTAGTTGACGATGTGCGTGACGAGCAGCGAGAACGGATTGGAGACCGCGTACAGGTTGAGCACGTTGAAGATGCCCACCGCGGTGACGAGCAGCACGAGCCAGAACAGGCCGCCCGCGATGATGCGCTCGACATAGGCGCCCTGGCCGGTGCTTTCGTTGATCCGCTGATCGACCTTCAGCGCGCCGAGCAGGCGCATCGCGCCGGCCCGCACCACGACGGCGATCAGCCAGCCGATCACCAGGATGCCGATCGCGCCGGCGATCTTTGGCAGATACCCCCCTAGCGTGGTCTGCAGCGACGTGATGAAGCTGGAAGCATCCATTTCTTCTTCTCCCGAAAACGTGGTGTTGCGATTGAACATCGACGAACTACCTGCGTACTTCGAAAAGCGTGCTGCCCCGACGGAGCAACTTACCCGAGAAAAATGACGCGATCACCCGATTTCACCGTCTTTAACTTTAGTCATTGATCGCAGAGGGACAAGACCCTATTTCGTCAAAATAAAAAGGGCCTGAATTGTCGCCACCTACGCATTTCCGCAAGATTTATCAATTCGGGCCGTGCTACCGTGACGTTGGTTCCTGCCCGGACACGCCGATGACCGTCGAAACGAAGCCCGATCCGCCCGCCTGGATCCGCTACGCGGCCAGCGTGGCGCGCGTCCACGAGTACATCCGCGCGCACCTCGACGGCCCGCTCGACCTGAACCGGCTCGCCGAAGTCGCATGCCTGTCGCCGTATCACTGGCAGCGCGTCTATCGCGCGCTGTACGGCGAGTCCATCGTGCTGACGGTGCGGCGGATGCGGATCGTGCGCGCGTCCGAGGATCTCGTGTGCACGACGCGGCCGATCGACGAGATCGCACGGCGCGCGGGCTACGATTCGACGCACGCGTTCGCGCGGGCATTTCGCGACGCATACGGCGTGCCGCCCGTGCAGCACCGGCGCACGGGCAGCCACCGGCCCATCTATCCGCTACAACGAGGAGAAGAAGACATGTTCAAGCATGAAGTCGAGATCCGGCGATTGCCGGAGTTGCATGGCTATGCCGTGGCGCACACCGGGCCGTACCTGAAGGTCAGCGACGCATTCATGCGAATCGGCGCGTGGGTCATGCAACAAGGGCTGATCGGCCCGGGCGCGAAGATGATCGGCATCTACTACGACGATCCGGACACGACGCCCGAAGCGCAGTTGCGCGCGAAAGCCTGCTTCATGCCGGCCGACGGCGCGCCGAACGTCGAGCCCGCGCCGCCGGTGGAGCGCGCGACGGTGGCGGGCGGCGAATACGCGGTGCTGCTGCATACGGGGCCGTATGCGGACCTGAAGGCGGCCTACCAGTGGCTCTACGGCGACTGGCTGCGTCACTCGGGCCGCGAAGCCGCCAACGCGCCGCCGTTCGAGCTGTATCTCAATTCGCCGATGGATACCGCGCCAGCCGATCTGCGCACCGAGCTCTACTTGCCGCTGCGCTGATCGACGGGCCGTGCGCCGGCCCTGAAACGAAGCGCGCCGGCCGGCGTTCCCACGCCGCCGGCGCGAATGCGCGGACAAACTGACTTAAGCAGCCTGCGTCCCGCACCCGGGACAAAACCGCGCGTCGTCCGCCAGCGCCGAGTGGCAGCGGCTGCAGGACTTGCCGCGTTGCGCGGCACCGCACTGCGCGCAGAAGCGCGCATCGGTCGCATTGAGCGCGCCGCAACCCGCACAGGCGAGCTGGCTCAGCGGCACGTTGCCGCCCTGCCCGCTTCGACTGTCGGCCGGCGCCTGCCAGCCCCAGCCGTGGCGATCGCGGCCGCGCGCATCGTGGCTGCCATGCCCGTCCTGACGCTGCGCGCCATGATGCCCGCCACCGTGGCCGCTGTTGCCGTGCCCGCCGCCATGACCACCGCCGTGGCCGCCCAGGATTCGTTTCAGAAAGCTCATCGCCTGCTCCTCAACGCTTGGCCTGCGCGCCGCCGAACGCCCCCGAGGACGACAGCAGCCGCAAACCGTTGGCCACGACGATCAGGCTTGCGCCCGCGTCCGCGAAGACCGCCATCCACATCGTGCCGAGCCCCGCGACCGTGAGGCCGAGGAACACGATCTTCACGCCGAGCGCGAAGCCGATGTTCTGCACCAGTACGCGATGCGTCGCGCGCGACAGCCGCACGAACGCGGGAATCTTGCGCAGGTCGTCGTCCATCAACGCGACGTCGGCCGTCTCGATCGCCGTGTCGGTGCCCATCGCGCCCATCGCGAAGCCGATGTCGGCGCGCGCGAGCGCCGGCGCATCGTTGATGCCGTCGCCGACCATCCCGACCGCGCCCGCGCCGCCGGCCGCCAGTTCCTCGACCGCCGCGAGCTTGTCTTCCGGCAACTGGTTGCCGCGCGCGTCGTCGATGCCGGCCTGCTGCGCGATCGCCTGCGCGGTATGCGGGTTGTCGCCCGTCAGCATCGCGGTGCGAATGCCGAGCGCGTGCAGATCGGCGATCGCTTCACGGCTCGTGTCCTTGATCGTGTCGGCCACCGCGAAGATGCCAAGCACGCGCGCTTCGTCGACCAGCACGACGACGCTCTTGCCCTGCCGCTCGAGCGCATCAAGCTTCGCTTCGAGGGCCTTCGAGCAGCGCTCGAGTTCCTCGACGAGCCGGTGGTTGCCGAGCCAGTAGCGCGTGCCGTCGATCGTGCCGCGCACGCCGCGCCCGACGATCGCTTCGAAGTCCTGCACATCGGCGAAGGCTGTTGTGCCGGCGTCGCGCGCGGCAGTTGCGATCGCCTGCGACACCGGGTGATCGGAACGCGCCGCAAGGCTCGCACCGAGGTGCCGTACACGTGCCGCATCCGCGTCGGTCGCATGCAGGTCGAAGTCGGTCTGCACCGGCTTGCCATGCGTGATCGTGCCGGTCTTGTCGAGCGCGAGCCACGCGAGCTTGCGCCCTTCTTCCAGGTACACGCCGCCCTTCACGAGAATCCCGCGCCGCGCCGCGGCCGCGAGCCCCGACACGATCGTCACCGGCGTCGAGATCACCAGTGCGCACGGGCATGCGATCACGAGCAGCACCAGCGCGCGGTAGATCCAGTCGTGCCACGCACCGCCCATCACGAGCGGCGGCACGACCGCGACCAGCAGCGCGACCGCGAACACGATCGGCGTGTAGACGCGTGCGAACTGGTCGACGAAGCGTTGCGTCGGCGCCTTCGCACCTTGAGCTTCTTCAACCGCGTGGATGATCCGCGCGAGCGTCGAGTTGGCCGCGACGGCCGTCACGCGATATTCGAACGAACCCGATTCGTTGATCGTGCCCGCGTACACGGCGTCGCCGGTCGTCTTTTCGACGGGCAGGCTCTCGCCGGTGATCGGCGCCTGGTTCACCGTCGAGCGGCCCGCGACGACTTCACCGTCCAGCCCGATTCGCTCGCCCGGCTTCACGCGTACGACTGCGCCGAGCGCCACCTGCGCGGCCTCGATCGTGCGCCACGACCCGTCGGCGTCCTGCACGGTCGCGGTGTCCGGCGCGAGTTGCATCAGGCCCTGGATCGCATTGCGCGCGCGGTCGAGCGACTTCGCTTCGATCAGCTCGGCAATCGTGAACAGCACCATCACCATCGCGGCTTCCGGCCACTGGCCGATCGCCATCGCGCCCGTCACCGCAATGCTCATCAGCGCGTTGATGTTCAGGTTGCCGTTGCGAATCGCGATCCAGCCCTTCTTGTACGTGGTGAGCCCGCACGCGAGCACCGCCGCGAGCGCGAGCGCCGCCGACAGCCACACGGGCAGGCCGGCCCAGGTCGCGCCTTCGGATGCGATCGCGGCGACGCCGGCCAGCGCCAGCGGCCACCACGGCTTCGCGGGTGCGTCGGCAACGCGCGCGGCCGGCGCGCCGGGCGCTGCTGCCTCGGGCGTCATGCCGAGCGAGCGGATCGCGCTTTCGATCGCCGGCTGGGCGTTCGGCACGTGCTCGACGGTCAGCATCCGCTGCATCAGGTTGAATTCGAGCGCCGACACTTCGCTCATCCCGCCGAGCTTCTTGCGGATCAGCGTTTCCTCGGTCGGGCAGTCCATCTGCATGATCCGGAACGCGGAGCGCACGTGGCCCGACGCGGTCGCCTGCGCGACCGGCAGCGGCGCGAGCGTCAGCGCGGCAGGCGCGCAGCAGTCGCCGGCCGCGTGATCGTGGTCGTGGTCGTGGTCGTGGTCGTGACCGGCATGGTCGTGCGCGGCGCTGCCGTGTGCGCAGGCGGCGCCATGGACATGGCCGTCGCCGTGCTCATGCTCATGCTCATGCTCGCGCGCATGGTCATGACCATGGTTGTGGTCGTGTTCCTTACCGCTGCCGTGGCTGCAACCGGCGCCGTGGACGTGACCATCGTCACGCCCCACGTGCCCGTGATCATGTTCATGATCGTGCGCATGGTCATGACCATGATCGTGGTCGTGTTCCTTACCGCTGCCGTGGCTGCAACCGGCGCCGTGGACATGACCGTCGTCACGCCCCACGTGCCCGTGATCCTGTTCATGATCGTGGTCGTGGTCGTGGCTATGGACACGCGACTGAGCGCCGCGCGCTGCGGCGACCTCGCCGTGCGCGTGCTCGCCGGCCGCCGGCGCCGCATCGGCGACGGTGGCCGTATCCGTATCGTGCGCGTCGGCGCAGCACGGAGCGGCGCCGCCGGCATGACGGTGTCGTGGGTCGTGGGTACGCTGGGCGTCGGTCATGACAACCTCCTCAATGGCTAACGGTGTAGAGTTAACACCCTGAAGCCACTACAAGGTCAACCCTTACACGGGAGAAAGGCATGAAGATCGGCGAACTGGCCAAAGCGGCCCGCTGCACACCCGAGACGATCCGTTTCTACGAGAAAGAGGGTCTGATGCCGGATGCGGAGCGCACCGACTCGAACTACCGCAACTACACCGACGTGCACGTCGAGCGGCTGCGCTTCATCCGCAACTGCCGCGCGCTCGACATGGCGCACGACGAAATCCGTGCGCTGCTGCAGCTCACCGACACGCCGGCCGACCCGTGCGACTCGATCAATTCGCTGCTCGACGAACACATCGGGCACGTCGATGCGCGCCTCGCGGAACTCACGCATCTACGCGACCAGCTCACCGAATTGCGCCGCCAGTGCGTCGGCGAGCATTCGGTCGAGGATTGCGGCATCGTGCACGGTCTCGCGACGATGGAAACCGTCGCCCCGGCTGCGAAGCGCTCGCACCTCGGCTGAAACCCTTGTGGAATATGATAGTTTGGCTGAGAATAGTTATATTCTTACTAGATATGTCATAACTATTCATGTCCACTAGCCGTCCGTCCCCACTCGCGCTGGCCGTCCTCGCGACGCTCACCGAAACGCCGATGCATCCGTACGGGATGCTGCAGCAACTGAAGGCTCGCGGGTACGACGAAGTCGTCAACGTGCGGCAGCGCACGAGCCTCTATCAGACGATCGACCGGCTGCTGCGCGACGGGATGATCGCCGTGCACGACACCGAGCGCGACGGTGCGTTTCCGGAGCGCACGCTGTATGCGCTGACCGAAGCCGGGCACACGGCCGGGCAGGCGTGGCTGCATACGCTGCTCGCGGAGCCCGCGCGTGAATTCCCGGCATTCGGCGCCGGTCTCGCGTTCCTGCCGCTGCTCGACGCGGAAGATGCACGCCATCAGCTCGAGCTTCGGATCACCCGGCTCGACGCCGAGCGCGAGCGCCTCGAAACGCTGCGCGCCACCGCGCAGGCCGATCAGGTGCCGCGCCTGTTCCTGCTGCAGAACGAGCACGCGCTCGTGCTGCTCAATGCCGAACTCGAATGGGCCCGCAGCGTCGTCGAACACCTGAAGATCGGCGCGCTGCGCTGGGTGAATGGTTGACGGGTCGCGCAGGCCGATCCACACGAACCAGGGGGATCGGCCCCGTTAAAGCACCTTGCCGGGATTCAGGATGCCGAGCGGATCCAGCGCGGCCTTCAGGCGTCGCATCAGCCCGATTTCCGCGTCGCTGCGCGTGTGCGCGAGATAAGGACGCTTGAGCACGCCGATCCCGTGCTCGGCCGACACCGAGCCACCCATGTCCCGCACCACCGCGTACACGCAGTGATCGAGCGCGTCGAGGTCCGCGTCGGTCATCCCGGCCAGCGACACGCCGATATGCACGTTGCCGTCGCCGACATGGCCGAAGAACAGACACGTGACGTCCGGCCAACGCGCCCGCAACGCCGCCTCGCAGCGCTCGGCGAACGCGCCGAGCTCGCCGGTCGGCAGACTCACGTCGAAGTTGACGAGATGCGGCAGCGCATCGATTGCAAGGCCTTCGCGCAACGTCCACAGGTCGCGCGCCTGCCGCTCCGACGTCGCGAGCACCGCATCCTCCACGAGCCCTGCGTCGAACCCCGCCGCGAGGCCGGTTTCCAGCGCATGATGCGCGTCGCCGCCCGGCGCGCTCGTCGCGCATTCGATCAGGATCGCGAAGCCATCGTCGCCGACAAACGGCGCCGAAACACCCGGCGTGTGTCGTGCAACGTAGTCGTAGAACGCCGGCCACATCGCCTCGAAGCTGACGACCTCCGGCAGCATGCGCACGCGGTTCCACAGCGCGACCACCGCGTCGTAGTCGCGCACGCGGCACAGCGCCGTGGCCGGCGCGGCCAGCAACGGATGCAGCCGCAGCACGGCGCGCGTGACGACGCCGAGCGTCCCTTCGCTGCCGATGAACAGCTGCTTCAGGTCGTAGCCCGCGTTGTTCTTCAGCATCCGGTTCATCGACGACACGACCGTGCCGTCCGCGAGCACGGCCTCGAGCCCGAGCACCTGCTCACGCATCATCCCGTAGCGGATCGCGCGCGTGCCGCCCGCGTTGGTCGCCAGCATGCCGCCGATCTGGCATGAGCCGCGTGCACCGAGATCGACGCCGAACGTGAAACCGGCCGCTTCCGCGGCTTCCTGCACCGTCTGCAGCGGCGTTCCCGCGCGTACCGTCATCGTGCCGGCCGCCGCATCCAGCGCTTCGATACCCGCGAAGCGTTCCATCGACAGCACGACCTCGCCCCCGAGCGCGACCGCGCCGCGCGCGAGCCCCGTCAAACCGCCCTGCGGCACGACCGGCTGGCCGAGCCGCGCGCACAGCGTGAGCGTGCGCGACACGTCGTCGACGCTGCGCGGGCGCACCAGCGCGCGCGGCCGCACGCCGGCCGGCTCGTTGTACGCGGTGAAGTAGCGCGGATCGATGTCGGCCGCGCGCGTGACGAGTGCATCGCCGAGTTCGGCGACGAGCACGGCTTCGAGTGCGTCACCCGACAGCGATGCGCCGCCCTGTTCGCCACCCGCGGCGGCCGTGTTCCGGTTCTGCATCGCGCGGCCCCGCTTACTTCGCCGAGATGTCGATATCGCCGAAATACTTCAGGCCGAGCGACTTCACCGTGCCGTCCGCCTTCAGCTTGTCGATCGCCGCATCGAGCTTCGCCTTCAGTGCGCTGTCGCCTTTACGCAGCCCGAATGCGATGCCGCTGCCGAGGATCTTGTCGTCGTGCACCGGCTGGCCGACGAACGAGAAACCCTTGCCGTCCGGACGCGACAGGAAGCCGCGCTGGCCGGACGGCGCGAGCACGAGCGTCGCGTCGAGGCGGCCCGACACGAGATCCGCATACGCCTGGTTCTGGTCCTGGTACGCGACGATCGCGACACCGGCCGGCTCCCAGTGCGCCTTCGCGAAGGTTTCCTGGATCGATGCCTGCAGCACGCCGACGCGCTTGCCCTTCAGCGATTCCGGCGTCGGCAGCAGGCCGCTGCCGGTGCGCGCGATCAGTTGGGTCGGCACGCGATAGATGATCGTCGTGAAATCGATCGCCTGGCGGCGCTGTTCGGTCGCGTTCATCGCCGAATTGATCGCGTCGAACTTGCGCCCCTTCAGCGCGGGAATCAGGCCGTCGAACGACGTCTCGACCCATTTGCACGACAGCTTCGCCGTCTGGCAGACGGCATTGCCGACGTCGATGTCGAAGCCCTGCAGGTCGCCGCTCGGCGCTTTCGATTCGAACGGCGGATATTGCGCCTCGAGGCCGAAGCGCAGCGTCTGCGCGTCGGCAAGCGCCGCGCCCGAGCCGAGGGCGCACGCCAGTGCGAATGCGAGTTTCAGGGTGGCCGTGTGCTTCATCGTAATCTCCTGTGTCTGGTCGGTGCGACGCTCCCGTCGCCGGTTCCCGTACGGGCCTTACAGCGAACGCAGCCGCCGCGCGCCTTCGACCAGCGTCGCGTCGTCCTTCGAAAAACTGAGCCGGATCACGCCGGCATCGGTGCCGTCGGTATAGAACGCCGACAGCGGAATCGTCGCGACACGCGCGTCGCGGATCAGGCGCAGCACGAAATCGCTGTCGCTTTCGTCCGAGAAGTGCCGGAAGCGCGCGAGCATGAAGAACGAGCCTTCGCTCGGCAGCAGCTCGAAACGCGAATCGGCCAGCTCGCGCGCGAGCAGGTCGCGCTTCGCCTGGTAGAACGCCGACAGGCCAAGATAGCTGTCCGGCCGCGCGAGAATTTCCGCGAACGCGACCTGCATCGGCGTGTCGGCCGCGAACACCATGAACTGGTGCACCTTGCGGATCTCGTCCATCAACTCGGCCGGCGCGACGCAATGGCCGACCCGCCAGCCCGTCACGTGGAACGACTTGCCGAACGACGACACGATCACGCTGCGCTCGGCCAGCTCGCGATGGCGCGCCACGCTCTGGTGTTGCGCGCCGTCGAACACGACGTGCTCATAGACCTCGTCGGACAGCACCACGATCCCCGTGTCGCGCGTGAGCTGCGCGAGCCGTTCGAGATCGTCGGCGGAAAACACGGTCGCGGTCGGGTTGTGCGGCGTGTTCACGATGATCATCCGCGTGCGCGGGTTGATCGCCGCGGCCACCTCGTCCCAGTTCACGCGGAAATGTTCGGGCGACAGCTTGATCGCCACCGGCGTCGCGCCCTGCAGCCGCACGATCGGCGCATAGCTGTCGAACGACGGCTCGAAATAGATCACCTCGTCGCCCGGATGCACGAGCGCGCTGATCGCCGCGTAGAGCCCTTCGCTCGCGCTCGCGATCACCGTGATCTCGGTGGCCGGGTCGTAGCACGCGCCATACAGCGCCTCGGTCTTTTCGGCGAGCCGCTCGCGCAGCGCCATCACGCCGGCCATCGGCGCGTACTGGTTGTGCCCGTCGCGCATCGCACGCGCGACGCCTTCGACGAGCGCCGGATCGGGCGCGAAATTCGGCGCGCCCTGCGACAGGTTCAACGCATCGTGCCGAGCAGCCAGTTGGCCGATCACCGTGAAGATCGTCGTCCCGACGTCGGGCAGTTTCGAACGGGGCGCAGTGGCGCTTCGCATGACTCCTCCTTCTGATGTCCTTCGGGCGGCCCCGCGCGGCGCGCGCGGCCTGCATCTGCCGCATGATTTAGCCCGAGCCAATATCGACGGACAATCGAAAGTTCGTCATGGCGGCCATGCATTTTTCTCATGGCACGCGAAGAGGAGCATGCAGCAGCAAGGCTCACCTGCCAGGCTGACATGCGAATCAGGCATTTCCCCTAGGGGATGTCACTGGCCAGCCGCCGCCAGATAGGCGAGCAGCACCGCCCGCAGTTCGTCGCGCAGCGTGGCGAGGTCGAATGCGGGCCCGAGCGTCAGCAACGCCTGCGAGAGCCCGCCGTAGCAGATCGTGTGCGCCATCCGCGCGAGCCCGTCGAGCCGCGCAGCCGGAGGCGGATCGGCCGCGTGCGCGAGCGCGTCGCGCCACAGCGCGACATATGCGTCGTAATGCCGGCGGTACGCGGTGAGCGGCGACACCTGCCGCTCCAGCGCGAAGAGCGCGCCCCACAGCGCCGCGTCGGCGCCGATCGCCTCGACCTGCAGGTCGACGAGCGCGGCGGCCAGTTCCGCCCGTGGTGCACCGCGCCGTCGCGCCACGGTGTCGCGCAGCCGGTCGGCCAACGCCAGCACGTGCCGGTGGATGCAGAGCGCCGCGAGGCTCTGCTTGTCGCCGAAATACTCGTAGAAGGTGCCGATGCTGACGCCTGCGACGGCCGCGATCTCGCGAATCGTCGCCTTCGCGTAGCCGCGTTCGAGCAAAAGCTGAACGAACGCCTGCTGCAGCGCGTCGGAACTCGCCTGCGCGCGCGACTGGCGCGGCCGGCGGCGCAAGGCGGGCGCGGGTTGCGCCGCCGGCTGGCCGGGCGGCGCCGGAACCTGAACATGTCGCGGCGGCATATTTGCTACTCTGGAAATCAGCAGGGAATGCGTTTTACCGGGGGCCGGAACCGGCGCCGACGCGCCATCCGTGCGGCATGGCGCCAGCCGCCCGCGAAGCATGAGACCGGAGACAACCTCGATGACCGAATCGACTCACGCCGTCACGAACCAGTTCGACGAACTGGTCGACTATAACCTCTTCGCGACGGACATCGCGCTGCGCGACGCGCTCACCCGCGCGGGCGCCGACTGGGCCATGCCGCAGCTCGACGCGTACGGCGCGCGGCTCGGCAGCGCCGACACCGCACGGCTCGCCGACGCAGCAAACCGCCACACGCCGGAACTGAACACGTTCGACCGGCGCGGCCGGCGCATCGATCGCGTCGACTTCCACCCGGCGTGGCACACGCTGCTCGGCCAGTACCGCCACGAAGGCTTCGTGTCGCTCGCGTTCCGCGAGTCGCGCCGCGGCCGCTGGGCCGCGACCGCGGCCGGCTTCTATCTGCATGGCCAGATCGAGGCCGGCACGCTGTGCCCGGCGACGATGACGCAGGCCGCGATCCCCGTGCTGCAGAAGGAACCCGCGCTGTGGGACCTGCTGCGCGACAAGCTCTACAGCGACGACTACGATCCGCGCGACGTGCCGGTCGCCGACAAGCGTTCGATCTGGTTCGGCATGGGCATGACCGAGAAACAGGGCGGCTCCGACGTGCGCGCGAACACGACGCTCGCGACCGCCGTCGGCGCGGGCGGACGCGGCGGCGAATACCGGCTGCGCGGCCACAAGTGGTTCTTCTCCGCGCCGATGTGCGATGCGCACCTCGTCGTCGCGCGCACCGAAGCCGGCGGCCCGTCGTGCTTCTACGTGCCGCGCTGGCGCCCGGACGGCACGAAGAACGCGGTCGAGATCCAGCGGCTGAAGGACAAGGTCGGCAACCGCAGCAACTCGAGCAGCGAGATCGAGCTGAACGACGCGTGGGGCATCATGCTCGGCGACGAAGGTCGCGGCATTCCGACCATCATCGAGATGGCCACCTACACGCGGCTGAACTGCGTGCTCGGCAGCGCAGCGATGCTGCGCCAGGGCGTCGTGCAGGCGATCGCGTACACGCGCCAGCGCCATGCGTTCGGCCGCGCGCTCGCCGAGCAGCCGCTGATGCGCACCGTGCTCGCCGATCTCGCGCTCGAAAGCGAAGCGGCCCTTTCCCTGTCGATGCGTCTCGCCGACGCGTTCGAGCGCGACGACTCGCCGCGCGAACGCGCATGGAAGCGCATCGTCACGCCCGCCGCGAAATTCTGGGTGTGCAAGCGCGCGGTGGAATTGACCGGCGAAGTGATGGAAGTGTTCGGCGGCAACGGCTATGTCGACGACGGCCCGATCGCGCGGCTGTTCCGCGAGGCGCCCGTCAACTCGATCTGGGAAGGCTCGGGCAACGTGATGTGCCTCGACGTGCTGCGCGCGATATCGCGCGAACCCGACGCGGCTGCCGCGCTGTTCGCCGAACTCGCCGACCTCGGCGCGGGCGAACCGCGCATCCGCGCGGCGCTCGATACGCTGCGCGCGATGCTCGCGGCGCCGGCCGACACGCTCGAGGCGTCCGGCCGCGTATTCGCGCAGCGGCTCGCGGTGGTCGCGCAGGCATGCCTGCTGCGCCGCGACGCGCCGGCGGCCGTCGCCGATGCATTCGTCGCGACGCGGCTCGCCGCGCCCGACTGGGGCCGCATCGCGGGCGGCTTCGACCCGCACGCGATCGACGTCGCTGCGCTGCTGCAGCGCGCGTACCCGGCCTGATGTCCTTTCGGATCGCTTAGCAAGGCCCAGTTCGCCTTCGTTCGCCCGCCCGGAGCCCTGATGATGAACCTCGTCGCCGCCCTCGACCGCGCCGCCCGTGCAACGCCCGACAAGCCGTTCCTCGTCAGCGAATCCGAGACGATCACCTATGCCGCCGCGCGCGAGCGCTCGCACCGCGCGGCGGCCGTGCTGAGCGCGCTCGGCATCGCGGCCGGCGACCGCGTCGCCGCGATGTGCTTCAACACGCCGGCCTTCGTCGACCTGATGTTCGGCGCGTGGCGGCTCGGCGCGACGTTCGTGCCGATCAATCACAAGCTGCAGGCGCCGGAAGTCGACTACGTGCTCGAACACAGCCGCAGCAAGGCGCTGCTGTTCGACGTGGCGCTCGCACCGGTGATCGAACGCCTCGTGCATCCCGCGAGGCGGCTCGTGACCGAAGGCGAGCTCGACGGCGTGCCGTGCTTCGACACGCTGTGCGCGACGCGGGACGGCCTCGCGGGCATCGAGCCGGCCGACGGCGACATCGCGCAGATCCT
The DNA here is from genome assembly GCF_048627025.1 of Burkholderia aenigmatica. NCBI lineage: Bacteria > Pseudomonadati > Pseudomonadota > Betaproteobacteria > Burkholderiales > Burkholderiaceae > Burkholderia > Burkholderia aenigmatica. The sequence continues at coordinate 136,880 of NZ_CP184468.1, read as the reverse complement.
CTATACGTCCGGCACGACCGGCCACCCGAAAGGCTGCGTGCACAGCCACCGCACCGTGACGCTCGCGGCAATGCAGGCGGCGCTCGCAATCGGCATCGGCCGCAACGAGCGCACGCTGATGGCGATGCCGATCTGGCATTCGTCACCGCTGAACAACTGGTTCGGCGGCACGCTGGTCGCGGGCGGCACCGTCGTGCTGCTGCGCGAATACCATCCGCTGCGATTCCTGCAGGCCATCGAACGCGAGCGCGTGACGCTGTATTTCGGCGCGCCGGTGTCGTACCTGCTGCCGCTCGACACGATCGACGGCTTCGCGGCGTTCGACCTGTCGAGCGTGCGCGCCTGGCTGTACGGCGGCGGCCCGATCGGCCCCGCGCAGGCCGAGCGGCTCGCGCGCGCGTATCGCAGCGACGCGTTCTTCCAGGTGTACGGCATGACGGAGGCGGGCCCGGCCGGCACGACGCTGTATCCGGACGAGCAGGTCGCGAAGGCCGGTTCGATCGGCCGCACGGGCGGCCCGGGCGTCGACCTGCGCGTCGTGCGGATGGACGGCATCGATGCGCAGCCGGGCGAGACCGGCGAGATCTGGCTGAAGACCGACAGCATGATGCTCGGCTATCTCGACGATGCGGCCGCGACACGCGCCGCGTTCGCGCCGGACGGCTGGTATCGCACCGGCGACATCGCGCGGATCGATCAGGAGGGCTACCTGTTCATCGTCGACCGGCTGAAGGACATGATCGTGACCGGCGGCGAAAACGTCTATTCGAAGGAAGTGGAGGACGTGCTCGGCGCGCACCCGGACATCGCCGAGGCGGCCGTCGTCGGCGTCCCGCATCCCGACTGGGGCGAGACGGTCGTCGCGCACGTGGTGCTGCGCGCGGGCACCGTGCCCGACGCGGACGCGCTGCGCGCGTTCTGCGGCGCGCGGCTCGCCGCGTACAAGATCCCGCGCGAATTCACGTTCGCGCAGGCGCTGCCGCGCACGCCGACCGGCAAGCTGCAGAAGTTCCTGCTGCGCGTGCGGCGCGAATAGCCGCTGGCCCGGCCACGGAAAAAGAAAAAGCCACCCGGCCCGACGGCCCGGTGGCTTTTTCGCATGATCGACGGGGCTGCGACATTCGCCGCTGCCCGCGCGTCATGTCACCGGCTGCTTACTTGCCGCCGATGCTCTTCAGCGGCTTCCACTCGCCCTTCTCGACCTTGTACATCGTGATGCCGCCGTTCTTCAGGTCGCCCTTCGCGTCATACGCGACGTGCGTCGACGTCACGCCGGCCATGTCGGTCTTCGCGAGCAGCGGCAGGTACTTCGCCGGATCGGTCGAATCGGCCTTCTTCATCGCGTTGAACAGCGCCATCGCGCCGTCGTACGCATACGGCGAGTACGTCTGCACTTCTTCGCCGAAGCGCTTCTTGTACTTGTCCGCGTACGTCTTGCCGCCCGGCATTTCTTCCAGCGGGAGACCTGCCAGCGAAGCGATCGTACCGTCGGCCGCGTTGCCCGCGATCTTCAGGAACGTCGGCGTCTTCACCATTTCGCCGCTCATCAGCGGAGCGGTGATGCCGAGCGTCTTCATCTGCTTGACCATCGGTGCAGCCTGCGAATCCGCGCCGCCGTAGTAGACGAGATCCGGCTTCGCAGCCTTCAGCTTGGTCAGGATTGCCTTGAAGTCGACAGCCTTGTCGTTCGTGAATTCGCGGTCGACGATCGTCGCGCCGCCGGCCTTCGCGGCCTTCTCGAACTGGTCGGCGAGACCCTGGCCGTAGGCCGTGCGGTCGTCGACGATCGCGATCTTCTTCATGCCGAGATCCTTCGACGCGAACGTGCCGGCCACCGAGCCTTGCTGCGTGTCGGACGTCATCATGCGGAAGGTCGTCTTGTAACCCTGCTGCGTGTATTCCGGTGCCGTCGCCATCGCGATTTCCGGGATGCCCGCGTTCGCGTAGATGCGCGAGGCCGGGATCGTCGTGCCCGAGTTGAAGTGGCCGAGCATGCCCTTGATGCCGTCGTCGACGAGCTTCTGCGCAACCGTCGTGCCGGTGCGCGGGTCAGCCTGGTCGTCCTGCGTGTCGAGTGCGAACTTCACCGGCTTGCCGCCGATCTTCGGGTTCGTCGCGTTGAAATCCTCGATCGCGAGCACGATCCCGTTCTGCATATCCTTGCCGTAGTGCGCCTGCGCACCCGTCATCGGCCCTGCATAACCGATCTTCACGTCATCCGCATGGGCCGTCCCCGCCAGCGACATGACGGCGACAAACGTCGCGCCTGCCAGCTTTTTCATCGTGTGTTGCATAGCATCTCCTTGGTACCAGGGTAAATGGAGCGGCTTCGGGATCGCCTTGCCGCTTCCTTTGTTTGATCCGAACGGCAAGGATGATCAGCCGATCGTCATCAAATTCGCATTGCCGCCCGCCGCCGCCGTGTTCACGCTCACCGAGCGCTCCGTCAGCAGCCGTTCCAGCGCGTAATCTTCCGCGTCGCCGTTCTCGAACGCGCCCACCGACACGCCCTGCACCGACACGATCGGGCCCGGCCGCTGCGCGACGTCCTTCACGAGCGTCTGCAGTTCGTCGCTGTCGCCTTCGAACAGCACCGCGTCGAACGGCGCGTCGGCCTGCTTGCGCACGGCCGCATGCGCCTTCAGCGACGCCGGCAGCGCGGCGACCAGCGCTTCGCCGGCCGCGCCCGCGAACAGCGCGCGGTTACCGGTCGCCAGCACCGCCGCGAACTGCGCACGCGCACCGCCCGGCGTTGCCGCAACGCACAACACCGTGCCGCGCGGGCCGAGTGTATACGTGTTTCGCTCGCCCGTCGGGCCGCTCAGCACCGCGGTCGCACCGGCCGGCACCTGGGCCAGATAGCCGTCGCAACGCGCGGCCAGCGCCGGCTCGCGCTGCTCGATCAGCCAGTCGCGCAGCGTGGTCAGCGCCGCCACCGGGTTGCCCCGCGCATCGCCTTCCACCGCGCCGTCCGCCACCAGCGACTGTGCGAGCGAACGCGGCAGGCCCGACGGACGCGTCGCGAGCAGACGCTGCAGGTACAGCGCGCCGCCGGCCTTCGGGCCCGTGCCCGACAGCCCTTCGCCGCCGAACGGCTGCACGCCGACCACCGCGCCGATCACGTTGCGGTTCACGTAGATGTTGCCCACGTGCGCATTCGAGATCACGTGCGCGATCGTCTCGTCGATCCGCGTGTGGATGCCGAGCGTCAGGCCGTAGCCGGTCGCGCGGATCTGCTCCAGCAGCTTGTCGAGCTGGCTGCGACGGTAACGCACCACGTGCAGCACGGGGCCGAACACCTCGCGCTTCAGCTCGTCGATGCTGCCGATCTCGATCAGCGTCGGCGGCACGAACGTGCCGTGCGCGCAGGCCTCGGGCGCCGGCAGCTGCGTGACGCCGTGCCCCTTGTCCTTCATCGCCGCGACGTGCGTGTCGATCGTCTGCTTCGCTTCGCCGTCGATCACCGGGCCGACGTCCGTCGACAGCCGGTCGGGGTTGCCGAGCGCCAGCTCGTGCATCGCGCCCTTCAGCATCGTCAGCGTGCGGTCCGCAACATCGTCCTGCAGACACAGAACGCGCAACGCCGAACACCGTTGACCGGCCGAGTCGAACGACGACTGCATCACGTCCGCGACGACCTGCTCCGCGAGCGCCGACGAGTCGACGATCATCGCGTTCTGGCCGCCCGTTTCCGCGATCAGCGGGATCGGCTTGCCGTCCGGGTCGAGGCGCGCGGACAGCGTCTTGTTGATCAGGCGCGCGACTTCGGTCGAGCCGGTGAACATCACCGCGCGGGTGCGCGGATCGGCCACCAGCGCCGCGCCGACGGTCTCGCCGGTACCCGGCAGCAGTTGCACCGCACCGGCCGGCACGCCGGCCTCGCGCAACAGGCGCACGGCCTGCGCGGCGATCAGCGGCGTCTGTTCAGCCGGCTTCGCGAGCACCGTGTTGCCGGCCGCGAGTGCCGCGGCGACCTGGCCCATGAAGATCGCGAGCGGGAAGTTCCACGGGCTGATACAGACCACGGGACCGAGCGGACGGTGCGTGTCGTTCGAGAATTCGTCGCGGATCTGCGCGGCGTAGTAGCGCAGGAAGTCGACCGCTTCGCGGATCTCGGCGATCGCGTTCGGCAGCGATTTGCCGGCTTCGCGCACGATCAGGCCCATCAGCGTGTGCATCTGCGCTTCGAGCAGGTCGGCCGCGCGCACCAGGCAATCGGCGCGTGCATCGACCGGCGTCGCCTGCCAGATCGGCGCGGCGGCCACCGCGTGCGCGAGCGCCGCGCTCACGTGTTCGGCCGTCGCTTCGCTGACCGTGCCGACCAGGTCACGCTGGTCGGCCGGGTTGCGCACGTCGCGGGCCGGCGCGTCGGCGACCGTGTCGTCGTCGAGCATCGGCGCCGCGCGCCACGGGAAATGCGCGCTCGCGAGCAGCGCGGACGACAGCGACGCGAGACGGTGTTCGTTCGACAGGTCGAGGCCCATCGAGTTGGGCCGCTCGTCGCCGTACAGGTGGCGCGGCAGCGGGATCTTCGCGTGCGGCGCGCCGAGCGGCACGACCTTCGCCGCTTCGTCGACCGGATCGGCGACCAGTTCCTTCACCGACACGGTTTTATCCGCGATGCGGTTCACGAACGACGTGTTCGCGCCGTTTTCGAGCAGGCGACGCACCAGGTACGCGAGCAGCGTCTCGTGCGTGCCGACCGGCGCGTACACGCGGCACGGGCGGTTCAGCTTGTCGCGGCCGGTGACTTCCTCGTACAGCGGCTCGCCCATCCCGTGCAGGCACTGGAATTCGTACTGGCCCGGGTAGTAGTTCTGGCCCGCGAGCTGGTAGATCGCGGCCAGCGTGTACGCGTTGTGCGTCGCGAACTGCGGGTACACGGCGTCCGGCGCCGCGAGCAGCTTCTTCGCGCACGCGAGGTACGACACGTCGGTGTAGATCTTGCGCGTATAGACCGGATAGCCTTCGAGGCCGTCGACCTGCGCACGCTTGATCTCGGTATCCCAGTACGCGCCCTTCACGAGGCGGATCATCAGGCGGTGACGGCTGCGGCGCGCGAGATCGATCAGGTAGTCGATCACGAACGGGCAGCGCTTCTGGTAGCCCTGCACGACGAAGCCGATGCCGTTCCAGCCCGCGAGTTCCGGGTCGAAGCACAGCGCTTCCAGCAGGTCGAGCGACAGCTCGAGGCGGTCGGCCTCTTCCGCGTCGATGTTCAGGCCGATGTCGTAGCGGCGCGCGAGCAGCGCAAGCGCACGCACGCGCGGCAGCAGCTCGCTCATCGTGCGGTCCTGCTGCGAGCGCGAGTAGCGCGCGTGCAGCGCCGACAGCTTGATCGAGATGCCCGGGCCTTCGTAGATGCCGCGGCCGCCGGCCGCCTTGCCGATCGCGTGGATCGCCTGTTCGTACGACGCGTAGTAGCGCTGCGCGTCCTCTTCGGTCGTCGCCGCTTCGCCGAGCATGTCGTACGAGTAGCGGAAGCCGCGCGCTTCGTACTTGCGGCTGTTCGCGAGCGCTTCGGAAATCGTCTCGCCGGTGACGAACTGCTCGCCCATCAGGCGCATCGCCATGTCGACGCCCTTGCGGATCAGCGGCTCGCCGCCGCGGCCGATCAGGCGCGTCAGCGCCGACGACAGCCCCGCTTCGCTGTTGGTCGTCACCAGCTTGCCGGTGATCATCAGCCCCCAGGTCGCCGCGTTCACGAACAGCGACGGCGCGTGACCGACGTGCGAGCGCCAGTCGCCCTTGCTGATCTTGTCGCGGATCAGCGCATCGCGCGTCGCGCGATCGGGAATGCGCAGCAGCGCTTCGGCGAGACACATCAGCGCGACGCCTTCCTGGCTCGACAGCGAGAACTCGTGGATCAGCCCTTCGACGCCGCCGCCCGAGCTCTTCTCGCGCAGCGCCTCGACGAGCTTCGTCGCGAGCGCCTGCACGTCCGCCTGCAGGTTCGCGGGCAGGCGCGCCTGGCCGAGCAGGAACGGCACGCATTCCGGCTCGGGGCGGCGGTACGCGGCCGTGATCGCCGCGCGCAGCACCGATTGCGGCTGCACGTTCTGCGCGAACTCGAGGAACGGATGCGGCGAGTTGTCGTCGTCGCCATCCGCGGACTGACCGTCGGCGAGCTCCGTCACGCCGCTGTGGCCCGACAGCTCGGGCGGCAACTGGCCGTGCTCGATCCGCTCGAGGTACGCGAAGATGGCCTGCTTGATCAGCCAGTGGGGGGTGCGCTCGAGACGCGCGGCGGCGTCCTTGAGGCGCGAGCGGAGAAGGTCGTCGACTTTGACGCCGAGAGTCGTGCTTGCCATGGTGGGTTCGTGCGCCGGTGCGAGCCCGGCAATGTGGTGTGAGAGGATGCGCGAAATCCTACGGCACGCAATAAAAAGGTGCAACCAAATTGCAAGATAGGTTGCACCCTCAAGTTAGTCAATATAATCAGCCACTTATGCGGTTGCAACCTAGGGGTTGCCCGTGGTCGGAGGATCGGTGTTTTCCCTGAGCGGGCCGGTTTGACATGCGTGCGCAACCTTCCGCGGGCGTGGCGGCGGACGAAAACGGGTTGCACTGGGTGTGATGGCGGACGTGGCGTCCGGGTGCGGCCGTGCGGCAAAAGACGGTTCGGAGGCGCCCGGCGCGGCGGCCCGGGCTTCAACGCAGCGCCACGCGGCACGATGGCCGCATGGCGCGCCGCTCAGATATCCAGCGGATCGACTTCGACGCTCCACCGCAGCACGCCCTTCAGCGCGCGCAACTCCGGTTGCCACGCGCGCAGCGCATGCTGCAGCGCCGCCCGCGACGCGCTTTCGAGCAGCAACTGCGCGCGATGGACGTTCGCGACCTTGACGATCGTCATCGGCACCGCGTCGTACACGGTCACGCGATCGGCGCCCGGCAGCCCCGGCAACGCGGCCGCGGCTTGCAGCAGGAACGCGAGCGCCGCGTCGAGCGTGCGCCCTTCGGCGCGCAGCAGCGCCTGGTAGACGAACGGCGGCAGGTGCGCGTCGCGGCGCTCGCCGAGCGTCGAATTCGCGAAGCCGACGTAATCCTGCCGCCCGAGCGCGTGGTACAGCGCATGACGCGGGTAACGCGTCTGCACGAGCACCTCGCCCGGCAGCCCGGCGCGCCCCGCGCGGCCGCTCACCTGCATCAGCTGCGCGAACAGCCGTTCGCTCGCGCGGAAGTCATGCGAGAACAGCGCGGTATCGGCATTGAGCACGCCGACGAGCGACACGCGCTGAAAGTCGTGCCCCTTCGCGATCATCTGCGTACCGACGAGGATATCGACCTCGCCCGCATGCACATCGGAAAAGAGCGCCTGCGCACTGCCCTTGCGGCGCGTGCTGTCCGCGTCGATCCGCAGCACGCGCGCGCCCGGCACCGCTTCGGCGAGCGCCTCCTCGATGCGTTGCGTGCCGCGCCCGAGCGGCGCGATGTCGACGTTCCCGCACTCGGGGCACGATCGCGGAATGCGCGATTCCCAGCCGCAGTGATGGCAACGCAGCGCGTGCTCGGGCTTGTGCAGCACGACGTACGCGCTGCAGCGCGGGCAGCCCGCGACCCAGCCGCACGCGTCGCAGGCGAGCTGCGGCGCGTAACCGCGCCGGTTCAGGAACACGAGGCTCTGTTCGCCGCGTTCGAGCCGCGCCTTCAGCGCCGCGACGAGCGGCCCCGACAGCCCGCCCATCGACGCGCGCCCGCGCCGCCGCTCCTCTTCGAGATCGATCAGCCGTACGGTCGGCAACGTCGCGTCGGCCACCGCGCGGCGCGACAGCGTAAGCCGCGTGTAGCGGCCCTGCTCGGCCTGCCACCAGCTTTCGAGCGACGGCGTCGCCGAGCCGAGCACGACCGTGATGCCGAGCTGCTTCGCGCGCCACACGGCGAGATCGCGTGCCGAGTAGCGCAGCCCTTCCTGCTGCTTGTAGGCGGGCTCGTGCTCCTCGTCGACGACGACCAGCGCGAGCGTCGGCATCGACGCAAGCACCGCGAGGCGCGTGCCGAGCACGATCCGCGCGCGGCCCGTATGCGCGGCGAGCCAGTTGCGCGCACGCTCGCCCTCGGCGAGCCCGCTGTGCAGCGTGACGATCGCGTCGTCGGCGAGCGCACCCGCGAAGCGCGCGCGAAACGCGGCCTCGAATTGCGGCGTCAGGTTGATTTCGGGGACGAGCACGAGCGCCTGCGCGTCCGGCCGCGCGTCGAGCAGCGACGCGAGCGCATGCAGATAGACCTCGGTCTTGCCGCTGCCCGTCACGCCGTGCAGCAGGAACGGCGCGAAGCCCTGCGCGGCGCGGATCGCGTCGAGCGCCTCGGCCTGCTGGTCCGTGAGCGCCGGCGGCACAGTTCGTCCACCGGCTGCCAACAGGTTATCCACAGCTTTGGGCACAGGCGCATCGGCCCAGCCGATCTCCTCGACGTCGACCCAGCCGCGCGCCGCCCAGTCGTCGAGCGTCGCGGCCGCCTTCGGATGCAGCGCGCGCGCATCGGGCAGCGCCAGCGAACCGGTATCGACCAGCGCCTGCGCGAGCCGCCGCAGCGCGGCACCGCGCGCGGGCAACGCATCGGGCAGCGCCGCGCGGCCGGCTTCCGTCGGCCGGTAGCGCACCTCGGGCGCGAGCAGCCGCCCCCAGCGCCCGGCATCGCGCAGCGCCTGCGGCAGCGCCGGCAACGCGACCTCGCCACGCCCGCGCTGGTAGTAATCAGCGGCGAACGACACGAGTGCGAGCCAGTCCGGGGACAACGGCGGCAGGTCGGTGCAGATCGCGTCGACCGCCCGTATCCGGGACGGCGGCACGTCGGTGTGAGTCGTCACTTCGCAGACGAGCCCGACGGCCTGGCGCTTGCCGAACGGCACTTGCACGAGCGTGCCGGGCACGGGCGCCGGCTGCGCATCACAGCGGTAGTCGAACAGGGTGGCGAGCGGATGGTCGAGCGCGACGCGCAGATAGGTGCCGCTCATGACAGCGCTCCGGCGGCGGCACGCGCCGCATGGCCATGGACGGCCAGTATCCGCGCCCGCATCGAGGCGACGGACTTAAAGTAAAACTTCAGATTCGGCGCTAAGTTTTGGATTCGCATTAGGAATCGCCGTATACCCTGCCCAGCCTGTGGATAACTTTGTTGAGAACTCGCCATTCACGGGCCGCAACGCACGCGGGGCCGCGCTTTCCGCTGATTTTCCGCGCTTGTCGCGGTGCCCCGCAGAGCCTTATTCCATAAGGCTGCTATTCAAATTACCGAACCATAGCGAGACAAATTGACCGATACAGGGCTCTACCGCGCTGCAACGTGGAAAATGTGTATAAGTCAAGTCTTGACAAGCACTGAATCGGCAACCGGTGCGGGGTTGCGCCCTGTTTAGCGCCGACAGCGAAACGCTGTCACCCCGCAGTGCAGCATGACAGCGCTTGCGTTCAGCCAGCGGCTCCGCTACGAATCGCGCGGCTGTGGCTGTGCACTTCGTCGACGAGTTCGGCGACGTGATCGGGCGACGTGAATTGCGAAATGCCGTGCCCGAGGTTGAATACGTGGCCCGGATGGTTGCCGTAGCTGTCGAGCACCGCGCGCGCCTGCTCACGTACCGCGGCCGGCGGCGCAAACAGGATCGTCGGGTCGAGGTTGCCTTGCAGCGCGACCTTGCCCGCAACGCGCTCGCGCGCCTTGCCAAGGTTGACCGTCCAGTCGAGCCCAACCGCGTCGACGCCGGTCGCCGCGATCTCCTCGAGCCACAGTCCGCCGCCCTTCGTGAAGGTGATCACCGGCACGCGCTCGCCGTCGTGCTCGCGCTTGAGCTGCGAGACCACGCGGCGGATGTAGTCGAGCGAGAAGCGCTGGTACGCGCCGTCCGCCAGCGCGCCGCCCCACGTATCGAAGATCATCACGGCCTGGGCGCCCGCTTCGATCTGCGCGTTCAGATACGCGGCCACCGCCTGCGCGTTCACGTCGAGGATCCGGTGCATCAGGTCGGGGCGCGAATACGCCATCGACTTCACCGTGCGGAAATCGTCCGACCCGCCGCCTTCGACCATGTAGCACGCGAGTGTCCACGGGCTGCCCGAAAAGCCGATCAGCGGCACGCGCTGGCGGCCCTGACCGTCGGTGAGCGCGCGGCGAATCTCGCGCACGGCGCCCGTCACGTAGCCGAGCGTTTCCTCGATGTCCGGCACCGCGAGCTTCGCGACGTCGGCCTCGGTGCGCACCGGATGCGCGAACTTCGGCCCTTCGCCGACCTGGAAGTCGAGGCCGAGCCCCATCGCGTCCGGAATCGTCAGGATGTCGGAGAACAGGATCGCGGCGTCGAGCGGAAAGCGCTCGAGCGGCTGCAGCGTCACTTCGGTCGCGTAGTCGGGATTCTTCGCGAGACCGAGGAAGCTGCCGGCGCGCGCGCGCGTCGCGTTGTATTCGGGCAGGTAGCGGCCGGCCTGGCGCATCAGCCAGATCGGCGTGTAGTCGGTCGGCTCGCGCAGAAGCGCACGCAGGAAGGTGTCGTTGAGCAGGGTATGGGCCACGGTAGGAGCGACGATGCGAGGGCAAAGCGGCATTTTACCGGACAGCCGCCACAGGGCTGCGTATGCCGACGCGATGGCGGCCATATGACGCGCGCGATGGCTCCGTTATGATCGGACGCTCATATCGAACGAAACCAAGGAGGAGACCGATGAAGACATTCGCCACGCTCGCCGCGGCCGCGCTGCTGTGCTGCGCCGCCGCGCATGCGCAGACCGGCACGGGCGCCGCCACCGCCGCAGCGGGCGCCGGCTCGCGGCTCGACGACGTGCTCGCGCGCGGCACGCTGCGCGTGTGCACGACGGGCGACTACAAGCCGTATTCGTATTACCGTGCGGACGGCCGCTTCGAGGGCATCGACATCGACATGGCCGAATCGCTCGCGAAATCGCTGGGTGTGAAGACCGACTTCGTGAAGACGAGCTGGCCGAACCTGACCGGCGACTTCGTCGCGAAATGCGACATCGCGGTGGGCGGCGTGTCGACGACGCTCGAGCGCCAGAAGCGCGTGTTCTTCACGCAGCCGTACGTCGTGGACGGCAAGACACCGATCGTGCGCTGCGCGGACGCCGGCAAATACCAGACCGTCGCGCAGATCGACCGGCCGGAAACGCGCGTGATCGTCAACCCGGGCGGCACCAACGAGCGTTTCGCGAAGCAGTATTTCACGCACGCGAACCTCACCGTCTATCCGGACAACGTAACGATCTTCAAACAGATCCTCGCGGGCAAGGCGGACGTGATGGTGACGGATGCGTCCGAGACGCTGCTGCAGCAAAAGCTGAATCCGGGCCTGTGCTCGGTGCATCCGGACAAGCCGTTCCAGTTCGGCGAGAAGGCGTACATGGTGCCGCGCGGCGACGTCGCGTTCCAGCAGTACGTCGATCAATGGCTGCATCTCGCGCTGTCGACCGGCGAATACCAGGCGATTTCGGACAAGTGGCTGAAGTAAGCGGGTACGCGCACGGCGGCCGATAGCGGGCACCGACCCCGCGGCCGCAGCCCGCGAAAGCCGCTGCGCGGCGGCGGCCGAAGCGCCGCCGTTACACTTCGACACGGCATGCCCGCGCCCGCAAAATCGGCCCGAAGGCGCCGAATTGGCCGAATGGCCGACTTCCGCGCAGGCCAATCACGTTTCAAAATCTTTCTGACGAATGAATCGTCATGCGCGGTATCGGCCGAATCGCGCATTTTCTCGCGTACAAATCGGCAGTTCGTCGAGCCTGATACGCATGAAAAACGCATCGTGCGCATGCGCTGAAAACGCTACGGAAAATATGAGTAAAAATGACCTTTTTCAGGCCCTCAAAAACAGCAAAAAATCCCGGAAAGCCTTATCTGGCGGGCGTTACAACCTGAAACACTTTGTTACCGCGAGGGGTCATTAATTCGCCCACAATGGCCTCAACGGTTTCAACACGGATGCGGTCTCGTGTGCCAAGTGTGAGCGGACGCGAAGCGCTGCGAGCCAGTCGGTCACGTACCGAAGCCCTTCCCAGGGGCATCCCTGTTGGAGTCGTTTCCGGCCCCCCGCCGGAGTCGGTTTCATCTTTGGTCTCCTCGCGCTAACCCCGTAGCGTGTGGTTTTTAGCGGGCTAATAAGCCCGCTTTTTTTCGTCCATCGAAAGCGCAACGGCCCGCAGGCCGCCGCGTTTTTCCTGCCTCCATGCCGCGCTACGCGGTCTTCTGCACGTTGAGCTTCAGCTCCTCGATCATCCGGTCGCGCATCACGAACTTCTGCACCTTGCCCGTCACCGTCATCGGCAGCTCGTCGACGAAGCGGATGTAGCGCGGGATCTTGTAATGCGCGATCTGCCCCTGGCAGAACGCACGCACGTCGTCCTCGGTCATCTGCTCGTCCGCGCGCAGCACGATCCACGCGCACAGCTCCTCGCCGTACTTCGCATCGGGCACGCCGAATACCTGCGCGCTCTGAATCTTCGGATGCCGAAACAGGAATTCCTCGATCTCGCGCGGATAGACGTTCTCGCCGCCGCGGATCACCATGTCCTTCAGCCGGCCGACGATGTTGCAGTAGCCGTCCGCATCGAGCGTCGCGAGGTCGCCCGTGTGCATCCAGCCATCCACCAGCACCTCGCGCGTCTTCGCGTCGTCGTCCCAGTAGCCGAGCATCACCGAATAGCCCTTCGTGCACAGCTCGCCCGTCGCGCCGACCGGCACGATGGCGCCGCTCGGATCGACGACCTTCACCTCCAGGTGCGGCTGGATGCGCCCGACCGTCGTCGTGCGCTTCTCGAGCGGATCGTCGGTCGAGCTCTGGAACGACACCGGGCTCGTTTCCGTCATTCCGTACGCGATCGTGATTTCCGACAGGTGCATCTGCGACACGACGCGCTTCATCGTCTCGATCGGGCACGGCGAGCCGGCCATGATCCCGGTGCGCAGCGTCGACAGGTCGAACGTCGGGAACGACGGGTGATCGAGCTCGGCGATGAACATCGTCGGCACGCCGTGCAGCGCGGTGCAGCGTTCGTCGGCCACCGCCGCGAGCGTCGCGACCGGGTCGAACGCTTCGCCCGGGAACACCATCGCCGCGCCCTTCGATACGCAGGCGAGCACCGCGAGCACCATCCCGAAGCAGTGATACAGCGGCACCGGGATGCACAGCGTGTCCTGCTCGGTGAAACGCATCGCCGTCGCGATCGAGCGCCCGTTGTTGACGACGTTGCGATGCGTGAGCGTCGCGCCTTTCGGGCTGCCGGTCGTGCCGCTCGTGAACTGGATGTTGATCGGCTCGTTGGCCGTGAGCGTCGCGCCGATCGCATCGAGCAACGCGGGATCGACGGCCTGGCGGCCGCGCGCCATCAGGTCCGCGAAGCGGAACATGCCGGCCGGCGCGACGTCGCCCATCGACACGACCGTGCGCAGGCTCGGCACGCGCGCCGCATGCAGGTCACCCGGCGTCGCGGTCGCGAGCTCCGGCGCAATGGTCTGCAGCATCTCGACGTACGCGGATGTCTTGAAGCGCTCGGCGGCGATCACGGCCTTGCAATCGACCTTGTTCAGCGCGTATTCGAGCTCCGACAGCCGGTAGGCCGGATTGATGTTGACGAGCACCGCGCCGATCCGCGCAGTCGCGAACTGCGTGAGCAGCCATTCGCTGCGGTTCGGCGACCAGATGCCGACGCGATCGCCCTTCACGATGCCGAGCGAAGCGAGGCCGGCCGCCAGCACGTCGACCTCGTTCGCGAACTCGCGCCAGGTCCAGCGCACCTGCTGCTCGCGGAACACGACGGCCGGACGATCGGGAAAGCGGCCGGCCGTGTCGAGCAGGAACCGGCCGATCGTCGCTTCCGAGAGCGGCACGTCAGTCGTGCCGCGCACGTACGACAAGCCGTTTTCGGGCGCGATCAGCGCGCCCACGCCAAGGTCTGCTGCCATGAATGTCTCCGTCCTTTTTGTCTGATCGGGGCCCGGCACCGGTGCCGCCGCTGCCCCTGCCACCGGCACCGCGCGCCCAGGCCATATCGCGGATGATGCCCAGCTTCGCTGACGATACTCTGACATCAAACCCCGGCGCGCGGATGAAATAGCACGACCGGACGGAATGATCCGACCCGTAAAAAACAGACGAAAACGACGGACGAAAAAAAAGCAGCCCGAAGGCTGCTTTCTTTCGCGGGATACGCGGCGCGGCTCAGTGCCGGCTGCGAATCTTCGCCAGACGCTGGATCGCCTCGAGCTGCGCCATCGCGGTCGCGAGCTCGGACTGCGCCTTTGCGAGGTCGAGATCCGACTTCGCGTTCTGCAGCGTTTCCTCGGCACGCTTGCGTGCTTCCTCGGCTTTCGCCGCGTCGAGGTCCTTGCCGCGGATCGCGGTATCGGCGAGCACCGTCACGGCACCCGGCTGCACTTCGAGAATGCCGCCCGCGACGAACACGAATTCGTCGTTGCCGCCCTCGACTTCGATGCGCACCGCACCCGGACGAATCCGCGTGATCAGCGGCGTGTGACCCGGCAGAATGCCCAGCTCACCCGTTTCGCCCGGCAGCGCGACGAATTTCGCCTCGCCCGAGAAGATCTGCTCTTCCGCGCTGACGACGTCTACTTTGATGGTTGCCATATGGACTCCTGTCGGCGAGAGCGAACGCCTTGCGGCGCCTGCCCTCGTCCCATGCACGGCGGATTGAGCGTGTTGCGGTCGGCGCGGCCAGCCTGGCTATCGGTCAATGAAGACCGACAACCCGACCCGCACGCGCCGTGCGACTCACTCGAATCCTTACGAGATCTTCTTGGCCTTTTCGAAGGCTTCGTCGATCGTGCCGACCATGTAGAACGCCTGTTCCGGCAGGTGGTCGCACTCGCCGTCGACGATCATCTTGAAGCCGCGGATCGTTTCCTTCAGCGGCACGTACTTGCCCGGCGAGCCCGTGAACACTTCAGCGACGTGGAACGGCTGCGACAGGAAACGCTGGATCTTACGAGCGCGCGCGACCGACAGCTTGTCTTCCGGCGACAGTTCGTCCATACCCAGAATCGCGATGATGTCGCGCAGTTCCTTGTAGCGCTGCAGCGTCTGCTGAACGCGACGGGTGATCGAGTAGTGCTCTTCACCGATCACGTTCGGGTCGATCTGGCGCGACGTCGAGTCGAGCGGGTCGACCGCCGGGTAGATACCCAGCGAAGCGATGTCACGCGACAGAACGACGGTTGCGTCCAGGTGGCCGAAGGTCGTAGCCGGCGACGGGTCGGTCAAGTCATCCGCAGGGACGTACACGGCCTGAACCGACGTAATCGAGCCCTTCTTGGTCGACGTGATGCGCTCTTGCAGCTTGCCCATTTCTTCAGCCAGCGTCGGCTGATAGCCCACTGCCGACGGCATACGGCCGAGCAGTGCCGACACTTCGGTACCGGCCAGCGTGAAACGGTAGATGTTGTCGACGAAGAACAGCACGTCGAGGCCTTCGTCACGGAAGTGCTCAGCCATCGTCAGGCCGGTCAGCGCGACGCGCAGACGGTTGCCCGGCGGCTCGTTCATCTGGCCGTACACCAGCGCGACCTTGTCGAGAACGTTCGAGTCCTTCATTTCGTGGTAGAAGTCGTTCCCTTCACGGGTACGCTCGCCCACGCCCGCGAACACGGAGTAACCGCCGTGTTCCTTCGCGATGTTGTTGATGAGCTCCATCATGTTGACGGTCTTGCCCACGCCAGCACCGCCGAACAGGCCAACCTTGCCGCCCTTTGCGAACGGGCAGATCAGGTCGATAACCTTGATACCCGTTTCGAGCAGTTCGGTCGACGGCGACAGTTCGTCGAACGCCGGAGCCTTCTGGTGGATCGAACGCGTCACTTCGCTTTCGATCGGGCCAGCTTCGTCGATCGGACGGCCGAGCACGTCCATGATTCGGCCGAGGGTCGGCTTGCCGACCGGCACCGAGATCGGCTTTGCCGTGTTCTTCACGGTCAGGCCGCGGCGCAGGCCGTCGGATGCACCCAGACAAATGGTACGGACCACGCCGTCGCCCAGCTGTTGCTGGACTTCGAGCGTCAGTTCCGAGCCATCGAGAATGAGCGCGTCGTAGATCTTCGGCATGCTGTCGCGCGGGAATTCCACGTCGATAACGGCGCCGATGCACTGTACGATCTTGCCTTCTACCAAAGCAGCAGTACTCATCGCTTTTCCTTTAAATACCTGATTCTTTACTCGCGCAAAGGCGCAGTTGTCGTCCCGGGCGCGCGCTTAAACAGCGGCTGCGCCGCCGACGATCTCCGACAGTTCTTTCGTGATCGCGGCCTGACGGCTCTTGTTGTACACGAGCTGCAGTTCGCTGATCACCGTCTTCGCGTTGTCGGACGCGGCCTTCATCGCGACCATGCGCGCCGATTGCTCGGACGCCATGTTTTCCGCGACGGCCTGGTACACCAGCGCCTCGACGTAACGCACGAGCAGTTCGTCGACGACTGCCTGCGCGTCCGGCTCGTAGATGTAGTCCCACGACGTGGCCGGCGTACCGTCATCGGCTTCGAAGTGTTCCGACGACAGCGGCAGCAACTGCTCGATCACGGCTTCCTGCTTCATCGTGTTGACGAAGCGCGTGTAAGCGATATAAACCGCCGACAGCTTGCCTTCCGAGTACAGATCGAGCTGCGTCTTCACGGCGCCGATCAGCTTGTCCAGATGCGGGGTGTCGCCGAGGTGCACGACCTGCGACATCACCTTCGCGCCGAAGCGGTTCAGGAACCCGAGGCCCTTGCTACCGATCGCGGTGGCTTCGACCTTCTGGCCCTTCTCTTCCAGCTCCTTGAACTTCTGCACCGTCGCACGCAGCACGTTGGTGTTCAGACCACCGCACAGACCCTTGTCCGTCGTGACGAGGATGATGCCGGCCGTCTTCGCGCCTTCGTTCGCCACCATGAACGGGTGGCGGTACTCCGGGTTCGCGCGGCTCATGTGCGCAGCGATGGCACGGACCTTGTCCGCATATGGACGAGCGGCGCGCATGCGTTCCTGCGCGCGACGCATCTTCGATGCGGCCACCATCTCCATCGCCTTCGTGATCTTGCGCGTGTTCTGCACGCTCTTGATCTTGCCGCGAATTTCCTTCATTCCAGCCATAGCTTGCTCCTTGACCGAAGCGGCGCGGGTGCATCAGCACCCGCGCGGCCTCAGTGTGTCACTCGCGGATCAATAGGCACCGGACTTCTTGAAGGATTCGATCGCCGAGCGCAGTGCGCCTTCGTCGTCCTTCGAGAGATCCTTGGTGTCTTCGATGCGCTTGATGAGGTCAGCGTGGCTGGTCTTCAGGTTTTCGCGCAGGCCCTTCTCGAACGACAGCACTTGCTTGACGTCGAGGTCGTCGAGGTAGCCGTTGTTTGCGGCGTACAGCGACACGGCCAGTTCCCACACCTGCAGCGGCTGGTACTGCGGCTGCTTCAGCAGTTCCGTCACGCGGCGGCCGCGCTCGAGCTGCTTGCGGGTCGCTTCGTCGAGGTCCGATGCGAACTGGGCGAATGCTGCCAGTTCACGATACTGCGCGAGGTCGGTACGGATACCGCCCGACAGCTTCTTCACGACCTTCGTCTGAGCGGCGCCACCGACTCGCGACACCGACACGCCGGCGTTGATTGCCGGGCGGATGCCTGCGTTGAACAGGTCGGTTTCCAGGAAGATCTGGCCGTCGGTAATCGAGATCACGTTCGTCGGAACGAACGCGGTCACGTCGCCAGCCTGCGTTTCGATGACCGGCAGTGCCGTCAGCGAGCCGCTCTTGCCCTTCACTTCGCCGTTCGTGAACTTCTCGACGTACTCTTCCGACACGCGAGCAGCACGCTCGAGCAGACGCGAGTGGAGATAGAACACGTCGCCCGGGTAAGCTTCACGGCCCGGCGGGCGGCGCAGCAGCAGCGAGATCTGACGGTATGCCCAGGCTTGCTTGGTCAAGTCGTCATAAATGATCAGCGCGTCTTGGCCGCGGTCGCGGAAGTATTCGCCCATCGTGCAGCCGGCGTACGGTGCGAGGTACTGCATCGCTGCCGAATCCGAAGCCGAAGCGGCGACGACGATCGTGTATTCCATCGCGCCCGTTTCTTCGAGCTTGCGAACCACGTTCATGATCGACGAAGCCTTCTGGCCGATCGCGACGTAGATACAGATCAGGTCCTTGCCCTTCTGGTTGATGATCGCGTCGAGCGCCACTGCGGTCTTGCCGCACTGACGGTCGCCGATGATCAGCTCACGCTGGCCACGGCCGATCGGCACCATTGCGTCGATCGACTTGATGCCCGTCTGCACCGGCTGCGACACCGACTTACGCCAGATCACGCCCGGGGCGATCTTTTCGATCGCGTCGGTCAGCTTTGCGTTGACCGGGCCCTTGCCGTCGATCGGGTTGCCGAGCGCATCGACCACGCGGCCGACGAGTTCCGGACCAACCGGGACTTCCAGAATGCGGCCCGTCGTCTTGACGATGTCGCCTTCCGAGATGTGTTCGTATTCGCCGAGAATCACCGCGCCGACCGAGTCGCGCTCGAGGTTCAGCGCGAGGCCGAACGTGTTGCCCGGAAACTCGAGCATTTCGCCCTGCATCACGTCCGACAGGCCGTGGATACGCACGATACCGTCGGTCACGGAGATCACGGTGCCCTGGTTGCGAACGTCTGCGCTCGCTTCAAGGCCCTGGATCCGGCTCTTGATCAGCTCGCTGATCTCAGAGGGATTGAGTTGCATTATTCGCTCCTGATAGTCAATTCTGTTGCGTGCCGGCGTGGCGCTCAGGCGGTCAACGCAGCCTGCATCGATGCGAGACGCGCGCGAACCGAGGTGTCGAGCACTTCGTCGCCGACCGTCACGCGCACGCCGCCGATCAGCGACGAATCGACTGCGATCGTCGGTTTCAGCTTGCGCTTGAACTTGCGTTCGAGGCCCGAGACGAGACTCTCGAGATCCGCGCCGTTCAGCGGGAACGCGCTCACGATCTCGGCGTCGGCTGCACCTTCACGTTCGTTCTTGAGCGCCTCGAACTGCTCGGCGATTTCCGGCAGCAGCGCGATGCGATGATTGTCGACCAGCATCTGCACGAAGTTCTTCGCTTCGGCGCCAGCCGCGAGCGGCGACTTCACCGCAGCAAGCAGCAACTCGGCTACTTGCGTGCGCGTCACCTTCGGGCTCGACGCGACCGACAGCACTTCCGGCAGACGCGCAACCTGGGCCAGCTCTTGCACGAGCGTGGACCAGGCGGCGATGTCACCGCCCTCGGCCACGCGGAACAGCGCTTCTGCGTAAGGGCGGGCGATGGTTGCAAGTTCGGCCATGATCAGAGCTCGGCTTTCAGTTGATTCAGCAGTTGGGCGTGGGCCGTTTGATCGACTTCGCGCTTCAGGATCTGCTCGGCGCCCTTCACGGCCAGCGTAGCGACTTCGCCACGCAGCGCTTCGCGCGCCTTCACGATTTGCTGTTCTGCTTCCGCCTTCGCCTGGGCGATGATGCGGGCGGCTTCAGCCTGGGCGTTGGACTTGATTTCCTCGGCGACCGCCTGGGCACGCTTTTCAGCGTCGGCGATGCGCTGCTGGCCGTCATTGCGGGCCTGCGCGAGTTCCTGGTCCACGCGCTTGTGCGCGGCGTCGAGTTCTGCCTTGCCCTTCTCGGCGGCGGCGAGGCCGTCGGCGATCTTCTTCGAACGTTCGTCGAGGGCGTTGATCAACGGCGGCCACACGAATTTCATCGTGAACCACGCGAGGACCAGGAACACGACCATTTGCGCAAACAGAGTTGCGTTGAGATTCACGGTGTTTCCTTATCTGCTATTCCGGAAAAATGAAACGGTAAGGCGCTCATCGAGTTGCATTCGATCAGCGCCCCAAGTCTCCGTTCCGCCCTGCGCCGGCTTGCGCCGGACGCATATTTCCGAGGAACCTTAGCCTGCGACGAGCTTCGACAGGAGCGGGTTCGCGAACGCGAACAGCATTGCAACACCCACGCCGATCAGGAATGCCGCGTCGATCAGACCAGCCAGCAGGAACATCTTCGTTTGCAGCGGGTTGATGAGTTCCGGCTGACGTGCGCAGGCTTCGATGTACTTACCACCCATCAGCGCGATACCGATACAGGCGCCGATTGCACCCAGGCCGATGATGATGCCGATACCGATGGCGGTCAGACCCTGGATGTTGGCGATGTAAGCTTGCATGATCACTCCTTTGTGAAAAGACTTGGAACTGAGATTTAAAAAACTAAAACGGAAACTCTTTCTTGCACGCCGCGCTTAGTGCTTGTCGTGCGCCTGGCCGAGATACACCAGCGTCAGCATCATGAAAATGAATGCCTGCAACAGAACAATCAGAATGTGGAAGATTGCCCAGACGCTGCCCGCGATCACGTGGCCAACGAAGCCGAGGAACGTTGCGTCGCCACCGAAGCTCCACATGCTGCCGAGCAGGGCGATCAACAGGAACAACAGCTCACCCGCGTACATGTTGCCGAACAGTCGCATACCGAGGGAGACGGTCTTCGCGAGATATTCGACGATGTTGAGCGCGAGGTTCGGGATCCACAGCAGCGGGTGGGCGCCAAACGGTGCCGACAGCAGCTCATGCACAAAGCCGCCCGCGCCCTTGATCTTGATGCTGTAGTAGATCATCAGGACGAACACGCCGAGCGCGATGCCGAGCGTGCCGTTCAGGTCGGCCGTCGGGACGATGCGATGGTGGGAAATCACGTCCGACAGACCGAGCAGGCCGATCACGCGGCCCGGCAGGTCGACCGGGAGGAAGTCGAGGGAGTTCATCAGCGCGACCCACACGAACACCGTGAGCGCGAGCGGAGCGATGAAGGTACGATTGCCGTGAACGATGGCCTTCGATTGGTCTTCGACCATCTCGACGAGCATCTCGATCGCGCACTGGAAACGACCCGGCACGCCCGACGTCGCCTTGCGGGCGGCCAGACGCAGCACGAGGATCGTCACGATGCCGCAAACGATCGACCAGAACAGCGTGTCGATATTCCAGACGTGAATGTCGAAAATCGACGTCTGATGCGAGGTGGAGAAATTCTGCAAGTGGTGCGCAATGTACTCGGACGGATCCGGACCGCGCGTGCCTTCGCTAGCTGCCATATCGTTAATGCCACCCAAATTGTCGAAAATCGTTTTGCCAGTTCCGCAACACGCTATTGCGGGAACGGGCCGGTGCGGTTCGTTGTCGAAACCACACGCTGCTTGTTCCTTACCGCCAGGCCAGCGCGATCCAGTACGTCTTCAGCACGACGAGGTACGTGACGAGGAACGGCACCCAGTGCACGCCGGACCAGCCGAACGCCACTGCAGTGAACATCCCGATCGTCAGAGCGAGTTTCAGGGCTTCGCCCATCACCCAGCTCATCACGGTGGCCGAGCCACCTGCCTTCAGTCGTGCCACGAAAACCGCACTGGGCACCCAGCCGATCGCTCCGCCCAGAAACGCGGATTGCGCAGCGGCGCCCGGCGACTTCGAAAACAGCCACCACGCCAGCGTTGCAACCAGGGACAGAACCACTTGCGCGATTACCACCTTATAGGGGGTCACGCGCGAGGGCTTGCTCACGTCCGGGCCGAACAGCTTTTCGGCTTCTACCCGTGTGAGCGGAACGATATTGTTTTCTTGCTGCTCGGCATCCCAGTCATCATCGAATTCGCGCCGCTCGCCGGCCGCTGAAGCGGTGCGTTGCGTGCGCTGATCATCGTGCCTGTCGTCCGGCGCCTGACCCGCCATCGCAATCTTCCGCAAAATCCTTGAACCCGGCCCCAAGCTTTCTGAAAGCTTTCAGGGGTGCCTAGCTAACAAATCCGGGCGATTGTAAGCGATAGTTGCAAGTGATTCAAGGCTTTAGACGCGACAAAAACCAGCGTAAAACGTCACCTCATGATGTGAAAAAACCTGCGATTCGACGACGTACGATGACAGTTGTAAGGTCGCTTTTTTGCACCGGTATTTCTTGCTCGAAAAAATCCGGCGTCGATGAAATGGCGAGGAAGCGATGCCCGCTGCGGGCGCTGGCGGGGCGGCACGATCGCCACCCAAAAACCATGCTGTGACGCGGCTCCGGGCTCGCGCTGCGCGCGAAACGCCGAACAGACAAAACACTGTGGCCGCCAGCCGCATCGGATACGCAAAATCCCGACCGGCGCTGGCGCGCGGATTTATCCAATCAGTTGTCATGCCACCACAGTCGATCGACTGTGGTTTGCCGCACTTATCCACAGCCCCGCAACCAGCGCGAATGCTGTGCGCCCTCCCCGCCACCCGAATGGCACGCCTGTGCCGCACGAACCCGCCTCGCTCAACCGTGAACGAGCAGCCACGCACCGAGTGCCGCGCTGGCGAGCGCGAACGGAATCGAGACCAGGTGGAACGGCAGCCACATGCGCGGCTCCTTCGCGAGACGCACCGCGATCAGGTTCGCAAGCGAGCCGATCGCGAAACCGAAACCGCCGACCGATACGCCGAATGCAAGCGCGCGCCAGTCATGCGTGAACTCCGACAGCAGGATCGCAGCCGGCACGTTGCTGATGCCCTGCGACAGCACGGCACCCGCCGCGAAGACGCGCAGCGGTGAGTCGAGACGTGCATGCGCAATCGCGTCATGGATGACGGGCAGCGCCGCCGCGCTGCGCAGCACGACGAACATCAGTACGAAGATCAGCAGCAGCAGCCAGTCGATCTTAAGGACTGCGTCACGTTTGATGGCAAGCAACACGATCGCGACGGCAAGCAGGCCCGGCAGCGGATGATGCGCATCGGCGAGCAGCACGAACGCCGCGAACAGCCCCGCCGCGATCAACGCGTGCATGCGCTGGACGGGAATGGCGACGACGTCGCCGGACAGATCGAGCGGCTTCGCGCGAAACGCACACGCGGTCAGCACGAGCAGCAGCGCCATCAGTGCGATCGCGAGCGGCCCGAGCGTCACCACGAAGCGGCCGAACGACATGCCGCTCAATTGCCACAGGAAAAGATTCTGGGGATTGCCGAGCGGCGTCGCGACGGACCCCGCGTTGACGGCCAGCGCAACGACGATCACGAGCCGCCGGAACGGCAGCGGTGTCAGCGCGCGCAGCGACACCATCAGCGGCACGACGACGAACAGCGCGACGTCGTTGGTGAGCCACATCGACAGCAACGCGGCGAACCCGACCAGCAACATCGCGAGCCCGCGTTCGGAATGCACGTGATGCACGATCCGGTGCGCGAGCCACATCAGGCAGCCGGACAACTCGAGCGCCTTGGTCAGCATCAACAGGCCCGCGAGCGTCGCGACCGTCTGCCAGTCGACCCGATCGGCCAATACGGAAAATGGTTGCGGACGCACCCATTGCAGCACAATCAGGCCAAGCGCGAGCACCGATAGCACGGGTTCCTGCGCAAGCCACCCCAACCACCGGCGTGGCGCCGGTGTGGCCGTCCCCTCCATGCGCCGCCCTTTATTCTTCGGTTGCGACGTTGCCGCGCAGCCGCACGAGAATGCCCTCGAGCGCGTCGAGGTTGCCGAAGTCGATCGTCACCTGCCCTCGCCCGCGGCGGCCGAGCTTGATCTTCACCGTCGACGCCAGCAGGTCGGACAACTCCTCTTCGAGACGACGCGTATCGCGGCCGCCATCGTCCTTCGCGCGCGCCTTCACCGCCGGCGCTTCCTTCGTCGTGTGCGTAACGAGCTTCTCGGTCTCGCGCACCGACATGCGCTTGTTGACGACCTGATGGGCAAGCGTGATCTGCGTGGCCGCATCGACGGCGAGCAGCGCGCGTGCATGCCCCATGTCGAGATCACCGGCCAGCAGCATCGTCTGCACCGGCGAAGCCAGGTTCAGCAGGCGCAGCAGGTTCGACACCGCGCTGCGCGAACGGCCGACCGATTCGGCCGCCTGTTCGTGCGTGAAACCGAACTCGTCGAGCAAGCGCTGGATACCGTGCGCTTCTTCAAGCGGGTTCAGGTCCTCGCGCTGGATGTTCTCGATCAGCGCCATCGCCGCGGCGGCCTGATCCGACACGTCCTTCACGAGCACCGGCACTTCATCGAGGCCCGCCAGGCGCGCCGCGCGGAAACGGCGCTCACCCGCAATGATCTCGTATTTATCAGACGAAATGGGTCGTACCAGGATCGGCTGCATCACGCCCTGCGCGCGAATGCTCGCCGCGAGCTCCTGCAGGCTGCCTTCGTCCATCCGCGTCCGCGGCTGGTATTTGCCGGCCTGCAGCTTGCCGAGCGCGAGCGTGTTCGGTGCCCCTTCGATTTTCACCGCTTCGGTGATATCGGCACTGCCGCCGAGCAGCGCTTCGAGGCCACGTCCCAAGCCCTTCTTCTTTGGTACCGCGTTCATGTCTTTCTTCCTCGCTTCGCTCATGTCCGGATCACGACACCTCGAACGCGCGAACGCGCTCGATCATCTCGGCACCGAACTGGAGATACGCTTGCGCACCGCGCGAGCTGCGGTCGAACACGACGCCCGGCAGCCCGTAACTCGGCGCTTCCGCCAGGCGCACGTTGCGCGGAATCACCGCGTCGAACACCTTGTCGCCGAAGTGCGCTTTCAGTTGATCGGAGACTTGCTGCTGCAGCGTGATGCGCGGATCGAACATCACGCGCAGCAAGCCGATGATCTTCAGGTCGCGATTCATGTTCGCGTGAACCTGCTTGATCGTGTTGACGAGATCCGACAACCCCTCCAGTGCGAAGTACTCGCACTGCATCGGGATCACGACGCCATGCGCCGCACACAGCCCGTTCAGCGTCAGCAGCGACAGCGTCGGCGGGCAGTCGATCAGCACGAAGTCGTAATCCTCGGCCACGTGCTCGAGTGCGGCCTTCAGCCGGCGCTCGCGGTTGTCGATGTTGATCAGTTCGATCTCGGCACCGGACAGCTCGCGGTTCGCGGGCAGCACGTCGTAGGTGACGCCTTCCGGGCGGATGCGCGCGTCGGTCACCGATACGCCGTCGACCAGCACTTCGTACACGGTCGCTTCGCAGGCAGCCTTGTCGATCCCGCTGCCCATCGTCGCGTTACCCTGCGGGTCGAGGTCGATCAGCAGGACTCGTTGCTCCTGCGCTGCAAGGCTTGCGGCGAGATTGACCGATGTCGTCGTCTTGCCGACGCCCCCCTTCTGGTTCGCAACGCAGAAGATCTTTGCCATCGTTGGTGTATTCCCTTTACCTTCAAACAAACGGCGCGCTACTGCGCGCCTTCCCTTCAATTCGCCTCGTCGACGGCTACTTCGATCAGATGCCGTTCGGCATCGAGCATCGGTACCGCCAACCGTATCGTCTGCTTGACGCGGCTGCCTTCCGGCAACCGCGCAATCTCGTCGTCCGGATGGACACCCTTCATTGCCCAAATCGATCCGCCCGGCGCGACCAGATGTCGAGCAAGTTTAACGAAGTCGGACAGATCCGCGAAAGCGCGGGATACGATCATGTCGAATTTTTCTGGCACTTCGACACCCGGCTGCAGCGATTCGACCCGCCCCGTGACCACCGACAGGTTCGCGAGCTTCAGCTCCGCGCGCATCTGAGTCTGGAATGCAGACTTCTTCTGCACGATATCGTTCAGCGTGATCTGCCAGTCCGGCTCGACGATCGCCAGCACGATACCGGGCAACCCGCCGCCCGAGCCAACGTCGAGCACGCGGGCCGATGCACGGCCACGCAGATGCGGGACGATGGAAAGCGAATCGAGGATGTGCTGGATCAGCATCTGCTTCGGGTCGCGGATCGCAGTCAGGTTGTAGACCGCGTTCCACTTGCCGAGCAGCGCGACGTAGTCGAGCAGCTGATTGCGTTGTGCATCCGTCAGAGCAAGGTCGAGCGCCGTCGTGCCTTCGACGAGCATCTCTTCCAGTACGTCCCGATTAACCGCCGGCGCGCGACGCACCGTCATTGTTGCGTCGGGACGGTGCCGTCCCCCTGCTCCGTTGCCGCTTCGGCAGTGCCATTACGACGGCCCAGGCCGCGGCGCTTCAAGTGCACCATCAGCAGCGAGATCGCCGCCGGCGTGACACCCGAGATGCGCGACGCCTGCCCGATCGTTTCCGGCCGGAACTCGTTGAGCTTCTGGCTCACCTCGAACGACAGGCCGCGGACTTCGCGGTAATCGATACCGTCCGGCAGGCGCGTGTTCTCGTTCGCATCGTTGCGTTCGATCTCCGATGCCTGACGCTCGATATAGCCCTGATACTTGATGCCGATCTCGACCTGCTCCTTGATCTGCTCGAGCAGCACCGGATCGTCAGCCAGCGGCTCCGCGGGGCCGCATTCGCCACCCTTCAGGCCGCACACGCCGTCGTAGCCGATGCCCGGACGGCGCAGCAGCTCGGCGAGGCTGTATTCGTGATCGATTGCCTTGCCGAGCAGCGCGGTCGCCTCTTCCGCCGGCAACGTCTTCGGCGTAACCCACGTCGACTTCAGGCGTTCGGTTTCACGTGAAACAGCGTCGCGCTTCCGGCTGAATGCGTCCCAGCGCGCGTCGTCGACGAGCCCCAGTTCGCGGCCGATCTCGGTCAGGCGCATGTCCGCATTGTCTTCGCGCAGGCTCAGGCGATATTCGGCGCGGCTCGTGAACATCCGGTACGGCTCGGCCACACCGCGCGTCACGAGATCGTCGACCAGCACGCCAAGGTAGGCCTGGTCACGGCGCGGGCACCATGCGTCCTTCTCCTGCACGTAACGACCCGCATTGAGGCCGGCCAGCAGACCCTGCGCAGCCGCTTCTTCATAGCCGGTCGTACCGTTGATCTGGCCCGCAAAGAACAGCCCGTTGATCGCCTTCGTCTCGAGCGATGCCTTCAGCGCGCGCGGGTCGAAGTAGTCGTACTCGATCGCGTAGCCAGGGCGCAGGATATGCGCGTTCTCGAGGCCGCGCATCGAGTGCACGAGCTCGAGCTGGACGTCGAACGGCAGGCTCGTCGAGATCCCGTTCGGATAGAACTCGTTGGTCGTCAGCCCTTCCGGCTCCAGGAAGATCTGGTGCGATTCCTTCGATGCGAACCGGTGAATCTTGTCTTCGATCGACGGGCAATAGCGCGGCCCGACGCCTTCGATCACGCCTGTATACATAGGCGAACGGTCGAGGCCGCCGCGAATGATGTCGTGCGTGCGCTCGTTCGTGTGCGTGACCCAGCACGGCAGCTGCTGCGGATGCTGCTCCGCGCGGCCCAGGAACGAGAAGACGGGGATCGGATCGAGATCGCCCGGCTGTTCGTCCAGCTTCGAGAAATCGATCGAACGGCCATCGATACGCGGCGGCGTACCGGTCTTCAGGCGGCCCTGCGGCAGCTTCAGCTCCTTCAGGCGCGACGACAGCGACACGGCCGCCGGATCGCCTGCACGGCCGCCCGTGTAGTTGTTCAGGCCGACGTGGATCTTGCCGTCGAGGAACGTACCGGCGGTCAGCACGACCGCGCGGGCGCGGAAGCGGATGCCGATCTGCGTGACGGCACCCACCACGCGGTCGCCTTCAACCATCAGGTCGTCGACGGCCTGCTGGAACAGCCAGAGGTTCGGCTGGTTCTCGAGCCGGTGGCGGATCGCGGCCTTGTACAGGATGCGATCGGCCTGCGCGCGCGTCGCGCGCACAGCCGGACCCTTCGACGAATTGAGGATCCGAAACTGAATACCGCTCTCGTCGGTCGCGGCTGCCATTGCGCCGCCCAGCGCATCGACTTCCTTGACCAGATGGCCCTTGCCAATGCCGCCGATCGACGGATTGCAGCTCATCTGCCCAAGTGTTTCGATGTTATGGGTCAGCAGCAGTGTCTTTGCGCCCATACGGGCGGACGCCAGCGCGGCTTCCGTGCCGGCATGACCGCCACCGACAACGATGACGTCAAATTCTGTGGGAAAAAGCATGGTGGATTCCGTCCGCAGGACTGCGCACGAACCTATCTGAGAAATGTATGGGCCGAATTATAGCGGGTTCGCTTTTCACCCGAATGCCGTCCGATTGGTAGGGTCTGTGCATTTCGACGATTTTTCGGCATTGGACCGATGAATCTGTGGCTCAGAGCCCACTCAGGCAATGCTTCGAGCCCGCCCGCCGCACATCGTTGCGCCTGTGCAGAGATCCAGTTGTCCGGAGATTTCACGTGAAACATACAACCCGTTCGAGGCCTGTGCCCCACCCAACACCCCGGACGAAATCCCCTGTGCAACCACACCCACCCTCTTCCTCACAGAATTTCCGTCGGTTCGCTAGACAGTTATCCCCTGTGGCGCGGCACATCGTCGGCCGGTGGAACGAGTGGCCAACTCCGAACGACAAACCGGATCGCCGTCTGCACTGTGGATACCTTCACTCATCGCCACTGCACAGAGCTTTTGACTGTTCCTCCGGTACTTATCCCCTGGTTGTTAACCGTCGATGTATCGGAGTCAGATCTCAACCCTAAAACAAAAACGGCGTGTTTCACGTGAAACACGCCGCCTGATTCCAGCCAACCGCTCTACCGATCAAGCCGTTTTCTTCGCCAACCCAAGGTACGTTTCGATCACGCGCGGATTCTGTGCGAGTTCGGCCGCCGGCCCTTCCAGCGCAAACTCGCCCGTCTCCAGCACATAGCCGTAGTCGGAGATCTGCAGCGCAGCCCGCGCATTCTGCTCGATCAGCAGCGTCGCCACGCCCGTGCCGCGCAACGCGCTGATGATATGAAAGATCTCCTTCACGATCAGCGGTGCCAGCCCGAGGCTCGGCTCATCGAGCATCAGCAGGTCGGGCTTGCCCATCAGCGCGCGGCCAACTGCGAGCATCTGCCGCTCGCCGCCGGACAGCGTGCCGGCCGCCTGCTTGCGCCGCTCCTTCAGCCGCGGAAACAGCGCGAACACGTGATCGAGCTGGTCGAGGAAGTTCGCTTCGCCGGCCTGCTTGCGCCGATACGCGCCCAGCACGAGGTTGTCTTCGACCGTCATCGTGCTGAACAGCTCACGCTTTTCCGGTACAAGGCACATCCCGCGTGCGACACGCTGCTCGACCGGCAATGCGCCGACGTCGTGACCGCGATACACGACCGCGCCCGACGCATGCCCGTTCACCGGCAGCGCGCCCATGATCGCGTTCAGCAGCGTCGATTTGCCGGCGCCATTCGGGCCGATCACGCTGACGATCTGCCCCGCGCCAACCTTGATTGCCGCGCCGTGCAGCGCCTCCACCTTCCCGTACCGGACTGCCAGCCCGCGCACTTCGAGAATCGGCATCGTCGTGTCCGTCATCATTCCACCCCGCCCAGATACGCTTCGAGCACTGCCGGATCCTGCTGCACGTCCTGCGGCAGCCCTTCCGCGATCCGCGTGCCGAACTCCATCACCACCAGCCGGTCGGTGAGATTCATCACGAAATCCATATCGTGTTCCACGAGCAACACGCTCATGCCTTCCGTCTTCAGCCGGCGCAGCAGGTCGGCGAGTTGCTGTTTCTCCTGGTAGCGCAGCCCGGCGGCCGGCTCGTCGAGCAGCAGCAGCGTCGGGTCGCAGCACAGCGCGCGCGCGATTTCGAGAATCCGCTGCTGGCCCAGCGCGAGGCTGCCCGCTTCGTCGTACATGTGCTTTTCGAGCCCGACACGGCGGATCTGTCGCGCGGCCTCGGCCAGCAACTGCGCTTCCTCATGGCCATTGAGCCGCGCGACACTGCGCCACACGCCGGTATGGCCACGCAGGTGCGCACCGATCGCGACGTTCTCGAGCACCGTCATCGCCGGCAACAGCTTCACGTGCTGGAACGTCCGGCCGATACCGCGGCGGACGATCTGGCGCGATGTGAGCCCGTCGATGCGCTCGCCGCGGAACGTGATCGTGCCGCCCGTCGGCTTCAGCACGCCCGTCACGAGGTTGAACGTGGTCGACTTGCCGGCGCCGTTCGGGCCGATCAGCCCAATGATCTGCCCCGCTTTCACGTCGAAGCTGACGTCGTTGACGGCCACGAGCCCGCCGAACTGCTTGCGCGCGTTGTCGACGACGAGCAGCGGTTCACCGGCCGCCGGCTTCGTGCGCTGCGGCAACGGATCGGCGTGCTCGGGCACATGCGCACGCGGCCCGCGCGGGAACAGCCTGGCGACGAACGGCCACACGCCCTGGCGCGCGTACTGCAGCAGCAACACCATCAACACGCCGAACACGATGATCTCGAAGTTGCCTTCCGACCCAAGCAGCTTCGGCAGCAGCGTCTGCAGGTAGTCCTGCAGCACGGTCAGGATCGCCGCGCCGAGCACCGCGCCCCACACGTGCGACACGCCGCCGACCACGGCCATGAACAGGAACTCGATCCCGTGGTTCAGCCCGAACGGGGTCGGGTTCACCGCACGCTGCAGGTGCGCGTACAGGAAGCCCGAGACGGCCGCGAGCACCGCCGCGTAGACGAAGATCACGACGCGCATCCACGCGGTGTTCACGCCCATCGCCTCGGCCATCACGCCGCCGCCGCGCAGCGCGCGGATCGCGCGGCCCGGGCGGCTGTTCAGCAGGTTCTGCACCGACACGATCGCGGCCAGCACGACCGCCCAGATCAGGAAATACAGGCTGCGGCCGCTTTCGAGCGCGATGCCGAACAGGTTCAGCGCCGGAATCCCGTTGATCCCGTCGTACTTGCCGAGCAGCTCGAGGTTGCCGAACAGGTAGAACAGCGCGAGGCCCCACGCGATCGTGCCGAGCGGCAGGAAGTGACCGGACAGCCGCATCGTGACCGCGCCGAGCACGAGCGCAACGAGCGCCGTCAGCACGACACCGACGATCAGCGCGAGCCACGGCGACACGCCGTAGCGCGTCGTCAGGAGCGCGGTTGCATACGCGCCGATGCCGACGAACGCGGCCTGCCCGAAGCTCGTCATCCCGCCGACACCCGTGAGCAGCACGAGCCCGATCGCGACGATCGCGTAGAGGCCGATGTAGTTCAGCAGCGTGATCCAGTATTCCGGCACCTGCAGCGCGCCGGGCAGCACCGGCAGCGCGAACAGCACCACGAGAAACACCCAGAAGGTCTTGTTGCGTACCATCGTCTTCATCGTGTCACTCCTCTTCCTCTTCCGCGTGCGGCGTCGCGAAGCTCCGCCACAGCAGCACCGGAATGATCAGCGTGAACACGATCACCTCCTTGTAGGCGCTCGCCCAGAACGACGAATACGATTCGAGCACGCCGACGAGCAGCGAGCCGGCGGCCGCGAGCGGATAGCTGACGAGCCCGCCGATGATCGCGCCGACGAAACCCTTCAGGCCGATCAGGAAGCCCGAGTCGTAGTAGATCGTCGTCAGCGGGCCGACGAGGATCCCGGACAGCACGCCGAGCCCCGCCGCGAACGTAAACGCGAGCCGCCCTGCCTCGGTCGTGCCGATGCCGACGAGCCGCGCGCCGAGCCGGTTCACCGACGTCGCGCGCAGCGCCTTGCCGGCGATCGTGCGGCCGAAGTACACGTAGAGCGCGCCGATCAGCACGAGCGCCGTCACGACCACCAGGATGCTCTGCACCGACACGGTCATGCTGCCGATCGACAGCGACGCATCCGAGAAGCCGTTGGTGCGCGAGCCCTCCGCGCCGAACATCACGAGCCCGAGGCCGACCATCGCGAAGTGGACGGCGACCGACACGATCAGCAGCAGCAGCGTCGTGCCTTCGGCGATCGGCTGGTACACGAGCCGGTAGACGAACGGTCCCATCGGCACGACGATCGCGAGCGTCAGTGCGATCTGCGCGAGCATCGGCAGCGGCTGCGCGGCAAAGCTGCGCGTGATCGCGAACACCGCGAGCGGCAGCAGGACGTAGCGGCTGCCGAGTGTCGCAAGCGTGCGGCCGAGCTGATGACGCCGTTCGCGATGCCGGATCAGGCCGCCGACTTCGAGCAGGAAGCACGCGATGCCCATCACGAACAGCAGCCAGCAGGTGGCGGGAAATTTCTGCGCCTGCAACGCGGCAAGCGTCAGCGCACCGTAGGCGACGAATTCGCCCTGGGGAATGAAGATCACCCGCGTGACGGAAAACACCAGCACGAGCGCCAGCGACAGCAATGCGTAAATGGCGCCGGTCGTGATGCCGTCTTGCGCGAGGATCGCTGCAATCGAGAGATCCATACGTTTCGTGTATCGAGAATGCTGCGGAGAAACGGAAGACGGGAACGGCCGGGGCGCGGGCGGCAAGGTCGACGCGTCGGGCGCCCTGCTGGCGGCCCCGGTGGTTCCAGGCGGCATGGGCGCGGCCCGTCAGGCCCGGCACCCTGCCGACGGCATGCACGACGCCATTTGCGCCGCGCACGCCGGTTTCACGTGATGCTTACTCGGCCTGCAGCTTCCACTTGCCGTCGACGATCTGCACCATCACGCGCGCACGCGTGTCGAAGCCGTTGTGGTCGGTCGGCGTCATGTTGATCACGCCGTGCGACACGGGCAGGTCCTTCACGTTTTCGATCGACGCGCGCAGCGCCTCGCGGAACGCCTCGGTGCCCGGCTGGCCCTTCTTCAGCGCTTCCGGAATCGCACGCTGCAGCAGCAGCCCGGCATCCCACGCATGGCCACCGAACGTCGCCAGCGAGCCCGCGCCGTACGCCTTCTCATACGCAGCCTTGTAGCCGAGCGCCGGCTTCTTCACCGGATTCGAATCGGGCAGCTGGTCGGTCACGAGCACGGGGCCGGCCGGCAGGATCTCGCCTTCGCAGTCCTTGCCGCACACGCGCAGGAAGTCGTTGTTCGCGACGCCGTGCGTCTGGTACACCTTGCCCTTGTAGCCGCGCTCCTTCAGCGTCTTCGCCGGCAGCGCCGCCGGCGTACCCGAGCCGGCGATCAGCACCGCATCGGGATTCGAGCCCATCAGCTTCAGCACCTGTCCCATCACCGACGCGTCGGTGCGGTTGTAGCGCTCGTTCGACACCACCTTCAGGCCGTTCTTCGCGGCCGCCGCGTCGAACGTTTTGTACCAGCTGTCGCCGTACGCGTCCGCGAAGCCGATGAAGCCGACCGTCTTCACGCCGTGCTTCGCCATGTAGCCGGCGATCGCGTCGGCCATCAGCTGGTCGTTCTGCGGCACCTTGAACATCCACGCGCGTTTCGCGTCCATGGGCGCGATGATCTGGGCGCTCGCCGCGAGCGAGATCGTCGGCGTCTTGCCCTGCGATACGGGGTCGAGCATCGCGAGCGAATTCGGCGTGACGGACGAGCCGATGATCGCGTCGACGTGATCTTCATCGATCAGCTTGCGCACGTTCTGCACCGCGCGGCTCGTGTCGGAAGCGTCGTCGAGCACGATGTATTGCACGCTCTTGCCCGCGATTTCCTTCGGCAGCAGCGCGATCGTGTTCTTTTCCGGAATCCCGAGCGACGCGGCCGGCCCGGTGGCCGACAGCGTCACGCCGATCTTCACCTGCGCCGACGCCGTTGCCGCCGCGCACACGAGGCCCGCGGCGAGCACGGCCTCCATCCATCGATTCATCTTCATTTACGTTGTCTCCAAACGCTGCTCGAAAAAGCCACGGGTCGCTCGGGCGGCTCCCGGTCCCCAAAAACAAGTTAATAATTTAACTATCTCGCCTGGCCACGCCTACGCTCGTTTTCCCGTGAAACGCCGCATCCGCGACGGCGCCCGGACGGCACCGCGCAAGCATGCGCCGGCTGCCGGTCGAAACGGTCGTTCGACCGTCACGATGCGCAGCAGCGGTGTCGTCTGGATGAAGGAAGTAGAGAAATGCGGAATCGTGCGGGCGCTCGATGCATGCGCAACGATCAAGAAAAGGCGCGTCGATCCGGACTGACGCGGCCAGGCCCGCGAGCGGCGCACGATCGGAAAGCCGGCCGCTCATGCGCGTGCAGATGTGAAGTCCGATACGGATGCGCGCGCAACGACCGGCGATGGCGCCGGAACGCGCCTACAGCCCGCAGAGCGGCTTGAGAAGGCCACGGCAACGACTGCCCCACCCCACGACGAACGAACGGCACCAGCCGCCCTTCCTGCCCCGATCCATCGTCCTGCGCTGCTCATCCAACCGTACTCCCTCTTCTGCATTCTGCTTGTAGGAGAACTGCCGACCGATTTTCCCGACCGAGCGGTCGGCGAAAGCTGAGTGTAACGGACGCGTTTTGCGCACGCCAACCGGGTTAGCCCGAACGGCTGGTGCGCGGTTGCGCATCGTCTGCGAGCGGATAGCGGGAAATGGGAAAACGGGGGGACGCGGCGAAGCGCGGAAGAAGCGCGGTGCGAACGCAAGCGCGGAAGACGGCCACTGCGCTGGCCGATGCACCATCGGCGGAAATCCGTGCACGCAAATGAAAAAGCGCTGTTGGATTCCGTCCAACAGCGCTTTGGGGTCCGGGCACTTTGTGCCTCGATTGTCTCCTCGTTCTCCACCTGCAAATTCGTTTCGCGGTGCACCAGAACTGAGACGAAGATTAAATTACCTTTCACACTGCGACAACTTAGCATTTACCCCTATGGTGCATCGCCGCACGAAAATGGGGCACCAGCCAACCGCGCGGCGCCGGCCCGAGCCCGCTGTGACGCCCTTCCGGAGCATGCCGGATGGTGCTTCGCATCAACGCCCGGTGACGCGCGCCGCACGCATTCAGGACGCCCTGAGCGGCTTGATCCGCGCGACCATCTCGCCGACGATCCCGCGCCGGAACGCGAGCACGCATGCGATGAAGATCAGCCCCGTGACGATCGTCGCCGATTCGCCGAGCGAATGGAACCAGCCGATGCCGGTCGCCGATGCGAGCCATTCGCCGATGTCGCCGAGCCGGTCTTCCAGCGCAACGATCAGCGCCGCACCCAGCAGCGGCCCGAACAGCGTGCCCATCCCGCCGACGAGCGTCATCAGTACGACCAGGCCCGACATCGTCCAGTACGCGTCCGACAGCGTCTCGAAGCCGAGCACGAGCACCTTCAGCGAGCCGGCCAGCCCCGCGAGGCCCGCCGACAGGATGAACGCGAGCAGCTTGAAGCGGTCGGTGTCGTAGCCGAGCGAGATCGCGCGCGCTTCGTTTTCCTTGATCGCGACGAGCACCTGGCCGAACGGCGAATGCACGACCCGCACGATGAATGCGCACGCGGCCACCACCACGGCCAGCACGACGTAGTACAGCGCGACGTCGTTCGACAGGTCGAGCAGCCCGAACAGGTGCCCACGCGGCACGCCCTGCAGGCCGTCCTCGCCGTGCGTGAACGGCGCCTGCAGGTAGATGAAGTAGACCATCTGCGCGAACGCGAGCGTGATCATCGCGAAGTAGATGCCCTGCCGCCGGATCGCGAACAGCCCGACGACGAGCCCGAGCAGCGTTGCGGCAACGGTACCGACGAGCACGCCGAGCTCCGGCGTGAAACCGAGCGTCTGCATCGAATAACCGGTCGCATAGCCGGCGGTCGCGAGAAACATCGCATGGCCGAACGACAGCAGCCCCGTATAGCCGATCAGCAGGTTGAACGCGGCCGCGAACAGCGCGAACGTGAGCACCTTCATCACGAACACCGGGTACGCGCCGATGAACGGCGCGGCGAGCAGTGCGGCGAGCAGCACGCCGTAGAGCACTTTTCTCTGCATCATTTTTCCTTGCCGAAGAGGCCCGCCGGGCGGAACAGCAGCACGATCGCCATGATCACGAACACGACGGTGGCCGACGCTTCGGGGTAGAACACCCGCGTGAAACCCTCGATCACGCCGAGCAGCAGGCCCGTGACGATCGAGCCGAGGATCGAGCCCATCCCGCCGATCACGACCACCGCGAACACGGTGATGATCATCGGCTGGCCCATCAGCGGCGACACCTGGATCACCGGCGCGGCCAGCACGCCCGCGAACGCGGCGAGCGCGACGCCGAAGCCGTAGGTGAGCGTGATCATCATCGGCACGTTCACGCCGAACGCCTCGACGAGCTTCGGGTTCTCGGTGCCCGCCCGCAGGTAGGCGCCGAGGCGCGTCTTCTCGATCACGAACCACGTCACGAGACACACCGCGAGCGACGCAACCACCACCCACGCGCGGTAGTTCGGCAGGAACATGAAGCCGAGGTTGGTGGCGCCGGACAGCTGCGACGGCACGTCGTACGGCTGGCCGGACGAGCCGTAGATCGAGCGGAACACGCCTTCGACGACCAGCGTGAGCCCGAACGTGAGCAGCAGCCCGTACAGGTGATCGAGCTTGTACAGCCAGCGCAGCATCGAGCGCTCGATCACGATCCCGAACGCGCCGACGACCAGCGGCGCGATCACGAGCATCGCCCAGTACGGCAGCCCGAAATACGACAGGCCCATCCACGCGAGCATCGCACCCAGCATGAACAGCGCGCCGTGCGCGAAGTTGATCACGTTGAGCAGCCCGAAGATCACCGCGAGCCCGAGGCTCAGGATCGCGTAGAACGAGCCGTTGACGAGCCCGAGCAGCAACTGGCTCAGCATCGCCGGCAACGGAATGCCAAAGATTTCCATCGACTTAGCCGTCAGAATGAGTTTCGTTGCGCGCGCAACCTTCATGCGTTGCGCACGCGGGCGGCGCAGCGGGCACATCGCTGCAGCCGCCACCGAGCGGCACGCCCGCGCGCGCCGCTACGCCCTGCTTACTTCCACAACGCGCAGCGCGATTCCTGCTTGGTCGCGAACGCCTGTTCGCCCGGAATCGTCGCGAGCACTTTGTAGTAATCCCACGGCTCCTTCGATTCCGACGGCTTCTTCACTTCCATCAGGTACATGTCGTGGATCATGCTGCCGTCCGTGCGGATGTAGCCCTTCGCGTAGAAGTCGTTGATCTTGATCTTCTTCAGCTCGGCCATCACCTTGTCGGAGTCGGTCGTGCCGGCAGCCTGGACGGCCTTCAGGTAGGTCGTCACCGATGAATAGTCGGCCGCCTGCAGGCTCGACGGCATCTTTTTCATCTTGCCGAAGTAGCGCTGCGCCCACTGGCGCGACGCCGCATCGCGGTTCCAGTACCAGCTGTCGGTCAGCACGAGGCCCTGCGTCGTCTCGAGGCCGAGGCTGTGCACGTCGTCGATGAACATCAGCAGCGCGGCGAGCTTCATCGTCTTCGTGATGCCGAATTCCTTCGCGGCCTTGATCGCGTTGATCGTGTCGCCGCCGGCGTTCGCGAGGCCGAGGATCTGCGCCTTCGACGCTTGCGCCTGCAGCAGGAACGACGAGAAATCCGACGCGGACAGCGGGTGACGCACCGCGCCGAGCACCTGGCCGCCGTTCGCCTTCACGACATCCGACGTGTTCTTCTCGAGCGCCTTGCCGAACGCATAGTCGGCGGTCAGGAAGAACCACGTCTTGCCGCCCTGCTTCACCACCGCCGAGCCGGTGCCCTTCGCGAGCGCCATCGTGTCGTACGCGTAGTGGACCGTGTACGGCGTGCACTGCTCGTTGGTCAGCGTGTCGGCGCCCGCGCCGATGTTGATGTAGACCTTCTTCTTCTCGGCGGCGACCTGGTTCATCGACAGTGCGGTAGCGGAGTTCGTGCCGCCGACCAGCAGGTCGAGCCCGCCGCGGTCCATCCATTCGCGCGCCTTCGACGCGGCGATGTCGGCCTTGTTCTGGTGATCGGCATAGACGACCTCGATCGGCTTGCCGAGCACCTTGCCGCCGAAATCGGCGACCGCCATGCGGATCGCTTCGAGACCGCCCTGCCCGTCGATATCCGCGTAAAGCCCCGACATGTCGGTGATGAAGCCGATCTTCACGGTATCCGCGGCCTGCGCGGCGCCGGCGGTGAACGCGGCGGTCGCGAGTGCGAGACAGGCGTGTGCGAGGGTCTTCATTTTCATTGACGTCTCCTGTTGTTCTGATGCGTTGTGGTTGTTCGAAGCCGCCACGGCTAGCGGCAAGAGAGACGGGGCGGCGTCACACCCCGAGCAGGTCGTGCAGGGTCGGCATCTTGCTTTCCAGTTCGGCCGCCTGGAAATGTTCGACGATGCTGCCGTGCTCCATCACGTAGAACCGGTCGGCGAGCGGCGCGGCGAAGCGGAAATTCTGTTCGACCATCACGATCGTGTAGCCGCGTGCCTTCAGCGCGACGATCATCCGCGCGAGCGCCTGCACGATCACCGGTGCGAGGCCTTCGGAGATCTCGTCGAGCAGCAGCAGGTTCGCGCCGGTGCGCAGAATCCGCGCAACCGCGAGCATCTGCTGCTCGCCGCCGGACAGGCGCGTGCCCTGGCTCTGCCGGCGCGACGCGAGGTTCGGGAACATCGTGTAGATCTCTTCGATCGACATCGCATGGTCGCGCGGCCCGATCGGCGGCGGCAGCATCAGGTTCTCCTCGCACGACAGGCTCGAGAAGATCCCGCGCTCCTCCGGGCAGTAGCCGACGCCGAAATGCGCGATGCGGTGCGTCGCAAGGCCGATCGTCTCGTTGCCCGCGACCTTGATCGACCCGCTGCGGCGGCCCGTGAGCCCCATGATCGCGCGCAGCGTCGTCGTGCGGCCCGCGCCGTTGCGGCCGAGCAGCGTGACGACCTCGCCGCGATGCACCGTCAGGTCGACACCGTGCAATATGTGGGATTCCCCGTACCAGGCCTCCAGGCCCGTGATCTCCAGCGCGGGCGTGCCGCTTTCGACGCCGCTCAATTCGCGTTCCTCCCGTGCGCTGTGCTTCATGCGTGCGCCCCCGCGAGCGCCGCGTCGGCGCTGCCCATGTAAGCCTCGATCACGAGCGGATTCTTCGACACTTCCGCATACGAGCCTTCGGCGAGCACCTCGCCGCGTTGCAGGACGGTGATCGTGTCGGAGATACCCGCGATCACGTTCATGTTGTGCTCGACCATCAGGATCGTGCGGCCGCTCGCCACCTTCTTGATCAGCGCGGTCACGCGGTCGACGTCCTCGTGGCCCATCCCCTGCGTGGGCTCGTCGAGCAGCATCAGTTCGGGCTCCATCGCGAGCGTGGTCGCGATCTCCAGCGCGCGCTTGCGGCCGTACGCGAGCTCGACAGTCGGCACCTGTGCGAAATCGGTGAGGCCGACCTGCGTGAGCAGGTCCATCGCGCGGTCGTCGAGGCGCTTCAACGTGCGTTCGCTGCGCCAGAAATGGAATTCGGTGCCGAGCGCGCGCTGCAGGCCGATGCGCACGTTCTGCAGCGCGGTCAGGTGCGGGAACACGGCCGAGATCTGGAACGAGCGGATGATGCCGCGCCGCGCCACCTGCGCGGGCCGCTCGTCGGTGATGTCGATGCCGTTGAAGACGATCTGGCCGGCCGTCGGCGTCAGGAACTTGGTGAGGAGGTTGAAGCAGGTCGTCTTGCCCGCGCCGTTCGGTCCGATCAACGCATGGATCGCACCGCGACGCACACGCAGGTTCACGCCGTTGACGGCCGTGAAACCCCTGAATTCCTTGGTCAGTCCGCGTGTTTCCAGAATCGTGTCGCCGAGAATCATGTTCCCTTCCGTACGAAGTCAGGCGAAGCACCGGGAAGATTCGCGAGAAGCGTCCGCGAAACAGGTCAGCGGATGAGCGGGCTGCCCCGGGCGCCGTGTTACGCCTCGAGGGTGGTCTCCCGCGCCGACGCGTATGCACACTGCGCCACATTGTCTCGCCGTTGGTGCAGTGCAATCATCGGGATTTGCACTTATAGGGCTGGCCGCCATGTCGCGCGCGGCTGTGCACGGTTTTTCACCCCGTTTTTTTGACACGTGCATCATCGTCCGTTGCCCTCCGCATGGCCCGGCACGCACGCAACAAAAAAGCCGTGCGATTGCACGGCTTGCATGGATCTTGCCGGCGAACCGGCACAATCGGCGCCATCGGCACCGGCGCTGCAACGGCAGCTTGTTTCGCATAGCGAATCAGCGGGCGGCATCGTGACGGCCCGCTGTCGTGCGTGTCAGCGTTCCGTCACGAGGCTGTCACCGCGGCCTCCGTGCGCACCGGCGTCGCTTCACGCGCCGCGCGTCGATCGGCACGGATCATGTCGCTCGCGCGTTCGGCGATCATCAGCGTCGGCGAATTGGTATTGCCCGACGTAATGAACGGCATCACCGATGCATCGACGATCC
Organism: Burkholderia aenigmatica; assembly: GCF_048627025.1. Classification (NCBI taxonomy): domain Bacteria; kingdom Pseudomonadati; phylum Pseudomonadota; class Betaproteobacteria; order Burkholderiales; family Burkholderiaceae; genus Burkholderia; species Burkholderia aenigmatica. Next base: position 96,955 of record NZ_CP184468.1, on the reverse strand, counting down.
GCAGCCCGGCGATGCCGCGCACGCGCAACCGGCTGTCGACCACCGCGCGTTCATCGTCGGCACGCCCCATCCGGCAGGTGCCGACCGGATGGAAGATCGTCGTGCCGACGGCGCCGGCCGCCTCGATCAGCTCGGCTTCGCTCCGGTACTGCAGGCCCGGCAGGATTTCCTCGGGACGATAGCGTGCGAGCGCCGGCGCGGACGCGATCCGGCGCGTGAGCCGCAGCGCGTTCGCGGCGACGTGGCGATCGTGCTCGGTCGACAGATAGTTCGGCGCGATCGCGGGTGCCGCGCCCGGATCGGCGCTCGCGATGTGCACACTGCCGCGCGACGTCGGCCGCAGATGGCACACGGACGCCGTAAACGCGTTGAAGCTGTGCAGCGGCTCGCCGAAGCGTTCGAGCGACAGCGGCTGCACGTGGTATTCGAGATCGGGGCGCGTGAGGGCGGGATCGTCGGGATCGGATTTCGCGAACGCGCCGAGCTGCGACGGCGCCATCGACATCGGCCCGCGCTGCAGCAACGCATATTCGGCGCCGATCATCAGCTTGCCCCACCAGTGCGCAGACAGCGTGTTGAGCGTGCGCACGCCTTCGACACGAAACGCCATCCGCAATTGCAGGTGATCCTGCAGGTTTTCGCCGACGCCCGGCAGATCCTGCACGACGTCGATGCCGAGCGCCTGGAGCCGCCGGCCATCGCCGATGCCCGACAGTTCGAGCAGCTGCGGCGAATTCACCGCGCCGGACGTCAGCAGCACCTCCGAGCGCGCCCGTGCAACGTAGTCGGTGCCGCCGCCGCGATACTCGACGCCCACCGCGCGCCGCCCGTCGAAAATCACGCGCTGTGCCTGCGCGCCGGTGATCACGGTCAGGTTCGGGCGCGCCATCGCGGGCCGCAGGAACGCTTTCGATGTATTCCAGCGCACGCCGCGCTTCTGGTTCACCTCGAAATAGCCGACCCCGGTATTGTCGCCGCGGTTGAAATCGTCGGTTGCCGGGATGCCCGTCTGCTGCGCGGCCTGCGCGAACGATTCGAGGATCTCCCAGCGCAGCCGCTGCTTCTCGACGCGCCAGTAACCGCCCGCGCCGTGCGCGTCGCTCGCGCCCGCATGGTGATCCTCGCTGCGCTTGAAGATCGGCAGCACGCTGTCCCACGACCAGCCGGCGTCGCCGGTTTCCTGCGCCCAGCTGTCGTAATCCTCGCGCTGGCCGCGCATGTAGATCATCCCGTTGATCGACGAGCAGCCGCCGAGCACGCGGCCGCGCGGATACGACAGCGCGCGGCCGTTGAGCGCGGCTTCCGGTTGCGTCTTGTACAGCCAGTCGGTGCGCGGGTTGCCGATGCAATACAGATAGCCGACCGGGATGTGGATCCAGTGGTAGTCGTCCTTGCCGCCCGCTTCGAGCAGCAGCACGTGGATGTCGGGATCTTCGGTCAGGCGGTTCGCGAGCACGCAGCCCGCGGTGCCCGCGCCGACGATCACGTAATCGAATTCGCCTTCTAGCGTGCGTTGGGTAGTCATGTTGTCTCCTGTCACGCGGCGCGATCCCGCGAGCGTCATTTCCAGCATAGTGCGTCGCCGGCCGCCCTTGCGGCCCCGCGCCACGACCGATGAAGCGTACTCCGGCAGCCGCCCGCCGATCCAATGAGTTATGCTGAACTGCGTTATAAGCTGCGCTCATATCACGACGATGGATCTCACCCTGCTCCGCGCGTTCGCGACGGTCGCGCGCGAAGGCAACCTGACGCGCGCCGCCGTCCACCTGCACCTGACGCAGCCAGCCGTCAGCCTGCAGATCAAGCATCTGCAGGAAACGCTCGGCGTCACGCTGTTTACCCGCACGTCGCGCGGGCTCGCGCTCACGCGCGACGGGCAGACGCTGCTGCCGCATGCGGAACGGGCGCTCGCCGCGGCCGCCGACGTGCAGCGCGCCGCTGCTGCGCTGCGGCACGAGGTGCGCGGCCGGCTGCGGATCGGCACGATCCTCGATCCGGGCTTCCTGCGGCTCGGCGGCTTCCTGCGCGCGCTCGTCGAAACCCATCCGCAGATCGAAACCGCGCTGCGGCACGGGATGTCGGGCTGGGTGATCGAACAGGTGCGCACGCAGGCGCTCGACGTCGGCTACTACATCGGCCGGCCGGGCGAGAACGATCCGCTCGACGGTGCGCTGTTCCACACCGTCACGCTCACGCATTTCCAGTACCGCGTGCTCGCGCCGGCCGGCTGGAGGGAACGCGTGCAGCGCGCGCACGACTGGCGCGCGCTCGCCGCGCTGCCGTGGATCTGGACGCCGCCGGCGTCCGCGCACCACCGGCTGCTGTCGCGGCGCTTCGCGGATGCCGGCGCGCAGCCGGTCAAGGTTGCCGAGGTCGACCAGGAGCAGTCGATGCTCGATCTCGTCAAATCGGGCATCGGCTTGACGCTCGCGCGCGACTCGACCGCGCTGGCCGAAGCGCACGCGCATGCGCTGACGATCGTCGAACGCGTGACGGTGCCGACCGAACTGACGTTCGTGGCGCTCGCCGAGCGGCGCGACGAGCCGGCGATCGCGGCGGCGCTGCGGCTCATCGAAGCCCAGTGGGCGATATGAGCGGTGCTGAAGACGGCGCGACGCGGCCTGCACGCGTCATCTCGCCACGCCCCCCGCGCGTCGTCACGCCACCGTCTCCGCGTTTTTGCTAGATTGTGCGTTCGCACACCGCGAGACCCCGATTGAAGGAGACCCGCATGGCCCGCAACATCGAGATCAAAGCCCGCGCCCGCGAATTCGACCACCTGCGCGAGCAGGCGGCCAAGCTCGCGACCGAAGCGCCGCTGTTCTATCGCCAGCAGGATTTCTTCTATGACGTGCCGCGCGGCCGGCTGAAGCTGCGCCGCTTCGAGGACGGCACGCCGGCCGAACTGATCTTCTACCAGCGCGACGATCGCGACGGCCCGAAGGCGTCGTACTACACGCGCAGCCCGGTGACGAACCCCGACGCCATGCACGCGCTGCTCGCCACCGCGCTGACCACGCGCGGGATCGTGACGAAGGAACGGCACGTGTATCTCGCGGGCCGCACGCGCATCCACCTCGACCGCGTCGATGGCCTCGGCGATTTCATCGAACTGGAAGTCGTGCTCGGCCCCGATGACGACGAGGCCGGCGGCGAAGCCGAAGCGCACGACGTGTTCGCGAAGCTCGGCGTGTCGCAGGACGATCTCGTCGCGGTCGCGTACGTCGACCTGCTGAACGCCGACACGCCGCACGAAACGGCCTGATCCGGCCCTGCCCTACGGCGGCGCAACCCGCGCCGCCTCCAACCCTGGCGCCGCGTCAGGCGGCGCCGGGCGCCAGGTGCGCGAGCGGCAACGCGCCGTTGCGCTTGAACGTCGTCAGCACGATGTTCGAGCGCACGCTGTCGACGCCCGGCACGCGCATCAGCTTCTTCATCACGAACTGAGACAGCGCGTTCAGGTCCGGCGCGACGATCCGCAGCAGGTAGTCGGCATCGCCCACCACCGCATGGCATTCGAGCACTTCGGGCAGCACGTCGATCTGCTGCTGGAACTGCTCGATGATCGAATCGCCATGGTGCTTGAGCTTGAGGCTCGTGAACGCGGTGACGCCGAGCCCGAGCTTTTCGGGGCGCAGCATCACGCGGTAGCCTTCGATCACGCCGGCCGCCTCGAGCCGCTGCAGCCGACGGCCGATCTGCGACGGCGACAGCGGCACCTCCTCGCCGAGCTGCTGATGCGTCGCGCGGCCGAAGCGCTGCAGCACGTCCAGCAGCGCGAGATCGAAGTGATCGAGTTCCAGCATGAGTATTCTCCGCATTGATTCGTGATTTGATGCGCGATTATCGCATCATCGAGCGAATCAGCGCCAACATTGCGCCCATTCCGCGTGCAGCCCGCTCTACACTTGCATGGTTCCCAACCGCCACGTGCAGAGCCAGATCATGTCCACCGTCGTCACCGCGAAACTGCAGGAGCAGTTCGATGCGGGCCTCGAAACCCGCGCCGATTTCACCATCGACCAGCCGCTCGCGCGCTACGGCCAGGTCGACCACGCGGTGTGGAAGCAGCTCTATGCACGCCAGTCGGCGCTGCTGCGCGGTCGCGCGTGCGACGCGTTCGTCGCGGGGCTCGGGAAGATCGACCTGCCGGCCGATCGCGTGCCGTCGTTCGCCGACGTGAACCGCCAGTTGAAGCCGGCCACCGGCTGGGAGATCGTCGCCGTGCCGGGCCTCGTGCCCGACCGCGTGTTCTTCGAGCACCTGGCGAACCGGCGCTTTCCGGTCACCTGGTGGATGCGCCGCCCCGACCAGCTCGACTACCTGCAGGAACCCGACTGCTTCCACGACCTGTTCGGCCACGTGCCGCTGCTGATCGACCCCGTGTTCGCCGACTACATGCAGGCGTACGGCCGCACCGCACTCGCGGTCGCCGACGACGAAGCGGCGCTGGCGCGCCTCGCGCGGCTCTACTGGTATACGGTGGAATTCGGGCTGATCCGCGACCCGCGCGGCACGAACGGGCTGTCGATCTACGGCGCGGGGATCGTGTCGAGCAAAGGCGAAAGCCTGTACAGCCTCGAAAGCGCGGCGCCGAACCGGCTCGGCTTCGACCTCGAGCGCGTGATGCGCACGCAGTACCGGATCGACACGTTCCAGAAGACCTACTTCGTGATCGACGATTTCGCGCAGCTGTTCGCGCTGGCCGACGTCGATGGCCGTGCACTGGCCGACCGGCTGGCGGCGCTGCCCGAGTTCGCGGCCGGTGCGGTGCTCGATAGCGATCGCGTGCTGCATCGCGGCACGGGCGAAGGCTGGCCCGACGACGCCGACGCGTGACGCTCGAGGGCGCCACAACGCGCCGCTGCCGGCCTCCCGATCGCTTCCCCACAACTATGAAACAATGACCGGTGCCGGCTTCGCCGCGCGGCGCAGCCGCGCGCGGGCGCCGTTACCGACCGAGAGGTGCAAGATGATCCACAAGCTCACATCAGAAGAACGCAAGACCCGGCTCGAAGGCCTGCCGCTCTGGACGGCCGTACCGGGCCGCGACGCAATCCAGCGCAGCCTGCGCTTCGCCGATTTCAACGAAGCATTCGGCTTCATGACGCGCGTCGCGATCAAGGCGCAGGAAATGAACCACCATCCGGAATGGTTCAACGTGTACAACCGTGTCGACGTCACGCTGTCGACCCACGATGCCGACGGCCTGACCGAACGCGACATCGAACTGGCGCTGTTCATCGACCGTGCCGGCGCGCACGCGCAACCGGCCGCCTGAGGCCTTCCTCTACCGCCGCGCGTCTTTCGATGCGCGGCGCGTCAACTTTTCATTTCGATGAACGTTTCCTAGGATGTACTCAGCGAAAGCCTTCAGCTTTCCAAGCCATCCTTAAGGCGCACGTAAGTCTCGTAGGCTTTCCGTGCCTTGGGGTCCAAACCTTCCAGTTGCAGCGCGCTTTCGCGCTGTACAATCAGCAGCGCATACGGCTTGGAAAGCGCGCTGGCCTCTTCGCAGAGTTTGAGTTCGTCGCCGCTCGACGGCGAGCGGGCGCGCCAGAAATTGATCGCGGCTTCTAGGTCGTTGATCGAAATATCGGACATGTTTGGATTTAATCGTTCGCTGGCCGCCATGCTTGATGTCAGGTGTTGCGGCGCCCCTGTGGAAACGGCGTCGTGCTGTCCGCGTGCCTGAACCGCCAACCCATTGTACTTGAGCGAACTTCATGCGACTCCTTCTGATTGAAGACGACCGCCCCATCGCACGCGGTATCCAGAGCAGCCTCGAGCAGGCTGGCTTCACCGTCGACATGGTGCATGACGGCATCTTTGCCGAACAGGCGCTGGCTCAGAACCGCCACGAACTCGTGATCCTCGACCTCGGCCTGCCGGGCATCGACGGGATGACGCTGCTCACGCGTTTCCGCCAGACCAACCGCCACACGCCCGTCATCGTGCTGACCGCACGCGACGAGCTGAACGACCGGATCCAGGGCCTGAACTCGGGCGCCGACGACTACATGCTCAAGCCGTTCGAACCGGCCGAGCTCGAAGCGCGCATCCGCGCGGTGATGCGCCGCAGCGGCCCGCACAGCGACATGCCGCGTCCGGAAGTGTCGCTCGGCGGCGTCCGCCTGTCGGGCGTCGACCGCCGCATCTTCAACGACGACAAGCCGCTCGAACTGTCGCCGCGCGAATTCGCGGTGCTCGAGATGCTGCTGCTGCGTCACGGCCGCGTCGTCAGCAAGGCCCAGCTGCAGGATCACCTCACGCACTTCGGCGGCGATCTCGGCGACACCGCGATCGAAGTCTACGTGCACCGCGTCCGCAAGAAACTGGAGCAGTGCCGTGTCGAGATCGTCACGGTGCGCGGCTTCGGCTACCTGCTGCAGGAAATCCGCCAGACCGCGAGCGTCTGAGCGGCAGTGCCCGCGCGCCGGCCGGCCTCGTGCGCCGGCGTGCCGCCCTGCCCGCGTCGCCGTCCGGCGCACGACCGCGCCGCTCCCCGTGAGCGGCGCTTATCCATTTGCCCGTCGAAATGTCTCCTGATCCGGCTGTGACCACCAGCCTGCGCCGCTCGCTGCTTCGGCGCCTCGCCGCCCCGCTGTCGATGCTCGCGCTGATGAGCGGCCTGATTGCCTACTGGCTCGCGTGGCAATACACGCAGCACGTGATCGACCGCTCGCTCGCCGATCTCGCCACCGCCATCTCCAAACAGATCCAGATCGCCGGCCCCGATGCGCCATTCACGGTGCCGCCGCTCGCGCAGGCGATGTTCTCCGATCCCGCCGAAGCGCTGATCTACCGGATCAGCGACGGCGAACAGGAACTCGCCGGCGATCCGAAGCTGCCGCTGCAGGGCATCAACGTGCGCCGCATGCATCACGCATACGTATTCGAGGCCGAGTACGACAACCGCGCGGTGCGGGTTGCGCAGGTGCGCGTCGACGACGTCGACGGCGGCAAGCCGATGGTCGTCGAGGTCGCGCAACCGGTGCGGCACCGCTACCGGATCGCGGCCGAATTCCTCGTCGCGATCATGATGCCGCTGCTGCTGCTGCTGCTCGCGGGCTGGGGCATCGTGTGGCGCGTCGTGAACCAGCAGCTCGGCCCGCTCACGCACCTGGCCGATTCGCTGAACCGGCAGACCCACACGTCGCTGGAACCGGTCGACGAAACCGAGGTGCCGCTGGAGATCCGGCCGTTGACGAGCGCGATGAACGCGCTGCTCGGCCGCCTGAAGACCGCGCTCGACGCGCAGCGCAAGTTCATCGCCGATGCCGCGCACCAGTTGCGCACGCCGCTGACGGCCGTGAAGCTGCATGCCGAGCAGGCGGCCGTGGCGCGCGACCCGCACCAGACCCTCGCCGCGGTGCGCGAACTCCGCGCCGCCGCCGACCGCGCGGTACGGCTGTCCAACCAGTTGCTGTCGCTCGCCCGAGCGGAACCGGGCGAACAGGCCGCGCGGTTCGTCGACGTCGACCTCGCGGCGATGGCGTTCGAGACGGGTGCCGAATGGGTGCCGCGCGCACTCGCGTCGCACGTCGATCTCGGCTTCCAGCGTACCGACGATCCGGGTGACGACGAAAAACTGGTCGTGCGCGGCAATCCCGTGCTGTTGCGCGAGGTCATCGCGAACCTGCTCGACAATGCGCTGAAGTACGTGCCGCTCGCGCGGCCGGATGGCGCGCGGATCACGGTGAACGTCGCGCGTGGCGCGCTCGAGGACGGCCAGTCGGCCGCCGAGATCGTCGTCGAGGACAACGGCCCCGGCGTGCCTGCCAACCAGCAGGCCGACCTGTTCAAGCGTTTCTTCCGCGGCGACGCGCAAAACGGCAACGGTGTCGAGACAGGCGCCGGGCTCGGCCTCGCGATCGTCCACGACATCATCGCGATGCACGGCGGCACCGTATCGTACGAGGATGCATCGGAAGGCGGCTCGCGCTTCGTGGTGCGGGTGCCGCTGACCGCGCGCACCGAGAAGCCGGCCAGCGAAACGCCGGCCGCCGCGCCGACGCACTGAGCGATTCGCGGCGCACCGGCCGCTGGTCGGGCCGCGCGCCGGATGAGGAACGCGGAGAACACGGCTGCGCAACGCCGCAGCCGGCCGCTTAAACGGCAGCGGCAGCGCACGATGCGCCGCCGCCTGCATCACTTCCTGCTTTTCTTGTCCTTCGATCGGGACTCGGACTTGCCGTCCTTCTTGTCCTTCTTCTTTTTCTTCTTCCCGCCATCGTCGGACGTCGCGAGCAGCGTGCCGCGGCACGATGCCGCGCCGCAATGGCACGCGTATTCGCGCTTGAGCGTCTTCGTCAGCTTCGCATCGATCACGAGGCCGTAGTCGTAGAACAGCTCCTCTTCCGCCCCGATGTCGCGCAGCGCGTGGATGTACACGCGGCCTTTGACTTCCTCGGCTTCGCAGTTCGGCGCGCACGAATGGTTGATCCAGCGCGCGCTGTTGCCGTCGATCTTGCCGTCGATCACCCCGCCCTCATCGAGTGCGAAGTAGAACGTATGGTTCGGTTCGCTCGGGTCGTGCGGGTGACGGCGCAGCGCTTCCTTCCACGAAATTCGCTCGCCCTTGTATTCCACTACGCGCTCGCCGGCCTTGATCGGCGCCACGGCGAACACGCCCTTGCCGTGTACTCCCGAGCGGCGCACCGCGATCCTGCGTGAACTCATCGAACGAATCCTTGTGAAGACGACTTGAATGGAAGGCGGCCGCGGTCGCAGCCTGGCGTCGCGCAAAACGAAAACGCGGCACCGGTCGGTGCCGCGTCGGGCATGCGGCGAATCACCCGCATCCTACACGTTCGCGATTGCTTCGTTCAACATCACGCGCAATATTGCGCGCCCGGCGCTCAACGCTGGCCGAATGCGATGTCGCCGAACAACGCCTTGTGCTCGCGCGGCTGCGAGCGCCAGTATTGCGGCGGCGCCGTCACCTGCGCGCCGAGTTCGGCCGCCGCGTGCCACGGCCAGCGCGGGTCGTACAGCATCGCGCGCGCCATCGCGATGAAATCGGCATCGCCGGCCTCGATGAGCCGGTTCGCATGCGCGGGCTCGTTGATCAGGCCGACGGCAAACGTCGGCATGCCGACCGCGCGCTTCACCGCCTGCGCGAACGGCACCTGGTAGCCGGGCGACAGCGGAATCTTCTGCAGCGGCGACACGCCGCCGGACGACACGTCGATCCAGTCGCAGCCGCGACGCTTCAGTTCGTGCGCGAATGCAATCGTATCGTCGAGCTCCCAGCCGCCTTCGACCCAGTCGGTCGCGGACACGCGCACGCCGACCGGCCGGTCCTCCGGAAACGCCGCGCGCACGATCTCGAAGATCTCGAGCGGAAAGCGCATCCGGTTTTCGAGCGAGCCGCCGTATTCGTCGATGCGCTGGTTCGCGAGCGGCGACAGGAACTGGTGCAGCAGGTAGCCATGTGCCGCGTGCACCTCGATTGCGTCGATGCCGAGCCGCGCGGCCCGCTTCGCCGACGCCGCGAACGCTTCGCGGATCCGGTTCAGGCCGGCGGCATCGAGTGCGAGCGGCGGCGTCTCGCCATCCTTGTGCGGCACGGCCGACGGCGCATGCGGCAACCAGCCGCCGTCGGCGACGGACACGAGCTGACCACCCTGCCACGGCACGTTGCTCGACGCCTTGCGCCCCGCATGCGACAACTGCATCGCGACGCGGACCGGCGAATGCTTGCGGATCGCGGCCAGCACGGGCTTCAGCGCGGCTTCGGTCACGTCGTCCCAGAGGCCGAGGTCGCCATGCGTGATGCGCCCGTCGGGTTCCACCGCGGTCGCCTCGATGCAGAGCAGCCCCGCGCCCGACAGCGCGAGATGGCCGAGGTGAATCATGTGCCAGTCGGTCGCTTCTCCGCGCTCGGCCGAATACTGGCACATCGGGGAGATCACGATCCGGTTCGGAAGGGTCACGCCGCGCAGCGTGAACGGGGAAAACAGCGCAGTCATGGAGGCCGCTCGCCAGGAAAGGAAAGAGCGAACGAGCGTAGCACGCAGGCCGGAAGCGTGCTGACGGCGCACCCGGCAGTAAGCGGACGGTCAGGAACGGGCCGCGGCGAGTGGCCGGCGACGCGGCAAACGCGGCGCAAACGACGATGCGCCGGCCTGCAACGGATGCGGGCCGGGCAACCCCTTCGCGGCGAACGGCGCCGCGACTGGCAGCGTCAGAGTCCGACGCTGTCGAGCCACTCCGCGAACATGCGTCGCGCGGCCGCCTCGAGCGCGGGGCCGTGCTGCGCGGTATCGGCGCGCAACTGGCGCGCGTCGATGCCGGGCGTCGCCGCGATTTCGCCGGCGTTCGCGATCAGCCACGGTTCGAAGCGGTCGGTGCGGATTTCCGGATGGCATTGCAGCGCCAGCACATGCTGGCCCCATGCGAATGCCTGGTGACGGCAGGCCGGTGTCGACGCGAGATGCATCGCACCGCCCGGCAGGTCGAACGTGTCGCCATGCCAGTGCAGCATCGACGTCGCCGCAGCGTCGAGATGGCGCAACGGCGATGCGCGGCCGGCGTCGGTGAGCGTCAACGGCGCCCAGCCGAGTTCGTGCTGCGCGGCCGGATAGACGCGCGCACCGAGCGCCCGGGCGATGAACTGCGCGCCGAGGCAGATGCCGAGGATCGGCAGGCCCGCGTCGATGCGCTTGCGCACGAGCGCCGCGAGCGGCGCGATCGTCGGATACTGCGCATCGTCGTACACGCTGAGCGGCCCGCCGAGCACGACGAGGAGCGATGGCTCGAGCACGTCGAGCACCTCGACCCGCGACGACCCGACGTCAACGTAGCGCACCCGCCGGCCCCGTTCGCCGAGCACCTGCTCGAAGCTCCCGAGATCCTCGAAATGCACGTGGCGGATCGCCACGACTTCAGCGTTCATCATCGGCCTCCCGGTCGATCGACGGACGTCAGCCTGCGAAAATCTTCCAGGTCTTCTTCTGCGTCGCCGCGTCGGCTTCTTCCTGCACCGAGCAGTCGAGACGCAGATCGCTGTCGGACATCGAGATGTCGAGCGCCGCGCAGTGATGCACGGTCTTCTTCGACAGCTTGCCCGGCTGGAAGTGGGCGCACGTCACGCACATGCGCTGCGGCGGCGTCGCACCGGCCACCTGCAGTTCGCGCAGCGTCTTCAGCAGCGCGCGATACAGTGCGCCCTGCTCGTCCGCGCCGAGCTTGCCGACGGCTTTCGTCAGGAATTCAGGCCATTGCAGCGCCTTCTTCGCGGCCGTGCGGCCACGGGCCGACAGGCGCACGGCCAGCGCGCGGCCGTCGTCCAGCGCACGGCGCTTCTCGACGAGACCCTTGGTCTCGAGCGTGCTGACGGCATCGCTCGTGGTCGCAGCGGTCAGCTGCGTCTCGCGCGCGATCTCGCCGAGCCGCATCGGGCCCTTGCGCTGCAGCAGCAGCACGAGAATCTCGCCCTGCGTCGGCGTCAGGCCAGCGCCTTCCGCCCAATCCCATGCCTGGCTCCGCATGGCCGTACTCAACCGCAGCAGGCTGTGGGTCACACGTCCCGAAGCCTGATTCCCGTAAACGCCTTCGCTCATAGTCTTTTCGCTTTGCCGCCGCCCGGTTTGCCGAGCGGCCGTAGTGTGGAGATCGAATGTCTATCTCAAAACAGACACGCTCTTGCGAGTGCGTCAGCACGGCCGTCGCGAGGGCACACGCGGCGGTCGCGTTCGCGGCGACCGGTAAGACACGCGTCGTTCCGGTGTCCGCAAAGCCGACATTCTAAGCGAGAGCGGAAAATCGCACAGCTAAGTTATCCCCTTCATTCTGTGGAAAATCGCTGGATAACCGAAATTTTTCGTTGTGCCTGCAATGCCGAACGCCCGCGGAACGGTGCGAACGGACATTTTCCTGTTCGGATCGGCCATCGGGCCGACCGCAATGATCCACCGGGTTATCCCGCGCACAGATCGTTGACTTTGCAGCGGAATATCAAGTTATCCACAGATTTTCAGGACAACCGGCAACGATTTCGGCCTCAATCGAGGCCGCCCGTCGTTCAGTGAATCGCCACTCGGTCGAGCCCGTAATCTGCAAAACATTTTTTCACTCGCGCCAACGTAAGCACTGCTGGCGGACCGTCTCATTGAGCGATTTTTCCTGTTTGAAAACGGTTCTCAACCACGATGCATCGTTCACGCGCGCCTTGGCCTGCGCGCCGATCTCGTCGAGCGCCGCGCGCGAACCGAGCGCGGCCGCATGCGGCGCGATCCGGTCGAGCGTGTCGAGGATGTCTTCCGCGATCGTGCGGCGCTCACCTGTCTGAGGATTCACGCAGGTGCCCTCGAGCCCGAAGCGGCACGCCTCGAAACGGTTGAACGTGTAGACGAGGTAGTCGTCCTCCGACAGCTTCAGCGGCCGGTCGGTCAGGAGGTAGCGCGCGAGCGTCTGGATGTAGCAGGCGATCGCCGCCGCACGGTCGACCGACAGCGGCGTGTCCATCACGCGCACCTCGATCGTCCCGTAGCCGGGCTTCGGGCGGATGTCCCAGTAGAAGTCCTTCATCGAGTTGACGACGCCCGTATTCACCATCTTCGTGAAGTACTCCTCGAAGCTGTCCCAGGTCAGCACGAACGGCGCGCGGCCCGACAGCGGGAACGCGAACACCGAATTCAGGCGTGCCGAATGGAAGCCGGTGTCGACGTTCTGCACGAACGGCGACGATGCCGACAGCGCGATGAAGTGCGGAATGAAGCGCGACATCGAGTGCAGCAGGAACAGCGCGCTGTCGGGATCGGGGCAGCCGATGTGCACGTGCTGGCCGAACACGGTGAACTGCTTGGCGAGATAGCCGTACAGCTCGGAGATGTACTGGAAGCGCGGCGCATCGTAGATCTGCCGGTCGCTCCATTGCTGGAACGCATGCGTGCCGCCGCCGGCCAGCCCGACGTTGAGCTGGTCGGCCGCCTTCACGAGCACGTCGCGGATCGCATGCAGCTCGGTGACGGCCTGCTCGTGCGAATGGCAGATGCCGGTCGACAGCTCGATCATGCTCTCGGTGATTTCCGGCGTGATGTTGCCCGGAAAGGTCTCGCCCTGGATCAGGCGCATCAGGTCGGAGGCCGCTTTGGTCAGGTCGTAGTTGTGCGTGTTGACGACCTGGATCTCCAGTTCGACGCCGAACGTGAACGGCTCGGAATTGACGAAGGTTTCGAGTGCCATGGCAGGTTCCGGAATCAGTTGCTGTCGCTGCGCTCACCGACCGCCGACAGGCAGCGGTAGACGATGAACGGGCTGACGAGCTGCAGGATCACGATCGTGCACATCACGATCGCGCGCAGGTGCGGGTCGAAATTCGGATAGAGCTGGTAGGTGTCGTCGACGAGCAGGTACGACAGCGCGGACATCGGCGTGAGCGCGATGCCGAGCGCAATGCCCTGCTTCATCCCGATGCCGCTCGGCTTCGCGAACGCGACGACGCCGGCCAGCTTCGCGACGAGCCGCGTGACGATCAGCACGATCGCGAGCAACCCGCCGAGCGCGATGTCGCCCCACGTGAACGACGTGAGCGTGAGCACGAACAGGATCACCGTCAGCAGCCAGCCGGCCGTGCCGAAATGCTCGGGCCACAGTTGCGGGCGCGCCTCGAGGTTCTTCACGATGATGCCGGCGAGCAGCAGCGTGAGCAGCGTCGACAGCTTCAGCGCCTGGGCGACGGCGATCGCGAGCATCACGAGCCCGAACAAGGCGACGAACGAATGCTCGTCGCGCATCGTCGCGTTCATGTGGCGGAACAGGTAGTTGCACGAACGCGCGACGAGATACGCGACGATGAACGAACCGGCGATCAGGTAGAGCGGCTGCAGGATCGTCGCGAAAACGTTGCCGTACGCTTCCTGATGGAGCCAGCTCGTCACGAGCTTGGTCAGCACGATCGCATAGACGCTGTTGAGCGCGGTGAGCGTGATGAGGCGTTGCGACACCTGCCCTTCCGCGCGCAGTTCGGTCTTCAGCTGGATCACCATCGACGGCGACGTCGCGATCGCGATCGCCGACAGCACGAGCGCGACCATTCCCGACACCCCGAGCGCGAGCATCGCGAACAGCACCAGCACGAACGTCAGCGTGGCTTCGGCGAGGCTCGACGCGACGAGCCACGGATTGCGCCGGATCCAGCGCAGGTCGAGGCGGCTGCCGAGCTCGAACAGCAGCAACCCGAGCGCGACGTCGATCAAGAGCCGCGAGGTTTCGTCGGTGCTTGCATCGATCACGCCGAATCCGAACGAACCGGCGATGAGACCGATCACCGCGTAACCGGTGATGCGAGGCAGACGCCATGCGCGATAGCAAAGCTCGCCACACAGGCCGGCCGCGAACAGCGCGAGCCCGGCCCAGAACACGGCATCCGGCGTGAGCGGCCAGTTGGGCAGGAATGAGAACGCCGACTTCATCGTGGTGACTTCTCCTTTGGAAGCGACCGCCAGCGACGCGGGGTCAAGCGTCAGAAATGGATGCGCGCCGGCTGGGTATCGCCCCGAATGTGATTGTTGTGTCGACGACGGCGGGACATGGGATCCGCCTTTTCCGCCACAGGGCGGAAAGTCGTTCAGGTTGCCGATCTGGATTGTCGGCCTGGTGTGTGAACGGACTGCGCAGTCTCGAAGATTCAGATTCGAAATCGTGCCGACCGTTCCATTGAAGCATGTCCGGCGCCTGGCCGGATGAACGCGAAGGAAACCGATTGTGCCACAGCTTTTTCGGTCTGGAACCCATTGATTCGACTCGCGGCGCTGTGCGGCACCGCAGGTCTTTGGTTTCAAAGGTTTACTTGTATATATACGTAGTAGAAGTTAACAAAGGACGCACAGTTCTGTGGATAACTTCAGTTTACGTCGACAGATCAACGCGTTGGGGAGCCCATAACCCGTTGCACAGACTGTTTGTGCACAGAGGTTTGAGTTGAGCAACTTTCGGGCCGTTTCACAGCTGTGCCGAGTTGCCCAGTTTACGTCCACTGTGATTGCACACGAAGTGCGCGCGGATTCCGCGCGGTTATCCACAGTGTCGAGTGGATAACCTTGCGCGAAAAAGTCGGGAAACTGTGAGCGGCTCGAGTGAGCAGTCAGTCGGCCTGGCCGACGCGGCGCGCGCGCAACGCGCGGATCAGGAAGCGTGCGGGATCGACGGCATCGGCGAGTTCGCGTTCGAGCGGCCACGGTTCGCCTTCGAGTTGCGAGGCGATCAGCTCGGCGCCGAGTGCGGCCCAGACGAGCCCGCGCGAGCCGAAGCCGAATGCGCCATAGAGTCCGGGCAGGCGCGGCAGGTCGCGTGCCTGCGCACCGCTCAGTGCGCGCGCGTTGGCGACGGCGCCCGCTTCGTCGGCGAGCGGGCCGAGCAGCGGCAGACGGTCGCCGACGACCCAGCGGAACGCCACGCGGCCGCGCAACGTGTCGGGATCCGGCAGGTCGCCGATCAGGCCCGGCAGCAGATGCCGGACGCGCTCGAGGTTTTCGAGGTGGCCGGCTGCGCGCATCGCAGGATCGACGTCGTCGGGTTCGAACGTCGCGCCGATCAGCAGCGTGCCGTCGTCGAGCGGCACCGCGTAACCGTCGCCGATCGTCGGGCACGGCAGCGGTGCCGTGCTGCCGGGTGGCAGCAACGTGAGCTGGCCGCGCACCGGTTGCAGCGCGACATGCTGCAGCCCGGCGAGACGCGCGGCGTCGCCGGCGTTCGCGAGCACGACGACGGGCGCTTCGGCCAGCGTGCCACCCGCCTCGTCCAGTGCATGCCATGCGTCGCCCCGCCGTTCAAGCCGCGCAACGCCGGTGGAGGCGAGCAAGCGCACGCGCTCGCCGGCCGCCGCGTATTGAGCCGCGCAAAGGCCGGCCGGCCAGACGGCGCCGCCGTGCGGAAACAGCAGGCCGCCCTGCGCGACCGGCAGGTTCAGATGCGCGCGCGCGGCATTGACGTCGAGCAGCGAGACATAGTCGGAGGGTGCGCCGAACGTATCGAATGCATCGCGCATCCGTGCGAAGTCGTCGGCCGATTCGGCGAGATGGATCATCCCGTGCGTGCTGCGCGCGAATGTGTGGCCCGCACGTTCGAGTGCGCGCCAGCGTGCGATCGCGTGCAGGAAGCCGCCGCGCGTGAGGCGGCTCGCGACGTTGTCGTCGCGTGTCATCAGCGGATGAAAAACGCCGGCCGGATTGCCCGATGCTTCGCTCGCGATTCGGTCGTGCCGCTCGATCAGCGTGACATCCCAGCCGCGCGCGGCCAGGCGTTCGACGACTGCGCAACCGGCCAGGCCCGCACCGATCACGATCGCGCGGCGCGTCGCAACGGGCAGTGCGAGCGGCGGTTCGTGCCGGCGCGCGCGCCAGCGCGGCGCATATTCGCCGACGAGCACATCGTCGACCTCGCGATACGTGAAACCCGCTTTGCCGAGTGCGTGTTTCAACGCGTCGGAATTCGCATGCGCTGCAAACGTGGCGTGTTCGCCGGCGATTTTCGAAAGCGCGCGAACCACGTCGGTCGAACGGAGATCCGCGTCGCTCGATGACGCGAAGCCGTCGAGACAGAACGCGTCGGCGCGCGCGACGATCTTCCCCAGCATGTCGATCGCGTCGCCGAACGCGAGCGTGAGCACCACGCGCCCTTCGTCGAATTCGAGCCGATGCAGGCCCGGCACGAGCATCGGCCACGCGTCGGCGAGCGCATCGACATCTGCCGAGATAGTTGTGTTCGCAACGATGTGCGAAGCGGCGCGGCGCAGGTCGTCGCGCGAGAACGGATGCGGTTCGACTGCGACAAAATGCAGCCGCTCGCAGCGCGCGGGATCGTCGCGCCACGCGGCCCAGGCCGCGAGGAAGCTGCCGCCCGCGCCGAATCCCGTTGCGACGATCGTGAACGTGCGGCGGCCCTGCCAGCGCGCCGGCAGCGCGTTGCCCGCGACGAACGCGCGATGCGCAAGCGCGGCTGACGCGCCGCGATGGAGATCGCCGAACTCGGGCGAGACGAGCGTGCCGTCGTCGCGAAGCGCGAGCGTGGCGGGAACAAGTCGGTCGGTCATGCGAAACAAAAAACGTGGCAGCCAAGCCTGGCAAGGGATTGCGCGGAGCCGTCCGACCGGTCGTTGGGAAATGCCAACGGGGCGGCGCACGGGCGGACCGCGCTGCGTATCCTGTCCGGGTGGCGCTGGTCAAAAAACGGGCAGTCGATGATTCATTCGGCGAAATACCGATGAAAATCTTTGAAACCCTTGTCGTTATTGGGTTTGCGCTGCGCTATCATAGCAACGCCGTACCGCGGGGTGGCCACCGGCTAACCGGAGGGCGCGTCGCGCGGGCCAGGATTCGGCGCTGTGTCGTCGGAGTCTGACTCTCGACGGCACGGTTCGCGCACGTATAATCGGCGCGTTCGCGCTGTTCGTGTCAACCTAACCTGATAAAGGAACCTTAATGAACAAACAGGAACTGATCGACGCCGTCGCCGCCCAAACGGGCGCCAGCAAGGCTCAAACCGGCGAAACGCTGGACACGCTGCTCGAAGTTATCAAGAAGGCCGTGTCGAAGGGTGATGCGGTTCAGCTGATCGGCTTCGGCAGCTTCGGTTCGGGCAAGCGCGCAGCACGTACGGGCCGCAACCCGAAGACCGGCGAAACCATCAAGATCCCGGCAGCCAAGACGGTCAAGTTCACGGCTGGCAAGGCGTTCAAGGACGCCGTCAACAAGCGTTAATCCAGCGCCTGTTCCAAGAAAAACCCGCCTTTCGGCGGGTTTTTTGTTGGGTGCGCGCGGCATTTTTGCCACAGTCCGCGACCCTCTTGCAAGATTTAACGGTTGTTTTTACGACGCGTTACGCGTGCACGATCTGCGTGTTGCCGTGATCGTCGTCATCGTGCGAATCGATATCCCACACCGGGAACGGATCGTCGAACGCGTGCCATCCCGCCGCGCCGAGCGCGAATTCCGCGTCGGTCAGCAGGCATGCGTCGAGCTTCGCGCGCCATGCATCCGCGTCGAGCGCGATGCCGATCATCACGAGTTCCTGCCGGCGATCACCCACCGTGCGATCGTCGAGATCGCCGTGCCATTCGGCGCGGATTTCAGCGAGCAGCTCGTCGTCGTCCGGCCATTCCGCGCGATCCTGCGCAGCCCACCAGAGACCCGCCGGGCCATGCCGGCATACGCCGCCCGCCTGCGACAGCGAACCCGCGATGTCGTTGCGCGTCGCGAGCCAGAAGAAGCCCTTGCTGCGCAGCACGCCCGGCCACTCCTGGTGCAGCAGCGCCCAGAGTCGTGCCGGATGAAACGGCCGGCGCGCACGGTAAACAAAATTGCCGATCCCGAATTCGTCGGCTTCGCCGTGCACGTGCGCATGATGTTCGTCATGGCAGTCCGGGTCGTCGCAATGCGTGCGATCGTCATCGAGCGACGCAAGCCAGCCCGGCGCATTCGCGGCCTCGTCGAAATCGAAGCGGCCCGTGTTCAGCACTTCGTCGAGCGGCACGTTGCCGAACGTCGACACGACCTGGTGTGCGCGCGGATTGAGTCGCGCGAAGATGTGCTGCAGGTGTGCGAGCGCGTCGGCGTCGACGAGGTCGGCCTTGTTGATCACCAGCACGTCGCAGAACTCGATCTGTTCGATCAGCAGCTCGACGAGCGTGCGATCGTCCTCTTCCGACGCGGCGATGCCGCGCGTCGCGAGCGCGTCATCCGAGCCGTAGTCGCGCAGGAAGTTGTACGCGTCGACCACGGTGACGAGCGTGTCGAGCCGTGCGACGGCCGACAGCGACGTGCCGTCGTCGTCGACGAACGTGAAGGTTTCGGCGATCGGCATCGGCTCCGCGATACCGGTCGATTCGATCATGATCGCGTCGAAGCGGCCTTCGGACGCGAGCGTGCGGATCTCGACGAGCAGGTCGTCGCGCAGCGTGCAGCAGATGCAGCCGTTCGACATCTCGACGAGGCGTTCCTCGACGTGCGACAGCGCCTGCGCGTCGCGCACGAGCGAGGCGTCGATGTTGACCGCCGCGAGATCGTTGACGATCACGGCGACTTTCAGGCCCGCGCGGTTCGACAGGACGTGGTTGAGCAGCGTGGTCTTGCCGGCGCCGAGGAAGCCGGACAGCACGGTGACGGGCAACGGCTGGTTCATTGCCGGATTCATAGCGATATGCACCAACGGAAAAATTGAAAAAGCGGCCGCGGCGCCCTTCCGGGGCACGATCGGCCCGCGAACGGGCGAAATGGCGGCGTGAGCCCGCATTGTGCATCAAACGCGCGCCGGCCGGCCGGTACGGCGTCGGACCACGGCGCGGCGCGGTGTCACTGCACGGGCGGCAGCAGCTTCCATTGCGCGAGGATGCCGGCGATCTGCCGCGCATATTTGTCGCGCAGCGACGGTGTTTCAGAATGATAGGCGCCGACGGCCTGCCACGTGTTGCCGTAGCGGTTCATCTTCTGCTTGAGATGCCACGCGGCGATGTAGACGTTCTTGCACGGTTCCATCAGCGTGTCGCGGCCGATTCCGTAGCGCGACAGCGTCGGCAGGTGGATCGAATTGATCTGCATCAGGCCGTAGTCGACCGAACCGTTCGTGTTCTTGTTCAGCGCGTTGGGCCGGTTGCGCGACTCCTGCCACGCGATCGCGCGCAGGATCAGCGGATTGACCTGCTGATATCTGGCCGCTTCGTCGAAACAGTCCGCGCGAGCGTTCGCGCTGGCGAAACACGCGCCGGCGGCGATCAACGCGATCGAAACGAACCGTCTGTTCATGGTGCGGAATCGACAAGAAATTACGTGCGGGTCGGGAAAACCCGTGCCTGTTATTCGTGCGACGAGAAACGTGCCGCCCGTATCATACCGACAGTCCGTCAGCTTGCGACATACAGGAATACGGCAGCCCGGTTATACCGCATTTGCGTGTCGGTTCATCGTGAAACGGGGACGATGGTCGGCATGCCGAGAACAGCCTCGAATCTTACATATTGCATACGGATCGCCGGATACATGTCGTATGTGAGACAGTCCTCGGATCAATGTGATATTTCGGACATGAAAAACTGCTAATGTCGCCTCTTTCGGACTTGGATCCCAGCACTACCGCCGGAAGTGGCCTGAGCCGGCATCGACCCATTCATCCATGACAAGAAATCGCTTCGTTATGCGGCGTGTCGCCACGACCTTGATCGTCGCCGGCCTCATCGTCTCGCAGGCCGCCTACGCTCAGGTCACGCTCAACTTCGTGAACGCGGATATCGACCAGGTCGCCAAGGCGATCGGCGCCGCCACCGGCAAGACCATCATCGTCGACCCTCGTGTGAAGGGGCAGCTCAACCTCGTGGCCGAACGGCCAGTGCCGGAAGACCAGGCGCTGAAGACGCTGCAGTCGGCGCTGCGCATGCAGGGCTTCGCGCTCGTGCAGGATCACGGCGTGCTGAAGGTCGTGCCGGAGGCCGACGCGAAGCTGCAGGGCGTGCCGACCTACGTCGGCAATGCGCCGCAGGCGCGCGGTGACCAGGTGATCACGCAGGTGTTCGAGCTGCACAACGAATCGGCGAACAACCTGCTGCCCGTGCTGCGGCCGCTGATCTCGCCGAACAACACGGTCACCGCCTACCCGGCGAACAACACGATCGTCGTGACCGACTACGCGGACAACGTGCGGCGCATCGCGCAGATCATCGCGGGCGTCGACAGCGCCGCGGGTGCGCAGGTGCAGGTCATTCCGCTGCGCAACGCGAACGCGATCGACCTCGCCGCGCAGCTGCAGAAAATGCTCGACCCGGGCGCGATCGGCAACAGCGACGCCACGCTGAAGGTGTCGGTCACGGCCGACCCGCGCACCAACTCGCTGATGCTGCGCGCCTCGAGCGCGTCGCGCCTCGCGGCCGCCAAGCGGCTCGTGCAGCAGCTCGACGCGCCGAGCGGCGTGCCGGGCAACATGCACGTCGTGCCGCTGCGCAACGCCGATGCGGTGAAGCTCGCGAAGACGCTGCGCGGGATGCTCGGCAAGGGGAGCGGCAGCGACAGCGGTTCGTCGGCGTCGTCCAACGATGCGAACAGCTTCAACCAGAATGGCGGCTCGTCGTCGAGCGGCAACTTCTCGACCGGCACGTCCGGCACCCCGCCGCTGCCGTCGGGCGGCCTCGGCGGCTCGTCGTCGTCATCGTCGTACGGCAGCGGTGCGTCGGGCGGCGGCCTCGGCACCGGCGGCCTGCTTGGCGGTGACAAGGACAAGGGCGACGACAACCAGCCGGGCGGAATGATCCAGGCCGATGCGGCGACCAACTCGCTGATCATCACGGCATCCGATCCGGTCTACCGGAACCTGCGCTCGGTGATCGACCAGCTCGACGCGCGGCGCGCGCAGGTCTATATCGAAGCGCTGATCGTCGAACTGAACTCGAACACGTCCGGCAACCTCGGCATTCAGTGGCAGATCGCGCAGGGCCAGTTTCTCGGCGGCACGAACTTCAATTCCCCCGGTACGCCCACCGGCAACATCCTCGGGGTGTCCGGCGCGGTTGCAGCCGGCGGTGCGACGGGTCTCGGCGCGTTGGGGCAGACGCTCCTGCCGGGCCTCAACGTCGGTTGGCTGCACAACATGTTCGGCGTGCAGGGCCTCGGCGCGCTGCTCAATTACTTCGCGGGCGTGAGTGACGCGAACGTGCTGTCGACGCCGAACCTCATCACGCTCGACAACGAAGAGGCGAAAATCGTCGTCGGCCAGAACGTGCCGATTCCGACGGGTTCGTATTCGAACCTGACGAGCGGCAATACGAACAACGCATTCAATACCTACGATCGCCGCGACGTCGGTCTCACGCTGCACGTGAAGCCGCAGATCACCGACGGCGGCATTCTGAAACTGCAGCTCTACACCGAGGATTCGGCGGTCGTGACCTCCACTGCGACCGCAGTCAACGGCCCGACCTTCACCAAGCGCTCGATCCAGTCGACGATCCTCGCGGACAACGGCGAAATCATCGTGCTCGGCGGCCTGATGCAGGACAACTACGCCGTGTCGAACAGCAAGGTGCCGCTGCTGGGCGACATCCCGTGGATCGGCCAGCTGTTCCGCTCGGAGAACAAGAACCGCCAGAAGACCAACCTGATGGTGTTCCTGCGCCCGGTGATCATCAACGATCGCAATGTCGCGCAGCAAGTCACGGCTAACCGCTACGACTACATTCAGGGCGTGACGGGCGCGTACAAGTCGGACAACAACGTGATGCGCGACAAGGACGATCCGGTCGTCCCGCCGATGCCGCTGGGTCCGAGCCAGGGTGGCACGCCGGCGGGCAACCTGTTCGATCTCGACAAGATGCGCCGCCAGCAGATGCAGCGCCAGGTGGCGCCGGTGCCGGCCCAGCCGTTGCCGGAGGCGACGCCCGCGCAGCCGCAGAGCGTGCCGCAGCAGGCGGTGCCGCAACAGCCGCTGACGGCCACGCCGGGAGCATCGCAGTGAGCGACATGCTCGCGTCCTCCGCCCATGACGGCGCGCCGGGCGAACGGCAGCCGCCGTCGCCGCTCGCCGCGCGCCTGCTGCCATACGGCTTCGCGAAGAGCGGCCAGGTGCTGATCGCGCACCAGCTCGACGACACGCTCGAGGTGTGGATCAGCGAGCGCACGAGCGACGCCGCGCTCGCGGAGATCGCGCGCAACTTCGGCTCGATTTCCGTGCATCGCGTGCCGGCCGACGAGCTCGCGCAGGCGATCAACCACGCGTATGCGCGCCAGGACGGCAGTGCCGCGCAGGTGGTCGGCGAGGTCGAAGGCGAAGTCGATCTGTCGCGGCTGATGCAGGACATCCCCGAAGTCGAGGATCTGCTCGAATCGGAAGACGACGCGCCGATCATCCGGATGATCAACGCGCTGCTCACGCAAGCGGCGCGCGAACAGGCATCGGACATTCACATCGAGCCGTTCGAGAACGCATCGGTCGTGCGCTTTCGCGTCGACGGCACGCTGCGTGACGTCGTGCGGCCGAAGAAGGCGCTGCACGGTGCGCTGATCTCGCGGATCAAGATCATGGCGCAGCTCGACATCGCGGAGAAGCGCCTGCCGCAGGACGGCCGCATCACGCTGCGCGTCGGCGGCCGGCCGGTCGACGTGCGCGTGTCGACGCTGCCGACCGGGCACGGCGAGCGTGCGGTGCTGCGTCTGCTCGAAAAGGATGCGGCGCGGCTGAACCTCGAAGCGCTCGGGATGGGTCGCGACACGCTCGGCCAGTTCGACAAGCTGATCGCGCGCCCGCACGGCATCGTGCTCGTCACGGGCCCGACGGGTTCGGGCAAGACGACCACGCTGTATGCGTCGATGTCGCGGCTCGAAACCGCGACGACCAACATCATGACCGTCGAGGATCCGATCGAATACGATCTCGGCGGCATCGGCCAGACGCAGGTGAACGAGCGGATCGGGATGACTTTTGCCCGCGCGCTGCGCTCGATCCTGCGCCAGGATCCGGACGTGATCATGATCGGCGAAATCCGCGACCTCGAAACCGCGCAGATCGCGGTGCAGGCATCGCTGACGGGCCACCTCGTGCTCGCGACGCTGCACACCAACGATGCGGCATCGGCCGTCACGCGTCTGACCGACATGGGCGTCGAGCCCTACCTGCTCGCCTCGTCGCTGCTCGGCGTGCTCGCGCAGCGGCTCGTGCGGCAGCTCTGCCCCGTCTGCAAGGAAGAACGCCAGGAAGAAGGCCGCACCGTGTGGCATCCGGTCGGCTGCGACAAGTGCGGGCATTCGGGTTATTCGGGCCGGCGTGGCGTATACGAACTGCTGCTGGTCGACGAGTCGATCCGCTCGCTGATCCACCGCAATGCGGCCGATGCCGAGATTCTCGCCGCCGGCCGTGCGGAAGGGATGCGCACGCTGCGCGACGACGCCGAGCGCTGGCTCGCGTCGGGCGCGACGTCGCTCGAGGAAGTGCTGCGCGTGACGGGAGGCGCATAGCGCGATGCCGGCATTCCGTTTCGAAGCAATCGATTCGGCGGGACGCGCGCAGAAAGGCGTCATCGATGCCGACAGCGCGCGTGCCGCGCGCGGCCAGCTGCGCACGCAGGGGCTGACGCCGCTCGTCGTCGAACCGGCCGCCAGCGCGACGCGCGGGGCGCGGTCGCAGCGGCTCGCGTTCGGCCGCAAGCTGTCGCAGCGCGAACAGGCGATCCTCACGCGCCAGCTCGCGAGCCTGCTGATCGCGGGGCTGCCGCTCGACGAGGCGCTCGGCGTGCTGACCGAGCAGGCCGAGCGCGACTACATCCGCGAACTGATGGCCGCGATTCGCGCCGAGGTGCTCGGCGGTCATTCGCTCGCGAATGCGCTGGGTCAGCATCCGCGAGATTTCCCGGAAATCTACCGCGCGCTCGTCGCGGCGGGCGAGCACACCGGCAAGCTCGGCATCGTGCTGTCGCGCCTCGCCGACTACATCGAGCAGAGCAACGCGCTGAAGCAGAAGATCCTGCTGGCGTTCACGTACCCGGGCATCGTCACGCTGATCGCATTCGGCATCGTCACGTTCCTGCTGAGCTACGTCGTGCCGCAGGTCGTCAACGTGTTCGCGAGCACGAAACAGCAACTGCCCATGCTGACGATCGTGATGATGGCGCTGTCGGATTTCGTGCGGCACTGGTGGTGGGCGATCCTGATCGCGGTCGCGCTCGTCGCGTGGTTCGTGAAGGCGACGCTGTCGCGCGACGGACCCCGGCTGCGCTTCGACCGCTGGGTGCTGACCGCGCCGCTCGCGGGCAAGCTCGTGCGCGGCTACAACACGGTGCGCTTCGCGAGCACGCTCGGCATCCTCACCGCGGCGGGCGTGCCGATCCTGCGCGCGCTGCAGGCGGCCGGCGAGACACTGTCGAACCGCGCGATGCGCGCGAACATCGACGACGCGATCGTGCGCGTGCGCGAAGGCTCCGCGCTGTCGCGCGCACTGAACAACGTGAAGACGTTTCCGCCGGTGCTCGTGCACCTGATCCGTTCCGGTGAAGCGACGGGCGACGTGACGACGATGCTGGATCGCGCGGCCGAAGGCGAAGCGCGCGAACTCGAGCGTCGCACGATGTTCCTGACGAGCCTGCTGGAGCCGCTGCTGATCCTGGCGATGGGCGGCATCGTGCTCGTGATCGTGCTGGCCGTGATGCTGCCGATCATCGAGCTGAACAACATGGTGCAGTGACGGGCTGACCGTGGGTCAGGCCGTCACCTTCGGCTTCAGCGCATGTAGATCGCCGGGGACGGCGTGTTGGCGGGAAGCTGGACCTCGGTGCGGGCGCCGTTGCGCTCGACGATGATCGAGCGGGGGCGGACTTCGGCGAGCTTCGCGCCGGACGTGACGTCCGCGCCGAGCGACACGGCACGCGGCGGTTCGCCGCCGACGCCGACGATCGCGGCGCCACCGTGGTCGAGCGCGAGGATGCCGAACAGGTGGATGTCCTGCACGGGATTCTTGTCGAGCTGACCGCCGAAGAGCGCCGCGGCGTCCTCGGTGCGGATCGGCAGCCGCGCGGCGGCGGCGGGCAGCGGCGCTTCGCGAGCCGACAGCGTGACGACCCAGTAGGTGGCCGTCGCGCACAAACCCGCGAAGAGGGCGAGGGAAAGGATCCGGATCGAGAGCGCGTTCATGCGCGCTATTGTACGGATGTATATGAAATTTGCGTTGGGTGAAAGCCCTCGGCAATGCGCGCCTTACAATGCGTGCTCCGCGCCCGTGGGTTCGGAAGCTTGCCGTCAGGCAATCGGCCGGTGCGCCGGGTGCGTCACTCAACCAACGACATTTTTTGGAAAGAGGTAGTCAGTCATGCAAACGTGGATCACTCGCCGCAACGCGGCCGTGCGTCGTCAGCGCGGTTTCACGCTGATCGAGATCATGGTGGTGGTCGCGATCCTCGGGATCCTGGCGGCACTGATCGTGCCGAAGATCATGAGCCGCCCGGACGAAGCGCGCCGCATCGCCGCCAAGCAGGACATCGGCACGATCATGCAGGGGCTCAAGCTGTACCGTCTCGACAACGGCCGCTACCCGACCCAGGAGCAGGGCCTGAACGCGCTGATCCAGAAGCCGACCACCGATCCGATCCCGAACAACTGGAAGGACGGCGGCTATCTCGAGCGCCTGCCGAACGATCCGTGGGGCAACGGCTACAAGTACCTGAACCCGGGCGTGCACGGCGAGATCGACGTGTTCAGCTACGGCGCCGACGGCAAGGAAGGCGGCGAAGGCAACGATTCCGACATCGGTTCGTGGCAATAAGGCTTCACTGACCGGCCCGACGCTTCGTTCCCGTTCTTCATGCTCGCCATTCGCACGACCTCCCGCTGCGGCCGCGATTGCCGTGCGCGTCGCGGCGCGGCTGCGTCCGTGCCGGCGCATGCCGACGGCGGGCAGGCGTGGCACGGTGCGCGGCGTCATCGCGCACGCGGCTTCACGCTGCTCGAAATGCTGGTCGTGCTCGTGATCGCGGGGCTGCTCGTGTCGCTCGCGTCGCTGTCGCTCACGCGCAATCCGCGCACCGATCTGCGCGAGGAAGCGCAGCGCATCGCGCTGCTGTTCGAGACCGCCGGCGACGAAGCGCAGGTGCGTGCCCGGCCGATCGCGTGGCAGCCGACCGCGCACGGCTTCCGGTTCGACGTGAGCTCGCCCGACGGCTGGCGCACGCTGCGTGACGACCTGCTGCGCCCGCGCGACTGGGACGGTGGCGTCACGGGCGCCGACATCGACTATCCGGGGTCCGACACGCATGCGAATCGTGTCGTGTTCGGCACCGAGAGCATCGACACGCCGGTACGCGTGACGCTGCATTCGGCCGCCGGCAGCGCGACGATCGTCGGCACCGGCAACGGCCGCTACGAGGTGCAATGACGATGCGTCGTCGCCTGCCCTTCCCCGTTGCTTCGTCGCGCCGCCATGCCTCGAAGGGGCTTCCTTCGAGCCGCGGTTTCACGATGATCGAGGTGCTGGTCGCGCTCGCGATCATCGCGGTCGCGCTCGCCGCGTCGATCCGCGCGGTCGGCACGATGGCGACCAATGCCTCCGACCTGCATCGCCGGCTGCTTGCCGGCTGGAGCGCCGACAACGCGCTCGCGCAGATGCGCCTCACGCATGCGTGGCCGGAGATCGGCGAACAGAGTTTCGACTGCTCGCAAGGCAACGTGCAGCTCGTCTGCACGCAGCGCGTGAGCACTACGCCCAACCCGGTGTTCCGGCGCGTCCGGATTTCGGTGAGCATGCCGGGGCGCACCGGCGTGCTCGCGCAGATGGTGACGGTGGTCGCGAATGAAACCAGCCGTCCGCTCTGACGCGCCGATGCGCCGCCCGCTCGCCCGCCCTGCCCGCGGCTTCACGCTGATCGAGCTGATGATCGCGATCGCGATCCTCGCGGTGGTCGCGATCCTCGCGTGGCGCGGGCTCGACCAGATCATGCGCGGGCGCGACAAGGTCGCGGCCGCGATGGAAGACGAGCGCGTGTTCGCGCAGATGTTCGACCAGATGCGCATCGACGCGCGGCTCGCCGCGACCGACGACGAGGCCGGCCAGCCGGCGATCGGCGTCGCCGGCAATACGCTGCAGATCGTCCGCGAACTCGAGGTGCCGGGCGCCGCGCCGCGGCTGCAGGTGGTCCGCTACCGGATCGCCGGCGGGCGCGTCGTGCGTTATGCGTCGCCGCCGATCGACGACGCGAACCGGTTGCGCAGCGTGCTGAAGGACAGCAGCGTCGAAGGCTGGAGCTGGGTCGCGCTGATGGGCGGTGTCGGCGCGATCGACGCGAAGCTGTACGTGCCGCGCGTGGGCTGGACCACCAACCTGCAGACGGCCAACGACGCGCTCGCGCAGAACAACGATGCGCTCAAGGTGCCGCAGATCGGCAACGCGCCGCCGACGCGCGCGGTGACGGGGCTGCAGGTCAGCATCGGCGCGACGTCGCTGCGCGTGCCGGTCACGCGCATCTTCCTCGTCGGGGAATGACGATGCGCGCGCGCCCTCATCGCTCATTGCTTGCCGCCCGTGCGGCCGGTCGCGCACCGGCACGCGGCCGCCAGCGCGGCGCGGCGATCATTACCGCGCTGCTGGTCGTCGCGCTGTCGGCGATCCTGGTCTCCGGGATGCTGTGGCGCCAGCAGGTGCAGATCCGCCGCATCGAGAATCAGCGCATGCTCGCGCAGGCGCAGTGGGTCGCACGCGGCGCGCTCGACTGGACGCGGATGATCCTGCGCTCCGAAGGCGACACGGCGCCCGGCATCACGTATCTCGGCGGCATCTGGGGCGTACCGATCGCGAAGACCAAGCTGTCGGATTTCCTCGGCCGGATCGGCGCGCCCAACGACACCGGCGGCGAAGACACCTATATCTCCGGCTCGATCGAGGACGCGCAGGCGAAGTTCAACCTGCGCAACCTGGTGGCGTCGCCGGCGCCCGGCGTGCTGCAGTTGAACGTCACGCAGGTCCAGGCGTTCCAGCGCCTGCTGACGACGCTCGGCTACGACGGCGCGTTCGCGAAGCGCATCGCGCTGCAGGTACGCGCGAGCCTGCTGAATTCGGCGACGCGTTTCCAGATGCCGACGCTGCCGGGGGGCGGCACGGCGCCGCCGGTCACCGCGCCGGTGACGACCGATCAGCAAGGCGGTGGCGGCTTCACCGACGATCCCGGCATGACGGGCGGCGATCGCGGGCCGGCGCCGCTGATGATGACGGGTGTCGACAGCCTGCTCGACGTCGACGGCGTGACGCCCGAGATGGTCGCGCGGCTGCGCCCGTTCGTCACCGTGCTGCCGACCACGACGCCTGTGAACATGAATACCGCGCCGGCCGAGGTGATCGCGGCGCTGATGCCGGGGATGAGCGTGTCGTCCGCGCAGGCGCTCGTGTCGCGCCGCGAGACCGTGTTTTTCCGCAACGTCGCCGACGTGCAGCTCGCGCTGCGCGGCGCCGGTGCACCGAACGTGACGCTCGACGCGAGCGTCGTCGACGTCAATTCGAGCTATTTCATCGTGCATGGCCGGATCCAGCACGATCGCGCGGAGGTCGATCGCACCTCGCTCGTGTATCGTGATCCGACCACGCATTCGACACGGGTCGTGCGCATCCGCGACCAGCTATAACGACGCCAATCGGGAGAGGAGCTCTTGTGAGCACGTTGATTGTTTCTTTGCCGCCGCGCGAGCCTGCCGTGCCGTTGCAGGAATGGCAGTGGCCCGAGCTGCCGTTCACGCTCGTCGACAAGGCCGGCCATGTGCAGCGCGCCGGCCGTGCCGCGCTCGCGCTGCTGCCGCGCGCGAATGCGACGGTGCTGATCGTCGCCGCGCGCGACGTGCTGCTGCTGGCCGCGACCGTGCCGCCGCTGAAGGGACCGAAGCTGCGCCAGGCGCTGCCCAACATCGTCGAGGATCAACTGATCCAGGATCCGCTCGGCTGCCATATCGCGCTCGATCCGGACGCGCTGCCCGACGGGCGCCGCGTGCTGGCCGTCGTCGATCGCGCATGGTTCCGCACGATCTGCGAAGCGTTCACGGCGGCCGGCCACCGGCACCTGAGCGCCGTGCCCGCGACCCGCTGCCTGCCGGCGCCGCACGCGTCCGCCGCACCCGCCGACAGCGAAGTCGATGCCGCCGCGGTTGCCGCCGACGCCGTCGAGGCGCCGCCGGCCCGCCCGGCGACGGTGGCCGCGGTGCTCGGCCTCGCGGCATCGGTCGAACCGGTGCTGGTCGAGGCGGGCGCGCAGCCGGTTGCGGCCGGTGCGCCGCGTCTCGAACTCGCGGTCGCGCGTGGCGCGCTCGGCGAAGGCTTCGCGGCGCCCGCGTCGCGTGCGGCCGGCACGCTGGCCGCACTGGCGGGCGGCGGCGACGTCGAACTTTACGAACTCGGCGAACCGGGCGCGGAGCCGCGGCTCGCGTCGGTCGGCCGCGCCGACGGCCCGCTGCTGCCGGGCGCCGCGCCGCTGTCGTTCGATGCGTTCGCGCGGCGCGCGCTGACCGAGAAGCTCGACCTGTGCCAGTTCGAATTCGAATCGCAGCCGTGGCGCTTCGACCGCGCGACGGTGAAGCGCCTGCGCGTGCCGCTCGCGCTCGTCGCGGCGACCCTCGGCGTGGCGGTGATCGGGATGAACCTGCACTGGTGGAAGCTGTCGCGCGAGCGCGATGCGCTGTCCGCACAGATCACCGAGACGCTGCTGTCCGCGTTCCCGAAGACGACGACGGTGCTCGATCCGCCCGCGCAGATGCAGCGCCAGCTCGACCAGTTGCGCCTGGCGGCCGGCGAGCTGTCGCCGAACGATTTCCTTGCGCTATCGAGCGGGCTGTCGCGTTCGATGGGCGCGCTGCCGCTGAACGGCATCGCGTCGCTCGACTATCACGACCGGAAGCTCGACGTCGGCTTCAAGCCGGAGGTCAAGGTCGATCCCGATTTCACGCAGCGCCTCGCGCGTAACGGACTGTCCGGCGAAGTCGACAGCAACACGGGCAAATGGACGATCCGGAGCCGCTCATGAAAACGGAACAACTGACCCAGACGCTGGCCCAGTTCTGGGGCGAGCGCTCCCAGCGCGAGAAGATGCTGCTCGGCTGGGGCGGCACCGTGCTGGCGGTCGCGATCGCATATTCGGTGCTGTGGTCGCCCGCGCAGGAAGGCCGCGCGCGGATCCAGCGCGAGCTGCCGACGATGCGCCGCGAGCTCGCGCAGATGACCGCGCAGGCGAACGAGGCGAAGTCGCTGACGGCTGCCGCGCAGGGCGTGGCACCGACCGGCCTCGCGCTGAAGGACGCGCTGACCGCGTCGCTGTCCGATCACGGGCTGCAGGGCGCGCAGGTGCAGATCGTCGGCAACGGCGTGCAGGTCCAGATGAAGAACGTGTCGTTCCCGGCGTGGACGCAGTGGCTCGACGATGCGCGCCGGCAGTTCAAGGTGCAGGTCGGCGAGGCGCATGCGACCGCGCTGAAGGACGACGGCCAGGTCGACCTGACGGCCGTGATGCAACCGTCTACGCAGAAATGACGCAGTTGGATGACGCAAGTGGCGGTCGGCCGATGAGGCCGGGGATCAAGCGGTTCGCCACCGCATTGCCGTGGGTACTGGCGGGTGGCTTGGCGACGGCGGTGACGCTCGTCGCGCTCGCACCGGCCGCGTGGATCGCACCGCAGTTCGCACGCGCGACCGGCGGGCACGTGAATCTCGTCGATCCCGACGGGTCGCTGTGGCACGGCTCCGGCACGCTGATGCTCGCGCCGGGCGCCGACCAGAGCGCGGCGACGCTGCTGCCGGGCCGGGTCGAATGGACCACGGGTTTCTGGCCGCTGCTGACCGGGCGCGTGCAGATGCGCATGCGGCAGACCGAGGCGATGCCCGATGCGGTCACGCTCGATGCGACGTGGCGCGGCGCGGTGCTGTCGGCGGGCACGATGGCCGTGCCCGCGTCGCTGCTCGCGGGGCTCGGCACGCCGTTCAACACGCTCGACCTGCAGGGCGACGTGCGGCTCGGCTGGAGCGACTGGCGCCTGATCGGCAACAACGCGTTCGGCCAGCTGACGGTGACGATCGACTCGATGAGTTCGCGCGTCTCGCGCGTGAAGCCGCTCGGTTCGTACCGCGCGGTGCTGCAGGCGAAGGGGGCCGGCGCCGACCTCGACCTGTCGACGACGCACGGCCCGCTGTTCCTCGACGGCCACGGCAACTTCGGCCCGGGCCAGGGATCGTTTCGCGGCACCGCGCATTCGTCGCCCGAACAGCAGGCGAACCTCGCGGGGCTGCTGAACCTGCTCGGCCACCCGATCGGGAACAACGAGGTATCGCTGATCTTCGGCGACGCGCAGCGCTGACGCGCGCGTCGCCCTTCCCTTCCTACTTCTGCGCGAGCGGCGCGGCAACCGACGGTGCGGTGGCCGCGGGCGCGGCCGCACCGGACGCCGGCACGGGTGCCGGTGCCGCCATGTCGCCGTTCTCGCGCGCCATCTCCGCTACGTTCCAGCCGCCGCCGAGCGCCTTCACAAGCCCGACCGACGACGTCATCCGCTGCCCGGAGATCGTCGCGAGCTTCTGCTGCGCGGTGAACGCGGTGGTTTGCGCGGTCAGCACGTTCAGGTAGGCGACCGTGCCGGCCTTGTACTGGTTCGTGACGATCGCGAGCGAATGCTCGGCGCTGTCGACCGCCTGCCGCTGCACGTCGATTTCCTGCGCGAGGATGCGCTGCGACGCGAGGTTGTCCTCGACGTCCTGGAACGCGGTGAGCACCGCGAGGCGGTACGCGGCGACATCCTGGTCGTAGGTCGCGCGCGCGGCGTCGGTCTGCGCGGCGCGCAGCCCGGCGTCGAACAGCGTGGCCGCGAGCTGCGGGCCGACCGTCCAGAAGCGCGCCGGCAGCGTGAACAGCTGCGACCACACCGAGCTCTGGAAGCCGCCGGTGGCCGACAGCGTGAGGGTCGGGAAGAACGCGGCGATCGCGACGCCGATCTGCTCGTTCGCGGCGGCCGCACGGCGCTCGGCCGCGGCGATGTCGGGCCGGCGCTCGAGGATCGCGGACGGCACGTCGACCGGCGTGATCGGTGGCTCGGCCGTGAGCGGATTCGGCGGCAGCGAGAAGGTCGATGCCGGCTCGCCGATCAGCGTCGCGATCGCGTGCTCGTACTGCGCGCGCGCGACGCCGTTGTCGATCGACGCGGCCTGCGCGCTCTGCAGTTGCGTCTGCGCCTGGATCACGTCCGCGCGCGCGGCGACGCCCTGCGCGTACTGGTTCTGCGTGAGTTTCAGCGACTGTTCGTACGACTTCACGGTGTCGTCGAGCAGCTTCTGCAGCGCATCGGACGTGCGCAGCTGGAAATAGGTCTGCGCGAGCAGCGCCTGCTGCGACAGCCGCGCATTCGCGAGATCGGCCGCGGCGGCCGCTTCGCCGGCACGCTGCGCGCTGACGGTACGGCTCACCTTGCCCCACAGGTCGGGTTCCCAGCTCGCGTCGAGGCCGATGCTGTAGCTGTTGTTGATCGAGCCGGTCGAACCGCTGCCGAAACTCGACGATGAACCCGACGACACCGACGTGCGCGGCGTGCGGGCGCGCGAACCCGATGCGGTCAGCCCGACGGTCGGGAAATACGCGGCCCGCGCCTCGGTGACGAGCGCGCGCGCCTGCCGGTACGCGGCGGCCGATTGCGCGATGGTCTGGTTCGATGCGTTGAGCTTGCCGATCAGCGCATCGAGCTGCGGATCGTTGTAGACCGACCACCACGCGCCGCGGTCGGTGCGGTCGGCGGGCTGCGCGACCTTCCAGCCGGCCGGCGCTTCCTTGTACGCGGCGGGGATCGACGTGTCGGGCCGGTGATAGTCGGGCCCGACGGCGCAGCCGGCGAGCAGCACGGCCGTCGCAACGGCGACGGCGGCGCTCAGCGGGCGAAGGGCGCGCGGGAGGGTGGCGTACGGCATGGTGATTTTCCTGTCTGGGCGCGACGGCCGGCGAGCGGCGTCGCGCGATGCGGTCGTCGTGCCGCTGGCGGACAAATGGTAACTGACGGCGGGAAAGCTGCGCAGCCCCAAGGGTACGGTGCGCGGCGACAGGAATGTGTTACCGGCACGAGCGGCCGGTTTACCGGCCATTACGGCCAGCGGGCGGGAAGACGGGCGTGCGACGCCGGCCGTGCGGGGCGCGGCCGGCGCTCAGTCGGAGCAGTCAGGAAGGCGGGAGACGCGCGATGTCAGTGGCAGCGCGCGGGCAGCGGGAGCGGTTCGGCGGCGGACCGCCATGTCGACGGCTCCGTCGCGGCCGGTTGGCCCGTGCGGCGAGCGCCGTCTTTCGCGTTGCGCTGCCGGCGATGATCGAACCATGCGAACCCGAGCGCCGCGAGCGAGCCGCCTGGCACCACCAGCATCGTCACGTACAGCGCGATCTTCCAGCCGCGGTGCGGCCCGGAAAACGCATGATGAGCGGTATCGGTCAGGTTGCGGCGCAGCGCGCCGGCGGCATTTTTCAGGAACAGCATCGCGAACATCCTCGGGGTGCCCGCAGCGCGGGCGCATCGGTCAGAACATAGTCTCCGGCAGTGCAACATGCACGTCGTAACTGGTTGCCTCAAATAATATTGACTAAGCAATCAATTTTCAAGATACTGGGCGCGTTTAAATCTGAAACGCACTATTGCTGCGCGCGCAATCGCATGACCGGCGGCCTCTACGATCCCGAGAACATCGCGCTGGAAACCAGCCTCGGCTATTACCTGTCGAAGGCGAAGCAGGCGCTCGTCGAGCGGATGGACCGTGCGCTCGAGCCGCTCGACCTCACCGCGCAGCAGATCGGCGTGATCCTGCTGTTGTCGCGCGGCTACGCGCGCACGCCGTTCGAACTGTCCCGCAAGATGTCGTATGACAGCGGCTCGATGACGCGGATGCTCGACCGGCTCGAACGCAAGGGGCTGGTCGCACGCTCGCGCAGCGAGCAGGACCGCCGGATGATCGAGCTGACGCTGACCGAACGCGGCGCCGACGCCGCCCGGGCGCTGCCGTCGCTGATCGCGACTGCGCTCAACGCGCAGCTCGACGGTTTCTCGGCTGACGAGCTCGCGACGCTCACCGGCCTGCTGCAACGCTTCATCGCCAACGGGCCCGGCTCGACCGGTTGCCCGACACCCGACGAAGAGGCGGACGGCTGATGTGCGCGGAGGCCCCATGTCTAGGTTAAGCGTTCGCTTATTTATCTGTCTGGGCAGAAGATGACAGGGCACGCGCTCCCCTTTTCCGTTGATCCGTTCCACCCGGCCGGGCTGCGCTGCGGCGCACACCCGTGCGTTGTGCCGGCGCGTCGCGCGCGCCGCGTCTAGGAGATTTCGATGTCCGCCACCACGGCATCTGCCGCCTCGCCGGCCGCTTCGCCCGCACCGCTGTCAGGCGGTGCACTCGCGCTGCTCACCGTCGGGCTCGCGCTCGGCACCTTCATGGAAGTGCTCGACACGTCGATCGCGAACGTCGCGGTGCCGACCATCTCGGGCAGCCTCGGCGTCGCGACGAGCGAAGGCACCTGGGTGATCTCGTCGTACTCGGTGGCGTCCGCAATCGCGGTGCCGCTCACCGGCTGGCTCGCGCGGCGGGTCGGCGAGGTGCGCCTGTTCACGCTGTCGGTGCTCGCGTTCACGGTCGCGTCGGCGCTGTGCGGCCTCGCGACCAACTTCGAGACGCTGATCGCGTTCCGGCTGCTGCAGGGCCTCGTGTCGGGGCCGATGGTGCCGCTGTCGCAGACGATCCTGATGCGCAGCTACCCGCCCGCGAAGCGCGGGCTCGCGCTCGGGCTATGGGCGATGACGGTGATCGTCGCACCGATCTTCGGCCCGTTGCTGGGCGGCTGGATCAGCGACAACTACACGTGGCCGTGGATCTTCTACATCAACCTGCCGATCGGCATCTTCTCGGCGACCTGCGCGTATTTCCTGCTGCGCGGCCGCGAGACGAAGACGTCGAAGCAGCGGATCGACGCAATCGGCCTCGCGCTGCTCGTGATCGGCGTGTCGTGCCTGCAGATGATGCTCGACCTCGGCAAGGACCGCGACTGGTTCAACTCGACGTTCATCGTCGCGCTGGCGCTGATCGCGGTCGTGTCGCTCGCGTTCATGCTCGTGTGGGAGGCGACCGAGAAGGAGCCGGTGGTCGACCTGTCGCTCTTCAAGGATCGAAACTTCGCGCTCGGCGCGATGATCATCTCGTTCGGCTTCATGGCGTTCTTCGGCTCGGTCGTGATCTTCCCGCTGTGGCTGCAGACGGTGATGGGCTACACGGCCGGCAAGGCCGGCCTCGCGACCGCGCCGGTCGGGCTGCTCGCGCTCGTGCTGTCGCCGCTGATCGGCCGCAACATGCACCGGCTCGACCTGCGGATGGTCGCGAGCTTCGCGTTCATCGTGTTCGCCGGCGTGTCGATCTGGAACTCGACGTTTACGCTCGACGTGCCGTTCAACCATGTGATCCTGCCGCGTCTCGTGCAGGGGATCGGCGTCGCGTGCTTCTTCGTGCCGATGACGACAATCACGCTGTCGAGCATCCCCGACGAGCGGCTCGCAAGTGCATCGGGGCTGTCGAACTTCCTGCGCACGCTGTCCGGCGCGATCGGCACCGCGGCCAGCTCGACGTTCTGGGAGAACGACGCGATCTACCACCACGCGCGGCTGTCGGAATCGGTGAGCGTGTATGCGCAGAGCACGACCGACTACCAGGGCGCGCTGTCGCAGCTCGGCATCGTCGGCCAGACGGCCAATGCGCAGCTCAACCAGCTCGTCACGCAGCAGGGCTTCATGATGGCGACCAACGACTTCTTCCTGCTGTCGGCGTTCATGTTCGGCGCGCTCGCGTTGCTCGTGTGGGTCACGAAGCCGAGGAAGGGTGCGGGGCCGGCGATGGGGCATTGAAAGCGGCGTGACTGTCGGCTGGCGCTGGGGCGTCTTGCGGGCGCGCTCGCCTTCTCGCATCTTCAAACTAAACTAAGCCGACGTGATTGTTTCAATTCGGCCGATTTCGAGGGTGCGATGCAGACTGACGACATGGGTGAAGCAAAGACGAACTTGCCGCAGTTGGTCGACAAAGCAGTCGACACTGGTGAGCCGTTTGTGATTGCCAAAGCTGGCAAGCCGCTCGTCAGGGTCGTACCGATCGACATGCCGAAGCCAGTGTCACCAAGCCGGATCGGCTTCATGAAGGGGCAGATTCGCGTCCCGGGTGACTTCGATTCAATGGGACGCGATACGATTTCGAAGCTTTTCGAGGGCGGCGAGTAAAGCTGTCGATCCAGCGCGTCCGATTGCGCGCTGCGCCTCACTCCCTCGCCCGCAACCCGCCAAACGCCAGATCGTCGCCGGGTGCGATCGGCAGCGTCGCCCGCGCCACTTCCAGCCACGCGCGCGCCGCGTGCGACAGATACCCCTTCTTCAGCCAGCCGAGCGCGATCGCCCACGTGATCTCCGGCTCGACGATCGGCCGGCACGTGAACTGGCCCGCGTCGAGCCGCCGGCAATACGGCTCGGGCAGCAGCGCGATGCCGACCCCCGCATGCACGAGCGCGGCCATGAAATCCCAGTGGCCGCTGCGGCTCACGATCGACGGCGTGAAACCGACCTGCCGGCACGCGTCCAGCACCGCGTCGTGCAGCGCGAGGCTTTCCGCGTAGAACACGAACGACTCGCGCGCGAGATCCCCGAGCGGCACCGCTGCATGCTCCTCCCAGCGCGACTCGCGTGGCGCGACGAGCCACAGCGGCGCGCGCACCATCGGCAGCCGCTCGAAGGTGCCGGGATCGACCGGCTCCAGCAGCCCGCCCAGCTCCAGCTCGCCCGACGTCAGCGCGGCCTCGATCATCCGCGCGCCCTGCTCGAACAGCTTCAGCTCGATGTTCGGATAGCGCTGCTTGTACGCGGCGATGATCGGCGTGAACAGCGAGCCGCCGAGCGGCGGGATCCCGATCGTCAGCTCGCCGCGCCCGAGCGTGCCGAGATCGTTCAGCTCCGACTGCAACTGCGCCTGCGCGGCGAGCACGTCCTGGCCGCGCTGGAACACGATCCGCCCCGCGTCGGTCAGCACCATCTGCCGGCCGTCGCGCAGCAGCAGCGGCGAGCCGATCTCGTCCTCGAGCGCCTTCACCATCTTGCTGATGGTCGGCTGGGTCACGAACAGCTTGTCGGCGGCCGCCGTGAAACTCTGCTGGCGAACCACCTCGACGAAGTACCGCAGCGCGCGCAATTCCATCGATGACTCCCCAAATTGGTGCGGCGATCTGAATGAATTCCGAATTGGAATGACAAGGATAGAGACAAGTCATTTTATTTATGGTTAGGGGAAACCCTATACTCCCACCATCAACGGAATATCTGTAGGGAGCCTGCCATGACCAAGCCGACCGCCGCACTCGCCGCCCGCCCCGCTGCTTCGGGCAGCATGGCGCACACGGGCCGGATCGCGCTGCAGGCCGCCGCGCTCGGCGTGCTGTGGATGGCGGTCGACTGGGCCGTGCGCAAGGTCGGGCTGCCGATTCCGTCCGGCGTGATCGGCCTCGCGGTGCTCCTGGTGCTGCTGTTCTCGGGTCGCGTCGCGCCCGCGTGGGTGAAGGACGGCGCGAACTGGCTGCTGTCCGACATGCTGCTGTTCTTCGTGCCGGCCGCCGTCGCGGCCGTGCAGTACGGCGGGCTGTTCCGCGAGGACGGCTGGCGCATCGCGCTGGTGATGCTCGCCGGCACCGCGTTCGTGATGGTCGCGGTGGCCGTCGCGGTCGACCTCGCCGCGAAGCTCGAGCGCCGGCTCGCCGCGCAGCGCGTGTTCGCCGAACGTCGCCGCGCGCGCCTGAGCGCCGTGTCCGCCCACTGAGCCGGAGCCTGCCATGCTTGCCGCATTGTCGAACCTGTCCGCCGACCAGGCGAACACCGCGATCTCGTTCGGCTGCTTCGTGCTGACGGTCGTGCTGTACTTCGCGTCGAAGCGGCTCTACGCGTACAAGAAGACGCTGCTGTTCTCGCCGCTCGTGTTCGTGCCGGGCGTGCTGGTGCTGCTCGTCCTGCTGACCGGCATCCCGTATTCGGTCTACTTCCGCGACACGCGCTGGCTGATGTGGCTGCTCGGCCCGGCGACGATCGCGTTCGCGGTGCCGATCTACGACTATCGCGACCTGATCCGCCGCCACTGGCTGTCGCTGTCGGTCGGCGTCGCGGTCGGGATCGGCGCGGGCGTGTGCGGGTCGCTGCTGCTCGCGAAGCTGCTGCACCTGTCCCCCGACCTGCAGCGCTCGCTGATGACGCGCTCGGTGTCGACGCCGTTCGCACTTGCGGTGTCGGACAAGATCCACGCGCCGAAGGATCTCACCGCGCTGTTCGTGATCGCGACCGGCATCTGCGGGATGCTGCTCGGCGAGCTGGTGCTCGCGCTGGTGCCGATGCGCACGCGGCTGGCGCGCGGCGCGCTGTTCGGCGCGGCCGCCCACGGCGTGGGCACCGCGAAGGCGCGCGAGATCGGCAGCGAGGAAGGTGTCGTGTCGAGCCTGACGATGATGATCGCGGGCGTCGCGATGGTGCTGATCGCGCCGCTCCTGACGCTGCTGCCGATCTGACCGGGCGGCCGACGCCTGCCACGCGCCGGTTTGGCCCGATCGTGCCTGCCGCCTTCGGCGCGGCAGACCCAGTGCGGCGGAAACGGCGCCACCTCCCGGCCCCGCCTGCTCCTCCGTCCGCCAGCCCGGCGGACTTTCCGTACCCGGCATGGCCGCCTTCTCCCGGCCAGGCCCGCTTCAGCCGCCAGCCCGGCGGCCCTTTCCGCCCCCACTTACCCTGCATCCGGCCGACACCCGGCCGACAATCGGCTGAGATAGCCGCAAATCCCCCCTCTTTTCCACCCATCGGGCTCGGCCCGGATGCCGAACAATGCATGCTACGAGACATCACGCACGCATTCACATGGCCTCCACGACCGCAAACCCGACCGCCGACAAGCCGGCTTCATCCGGCAAGTTCAAGCGCATCGCGCTCATCGCCGTCATCGCGCTGGGCGCGGCGGCCGCCGCAGCCGGCGGCATGTACGTGTTCCTGAGCAAGGAAGGCGTCGGCCATGCGAGCACGCCCGCCGAGCCGGCACCGCTGGCGGCGCCGGTGTTCTTCCCGCTCGACCCGCTGACCGTGAACCTGCAGTCCGACGACGGCGCGCAGCACTACCTGCGCGTCGGCCTGTCGCTGAAGCTCACCGACCCGAAGGCGCAGGAGCAACTGACCGCGCGGATGCCGGAGATCCGCAGCCGGATCCTGCTCGCGCTGTCGAACAAGCATCCCGAGGAACTCGCGACGCCGGACGGCAAACGTTCGCTTGCGAAGGAACTGCGGGACCTGATCGAGCAGCCGACGCAGCCGGGCAACCAGCGCGCGAAGGTCGACGACGTGCTGTTCACCGAGTTCGTCGTCCAGTAACGCGGCCGCGAAAGGAGCGCGTATGGGTCACCAGGAGTTCATGTCCCAGGAGGAGGTCGATGCCCTCCTCAAGGGCGTCACGGGCGAAACCGATGCAGTCGACGAACAGCGCGACACATCGGGCGTCCGCCCCTACAACATCGCGACGCAGGAGCGGATCGTCCGCGGCCGGATGCCCGGCCTCGAGATCATCAACGACCGCTTTGCGCGCCTGCTGCGGATCGGCATCTTCAACTTCATGCGGCGCACGGCGGAAATCTCCGTCAGCCAGGTGAAGGTGCTGAAGTACAGCGAGTTCACCCGCAACCTGCCGATCCCGACGAACCTGAACCTCGTGCACGTGAAGCCGCTGCGCGGCACGTCGCTGTTCGTGTTCGACCCGAACCTCGTGTTCTTCGTCGTCGACAACCTGTTCGGCGGCGACGGGCGCTTTCACACGCGCGTCGAGGGCCGCGATTTCACGGCCACCGAGCAGCGGATCATCGGCAAGCTGCTGAACCTCGTGTTCGAGCACTACACGACCGCGTGGAAGAGCGTGCGGCCGCTGCAGTTCGAATTCGTGCGCTCGGAAATGCACACGCAGTTCGCGAACGTCGCGACGCCGAACGAGATCGTCATCGTCACGCAGTTCTCGATCGAGTTCGGGCCGACGGGCGGCACGCTGCACATCTGCATGCCGTACTCGATGATCGAGCCGATCCGCGACGTGCTCAGCTCGCCGATCCAGGGCGAGGCGCTCGAAGTCGACCGCCGCTGGGTGCGCGTGCTGTCGCAGCAGGTGCAGGCCGCCGAAGTCGAGCTGACCGCGAACCTCGCCGAGATCTCGTCGACCTTCGAGAAGATCCTGAACCTGCGCGCGGGCGACGTGCTGCCGCTGGAAATCGAGGACACGATCACTGCCAAGGTCGACGGCGTGCCGGTGATGGAATGCGGCTACGGAATTTTCAATGGTCAATATGCGTTGCGCGTGCAGAAGATGATCAGCGCGGGCGATTCGATGAAGGAAGGTGGATATGAGTGAGCTGAACCAGACGCCCGAGGACGACGCACAAGCGATGGCCGACGCGGCCCTCGCGGCATCGGCCGCCGCGCAGGCGGCACCGGCCGCGGCGGAAGAAGATCCGGGCATGGACGACTGGGCGGCCGCGCTGGCCGAGCAGAACCAGCAGCCGGTGCAGGCGGGCGCGACGGGCGCCGGCGTGTTCCAGCCGCTGTCGAAGGCCGCGGCGACCTCGACGCACAACGACATCGAGATGATCCTCGACATCCCGGTCAAGATGACCGTGGAGCTCGGCCGCACGAAGATCGCGATCCGCAACCTGCTGCAGCTCGCGCAAGGCTCGGTCGTCGAACTCGACGGCCTCGCCGGCGAGCCGATGGACGTGCTCGTGAACGGCTGCCTGATCGCGCAGGGCGAGGTCGTGGTCGTCAACGACAAGTTCGGCATCCGCCTGACCGACATCATCACGCCGGCCGAACGCATCCGGAAGCTGAACCGGTGAACGCAGCAAAGCCCGGCCGCCGCGTGCGCGTCGCAAGCGTGGCAGCGGCTGCCGCGGCCATTGCGGCGTCGCTTGCCTGCACACCGGCCGGCGCCGCCGACATGAACGCGGTGAACAACGCCGGGTCGATCGCATCGAGCGTGATGGTCGGCTCCGCCGCGCCGTCGCTCGGCTTCGGCGCGGTGCTGCAGACGCTGGTCGGGCTCGCGGTCGTGATCGGTCTCGTATTCGCGTGCGCATGGCTCGCGCGCCGCTTCGGCTTTCAGCACGCCCGCCGCGGCGGCCCGCTGAAGGTCGTGTCGAGCGTCGCGGTCGGCGCGAAGGAAAGCGCGACGATCGTCGAGATCGGCGACACCTGGCTCGTGCTCGGCGTCGCGCCGGGCAACGTGCGACTGCTGCACACGCTGCCGGCCGGTTCGGCAGCGGCTCACGCGACGACGGCTTCGGCCGACGCGCCCGCCGGCGCCGCCCCGTCCGAAGGCGGCCTGCCCGGCACGTTCGGCTCGCGGTTTCGCGACGCGCTCGCGGGCGAAGCCGCGAAGCGCCTCGGTCGCGGCAAGGACCGCTGACATGGCGCCGCGCCCTTTTTCCGACCCCGCATTCCGATGAAACACGCCTTCCTGCATCGCGCGGCGCGCTTCGCGCCCGTGCTGATCCTCTGCCTCGCCCCCGCGCTCGCGTATGCGCAGGCGAACGGCCTGCCCGCGTTCAACGCGAGCCCGGGCCCGCACGGCGGCACCACCTATTCGCTGAGCGTGCAGACGATGCTGCTGCTCACGATGCTGTCGTTCCTGCCGGCGATGATGCTGATGATGACGAGCTTCACGCGCATCATCATCGTGCTGTCGCTGCTGCGCCAGGCGCTCGGCACCGCGACGACGCCGCCGAACCAGGTGCTCGTCGGCCTCGCGATGTTCCTCACCTTCTTCGTGATGTCGCCGGTGCTCGACCGTGCGTACAACGATGGCTACAAGCCGTTCTCCGACGGCTCGATGCCGATGGAGCAGGCGGTGCAGCGCGGCGTCGCGCCGTTCAAGACCTTCATGCTGAAGCAGACCCGCGAGACCGATCTCGCGCTGTTCGCAAAGATCTCGAAGGCCGCGCCGATGCAGGGGCCTGAAGACGTGCCGCTGTCGCTGCTGGTGCCCGCGTTCGTCACGAGCGAGCTGAAGACCGGCTTCCAGATCGGCTTCACGGTGTTCATCCCGTTCCTGATCATCGACATGGTCGTCGCGAGCGTGCTGATGTCGATGGGGATGATGATGGTGTCGCCATCCACCGTGTCGCTGCCGTTCAAGCTGATGCTGTTCGTGCTGGTCGACGGCTGGCAGCTGCTGATCGGCTCGCTCGCGCAGAGCTTTACGTAAGCGGCGGAGGAAACGCGCGATGACGCCCGAACAAGTGATGACCCTGGCGCACCAGGCGATGATGGTCGGCCTGCTGCTGGCCGCCCCGCTGCTGCTGGTCGCGCTCGCGGTCGGCCTCGTCGTGAGCCTGTTCCAGGCCGCGACGCAGATCAACGAGGCGACGCTGTCGTTCATCCCGAAGCTGCTCGCGGTCGCCGCGACGCTCGTGATCGCCGGCCCGTGGATGCTGACGACGATGCTCGACTACCTGCGGCAGACGCTGCTGCACGTCGCGACGCTCGGCGTCGGCTGAGCCGCGCGCACCACCCGGCGGCGATGTTCTCGGTTACCTACGCGCAGCTCAACGGCTGGCTCACGGCGTTCCTGTGGCCGTTCGTGCGGATGCTCGCGCTCGTCGCGACCGCACCGGTCGTGGGCCACGCGGCGGTGCCCATCCGCGTGAAGATCGGCCTCGCCGCGTTCATGGCGCTGGTCGTCGCGCCCACGCTCGGCGCGATGCCGGACGTCACCGTATTCTCCGCGCAGGGCATCTGGATCGTCGTCACGCAGTTCCTGATCGGCGTCGCGATGGGCTTCACGATGCAGATCGTGTTCGCGGCCGTCGAGGCGGCCGGCGACTTCATCGGGCTGTCGATGGGGCTCGGCTTCGCCACCTTCTTCGATCCGCACACGAGCGGCGCGACGCCCGTGATGGGCCGCTTCCTGAACGCGGTCGCGATGCTCGCGTTCCTCGCGGTGGACGGCCATCTGCAGGTGTTCGCCGCGCTCACCGCGTCGTTCCAGTCGCTGCCGGTGTCGGCCGACCTGCTGCACGCGCCCGGCTGGCGCACGCTCGCCGCGTTCGGCACGACCGTGTTCGAGATGGGGCTGCTGCTCGCGCTGCCGGTGGTCGCGGCGCTCTTGATCGCGAACCTCGCGCTCGGCATCCTGAACCGCGCGGCGCCGCAGATCGGCGTGTTCCAGGTCGGCTTTCCCGTCACGATGCTCGTCGGGCTGTTGCTCGTGCAACTGATGATCCCGAACCTCGTGCCGTTCGTGTCGCACCTGTTCGACATGGGGCTCGACGCGATCGGCCGCGTGCTGACCGGCTGGCGCTGAGCGCCTCCCGCCCCCTGTCCCCCGTTTTCCGCCTGTTCCGGCCCTGCGTTGCTGGAAAACCCCTAAAGGAATCGCCCGCCCGCGAAAGGTAGCGGAAGGTTTCGCCTCCCTATACTCGTCGTGACGATGCAGCAAGCATCGCGCCATACGAATACAACGAACGGAGACGACCCGATGCGACCCATCCTGCGCACCCTCGCCGTTGCAGCCAGCCTGAGCTGCGCGCTTGCCGCTCACCCCGCTTTCGCCGACGACGGCGGCAAGATCACGATCATGGTCGGCGGGATTGCGAAGCTGATCTACCTGCCCGCGCGGCTCACGCAGGAACTCGGCTACTTCAAGGCCGAAGGGCTCGACGTCGAGCTGCTGTCGCAGCCGGCCGGCGTCGACGCGGAGAACGAGCTGCTCGCGGGCGCCGTGCAGGGCGTGGTCGGCTTCTACGACCACACGATCGACCTGCAGAGCAAGGGCAAGGACGTGAAGGCGATCGCCGTGTTCGGCCAGGTGCCGGGCGAAGTCGAGATGGTGTCGACCAAGGCCGCGCCGACCTTCAAGTCGATGGCCGACTCGAAGGGCAAGACGCTCGGCGTGACGGGCCTTGGCTCGTCGACCAGCTTCCTCACCCAATACCTCGCGCTGCAGCACGGCGTGCCGTCGACGCAGTACACGATGCTGCCGGTCGGCGCCGACGCGAGCTTCATCGCCGCGATCAAGCAG
Source organism: Burkholderia aenigmatica (assembly GCF_048627025.1). Classification (NCBI taxonomy): domain Bacteria; kingdom Pseudomonadati; phylum Pseudomonadota; class Betaproteobacteria; order Burkholderiales; family Burkholderiaceae; genus Burkholderia; species Burkholderia aenigmatica. Next base: position 52,402 of record NZ_CP184468.1, on the reverse strand, counting down.
GGCCGTATCGACGCCGGGATGACGACCGAACCGACCGTGTCCGCGCTCGAGAAGATGGGCGACGCGAAGGTGCTGGTCGACATGCGCACCGTCGACGGCACGCGTGCGGCGCTCGGCGGCACCTACCCGGCCGCGAGCCTGTACGTGCAGTCGGCCTGGGCCGATTCGCACAAGGCGCAGGCCACCAAGCTCGCGCACGCGTTCGCGAAGACGATGCAGTTCATCCACACGCACAGCGCCGACGAAATCGCCGCGAAGATGCCGGCCGACTACCAGAAGGACAAGGCGCTGTACGTGAGCGCGCTGAAGGCGTCGCTGCCGATGTACACCGCCGACGGCAAGATGCCGGCCGACGGCCCGGCGACCGTGCTGAAGGTGCTGTCGGCGTTCAACCCGTCGGTGAAGGGCAAGCATATCGACCTGGCGCGCACCTTCACGAACGATTTCGTGAACGCGAAGTAAGCGATCCCGGTAGCGGCGCCGGCGGCGGCGATCCCGCCGCCGAGCGTTCCCCCGTTCCGGCCCGGTTGACCGGCCCGGCGTCGTCACGATGCGACGCCCTCCTCACCCGCAGGACGAATGCGATGAACCAGGCAGTCTCCCCGAGCACACCGGCGATCGAGTTTCGCAACGTGTCGTGCCGCTTCATCTCGCCGGAAGGCAAGGCCACCGTCGCGCTGCGCGACTTCAGCATGAGCGTCGCGCGCGGCGAGTTCATCGCGATCGTCGGGCCGACCGGCTGCGGCAAGTCGACCACGCTGAACATGATCACCGGGCTGCTCAAGCCCGTGTCGGGCGAGGTGCGCGTGATGGGCCGCCCGGTCGACGGGATCGATCCGCGCATCGGCTTCGTGTTCCAGGCCGACGCCGTGTTCCCGTGGCGCAACGTGATCGACAACGTCGCGGCGGGCCCGCTGTTTCGCGGCCGCTCGAAGGACGTCGCGTACGCGCAGGCCGAGGAATGGATCCGCAAGGTCGGCCTCGACAAGTTCACGAAGCACTACCCGCACCAGCTTTCCGGCGGGATGAGGAAGCGCGTCGCGCTCGCGCAGACCTTCATCAACCAGCCGGAAATCCTGCTGATGGACGAGCCGTTCTCCGCGCTCGACATGCAGACGCGCACGCTGATGCAGGACGAGCTGCTGCAGCTCTGGTCCGCGAACAAGGGCTCGGTCGTGTTCGTCACGCACGATCTGGAAGAGGCGATCGCCCTCGCCGACCGCGTGTTCGTGCTGACGGCGCGGCCAGCCACGCTCAAGCGCGTGTACGAGATCGACCTGCCGCGCCCGCGCGTCACGTCGGAGATCCGCTACGACACGCGCTTCATCGAAATTTCCAAGGACATCTGGCACGACCTGCGCGAAGAAGTGCAGATCGGCTGACGCATACGCTCAAGGCAAGAACAGCAAGGACAGGAGCATGACCGACATGACGCTTCCCACCACCGCCATTCCGGCGACGACGCTCGAGGACGACGAGCGCGCCGCGCAACGCCGGCTGCGCCGCCGGCGCAACCTGATCGTCACGCTGCGGATCGCCGTGCTGGTGATCGTGCTCGGCGGGTGGGAACTCGCCGCACGCCTCAAGTGGATCGATCCGTTCTTCTTCTCGATGCCGTCGCTGATCTTCGACCAGATCCAGGACTGGTTCGTGAACGGCACGTCGCAGGGCCCGCTGCTCACGCAGGTGTGGGTCACGCTCGAGGAAACCGGCATCGGCTTCGTGATCGGCTCGGTTGCCGGCGTGATCTGCGGGATCGTGCTCGGTCGCAACAAGCTGATGGCCGACGTGTTCGGCCTGTACATCCAGATCGCGAACTCGATTCCGCGCGTCGTGCTCGGCTCGATTTTCGTGATCGCGCTGGGCCTCGGGATGGCGTCGAAGATCGCGCTGGCCGTCGTGATGGTGTTCTTCGTCGTGTTCGGCAACGCGTTCCAGGGCGTGCGCGAAGCCGACCGCTACCTGATCGCGAACGCGCAGATCCTCGGTGCGTCGCGCCGGCAGATCACCACGGCGGTCGTGATCCCGTCCGCGCTGAGCTGGATTCTCGCCAGCCTGCACGTGAGCTTCGGCTTCGCGTTGGTCGGTGCGGTCGTCGGCGAATTCCTGGGTTCCAAGCAGGGCATCGGTTTGCTAATCTCCACCGCCCAGGGCGCGTTCAACGCGAGCGGCGTGTTCGCGGCGATGATCGTGCTGGCCGTGGTCGCGCTGGCCGCCGACTACCTGCTGACGTGGCTCGAGAAGCGGCTGCTGAAGTGGCGCCCCGCGGCGTTCTGAACGCCGCAGACGGACGCCTGACATGACACTCCCGACCGCGCCGGCGCTCCCGGCGCGGTTCGGCATTTCGGAGAAGGAGCGCAACAGGATGGCGCACAGCCTGCGCGGACGGCTGCTGTGGTGGCTGCTGCTGCCGCTCGCGGTGTTCATGCTGATCGCGGGCGCGATGTCGTACGACACCGCGCGGACCACGGCCGCGCTCGTGCAGGACAGCGCACTCGTCGCGTCCGCGCGCACGATCGGCGAGGACATCGAATGGCGCAACGGGCTGCCGGTCGCCGACGTGCCGCCGGCCGCGCTGGAGATTTTCGAATCGCCATCGCGCGATTCGGTGTTCTACAAGGTGATCGACGGCCACGACCGCCTGCTCGCGGGCACGCCGGCGCTCGACGTGCCCGCGCGGCACGGCATCGAGCCGACGCTGTACGACACGTCGCTCGACGGCGTGCCGTTGCGCGCGGTGGCCTACGATCGCCAGCTGTACGACGAGGGGCACGTCGAGACGGTCACGGTGGTCGTCGCGAAGACGACGCGCTCGCACCGCGCGATGGTCGCGACGATCTGGCGGCCGCAGCTCGTGCGCCTGTCGCTGATGCTGATGCTCGCGATGGGGCTCGTGTATCTCGGCCTCACCTTCGAGATGCGGCCGCTGATGCAGCTGAAGGACGACGTGGCCGACCGCGGGCCGATGGAGCTGGAGCCGATCCGCCCCGAGCGGCTGCAGCACGAACTGCGGCCGATCGTCGACGCGATCAACCAGTGCATCGCGCGGCTCAATACGCACACGGCCACGCAGCGCCGCTTCATCGCGGATGCCGCGCACCAGCTACGCACGCCGATCGCGGTGCTCGACACGCAGATCCAGTACGCGCAGCGGCGCGGGCACGACGATCCCGAGCTCGCATCGGTGCTCGACAGCATGCAGCGCAGCAGCCGCAAGATGGCCGACGTGACCGACAAGCTGCTGCTGCTCGCGCATGCGGAGGCGACGCCGTCGACGCTGCTGAATCATCGCGTCGATCTCGCGGCCGTGGTGTCGAGCGTGCTCGAGGAAACGATCGTGCTCGCGCAGCGGCGCGACATCGACCTCGGCGCCGATCTCGGCGAGCGGCTCGACGTCGCGGGCAGCGACAGCCTGCTGACCGCGCTGGTGATGAACCTCGTCGACAACGCGGTGCGCTACACGCAGCCGGGCGGCTGCGTGACGGTGGCCGCCCGCCGCGACGGCGACGCGATCGTGCTCGACGTGGTCGACAACGGCCCGGGTATCCCGGCCGAAGCAAGGCCGCATGTATTCAAGCGGTTCTACCGCGTGTCGGCCGATACCGAGGGCTCGGGCCTCGGGCTCGCGATCGTCCGCGAGATCGCGCAGGCGCACGGCGGCAGCGTGTCGCTCGCGCCGGGGGCCGGCAATCGCGGTATCGTCGTGACCGTGCGGCTGCCCGCCTACGATTAGGGGCTGTTTCCATATGGAACGCACATGCGAATGCCCGAAATCGCCCGTAGGGCAAGAAGTGAGGAGCGCCGTTTGGCCGCGCCAAACAAGCGACGAGCGACGCCGCCATACGGGCGATTTCGGGCATTCCCGTGGAATGAATTTTAAATTTGGGGTTGCCACGAGAACGGCCGCTCGCCGCGTTGCGCTCCTTGCGAATACGTCAGTATTCGCGGCGTCACGCGCCTCGCGAGCGGCCGTTCTCGTGGCAACGCATGCGCGTTCCATATGGAAACAGCCCCTAGAGAAGTCGCCATGAAACTCCTGCTGGTCGAAGACAACGCCGAACTCGCGCACTGGATCGTGAACCTGCTGCGCGGCGAGGATTTCGCGGTCGATTCCGTCGGCGACGGCGAACGCGCCGATACGGTGCTGAAGACCGAACGCTACGACGCGGTGCTGCTCGACATGCGCCTGCCCGGCATCAGCGGCAAGGAGGTGCTCGCGCGGCTGCGGCGCCGCAACGACAACGTGCCGGTGCTGATGCTGACCGCGCACGGCTCGGTCGACGACAAGGTCGACTGCTTCGGCGCGGGCGCCGACGATTACGTCGTGAAGCCGTTCGAATCGCGCGAGCTGGTCGCCCGGATTCGCGCGCTGATCCGCCGGCAGGCCGGTGTCGGCACGACCCAGCTCGTGTGCGGCGATCTCGTCTATGCGTTCGGCACGCGCGAATTCCGCTGCGGCGAAACGGTGCTCGCGCTGCGCCGCCGCGAGCACGCGATCCTCGAAACGCTGATGCTGCAGCAGAACAAGACGGTGTCGAAGGCGCGGCTGATGGACAGCGTGTTCGCGCTCGACGACGAGCCGAGCGCCGACGCGATCGACATCTACATCCACCGGCTGCGCAAGCATCTTGCGGGCAGCACGGCCGAGATCATCACGCTGCGCGGGCTGGGCTACATCCTGCGCATGAAGAGCACGCAGGACTGACAAGCGCCTTTGCGCGCCCTGAATATCGATTCGTAGCACGAAACGTCATCGACGCATGCCGGCGCCCCCGGCTTGCCTGCTTCCGCCCGCCTGCCCGATCCGTGATTGTTGCGCGTTCGGTGTTTTCACCGATCCGATTCTTGCGTCCGGGAAAGCGTCGTGAAGGATTGCACCCTCTACGATGCTACGCGTCGGCCCTCTCGCTGTGGCCGGCAAGAGTCGGCATACATTACGTACTGCCAACGACCAGATTTCAATGCGGCAGCTCGGAGGAGACGATCTTGAAACGAAAAACCCTTGCCCTTTCCATCGCGGCGGCTGGCCTGTGCGCCGGTACCCAGGCGCATGCGCAGTCGAGCGTGCAGCTCTACGGCCTGATGGACCTGAGCTTTCCGACCTACCGGACCCACGCCGACGCGAACGGCAATCACGTGATCGGGATGGGCAACGAAGGCGAGCCGTGGTTCAGCGGCAGCCGCTGGGGCCTGCGCGGCGCCGAAGACATCGGCGGCGGCACGAAGGTCATCTTCCGCCTCGAAAGCGAATACGTGGTCGCGAACGGCCAGATGGAAGACAACGGCCAGATCTTCGACCGCGATGCGTGGGTCGGCATCCAGGACGAGCGCTTCGGCAAGCTGACGGCCGGTTTCCAGAACACGATCGCGCGCGACGCGGCCGCGATCTACGGCGATCCGTACGGCTCCGCGAAGCTGTCGACCGAGGAAGGCGGCTGGACCAACTCGAACAACTTCAAGCAGATGATCTTCTACGCGGCCGGCCCGACCGGCACGCGCTACAACAACGGCATCGCGTGGAAGAAGCTGTTCAGCAACGGCATCTTCGCGAGCGCCGGCTACCAGTTCAGCAACTCGACCGCATTCGCGACCGGCTCCGCGTACCAGGTCGCGCTCGGCTACAACGGCGGGCCGTTCAACGTGTCGGGCTTCTACAACCACGTGAACAACGGCGGCTTCACGAACCAGACGTTCTCGGTCGGCGGCAACTACGCATTCAGCATCGTGCGCCTGAACGCCGGCTACTTCCGCTACAACGGCGACCAGGGCTCGCTCGGCCAGCGCCACGACGATTCGTGGACCGTGTCGGTGAAGGTGGCGCCGCCCGGTGCGCTCGACTACGAGCTCGGCTACCAGCAGATGCGCGTGAAGAACGCCGCGTACAACACGGACGGTTTCGTCCCGAACGCGAACCTCGGCGCGTTCAGCCTGACGAACGGCGTCGGCAACGGCTTCAAGGAAACGATCTACGGGTCGGTGTTCTATCACCTGAGCAAGCGCACCGAGGTCTACCTCGCCGGCGACTACATGAAGCTGCACGGCGGCTACACGGTGTCGTCGACGTTCGGCGCGAAGAACCAGCTCGAACTGACGTCGGGCATCCGCACGCGTTTCTGACCCCAAGCGGGGCCCGCCGGGCCCCGCCGCACCCTCCGTCCGGGATTCTCCATGCGGGCACGCCGGCGCTTGGCGCCGACCGTGCCCTTTTTTTCGTCCTTTCCGGCTTGCTGCCCGGGACGCCCGCCAGGCGGCCGTCGGCCGGCCATGCGACAACCGGCCCGAAGCCGCTTGCGGCCCGTCCGGCGGGCGATCGCGGCCGATGTCCGCACGATCGCCCCACATCGGCGCTTGACCTCGGACGATCGACTCGATAGCGTTTCGGGTTTGCCCGGGCGGCCGTTGCCGCCGGTGCCGCGAGCGCGCCCGACGTCCTGGCGCGCGCGGCCGGGCTCCGATGGAAAAGACGATGCAGAAACTCGATGCGGCGAGCCCGCAGGCGATGTCGACCGATTTCACCGCCGACAACGTCGCGCGCCTGAAGGCGCTGTTCCCCGAACTCGTGACCGAAGGCCCCGGCGGCGCGTCGGTCGACGTCGACGTGCTGAAGGCGCTGATCGGCGAACGCACGGTCGGCGACGCCGACGAGCGCTACGGCTTCCACTGGCATGGCAAGCGCAGCGCGCGCCAGGCCGCGCTCACGCCGTCGACGGGCACGCTGCGGCCCTGCCCCGACGACAGCGTCGCGTGGGACGACACGCGCCATCTCGTGATCGAGGGCGACAACCTCGACGTGATGAAGCTGCTGCACAAGAGTTACGCAGGCAAGGTGAAGCTCGTCTACATCGACCCGCCGTACAACACCGGCAGCGATTTCGTCTATCCGGACGACTTCAGCGACAGCATCCGCCACTACCTGGCGATGACCGGGCAGACCCAGGGCGGCGTGAAGCGCAGCACCAACACCGAGGCGAACGGCCGGTTCCACACCGACTGGCTGAACATGATGTATCCGCGCCTGAAGCTCGCGCACGCGCTGCTGTCCGACGAAGGGCTGATCGCCGTCCACATCGACGAGCACGAAGTGCACGCGCTGGTGCTGATGCTGCGCGAGATCTTCGGCGAGGAGAACGAGCTCGGCGTGGCCGTGTGGGACAAGCGCAACCCGAAGGGCGACGCGCGCGGGGTCGCGTACCAGCACGAATCGCTGGTGCTGTTCGCGCGCAACGCGGAGACGCTGCTCGAACAGGCGCCGCTCAAGCGCCCGAAGCGCAACGCGCAGCGCATGCTCGACGCCGCGCACGACGCCGTGTACCGCAGCGGCAACGCGAAGGACGCGCAGAAGGCGTATCGCGCGTGGATGAAGGCACAGACCAACCTGTCCGGCGGCGAGGTGATGTACGACCGGCTGTCGGAAGAAGGCCGCGTGTACCGCCTCGTGTCGATGGCCTGGCCGAACAAGAAGAAGGCGCCGGAAGAGTATTTCACGCCGCTGATCCACCCGGTCACCGGCAAGCCGTGTGCGATGCCGGCACGCGGCTGGCGCAACCCGCCTGCGACGATGCAGGCGCTGATCGAGCGCGGCCAGATCGAATTCGGCGCGGATGAAAGCACGCAGCCGCAGCGGATCTACTACCTCGACGAGAACATGTACGAGAACGTGCCGTCGGTGCTGCCGTTCGCCGGCTCCGACGACGCGCTGCTGAAGACGCTCGGGATCCCGTTCGACCTGCCGAAGCCGGTCGATTTCGCGGCGGCCGTGATCGGCTGGTGCACGCGCGGCGACGACATCGTGCTCGACTGCTTCGCCGGCTCCGGCTCGACCGGCCACGCGGTGATGCAGGTGAACGCGACCGACGGCGGCGCGCGCCGCTACGTGCTCGTGCAATTGCCCGAAGCGCTCGACCGCCGCGACAAGACGCAACTGGCGGCCGCCGATTTCTGCGCGAAGCTGAAGAAGCCGCTGACGCTCGCCGAAGTCACGAAGGAGCGCCTGCGCCGTGCCGCGCAGCAGGTCGCGCGCGACTATCCGGAAAGCTATGGCGACCTCGGCTTCCGCGTGTACCGGCTCGACACGACCAACGTGATCGAGTGGGACCCGCGCCGCGACGACTTCGACCACGCCCTCTTCGCCTCCGTCGAGCACGTGAAGACCGGCCGCACCGAGGACGACCTGCTCGCCGAGCTGACGCTGAAGCTCGGCCTCGACCTGTGCACGCCGGTCGAGCATCACCAGGTGGCGGCCAAGACCGTGCACCTGATCGGCCGCTCGATCGTCGCGTGCTTCGATGCGCGCATCGCGCGCGACGACGCGGGCCCGCTGGCCGACGGCATCGTCGACCTGCTCGACGCGACCGGCACGACGCACGACGTCACGTGCCTGTTCCGCGACAGCGGCTTCGTCGACGACGTCGCGAAGCTCAATCTCGCCGCGCTGCTCGAACAGCACGGCGTGAAGCGCGTGCGGAGCCTGTGATGCGGCTGCATTTCGAAGCGGATCTCGACTACCAGCGCGAGGCGATCGACGCCGTCTGCGACCTGTTTCGCGGCCAGGAATCGTATCGCGGCGACTTCAGCGTGCTCGCGAACGCCGCCCCCGGCACGACGGCCGCCGCGCAAGGCTCGCTCGGCTTCGCGGTGTCGGAACAGGGCGTCGGCAACCGGCTGTCGCTGACCGACGACGCGCTCGCGCGCAATCTCGCCGACGTGCAGCTGCGCGGCGGGCTGCCGCCATCCGGCCTGCCCGGCTCGCGCGACTTCACCGTCGAGATGGAGACCGGCACCGGCAAGACTTACGTGTACCTGCGCACGATCTTCGAGCTGAACCGCCGCTACGGCTTCACGAAGTTCGTGATCGTCGTGCCGTCGATCGCGATCAAGGAAGGCGTGCACAAGACGCTCGCGATCACCGAGGATCACTTCCGCGCGTTGTACGCGGGCGTGCCGTACGACTACTTCCTGTACGACTCCGCGAAGCTCGGCCAGGTGCGCCACTTCGCGGCGAGCGCGGCGATCCAGGTCATGGTGATGACGGTGGCCGCGATCAACAAGAAGGAAATCAACAACCTCTACAAGGACAGCGAGAAGACCGGCGGCGAGAAGCCGATCGACCTGATCCGTGCGACGCGGCCGATCGTGATCGTCGACGAGCCGCAAAGCGTCGACGGCGGGCTCGAAGGCCGCGGCCGCGAAGCGCTCGCCGCGATGGCACCGCTCTGCACGCTGCGCTATTCGGCCACGCACGTCGACCGTCACCACATGGTGTACCGGCTCGATGCGGTCGACGCGTACGAGCGCAAGCTGGTCAAGCAAATCGAGATCGCGTCGGCGATCGTCGAGGATGCGCACAACAAGCCGTACGTGCGGCTCGTCGGCGTGTCGAACCGGCGCGGCGCGATCAGCGCGCGCGTCGAGCTCGACGTCGCGACGACGGCCGGCGTGAAGCGCCAGATCGTGACGGCCACCGACGGCGACGATCTCGAACGCCTGACCAAGCGCGCACTGTACGCGGGGCTGCGGATCGGCGAAGTGCATGCGGTGAAGGGTGCCGAATACGTCGAGCTGCGCCATCCGGAAGGCGAGGCATTCCTGTCGCTCGGCGAGGCATTCGGCGACATCGACACGCTCGCCGTGCAGCGCGAGATGATCCGCCGCACGATCCGCGAGCATCTGGACAAGGAACTGCGCCTCGCCGAACGCGGCGTGAAGGTGCTGTCGCTGTTCTTCGTCGATTCGGTCGAGCGCTACCGCCGCTACGACGAGAACGGGATGCCCGCGAAGGGCGACTACGCGCTGATCTTCGAAGAGGAATATGCGCGGGCGGCGCGCGTGCCGGCCTACCGAGCGCTGTTCGACGGCGTCGACGTCGCGCTCGAAGTCGGGCGCGCGCACAACGGCTATTTCTCGATCGACCGCAAGGGCGGCTGGACCGACACGAGCGAAAGCAGCGCCGCGGCCCGCGAGAACGCGGAGCGCGCATACGGCCTCATCATGCGCGAGAAGGAAGCGCTGCTGTCGTTCGACACGCCGCTGAAGTTCATCTTCTCGCACTCGGCGCTGAAGGAAGGCTGGGACAACCCGAACGTGTTCCAGATCTGCACGCTGCGCGACATCCAGACCGAACGCGAGCGCCGCCAGACGCTCGGGCGCGGGCTGCGCCTCGCCGTCGACCAGGACGGCGAACGCGTGCGCGATGCGGGCGTGAACACGCTCACCGTGATCGCGACCGAGCGCTACGAGTCGTTCGCGGAGAACCTGCAGAAGGAAATCGAGGCCGATACGGGCATCCGGTTCGGGATCGTCGAGGAACACCAGTTCGCGGCGCTGCCCGTGCAGGAAGGCGACGGGCCCGCGCATGCGCTCGGCGTCGAGCTGTCGCGCGTGCTGTGGAACCATCTGCACGAGCAAGGCTACGTCGACGCGCAGGGCAAGGTGCTCGACCGGCTGAAGGACGCACTGCGCCAGAGCGCGCTGGTGCTGCCGGACGCGTTCGAGATGCTGCGCGCGCCGATCGTCGCGACGCTGCGCAAGCTGTCGGGCCGCTTCGCGGTGCGCAACGCGGACGAGCGCCGTGCGATCGCGCTGCGGCGCGACGCGTCGGGCAAGGCCGTCGTGTTCGGCGAGGAGTTCCGCGCGCTGTGGGACCGCATCCGCCATCGCACCGTGTACCGCGTCGAGTTCGACAACGCGAAGCTCGTGCGCGACTGCGCGGCCGCGCTGCACGCCGCGCCGGACATCGCGCGCGCCCGGCTGCAGTGGCGCAAGGCCGAGATCGACATCGGCAAGGCCGGCATCGAGGCGATCGAAGTGGCCGGCGCCGGCACGGTGCTGCTCGACGAAGGCGAGCTGCCGCTGCCCGACCTGCTCACCGAGCTGCAGGACCGCACGCAGCTCACGCGCCGTTCGCTGGCGACGATCCTGGCCGACAGCGGCCGGCTCGAGGATTTCCGCGTGAATCCGCAGCAGTTCATCGCGGTCGCGGCCGATGCGATCAACCGCTGCAAGCGGCTCGCGCTGGTCGCGGGCATCGCGTACCGCAAGCTCGGCGAGCGCCACGTGCATGCGCTCGAATCGTTCGAGAGCGAGGCGCTGACCGGCTATCTGCGCAACCTGCGGCCCGATGCGCAGAAGTCGATCTACGAAGCGGTCGTGTGCGAGACGGACGCGGAGCGTGCGTTCGCCGATGCGCTCGAGGCGCACGACGGCGTGAGGCTGTACGCGAAGCTGCCCGCGTGGTTCCGCGTGTCGACGCCGCTCGGCAGCTATCACCCGGACTGGGCCGTGCTCGCGGAACAGGACGGTGGCGAACGGCTGTACTTCGTCGTCGATACGCCGAATGCGGACGGCAACGTGCCGAGCGAGCACGAGCGGGCGAAGCTCGCGTGCGGCGAGGCGCATTTCCGGGCGCTGGTGGACGGCGACGGCGCGGCGCGCTTCGTGCGCGTCAGGCAGGCGGACGCCTTGTTTGAACCTGCGGTGCCGCTGGCGGGCGCCGGGCGATAAAGCGAAGGGCGGCGATGAGCCGCCCTTTTTTATTGGTCGTTTCGACGCGGCCGGGCGCGCTTGCGATCCGCACGCTTCGCGCCGGTTTCCTGCCTGTCATCCACGTGTAAGCGTTCCGTATTCGCGCCCGTTCGCGGCACGGTTACGGCTGGTTGCAAATCGGGTCGGCACGATGTTTTCGCGCGACAGCCGCGTGGCATTTCCGCCATGAAAAAAGGGCGCCGAAGCGCCCTTCCATCGCATTTGCGCGCCGCGCTTAAAGCGTGCGGCCCAATGCGTGGTGATGCGAATGATGCGTGGTCGTCGACGCGTGCGTGGTGTGGCCATGCGCATGTCCGTGCGCGTGGCCGTGGCCCGGCTGCACGCCGGCGCGATCGGCGATCGTGTCGGAGCGGTCGGCCGCGCGCGACAGGCCCTTGTCGCGGTCACCCGCGTGCATGCTATTCGAGTTGCTCATCGCCTGGCCGCTCATGTGGCCGGCAGACATGCCGCCTGCATTGCCACCCAAACCGCCTGCACCGTGACCGCCGCCACCACCACCGTTTCCGCCGCCATTGCCGCCGGCTGCGGCATACGCGGAAACCGTGCCGAGCGCGAGCAGCGCGGCCATCAGTACGGACAGGTATCGTTGCTGTTTCATCTTGTGCTCCCTGGAGCGCGTTCGTGTGACTGCATTCTATGAACGCGCAAAATTCGCGCCACACGACGTTGTAAATGATCGTAACGATGCGCGCGGCGCTCATTCATCAGATCAATCAGGATGGTGCGTGAACGGGGACCAAAGCAGGCGGGCGCGGCGCCGCAGCGCCGCCCTGGTGACGAGGGTGCTTACTGCGCCGGTTGCATGCCCTGCGCGGCGGCCTTGTGCTGCGCGGCCTCTTCTTGCGCGTGCTTCTTCGCCATGTGGTGGCCGACGATACAGCCGCCAACCGCACCGACGACCGCGTGGTGCCCCGCATAGTGGCCGGCCACACCGCCGACCACCGCGCCCTTCATGCAGCCCGCCGCGTGCGCGCTGCCGATGGTGGCAAGCGCAACGATGGCAGCGGTGGCGCACAGCCTGATGTGTCGAATGGGCATCATGTGTTCACTCTCCTCTTGTTGTGATCAGTCGAACCGCTTAATCCCAGCGGCCGCCGCGCCAACCGCCGCGATCGTGCCATTCGTGCTCGCGCCATTCACGGCGGCGCCACTCGTGTTCGCGCCATTCGCGCTGACGCCAGCCATCGCCGCGCCAGCCGTCATCGCGATAGCCGACCGGTGCGTACATGACCGGCGGCGGCGGTGCCACGTAGACGGGCGCCGGCGCTGCATAGGCCGGTACGCCGATGCCGACCGACAGGTCGACGTGAGCCGATGCGACGCCCGAGGCTGCCAGCGCCGCTACACCGAGAACTGCACCGAGAATGAGTTTCTTGTTCATCTCGCGACTCCCTGCACGTGTCGTGCGTCATGTGAATACGGTTCGGAGTCTAGGCACCGGACACGGACACAGGTGAAACGGGTATGCGAGACAGGTAACGGACGTTTACGGGTGCCCGCAAAGCCTTGTACGACAAGGAAGAGGCGGCATTCTACGCACCGTTGCAGCGGTGCGTCGGGCCGGTAAAAAGGGGATTTTCGGCACGAAGCCGCACGATCTGTACGCGCCGGCGTGCGCGCGAATGCGCCGAAAGCGAACCGCCCGCATCGTACGCGAGCGGTTCGCCAGCGCACGCGTCACGCGCGGATATCGTCGACGCTGCGCAGCCAGTGCACGCTGAACAGGTTGTCCGCGTCGGTCCACACGGTATCGGGCTCGAATCCTGCGCGGCGCGCGATCGCATGGAAGCCGTCGATCGTGAACTTGTGCGAATTCTCCGTGTGGATGCGCTCGCCGGCGTCGAAGCGGAATGCGTGGCCGCGCACGTGCACGGTCTGCGCGATGTCGCTGACGAGATGCATCTCGATGCGCTGCCGCGTGCTGTCGTAGAACGCGCAATGCGAGAACGCATCGACGTCGAAATCCGCACCGAGCTCGGCGTTCGCGCGCACCAGCAGGTTCAGGTTGAACTGCGCGGTCACGCCCTGCGCATCGTTGTACGCATCGTGCAGCGTGCGCGCGTCCTTCACCAGATCGGCGCCGACCAGCAAGCCGCCACCCCGCAGCAACCGCGCGGCATCGCGCAGGAACGCATCGGCCTCGTCCGGCGAGAAGTTGCCGATCGTCGAACCGGGAAAGAAGCCGATGCGCCGCGCCGGTACCGCGGTCAGCTCGGCCAGTTGCTCGGCCTTCGTGTAGTCGGCCGCGATCGGCGCGACGTCGAGCCACGGATACGCGGCACGCAGCCGCGCGGCAGCGTCGTGCAGATAGTCGGCCGAGATGTCGACCGGCACGTAGCGCGCCGGCGCGTTCGCATAGTTGCTCGCGAACGCGTCGAGCAGCACGCGGATCTTCTCGAGCGAGCCCGCGCCGAATTCGACGAGTTCCGCATGCGGGCCGACACGCCGCACGATCTCGGCCGCGCGATCGCGCAGGATGCCGAGCTCGGTGCGGGTCGGGTAATACTCGGGCAACTCGCAGATGCGATCGAACAACGTGGAGCCGGCCGCATCGTAGAAGTATTTCGGCGGAATGCTGCGCGGCGTGCGCGACAGTCCGTCGATCAGGTCGCGCTCGAACGCGCTTGGCCGCGAATCGCGGGCGGGTTGCTGGCCACCGCTCGTGGCCGTCTGGTCAGACGTCTCGCGCAAGTCGCACTCCCGTGAATTGCCAGCGCGCGGCCGGCGGAAAGAAATTGCGGTACGTCGGCCGTTCGTGCCCGGGCGGCGTCGCGATGCTGCTGCCGCGCAGGACTTGCTGGCCGACCATGAACTTGCCGTTGTATTCGGCCGCGACACCCGCGAGCGGCCGAAAGCCCGGATACGGCTCGTAGGACGAGCGCGTCCATTGCCACACGTGCCCGAGCATCTGCCGGATGCCTTCGGCGGGGAACGCGGCTTCCCATTCGAATTCGGTCGGTAGGCGTGCGCCGGCCCATTCCGCATACGCGGCCGCTTCGTAGAAGCTCACGTGGCACACCGGCGCGTCGGGTGCGAGCGGCTCGACGCCGTGCAGGCCGAACGTGCGCCGCACGCGCGTGGCGGCCGCATCGTCGTCGTCGGGCATCCAGTACGCGGGCCCTTGCCACCCTTCCCGCTGCACCGTGGCCCAGCCGTCCGACAACCAGAACTCGGGGCGCGTGTAGCCGCCGTCGGCGACGAACGCCGCGAATTCCGCGTTCGTCACCAGGCGGTTCGCGATTTCGTACGGCCGCACGAGCGCCGTATGGCGCGGCCGTTCGTTGTCGAACGAGAACGCATCGCCGTCGTGGCCGATCTCGACGAGCCCGCCCGGCTGGTGCAGCCAGTGCTGCGCGCCGGCGTCGCCCGCGGCCATTGCACCCGCGTCCGTCCCGTTGCGCGGCCGGAAAGCCGGCTTCAGCGGGTTGCACGAGAACGCGTGCAGCATGTCGGTGACGATCAGCTCCTGGTGCTGCTGCTCGTGATGCAGGCCGAGCACGACCTCGGGCGCGATCGTCTCGAGCAGCACCGCATCGGCACCGGCCAGCGCGCGCAGCATCGCATCGTCGACGTACTGCCGGTACGCATGCACTTCGTCGAGCGACGGACGCGTGAGCAGCCCGCGTTGCGGCCGCGGATGGCGCGGGCCGAGCGCTTCGTAATAGGAATTGAAGAGGAACTGGAAGGCCGCGTCGAACGGCGCGTAGCCGGGCACGCGACGCATCAGCACGACGGTTTCGAAGAACCAGGTCGTATGCGCGAGGTGCCATTTCGTCGGACTGGCGTCGGGCATCGACTGCACGGCCTGGTCTTCGGCGGAGAGCGTCGCGGTCAACGCGACACTATGCGCGCGCACGTCCTGGTAACGGCGCTGAAGCTGTGATGCAAGGAGGCTCATCGGTTTACCGTCCACGTCGCGATTCGCTGCGTTGCGTTGCCGGAAAAAGGAAAGCCTTGCGCGTGATGCGCGCGGCTGACGTGCGACCTGCTGCTGCGTCGTCGGGCAGCCGGCGCGCGCGCCGGGCCGCACATGCGGCGTCACTTCATCTGCCCGTGCAGAACAGTATGGTCCAGAAATGTGAATGCTGCTGATCGAGATGCGGACGAAACGGCTGCGAAATGTAAATGTAAGTAACCGATCACCTGCCAATTGCTGATATCAGCGCATATCGCGGTGCGGGCGTCGCCCGTTGCGATCGACGCACGCCGCGGGCCGTTCACGCGGCGGCGATCGTCACCATGACGTGAACGCGGAATCGTCTGACCTGCACGGGCGCACGAAGCATGCTCGCCGCGTTTTTCGCGTTCGACGCGCACCCTGCCCGCCCTTGCCCGGCGGCTTTTCGCATCGGTCCGCTCGCCGGCTTCGAAAAATTTTTTGCGCCGATGTCACACCCGCGGGGGGCTCGCTCGTCATATCACCGGAACCCACACGAAAGGAGAAGGACCATGACTGCGAAACTCAATCCGTTTGCCGCCGCGCCCGCCCTGATGAAGAACTGGATGACCGTTTCGGTCGCCGCCGCGCAGAGCCTCGAGCCGACGCTCATCGAGCTGGTCAAGATCCGCGCGTCGCAGATCAACGCGTGCGCGAACTGCATTAACATGCACACGGCCGAGGCACGCGAGCAAGGCGAGACCGAGCAGCGTATCTACCTGCTGTCCGCGTGGCGCGAAGCGCCCTGCTACACCGACCGCGAGCGCGCGGCGCTCGGCTGGACCGAAGCACTCACGCGGCTATCGGAGGGCCACGCAGCGCACGAAGCAGCCTACGCGGCGTTGAACGACCACTTCAGCCAGGAGGAACAGGTGAAACTCACGCTGATGATCAACGTGATCAACGGCTGGAACCGTCTCGCGGTCGGCTTCGGGCTGTGGATCGATCCGGCCGACGCGAAGGCCGCCGCCGCGAAGATGGTGGCCTGATGCCGAACCTCGACCCGGCCAAGGGCAGCGCCGAAGAACGGGCCGATGCGGCCGCGAGCTTCGACCCGCTGCGCCGCACGCTGATCCGCGTCGCGTACCGGATGCTCGGTTCCGTCGCGGATGCCGAGGACATGGTGCAGGAGGCGTTCATCCGCTGGATGGACGTCGACCGCACCGAGGTGCGCGTACCGGAAGCGTTCCTGCGCCGCATGGTGATGCGGATGTGCCTCGACCAGCTGAAGTCCGCGCGGCACCAGCGCGAGACCTATGTCGGCCCGTGGCTCCCCGAGCCGGTCGTCGAGGAAGATGAACAGGAAGACGTCACGCTGCCGCTGCTGCTCGCGCTCGAACGGCTCTCGCCGCTCGAACGCGCGGCGTTCCTGCTGCACGACGTGTTCGGTGTCGAGTTCGACGAAGTGGCCACGACGATCCAGCGCGACCCGGCCGCATGCCGGCAGCTCGCCGCGCGGGCCCGCACGCACGTGCGCGAGGCACGGCCGCGTTTCCATGTCGAGAAGCAGCGCGGGATCGAATTGGCGGAAGCGTTTTTCGCGGCGTCACGCAGCGGCGACATGCGCGCGCTCGGCGCGATGCTCGCCGAGGACGTGAGCCTGCATTCGGACGGCGGCGGCAAGCGCACGGCCGCGGGCAAGCCGGTGTTCGGCTTCGAGCGCGTGATGAAAGTGCACGAGCATCTGGCCGAGCTGTTCGCCACGCATGCATCGAAGCTCGTGCGCGCGGGCTTCATCAACGGGCTGCCGGGCATTGTCACGCTGGAATCCGACGGCGAGCTGCAGACCACGGCGCTCGAGATCGAGGACGGCAAGATCGTCGCGATCTATGTCGTGCGGAATCCTGACAAGTTGAAGCATCTGCACTGAGTGCGGCCGGATCGTGCGTCGGGTGTGCCGTGCGCACGCGCGGCCGCGATGCGCCCTTTCCCCGTCCTGCCGCCCTGCTTGACCAGCCGCCGGTTCCTGCGATCAATACGTCCCGGCCACCATGTAGATCAGGATGCCGAGTAACGGCGTTGCCACCGCGAAACCGGCCGCTGCGAGCCAGTTCGTGCCGCCCTGCGCTTCGAGCAGCGCGAGAAACGATTCACGCGACGTCGCGTTCGGGCGCAGCTTCTCGATCTGACGTTCGACGTGCGTCTTGTAGAGGCTGTTCCCGTACCAGCCGAGCGACACCGCGATCCCGATCGTGACCGGGTCGAGCGTGCTCGATTCGAAGTATTTCGGGAAGAACAGCAGCTCGACCAGCGTGATCGAGAGCGACGCGCCAAGGACGGCTGCCGCCTGCCAGTACATGGATCGATACGCCATCCAGACCGGGCCCAGGAAACAGGCTGCCCAGTTCCACGACAGCCGGTTCTTCCGCGACGCGGCGATCTCCCATTTCCGCTCGAACCAGGCGGCTTTCTTGCCGACGTAAGCGGCGATTTCGTCGTTGCTCGCGGACGATGTGGCGGTCGTAACGTCGGACATGGTCGTGTGCTCTCAGTCGCGCGGCTCGCGCGTCGTTGTTTTGATGCGGTTCGGAAGCGGTGAAGATCGAACGGCGTACGAAGCAGCCGCTTCGGTCGCACACGATTCTACCTGCCGTGCAGCGTCCGTCGTATGGCAAGTCGAGGTGTCGGTGAGGCAGGATGCGATGCCGGGGATCGCGCAACGCATCGGGGCGACATGCGTTGTTTCGGCCGGAAAAAGAAAAACGCCACGCGATGTTGCCGCGTGGCGTTTGTATGTTGGCGAGCCGCATTGCCTGTAGGCAAGTTGTGCTGCCAGACCCCTTCATTTTGTTCGTTGGTAGGCTCGATTGGATTCGAACCAACGACCCCCACCATGTCAAGGTGGTGCTCTAACCAACTGAGCTACGAGCCTAAGAAGCCGCGAATTATAGAGAGCGTTTTTGAGGAGCGCAAGCCCTTTCGTGAAAATTTTTTGAATCGGGGTGCGCGGGGGCCGACGATCGATGCTGACTCGCGATGCCGGGATCGTTGGCTTCAGCTGTTCGCATCACAGCAAAACGCGTCGATGCGCTGTGGGGTTATCCACATTGGCCTCTGGATAACCGTCCGATAAGCCTCTGGATTCACAGTGGAACGATTGAGGATATGTCGCCGCGGCTGTGAATCGACGAAAAGTTGTTCTGTGCTCCCCGGAGCTGTTCACGTGCCACACCCAAGGTTATGCATCCTGCTTCCTGTCGAGAATTCATGGGGTTAGGGACGTTATCCACTGTGAGGCACAGGGTTTGTTAACTATCACTACGTATGTATACGAACTCTGTTAACACCTTTGGATAAGCACAGTCCGCCGACTGTGATCCGTGCAGGATATGCACTGCTTGCAGCGATCGGATAAACGAAACGGCAAGCTGTGAGGGCATCGGACGATGCGCGAGCCGCTGTGTCTGTAGAATCGCCGGCATTCAGGATGCGAGGGTCTGGCGCACAGGCTCACGACATGAACGATTCTTCGTTGACCCGGCTCGACGCACTCGAGATCGATACCGTCGTACACCGGTTGCAGCAACACCCGGGCGACATCGTGTTCGAGCAACGCGTGTCGATGCCGGAAGCCGATGTCCTGTGTTGCCGCTACAAAGGCGAGCGATTCAACGTGAAGTTCGATCTCGACTACGGGGTGTTCGTCGATCGGGTCGGGAAGCTGTCTCGACGGGACATCGAAGAGATCGTCAGATGGCTCAGCACAACGTGAGTCGGATGATGAGGGGCACAGGCACATGATTGATTCACTGACTGCACTGCAGCGCTGGTACGCATCGCGCTGCGATGGCGTGTGGGAACACGCGCACGGCATCGAGATCGCCACGCTCGACAATCCGGGATGGGAGGTGAAGCTCAGCGGCGCGTCGTCCGGCAAGGCGATCGATCTGGCGATCGAGCGCGACGAGTCGGACTGGATATCCGTTCGCGCGACCCAGACCGAATTCGCCGGCTATGGCGGCCCGGGCAATTTGCCCGAGCTGCTGGCGCTCGCGGTCGAGTGGATCGACGGGAGCGCGACGAATGACGAAGGGCGAAGCGATCGATGAAGGCGCCTGTCAATGAGATGCTGGTGACGGACATTGCCGGCCACGTTGCGGTGGTCGTGACCGACGCGGAGTCTTCCGTCGATGCGCTGGTCCGGTTGGGCTTCGTCCGGCAAACCGATCGCTGGGAACGCGCGATCGCAGACGATACCGACCGCCGGGCGCTCGTGGCCGCGCTCGTCGAGCTCGATGCGCTGTTCTCCGCGGGCCGCGACTGGAGCCCGCAGGCGCTCGTCGAGTATTACCGGGAGATCGGCGTCGTTCGCAGCGCGTATCGTTCGATCGCATGGCGCGGGCCAGGGCAGGCCATCATCGAACGCCACGAATGTGGCGTGTGATTGATCGACGTTTTCACGACGCGATGAAACCGAAGAAAGAGCAGGGCGACGCGAGCGGCGCTCGCAATGGGAGCAGGTAATGGGATCGAGAGTTTGCCATCGGCACGGCGACAATTCGACAGCGACAACGTCGACGGGCGTTGCCGCACACATCAGGCTGCGCGGGCAGTGTGCGCCCGGCGAGCTCGTGAAGGTCTCGCTCGACCGGCCGAGATACAGCCGGGAGATGTGGATGCTGCGCGCCGAGCTCGACGCACACGAGGTCGATGCGACCTTTGTCGATCGGGTCGCACACGTGAAGGCATTTCCGAAGATCGCGGCGCTGGAGCGCTTGCGCGCGTATGTGTGTCTGGCGTGCCTGGACGAACTGCTGGTGCGCTCCGGCGAGACACCGCATAAACCGACGACGAAGGAGCAGGCGTTCGATACGGCCATCGTCGCGGCGAATGCGAAATGGCCTCGCCATTTCGCGCGATGCGAGCTTCACGGCTTGATCCGGCCGACGCGGGCCTCACCGGATATCGAAACCGCGATTCTGACGATCGACGTGATCCGCGATTGTCACGTCGTGCGGGTGATCGATGCCAGGGGGGAGGGTGAATCCACGTACTGGTTTGACGAAGCGTTTCTGCGCAAGGTGTTCGGGCCGAATATCGACATCGTTGAATCGACGTTCCGGATCGACGATCAGGCCAGGTTCACGACGCTGTGGGACGCCGGTGAGTACGTGTGTCCGGTGTGCCTGCGGGAGGTGTTGAAACGCAGCGGCCTGGGCAACGACCAAACCGACGTGAACGCAACGGCGCAATCATGATGGACAGACAACCGGCACCGTTGCGCGAGGGGCAAGGATGACGGACACGATCTGGCAGGACGACCCGGCTGACCGCCTGACGGACGACGCGGCGCGGCGCAAGATTTTCTGGCTGCTTCAACGCGTGAGCAGCCTGTCGCTCTGGACGCGTAAGCGCGACGCGTTTGCGCGATTCGCGAACGCGTACGAGCATGCCGTGAACACGTGGCCCGATGGCGATCCGGAGGCGATTCAGGACACCCACTTTCCGGCCATCGCCGACATTCTCGCGGTTTACGATCGAGGGCTGACCGAGTTGGCTCGAGGGAACCGGCGTGTCTGGAAGAGCAATGGGCCTTTCGAGGACCTGTTCTGGAAATATCACCATCTGAACGCGTATTTCTACCCTAATCCCGATTACTGGGATCGCGGTGGGCAGATTGCCCCATACCCGCCGAAGATCGACGCGCTGGCCCAACTGCTGCACGCGTCGGAATACCAGATGGACCATGCGCCGTTCGACCCGGGCAATCGATTCGGCGATACGGCAAAGCTGCGTTCGGCCAATCTCCTGCTGTCCCCGGATGCCTATGGGCAAGGCTTCTACACGCTTCCGTATCCGGTGTTTCCGGCGGATCTGCCCGAGATTCCGCAAGCCGTGGGCCCGGTGATCAAGACCGGCCAGAAAGTGCCGTGCGATGGCATCTGGGAGCCAGTCGTCTTCGAGTGGTCGAAGCGGCCGGGTATCCTGCCGATCATCAAGCGCAGTGCGCGCAACGACGGTTGCTTCAATTATTTCATTCGAGGCGTTCGAGCGCCGCACGTCAGGGATGATCTCAGGGGATTGTTGATCCGGGCGCGCTGGCGATTGTTATGGGAAGACCGGCGTTACGTGGACGGCGTCGTCCCCGACGAATCGCAGTATTTCCTGGAGCCGCAACAGGTGCCGCAGACGAGCGCGTGCCCTTGATATTCGGAGAACACCATGAGTAAGCTGAATTTCGGCACGGTCGATCGATGTTCCGTCCGGCTCAATACCGCGACGCTGCTCGGCCTGAAGGCCGCCTATGAGGATTTTGCGAAGACCGGGCAGGACCTGCGCAACTTCGAGATCTGCATCGAGGATGAAAGTGCGGCCAGAGTCGATCCGAAGCCCGAGGACGCCATCATCGGCGTGACGTTCTCGGCGAAGATGCCGCCCGGCATGCGCGGGCTCGGTAACGCGAGTCCGCTCGGGACGTCGATCAAATATGTCGTTTCTCCGGAAACCGGCGAGATCCTCAGGGTTTATCTGACCAAGTGACTTCGGAGGCGGTGAAGGGGGCCGCCTTCGGATGTGGATAACCGCGATACCAAACGACGAGAAACGCTGTGCAAGCAAACGGTGAGCATGCATCCGGACCGCAAGCCGGGCGCGGATCCGGGCGAATTCTGACCGTGACACGCCGATCCGAATGCGCAAGTGCACGACTGGACGGCGGGCTACCGGTTCTACGACGTGGGCACATGCGGAATGTGCATCGCGTTTCATGCGCCTGCCGGCGGCTACGTGTGGACAACCCGCACACCCAATCAGTCGAATCGCTGTGCGCCGAACGGGTGAGCGCCGTGCATTCGACCACATGAATCGGCCCGAACGCCTTGTCTGGCAAGACCTTTCCGGAATGGAACCGATGATGCGGAAAGCTTTTGCGCGATTCGTCGTGATGGAATGCCTTGTGGATATCGAGAAGTCAAAGCACTCGAAGGCCTGTGCATTCAGCGAGTGAGGGTAATCGAATTCGGAGCAGGTGTTCGCGTTATCTCACGGGTTGTGGATATCGCACGCCAAAGCAACCCGAAACGCTGTGCAGGCCGAAGATGGGCGAGGCGACCGATGACCGCGCGCGGTGCCGCCATGATCGATGTGGATATCCTGTTCCGCAGCGACTTGAAACCCTGTGACCCCAAAGGGTGAGGGCACCGAAGGCGCGCCGGTGTGGACAACCGACCAGGAAAGTCAGTCGAAATGCTGTGCAGGCGAGCAGTGAGCGTGAGCAGGCTCAAGCCGGCGAAGCCGCCTCGTTCGAGGCGCTGGCGGCCACCGAGGGCCGCCAGCAGGGCGCGCATTGTACCGCTCAAGTCTGCTGATCGAGCGCCTGCACGACCGCTTTCTCAGCGAGGCTCCCGGCTGGCCCGACCACTGCATAGTTGAGCCCGTTCACCGACCCATACCGTGCCAGCAGCGTGCCATCCATGCGTTGCCCGGCCGGCAGCAGCCGATGTACCGATTCCGCCGGCCGCAGATAGAAGCTCAGCGTCCGCCCGGCTGCGTCCTCATAGAGCACCATTGCAGCCGTGGCCCCGCTGTCCGTCGTGAACAACCGTCCGCCGACCGGCCTGAACCCCGCCGCGCTCAAATCCGGCAGCTTCGCCGATGCGCCTACGCGCCGGGTGAGCCACCCCTGCAAATCTCCCGCACCTGTCGGCCGGTAATCGACCTTCGCCGTCTGATCGACCACCATCATCCGGTAGGCTTCGACCGCATCGCTCATCGGCGCGATGGGCGGCGGCGCGTTCCACCCGCGCGCTTGCCACCCGCCCAACGTCCCCAGCCCGACGCAGAACACGAACGAAGCCGCCATCGCGAACCGCATCCGCGCGCGTTCCACGCGCCGTCCACGAATCGCCGCCGGATCCAGCGCAGGGTTATCCGCCGGCATCCGCACGCTCTCGAGCGCGGCCCGCAACCGCTGCGCATCCTGCTGCCATTGCTTCACCTGTTCCGCGCGCTCCGGATGCAGCGCGAGATAGCGCTCGACCGCGGCGCGTGCGTCGTCGTCGAGCTGGTCGTCGACGTAGGCCTGAAGGTCGTGTTCGTTCGGAGGCGTGTTCATTTCTTCATCAACCGGAGAGAAGGAGCGGGAAGCTCGCCGTCGCTGAGCTGGCGCAGCGCCTGGCGCGCGCGGGAGAGCCGCGACATCACGGTGCCGATCGGCACGTCGAGCAGGCTGGCGACTTCCTGATAGGTGAAGCCCTCGACCGCGACGAGCAGCAGCAGGCTGCGCTGCTCGTCCGAGAGCCGACCGAATGCTTCGAGCGTCGCGCGCGCCGCGAATTCGCGTTCGGCGGACGGCCAGTGCGCTTCGTCGTCGTCGCGGATGCGGCCGAGCAGCCACGCGTAGCGCTTCGCGCTGCGTTTGCCGTCGAGAAACTGCCGATACAGGATCGTGAAGAGCCAGCTGCGCAATGACGCGTCGTCGCGGCGGCTTGTCCAGCGCGACAGCGCGCGCTCGAGCGTCGACTGGACGAGATCGTCGGCCGCGTGGACATCGCGCGCGAGCCAGAGCGCGAAGCGTCGCAGCCTGGGGATGAGTTCGCGCAGCGCGTTGTCGTCGAGGGCGGTGGAGGGCATGGCCGGGCCGGTTGCCGAATGGGTCGAGATGCTGCGTAGGACGCCAGTCGGCGCCGCTTATTCCACCAGCATAGGAAAAAATTTTTCGTGGAATAAAGCGGTGGGGGCGGCGTCCTACGCGGGTTCGACAATGACCTGACGGTCGGGAGCACATTCATGGAGCGATCTTCTTCCTCTTCTTCGCCGCAGCGCGAGCCCGGGCGCGGCGGGTGGCGCTGGGCCGCGATCGGCGGCGCGGTGGCCGGCGTGGCCGTGGCGTTCGGATATGTCGGCGGGTGGTTCGCGCCGGCGCGTCTGACCCCGCACCGGATCGTCGATGCGTTGCAGACGGCCGGCGGCGGTGCTCATCCGGGTTTCCGGCGCAATCACGCGAAGGGCGTATGCGTGACCGGCTACTTCGAAGGCAACGGCGCCGCGAGCGCGTATTCGGTCGCGCCGTTCTTCAAGGCGGTGCGCACGCCGGTGGTCGGGCGCTTCGCGTTGCCGGGCGGGAATCCGTATGCGCCGGACAGCAGCGTGCCGATCCGCAGCCTCGCGCTGAAGCTCACCGCGCCGGACGGCGAACAATGGCGCACCGGGATGAACGCGATGCCCGTGTTTCCGGTTGCGACGCCGCAGGCGTTCTACGCGCAATTGCTGGCAACCCGGCCCGATCCGAAGACGGGCAAGCCCGATTCGGCGAAGGTGAAGGCGTTTTTCGGCGCACACCCGGAGACGGGGGCGTTCCGCGAGTGGGTGAAGGGTGCGAAGCCGAGCGCGAGCTACGTCACCGAAAGTTATTACGGATTGAACGTGTTCTACTTCGTCGATGCGGCCGGCAAGCGCCAGGCGGTGCGGTGGCGCGTCGTGCCGGAGCAGATGGCCGGCGCCGGCGACGTCGCGACGGCGGCGGATCCGAACGTGCTGCAGCAGGACGTGACGCAGCGCATCGCGGCCGGTGCGCAGAAGTGGAAGCTGCTGGTCACCTTGGCGGAGCCTGGCGATCCGGTGGACGACGCGACGAAGGTCTGGCCCGCGCAGCGCACGACGATCGATGCGGGCACGCTCGTGCTCGACCGCGTGGAGGCGCAGGACAGCGGGCCGTGCCGCGATGTGAATTACGACCCGACGGTGCTGCCGCAGGGGATTCAGGTGTCGGGGGATCCGTTGCTGGCGGCGCGGTCGGCGGCCTATGCGGATTCGTATCTGCGCAGGACGAGTGAAGAGGCCGGCGTGGCAGGCGTGGCCCGGTTGAGTGCGGAGGGACGGTGATGAAGGCTTCTACTACGTTTGGTGTGCCGGCGCGGGTGCTGCACTGGGTGATGGCCGCAATGATCATCGCGATGCTGTTCATCGGGGTGGGGATGGTGGCGTCGGTTTCGGAGCGGCATGCGGTCTTGGTGGCGATTCACAAGCCGCTGGGCATCGCCGTGCTGGTGCTCGTGTGCGTGCGGATCGTGGTGCGGGTTCTGTCGAAGCCGCCGGCATTGCCGGAGGATCTGCCGTGGTGGCAGAAGGTTGCCGCGCACGGGTCGCATCTCGTGCTGTATGCGCTGATGCTCGCGATGCCGCTGATCGGTTGGGCGATGCTGTCGGCGGGCGGGTATCCGGTGACGCTGGGCGGTGGTGTGCAGTTGCCGGCGATCGTGGCGGCGGATCCGGTGACGTTCGCGTGGCTCCGGGTCGCGCATCGGGTGCTGGCGTATCTGTTCTTCGCGACGTTCCTCGCGCACTTTGCCGCTGCGCTGTATCACGGGCTGATTCGGCGGGACGGCGTGGTGAGGGCGATGGTGGGGCGGTGAGCGACGGAGGGTTGCGCGTCCGATGCGGCGGGGCTGTTTCCGGGCGACCGAGACTGCTCCCGCCGTGTCGCTTATATATGACCATTGGAGAGGTTCGGCGACCTCCGGCACTGCATGTCAAAATAATTTCACAAAAGGGGTTGCGGAGATGGAAGCGGGTGCTTAGAATCACGCCTCTTTCGCGCTAACGGAAACGCAGCGCGGGAGAAAGAAGGGAAGCGGTGCTGTTGAAGTCGGTTTTAACGACTCCAGTGCACAAGAAATTAAACCGCAGTCGTCGCAACGAAGTAGTTAAAAAAGTTGTTGACGAGTTTGAAAAAACGGTTGATAATCTCGCTTCTCTGCTGCTGAAAACGCAGCGCTGCTGAGAAACACGAAGTTCCTCGCAGAAACGCTCTTTAAAAATTAACAGCCGATAAGTGTGGGCGCTTGATGGAAGCGAGCTGATCCTCGGATCAGATAGCGAAAGTATCAAGAGTCTCACACTAAAGTAAGTCAGGTTTATGAAGCAATTCATATTCCTGTCAGCTTTGAGTGAGCGACCGGTTCTTAACTGAACCGAAAACAGTAACAGGTTTAAACTGAAGAGTTTGATCCTGGCTCAGATTGAACGCTGGCGGCATGCCTTACACATGCAAGTCGAACGGCAGCACGGGTGCTTGCACCTGGTGGCGAGTGGCGAACGGGTGAGTAATACATCGGAACATGTCCTGTAGTGGGGGATAGCCCGGCGAAAGCCGGATTAATACCGCATACGATCTACGGATGAAAGCGGGGGACCTTCGGGCCTCGCGCTATAGGGTTGGCCGATGGCTGATTAGCTAGTTGGTGGGGTAAAGGCCTACCAAGGCGACGATCAGTAGCTGGTCTGAGAGGACGACCAGCCACACTGGGACTGAGACACGGCCCAGACTCCTACGGGAGGCAGCAGTGGGGAATTTTGGACAATGGGCGAAAGCCTGATCCAGCAATGCCGCGTGTGTGAAGAAGGCCTTCGGGTTGTAAAGCACTTTTGTCCGGAAAGAAATCCTTGGCTCTAATACAGTCGGGGGATGACGGTACCGGAAGAATAAGCACCGGCTAACTACGTGCCAGCAGCCGCGGTAATACGTAGGGTGCGAGCGTTAATCGGAATTACTGGGCGTAAAGCGTGCGCAGGCGGTTTGCTAAGACCGATGTGAAATCCCCGGGCTCAACCTGGGAACTGCATTGGTGACTGGCAGGCTAGAGTATGGCAGAGGGGGGTAGAATTCCACGTGTAGCAGTGAAATGCGTAGAGATGTGGAGGAATACCGATGGCGAAGGCAGCCCCCTGGGCCAATACTGACGCTCATGCACGAAAGCGTGGGGAGCAAACAGGATTAGATACCCTGGTAGTCCACGCCCTAAACGATGTCAACTAGTTGTTGGGGATTCATTTCCTTAGTAACGTAGCTAACGCGTGAAGTTGACCGCCTGGGGAGTACGGTCGCAAGATTAAAACTCAAAGGAATTGACGGGGACCCGCACAAGCGGTGGATGATGTGGATTAATTCGATGCAACGCGAAAAACCTTACCTACCCTTGACATGGTCGGAATCCCGCTGAGAGGTGGGAGTGCTCGAAAGAGAACCGGCGCACAGGTGCTGCATGGCTGTCGTCAGCTCGTGTCGTGAGATGTTGGGTTAAGTCCCGCAACGAGCGCAACCCTTGTCCTTAGTTGCTACGCAAGAGCACTCTAAGGAGACTGCCGGTGACAAACCGGAGGAAGGTGGGGATGACGTCAAGTCCTCATGGCCCTTATGGGTAGGGCTTCACACGTCATACAATGGTCGGAACAGAGGGTTGCCAACCCGCGAGGGGGAGCTAATCCCAGAAAACCGATCGTAGTCCGGATTGCACTCTGCAACTCGAGTGCATGAAGCTGGAATCGCTAGTAATCGCGGATCAGCATGCCGCGGTGAATACGTTCCCGGGTCTTGTACACACCGCCCGTCACACCATGGGAGTGGGTTTTACCAGAAGTGGCTAGTCTAACCGCAAGGAGGACGGTCACCACGGTAGGATTCATGACTGGGGTGAAGTCGTAACAAGGTAGCCGTATCGGAAGGTGCGGCTGGATCACCTCCTTTCCAGAGCTTCTCGCAAAATTGAGCGCTCACGCTTATCGGCTGTTGATAAAGACAGACTAGCTGTCTGCGGTTAAACCGGTTATAATACCGGCCGCTTTCAATAATCTTCAATGACAAACATTCGAATGAAGTTTGGTTCGAGTTTTTCTCATTGGCGATTGAGCCAGTCAGAGCGGTACGAAAGTATCGGCTGTCGTTCTTTAACAATCTGGAAGAAGTAAGTAATTTGGATAGCGGAAGCGTCTATGAGATGGACGTGAAAACTATCCGGGTTGTGATTGTATCGATGTATCTCAAGATGATTCGTAAACTACTCCCTTCGGGAGTGGGGCCAGAGTAAGCGCTAAAGCGCTAACTCTAGCCGACATCAATTGGAATACGGCACAAATGCGAGAACTCAACCTGTAGCGACTGTCGATGAGACAGACTCGTTATAGGGTCAAGCGAACAAGTGCATGTGGTGGATGCCTTGGCGATCACAGGCGATGAAGGACGCGGTAGCCTGCGAAAAGCTACGGGGAGCTGGCAAACAAGCTTTGATCCGTAGATGTCCGAATGGGGAAACCCACTCCTTTTGGAGTATCCATGGCTGAATACATAGGCCATGTGAAGCGAACGCGGTGAACTGAAACATCTAAGTAACCGCAGGAAAAGAAATCAACCGAGATTCCCAAAGTAGTGGCGAGCGAAATGGGATGAGCCTTGCACTCTTTATTTGTATTGTTAGCCGAACGCTCTGGAAAGTGCGGCCATAGCGGGTGATAGCCCCGTAGGCGAAAACAGTATGAAAGAACTAGGTGTGCGACAAGTAGGGCGGGACACGTGAAATCCTGTCTGAAGATGGGGGGACCATCCTCCAAGGCTAAATACTCGTGATCGACCGATAGTGAACCAGTACCGTGAGGGAAAGGTGAAAAGAACCCCGGGAGGGGAGTGAAATAGATCCTGAAACCGCATGCATACAAACAGTCGGAGCCTGGAAACGGGTGACGGCGTACCTTTTGTATAATGGGTCAGCGACTTACGTTCAGTAGCAAGCTTAACCGTATAGGGCAGGCGTAGCGAAAGCGAGTCCGAATAGGGCGTTCAGTTGCTGGGCGTAGACCCGAAACCAAGTGATCTATCCATGGCCAGGATGAAGGTGCGGTAAC
Organism: Burkholderia aenigmatica; assembly: GCF_048627025.1. Classification (NCBI taxonomy): domain Bacteria; kingdom Pseudomonadati; phylum Pseudomonadota; class Betaproteobacteria; order Burkholderiales; family Burkholderiaceae; genus Burkholderia; species Burkholderia aenigmatica. The sequence continues at coordinate 23,310 of NZ_CP184468.1, read as the reverse complement.
ACGTACTGGAGGTCCGAACCCACTAACGTTGAAAAGTTAGGGGATGAGCTGTGGATAGGGGTGAAAGGCTAAACAAACTTGGAAATAGCTGGTTCTCTCCGAAAACTATTTAGGTAGTGCCTCGTGTCTCACCTTCGGGGGTAGAGCACTGTCATGGTTGGGGGGTCTATTGCAGATTACCCCGCCATAGCAAACTCCGAATACCGAAGAGTGCAATCACGGGAGACAGACATCGGGTGCTAACGTCCGGTGTCAAGAGGGAAACAACCCAGACCGCCAGCTAAGGTCCCCAAATATAGCTAAGTGGGAAACGAAGTGGGAAGGCTAAAACAGTCAGGAGGTTGGCTTAGAAGCAGCCACCCTTTAAAGAAAGCGTAATAGCTCACTGATCGAGTCGTCCTGCGCGGAAGATGTAACGGGGCTAAGCTATATACCGAAGCTGCGGATGCGTGCTTTGCACGCATGGTAGGAGAGCGTTCCGTAAGCCTGCGAAGGTGCGTTGAAAAGCGTGCTGGAGGTATCGGAAGTGCGAATGCTGACATGAGTAGCGATAAAGGGGGTGAAAGGCCCCCTCGCCGTAAGCCCAAGGTTTCCTACGCAACGTTCATCGGCGTAGGGTGAGTCGGCCCCTAAGGCGAGGCAGAAATGCGTAGCTGATGGGAAGCAGGTCAATATTCCTGCACCATTGTTAGATGCGATGGGGGGACGGATCGCGGAAGGTTGTCCGGGTGTTGGAAGTCCCGGTCGCTGCATTGGAGAAGGCGCTTAGGCAAATCCGGGCGCGGAATTCAAGGGTGTGGCGCGAGCTCCTTAGGGAGCGAAGCAATTGGAAGTGGTTCCAAGAAAAGCCTCTAAGCTTCAGTCTAACGATGACCGTACCGCAAACCGACACAGGTGGGCGAGATGAGTATTCTAAGGCGCTTGAGAGAACTCGGGAGAAGGAACTCGGCAAATTGGTACCGTAACTTCGGGATAAGGTACGCCCTTGTAGCTTGATGCCCCTGCGGGCAAAGGGTGAAGGGGTTGCAATAAACTGGTGGCTGCGACTGTTTAATAAAAACACAGCACTCTGCAAACACGAAAGTGGACGTATAGGGTGTGACGCCTGCCCGGTGCCGGAAGATTAAATGATGGGGTGCAAGCTCTTGATTGAAGTCCCGGTAAACGGCGGCCGTAACTATAACGGTCCTAAGGTAGCGAAATTCCTTGTCGGGTAAGTTCCGACCTGCACGAATGGCGTAACGATGGCCACACTGTCTCCTCCCGAGACTCAGCGAAGTTGAAGTGTTTGTGATGATGCAATCTACCCGCGGCTAGACGGAAAGACCCCATGAACCTTTACTGTAGCTTTGCATTGGACTTTGAACCGATCTGTGTAGGATAGGTGGGAGGCTATGAAACCGGAACGCTAGTTTCGGTGGAGCCGTCCTTGAAATACCACCCTGGTTTGTTTGAGGTTCTAACCTTGGCCCGTGATCCGGGTCGGGGACAGTGCATGGTAGGCAGTTTGACTGGGGCGGTCTCCTCCCAAAGCGTAACGGAGGAGTACGAAGGTACGCTAGGTACGGTCGGAAATCGTGCTGATAGTGCAATGGCATAAGCGTGCTTAACTGCGAGACCGACAAGTCGAGCAGGTGCGAAAGCAGGTCATAGTGATCCGGTGGTTCTGTATGGAAGGGCCATCGCTCAACGGATAAAAGGTACTCTGGGGATAACAGGCTGATACCGCCCAAGAGTTCATATCGACGGCGGTGTTTGGCACCTCGATGTCGGCTCATCTCATCCTGGGGCTGTAGCCGGTCCCAAGGGTATGGCTGTTCGCCATTTAAAGAGGTACGTGAGCTGGGTTTAAAACGTCGTGAGACAGTTTGGTCCCTATCTGCCGTGGGCGTTGGATATTTGAAGGGGGCTGCTCCTAGTACGAGAGGACCGGAGTGGACGAACCTCTGGTGTACCGGTTGTCACGCCAGTGGCATCGCCGGGTAGCTATGTTCGGAAGAGATAACCGCTGAAAGCATCTAAGCGGGAAACTCGCCTTAAGATGAGATATCCCTGGGGACTAGATCCCCTTGAAGGGTCGTTCGAGACCAGGACGTTGATAGGTCAGGTGTGTAAGCGCAGTAATGCGTTCAGCTAACTGATACTAATTGCCCGTAAGGCTTGATCCTATAACAAGTCTGTCTCACGCTGAATACAGCGCGTCGGACTGGTTGGATTCTCGTGTGTGATACACACAACTCAAAATTACTGCTTCTTCCAAGATTGGTTGTGCTGCGAAGCCAGCACAACAACCCTCTTTGCCTGATGACCATAGCGAGTCGGTCCCACCCCTTCCCATCCCGAACAGGACCGTGAAACGACTCTACGCCGATGATAGTGCGGATTCCCGTGTGAAAGTAGGTAATCGTCAGGCTCCCTAAGCCAGAAACCCCCGCCCGAAAGGCGGGGGTTTTTGCATTTCGGCGACGGAAATGTGTGTTGAGTACTCGGCATCGATGCTTGTCGTGCTGCATGCGCTGATGCTTGCGATTCCGTCGAATGCCGAGAGAGCGGAACGCAACTTTTCGTCTGTTGTGACGGTTGTTGACGTTACTTGCAGCGCCGCCGCGGACCATTTGCATCAAGGCGCGCGCCGAAGTGTTTCAGGCCAAGCCATCACCAGTCAACATAGCGGCGCAAAGGGGCCAGCGCTGCGCGTTCCAGCTCCTCTTCCTCTTCTTGAGCAGCTGCCCCATAGGGCTGCTCTCGCCAGTTCAGCGCGTTGTAGTCGGGCGTGATGATGACCCTTCGGGACTCAAAGTTGAACCGAAGATAGACGCGATCACCCGGCTTGAATCCGAACATCTCGAAATGCGCGTCGATGGCGCGCATCCATGGCATGTACGGTTGGCCTTCCTGGGGAAGGTCAGGCTTGTTGCCGAGGGTCAGCTCAACCTTGGGATACTGTTTGAGCTTCTTGGGACGTGACTTACTATAGGCGTTAGCCATATTCCGACTCCGGTATTGAGTTGGTTGTGGTCAGCGGGTCGTATGGGTGGCAGCCCATGCGGCCCGCGCTTTTTGCGGTGAGGCAAATTCAGTTTAGAAGAGGGATGTTCGTGGAGGGAGTTAGCTGAACGGTATAGTCGTCCCATGAAGATGTCTACTTGACCGCAGGTTTTGCCGTTGACATGAAGCGCTTCGTGGCCGAGATATCAGTTGAGTTGCGTGAACGGCAGGTTGCTGCTCTACACGATGGCGCTGCGCCCGTAGCGTTTGGCGGCGACGTTGAAGGGCTAGCTTGCCTCCTAACGTCCAAGTGGAAAATAGCCGATTTCGCTATTGACCAACAGCCTCGGTCCGCCGAGCGCGCGATAGAAGAACTCCTGCAAGCAGGTCTGTTGACGTGCTGTCGTCAGTTGCATCTTCAGGTCTGATACCGTGATGGGCCGAGTCTTGATGCTCGCTAGCGTTGCCCGATAGGCCTGCGCTTCGCAATGTGCGTCTTGCGACACCTGATGATCCAAGCAGGGATATGTTTTCGGTTCGCTCGATAAACGCGAGGCTGGCCAGCTCCCGTAACTGCGCGCGAGGCGTACCACTGGCGAAGCCGAAGTCGCATTGCTCGAAGGTCCTGATGCTTGGCAACGATGCGAGCTTCGTGAGCGTCTGGCGCTAGGCTCCGAGTTCAACCATAGCAGATGCTTCAGGGGGCGGCCTGACTCGCATCGGTAGTAGTGGGGTGGGCAAGCGGGCCCGATCACCCGCGATACGGTCGAGCTTCAGCTGTGCGCACAGGCAGGCATTCCGTTCGTACAGGAAACTCACGCGTAGACTTCCAGCAGTGCGGTACACGCTGCCAGCGGATGCTGCAGGCATCGGCGCTAACACCCATTCGAGTCTGGCAGATTAGACGCCGGACGAGGCATATTTCGCACGCTGCTTGCGATCAAATCGGCAGCATGATCGTCCCGGACATTCCACTCAAAAAACTCTGAAAACTGTCCGAACGAGCGAGGCCGCCTCTGACGGGCATATGCATTGGGCAGGGTGATACGCCCGGAGCACTCTATGCATCTTGACCAACCGAAACGATAGCATCAAGGAGTTCGGCTCTTTGGCATCGAAAGCAGCCTACTGCTGATAGACATACGTTTGTTTGGTAACATACAAACATCTCGAATGTGGTAGAGCCTATGGCTGAGAATTTTTCCTATGTTTTCCCGGCAATACGGGGCGTGCAGGCCGGTCGTGAGTACTACGTCTCGATGTGCCCGCTTCGCCTGCTGCCACGTTTGTTTACATTCGATGAAGAAGAACTGGTGCCAGAGTTGCGTGCGCAGCGGACGCTGAACAAGGCGCGGATTCCCGATATCGCACGATACATCGTCGCGAACAAAGCCAGCTATACGTTTTCGGCCATCACAGTATCCATTGACGGCTCGATCCAGTTCGAACCTGTCGGTCCTGATGGCCCTGCCAAATTCCGGATGGGATCATTGACCGTGTCGATGGATGCGAAATTTATTGTCAATGACGGACAACATCGGCGAGCAGCCATTTTGCAAGCGCTGGAGGCGGCACCTGAACTTGGGGAGGAGACCATTGCGGTCGTCTTCTTCCTGGACCGAGGCCTGGAGCGCTGCCAGCAAATGTTTGCGGATCTGAATCGGTACGCTGTCAAGCCATCGGCCTCCATCGGCGTTCTCTACGACCATCGCAGCGTGGCTGCCAGTTTGGCGAGGCACATGAGTCTCACATCCTCGGTGTTCAAGAATTTGATTGAAACCGAGAGATCCTCGCTTTCGCCAAGGTCTCGCAAGTTGTTCACGTTGAGTGCGATCAATTTCGCGAACACCGAACTTTTGCTTGAAAAGGAGCTGGAGGACTTTGGTAGCGCGAGCGAGAAATGCCTAGAGTTCTGGGAGTCCGTGGGCGCGCAGATTCCAGAATGGAACTATGTCCGGCAGGCGAAAATGACTTCCGGGGAGGTGCGGCGCGACTTCATTCACTCGCACGCCATAGTGCTGCAGGCGCTCGGGCGAGCGGGACGCTCGCTGTACCAGCTTTCCTCCAGTGAGCGCATGAAGCGAATCAAGCGACTGCGCTCCGTGGACTGGTCGAGACAGAATGTCGCCACATGGGAGGGGCGCGCCATGATAGGAGGGGCCATGGCTAAATCCGGCCAGAACATTACATTGACCTGTAACGAGATCAAGCGCGTACTGGGCCTAGGCCACACGGCAGAGGAAAATGTGGCCGAAGCTGCGTTGCAGGCTTCTCGCAGCCCGCAACGAGGCGCATACCGCAAGGCGAAGAAATGAGCATGTCTCCAGAACAAATCGAGGACGAACTGCGCGAGCTGTATTTGTCCGATGCGATCCCTTGGATCGTTGGTTATAGCGGGGGCAAAGACTCAACAGCATCTTTGCAGTTGCTGTGGACCGCCATCGCGTCGTTGCCGAAGGCACGGCGTACCAAGCCCATTCATGTAATCAGCACCGATACCCTGGTCGAGAATCCGATCATTGCGGGATGGGTCGAGGTGTCGCTGCAGCGGATTAACCTGGCCGCAATTCAACAGGAGTTACCCATTACGGCGCATCGACTCACGCCGTCTCTAGAGAATCGTTTTTGGGTCAACTTAATTGGGAAGGGCTATCCGGCGCCGCGCCCCAAATTCAGGTGGTGCACCGACCGATTAAAGATCAGCGCGTCGACGAAGTTCATTCAAGAGCTTTCTGAGAACCATGGTGAAGCCATTTTGATCCTTGGGCAACGACGTGGTGAGAGTCAGGCTCGCGACAAGGTGATGGACCAGTACAAGACGAGCACGCGAGCACGCCTTAGCAAGAATAAGGATCCGCGCCTCTCTCGAGTCTGGGTTTATCCACCTATCGAAAGCTGGACGAGTGATGACGTTTGGGAGTATCTGATCACGCAGCCGAATCCATGGGGCATCAGCAATCAGGAGCTGTTCAGCATCTACCGGGGTGCTACGCCCGATGCTGAGTGTCCTATAGTCGTGGACACGTCCTCGCCAAGTTGCGGCGACAGCCGATTTGGCTGCTACGTCTGCACGATGGTCACGCAGGACAAGTCCATGCAGGCGATGATCCAGAACGATGAGCAGAAGCAGTGGATGCAACCCATCCTCGATTTCCGCAACAATAATCTGGCAGGGGAGGATCGCGCCGTTCGAGATTTCCGCCGCATGAACGGGCGACTGACGGTGTTCCGAGATGGGCTGGTGCATGGTCCTTACACGCAGGCACACCGCGCAAAGCTGTTGCGCGAATTGCTGCAGACACAGCGAGTCGTCCGCAACGCAGACAAGGAGCACGGCACCCAGTTGATCGAGCTAATCTCCATGGACGAGCTTGAAGAGATCCGGCGACTTTGGGTGGAGGAAAAGGGCGAGATTGAAGACTTGCTTCCCACAATCTATGCAGAGGTATTTGGTACTCCATATTTAGGCAGGAGCCTAGAGCAATCGCCACTCGACGCATCAGATCTGAAGCTGCTCGAACTAGCGGCCGACGAGGTTGATCCGGAGGCATCGCAAGAGCTGTACAAACTCACCCGCAGTCTGCTAGCTGTTCAATTCCGGACGATGGAGTCCCACAAGCGCTCCAAGCACCTAGACAGCCTGGAAGAAGTGCTGCGGCACTACGCCTTCCGCAATGAAAATGAAGCTTTTGAATTCGCGATTTCCAGCATGTCAACCTCAACCCAAGATGGGGATGATTTGGACGCTACCGCAGTGATTGCATGATCCCATGGCGAAGATAACAATCTCCAGTGTTTCCATCGAGAACTTTGGGCCATTTCGCGAGCGGCAAACGCTCGATCTCGACGTCGAAGAAACGCGACCGGTCGTCCTGGTCAAGGCGTTAAACGGAAGTGGCAAGACCACTCTGCTGACTGCATTGCAGATTGGCCTTTACGGCTACAAGGCAATCGACGGTATGAGGCGCTCGGAATATGAGCAATTGCTGCTTGGACTTCAGCGAAAGGATGCCCTCGGCAACGCGATCGTCGAGATCGAGGTGGTTGTCGAGATCGGCGGACTACCGCGCCATCTACGGCTGCGACGCGAATGGCGAAACAAGGGCGGCAACCTCATTGAAGATCTGTCCGTTTTGGAGGGCGACAGCCTGAACCAAGATTTTTCCCAGTCATGGGATGAATTCATTGGTTCGATCTTGCCAGCAGAACTGGTCCAGTTGTTCCTGTTCGACGGAGAGAGGATCGAAGCCTTGGCCAACCCTGAACGCTTGCCTGAACTCCTCAAGAGGGCCACCGAGGTCTTCCTAGGCATCGGCGGGATCGACGCTCTGGGTAACGATCTCAAGGCCCTAGAGCGGCGCGCGGCACTCAAGAACAAGACGTCTTCATCAGAATTCGAAGAGGCACGATCTCATCTTGAAACGCTGGGGGACCAAGTCAAAGCGCTGGAGCGAGCATTACAAACCCTAACTCAGGAAAAGGCGTCAGCTCAGAATGCAGTGGAGCAAGCGCAGTCTATCCTTGACAAGTTCGCGAACAATGCACAGCGTCGAGGGCTTGAGTCATACCAGCAGGCTGCAGCATTGCGCAATGCCGATGAAACGGCGCGCGCGCGCGTGCAAGAAATTCGTGCGAGCTTAGCCGAGGCGATGTCGGACCCCGTGCTGCCCGTTGCATGGTTGCCGCAACTGTGGGGCCGCTACCGCGATGCATGGGAGGAAGATCAGTACGCGCGGCATTCGAAACTGTTGAGCCAGGAGTTCAGAAAGCGTGACCAGCGCATCATGTCGCTGCTAGCAGCATCGTCTTCCAAGGCAACGGTTGAAGCGGTTCGCCGGGCGCTTGCGGAAGACCTGCAGCGCCAAGGCAAACCTCGCTCCGCAAGCAGCCCCGCGCTGCAGGAGGCCCCTCCACGGGACACCGAGCGGCAATTGCAGCATGGGCGTGAAAGGCTGCGGGACGAGTTGGAGAAATTGCAGTTGGCTCAGACCGAACTGGACCGAACAGAGCTGCTTCTCGGCCAGATTCCTGCAGAGGAGCAGATTGGAGAAATGCTTACCGTCTTGCAATCACACTCGAAAGCGGCAGCCGCGGCAGAAGCACATCTGGCGAGCGTCACACAACGGCTGACTGAGACACAGGGCCACCTTGATCACCTTCGTACAAGGATGAACGCGGCCCACGACCGTCTCGGTACAAATTTCAAGGATCGATCGCTGGAGTCGAAGAGCCTTGAGGCATCTGTCCGAACTCGTAAGACCTTAGCAATCTTCAAGGATCGGCTGTTGGCCTCCAAGGCGCATTGGTTGTCCGAGATGATCACCTCCGAATTTCGAGGCCTGATGCGCAAGAAGAATCTGATTGCTCGGGTGGTCGTTGATCCCGCAACGTATCGTGTCTCTATAGAAGACGGTGATCAGCACGAGCTGCCTATGGATCGCCTTTCCGCCGGCGAGCGGCAGCTGCTGGCCATAGCCGTGCTCAGCGCATTGATCAAGGAGCGCAAAGGTCGCTTCCCTGTAGTCGTCGACACGCCGCTGGCTCGATTGGATCAGCGACACAGATCTACACTCATCAAGCAGTTCTTCGCCACTGTGTCTCACCAAGTTATCGTCTTGTCCACGGACCAGGAGGTGGAAGGTGTTGCCTACGGGGCGCTTAAACCCTTTACCGCAGGTGAATACTCATTGGATTTTGACGACGTGAAAGGCTGCACAGTTGTTCATGCGGCCAGCGTCGAGGAGCTTCTGTGAAGGAACGAATTAAATTGACCGCAGCGGCCCGTAACCAGCTGGTCACCCTCAAACGTCGCACGGGCATTGAACACAACAATGCAATCTGTCGCCACGCCTTGTGCATCTCATTGGCAAATCCTTCGATTCCCCCGTCTGAGAGCCTCAGCTTCAACGGGGGCATTGAGATCGATTGGCGCACGCTGACCGGTGGAGAGGACGCGCTGTATCACAACCTGCTCGTCGCCCGGTTACTTTCAGAGGAGCGCCGGGTGACGGACGAATCGATCCGACAGATATTCTTGCTTCATGTACATCGCGGCCTGTCCTATCTCGTCAGCCGTCGAGATAGCGACTTGTTAATTGAAATGGCGAAATCCATACTCGCTATGGGCACGCATTAGGTGTATTAGGCGGTCCCTTGAGGTCACTTGACGACCACAATAGTCGTTGATTAGGGATATCGACGGCTCTCACTAGGGCGCCTTAGCAGTATCTGCGCCCCGATCTCAACTTGCGAATTTCGCTTCGACCTGGGAAAGAAACTGATCCAGTTCCAGAGGGCGTGTCGCGGGGCGGCGTAAAGGAGCCGGGGATGGGCGGCGTAATGGCGCCAGCAGAACCGGGGGTAAAACGCGGATTCGAACGGTTTCAAGGTTGCGGTTTTTTGCCGTTTTTGGCAACTGCATTTTGAGGGGGATCTGGCATCGGTTTCGGGGTGCGGTAACTGTCGCCCTCGAGGACGAGCCGGTAGGCGCCGTGGCGTAGTCGGTCGAGTGTGGCGGTGCCGAGGATGCGGTTGTCGGGGAACGCGGCGCCCCATTCACCGAAGTCGAGATTCGACGTCAGGATGGTCGCCGCGTGCTCGTAGCGGGCCGCGACGAGATCGTGGAAGTCCTCGTCCTGCGGGGTACGTAGCGGTTTGAGCGCGAAGTCATCGACGATCAGCAGCGGCACCCGGGCGTACTGCTGGAACTTGCGGTCATAGGCGCCGGTGGCGCGCGCGGCGTTCAATCGCTTGAGCAGCTCGGTCTGCGAGATGAACAGCACATCGCGGCCTTGGCGGGCGGCGCAGTGGCCCAGCGCCTGGGCCAAGTGGCTTTTGCCGGTGCCGGTTGGACCGGCGATCAGGATCGCGACCTTCTCGTCGAGATACCGGCCTGTCGCGAGATCATGAACGTGTGAGCGGTTCAACGTAGGCAGCCGGTCGAAGTCGAACGTCTCGAGCGTCTTGCCCATCGCGAAGCCGGCGCGCAGCAGACGGGTGCCGAGCTTCTTGTGTTCGCGACGGGCAACCTCGTCGTGCAGCAGCATGGCAAGGAACTCGGTATAGGCGAGCTGCCCGTCGATCGCCTGACGGTTGCGCTGCTCAAGCGAGTCGAGGATGCCGGACAGGCGCAGCTGTTTGAGGATGGAATTCAATTCGGGACTCGGGTTCATGGTGTCAGTGGATCAGCAGGGATTGGAGATCACGGCCGAAGCGGCCGCCGTTCTGGTAAGCGCCAGTCGGGGCCGACGCGGGACGCGGCACCGGTTCGCTGTCCAGGCCTTTGTCGAGGATGCCCTTGATGGTGCTGTACTTCGCGCTGCTGAACGCGAGCGCACGCTCGCAGGCTGCTTCCAGCCTCTGATCGCCGACTTTCTGTCGCAGCCGGATGATCCCCTGCGCGCCGCGCAGGTTGACGAGCACCTTGTCGTTGAACAGCGCGAGGATCACGCCGTGGCACGACGGCCCGATCTCCTTCGCGCGCGCCAGACACCACTGCGGATCGTGCTCGAGCCAGGCCTGCGCTTCGGGCGGCTGGTGATCTCGCACCGTGTGGCGACCGCCGGCCCGCTGCCGCGGATGGGTTGCGACGAGTTCATGCCGATGGAACAGCTGGATGACCGTATCGGTCGCCTTCAGCCAGAGCGACTTGCCGACGAGCGTGAACGGTGCAGAGTACAGCGCGTGCTTGTAGACGACGTGGCCGTCGCGATGGACCGCCACCTCCTTCCAGACCGACAGTACCGGCGGCACGTCCGGCAATGCAGCGAGCAACGGGCGCTCGACGCCGAAGCGCGTCAGCGGCCGTTCGTGGACGGTGCCGTGGATACGAGTGCCGGCCTGCTGCATCACCCATTCGCGCAGTTGCCGGTTGGCGTCGGCCAGATCCCGGAACTCGCGCAGCGGCACGAAGGACTTCTTGACGTATTTGACGCCCGATTCGACGACGCCCTTCTTCTGGGGATCGTGCGGCGGACAGGCGTCGATCCGGAATCCATATCCCTCGGCAAGCGCGGCGTACGAGCGTTGCACCGCCGGCTCGTATCGACACGCCCGGATGATCGCGCACTTCGCGTTATCGATGATGACCCGGTCGGGACAGCCGCCGAACCATTCGAAGGCGCGCCGGTGGCTGGCGAGCCACGTCTCGACGGTCTGGTCCAGCACGATCTCGGCATACTGGTGGCGCGACCAGCACAACGTCATCACGAAGATCCACGTCCGGACCGCAATGCCCTCGACCGTCAGCACGGGTCCCGCGCCGAAGTCGACCTGCGCGGCGTCGGCCGGTGCGAAGTCGAGGATCGTTGTGGTGGCCACGCTGCGCTCGGCAGCCAGATGGCGCAGCATGCGCTTCACGGCACAATAGCTGCCGGCGTAGCCATGATTGCGTTGAAGGGCGGCATGGATCGTGGTGCCCTGAACGCCGGCGGCAAGCCATTCGCGGACCTGTTCGCGATATGGCTCAACCGTCGACACACAGGTGTGCGGCAGGTGCGGCGTGCGCCCGAAGACACCCGCGATCGTAGCGTCGTCCGGCAGCGGCTGCACCGGATCCAGCCAACTACGCGCTTCAGCCTCGCGGCGCACGGTCGTCAGCTTCTTGCGCCCCATCAAACCGCCGCGCGCGATGTCGCGGTCAGAATCGCCTTGCCGCATGCGGACAAGGACTTGGCGGTATTCAAACAATTCGAACCTCCTGTTGGCCATGGACGCTCCGTTCAAAAAGAACGGAGCGTACCGACTCGGAAAGTTCGAACCGCGTTCTCGCCCTGATGCTGCTGGCGCCTATGCGCCGCCCCTAACGTGGCGCCATTACGCCGCCCTTGGACTGGCGCCTATGTGCCGCCCCTCAAGTGGCGCCCTTATGCCGACCCCGCATTGGCTCCATAGCGCCGCCCCGTGACAGGGCGCAACCCCTTGCTCATCATGAGAGTCGCAAGGAACCATAGATTCTCTCGGATCTCTAGCGTGTGCACGAGGCGCTTCAAGAGACGTTTGGTGTCAACATACCGTAGTAGGAACGACAACCGATCCGCGTCGCTGGCGGGTTGCCCCTGCCGCACCGCGGCTACCAGGGTGTCCACCTGGCTCGCTACCTGCTTACCGGCTGGGATGCTAGCGGTCAAGTGCTCGTCGCACGAAGTTTGGATCTGAGCCGGCGTTCGGTCACAGAACGTGCCCGCACTGACTGCCTTGCCCTGTTCGTGGTTCGAAGCGAAAAATCCTGCTGCCAACAGCAAGGTTTCGCAGGATTGCACTACGATGGCCAAGGCGTTTTGGCAGAGATGTTCGGGGCCCGGCGGACGCCGATGCTCTGCACTCACCCACTCCGATAAACGGCTGTCCGCCTCGAGCAGATACGCCTCGACTTCCCAACGGGATGCCACGTAGACGCCAACGGTAAACGGGTCAGGATTGAGGGCGGCCGCATCCAGGGCGAACAGCAGGTCCCACTTCTTCTCACGAAACAGCGTGTCTCTGTCCACAATGCCGATGGCAGGAATACCTTGCTGGGTGTACCTGGCCACGCCATCGACCACGCCCGTGCATCCTGAAGCGGCGGCGATGCTACCTGCATTGACAAACTCGAACACGTCTTGGCGGTGCGAGAACCAGTAGCGTCGGAACAGCGTAACGTCTGTTTGCCCCTCCAGAACTACCCGAACAAGTCCCGCCTGATACGCGGCGATCTGAGCGTCTGAATCGAACTCGTCGAACGAAGCGATGTTTTCACTCATGCGGCAAACGGAACTTGGGTTTCACTAGACATCCACCTTTGATCAGGCCTTCTTCTTGCAATTTGGGGGCCAAGATTCGCATGGAATCAGCTTGGTGGGAGGTGAGCACGAAGCTCATTCCTTCGTGTTCACGCGCCCAATTCTTGATGATGTTGATCAGCCGTCGCCGCATGACAAGATGCAGATGCTGTTCGGTCTCGTCGATTAAAACAATGGTGGAGCCGGTCATGTGGCTGGCAACCCGCACGACCAGTTGCACCAGTTGCCGCTCACCGCTACTGAGTTGATCAAGTCGATGCTTGGCACCGCCTTCCACCTCCACCGGAACGGAAAGCGTCGGGCGATCGACGGGACGGAGTTGCTTGGCGCCCCGGAAGATCAACTGGTTCACCAGATCGCGACAGAGACTTTCCCTTCCGTCGTCCAGCCAAGTGAACCACACAAACAAGTTGTCGATGGAGGCCGACCATGTCGCGCCATCGGTGTCAAACCGATGGGCGGGCCGGTAGCCCAGTCTGTCCGGACGCGTGACTGCCCGTTCGCCCTTGGGGGGGCGCCGGATGCCGCGGTCTGATGGGAAGTACAGAACGGTGGGAAACCCGTTGCCCGTGTCAAACAGCGCGGGCGGTGGCTCCTCCAGGCGCTCGATGATAGCCTCCGCGAAGCTTAGCGCCTCTGGGTGAGACTCGGGAGAGCGGGCGACGACGGTGCCAATGCCCGGGCGCTTGTACACCAAGATGATCTGTTTTTCGACACCGACTTTTTCAAGCTCATCTTCTCGCCAAGCTCGCAGCAGGCCGGATGTGCCTGCCACGATCGACAACAGGAACGGACGCGCCCGTTGGCCATCGTCGAGGGTAACCAGAGCATCCAGCTGCAAACCACCCTCTCCGTGGTCGATCGCGTCGATCCCGACCTCAGGATGTTCTTTCGCATCGAGCAGCCGCATAGCAGCATAGATGGAGTCCAAGATGGTGGTCTTACCCGCCCCATTTGGGCCCATGATCAAGTAGATGTTCACCGCGCGGCCATCGGCGGCGGCAAGGCTGAAGTTGGTGAGGCCTCGCAGCGCACCGACATCGAGGAGTGATAGGTGAACGAGCTGAAAGCTCGTGGGGCGCAGTGGGGTATTCATCGACGGTTTACTCCTTGGACCGCTGCTCGGATGTCCGTCGGCTCCACGCGCGCGCCATGGGCCCGAACCGCATCGCGGCCAGCCAGCTTCACGAGCATGTCACCACGCATCAGCAGTTTTTCAGCGCCGCCTTCATCGAGGATGATCCTGGAGTCTGCCGACTTTTGGACCGTGAGCGCGATGCGGCTGGGAATGTTGGCTCGCAAGAGCCCTGGAAAGGTAGCGGCTTCGGGCCGCTGCGTGGCCAGCACTAGATGAATCCCGGTGGCCCGCGCTTTTTGCGCTAGACGGATCAGGGGTTCTTCGGCCCCGCTCTTGCCCATCATGAAATCGGCTAATTCGTCGATAACCACGACTAGCCGCTCCAATGATGCCCCGTTGGCCTGAGCCTCCGCAAGGTTGCGGGCGTTGTATTGCCGAAGCACACCCTGGCGCGCCTCCATCTCCTGCACGAGTTCTCGCAGCGCAGCGACGGCTTCGGACATGTCGGTGATGACGCGGCGATCTCGCAGCCTGGCACATTGGTCGTAGTCCGCGAAATCGACTCCTTTGGGGTCGATCATCAGCAACTCGGGCGGATTGCGTGCAGCTAGCATGGAGACTAGCAAGGCATTCAGACACACGCTCTTGCCGCTGCCAGTGGCTCCCGCGATGAACAGGTGCGGAGTGTCCACCAGATCGAAGACCAGCGGGTTGCCCATCACATCCACGCCAGGGCATACCGGGAGAGCTTCCTGCCGGTCGGCAAGCGTGGCCCGGATCCCCGGCCACGTGACATCAGTCCAGCTTGAGCTGGGTCGAGGCACATCCACGATGACACGGCGCTCCCCTTGCTCGCGCGTGACGGCAATACCTGCACTACCCAACCCGATCGCGAAAGCCAGGTCCTCAGTCCCTTTTCTCAGGCGGTCATAGTCGTCGACTGTTGCCAGCGTGAGGTGAAACCGGGTCAGCCGCGGGCCCTGCAATGGATCACCGACGGGCTCCGCGGACACACCGATCTGGCCAAGTCCCTGGACGAGCGCCGTCAAGTTCACGACTCCGCTCGTGCTACTGCCTTCGTAGTCTGTTGATGGTCCCGCATCCAGGTAGAGTTCGTCGAGCAGGTAGTCATGGAAGCTGCGATCGGGCCGCCATGCCGACATCATGCGCTCGATGCCACGTCGGGCATGCCGTTGCAAAGCCTGGAGGTAGAGCGAATCGTCTTCTTCGTGGAAAAGGTCCTGCTGGTGCCGTACCGATAGCAACAGGCGCATGGCGTCGTCGTAGTTTTCGGTGGGATCCTTGCCAACGCCGGTGATCTGCTCAAGCTCGAGCTCACTGGCGCGTTGAGTTGGCGCGTTGTAGCGTTCGTCCGGCAGGGTGTCCAGCCGCAGCGATTGGGAGACAGCGAAGCGAACGACCCACCATCGGGGCGCGTGCTTGGGCTGCATGTTCATACCGTGCTCAAGAACGCGATCACAAAAATCGCGCTCCTCCGAGGTGAAATAGAGGCTGCTCATCCACTGAGTCCTTGGTGGTGCGGCTAGGTGTGATTGAGCTCGACGATGCGCGCGTCTTTCCCGTCCGTGTTGCTGATTTCGTACCGCCGTGCGATGTGGGGAGACAACTGTGCGTAATCCTCGGCCGCCAATTCACTGTTGGTGGGCAGCAAAATCAATGGGTTTCCCGCTCGTGGGAAATAATCGCTCATCAGTAAAGCTCTGTTTTGGCGATCGATTCGGCCGAGCGGCGTGTCGATGACAACGGGCAGAGGTCGATTCGCTTCATCTTTAAGAGCCCAGAGCATCGACATTGCAACGAGCTGGCGCATACCGGCCGAGATGCTCCGGCGAGCCACCTGTTCCTCTTGCTCATCGTAGTAAGTCATGTTGAACTGATCGTCCAAGCGGACCGACTTGATCAATTGGCTGGGGCCCAGCAGCACACCGATGTGTTCATTCAACCGGGCCTCGACGGCTTGGCGGATTTGTGTACGACGCCGATGTCGGTAGTCCTCCAGCGCCGTCCTCACCTTCTGCCCGAGTTGGTAGCCGCGGTTCTGACGAGAGACGGCATCGAATTCACGTTCCGCTCGCGTGATGGCATCTTGCGCGTCTGCGATGGCGCGCCGGGCTTGTTGTTCCTCAATACGATGCTCCGCCACCTTGTCGCCACGCTCACGCTCACGTTGCTCCAGCTCCTGCATCTGCTTCGTCAAGATGTCGAAGCGTTGGCGCGCTTCATCGGTCGTGATCTCGGCTTCGTCCAGATCGCGTTGGATCTGCTGTTGCTCACGTTGGACTTGCCGGATGGCGCGAAGACGGTCCGCGTGGCCACCGACCAAGCTCGCCCCCCTTTCTGACCACACCAGAAAGCGACGGTACAGGGCTTGCACTTGCCGTGGGCTCAGTGAGTTCAGCAAGGGGTTGCTGGGTGCGTGCGCGGTGATGCCGAACACTTCGAGCGCTTCCTCGACATCCTGGTGGAATTGCTGCTTCTGGTTTTCGGCGAGGTCCACTGGAGGGCTCTGCAAGGCTAAGCGTCGCAGTAGCTCCACCGGTAGCTCCTGATGCAGTCGCTTGGCGACACCGGGGTTCGCATTGCGGTTGAGCTCCTCTTCCAATGCACGAAAGGCCTCGCGCACAAGGTGCAGATTGGTAAGCCAAGGGGACTCCGTCGGAAGCTGCTCCGCTACCTCTTGTGCCAAACGTGCATATTCCACGCGCAGGATCTCGATGCGCCCCGTCATTCTCAGCCGCTCTGACTCGGCAATGCCTGTTCGCAAGCGGTTGCGCTCGGAGTCCAGGCGATGTCGTTCACGCTGCAATTCCTGGATTTCACTTTCGATGACCACTCGCGCATTGCTAGCCAGGTCCGCGCGGGCTTCCGCTTCGCGCTTCGCATTTTCAGCTTGCACGATGCGTAACCTGGCATGCGCAGGGATACCGGCTCGGTACTTGTTCTTCGTGTAGAGCTCCACCTCCCGAATCAGGGACGCCACAAAGGACAGTCCAAGAAGGCGCTCGATTTCTGTCTGCTCCCGGCCGACCTCCGCATCCGCGATGGACTGGATCTGTTCGCCGTCAAAAAAGAAGAACGGTACAACTTCCCTGGGTAAGAGCTGAAGCAGAACCGAATCGGGGGCGTCCATGGGCTTGTTGTCGACGGTTACGATCAAGGTCTCGTCGTAACTGCTTGCGACCCGCCGGAAGCTGCGTTCTGCCCGGTAGCGGTGGCCAGCGTCTTCCCACTCCAGCGTAACGCGGGCGCGCGCGTCCATGCCCTGGGCCCTGGTATTGAAGACGCCATACCAACGACCGGTTTGTCCGAGAACGAAATGCTTCGGGCTAATCGGCGGCCCACCAAAGATCACTCGCCGAAGACTGTCATCTTCCGCTCCCAGAAACAGAAGCTTGATGGCGTTGAGCAGGCTCGTTTTGCCAGCACCATTTCGGCCGGAAATGACGACGATGTTGCGCGTGTCCGTGCAAGCATCGAAGTCAACCCTGCTGACGCCGTTGTACGCGAAAATATCCTCAACTTCGAGAGCTACGAACCTCATCCCCTGTCACCATTATCTTTGGCGGTGATCGCTCCATCCAAAATCTGCTCCACCCTCCGAGTGAACTCAACCTTCATACCATAGATGTTCAAGTTCTCGAAATCCGGCGCAAGGGCAAGTAATTGATCCATCACGCTTGGATCAACAGAATGACGCAATGCTGCCTGGCGAATGAGGTCGTCGTCCTGTGTGCCTTCTTGCATGCGTTGCCTCGCTGTCTTGGTGCGGTGTTGGATGAAGTTGTATCAAGGCTATTTTTACACGATGCAGCATCAGATCTGAACTCGTGGTATTTGCGCATCTAGATTTTTACCATCCGTCAGCGCCGTTGCCAGGGTTTTCCGTATCTACTCGACCACTGAGGATGGCGATCTACATTCGAATTGGCAGAAAATCGCAGAATTCGATGTGCTGGTAATCGCCTTGCGCTAGTTTGCCACCAGTTTGGCTGCTTGGCGCTCGGGACCATCCTCGGGGTGGACAAGAGCATGGACATTGCAGCGGACGCACGCTAGCTGATGCCCTGGAACAGGCGCGGATCTTGAGCGACGTTCAAGCAGAGATCGCCGTCGTCGACCACGGGTACAAGGGCGTCGCCATCGACGGGGGAAAGGTTTAGCCCCCGGTTTTGCGACGCGGTGTCATGCGCGGCTTGTGCGCGATGATCTGGCGACGCAGCGCGATCGAGCCGGCCATCGGTCATATTAAGACCGACAGCAAGCTCGATCGGAGTTGGTTCAACGGTGCGCTGGGCGATGCACGCAGTATTACGCGGCGCCGATCACAACTTGCGGATTTTTTACGCCCCGATTCTCGTCGCTTTGCTCGGCTTCAAATCCGTTGCGCCGTCTACAGCCTGACCTCGTCGGCGCCCCGATACAAATTTCTCAGGGCGACTGAGGAGCTTTTTTGCATTAATGGAAATTGCGTGATCAAACGTCAATATTCCCCGCCCTCAACGCATTCGACTCAATAAACGCCCGCCGCGGCTCCACATCATCCCCCATGAGGGTAGTAAAGATCCCATCCGCCGCAATCGCGTCTTCGATCTGCACGCGCAGCAGTCGCCGCACTGCCGGATCCATCGTCGTTTCCCACAGCTGCTCGGGGTTCATCTCGCCGAGCCCCTTATACCGCTGCTTCGAAACGTTCCGCTCCGCATCCGCCAGCAGCCACTTCATCGCACTCTTGAAGTCCGCCACGGCCATGCTGCGCTCACCGCGCTTGATGACCGCACCTTCGCCAATAAGCCCCTTGAACGTATTCGCGGTGGTCACGAGCTGCTGATAATCCGCGGTGTGCTGGAATTCCTGGTCGATGACCGAAACCCGCACGTTGCCGTGATGCGTACGCTCGACATGCAGCGACCGCTGTTCGCGAACCGGGTCATACGAGGGCACGACACGCACTTCGTTCTTCAGCGCTTCATCATGCAGCGCCGCATGCAGCGCCTTAGCCGAAGCCTCAGTCGAAGCCTCATTGGAGAGATCGATCACCACCCCGTCCATGACGGCTTCCAGCGCGGCCGGGTCATACAACCGGCTCAACCGCTCGATCACGCTCTGCGACAGCAAATACGACCGCGCCAGCTCCCCAAGCGCATCGCCGGAAATCGCAGCTCCATTTTCAACAGGCACCAGCTCCGACCCTTGCAGCGCCAACCGCAGCATATGCGCGTTGAGCTCCACGTCATCCTTCAGATACCGCTCGTCCTTGCCCGCCTTGATCTTGTAAAGCGGCGGCTGCGCGATATACACATAGCCGCGCTCGATCATGTCCGGCATTTGGCGATAGAGGAACGTGAGCAGCAGCGTCCGGATGTGCGCACCGTCGACGTCCGCGTCGGTCATGATGATGATGCGGTGATAGCGGAGCTTGTCGAGGTTGTAATCCTCTTTGCCGATCCCGCAGCCGAGCGCGGTCACGAGCGTGACGATCTGTTCCGACGACAGCAGCTTGTCGTAGCGCGCCTTCTCGACGTTCAGCACCTTGCCGCGCAGCGGCAGGATCGCCTGGAACTTGCGATCACGTCCTTGCTTGGCCGACCCACCTGCCGAGTCACCCTCGACGATGTAGATTTCGCACTTCGCCGGGTCTTTCTCCTGGCAGTCCGCGAGCTTGCCGGGCAGGCCGATGCCGTCGAGCACGCCCTTGCGGCGCGTCATCTCGCGCGCCTTCCGCGCCGCATCGCGCGCACGCGCGGCTTCGACGATCTTCCCGCAAATGATCTTCGCGTCGATCGGCGTTTCCAGCAGGAACTCTTCCAGCGCCTTCGCCACAACTTCTTCAACCGGGGCGCGAACCTCGGAAGAAACCAGCTTGTCCTTCGTCTGCGAGCTGAACTTCGGCTCCGGCACCTTCACGGACAGCACGCACGACAACCCTTCGCGCATGTCGTCGCCGGTCGTCTCGACCTTCGCCTTCTTCGCGATTTCGTTGTCGGTGATGTACTTGTTGATGACGCGCGTCATCGCGGCCCGCAGGCCGGTCAGGTGCGTGCCGCCGTCGCGCTGCGGAATGTTGTTCGTGAAGCACAGCACGTTCTCGTTGTAGCTGTCGTTCCACTGCATTGCGACTTCGACGCCCACGCCATCCTTCTCGCCGGTGGCGAAGAAAACGGTCGGGTGCAGGTTGGTCTTCGTCTTGTTGATGAACTCGACGAAGCCCTTCACACCGCCGGCGAACGCGAAATCGTCTTCCTTGCCCGAACGCAGATCGGTGAGGCGAATCCGCACACCGTTGTTCAGGAACGAAAGCTCGCGCATCCGCTTCGCGAGGATGTCGTAGTGGTATTCGACCGTGCCGAAAATCGTCGGATCGGCCATGAAGTGCACTTCGGTGCCGCGGTTCTCGGTGTCACCCGTCACCAGCATCGGCGACACTTCCACGCCGTCCACCGTCTCGAGCACGCGATCCTGCGCAACGCCGCGATGGAACTCCATGAACCGCTTCTTGCCGTCACGGCGCACCGTGAGGCGCAGCCAGCTCGACAGCGCGTTCACGCACGACACACCCACGCCGTGCAGGCCGCCAGAAACCTTGTAGCTGTTCTGGTCGAACTTGCCGCCGGCATGCAACTCGGTCATCACGATTTCCGCAGCGCTACGCTTCGGCTCGTGCTTGTCGTTCATCTTCACGTCGGTCGGAATCCCGCGGCCGTTGTCGGTCACGGAAATCGAGTTGTCGGCGTGAATCGTGACGTGGATGTCGTTGCAGTACCCGGCCAACGCTTCGTCGATCGAGTTGTCGAGCACCTCGAACACGAGGTGGTGCAGACCGGTGCCGTCCGACGTGTCGCCGATGTACATCCCGGGGCGCTTGCGCACCGCTTCCAGACCTTCGAGGATCTGGATCGACGAGGCGCCGTAGCTGCTGTTATCGGGTTGCGTATTGTGCTGTTCACTCATGGATATCTTCCGGTTCTGCGAGGCCACTCAAGCGGCGGCGCGGTGCGTTTCCTTGCGAAAACGCCGGCCCGCTCCAGTTTTCCTGGCCCGTCCAAGGCGCCGTTAGGGCACCAAAGGGACGGGTTGTCGGTTCGCCATAAAAACGCCAAAGGGGCTTGCCGCCCCCTGGTGTGTGTCGTGATGTCGCGCGCGTCAGATGCGCATCGGCATCACGACATACTTGAACTCGTCGTTCTCGGGCACGGTAATCAGCGCGCTCGAGCTGGCGTCGCCGAGGCTCACCTGAACGGTGTCGACCTTCAGGTTCGCGAGTACGTCGAGCAGATACGTGACGTTGAAGCCGATGTCGACGGTATCGCCCTGGTAGGCGATTTCCAGTTCTTCCTGCGCCTCTTCCTGATCGGCGTTGGTCGACATGATCTTCAGCTGGCCCGGCGCGATGATGCAGCGCACGCCCTTGAACTTGTCCGAGGTGAGAATGGCCGCGCGTTGCAGCGAACGCTGCAGCTCTTCACGGCCGATCTCGAACGTGTTCTTGTGTGCCTTCGGGATCACGCGCTGGAAGTCGGGGAACTTGCCCTCGACGAGTTTCGACACGAGCTCGACCTGGCCGAACGTGAACTTGGCCTGGGTTTGCGCGATGTCGATGGTGACGGTGTCGTCGATGTCTTCGAGCAGGCGTTGCAGCTCGAGAATCGTCTTGCGCGGCACGATGACTTCCTGGCGGCCGAACGTGCCGCCTTCGAGCTTCATCGACGAGAACGCGAGGCGATGGCCGTCGGTGGCCACGGCCATCAGCTGGTCGCCGTCGACGACGAGCAGCATGCCGTTCAGGTAGTAGCGGATGTCCTGCTGCGCCATCGCGAAGTGCACCATGCCGAGCAGCTGGCGGAATGACTTCTGCGGGACGGTCAGCGTTGCGCCGAAATCCTTCGCCTGCGCGACGGTCGGGAACTCGTCGGCCGCCAGCGTCTGGAGTGCGAAACGGCTCTTGCCGGATTGAACGGTGAGGCGCTTGTCGGCGAGCGACAGCGTGACCTGGCCGTCAGGCATCGCGCGCAGGATGTCGAGCAGCTTGCGGGCTGCGACGGTGGTCGCGACCTGGTCGCCGCCGACGCCGAAATCGGCGCGCGTGGTGATCTGCAGCTCCAGGTCGGTCGACAGGAACGAAACGTCCGAGCCGTTCTTGGTGATCAGCAGGTTGGCGAGGATCGGCAACGTATGGCGGCGTTCGACGATGCCGCTGACCGTTTGCAGCGGCCTGAGGAGGGTGTCTCGTTCGGTCTTGACCAGTTGCATAGAGTTCCTTCGTTGAGTAACGGCCTGCAGCGCAGCAGCCTCGCAGCGCCCCGCCGGCCGGGCTCTTGGCCCGCCACCACCGGGGCGGTCAAACCAGTATTGTGCCTCAAAACCGAACCGCCCCCCTTAAATTGGGGCGGAGGCCGAATTATCAAGCGCGCGTCGCGCTCAGCCCTTCAGCGTCTGTTCCAGCACGTGCAGCTCATGGTTGAGCTGCGCGTCCTTGCTGCGTTCGTCGGCGATCTTGCGCACCGCGTGCAGCACGGTGGTGTGGTCGCGCCCGCCGAACAGCTCGCCGATTTCCGGCAGGCTCTTCTGCGTGAGTTCCTTCGCGAGATACATCGCGATCTGCCGCGGCCGCGCGATGTTCGCGGGGCGCTTCTTCGAATACATGTCGGCGACCTTGATGTTGTAGAAGTCGGCGACGGTCTTCTGGATGTTCTCGACCGAAATCTGCCGGTTCTGCACGGTCAGCAGGTCTTTCAGCGCTTCCTTGGTCAGCTCGATCGAGATCTCGCGGCCGTGGAACTTCGAATACGCGAGGATCTTGCGCAGCGCGCCTTCGAGTTCGCGGACGTTCGAGCGCAGGTGCTTCGCGACGAAGAACGCGACGTCTTCCGACAGGTTCACGCCTTCCGACTGCGCCTTGCGCATCAGGATCGCGACGCGCATTTCCAGCTCGGGCGGCTCGATCGCGACGGTGAGGCCCGAGTCGAAGCGCGAGATCAGGCGATCGTCGATCCCCGAGATTTCCTTCGGATACGTGTCGCTGGTGATGATCACCTGCGCCTTGTTCGCGACCAGCGCCTCGAACGCGTAGAAGAATTCCTCTTGCGTGCGCGACTTGCCGGAGAAGAACTGAATATCGTCGATCAGCAGCAGGTCGAGCGAGTGGTAGTAGCGCTTGAAGTCGTCGAACGCCTTGCGCTGGTACGCCTTCACCACATCCGACACGTATTGTTCGGCGTGGATGTAGCGGATCCGCGCGCCGGCCTTGTCGAGCAGCAGCTGGTTGCCGATCGCGTGGATCAGGTGGGTCTTGCCGAGGCCGACGCCGCCGTACAGGAACAGCGGGTTGTACGAGATGCCGGGGTTGTCCGCGACCTGGATCGCGGCGGCGCGGGCGAGCTGGTTCGCCTTACCGGTCACGAAGTTGTCGAACGTGAGCACGGGGTTCAGCTTCGAGCGTTCGTACAT